>NZ_AP040167.1:0-2517131 GCF_055380425.1 Puribacter membranae
GCTCAATGAAGTGATTCGCCAGACCTTGCACTCGGAAGTGCCGCTGGTGAACCAGATTTCGGAGTATTTGATTTCGGCAGGCGGCAAACGTCTGCGTCCGGCGATTCATCTGCTGCTCACGCGCGCGCTGCAAAATGCGTGCCCGCATTCGGCATACACGCTGGCGGCAGTGGTGGAGTTTATCCATACGTCCACGCTGTTGCACGATGATGTGGTGGATGAATCGGATCTGCGCCGTGGGCGGCAGACGGCGAACGCGATGTTTGGCAATGCGGCCAGCGTGCTGGTCGGTGACTTTTTGTATTCGCGCTCGTTTCAGATGATGGTCAGCGTGCAGAGCATGCGCGTGATGGAGATTTTGGCCGACGCGACCAATGTGATTGCCGAAGGCGAGGTTTTGCAGTTGCTCAATGTGCACGATCCTGACGTGACCGAGGCGCGCTATATGCAGGTGATTCATTATAAAACCGCGCGACTGTTTGAGGCTTCGGCGCAGTTGGCCGCGGTGATGAGCGGTTGTACGGCGGAGCAGGAGGCGTTGTGTGCTGCTTATGGTCGTCATCTGGGCGCGGCGTTCCAGTTGGCCGATGATATTTTGGATTACGCGGGCGATACGGCGGTTTTGGGTAAAAACGTGGGCGACGATTTGCGCGAGGGTAAGCCGACTTTGCCGCTGATTTATGTGCTGGAAAATGGTTCGGATGCGGAAAAAGCGATGGTGCGAGCGGCGATTGAGAATGGCGGTATTGATCAGGCGCATTCCGACTTCACCACGATTTTGAACGCGATCAAGTCGAAAGGCGCGCTGGATTACACGCATCAAAAAGCCGAGCATGAAGTGGCGGCAGCGAAAGCCGCTTTGGACTTTTTGCCGGAATCTGAGTTCAAGCAAACCTTGCTGGCGTTGGCGGATTACTCGCTGGCGCGTGATGTGTAAGCCGTTTTTGCGCAACAATTGCGACTCGTCAATCTAAAGGAACAACTGTGGATACGCTCCCGCTTTGGGCACAGATTTTAATTTTAGTAGGTTTGCTGGCGGTGGCTGGGTTTTTCTCGATCGCCGAGACCTCGATGATGGCGATCAATCGTTTTCGCTTGCGCCATTTGGCCAAGCAGGGCAACCGAGCTGCGATACGGACACAGGAATTGCTCGAACAAACCGAGCGTTTGCTCGGTGTGATTTTGATCGGCAATAATGTGATCAATACGATTTCCGCGATGTTCTCCGGTGCGATTGCCGCGCACTACTGGGGGAACAATCAATATGCCTTGTCGATTGCCGCAGCACTTATCTCGTTTGCCATCATTATTTTTAGTGAGCTGACGCCGAAAGTCATCGGTGCGGCCTATCCTGAAAAAATTGCGCTGCCCGCCAGCCTGATTCTCAAGCCGTTGCTGACCATCATCTATCCGGCGGTATGGTTCACCAATTTGTTTGCCAATGGCTTGCTGCGTTTGATGCGCATCAATCCGAAGCCGGACGAAGAAACGCTATCGAGCGAAGAAATCCGTGCGTTGGTGCTGGAGCAAACGCCGTTGATGCCGAAAAAGCACAAAAGCATTTTGGTCAATCTGTTTGATTTGGAGGAAGTGGAGGTCAACGATCTGATGACGCCGCGCTCGAAAATCGAGGCGCTGAACATCAATGACGATATTGACACCATCCGCCATCAATTGGTGACCTGCTACCACAATAAATTGCCGGTGTACGACGGCGAATTGAACAACATCCTGGGGATTTTTCACATCCGCAAAGCCTTGCATCACTTGGAGGACGGCTCCTTGACCATCGATGAAATCCGCAACAGCGTGAGCAAACCGTATTTCATCCCGTCCGAGACCGCGATTTTTGAGCAGTTGCAGCATTTTCAGGAGGACAAACAGCGGCTCGGCGTGGTGGTGGACGAGTACAGCGAGGTGCTGGGGATTTTGACGATGGAGGACATCATTGAGGAAATGGTCGGCGAATTCACCTCGGCGGGACACGGTGGTCAAAGTCGCACGGTATGGGGCGAAGATGGCTCGGTGGTGATTGATGCGGGAACCTCGTTGCGTGAAGTCAACCGCCGTTTGAAACTGAATCTGCCCTTGGATGGGCCCAAAACACTCAATGGTTTGATTTTGGAAGAATTGCAAGACATCCCTGATGCGCAAGTCAGTTTGCGTTTTAACGACTGCGTGGTGGAAGTCGTGCACGTGGATGATCAGGGCGTGCGCAGTGCGCGTCTGTTTCGCCTCAACAAACAGAAAAAAACCTCGCATTGAGCTCGCCAATAGGCGCGTTCAATCATTATTCATAGGAAAGCACGGTGAACGTTATTCGCTCGGTTTCTCTCGTTAGCGCGGTCAGTGGCGCAGGTACGCAGATTTTTGATGCGCAGGACGCGCCAGTGGTGCGTTATATTCAGGATTTACTCGCGCGCTTGGTCGGCGAGCGCGCATCCGACGTGCATTTTGAACCGTTTGCCGAGGATTTTCGCATCCGTGCGCGTATTGACGGTGTGCTGCATGAAGTGGCGCGCCCTGATCTAAATTTGCGTGAGCAGCTGACCGTGCGTCTGAAAATCATGGCGCAGTTGGACATTGCCGAAAAACGTTTGCCGCAAGATGGTCGGCTGAAATTAACGATCACGCCGAATCAGTCGGTGGATTGTCGCATCAGCACCTTGCCAACTTTGTTCGGTGAAAAAGTGGTGGTGCGCTTTTTGAATGCGCAGGATACCACGCTGGATTTGCATGGTCTGGGCTACGAGCCGGAGCAATTGCGCATCGTGGAAGAAACGCTCAAACACCCGCACGGCATGGTGCTGATGACGGGGCCGACGGGTAGCGGTAAAACCGTGTCGTTGTACGCCTGTCTGAATGTGCTCAATCACGAGGGCGTGAATATTTCCACCGTCGAAGACCCCGTAGAAATTTTCATGCACGGCATCAATCAAGTCAGTATCAATGAAAAAGCCGGTGTGCAGTTTGCCACCGCTTTACGCGCGTTTTTGCGCCAAGACCCCGATATTTTGATGGTCGGTGAAATCCGCGATCTGGAAACCGCCGATATTGCGGTCAAAGCCGCACAGACGGGGCATTTGGTCTTTTCAACCCTGCATACGAACGATGCAACGATGGCGCTGACCCGCCTGATGCAGATGGGCGTGACGCCCTACAATGTGGCGGCATCGGTCAATTTGATTGTGGCGCAGCGTTTGGTGCGGCGACTGTGTTCGTGCAAAAAGCCGGTCAAGCTGGATGCATATTTGCTGCAAAGTGCGGGAATGGACGAGGCACAAGCGCAACAGACCGATTGGCAAGCATTCGCGCCCAATGGCTGCGAGCAATGTTATGGTACGGGCTATATCGGGCGCATCGGGATTTTTCAGGTCGTACCGGTCTTGCCGAGTATGCAATCACTGATCGCGCGCAATGCGTCGTCGCAAGAATTGAGCCAACTGGCACAAGAAGAAGGTTATTTAAACCTGCGCCAAGCCGGTTTGCGTAAAGTGGTGGCGGGCATCAGCTCGCTCGAAGAAGTCATGTCGGCCACATTGTAACAAGGTGACCATGAATACCGCACCGCCGAATCCCCCAAGCAGCCCAAATCCGTCAGCATCAGCCCATAGTCGGTCTGCGCCCCAGCCCGTTCCGGCTTTAAAACGCTACACCTGGCGCGGACAAAACCGCGCGGGGCAGGATTTATCGGGCGTGCTGTATGGCGTGGACAAGGATGCGGTGCGTGCGCAATTACATCAGCGCGGCATTATTGCGCTGACGATTCGTCACTCCGGTGAGCCGTGGCTGCGACGCGTGTCCACACGCGAAGTGACGCGGTTTTTACAGGAATTATCCACGTTGTACGATTCGGGCGTGCCATTGTTGCGCATCTTGGATGTGCAGTTGTACAGCGAGCCGAAACCGTATTTTCGCAACATCATACAAACCATTCGTCTGGATGTGGAGCGTGGTGAAAACCTGCACACCGCGCTGCGTCATCATCCAAAAATTTTCGATGAATTGAGCTGCAATCTGATCGCCAGCGGTGAGGAGTCGGGGCGCTTGTCCGAGGTCTTGCGCAACATCGTCCAGTCGCAGGAGCAGCGTCAACGCATCCGTTCGCAGATTCAAACTGCGTTGTGGTATCCGATTTTTGTGTTCTTGGCCGCAATTTTGGTCTGGACGCTCATTTTAACCTTTATCGTGCCGGTGTTTGAGTCGGTGTACCGTACTCAGGGCAAAACTTTGCCGTGGTTGACTCAGTTTTTGATCCAAATCTCACACAGCATACGCGACAATTGGCTGATTTGGCTGGCGTTGATTGGGCTATTGCTGGCGTTGCTGGCGCGTTGGCGACAGTCGCGTTGGCAGGGCGTTTTGGATCGCTGGCGGATGCGGATTCCGCTGATTGGACGATTGCTGCGGCAAGCGTGGCACGCGCAATTTGCCCGTACCTTGGGTCTGCTGTATCAGTCGGGCGTGCCGCTGTATCAGGCGCTGGAGACCTCGGCGCAAACGGTGTCCAGCGTGACGATGCGCCAATCGATTCGCGCGGTGATTCAGGACGTGCTCAATGGCCACAGCCTGTCGCTGGCCATGACGCAGTATCCGATTTTTGAGCCGAGTTTGATTCAGCGGGTGCAAATCGGCGAAGAGTCCGGCTCGCTGTCTACTATGTTGTTGCAACACGCACAGCACAATGAGTTTTTGGTTGAGCAGGGAATCAAGCGCTTGTCTTCCTTGATCGAGCCCATCATGGTGGTTGTGGTCGGTGTGACCGTTGCGGTTATGGTGATCGCGCTGTATCTGCCGATTCTGAATATGGGCATGTGATCATGGCATGGGCTGATGGGTTCGCGTGGTTTTGGCTGCTGCTGTGCGCGGCGGCGTTGGGCAGTTTTGCCAATGTGTTGGTGTATCGATTGCCGATGCAGATTGTGCGGGCGTCTGATGAAGTGGATTCGAGCAAGGGCGCGTTTAATATCGCTGTGCCGGCTTCGCATTGCCCGAATTGTCACACGCCGCTCAAGTGGTGGCAGAATGTGCCTCTGATGAGTTTTATATGGCTCAAAGGTCGTTGTGCGTTTTGTCATGCGCCGATTCCGCGTCGTTATTTTTGGATTGAGTTGGGTACGGTATTGATTGCCATCGCGTGCCTGTCATTGTTTGGCATCGGTGTGAAGGCTTTGGCGCTGTTTGTTTTGTTGTACGCCTTGTGGGTGTTGAACTGGATGGATGCTTTGTATCAATTGCTGCCCGACGTGTTGACGCTCGGTTTGCTGTGGACAGGCCTGTTGCTGCGGGCGTGGTTTGCGCCGATGAGTTTGGACGATGCGGTTTGGGGTGCGGTGTTGGGCTATGTTTTGCTGTATCTGCCGCATGTGTTGTATCTGAAATGGCGCGGCGAAGTCGGACTGGGTTTGGGCGATGCGAAATTGCTGGCTGCGGTGGGCGCGTGGTTGGGTTTGGTGCATGTGCC
Source organism: Puribacter membranae (assembly GCF_055380425.1). NCBI lineage: Bacteria > Pseudomonadati > Pseudomonadota > Betaproteobacteria > Burkholderiales > Burkholderiaceae > Puribacter > Puribacter membranae. The sequence continues at coordinate 5,465 of NZ_AP040167.1, forward strand.
GACGGTATTGCTATTGGCTTGCGTGGCGGGTTTGATGTATGGCGGCGTACGATTTTTAGGGCGCGCGCGCGTGACGCATCGTGTGGAGGCACAAGATTTACGGGATTTGCGCAGGGTGCGCATTCCGTTCGGACCGTTTATCAGTATGGCGACGGCGCTCATTGTGCTGTGGCAACATACGCTGATTTTTGCGGGGTGGCAATGATGAAGGGGGCTTTATGAAAGGTGTTTTGCAGATATTGCGTCCGTATTTACGCCCATCATTGCGAATGATGACCGAACGCGCCGAGTTGCCCGCTCATGTGCTGAATGTGGGTTTGACCGGCGGTATTGGTTCGGGCAAATCGACCGTGGCGCAGCTCATGCAGTCGCATGGCTTTGCGGTGATTGATCTGGATCGTATTTCGCATGAATTGACTCAAGCCGGCGGTCGTGCCATCGCGCCGATCGTGGCGTACTTTGGTTCTGCGGCGATGGCTGCGGACGGTGCGCTCAACCGTGCCTTTATCCGCGAGCGCGTGTTTGCCGAACCATCGGAACGCGCGGCGCTGGAGGGGATTTTGCACCCGATGATTGAGCAAGAGGTGTTTGCGCAGGCGAGGCATTTGGCGCAGCAGGCCAAGTGCATCGTGTATGATATTCCGCTGTTGGTGGAGAGTGAGCGTTGGCAAGCGCGTTTGGATTGGATCGTGGTGGTTGATTGCGAATCAGAGGTGCAACTGCAGCGTGTCCAAGCGCGTAACCCGCAGATGGATGTGACAACGATTAAGGCCATCATTTCGGCGCAAGCTTCACCCGATCAGCGTCGAGCCATCGCCAATGCGCTGATTGATAATCGTCAAAATACGCCCAATCGCTTGAATCTAAGCCGTCAAGTCGATATACTGACCAATTATATAAACGCATTGTGTGCGCAGAAGCAATGTAAGCAAAATTGACAAAGGTAGGCATGACCCCATTTGTATCAACGTCGGACTCAAAAATCACTTTCGAGTTTCCGCTCAATGAGCGGTTTCGGACGTTTTTGCGCATTGAAAATCTGCTGCACCGTTGGCAATACTATTTGCGTTCAACGACGAAAGAAGACCATCACACCGCGATTTTGACCCTGCTGGATATTTACGATTTTTCGTTCCGCAACGATGTCAAAGGTGATTTGCTCTCCGAATTGGCGCGCTACAAGCAAGCACTGAGCCAATATTTCAGCTCCCCAGATGTGTCGGAAGACAAACTCAATCAAACGATTTTGCGTTTGGTTGATGCGTATAAACAAATTGAGCAGTCGCCCAAATTTGGCGGCAACTTGGCTGACAATGAGTGGTTGATCAATATCAAAAGCCGTTTGGTGGTCTCCGCCAGCGTATGCTCGTTTGACATGGGCTTCTATTATCAATGGTTACAGGACTCCGAACAGCGCCGGCTCAATGATTTGCAAGAGTGGATACAGCCGTTTGCGCCGATGTTTGACGCGGTGACGTTGTTGTTGCAACTGTCGCGCAATTTGGCTTTGACCAAGGACTGTGTGACGCATTCGTACGCCTATCAACAGCCATTATCCGGTCGTAAATTTGACATCATGCGCGTCGAATTTGCCAACACCAGCAATTATCTTCCCGACTTTAGTGCCAACAAGCACGTCATTTGGCTGCGCTTCGCCGCGCCTGTGGTGAGTGTGCGCTCAAGCGCAAAAACCATGCAACACGCCATGCAGGAGGAAGTGGCTTTTCGTCTCGGCTTGTGCGGCGTGCCGGCCACTTCGCCGGTGGCGCAGCGCGAACAAGTTCATCCGTTTTACAGTGCGCTATGAGTGTACGAGTCAAGTGTCCGACCTGTCGTCGGGAAATCGCATACGATGCGCGTTCGCCGTTTCGACCGTTTTGTTCAGAGCGCTGCCGTCTCATCGATTTAGGCGCTTGGTCGCAGGAAAGTTTTCGCATCCCCGTGATTGAGGAAGACGATGGGCTGAATGTGCATACACCGCTGGATGATGCACCACACTAATCTCAAATCAATGTAAAAAACCGTCAGAGACTGACGGTTTTTTGTACGAATCGTAAAACTACGGGCGATTACTGTTTGCCATCGGCCGTGCGAACCGCTTCTTTGACATCGGCTGCGGCTTTGTCTACTGTTGTTTTGGCAGCGTCAGCCGCGTTTTTGGTCGCGTCAGCAGCTGCGCCGGTTGCGGTTTTGGCTGCATCGGCTGCAGTTGTTGCGGCGCCTGCGGCTGCATTTTTGCCTGCATCTACTGCGGTGGCAGCGGCGTTTTTAGTGGCGTCAACAGCAGATTCTGCTTTTTGGTTCGCGCCACCGCAGGCGGCTAAAATACCGGCTGAGAGCAATACGGCGATCAGTGAGAATTTTTTCATGGGAAACTCCTAAAATAAAAATGTGTGAGTCGGTTCACGGGTTAAAGTAGTAAAGCAGCAACGTAAAAACGCTGCGTCATTAAACACAGGTAGCGAATTATAAAGAAAAAATCCTGTGCGCGTGCGGAACCGCCGCTTTTTTACGCAACGTAATCGGATTGCGCTTACGCCAAAAACCAGCCTTGCTCGTACCAATCGTGCCACACTGCCCATAATTCGGAGTCTTTGGTGATGGAGCCAATCTCCTCGGCAGACAAGGCGCGCTGGTTCGCCAGTTGTTGCAACACCTCGGCGTCTACGCCATCGGCGACGAAATGTTCGCCATTGATGAACACCCATGGTGCGCGGTACAGCATTTTGGTGGCGAAGGCCAATTGCAGACCCTGCTTTTTGATGCGGTTTTTGAACTGCGCCAAGGTGCAACTGCTCGGCAGGTCAAAAAACACGCTCGGTTTGGGCTCGGATAGGTAGCAGCCGAGGCTCTCGGTCACCCAGTCTTTGTCCCAGCGCATTTCTTGCAAACGCTTGCTGATGTCGTTAATCATCTCGTTCGGAATTTGCGCGGGCGTATTTTGGTATTTCAAATTCGGGTCGGCGTAGTGGCCGGACAGTTCCAAATTGTCCTCGATAAATTGCAGCAGCGCGACGCCCAACTCCTGGTAACTCGGCGTGCGAAAACCGATCGAGTAGGTCATGCAGTCGCCCACCGCGATGCCGTCGTGTGCGTATTGTGGCGGTAGATAGAGCATATCCCCCGGCTCCAGCACCCAGTCTTGCTCGGGTGTGAAGTGTTGCAAAATGCGTACCGGCAGATTCGGGCGAATACTGCGATCCGTTTCCTGAGAAATGCGCCAATGGCGTTTGCCATAGCCTTGCAGTAAAAACACATCGTACGCGTCGTAATGCGGCCCGACGCCGCCGCCGTCGGTGGCGAAACTGATCATCAAGTCATCCAAACGCACGTCGGGAATGAAGCGAAACAGATTAATCAACGCGTGGCCGAGCGGATGATGCAGGTCTACGCCCTGAATCAATGCCGTCCAGCGGTTTTGTTTGCGCGAGGGGATGGCTTTTTTCTTGACAGGGCCGTGTTGCAGCGACCAGCCGTTTTGCGCGTCGTCTATCACCAAACGCGATTCGATCGCCTCATTTTGCAAGGCATCGATCGCATCCTGCGGCTGATAAAATGCTTGGAAATTTGGAATCGCTTGGCGAATCAACAACGGTTTTTTGTGCCAGTACTCTTTTAAAAAAGTCTGTACCGACATGCCGCCCAGCGGAATCGGTTGGCCATTGAGCATCGGCCAATCCTTGCCCGCAGGCGTTCGTGAAAAGTCCCCCAACTGCTGCCAGAGCGGGGGGTTGGTTTTTTTGCTGCGCATGATGTGCCTCGTGAATGAGTCGAAAAATGAATGAATCGCGTGAAAAGCTATGTCAATGGCATGTATGCCAATGCGTTTGCTCGAACGGTTAAGGCTTTTTTGCTTGGTGCAGGGCGAATTGCTCGGCAATCGCTTGAATCAACAGCGGCGCCAAATCGTCCTTACGCATTTTTTGCAGCGCCTGCACGCCATTCTCGGAAATCAGGCTGGCTTGGTTGTACTCGCTACCAAAAGTGCTCGGTCCTTGGTTGGCAATGATCAGCGGAATGTTCTTTTTCAAACGCTTGGCCTGCGCGTATTCGATTACGTTTTCCGATTCGGCGGCAAAACCGACACAAAACGGCGCGTTCGGTTGCGCGGCAATGGTCGCGAGGATGTCGGGCGTTTGTACAAAATTCAAACTCGGTACGTCGTCGGTCGAAGCTTTCTTGATTTTCTGCGTAGCAACCTGAGCGACTTTCCAGTCGGCAACGGCGGCGACGGCGATGAATATGTCTTGTCCGTCCAATTGCGCTTGGCAGGCGGCGAGCATATCGTCGGCCGATTGCACATCAATGCGCGTCACACCAAACGGTGCGGGCAGTGCGGTTTTACCGGAAATTAAGGTCACGTGCGCGCCTGCATTTGCAGCCGCTTGTGCCAGTGCGTAGCCCATTTTGCCACTCGAATGATTGGTGATGCCGCGCACGGGATCAATTGCTTCAAACGTCGGGCCGGCGGTGAGTAACACCCGTTTACCCGCCAATACTTGCGGTGTGAATAGACGTGGCAGTAGCGATAAAATCTCGGTCGGCTCGATCATGCGACCATCGCCGATTTCGCCGCAGGCCTGTTCACCATTCGCCGGCCCAAATATGTGAATGCCGTCGGCACGAATTTGTGCCAGATTACGCTGGGTCGCAGGATTACCCCACATTTGTACGTTCATAGCGGGTGCGATGGCGAGCGGGCATTTGGCCGGATCACGCGCTAAGACCAGATTGGTCAGCAAATCGTCGCTGATGCCGTGGGCGATTTTCGCCATGACATTGGCCGTGCACGGTGCGATCAGCATGGCGTCGGCCTCGCGGCTCAGATTGATGTGGGCGATGTTGCTGTCCGTACCGCTGCGGTTGTCCCACAGCGAGTCGTATACCGGCTCGCCCGAGAGTGTGGCGAGGGTCAGCGGCGTGATGAATTCTTTCGCGCCATCGGTCATGACGACGGATACGCGCAGGCCTTGTTTACGCAGAAGACGTACCAGCTCGGCGGATTTATACGCCGCGATGCCGCCGCTGATGCCTAAGAGGATGTGTTTCATGGGCTGCTTAGATCAATGAGTTGAGCGGCGGATGGATGGCGTCGTCAATCTGCTGAACCATTTGCTCAATGCGCTGAGTGGATTCGAGCTGGGTGCTGTTGTGCAAATTGAGTTGCAGCAATTCATTGGCAATTTGCAAGGCGGCAAATACCGCGATTTTGTCGTGGCCAGATAAACCCATTTGCTGATGAATCGTGGTCATTTTTTTATCGACCAGTGCGACGGAGGCCAGCAGTGTCGCTTTTTCATCCGACGTGCACAGCAGGGTGTAGCTGCGCCCCAAAATATTGACGTTTAGTGTTTCTTTTTGGCTCATTCGTCCTCCGAAGTAACCGAGTCAGATTCTGCCGAACCGTCGCTCAAGCGCGCGATCACCCGATCAATACGCGCTTGTGCGGTATTCATGCGCTCTTGCAGCGCCCGCTTTTCATGCTCCAAATGCTGAACGCGCTCGCGCAATTGGCGGTTGTCCTCCTGCAGTTGGCGCACGAAGTCCAAAAGTGTTGCCAATTTGTCTTCTAAAAGTTGAATCAGTTTGAGCATGGTCGAGGTCAAAAAATAAGTAAAAAACAACAATCTCAACGGCTTACGAGACTATCTGCCAATTCTACTCGAATTTGCCCACACACACCGCAAAATCTGGCGGATTTTAAAAGATTGATTTTTGACAGGCAGTCCATTACAGTGTCGGTATTCTACGAGTGTCATAGTTAATCACTATGGTGAAACAGGGAAACTGGAGGCGATGAGCGTTGATCCGATGCGTTTATTCAACGATTTCATTCGCGTAACCATGCTGCACCCGCAACGGTAGATTTCATTGCACAGCCCATTAAAGGGCACGCACGAACGTTTGGCAATCCACTGTAAACAAAATCCTCGCGCCACGCGCGAAGTCTTGATTCGTTTATGGGAAGGGTCAAACAGGGGAAATCAGCCCGGAGACCGGCTCATAGAACTGCCGAAGGCTCCAATGACTAAAACCACGAGTCTTCAAATCGTAAACCCTATGCCTTGCGGGTTGCTTGGCCAAGGACAGCAAAAATGAACAATACATACCCTTCGACAGGGGTATCTGCGCGTGCGCGTCATCAACGCCACGGTTCGCAGATGCCTACCCATTCCTCTAATTTTTCCGTGCAATTGAGCTTGGTTTTGGCTTTATCCGCCTACTCAGTACACGCATGGGCGCAAGAAAGCGGCGCGCCTGACGTCGTCACCTCGGCAGCGCGCACTTCGCAGGTTGTGACCGACGCGCTCAACTCCACTACGCTCATTACCCGCGCGGATATTGAGTCTGCAACGGTAACTGATTTGGCTGGTTTGCTTCGACAGCAGTCTGGGGTTATCGTTCGACAAAATGGTCCTACAGGTAATTTGTCTCAAGTTTCTTTGCGCGGCGGCGATACAAAACAGACATTAATTTTGGTAGATGGTGTCCCGTTAAATAATTTGTCTTTTGGTAGTGCGACATTAGAGCAAATTCCCTTGTCTTTGATTGATCGCGTCGAGATCGTTCGTGGTAATGTTTCTGCTCTGTATGGCTCGCAAGCCACTGGTGGCTTGGTACAGATTTTTACACGCAAAGCTCAAATGGGACAACAGGCGGAGGTGCGCTTTGCTATTGGCTCTCACGGTCAAAAACAAGCAAGTGCGCAAGTGAGCACAGGTAATGATAAGGTTCAACTATCCGCTGGTTTAGCTCATGAACAAGCTAAAGCAGTAAGTGCTCGAAACGCCGCTGTGGCCAACCCAGATAAAGATGGTTATCGTAATAACAGTGGTAACCTTTCGGTGCGTTTTACGCCCAATGAGCGTAATGAGTTCGGAGTGAAATTCTATCAAACCAATGGATATAACGATTATGATGAACTATTCGGAGGTACGTCCGCGATTCATTACCAAAAAGCCAAAACTGAGCAGCTGACGGCATATAGTAATAATCAATTGATGAGCAACTGGTCAAGCCAATTAATATTGAGTCAAGGTGTTACAGACGCAGAAAATACAAGTATTTCGAGTTTTGCCCCCTTTGTTACTAACGATAAAACGACAACTCAAAGTATTTCTTGGCAAAATCAAATTGACTTGAATGTGGGAAAATTGATTGCTGGCGTATCGCATACTCATCAAACGATTAAAAATGGTAATACGTACACGGTTAATAATTTTTCAAAAAATAAAAGAGATACAAATAGTATTTGGTTAGGTTACAACTTAGATCAAAACCGTCATCATTTACAACTGAACGGGCGTTGGGATAAGTTGTCTGACTTTGGTCATTATGAAACTGGAGCCATCAACTATGGTTATGATGTTACGCCAGAACTCAAGGTGTTTGCAGGCTATAGCAATGGTTTTACAGCGCCCTCGTTTTGGGATTTATATGGTTCTTCTTGGGCTAGCAATAAAAACCTGAAAGTCGAAAAAGCTCAGTATGCGCAAGCAGGTGTTCAGTATGACCGTCAGAAATATGGCACGCGTGTGACCTTATACCACAATAAATATAAGAATCGAATTTACTTGGATAGCGCTTATATTCCTCAAAATGCAGATTCTCGTGCAAAAGGGGTTGAGTGGCATTCTTGGTATGCAGATCGCGGTTGGAATGTTGACTTCGGTTTGACTTACCAAGATGTTCAGTTTGCTCAAACTAAGGAACGTTGGTTGCGTCAGCCACGAGTTTTAGCTAATGTTAGCTTAGGTAAGACTTGGAAACAGTGGCAGGCGCAAGCAGATTGGACGGTTCAAGGTAATATGAAGGACGTGAGTAATAAAACAGTGGCCGGTTTCGGTGTGCTCAATACGTCGTTGTTCTACTCGCCACGCAAAGATTTGAAACTGGGCTTGACCGTGGGTAATGTATTTGACCGAAAATATGAGCCGATCGCGGGTTATAACGCCATGCCGCGTAATTTCCTATTCTCGGTGAACTATAAGCCGCAGTGGTAAGTGTCGTTATTTAAATGATGCGCTGCATGAAACTCCGTGTGCCTCGCTTTATTGACAGCCATGCCAGCCATTTTTGGCTGGCTGTTTCTGTTGGTGTGGCGCTATGCGTGGTGCTGTGGGCGATGACTTCGGGCGGCGCGTATGCGTCGCCCGATATTTTTTATCACTTGCGTATGCCGCGTGTGCTGGCGGCTTTTGGCGTCGGTGGTTTGCTGGCTTTGGCGGGCGTGATGTTGCAGGCGCTGTTGCGCAATCCGTTGGCTGAACCGTATATGCTCGGCGCGGCCAGTGGTGCGTCGTTTGCCTTGTTGGTCGGAACGGTGTTGGGGCTGGCGTGGTGGATGTTGCAGGGTTTGGCATTTGCCGGTGCGGTGGCGGTGCTGTGTCTGATGTGGTTGATTTTGCGTCGATTTAGCCGATTGGAAGGGGATATTTCGATTGTGTTGTTGCTGGGGGTGTTGTGCTCGGCGACCTTGAATGCGGGTGTGAGCGTGCTGCTTTTGATGTTGCCCGATCGGGCGTTGCGCGGCAGTTTGTTTTGGCTGATGGGTGATTTGGCGGGTTCGGGGCAGCATTTTGTGGCGTGGTGGGGGCTGTGGCTGTGTTTGCTGCTGGCATTGCCGCTGGCGGGACGCATGATGGTGTTGATGCGCGGTGCGCTGATGGCGCACGCGGTGGGTGTGCCGGTGCAGCGGGTGCGGGTGCAGTTGCTGCTGTTGGCGGGTTTGGCGACGGCTTTGGCGGTGTTTGAGGCTGGCGCTGTGGGCTTTATCGGTTTGGTCGTGCCGCATTTTGTGAAGTTGTTTTGTGCCAAGCGCGATGTGGGCATGCGCTCGGTCATGGTACTGTGTGTGTTGTGGGGCGGTGTGTTGTTGGTGTTGGCCGATGCGCTGGCGCGCACGATCATTGCGCCGATGCAGTTACCGGTGGGCGTGCTGACGATCGCGCTGGGTGCGCCGTTTTTGGCGTGGCAATTGGTGGTGCGTTTGAAATCAGGGGGAATGGCATGAGTGTGTCTGCGTTGCCCGTGGTGTTGCAGTGCGATCGGTTGGCGATTGGTTTTGCTGAGCGAACGTTGGTCGCGCCGTTTGATTGGTCGGTGCGCGAGGGTGAGCGCTGGGCGGTGTTGGGGGCGAATGGTTCGGGGAAAACCAGCCTGTTGCATGCTTTGTTGGGCGCGTCCGTTGCCGATCAGCCGCAGTTGGGTGCGCAGATCACGTTGATGGGTACGTGTTTGGCGCAGTTGAGTGTGCAGACCCAAGCGCGTTGGCGGGTGTGGGTGCCGCAGCGGTATGAGGAGCCGTTCACGATTACGGTGTTGCAGGCTTTGCAGAGTGTGGCGGCGTCGGCGTCCATTGAGGTGGTGCTGGCGGTATTGGCGCAGTTTGGTTTGCAGACTCATGCGCGCGCGTGGGTGCATCAGTTGTCCGGCGGGGAGCGACAGCGTTTGACTTGGGCGATGGCGGCCTTGCGCGCACAGTTGTCTGAGGGGCAAACGCGGCTGTGGCTGCTGGATGAGCCGTTTTCGGCGCAGGATATTGCGTGGCAGCAGCGGCTGTTGCGTTTTTTATGTGAATGCGACGGCGCCGTGGTGGCGACGGTGCATGATTTGAATCAAGTCCATCGGTTTGCGACGCATGTGTTGCTGCTGGGCGAGAGCGGTGTCTTGGCGCAGGGCGCGCGTGAGCAGGTGATGCGCTCGGAGACGCTCAGTCGGGCGTTTGGGGTGGAGGTGGCGCTGGATGAGAACGGGCGAGTTTTTTGGTAGTGGGTTTGTGAGGGTGTAAAAAATCCGCGCTTGATTGCGCGGATTTTTAGTGCGAATGTTGCTTAAATCGTCATTGAAAACAGCCGAGTCTCGGGTTGTTTTTCCCACAAACGCAGGTCAAACGCCATGGCGATGTTGCGAATAAAGGGGCGGCCAACTTCTAAAACGGTTAATCCATCATCATGAATTTCAAGCAAACCGTCTTCTTGCATGGATTTCAGGCGTTCGATAATCAGCGGTAGTTCGGGCAGTTGCATCTGTTCGGCGCGCCAATCGGTGTGCATACGGCACATGATGTTGAGGATGTGTTGGCGCACGATCAGGTCGGTTGGTGTGAGAATGTGGCCGCGTACCAAAGGCCATTCGCCGTTGGTGATGCGGGCGTTGTAATCGTCCAGTTTTTTCTCGTTTTGTGCAAACGCGTACCAGGTATCGGAAATCGAGGATACGCCGAGACTGATCATCAAGCGCGTGTTGGTTTCGGTATAGCCCATGAAATTGCGGTGCAGGCGGCCTTCGATCATGGCTTTGTAGAGCGTATCGGTGTCGCGGGCAAAATGGTCCATGCCGACTTCGATGTAGCCGAGTGTGTCGAACAGCTCTTTGCCCAATTCGTACAGGGCGCGTTTTTCTGGGCCGCTGGGCAGGTCGGCTTCATTGAAGCCGCGCTGGCCATTATTTTTCAGCCATGGCACATGCGCGTAGCTGTAAAAGGCCAAACGATCTGGCGCGAGGCTGGCGGTTTTTTCGATGGTGTGGCGCATGCTGTCCAACTGCTGATGCGGCAGGCCGAACACGAGATCGTGGCTGATGGAGGTGTAGCCGATGCGACGGGCGGCTTCGTGCACGCGCGCGACGTTTTCAAATGGCTGAATGCGGTTGATGGCCTTTTGCACCTTCGGGTCGTAGTCTTGAACGCCAAAGCTTACGCGACGAAAGCCCAAATCGTACAGGGTTTGTAAATGCGCTTCGGTGGTGTTGTTCGGATGCCCTTCGAAGCTGAATTCGTGGTTTTCGGCGCGATCGGCATGTTCAAATAAGCCGTTGAGCAGCGTGTTTAAGTTTTCCGGGCTGAAAAAGGTTGGTGTGCCGCCACCCAAATGGATTTCTCGAATGCGTGGTCGCTCATTGCTGTGTTTGGCCAGTTCGTCAATGTACATGCGCCATTCACGCAGCACATTGGCGATATAACCGGCTTCGACGCTGTGATTTTTGGTGATGCGGTGGTTACACGCGCAAAATGTACACAGGCTTTCACAAAACGGCAGGTGAATGTACAGGCTGATGCCGTCGTGTTGGTTGGATTCGATAAAGGTGCGCGCCAATGTCTGCAAATAGGCCGGTACGGTGAAATCCTGCTCTTGCCAATAAGGAACCGTCGGATAGCTGGTGTAGCGCGGGCCGGCGACATTGTATTTGTGAATTAAGTGGTGGGAAACCGTCATAATCGAATCTTCATAAAGCTTGAATGGAATAAGCGTCATTGTATGATAAAACCATAGGCTCTGGGCGGATGTCACCATAAGCCATATAGACATCAACCGTTATTGTTCATGCCTCTTTGGATTGATGGCGCATCACACAGATCGGATTTACTATGAGAAAAATACAATTGTGGTCGCTCAATTTTGTTGTTTTAATGCTTTTGTTCTTGATTTTATTGATAAAAATGTTTAAAATTACCAGTTCTCTCGTAATGGTGCGGGGGATATTTGTAAAAGGAATTTAAATGTACGCAGTCATAAAAACTGGTGGCAAACAATATCGTGTTGTCGCTGGCCAAAAATTGAAAGTAGAACAGATCGCTGCTGACATTGGACAACAAGTGACTTTGAACGAAGTCTTGGCCGTGGGTTCTGGCGAAGGTTTGGTTGTGGGTACGCCGTTGGTGTCTGGTGCGTCTGTGGTAGCTAAAGTATTGTCTCAAGGTCGTCACGACAAAGTGCGCATTTTCAAAATGCGTCGTCGTAAACACTACCAAAAGCGTCAAGGCCATCGTCAAAACTACACTGAATTGTTGATTGAAACGGTGAATGCTTAATTTTTAATTGAGCACTTGTTAAGTTTATCGCCGAAGTCGAATAGGACTTTGGGATTGAAAAAAGGATGTCATCATGGCACATAAGAAAGGCGGCGGCTCTACGCGTAACGGTCGTGAATCAGAATCGAAGCGCTTGGGCGTGAAGATTTACGGCGGCGAACACATCGTTCCGGGCAACATCATCGTGCGTCAGCGCGGTACTGAATTCCACCCAGGCGAAGGCGTTGGTATGGGTAAAGACCACACCTTGTTCGCATTGGTTGAAGGTAAAGTACAATTTGCCGTTAAAGGCGCACAAAAGCGTCGCGTGGTTAGCATCGTATCGTAAACGATTTCTGCCCCGTATTTCGGCGTTTGCGGTCATTTGACTGTGAACTGATAAAAAACTCTACGAATAAAATCGTGGAGTTTTTTTGTTTTTGATGTATTTTTTGTTTGTATTTTGGGTGAACTCAGCTCTACAATAAGATAGTTGGTGTTTAATCGTTTACATAACCATCTAACCAAAGAGGTTCATCATGCTCACGCAAGCCCAACAAGTCGATCTGACGTTACAACACATTCATAACCAAATTTTGGCAACTTATCCGTCGCCGGAGCGCGCAGTGGTTGAAAAATCGGAGGATTGGCAGCAGTTTAGCCAACGGTTGCGAACTCATTTCCCAACCCTGATGTGGGAGCTCAATCATGTGTACGGCACGAATGAAGCAGTGCTACCGATGTTGGATCAATTGATGCTGATGGCGTGGCAGAGCTATTCATCGCGTGCGGAACCGTTGAAAAAACAGGATGCGGCACGCGAAGCGGATCCCGACTGGTTCCTATCAAACAAAATGGTTGGCGGTGTGTGCTACGTGGATCTGTTTGCGGGTAATCTGCGCGGCATCATCGACTCGATTCCATATTTCAAAGAACTGGGGCTGACCTATCTGCATCTGATGCCATTGTTCAAATGTCCGGATGGCAAGAGTGATGGCGGCTATGCCGTCAGTAGCTACCGTGAGGTGAATCCGGCGCTCGGTACGATTGACGATCTGCGCGAGGTGGCCAAAGCTTTGCGCGAAGCCGGCATTACGATGGTGGTGGATTTTATTTTCAATCACACTTCAAACGAACACGAATGGGCGAAAGCCTGTGCCGGTGGCGATCCGATGTTTGATAATTTTTACTATATCTTCCCCGATCGCTGGATGCCGGATCAATACGACCGCACGGTGCGGGAAATCTTCCCCGATCAGCATCCGGGTGCATTCTCTCAGTTACAGGACGGTCGCTGGGTGTGGACGACGTTCAATTCGTTCCAATGGGATTTGAATTACAGCAATCCGTGGGTGTTCCGCGCGATGGCGGGCGAGATGATGTTCATTGCCAATCTGGGCGTGGATATTTTGCGCATGGATGCGGTGGCGTTCATTTGGAAACAATTGGGCACGGATTGCGAAAATCTGCCGCAGGCGCATGCATTGATTCGGGCGTTTAATGCAGTGATGCGCATTGCCGCACCGAGTGTGCTGTTCAAATCCGAGGCGATCGTGCATCCGGATAAAGTGGTGCAATACATCGCGCCGAATGAGTGTCAGTTGTCGTACAACCCGCTGCAAATGGCTTTGTTGTGGAATACCTTGGCAACGCGCGAGGTGAATTTGCTGCAACAGGCGCTGACCTTCCGTCACAATCTGCCGGAGCATACCGCGTGGGTGAACTATGTGCGGTGCCATGACGACATTGGCTGGACGTTTGCCGATGAGGATGCGGCGTATTTTGGCATCAATGGTTTTTTCCATCGCCAATTTTTGAATCGCTTTTATGTCAATCGCTACGAGGGCAGTTTCGCGCGCGGCGTGCCGTTCCAAGACAATCCGAATACCGGCGACTGCCGCATCAGCGGCATGTGTGCTTCATTGGTCGGTTTGGAGCAGGGCGACCCGTATGCGGTGGCGCGGATTTTACTGCTGCACAGCGTGATTTTGAGCAGTGGCGGCCTGCCGTTGTTCTATCTGGGGGACGAGGTCGGTACGCTCAATGACTTTGGTTACCAGAGCGATCCGAATAAGCAGGACGACAGCCGTTGGGTGCATCGCCCACCGCGTGATGCTGCGCGTTACGCGCAGCGTACGGACTTGAGCACCAGCGCAGGGCAGATTTATCAGGGCTTACGACATTTGATTGAGCTGCGCAAAAACACCGACGCGTTGTCTGGCGCGCGTCTGACCATTTTTGACTGCAAAAACCCGCATGTGCTCGGCTATCTGCGCAATGATGCGGTTTTGGTTTTGGCCAATTTCAGTGAAGCCGATCAAACCGTGCTGGCCCATGTACTGTCCGCCATGCCGACGCAGGCGCGTGATTTGATCAGTGGCGAGCATTACGCTTTGGATGCGGATTTATGCCTGAAACCGTATCAAGTGCTGTGGCTCCAGATTAAAGCCTAATACGCATTGAGCCGTAATCGGCGCACGTTGATAACACCACGCACGCAGGGTTTAATTCGGTGCGTGGTGCATTTTTTTATGGATGCGAAATAGCTGCATGATCGAAATATAAAAACCGATCATGGCAAAGGCAATCGTCATGTAACCGATGCTCACGCCCAACAGTTCGCTCACATAACCCACGACCAAGCCAGCACTTTGAGCGCCGATGATGATGCAAAACATCAGCAACGCGGAGAATTTTGCCGTATCGTGCGGCGCAAAATCGATCAAATGATTGAGCAAAATCGGGAATACCACGCCGATGCCGACACCGGCAAAAAAGTTGGTGACAAACATATACGGCAGCGTCGCGGAGTTCGGAAAAAATGCGATCAGCACAAATGCCACGCAACCGACCAAACTCAAGCGAATCAATCGCTGCTCAATCGTCAATTCGCTGTGAATGAATGCTTGCCAACTGCGCACCAGCACCATCCCGAGCGTGAACCCGACCAAACCCACGCGCGCCTGATCCAGTGCGATTTCACGGCCGGAATGTGCGTAATTGACGAACCAAAAGCTGTGCCCCCACTCCACATAACCGATCAAAATCGCCGCTATCCACGCCCAAATCGCCCACGGCGCGAACATCAATTGCAGATAAGTATGCGCGTGTTGGGCAGGTGCGCTTGGCGTTGAGGAGTCGTGCGATGTTTCGTGCGAGGTGTCCTGTGCAGACGAAATCAGCGACAACTGCGCAATCGCCTGTCGAATCTGTGCGCGACTGTATGCAAACAGCAACACCAGCACCAATACCGTGAACACCGCATACGGCACGCGCCAGTTCGGATACGCGCGCAGTAGCACAATCACCCAAATCGGCGCAATGCTCGCACCGATGCTCCAGCCCACATCGAGCAAAGCCAAGACACGCGCGCGGATGCTGCTGACCAACTGCATTTTGCCGATCAGCGTATGCCCCAGCGTCGCCATCGCGATCACCATGACTTCATACAGGATAAAGCCGCTGATGAGCATGGCAAAGCCCGTACTTGCGACCATGATGCCGATGGCAACCAACATACCCAGCAAATAAGTCATCAGCAGGTGGCGTGCCGACACGCGATGCACCAAATCACCGCCTAAAAATGCGCCGATGGCGCTGCCGACATTGCCCCAAAACACCAGCCAGCCAATGTGCTTGGGTGTAAGGGTCAAATCAGCGGAAATTTCGGTGGTCAGACTGCCCAGCAAATTGCCAAAAATACCGGCGCAGAGAATGCTAAACATAATGAGCCAAGCCAGAATGGGGACTTGGCGGATAAATTCACGAGTATTCATAAAAACCTTGCTTGTTAAGGTGACATTCTAAACCTTTTGCGTCAATCGCGTGCGCGCACGGCACGACGCGCGCGGCAAAAACCTTGGGGCAAGGCAGGCGCATCGCTTATAATGGCGGGCAATGCGCACAGATTGCGCACATTTACAGTCCGTCGGTGCATCGTCATCAATGCCGCCGGACGTAGGGAAAGAATATGAAATTTATAGATGAAGCCAAAATCGAAGTCATCGCCGGTAATGGTGGCAATGGCGTGGCGAGTTTTCGCCGTGAAAAACACAAACCGAACGGCGGACCGGACGGTGGCGACGGCGGGCGTGGCGGCAGTGTTTATGCCGTGGCCGACGAAAATTTGAACACGCTGATTGACTACCGTTTTACCAAAAAACACCTCGCGCAAAATGGTGAGCGCGGCCAGTCCAGCGACTGCTACGGCAAGGGTGGCGAAGACATCACGCTGAGAATGCCGGTTGGCACCATGATTTTCGACGCGGAGTCGGGCGATTTGCTGCACGACTTGGCGCAGTCGGGGCAAACCGTACTGCTCGCCAAAGGTGGCGAAGGCGGCTTGGGCAATATCCACTTTAAATCCTCGACCAACCGCACCCCGCGTCAATGCACGCCGGGTACGGAGGGCGAACGTTTTGCCCTGCGTTTGGAGTTGAAAGTATTGGCCGACGTCGGTCTGCTCGGTATGCCCAATGCGGGTAAATCCACGCTGATTTCAGCGGTGTCCAATGCGCGTCCGAAAATCGCCGACTACCCGTTCACCACATTGCATCCGAATCTGGGCGTGGTACGCACAGCGGCCGAGCGCAGCTTCGTGATCGCCGATATTCCGGGTTTGATCGAGGGGGCGGCTGATGGCATTGGCTTGGGCGTGCGCTTTTTGAAACACTTGGCGCGCACACGTTTGCTGTTGCATTTGGTTGACATCGCGCCGTTTGACCCGAATGTGGATCCCGTGCACGAAGCACGCGCGATTGTCGAAGAGCTGCGCAAATACGACGAAACGCTGTACGACAAACCGCGCTGGTTGGTGCTCAATAAAATCGATATGATCGCCGAAGACGAGCGTGCTGAACGCGTGGCTGCGTTTGTCAAAGATTACGGTTGGCAAGGGCCGGTATACCAAATTTCCGCCGCGACGCGCGAAGGTACCGAGGCGCTGATGAAAGAGATTCAAAACTATGTCGATCAAGTGAAATTGACCGAGCAGCGCGAGCGCGCGGAATCTGAACAAGCCGAGCAAGCCGCCAAACTGGCCGAACAATTACAAGCCAACCCGGCCAATCCAGCCAGCCCTTTGCAAGCCGCGCCCCTGCCGCAATCGGTATTGAATAAACCCGCCGCCCCACAACTGAGCACAGATAAAGCGGACGATGCGGAGGGCGCATAATGAGCGCAACGCAAACCGTCCGCATCAACGCCGCTGAGGATTTGGCGCGTCCCGTGTCGCTGAAAACCGCTGAACGCGTGGTGATCAAGGTCGGCAGCTCGCTTGTGACCAACGAAGGCCGCGGGCTGGACGAGGCCGCCATCGCCAGTTGGGCGGCGCAGATTGCCGCATTGCGCCAAGCGGGTAAAGAAGTGGTCTTGGTCAGCAGTGGCGCGATTGCCGAAGGAATGAAGCGGCTCAAATGGAACAGCCGTCCGACCCACATCGACGAGCTACAAGCCGCCGCAGCCGTGGGGCAAATGGGTTTGGCGCAGGTGTATGAAACCCAGTTTGCCAAATACGACATCGTTACGGCGCAGATTTTGCTCACGCATGAGGACTTGGCCGATCGCAAACGCTATTTGAATGCGCGCTCGGCCATGTTCACCCTGCTGCATTTGGGCGTTGTGCCGATCATCAACGAAAACGACACCGTCGTTACCGATGAAATTAAAGTCGGTGACAACGACACCCTCGGCGCACTGGTGGCCAACCTGATCGAGGCCGACGTACTCGTCATCCTCACCGATCAGGCCGGACTGTTCACCGCCGATCCGCGCAAAGACCCGAACGCTGAACTCATCCAGACCGCACCGGCGGGCTTGGAGCCGCTCGAACAAATGGCGGGTGGCGCAGGCAGCAGCATTGGCAAAGGCGGCATGCTCACCAAAGTATTGGCAGCCAAACGCGCCATGCGCAGTGGCGCCAGCACCATCATCGCCAGCGGACGCGAAACGCAGGTACTGCCACGTTTGGCGCAGGGTGAACGCATCGGCACCGAGCTGTACGCCAGCGTCGCACTGCTCACCGCACGCCAACAATGGCTCGCCAATCACCTGCAAATGCGTGGACACGTCGTACTCGATGAGGGCGCGGTTAAAGCCGTATTATCCGGCGGGAAAAGCGTGCTGCCGATTGGCGTGATTCGCGTGTATGGCAATTTCGAGCGCGGCGAAGTCATCGCCTGCGTGGACGAAGCGGGCAAGGAAATTGCACGCGGCCTGTCCAATTACAGCAGCTCCGACACCATGCGCATTGCCCGCCATGCCAGTAGCGAATTTGCCGCGCTACTCGGACGTGATGCCGATGAGGCAGAACTGATCCACCGCAACAACCTGATTAAATCCAAATAAATCCATGAACGAACTCGTTTGGTCGGATGAAATGAGCGATGAGCATCACACGCAGGCGCGCGATGAATTTTTCATGCGCCATGCGTTGGCCTGCGCACAGCAAGCCTACGACGCGGGCGAAGTCCCCGTGGGCGCGGTCGTCGTACACCAAAACCGCGTGATTGCCAGCGGCTACAATCACCCCATCGGGCTGAATGATCCGACCGCACACGCCGAAGTGCAGGCACTGCGCGCCGCCGCACAAATTCTCCAAAACTACCGCATGCCCGAGTGCGAACTCTACGTCACCCTCGAACCCTGCCTGATGTGTACCGGCGCGATGTTTCACGCGCGGCTTGCGCGGGTCGTGTTCGGCGCGAGCGACTATAAAACCGGTGTCGCCGGTTCGGTGATGAATGTCTATACGCATGAACAACTCAACCACCATGCGACGGTGGTTGGTGGGGTTTTGGAAGAAGAAGCCCGCGAAGTTTTGCAGCGATTTTTTAGAGAGCGTCGGGCGAAGCAAAAAGGTGATTGAGCGAGTCGGTGTTAGGGTAGTAAAGACAACTCCAGCAATACATGAGCGCTCGCACACAGTAGCTGATTTCAAAATATAAGCAGTTGATAAGAGTGAAATTGGTTCTATTGGATGGATACTCAATGGTCTAAAAATCGGCTGAAAAAGTTCGATAAGCCACAGATTTTTTCTATATTCTACGATTTCGCAATTTGTTCGTTCGGTCGATTGCGTTTGTGAAGGAGGCAGGTGTTTTAAAGAAATACGGTTCGATTTTGGAGGCAGGAGAATTTATGTCAACGCTAATATATTCTAAAAAAATGTGGTTGCTGTTTTTTGTAGCGCGCTGGCGTGGCTCAACATCGCTT
This sequence comes from Puribacter membranae, assembly GCF_055380425.1. NCBI lineage: Bacteria > Pseudomonadati > Pseudomonadota > Betaproteobacteria > Burkholderiales > Burkholderiaceae > Puribacter > Puribacter membranae. The sequence continues at coordinate 24,468 of NZ_AP040167.1, forward strand.
GGGCTCAAAATAGCCCGGCGCAGTTATCAGTCGAGAAATCGGCCAGTGCACAAGCCATCGCTGATGCGAAAACGGCTCCTTCACCGCAAGCCAGCGAGGTGCTGGTTGGGATTTATCTGAATGATGTGCAGGCGATTGATCTGAAGCTGCATAATTACATGGTGGATTTTTATATCTGGTATCGCTGGAAAAATCCGGAGATTGACCCGTCAAAGACGATGGAGTTTGTCAATCATTCCGAGTCTTGGGGCAGTATGTTGACTCCGGCTTCAGAGGAGCCGCAAAAGTTGCCTGACGGTAGTTTGTATCAAGTGGTGCATGTGCAAGGCAAAATGAGTAAAAAAATGGATTTGCATGACTATCCGTTTGACAAGCAAATTATTCGTATCGTGGTGGAAGATGCCGCTTCGAATGCGAGTGCTATGAAATATGTCGTGGATAAGGTTTCGGCCAATTCTGAATTAAAGCTGCCCGGTTTTTTATACCATCAGCCAACATTGACCGCGACAGAATACACCCATCAAACCACATTTGGTGATCCGCGTTCGCAAACGGCTTCGACTTATTCTCGAGTGACTCTGGATTTGCCGATTGAGCGACCACATGTTAATGCTTTTATGAAAAATATTTTGCCGATTTTCTTGGCGGTGATCTGCTGTTCATTGGCGTTTTTATTGCATCCGACTTTGGTGGACTCTCGTTTTCAGATTGCGGTGGTGTCTTTACTCTCTATTGTCGCTTTACAAATGACCTCGTCGCAGGATTTGCCCACGATTGAATACATGACTTTGCTCGATAATCTGTATGTTATTGGTTATTTTTATTGTATTTATGTGGTGGCGACGTTAACGCTGTCCACTAAACTGGCGCATATTCATGATGATGAGCACAATGATCCGGCAGGCATTCGGCGCGCAGTAAAGTTTGACCGTATTTTTGGTGTGGTTGGTTTGTTCTTTTATGCGCTTGCTACTTTGTGGACTATGCGGCCTTTATTTGCCGGGTGATGGTTGGAGTAGCGTTCTATCCTTGGGTTTTTATATTTTTAAGGTGTGCAATTTGGGTTTGCACACCTTATTTTCTCTGCTCTTTATCAGTTTCAATTGTCGGTGACATTATCTGCGCTCACAGAGGTTCCGTGGGTTTATCTAAGCGGATTTGTGTAAACTCGTTCTCCTGCGCCAGCGGCGCATCCCCTGAGTTTTGTTGCTCCACCCAAAATTGATGATTCATGTCGAGTGAGCGGCCAATGCGTTGCGCTTGCGCCATCCATGCGTCGGCCAGATCGGTGGGCAGTTGTTCGCGTAGGGTTTGTTCAAACAGCGGTAGCCAGTTGTGTTTGAGTAGTCCGCTGGTGAATCCGACGGCGCGGTGTTTCTTCACGACATTGTATGAATAGTCCATATAGCGTTCGCCGCCGAGTGTGACCCACCAAAAATGGGTGATGAGGTCTTTGTGATGCGGCCAGTCTTTGACCACGGAGAAGGGCATGGCGAGCCCAGGATCGCGTTGCACGCGCTCGTAGAAGGTGTCAACGACTTGGGCGATGCGTTCGCGCCCGATGGTTTCAGCGGTTGTTTGCATAGTGATGATTCAGTTCTTGATATGAACTGAGATTATAGGGCAAAGGTGGCTTGTTCGTTTTCGTCGTTGTGCTTAAGGAAATGCGGAATCAGTTCATGTTTTCAGCATAAGCACGGAAAAAGTAGGTTTTACTTTTTCCGTATTTCCTTAAATCAGTCCTTGCGCTTGTAATTGGGCGATTTCATCATCGGTAAATAGCCGCGAACGGGTATGAAAAGCTTTGCCGGTACTGCCTTCGAGTGAGAATGTGCCGCCGTGACCGTCAATCACGTCGATAATGAGCTGGGTGTGTTTCCAGTATTCGTATTGCGAGGCGCTGATGTAGAACGGTACGCCGCCGATATCGCCCAGATGTACGTCGTAGGCGCCGATGGTGAGGTCGGTCGGTAGATAGCAGTTGGCCGCGCTGTTGTCACAGCAGCCGCCGGATTGGTGAAACATCAGCTCGCCGTATTCGGCTTTGAGCTGGGCGATGAGTTCGAGTGTCGCCGGTGTGGCGATGACGCGTTCGACCATGGTTGTCTCCTGGGTATTTTTTATTGTGTATGAAACACACCCGCATTGCGCAGGTGTGTTTCATGGGTGCTTCATCGTTAATGCGACGAAATTTTATGATCGTTTGCCAAAGGCGTTTTCAAAAATCCCGACGATTTCGGCGTGTGAGGCTTGAACCGGATTGGTCAGGCCGCATACGTCTTTGAGCGCGTTGTCGGCGAGTGTGTCAAAGTCTTCGCGTTTGACGCCGAGTTCTTCCAATGATTTGGGAATGCCCACGATGTCGGCGAGTTTTTTGATCGCGGCAATCACGTCTAAATCTTTCAAGTCCGAGTTGTTCGCCCCTAAAACCTGACCCACTTCATTGAGGCGCTCGCTCGCAACGCTCATGTTGAAGGCTTCGACGTGCGGCAGCAGCAGGGCGTTACACACGCCGTGCGGTAAATCATAAAAGCCGCCCAATTGGTGCGCCATGGCGTGTACATAGCCGAGCGATGCGTTGTTGAACGCCATACCGGCGAGGAACTGTGCGTAGGCCATTTGCTCGCGCGCTTCTTTGTTGTTCGGCTCGCGTACGGCGGTTGGCAAATAGCGCGCCACCAGCGCGATGGCTTTGAGTGCACAGGCGTCGGTGATCGGTGAGGCGATGGTGGAGACGTAGGCTTCGACCGCGTGGGTCAATGCGTCCATGCCGGTGGCGGCGGTTAAGCCTGCGGGCATGCCTTCCATCAGTTCGGAGTCGTTGATGGAAAGGAATGGCGTGACGTTGCTGTCCACAATCGCCATTTTGACGTGGCGGCTCTCGTCGGTGATGATGGTAAAGCGGGTCATTTCGGACGCCGTGCCCGCCGTGGTGTTGATGGCGATCAAGGTCATTTGCGGTTTTTTCGATTGGTTCAGACCCTCGTAGTCCTCGATTTTTCCGCCGTTGCTGGCGACCAGCGCGATGCCTTTGGCGCAGTCATGCACGGAGCCACCGCCCAATGATATGATGAAATCGGCCTGCGCTTTGTTCAGTTGTTCCAAACCGGCGTTGACATTGCCCACGGTCGGATTCGGTTTGACGCCGTCAAAAATGACGTATTCAATGCCTTTTTCGGCCAAACGATCGGCGACTTGCTGCGCCATGCCCATTTGAACCAATGGGGCGTCGGTCACGAGAAAGGCTTTCTTAAAGCCCAGTTGTGCGATTTGGGTTAAACCTTCGGCCAATGCGCCTTGACCCAAAATATTGTTGCTTGGCATGAAAAATTGCGAAGTACTCATGGTTTTTCTCCTTTTGTCTTGGTCGTCCTTGTCACTTCATACGCATCGTATCATTGCATGATGGACGATTTAGGGGGAGTTGTTCTATCTTTGTGGCGCAATAATAGGGATGTATCTGTATGTTTTTGCGGATGTTTTTTTGCGTTGCGCAGTGATATAATGGATGAATTAACTCGGGACAGGTCTGGCGACCTGTCCCGTTGTTTTTCAGTGGTTTAGAAGAAGCCGAGTTTTTGCTCGGTGTAGCTGACCAACAGGTTTTTCGTTTGTTGGTAGTGGTCGAGCATCACTTTGTGCGTTTCGCGACCAATGCCGGATTCTTTGTAGCCACCAAATGCTGCGTGCGCCGGATAGGCGTGGTAGCAGTTGGTCCACACGCGACCGGCTTTGATGCCGCGACCCATGCGGTAGGCTACGTTGCCATTGCGCGTCCACACACCCGCACCCAGACCGTACAGCGTATCGTTGGCCAAAGCGAGCGCGTCGGCTTCGTCTTTGAACGTGGTTACTGCCAGCACGGGGCCGAAAATTTCCTCTTGGAAAATACGCATTTTGTTGTGGCCTTTGAACACGGTCGGTTGGATGTAGTAGCCATCCGCCAAATCACCCGCCATTTGCGCACGCTCGCCGCCGATCAGTACCTGAGCGCCTTCTTGTTTGCCCAAATCCAGATACGAGGTGATTTTGGTCATTTGCTCTTGCGAGGCTTGCGCGCCGATCATGGTGTCGGTATCAAGCGGGTTGCCTTGCTTGATTGCGGCGATGCGTTGCAGACAGCGCTCCATGAATTTATCGTAAATGGATTCATGGATCAACGCGCGCGATGGGCAGGTGCAGACTTCGCCTTGATTGAAGGCGAACAATACGAGGCCTTCGATGGCTTTGTCTAAGTAGCCGTCATCCTCAGCCATCACGTCTGGGAAGAACACGTTGGGCGATTTGCCGCCGAGTTCGAGCGTGGCCGGAATCAAATTATTGGCGGCGGCTTGCGCGATCACGCGACCGGTGGAGGTCGAGCCGGTGAAGGCGATTTTCGCAATGCGTTTGCTGGAGGCCAGCGGCATACCGGCTTCGCGGCCAAAGCCGTTGACGATGTTCAATGCGCCTGCGGGCAATAAATCGGCGATCAACTCAACCAATACGAGGATGCTGATCGGCGTTTGCTCGGCCGGTTTGAGAATCACGCAGTTGCCTGCGGCTAAAGCGGGTGCGAGTTTCCACGCCGCCATCAGAATCGGGAAGTTCCACGGAATGATTTGACCGACCACACCAAGCGGCTCGTGGATGTGATATGCCATTGTGTTTTCGTCGATTTCACTGATGCCGCCTTCTTGCGAGCGGACGCAACCGGCGAAATAGCGGAAGTGGTCAATCGCCAGCGGAATGTCGGCGTTGAGAGTTTCGCGGATCGGCTTGCCGTTGTCCACCGTTTCGGCGTAGGCCAGCAGCTCCAGATTGGCTTCCAAACGGTCGGCGATTTTCAGCAAAATATTGCCGCGCTCCGCTGCTGAGGTTTTGCCCCAGCGATCGGCGGCGGCGTGTGCCGCATCCAAAGCCAACTCGATGTCCTCGGCGGACGAGCGAGCGGCTTGGGTATATGGTTTGCCGGTGATCGGTGTCACGACGTCGAAATACACGCCTTTGGTCGGTGCGACCCATTTGCCGCCGATGAAGTTATCGTATTTGGCTTTGAATTTCAAGGGTGCGCCGCTGGTGTTGGGATGTGCGTAGATCATGGTTCGTCTCCTATCGTTAAGATTAAAATAAAAAGGGGTGCATATATTTGCACTTGGGCCAATCGTGACGGATCATGTCATACAGCAGGTTGAATTTAGGTTGAATGAATCTTTTCAACCCGTGCGCTGTGATGATTAACCCAATTGCGCCAGCTTTGCTGCCACCGCTGCGCGCCGTCCGTCGCCGGCGGGTAAGAGTTGCTCGAGCAAGGCCAAGATGTCGTATTCAGGCTCGTGGTACAGGGTGAATTGCCACAGTGCTTCGGTGTTGTGGTCTTTGAGCAGGCTGCGGATGACCAATTGGTGCAGGTAGTCTCGGTACTCGACGACTTCCGGCGCTTGCGATTGCGGCAGAACCGGGCGCTGGTACAGCGGCATAAGTTTGTCGCTCAAACCGTGCAAGGCGTATTGTTCAACCATCTGCGCATCGGTGGCGCACAGCGCAGGGGAGAGGTTCAGGCGGTAAGGACGTGCTTGCAACACATCGCCGACGTGTTGGCGCAGATGACTCATCTCAGATTTGAGCGTGGACATGGATACTACTTGATCGCCGTACACATACGCATGCAGGCGTTCCAAATTCAGACCTTCGGGATGCAGGGCGAGCACCAGCCAGATTTCTTGCAATCGTTTCGGTAAACTGGTTTGTCCGAGGTATACGCCGGCGTTCGAGCCGCACAGATTGAGGTGAAAATTCGGCTCGATTTGTACCTGTGACCACAGGTGCGAAATTTGCTGGGCGTAGTGGCTGACGGTGGCCAATGCCAACGGCGTGGCGTGCTGCCACGGCGCGCTGATGTCCAGCACCCCCGCCAATTGGCCGCTGGGCGCATGAACGATGGGTGCAGCGTAGCACACCCATTCGTGCAGGCTCGGGACGTAATGTTCGGCGGAGAAAATCGCGGTTGGTTTGGACAGACGCGCGGCCACGGCAACGGCGTTGGTGCCGATGCTGTGCTCGTCCCAACGGGCGGAGGGTATGAAGTGCGCTTTTTCCAGACGGCGTGCCATGACGCGATGCGAGGCCGTCCATTGCAATGTGGCGTGTGCGTCGCTCAAGCCGATGGCAAATCCGCTGTCTTCAACGGCGTGTTGCAGTTCGTTCAACAGCGGTTGGGCGATTTGATACAGGTGCGAGCGGATGAATTCGCGCCGAACCGCTTCCGGGTCGTCAATCGGCGCGCAGGTTTGGTTCACGCTGACATGCGGCGCAGAGCGTTTCCATGATTGTGTCAACCACGAGCTGTCTTCGGTGCGGTTGTGCTGCACAAAATGATGCCATTGCTGCTCGGTGTGCGTGCGCTGAGCACGCAGGCGATCGTTGCTACGCATAATTGTCTCCTCAGCAATCGATTCAGATCATCGATGTCCGGCGGTTTTTTTGAATACCGCTCTGCGACGTGTATGAACCCATCATACAATAAATCGGGTGCCAAGTTGCGTAGAAATGATGGAGGGGTGAGTTTGATTGGTTATTCTATCTTTTTGATTTTATTGAAAAATTATGAATGATTCGCGATGTGGTGCAGCAGCTTGTCCACGTCCAGCCGTCCTTCGCAAATGAGCTGTTCGTGATCATCCGTCAGCACGGGAATGCGCAGACCATAGCGTGATTCGAGTTCTGCGTCATCCTCAATGTCTTGCCAAACCAGATGCAGTAACTGGTGATTTTTTTGCGCCCATACCTGAATATCTGCCCACATGTCATGACACAGATGGCAGGTTTCACGGCCATACAAAAGCAGGGTCAGTGGTGCGCGGGGAGCGGACATTTACTCATCCACGCTCAGGGTGATGAATTGGCGGGTTTCGCCACGGATCACGTACAGCGCCACACTGTCGCCTGACCCTAAGCCTTGCGCCATTTGGTTCAATTGCGTGGTGCTGTTCAGCGGCGTTTGGTTGATGGATACGATCACATCGCCTGTTTGCAGACCGTTGGCCTGCGCTGAGCCTTGCACGCCGGTAATCAGAACGCCGCTACCGATGGCAAGGGCGTCTTTTTGCGCGGTGGTGAGTGTGCGCACGCGCAAGCCCAAACGCTGCCAAGTCCAACTGGCAGGCGTGGCCTGTGTTTTCGGATTGCTCAAGCTCAACTCAAGTGATTCGCCAGTGCGAAAGACACGAATTTTGGCCTGATTGTCCTGCCGCAAAAAGTCGGGCAAGGCGTTCAAATCGGATGCGTCAACAACGCTTTGAGTTTCCAGCGCGATAATCACATCGCCTTTTTGCAAACCGGCATTGGCCGCAATGCTGCCGCTACGCACCTGCGTGACCAATGCGCCCGCCATATTGGTCAATCCCAATGCGGCGCTTTGCGTTTGATCCAGATTGCGTGCGGAAAAACCGATTTGCGATAGGAAATTGATGGTTTCTGAGGCTTTGTCGTAGCCATCCGAACTGAGTTTGCCCAACGAGGCGTGACGGTACAAGCCCAGAGGGGCACGCGTTTGCGTCGAGTTGATGCCCAATACTTGACCGTATACATTGAGCAAAGGACCGCCGCTGTTGTCGCGGTTGGCGGTGACGTCGCTCACCAGGCCGATGGCGGGCGTTTGCGCGGGGGTGCTGACGATCACGCCGACGGAGACGCCTTTTTTGTTCGCACCGATGGCGATCACGCCTTCGCCTTCTTCAACCTGACGCGCCAATCCGATGGCGGGCAAGCCGTTTGCTGAAATTTGCAAAATCGCCAAGTCGTTTTTCGGCTCGGTACGGGTGACGCGCGCTTTGAATTGGCGCTTATCGGGCAAGATGACAAAAATTTCGTGTTTGCCTTTGACCCACTGATAATTAGTGGCGATTCTGCCGGTTGAGCTGATGATAAAGCCTGAACCGGTGATGCGCTTTTTGACCACCGGAGCGGCTTGGCCGCCTGCGTTCGGATGGTCCAAGAATATCGATGAGAGCGACTGATACACCGGATCGTCGGTGATGTCTTTGTACTGCTCAGGAATTTTGACTTTGACCCATTCCACGCCTTGCACTTGCACGATGGAGGGTGCGCTGTCGGTGACCAATTGATTGACATTCACCCCTGCTGCATGCGCGTTCAGCGAACAAAAACCCAAAAGCATCCAGCCGAACAGTCGCTGTCGCTGTGCGTGCGGATGAAACGGACGGGCGAAGCGAGTGAGCAAATGCATCATTGGGTGTATGTGTGTGTATGGAAAATGAGGTATAAAGGTACTCGGTAAACGTTTTCTTAAGTCTTTGATATTATAACCAAATTTTCAATCACACATGGGCTTCAAGGCCGAATATTTTGTCTTTGGGCGCAGACATCAAAAAACCACGCGTTTACCGCGTGGTTTTCTGTACAAATATATCAATACAATGATTTAAGCAAAATTGGCAGCAACGAAATCCCAGTTGACCAAATTCCAGAAGCTTTCCACGTATTTTGGACGCGCATTGCGGTAGTCGATGTAGTACGCGTGTTCCCACACGTCACAGGTCAACAAGGCTTTGTTGTCTGTGGTCAATGGAGTTGCGGCGTTTGAAGTCGATACCAAGTCCAATTCGCCGGATGGGGTTTTGACCAACCATGCCCAGCCTGAGCCAAACGTGGTGACTGCACATTTGCTGAATGCTTCTTTGAATGCGTCGAATGAGCCCCATTTGGCATTGATCGCATCGGCCAATGCACCGGTGGGTGCGCCGCCGCCGTTGGGTTTCATGCTGTTCCAGTAGAACGTGTGGTTCCATACTTGCGCCGCATTATTGAAAATCCCGCCGGATGATTTTTTCACGATTTCTTCCAAAGACGCGTTTTCAAACTCTGTGCCTTTGATCAAGTTATTCAGGTTGTCCACATAGGCTTTGTGGTGTTTGCCGTAGTGGAATTCCAAGGTTTCTGCGGAAATGGTTGGCGCCAACGCGTCCATGGCATAAGGCAATGCGGGTAAAGTATGTTCCATAGTCTTATCCTTTAGTTCTCAATTAAAAATTATTCTGTCTCGGTGTGATTGACAGTGCCAACCACGCGTCCACGTGCGAGCTGGATCGTGATGCCATCGCCAGACTGCAACGTATCTGCATTATAAACGATACGTCCGGTTTGTGTTTGCACGTACGCAAAACCGCGCTGGAGCACATTGTGCGGGTTGAGCTGTTGCAGGCTTTGTGCCGCATGACGGGCGCGTTGCTCACGCTGTTGCAGCAAACGCTGCATGGCCTGTTGCAATAACTGCTGTCGATTGGCCAAGGCATCGGCGTGGTGGGGAATATCCGGCTGCGCACGTTGCCAATTGCGCGCGGCGTATTGCCAACGCTGTTCGGCGTGTGTCAACTGTCGTGAAAAGCTGTGTTGCAGTTGCGTCCACAACTGTCTGATGTGCAATTGCTTGTGCGTGAGCTGCTGCGCCGGTGTGAGCAATCCGAAAGTGGCGCGATCCAAACGCTGCTCCGCCTGCGTTTGCGTGTGGCGCATGGCGCGTTGCAGCGCGCGCAGGCTGGCGGACAACTCGGCTTGCCAATCGGCGTGGCTCGGGCTGCTGATGAGTTCGGCTGCGGCGGTTGGTGTCGCCGCGCGCTGGTCGGCGACGAAATCGGCAATCGTGGTGTCGGTCTCGTGACCCACACCGCTGATGGTCGGCAGGCGGCTTTTGAAAATCGCGTGCGCGACTTCCGGCTCGTTAAACGCCCATAAATCCTCCAGACTGCCGCCGCCACGGATGATGAGTAGGGCGTCCAATTCCTTGTTTTGATTGGCCAAGGCGATGGCGCGCGCGATTTGTGGTGCGGCGGATTCGCCTTGTACCAGCGTTGGATACAAAAATATTTCGATGTGCGGCGCGCGGCGTGCCAAGGTATGTGCGACGTCGCGCAAAGCGGCGGCCTGCGGTGAGGTCACGACCCCGATTTTTCGTACAAAATACGGGAGGCCTTGCTTGGTGTTCGGATCGAATAATCCCTCGCGTTCAAGCTGTGCCTTGAGTTTGAGAAAACGCTCGTACAGCGTGCCCAAACCTGCGGGACGCAGGGTTTCGACGGTGAGCTGAAAATCGCCACGCGGTGTGTACAATCCGGCAGAAACGTAGGCTTGCACGGCATCGCCTTCGCGCGGTTGCCAATTGAGCAGATTGATTTTTTGGCGAAACATCACCGCGCGTACCTGCGCTTTTTCATCCTTGAGCGAGAAGTACCAATGTCCGCTGGCTGCGCGTGTGAGATTGGAAATTTCGCCCTGTACCCACAGCAGCGGCACATTGCGCTCCAGCAGTGCGGCGATGCGTTGATTCAGCTCGGTGATGCTCAGATATTGCTCGGCCATGCGTTCGCCCAAAGTCACAAAGTTTAATCCAGTAATTCAAATACCATGATGACGCTTTCGCGTACTTGGACGTCCTGCGGCTCAATATCGGCTTTGGCCACCGACATCATGGGCGCGGAGTCATAGCCGCCGCCATAGGCGCGTGGTGAGATGCCATTGAGGCCGCTCATGTCGCCATAGACGATTTCCTGTACTTTGCCCAACTGCACCAGAGCAGTGGAGGCCAGTGTGTGTGCGTTGTTTTTCGCTGCGATGACCGCGTTTTGCAAGGCCTGCTGGCGCAGCACTTCGGGGCTTTTGAGCGAAAACGAGACTTGAAATTCCGCATTGCTTTGGCTGTGCGACATCAGCTCAACCAAATCGTTGAGCACCTGTTTGTTATGGTCCAGAACCACGTTCATGCGGTGTGAGGCTCGATAGCCGATGTCAATGCTCTGACCATTTTCGTATTTGGTCTCGGTATGGATCGAAAAATCGCTGGTCTTTAACTCGATGATGGGCAATTGCGAGGCCTGCACACTGCTTTTCAAGCGTTCGGTGGTGCTGTTGAGCTGATTAACCGCCGTGGCGTACTCTTTGGCAACGCCCGTGATGTTTAACGACAAGGTGGCGGTATCCGGTTCGGCTTGGGCTTGACCTTCACCGTAGACTTTCAGTAAGCGCATAATAAGCTCCCTCGGCTCTCGTTGGTTATGTGCGGTTTCATTGTACCAGCAATGGGTGCAACAAGCGTTGCGGCTGCGCTGCTGGATAAAATGGTTGGCGCACGCGATGAATATAAAATACGCAGATGGACGCGCTAAATCGCGTATAATTCTCGATGATTATTTTTAACACAATGGAGCGATTATGTATTCTGAAGACGATAAAGACAACGATCAGCGGTTTGTATTGGGCTTGCTGGCAGGGATTGTGACCCTATTGGTCGGTAGCGTGATTACGTTTGGCGCCTACGTCGGTAGCGGTGGTGGTAGTGATGCGGCCAAAGCAGGCGCAGCCGGAGCAAACGGAGCCGCAGCCACCGCGACAGCAGCACATGGCGCAGCAGCAACCGATGCCAACGCGACGACAGCAGCAGCGACTACCGATGCCGGCGCAGCGGCAGCCACTGGTGCAGCAGGTGCGGACGAAGCCAAAGTCGTGGTTGAAAACGGCGTGGTGAAATTCTACTTCGCTTCGGGTAAATCCGATCTGGCCAAAGGCGGCAACGAAGCATTGGCCGAAGTGGTCAAAGGCGTGAAAGCTGGTCAAAAAGCCGTGATCTCCGGCTACCATGACAGCACCGGCAATCTGGCGCAGAACCAAGAATTGGCGAAAAAACGCGCGTTTTCGGTGCGTGATGCATTGGTCGCGCTGGGCGTACCTGCGGAACAAATCGAATTGAAAAAACCGGAACAAAGTGCCGGTAGCGGCGACAACGCCGAAGCGCGTCGCGTGGAAGTGGTGTTGAGCAAGTAATTCAATTGCTCCGCTCAGCAAAAAGCCTCTCGAATTTCGAGAGGCTTTTTTATGGCTGATGCTTCAGTTTTTAATTACTCACACGAGTTCCTGCAGGTGGGGTGAAGCTGAAGGTTCCTGCGGACACGCCCGGATTTTTGGTAAAGCCGGAGAAGAACAAAATCGTGGTCTGACCCAAGTTATCGTACAGCACCACTGCATCCGGCACGCCGTTTTTCATGCCGATGTTCACGCTGGAGAAGCTCGATTGTCCTTTCGGTTTGGCATGTACCCAGCTACGACCGTCGCGCTCGCCTGCGTCGGTCAAGGTGAAATTCTGTGACAAATCACCGCTGCCGAACAACACTGCGGCAGGTGATGAGCCGATGGCGCTGCCCAGTGAACGCTTGGTCACCTGTTTCAAATCTTTGTCGTACATGGTCAGGGTTTTACCATCGCTGACCAAAATTTGTTGATACGGTTTGCTGTAGGTCCAGCGAAATTTACCCGGACGTGAGAATACGAATGAACCGGAGCTGGATTTCACGCTTTTACCTTTGACCTGCTGGGTGAAATTGCCCGAGGCCGATTTAAAATCCTTGTTGAAGTTTTGCAAATCTTCAATCGCACCGGCTTGCGCCATGCCGATGGCGCCGGCGCACAGCCCCAGCAGAATCGCTGTGCGTGCAACATAAACGGTGTGTAGACGATTTTTGAAAAATTTCATGTAAATCCTTTCATGGTTGCTTGTCTTTGATGTGCCTTTTTGTGAACGGACGTGAATCAACGTGCATAACGTGCATAACGTGTATAAACGTGCGTAAACATGAAAAACGGCTGTTCACTGATTTTGCTCTGCGCTACCGCGTTTGAGGTCGCGTCATTGGCAAGCACGGGCATACTAACAAATAAATCGGGAGAAACGTTGACCATTTTTGTCGAGAAAAGCATAACTTTACACTGATGGAGACATTGTGCGCAGTGATCGACCGGTGCTCCATACCTTGTACAATTGAGCGGGCTGCGCATTATACCCGTGATCGTCCGTGTATATGAAACAGCGGAGCGAGCACAATCGACAAAGCTGAACAAGAATACCCATGACAGGATAAAATGCGATAAAACCGTTGAAACTAAAGGGCTATTTATGGCGAACAACATCAATGCAGAGCAAATCAAACTGGTCTTTTTTGATATAGACGAAACCTTGTATGTCAAAGATAAAGCCTATGTTCCGCCCAGTGTGTACACCGCCATTCGCAAGCTCAAGGAGAACGGCATTGTCCCGGGAATCGCCACGGGTCGCGCGCGCGGCGTGTTTCCGCGTGTGATTAATGAGCTGATCGAACAAGAAAACATTGACATGATGGTCACCATCAATGGTCAGCACAACAGTTATCAAGGCAAGGTGATCGAGCGCCATCCGATAGCCATCGCCAAAATCGAGCGACTGATTGAATTTTTCGAGCAGCACCGAATCATTTACGCGTTTATCAGCAACGACCGCATTGCGGTATCGGGCATCACACCGGAGATGCAAGCGGCGCTGAACCCGATCACTACTGATTATGTGGTGGACAAACAGCATTATCGGCAGCATGAGGTGTATCAGATGCTGGCGTTTTACGACGCCAGTCAGGACGCACAGATTCAAGCGTCTGGGGTTTTGGGAGAGGATCTGAAAGTTCTGCGCTGGCATGAATACTCGGTGGATGTGCTCGAAGATGCCGGCTCGAAAGCGCGCGGTATCGATACCATTGCGCGGCATTTGGGCTACACCGCTGCCAATGTGATGGCGTTTGGCGACGGCATCAATGATCGCGAGATGATTGCGCATGTGGGGCTGGGCGTAGCGATGGGCAATGCCATTCCCGAACTAAAACGAGTTGCCCAATACGTCACCAGTGATATTGAGGACGATGGGATACTCAATGCGTTGGTTGCTTTGGGAATGATTGATGGATTTGAGCGGTAATTTTAAAAATGATTTCAAGATTGCACCCGCAAAGTGGGCGGCATCGTACCCGTCCAGTTCTGAAAGGCGCGGAAGCATGAATGGGATTTTCAAAGTCCCATCAACAAAAATCGCGTTTACTTAGGCGTTGAGTCTTGATCCTCCGATTGAGTCACTGTTCCGTGTTGCGCCAGCCGCGCGGCCAGGATGCTGAGGGCGGCGTAGGCTTCGCCCAGCGTGGCGTCGTGTGCGGTCAGGGCGGTGGTTTGGGCTTGTACCACAGCGGTGTCGCCGCGAGCGGCGGGGCCGGTGAGTGCCGCTTGGGAGCCGAGGGCTTGCAGGTTAGCGGCGGCGCGTTGCACGAAGCCGTTGCTCAGAGTGGGTACATATTCGGCGGGTACGCCTGCGTGTTGCCACAGTTCGCTGGCGGCGGCGTGCAGCACGGGCAGGAAGTTGCTGGCGAGCACGGCGGCGGCGTGGTAGAGGGGTTTGGCTGCGGCGGCAAGGGTGAAGCACTGCGCGCCAATGGCATGGTAGGCACGTTCGGCTTCGGTGCGGGCGATGGCATCGCCTTCCAGCGCGCACAGCGTGCCGGGGAACTGGCTTACCGATTGAGCCACTTGCGCAAAGCTGAAGGCGGGGTGTGTGCTGGCGGTGTGCCAGCCTTGTGCCGCCAGCGGCGCTAATAAATCAGCAGACCAGTAGCCGCTGGCGTGCCAAGCGATGGCGGGCGAATGGTGTAGTGCCGCCAGCGCGTGTGCGGCGGCACTGATCTGTCCATCGGGCACGGCCAGTAGCCAGACGTGGGCGGGCGGCATGTGCGCCAGCTGTGCCACGGCTTGGCCGGCGCCGATTTCGGCCACGGCGGCTTGGGCGCTGGCGGTGCTGCGGGTGTGCACGGCCTGCACGGTGTAGATGCTGTGGATATGCCACAGATGCGCGAGTGTGCGACCGAGGTGACCCGCGCCAATCAGATTCAGGGTGGGGGCGGTGTGTTGTGTCATGGTATGAGTATGGTTGTGGATCGTGGATCCGTGGCTACTCGGTGCGAGTTGCCGTAGGATGGTTTGGTTCAAAAAACGCGCACGCCACGGATTCTTCACGAGTGCGGGCGAACGGCGGCAGGCTTTGCCAAATGCGTCCACCGTACTTTTTGGTCACCAGCCGTGTGTCGCAAATCATCAGCACACCACGGTCGGATTCCGAGCGAATCAGTCGCCCCGCGCCTTGTTTGAGGTTGATGACCGCTTGCGGTACTTGATAGGCCATGAAGCCATTTTCGCCGCGCTCCTCGATCACTTTTAAGCGTGCCGCCAGCACCGGATCGTCCGGCGGCGCGAACGGCAGTTTGTCGATGATGACCAATGATAATGCGTCGCCGCGCACGTCCACGCCTTCCCAAAAGCTTTGCGAACCGATCAATACGGGATTTTTCGCCGAGCGGTATTGGTTCAGTAGCTCGGTACGCGAGGCTTCGCCCTGAATCAACACGGTCCAATCCAGACCGTGTTCTTCAATTTGTTCGGTCAGCCACGCGCCGTAGCGTTTGACCGCCGCCAAGGTGGTGCAGAGCAAAAACGCACGGCCATTTGAGGCGCGTAGCATCGGCCAGATTTTTTGCAATACGGCATTGCCGTAGCTGCGCTCGTGTGGCTCGGGCAGGCCGTTGGGCACATACAGCAGGCTTTGTTGGGCAAAATCAAAGGGGCTGTCCCACGCGGCAGTGTGCGCGTCGTTCAAACCCAATTGTTCTTTGAACAGGCCAAAGTCGCCGCGCACCGACAGGGTGGCGGAGGTGAAAATCCATGAGCGCGGATGCTCGGATTCGCGCTGGCGCGTGAACGGCTCGGCGACCGACAGCGGCGTGGCGTTCAGCCGCACGGTGTGCGAAAACGCCTCGACCCAGCGCACCATGTCGCTGCTGTTGATTTGTCGCCACTGCGTGAATTTTTCGGCCAATTCTTGCAGACGCACCGCTAATTGTTCAATGGTTTCGGCGCGCTCGGTCGCTGGTTCGATGGTTTTGAGCGTGTTCTCAATCGTGCTGTGCAAATGATCGAGCGCGGGCCAAATCGGTGAGGTGTCGGGCAGTTGCGCCACGCTCCAGCGGCCATTATCGCCACAGGCAATGCGCACGTCTTTCGCCGCGCGCTCCAGTGTGTCTTTGACCTCGCGCCAATCGGTCGCGTCGCGGGCGTGGGTGATGCCCTCGGCGAGCAAATCACGCGCCAAATCAATCACTTGTGCCGTAGATACCTGCTGGCCAAAAAACACGCTGGCGACTTCGGGTACTTGGTGCGCCTCGTCAAACACCACGGTGTTGACCGCGGGCAGCAGCTCGGCAATGCCTTCTTCGCGCAGCATCACATCGGCAAAAAATAAATGATGATTCACCACGATCACGTCGGCGGCCTGCGCGTCTTTGCGTGCCTGCATGACGAAGCATTCTTTGTGGTTCGGACAATCCGAGCCGAGGCAGTTTTCGCGGGTTGAGGTCACTTGCGACCAGACCATCGCGTCATCCGGTATGTCCGGCCACTCGGCTTTGTCGCCGCGTTTGACGTGGTGTAGGTCTTTTTTGATGCGCTTGAGGTGCTTGGCATCGTCGCGTCCGAGCAGACGGCCATTCATCAACACACGGTCGAGATGATAATGGCAAACGTAATTGGCGCGGCCTTTGAGCAGGGCGATGGTCACGGGTGCGCCGAGCGCGTCGCGGATGGTCGGCAGATCGCGTTCAAAGAGTTGATCTTGCAGGGTTTTGGTTCCCGTTGAGATGATGGCTTTGCCGCCCCACAGCAGCGTTGGAATCAGGTAGGCGAAGGTTTTGCCCGTGCCGGTTCCGGCTTCGAGTATCGCGCTGCTGACGTTGTTCAGGGCGTGCGTGACCGCCTGCGCCATTTCGAGCTGCTCAGGGCGGGCGTTGAAATATGGCAGTTTCTGCGCGAGCGTACCGCTCTCGCCAAAGATTTGTTCGAGTTGGTGGGATTGGTTGAAAGGTAATTTGAGTGAGGACACGGGCGGTACTTATGGTGAGTTTTTTGTAAAGTCGGTTGGATTATGGTGTGGCATTGAGAATACTGAGGTAATTTTCAATGTCTTTCGGGTCTTTCATCCATTCCCGCAGTACATCTTGATAGTACTGACATTCTTTTTGATATACCTCTGGGCTATACTGGTATTTATTCGGAGTGCTTTGGACTTCTGCCTGAATTTGTGGGTAATACGGTGAGGCGAGTAACAGCTGTCGATAGTGTGGATAGCTTGTCCAAAATTGCTTGACCAGTTGTTGGTGTGCCATGCGTTGCGGCCGTGGAACGGCAGCGCAGTAAACCAGCATATCGTCCGTCAGTTCGTAGATGCGCCGTAGTACATTGAGTTTTTTAATTTCAATTTGTTCGGCGGATAGAGCTGCGGGCGTGGTCGGGCTGGGGGGCAATGTGGTGGTTGGTTTCTTGGTCGAGGATGCCGCTGGCACACCCGCTTGGAACTCTGGGACACGATTTGGCGAGCTGACGCAGGCGCTGATGAAGGCAATGGATAGTAATGGTATCCAAAATAAGCGACGAGGCATTTTTCTCTCCCAAAAAGATTACGAAATGAGTTGAAGTCAGGTCAAGCGAGGGCGCAGGAGGCGTGTGTTGCGCTGTTTGCGAGTGTCAGGGCGCTTGCTCGATGGCTGGCTGTGGCTGTTGTGCCTTTAGGATGCGCTGTCTTTTGATTTCCTCGATGCGCTTGACTTTTGCATTGTAATCTTCGACGTTCTGCGCACGCTGGGCGGCTTTGGCGGCTTCTTGGGCTTTGGCTTGCGCGAGTTTTTCGGCGTGGGCTTTTTGTCGCGCCGCGTATTCGGCGGCGTTGCGCGCGCGTTCAGCCGCTTTGGCAGCTTCTTTTTGCTGATAAGCTTTTACTTTTTGCAT
The DNA here is from genome assembly GCF_055380425.1 of Puribacter membranae. NCBI lineage: Bacteria > Pseudomonadati > Pseudomonadota > Betaproteobacteria > Burkholderiales > Burkholderiaceae > Puribacter > Puribacter membranae. The sequence continues at coordinate 42,135 of NZ_AP040167.1, forward strand.
CAGGGCGACACGCTGTTGCTCTGCTTGTGCTTGGCGAATGTAGAGGCGCGCCGCGCTGCGTTCGATTTGCGCTTGATCCCAAATTTGGTTGCGGATGTTGGCTTGCTGATCCAAGCAGCGATTGACAAAAAATTGTCGGTAGCAGGCGGCTTGGTTGTTTTTGAGTTCGATATCGGCTGCGTTTTGGCGGGCAATGGCGTCGCGCTCAATCTGCTCGGCTTGCGCCATGTTGTTGATTTGGGCGGCGCTGCTTTGCAGATTTTGCGGGGACAGCGGGTCGTTGGCGATGGTTGATTGGGTGTGTTGTTGTGTATTGGCGCAGCCCAATAGCAGTAAAGCGGCGCAAATTGTGGCACAATACGCGGCTGTTTTTCGGATGCTCTGCGTCCGAAAAGTATTTGAGTGAACACTCAATGAATGAATTAACCGCTTGATTTTTAATAACATAAATGGATACACCGATGAATGCTGTCGCCAATGAAACCCTTGCAACTACCACAGTCGCCACGGCCGAAGAAACCTTGAAGGCTCGTATTATCCCCCAAATCGCCAGTGATTTGGGAATTCGTGTCGCGCAAGTGATGGCCGCCGTGCAATTATTGGATGAAGGCGCGACGGTGCCGTTCATTGCGCGTTATCGTAAGGAGGCGACCAATGGTTTGGATGACACGCAGTTGCGTGATTTGGACGAGCGCCTACGTTATTTGCGCGAATTGGAGGAGCGCCGTAGTGCGATTTTAAAATCCATCGATGAGCAGGGTAAATTGACCACGGAGTTGCACGCGGCGATTGATGCGGTGATGACCAAGCAATTGCTCGAGGATTTGTATCTGCCGTATAAGCCGAAACGTCGCACACGGGCGCAAATCGCTCGCGAAGCGGGCTTGGAGCCGTTGGCGTTGGCATTGTTGGCCGATCCGACGCTCAATCCCGAAACTGAGGCGGCGAAATATTTCAACGCCGAAGCGAATATCAACGATGCCAAAGCGGCGCTGGACGGCGCGCGTGATATTTTGGCCGAGAATTTTTCGGAAAGCGCCGAATTGCTGGCGCATCTGCGGGGCTATTTGAACAAAAACGGTGTGGTCTATGCGAGCGTCATCGAGGGCAAGGAGGCCGAAGGGCAGAAGTTCCAAGACTACTTCGCCTACTCCGAAAACTATGCCAGCATTCCGTCGCACCGCGCGTTGGCGATGTTTCGCGGGCGCAACGAGGGCGTGCTGAGTGTGCGTTTGGGATTGGACGAATCATTGGAGTCGCAAACGCCACACCCATGCGAAGGTTTGGTCGCGCAGCAGTTTAATATCAAAGATTTAGGCCGTGCTGCCGATGCGTTTTTGCTCAACTGCGCCCGCTGGGCGTGGCGCGTCAAACTGCAACTGCACCTGGAAACCGAATTACTCGGCACGCTGCGCGAAGCGGCAGAAACCGAGGCGATCAATGTTTTTGGCAAAAACCTGCGCGACTTGCTGCTCGCCGCACCAGCGGGGCAAAAAGCCATCATCGGTCTGGATCCGGGCATTCGCACGGGCGTGAAGGTCGCGGTGATCGACGCGACCAGCAAACTGCTGGCGACCGACACGATTTACCCGCACCAGCCGCGTAATGACTGGGATGGCTCGATCAATGCCTTGCTTAAACTGGTTAAACAACACAACGTCGGGCTGATCGCGATTGGCAACGGCACAGCCAGCCGCGAAACCGAAAAACTCGCTGCAGACGTGATCAAAATCGTTGGTAATGGCGTGCAAAAAATCGTCGTGTCCGAAGCAGGCGCATCGGTGTACTCCGCTTCCGAGTTGGCCGCCAAAGAGTTTCCGGATTTGGACGTATCCTTGCGTGGCGCGGTGTCGATCGCGCGTCGATTGCAAGACCCCTTGGCCGAATTGGTCAAAATTGATCCGAAATCCATCGGCGTGGGTCAATATCAGCACGACGTGAATCAGCGCGAATTGGCGCGTGCACTCGATGCCGTGGTTGAGGATTGCGTGAACGCGGTGGGTGTGGACGTGAATACCGCATCGGCGCAGTTGCTCGCGCGCGTGTCCGGCCTGAACACGGTACTGGCGAAAAACATCGTCGAATACCGTGAGGCGAACGGCGCGTTCGTCAATCGCCAATGGCTGAAAAAAGTGCCGCGTCTGGGTGAAAAGACCTTTGAACAAGCAGCAGGCTTTTTGCGCATCAATGCCGATACGGATAACGCCGAGATCAATCCGCTGGACGCCTCCGCCGTTCACCCAGAAGCCTATCCCGTGGTTGAACGCATTTTGGCGCGCATTCAAAAAGGCATCAAGGACGTGATGGGCACCAAAGAAGCGCTCAAAGGCATTTCGCCGAGCGAATTCACCGATGAACAATTCGGCTTGCCCACCGTTATGGATATTTTCAACGAGCTGGAGAAACCTGGGCGTGATCCGCGTGGTGAATTCAAAACCGCGACCTTTAGCGATGGCGTGGACAGCATCAAAGATCTGCGCGAAGGCATGGTGCTCGAAGGCGTGATTACCAACGTGGCGAATTTCGGCGCATTTGTCGACATTGGCGTGCATCAGGACGGTCTCGTACACATCTCCGCATTGTCCAATACCTACGTCAAAGACCCGCGTGAAGTGGTCAAAACGGGGCAATTGGTCAAAGTCAAAGTCATGGAAGTGGACGTGGCGCGTGCGCGAATTGGCTTGAGTATGCGCTTGGACGACGAACCGGGCGCAGCAGGGGGCGCACCTAAAGAACGCGGCGAGCGTAGAGAGCGTGGAGGGCGTGAAGATCGCCCGAATAACGGACAACGCAGCCAAGATCGCCGTGGTGCAGGCCATTCGCGCGCGAACGACGCCGGCCAAACCGCGATGGCAGCGGCGTTTGCCAAACTCAAAAGGTGATGGCGGGTTGACTATGTGCTGATTTTGGGTTGATGCGCGTTGCGTTGGTATGGTTCGCAACAATAAAAGCGTTGAATAAAGAGTGGTATTTAACAATACCACTCTTTATTGGGCTTAATGGTAAATTGGTAATACCATTTATTTTATATTTTATGGTATAATAATGAAATAAAATCTATTGTTAATGAATAATTATTCTGTTTTTTGTTAATTAAGCAGATTTATTTTTAAATGTACTTTTAATGTTAAGGAACTATTATAAAAAAATCACAAAACACATTATGGTTGGTTTCAGTTGCGGCGGCGGTTGCTTTGAGCGCATGCGGTTCAGGCGGTAGCGGCTCGGGTGTTTCAAACAGCAATCCCACCACACCGACTCCCCCGACTAAGCCGACTGTAACTGAGTTTAAACAAGCCGGCTATGGTTCACAAGGCACCGCCAGTACCAATTTGGCCGCCGCTACCTCGGATGGTGCGAAGTATACCTACCAATACGAAGGCAAAACATTGGATATCACTCTGCCGAGTACCAAAGCGGGTACTGTAGTTAGCTCTACCGATGGCAGCGGTTTGACGACTGCTGTGGGTGGGTCGACCTACAGTTACTCACGTTTTGGTTCAGTTTTTTCAAAAAACCAATCATCTCCGTCTGAAGTGTTCTCGGTTGGTGTACCGACCAGCAATATGCCTACTACCGGCAGCGCTCAGTACAAAGGTTTGTTACTCGGCGACGGCATGACCTCCGATCGCCAAGCATTCCACACGCAGTTTGATGTGTCGTTCGCCAATAAGACCTTGACTGGAACGGGCAGTACCGTTGATGGTGTGCAAGTGTACGAATTCCGTGATGGCAAGATTCTGAATAATACTTTTGCCGGTGTATTTGCACATCCTGCCGCAGATACTGCAGGTACATTTGCTGGTCAATTCTTTGGTCCGAATGCCGCGGAATTGGGTGGTTATGCGCATGGCCAAGAAGGCTACACTTTCTCGTTTGGTGCGAAAAAGCAGTAATTCAATCGCTACACAGTGCGTTCAATATATTCGGGTTTAAATAAAGCAACTTACATCGAGAGATTGAGTTGCTTTTTGCTTCAGTTTTAGTTAGCCTATAGTCTTAATTTTAGATTGAACTAAAGGAAGGATGATATGAAGAGAATGACTTGTACGACGACGATCTTAGTAACTTTGGTTTTAGCCGCATGTGGTTCTGGTGGCAGCGGTTCGGGCGTATCTTCATCGGGTAATTCTTCTATTTCTGTGGTTACGTTGCCTCCTGTAGCTTCGCCATCAGATTCGAGCGTGAGTTATTTCACTATGACGGGTGGTAACAAAGAACAGACCTTGAGCTTTGATGAGGCAAACATTAAAACAGTGATTATTGGCGGAGAAAAGCTGGATATTGGCAGTTACAAAGCGGGCTTCAATAACCAGTGGGTAATGCAGACAGGTGGTGTTTCTGCGGGTAGTAATGAGCATAACGGCTTTACGCCACAGAGTATTTATGCGTACACTGAACAAGCGGATTATATTGTAGGTATGCTCATGAAGGACAATGTTTGGTATGCGTTTTACAATGGAAAGCCAACCGATGTGGCTAATATGCCAAACTCAGGGATTGCTCAGTATAAAGGTGGTGCTACATTAGAATCAGGCTGGGGTGCAGGTACTGGTAGTTCTTTTAGTTCTTTAATGCCTGCTGGTACTGATATCTCTGTGGATTTTGGTAATAAGAAATTGACAGGTTCGATTGCACGTAGTGATCGAGATGGTGGGGCGATTCAGTTAAATGCTAATGTAATCGGCAACTCGTTCAAATCATCTAGTGAGGCCTCGGTACAAACCAAGGGACAGTTTTTTGGCTCGAATGCAGAGCAATTGGGCGGCGTTTTTAAAGAGGCCAGCACTTATGCGGTGGGCGCTTTTTATGGGGTAAAACAGTGAGTTGTAGTTTTAATCGCATCGTATTTCAATTGCAATATTCTAAAAAAAGCGAGAGGACTTCTCGCTTTTTTTGTAGTTCCATACTTTTTTCAAATACTGTCAAACTGGTTTTGGCTGGTTTAGGGGTAGGTTGGTACGGCGTGACACATGGGCAGGAAGTAATAATTCCCGAGCCTGCGGCGGTTGGTATATCCAATACACTTGATCCCAATGTAAAATTTGGGGAGAAAAATCAGCCTTCTCAAGAAGTTCAGCTGACGGATGAGCAGTTGTCTGCTAATCCGCTCCTTTTGGCGCAGACTCTGGATGCGGCGATTCAGCAACATAAATGGTCTATCGCAGCGCATTTATTACCTTTGTATGCGCAGGTCTCGCCACGAGATGAAACGCTGCTGTCGTTTGCACGGGCGCGTTTGGCGCATGCGCGTGGTCAGTATGTGCAGGCAATTGATGCTTATCGAGCGATTTTGGCGGATAAACCGACACTGACCCCGATTCGTTTGTATTTGGCGCAGGCGTTGTTTGAGAATCAGCAAAATGAGGCGGCGGTTTTTCAGTTTGAGAAAATTCGCGCGGATCAGCCACCGGCTGAGGTGGTGCAAACCGTTGAGCAGTATCTGACGGCGATTCGTCGGCGCAATGCTTGGCGCGTGGATGGTTGGTTGAATTATCTGAATGATAATAACGTGAATAATGCGCCCAGTGAGCGTGAAATTAGGGTTAATGGAGTAAAGCAAGCATGGGTTTTAACACCTGATAGTTTGCCAAAAAAGCGCAGGGTTTGGGCTATGGCGTGAATGTTGCGCGCGATGTGTATGTGTCCGATCAAAACGCGATCACGGGCAGCGTGAGTGTGAATGGTAAGTCATATTGGAACCAACATGCGTATGATGATTTGATTGCGCGGGCAAATCTGGGCTATCAGCGACAAACGGCGCGCTACTACGCGGCAGCGGTGCCGTTTTATCAGCAGCGTTGGTTTGGTAATCGCGCGTATTCGCATACCTATGGTGTGCGCTTGAGCGGCTCGTACATCGTCAAACCGGATTGGCAAGTCGGTGGTGCGTATGAGTATGGTCGCAACCGTTATGACGAGCGCCGATATTTGGATGGTGATTATCATTTTGTTTCGCTCAGCGCGAGTCACGCCTTCAATTCGACCACGCAACTGGTGTTGGGTATGGATTTGACCCGCGATCAGACGCAGGATGCAAGTGATTCCTCGTGGCGTACGGGTGTCAGGGCGGGCGTGACGCATGATTTTGCTTCGGGGTTTTCGGCGCAGTTGCAAGGCTCGATGGCGCGCAAGCGGTTTGACGAGCCGAATTTTTTCGGGGTGCGCAGACAGGAGCGTGAGTACAACGGCACATTGACACTGTGGAATCGCCGTTGGTATGTCTGGGGTGTGATGCCGAAGCTGAATTTTGAGGCGCAAAAAACCACCAGCAACATCAGTTTGTACGCTTATCAAAAGCAGCGGGTGTATCTGAGTTTGGATCGTCGGTTTTGATTCGTGGCGACGATTCAATAAAAACACATGACTGACGGGGGATTTTCCCGTAGAATATGGCTGAAAAGCACAGGGTGCATCGAAAGCCATTCGCCCGCCCCATCATATTTATAAAACACGCCTTTTCAATCATTGTTAAGGCGTGTTTTTTTGTGTGGTTTTGTATGACGTGTGATGCGCTGCTGCGGTGCAATCCTTGAATAATGGATGTCAATTTATGAGTACAAATGCGTGGGTTTTGCCCGATCAGATTTCCGATGTGTTGCCACGACAGGCGCGCACCTTGGAAGCTTTGCGTCGTGGGCTGTTGGATTTATTCAAGCGTTATGGCTACGAGCTGGTGATTCCGCCGCTGGTGGAGTATACGGATGCGCTGTTGGATGATGAGGATGATGATTTGAATCTGCGCACGGTGAAGTGGGCGGATCAGTCGACGGGTCGTACGCTGGCAATTCGCGCGGATATGACGCCGCAGGCAGCGCGTATTGATGCACACTTGCTCAATCGCAGGGGCTTGACGCGTTTGTGTTACTGCGGCTCAGTGTTTCATGCGCAAGCGGTGGGCTTGCTGACTTCGCGCGAGCCGCTGGTGGTCGGCGCGGAGTTGTACGGTCATCAGGGTTTGGAGGCCGATGCGGAGATTCAGACCTTGTTGATCGAGGCGTTGAAATATTCCAAATTGCCCGGCGTGCGTTTGGATGTGTCGCATGCGCAGATCGTGCGTGCGATTCTGGCCGATGTGCCAAGCGATCTGTTGAAAAATACGGCGGATGTGTACGCTGCGTTGCAGGCTAAAGACAGCGCTGCTTTGCGCGTGTGTACGCAGGATTATCCGGAGTCGGTGTGCGCGGCGCTGTTGGCGCTGCTTGATTTGTACGGCGGTGTGGAGGTTTTGGCGCGCGCGCGTGAAGTGTTGCCGCCGCATGAACGCATTATCCAGTCGTTGGATGAGTTGGCGATTTTGGCGCAGCTCGATACCGATGGCGTGGTGCAGTTTGATTTGGCGGATTTGATCGGGTATAGCTATCACACCGGAGTGATGTTTGCCGCGTATTGCGCGGGTATGCCGAATGCGATTGCGCGCGGTGGCCGCTACGATCGAATTGGCGAACGCTTTGGTCGTGCGCGTCCGGCAACAGGTTTTTCGCTGGATTTGCGCGAAATCACGGAGATTTTACCGACCCTGCCGGCGAATAAAGCAATCGCTGCGCCGTGGTTGTTCGATGCGTCGTTACAGGCGGCGATTGCGCAATTGCGTGCGCAAGGCGAAGTGGTGATTCCGCTGCCCGCAGGCGATGCGCATGAAGAGGACGAGTTTGTGTGCGACCGTGAATTGGTGCGCGAGGGCGACGAATGGTTGGTAAAGGCGAAAGCCTGATTTGAATTTAAAACTGAATTGAAGGAAAAGCTATGAGTACGGTACAGCAAGTGAATGCGCAAAGTAATGTGGTGGTCATCGGTACACAGTGGGGCGATGAGGGCAAGGGCAAAATCATCGATTGGCTGAGCGAAACCACGCAGGGCGTGGTGCGCTTTCAAGGCGGTCATAACGCCGGTCACACGCTGATTATCAACGGGCATAAAACCGTCTTGCGCCTGATCCCGTCGGGCATCATGCATGCCGGTCTGCCGTGCTTTATCGGTAATGGCGTGGTACTCTCGCCCGAAGCTTTGTTCAAAGAAATTGGCGAACTCGAAGCCGCCGGCGTGGATGTGCGCTCACGTCTGCGCATTTCCGAAGCCTGCACGTTGATTTTGCCGTACCATATTGCCGTCGATCAAGCGCGTGAAGCCAAGCGTGGTGCCGCGAAAATTGGCACGACTGGCCGAGGCATCGGTCCGGCGTATGAAGACAAAGTGGCGCGTCGCGCCCTGCGTGTGCAGGATTTGTTTGATCCTGAATTGTTTGCGGTCAAACTCAAAGAAACTTTGGAGTTTCACAACTTCATGCTCACCCAATATTTGGGCGCGCCTGCGGTAGATTATCAAAAAACCTTGGACGAAGCCTTGTCCTACGCGGATCAGCTCAAACCAATGGTGGATGACGTGTCTGCGACGCTGTATGAGATTCAGGCCAAAGGCGGGCGCTTGCTGTTTGAAGGCGCGCAAGGCACTTTACTTGACGTTGATCATGGCACCTATCCTTTCGTGACCAGCTCCAATTGTGTGGCTGGTGCGGCGGCAGCTGGTGCGGGCGTGGGACCTAATCGCTTGAACTACGTCCTCGGCATCACCAAAGCCTACTGCACGCGCGTTGGCGCGGGTCCATTCCCGACCGAGTTGTACAACGCCGACGGCATGAACGACGCCAGTGGTAAACACATGGCTGAAGTCGGTAAAGAATTTGGTTCGGTGACGGGGCGTGCGCGTCGCTGCGGTTGGTTTGATGCGGCTGCGCTCAAACGCTCCATTCAAATCAATGGCGTGACTGGTTTGGCCATGATGAAATTGGACGTGTTGGACGGGTTGCCGGAGGTCAAACTCTGCGTGGGTTATGAAATCGACGGTAAACGCGTGGATTTGCTGCCGCGCGGGGCTGATGAAGTGGCGCGCTGCACGCCGGTGTATGAAACCTTCGCCGGTTGGACGGAATCCACTTATGGTCTGACATCTTGGGATGAGTTACCGGCCAATGCACAGGCGTATTTGAATCGCCTCGAAGAAGTCTGCGGCGTACCGATCGACATCGTATCGACCGGCCCTGACCGTGTGCATACCATCAATAAATCGAAGACATTGTTGTTGGCGTAATCAATGAAAAACCGTTCGTTGAACAGAGGTGATGATGAGTTATTCTAAAGTGTGTTTTTTGGTCGGAATGCTGTGCGCTGCGCCTGCCTTTGCCGATGGTTTTGCAGATCGGGTTACGTTGGCACAACAGGCCATCAAGTCGCCTGAAGGCGCACGATACGATCAATTGTTGATGCCGTATATTCAAACTGCGATCAATTCATGTGTGCGCCAAAATGTCGGCGGTATCAATGGGGTTGTTGGTGGCGAGCAGAAATTCACTTTGGTCGGCGCGGTGCGCGCAGAGGGTATTTTGAGTGATGCTCAGGTTCGCCCACAGACTGCTTTTTCGAACTGCTTTGTCCAAGAGTTTGGCCGCTCGCCTTTGCCGAATTTACATTTGAATGGTATTGGCAGTAAAGCGCCTCATCCGATCGTGGTGAATGTGCGCGTGCGTTTGGCTCCGTGATGGAGCGGGTAATACATCAAACAGCCCTCATTTCGAGGGCTGTTTTTTTAGGAAGCGCGGATTAAGCTCACACCATCCCATTTTCAATTGAAGTGATGAGTTTGAAAACGGAATCCCCCTCAAACTCATCACAAATAGTCCCGATAAACGGGTGATTTACTGCAATGCGCCGTATTTTGGCGCATTGCAGACGGATTTATGGTGTCAAAGGTCGATTTCCTTTGACGATGTTGAACAAGGCAAGCAGGACAAACGCACGATTAGCGTTTTTAGCCAAGCCACGGTAGCGCGCTTTTGCAAAGCCCCAAATGCGTTTGATCCAGAGGAAGGGATGCTCAACACGGGCACGCACAGAACTCTTGCGGCGATTGCTCATACGCTGTTCATCGGTCAGGTCACGATTGCGGAATTTGCGGTGATTGGTAAAGTCTTTGGCTTTGGATGAGCGTTCACGCATAGTGGTCTTCTGGCCGATGTAGGCCGAATCGCCGTACACGCGAGTTTCATCACCGTGCATGAGATTGGGTAATTCCTGACTGTCGTGAATACTTGCGGTAGTCACGGTGCTGCTGTGAACAAGCCCGGTTTTGCTGTCCACGCCGATATGTACTTTCATACCGAAGTGCCACTGATTGCCTTTCTTGGTGGAGCTCATTTCAGGGTCGCGTTCGCTCTTTGCATTTTTGGTAGAACTCGGTGCAGCAATGATGGTGGCGTCGACGATCGTGCCGCCAGATAGTCGTAGCCCCGCATTGTCCAGAAGGCTGCCGACCACTCCAAAGAGTTGCTCGCCGAGCTTGTGACGTTCAAGTAGGTGGCGAAAGTTCTCCAATGTCGTGGCATCGGGGATGGGTTCATTGCCAAGGTCGAATTTACAGAAATGGCGGGCTGTGGGCATGTTGTACAGAAAGTCTTCACAGGCTTCATCGGCAAGGTTGAACCAGTGGGCTACGAAGTACATCCGCAGCATCCGCTCCAGACCTCGTGGTGGACGACCCTTGCCAACTTTGGGATAGTGCGGTTCTATCACGGTACACAGTTCTTTCCACGGAATGAGCTTGTCCATCTTCTCAAGGAAGATTTCTTGTTTGGTGCGTTTACGATATTTGTCAAACGTGCCGGATAAACTGAGTTGCTGCATCGGATGCCTCTGGTGTTTTTAAGATGTGACTATTTTATTTCAATTCTCTGATTGCGTGACTTGTTCCGTGATTCCTTTATTATTCAAACAAACTCATTTGATCGGTCGGTTCGTCGGTATCGCTTGGTGGCGTGGATTGCGCACGCAGGTATTTTTGTTCCCGAACTCGACACAGTCGCAGCACCCAGTATTGCTGCGCAGGTGTGAGGTGCTGCCAGTACTGACGCTCTTCGCGCTTGCGAAAGCAGCCTTTGCACAGGCCTTGTGCGTTGGATTCGCACACGCCTTTGCAGGGGTTGGGCAGGTCGAAAAATTCGAGTTGTTCCATCTGAGCGCGCGTTGGTTGATTTGCCAAGAGATGCGAGATTGTAAGCATTTTTATGGGGAAATGGCTTACAATTTGCGCTTTCAATCCATGGTTTGTCTATAAAAGAGGAAATAAAAATGAGCATCCAGCAAAGCACCGAAACCGATTTGTATGTCGATTGGCAGGGTTATCACCGCATGATTGAACGCTTGGCGTTGCAGATTTATGAGTCGGGCTGGCATTTTGACGTGGTGTTGTGCTTGGCGCGCGGCGGTTTGGTCGCGGGTAATGTGCTGTGCCGAATTTTTGATAAGCCGTTGGCGGTGTTGTCCACCAGCTCGTATCGTGAGGCAATCGGTACGGTACAGGGCGCGCTGGACATTGCAAAAAATATCACGATGACACAGGGCGAGTTGAGTGGCAGCGTGCTGCTGGTGGATGACTTGATTGATACCGGCGTGACGTTGGCGGCGGTGAAGGCGCATTTGAAGGAGTTTTATCCGGCAATCACGGATGTGCGCTCGGCGGTGCTGTGGCGTAAAGGCCATGCTTCTGAGGATATGGAGTCAAAGCCGGATTACTGTGTGGATTTTTTGGAAAACAATCCTTGGATTCATCAGCCGTTTGAGGCGTATGATGCTTTGCAGCCGCATATGCTGGCGGCGTGGTTGAAGAAGTCGCAGACGCAAACGTGATTGTATGAATAAAAATAGTTAAGGAAGCGCAGACGGTAGAGGTTACTCCGAGCCTCCTTAATACGATAGGGGGAGAGTATGTCCGAAGCGGAGTTTGCGACGTGGGCCGTGCGCTTGGGGGTGGGCGGTCTGATCGCATTTATGTTTTTCATCGTGTTTCAATTGGCGCATGAGAGCAAAGCAGGTAAATATGGTTTGATGGTGATGATGATCGCGTTGATGATGGGCGTGGTTGGCTTCGGTATCAAGCTGGCCGTGGAGTTGATTTTAAAAGTAAACGGCTTGTGATGGTGCCGCCGCCCGTACATTAGAGGAGATGAGATGCATCGACCGCTTTTGCTTTCCAGATATGTGTTGATGGCGGGTAGCGTGCTGGTGGTGTTGGCGTTGCTGGCTTCGGCCATTCGTCCGTTTGATCGTGCGACGTGGTGGATGGAGGTGTTTCCTGTTTTCGTGGCGTTTCCCTTGTTGTGGCTGACGCGCCGTTCTTTTGCTTGGACAAGTTTACTGTATGTGCTGATCACCGTACACGCCTTGGTGTTGATCTTGGGCGGTGCGTATTCGTATGCGCGCGTGCCTTTGGGTTTTTGGCTACAGGATGTGTTTGCTTTGTCGCGCAATCCGTATGACAAAATCGGTCATTTTATGCAGGGCTTGGTGCCGGCTTTGGTGGCGCGTGAGTTGATGTTGCGCCGCGCTTGGGTCAATGGCCGTGGCATTGCAGGGTTCTTTTCGGTGTGTGTGGCCATGACGGTCAGTGCGGTGTATGAGTTGATTGAGTGGCTGGCGGCGGTGTTGCTCGGGCAGGGTGCGGATGAGTTTCTCGGTACGCAAGGTTATGTGTGGGACACGCAGTCAGATATGGGGTTTGCGCTGCTCGGGGCGTTGGTAGCTGTATTTGTATTTCGTCGTTGGCACGATCGCCAAATCGAGCAGTTGGATAATTGGTCAAATAGTCTTTTTTATTCGTGATGGTTGTCGGAGGGTGTATGGATAAGATGCGTGCGGTGGTATGTGACGGTACGGGTGGTGCAGAGGTGTTGCAATTGGCTGAGGTGGCGTTACCGCAACCGTGGCCTAATTTAACGCAGCAGGTGCTGATTCGCGTGCATGCAGCGGGGATCAATCGTCCCGATGTGTTGCAACGCAGTGGCCTGTATGCGCCACCGAAGGATGCGTCGCCGTTGCTCGGGCTGGAAGTGGCGGGCGAAGTGGTCGAGGTCAAAGGCGATTCGTCGTGGAAAATCGGTGATCGCGTGTGTGCGTTGACACATGGGGGCGGCTATGCCGAATACGTTTGGGCGGATGCGCGCCAGTGTCTGCCTGTACCAAACGGCTGGACGATGGCGCAGGCGGCGAGCCTGCCCGAAACCTTGTTCACGGTTTGGCTCAATGTGTTTGAGCGCGCGCAATTGGGCTTGTATCAGTCATCGGAAACCCTGCTGATTCACGCCGGCGCAAGTGGCATCGGTGCCAGCGCGATTCAAATGGCCAAGGCTTTGGGGCATCGGGTGATTGTCACCTTGCGCCAAATGAGCAAGGCGGATTTTTGTCGTCAACTGGGCGCGGATGATGTGGTGGTGTTGGATGAGCAGTGGAGCGACGTGGTTTTGGAGAAAACTGCAGGGCGTGGTGTCGATGTGATTCTCGATATGCTCGGTACAGCGACTGCTGCTGGCGATATGCGCGTGCTGGCGCGACGCGGGCGTTTGGCTTGGATTGCGTTTTTAACCGGCTCGCGCATGGAAATCAAGGTGCACGAGGTGATGGGCAAAGAGGCTGTATTGACCGGTGCATTTTTGCGTCCACAATCGGCGGATACCAAGGCGCAATTGGCGCAAGGCTTGCGCGAGCATATTTGGCCAAAAATTGAGCAGGGATTGATTGTGCCGATGGTGCATCAAGTGTTTGCGTTTGATCAGGTGCGTGAGGCGCATCAATATATGGAGTCAAACCAACATTCGGGCAAATTGGTCTTGTCATGGGCAAATGACTAAAAACCGTTTTGAATCAGAAGGATGCAGTCCTTGGTGTTTGATTGTGCGGGTTTGTTAATGGCGTGCGGCGCAAATCGTCTGCGTTCAGATTGACCGGTTTAGCCGAACAGCGTATAATTCCAAAGTTGTCCGACGCGAGTATTTGCGCCGGGGATTAAGTCCTCAAAAACCTTTTCGGAGAGCATCATGCGTAGTCAATGGATCATCGGTAACTGGAAAATGAACGGCAGTTTGAGTGCAAACGCCGCATTGTTGAACGAATTGATCGCGGGTACGCAGGAAAAAGGCTCGGCACGCATGGCGGTTTGTGCGCCTTATCCATATTTGGCGCAAGTACAAGCGGCTTTGGCAAACAGCAATATTGCCTACGGGGCGCAAAACCTGAGCGATAAAGCCAGCGGTGCGTATACCGGTGAAGTCAGTGCCGATATGCTCAAAGATTTCGGTGTGCAATTGGTGCTGATCGGACACTCCGAGCGTCGCAGCTTGTATGGCGAAACCGATGCTGTAGTTGCGGAAAAATCGCGCGTGGCGTTGGAAGCGGGTTTAACACCGGTGATTTGTGTCGGTGAAACTTTGAGTGAGCGTGAATCGGGTCAAGCGCAAGCAGTGGTTTTGCGTCAACTCAAAGCGGTGGCAGATGTCATCGGCGTGTCAGGATTGTCACGTAGTATTTTGGCTTACGAGCCGGTTTGGGCGATTGGTACGGGTAAAACCGCCTCTCCTGAGCAAGCACAAGAAGTGCACGGTTGGATTCGTGCGGCTTTGCGCGAATTGGACAGCGCAATGGCGGATGACATGACCATTTTGTATGGTGGCAGTGTGAAAGCCAGCAATGCGCAAGAAATTTTTGCCAAGCCGGATGTAGATGGCGGCTTGATTGGCGGTGCAGCATTGGTCGCAGAGGATTTTTTAACGATTTATCGCTCGGCTTGAGGCGAGAAATAGCGTACAATAACGCCGAATAGAATAAATGTGGGTGCGGTTTTTGCGATAAACGAAAACAGCACCCCAATGAGGAATTAGAAAAAAGTGGAATTACTCAAAACGATTATGATTGTGTTGCAGGTTTTATCCGCCGTTGGCGTGATAGGCTTGGTTTTGATTCAGCAAGGTAAAGGTGCTGATGCTGGTGCGGCATTTGGTTCCGGTGCGTCCGGTACTGTATTTGGCGCGGCAGGCTCGGCTAACTTCCTGAGCCGCACCACGGCATGGTTGGCAACGGTATTTGTGGTTTGCACCATTGTTTTGTCTTTTGTGGTTAGCCCGATTTCGTCTATCAGAAATGATGGTGTGAATTTGAGCAACGTGAAAGTTCAAGAGCAGCAACCCGCTCAACCAGCAGCGCCGGCTAAGCCGAATGCAACACAAGGAATTCCACAATAATGTGCATCGCTCGCGATGGTTGCGGGTAAGCAATGAGTAGTTGGGGAAATCAGAATAAGCCGACGTGGTGAAATTGGTAGACACGCTATCTTGAGGGGGTAGTGGCCTTAGGCTGTACGAGTTCGAGTCTCGTCGTCGGCACCAAAAAGTAGTTTGAAACACAAAGTGTTTCGGGCGAGTGGTAAAGCAAACATTCGATAGGGCGCGCAATGCGTTGATTGTTCGGATGTTCGGTATCAATTTGATTTGGGAAGATAAAATGAATTTAACCAACTATGTTCCGGTATTACTATTCATTTTCGCAGCGCTCGGTTTGGGCTTGTTGGTCGTTGGCATCGGCTTTTTGCTCGGACCCCGCAAACCGGATGCGGCTAAATTATCTCCTTACGAATGCGGCTTTGAAGCGTTTGAAGACACGCGTATGCGTTTCGATGTGCGCTATTATTTGGTCGCCATTCTGTTCATCTTATTTGACTTGGAAACCGCATTTTTGGTTCCTTGGGCAATCTCTCTTAAAGACTTGTCAACGCCTGAAGCGCCGCTGTATGGCTTTATTGTCATGCTGGTGTTTTTGGCCGAATTGGTTTTGGGTTACATCTATATTTGGAAAAAAGGCGCGCTTGATTGGGAATAATTCCACGCAGGCGTTTTTGTTTTTCAAATAATCGTTTTTGTTGTCGTGCAATCTGTGGGTCAATAGCTCGCAAAGAGGTTAATCTGATGAGTGATACAACCGTCGAAAAGCAAGGGTTTATCGTAACCACTGCTGAAAACTTAATGAATTGGACGCGCACCGGCTCTATGTGGCCGATGACGTTTGGTCTGGCCTGCTGTGCAGTGGAAATGATGCAGGCAGGTGCGGCGCGCTACGACTTGGATCGTTTTGGTGTGATTTTTCGCCCCAGCCCGCGCCATTCTGACGTGATGATTGTTGCGGGAACCTTGACCAATAAAATGGCACCGGCATTGCGTAAGGTTTATGACCAAATGGCTGAGCCGCGTTGGGTGATTTCCATGGGGTCGTGTGCCAATGGCGGTGGTTATTACCACTATGCGTATTCTGTGGTGCGTGGTTGTGATCGGGTTGTGCCAGTGGATATTTATGTTCCAGGCTGTCCTCCGACTGCCGAGGCTTTGATTTACGGGATTTTCCAATTGCAAAATAAAATCATCCGTAAACAAAAATCTCAAAATACTGTGTTGTTGGCGCGAGGTGTCGTATGAGTGAGTCCGTAGTAAACACTGAAACCACTGTTGAGGCCGTATCGCCATCACGTAGCGAGCAATTGCTCAATCAAGTGAAAGCGATTGTTGGCGATGCGTACCACTACACCGATGCTTTGGGCGAGGTGACTTTACAAGTGCCTGTGGCTGATTATTTGGCGGTTGCGCGTCAATTGCATGATGAGCCAGCTTTGAAATTTGACATCATGCTCGACTTGTGCGGCGTCGATTATTCAGAGTACAACGGTGGTGGCTGGCCGAATCGTTTCGCGGTGGTATTGCATTTGCTGTCAGTGACGCAAAATCAACGCCTGCGTTTGCGCGTATTTGCTCCCAAGGATGACTTTCCGGTGGTGCCGAGTGTGATGGGTATCTGGAGTGCGGCAGATTGGTTTGAGCGTGAAGCATTCGATATGTATGGCATCGTGTTTGAAGGTCATAATGACCTGCGCCGTATTCTGACGGATTATGGCTTTATCGGTCATCCGTTGCGTAAGGATTTTCCTGTGTCTGGTTATGTTGAAATGCGTTACGACACGGAGCAAAAACGGGTTATTTATCAACCTGTTACCATCGAGCCTCGTGAAAATACCCCACGCATTGTGCGCGAACCGGGTTTTGGGCAAAATGCCAAATAAGATGAATCGGGTGAAAAATGGCTGAACTTAAAAATTACACACTGAACTTTGGTCCACAGCACCCTGCGGCGCACGGTGTATTGCGTCTGGTTCTGGAGTTGGATGGCGAAGTGGTGCAGCGTGCTGACCCGCATATTGGGTTGCTGCATCGCGCGACAGAAAAATTGGCGGAGCAAAAAACCTATTTGCAGGCTTTGCCGTATATGGATCGTTTGGACTATATGTCCATGATGAGCAGTGAACATGCCTATGTGATGGCGATTGAGAAAATGCTCAATATCACGGTGCCGTTGCGTGCGCAGTATATTCGTGTCTTGTTTGACGAAATCACCCGTTTGCTCAATCACTTACTGTGGATTGGCGCGCATGCGCTGGACGTTGGTGCGATGACACCATTCTTGTATTGCTTCCGTGAGCGTGAAGATCTCTTGGATGCATACGAAGCCGTTTCCGGCGCGCGTATGCATGCAGCGTACTACCGTCCGGGTGGTGTGTCGCGCGATTTGCCGGACACCATGCCTAAATTGAAAAAGACCAAAGTGCGTTCTCAGGCATCGGTGGATCGTATCAACCGCAACCGCGAAGGCTCTTTGCTCGACTTTTTGGAAGACTTCACTCAGCGCTTCCCAGGTTATGTCGATGAATATGAAACCTTGCTGACGGACAACCGCATTTGGAAACAACGTTTGGTGGACGTGGGTATTGTGACACCTGAGCGTGCCAAAGCATGGGGCTTTACCGGTCCGATGCTGCGTGGTTCGGGCGTGGTTTGGGATTTGCGTAAAAACCAACCGTACGAAGTCTACGACAAACTCGACTTTGCGATTCCGGTGGGTAAAAACGGTGACTCGTATGATCGCTATTTGGTGCGTATGCAAGAAATGCGCGAAGCGAACAAAATTATGGCGCAGTGTATCGCGTGGCTTAAAGCCAACCCAGGCCCGGTGATTATTGACGATCACAAGATCGCACCGCCGACGCGTAACGAGATGAAAACCAATATGGAAGCGCTGATTCACCACTTCAAACTGTTCACCGAAGGTATGCACATCCCGCCATCCGAGGCGTATGCGGCGGTTGAGCATCCAAAGGGTGAGTTTGGTATTTACATGGTATCCGATGGCGCGAACAAACCATATCGTTTGAAAATCCGTGCGCCGGGGTATGCGCATTTGCAGTCATTGGATGAAATGAGCCGAGGCCATATGTTGGCCGACGTGGTTACCATCATTGGTACTCAAGATATTGTATTCGGTGAAATTGACCGCTGATTGATCGAAGACAATACAGATAGGGGCACGTGAAGATGTTATCAGAACAAGCATTACAACAAATCGCCATAGAAGTGGCGAAATATCCTGCAGATCAAAAGCAATCTGCAGTGATGAGCGCATTGCGTATTGCGCAGGTCGAATATGGCTGGGTCTCGCCTGAAATTATGACAGAAGTCGCACAGGTACTCGATATGCCAGCGATTGCGGTGGAAGAAGTAGCAACGTTTTACAATATGTACGACATCAAGCCGGTGGGCAAGCATAAAATCACCGTCTGCACCAATTTGCCTTGCGCTTTGAGCGGCGGCGTTTCTGCAGCGGACTATCTGAAAGAAAAACTCGGCATTGATTTTAATGAAACCACGGCCGATGGTATGTTTACCCTCAAAGAAGGTGAATGCATGGGTGCGTGCGGCGATTCGCCGGTGCTTTTGCACAACAACCACACCATGTGCAGTTTCATGAGCAATGAAAAAATCGATGCTTTGCTCAACCAATTGTCAGGGGAGTCGAACAAATGACCTGTTTGCATGATCGACACATCAATCCTGTGATTCTGGCGGGCTTAAACGGATCCAACTGGGATTTGGACAGCTATGTGGCGCGCGGTGGCTATGAGGTATTGAAAAAAATCTTGGCGGAAAAAACATCGCCGGATGACCTCATCAATGAAATGAAACTTTCAGCTTTGCGTGGCCGTGGTGGCGCGGGCTTCCCAACCGGTCTGAAGTGGAGCTTCATGCCGCGTCAATACCCAGGGCAAAAATATCTGGTGTGTAATACCGATGAAGGCGAGCCGGGCACGTTTAAAGACCGCGACATCATTCGCTACAATCCGCACGCGCTGATCGAAGGCATGGCCATTGCCGCCTACACCATGGGCATTTCTCGTGGCTACAACTACATTCACGGTGAAATTTTTGAAGCCTACGAAATTTTCGAGCAAGCTTTGGCGCAAGCGCGTCAAGCAGGTTTGCTCGGTGACAATATCCTCGGCTCGGGCTTTAGTTTTGACCTGTTTGCACACCATGGCTATGGTGCGTATATTTGCGGTGAAGAAACCGCTTTGCTCGAATCGCTTGAAGGCAAAAAAGGCCAACCGCGCTTTAAACCACCGTTCCCTGCGAGCTTTGGTTTGTACGGTAAGCCAACCACGATTAACAATACCGAGACCTTTGCTGCTGTGCCGTTCCTGTTGAAAATGGGTGGTCAAGCGTATTTGGACATCGGTAAACCGAATAATGGCGGCACCAAAATTTTCTCCGTGTCGGGTGATGTCAATCTGCCGGGTAACTACGAAGTACCGATGGGAACACCGTTCTCTACCTTGCTCGAGTTGGCCGGTGGCGTGCGCGGCGGCAATTTAAAAGCCGTGATTCCAGGTGGCTCGTCTGCGCCGGTATTGCCAGCGCACATCATCATGGAATGCACCATGGATTACGATTCGATCTCTAAAGCTGGCTCTATGCTCGGTTCAGGCGCTGTGATCGTGATGAATGACACGCGCTGTATGGTCAAGTCGTTGCAACGCCTGTCGTATTTCTATTATGAAGAATCCTGTGGTCAATGTACCCCATGTCGCGAAGGCACCGGCTGGTTATGGCGTATGGTTGATCGTATCGAAAAAGGTCAAGGCCGTCCAGAGGATTTGGATTTGTTGGATTCCGTAGCCGGTAACATCATGGGGCGCACCATTTGCGCCTTGGGCGATGCGGCGGCTATGCCAGTGCGCTCGTTTGTGAAACACTTCCGTGATGAATTCGCCTATCACATTGAGCACAAAAACTGCGTTGTGCCCACGTATCGTTAATTGAAGGTGACGTATGCTTGAAATGGAAATTGATGGTATCAAGATCGAAATGCCCGAGGGCAGCATGGTCATGGATGCCGTGAAAAAAGTGGGTAAGTACGTTCCCCATTTTTGCTATCACGAAAAATTATCGGTTGCGGCCTCGTGCCGTATGTGCTTGGTTGAAGTAGAAAAAGCACCGAAGCCGTTGCCTGCCTGTGCCACTCCGGTGACGCCGAATATGGTCGTGCGCACGCAAGTGGTCTCTGAAAAAGCGAAAACCGCACAAGCCGACGTGATGGAGTTCTTATTGCTCAATCACCCGCTGGATTGTCCGATTTGCGATCAGGGTGGTGAATGCCAACTGCAAGACCTCTCTATGGGTTATGGTAAAGGCACTTCGCGCTTTGGTGAAGAAAAGCATGTGGTTGCGCCAAAAAATCCGGGACCGCTGATTTCCATGCAAGAAATGGCGCGCTGCATTCATTGCACCCGCTGTGTGCGCTTCGGTCAAGAAGTTGCGGGCATCATGGAATTGGGTATGATCAACCGTGGTGAACATTCTGAAATCACCACCTTTGTTGGTAAAACCATTGATTCCGAACTCTCCGGCAATATGATTGACCTGTGTCCGGTCGGTGCGATTTTGTCCAAACCATTCCGCTATTCTGCGCGTTCATGGGAATTATCCCGTCGCAAATCCATCAGCGCCCACGATTCATGGGGCAGCAGCTTGGCCGTACACGTCAAAGATCATCGCGTCAAGCGCGTGGTGTCCTTGATTAACGAAGCCGTCAATGATCATTGGATTTCCGATCGCGATCGCTTCTCATACGAAGGTTTGAATTCGGAGGATCGTATTACCGAACCGATGATCAAAACCAATGGCGAGTGGAAAACCGTTTCATGGGATGAAGCGTTCACCTACGCCATCGAACAAATTAAAAACCGCAAAGGTCAGGCAGGTGCGGATCAAATCGGTGCTTTGGCACATCCGCAATCAACCGTTGAAGAGCTATACGCGCTCAAAGCATTGATCAATGGCTTGGGCAGTGCGCACATTGACACTCAGTTGCGTCAAACCGATGACAGCTTCAATGCGCATTTGCAAGGCATCCCACATTTGGCACAAACCATTCCGAGTTTGGGTGAAACCCACGTTGGCTTAGTGATTGGCGCGCATTTGCGTCAAGACCACCCGTTGCTCGCACTGCGCTTGCGCCAAGCGGCGAAAAATCGTGCAGATATTTATGTGTTGAGTGATGAAGCCGAAGATCTGTACATGCGCGCTCATCAAAAAGCGGTCAATGCCTCCTCATGGCTGAGCGAGTTGTTGGCGATTGAAGCCGAGCTGAATAATCCGCAAAGCGACAACTTTGCTGGTCAAGTCGCGCGCAATTTGCGCAATGAACATGCGAGCAACAAAGCCATTATCGTTGGCAATGCCGCTATGAATCATCCGCAAGCCGCACAAATTTTGGCCGTGGCCAATCGCATCGCACAATCATGCGGCGCCGTTGTGTCCGTGGCAGTGGATGGTGCAAATACCGTGGGTGCGTACGCAGTGGGTGCGGTCGCGCAAAACGGCAGTTTGACCGCACAACAAATGTTGGCACAACCGCGCGCTGTCTATATCACGTTAAACGTTGAGCCCGCCAATGACACGGCCAATTCGGCGCAAGCCGTAGCCGCTTTGAAATCGGCCTTTGTGATTGCGCTGAATCCATACTTCTCTGCGGTGGCTGACACCGCTGATGTGATTTTGCCAACCGTACCATTTACCGAAACCGGTGGCACGTTTGTTAATGCCGAAGGCCGCGCACAGACATTCAATCCAGTGGTCAAACCACTGGGCGAAGCACGTCCGGCATGGAAAGTATTGCGCGTTTTGGGCGAGCGCTTGGATATTCAATCCCCAGCGTTCAGCGCCAACGATGTGAATGATATTCGTGCGGCGGTTGCTCCTGTTTTGGCAGAATTGCCAGCGCGTTTGGCCAATGGTTCAAGCGCCGTTGCGCAGGCTGCACAAGTAGCTGACGGCTGGGTGCGCAGCACACGTGTGAATCCATACGCTGTGGATGCTGTGGTGCGTCGTGCAGGCAGTTTGCAAAAAACCAAATGGGCGCAAGATGGTTTGGTCGTCGGTTTGGCAGACAATGTGTATCAGGCTTTGGGCTTGGCCGTTGATTTGGCAGGTGATCCGGAATGGGTGATCGTCAAGCAGGGTGAGAACAGCGTCAAAGCGCAAGCCGTTTTGAATCCAAAATTGGCGGATAACGTCGTTGATATTCAAGCAGGTACGGCACTGGCCGCTGCCTTGGGTTCTGCGTACGCAAGCGTAACAGTGGAGCGAGCATAATGGAGCTGATTAATCAATTCACGACTTGGGGTGTTGCTACCTTTGGCGACGCGCTGTGGACGGTTTTGTGGGCATTGATCCGCATCGTGCCTTTGATGGTTGCGGTACTGCTCTCCGTCGCGTATTTGACCTACGCTGAGCGTAAAGTCATTGGTGCGATGCAAGGCCGTATCGGTCCCGATGTAGTCGGTCCGTATGGTTTATTGCAGCCGATTGCCGACGTGGTCAAGCTGCTGCTCAAGGAAATCATTACGCCAAGCCGCGCGGATAAACCATTGTATTATCTTGGCCCGCTGATGGTTTTGGTGCCCGCGTTTGCGGTATGGGCGGTCATTCCGCTGGCTCAAGATTTTGTGATCTCTAATGTTGACGCTTCTTTGCTATACGTGATGTCGGTGGCTTCCATCGGTGTGTATGGCGTGATTTTGGCAGGGTGGGCGAGTAACTCTAAATACGCCTTTTTCGGTGCGATGCGTGCCTCTG
Organism: Puribacter membranae; assembly: GCF_055380425.1. Lineage (NCBI taxonomy): Bacteria > Pseudomonadati > Pseudomonadota > Betaproteobacteria > Burkholderiales > Burkholderiaceae > Puribacter > Puribacter membranae. Next base: position 64,963 of record NZ_AP040167.1, read on the forward strand.
CACAGATGGTGTCGTACGAAATCGCCATGGGTTTTGCCATCGTCGTGGTATTGATGGTATCGAACAGCCTGAACCTGACCAGCATCGTTGAAACCCAGCAAAAGGGCATGTTCAACAGCATGGGCATTAATTTCCTTTCGTGGAACTGGTTGCCACTGTTGCCGATGTTTGTGGTGTATTTGATTTCCGGTGTGGCCGAGACCAACCGTCACCCATTTGACGTTGTCGAGGGCGAGTCCGAGATTGTGGCTGGTCACATGACCGAGTACTCAGGTATGGGTTTTGCCTTGTTCTTCTTGGCCGAGTATACCAATATGTTCGTGATTGCTGCTTTGACCTCGATCATGTTCTTGGGTGGTTGGGACGCGCCGTTTGCATTCTTGTCGTTCATTCCGGGCATTGTTTGGATGCTCTTGAAAATGAGCTCGATCATCATCTTTTTCTTGTGGATTCGCGCGACTTTCCCTCGCTACCGCTATGATCAAATTATGCGTTTGGGTTGGAAGGTGTTTTTACCCGTGTGTTTGGTTTGGTTGTTGGTCATCGGTATTTGGTTGCACTCGCCACTGTCTATTTGGAAATAAATGAGTTGAGAGTACAGTGTACTTTAACGGAAACTGCACACAGATAAGCGTAGGTAGAAAACTATGGCATCATTGAAACATTATTTTAAAAGTTTTTTCTTGACCGAACTGCTGACCGGCATGACAGTCACGGGAAGGTATTTTTTCAAGGAAAAAATTACTCTGCGTTATCCCGTAGAAAAAACCCCGATTTCCCCGCGTTTCCGCGGTTTGCATGCACAACGTCGCTATGAAAATGGCGAGGAGCGTTGTATCGCGTGTAAATTGTGCGAAGCGGTATGTCCGGCCATGGCGATTTCGATTGAATTGGCTGAGCGCGAAGATGGTTCGCGTCGTACCACGCGCTATGATATTGATTTGACCAAATGTATTTTCTGCGGCTTTTGCGAAGAATCTTGCCCTGTGGATGCGATTGTGGAAACGCCTATTCTCGAATACCACGGTGAGAAGCGCGGTGATTTGTACTACACCAAAGAGATGTTGCTGGCGGTCGGTGATCGCTATGAGGCGGAAATTGCGGCGGCTAAAGCGGCTGATGCAAAATACCGTTAAATCGTGTCGTGTGACGTACGCTAAAATTGTATTAATGTGAAAAGAGTTTGAGATGGATATTCAAAATATCATTTATTTCGTGTTCGCTGCGGTATTGCTCAGTTGTGCAATCGCCGTGGTTACGGCACGTAACCCGGTTCACTCCGCCTTGTTTCTGATCGCATCGTTTTTTTCTGCTGCGGGCATTTGGATTATGTTGCAGGCAGAATTTCTTGGCATTTTGCTGGTGCTCGTGTATGTCGGCGCGGTGATGGTATTGTTTGTCTTCGTGGTGATGATGCTCAACCTCAATACGGTCAAAAAGCGTGAAGGGTTTAAGAAAACCTTGGCGCTGGCCTTAGGTTTGGGCGCATTGGTGATTGTACAAATTGGTTCCGTGATTTTTCACTATTTGCACCGTCCGGCCAAGCCGAATGCGGCGGAAATGCTGGTAAAAGACGGTTCGAATACCCGTCGCATCGGCGAGGTGTTGTACACGCAATATGCTTTGGCGTTTGAGTTGGCTGCTTTGGTGTTGCTCGTTGCCTTGGTAGCGGCGGTGGCGATTACTTTGCGCAATCGCAAGGGTGCTAAAGAGCAAAACCCATCCAAACAAGCACAAACTCGCGCTCAAGATCGTTTGCGTATGGTCAATGAAGCAGCGGATGTTGATGCGCGACAAACTTTGGTTGACCAGTCAGTCAAGTCAGTTAATACACAGGAGTCATGATGCCTACGTCTTATTATGTGATTTTAGGTGCGGCGTTATTTGCGATCGGCGTGGTTGGTATTGTACTGAACCGTAAAAACATGATTGTTTTGCTGATGTCGATTGAGTTGATGCTGTTGGCAGTGAATACGAATTTTATTAGCTTTGCGCATATGCTGGGCGATGTCTCTGGCCAAATTTTTGTGTTTTTCATTATGACGGTTGCGGCGGCTGAAGCGGCGATTGGTTTGGCGATTTTGGTGGTATTGTTCCGCACGATGGATACCGTCGATATGGATAAACTGGATAATTTGCAGGGTTAATGCGGATTTGAACCAGTAGCAATTGAGATCGGATGCGTCAGGCAAAACGACGTCTCCGAGGTGTAAAAAGTATTAGATAGATTAGACAATAAGCGAGAAAACAATGAAATCGTTGTACCTCATCATTCCGTTTGCGCCATTGGTCGGCTCGATTTTGGCAGGTATTTTTGGCAAACAGCTTGGGCGTTTGCCATCTGCGATCGTGACGATTCTGGGTGTGTTGATTGCGTTCATCGGCTCGTTCATTGTCTTTAACGACGTTCGTGCAGGCAATGTGTTCAATGGCTCGGTGTATACATGGGGGCAAATCGGTGATTTGAAATTGGAAGTCGGCTTTCTGATTGATAACCTGACCACCATGATGATGTGCGTGGTGACATTTGTTTCGCTGATGGTGCATATTTACACCATGGGTTATATGAAGGATGACCCAGGCTATCAACGCTTCTTCTCATACATTTCTTTGTTTACCTTCTCTATGTTAATGCTCGTGATGAGCAACAACTTCTTGCAACTGTTCTTTGGTTGGGAAGCTGTGGGTTTGGTGTCTTATCTTCTGATTGGTTTCTGGTATACCCGTCCGACCGCTATTTTTGCCAATATGAAGGCATTTTTGGTCAACCGTGTCGGTGACTTTGGCTTCGTTTTGGGTATCGGTTTGATTTATGCTTTTGCCGGGTCTTTGGATTATGCGGCGGTGTTTGCCAAGCGCGAAGAGTTGGCGCAAATGTTGTTCCCGGGTACCGACTGGATGCTGATTACCACCATTTGTATCTGTTTGTTCATCGGTGCGATGGGTAAATCGGCGCAAGTGCCTTTGCATGTGTGGCTGCCGGACTCAATGGAAGGTCCAACTCCAATTTCTGCATTGATTCACGCGGCAACGATGGTGACCGCAGGTATCTTCATGGTCAGCCGCATGTCGCCGCTGTTTGAATTGTCCAATACCGCCTTGTCCTTTGTCTTGATTATTGGTGCGGTTACTGCGTTGTTCATGGGCTTTCTGGGTATTGTTCAAAACGACATCAAACGTGTGGTGGCGTATTCAACGTTGTCGCAGTTGGGTTATATGACCGTGGCTTTGGGTGTGTCGGCTTACTCTGTTGCGGTATTCCATTTGATGACGCACGCGTTCTTTAAAGCCTTGCTGTTCTTGGGTGCGGGTTCGGTCATCATCGGTATGCACCACGATCAAGATATGCGCAATATGGGCGGTTTGCGTAAGTACATGCCAATCACTTGGATCACTTCATTGCTCGGTTCGTTGGCTTTGATTGGCACGCCGTTCTTCTCAGGTTTTTACTCAAAAGATTCGATTATCGAAGCAGCGGCTGAATCGCATCTGTTCGGTTCTGGTTTTGCCTATTTTGCGGTATTGGCCGGTGTGTTCATCACTGCGTTCTATTCGTTCCGTATGTATTTCCTCGTGTTTCATGGCAAGGAGCGTTGGATGCAGGCATCTGCACACCATGCTCATGACGATGCACATGATGACAGCCATGATGAGCATCACCATGGCTTGGGGCCAAATGACAAGCCACACGAATCCCCATGGGTGGTGACCTTGCCATTGATTCTGTTGGCGATTCCATCCGTGATTATCGGTTTCCTGACCATAGAGCCGATGCTGTTTGGCGACTTCTTCAAAGGTGTCATCACGGTCGATAGCGAAGCCCATCCTGCGATGGCAGAGCTAAAACATATTTTTGAATCACATGGTGGTGCTGTGGGTATGGGTACGCATGCCTTGATGACCGCTCCGTTCTGGTTGGCTTTGGCGGGTGTGGCGTTGGCTTATTTCTTCTATATGGTCAAACCGAGCATTCCTGCTGCCATTAAAGAGAAAACACCGATCATCAACAATATTTTGGAAAACAAATACTACTTTGATAAATTCAACGAAACCGTGATCGCTGGTGGCGCACGTAAAATCGGTGAGTTCTTGTGGAAAGTGTCGGATAGCAAGCTGATTGATGGTTTGATCGTCAATGGTGCGGCAAAAGTGGTGAATGTGTTTGCGCAAGCGATGAGCTTGTTCCAGTCCGGTTTGATTTACCAGTACGCGTTTGCGATGGTTATCGGGGTGATTTTCTTCTTGTTTATTATTGTGACGCTTTGATGGTATTGTTTGGTACCGTCAATGGCATGGGTTTTGTAATTAATAGTTAACGATTGGGGGCGACTCTACGGTTCAGTGGTTTGGATCAGCAGGTCGGCTCGATATTAAAAAGTGGTAGCGATATGCATATGCCTTGGTTAAGTTTAGCGATTTGGGTTCCCATCTTGTTTGGTGTGGTGACACTGCTTTTAGGGCGCAGCGACCGTGATGGTCTGGCGCGATGGGTTGCCTTACTCGGTGCGATCGTCAGTTTCTTGATCACGATTCCGCTGATCGTCGGATTTAATGGGTCAACGGCGGCGATGCAATTCGTTGAGCAACACTCTTGGTTGCCCAGCATCAACGCAAGCTATGCTTTGGGCGTGGACGGCCTGTCCGTTTGGTTTATTCCTCTGACTGCGTTTATCACCGTTTTGGTGGTATTGGCCGGTTGGGAAGTGATTACCAATAAAGTGGCGCAGTACAATGCCGCCTTTTTGATTTTGTCCGGTTTGATGGTCGGCGTGTTTGGTGTGACCGATGGCTTTTTATTTTACATCTTCTTTGAAGCGACCTTGATCCCGATGTACATCATCGTGGGTGTTTGGGGTGGTCCGAATCGTGTGTATGCGGCGTTTAAATTCTTCTTATACACCTTGATGGGTTCGTTGCTGATGTTGATCGCCATTGCTTATCTGCGCTATGCAACCGGCACATTCGATATTGCCGCGTGGCATGATTATCCGCTGGCGATGTCGGTGCAAAAATTATTGTTCTTCGCGTTTTTGATGGCGTTCGCGGTGAAAGTGCCGATGTGGCCGGTGCACACATGGTTGCCGGATGCGCACGTGGAAGCGCCGACCGGTGGTTCGATGGTGTTGGCGGCGATTATGTTGAAGCTCGGTGCATACGGTTTCCTGCGCTTCTCTCTGCCAATCGCACCGGATGCCTCGCATGCATTGGCTCCGCTGATGATTACTTTGTCGCTGATTGCTGTGGTCTACGTTGGTTTGGTGGCCTTGGTGCAGAAAGACATGAAAAAACTGGTGGCGTACTCGTCCATCGCGCACATGGGCTTCGTAACCTTGGGCTTTTTCATGTTCAACCAACAGGGTCAAGGAAATAACGTCGCGATGCAAGGTGCGATTTTGCAAATGATTTCACACGGTTTTGTCTCCGCCGCTATGTTCTTCTGTATTGGTGTGATGTATGACCGCGTACACAGCCGCGAAATCTCTGCCTATGGTGGCGTGGTCAACACGATGCCGAAATTTGCCGCGTTTTTCATGTTGTTCACTATGGCCAATGCCGGTTTGCCAGCTACCAGTGGCTTCGTCGGTGAGTTTTTGGTGATCATCGGTGCGGCTAAGTTCAATTTCTGGATCGCTGCGATTGCCGCCACGACCTTGATCGTTGGTGCTGCTTATTCACTGTGGATGTACAAACGCGTGGTATTCGGTCCGGTTGCGAACCATCATGTGGCGGAATTGACCGATGCCAATGGTCGTGAACTGTTGATCTTGGGTTTATTGGCGGTGGCTGTATTGGCAATGGGTCTGTATCCATTCCCATTCACGAGCACCATTGATGCTTCAGTGAATGAGTTGATTCAGCATGTGGCGCAAAGCAAATTGCCTGTCAAGCCATAATTGATGAAGCGCTCACGAAGCCTAAGTAATTATTTTGTAGCAGCTATTTTAAGAATTCTAATCGGTTAGAACGAGGTTAAAACGTTATGCCAAATTTTTTCATTGTTTACCCTGAGATCGTGTTAGCGATTTTCGCAACGGCGGTATTATTACTCGAACTGGGGACACACAACGATGCGTATCGTCGGATCATTCACGTTGTCAGCTTGATCAGTTTGGCAATCGCAGGCGTTTTAACGGCTCGCTTGCTGCACTCTGGCGTCAATTTGATGGCGTTCAATGATATGTTCGTCTCTGATCCGTTGGCGAACCTGGCCAAAATGTTCTCGCTCATTTGTGTGGCAGTGACGTTTGTGTACGGTCAGCGTTATGCGGTCGAGCGCGGTTTTTTGAATGGTGAGTTCTACAGCTTGAGCTTGTTCTCATTGGTCGGTCAGTTGGTGATGATCTCGTCCAATAACTTGCTGGCTTTGTATATGGGTTTGGAGTTACAGGCTTTGTCTCTGTATGCGCTGGTGGCCTTGCGTCGTGACCATGTGCGTTCGATTGAGGCAGCGATGAAGTATTTCATCCTGGGCGCGATTGCTTCCGGTTTGCTGTTGTTTGGTATGTCGTTGGTGTACGGTGCAACTGGCGGTAGCTTGAGCTTGACGGAAATTGCGAATAAGGTCGCGGGTGGTCATGCCGATACGCAAATGCCGATTTTGATTATGGGCTTGGTGTTCTTGGTCGCTGGTGTGGCGTTTAAACTGGGTGTGGTTCCTTTCCATATGTGGGTTCCTGACGTTTATCAAGGTTCGCCAACGCCTGTCACTTTAATGATTGCAGCTGCGCCGAAAATTGCCGCCTTTGTGATGGTCGTGCGTTTGTTTATCCAAGGTTTGCCGCACTTGTCGATTGATTGGCAACAAATGTTCGCGGTTTTGGCGGTGCTCTCCTTGATTCTTGGTAATCTGGCAGCGATCCGCCAAAAAAGTTATAAACGTATGTTGGCGTATTCGGGCATTTCGCACATGGGTTTTGTGCTGTTGGGCTTTTTGTCTGCGCGCGCGGGTGTTGATCCATACACCACAGCATTGGGTGTCGGGCATGCGTTCTACTATGTGATTGTGTATTCCATCACCACGCTGGCCAGCTTTGGTGCGATTCTGGCGATGACGCATGCGGGCTTTGAAGCGGATCAATTGGATGATTTCAAAGGCTTGAACCAGCGTAATCCTTGGTTGGCATTCTTACTGCTGTTGGTGATGTTCTCGTTGGCCGGTATTCCGCCGTTGGTTGGTTTCATGGCGAAATTCGTGGTGATTCAAGGTTTGGTTAATGCAGGTTTGTTCAAGCTGGCCTTGGTGGCGGTTCTGTTCTCGCTCATCGGTGCATTCTATTATCTGCGTGTGGTCAAGTTGATGTACTTCGATAAACCGGAAAATACCACACCGATTCAGTTCTCAGCCGTTCAGCACGGTGTCTTGACCGTCAACGCTTTGGCTCTGATTGTATTGGGCGTGTTACCAAACGGCTTGATTCAAATGGCCGTCAATGCGGTCTTGAAAAGTTTGGGTGTTTAATTGAATATGTCGGCTATATGGGTGATTCTCGCCGGTCTGGTATTGGCGACTTTGCCTATGCTGGGTGATCGCAGTGTGTTTGCAATACCGCTGTTGAAATCATCCAAGTCCGCTTGGGTGCGTGTATTGGAATTTGTCATTGCCTATGCGATCTGGATTTTAGTTGGACGACTGTTGGAAGCGCAGGTAGGACAGGTCAACAAGCAAGGCTGGCAGTTCTATGTGGTTACTTTTTTGCTGTTTATTGTGGCCGCATTTCCTGCGTTTGCGTGGCGCTATTTGTGGCGTCGCGCTTAATGGTGATTAGTTGAAAATTGAACGCGTGGCTGTCCACGCGTTTTTTATTAGATGAATGAAGAGGTGTGTATGACTCAAGCGTATGATGTGAGCCAAGTGCAGCAATTGGAACAATTGGAACAAGAGGAGGGCTTGGCTGAGCAAACATTGGATGATCGGTTGATGTATGAGGGTGATTACTTAAAACTCCATCGCGCCACTGTGCAACTGCCCAATGGTGCAACCTCGTATCGTGAGTACCTTAAACATCCCGGCGCGGTGATGATCATTCCGTTGTTTGAGAATGGCGATGTACTGCTGGAGCGTCAGTATCGTTATCCGATGCGCAAAGTATTCATCGAATTTCCTGCAGGAAAAAAGGATGCGGGCGAAGCGCCATTGGAGACGGCCAAGCGTGAATTGCTGGAGGAAACCGGCTATCGTGCCGAACGCTACACGCATGTGACTGACATTCACAACGCGCTGGCGTACTGCGACGAGGTGATTCATTTTTACTTGGCCGAAGGGCTGATTCAAGCGGGCGAACAGCAGTTGGATGACAATGAATTTGTGCAAGTATTGCGCGTGCCTTTGAGTCAATTGATGACGTGGATTAAAAACGGTTGGGTTTCGGACGTGAAAACCCAACTGGGTGCATTTTGGCTGCAAGATTATTTGAAGCAATCATAAAGGAAAGGATTCAATATGCCGCATTGCTGTATCGAATATACGCCAAACGTATTGGCGAAAATGGATAAAGCCGAACTGCTGCACACCGCACATCAGGTCATGCTGAGTGCGGGCTTGTTCGGGGCCGCAGATGTGAAAACCCGTGCGCACGAGGTGAGTGATTTTATTCTGGGTGAGCAGCCGCTCCAGCAAAGCGGTTTTATTCATATCATCATTTATTTGTTGAGCGGTCGCACGGCTGAGCAAAAGCAGGCCTTGACGCACAGCATGGCGCAGGCGTTGCGTGCAAAGCTGCCTGATTTAGCGAGCATCACCGTGGATATTCGTGATATGACACGTGAGACCTACGCCAAAGATGTGATGTGATTGGCGTTGTGATTTGCCGGATTTACCACAGCGATTGAAAAACATCATCCATTAAAGTGAGTTTTTGCTTGCAATTGGTTTTGAAAAAGACTATAAATACATATGTTCGCCGCTCCGTTGCTAAAGATGTGAGCGGCTTTGGAGAAAATTACCTTATGTTGTACGCACAATCATTTTATTTCTGGCACTTTACACGAACTGGCGGTGGATCTGTTCGGTAGCCTTGTGCGACCCAAATAAACGAAACCGCTAATGCCCGATTAGCGGTTTTTTTGTGCCATTTTTTTAGATTTTGAATTATTTTAAAGTGAAAAGGAAACACCATGCAGATCAATACCGATGACGTGCGGATTAAACGAATTGATGAGCTTGCGCCGCCGGGGCACATCATGCGCGAATTTCCACTGTCTATGCAGGCCTCACAAATCACCTACAACTCGCGTGAGGCGATTCATCGTATATTGCACGATGCGGATGATCGCCTCGTGGTCATCATCGGACCGTGCTCGATTCACGATCCGGCCGCCGCAATCGACTATGCCAAACAGTTGGTCGTGGCTCGCGAGCAGTACAAAGACACATTGGAAATCGTCATGCGCGTGTATTTTGAAAAACCCCGAACGACCGTTGGCTGGAAAGGTTTGATTAACGATCCTGGTTTGGATCAAACCTTTGATATCAACAAAGGTCTGCGCATGGCGCGAAAATTATTGTTAGAAATCAACGAATTGGGTTTGCCCGCAGCGGTTGAGTTCCTCGATATGATTTCTCCGCAGTACATCGCCGATTTGGTGAGTTGGGGCGCGATTGGTGCGCGTACCACCGAGTCGCAAGTGCACCGTGAGTTGGCTTCCGGTTTGTCTTGCCCCGTCGGTTTTAAAAACGGCACGGACGGCAATGTCAAAATCGCCATTGATGCGATTCAGGCCGCGCGTCGCCCGCACCATTTCCTGTCTGTTACCAAAGCAGGCCACTCCGCCATTGTTTCAACCAATGGTAACGAGGATTGTCACTTGATTCTGCGTGGTGGTAAAACCCCGAATTACGACGCGGCCAATGTCAATATATCGTGCGAGCAAATTGCCAAAGGCGGTCTGCCGCAACGCATCATGATTGACGCATCGCACGCGAACTCCGAGAAAAACCCTGAGCGTCAATTGCCAGTATGTGAAAACATCGCCGAGCAGCTCGCGGCGGGTGACGAGCGGATTTTTGGCGTGATGGTTGAGAGTAATTTGGTTGGCGGTCGTCAAGATTTGGTCGAAGGCCAAACGCTCACCTACGGTCAAAGCATCACCGATGGCTGCATCAACTGGGAAACCTCGCAAAAAGTGCTGCAAATTCTGTCGGATGGTGTTGCCGCGCGTCGCCGTGCGAAGCTCAATAATTACAACGAACAGTAAGCCCAAGGAATCGCTATGAGCCTCATGGAGCGTTTTGCCAATACGCCGCAACCACCGTGTTACGTGGTAATGTTCACGAATCAACGTACTGAGCGCGATGACGAAGGCTATCATGCCATGGCACAACGTATGTTGGAATTAGCCGCGCAGCAGCCCGGCTACCTCGGTGCGGAAAGCACGCGTGATGCGGATGGGTTCGGCATCACGCTGTCGTACTGGGACAGTTTGGCGCACATTGCGCAGTGGAAAAACCACGCCGAGCATCAAATCGCGCAGGCCAAAGGTAAAAGTGACTGGTACGAAGCCTATTTCACCCGTATTGCCAAAGTGGAGCGCGCCTACGCGATGTTGCCAAACCATGAGGAACGTGTACAATAAGCCGCGCGATTTATTTTTTCTTGAAAGGACACACGTTATGACCAGAAGCATCATCAGCACCACCAACGCACCGGCAGCCATCGGCCCGTATTCACAAGCCGTAAAAATTGGCGCCTTTGTTTTCACCTCCGGCCAACTCGGCATGGATCCGGCCAGTGGCGCGCTGCTGGACAGCATTGAGGAGCAGGCACATCAAGCGTTTAAAAATCTCTCCGCGATCCTCACCGAAGCGGGCGGCGATCTGTCTGATGTGGTCAAACTGACCCTGTTTGTGACTGATTTGAACGACTTTGCCACGGTCAATCAAATCATGACGCAATACATTGCCGAGCCGTTCCCTGCGCGTTCAACAGTGGAGGTGGCCGGTCTGCCTAAAGGCGCGAAGTTTGAGGTGGAAGCCATCGCGCAGATTGCACATAAAGATTAACAAAAAGAAAAAGGCTCGGTTTCGAGCCTTTCTTCTTATGGAGACTGAATGAGTCAAATAACCATCCAGAGATTGAATCCGGCGCATGCCGAGGACTACCGTGCATTGATGTTGGAGGCGTATGAACGCCACCCCGATGATTTTTTATCTCATACCCGCTCTGGCGATTTTTTCGTCTAAATATTGGCCAAACAGTTGAATAATTGTTCAATTGTTGTATAATTCACTGCCGTTTGAGGAGTGCGAATATGAGGGATGAGTCACAGGATATTGAGCAGCTGGCGGATGTGTTCAGTTTGCTGGGTGAGCCGACGCGTTTGCGTATTGTGCTGGCGTGTTTTGAGGCGCCGAAAGGCGTGGGTGAAATCGCTCAGGATTTGAATTTGAGTATGTCGCTGATCAGCCATCATTTGCGTTTGTTGCGCGCCGCACGCATTGTGCATGCGGAGCGCGTGGGTAAACATGTGTATTGCCGTTTGACCGATGTGCATATTCGAGCGATGCTCAGTAATATGCTGGAGCATATCGGTGAGGACGCTGAGTAATTTTTAATTAAAGGATCTTGGGGAAGATTATGTCGATTTTTCATCATCACGATGATGGCGATGCGCATCATCAGCATCAGATGCATTACAACGCAGGCCGATTCCTCGGCTTTGCTTTATTTTTAACCGGTGCTTTTGCGATTGTCGAGGTGATTGCGAGTTTCGCCTCGGGTTCATTGGCTTTGCTTTCGGATGCGGGGCATATGATTACGGATTCGGCGTCGCTTGGGCTGGCGTATTTGGCGCAGCGCTTTGCGATGCGTCCGGCGTCGTCGAAGCTGTCGTTTGGCTACACGCGGGTGGAGATTGTCGCGGCGTTTGTCAATGCGCTGTTCATGCTGGTGATTATCGGTTGGATTGTGTTTAAAGCGGTGGGTCGTTTGATTGAGCCAACGCCGGTTGCGGGTGAAACGGTGACGTTGGTGGCGACTTTGGGTTTGTTTGTGAATCTGTTGGTGGCGTGGTTAATCATGCGCGACCAAACCTCGATGAATGCGCGTGCGGCATTGGTGCATGTGATGGGTGATTTGCTCGGCTCGGTGGCGGCGATTGTCGCAGGCTTGGTGATTTCGTACACGGGCTGGTTGCCGATTGACCCGATTTTGTCGATGCTGGTGGCGGTGTTGTTGCTTAATTCAACTTGGCGTTTGCTCAAGGAGTCGGGCTGGCATTTGCTGGATGCTGTGCCGCATCAGATTGATTATGAGGGCGTAGGAAGGGATTTGCAAAATGTGGAGGGCATTGCCTCGGTGCATGATTTGCATATCTGGAATATGTCGCCCGATCATCCGATGCTGACTGCGCACGTGACGCTCAAGCACGATGTGCGCTGGCCGATTTTGCTCGAATCAGCGCGCTTGATGCTGCGTGACAAGCATAAAATCGAGCACATCACCTTGCAGCCGGAATGGGAGGATGAGGGGATTGTGTATCGTCCGCCGAGCAATCCGCCCGCGCATCTGAGCGATGGAACGGTGTGCCCGACCAACTCTGCGGTGCATTGAGTGGCTGTGGGTAATGCGTGGTGTCGATGATGGCAAAAAACAGGCGGGGAAATCCCCGCCTTATTTTTTGTGATGAATTACTCCGAGCCTAAAAATCCACCGCTTTGATGCGCCCACAGTCGCGCGTACAAGCCGTTTTTGGCCAAGAGTTCATGGTGCGTACCTTGCTCAATCACTTGTCCTTGGTCGAGCACGATCAGCCGATCCATAGCGGCGATGGTGGACAGACGATGGGCGATGGCGATTACGGTTTTGCCTTCCATCAGCTCGTACAGGCTTTCCTGAATTGCATTTTCTACCTCGGAGTCAAGCGCGCTGGTGGCTTCGTCGAGCAATAGAATCGGTGCGTCTTTGAGCATGACACGAGCAATGGCGATGCGCTGACGCTGGCCGCCGGAGAGCTTGACGCCGCGCTCGCCAACGTGGGCGTCGTAGCCGGTGCGTCCTTTGGCGTCGGTCAGTTGCAGAATGAAGTCGTGCGCTTGTGCGCGTTGCGCCGCGAGCATCATTTGGGCATCGTTCGCGTCGGGCTTGCCGTAGACGATGTTGTCGCGAACCGAGCGATGCAACAGCGAAGTGTCTTGCGTAACCATGCCGATTTGTTGGCGCAGGCTGTTTTGCGTGACCTCGCGGATGTTTTGCCCGTCGATCAGAATTTGCCCTTCGTTCAAATCGTAAAAACGCAGCAGCAGATTGACGATGGTGCTTTTGCCCGCGCCGGAGCGTCCGACCAAACCGATTTTTTCGCCCGGCGCAATGTTCAGGTTCAAATGCGTCAACAGCGGTTTTTTCTCATCGTAGCGGAAGGTCACGTCTTTAAATTCAATTAAGCCGCGCGATACGCTCAGCGCCTGTGCCGCCGGTGCATCCAGTACCGTGTGCGGTTTGGACAATGTGTTCATGCCGTCCTGAATCGTACCAATATGCTCGAATAACTGCGCGGTTTCCCACATAATCCAGTGCGACAGGCCGTTCAGACGCAGCGCCATTGCGGTCGCAGCGGCGAGTGCGCCGACCTGAATTTGCCCGTTTTGCCACAGCCACAAGCCCAAACCGGCGGTGGAAATAACCAAGAGCATATTCAGCGTATGGTTGACGAATTCGAGTTTCGTGACCAGACGCATTTGCGCGTACACCGTACCCATGAATTCGCGCATCGCGCTGCGGGCGTATTCGGATTCGCGTTTGCCGTGTGAGAACAACTTCACCGTGGTGATGTTGCTGTACGCATCGGTGACGCGACCGGTCATGAGTGAACGCGCGTCGGCCTGCGCCTCGGCGGTGATTTTCAGTTTGGGGATGAAATAGCGCATGCCCAAGCCAAAGGAGACGATCCACAGCACAAACGGCAACAGCAGCCATGCATCAAAGCTTGCCAAAATCACGCCCATCGTCAGGAAATACACCAAGACATACACCAGCATATCGGCACAGATCATGATCGTATCGCGCACGGCCAGCGCGGTCTGCATTACTTTGGCCGAGACACGACCTGCGAATTCGTCTTGGTAAAAGCTCAGGCTTTGCTGAAGCATCAAACGGTGAAAATTCCAACGCAGACGCATGGGGAAATTGCCTTGCACGGTTTGAAAACGCAGCGCCGACTGGGCGAAAATCCACAGCGGGCTAAAAGCAATCAGGCCAAACATCAACAGCAGCGCGTAACGCTTTTGCGACCACAGCTCGTTGGGCGAGAGCGTGGTCAACCAATCCACCAGTTTGCCCATCATTTGAAACAGGTAGGCTTCGAATACGCCGATGCCCGCCGTCAAGATAATGACGGCGAGCAGCCAGCCACGCAAGCCATCCAAACATGACCAGATGAACGGAAACAGGCCGGATTTGGGCGGTGTTGGCTCGGTATCGGGGTAGGCGTCAATACGCGATTCAAACCAATGGAAAATTTGGGGTAACATATGCAATACAAACAAAATCAAAAAGATAACAAGGTGTCATCATACCACGATGGTCTTTGTTCCGAACGCAACGGGCTCGCGATCTGCGCTCGATGTATCTGATGCGCTACAGAGTAACGGCGGCCTTGTCATAAATTTGTCACATTGCATACGGCTGATTTCCCACATAATGTAGGCTAAAACCATGAATTTTAGTGAGTGCCATGATTAAAACCGCCACCAAATCCCCCATGAGCAAAATGCCATTGCCCGCAAAAAACTATCTGAACCGTGAACTGAGCCTGCTCGCGTTTAACCGGCGGGTGCTGGCGCAGGCGCAGGATGAGCGCGTGCCTTTGCTGGAGCGCTTGCGCTTTTTGTGCATCGTGTCGAGTAACTTGGATGAGTTTTTTGAGATTCGTATGGCGGGGATCAAGGAGCAAATTCGCGCTCAGTCGTCCTCCGTCAGCGTTGATGGCAAAACCCCGCAGGAGACCTATCGGCTGGTGTCCGCGCAGGTACATCGACTGGTGGATGAGCAGTATCAAGTGCTCAATCAGATGATTTTGCCGCAGTTGGCTGAGCAGGGCATTCGGTTTTTGCGTCGCGCGACGTGGACACCGGAGCAGCGCGAATGGATACACCAATACTTTTTGCGTGAGCTGATGCCGGTACTCACGCCCATTGGTTTGGATACCTCGCATCCGTTTCCGAAAGTTTTGAATAAAAGTTTGAATTTCGCGGTGGAGCTGGAGGGCAAAGATGCCTTCGGCCGCCATGCGGATGCAGCGATTGTGCAAGCGCCACGCGTGTTACCGCGCGTGATTCGCCTGCCGCAGGAATTGGTTGATGTGGAATACGGCTTTGTGTTTTTGTCCTCGGTGCTGCATGAGTTCATGCACGAATTATTCATCGGCATGAATGTGTTGGGCTGTTATCAATTTCGCGTGACGCGCAACTCCGATTTGTTTGTCGATGAAGAGGAAGTGACCAATCTACGCACCACCTTGCAAGGAGAATTGCCGCACCGACACTTTGGTGACGCGGTTCGTTTGGAGGTGTCGGACAATTGCTCACCGGCGATGGCTGCGTTCCTGACCGCACAATTTGGCTTGGATGAGCACGACGTGTATCGCGTCAATGGGCCGGTGAATTTGGTACGGCTGATGCAGGTGCCCGATTGGGTCGATCAGCCCGCGTTGAAATTTGCCCCGTATCGCGTGGGCGTGAATAAAGAGCTGAGCAAAGGTAGCAATATTTTTGAGGCCATCGGCAAGGGCGATATTCTGCTGCACCATCCGTACCAATCGTTCGCGCCGGTGATCGAGTGGCTGAATGATGCGGCGCATGCCCCGAATGTGGTGGCGATCAAGATGACGGTGTACCGCACGGGGACGGATTCGGAGCTGATGCAGTCGCTGATTCGCGCAGCGCAAAATGGCAAGGAGGTCACGGTGGTGGTCGAGCTGATGGCGCGCTTTGACGAGGAGGCTAATATCGGCTGGGCGACGAAATTGGAGGAGGTCGGCGCGCATGTGGTATACGGTGTGGTCGGCTACAAAGTCCATGCCAAAGCGCTGCTGATCGTGCGGCGCGAAGCAGGACAATTGCGCAAATACGCGCATTTGGGCACGGGCAATTATCATCCGAAAACCGCACGGCTGTATTCGGATTTTGGCCTGTTGACCGCGAATCCTGAGATCACGCACGATGTGAGCGAGGTGTTTAAACAATTGACCGGATTGGGCAAAGCGCGCACGCTGACGCATCTGTGGCAAGCGCCGTTTACCCTGCACAGCAATATCATGGCGCGTATTCGTGCCGAAACCGAGGCCGCGCGCGCCGGAGGCAAGGCGCGCATCATCGCGAAAATGAATTCGCTGCAAGAGCCGCAGATCATTCACGCGCTGTACGAGGCTTCGCAAGCCGGTGTTAAAATTGATCTGATCGTGCGCGGTTTTTGCCTGTTGCGCCCAGGCGTGAAAGGGCTGTCGGAAAACATCCGTGTGCGCTCAATCATCGGGCGCGTGTTGGAACACCACCGTATATTTTATTTCTACGCGCAGGGGCGCGAGGATGTTTACCTCTCCAGCGCGGATTGGATGGAGCGCAATGTGTTCAAACGCATCGAATTGGCGTTTCCGATATTGGATAGAAAAATCAAAAAACGCGTGATTCACGAAGGTCTGCGCGTCTATCTGAGTGACAATCAGCAGACGTGGGAGATGAACGGCGAGGGTGGCTACACGCGGCGTAAACCGAGCAGCCGTCAGGTCAAACCGCGCAGTGCGCAGATGGGCTTGATGCATTTATTGGGAGAGCTTGGTTAAATGGAACTGTTTTGGGTGTCGTTGGCGGCATTGCTCGCTTCGTGCTTGACCTTTTTCTCAGGATTTGGCCTGGGAACTTTGCTCATGCCTGTGGTCGCCTTGTTTTTGCCGGTGGAGGTGGCGATTGCCGTGACCGCCATCGTGCATTTGGCGAATAATTTGTTCAAATTGGCTTTGGTGGGCAAAAAAGCCGACTGCTCGGTGGTCTGGCGTTTCGGCGCGCCCGCCGTATTGGCCGCATTGCTCGGCGCATGGCTGCTCAATATGCTGTCGGGTTTGCCCACCTTGTTTGAATACCAATGGCTCGGGCGTGAGTTCGCGGTATCGGTGGTGAAATTCATCATTGGCGTGCTGATTTTGGCCTTTGTCTGGCTGGAGCTGTCGCCGCGCTTTGCCAAAATGAGTTTTGATGCGCGTTATTTGCCGCTGGGCGGCGCGCTCAGTGGTTTTTTTGGCGGACTGTCGGGGCATCAAGGCGCATTTCGCAGCATGTTTCTAATCAAATCCGGCCTGGATTCGCAACGCTTCATCGCTACCGGCGTGGTGCTGGCGGTGCTGGTCGATGTCGCGCGGATGCTGGTGTATGGCTGGAGTTTTTCGGCAAACACGGCGAATGTTCAGTGGACGATGGTCTTGTCCGCCTCGTTCTCGGCTTTTGTCGGTGCGTATCTGGGCGCCAAGCTGCTGCATAAAGTGACACTACGCACGATACAACGACTGGTTTCGGTATTGCTGGTGTTGATCGGTTTGGGTTTGGTGACAGGACTACTGTGAGGGGGCATAGAGCCTGAGTGATGCGTTAATGTAATGGCGTCATAACGCTCATAGGCCTTATCCGTAGGTGAATCCATGCCAAAAACGCTATAGAAAATATCTTGGATCGGCTATACTCACTCACTTTCAATATCCATTTGGAGTGTCGCTGTATGTTGCCCGTAACCGCGCTAAAAGACATGTTCCCGGTCATCATGACCCCCAGCCATGATGGCAAATATTTTCACAATTACACCGTTTCGCTGCTCAATCTCGTCATAGAAGCACAAAAGATCGGTATGTCCTTGCAAGTTGTCCTGCACCGTGGCGAGAGTCTGATCACCCGTGCACGCAATGATTGTGTAGCGAAGTTTCTGGCCAATCCGCAATGGACACACCTGTTTTGGATTGATTCCGATATCGGTTTCAGTATCGAAGCGGCGCTTCGTCTGCTGCTCTCCGATCACGATATTGCCGCCGGTGTGTATCCGCTCAAACGTGAAAATTGGCCGGCGGAGGGCATCCCTGCTGGTATGACGCAGGCGCAATTTGAAAGCCATTACACGCGCTACACCGTCAACACCGATGGCGTGAATGAGAACAATGAATTGCAACTGGATATTTCGGAAGATGGTTTTCTTAAGCTCGACGAAGCGCCGACCGGATTCATGGTCATCAAGCGTCAGGTGTTTGAACGTCTGGTACAAAGCTATCCGGATTACCAATACGTTCCCGATGCGGTCGGTGTTGAGGACAAGGGGCTGCACTACCGCTTTTTCGACGTGATGGTTGACCCGAAAACTCGTCGCTATTTGTCCGAAGATTACGGCTTTTGCCGTCTGTGGAGCGGGCTGGGCGAACATATCTATGTGGATTGCCACTCCAATCTGACGCATCAAGGTGCGAAACTCTACAACGGACCGTTTTACAAATCTCTGAGGGACAACCTCTCCTCTGCCATTGGCGCTCCGAAGGGTGCGGTGATGAAGTTGAGCGGATTGCAGTATGTGCCGAAAGACGAGTTGTAAGTCAATGACCCGAATCGGAATAAAAAACCGCGCTACTCAAACAGTAGCGCGGTTTTCATTTTAGAAGCAGTTAAACCTTCAGTTGTTTAAACGCCTTTTGCGCCGCCGCGATGGTGTTCACCACATCATCTGCGCTGTGTGCGGCGGAGACAAAGCCTGCCTCGAACGCCGATGGCGCGAGGTAGACGCCTTCGTCCAGCATGGCGTGGAAAAATGCGGGGAACAGGTCGGTGCGCGAGGCCATCATGTCGGCAAAGCTCTGCGGCTTTTTCTCGGCAAAATACAGGCCGAACATCCCGCCTTCGCAGTCGGTGGAGAAGGGTACGCCCGCCACCTGCGCGGCGTATTCGAGGCCATTCATCAGTTGGCGCGTGCGTTCATACAGATTTTGGTAGAAATTCGGCTCGGAAATGATGTCCAGCGTGGTCATACCCGCAGCGACCGCGACTGGATTGCCGGACAGTGTGCCCGCTTGATACACGCCGCCGAGTGGTGCCATGTGCGCCATGATGTCGCGGCGACCGCCAAACGCGGCGACCGGCATGCCGCCACCGATGACTTTGCCCAATGTGGTGATGTCGGCTTGCACGCCGTACAGTCCTTGCGCGCATTGTTTGCCCACGCGAAAGCCGGTCATCACTTCGTCAATAATCAATACCGCGCCGTGCTTCGTGCATAATTCGCGCAGGGTTTGCATGAATTCAGGCGTGGCGCGCACGAAATTCATATTGCCTGCGATTGGTTCGAGGATGACGCAGGCGAGCTGATCGCCTTTTTCCTTGAACAGGGTTTGCAGCGCCTCAACGTCATTGTACGGTAATACCAGCGTGTCTTTGGACACGGCTTGCGGCACGCCCGCAGAGGATGGATTGCCAAAGGTCAATAGGCCGGAACCGGCTTTGACCAGCAGGCTGTCGGAGTGGCCGTGGTAGCAGCCCTCGAATTTCACCAGTAAATCGCGGCCGGTGAAACCACGCGCGAGGCGAATCGCGCTCATGGTCGCTTCGGTGCCGGAGGAGACGAGGCGAACCTGCTCCAATTGCGGCAGCATCGCGCACAGTTTCTCGGCGATTTCCACTTCGGCACGCGTCGGTGCGCCGTAGCCGAGGCCGTTTGCCGCGGCTTCTTGCACCGCTTTGACCACACGCGGGTGGGCGTGGCCAACGATGATCGGACCCCATGAGCCGATGTAGTCGATGTATTTTTTGTCGTTTTCGTCCCAGAAATACGCGCCTTCGGCACGCTTGATGAAACGCGGTGTGCCGCCGACGGAGCGGAAGGCGCGCACGGGTGAATTCACGCCACCCGGTGTGGTGGTTTGGGCGCGGTCAAATAGGGCTTGGTTTTGGTCTAATGCAGTCATTGTCATGTCGTTTAAAGGTTATTGCAAAGTGTTGGATGAAGGCGCAGGGCGTTTGTTGGGCGATTGCTCGACTTCGGCGGTTTCGTCCTCGGTTTGGCGCGTCCAGTAAAAACGGTCAGGGATTTTTTTGCCCATGCCCATGCTGATGCCAAACCGCAGGGTTTGCCAGGTGTATTCGAGCGCCTCGCCGACCGCTTGCGGTGTGGGTTGGCCATGGGCGATGAGCGCGCTGATGGCGGCGGACAAGGTGCTGTTCGCGCCCAAAAATGCGTCTTTCAAACGCGGCGTGGTGTCGGTGCGCAGCAGTCCGTCGCTGGAGAATAGTTGATGCACCACCTGCGAGTCTGGCGTTTTGGCATCGGTGGCGAACACATATTCGCAACCGGAGGAGAGCAGGGCTTGCGCGTGCGCATTGGCCAGCAGTTGCGGATGCTCCTCTTCAATTTGCGTGAAGTTGTGTTTGACTTCGGCCAGTTGGCGCAGCAGATGACGCTGGGCAATCAGCAGATTGGCGTTGGGTAAAATCAATTCATGCGTCGCGGTGATGATGTCTTCGGCGTTGTTGCCGTCGTCGTCATCGGCCACGAGAATGGAGGGCGCGAGAATCACCGGTACTTGCGGATAATCGGCCATGATTTCAGCGATGACGCGTACGATTTGCACATCGGGCAAGACGCCGATTTTGATCGCGTGAACCACGGAGTCTTCAAGCAAGGTGCGCGCCTGATCGTCCACCCAGTCGGCGTCCAGCGGAATCACTGCTTCGAGTCGGCTGAAATCACCAGCCAGTAGGGTGGTAGCGACGGTGAACGCGCTGGCTTCTAAGCTGGCGCAGGTCAGCGCATCGGCGGCAATGCCCGCGCCACCGGTCGGATCGTGTGCATTAAAACTCAAAACGATGGGGTAACTCATGCGAAACCTTGATAAAATAAGGGTTGTCTTTTAGGTGAGCGCATGGGACTTGAAGTCTGCGATATGCGCCCCAGATGCTGTATTGTACCGTGCTACGATACGCTTGGGTATGTGTTGATTTAAATTTAAGGATGAGTATGAAAACGTGGATGTGTTTGGTGTGCGGCTGGGTTTATGATGAGGAACAAGGTTGGCCGGAGGATGGCATCGCGCCCGGTACAAAATGGGAGGATGTGCCGTCGGACTGGATCTGCCCGGAATGCGGCGTGGGCAAAGCGGATTTTGAAATGGTGGTGATCTAATCTGTTGTTTGCAATTGAATTAAAAAACCGGTAGTCATGAGCTACCGGTTTTTTTATCGCCTGCAGGGAGGCGTATTCAATGATGAATTTGCGCCAGCATCGCGCTGGTTTTGTCCAGCATATGGTGTTCCACCGCATTGAAAGCGCGCGCCAAGGCGAAGCCATAGGCATACGCGTCCGCGCTACCGTGGCTTTTGATGACCACGCCGCGTAGGCCGACCAGCGCGGCGCCGTTGTACGGGCGATTGTCCACGCGATGACGAAAACCATTGATCGCGGGCATGGCGAATAAGGCGGTCCATTTGCGCCACCATGATTTTTTGAACTCTTCGGTCATGTGTTCGCGCACCAATTTGCTCATGCCCTCGGAGGTTTTGAGCAAGGCATTGCCGACAAAACCATCGCACACAATCACGTCGGCGCCGCCGGTGAAAATCTGGTTGCCTTCGACATTGCCGATAAAGTTGATGGGCGTGTTTTTGAGTAACTCAAACGCCTGTTTGGTCGCCTCGTTGCCCTTCATTTCTTCGTGACCGATGTTGAGTAGACCGACGCGCGGATTGGTTGCATGCGCGTGCTCCATCGTTGCGGCGGCAAGCGATGAACCCATCAGGGCGAACTGCTGCAAATGCTCGGCGGTGCAATCCACATTCGCCCCCAAATCCAGCACCACCGTGCCGGTTCCTTCCAGATTCGGCATGATTGAGGCAATCGCCGGGCGGTCAATGCCATCCAATGTTTTGAGCACAAAGCGAGCAATGGCCATCAGCGCGCCGGTATTACCGGCGGAGACGACGGCGTGCGCACGGCCTTCTTTCACCAGATTGATCGCTACGCGCATGGAGGAGTCTTTTTTACGGCGCAGAGCCGATTCGACCGCCTCATGCATTTCCACCACTTCGGATGCATGCACGATTTGGCAGCGCTCGGATTCGGTGAGCTGATGTTGCGCGAGCGCAGAGCGAATCTGTGTTTGCTCACCGACCAGCAGCAAGCCCGCGTCGGGATGGGTGCGTAAAAATTCAGCGCAGGCAGGCAAGGTCACGGGCAATCCGTGATCGCCGCCCATGACATCTACGGCAATGATGGTTTTTTGCAGGCTCATATGGTGTGCTAAATAGTTGAAACCGTGAATTGCAAAGCGACTGTTTAATCCGATCGGATGGTCCGACTCAATTTAAACGACAAAAAGCTGGTAAATACCAGCCTTGCCATGTCGCTATTGCCGACGAGAATTCTTAATCGTTGCGCACAGATGCACATCGATTGACGCAAAATTATTCGTCGTTTTTAGTTTTAACTACTTTTTTGCCACGGTAAAAGCCGTTCGGGCTAACGTGGTGGCGCAAGTGTACTTCACCGGTCACCGGTTCGATCGCCGTAGCAGGACCCGTGATGAAGTCGTGCGAACGGTGCATACCGCGTTTAGAAGGTGATTTTTTGTTTTGTTGAACAGCCATGATAAACTCCAGAAACTCCAAACAGAGAATGCGCGATTATATAGGAAAAATTCATCTTTGCCAAGTTGTATTACACTTTTGCGTGGTTTTTGAGGCAAATTGTTGAATTTATTGATTTTTCAGTGTGCGTAAAGCGTCAAACGGCGAGGCCTTTTCACCCGCTGACATCGGGAGGGTTTTATCGCATTGCTCATGCGCGATGACGATCGGCAGGCTCAGAATGATTTCATCCTCCATCAATGTGAACGTGTCAAAAGTTTTGCTGCCGACGATTTTTTCAATACCTGCGGTGCCTGCGGCAATCGCGTTGAGCTCCTCTTCCTCGTCGTCCAATTCGGCTTCGGTGTGAACCAATTCGAGAGAATTATCCACGTCTACCGCATACGCCATTTCCTCCAAACAGCGTTGGCAGCGCATCATCAGCGTGCCGGTGATGCGAATGTGCATGATGGGGTGCTTTTTCTCGTCCAATTCACCCGATAGCTCGTAATGCAGCGCACCGTCGTGGCGCGTCAAGTCGCTGGCCAAGCGGGTCAGCAGGTTGATGGGCAATTCGCCTTGCTTGCTGGCATGCTCTTTGCATAGGGCAAATACGTCGATTGTCCAGGGTGATGCGTGGGCTGTGCTCATAGTGTCTTTCGTAATGTTCGAGGGTGTGTCTGTGCGTAAATCCTGCGATAATAATGACTTCGCTTAAATGATTTGAAAATTATAACAGAGGTTTTATGGTTGACACATCCCATCCCGAACTGATTTTAGGCTCATCTTCTCCCTATCGCCGTGAACTTTTAGAGCGTTTGCGTCTGCCGTTTCGCGTGGTCAGCCCGACCATTGACGAGACGCCGCATGCGGGCGAAACGCCGGTGGATACCGCGTTGCGACTGGCGCTGGAAAAAGCCCGACACATCGCGCGCAGTTATCCGAATGCGCTCATCATTGGCGCGGATCAAGTGGCCACTGTGAATGGCGAGCAAATCGGCAAAGCGGGTGGCTTTGACAAGGCCTTGGCGCAACTGCAAATGATGCGGGGCAAAACTGCGCTGTTTCACAGTGCTTTATGCCTGTATGACGCGCGCAACGACACCTATCAACTGGACAATATTGTGACCAAGACCACGTTCCGCGATTTGTCGGATGAAGAGTTGGCCGCGTATTTGCGCATCGAACAGCCGTATGATTGTGCAGGCAGTGCAAAAGTTGAGGCGCTGGGCATCACCATCCTCGAAAAAGTCGAGTCCGACGATCCGACTGCGTTGATTGGATTGCCGTTGATTGCGTTGACGGGTATGCTGCGCAAAGCGGGGCTGACATTGTACTGATGACTCATTTTTAAATAAGTGTAAAGTCGGTTCAGTTCATCATATTTCAGTAGTACCATTTTCACTGACACTATTGGTGGTCAATTATTTTGTGGAGAAATATGATGAAAAAATTTGGAATGATTCATGTGTTGTTGCCGGTATGGCTGTGTGCGTGTATGAGCAATATGGCGAATGCAACAACGGCGGCAGAAATGACGGCTGCGCCCAATGTCATACCCTCGGCGGCTCAACCAAGCATTTGGGGTAATGCTTACGGCGGCGCGGATAAAAGTTATGATACCGAGCTTTTGCACCTGCGCGCGCAAATTGCACCACGTTTTAAAATCCTGCAATTTCATGATTTGGTCACAGGCAAAACCATGGCCTACAATCTGTACATTCCCAAAAACTATGACCCGAAAAAACGCTATCCATTGGTGTTATTTATGGCAGATTCCAGCACGGTGGGTAAAGGAGCGGCGGCGCCATTGATGCAAGGTTACGGCGGCATTATCTGGGCGACCGATGAGAGTCAGGCCAAGCATCCGAGCTTTGTGCTGGTTCCTGCTTTTGCTGGCCCTGATAATGTGACCAATGATAATTGGGGCGTGAGTGACGAGCTGGATATGGTCTTGCGTTTGCTACAAAAAACCGTAGTGCAGTACTCGATTGATTCAAACCGTTTATACACCACGGGGCAATCCATGGGCGGTATGATTTCATTTTATCTTAATGCGAATCATCCGGATTTGTTTGCCGCCTCGTTGTTTGTCGGTAGTCAATGGGACGTGAATGTGCTTGCGCCGTTGGCGAATCAATCCTTCTTTTATATTGTTTCCTCTGGTGATCCGAGAGCCTCTAAAGGCATGAATGAGCTGGGCGCTATGTTGAAAGGCAAAGGCGCTAGCTATGGCCAAATCGAATTCGCTGCTAATCTGCCGCAGGCGGAGCAAGATCGTAAAGTGCAAGACCTCATCGCACAGGGCAAACGAATTAATTTCGTCCAGTTCACCAAAGGAACTTTAGTGCCGGCGTCCATTAGGGGCAGTGAAATGTTTGTCGAACATATGTACTCGTTCGATCACGCGTATTTACTCAGTCCGGTGCGAGACTGGCTGTTTCAACAGCGCAAGCAGTCACACTCAAGCAAATAATTCATGAGGCTTGCGCTTTGATAGGGGGTTGGCGCATATTGGGTACACATATAAGCGCGGATCAATCGGCATATCGATAGGGAGAGAAACTGCGGATACTCGTCACAAATGGCGCGCCACACTACAAATAGAAACCATAAAGAGGCGCCACAATGGCGCTTTTTTGATCCTCCCACGCAGTCATGAGCTGAGTGGGGTGGGATGTAGGTCATAATTAAAACAAGATAGGGAAGGTGTTTATGTTGCAAAGAGGTATCTACGGACTGGGTGTATTGTGTCTGCTGTCGGCGTGTCATCAAACGGTTCAAAATGAACCGGTAAATGAACAGGTAAAGGCGCCGGTTCAGACTGCGGCGCATGTCACAGCGGCGCATGTGCCAAAACCGATTGAATGGGCGAGTTGTCGCCGTCCTGAATATCGATCGTGGTTTACGCAGAAGATTCCGTCCAATTTGCAATGCGCGTCTTTGGATGTGCCGCTGTCTTATGACGCGGCGCCATCGTCAACCGATACGATTGCGCAACAACGGGTCACACTCACGCTGACGCGCCTGCCTGCGAAGCAGCAAAAGCAAGGTGATTTGGTGGTTTTGGCCGGTGGTCCCGGTGAATCAGGGATGAATCCGTCGGTTACGCCATCGGCGGCGAATGCGCCTTTGCTGGCGGCTTACGATATCATTGGCTACGCACCCAGAGGTGTTGCGCCTTCCACGCCAACCATATCCTGCCCGATTGCAGCGAATGATTCATCCGATAGCACGGTGTCTGAGAATGAGCTGTTTGTGCGCGCTTGTATTGAGCATACGGGCTTGGATGTATTAAAGCACATCAGCACCCGCGAAGCGGTCTATGACTTGGAGCAAATTCGCAAGGCTTTGGGCAATGAAAAGCTGACGGCAATTGGCTACTCGTATGGCACGAAGGTGGTGGCCAGCTATGCAGAACAGTTTCCTCAATCGGTGCGCGCTTTGGTGCTGGACGGCGTGGTTGACCTGTCGGAGGACTACTTCACTCAGCGTATCAATCAAGAAAAAGGCTTTCAAGCCACTTTTGAGCGATTTGCCGCGTATTGCGCGCGCGAACGAGTTTGTTTTCTATCGTCAGATCCGCAAACGGCTCAGACGCAGTTTCACCAATTGTTGAGAAAATTGGAGTCAAAACCTCTGGTGGTCAATGCGCGCACACGCATCGGGGTGGATGAGGTGTTGTCTGCGATGGGAACGTATCTACTCTGGGATGATCACTGGCCGGATTTGGCGCGTGCATTGCAGGCGTTGAATCGCGGTTCGGCGCGACCTTTCGCCCAACTCATGCAGCAATTGCCAAATGAAGCGTCTAATGAAGCATTGGGCGCTATCAATTGTGCCGATGGCGCGGTACACTTGGACAAAGAGAATGCCTTGGCGCAGTGGCGACGTGTGGACGAGGCCGCCACGTTCAGCGACCATCGACCAAAAACCGAGGCGGAGTTATTCGAGTCCTGTCATTTTTGGCCGCACGTAGGAACCGATCAAGCGCGTATTCCCGTGGTTGCCAAAGAGTTGCCCAAGCTGCTGTTTGTCGCGCAACGACACGACCCGACCACACCGTATGCGAATGCCGTTCGCATGGCGCAGTATTTCAACAGCCCGTTACTCACGCGCGAAGGCGATGGCCACACACTCGTGTTTAGCGGCATCAGCTCGTGCGTGGATCAAGAGGCCGTTGCCTACCTGCTGCAAAAGGATTATGAAGCCAAAGACCGAAGTTGTGCTTCGTAGTGGTATTGGTTGAGTGACATCGGCAGGTGAATTCTGAGATAAAATCATGCACACAATCATCAAGTGAGTGGAGGCTATATGAAATTCGCAGTCATCGGCGCATCGGCGGGCGTGGGCTTGGAACTGGTCAAGCAACTGCTTGACCACGGGCATACGGTCAATACCTTGTCGCGCAGCATCGGGACGATTCCCGAGCATGAGCGCGTGCATAAAATCGTCGGCAGTGCGCTGAATGAAGCGGACATCGCGCAGGCCATCGACGGCGTGGACGCGATTTTGGTCACGCTGGGGACGGGTACGAGTCGTAAAGCAACCGGTCTGTATATTCAATCGCCCAGAGCGATTTTGAACGCGATCAAAGCCACCGGTGCGCAGCCACCGCTGATCGTATTGACCGGATTCGGCGCGGGTGACAGTATGAAATACAGTTCGTGGCCGGTGAAAACCACATTTAAACTACTGCTGGGCGAGATATATGCCGAAAAAACCCTGATGGAAAAAATCCTCGCAGCGCAGTATCCGAATGTGATGTTCGTGCGTCCGGGGATATTGACCCATGGACCATTGACCGGACGCTATCGCGTGCTGGCCGAGCCGACAAAAGGCGCGCGGGTCAATATGATTTCGCGCAAAGACGTGGCGGATTTTATGCGACAACAGGCGGAAAATCCAACCTATATCGGGCAGTATCCGATTTTGACGAATTGAGTTTTTATTCAAAAAAGTAAAGGGCGCATTGTGCGCCCTTTTTTATGAATCATGTTTAGCGATAAACCCGCTCTTTCACCCCATCCGCCGTGGCGATGAGCGCAACATGCGCGGGCTGTTGGGCAAAAATACCGACGGTGAGTACGCCCGGAATCAGGGTGAGTTCGCGCTCCAGTGCAAGTGGGTCGGTGATTTGTAATCCATGTACGTCAAGGATGTGACAACCGTTGTCGGTGACAATCGGTGCGTCGTCTTTGACGCGCCAAATCGGCAGGCCGCCGATGGCAGTCAAGCGACGCGCGACGGCTTCGCGTGCGAGCGGTACGATTTCAATCGGTAGGGGGAATTTGCCGAGCACGTCCACTTCTTTGCTCGCGTCGGCGATGCAGATGAATTTTTGCGCAACAGAGGCACAGATTTTTTCACGGGTGTGGGCTGCGCCACCGCCTTTAATCATGTAGCCGCGTGGGTCGATTTCGTCCGCTCCGTCAATGTAAACGGGCACGTCGCGCACTTCGTTCACGTCAAATACTTTGATGCCGTAGCCTGCCAAACGTTCGGCAGTGCGGTTGGAGCTGGCGATCGCGCCAATGATCTTGTCCTTGATTTTGGCCAGCTCGTCAATGAATAGATCGGCGGTGGAGCCGGTGCCGACGCCGATGATGGCGTTGTGCGGGACGTATTCGATGGCTTTTTGTGCGACGAGTTGCTTCAGTTCGTTTTGGTTCATGGTGTGTTTATTTTAAAGTTGAAAAGTTGGCGCAATTTTAGCATTGACGTCGCGTGATGTCGCTCTTATTTCGGGACAATTCTGCTGAGAACTCGTGTGCAATGTTACCAACTTTGGGTGTTTTCACTGCGTGCATGATATACGACTATGTGAGATTTATCGAACTGGCGATCCGCTGGTCGGATGCAATTGGCGAGGCATTTCGAGGCGCAAATTGGTACAATAACGCCTTTCAAATCAATCATGAATAGGTTTCAAATGACTGAGCAAACGTCTTCTGCGATAGCCAAAACGTCGCCCCAATACCCGATCACCGATGCGGTGAAACACGCATTGGCCGTGACCAAACGCGGTTGCGACGAATTACTGGTGGAGTCCGAATGGGTGCAAAAACTCGCGCGTAGCGCGGCCACGGGTGTGCCGCTGCGTGTCAAACTCGGCCTCGATCCGACCGCGCCGGACATTCACCTCGGTCACACCGTGGTGCTGAATAAACTGCGTCAATTGCAGGATTTGGGACACACCGTGATTTTCCTGATTGGTGATTTTACCTCCATGATTGGTGACCCGTCGGGGCGTAACGCCACGCGTCCGCCGCTGACCCGTGAGCAAATCGAGGCGAATGCGAAAACCTACTACGAACAAGCCAGCCTGATTCTCGATCCGGCCAAAACCGAAATTCGCTACAACTCCGAATGGTGCGATCCACTGGGCGCACGCGGCATGATTCAATTGGCGTCGCGCTACACCGTGGCGCGGATGCTGGAGCGCGAGGATTTCACCAAGCGCTATAAAGGCGGTGTGCCGATTTCCGTGCATGAATTTTTATACCCGCTGATGCAGGGTTATGACTCGGTGGCGCTGCAATCGGACATCGAGCTGGGCGGCACCGATCAGAAATTCAATTTGCTGGTGGGACGCGAATTGCAAAAAGAATACGGTCAGGAAGCACAATGTATTTTGACCATGCCGCTGCTGGTTGGCTTGGATGGCGTGGACAAAATGTCGAAATCCAAAAACAACTACGTCGGTATCACCGAGGCGCCGAATGAGATGTTTGGCAAAGTTATGAGCATTTCCGATGACATGATGTGGACGTGGTACGACCTGCTTTCGTTTGTGTCATTGGAACAAATTGCACAATACAAACAAGAGGTCGCGAACGGTCGCAACCCGCGCGACATTAAGGTTTTACTGGCACAGGAAATCGTTACGCGTTTCCACGATCAGCAGGCGGCAGAGGATGCATTGGCAGCGTTTAACCACCGCGCCAAAGGTGGAATTCCCGACGATATTGAAAGCGTCACGGTAAGCGTGGATGCCGAAGGTATGCCGCTGGGTGCGCTGCTTAAAGCGGCGGGGCTGGTGGCCAGCTCATCCGAAGGCAATCGTGCGATTGACCAAGGCGGCTGTAAAATCGATGGCGAAGCGGTTAAAGACAAACAGCTGCGTTTGGCTGCGGGCGAATACGTGATCCAGGTAGGCAAACGTCGGTTTGCGAAGGTGACGGTGGAGCAAGGGTAATCTTCCGTAGGTTGAGGTCTTTCTTGTAGGGGCGCATGGCATGCGCCCTTTCTTAAATAACGCTCTTCTCTCGTTATGGCTAGTGAAACAGATATTCACCATCGGCGATCCATTCGATTAAAAGCATACGATTATTCGCAAACGGGTTTGTATTTTCTCACCATTTGTACGTATGAGCGGCAAGCGCTGTTTGGAACCATTAAGGATGGAGAGCTGTTATTGAATGACTGTGGGCGTGTTGCGCACAATGAATGGCTAAAAACTGCTCAAATTCGAGAAAATATTGTGTTGCATGATTTTGTGGTGATGCCCAATCATCTGCATGGTATTGTGGAAATTCAGGCAGGGCGCATGCCATGCGCCCCTACGATCGGAGACTTGGTGCGTGGTTATAAATCCTCTGTGACCAGGTGTATTCGTGAAGTTCAGAAAGATACTCAACTGCGGATTTGGCAACGCAATTACTATGAGCACATCATTCGTTCGGAAGCATCTTATTTAACTATTTCGGAATATATTCAAACCAACCCGCAGCGCTGGGCGGAGGATACGTATTTCGTTGCTGATAATCAGCGCTATTTGGAAAGCGAGTAAACATGATCGCATTGATTCAACGCGTCAAGCGCGCCTCTGTCACGGTGGGTGATCACGTCACTGGGCAAATCGAGCAGGGTTTGCTGGTGTTGCTGTGCGCGGAAAAAAACGATACACCGGCCATCGGGGCGAAATTGCTGAAAAAGGTTTTGGCGTATCGGGTGTTCTCGGATGGTGCGGGCAAAATGAATCGCTCGGTGCAAAATCTGGATGGTAATGGCGCACACGGCGGTTTGCTGATCGTGTCGCAGTTCACCTTGGCAGCGGATACGAACAGTGGGACGCGCGCGAGTTTCACGCCTGCTGCTTCACCGGATTTAGCCCAATTTTTGTATGAAGATTGGGTGGTGAAGGCGCGTTCGGAGCACCGCATTGTTGAGACGGGCGAGTTTGCTGCGGATATGCAGGTGTCCTTGGTCAATGATGGGCCGGTGACGTTTTGGTTGCAGGTCAAGCCTGAGTAAATGGTGTTGCGTGATTAAAAAAGCGTTCGAGTGATCGAACGCTTTTTTAATTGAACCGTTATTTTTCAAACCTTGCCGCTGATTTTCATGAACCACCAGCGCAGACCAATAAAGAGGAAGCGCCAGTCGTTGAAAAACTCGGGTTTTTTGCCTTCAAAAGCATGGCCGATGAATTGCAAAACCCAGCCGATGATGAATAGCACCACGCCGAAATGCAGCAGCGATGGCATGAAGAGGGAGAGGATGAGTAAAGCGATGGACAGCGCAACCAGCGGTATGCCGAAGGTATGCGTCAGGCGATTCATCGGGTGTTGATGGCTTTGCTCATATTGGGCGATCCATTCGGACCACGGGCGATTAAAGTACACGGTTGCCTCCTATGCGATGAATTGTTGTGGTGTCTATGCTATAGGGTGCGCGCGGCAGATGCAAGTGTTTATTGGCCGCGTTTGAGGCTGGATTGTTTGACTTGCAGCGTGCCTTGCAAAATGAGTTTTTTATAAGGACGGGTCGGGCTTTCGATGCGCTGAAACAGCAGGTCAATGGCCGAACGGCCAATTTCTTCAGTGGGCTGGCTGATGATGGTCAGCGGTGGTTCGACGACGTTGCCCCATGTGGTTTCGTCAAAGCCGACCAATGCGATGTCCTGCGGAATACGGATGTTTTGCGAGCGCAGGGCTTGAAAAGCGCCGACGGTGATGAGGTTGTTGCTGGTAAAAATACCGTCTGGCTTGACGCCGCTGTGCAGCAGCTCCAAGGTGCTTTGATAGCCTTGTTCAATACGTGGTGCGATAAAGTGTGCGCTGTAGTGCTCCAAACCTGCTTCTCTGATGGCTTGTTCAAAACCTTCGCGACGGTCAAAGCCGGTGGTACTGGTGTCACCGAAAAAGCCCACCAAACGCTGGCAGCCTTGCTCCAGCATGTGTTTGGTCAGATTGTAGGCGGCGGAGACGTTATCGAGCATGACGGTATCGTAATTCGGATTGTTGTCTACGCGTCGGTCAATGATGACGAATGGCATATGCGCACGGTAGGGTTTGCGCGTAGAGCCGAATTGTTGGGTGGGGGAGAAAATGATGCCGGCAACGTTTTCGTCGTGCATCAGGTTCAGATACATGTGCTCTTTGTCGGGGTTCTCGTCGGTGTTGCAAATGATGATCGAGTAGCCACGCTCGTAGGCGGCATCCTCTACCGCACGAGCGATGGCGGTAAAAAACGGGTTGCGAATATCAGAGACGATCAGCCCGATTTTGGTGCTGGTCTGCGCGCGCAGGCTGCGCGCGATCAGATTGGGACGATAGTTCAGTTCGGCAATGGCGCGCAAAACCAACTCGCGTTTCTCATCGGTGATGTAGCCCTTATTGGCGATCACGCGTGATACGGTGGCGATCGATACTCCGGCGGCTTTAGCGACGTCTTTGATGCTGGCCATATTCGATTTCTGTTTTAGGGTGAAGGTTGTTTAAGAAAGTGCAGAATAATGATATACGTTTAACTGATAATTATAAGCGAATGATTGAACGTATGCGACAGAATCCATCGGTATTTTGAAATATATCAATTTTCTTGAGTCGGGGCACTATTTTTTGAGTTTGCAAAGAATTTCCATGGATAATGGTTTGCCCCAATATTTTCTATTCATATCATCCAAGCGTGTGGTTCAAAATAAAACGATATGTGCTTTCGGCTTGAATGCTTGTGTAAAAAGCATGAAGTTTTTTTATTAAATGTGTTGACAATGAGTGTGTAATCGTTTACAGTTTTCCCATATCGAGTGAGAAGCGATCATTCATACCAGTCACAAACAATTGGAGGTGGGTATGTTGGCATTAAATCTGAATCAGGTGCGCTTAAACGCCAAAGCGCAAAATAAACACGATGCAATTGAGCAGGTGGCGCAGTTGTTGGTGGATTCGGGCAATATTGATCCGCGGTATATCGAGAGTATGTTTGCGCGTGAGCAGGTGGCCAATACCTATCTGTGCAACGGCATTGCGATTCCTCACGGTATGCCGGAGAATCGCGAATTCATTTTAAACACCGGCATTTCGGTGTTGCAAATCCCTGAGGGTGTCCAGTGGAATGACGAAGACACCGTTTATCTTCTGGTCGGTATCGCGGCCAAATCCAACGAACATTTAGATATATTGCGCAAACTCACGCGTGTGGTTTCCGATGAGGAAGAGGCGCATCGTTTGGCCAATACCCATAATCCGGCAGATATCATTGAAGCCTTGACCGGTGCGCGCCCCGAGCCTGCGCCGGCAGCTTCGCTATCCGACTATCCGCTTGCGTTTGAAACCACGATTCTCAATCCGACCGGTTTGCACGCACGGCCGGCGACCGAATTGGTCAGCCTAGCCAAAAAATTCCAATCGAATATTCGCTTGCGCTTTGGTGACGAAATGGCCGACGCGAAAAGTTTGGTCAAATTATTGCAACTGGGCGTGGTCAACGGCGCTCGGATCAAGGTTTCCGCGCAGGGCGCGGATGCGGAGCAGGCATTGGCCGCGCTCAAAGCGGCAATCGAAAGCGGCTTGGGCGAAGGTGACGAGCATGAGGAAGCACCGGCGGTGGTGTTGGATCGCGAGCGTCTGCTGTGGAAAGCCGAAAGCACGACCGCGTTTGCCAGTGGCGTGGCGGCCTCCGATGGCATAGTGTACGGCCCGATCACTCAGCACACCGCGAAAAAAATTGTGGTCGAGGATGAGCAGTCCGATCCGACTTCCGAATTGATTGCCTTTGATGCGGCGGTGGTGAATGCCCATCAAGCCTTGCAAAACAATTATCAAGAGGTGAAAAATCGCCTCGGTTCGAAACAAGCGGCGATTTTCCTCGCGCACGCAGAGTTTTTGCAAGACGACGAGCTGCTCAATAGCACCAAAGTCTTAATCGAGCAAAAGCACAGTGCCGCCTGGGCGTGGCAGC
The DNA here is from genome assembly GCF_055380425.1 of Puribacter membranae. Classification (NCBI taxonomy): domain Bacteria; kingdom Pseudomonadati; phylum Pseudomonadota; class Betaproteobacteria; order Burkholderiales; family Burkholderiaceae; genus Puribacter; species Puribacter membranae. The sequence continues at coordinate 98,717 of NZ_AP040167.1, forward strand.
ATGTGATTGACAGCCGTATTGCACAGATTACCAAACTCGATGATGCGGTATTGGCCGCACGCGCCGTAGATCTGAGCGATGTGGCGCAGCGGGTTTTGCGCCAGTTGCTGCACATGGATAACGAGCCGGTGATGACTGCGCAAGAGCCGTCTGTACTCGTGGCCGATGATTTAACGCCATCCGATACGGCGAACCTGGATCCCGATATGATTTTGGGTTTTATCACCGCTAAGGGCGGACCGACTTCGCATACTGCGATCATTGCGCGCGCGATGGGGATTCCGGCGATTGTCGCGGCGGGCGATGCGATTTTGGATATCGATCCGCGCACGCCGTGTATTTTGGACGGTTTTAACGGTGCTTTGTATCTGAAGCCAACACAGGCTGAAATCACCAGTGCGCAAGCCTTGCACGAAGAAGTCGAGCGTCAATTGAATATCGACTTTGCCGAGCGCTTGACGGCGGCGGTGACTACCGATGGTCAGCACATTGAGGTGTTTGCCAATGTGAATCGAGTCACGGATGCCGAGCAGGCGGTGGAATATGGTGCCGAAGGCGTGGGCTTGATGCGCACCGAGTTTTTATTCCTCGAATCGGGCGAAACCCCGAGCGAAGAGGAGCAGTATCAGGTTTATTGCGATATGGCACGCGCATTACAAGGTCGTCCATTGACCATTCGCACGCTGGATATTGGCGGTGATAAACAAGTACCGCATTTGAATCTGCCCAAAGAAGACAATTCTTTCCTCGGTATTCGCGGTATTCGTCTGTGCATGGCGCGTCCCGATCTATTCGAGCCGCAATTACGGGCGATTTATCGCGCGGCGCGCGATGTCAGCAAAGAGGGTGGGCAAATTCGTGTGATGTTCCCGATGATCAGCACGGTTTCTGAGATTGAACACGTCATGGCTCAATGCGAAGCGATTCGCGCCGAGCTGGACGCACCGAAAATTGAGCTGGGCATTATGGTCGAAGTACCGTCCACCGCTGTGTTGGCCGACCAGTTTGCCAAATTAGTCGATTTCTTCTCCATCGGCACGAACGATTTGACGCAATACACCTTGGCGATGGATCGCGTGCATCCGCAGTTGGCCAAGCAGGCCGACGCGCTTAATCCGGCGGTGCTGCGCATGATAGACATGACCGTGCGTGCGGCCAAAGCCGAAGGCAAATGGGTCGGCGTGTGTGGTGGCGCGGCCAGCGATGTACGCGGTGCGGAGATTTTGACCGGTTTGGGCGTGACCGAACTGAGTATCACCGTGCCGACGATTCCGACCATCAAGGCGCAATTGCGTCGCGTAGCATTGAGTGATTTGCAAGCTTTGGCACAAAAAGCCTTAGCCTGCCGAACAGCAGATGAGGTACGAGCATTATGAGTCAAACCCATTTAAACCAATCCAAATCCATGACACAGAGCCAGCGCAAAGGACGCGTCGGTACGCTGACCACCAATCCGGCGATCGATCAAACCGTGACACTGGATCACTTTACCTTGGGGAAAGTGAATCGCTGCCACCACATGCGTTTTGACGCGGGCGGCAAGGGCGTGAACGTCGCTTTGCGCTTGGCCGATTACGGTCTGCCGGTGGCGGCGACCGGTTTTTTGGGTGAGCAAAATACAGCGCTGTTTGAGCAAACTTTTAGCCGCAAGGCCATTGAAGATCGTTTCATTCGTACCGCAGGCGAAACCCGTGTGAATGTGAAAATCATCGATGTGGCCGAACAGCAAACCAGCGACATCAATGCCGCCGGTGTGAAACCGAATGATGAGGATGTGCAGGCGCTGCTCAAAACGCTGGACGAGATGGCCGAGCAGTGCGAGTGGTTCATTCTGGGCGGTCGTTTGCAGGATAGTTTGCCAACGGACTTGTACGCGCAGATGACGACACGCCTGAAAGCCAAAAATTGCAAAGTGATTTTGGACAGCAGCGGTGAGGCTTTGCGCTTGGGACTGAGTGCAGGGCCGGATGTGATCAAGCCGAATATTGACGAGTTGAGCGAATTGGTGGGTAAGCCGTTGACCGATACGGCGCAAGTATTGGCGAGCGCGCGTAGCTTGCTCAACGAGCAGACACAATTGGTTGTCGTATCGATGGGCGGTGATGGTGCGATGTTTGTACGCGCCAATGAAGCGCTGATCGCGCGTCCGCCGCAGGTTGATATCAAGTCTACCGTCGGTGCCGGTGATGCGATGGTCGCCGGCATGGTGGCAGGTTTTTGCCAAAACCTGCCGTTGGGTGAGTGCGCCAGCTTGGGAACCGCGTTTTCATTGAGTGCGATTACCAATTTTGTCCGTGATTTACCGCCCAAAGATGTGCTGGAGCAGTGGCAAGCGCAGGTGGTGATTCAACCGCTGTTATGACATTCAATTTTCAATGAATTAACAATAGATGGGCGACTCATAGAAGGTGAGCAGCTTATTTAGACTATCTATATCGACGTTGACACAACGTTTATTTTGAAAGGAGCAACACAATGGCAACTATCGTAGCGATTACTTCTTGTCCAACCGGTATTGCACATACCTACATGGCCGCAGAAGGTTTGGAAGCGGGTGCGAAAAAACTCGGTCACAAGATCAAAGTGGAAACTCAAGGGTCTGTGGGTGCGGAAAACCAACTGACCGCGAGCGACATCGAAGCGGCGGATGTGGTCATCATCGCGGCGGACACCAATGTGGATTTGAGCCGTTTTGCCGGTAAAAAAGTCTACTCAACCGGTAGTAAAGCGGCGATTAAAGATGGCGCAGGTTTGATTACTACGGCCTTGGCGTCGTAAGTGGTTGGCCGTATTTACGTCTATTTTTAGGAGAGCAACATGGCTGGTGAAGGTTTAAAAGGTGCTTATAAGCATCTGATGACGGGCGTATCGTATATGCTTCCGTTTGTGGTGGCGGGTGGTTTGCTGATCGCCATTGGTTTTGCCGCGCGCGGGATTTATGCCTATGATCCGGCAATGGCGTTGGATGGTACGAAAATGGAGCCGACGGCATGGACGACATTCTGGGCGAATGTGTTCACCATCGGTGCGAAAGGTGGCTTCGGTCTGATGGTCGCGGTTTTGTCCGGTTATATTGCCTACTCCATTGCGGATCGTCCGGGTTTAACGCCGGGTATGATCGGCGGTGTCTTGGCCGGTATCACTGGTTCGGGCTTCTTGGGCGGGATTATCTCAGGCTTTTTGGCCGGTTATTTCACCAAATGGCTCAACGGCGCGATCAAACTGCCGCGTAATTTGGCGGGGCTAAAACCGGTGCTCATACTGCCGTTGATCAGTACATTGGTGGTCGGTTTGATCATGTTCTACGTGGTCGGTGTGCCGGTATCGGGCTTGCTCAAAGCCATGACCGCATGGTTGACCAGCATGCAGACCTCCAGCGCATTGGTGCTCGGCTTGATTCTTGGTGCGATGATGGCGTTCGATATGGGTGGTCCGGTGAATAAAGCGGCTTATACCTTTGCCGTGGGTTTGCTCGCCAGCCAAGTGTATGCGCCCATGGCAGCCGTGATGGCTGCTGGTATGACGCCGCCGCTGGGCGTGGCTTTGGCCTCGTATTTGTTCAAAAACCGCTTCTCTGAAGAAGAGCGCAAAGCAGGCAGTGCAGCGGCGGTACTCGGTATCGCATTCGTGACCGAAGGCGCAATTCCGTTCGCAGCGCGTGATCCGATTCGTGTGATTCCAGCACTGATGACGGGTTCGGCTGTGGCAGGTGCGTTGTCTATGGTGTTCGGGGCGCAATTGCATGTGCCGCACGGAGGGGTTTTTGTATTGCCGATTCCGAATGCGGTGGATAATTTGTTACCGTACATTGCTGCCATTGCGATTGGTACCGTGGTTACGGCTGCGATGCTGTTCGTGCTGAAAAAACCAATTCCACAGGAAGCGGCGTAATTAGCTTGATCCAATAATAAATGTAGGGGCACATGATTGTGCCCCTATTTTTCTGGTTTTTTATAATGAGATGGAAAGGGCGCATGCCATGCGCCCCTACGTAATCCATTATTTAAGAAAATGCGGAAAAGGTAGGTTTTTACTTTTTCCGTATTCCCTTAGAAACTATCCCCAGGCACACGCACCCAGCCTTCCATGATGATACGGGCGGAGCGGCTCATGATGGCCTTGGTCACCGTCCATTCGCCGTTGACCTGTTTCGCCTCCGCACCCACGCGCAAGGTGCCGGAAGGATGGCCGAAACGCACCGCCGTGCGTTCGCCACCGCCTGCCGCCAGATTCACCAAAGTGCCCGGCACTGCCGCCGCCGTGCCAATCGCCACCGCACAAGTGCCCATCATCGCGTGGTGCAGCTTGCCCATCGACAAGGCACGCACCAGCAAATCCACATCACCCGCTGCGATGGTTTTGCCGCTGGAGGCGGTGTAGCTGGTCGGTGGTGCGACAAAGGCGATTTTCGGCGTGTGCTGGCGTGTCAACGCTTCTTCAGGGTTTTTGATCAAACCCATGCGCAAGGCACCGGCGACACGAATCGCCTCGAAGAATTTTAATTTTTCAGGGTCGGAATTGATGTCCTCGCGCAACTCCGTGCCGGTGTAGCCAATGTCGGCGGCGTTGACAAACACGGTTGGAATCCCCGCGCTGATCATGGTGGCTTTGAATGTGCCAATGCCCGGTACTTCCAAATCATCCACCAGATTGCCGGTCGGGAACATCGAGCCGCCGTCCTCCGAATCATCGGATGGATCCATAAATTCCAACACGATTTCCGCCGCTGGGAATGTCACGCCGTCCAGCTCAAAGTCGCCGGTTTCCTGCACTTGGCCGTTGGTTACCGGCACATGGGCGATGATGGTTTTTTGAATATTCGCCTGCCAGATGCGCACCACGGCCACGCCGTTTTCAGGGATGCGCGCCGGATCAACCAAGCCTGCATGAATCGCAAACGCACCGGCGGCGGTGGACAGATTGCCGCAATTGCCTGACCAATCCACAAAAGCCTTGTCAATCGAGATTTGACCGTAGAGATAATCCACGTCGTGATCCGGCACGCTGGCTTTGGACAAAATCACGCATTTGGAGGTGCTGGAAGTCGCGCCGCCCATGCCGTCAATGTGCGCGGCGTATGGATCGGGACTGCCGATCACGCGCATGAATAATTTATCGCGTGCTGCGCCGGGCTTTTGGCAGGATTCAGGCAAATCCTGCAAACGGAAAAACACGCCTTTAGATGTACCGCCACGAATGTAGGTGGCGGGGATTTTAACTTGTGCGGCAAAAGTGGACATGACGACCTCCGTGAAATAATGATGCGTTATAGTAGCCCAAATCGCTTACGATTAACCTACAATGACATGATTGTCCATCATACCTCAAGCCAGTTGAAGCCCCATTGATCATGAGCCAAAGCACACACAGTTTTAACTGCATCTTGCCGGATGAACCGCCGCAAATATTGATTTTAGGTTCCTTACCCAGCGTCGCATCGGTCACGCAACAGCAGTACTACGCGCATCCGCAGAATGCTTTTTGGCGCATCATCGAGGCCTTGTTTGCCGAGCGTCAGCCGTTGACGTATGCGCAACGAATCGCACTATTGAAACAGCACCGCATCGCCTTGTGGGACGTGATCGCCAGTGCGAAGCGCGAAGGCAGCTTGGACAGTGCGATTGAGGCTGCCAGCGTCGTGCCGAATGACATCGTCGGCTTGCTCCATGCTTTTCCCAGTCTACACAGCATTTATCTCAACGGCGGGAGCGCGACCACATTATTCAAACGCCACATCGCCAAACAACTACCCCGTTCAGTTTCGGTCGTTTCGCTGCCGAGTACCAGCCCTGCAAATGCGCGCATGCGCTTCGAAGAGAAACTGGCGCAATGGCATGTGGTGCGCGATGCGCTGTGCGTGTCAGGCTAAGTGGCTTTCGCTGATCAGTCGTCAAGCCAAATAGGGTGAATAGGGTAAATAGGGTTTATTCATCACAATCAATCGGGCATAATCATCCTGAACCATTGCATCCGCAGTGCGTTTTTCATCCTTCGCTAGGCGCAGAAAGGAACGAAGCATGCCTACATTTCGAGAGTTTATTGAATTCGTTGGAATCGCGATTGATTTTGCGGGCGTTGTCGCCATCGCATTGGGGCTGCTGTACGCCATTTACGTGTTTGCTACCGTGCGCACCAGTCGGACGGAGCGCATTCGCCAGTTGCGCCAAAATCTCGGCAGCGGTATTTTGATTGGTTTGGAACTACTGATTGCCGCCGATATCGTGCGCACCGTCGCGATTACCCCGACTTTGGAAAGCGTTGCGGTTTTGGGGCTGATTGTGATTATCCGAACCTTCCTGAGCATGACCTTGCAAGTCGAACTGGATGGCCGATGGCCGTGGAAACGCCAAAACCCAAGCGCGCCTAATCAGTAAATAAAGTGGATTTTGTTTAGAGATCCCGCTGCTCATAGACTACCCTTGTATGTGCCCCCGGGAGTTATTACTTCTTCTCAACAACTTGAGGAGTTTCAAAGATTAGAGAGGTTGGCGGGAGCGTCGGAAGAAGTTTTGCAAGGTAAAAGGCGAATCGAAATAATAATGGAAGCTCAACAAGTAGCTATATTTCAGCCTGTATTTTGTATAACGTCGATAAAAGGGATCAAGTTCTACAGCATTGCACGGCAATTAATGAGTGATCACAGAAGATATTTGCATTTGCTGCATAAAGTATTTCAGGCGTTTTAATCAGAATATTGAACTGTTATTGAACAGAAACGGACTGCATGCAGTCCGTTTCTGTTTTAAATCACCCCAAAGTAGGTTTTTACTTTGGGGATGGTTTTTTTACGCATTACCTTCCAAAAAGTCCTGCGCGAAGCGTTGCAGCACGCCGCCTGCTTCGTAGATGCTGACTTCTTCGGCGGTATCGAGGCGGCAGGTCACGGGGATGTGGACGGTTTCGCCGTTTTTGCGGTGTACCACGACAGTCAGGTCGGCGCGGGGTTTGCGTTCGCCGATGACATCGAAGGTTTCGGTGCCGTCGATGCCGTAGGTGTGGCGGTTTTCACCGGCTTTGAATTCGAGCGGCAGCACGCCCATGCCGACGAGGTTGGTGCGGTGGATGCGCTCAAACCCTTCGGCGACAATGGCTTCGACACCGGCCAGACGCACGCCTTTGGCCGCCCAGTCACGCGAGGAACCTTGACCGTAGTCGGCACCGGCGATGATGATCAGCGGTTGTTTGCGGTTCATATAGGTTTCGATGGCTTCCCACATGCGCATCACTTGGCCTTCGGGTTCCACGCGGGCGAGTGAGCCTTGTTTCACGCTGCCGTCCGGATTTTTCACCATTTCGTTGAACAGTTTCGGGTTGGCAAATGTGGCGCGTTGCGCAGTCAAATGGTCACCTCGGTGGGTGGCGTAGCTGTTGAAATCTTCTTCAGGCAAGCCCATTTTGTGCAGGTATTCGCCCGCTGCGCTGTCCATCAAAATGGCGTTGGATGGCGACAGGTGGTCGGTGGTGATGTTGTCCGGCAATACGGCGAGCGGACGCATGCCTTTGAGCGTGCGCTCACCGGCCAACGCGCCTTCCCAGTACGGCGGACGGCGGATGTAGGTGGACATCGGGCGCCAGTCGTACAACGGACTTGGGGCTTTTTCTACTGCGCCCAGATCAAACATCGGGATGTAGATTTGCTTGAATTGCTCCGGTTTGACGTGTTGTTCAACGATGGCGTCGATTTCTTCGTCGGACGGCCAGAGGTCTTTCAGGCGAATTTCTTTGCCGTCCACCACGGCGAGCACGTCTTTTTCAATGTCAAAACGCACGGTACCGGCGATGGCATAGGCCACGACCAGTGGCGGCGATGCGAGGAAGGCTTGCTTCGCATACGGGTGAATGCGGCCGTCGAAGTTGCGGTTGCCTGACAATACGGCGGTGGCGTACAAATCGCGGGCTATGATTTCTTGCTGGATGTTCGGATCGAGCGCGCCGCTCATGCCGTTACAGGTGGTACAGGCGTAGGCGACGATGCCGAAGCCGAGTTTTTCCAGTTCAGGCAACAGGCCGGATGATTCGAGGTAGAGTTTGGCGACTTTGGAGCCGGGTGCGAACGAGGTTTTCACCCACGGTTTGCGCACGAGGCCGAGTTCGTTTGCCCGTTTGGCGAGCAAACCGGCGGCCACGACGTTGCGCGGATTCGAGGTATTGGTGCACGAGGTGATCGCGGCGATGATGACTGCGCCGTCCGGCATCAGGCCGTCGGCTTCTTGCGCTTTGGCTTTGTCCAGATCCACAGCGATGCCGCGCTCGGCCAAGTCTGAAGTTGGCAAACGTTTGTGCGGATTCGATGGTCCCGCCATATTGCGCACCACGGTGGACAAGTCAAACGTCAATACGCGTTCGTATTCGGCGGTTTTCAGGGCGTCCGCCCACAGGCCGGTTTGTTTGGCGTATTGCTCCACCAGTGCGACTTGCTCCGGCTCACGGCCGGTCAATTTCAGATAATCAATGGTTTGTTGGTCGATGTAGAACATAGCCGCCGTTGCGCCGTATTCAGGGCACATATTGGAAATGGTCGCGCGGTCGCCAATCGACAAGCTGTCGGCGCCATCGCCGAAAAATTCCACATAGGCGCCAACCACGCGCTCTTTGCGCAAAAATTCGGTCAAGGCCAAGACGATGTCGGTCGCGGTGATGCCGGGTTGACGTTTGCCAGTGAGCTTCACGCCAACAATGTCCGGCAGACGCATCATGGACGCGCGGCCGAGCATGACGGTTTCGGCTTCCAAACCACCCACGCCAATCGCAATCACGCCCAAGGCATCCACATGCGGCGTGTGGCTGTCGGTGCCGACGCAGGTGTCGGGGAAGGCAACGCCGTTGCGGTTTTGAATCACCGGCGACATTTTTTCGAGGTTGATTTGGTGCATGATGCCGTTGCCCGCCGGAATCACGTTGACGTTTTCAAACGCGGTCGCGCACCAGTCGATGAAGTGGAAACGGTCTTCGTTGCGGCGATCTTCGATGTCACGGTTTTTCTGGAAGGCGTCGGGGTCATAGCCGCCGCATTCCACCGCCAAAGAGTGGTCGACGATCAATTGCGTTTGCACCACCGGATTGACTTTGGCCGGATCGCCGCCTTGATCGGCAATCGCATCGCGCAAACCGGCCAGATCCACCAAGGCGGTTTGGCCGAGAATGTCGTGGCACACCACACGGGCAGGGAACCACGGGAAATCGACTTCGCGCTTGCGCTCGATCAATTGGTTCAGCCATTCGTTCAAGGTGGCGGCATCGGTGCCGTTGTCATCGGCCTTGCGCACCAGTTGCTCGGCCAGCACGCGGCTGGTGTAGGGCAAGCCGTCGTAGGCGCCGGGTTTGATGGCTTCAACTGCGGCACGCGCGTCGTAGTAGGCGATGTCGCTGTTGGCTAAATTTTTGCGAAATTGATGAGCGTTCATGAGGTGAAACTCCCTAATAAAAATAAAAATCGAAACATAAAATCCGTGCTGACAAACCGTATTCCGACGAAAGCGCTTGATAGCGGGGTGCGCTTGCGTGGGAATAAAGACTGCTAAGGCTAATAAAACGGTTCAATTGAATTAAATAGCAGTGGGTCGATGAATCATCGACCCACCTACAACAACGTAATTATTTACGTTTGCTGATCGCTACAAATTTCAAGTCTTCCGGACCTGTGTAGTTCGCGCTTGGACGAATGATCTTGTTGTCCTGACGCTGTTCGATCACGTGTGCGCTCCAGCCTGCTGTACGCGATACCACGAACAATGGGGTGAACATGGCGGTTGGTACGCCCATCAAGTTGTACGATACGGCGCTGAACCAGTCCAGATTCGGGAACATTTTTTTGATTTCCCACATCACGGATTCGAGACGCTCAGCCACGTCGTACATGCGCATGTCGCCTTGCTCTTTGCCCAAATCGTGCGCCACTTTTTTGATCACAACGTTGCGCGGATCGGCGATGGTGTATACCGGATGGCCAAAACCAATCACGACTTCTTTGCGTTCTACACGTGCGCGGATGTCGGCTTCGGCTTCGTCTGGTGAGCCATAGCGTTGTTGGATTTCAAACGCCACTTCGTTCGCGCCGCCGTGTTTTGGACCGCGCAACGCGCCAATGCCTGCGCAAATGGCGGAGTACATGTCCGAACCGGTACCTGCTACCACGCGTGAGGCGAAGGTTGAGGCATTGAACTCGTGTTCTGCGTACAAAATCAATGAGATGTGCATGGCTTTAACCCATGAATCAGGGCATTTTTTGCCGTGCAACAGGGTCAGGAAGTGACCGCCGATGGAGTCGTCATCGGTTTCCACTTCAATGCGTTTGCCATTGTGCGCAAAATGGTACCAGTAGAGCAGCATGGAGCTGTGGCATGCCATCAATTTGTCGGCAATGTCGCGTGCGCCGGCGTAATTGTGGTCGTCCTTCTCAGGTGTGACGCAGCCCAGAACCGATACGCCGGTGCGCATCACGTCCATTGGGTGCGCGGACGGTGGCAATTGTTCCAAAGCGACTTTGACCGCTTGCGGCAGGCCGCGCATGCGTTGCAATTTCGCTTTGTAGTTGGCCAATTGGGTTTTGGTTGGCAATGTGCCGTGTACCAACAAATGCGCGACTTCTTCAAATTCGCATTTGAGTGCCAAGTCCATGATGTCGTAACCACGGTAGTGCAAGTCGTTGCCCGAACGGCCAACGGTACACAGTGCGGTATTGCCTGCGGCCACGCCGGACAGGGCAACGGATTTTTTCGGCTTGAATGTTGCGGTGGTTGCGGTTTCTTTACTCATTGTGCTTGTCTCCATGAGGTTAAGGTTAATCAAGAAGGGTAGAACATTATTTGTTTAGGAATAAATCCAGCTTGTCTTCGTACGCTTGATAGCCGATGGATGCGTACAGCTCCATACGGGTTTGCATCGTGTCCACTACGCCGGATTGCGTGCCGTTTTGACGCAGGCTGTTGTAGACATTCAGTGCCGCTTTGTTCGCCGCGCGGAACGCAGACAGCGGGTAGAGTGTCATGGCGACGCCGACTTCGCGCAATTCATCGGTGGTGAACAACGGCGTTTGGCCAAATTCGGTCAAGTTGGCCAGAATCGGTACGTTTGGCAAAGCTTTGACGAAAGCGCTGTACATGTCCAAGGTAATGGCGGCTTCTGGGAACAGGCCGTCTGCACCGGCTTCGATGTATTTGCTCGCGCGTTCAATCGCGGCATCTAAGCCTTCGTTGGCAATTGCATCGGTACGCGCCATGATGAAGAATGATTCGTCGGTACGCGCATCGACCGCCGCTTTGATGCGATCGACCATTTCGTCGGCTGGGACGATGGCTTTGTTCGGGCGGTGGCCACAGCGCTTCGCGCCGACTTGATCCTCAATGTGCATGGCGGCAACGCCTGCTTTGATCATGCTTTTGGTGGTGCGTGCGACATTAAATGCCGACGGGCCAAAGCCGGTGTCTACGTCCACCAGCAAAGGCAGATCGCAAATATCGGTGATGCGGCGCGCGTCAATCAGGACGTCTTCCAAACCGGTAATGCCCAGATCAGGCACGCCGAGCGAGCCTGCGGCCACGCCGCCGCCGGAAACGTAAATGGCTTTAAAGCCGGCTTGTTGTGCGAGCAGGGCGTGATTGGCGTTGATTGCGCCAACGATCTGCAACGGCGATTCTTCTTTTAGGGCTTGCCGAAAACGTTGGCCGGCTGTTAATGAACTCATGAGTAACCTCCTTAATTGACGATATAGAATTCGGTGTTTTGTTGATAGGATTCATCCATTTAGTGTACTTTATGCAAATATTCTTACAAGAGATTGACTGGCGAACAAATTCAGCGACGTGTGATGAAATACGCAATGCCTTTTGATGTGGTGCTTGGTTATGGAGCAGCCATAAACTCGCGCAGTATCTGGTTGTTAATTGCGCCAATCAGCCAATACAGACAATGCTGATTACCCCGCGCTTCATTGAATATTTTTATTTCAAAATGTTCCATGCGTGAGATGGCTTCTACTGCTAAAATACAAGTGACTCAGTATATAGAGCATGAAATCGTATTTGATCAAAAGGAGTGCAATACATGAAACTTCACAGCGACAGTTTTCCGGATAATGGCGTGATTCCAGCGGAGTTTGCCTTTGCGCAAATTGATCAAAAAGTGCGCGTGCGCTTTGCTGATAATAAAAACCCGCATCTGGCATGGTCTGAAGTGCCCGAAGGCACGCAATCGTTCGTCATTTTGTGCGTGGACGACTGCGCACCGACCGATCCGACGGATGTGAATCAAGTCGATCGCGAAGTGCCCGCCGATTTGCCGCGCGATGATTTTTACCACTGGATTTTGATCAATATTCCGGCTTCCATGCGTGAAATTGCAGCTGGACAGTTTTCCAATCAAGTGACGCCGCGCGGTAAAGCCGGCCCCATTGTGCCGATCAAGGAATTCAGTGAAACACTGATGCGCCATGGCATCAACGACTATACCCACTGGTTTGCCAACGATTACGATATGGCCGGTGATTACTACGGTTACGACGGTCCATGCCCGCCGTGGAATGACTCCATCGTACACAAATACACCTTTACGTTGTATGCCTTGGACATCCCTGAATTGAGTATGCCGCTGGCGAGTAAACTCAATATCAGCGCGGTGCAACGCCGTATGGAAGGGCATATTTTGGATCAAGCCAGTTGGTCGGGCGTGTACACGCTTACGCCGCGTCTGGCTTCGGCGCTGTCGATTGACAGTGGTACAGGTGGTATTGGTGACGGTACGGGCGATGCTGCTGCCAACTCGGCAGAACCGAGTTAATTGAAACGGCTCACGATATGACTCGTCGGACGTTACAGATTTTGGTTGTGGTGCTGTCGCTGGCTTTGCTGGCGGCGTGTTTTCGTATTTATCATTTGAGCTCGGATGCCAATTCGGGATCAAAATCGACCATTGCCACGCAAAAAAATACGGCCAACAACCGCGCCAATGAGGGTGCGACGCCAGAGGTCAGTGCAAAAAGCAACAATGGCTCGGGCAAACGTTCTACCGAGTCATCCAACGCTAAAGCCGATGCTGATTATGCCGGCGGCATCGGGACGATAGACTATGCGGCCTTGCCCAAAGAAGCGCAAACGGTGATTGGTATGATTCAAAAGCGTGCCAGTTTTCCCTATCGCCAAGACGGGCAAACATTCAGCAACCGCGAACGGATTTTGCCGAGCCAACCGCGCGGCTATTATCAAGAATACACCGTGCCGACTCCTGGCGCTGACAATCGCGGAGCGCGCCGTATCGTTTCCGGACAGGGAACGACGGGCGACAATGCCAATAGCGGCGAATACTATTACACCAGCGATCACTACCGCAGTTTTGCGCGGGTACGGATGGAGTGAGCATGAATCCAATTAAAACCGAATTGTGGTCGCGCATCGTGGGTAAATGGGTTGAGTGCCATATCGCTGATGTGTCCGAGGCATCCAAATCGGCAGCTGCCGACGGTGTTGGTCGTGACGATGGCCTTGGTGATTATCTGGCGGTGTACACCACCGAGTTGGGTGCAGATGTGCGCACGGTGGACGTGCGCAAAGCGGTTGATGCTGCTGAGGTTTTGGCGCTATTGGCCGCACGTTTGAATTTTCCTGACTATTTCGGGGAAAATTTAGATGCGCTGTACGATGTGACCGGTGAATACGCCGATCGATTGCAGGCGCAATTGAACGCGCAGGACGGTTCTGTACCGCAAGTGTGGTTGATACACAGCGATGTGGCGCAGAGCAAAATGCTGTTCCCGGTTATGGATACACTCAAAGACGCGATGAGCGAGCTTACGGGCGTCGGCTTGAGCATACTTTGGGTGGTCACGGGTGCCAACACGGTGTAATATTCACTTTATCGTGTAGCAACGCTATCTGCATGCAAAAATAGATAACGCTGATTAAAATCGCATCAGTACTATTTTGGATTTGATTACATGACTTCAAAGCAGCAAAATCAGCAAAAGAGATGATTATGAACAGTATTTTAGTGATTCACGGTCCGAATTTAAATTTATTGGGTACACGCGAACCCGAGGTATATGGTTCGCAAACCTTGGCGGATGTGAATCAACGTTTACAGCAGCAGGCGCAGGAATTGGGGCTTGCGTTGGAGACCTACCAGAGTAATCACGAAGGTGAAATCGTTGAGGCGATTCACCGCGCGCGAGGGCAGCATCAGGCTATCATTATCAATCCGGCGGCGTTCACGCATACCAGCGTTGCGGTTCGTGATGCACTCGCGGGCGTGGCAATTCCGTTCATTGAAGTGCATTTGTCCAATGTTTATCAACGCGAGCCATTCCGTCACCACTCCTTCATGTCTGATTTGGCGGTTGGGGTGATCTGCGGTTTGGGTGCTTATGGCTATGAAGCGGCCTTATCCTACTGGGCGCAGAAACTGAAGGCAAAATCCGCTTAAATGAACTTATCAGAACGCTATCGATTATAAAAATAAATAAGATGGCGTTAAATACTCTCTTGTTTTGAAGGTTTTAAAAATCTGAACGTTCGTTCTATTTAACTTGTTTTAGCGAAAAATATCGAAAAATAAGCGAAAATAAGTCACTTTCACGAATTTTAAGGCGTATAATCGCACTCCAATAATATATGGTCATTTTCAAGGCCGTATGGGATGCTGTGCTGCTTGGCTGTTTGGGCTTTGAGTGGTTTCGCATCAAATACGTGTTCATTGGATCATTGTGCCGCCTATTTATTTTTGTGTTGAATCATGGCGGCGCAGCATATACCCATCGATGGCAACATCGATTCCAATAATTCTAAAGGAGCGAGCAGAATGGATTTGCGTAAACTCAAAACACTGATTGATTTGGTGTCTGAATCGGAAGTATCAGAGTTGGAAATTACTGAGGCCGAAGGTAAGGTGCGTATCGTTAAAGGCGGCGGTTCCGTCATGGTGTCTGCACCGCAAGTGGTACACAGTGCGCCAGCGGTTGCTGCGGCACCAGTGGCAGCGGCTGCTGCACCTGCGGTTGCTGCGCCAGCACCTGCCGCTGCTCCGGCACAAGAAGCCGGCACGCCAGTCAAATCACCGATGGTCGGTACGTTCTACGCCGCATCCGCGCCGGGCGCTGCGCCGTACGTCACAGTTGGTACTGCGGTGAAAAAAGGCCAAACCCTGTGCATCATTGAGGCCATGAAGTTGCTCAATGAAATCGAAGCGGAAACCGATGGCGTGATCAAACAAATTTTGGTTGAAAATGCCGAGCCGGTGGAATACGGTCAAGTGTTGTTCATCATTGGCTGATGATTCGAGCCGATACGGTGCGTAGATCGCTGTGGTGCTACGCAGATACCGTGTCGAATGTTCTGAAAATGATTCCGAATAGTGCCTTGTGCCTTGCTCGCTCAAATGATAGAAAACGATAGAGCCGTGCTTGGTGCATGTGTACCCAATTTGATGAAAGCGTGCTATGTTTAAAAAAATTCTCATCGCCAATCGAGGTGAAATTGCTTTGCGGATTCAGCGGGCCTGCCGTGAAATGGGGATTAAAACCGTGGTGGTTTACTCCGAGGCCGATCGTGAAGCGAAATACGTGAAGCTGGCTGACGAAGCTGTGTGTATCGGGCCTGCGCCTTCTGCGCAAAGTTATCTGAATATGACCGCATTGATCGCCACGGCCGAGGTCACTCGCGCTGATGCGATTCATCCGGGTTATGGTTTCTTGTCAGAAAACGCCGATTTTTCACAGCGTGTTGAGGAATCCGGATTTGTGTTTATCGGCCCGACGGCTGAATCCATCCGCATCATGGGCGATAAAGTTGCGGCGAAACAGGCAATGATTCGTGCGGGTGTACCGACGGTTCCGGGTTCGCCCGAAGCATTGGGGGACGATCCGCAGGAAATCCTGCGCATGGCACGCGCGATTAAATTTCCTGTCATCATTAAGGCCGCCGGTGGTGGCGGTGGTCGCGGGATGCGTGTGGTGCATTCGGAGGCTGCTTTGCTTAATGCGGTGGCGATGACCAAGGCGGAAGCCCAAGCCGCGTTTGGCAATCCGAACGTGTACATGGAAAAATTCCTGCAAAATCCGCGCCATATCGAGATTCAGATTCTCGCCGACCAACACCGCAATGCGGTTTACTTGGGCGAGCGTGATTGCTCTTTGCAACGCCGTCACCAAAAAGTGATTGAGGAGGCGCCTGCGCCGGGTATCCCGCGTAAATTGGTGGATAAAATCGGTGCGCGCTGTGTGGACGCGTGTAAAAAAATCGGTTATCGCGGTGCGGGTACGTTTGAATTTTTGTATGAGAATGGCGAGTTCTACTTCATCGAAATGAATACCCGTGTGCAAGTGGAACATCCGGTGACCGAAATGGTGACAGGCATTGATATTGTGCAAGAGCAAATTCGCATTGCGGCGGGTGAAAAATTGCGTTTCCGTCAGCGCGACATCGTGCTCAAAGGTCACTCGATTGAGTGTCGTATCAATGCCGAAGACCCATTCAAATTCACCCCGAGCCCAGGGCGCATCACCATGTGGCATACAGCGGGTGGTCCGGGTGTGCGGGTGGATTCGCATGTGTACAACAACTACTTTGTACCGCCGAACTACGACTCCATGATCGGTAAATTGATTACCTACGGCGATACACGCGAGCAGGCCGTTGCGCGTATGCGTACCGCGCTGTCGGAAATGGTGGTGGAAGGCATTTCGACTAATATTCCCTTGCATCGTGTGATGATGGACGATCCGGTTTTTGTCGAAGGTGGTTTTAGCATTCACTATTTGGAACAAAAACTGGAGCAGGAAAAACATTAAGCTCAATGAATTTTCTGATCAAACAAACATCCAACCCGTCGCGGTTGGATGTTTTGTTTTTTATGCTGAATTCACGGATAATGCGGGCATTGCTAATTAAAACAATTTAAAAGGAACACTATGTGGGTAGAAATCATTGTCAGCGTGGACGAAGCACATGCGGAAGACGTCTCCGATGCACTCATGGAGGCGGGGGCGCTTTCCGTATCGGTTGAAGACGAATGGGCGGACACCGAATCCGAAGTGCCTTTGTATGGTGAGCCGGGTTTGGAGCCCACCACCCACGCATGGCAGCAGTCGCGTCTGGTCGTTCTACTCGAACCGGAAGCGGATGTGGATGCATTATTGAGCGAAGCGTACGGCGAATTAAACTTGCCGGTACCGAGCTATGAGCGGCGCGAAGTACAGGCGCAGGATTGGGTGCGCTTGACCCAAAGCCAGTTCGAGCCGATTGAAATTACCCCGCAATTATGGATTGTCCCGACGTGGCACGAAGCCGATGAGCGCGACGCAGGCCGCATCAATCTGCGCCTCGACCCGGGTTTGGCGTTTGGCACGGGCAGCCATCCGACCACGCGCCTGTGTTTGCAATGGCTCGCGCAACACATGCCGAGCGCGCAGGGCGCGACGGTGCTTGATTACGGTTGCGGCAGCGGGATTTTAGCGATTGCCGCGAAAAAAATGGGCGCGGGCGATGTGCTTGGCACCGACATTGATGGGCAGGCGGTGCAAAGCTCGCAAGACAATGCAGAACTCAACACCACGCAGGCGCACTTCGTCCTGCCGGATGCGATGCCGCATGGCGCGCAGTACCAAATCGTTGTCGCCAATATTTTGTCGAATCCGCTCAAATTGCTCGCACCGGCGCTGGTTGGCTATGTGCAACAGGGCGGTTATCTCGTGCTGTCTGGGATTTTGGAGCGCCAAACCGACGAGCTGATCGAAGCCTATGCGCCGTACATGAACATGTCGCTGTGGCGCGCCGAGGACGGCTGGATTTGTTTGGTCGGACAGGCGGTTTAAACCACGCACCATTTGAGAAAAGATTTTCTTGCTGGCGCGCAATCACAGGAGTCAATGATGTCTCAGCAAGAATTACTGCGTCAACTGGACGCCATCATGCAACGCATCCGTCGTGCGTGCGCACGCTGTGGCCGTGATCCACGCGAGGTGCGGCTGCTGTTGGCGACCAAAACCGTGCCGGCTGAACGCATTTTGTTTGCTTTACAAGCAGGGCAAACGCTCATCGGTGAAAATAAGGTGCAGGAAATTCGCGACAAGTTTGAAGCGTTGCAGAGCATTCCGCACGAAACGCACTTCATCGGTCATTTGCAAACCAATAAAATCAAAGATATTTTGAAATACGACGTGCGCTGCATTCAGTCGCTGGATCGTTTGGATTTGGCAGAAAAGCTTCAGCAAAGGCTGGAGACGGAGCGCAAGCAGATGGATGTGTTGATTCAAGTGAACACCTCGGGCGAGGCGAGTAAATTTGGCATTACGCCGGATCGCGCGCTGGCATTGGTGCAGCAAGTGGCTCAATTGGATCGTTTGCACATCAAAGGTCTGATGACCATTGGTTTATTTAGCGTGCAGTTAGAGCTGGTTCGCCCGTGTTTTCAGCTGTTGAAACGTCTACAGCAGGAGGTGATGCAGCTTAATCTGCCGAATGTGTCTATGGCCGAGCTGTCTATGGGCATGAGCGGTGATTTGGAAGTGGCGATTGAAGAAGGCGCCACCATTATTCGTGTCGGAACGGCGATTTTTGGGCAACGCATTTATTCCGATAGTTATTATTGGAATGAAAATGTGGCAGATGATTCGGCGTCATGATCGGTGAGTTGGATAAAAAGAAAGGGTGCAACGCACCCTTTAAATTTTTGTCGAGGCTGAAAGCCTGAATGAAAATTATTCACGCAGATCTTTGCGCAGGATTTTACCGACGTTGGATTTCGGTAAATCGGTGCGAAACTCGATGTATTTCGGTCGTTTGTAGCCGGTTAAGTGTTCTTTCAAGAATGCTTGCAATTCCTGCTCGGTCAGGCTCGCGTCTTTTTTCACCACAAACATTTTCACCGCTTCGCCCGAGTAGTCGTCGGCGACACCGATCACGGCGCATTCGAGCACTTTCGGATGCATCACGGCGACGTCTTCCACTTCATTTGGATAGACGTTGAAGCCGGAGACCAGCACCATGTCTTTTTTACGGTCGATGATTTTGACGTAGCCTTGCTCGTTCATGATGCCGATGTCGCCGGAGCGGAAAAAGCCGTCGGCAGTCATGACTTTGGCGGTTTCGTCCGGGCGCTGCCAGTAGCCAGCCATCACTTGCGGGCCGCGAATGGCGATTTCACCCGGTGAGCCGTAGGGTACTTCTTTGCCATCGTCGTCCAAAATCGCAACGTCGGTCGAGGAAATCGGCAGTCCGGTGTAGCCGGTGAATGCGGTCAATTTGATCGGGTTCATCAATGCGGCCGGGCTGGTTTCGGACAGACCGTAGGCTTCGCAAATTGGCACGCCGGTGATTTCGTGGAACTGGTCGGCGACGGCTTTTTGCACCGCCATACCACCGCCCAAGGCGACGCGCAACGATGAGAAGTCCAGCTTTTTGAACTCAGGGTTGTGGTTCAAGGCGACAAACAGGGTGTTGACCGCGGGCAATACATGGAACGGGTGTTTTTGCAAATCTTTGATGAACGCGGGAATATCGCGCGGGTTGGTTATGAGCAGCACGCAGCCACCGATGTGCAGCGCATACAGTGCGTTTACGGTCAGGCCGAAGATATGGTACAGCGGCAGGGCAGAGACAAAGGTCGCGCCGTTGTTCAAATCGCTGATGGCCGGTGCACACCATTCTTCGGCTTGCAGCACATTCGCAATGATGTTGCCATGCGTGAGCGCCGCGCCTTTGGACACGCCGGTGGTGCCGCCGGTGTATTGCAAAAACGCCAGATCGTCGTGGCTCAATTGAACCGGTTGATAGGTTTTTTGCGCGCCTTCGGCCAATACGCGTTTGAACTGAATCGCGGAGTCAATGCGCCACGCCGGAACCATCTTTTTCACGTTGCGCAGGACAAAGTTGACGATTTTGCCTTTGAAACCGAGCATGTCGCCGAGTGATGAGACAACGACGTGTTTGATATTCGGCAGGTTCGGCAGGGACACTTCCAATACATGGGCGAAGTTTTCGAGAATGAAAATGGCTTTGGCGCCGGAGTCGTTGAGCTGATGTGTCAGTTCATCGGGCGTGTACAGCGGGTTAATATTGGTCACCGCATAGCCCGCGCGCAAAATCGCCGGTACCAAAATCAGGTATTGCAGACAGTTGGGCATCATGATGGCGACACGGTCGCCTTTTTGCAGGCCGAGGCTTTGCAGCCACGCGGCGACGTCGCGCGAATATTGGTCAAATTCGCGGTAGGTCAGCGATTTGCCCATATTGATCGCCATCGGGCGGTCGCTAAAGCGCGCAAATGCAGAGTCAAAAATAGCGGGAATGGAATTGAAACGGTTCAAGTCGATGTGTTCGGCTACGCCGGCGTATTGGCTCAACCAAGGCTTTTGCATGAGGGTCTCCAGAGTTTTTATATAAATAGATTGTCAATCAAAATGATGCAAGCATTGCGCAACATCTGCTGTTATTTTACATAAAAATTTAGATAACGGAAGTTATTTTCAATCATTCACAGTTTTTTCAAAATACGGACGCGTAGCCAGACAATGCGAAATTCAATTGGGTTTTATGCAATAATGCTGTCACTATATAATTAAGGAAGTACGGAGCAACCCCTACCGTCTGCGCTGGTTGATTGGCGTGATGAGTAACGAGGCGTGGCGCACAGTCTATGGTCATTCCCTAGACAAGCGTCACAACAAAGTTAATCACACGCCAATCTCCAGCCCTTCGGGTTCTGGCAAAAAACACCCAGAACTTTGTTGCAGAATAGGAGTTGTCGTAGAATAACTACGACCCCTATCCTACGCCGCGTTCTGAATGTTTTTTGCTCAGAACGCAGACTGGTTTGGGTTGCTCCGTACTTCCTTAAGAATCGCGCTCGACTGATCTGATCGAGGCGACAGAATGGATGGATAAATCATATGACTGCTGTACCAGCTACCCCTATTTCCGAGCAACGCTTGTCTCAGGTTTTGCAGCGCAATCGTCAAGCGGGGCGAAAAAACTTGGTTACATTCATTACCGCGGGTTATCCGAGCTTGGCACAAACCGAGCAACTCATGCACGCTTTGGTCAACGCCGGCGTGGATGTGATTGAATTGGGCGTGCCATTTTCCGACCCGATGGCCGACGGGCCGGTGATTCAGCGTGCGAGTGAGCGCGCCGTGGCGCAGGGCGTGGGTTTGCGCGATGTGTTGGCATTGGTGGCGCAGTTTCGCCGGAGCAATTCGCACACGCCGGTGGTATTGATGGGCTACGCCAATCCGATCGAGCGCATCGGGCAGGAAGCGTTCATCGCCGAGGCGGTGCAAGCGGGTGTGGATGGTGCGCTCATCGTTGATTATCCACCCGAGGAATCCGAAGCGTTTGCACAAACGGCACGCGCGGCAGGCCTCAATATCATTTATTTGGTCGCGCCGACCACCACCGATGCGCGTATGCAGGCGACGGCGCACTCGGCCAGCGGTTTTATCTACTATGTATCACTCAAAGGCGTGACCGGCGCTGCCTCGTTGGACGTAGCGGACGTGCAGGCGAAAGTCGCGCGCCTGCGTCAGTTCACTGATTTGCCGATCAATGTCGGCTTTGGGATTTCGGATGCGAGCAGCGCGCGCGCAGTGGCGCAGATCGCAGACGGCGTGGTGATTGGCAGTAAATTGATTCAATTGGTCGAATCCGCCCAAGCGCAAGGGCAGGATGCTTGCGCGGTGGTTGGCGATTGGGTAAAAGACATTCGCAAGGCGCTGGATGCGGTTTAAATAACTGATTTTGAACAATAATAATTGATTTTGAAGCGGTTTTAGCGAACGGTTGTGCTGATAAATTTGGTGGCGTTGCGGTATTTAAAGCCTATATAATGCCGCATTCCAATGACTATGGAGCAAGACGATGAGTTGGTTAGATAAAATTTTACCCCCCAAAATGCAGTCCGAAGCCAAAAAATCAGCGATGCCTGATGGTTTGTGGGTGAAATGTCCGGCGTGCGAAGAGGTTTTGTACAAATCCGATTTGGAGGCCAATGAATACGTGTGTCCCAAATGCGATCATCACCTGCGTGTGAAAGCGCGTGATCGCATCAATCGTCTGCTGGACGCGGACGGTCGTGTGGAACTGGGACAAGAAGTCAAGCCGGTGGACAGCTTGAAATTCAAAGACAGCCGCAAGTACACCGAGCGTCTGGCCGAAGCGGTGAAAAACACGGGCGAGTCCGAAGCCTTGGTGGTGCAAGCGGGTACCATTCATGAGCAACCGGCGGTGGTTGCTGCGTTTGAATTCGATTTCATGGGTGGCTCCATGGGTTCGGTCGTGGGCGAGCGCTTCGTGCGCGGTGTGCGTCATGCGATTGACACCAATTCCGCCTTCATCAGCATTTCCGCCTCGGGCGGCGCGCGTATGCAAGAGGCATTATTGTCCTTGATGCAGATGGCGAAAACCACGGCGGCGCTCACATTGCTGGCGGAAAAACGTTTGCCTTATATTTCGATTTTGACCGATCCGACCATGGGCGGCGTGTCGGCGAGTTTTGCCTTTATCGGCGACATCGTGATTGCCGAGCCGAAAGCTTTGATCGGCTTTGCCGGTCCGCGCGTGATTGAGCAAACCGTGCGCGAAAAATTGCCTGAAGGTTTCCAGCGCTCTGAGTTTTTGCTGGAACATGGCGCGATTGACATGATCGTGCATCGCAAACAAATGCGTGAGGAATTGGCGCGATTGATTACCTTGTTGCGCAGTCAGGGTGAAATTTCACTGGCTTAATGATGCGTTAACCAGCGAATTGCTCGGTAGAAACGAAACCGCAATGGTAAAATCCGTTGCGGTTTTTTTCATGTGAATCAAAGGAATTTATTTATGGCAACATTTGCCCATCTTGCCGATTGGCTGGCGCATTTGGAAACGGTACACAAGAGCGAAATTGACCTCGGTCTGACGCGCGTCGGGCAGATGAAAGCGCGTCTGCAAGCGGCGAGCCTGCTCACGCTCAATTATCCCATCATCACGGTGGGTGGTACGAATGGCAAAGGCTCCACCTGTGCTTATCTGGAGCAAATTTTGCTGGCGGCGGGCTATAAAGTGGGTTGCCACACCTCGCCGCATGTGATCGATTTTACCGAACGTGCGCGGTTTAACGGCGTGGATGCGACCGAAGAGCAGTTATTGCCCTTATTTCATGCGGTGGAGCGCGTTCGACAGCAGGCTCCCGAAATTTCCCTGACCTATTTTGAGTTCACCTTACTGGTATTCATGTGCTGGTTCGATGCGCAACAGCCTGACGCGGTGATTTTGGAGGTCGGTTTGGGCGGGCGCTTGGACGCGACCAATGTGTTTGAATCGGCAGCAGCAGTGATAACGTCTGTGGATATTGACCACGTGGGCTTTTTGGGGGATACGCGCGAGGCCATCGGTTTTGAAAAAGCAGGGATTTTTCGTGCGCATCAGCCAGCGGTGTGCGCCGATCCGAATCCGCCGCAATCCCTGATCGATCATGCGAATGCCATCGGCGCGGATTTGAAACTGATTAACCGCGATTTCAGCTATCAAGTGATTCAGGACGACCAGCGCAAACAATGGCGCTTTATCGGCGAACACAGCACGCGCAACAGCTTGGCCATGCCGGCGATGCGCGGTGATTATCAGTTGGCCAATGCGTCTGCGGCATTGGCTGCGCTGGATGCGCTGCGCGAGCAGTTGCCGGTGACGCAGCAGGCGGTGCGCGTGGGGATTTCCAATGCCGTCGTGCGTGGGCGTTTTCAGGTTTTGCCCGGGCAGCCGACCACAATTTTGGACGTCGCGCACAATCCGCACGCGGCGCGCGCTTTGGCCAAAAATATCAATCAAATGGGCTACGCGCCTTACACACATGCGGTATTTGGCGCGATGGCAGACAAGGACATCGGGCAGGTGTTGCGTATCATGCGCGACGTGGTGGATCACTGGTATGTGTGCGATTTACCGTCCGCGCGTGCCGCCACGGCAGAGCAATTGCGCGCCATTTTGTTGGATTCGGGCTTTGTGGCGGATCAAGATCACAGCGTTCAGACATTTGACAGCGTGCAAAGCGCTTTGGCGCATTTATCTGCAAGTGTACCCACGCAGGTCTCGCCCAATGATAGAATAATCATATTTGGCTCCTTTGTGACCGTGGAACAAGCACTCAAAGGTCTGCCGCGATTCCCAAGCGTACCGGCTGAATCGACATAAGGAAAAATGGGATGTGGTTTAAGAAAAAGCAAACAAATCAATCAAATAGCGAGCCGTCAAACGCGCGTCGCAAAGGCGATATGCGCAGCGAATTGGGCTTGAGCGGCGAGACGCATCAAGCGGTGCGCGTGCGTGCGCGCCAAGTGCAACGCGACGGATTGAATGAAACAACCGCGGTATATGACGAAGAGGTGCAGTTGCACGACTTGAAGGTGCGCGCGCGTCGTCGTTTGATCGGCGCATTGGTTTTGCTGGGTGCGGCGTTTGTGATTTTGCCGTGGGTGTTTGATGGCCAACGCAAAGAAACCGCCGCGCAAGTGGCTGTGAGCATTCCCGATAAAAACGTCCAGTTTGACGTGAAAAACCCGAAAGCCACCGACGAAAGTCTGCGCGCGGCAGCGGAGAGTGCGGATAAAACGGCAGCCGATGGCAAAGCAACCGATGCAAAGCCAAGCGATAATAAGGCTGCCGCTGCAACCACGGCAACAACTACAGCCGCCACCACAGCCGCGCCTGCAAAACCAGCGGACACCAAACAAGCCGTACCTGCTACGCCGACAACGCCAACTACCCAGCCAACGCAACAATATGCGGTACATATTGGCCTGGTCAGCGACAAAAAAGAGCTGGACAGTCTGGTGGCGCGATTGCGTGCGGCGGGTGTGCAGCCCCAACTGCGCACAGTGACGGTTGATGGTGCAAGCAAAACCCGTGTGCGTTTGGGCTTGTTTAAAACCCAAACCGAAGCCGAGGCTGCTTTGGCCAAAGTGAAAGGCGTGGCGAAAAATCCTGTTGTGATTCCGATTCAACAGGAGCAAACCAAGCCCAAGCCCTAAATCCATCCGTCAGGCCGTGAGTGTACTCACGGCCTCGTTTTTTTATGGTTGAATCCATGCAATCCCAGTAAAATGCGCGCTTGAAAACAGCAGCAAAATATGGGTCGAGATAAATGAATATTTTGAAAACAGCGCGACAAGCTGTTTTCAGCAGAGTTTTAATGATTTTAATTTGAGGTGAAAGATGTGTGGCGTGATTGGTGTGATGGCGAATAGCCCGGTGAACCAACTGATTTATGATGCGCTGTTGCTGCTGCAACACCGTGGGCAAGACGCGGCGGGCATGACGACCAATCAAGGTCAGCGATTTTGCATGCACAAGGGCAAAGGCATGGTGCGCGATGTATTTCGCACGCGCAATATGCGCGACTTGCATGGCAATATGGGCATTGGTCATGTACGCTATCCGACGGCAGGCGCGGTCGATAGCGTGGAGGAGGCGCAACCGTTTTATGTTAATGCGCCGTATGGCATCACCTTGGCTCACAATGGTAATTTAACCAATACCGACGAAGTGCGCGATGAACTATTCCGTTTGGATCGCCGCCACATCAATACCGGCTCGGATTCGGAAGTGCTGCTCAATGTGTTGGCACATGAATTGGATATTTCGGTGAATGAGGAAGATGCGACAGCGGCATTGACCTACCAGCATTTTTTCAGCGCCATGCGCCGTGTTAATGCACGCATTAAGGGCGCGTATGCCTGCGTCGGCATGGCCGCTGGCTTGTCAGTATTTGGCTTTCGCGACCCGAACGGCATTCGTCCTTTGGTTTTGGGTCAGCGTCAAACCAAAAGTGGGGCAATTGAATACATACTCGCTTCGGAGAGTGTGGCGATTGAGGGCGTCGGTTATAAAACCGTGCGAGACATCGCGCCGGGCGAAGCGATTTGGATTGATATGGACGGTACTCTGCACAGCCAAATTTGCGCTGAGAATACGCAGCTAAGTCCGTGCCTGTTTGAATACGTTTATTTTGCGCGTCCCGATTCGACGATAGAGGGCACGTCCGTGTACGCCGCGCGTTTGGCGATGGGCGAAACGCTGGCGGATAAAATCGCGCGCGAAATTGATGTGAAGGATATTGACGTGGTCATGCCGATTCCCGATACCTCGCGCCCATGTGCCATGCAATTGGCCTCGAAGTTGGGTTTGAGCTATCGTGAAGGTTTTATCAAAAACCGTTACATTGGTCGCACCTTCATCATGCCGGGTCAGGAAACGCGTCAAAAATCGGTGCGCCAAAAATTAACTGCCATGCCGAGTGAATTTGCCGGTAAAAACGTGCTGTTGGTGGACGACTCGATTGTGCGCGGTACAACCAGTCAAGAGATTGTTGCGCTTGCGCGCGAGTCGGGCGCGAACAAGGTGTATTTTGCCTCGGCTGCACCGGCAGTGAAATTTCCGAATGTTTATGGCATTGATATGCCGACGCGAACCGAGTTGATTGCTAACAATAAGTCATTGGCGGAAATTAGCGAAGCGATTACCGCCGACAAAGTTATTTACCAAGATTTGTCTGCGCTGATCGAATCGGTACAGTCGGCGGGGCAAGCGGGCGGACAATCGCGCCTGACACAGTTTGATGCCTCATGTTTTAATGGCGAATACGTCACGGGTGATATTGACGATGCCTATTTGGACCGACTGGAGCAAAATCGATTCGATGCGCAGCAGTCCAAGAAAAAAGCCAAATAATCATTTCGGTGCGTCATACGAACGCCTTTGAAAGTACTTTATGACAGAACAAAAAAAATTAAACACACATATTGAAACACAACTGTTGCACAACGATCGCTGGGCGGGTATTGCGCACTCGGCAAGTCATCAGCCCGTGTATAAAAGCGTGCAATTTACCTATGATTCGGCGCAAGGCATTGCCGATGCGTTCCAAGGCAAAATCGCCGGTTATACCTACTCGCGCTCAAACAATCCGACGCTGACCGCGCTCGAAGCGCAACTGACTTTATTAGAAGGCGGGGTTGAAACCATCACTTTCGCAACCGGCATGGGCGCGATTGCGAGCGCGATGCTGGCTTTACTCAAAGCGGGCGACCATATTGTGGTCAGTCAATATTTGTTTGGCAATACCACCAGCTTGTTTGACACCTTTGGTTTGCAAGGCGTGTCCATCAGCTACGTAGATGTCACGGATGCGGCGAATGTCGCAGCGGCGTTACAGGATAATACGCGCATGGTGTTCGTTGAAACCATTGCCAACCCACGCACGCAGATCGCCGATTTGAAAGGCATCGGTCAATTGTGCCAAGCGCGCAACATCCTATTTTTCGTCGATAACACCATGGGCACACCGGCATTGGTGCGTGCCAAAGACTACGGTGCCGGTTTGGTGATGAACTCGCTGTCCAAATCATTGTCCGGACATGCGACTGTGCTCGGCGGCTCATTGACCGACACGGGCGTATTTGATTGGACAAAGTATCCCAATATATTTGATGGCTACCGCAAAGGTGATGCGAAAAAATGGGGCATTTCCCAATTGCGCAAAAAAGGTCTGCGCGATGTAGGCGCCAGCTTATCCGTGGATGCGGCGCAACAAATCGCCATCGGATTGGAAACCTTCTTCCTGCGCAATGAGCGCGCCTGCCGCAACGCCTACGATTTGGCCAAATGGCTGCAACAGCATCACGCGGTTGAACACGTTGACTATCCGGCTTTGGTCGAGCATCCGCAGCACGAGCGTGCAAAGGAGCTGTTCGGTGATTGTGGTTACGGTACATTACTCTCTTTCACGCTTAAACAAGGTAATAAAACAGCCTATCAAGTGCTCGACGCGCTCAAAGTCACCATGATTTCCACCCACTTGGGCGATAACCGCAGCATGACCTTGCCCGTTGCCCAGACCATTTATGCCGAAATGGCAGCGGAACAGCGCCAAAAATGGGGCATTAGCGACGGCCTGATTCGTGTTTCGGTGGGTATAGAGCATATCAACGACCTGATTAACGACTGGAAACAAGCGCTTGAATAAGGTGCAGAGGGCTGCTCTGTGCATGAGCAAACTAAATAATGAGTCTCATGTTGGCGATATTAATCGTATCCAATCATTACAAAGATAAGCGTTAAATAGTGCGAGCGTCATAATTGATTGAAAATAAAGAACAAATCAAAAGATGCGCACAGAATGATTGGAGAAAGTAAAAATATCGCCAAATAAGAGTTGACAATAAGAAGGCATTCGTTCATAATTTCACTTCTTCGCCGGATGGATTTGGCGGGGGAGGTTGGAAAGGGTTGGTTGAGTTAAGATTTGTTTTTAAAAAATATTAAAAATAAATTAAAAAAGACTTGACGGAATAAAAAAACTTCTTCATAATCTCGCTTCTCTGATGTTGAGACGGACGAGAAAAAACGAAGCGGTGCCAAGGTGCTGCGGGATAAAAAGATCTTTAACAAATAACAGCCGATAAGTGTGGGCATATGTAGCGAGTCTGATTGAAGAATTGGACTTAAAAAACAAATGCTCATACTTGACGAAACAAAGCGAATTTAGAAATAAATTCAAATGTCAGTCAATACTTGAGTGCTACTGTAAAAGGTAGCGAATGCGAAAGCAATGAATTAAACTGAAGAGTTTGATCATGGCTCAGATTGAACGCTGGCGGCATGCTTTACACATGCAAGTCGAACGGCAGCGAGAGAGAAGCTTGCTTCTCTTGTCGGCGAGTGGCGAACGGGTGAGTAATACATCGGAACGTACCCTGTAGTGGGGGATAACTACTCGAAAGAGTAGCTAATACCGCATACAACCTGAGGGTAAAAGTGGGGGACCGCAAGGCCTCACGCTATAGGAGCGGCCGATGGAAGATTAGCTAGTTGGTAGGGTAAAGGCCTACCAAGGCGACGATCTTTAGCGGGTCTGAGAGGACGATCCGCCACACTGGGACTGAGACACGGCCCAGACTCCTACGGGAGGCAGCAGTGGGGAATTTTGGACAATGGGCGAAAGCCTGATCCAGCAATGCCGCGTGAGTGAAGAAGGCCTTCGGGTTGTAAAGCTCTTTTGTTTGGGAAGAAATCCTAAAGGCTAATATCCTTTGGGGATGACGGCACCAAAAGAATAAGCACCGGCTAACTACGTGCCAGCAGCCGCGGTAATACGTAGGGTGCAAGCGTTAATCGGAATTACTGGGCGTAAAGCGTGCGCAGGCGGTTTTGTAAGACAGGTGTGAAATCCCCGAGCTCAACTTGGGAACTGCACTTGTGACTGCAAGACTAGAGTGTGTCAGAGGGAGGTAGAATTCCACGTGTAGCAGTGAAATGCGTAGAGATGTGGAGGAATACCGGTGGCGAAGGCGGCCTCCTGGGATAACACTGACGCTCATGTACGAAAGCGTGGGGAGCAAACAGGATTAGATACCCTGGTAGTCCACGCCCTAAACGATGTCAACTGGTTGTTGGGTCTTCATTGACTTAGTAACGAAGCTAACGCGTGAAGTTGACCGCCTGGGGAGTACGGTCGCAAGATTAAAACTCAAATGAATTGACGGGGACCCGCACAAGCGGTGGATGATGTGGATTAATTCGATGCAACGCGAAAAACCTTACCTACCCTTGACATGTAGCGAACTTTCCAGAGATGGATTGGTGCCTTCGGGAACGCTAACACAGGTGCTGCATGGCTGTCGTCAGCTCGTGTCGTGAGATGTTGGGTTAAGTCCCGCAACGAGCGCAACCCTTGTCATTAGTTGCCATCATTAAGTTGGGCACTCTAATGAGACTGCCGGTGACAAACCGGAGGAAGGTGGGGATGACGTCAAGTCCTCATGGCCCTTATGGGTAGGGCTTCACACGTCATACAATGGTCGGTACAGAGGGTTGCCAAGCCGCGAGGTGGAGCCAATCCCAGAAAACCGATCGTAGTCCGGATTGCACTCTGCAACTCGAGTGCATGAAGTCGGAATCGCTAGTAATCGCGGATCAGAATGTCGCGGTGAATACGTTCCCGGGTCTTGTACACACCGCCCGTCAAACCATGGGAGTGGGTCTCACCAGAAGTAGTTAGCCTAACCGCAAGGAGGGCGATTACCACGGTGGGATTCATGACTGGGGTTAAGTCGTAACAAGGTAGCCGTATCGGAAGGTGCGGCTGGATCACCTCCTTTCTAGAGAACGTACTTATCTACGGATAACGTACCAACAATAGAAGCTGCATGTGCTCACGCTTATCGGAATGTTTACAGAAGTAACCCTCACGGGGGATTAGCTCAGCTGGGAGAGCACCTGCTTTGCAAGCAGGGGGTCGTCGGTTCGATCCCGTCATCCTCCACCACTGAATGCAAAAGGCGAATGCTTTGAGCAAAGAATGGGTCTTTAGCTCAGTTGGTTAGAGCACTGTGTTGATAACGCAGGGGTCGATGGTTCGAGTCCATCAAGACCCACCATCAAAGTGGGTCAAACTCAACAAGTGAGATATTAAAACTACACAATGAATTGTGTAATTTTAATCTTTTACGAAAGATTGCGTCAGCAATGACGTCGGCTGTTTCTTTAACAATTAGAAACCTGAGATTATTATTTATTAAAGAGCTTCAGCAATAAAGCAGACTTAATAAATGATATGAAGCAAATTTAACAGTGAGAATTGTTATCGAGAGTTTATATAATGTGTCGATAGAATAATCACGGGTTAGATTGCATCAAAAAGTAGTTCTCAAGAAAAGTAACTTATCTTGAGTGCGGATTTCGGCGAAGCCAAAATCCAAACGAAAGAACAAGTAGTATTTAAGAATACGACTAAACTTGAAATTACGGCAAACAAACCGAGTACTGTTCTCATGTAAAAACAGTACTCACATTAGTAAATTGTCTTATAACCGGAGTCAATAGTGTTATAAGGTCAAGTGACTAAGTGCATGTGGTGGATGCCTTGGCGATTACAGGCGATGAAAGACGTGAAAGCCTGCGAAAAGCTGCGGGGAGGTGGCAAATGACCTTTGATCCGCAGATATCTGAATGGGGAAACCCGGCCCGCAAGGGTCACTGCTGACTGAATACATAGGTCAGTGGAGCGAACCTGGAGAACTGAAACATCTAAGTACCCAGAGGAAAAGAAATCAACCGAGATTCCCAAAGTAGTGGCGAGCGAAATGGGAACAGCCGTGATGTGATAATAATTGCGTTAGTAGAATGGAATGGAAAGTCCAGCTATAGAGGGTGATAGCCCCGTATACGAAAACCCAATTATGGTACTAAGCATCAGACAAGTAGGGCGGGACACGTGAAATCCTGTCTGAAGATGGGGGGACCATCCTCCAAGGCTAAATACTCGTAATCGACCGATAGTGAACCAGTACCGTGAGGGAAAGGCGAAAAGAACCCCGGGAGGGGAGTGAAATAGATCCTGAAACCGCATGCATACAAACAGTAGGAGCCCCTACTTTAATGACCTTCGAGGTGCTTTGGCAAACGAGCGTAGCGAGTTTGTCAAAAGTAAGAAGAAGGAATTGAAATAAGCCCGACTTGCAGACAAGTTGAGGGTCATTAAAGTAGGGGTGACTGCGTACCTTTTGTATAATGGGTCAGCGACTTACGTTGTGTTGCGAGCTTAACCGAATAGGGGAGGCGTAGCGAAAGCGAGTCTGATAAGGGCGATAGTAGCACGGCGTAGACCCGAAACCAAGTGATCTATCCATGGCCAGGATGAAGGTTGGGTAACACCAACTGGAGGTCCGAACCCACTAACGTTGAAAAGTTAGGGGATGAGCTGTGGATAGGGGTGAAAGGCTAAACAAACTTGGAGATAGCTGGTTCTCTCCGAAAACTATTTAGGTAGTGCCTCAAGTATTGCCTGCGGGGGTAGAGCACTGTTTTGGCTAGGGGGTCATCGCGACTTACCAAACCAAGGCAAACTCCGAATACCGCAGAGTATGAGCTTGGGAGACAGACATCGGGTGCTAACGTCCGGTGTCAAGAGGGAAACAACCCAGACCGCCAGCTAAGGTCCCCAATATAGACTAAGTGGGAAACGAAGTGGGAAGGCTAAGACAGTCAGGAGGTTGGCTTAGAAGCAGCCACCCTTTAAAGAAAGCGTAATAGCTCACTGATCGAGTCGTCCTGCGCGGAAGATGTAACGGGGCTAAGTCTATAACCGAAGCTGCGGATACGTGCTTGCACGTATGGTAGGAGAGCGTTCTGTAAGCCTGTGAAGGTGCGTTGTAAAGCGTGCTGGAGGTATCAGAAGTGCGAATGCTGACATGAGTAGCGATAAAGGGGGTGAAAAGCCCCCTCGCCGTAAGCCCAAGGTTTCCTACGCAACGTTCATCGGCGTAGGGTTAGTCGGCCCCTAAGGCGAGGCTGAGAAGCGTAGCTGATGGGAAACAGGTTAATATTCCTGTACCGTTGTTAAGTGCGATGTGGGGACGGATGGTTGCAGGTGATCCAGTTATTGGATTCTGGTTTCTGCGATGTAGGCGACTGTTAGGCAAATCCGGCAGTCACACACCGAGGTCGTGGATCGAGTGCTCTAGGGCGCGAAGTCACTGAATGTCATCCCAAGAAAAGCCACTAAGCTCCAGCTTAACAAGACCGTACCGCAAACCGACACAGGTGGGCGAGATGAGTATTCTAAGGCGCTTGAGAGAACTGCGGAGAAGGAACTCGGCAAATTGATACCGTAACTTCGGGAGAAGGTATGCCCTTGTAGCGTGAAGAGAACATCGGAGCGTGAAAGGGTCTCAGAGAATCGGTGGCTGCGACTGTTTAATAAAAACACAGCACTCTGCAAACACGAAAGTGGACGTATAGGGTGTGACGCCTGCCCGGTGCTGGAAGATTAAATGATGGGGTGCAAGCTCTTGATTGAAGTCCCAGTAAACGGCGGCCGTAACTATAACGGTCCTAAGGTAGCGAAATTCCTTGTCGGGTAAGTTCCGACCTGCACGAATGGCGTAACGATGGCCACACTGTCTCCTCCGCAGACTCAGCGAAGTTGAAATGTTTGTGATGATGCAATCTCCCCGCGGCTAGACGGAAAGACCCCATGAACCTTTACTGTAGCTTTGCATGGTATGTTGAATCGTTTTGTGTAGGATAGGTGGGAGACTTTGAAGCCGGTACGCCAGTATCGGTGGAGTCGTCCTTGAAATACCACCCTGAATTATTTGACGTTCTAACCACGGCCCATGAATCTGGGTCTGGGACAGTGCATGGTAGGCAGTTTGACTGGGGCGGTCTCCTCCCAAAGTGTAACGGAGGAGTTCGAAGGTACGCTTAACACGGTCGGACATCGTGTGTAAAGTGCAATGGCAAAAGCGTGCTTAACTGCGAGAGCGACAACTCGAGCAGGTGCGAAAGCAGGACATAGTGATCCGGTGGTTCTGAATGGAAGGGCCATCGCTCAACGGATAAAAGGTACTCTGGGGATAACAGGCTGATACCGCCCAAGAGTTCATATCGACGGCGGTGTTTGGCACCTCGATGTCGGCTCATCTCATCCTGGGGCTGTAGTCGGTCCCAAGGGTATGGCTGTTCGCCATTTAAAGAGGTACGCGAGCTGGGTTTAAAACGTCGTGAGACAGTTTGGTCCCTATCTGCCGTGGGCGCTGGAAATTTGACGGGGGCTGCTCCTAGTACGAGAGGACCGGAGTGGACGTACCGCTGGTGTACCTGTTGTTTCGCCAGAAGCATCGCAGGGTAGCTAAGTACGGAAGAGATAAACGCTGAAAGCATCTAAGCGTGAAACTTGCCTGAAGATTAGATTTCCCGGGAACTTGATTCCCTTGAAGGGTCGTTCGAGGCCAGGACGTTGATAGGTTGGGTGTGGAAGCACAGCAATGTGTTAAGCTAACCAATACTAATTGCCCGTAAGGCTTGACCTTATAACTGTATTGATTCAGTTGGTCAATTAACTAATATGTTTGTTAGTGCAATCTAATATGATTTGCGACGCTGACGAGTGTAAAGCTCTTCAGCCTCAGGTTTCTAATTCTGTTTGTTGGCTTTGCCGGCAAACGTACAAGCTTTGCTTGATGACCATAGCAAGTTGGTCCCACTCCTTCCCATCCCGAACAGGACAGTGAAACGACTTAGCGCCGATGATAGTGCAGATTACCTGTGTGAAAGTAGGACATCATCAAGCTTTAATACCAAAACCCCGTCTCCATGAGACGGGGTTTTTTATTATGGGTTTGGCGTTGTCTTGTCCGGTATCGGACTCATTGTTTGATGCGCCAAAGTGTTGCTTGGGTGAAACGCTCAAGACAGGCTGATATGCAAGTTGCTTTGAGTGCGCTTTGATTCGGGTTATACTCGCGAGCACCATGGGCAATGGTGCTGTGGTGTATATCAACCGATTCGATTAAAGGATGTGAGAGATGCGACGTTTGGGTTATGGTTTGGTGGTGTTGGGTTTGTTCGCTGCGCAAGGTGCTTGGGCCAAGGGCACGGATTTGAATGGTGACGGGGTGTTCAGCAAGGATGAGCTGTTGCAGGCGCGCCAGAAGCAATTGGATAAGAAGTTCACGAAAACCGATGCGAATCAGGATGGCCAGATCAGTATGGATGAGCTGCAGGGTAAGCGCGGTGGTATTGCGAAGAAGGCAGACGCGAATAAGGATGGGGTGATCACGCAGGCGGAAGCTCGCGCGCACATGAATCAGAGCTTGGACAAGTATATGCAGAAGAAGGATACCAATGCCGACGGCGTGCTCGATCAGAATGAGCGTAAACGTAAGCCGAAATCAGCAACACAATCAAACAGTAAGTCCCAAAAGAAGCTCAATAGCACCAACACCAATTGAGCGAGCACGATCAATAAGTACCACGCCTTCTACTGAAACCACGCACACACAGCGTGGTTTTTTTGTGAATTGGGTGGGAAATGGAGTACATTAAGTCCGCCAAGGAGAGGGGGCTGCACATGCGGACTATTAAAATTAGGTGACGAGTACAATTAGATTGTTTAGTGGGGCTTTTCTAGCTCGAATGCTGCGTCGATTTTTGTTCGGCAATAAAAAACGCATCCCAAAGGATGCGTTTTTACTTAGTTGCAAAATGAGTTATTTGCTCATTACTCGAATCATTTCGAGTACTTTGCAAGAGTAGCCCCATTCGTTGTCGTACCAAGCTACGACTTTAACGAAGGTGTCGTCCAGAGCGATACCGGCTTCGGCATCGAATGTAGAAGTGCAGGCTTCGCCACGGAAGTCAGTGGCTACGACTTTTTCTTCGGTGTAGCCGAGTACGCCTTTCATCGCGCCTTCGGACGCTGCTTTCATGGCTTTGCAGATGTCTTCGTATTTAGCTGGTTTTTCCAATTCAACAGTCAAGTCAACTACAGACACGTCTGAAGTCGGTACGCGGAATGCCATACCAGTGAGTTTTTTGTTGAGTTCTGGAATCACTACGCCAACGGCTTTGGCTGCGCCAGTGGATGATGGAATGATGTTTTCCAAAATGCCACGGCCACCACGCCAGTCTTTGTTTGACGGGCCGTCAACGGTTTTTTGAGTAGCCGTTGCTGCGTGAACGGTGGTCATCAAACCGCGTTTGATACCGAAGTTGTCGTTCAGTACTTTGGCTACCGGTGCCAAGCAGTTGGTGGTGCATGATGCATTAGAGATGATGGTTTGACCTGCGTAGGTACCGCAGTTCACGCCATAAACGAACATCGGGGTGTCGTCTTTGGATGGTGCAGACATGATGACTTTTTTCGCGCCGGCATCGATGTGTTTTTGTGCGGTTTCTTTGGTCAGGAACAAGCCGGTTGATTCAACCACAACGTCCGCGCCAACTTCGTCCCATTTCAGTTCAGCAGGGTCTTTGATCGCGGTCAGGCGAATGGTTTTGCCATTGATGATGAGGTTAGAACCTTCAACTTTCACGTCACCTTTGAAGCGGCCATGCACTGAGTCGAATTTGAGCATGTATGCCAAATAGTCTGGCTCGAGCAAGTCGTTGATACCGACGATTTCGATATCGTCTTTGAAATCCGCAACCGCCGCACGAAATACCATACGACCGATACGACCAAAACCGTTAATCCCTACTTTGATAGTCATTGTTCACTCCTTGTTAGTGGTTACAACCGATGAAAGTCACACCGCTTATTGTACTCCAAACCGCCATCATTTTTTACGGTATTTGATGCGCTTATCGGTATAACTTTATGCTATTTAAACGATTACCTAAGATATCTTTTATACCAATTGTTGCTTAACTGCTTCAACCGTTTTTTCTGCGGTAATGCCAAAATATTGGTACAACTCTTTAGCAGGGGCAGATTCACCAAAGGTAGTCATGCCAACCACTGCTCCGCGTCCGACATATTTGTGCCAGAAGTCCGGCTGTGCTGCTTCAATCGCAACGGCAGGCAGATTGCGTGGCAACACGCTGTTTTGATATTCAGCGGTTTGACGGTCAAATGCGGAGGTGCACGGCATAGAGACGACCCGTACGGCGATACCTTGTTCGGCCAATTGTTTCTGGGCTTGGAGTGCGATTTCGACTTCTGAGCCGGTGGCGATGATGAGCGCTTGGGCATGATCCGCGTCTTTCAGGACGTAGCCGCCTTTGGCGATCAATTCGGCTTGATTGAGCTGGGTAACGTTTGGCAGGTTTTGACGCGACAGAATCAATGCGCTTGGGCCGTCCATGCGCAGAATGGATTCGCCCCACGCAACGGCGGTTTCCAAACCATCCGCTGGACGCCATACATCCAGATTCGGGATGATGCGCAGGCTGGGAACGTGTTCGACGCTTTGATGCGTCGGACCGTCTTCGCCCAGACCGATGGAGTCATGGGTGAAGACGTGAATCACACGTTGTTTCATCAATGCGGCCATGCGAATCGCGTTGCGCGAGTAGTCGCAGAAGGTGAGGAAAGTGCCGCCGTAGGGAATGTAGCCGCCGTACAGCGCCATGCCGTTCATCATTGCGGCCATGCCAAACTCACGTACGCCGTAGGACAGGTGGTTGCCCCAAACGCCGGGCTTGACGCGCACGCAGCCTTTGAAGTTGGTTAAATTTGAACCGGTCAAGTCGGCTGAGCCGCCGAAAAATTCTGGCAGTAAGGGCGCCAATGCGTCCAATGCATTTTGGCTGGCTTTACGCGTGGCCACTGCGTCGGTTTTCTCGGCAATCTGTGCGTATACGCCTTTCAGTTTTTCTGCAAAATCAGCGGGCAATTGTTTGCTCATACGGCGTTCAAATTCGGCGGCTTCCGCGGGGTAAGCGGCGCGATAGGCGGCGAATTGCGCGTCCCACGCAGCTTCGCGTTCCGCACCTTTGGCGGTGGCGTCCCATGCAGCTTTGATGTCTGCCGGAATCACGAACGGCTCGTCCGTCCAGCCGAGGGTTGCGCGGGTGGCGGCGATTTCATCCGCGCCGAGCGCCGCGCCGTGTACGTCGTGCGTGCCTTGTTTATTCGGCGCGCCTTTGCCGATCACGGTTTTGCAGCAGATCAGCGTAGGTTTGCCGTCGGCAGTTTTGGCTTGTGCTTGGGCGGCGAACAGGGCTGCTTCGATGGCAGCGGTATCGTGGCCATCGACATTGGCAATCACGTTCCAGCCGTAGGCGGCAAAGCGTGCCGGTGTGTCATCAGAGAACCAGTCTTCGACATGGCCGTCAATCGAAATGCCGTTGTCATCCCAGAACGCGATCAATTTGGATAATTTGAGCGTGCCGGCCAAAGCGCAGGCTTCGTGGCTGATGCCTTCCATCATACAGCCGTCGCCCAAAAAGGCGTAGGTGAAATGATCGACGATGGCGTGATTGGGTTTATTGAATTCTTGGCCGAGCAATTTTTCGCTCAAAGCCATGCCGACTGCATTGGCAATACCTTGACCAAGCGGGCCGGTGGTGGTTTCTACGCCCGGGGTGATGGCGTATTCGGGATGGCCAGCGGTTTTGCTGTGCAATTGGCGGAAATTCTTAATTTCTTCCATCGGCAAATCGTAGCCGGTCAGATGCAACAATGAGTAAATCAACATGGAGCCGTGGCCGTTGGACAGCACAAAGCGATCACGATTGAACCAATTCGGGTTTTTTGGGTTGTGGCTCAGGTGGCTGCCCCACAATACTTGGGCGATTTCCGCCATGCCCATCGGTGCGCCCGGATGGCCGGATTTGGCTTTTTCTACGGCATCAATGGATAGGACGCGAATCGCGTTGGCCATTCGGCGGGACATTTCTGGGGTCTGTGTGCTCATGTTGTTTGCTTTCTCAAAGAATAATGATGAACAATTAAAACGAGTGCTGCGTGATAGAAAATAGGACAAAAATAATGACCGCCATTTTATCATTGATAGGCGGTCATTCGCGAGGATTTATCGGTCAACTTGCGGCACGATTTATAGGCTCAGTTGAACCGGCGCGCGCAAGGCCTGCATCACACCGCGATAGCCGCTATCCGCGTCCGGCGCGCCAAAAACGGCACTGCCTGCGACGCAGACATCCGCGCCGGCGGCGACGATCTGCGCGATGTTGTCTACTTTTACACCGCCGTCGATTTCGAGCAGGATTTTTTGCCCGCCGGATTGCATGTGCGCGTCGATTTTGGCGCGTGCGGCACGCAGTTTATTCAGCGTTTCGGGGATGAACGCTTGTCCGCCGAATCCCGGGTTCACGCTCATCAGCAGAACCACGTCTAGTTTGTCCATGACATGATCCATGAACGACAGCGGTGTGGCCGGATTGAACACCAAACCTGCTTGGCAGCCATGATCGCGAATCAAGGACAAGGTGCGGTCAATATGGCGCGAGGCTTCGGGATGAAAGGTAATGATGTTCGCGCCTGCTTTGGCGAACATCGGAATCAGCGCATCGACCGGC
This sequence comes from Puribacter membranae, assembly GCF_055380425.1. NCBI lineage: Bacteria > Pseudomonadati > Pseudomonadota > Betaproteobacteria > Burkholderiales > Burkholderiaceae > Puribacter > Puribacter membranae. Next base: position 137,494 of record NZ_AP040167.1, read on the forward strand.
TCGACCATCAAATGAACGTCAATCGGAATCTGCACGTGCGGGCGGATCGCCTCGCACACCAGCGGGCCGATGGTCAGGTTGGGCACATAATGATTGTCCATCACATCAAAATGCACCCAGTCCGCACCGGCGGCCTCGATGGCACGCACTTCCTCGCCCAGTCGGGCGAAATCCGCCGATAAAATCGACGGGGCGATGCGTAATTGCGGGGGGAGATAAGCTGCGCTCATGATATTGGCTTTCTAAAAAATGGTAATGCGCCATTGTAAAGCACCTGAACGGGTAGGGCAATTTGCATCCGTGGTGAATCGGAAGTGTTTCTTTAGTGTCAGCGCTGTGGTGCGATTGATAAAAAAATCGTCTCAACTGATCGGGGTGTATCAAAAAAATTGATAAATTTGGTATGGCTTGGTATGATTCGCAGAAGAAAATTTCAATTTTTTCAAAGAATCAGCGTGATTTGATTTTTTATGTAAATTTTCCAAAAATCCAACTATAAGGATTGTTTGATATAACAACCATCACAGCACAACACACGGAGCATTTCATGCCTAACTATACCTTGCGTCAGCTCAAGACGTTTTTCGAGGTCGCCAAGCTCGGCTCGGTTTCCAAGGCCGCAGAGAAACTATTCATCACGCAGCCGGCGGTGTCGATGCAATTGCGTCAGTTGGAGGACGAATTCGGCATCGCGCTGTTTGAAAGTGTCGGACGCAATATTCGCCTGACCCACGCCGGACAGGACTTTATGGCGCAGGCCGGTCAAGTGATCGCCTCGCTCAAAGATTTGGAAGCCGTCATGGCCGAGCACGCCGGTATGAAACGCGGGCAGATTGACTTGGCGATTGTCAGCACCAGTAAATACTTTATCCCGATGCTCTTGGTACAGTTTAACCGTATGTTCCCGACGATTGATGTGCGCTTGCACATCGATAACAAGGAAAACGTGTTTGGCATGATTGAGCGCAACGAAGTGGATTTAGCCATCTCAGGGCGCGTTCCCGATTCGTCCGACTATGTGGGTGAGCCGTTCGCCAGCAATCCGCAGGCCTTCGTCTGTGCGCCGTCGCATCCGCTCTCACGCAAGAAAAACATCAGCTACGAATTGCTGAGCGAGTACCCGTTCGTCGTGCGTGAACGCGGCTCGGGTACGCGCGCGGCGATGGAGCGCTGTTTTGATGAACATCAGGCGCAGATGCAAATTTTCATGGAAATGCCGAGTAACGAAACCATCAAACAGGCGGTGATGGCAAATATGGGCTTGAGCTTTTTATCGCTGCGCACGATTCGGCATGAGCTGGCTGCGGGCTATATCGCACTGCTGGATGTGGTCGACACACCGATTCAGGGCAAATGGCAGGTGATTCACCTGAAAAACAAAAAACTCTCACCGACGCTCAAAGCATTCAAACACTTCTTGCTCGAACAAGGCGGTGCGCTGATTGATACGTGGTCTTGAGCGAATAAATATAGAAAATGCGGAACAAGTATGTTTTTCAGCTCAAGGATTGATAGATGGAAGTACCGCTTGAAAGTACGCAATTTTAACATTTTGATTTTATTCAAATTTTGTCAGGGTTTCTCTGACAAAATTTCTAATACTCAGCACGGAAAAACTAGGGTTTTACTTTTTCCGTATTTCTTATAGAGATATGACCACCTCCGCCGTTCAAACTACCTCCCAACCCGTTCGGCGTAATTCCCGTCGCAACGGATACCAGCGGCCCGATTACTGGTCGCAGGCCACGCACGAATTGGCGCAGAACGATGCAGTGATGGCGGCGTTGATCCAACGTTACCCCGACAGCATTATGAGCTCGCGCGGGCAACCGTTTTACACCCTGGTGCGCTCGGTGGTCGGGCAACAAATCTCCGTGCGTGCCGCCGATAGCATTTGGGCGCGTCTGGAGGCGCTGTGTCCGCGCATGACGCCGAGAACCATGCTGCAATGTACGCCGGAACAATTGCGCAGCGTCGGACTGTCAGCGCGAAAAGCGCAATATGTGCACGAAGTGGCGCAATTTTTCGTGCGTAATCGCATCAGTCATCGAGGACACGAATATTGGGCGCAGCGCAGCGATCAGGCCATCATTGACGAGTTGTCCGGCATTCATGGGATAGGCCGCTGGACGGCGGAAATGTTCCTGATGTTCACGCTGCTGCGCCCCAATGTATTCCCCGTAGATGATATTGGGCTATTGCGCGGCTTGGAAAAGGCTTATCATATCGATCAGCGCCTGACACCCAAACAGGCGCGAGTTTTGTACTTTGAACGATTTTCCCCTTGGGCGAGCGTCGCCACATGGTACTTGTGGCGCAGTCTTGATCCGGTCGAAGTCGCCTATTGACGCGGGTTTTCCTGGGCTTGAGTAGGGCGGTTTTACGAACGGACGTGCGGTGTTTTGCCCACATGGGCGCGAAAAACTTTGTTAAAATGCGCCCGTTCTAATCACGGAGAAATGGTGTGAGACAAATATTTTTAGACTTTGAACAGCCAATTGCGGATTTAGAAAGCAAAATCGAAGAACTGCGTTTGGTGCAAAGCGACTCGGCGGTCGATATCTCTGAAGAAATCACTCGCCTGAAGAAAAAAAGCGATGAATTGACCAAAGACACCTACGCCAAACTCGAACCGTGGCAAGTGGTCAAAGTCGCGCGTCATGCGCAACGCCCTTACACGCTCGACTACATCGACCTGATTTTCACCGATTTTCACGAACTGCACGGCGACCGTGCATTTGCCGATGACGCCGCGATTGTGGGCGGCTTGGCACGATTCGAAGGCCAACCGTGCATGGTCATCGGTCATCAAAAAGGCCGCGATACCAAAGAGCGAGGTCTGCGCAATTTCGGTATGCCGCGCCCCGAAGGCTACCGCAAAGCGCTGCGCCTGATGCACTTGGCCGAAAAATACCGCTTACCCATTTTCACCTTCATCGACACGCCGGGTGCGTATCCGGGCATCGGTGCGGAAGAGCGCGGCCAGTCCGAAGCCATTGGACGTAATTTATACGAAATGGCCAAACTCAAAACCCCGATCATCGCCACCGTAATTGGCGAAGGCGGCTCGGGCGGCGCGCTGGCGGTGGCAGTTGCCGACACCGTGCTGATGTTGCAATACGCCATCTACTCCGTGATTTCGCCCGAAGGCTGCGCCTCAATCCTATGGAAGAGCGCGGACAAAGCATCGGAAGCGGCTGAAGCCATGGGCATCACTGCCGCGCGCTTGAAACAGCTCGGCTTGGTCGATAAAGTGCTGAGCGAGCCATTGGGCGGCGCACAACGCAACCACAAAGCCACGGCGCAAACCATCAAAAAAGCCTTGGCCGACGCGCTGATTTCCCTGCAAAGCAAACCGAATGACGAACTACTCGCCGGCCGCATGGAAAAAATCATGAACTACGGCAATTTCACCGAGGCGAAAAAATAAACATTGGGAAGTGGTTTAACTCATCAAACAGGGCGCAGAAATGCGCCCTGTGTTATTGATAACGTGCGGTATTCAATAAAATGGCGGTGAACGGAACGGTTACAGATTTTATTTACAAGCCAAGTTTATTTTTCTATGCCGCCTGTGCGGCGGTGAACAGTTGATAAATGCGTGGCGTCACAGTCACCTCTTTCTAAGCCACCTATGCGGCGGTGAACGATTCACCCGACCATCGGCGCGGTGCGCGTTTTTTCTAAGCCGCCTATACGGCGGTGAACCGCGCGATCAAAGAGATGCAGATCAGCATCATTTTCTAAGCCGCCTATGCGGCGGAGAGCGGCAATTTGCAAACGTCATCTTTGTTGCGTTTTTTCTAAGCCGCCTATGCGGCGGTGAACTTGGTTCGCGGTGCGATCAAATCGGCATTCGCTTTCTAAGCCGCCTATGCGGCGGTGAACCCATACCCTTTAAGTCTTGATTGACCTTGTTTTTTCTAAGCCGCCTATGCGGCGGTGAACTGCGAAGGTGTCCAACTGCTTTTCACCCCAACTTTCTAAGCCGCCTATGCGGCGGTGAACGTGAGTGATGGCGAGTTGACTATTGTTCATAACTTTCTAAGCCGCCTATGCGGCGGTGAACTACGAGAATCTGATGCTTGATTCTACGGGCGAATTTCTAAGCCGCCTATGCGGCGGTGAACGCTTTTGCGCAGTGTGGCTCGAAGTTGGCAAATTTCTAAGCCGCCTATGCGGCGGTGAACACCAAGGGTTTGGGCAAATATTACGACGCAGTTTTCTAAGCCGCCTATGCGGCGGTGAACAATGAATCGCTGTACAAGCGGAAACTTCACATTTTCTAAGCCGCCTATGCGGCGGTGAACAAGGTTCAAATCCACGGAGGTTCTGCGGAACATTTCTAAGCCGCCTATGCGGCGGTGAACTACTGGGTAGGCAGAGATTCGCGGGATAAATGTTTCTAAGCCGCCTATGCGGCGGTGAACATTTATCGTGAGATTTTTGAATGTGTGCGTACTTTCTAAGCCGCCTATGCGGCGGTGAACATAGGCACTACAATATCCAAGTTGTTAGCAATTTTCTAAGCCGCCTATGCGGCGGTGAACTCATCGGCTCTTTTTCTTCTGGTTGGCTTTTTTTTCTAAGCCGCCTATGCGGCGGTGAACGACGTGGTGATGCGGGCTGTTGAGCGGTAAACTTTCTAAGCCGCCTATGCGGCGGTGAACATGAGTTGCGAAGAACAACAGAGCTTTCAGTTTTTCTAAGCCGCCTATGCGGCGGTGAACGAAGACGCTGCTTAGTACGAACATACAGCGCATTTCTAAGCCGCCTATGCGGCGGTGAACTAGGGCAGTTTAGTGCAAACCTGTTGTATTTTCAAGCGGTTAAAGAGCGGATATGGATTTGTCCCTTTTTCAAACGGTATTGTTAAATATTTGTTTTTAAAAGTGTTTTTTATTTGGTCTGAAAAAGGGTTTACTCAGCTTAGCACTGCGATGCGGTGGATTGTTATCGTAGTGACGCCGATTTGTTTATTTCAACATTGTGCTTTGATGTTTCTTAATGTTCATCTGTATCAGGCGTTTTGTCAGTCATCTTGGAAACAGTAATGCTCTGTTGCTTGGGTTTTTGTTATGATGTTTGAATTCAATTTTTCGCACCATGAACGATATGATTCAAAACCTTTCATCCGTCGATTTGCGCATCCCGACTGCGGTAGCGGTCAGTGGCGGCGTGGATTCAATGAGTCTGCTGCACGTACTCGCATCGCGGGCGCGTGAGGTTCAACAGCCGTTGTGGGCATTTCACATTCACCATGATTTGCAGGCTGCCGCCGATGGCTGGCAGGTTTTGGTACGCGAGGCGGCGGCTCGGCTCGGCGTGTCGTTTGACACGCGGCGTTTGGATGCGCGCACGCAGGCGCCGGCGCAGAGTGTGGAGGAGTGGGCGCGGCAAGGGCGTTATCGTGCGTTGGCCGATCTGGCGCGGCAGCACGGTGTGCGGCAAATCGTGCTGGCGCATCATGAGGATGATCAAATCGAAACGTATTTGTTGCAAACTGAGCGCGGCGCAGGGGTGCGTGGACAGTCCGCTATGCCGACACGCATGGAGCGGCATGGTATCGCGTGGTTGCGCCCGTGGTTGACGGTGTCGCGGGCGCAGATTTATGCCTATGCGCATGCGCAAGGCATTGAGTATGTACACGATCCGTCGAATGTTGATCCGCGCTTTAAACGCAGCGCTATTCGGGTGCAGTTGGCGCAAGCGCCGTTGACGGCGCAACGGCGCGCCGATATTTTGAATGCGATTCAAACGGCGCAACGGCAGCAGGCGAGTGATAGTGCGTGGGCGCAGCAGATCATTGCGCGGCACAGCGTATCGCACCGCGTGGATATTGGCGAATGCGGTCGTTTGCGTGCGGTGAATTTGAGTGAGTATGCGGCAGAGCAGGCGCATATTTTGCTACGCGAATGGATGGCGCAAATGGGTTGGCGTATGCCGTCGCGCGCAGCGTTGGATGAGTTGCTCCGACAATTGAGCAAACCGGCGCACAATCGGCAGATGTGTTGGCGGCACGCCGATGGCTGGGCGGTGACGCAGTTAAAACACGATTGGATTGCCGCGCGCTTGTTACCGACGGGCCAGTGGTTTTTGACGGATGAGGTGCGTGCGCGCATCACGCGTGAGGGACTGAGCATACGCGCTCGAATGGGGGGCGAGCGTTTGCGTTTGGCGAATCATCGTCCGAGCATTGACCTGAAACACGCCTATCAAATGTATGGCGTCGCGCCGATGCTGCGCGGGCAGCTACCCTTGCTGTACGATGGCGAGCGGCTGGTGCATGTGGTTGGCGTGGGCGATGTGCTGCCAGCAGATCATTAAAGCACCGGCCCCATGGTCGCCACCGTGTTGTACCACAGCAGTTTGGGTTTGCGCCATTGATCTATGTCGGCCAAGGTAACCGGTGTGGACGCCGCGATGTACTCGTTTTGGCGTGCGATGATGCTTTGGGTCAGGGTGCGGTCATACAGGGCAATGTTGTTCTCGTAATTCAGCTCAAAACTGCGACGATCCATATTGGCCGAGCCGATCAGGGTGACTTCACCGTCGATGGTCAGCAGTTTCGCGTGCAGCAAACCGCCGTTGTATTCGAAAATTCGCACGCCTGCCTGAACCAAGGTGCGGTAATAACTGCGGCTGGCGGCGGCGACAATCCACGAATCATTGCGGCGCGGCACGATCAGCGTCACCTGCGTACCGCAGCGCGCAGCCACGCACAGAGCATTCAAAATCGCCTCATTCGGCACGAAATACGGCGTGGTGATGATCAACTCATGTTGGGCAATATCAATCAGCTTCATGAACACATCCGACATGGCCGAATGCCGCTCGGTCGGGCCGGTCGCGATCACCTGAGCGGGGAAACCATCGGTTTCGTGGGCGATGGACGGATCGATTTCATCCAACAAATCCAAGCGTTCGCCCGTGGTCGCCTCCCAGTCACTGATAAACACCAACTGATTTTGAAACACAATCGGCCCGGCAAAACGCACCACCGTATCCACCCACGGCGCAAATTTCGCCTTCGGCGTGAACGCCGCATCCGCACAATTCTGGCTGCCGCAATACGTGATCGCATTATCAATCACCATGATTTTACGGTGATTGCGCAGATCAATCCGACCATACAAAACACGCAAAAACGGATTGCCCACCGACAAAGCCACCCCCTGCTGCACCCCAGCCGTACGCATCTGCTGCCAATGCGGCGAGCGCATCAAGGTGCGCGAACCCAAAGCATCGACCAATACGCGGCACACCACCCCGCGCTGAGCTGCGCGGATCAAGGCATGTGCCACCTTCAGTCCGCTCTCATCCGCCAACCAAATATAAAACAACAGATGCACATGCTGTGTCGCCGCATCAATATCCGCCACCAAATCATCCATCATACTGGCCGAATCGCGGGTCAAATCCGCCCGATTCCCCGCCACCGGCGCAAAACCATTGACCGACTGACCAATGCGAAACACCTGATGAAAACGCTCCGGAATCGTGTCCAAAATCGCAGTCGGAATCAAATCTGCCATGTGCGAAGCCTTAAACCGTTCAATCAAACTCTCGCGCACCTCATGCATGCGCTGCGCGCGTTTCGCCCCGACATTCGTCTCACCCAACAACACATAAATCACCATACCGAAAACCGGCACAGCCAAAATCAACAACATCCACGCGATGCGCGAGGCCGGCTCGCGATATGGGCGCAACATCACCCGCCCGACAAAATACAACACCAACACATAATGAACGACCACCACGATGATCGGCCAAGCGCTGACCCACTGAGTAGAATGGACAATCATAGCTCCTCCAAATATACGAAACAATTAAACCACATCCGATGGCAGAGGACAACAAAACGCAATGAACAGCACGCAACAAGCAACATGTAGCAACAACGCAATAGTATTAATCACGAACTAATTTCGTAGTTCAGATAAAATGACAACAAATTTTCAGCCACCCCCATTAAGCCGATTACTGACAAACGCATATTTTGCCTCATCGTCCGTGTTGCGGATAGAGTTAAGAGGTTGTGGTGAACTTTAGCCAATTGATTTTAAAAAGTTAAAATTCGTTATTCTTCATCCTGTACCTCCCTAAAGGGTGATGGGTGTTGTCAGCAGTCTGTATTTAATGATCCAATGATTAGAGTAAAACACATGGACGGAAAATCCCTCAACCTCACGCATGAACTCCTGCAACAACTGCAACAACTCGTTCCCCAAGCCTTCTCCGAGGGCAAACTCGATACTGTCGCGCTCAAACGACTGCTGGGCGAAGACGTCTTTGTGCAAGGCGAACGCTATGGACTGAACTGGGCGGGCAAAACCGAAGCCTACCAAGTGCTGCAACAGCAAACCACCACCACGCTGCGGCCCGAGCCGGAACAGTCAGTGGATTGGGACGATGCCGAACACGTCCTAATCGAAGGTGAAAACCTCGAAGTGCTCAAACTGCTACAAAAAAGCTATTTTGGGCAGATCAAAATGATCTACATCGACCCGCCGTACAACACCGGCAGCGACTCCTTCATCTACCCCGACAAATTCTCGGAGAGCAAAGAGGAATACCTGCAACGCATCGGCGATAAAAACGACGAAGGCTATATGCTACGCGAAGGCGCATTTCGCCCCAACCGTAAAGAAAACGGCCAATACCACAGCAACTGGCTGAACATGATGTTGCCGCGTCTTTATCTGGCACGCAATCTGTTGCGTGACGATGGCGTGATCTTTGTCAGCATTGATGACAATGAAGCGGCGAATCTCAAACTGCTGATGGATGAAGTGTTTGGGGAGAAGAATTGTATAGCACAACTTGTATGGCAGAAAAAGACGGGAGCCGGAGCGAAAAGTAAGGGATTTATCGGACTACATGAATATATATTGTGTTATGTAAAATCTATAACTGATGATTTAGATTTTTCTTCGCCAATGTCTGAAAAAACAAAGGCGATGTATTCAAAAAAAGATAACAATTTTGAAAAATTAGGAGGATATGCTACTTGGCCATTAGACACAACTAGCATGGATGATAGACCCAATCTTCGATTCCCTATTTTTCATGAAGGGCATGAAATCTGGCCTCGGAAGCAGTGGTTATGGTCAAAAGAGCGGGTAGAAAAAGCACAAATGGATAATCGACTCGTTTTTAATTTTAATGAGAGAACTAATTCCTGGAGCGTGCGATTCAAAGGATATTTATTTGAGGATGATGGGGTAGAAAAAAAAGGAAAACCAACAACAGTTTTTATCGGGCCATATACACAGGAAGGAACAAGAGATTTTCAAGAATATTTTGAAAGAGAGTTATTTCCTTTCCCTAAACCAGTATCTTTAATTAAGCAACTATTCTCAATTAGAACGGAAACTGCTTTATTGGAAACTATTGATAAAACAGAGATTGTTTTAGATTTCTTCTCTGGTAGTGGCACTACGGCGCAAGCGGTGATGGAGTTGAACGAAGCCGACGGCGGTAACCGTCGTTATATCTGCGTGCAGTTGCCTGAAAAAACTGAGGAGCAGTCCGAGGCGGCGAAGGCCGGCTATGCCACGATTGCGGATATTACCGCGGCGCGGATTAAAAAAGTGATAGAGAAGATCGAAGCGGCGCGTGCAGAGAAAACCGATTTATTGAATGAAAACAAATCGTTACCGAAATTGGGCTTTCGTAAATTCACGCTCGCGCCGTCGAATTTTAAACTTTGGCGCGGTGATGTGATCGAAACCGAAGCGGATTTGGTGCGGCAGATGCATTTATTCACCACACCGCAGCGTGCGACGGCGACCACATCGGATATGGCGTGGGAGTTGTTGCTGAAAAATGGTTATGGCTTGAGCGAGCCGGTTACGGTTTTGACGCTGGATGATGGTTTGTGCGTGTATCACACGGCAGATAGACATTTGGCCTTGGTATTGGATGGGTTCAGCGCGGCGGTGCAGGATGCGGTGCTGACGCTGCGACCGAAACAGGTGCTTTTGCTCGATTCACTTTTCGCCGGTTTGAGCAACGGTGATGCGGTGAAAACCAATGCGCAGTTAACCTTTGAAGATCAGGGCATAGCCTTTCGGACGGTTTGAGGACGCGCGCAATGAAGATTCAATTTGACCAGAACCAAGCGTATCAGTTGGAGGCCATTGATGCGGTGGTGCGTGTGTTTGACGGGCAGGCTTTGGCGGCGCGGGACTTTGAGCTGAGTTTGCAGCCGTCATGGGGCGCGCCGAATGCGGGTGTGTCGCAGGCTTTGATTCAGTCGGCGGTGGCGAATGTGTTGACCATTACGCCGGAGCAGATTTTGCACAATGTGCAGGCGGTGCAGCGTAGCTATAATCAGATGATGGGTGATGATGCGGCGAGCCAGAAGCGTCATATCGCGGTGTCGGAGCAGTTGAAGCCGATGATGGTGAAAAAAACGGTTTATTTACCTTTCCGCGTCGGTATGCGAGTTGGGGAGCGTCCGAGTGAGGAGCGCGATATTGCCTGTGATTTTCCCAACCTGTCGATTGAGATGGAAACAGGTACGGGTAAAACGTATGTGTATTTGCGCACGATTTTTGAGCTGAACTGTCAATATGGTTTTACCAAATTTGTGATTGCCGTGCCGAGCGTGGCGATTCGTGAGGGCGTGTTGAAAAACCTGCAAATCACCGAGGAGCATTTTAGGCAGATTTACCAAGTGCCCGCGCAGTTCAGCGTGTATGACTCGAAGAAGCTGAATGTTTTGAGTAATTTTGCGCGCAGCAATGCGATTCAGATTCTGGTGATGAATATTGATGCGTTTGCCGGTGATGGTGTGGTGATCAATCAGGTGCGCGAGCAGGGGATTGCGCCGATTGAGTTCATTCAGGCGACGCATCCGGTTGTGATTGTCGATGAGCCGCAGAATTTTGAGACGGATACGCGCCGAGCGGCTCTGGCGAATTTGAATCCGTTGTGTTGTTTGCGTTATTCGGCAACGCACAAGGAGGCGTATGACTTGATCTATAAGCTCGACCCGGTACGTGCCTATGACTTGGGGCTGGTTAAGCAGATTGAGGTTGATTCGGTGGTGGAAGCGCATGCCAACAGCGGTGCGTTTGTGAAAATCGAGAAGTTTAAGAAAGCAGCCAAATCAATCGCAGTGCAGTTGTCGATTCATAAAGCACAGGCCAATGGCGTGGATAAGGTGAGTGTGACCGCTAGGGTGAATGATGATTTGTATCAGTTATCCCATCAGGTGGCGGCGTATCGGGACGGCTATCAGATCGTGGTCATTGATTCGGAGGAGGGCTTCGTCGAATTTGCCAACGGTGAGGTGGTGGCGCTGGGACAAGCCAGCGGTGGTTTGAACGATGAGATTCAGCAGGCGATGATACGTGCGACGATTGAGCGGCATTTGGAAAAAGAGAAGCGCTTTGCCAAAGAGGGTTTAGGGGTGAAGGTTTTGTCAATTTTTTTCATTGACCGTGTGGCAAATTATCGAACTTATGATGAGTCGGGCGCTGCGGTGGCAGGGAAGTTTGCTCGCTGGTTTGAGGAGATTTTGGCGCAGTTGCTCCAGTCGCCGCGCTTTAGAGGGATGTATGCGGATTTCGTCGTGGGTGATCTGCATGATGGGTATTTTTCAGAGGATAAGCAGCATCGGGTTAAGGACAGTAAGGAGAAGAGTACCAAGGACGATCAGGCGGCGTTTGAGCTGATTATGCGTGATAAGGAGCGTTTGCTGGATATGCAAACGCCATTGCGCTTTATCTTTAGCCACTCGGCGCTGCGTGAAGGCTGGGACAATCCGAATGTGTTTCAGATTTGCACACTGAATGAAACGGTTTCTACGGTTAAGAAGCGGCAGGAAATAGGTCGAGGCTTGCGTCTGTGTGTGAATCAGAACGGTGAGCGGATACACGCGCGAGATGTGAATTGTTTGACCGTGGTGGCGAATGAGAGCTATGAGGGCTTTGCCAAGGCTTTGCAGACGGAAATCGAGGAGGATACCGGCGTTGATTTCAGCGGTCGTATCAAGAATGCGAATCGGGATAAGGTGTTTGTGCGCAATCGTTCCAAATGGCGTGATGATGCGGTCTTTTTGGATTTGTGGGCGCGTATTAGGCATAAAACCCAGTATCGTGTGATGTATGACACGGATGAGTTAATTGCCTCCGCAGCCGAGCAAGTGCGCGCGATGCCGGAAGTTTTGCGCCCGCAGATCGTGCGTACTTTGGCTCAGGTGGATGTGTCGAATACAGGGGTGAATGCCACAGTCACCAAAGGCATGAGCCAAAGCGTGGATGGAGTGCGTTATCCGATACCGGATTTTGTCGGCTTTATTCAGAGTAAAACCGAGCTGACCCGTCAGACGGTGATTCGCATTATCGAGCAGTCGGGGCGTTTGAGCGATGTTCTGGTGAACCCACAGATGTTTATGGAGCAGGCGGCCAGAGCGATTAATTTCGCCTTTGATCAGCTCAAAATCGATCATATCAAGTATGAGAAAATCGCCAATGAGTTTTATCAGGTGGAGATTTTTGATATTGGTGAAATCGAACGTTATTTGGATAATCTGGTACCGGTGACGCAGTTGGATAAGACGGTGTGTGATTATATTGAAACTGATTCGCCGACCGAGCGTGCCTTTGCTCAGGCGTGTGATGCTCGTGAGGATGTGCTGTTTTATGTGAAGTTGCCGCGCCAGTTTAAGATTAAAACCCCTTTGGGGAATTACAATCCCGATTGGGCATTGATTAAACACGAAAACGAGGATGCGCCCAAGTTGTACTTCGTGGCCGAAACCAAAGGTGCGGCAGCGATGCAGGATCAAACGACTTTACGCTTAAAAGAGTTGGGTAAAATCAAGTGCGGTGCGAAGCATTTTGAACTATTTAAAGAGCAGGTAACATTCAAGGTGGTAAGTGAAGTAGCTGAGATTTGAGTGAATTGAATGTGAAGGCGTGTAAAAAGGCTTGCAGTGTAGAAACTGCAAGCCTTTTTATGGTCTGGTCGGAACGGCGGGATTCGAACTCGCTACCCCTTGCACCCCATGCAAGTGCGCTACCAGGCTGCGCTACGCTCCGAAGACGGCAATTATATCGGTTTTTTGCTGTAAAGCAAAGCGCATGCCTTATAATACGGCTGTTGCGCCGTGGTCGGGCTGTTTATAGTGACGGGTTTTTGTTCAAGCTTGAGCGGGTGGTTCGGATGCGGATGAGGGCTTTTTAATATTTTTCGGGATGGGTATGACACGAATTTTGGTTTCTAACGATGATGGCTATCACGCGCCGGGGATCGAGGCTTTGTACGAGGCGGTGAAGGATTTGGGCGATGTGGTGGTGATGGCGCCGGAGCAGAATTGTTCGGGTGCGTCGAATTCGTTGACGCTCGGGCGACCGGTGGGTGTGCGCCAGTCGAGCAATGGTTTTTATTCGGTGTCGGGTACGCCGACTGATTGTGTGCATTTGGCGGCGACGGGTTTTTTTGATGTGAAGCCGGACATTGTGATTTCGGGCATCAATAATGGTCAGAACATGGGCGACGATACGCTGTACTCGGGTACGGTGGCGGCGGCGATGGAGGGGCTGATGTTGGGCGTGCCGTCGATTGCGTTTTCGCAAGTGGAGCGTGGTTGGGCGCATATCGAGGATGCGGCGCAGGTGGCGCGGGCGATTGTGCAGTTGGTTTTGGCGAAAAATCTGCATGGTTTGCGTCAGGCGTTTTTGTGGAATGTGAATATTCCGAATCTGCCGTTTAGCCAGTTGCAGGCCAATGGTGTGGCGATCACGCGTTTGGGGCGTCGTCATGCGGCGCAGGATTTGCACCGCTTTGAGAATCCGCGGGGCGAGACGATGTATTGGATCGGCGCGGCGGGTGCGGTGAAGGATGGTGATGAAGGCACGGATTTTTATGCGGTGGAGCACGGTCAAACTTCGATCACTCCGTTGCAAATTGATTTGACGGGCTATACGCAGTTGCAGGGTGTGAGCGGTTTGCTGGCGGATTTGACGCTGTAAAATCATGGGTGAATCGGGTGCGCTGTGAATAAGAAGAAGCCTAAATTCGAGCATTTGAGCGAAGTGCAGCGCGCGTGGTCGAGCGCGCAGGCGCGGCGGCAGGCGATGCCGGTCAAGCCGATGTCGTTTGCACCCAGCCCCACGGAGCATTTGTATTCGATTATGCGCGAGGGTACTTTGCGCAGTACGTCGGCCGATTGGCGTGCGCATCCGGAGATTTTGAGTAAATCGCGCACGCAGATGGTGGAGGCTTTGCGCCGCTTGCGTTTGGGCGATGAGGTGGTTTTGGCGGCGATGGCGCGTGTGCCGCGCCATGTGTTTGTCGATGAGGCGTTTTATTTGCGGGCGTATGACGATGATGCGTTGCCGATTGGTTATGAGCAGACGATTTCGCATCCGTCCACGGTGGCGCGCATGTTGGGCTTGTTGCGCGAGGGTGCGCTCAAGTTGGGCGGGCGCTGTGAGCGTATCTTAGAAGTGGGGACGGGTTGCGGCTATCAATCTGCCGTGTTAGCATGTTTCGTGCGCGAGCTGTATTCGATTGAGCGCATTGAGCCGTTGTATCGTTTGGCGCAGGTCAACTTGGCGAAGGTGCAAAGCGTTTTGCTCTCTGAGCCGAATTTGCGCTTTGGCGATGGTTTGGCCGGTTGGCCGGAAGTTGGCTCGTTTGATGGCATCGTCATGGCTGCGGCCGGATTGGCCATTCCGCAGGATTTATTAGAACAATTACGCGTGGGCGGTGTGTTGGTGGCTCCTTTGGTGGTCAATCAACGCGGCGCTCAACAATTTCAGCAGTTGGTTCGCATCACGCGTGTGTCTTTGCGTGAGTGGCGGAACGAGTTTTTGGATGCGGTGCACTTTGTGCCGTTGTTACAGGGTACTCAGAGTACACAAAAATAGGAGTTGAAATGATGCGCATACAAAATTTAATCGCAAAGGCGACCTTGATCGCCGTGGTCGGAACGATGGGCTTGTCTGCTTGTACCACCACGCCGACGTCGGGCACTTCGGTCTCGCGTAAGGCCGATGGTGCTGGCATGTATCGGGTGCGTTCGGGTGACACCTTGTCGCTAATTGCGCGCGCAAACGGGGTGAGTGTATCGAACTTGATGGCATGGAATAATTTGACCAACCCCGATTATCTGGAGGTCGGTTGGCGTCTGCGTGTGCGTCCGAATGCTTCCGGCTCAACATCGGTGACGGCGCCAACACCAGCGCCGACGTCGGGTCGTGCGCAAGCGACCATTAACGATCCTGAAATCAAGGTCAATACCACCATCACCAATAATGTCGTGTGGAACTGGCCATCGAGCAATTCCATCATCCGCAATTTTGACGGCAACTTGACCAAAGGCGTGGTGTTTGGCGGCGATCGTGGTTCGCCGGTGTTAGCGGCGTCTGGCGGTGAAGTGATTTACGCGGGCAACAGCCTGCGCGGTTACGGCAATATGGTGGTGATCAAGCACAATGACACTTGGAGCAGTGTGTATGCGAACAATGAAGAGTTGTTCGTGCGCCAAGGTCAGCGCGTGAATGCGGGGCAAAAAATTGCCAATCAAGGCGATAGCGATGCCTCACGCACTCAGTTGTATTTCGAGGTGCGCCAAAACTCCAAACCGATTGACCCGATGCGGATTTTGCCGGGGCGTTGATTGGGCGTGGGCGTCTTTGCTTATCTTGACGATGAGCGATCTATTGGCGATTAAGCACTTAAACGGTTAAAATAATGACCTGAATATCGTATGCGCGGTGATTTTCACCGCGCTAATTTTATAGAGGGTTGTATCAAATGCGTCACAAAAGGCGAGATCAGGGGTTAATCAAGCCCGCCGAGCGAAAGATTTTTGAATACAAAGTTGAATCCTTGGACATGGAAGGGCGCGGTATTGCGCGGCATGACGAGAAGGTCGCGTTTATTTCAGGCGCTTTGCCGTATGAAACGGTGCGTGCCGAAATTACCCGCAGCAAGCCCAATTACGATGTGGCGCAGGTAACGGAGGTGCTCAAGCCATCCGCTGCGCGTGTACGGCCCAAATGTGTGTATTTCGGTGTTTGCGGCGGTTGCGCCATGCAGCACGTGCATCCGCGAGCGCAAGTGGCGATCAAGCAACGCGTGCTGGAGGACAACCTCGAACGCATCGGCAAGGTCAAACCGGAAATCATCCTGCGCCCGATCATGGGGCCGACGTGGCACTACCGCTATCGGGCACGTCTGACCGCGCGCTACGTGGCGAAAAAGGAATCGGTACTGGTCGGCTTTTTTGAAAAGCAGCCGCGCTATGTGACCGATATGACCTCGTGCCAAATTTTGCCGGAGCATGTGTCTGATTTGCTGCCGATTTTGCGTGAAGTAATTGGCAAACTGTCGATTCGTGAGCGTATGCCACAGATTGAGGTGGCGGTGGGGCAGGAAAACACCGTGCTGGTATTTCGCAATCTGGAAAAACTGACGGAGCAGGACGAGGACATCTTGCGTCAGTTTGCCGACGCGCACAGCGTGGATGTGTGGTTGCAGCCCAAAGGGCCGGATACGGTGTACCCGTTTTATCCGCAGCGCGAGGCGCTGTACTACGATCTGCCGGAATTCGGCGTGCGCATGCCGTACCGTCCGACGGATTTCACGCAGGTCAATTTCCACATCAACCGCGTGCTGGTCGGGCGTGCGGTGCGTTTGCTCGATGTGCAGCCGAACGAGCGCGTGGCTGATTTTTTCTGCGGTTTGGGCAACTTTACCCTGCCGTTGGCGACTCAGGCGGCGCATGTGGTCGGGGTGGAAGGCTCCACGCAGTTGAACGAGCGTGCTTTGCAGAATGCGCAGGTCAATGGTTTAGCGCATAAAACTGAGTTTCACTGCCGCAATTTGTTCGAGGTGACAGCGGATGATTTACGCGGTTTGGGGCGTTTGGACAAATATCTGGTCGATCCGCCGCGAGAGGGTGCGGAGGCTTTGTGCGTGGCGCTGGGAGAGTTGGCGGTGGAGGAGCGTCCGCAACGCATCGTCTATGTGTCGTGTAATCCGGGCAGCTTGGCGCGCGACGCGGGAATTTTGGTCGAAAACGCCGGTTATCAGCTCAAAAGCGCAGGCATCGTGAATATGTTTCCGCATACGGCGCATGTCGAATCGATTGCTGTTTTTGAACGATAAATAGAACTTTCTCCTGATTTCAATCAGTAGTGTGTATTCGTTTACACAAAAGGGCAAATTTCCATTTGACCGGTTTCCTTAAGGGGTATAATACGGGGTGATTGAGCGGCGATCTGCTGTTTGGATCGAAAGCCGCTCGTATGACCCGTATGATCTTTTAAGGAGAAGGCAATGACAGTAAAAACACTGGCGCAATTGGTTGAACAAAATGCTCTGAACGGTAAACGCGTATTCATTCGCGCGGATTTAAACGTCCCTTTCAACGACGCGGGTCAAATTTCTGACGACACACGCATCCGCGCGTCCATTCCGGCGATCAAAATGGCTTTGGACGCAGGAGCGGCCGTGATGGTTACTTCGCACTTGGGTCGCCCGACTGAAGGCGAATTGACCGAAAAAGACTCTCTCAAACCGGTGGCTGACCGCATCAGCGAGCTGCTCGGCGGCTCGGTTCCTGTGCATTTGCAAGCGAACTGGGTGGATGGCGTGACTGCCAATGCGGGCGAGGTGGTGGTTTTGGAAAACTGCCGCGTGAACAAAGGCGAGAAAAAAGACAACGAAGAATTGGCGCAAAAAATGGCCAAACTGTGCGACGTGTATGTGAACGACGCATTTGGTACGGCACACCGCGCTGAAGCAACCACGCACGGCATCGCGCGCTTCGCGCCGGTGGCTGTGGCTGGCCCGTTGCTGGCGGCAGAATTGGACGCCTTGGGCAAAGCCCTGCACGCACCGAAAAAACCATTGGCCGCGATTGTGGCCGGTTCAAAAGTCTCTACCAAACTGACGATTTTGGAAAGCTTGGCCGATAAAGTGGATCAATTGATCGTCGGCGGCGGCATTGCCAACACTTTCATGCTGGCGGCCGGTTTGCCAATCGGTAAATCCTTGGTCGAAGCCGATTTGGTCGAAGACGCCAAACGCATCATCGCCAAAATGTCCGCGCGCGGCGCGACTGTACCGATTCCAACTGATGTGGTGGTGGCCAAAGAATTCTCAAAAGACGCAACAGCAACCGTGAAAAAAGCGACCGATGTGGCGGAAGACGACATGATTCTGGACATCGGCCCTGAAACCGCGGCAGTGATCGCAGCGCAACTCAAATCCGCTGGTACCATCGTGTGGAATGGTCCGGTTGGCGTGTTTGAGTTTGACCAGTTTGGTAACGGCACGAAAGTATTGGCACAGGCGATTGCTGAGTCCGAGGCGTTCTCCATCGCGGGTGGTGGCGACACGCTGGTGGCGATTGCCAAATACGATATTGCCGACAAAGTCAGCTATATCTCCACGGGTGGCGGCGCGTTCCTCGAATTTTTGGAAGGCAAAAAATTACCGGCGGTAGCGGCTTTGGAAGCCAAGGCGTAAATCATTGCAGCCCCTTGATCGCATGGATCGTACCATCGGTCGAGGGCTTTTTTACAGGTTTTTTAATTAGGAGTGTCTCATGACTAAAGTGTTGGAAGCTGTAAAAGCAGGCGTAGCGACAGGCGACGCCGTACAGAAAATTTTTGAATTGGCCAAAGCAGGCAATTACGCTTTGCCAGCAGTGAACTGCGTGAACACGGATACCGTGAACTCGGTATTGGAAGCGGCAGCCAAAGCCAAAGCGCCGGTCATCGTACAGTTCTCAAACGGCGGTGCATCGTTTTTTGCCGGTAAAGGCTTGAAACTCGAAGGCCAACAAGCGGCCATCCTCGGCGCGATTGCGGGTGCGAAATACGTGCACGCAGTGGCCGAAACCTACGGCGTGCCAGTGATTTTGCATACCGACCACGCGGCGAAAAAATTGCTGCCGTGGATTGATGGTTTGCTCGATGCGGGCGAAAAATTCTATGCCGAAACGGGCAAACCGCTGTTCTCATCACACATGCTCGATTTGTCTGAAGAATCGCTCGAAGAAAACATCGAAATTTGCGAGCAGTACCTCAAGCGCATGGACAAAATGGGCATGACGCTGGAGATCGAATTGGGCTGCACGGGTGGTGAAGAAGACGGCGTGGACAACACTGGTATGGATTCATCCGCGCTGTATACGCAACCGGAAGACGTTGCCTACGCCTACGAGCGCCTGAGCAAAATCAGCCCGCGTTTCACCATCGCAGCCTCATTTGGTAACGTACACGGCGTGTACAAACCAGGCAACGTGCAATTGACCCCGAAAATCTTGGACAACTCGCAAAAATACGTGTCTGAAAAATTCGGTCTGCCAGCGAAATCATTGGACTTCGTATTCCACGGCGGTTCTGGCTCAAGCCCAGAGGAAATCAAAGAAGCGGTTGGCTACGGCGTGGTGAAAATGAACATCGACACCGATACGCAATGGGCGAACTGGGAAGGCGTTTTGAACTACTACAAGGACAAGCAAGACTACCTGCAAGGTCAGTTGGGCAATCCCGAAGGTGAAGACAAACCGAACAAAAAGTACTACGACCCACGCGTTTGGTTGCGCAAAGGCAGCGAATCCATGGTGGAACGCTTGATGCAAGCATTCAAAGAGCTGAACGCCGTAGATGTGCTGTAATTTGTAAATGTTTGTCAATGCCGTAGGGACGGTGATTTTAATCGCTAAAACCTTGAGTTTACGGTAAAATATGGATCGAAATTTTCGATCATGGGTTCGCCCAATGAGTCGTGTCTCATTGGGCGTTTTCCATTGCATATCCCCACTTTTGAAAGAGCATCATGACAGCCAATGCACTGTATGCCACCTCGATTAAATCCCTGCCGCTATTGGCCAAAGGTAAAGTTCGCGACACCTACATCATTGACGACGATCATTTACTGATGATTACCACCGATCGCTTGTCTGCGTTTGACGTGGTGATGAATGAGCCGATTCCAAATAAAGGCAAAGTGCTCAATCAAATGAGCAATTTTTGGTTCGCGCAGCTGCACGACGTGGTGCCGAATCATTTGACCGGCATTGATCCGAGCTCCGTGGTCGCGCCGGATGAGGTCGAGCAGGTGCGCGGTCGCTCGGTCGTGGTCAAACGCCTCAAACCGATTTTGGTTGAAGCGGTTGTGCGCGGTTACATCATCGGTACGGGTTGGAAAGACTATCAAGCTACCGGCAAAGTCTGCGGCATCGAGCTGCCCGCCGGTTTGCAATTGGCCGAAAAGCTGCCGCAACCGCTGTTCACGCCCGCTGCGAAAGCCGATGTGGGCGAGCACGACGAAAACATCAGCTTTGATGAGGTGAAACAACGCATCGGTGCGGAATTGGCCGAGCAAATTCGTGACGTGAGTTTCGCTCTGTATCAGCGTGCTGCCGATTACGCCGCGGGCAAAGGCATCATCATTGCCGATACCAAATTTGAATTCGGCTTGGACAAAAACGGCGTGCTGCACGTGATGGACGAAGTGCTGACCGCCGACTCCTCACGCTACTGGCCAGCCGATGAGTACAAAGTGGGCATTTCACCGCCGAGCTATGACAAACAATACGTGCGCGACTATCTCGAAACGCTGGATTGGAACAAAGCACCGCCAGCACCGACTTTACCGCAAAATGTGATTGACGCCACAGCAGCGAAATACCGAGAAGCACTGGTGAAAATTACCGGACACGATTTGGCAGTATGAGCGTAAAGGTGCATGGAGGCGCATGGTATGCGCCCTTGTCCCTTGTACGAGATAAAGGAATCATATGAATACAGCAACCCTCAATACTTCCGTGATGATCGGCATCCTCATGGGCAGCAACTCCGACTGGCCGATCATGAAGCAAGCCGCCGAAATGCTCGAACAATTCGGCGTGGCGTTTGAGGCCAAAGTCGTCTCCGCACACCGCATGCCCGACGACATGTTTGACTACGCCGAAAAAGCGCACGAGCGCGGTATTCGCGCGATCATCGCCGGTGCGGGCGGTGCGGCGCATTTGCCCGGAATGCTCGCGTCCAAAACCATCGTTCCCGTGTTTGGCGTGCCCGTCCCGACCAAACATTTGGGCGGACAAGATTCGCTGTACTCGATTGTGCAAATGCCCAAAGGTGTGCCGGTAGCGACCTTCGCGATTGGCGAAGCGGGCGCGGCAAACGCGGCGCTGCACGCGATTGCCAACCTCGCCATGACCGACGCGGCGCTGGCGCAAAAACTCACCGAGTTCCGTGCGAGACAGTATGAGCATGCGGCGGGGATGGTGTTGGCATAATTTCTTATTTGCTACAAACGTTGCCCTCGCCCGCTTGCGGGAGAGGGGAGTTAACAAGCAGTTATGAGCGCTATTAGAATGACTCCTATGATGAAATCACTCACACAACCCATTGCACCTCCAGCCATTTTAGGCGTACTCGGGGGCGGTCAGCTCGGTCGCATGTTCGCGCAGTCGGCGCAGGCCATGGGCTATACGATCTGGGTGCTTGACCCTGATTCCAACAGTCCGGCGGGGCAGTTGGCCAATCGTCATTTATGCGCGGCGTATGATGATGCGGCGGCGTTGGCTGAATTGGCGGCGAACTGTGCGGCGATCACCACGGAGTTTGAAAACGTACCGGCGGATGTGTTGCGTGGGTTGGGTGAACGTGTGCCCGTTGCGCCATCGGGTAATGCGGTGGCGATTGCGCAGGATCGCATCGTTGAAAAAGAGTTTTTGCAAAAAGGCGGCGTGGCCGTCGCGCCGTATGCCGTGATTCGCACGGCAGAGGAGTTGGCTCTGGCGCAGGCGCGCAGCGAGTTATTTCCCGCGATTTTAAAAACGGCGCGTTTGGGCTATGACGGTAAAGGACAAGTTTCGGTCAAAACAGCGGATGATTTGGCGGCGGCGTGGGCGCAGCTGAATCAAGTGCCATGCGTATTGGAGCAGCGTTTGCCTTTGGCTTTTGAGGTCTCGGCCTTGCTCGCGCGTGGTTGGAGTGGCGACGTGGCGCACTATGCGCTGGCGCAAAACGTGCATCGTGATGGGATTTTGCATACCTCGACGGTGCCAGCACCGAGTGCGTCGGCTGAATTGACCGCGACGGCGCAGCAGGCCGCACAAAAAATCGCTGAGGCGATGGGCTATGTGGGCGTGCTGTGTGTTGAGTTTTTTATCTTGCAGGATGGCTCGCTGGTGGCGAACGAAATGGCGCCGCGTCCGCATAACTCGGGGCATTACACGCAAAATGCCTGCCTGACCAGTCAGTTTGAACAGCAGGTGCGTGCAATGGCCGGATTGCCGCTGGGCGCGAGCTTTCAGCATAGCCCGACGGTGATGTTGAATATTTTGGGGGATGTGTGGTTTGACGCGAATGATGCACAACGCAATCCCGATTGGGCGGGCGTATTGTCGCAGGTGGATAGCTTTGTGCATTTGTATGGCAAAGCCGAACCGCGCCGCGCACGCAAAATGGGGCATGTGAATTTCGTGGGCAAACGGATGGAAGCCGTGATCGAGCGTACCGAGGCGGCGATGCGCATTTTGGGTTTGAGTGGTGGCGTACGTGACTAATGTGACTGATGTGATTGATTCTGTGCGTACTCAGGTGCTGTTGGCCGCAGAAAAATTGGCGGCGGGCGAGGTCACTGGTTTACCGACCGAGACGGTGTATGGTTTGGCGGCGGATGCGGCAAACCCATCGGCAGTGCGCGAGATTTTCACGATCAAAAACCGTCCGAGCACGCACCCGCTGATCACGCATATTGCGGCGGATGCGGACATTGGCTATTGGATTGACGCCGCGCGCATGAGCGAGGACATGTGGCGTTTGACGCGTGCTTTGATGGCGGCGTTTTTTCCCGGGCCGCTGACATTGGTGCTGCCCAAACACCCGCAGATTGATGCGACTGTCACGGGTGGGCAGGATACGATTGCATTTCGTTCACCGAATCATGTGCTGTTTCAGGATGTTTTGGCGCAGTTGGCGGTGTTAAAAAATACGCCAAACGTGGGCATTGCCGCACCGTCGGCGAACCGTTTCGGGCGCGTCAGTCCGACCCGTGCGGCGCATGTGCGCGAAGAGTTCGAGCATGCGGTTTGGGTGCTGGATGGCGATGCGTCGGTGATTGGTATTGAGTCAACGATTGTGGATTTGACTTCGGGCGTGCCGCGCATTTTGCGTTTTGGGCATATTACGCCGCAAGATATTGAACGGGTGACGGGCGTAACGCCGATTTTGCCGGAAAATGCGGGCGATGCGCCACGGGTGTCGGGCAGTTTGCTGGCGCATTATGCACCGAGCACACCGATGATGTGGCTGGATGAGTTGGCGCCTGAGGATTGGGCAAAGGGTGCGGGGTTGGTGTATTCGGAGCGCTCGGAGTACTCTGAGGCGCAGGGACGCGTTATGCGTTTATCGGCAAATCCCCATGAATATGCGCGTGGTTTGTACCACGCTTTGCGGCAGTTGGACACATGGGGTGTGACGCGCATTGCGGTGGAGCGCCTGCCTGATGATGCGGCTTGGGATGCGGTGCGCGATCGGCTGAATCGGGCGATTGTCGGCTCAAATTTGCCGTCATCAGCGCCGATTCATCTAACAAAGGAATATCATGAATGACACGATTGTAACTGCGCCTGCGAGTGAACCTGTGATCCAGTGGGATGATGAGATGGTGCTCGGCAATGCACAATTGGATGCAGTGCATCATGAAATGAGCGATTTGCTCAATCGTTTGGCCATGACGCCCGAATCCGAATTGCTCGGCGTATTGGACGAGTGCATTGCACATACGCGCGCGCATTTTGATTTGGAAGAGGGCTGGATGGCGCGTCTGAGTTTTCCTGCGGCGGGCTGTCACATCAGCGAGCACAATCAGGTATTTGGCGTGATGCGTCAGGTGCGCGAGTGCGTGGTAAACGGCGACACGCAGTATGCCTATGTGCTGGCGAAAGAGTTGGGCGCTTGGTTGCGCATTCATGCGAGCACGATGGATTATGCTTTAACGTACTTTATCGAATCAACCAACGCGGATTTGAGTCAACCGGCCTCCGCGGACCAAGTTCAACAGCTCACGGGGAATGACGGTTGTGGCTGTGGCAGCGCCGATCAGAATGAAGAAAACAGCGAAAAATAATTCAAAAAGCGAGCGTTTGGCATGATGGTACGTGTAGATACCAGATCATGCGTGGCCAAAATGTTGCATAAATGTTTATGCTCAAATTAAAATAATCAATAAAATCATTGAGTTATCTAAATAATTAAAAATATTTTTAAAAAAACTCATAATTTCTGCAAATATTCGATCAATTTTTTAAGATATTGTGTCATAAACCGGTTACATTTTTGAAAAACTGGGAGTACAATAACTCACACTGGATGGTTAAAGCAGTACAAATGAGTGCAAAATCATCACTTTTTTGGCCTGTTTGCACCTTTCGGCGATTATGACCGAAGCAATCGGCACGTCCGCGCAGAGCGCGTAATTTTTTGGAGAATGTACAATGAAAAAACTATTGACCTTGGGTTTAGCAGTTGCAAGTGCAGTAACCATGATGGCTTGTGGCGGTAAGCAGGCAGAGACCAAACCGGCTGATGCTGCTCCTGCAGCGGGTGCAGCACCTGCAGCGGGCACGCCGATGATCGGTGTAACCATTTACAAATACGATGACAACTTCATGTCATTCGTGCGTCGTGCGATCGAAACCTTGTCAGCAGGCAAAGCCACTTTGTCTATGAACGACTCGCAAAACGACCAAGCGAAACAAAATAACCAAGTAGACACCATGATTGCCAAAGGCGCGAAATCATTGGCGATTAACTTGGTTGACCCGCAAGCGGCGGCTACCGTTATTTCCAAAGCAAAAACAGCGAATTTGCCAGTGGTGTTCTTTAACAAAGAACCAAAGGCAGACGTTTTGGCTGCGTGCGATAAATGCTGGTATGTCGGTACTAAATCCGAAGAATCAGGCATTTTGCAAGGTCAGTTGATCGCTAAAGAATGGGCTGCCAACAAAGCTAAATGGGACAAAAATAAAGACGGCAAAATCCAAATGGTGATTTTGAAAGGTGAGCCGGGTCACCCAGACGCAGAAGCACGTACCACATTCATGCAAGAAGAGTTGAAAAAAGCCGGTATCGAAGTGGAAGTACTCGAATTGCAAACCGCGATGTGGGACACTGCTAAAGCGAACAACTTGATGGACGCTTGGCAAGCCAAACACGGCGATAAAATTGAATTTGTTGTAGCGAATAACGACGGTATGGCGATGGGTGCACTCAACTCATTGCAAGCCAAAGGCTACTTCAAAGACGGCAAATTCATGCCGGTAGTCGGTGTAGACGCGATTCCTGACGCTTTGGCGAAAATCAAGAGCGGTGAAATGGTCGGTACCGTATTGAACGACGCGAAAAACCAAGGTAAAGCGACTTTTGAGTTGGCTCTGAATGCTGCAACGGGTAAAGACCCATTGGCAGGTACTTCATGGAAACTCGATGGTAAAGCGGTTCGCGTACCATACGTGATCGTGACCAAAGACAATTTGCAAGTCGGCGAAGACGCTTACAAATAATTGAAACCACAAACGATGTCATTGCAAAGTGACATCGTTTTGTTTCATGCGAGACAAAAGAAGTTGCGGTCGATGTTTCAACAAACGTTGCCGCAACTTTCATAAGTACAAAAGTCGGAGGGACTATGGCTGTTTCTGAAAATGTCCACAGCAATCAAAACCCCAGTTACCTGCTCTCAATGCAGGGCATTTCGAAAAGCTTTCCGGGGGTTAAGGCACTGGACGATGTGCATCTGAATGTTCGTCCGGGTACGGTTCATGCACTCATGGGCGAAAACGGCGCGGGCAAATCCACGCTGATGAAATGCTTGTTCGGTATCTACCATCCCGATGCAGGCGAAGTATTATTAGATGGTCAAAAAATTCAATTCACCAATGCCAAACAGGCGCTCGAATCGGGTGTGGCAATGGTGCATCAAGAGCTCAATCAAGTGCGTCAGGCATCTATCGTTGACAATATTTGGTTGGGACGTTTCCCTAAAAAGGGCTTGTTCACAGACGAAGCGAAAGCCTACCAAGACACCAAAGAGATTTTTAAATCGCTGGATATTCAGCTCGATCCGCACACCAAAGTCGGCGATTTGTCAGTATCCGCGATGCAGATGGTGGAAATTGCCAAAGCCGTTTCCTATCACTCCAAAGTATTGGTGCTGGACGAGCCGACTTCCTCTTTGACTGAGAAAGAAGTGGCGCATTTGTTCCGCATCATCGACACGCTCAAAGAACGCGGCGTCGGCATCGTCTATATCTCGCACAAGATGGAAGAAATTCTGAAAATTGCCGACGATGTGACGGTGATGCGTGATGGTCAATGGGTCGCGACGGAGCGAGCCGAAAATCTGACCACCGACAAAATCATCAGTTTGATGGTGGGGCGTGATTTGACGCACCGCTTCCCACCGAAAACCAATAAACCGGCTGAAACGATTCTTGAGGTCAAAGGGTTGACTGCATTGAATCAACCATCGATTCAGGATGTCACTTTCAATCTGCACAAAGGCGAGATTTTGGGTGTGGCCGGTCTGGTCGGCTCCAAACGCACGGAAATCGTTGAAACCTTGTTCGGTCTGCGTCCGATTAAATCCGGTGACATCTTGCTACATGGTAAGAAAATCCGCAATCGCGACAGCCGCGCAGCCACCGAGAACGGTTTTGCCTTGGTGACTGAGGAGCGTCGTCAAACCGGTATTTTCAGTATGCTGGATATCAACTTCAACTCCACCATTGCCAATATGGGGCACTACGTGAAGTTTGGTATCTTGAGCGATAAACAACGTGGCAAAGACACCAAATGGGTGATTGACTCGATGCGTGTGAAAACCCCGAATCAAAAAACGCAAATCGGTACATTGTCCGGCGGTAATCAGCAAAAAGTGATTTTGGGTCGCTGGCTGTTGACCGGTCCGGAGGTATTGATGCTGGACGAGCCGACGCGCGGGATTGACGTGGGTGCGAAATACGAGATTTACCAGTTGATGATTGATTTGGCGAACAAAGACAAGGGCATCATCATGATCTCATCCGAAATGCCGGAGTTGCTCGGCGTGACGGATCGCATTTTGGTCATGAGTAATGGTCGCGTTGCTGGTATCGTCAATACCGCAGAAACCACGCAAGAAGAAATTATGGCTTTATCGGCCAAATACTTGTAATCGCAAGAGTATGTTAGGAGAAAAAAATGAGTAAAGCTTTAACGAGTAAGTCGATAGGTCAGTTTTTACTGGACAATGCGATTACCATCGTTTTGTTACTGTTGGTGGCAGTGTTTGTGTACAACGACCCGAGCTTCCTGTCGCTGGTCAACTTGACCAATATTTTGTCGCAGGCTTCGACCAACGTGATTATTGCCTTG
Organism: Puribacter membranae; assembly: GCF_055380425.1. Classification (NCBI taxonomy): domain Bacteria; kingdom Pseudomonadati; phylum Pseudomonadota; class Betaproteobacteria; order Burkholderiales; family Burkholderiaceae; genus Puribacter; species Puribacter membranae. The sequence continues at coordinate 164,904 of NZ_AP040167.1, forward strand.
GGTGTGGCCGGTCTGATCGTGACGCAGGGTACGGACTTGTCCGCCGGCCGCATGGTGGGTTTGTCCGCGGTTGTGGCGGCATCATTGCTGCAATCACCGGATAATGTGAGCCGTATGTACCAGCATTTGCCGGGCATTTTAGCGAATCAATATATCATTGTTGCCTTGATTGTCGCCTGTATCATCACCGCGTTCTTGGGCTTTTTGAATGGTTTCGTGATCGCTAAATTGAAAGTGACACCGTTCATTACCACCTTGGGTTCGATGATTATCATCTACGGTTTGTCATCCATGTATGTCGATCGTGAGCCGATGGGTGCGCAACCGATTGGTGGTTTGGCCACGCACTATACCGAGTTTGCACAGGGTGGTTTTCGCATCGGTAGTTTGATGGTGCCGTATCTGGTGATCTACGCCACGGCAGTGACCATTTTTATGTGGATTCTGTGGAACAAAACGCGCTTTGGTAAAAACCTGTTCGCGGTCGGTGGCAATCCCGAAGCAGCAGCGGTATCGGGCGTGAATATCACCAAAACATTGTTGATCGTTTATACCTTGGCCGGTGCCTTGTACGGTTTTGCCGGTACATTGGAAGCGGCGCGTGTCGGCTCTGCTACCAACAACACCGGTAATATGTACGAGTTGGACGCAATCGCAGCCTGTGTGGTCGGTGGCGTGTCGTTCAGTGGTGGTGTGGGTAAAATCAGCGGCGTGGTCATCGGTGTGTTGATGTTCCAAGTCATTAGCTATGGTTTGAACTTCTCCGGTGTATCGCCATACTGGCAATATGTGATCAAAGGCCTGATCATCATCTCTGCCGTTGCTTTGGATACCCGTAAATATCTGAAGAAAACCTAATGACACTTCGGTAGCCAGAGCTTTCTGGCTGCAGAATCAAAGGGCACGGGTTTCAGGGATGAAACACCGTGCCTTTGTACTTAAGGGGGAAATATGGATTTAACAGAACTCAAACAACAATTCCAAGGCTATTTTAACGAGGCAGCGAGCTACGTTGCCTTTGCACCCGGGCGCGTGAATCTGATCGGTGAATATACGGATTTTAACGGCGGTTATGTATTTCCCTGTGCTTTGGGTAACGGCACATACGCCTTGGCCTCCAAACGCACCGATCGCACGGTGCGCGTGGTCTCGGTGAATTTTGAATCCGTCGGCATCATCGAGTTTGCCTTGGACGATTTGGCATTTGATAAACAGCGCCACTGGGCGAATTATCCCGCCGGTGTATTTGCCATGCTGATGGCGGATGGAGTGCGCTTCGCACATGGCTTGAATATTTTGTTCGCGGGTGATATTCCGAATGGCGCGGGTTTGTCCTCCAGCGCGTCCATCGAGTTGGTGACAGCGGTGTTGCTGCGCGATGTGTATGGCTTTGAGCGCACGCAATTGCAATTGGTGCAACTGTCGCAACGCTCGGAAAATCAGTTCAACGGCATGAACTGCGGCATCATGGATCAATTTGCCTCGGGCATGGGGCGCGCCGATCATGCCTTGTTATTGAACACCGCGACGTTGGATTATCAAACCGTGCCAGTGCAGCTGGGCGAGCAATACACCTTGCTGATCGCCAATACCAATAAGCGCCGCGAATTGGCCGACTCGAAATATAACGAGCGCCGCGCCGAGTGCGAAGCCGCATTGGCCGATTTGCAAACTATGGTTTCGATCAAGGCGCTGTGCGAATTGACGGTGGCGCAGTTTGCGCAACACGAACACGTCATTCAAAACGATTTGGCTCGCCAACGCGCGCGTCATGTGATTGGTGATAATCAGCGTACTTTACAGGCCGTGAGCGCGCTCACATCGGGAGATATCGCGACGTTTGGGCAATTGCTCAATGCCTCGCATCGCTCGCTGCGCGATGATTTTGCCGTGACGGGCGAGCATTTGGATGCACTGGTGCAGGCGGCGTGGGATCACGGTGCGGTCGGTGCGCGCATGACCGGCGCGGGTTTTGGCGGATGCAGTGTGATGATCGTGCGTACGGACGAGTTGGAGGCATTCAAGCAGAATGTGGCGCAGCAATACGAATCAGTCACCGGTATGGCGCCGACGTTTTACGACGTGCGCATTGGTAACGGTGCGCGTATGCTCGAATCTGCATAAGAAAAACTAAATAAAGGAAGATCATCTCATGACGCAAATGGAGGTCAATCACGCACTGCATACCCTGATGCGCTACGGGCGCGAGCAGGGGCTGTATGCTGCGGCGGATGAATACGAGGTGCGCCACCGATTGCTGGCGGTATTGCAATTGGATGCGTGGCCGGATGACGGCGAGGCGCAGTTGGTTGCATTGGGGCAGATTCAGCCGGTGTTGGATGTGTTGGTGGCCGATGCATTTGTGCGCGGGGTGATTCCCAACGACGGTATCACGCAGCACGATTTGCTTGATACCGCGCTGATGGGCTGTCTTGTGGCGCCACCGTCGGTGATTCAAGCCGCATTTGCGCATGAATACGCGAGCAGTCCGCAGGCAGCGACGCGGTATTTTTACCAGCAGTCGCGCGCGAGCAATTACATTCGCATGGCGCGTGTGGCGAAAAACAATTGCTGGAAACATCGCTGTGCCTATGGTGAGTTGGACATCACGATCAATCTGTCCAAGCCGGAAAAAGATCCGAAAGCGATCATTGCCGCAGGGCAAGCCAAAAGCGCTTCGTACCCGAAATGCCTGCTGTGCCGTGAAAACGAGGGCTACGCCGGACGCATGGATCATCCGGCGCGGCAGAATCTGCGCTTGATTCCATTGACGCTGAACAATGAACCCTGGTTCTTGCAGTATTCGCCGTATGAGTATTACAACGAGCATTGCATCGTGCTCAAGGCCGAGCACGAGCCGATGAAACTGACGCGCGCGACTTTTGTGCGCTTGCTGGATTTTGTCGCGCTGTTCCCGCATTACTTCCTCGGCTCGAACGCCGACTTGCCGATCGTCGGCGGCTCGATCTTGAGCCACGATCATTTTCAGGGGGGCTGTTACGAGTTTGCCATGAGCCGCGCCGAGGTAGAGCATGCTTTTGTCTGGCCGAAATATACGGATATCGAAGTGCAGCAATTGATTTGGCCGATGAGCGTGCTGAGATTGCGTGGCCAAAATGCGGCGCAGTTGGTCGATGCGGCGGATGAATTATTGAACAATTGGCGCGGGTACAGCGACGCGGCGGTGGGGATTTTTGCGCAGACCCATGACACGCCACACAACACCGTCACACCGATTGCGCGTATGCGCGAGGGTGTGTTTGAACTGGATTTGGTGCTGCGCAATAACCGCACGAGCGACGAGCATCCGCTGGGGATTTTTCATCCGCACACGGAGCTGCACCACATCAAAAAAGAAAACATTGGTTTGATCGAAGTAATGGGCTTGGCAGTTTTGCCCGACCGTTTGCAGACGGCGTTGCAGCATTTGGCGGCGTGTTTGCGCGGCGAGGATGCGCTGTCGAACCATCCTGAGCTGGCGGTGCATGCGGATTGGTTCGCGCAGATTGCGCCGAAGTATGTGGCAGGAACGGATGCGCAGGATTATTTGAAATCCGCCATCGGGGCGGTATTTGTGCAGGTTTTGACCGACGCGGGCGTGTACAAACGTGACGCGGCGGGGCAGGCGGGCTTTGCGCGCTTTATCGAGCAGTTGATTCAGTAAGGTATTCTGGCTTATGCAAACAGTAGCTATCCGGTCGTTTGAAACACAGATCGCAGCGCACACCGTCACGGTGTATGAGTTGCGCTGTGCTTCGGGCTTTAGCGTACAGTTGATGAACTGGGGTGCGAGTGTGTTGGACATTCGCATGCCCGATAAAACGGGACAAATCGAAAGTATCGTGCTGGGTTTTGCCGATCACCAGGATTATGCGCACAATCCGTCGTATCTGGGTGCAACCATCGGACGCACGGCAGGGCGCATTGCGCGGGGTCGCTATCCTTTGAACGGTGTGGTGCAGCAACTACCGCTCACTCAAGGCGCGCATGTATTGCACGGCGGATCGAACGCGATGTCGCATCAATTGTGGCAGCACCGCGCGCAGCAATTGCCCGATGGCCGTGCGCAGGTGGTGTTTTCGCTGCTAAGTTCGGCGGGGGAAAATGGCTATGCGGGCAATTTGGCGATTGAACTGACGTATACTTTGGATCACGCACAGCGCTTGACGCTGCACTATCGCGCGATGACCGATGCGCCGACATTGTGTAATCTCACGCACCACAGTTACTTCAATTTGTCGGGTAATGCGCGTGATACGGTTCACGCGCATCAGCTGCACATCCATGCGGATGCCGTGTGTGCGATGAGTGACGAGCTGCTGGTCAATGGTGATGAATGGATGGTGACGGATAGCGATTTTGACTACCGCCGGTCGCGCGCTGTGGCGGATATATTGAACAGCGCCGACCCGCGCATCACGCAGGCGCGAGGCGTTGACCACTACTTTATTTTTGACCGCGTGGATACGGCGCGTGCGCAAGTGACGCTGTGCGAGCCGAACAGCGGGCGGCGTTTGCGCGTGTACACCGATCAGCCGTGCGCGGTGCTGTATGCGCATAATTATGCGGCGGGCGAATGCTTGCGTGATGGTGTGGAGGGGCGGCCCTACGATGCGCTGTGCATCGAAACGCAACTGTACCCACACCGAGCGAAAAGCAACGGCGACCATCCGGCGCGGCTGTTGCCTGATGAAGAATACCGTCACGAATGCGTATACGCATTTGATGTAATGAACTCAAGTGACGAACCCAAGTGACGAACTAAACTAAGGAGGAGCGAGCATGTATTTAGGCGTTGACTACTACCCCGAGCATTGGCCGGTCGAAATGATGGACGAGGACATGCGCCGCATGCGCGAGATGGGCTGCAACATCATTCGCATCGGCGAATTCGCGTGGCAAAAGATGGAGCCGATTGAAGGGCAATTTGATTTCTCGTTTTTCGATCAGGTGATAGCCAAAGCCAAAGCGCACGAACTCAAAGTGATGTTTGGTACGCCGACCGCGACCTTTCCTGCGTGGTTGGCAAAAACGCATCCGTCGATTTTGGCGCAGGAAATGAATGGCGAGGTACGTGTATTCGGCGGGCGACGACAATATTGCTACAACTCGCGCGTGTACCAACAATACACCGAAAAAATCGTCAGCAAGCTGGTCAAACATTATGCGAAGGAACCGGCCATCATCGCGTGGCAAATGGACAATGAAATCGGTCACGAAGGCTCGGATCAATGCTACTGCGAGCAGTGCCACCTGTCTTTTCAGGACTATTTGCGCGACGCGTATGAGGACGACATCGGGCGTCTGAATGAGGCCTACGGCACGATATTTTGGGGGCAAACCTACACCGATTTTGCGCAGATCCCGATGCCGGTTCACACCGTGACCACGCATAATCCGGCGCTGCGCTTGGACTGGGCGCGCTTTCGCTCGGACAGCATCAATGCCTTTGCCAAAATGCAAATTGATTTGATCAAGGCCCATCGTGGCGCGCATCAACAAGTCACACACAACCTGTTCGGCGGATTTTTCAATCGCGCGTATGACCAAAATATCATGGCGGCAGAGCTGGATTTCGTCTCCTATGACAATTATCCCGTTTGGGGCGGGTTAAAAGAACCGCTCAAGCCCGCCGAAATCGCCATGACGCTGGACTACATACGCGGGCTGAAGCAGCAAAACTTCTGGATTGTCGAGCAGCTCATGGGTGCGCAAGGTCACAACCACATCGGCTATTTGCCACGTCCGAAGCAGGCTCAACTCTGGGCGTATCAGGCGATGGCGCGCGGTTGTGACAATATGCTGTTTTTCCGCTGGCGCGGTATGGATCGCGGCGCGGAGCAGTTTTGCCTCGGTATCCTTGATATTGACAATGAAACCGGTCGTAAATACCGCGAAGTGCAGGAATTCATGCATGATGTCGCGCAGCAGCCGAGTTTGAGTACGCCGATTCATGCCGATGTTGCCGTGCTGTATGACTATGACAATATTCAATCGTGGGCGATTCAACAGCAATCCGATGCGTTTGACTTTACGCAGGAGCTCATGCGGCTGTATGCGCCGTTTCACGCGGCCAATGTCATGACCGATGTGATCAGTACGGCAAAGGATTTTTCGGGCTACAAAGTCGTGGTGCTGCCGGTGATGCAAATTATGGACGAATCGTTGGCGCAGCGTCTGCGCGCATTCGTCGCAGGCGGTGGCGTGCTGCTCATGGGCTATCGTAGCGCGATTAAAAATCGCCAAAACAATCTGCATCGTTTCATGCCTACGCCTGCGTTCATTCACGATCTGCTCGGTGGACGGGTGCGTGAAAGCGAATCGCTCGGTAACGGCATCTCTGCACCCGTGGTCGCCCAAGGTGGCTATCCGCGGGCTGTGGCAACGGTTTGGCGCGATATGATTGAGCCGGGCGAAGGCGTGCAGGTGCTGTATCGCTACGACGATAAATTCTACAAAGACTACGCCTGCGTCACAGTGAATGCCTATGAGCGGGGCTTTGTCTACTGGGTTGGCGCGGGGCTGGATGAAACCACGATGAGTGATGTGGTCGGACGGGTTTTGGAGCAAGCGGGTATAGCCGATAAGACCATAGTGGATCGTTTGGAGCGCATTGAGCGTGGCGAGGGGCAGAATGGTATGGCTTGGTATTTGAACCATACCTCGCACCCACAGACCGTTGAGTTTCGCACCATTGCGCCGTACTCGGTGCTCAAGCGCACATTATCGGATGAGCCGTAATAAAAAACCGCACGGTCATGATTCATCCATCGTGCGGTTCAGATTATAGACAAACCTCTGTTTTTTTACCTCTCACCCGTTTACGGGAGAGAGGCAAGGGGAGAAGGACTTTATCAACGGCCTCAACCGCACGATCTTTGTGCGGTTTTTTTTGAGTCGAGCTGATTAGCTGAAAAATACCAACAGCAGGGCAATGATGGCGGGCAATGCCTGCTTGAGGATGATTTGCTTGGACACAGTGAAGCCACCGTATAGACCTGCGACGATCACGCAGCCCAAGAAAAATACCGCGACGCGCACTTGCCAAATTGGGTCGGCGATCATCAGCGACCAGAACAAACCTGCGACCAGAAAACCATTGTACAGCCCTTGGTTGGCCGCCATATTTTTAGTGGCGGTGAACATGGCGTCGGGCATGGCGCCTTTGAATACTTTTTTACCGACGGTTTCCCACGCGAACATCTCCATCCAGCAGATGAATAGGTGCTCTAAGGCAACTAGGGCGACAAAGACGCAGGCAATTAAACTCATATATTTCCTTATAAACGATGTCAGCACTCCAATCAATCGGTGCTGTATTGTTAAAAAAAGATAAACAATTACTTAAGTAAATCGATTACATCTTAACTTATTTTTCTAAAATATCAATCCACCTGTCTTTCGATTATTTAAATTTTGCTTGAAATTAGTCTTAAATTTTACTATTATATGGTTTTGGTAATTTTTAGGACTAATTGTGAATGAGATTTATAATTTTGAACAACTGGGTAGGCAGATCAGTGAAGTGGATCATGTGATTGATCGCTGGATTAAAAAATTGGGTTTGAACTATAACAGTTATGCTGTTTTATATTCGCTGGCGTCATCCGAGGATTTCAAAACGACACAGAAGCAGATTTGTGAGGATTGGATGCTACCCAAACAGACTGTTTTTAATGTTTGTAAAGAATTTAGAGAGAGAGGATGGATTGAGTTGATTGACAGTCCGCACGATAAGCGAGAGCGGATTTTACATTTGACACCGCAGGGAAAAGCCAAGGCGATGCCTGTGTTTCACGCTTCTCAGACACTGAGCGAGCGTACATTTAATATTTTTGGAGAAGAGCGCTCTGCGCGCTTGTTCACTTTGTTGGCCGAATTCTGTGAAGCCTGCGGACAGGAAATAGACAAAATGCCTTTTGAAAAGGATGCATCATGTGGCAGGCTGTAAGAACGATTGGTATGGATTATCGGAAAAAACTACTGATAACCTTTATCTTTGTGGCGTTGGAAAATATATTGTTTTTGGTTTATCCAATCTTTGGCGGTTTTGCGGTTAATGCCGTAATGCAAGGCCATGTATGGCAGGCACTTACTTATGCGCTTTTAGTTTTGGTCATGTGGTTGATCGGTGCAGCCCGACGTAGCGTGGACACACGTACATTTGCACGAATTTATAGTGAAATAGCGGTGCCTGTTATTGTGAAACAGCGATTACAAGGGCAAAGCGCTTCATCCATTTCTGCTCGGGTTGCCTTGTCTCGGGAGTTTGTCGATTTTTTTGAAATGCATCTGCCCACGGCAATTACTTCCTTGGTATCCATTTTTGGTGCTTGCTTGATGCTGCTTGTATCGGAGTTTTGGATTGGCGTAATGACGGTTGTCATATTGGCGGTGTTCTCTTTGCTGCTTCCCGGTTTCACCCGTATCAGCGGCAGATTGTATTTGGCTTTAAATGATCGTTTGGAAAAAGATGTTGATATGATCGGTTACGCGTCCGAAAAAGGATTGCGCAAACATTATGGTTAAATTGCAAAAATCAATCGTAATAGCGCTGCAGGCTGATTCATGGCTTTTTGTTGACGAGTGATAACAGCAGATGGTTGCTGTGTAATAGCATGTTTGTGCTGCTTAATCAAAAATGTGAAAAGCCCTTGTTTGAAGGGCTTTTCGTTGTTGTGTCGGACGGTTTGAGCAGAGGTTTTTCTTATTCCCACTCAATCGTCGCAGGCGGTTTGCCCGAGACATCGTACACCACACGGTTGATGCCGCGTACTTCGTTGATAATGCGGTTCGAGACTTTGCCGAGCAAATCATACGGCAGATGCGCCCAGTGCGCGGTCATGAAGTCCAGTGTCTGTACCGCACGCAGCGCGACGACGTACTCGTAGGTACGGCCGTCGCCCATCACGCCGACCGATTTGACCGGTAGGAATACGGCGAAGGCTTGGCTGGTGAGGTCGTACCAAGTTTTGCCGGATTCAGGATCAACCGTGTTGCGCAATTCTTCGATGAAAATTGCATCGGCACGGCGCAGCAGGTCGGCGTAGTCTTTTTTCACTTCGCCCAAAATCCGAACGCCCAAACCCGGGCCCGGGAAGGGATGTCGGTATACCATTTCGTGCGGCAGCCCCAGAGCGACGCCGAGTTTGCGCACTTCGTCTTTGAACAATTCACGCAGTGGCTCCAGCAATTTCAGGTGCATATCGTCCGGCAGACCACCGACGTTGTGGTGCGATTTGATGTTGTGCGCGCCTTTTTTCGCACCGTGTTTGCCACCGGCGGATTCGATCACGTCGGGGTAAATCGTGCCTTGCGCCAGCCATTTGGCGCTGGTGAGTTTGTGCGATTCAGCGTTGAATACTTCGACGAATTCCTTACCAATGATTTTGCGCTTGGCTTCGGGGTCGGTCACGCCTGCAAGTTTGCCCATGAAATCGTCCACCGCATCGACGCGAATCACTTTCACGCCCAAGTGGTTGGCAAACATATCCATGACCATATCGCCTTCGTTCAGACGCAATAAACCGTGATCGACGAATACGCAGGTGAGCTGGTCGCCAATCGCACGGTGAATCAGTGCGGCGGCCACCGATGAGTCCACACCGCCGGACAGGCCGAGAATGACCTCTTCGTCACCGACTTGCTCACGGATATTCGCAACGGCTTCGGCGATGTAATCGCCCATCGCCCAGTCGGCTTTCGCACCGCAGATGTCTTTGACAAAGCGGGATAACATTGCTTCGCCTTGAACGGTGTGGGTGACTTCCGGATGGAACTGTACGGCGTAGAAACGACGTGCTTCGTCGGCCATACCCGCGATCGGGCAAGCATCGGTTTCGGCCATTAAAGTAAAACCTTCTGGCAAGCGCGATACGGAGTCGCCGTGGCTCATCCAGACGTTGAGCAGGCCGTGGCCGTGTTCGTTGGTTTCGTCTTGAATGCCATCAAACAGTTTTGTATGACCACGCGCACGAATTTTCGCAAAGCCAAATTCGCGCGGTTTACCCAGTGCTTCGGCGGTTTCCACTTTGCCCCCGAGTTGTTCGGCCATGGTTTGCATGCCGTAGCAAATGCCCAAAACCGGCACATCCAATTCAAATACGCTTTGCGGTGCGCGCGGCGTGTCGCCCTCGGTCACGGAGCTCGGCCCGCCGGAGAGAATGATGCCTTTTGCGCCATAGTTGCGGATGAACTCGTCGGAGACGTCGTACGGATAAATTTCAGCAAATACACCGGCGTCGCGCACGCGGCGAGCGATCAATTGGGTCACTTGCGAGCCGAAATCAATGATGAGGATTTTGTCGTGTTGGTTGGACATAATAAATACGATTTTGGTTGGAGTCTATAACGCATCATGGCGCAGGAGATTGTCATGCGCCATGAGGGTGGTTCGGTTGAATTAACGCTTGGCTTTTTTCGCGGGTGCTTGCGTAGAAGGATTTTGGATGCCCGGTGCCAGCAGGTTCAGGCGTTCAACCCATTTTTTTTCATCAATTTTCAAAGGTTTTTTCGAGGCTTTGCCACGCTCAGCCCATTGAACCGTGTAGTAGTCGTTACTGCCTTTGATGGCGGTGATCAATGTGGTTTCGCTTTTGTTTTTGATTGTGCCGCAGCTCAAAACTGCTACGGCGACGGGTATGCCGTTCCCCATAGTGCTTTCCATAAATTTGGTGCCGGCAAAGGAGGTGGGACAAGTTTTTTGAAAATTGAGGACGATGGTGCCGATCAGCGTCATCGGCGTGAGATTTTTATTCGCGGCGGTGTTCTTTAGACCGGTCACGGTAATCACCTGCGTCCAATTATCTGCGTTTTCGCCGATTAAGCCGCGTTCGTGAATATAATTGGTGTCGTTTGCGCGTTCGCTCAATAATTGATTGCTAAAGCCGCTCGGAATGTTGTAAAAAACCTGTTGGCTAAATACATTGGAGAGCGATTTTTCGGTGACATTGGCAGGCGTTTGGGCAAAGGCCAAGGTTGAAGCGCTGCATAACAATGCAAAGGCGGTTTTTTTTAACATGGTGCTTCCCTTTCGATCGGGTAACGGTGATAGGGTTCAAGGATAAAAACACGGCGAACGACAGTTTGTCTTCGCCGTGCTCAATGGTGCTTTAGCCAATGCTGTAATTCGGTGCTTCTTTGGTAATCTGCACATCATGCACGTGCGACTCACGCATACCCGCCGAGGTGATTTCGACGAATTGTGCTTTGGTGCGCAAATCCTCAATCGAGGCGCAGCCGCAATAGCCCATGGATGAACGGATACCGCCGATCAGCTGGTGGACAATGGCCAGTACCGTTCCTTTGTAGGATACGCGGCCTTCGATGCCTTCGGGTACGAGTTTGTCTACGTTGCCTTCGTTGTCTTGGAAATAACGGTCTTTCGAGCCTTGCGCCATCGCGCCGAGGCTACCCATGCCGCGGTATTCTTTGTACGAGCGGCCTTGGAACAGCACGACTTCGCCAGGAGCTTCTTCGGTACCGGCGAACATGGAGCCGAGCATGACGGTGTATGCGCCCGCCGCGAGGGCTTTGGAAATGTCGCCGGAGTAGCGGATGCCGCCATCACCGATCAAGGGTACACCCGTGCCTTCCAAGGCTTTGGCCACGTTGGCAATCGCAGAAATTTGCGGTACGCCGACACCCGCGACGATGCGCGTGGTACAGATGGAGCCAGGGCCAATGCCGACTTTCACGCCGTCCGCGCCGTGTTCTACCAGCGCCAATGCGGCTTCGGCGGTAGCGATATTGCCACCGATCACGTCAATGTGCGGGTAGTGTTCTTTGACCCATTTGACGCGATCGAGAACGCCTTGCGAATGACCGTGTGCGGTGTCAACGATGATGACGTCCACGCCGGCTTGAGCCAGCAGGTGTACGCGTTCGTCGTTTTCAGGGCCGACGCCAACCGCTGCGCCTACACGCAATTGGCCGTGTGCGTCTTTGGTGGCGTTCGGGTGGGTGGTGGCTTTTTGAATGTCTTTGACGGTGATCAGACCGCGCAACTCGTCGTTGTCGTCAATCACCACCACGCGTTCCAAACGGTGTTTGTTGAGCAATCTTTTGGCCACGCTCAAATCATCTTCTTCTTTGACGGTGATCAGGCGCTCGCGTGGGGTCATTTTGTCCACGACTTTGGCGGCCATGTCTTCTTCAAAGCGTAAATCGCGGCTGGTGATGATGCCGACGACTTTTTTATTTGAAACGACTGGGAAGCCGGATACGCCCGCGTCTTGTGCCAATTCGACAATCTGACCGATGGTCATGTCGGGCGTGACGGTGATCGGGTCGCGCAAAACGCCGGATTCAAAGCGTTTGACTTTGGCTACTTCGAGCGCTTGCTTGGCTGGTGTGAGGTTTTTGTGAATGATGCCAATGCCGCCTTCTTGCGCGAGCGCAATCGCCAAGCGTGACTCGGTCACGGTGTCCATGGCCGCGGAAACCAATGGGATATTCAGGGTGATGTTACGCGAGAGCTGTGATTTCAGTGAGGCGTCGCGTGGGAGAATGTTTGAGTAAGCAGGTACGAGAAGTACGTCGTCAAAAGTGAGCGCTTTCTGCATGAGTCGCATGGTGGGGTTCCTTTCGCAAAGCGCGATTATACGGTATTTTTGGTTTTTGCGTGTTAGAATGTTTGCCCTTTATTTTTGCCTTTTGTATGGGTTTTATAGCGATTTTTCGGGCAAAAATTGTTTGAGAGCCGAATAAGTTTCGGTCGATAAATCGTTTTTTTGTGGTTTTGCACTTTGGCGGTGTGGGATCGTTTTTTCAGAAAGTGCTTGATGTCCAATAATCCTTCTCCAGAGCAGTTTCGTCGCGGTATCTTCGCCGGTGTGGGTGCGGGTGCGATGTGGGGACTGGTGTTTCTGTATCCACGCTTGGTGCCGGAATTCTCGCCGATGTCGCTGATGGTGTTGCGCTATATTTGCTATGGTTTGTTTGCTGTTTTGCTGTCGTGGCGCGCGCTGCGCGATGTGTGGGGGCGTTTGCAGGGGCAGGACTGGCGCATGCTGGTGAAAATTTCTTTGCAGGCAAATATTTTATATTATGTGTGTTTGGCAACGGGGGTGAAGTTCGGTGGAATCGCGCCGACGACGCTGATTATCGGGATGTTGCCGGTGACCATCGCGCTGCTGGGGCGCAATGATGTGGGGTCGCTGCCTTGGAAACGAATGATTGCGCCGATTGCTTTGATGGCGATGGGGATTATGGTGATTAGCTATGATTTGTTTACGCATGCGAGCGATCATTTGGATAGTTCTGCATGGCAGCGTGGTTTGGCGCTGTTCGCAGCGACGGCGGCTTTGGTACTCTGGACGTTGGCGGCGGTGAATAATGCGCGCTATTTGCGCAGTCACAATGCGATTGATCCCCGTACGTGGTCGGATTTGTGCGGCGTGGTGACCGGGCTGTTGGCGTTGGTGATGCTGGGCGTGGGTTTGGTTTGGGCGCAATTTTCGCCGAGCAGTATTTTTGCGATTAGCACGGATGCGAATTTGCCGTGGTTGAAGTTTTTATTGATTGGTGGCGTGGTGATTGCTTTTTGCGCGTCGTGGCTGGGCAATATTTTGTGGAATGTCGCCAGTCATTTGCTGCCGATCAGTTTGACGGGGCAGTTGATTATATCGGAAACCTTGTTTTCGCTGATTTATGGTTTTGTTTATGATGGACGTTGGCCGCGAGTGCTCGAATGGCTGGCGATGAGCTTGGCGCTGGGGGGCGTGGTGTGGGCGATTCGCCTGCATGCGGATAAAGGCGGTGAAATTTCCGAGGAAGCGGCGCAGGTGCATTGATGTCACCCATCAAAACCGTTTGTACGCAATGACGACGGTGATGCTGTTGAGCGAGATTGTTCGTGGGTAAGCGAAGTCATCGTGCAGACGGTGTCAGCGTTTTCGTTTGTTTTTTGTCTCGGTTCCTCATACTGAGGTAGTTTGAGTATTTTTTGCAACATCTTATTAAATTCAATTGACAATCATTCTCATTTGCATTTAAAATTTTCTCACTTAAACACAAAGGGAGTAAATAATGAGTGCAAAACAATGGCGTTTGTTGGGTCTGGGAGCGGTGGTTATGAGTGCCGTGGCATTTTCCGCATGTGGTCAAAAACCACAGGCATCCGCAAATCCGGCGCAAGCGACGCCAGCCGCCGATGATGGCAAGGCTTTAACCGTCTACAGCGCGCGCGCCGAGCAACTGATTCAGCCGATTTTGGATCAATACACGCAGGAAACCGGCGTGAAGTTCAAGCTGGTTTCAGACAAAGAGGGCGTGTTGATGGAGCGCATGAAAACCGAGGGCGCGCAGTCGCCCGCTGATCTGTTGATTACCGTCGATGCGGGCAATTTGTGGCAGGCGGCACAAGCCGGTCTGCTCCAGCCGGTGCAATCGAAAGTTTTGAGCGACAATATTCCGGCGCATTTGCGTGACCCTGAGAATAAATGGTTCGGTCTGTCGGTGCGTGCGCGCACGATTTTTTACAACACCGCCAAGGTCAAGCCCGAACAGCTCTCCAGCTATCAAAATTTGGCTGATGCGCAATGGAAAGGCAAGCTGTGTCTGCGTACTTCGAAAAAAGTCTACAACCAATCCTTAGTTGCCATGATGATGAGTGAAGACGGCGAGCCGAAAACCGAAGCGATCGTGAAAGGCTGGGTGGCGAATCTGGCAACCGAGGTATTCCCCGATGACACCAAATTGCTCGAAGCCATCGGCTCGGGTCAATGCGAGGTCGGTATTGCCAATACTTATTACTATGGTCGCTTGATGGGTAAATCGCCTGATCTGCCGATTGGTATTTTCTGGGCGAATCAGCAGCTCAAAGGCACGCATGTGAATGTCTCCGGCGCAGGTGTGGCGGCGCATAGCAAACACAAGGATGAAGCGGTCAAATTACTCGAATGGCTGTCCTCGGACAAGGCGCAAGGCACATTTGCCGGCAGTAATATGGAATATCCGGTGAACCCGAAGGTGCCTGCGGATGCGAAAGTCGCGGCGTGGGGTACATTTAAGCAAGACAGCAATAACATCTCTGCGGCCGGACGCGATCAGGCCAAAGCGGTGATGTTGATGGATCGTGCGGGTTATAAGTAAATACACGCAAATACAGCGTGTTTTGAATGAGATTTCATTCAGCATTTAGGTGAGGCGTCGATCGGTTTGAGAGTGATCTCAAACCGATTTGGCGTTTTATTGAGAAATAGGGGCGATGGTTATATGGACAGTGCAGTGACGAAAGGTGCGATGAATTGATGCGGATAAATTCGGGCGGCGTATGGTTTTGGCGCGTGGTGCTGCTGAGTCTGTGCGCCCTGACTTTAATTCCTTTGTCGGGGCTGTTGCAATGGGACGGCGTGGATCGCACGGTTTGGGCGCATCTGTGGGCGTATCAAGTGCCGACGCTGTTGCGCAATACCACGGTGCTGTTATTTGGCGTGGGTTTTGGTGTACTGCTGCTCGGGATTTCGTGTGCGTGGCTGGTTAGTTTTTATGAGTTTCCTTTGCGCGGTGTGTTGCGCTGGTTATTGATGTTGCCGATGGCGATGCCGGCGTATGTGCTGGCGTTTGCCCTGCTGGGTGTATTTGACTATTCGGGCGGCGTGCAAACGTATTTGCGCACGCATGGCGTGGATGCTTCGGCTTGGCTGGATTTGCGCTCGGATTGGGGCGTGGTGCTGGTGCTGAGTTTGGCGCTGTATCCGTATGTGTATCTGCTGGCGCAGGAGGGTTTCGCGCATCTGGGCGTGCGCGTGCAGGAGGTCGGTCAGTCGCTGGGCTTGTCTCCGTGGCAGTCGTTTTGGCGCGTGGTGTTGCCGAGTACGCGGCCGTGGTGGATGGGTGGCTTGGGTCTGGCTTTGATGGAGACGCTGGCGGATTTTGGTACGGTGTCTACCTTGGGTTTTGATACGTTTACCACGGCGATTTATAAGGCGTGGTTTGCGTTGTTTTCGTTTCAGAGCGCGCAGCAGTTGGCCTCGTTGATGATCGTGCTGGTGTTTGCTTTGCTGTGGTTGGAGTTGCGCGCACGCGGTCATCGCCGTTATCAGGCTTTGGGACGAACCGCGCCGATTGTGCGCCAAAAGCTGTCTTTTTGGGGGCAAGTGGGTGTGAGCGTGTGGCTTTGGGGGATTTTGAGTCTGGCGTGTTTTGTGCCCGTGGCGCAATTGTTGGTGTGGGTCGGTGCGCAAACACAGTTGAATTGGGCGCGGGTTGGCTCGCTGTTGGGGCAGTCGTTGTTGCTCGGTGTTTTGGCGGCGTTGGTGGTGGTGCTGTTGGCGTCCATGCTGGCGTATGCGCGGCGTTATGCGCATCTGCGCGGGCAGTCGGTTCTGGTGCAAATCGCGACCTTGGGTTATGCGGTTCCCGGCTCGATTTTGGCGGTGGCGTTTTTCACGCCGATGGCTTTTTTGGATCGGATGCTGTTGAACTTGGGTTGGTTGGATGCGGGTGAGGTGTTGTTTCGTGGCTCGCTGATGGCTTTGTTACTGGCGTATGCGACGCGCTTTTTGGCGGTGGCGCATGCGTCGGTGGAGAGCGGTTTGCAGCGCATGGGACGACATCATGAGGAGGTGGCGCAGAGCTTGGGCGTGGCGGGATTTGCTTTGTGGCGGCGGGTGCATTGGCCGTTGCTGTATTCGAGTCTGCTCACGGCGGGGTTGATGGTCGCGGTCGATGTGATGAAGGAAATGCCGATGACGCTGATGGCGCGTCCGACCGGCTGGGATACCTTGGCGACGCAGATTTTTGCTTATACCAGCGAGGGAGATTGGCATAACGCGGCGTTGCCGTCTTTGCTATTGGTGTTGATCGGGCTGATTCCGGTGGGTTTGCTGGCATGGCAAATGCGGCGGCGATTTTGAGGGGGGAGCGTAGGATGGGGCATGCTTATTTGGCGGTGCGTGACATTGCGGTGGATTATGGGCATAAGGCACTCGGTCGAGGCCACAATCGAGGGCAAAACGCGCGCAACGTCGTGCTGTCGAATTTGTCTGTGCAGTTGGCACAAAGGGAAATCGGTTGCCTGCTTGGTGCATCCGGCTGCGGTAAGTCCACGGTGCTGCGCGCAATTGCCGGATTTGTCGCCATTGGCGCGGGGCAGATTGAGCTGAATCGGCGGTGCTTGGCAGCAGATGGCTTGCATACGCCGGCGCATGCGCGTGCGGTTGGCATGGTGTTTCAGGATTACGCGTTGTTTCCGCATTTGAATGTGGCGGATAATGTCGCGTTTGGCTTGTCGGCTTGGTCAAAAGCCGAGCGTGCCGAGCGCGTGCGTTATTTGCTCGAATTAACGAAATTACAGGACTACGCGCGTAGCTACCCGCACCAACTCTCGGGTGGCCAGCAACAGCGCGTGGCGCTGGCTCGGGCGCTTGCACCCAAACCGCAATTGTTGCTATTGGATGAGCCGTTCTCCAACCTCGATGTGGCTTTGCGTGCGCAACTGGCGCACGAGGTGCGTGCATTGCTCAAGCACGAAGGCACCACCGCGCTGTGGGTCACGCACGATCAGATTGAAGCCTTTCATGTCGCCGATCAAATCGGCGTGATGGAGGGCGGTGCGATTGTGCAGTGGGACACGCCGTATGCGCTGTACCACGCGCCGAAAACGCGCGAAATTGCCTCGTTTATCGGACAAAGTGTATTGCTCTCGGCGCGTGCGACGAGCAAACACACGATTGAGGTCGCTGAATTTGGCGAGTATCCGAGCGCCAGAGCTTTGACAACCGGGCAAGCGGTTCAGGTGCTTTTGCGGCCGGATGATGTGATACACGACGATCATGCGCCGATTCGCGCGCAGATCGAGGACAAACACTTTCACGGCGCGAATTTTATTTACCACCTGCGTTTACGCGACGGTCAGCGGATTTTGGCGCATGTCCCGTCGCACCACAATCACGCGGTGGGTGAGTCCATCGGCGTGCGTTTGGATTTAAATCATTTGGTGGTGTTTGATTAAGGTAGTCGTAGATACCGCTTCTGTTGGTGAGCAAGACGGTATTCACAGATTATGAACAATATGCTGAATGAGCTACGTAGATCGGATACCCGTATCCAACCTACGTTGATACAGCCCCAAAACAATCTGCGTGATTATTTTTTCCACACAATTCGATAATTCACCAACACATCCGCGCTGAGTAGGAATAGCAACAATAAGCCTTGAAACAGCATGCTCACCGACTGAGGCAGGCTCATGGAAATTTGCAGCGCTTCGCCGCCGAGGGTGAGCAGCGCCATCAGCAGCGCGCCGAGCAGAACGCCAATCGGATGCAAGCGCCCCAAAAAGGCGACGATGATGGCGGTGAAGCCATAGCCCGGGCGCCAGCTCTCTTGCAATTGACCGACTGGGCCGGCGACTTCGAGCGCACCGGCCAAACCAGCCAAGCCGCCGCTGATCAGCAGCGCCAGCCAAATCAAACGGTTGGTTTTAAAACCAGCGTAGTTGGCTGCCTTGGGTGCAAGCCCCGCGACGGTCATTTGAAAGCCGATGAAGGAGCGTTTGACGAACAGCCACATCAGCGGCACGGCCAGTAGTATCAATAAAACGCCGACATGCAAGCGCGTGGTTTCGAGCGCTGGCAACCATTGACCAAGCAGTGGCAGCGTCGCGTGCGCAGGGAACATTTGTGATTGTGGAAAACCCGCGCCCATCGGGTCTTGCAGCGGGGCGGTGTTGTCCACAGTGCCGACCAGTAAATATTGCAACAGGCTTTGCGCCACATACACCAGCATCAATGTGGTCAGAATTTCATTGGCGTTGAACTGTGTGCGCATCCATGCGGCCAAACCCGCCCACACCATGCCGCCGACGATACCGGCGAGAATCATCAGCACGACCAGCGCGCCCGAGGTGATGCTGTTTTGCGCGTAGACCATGACGGCGGTGGCGAAAATCCCACCCATGACCAATTGGCCTTCCGCGCCGATATTCCATACCTGTGCGCGGTAGGCGACCGCCAAACCCAGACCGATCAAGCATAGCGGCAGGGCTTTGAGCAGCCACTCGCTGATACCGTAGACGGAGGACAGCGGCTCGATAAAGTAGGCTTTAAACGCGATTTGCGGATCCACACCCAACAGCATGAAAATAGCCAAACCCGCAATCAGCGTGGCAATGACGACGATCAGCGGTACGATGAACTGCATACGCAATGACGGCTCTGGGCGAGGAACGAGTTTGAATGGGATGAGCATGGTGTGCTGTGCTTATATCGTTGATGGGTTAGGCCGAAGCGGTGTTTTGTGTTGGATGGTTTTCAAACAACCCTGACATCCACAGGCCGATTTGTTCGGGCGTGGTATCCTCGGTCGGGCAGGTCGGCGATACGCGACCATGTGCGATGACGGCAATGCGATCGGCGATTTGGAAAATTTCTTCCAATTCCTCGGAAATCAGCAAAATAGCCACGCCTTCTGCGGCCAGATCAAGCAGGCGCTGGCGTAAAAACGCGGATGCGCCGACGTCCACGCCCCAAGTCGGCTGCGCCACGATCATGAGTTTGGGCGCGAGCAAAATTTCGCGCCCCATGATGAATTTTTGCAAATTGCCACCGGACAGACTGCTGGCGGTGCTTTGGTTGCCTTGGCATTTGACTTGAAACTCTTGGATGCAGCGATCGGCTAATTCGCGGGTTTTTTTACGTTGAATCAGGCCGCGACGCAGCATACCGAACTTGGGTGATTGATAGGCGGTCAGCAGGGCGTTTTCGGCCAAACTCATGGCGGGAACGGCGCCTTTGCCGAGACGCTCTTCGGGTACGAAACACAGTCCCAGCCCCAAGTTGCGCCGTTGCGCCGCGTCCATGTGACCGGCACTTTGTCCCATAATTTGCACCATATCGGCGCGCGCGGCGCGCTTTTCACCGGACAAGGCGGCGAGTAATTCGGCTTGTCCGTTGCCCGAAACGCCCGCAATCCCGAGAATTTCACCGGCGCGCACGGACAGGTTGACCCCGGATAAATCGACACCGAACGGATCGTCGGTCGGCATGGATAAGTTGTTGATTTGCAATCGAATATCGCCGGTTTCGTGCGAAGCGTGCTCGTACTGCGGCAAGGCGCGACCGATCATCAATTGCGCCATGGTCTCGACGGTTTCTTCTTTAGGGGTGCATTCGCCCGATACAGCGCCGTGGCGCAGCACGGTTGCGCTGTCGCATAGACTTTGGATTTCATCGAGTTTGTGGCTGATATACAAAATACTGCAACCCTCGGAGGCCAGTTGGCGCAGGGTGACGAAGAGTTTCTCGACCGCTTGCGGCGTGAGCACCGAGGTTGGCTCGTCCATAATCAGAAGTTTGGGATTTTGTAGCAGACAGCGCACGATTTCGACGCGTTGCCGCTCACCGACTGATAAATCATGTACCAGTCGTTGCGGCGCAATCGGCAGACCATAATGCTCGGACACCTGTTTGATGCGCTCGGACAGTACGCTCATCGACGTTTTTTCATCCATGGCCAGCGCGATATTCTCGACCACGGTCAGGGTTTCAAACAGCGAAAAGTGCTGAAACACCATGCCGATGCCGAGTGCGCGCGCTTGCGCAGGAGATTTGATTTGAACTTCCTGTCCGTCCCAGAGGATTTTACCTGCGTCCGGCTGGGTTACGCCGTAGATCATTTTCATCAGCGTGGATTTGCCCGCGCCGTTTTCGCCCAGTACGGCGTGAATTTCACCCGGTGCGACGGACAGGCTGACGTTGTCATTGGCACGCATGGTGCCGTAGATTTTGGTCATGCCTTGCAGTTCAATGCGAGCGGGAGTGGCGGTATGGTGTGCAGTCATGGTGAATCACATTAGTGTGCAGGGGATTTTTTCGGCGTGAATTTGCTCACGAGGGTAACGACGAGTAAAACCAGCGCACCGACGATCGTGCCGACGATCAAATCCATAAAGATACTGGAGATGGTTTGCAACCAAGATGGTACGCTGTGAGCGACCACTTCATAAAGATGGTGGACGCCGAAGCTATGCGGCAAGTTGTGCGCAATGATGCTGCCGCCGACGAGGAACATCGCCAGCGTGCCGATAAAGGCCAAAGCCTTCATCAGGCGTGGCATGATCCATAGGGCGAGTTTGCCGAATGCTTGTGCGATGCTGCTCTTTTTTTGTAATAACCACAAGCCGACGTCATCGAGTTTGACAATGCCGCCGACCAAGCCATATACGCCGACCGTCATCAATAAAGAAATGCCTACCAATACGCCAAGCTGTTGCATGAACGGGCGATCCTGAACCACGCCCAAGGTGATGACAATGATTTCGGCGGAGAGAATAAAGTCGGTACGAACGGCGCCTTTGATTTTTTCTTTCTCATACTGCACCATATCGACGGTTTCATTTTCGATGGCGTTGACCAGCTCGGTGTGGTGTTGTTGGTCTTCTTCTTTTTTGTGCAGAAATTTATGCGCGACTTTTTCAAACCCCTCAAAGCACAAATACGCACCACCGATCATCAGTAAAATGGTGACCAGCCACGGCTGCCATGCCGCCAAAGCGAGCGACAGCGGAACGATGATGGCCTTATTAACGAGCGAGCCTTTGGCAACCGCCCAGACCACGGGTAATTCGCGATTGGCATTGATGCCGGTGACTTGCTGAGCATTCAGCGCCAAATCGTCGCCGAGTACGCCGGCGGTTTTTTTCGCGGCGACTTTGGTCATGACACTGACGTCATCCAGCAATGTGGCAATGTCGTCCAGTAGGGTTAATAAGCTTGCGCCAGCCATATGAGGGTTGTCCTTGGTTGAAAAACGTTAAACCGTAATCATAGCGTCAAACCCCTGAAAATGCATTAAAATTCAGGGAAAAGCCGCACTGGGTAGCAAGGAAATTCTGTTGCAGGAATTCAACAACTGCGAGTGATTTGTGCGTGATTTCGCGGCAGATGCGTAAAAAATCGTCAACCAGAACCGAGCTTAGGGCATTATATGGGGCGTAGGCGGATTGATTGGTATCAATTAGCCTCCCACACAAAGAAATGGAGAACCGAATGAACACTCAATTAGTCAAACGCATTGCCTTGTCCACACTGTTGGTTGGTTTGGCTGCGGGTGCTGTCGCGTATGCGGCCACGTTTGCCGAAGCGGACACCAATGGTGACGGCAAATTGTCGTTGGAAGAGGCTAAAGCCGCGAATCTGCAAGATGTCGTGACCAATTTTAAGAAAATTGACACGGATCGCGACGGCTTCTTGTCCAAAGCGGAGCTGAAAGCCAACCGCTAACCCATTCTTCAACCCATCACGGATCATACGTGAGCAATACCCTGCGAGCACCCGCCGCAGGGTATTTTCGTTATCGTTGCCATACAGCGTAGGCACTATCGCAAAACTACGCTACACTGCGAACTATTTCACACACACAGTCATTATCATGAGCAAAACCTTAAGCTTGGCCAAACGCAGCGGCGACAGCAAAACTGAAAAAGCGGCAGGACAGCGCAGTCCGATTCGCGGTCGCAACCGCAATAACCATGTCACAGGCGCAGGCGCGCATCCAAGTGGTTCGCCGGAAGCACACAAAAAACAAGGCAAACCCAACCCATTCGCGAAAAAATCCGCCGAGTCGAGTCACAATCGCTCGGCACATCCTACACGTCCTACGGCTACTGATCGTCCCGCCCGAGCGGATCGGGGCGATTCATTCGCGGCTAAAGATTCAAAGCCTCGGACATCCGCACGGCCATCGGATCGTTCGGCCAAATTCGACCCCAAAGCCAAGCCAAACAGCGATTCATCCCGCGCACAAGCCCGTACCTCTGCAGGCGCAGGCAGACCTGCGGCAAAAGCTTCAGCAAAGCCCTTGGCCAAAGCGCCACAGACCGTATTGCGTCACGGTAAAGTGCGCGACGGCGTGCGTGAGTTTAGCGATGGGCGTGTGGTTCAACCCAAACGTGGCGCGGGCAATAGCGCTGAGCGCCCCAAAAATCCGAATCTGCAGTTGAAATCGCTGCGTGATGAACGAGCAGCGGCGCAGACGATGCCAACAATGGCACCAAAGGGATCTCAAACGAAGCCATCCATCAGCAACGCCTCTAAGGAAACAGCCGCGCCCGCAGGTATCCGCATTTCCAAATACCTCGCCGATCAAGGCCTGTGTTCGCGCCGCGAAGCCGACGCCTACATTGAAAAAGGCTGGGTCACGGTCAATGGCAAGCGCGCCGAACTCGGACAGCGCGTGCTGCCGCACGAGCGCGTGCAATTGGCGCGCCAAGCGAGCGCTGCGCAAGCGTTGCGCGTCACCATTTTGATCAACAAGCCGGTTGGTTATGTGTCGGGGCAGGCCGAGGATGGCTACGAACCGGCGGTGAGCTTGATCACGGCGGACAATCAATGGGAAGACGCGCCGTTTCAACAGGATTTTGAGTTCAAACATCTACGCGGACTGGCTCCGGCAGGGCGTCTGGACATCGACTCGGTTGGCCTGCTCGTGCTCACGCAAGATGGACGCGTGGCCAAACAATTGATCGGAGAAGACAGCGAGATTGACAAAGAATACCTCGTTCGGGTGGAAGGCGAATTGATTGATAATGGTTTGCAGCTGCTCAATCACGGTTTGGAACTGGACGGCGTGCCACTGCGCCGTGCGCAAGTGAGCTGGCAAAATGAGGATCAACTACGCTTCGTGCTGCGCGAGGGAAAAAAACGCCAGATTCGCCGCATGTGCGAGCTGGTCGGGCTGAAAGTGGTGGGTCTGAAACGCATCCGCATTGGCAAGGTCAAACTGGGCAATCTACCGACGGGCAAATGGCGTTATTTGGCTGAAGATGAGGTTTTTTGACTCTATAAATCTGTGATGCAATGATTGGAAATGACTGAAGGGATGGCGTAAAAATCGCCATCCCTTTTATTATTGATAGCACCTATTTGATCTCACTTGCGCTGGTAAAATCTGCTGTGTATGATGCAGCGAAGGTAAAAATTGTTGGCATTGTCGCTCATCGCTGGTGGTTCATACTGCGCAGTGGCGAAATTAAAAAGGGAGAAACATCATGTACACATCATTCCAATCACATCTGCAAAACGAATTACAGGCCATTGAACAGGCCGGTTTGTATAAAAACGAG
The DNA here is from genome assembly GCF_055380425.1 of Puribacter membranae. Classification (NCBI taxonomy): domain Bacteria; kingdom Pseudomonadati; phylum Pseudomonadota; class Betaproteobacteria; order Burkholderiales; family Burkholderiaceae; genus Puribacter; species Puribacter membranae. Next base: position 188,971 of record NZ_AP040167.1, read on the forward strand.
CGCATTATTGTGTCGCCACAGGGTGCGGTGATTCGCGTCGCGGACGGACAAGAGGTACTGAATTTTTGTGCGAACAATTATCTGGGTTTGTCCAATAGCCCCGAGCTGAAACAGGCAGCGAAAGACGCGATTGACAGTCATGGTTACGGCGTATCGTCGGTGCGTTTCATCTGCGGCACGCAGGACGTACATAAGCAACTTGAATCCGCCATCGCGCAGTTTTTCGGCACCGAGGACACGATTTTGTACGCCGCGTGTTTTGATGCGAACGGTGGGGTGTTCGAGCCGCTGCTGACCGAGCAGGATGCGATCATTTCCGATGCGCTGAATCACGCTTCGATCATCGACGGCGTGCGCTTGTGCAAGGCGCAACGCTACCGCTACGCCAACGCCGACATGGCTGATCTGGAAGCACAATTGCAAAAAGCGCAGGCGCAACGCTTTCGCCTGATCGTCACCGATGGCGTGTTCTCGATGGATGGTAATGTCGCGCCACTGGACAAAATTTATGCGCTGGCCGAGCAATACGACGCCATGATTATGGTGGACGAATCGCACTCGGCGGGCGTGGTCGGCGATACCGGGCGTGGCGTGACCGAGCGCTATAATCTGCGAGGCAAGGTGGAAATCATTACCGGCACGCTGGGTAAAGCCTTTGGCGGTGCGATTGGTGGATTTACCACCGGCAAAAAAGAAATCATTGACCTGCTGCGTCAGCGTTCGCGCCCGTATTTGTTTTCCAACTCGATTCCGCCGCTGCGCTCGTCCGCTGATCGCGACGCATTGCGTGCCGGCGTACTCGATGGCACGATTGACGCCATCGTCTCCGACCATACCGCAGTCAATGCCGATGCCAAATCTCTGCCGGTCGGTCAGGCGCAAGCCGGCGCAGTCGGCACGCAATGGCTGCTCAACAGCGTGCTGCATTTTGCCCAAGACACCCGCAGCGACATTGCGCAAGCCCTGAGCCACAGCGTGGCCAAAGCCTATGCCGTGTTGGGCTTACCCGCACCAACGTGGGAAAACGGCGCAGCAGCGAATTTCGTGGTGTTTGACGAAACCGCCCATCAGCCGATCAATGCCGAATACATCATCGGCCAACACACCAACACCCCGTGGCTGGGCTATGAGCTAACCGGACGCATCACACATGTGGTGCATCACGGTGCAGTGGTTTAAGCGATTCCAAAGCCCATAAAAAACCTCCGCTCACATACTGTGTTGCGGAGGTTTTTTCATTGCATCAACCGATCATTTACACGAGTTAACACACATTCAACTCCGATTGAATCTGCTGCGTCGCATGGCGCAGCGCGGTAACGATCCGCTCGTCACCGGCCAGCGCGCCCCACAAATTCGTGTCGGCACAAAAGGCCACAATCGGATCCGACGCTTGGCAAATCGCATGGCCGACGTCGGGATTCATCGCCTGGTCTTCGTATTTAAAGCTGACCTGCCCTTTGTCCCAACGCTGCAAAAACATCAAAAATGCCGCCGGTAAAACGGCCACCGAGCCAAACGGAATGCCTCGTGCAATGCAATCGCGGAACGTCGGTACGACATAACCCGGAATTTTGGAGAAGCCATCCATCGCCACACGCTGGATGGTATCGCGAATCGCCTCGTTACCAAAACGATCCAGCACCACGTCGCGGTATTTCGCCAGATCAATCGGGCTCGGCGACAAGCATGGGATCGCATCGTTGGTCACGTAGTCATACGCCAATTGACGAATCGCCGGATCACGCACCCCTTCGTGAATGTATTGATAACCTTTGAGTGCACCGTTCCACGCGATGCAGCAATGCGTGGCATTAAGCAAGCGAATTTTCGCCTCCTCATAGGCAGACACCGAATCCACCATTTCCACACCAACTTTTTCCCACTCGGGCCGACCGGCACAGAAGTTTTCCTCCACCACCCACTGGATGAAATCCTCCCCCATCAACGCAGCGCCGTCATCCTTCCCAGTCGCAGCCTTGACCCGCGCCCGCACCTCATCAGTCGGACGCGGCGTAATGCGATCCACCATATCGTTCGGACTGGTGGTGTTTTCCTCCACCCACGCGCGCAGCTCAGTATCGCCGATCAAATCGAGGAATTGCAAAAATCCGCCGCGGAATTTATCACCGTTGTGCCGCAAATTATCGCAGCTGAGCAGCGACACCTTGCCCACACCATTGGCAATTCGTGCACGCAAAATCGTCACCAGCGCGCCGTAAATCGTTTGCCCGACCTGCCCCGCACGCACACGCTCTATGTCTGCCTGCAAGTCGGTGAAACTCAAATCCAAGCGGTTTTGATCGTCCAGATAGTAGCCCGCTTCGGTCACGGTGAAGGAGATGATGCCAGTCGCCGGATGCGCGCCGATTTCCACCAATCCGGCGAGCGACGGCTCGTACGGGATGGCGTAGTGAATCGCATTGATCGTGTCATAACGATGCACACCCGCAGGTGAAATCGTTTCCAGAAAATAGTACCCTTGGCGTTTGAGTGCGTCAATCACCTCAACCATATCGGCACGCAAATGACCGCCGGCGAGCACCCAGCGCTCGTCCCCTGCATCCAATAACCTTTGAATATAAACCGCCTGATGTGCTCGGTGAAACGAGCCAAGCCCCAAATGCAACATCACACGGCTACTTGGATTAAAACTCATGATAACACCCTCTTTCCTTATGAAAGCCGACGGGTAATGAGCATAGATACAGGCACTCAGGTTGGACGCATCCCAATCGACTTGAGCTGACAAAAACCTTAAAAACCGCACGAGCAAACGATACAACCCTCATTGTTGGATGAATATTTTTCAATCCATCATTAGACAGGATTTTATTAAATCGTTTACATATTGAGCTATATCATACGCCGAAAATATAAATTTGCAATCACGAATTGATCCACTTACCGCCCACTTGCCACCAGAATCCCAAACACTAACGATCGCAGAACCCCAATTGCTCCAATCGCATCTCCGTGCATAAAAACACCCTCATTTCAATCATTTCGTGCATCATTAAATATGGCATAATGAACAAAAATTCACTGATATAGGTCTTGCCATGCCACGACGCAAAGCCACCCTCTCCGCACTGGAGGAGCAAAACGCCCTGGCGGTACAGGTTGCGCGTCTGTACTACCATCAGGGACTCACCTCGGACGAAGTCGCGCGTGAGCTCAATCTCTCCCGTCCGAAAGTCAGTCGCCTGCTGACATTCGCCAAACAAACCGGCTTGGTCGAAATCCGCATCCACGACCCTCAGGCATTGCCACTGAGTCTGGAAGCCAAACTCAAGGAGCGCTACCCCTTTCTGACACCGCATGTGGTCAGCGTACCGCTGGGCAGTAGCGAGGACATCTGGCTCGATCGCGTGACGGTGCTGTGCATTTGTGCGAGCGCGGGCGCAGGGTCGGCGTCTTCGGCGATTTCGCTTTGGTAGGCGGCGACGTCAATCAGGGTGTCGGCGATGTCTCGGCGTGCGTCGCGGTCGAGTTGCTGCCACTCGTCGCGGCGGATGCGGATCAGTTCGTCGGTGAGGGTGCGATTGGGCAGCATGGTGGAGAGGTTGTCCCACAGGCGCATTTCGCCTTCAAAATCAAAGGCGACGGTGTCAAAGCCAACGTGGACGTGCAGGCCGCGGCGGGCGAGCATTTCGCTCCACTCCTTGAGGTCTTGACCGCCGATGAAGTTGAACACGGGCATGAGCGGTCGGGCGCACCAGGACAGCAGGGTCAGTTCGTCGCGGTATTTGTTGAGCACCGGTTCGCGCGCGTCGATGACGTAGATGGACATGTCGCTGTGGCGTACTTGGCGGATGACTTTGGCTTCTTGGCTAAAGTCGTTTTGTGCCAGTTCGCTTTGCAAAAAGGTTTCGAGTCGCTCAATGCCGTCCGCGCGCGCGGGGGTGTTTTGCTCCAGCCATTCGAGCAGTCCTGTGGCGTCCTCCAGCCCGGGGGTGTCAAACAGGTGAACCAAATTGGTGTGGTTCAGGCGGATGGTCGCTTGCTCAACGTGGCGCGTGGTGCCTGCTTCGTCCTTGACTTCGCCAAAATGGGTGTTGCGCAACAGTGTGCGCATGAGCGAGGTTTTGCCGGTGTTGGTGTGGCCGACGACGGCGAGATTGAGTGCTTGGGTCATGTCTGCTCGGATTCGGTTGGGGTCGGTGGAATATGCAGGGGGATGTTCAACGGCATCAGGGCCGTTTGCCATAGTGTTTGCCGCTCACGCAGTGGGTCGCCGCCATCGACGGCTTTGTCATCGTTGAGTAAATAGACCCACAAACCGCCTTGCGCTTTTTGTGCAAGGGTTTCCAGTAGGCGCAATGTACCGCGTTCGGGAACCGTCTGCGCGCGAACGCCCAGCAGCAGGGCGACGGGGTGCTGTGCCATTTCGGCCAGCAGTTTGTCGGTGTCGGTGCGTCCGTCGAGATTGCCCCAATGATACCAATCGCGGTTCAGCAGGTTTTGGCTCCACGTCGCGTTGGCGGCGTATTGCGGGGATTCGAGCACGGCGGCAATGGCAAAGGCATCGGCAACGATATTCGGTCGCGTATGCGTGCCGATTTGCTCACGTAGGGTGTCGGCATCAATCACGTGCGCCGGTGTCCACAGGCGTTGTAGCCGTTGATAATACGGCAGCGCCAGCGGTAAGTCGGGTGATTTCGTCGATAAACGCAGGTGGCAAATCAGCCATGCGATCACGCGCGGCACGATACCGTACAGCAGCAGGCTGAGCATGAGCAAAATCGCCCACTGCCGCGCGTCGGCAATCTGTCCGACGGTTTGGTTGTGCGCGACGGTTTGTGCGTCCACGGTGGAAATGCCGAGTTTATTGGGCAGCCAGCTGAGCCAGCCTACCAGTTTGGCGAGCATGTGCGAGTCGAGCAGGGTGCTTTGCCAGTTGAAGGTGTATTGGCGGATGGTGAGCATCAGCGTGATACCGGCGAACAGGCCGGTGAGCGTGGCGAGCCAGAATTGGTGCGACACTTTGCCCCAGTACCAGCGCATATTTGGCTGATGCAGGTGCGCTTCGTACACGTCCACCGCCGACTGCGTCAGGGTGTCTTTGCTGCGGATGAAGGAGAGCGGGTTGAACCATGCGCCTTGCTTGCGCGCGCTTTGGCCTTTACTCATGAGTAGCCAAAACAGCCAGAGCAGCAGCATCAGCCAATTGATGCCCAAAACGCTGACCAATACATAGAAAAAGTTCACTGCGTCGGCATGCATCAACGCCATCGCGGTCATAAAGCCGCTGACCAACCAAAACAGCATGATGAGTTTCACCGCGGTGTGAATGCGCGCGTCGACCTTGTCCAGTGTGCGGCGTAGATGACCGTCGGCGTCAATGCGCTCGGCGCGCAAGCGCAGTTTGTCCGTCCAATCGCCCGCCTCGGTTTTGAGCGATTCGGTGATCGGGTGCGGGTCGGCGGAGAATACATAGCGGCGTTCTTCCAGACGGCGGATCAGTTCAATCAGGGCGTAGGCGGGTTCAATCACGGTTGGCTTTGGCTGTAATGTGTATTTGAGGAATCGGGTTCGGGTGGGGCTATCCAATGAATGCCATTTTAAAGCAATGTTCGTGCAATGTTAGCGCAATGCGGGGCTGCTGTGACTATTTCACGGCTGCTTATTCCGCATCCTGATTGCGTTGGGCGCGGTGCGTGGCGAGCAAATGCATCAATGCTTCGCGCACGGGTGAGTCTGCATCCAACTGCGTTACCAATTCGGCAATTCTCTGTGCGGATTTTTCGCTGATAACCCGTTGATTTTTAACTAATACTTTGTTTGGCGCGCGATTAATCCATTCGGGACGGTTGAATTGGCTGACTTTGACCACCATATCGCTTATGTTCCAGCCGTACATGTTCAGGCCATCGAGGATGAGCGGCGCTTGCTGCTTGATTTTCATCGCCAGCGCCTGATGTGGTACGCGCAGTGTGAGCTTTTTGCCTTCCAGGTGGGCGCGCCAGCCTGATTTGAGCGTACTCGGCATCAGATCGCTGATGTTTTGGCTCAGGCGGGTGTTGGTCTCGATGCGCGGCATGGCCTGAGCCAGCACCGGCGTCAGGCGCCAACTGTCTTGGACTTTGTAGATGTTTTTTGGCAGCGGGCTGTTTTTTATGGTCATGACGGCGGATTAGGTCGGCTTTTGTGTTTTTTGAGCGTCGGGCGTGGTAAAATGCGCCGTTTGGACGGTACGTTCACAGCGAACATTACCACAGCGGTGGTGTTTTTTAATATTTTAAGGTAAAAATTTTCATGGTCAGCGGACTTTTTAAAAAAATATTTGGCTCACGCAATCAACGCTTGCTCAAAGGCTATCGCAAGATCGTTAGAAAAATCAATCAGTTAGAGCCGCAGATGCAGGCGTTGAACGATGACGAGCTGCGCGCGAAAACCGATGAGTTCAAGCAGCGTTATGTGGACGGCGCGAGTTTGGACAGTCTGCTGCCTGAGGCCTTTGCCGTGGTGCGCGAAGCGGCACAACGCTCGTTGGGCATGCGTCATTTTGACGTGCAGTTGATCGGCGGTATGGTGTTGCACGAGGGCAAAATCTCCGAGATGCGCACGGGCGAGGGTAAAACCCTGATGTCCACGCTGGCGGTGTATCTGAATGCGATCACCGGCAAAGGCGTACACGTCGTGACCGTGAATGACTATTTGGCACGCCGCGATGCGACCGAAATGGGCGTGTTATACAACTTTTTGGGATTGAGCGTCGGCGTGAGCTTGTCGGGCATGGAGCGCGAGGACAAAATCGCCGCCTATCAGGCCGACATCACCTACGGTACGAACAACGAATTTGGCTTCGATTACCTGCGCGACAATCTGGTGTACCACAGCACCGAACGTGTTCAGCGACCGCTGCACTACGCGATTGTCGATGAGGTCGACTCGATTCTGATTGACGAGGCGCGCACGCCGTTGATTATCTCCGGTCCTGCGGATGACAACACCGAGTTGTACCACAAACTCAACTCGGTTCCGGCGATGCTGACTGCGCAGACCGTGGAACCAACCTCTGACAACCCCGATCCCGAGGGCGATTTCTGGGTCGATGAAAAGAACAAACAGATTCATTTGTCCGAAGCCGGTCACGAAAAAGTTGAGCAAATTTTGGCGCAAATGGGTTTGCTGCAAGAAGGCTCGAACCTGTACGACACGCAAAACATCACCCTGGTGCATTTCCTGTTTGCCGCTTTGCGCGCGCACAAGCTGTACACCAAGGACAAAGAATATGTAGTGCAGAACGACGAAGTCGTCATCGTGGACGAATTTACCGGTCGTTTGATGGCCGGTCGTCGCTGGTCGGACGGCCTGCACCAAGCGGTGGAAGCCAAAGAAGGTGTAACGGTGCAATCCGAGTCCGTGACGATGGCCTCGATCACCTTCCAAAACTACTTCCGCATGTACGAAAAACTTGGCGGCATGACCGGCACGGCGGACACCGAAGCCTACGAATTCCAGCAAATTTACGGTCTGGAAACCGTGGTCATCCCGACCAATCGCCCGATCGTTCGCGCGGATAAGCAGGATTTGATCTATCGCTCGGCAGAGGAAAAATTCGAGGCGGTGATTGAAGACATCAAAGACTGCGTGCAACGTGGTCAACCCGCACTGGTTGGTACGGCCTCGATTGAAACCTCGGAATTGCTGTCCAATTTACTCACGCAAGCGCAGATTCCGCACAATGTTTTGAACGCCAAACAGCACGAACGCGAAGCGCACATCATCGCGCAGGCCGGTCGTCCGGGTACCATCACCATCGCTACCAATATGGCCGGTCGCGGTACCGACATCGTGTTGGGCGGCAATGTGAAAAAACAAGCCGAGTTCATCAACAAAAATGAGGAACTGAGCGAAGACGAAAAGCAGCGTCAAATTCAAGTGTTGCACGACGAATGGGAAGCACTACACGCGCAGGTAATTGCCGCCGGTGGTTTACACATCATCGGTACCGAGCGCCATGAATCACGCCGGATTGACAACCAATTGCGCGGTCGTTCGGGGCGTCAAGGCGACCCGGGTTCATCGCGTTTTTACCTGTCGATGGACGACTCGTTGCTGCGCATTTTCGCCGGTGAGCGCCTCAAATCCATGATGGATCGTTTGAAAATCCCGCATGGCGAAGCCATCGAATCCGGCATGGTGTCGCGCTCGATCGAATCGGCGCAACGCAAGGTCGAGGGGCATAACTTCGACATCCGCAAACAATTGCTCGAATACGACGACGTGGCGAACGATCAGCGTCGCGTGATTTACGCCCAGCGCAACGAGCTGCTCGATGAAGGCGATACCGGCGCGGTGCGCGAATCGGTGAACGGCATGCGCGACGATGTGCTGGAGCAAGCGGTGCGCATTTATGTGCCGGAAGGCTCAATTGAAGAACAATGGCAATTGCACGATCTCGAAGCGCATCTGCTCAACCAATACTCTTTGGACATTCCGATCATCGAATGGATGAACGAGCATCGCAACGCGACGGATGAAGATTTGATTGCCCACATTCAAAGCATCGCCAAAGACGTGTACCAAGCGAAAATTGACCGCGTGGGCGAAGAAAGCTTCCAAAACTTCGAGCGCGTACTCATGCTGCAAACCATTGATCACCAATGGCGCGAACATCTGTCCGCTTTGGATCACTTGCGTCAAGGGATTCACCTGCGCGGCTACGCACAGAAAAATCCGAAGCAAGAATACAAGCGCGAAGCGTTTGAACTATTCAGCATGATGCTTGACCGTGTCAAAACCAATGTCTCCGGCGTGCTGATGAACGTCCAGATTCAAGAGGAAGAACAGGCCGAGCAAGCCGAGCAAAACATCCTCGCGCAAGAGCAGGCGGTGCAATCGCACATGAATCTGCAACACGATGGCGATGACGCACAAGCCGAGGAAGAAGTCGCACCCGCACCCGGCACGACTTATACCGATGAACACGGCAATACCTTCCACGTGGGACGCAATGAGCCATGCCCATGCGGTTCAGGTAAAAAGTTCAAACAGTGTCATGGCAAGCTGAAATAAGCACTACTTTTTCTGAAATAAAAAAGGACAGATGAAAATCTGTCCTTTTTTGTTGACTTGGCCAACGGTATCGACTGCTGCGCCGTGGTTTGTTTTGTAAAGTTTATTGAACGTTTACTTAAACACCACCGTCTTTTTACCATTGAGTAATACCCGATGCTCGGCGTGCCATTTGACCGCGCGCGCGAGGGTGACGCATTCGACGTCACGGCCAATGGCGGTTAATTCTTCCGGTGTCATGCTGTGATCCACGCGGGCGATGTCTTGCTCGATGATCGGGCCTTCGTCCAGATCGGCGGTCACGAAATGAGCGGTGGCGCCGATGAGCTTGACGCCTTTGGCAAAGGCTTGGTGATACGGCTTTGCGCCTTTAAAGCTCGGTAAAAAGGAGTGGTGAATATTGATCGCGCGGCCATTGAGGGCCTGACACATGTCATTGGATAGAATTTGCATATAACGCGCCAGCACGACAAAGTCGATGTTTTGCTGATGAAATACTTCCAACACACGGCGTTCTTGTTCGGCTTTTTGTTCCGCGCTGCCGCCCAGTAGTGGGAAGTGGTGAAACGGGATGTTGTACGAAGCGGCGAGTTGGTAAAAATCAGGGTGATTCGAGACGATGGCGGCGATGTCCACCGGCAAATTGCCGGATTTGTGGCGAAACAGCAGGTCATTGAGGCAGTGGCCGATTTTCGAGACCATGATCATCAGGCGCGGTTTGGCGGCTTCGTCAACCAGTTGCCAATCCATGTCAAATCGTTCGGCAATCGGTGCGAATTCGGTTTTGAGCGTTACCAGATCAATGTCGCTGCGGCGCTCCTCAAAATTCACGCGCATGAAGAATCGATCCGAATCGGTGTCGTTGAACTGCGCCGAGTCGATGATGTTGCCGCCGCGCTCGAATAAAAATCCGGAGACGGTGTGAACGACGCCCATTTGGTCGGGGCAGGACAGGGTAAGGATGTATTTGGAGGTGCTCATGGTGTGCTTTGTTTGGGGATTTTTGGAGCGCGAGGCTCGGTTACAGAGTTGCTTTATTTTACCGTACAGAGTGAAAATACATTAAAATGGCGGGGTATATTTTGTCCCATCATGTGCGCTGATATTTTACACGGACTCATGCGTTTGTTTGTATGAGTTTTTGGTGCGGGATGGCTTAAGGAAGTACGGAACAACCCAAACCAATCTCCAGCGCAGACGGTAGGGGGTTATTCCGTACTTCCTTAATTAACTTAAAAGATTGCCCATTATCATGGATACACCAGAAAAAAATACGCCAAACACCGAAACTGAAAATACCACGCATTTTGGCTACAAAACCGTTGCAGAGCACGAAAAAGAGTCGAAAGTCGCCGAAGTGTTTCACTCGGTCGCGAGCAAATACGACATCATGAACGATGTCATGAGCGGTGGGATGCACCGTTTGTGGAAGCTGTTTACGATTCAGCGCGTGGCGCCGCGTCCGGGCATGAAAATGCTGGATTTGGCCAGTGGTACGGGCGATTTGGCGATTGCTTTTGCGAAAAAGGTCGGCGCATCCGGACAGGTTTGGGCCACCGATATCAACGAATCGATGCTGCGCGTGGGGCGTGATCGCCTGCTCGATAAGGGCTTGGTGACGCCGGTGGCTTTGGCCAATGCCGAGCATTTACCATTCGCGGATAACTATTTCGACGTTGTAACCGTTGCCTTTGGTCTTCGCAATATGACGCACAAAGAGCAGGCTTTGAAGGAAATGCACCGCGTGTTGCGCCCGGGTGGCCGCGTGTTTGTGCTGGAGTTTTCCAAAGTGAACGACGCTTTGCAAAAGCCGTATGATTTTTACTCGTTCAATGTCTTGCCGAAAATGGGTGAACTGATCGCCAACGACTCGGAAAGCTATCAATATTTGGCCGAATCCATCCGCATGCACCCCGATCAAGAGTCGCTCAAGGCGATGATGGAGCAGGCTGGTTTTGAATTCGTCAAATACCACAATATGACCTTTGGCGTTTGCGCCTTGCATGAAGGTGTGAAACTGTAATGGCGGTGAACTTTTTGAATCCGTTTACGGTGCTGGAAAAACTACCCACGCCGACCGAAGTCATTTCCGGCTTGCTGGAGATGCCGAAGGTGCTGAGCGATCGGGAACTGTTTGCTGCGCACATGAGTTATCGGCTCGCGCAGGTCGTTGCCGTTGGCGTGCGACAGGCGGCGGCGCAAGAAGACTGGGTGGCCGAAACGGCATTGCCGCACAGCGGTAAAATCGTCGATGTAATCATGCCGATCATGGGGCAAAAACACACGTTACGCTGGCAAATCGAGCCGGTGGATATTTTGTCCGCACAGCGCATCGAGCCGGAGCCGGATGCGCAGACCATCACCGCCAGTCCGGCGAATGTGACCTTGACCGTCATGCCGAGCGTCTATGATGATATTCTCGATGACTGGCCGCCGCAGATACAGACGCTCATGCAGCATGTGCATATTTCGGGTGAATCGGCTTTAGCGGATTGGGTCAGTCGCCTGACTAAAAATTTGCGTCCCGACGTTTGGGCGCAATTGGCCGCCATGATTGGCGCGACACCGGCCAACTGGGTGCAACAAGGCTCCGAGCGCGCCAAACGCGATTTGCAGAAGGTTGCCGAAAAGGCACAACATCGTTTTTTGGATGATGAATCGGGCCGCGCCGTGGCGATTCGCCATGCGGCTTTGCAACAGCTTTCCGACCAAGTTCATCTGGTGCGTCAGGGTGTGGACACACTCGGGCGACGTATTGAGCGATTGCAACAAAAGGCGCGCTCATGAATCGTGCGGTGCTCAAACGCTCCATCCAAGTGGCTCGTGTGCTCAAACAGCATCACGTCCTACATCTACTGTTTGAAATGAATCCCAGTCAGGGATTCGCTGCGCGTACTGCGCGCAAACTGCTGCCGCGTTCAGACATGAGTCATGCGCAACAGGCGCATCAGTTGCGTCTGGCGCTCGAATCACTCGGACCCATTTTCATCAAGCTGGGGCAGGTGCTCTCCACCCGCCCTGATATTCTACCGCCCGAATACATCGAGGAGCTGTCTCATTTGCAAGATCGCATCACGCCGGTTCCTGCCGCGACGATTCGCGCCATCATTGAGCGCGAGTTGGGGCAGGCGGTGGACATCGTATTCAGCGCGTTTGATGATGATAACGTCGCTACCGCGTCGGTTGCACAGGTACATCGGGCAACGGTTCGCTCGGGTGAATGGGCGGGGCGCGAGGTTGCGGTGAAAGTGTTGCGACCGGATATTGACGAATTAATCAAAGTCGATATCGAGTGTATGTACACGGCGGCACGCTACTTTGAAAAAAATCATATCGATGGCAAACGGCTCAAACCGGTTGAGGTGATTGCGCAGGTAGAGCGCCATTTGCATCAGGAATTGGATTTGCAATGCGAGTCGGCCAACGCCAGCCAACTGCGCCACAATATGCAGGGCAGCGATTTGATTTTCGTTCCGGAAATCTGCTGGAATCATACCGCCCAGCGCGTGATGGTGATGGAGTGGATGAACGGCGTGCCAGTGTCGCACTTGGATACGCTGGCTGAGATGAATGTGGACTTGAAACGTTTGGCGCGTGACGGCGTGGAGATTTTCTTCACACAGGTGTTTCGCGACGGATTTTTTCATGCGGATATGCATCCGGGGAATGTATTCATTGGCACCCAAGGCGCGCAACGTGGTCACTATATTGCGCTTGATTGCGGCATTGTCGGCACCTTGTCCGAAGTCGATCGACACTATTTGGCGATCAATTTCTTGGCTTTTTTCAACCGCGATTATCGTGGCGTGGCCTATGCACACATTGAGTCGGGCTGGGTTCCGGCGGATACACCGTTGGACGAGTTGACCACCACCGTGCGCACGGTGTGCGAGCCGTATTTTGGCCGGCCGATTTCGGAAATTTCGCTCGGACAGGTGCTGATGCGTCTGTTTGATGTATCGCGCCAGTTCAATGTTTCGGTACAGCCGCAATTGGTGATGCTGCAAAAAACGCTGCTCAATGTCGAGGGCATGGGGCGCGTGCTGGATCCGAATCTGGATTTGTGGGACACCGCCAAACCGTTTTTGGAAAAATGGATGCGCAATACGCTCGGACCGAAAGGTTTGTGGCGCGGCTTGAAGCGCGAATGGCCGTATATCGTGCGGCATTTGCCCGATACGCCGCGATTGCTCTTGTCTGCTTTGCAGGCGCAGAGTAGCGACGGCTCTTGCAAAGATGAGCAGCGCTGGGCGCAGTTGGACGCGCGTTTTGACCGACAGACTCGCGAATTGCGTTTTTGGCGTTGGTTTAGTGTGACATTATTGGTGGGTCTGGTTGGCTTTGCAGTGTATTTGCTGCGTTGATGTTCAACGTTAAAAAATAAGCCCCTGATTAACGTGTGGGCTTTATTTTTGGGTAAAATGACACCACGCCAATAAAAGTGAGTCAAAAGTAAACCCGTGTATCTATGCCGCGACGGGCTTAAAAAACTGAAATGAGCCGATTTGACTGTGCTAAACTATAAAATTATATGTGCATTAAGGTTTAAAATTTAACTCGGCAAAAACAATGAATGACAATGTGAACGGGAGTTTTATATGCTCAATGTAGTGGTACTGGCGGCCGGAAAAGGCACGCGGATGCGTTCGAATAAACCCAAGGTGTTGCATCCTTTGGCGGGCGAGACCTTGCTCAACCATGTGTTGAACAGCGCGCAAAGCTTGGGCGCGAGCCAACTGTGCGTGGTGATTGGCCATGAGGCGGAACAGGTTCGCCGGTCGGTCGGTGAGCGCAATGTGGTGTTTGTGGAGCAAAGTCCGCAACTGGGTACCGGCCATGCGGTGCAATTGGCTGCAGCGCATTTGGCGGATGATGTACCTACTTTGGTGCTGTACGGCGATGTGCCGCTGACCCAAGTGGACACCCTGCGCCGACTGGTGTCACAGGTCAATGAACGGAGTATGGCTTTACTCACCGTCAATCTGGACAATCCGACCGGCTATGGTCGGATTGTGCGTGATGCGCAAGGCAATGTGTGCAAGATTATTGAGCAAAAAGATGCCGCACCTGATGAATTGGCCATCCACGAGGTCAACACGGGTATTTTGGTGGCGCCGACGCCGGCACTCAAACGCTGGTTGTCGCAATTGTCCAATCAAAATGCGCAGGGCGAATATTACCTCACTGATGTAATTGCGATGGCGGTGGCGGATGGTTTGCATGTGGCGACCGAACAGCCATCTGCCGAGTGGGAAACGCTGGGCGTCAACAGCAAAGCGCAATTGGCGCAATTGGAACGAATTTATCAGGGGCAAATTGCGCAACAGCTACTGGAGCAAGGTGTGGGTTTGAGTGATCCGGCGCGTATTGACGTGCGAGGTAAACTGGTATGTGGTATGGATGTGTCGATTGATGTCAATTGTGTGTTTGAAGGGCACGTTCAATTGGGCGATGGCGTGCAGATCGGTGCCAATTGTGTGATCCGCCATGCGCAGATCGCCAAAGGCACGCAAGTCGCGCCATTCACGCATATTGACGGTGCGACGGTTGGCGAAGGGGCGAAAATCGGCCCGTTTGCGCGCTTGCGTCCCGAGGCGATTTTGGCCGACCACACGCATGTGGGGAACTTTGTCGAAATCAAGAAAACCGTACTGGGTACTGGTTCCAAGGTCAATCATTTAGCCTATGTTGGCGATGCGAACGTGGGAAAAAATGTTAATATTGGCGCCGGTGTGATTACTTGTAATTACGATGGTGTGAACAAATTTCAGACGGTCATCGGTGATGATGCATTCATCGGTTCAGACACGCAACTGGTTGCGCCAGTGACGATTGGTGCGGGCGCGACAATTGGTGCCGGCTCAACCATTACCAAGGATGCGCCGCCGAATCAGCTGAGTTTGGCGCGTGGGCGACAAGTGACAATCGAAGGTTGGAAACGGCCTGAGAAGAAACCCAAGAATTAAGTTTTCGTTGTTAGATGTTTGTTTTTAAAGCAATTTGTTTGTATAAATAAAATGGAGAGGGTAATGGATTATAAGATTTTGATTGTGGATGACCACGGCTTGGTTCGCTCTGGTCTCAAGCCGATTTTGGATGACGCATTAAACGGTAAATGTCAGGTGCTGGAAGCGGAAACGTTAGAAGGCACTTTGGAAGTCATCGATCGTCATCAAGATGATTTGGATTTGGTTTTGTTGGATTTGACTTTGCCGGATGCGCAGGGCTTGACGGCACTTGATCGTGTGCGTGAGCGTTTTCCGAGCGTGCCGTTGGCGGTTTTGTCGGGTACCGATGATATTCATTTGATTCAGGCGGCTTATCGTCAGAATATTTCCGGTTTTATCATTAAAAATGCCAAAGCCGAGGTGTTGGTCTCTGCCGTGCGTTTGATTTTGTCGGGTGGTGTGTATATCCCGCCGGAACTGTTGACCGCAGCAATGAGCCCAGCCACCGAGCGTAAACGTGCGCGTACGGATCGTTCGCGCGAAGGCAGCGGTTCGCAGTTGACCCCGCGTCAGCAGGAAGTTTTGTATTTGATTACCAAAGGTTGCTCGAATCAGGAAATCAGCGAAACCGTCGGCGCCACCATCGGTACGGTGAAAAGTCATGTAGTCGGTATTTTGCGCGCTTTGGGCGTGCATTCGCGCACACAAGCGATTCATTTGGTACATGAGAATCCGGACTTGCTGGGACAATATCGTTCTATGAGCAGTTTGTAAGATTGTCCGATAATAGGTACGACGGCTTATGAATTGGCACTTTCTCCTGACCCCAGAAGAGCAAGAGTTATACGAATACCATATTGAAGCGTATTTACATAATACGCCGGGTTTCGTTTGGATGAATTTTGTAGGGTACGTAATTTGTACCCTACTTTTTTTTGATCATCTGTCATTAACGTCTCATCTGGTTTTGGGTGCATGGGCGCTGGGCTTTGCCATGATCGCGCATTTGTATGCCTATTTACGCTATGTCGGTCAGTTTGGCTCGCCATCAATTAATGGCGGGGTTAAGCGGGTCATTCTGATTGGCTTGATTTGGGTACTTTGGTGGTGTGCCTATTTTTATGCGCTCGTTCAGCAAGGTGATGAAGTTGCTTTGCAGCAGTTTATTATCATTCAGGCTATGGTGGTGGTGATTTCCATTGCGATGGTGGGGCGTTTTCAGCGTATTGCAATTATTAATTTATTTATTGTGGTCGGTTTCATCACGTTATTGGTGTCGACCCGAAAAGAAGAGTTTTTTGAACGTTTGTTGTTGCAGGTTTATTTGTTAAGTTTGGCTGAGTTGATGTTTTTGCGGGTATTGAATCGTCAGTTATTTGATCTGTTTCGAGTTAAAAATTTGAATACCGAGCTGGTGGATGCGCTGAAACAAAAAAATGTGGCGTTGGAGCAGGCGAATCTGGCGCAATCGCGTTATCTCTCGGCAGCCAGTCATGATTTGCGCCAGCCGTTGCATGCTTTGGCTTTGCTGACCAGTGATGCGCAAAGAAAAACCGCTCAACCCGAGGTTTCGGCGACCTTGAGCAAAATTGAGCAAGCGATTGATTCTCTGAGCACCTCGTTTAACGCGATGCTGAATTTATCGCGGCTGGATGCCGGTGTGGTCAAGCCGGATTTGCAGCTCATTCCGTTGCAACGGATATTTGATCGCATTCAAGTGGAGTTTGAAGAAACGGCGCGACAAAAAGGCTTGGCACTGGTGATTGTGCCCAGCAAAGTGTGGGTTCGTTCGGATGAAGGCATGTTGCACAGTATTTTGAGTAATTTTGTCAGCAATGCGCTGCGCTATACCGAGCGCGGAAAAGTGCTGTTGGGCGTGCGCCGTGGCACCCATCATGACATCAAAATTATGGTGATGGATACAGGCACGGGCGTTCCGACGGAGAAGGCCAAACAGATTTTTCAGGAATACCAGCGTTTGGAGTATGCGCAACAGCGGGTCAAAGGGGGCGTTGGTTTGGGCTTGGCGATTTCAGAGCGTATGGCCAAATTGTTGGAAATGCAGTTGTTTGTACAATCTATTCCGAGCAAAGGCAGTTGTTTTGGTATTGTGACCCAAGCGGCTTATCCTCCTGCCGCGAAAGAGATTCGGTATAAAGAGCGAGAAACGTTTGGTGATTACCTGAGTGGTAAGCGCATTGCGATTTTAGATGATGATGAGACGGCAGTTGATTATCTGGCTGAGTTGCTCAATAGCTGGCATCTGAATGTCTCGGTGGTACTCTCCAGTGACATGTTCCGCGAGCTGGTGAGTGAAGAAGGGTCGTTTGATTTGATCCTGTCCGATTATCATTTGGGCTTGGCTGAGGAAACGGGGCTGGATGTGTTGTTACAAGCCCGCGCGATTCAAAGTGAGCAACCGCTGGTTTGCGTATTGATCACGGGTGATACCAGCGCGGAATTGGCTCAAATGGTGCGTAAGCATCAAATTGACATCGTGTATAAGCCACTCAGTCCGGTGCGTTTACGAGCGTATCTTAATACTTTACTTATGCCTAAATAAGAGCAACGACGCCGTAAAACGGCTATTGATATTCGGGTAAAAACGTTATAATTGTCCCAATTTAAAAAGAGGAATTTATCATGTGCGGGATTGTTGCTGCCGTTGGGCAAAATAATGTCATTCCATTGTTGATTGACGGATTGAAAAAATTAGAATACCGAGGTTATGACTCGACCGGCGTGGGCTTTTTGCAGGCGGATCACAGCATTCACTGCGAGCGCTCGTTGGAGCGAGTCGCGCAGTTGGAAGTGCAAACCCAGCCTTTTTCAGCACACGTGGGCATTGCCCATACCCGTTGGGCCACGCATGGCGCGCCAGCCTTGCGCAATGCGCATCCGATGGAATCGCATGGCAAAGCTTTTGACATCAGCTTGGTACACAATGGCATCATCGAAAATCACGAAGAAATCAAAGCCGAATTAAAATCAGCCGGTTATGCGTTCACCTCGGATACCGATACAGAGGTCATGACCCACCTGATTCATCAATATTTGACCACGGGTATTGATTTGTACGAAGCGGTGTTTCAGGCAAGCAAACGACTTAAGGGTTTGTACGCCATTGCTGTGCTGTGCAGCCAGTTTCCCGACCGAATTGTCGGCGCGCGCCAAGGGGCGCCACTGCTGATCGGTGTGGGTGAGCGCGGTATGTATTTGGCCTCGGACACCTCGGCTCTGTTGTCCGAAACGCGCAAAGTGATTTATCTCGAAGAAGGCGACGTGGTACAAATCACGCAGGACAGCTACCAAATCCGCACCGCTTCGGGCGAATTTATCACGCGCGACGTATTTGAAAGTGAACTGTCCGCCGATGCGGTCAGTCTCGGACGTTTTTCTCATTACATGCAAAAAGAAACCTTCGAGCAGCCTGAGGTCGTTGCTAATACGCTCGAAATGGTCAGCGGCGCACAGTCGATCAACGCCGGTTTATTCGGTGCGCAGGCTGAAGAAATTTTCAAACGTACGGACAACATTCTTATCCTCGCTTGCGGCACCAGCTACCATGCGGCGATGGTTGCGCGCTACTGGATCGAGGAAATGGCACGCATTCCGGTCAACGTTGAAATCGCCTCCGAGTATCGCTATCGCACCAGCGTACCGATGGCGAATGCGTTGATCATCACTATTTCCCAATCGGGTGAAACGGCGGACACCATTGCCGCGTTGCAGCACGCCAAATCCTTGCACAACGGCATGGATGCCTCAACCTTGTCGATTTGTAATGTACCCGAATCCGCATTGATTCGCCAAAGCCAATTGCGCTTTTTAACCCGCGCCGGTCCCGAAATCGGTGTGGCCTCAACCAAAGCCTTCACCACGCAGTTGTCCTCATTGTTCGTGTTGACGCTGGTATTGGCGAAAGTTAAAGGGCGCTTGTCGGTTGATAAAGAAGAAAACTATCTCAAACAACTGCGCCATTTGCCTGCCGCGATGCAGCAAGTCCTGTCGCTGGAGCCACAGATTATCGAGTGGGCGCAAGCCTTCGTGGATAAGGATCATGCCTTGTTCTTGGGACGCGGCATTCACTGGCCGATCGCGATGGAAGGTGCGCTCAAGCTCAAAGAAATCACCTACATTCACGCTGAAAGCTATGCAGCGGGTGAACTGAAACACGGCCCATTGGCTTTGGTCGATGTCAATATGCCGGTGGTGGCGATTGCGCCAAACGATGCTCTGATCGAGAAACTCAAATCCAATCTGCAAGAAGTACGCGCGCGTGCGGGACAACTCTATATTTTTGCTGACCGCGACACGTTCATCGAGCCGCAAGAGGGCGTGCACGTCATCAACCTGCCGGATCACGCGGGGGTGTTGTCACCGATTTTGCATACTTTGCCGTTGCAATTGCTGTCGTACCACACCGCCGTTGCGCGGGGTACCGACGTGGATAAGCCACGCAATCTGGCCAAATCGGTAACGGTTGAGTAAATTTCAACCGAATGGATTATGTATGGAATGTAAAAATGGCTGATTGTTCAGCCATTTTTATCAGGTAATGCGGTTTTATGGAGCAAGTCTGTATGACTTGCTTCTTTTTAACCCATTGCTTGTTTTTACCCCATGTCTGCCTATTTTTTGCCCAAGGAGCCCCATACCAAATCGCGGAAAATCCACGCGGTTTTGCCATCGTCCAGCGTCACTTGAACCCATTCTTTTTGTACTTCTTTGAGCACAAAAATATCACCGTATTTGGCCGATCCCACCTTTTTTGCCGTCGTGCTGGGTTTTTCACGCAGGTTGGCAAAGGTGTTTTTCACAATCACCGTGGGCGTGTCGCTTAAGTAGCGGGACGAAACCCAGCCGGTATCGCCTTCAAAATCCTTGACGCGCGTCCAGCCGTTTTGTTGATTCAGCACTTGAAAGGGAAAATTTTTGGATACGCGCCACAGCACTTCGTGCGAGGTTCCTGCCTTTTCACGAACATTGACGCCTTCATAGTTAATGCTGCGGATGGTTTCCTGTGGTGTTGCGCTCAATGACGCGGAGAACAACATCAGACCTATCCATGCAGAATGAATCTTTTTCATACTTTCCTCCTTTATATTGATTCATTAAATAAGCCGTTAGTATAACTGCTCAAACAATGTTAGCGCACATTAACTATGAATTTGTCCGTAAAAATACGGTATCAGCGCTTAAAATGCAGTAATAGCAGAATGGATCAATATTGCTGTTATACAGTTATAAAAAATTTCTTGCTTTACTTTGATGTTTCAATTATAGTTGAAATATGGAAACAAAAATTGCAGCCACTTATCTCTCTGCTCTGGCGCAGGAATCGCGCTTGACCGTGTTTCGCCTGCTGATTCAGGCGGGCGCGGATGGTTTGCCTGCGGGTAAAATCAGCGAATTGACTGGCATTGCGCCGTCGTCTTTATCCTTTCATTTGAAAGAATTAAATTACGCGGGCTTGGTCAGCAGTGAGAATTCGGGACGATTTGTGATTTATCGTGCGAATACGGGTTTGATGCGTGAGCTGATTGATTTTTTAACCGAAAACTGTTGCGGTGGTGCGGCGTGTGACTTGCCAACTGCTGACTGTGGCTAATGAACGAAGGGTAAAACTATGAGTCGGGTGTATAACGTTTTGGTACTGTGTACGGGTAACTCCGCACGCAGCGTGATGGCCGAGGGGTTGATCAATGTGATGGGGCATGGCCGGTTCAAGGCTTACAGCGCAGGCAGTAAGCCTTTGGGACATGTGAATCCGCTGGCGATCGAGCAACTGCAAAGCATTGCTTATCCCACCGAAACTTTACGCAGTAAAAGCTGGAATGAGTTTTCCGGTGCGGATGCGCCGCATTTGGACTTCGTGATTACCGTGTGCGACAACGCTGCGGGCGAAACGTGTCCGGTGTGGTTCGGTGCGCCCGTGACGGCGCATTGGAGCTTTCCAGATCCTGGCGTGTCGGGTACGGAGCAGGAGCGACGCGCTGATTTTGCCAAGGTGTTTCGTCAAATCATGAATCGCGTGCATCTGTTTGTGAATTTGCCATTGCATATGCTCGATAGCGCGGCGATTCATCATGAGGTGGGTCAGATTGCGAACATTCATGTGGAGGCATCGCAAGAGGTGCATGATCGCTGGGTTAAGTTAAGTTAAGTCGAGTAAACACCATGAGTCAAAAAAATACATCTTCTGGCAGTACATCGCAACAACCGCTCACACAGGGCATGAGTGTTTTCGAGCGCTATTTGAGCGTCTGGGTCGCTCTGTGTATTGTCGTGGGTATTGCCTTGGGGCAATGGTTTCCGGCGGTGTTTCATGCCTTGGGCGCGATGGAAGTGGCGCAGGTGAATTTACCGGTCGGCGTGTTGATCTGGGTGATGATCATTCCGATGCTGATGAAAATTGATTTTGGTGCGCTCAATCAGGTTAAATCCCATTGGCGCGGCATTGGCGTGACCTTGTTTGTCAACTGGCTGGTCAAGCCATTTTCGATGGCTTTGCTCGGCTGGATTTTTATTCGCCATGTGTTTGCACCGTATTTGCCTGCCGATCAATTGGACAGCTATATTGCGGGGTTGATTTTACTCGCGGCGGCGCCGTGTACCGCGATGGTGTTTGTCTGGAGTCGATTGACCAATGGCGAGCCGCTGTTCACGCTCTCGCAAGTGGCGCTGAACGACACCATCATGATTTTTGCCTTTGCGCCGATTGTCGGGCTATTGCTCGGGCTGTCTGCGATTACCGTGCCGTGGGATACTTTGCTGATCTCAGTGGTGTTGTACATCGTCATTCCCGTGATTTTGGCGCAAATTTTGCGTCGCTCGCTGTTGAAAAAAGGACTGGCGGCATTTGAGCAGACGATGGGTCGCATTGGACATTATTCAATTTTGGCTTTGTTGTTGACGTTGGTGCTGCTGTTCGCGTTTCAAGGTCAGGCGATTGTCGATCAGCCGCTGATCATTGCCATGCTCGCCGTACCGATTTTGATTCAGGTGTTTTTCAATTCGGGTTTGGCGTATTGGCTCAATCGTTTGGCGGGTGAAAAGCACAATGTCGCCTGTCCGTCCGCTTTGATCGGTGCGAGTAATTTCTTTGAATTGGCGGTGGCGGCGGCCATCAGCCTGTTTGGTTTTAAATCTGGAGCGGCTTTGGCTACCGTGGTCGGTGTGCTGGTTGAAGTGCCGGTGATGCTGCTGGTGGTGCGCTGGGTCAATCGCAGCAAGGATTGGTACGAGCGCAAAGCGTAAATAGATGGTTCAAAAAATACCCGCTGAATCGTTGGATCAGCGGGTATTTTAGGAAATACGAAAAAAGTAAACCCCTACTTTTTCCGTGCTGAGCATTGGAAATTTTGTCAGGGAAACCCTGACAAAATTTGAACAAAATCAAAATGTTAAAACTGCGGATGCTTTTAAGTCTGCTTGCCGATATCAATGCGTGATCTGAGAAACAAACTTATTCCGCATTTTTTATTTTCAGTTGGGCGGGTTGAACACGCCTTGCGACAGATAGCGGTCGCCGCGATCACAGACAATAAAGACGATGGTCGCGTCGCGTACCTCTTGTGCCAATTGCAATGCCGCCCAGAGCGCGCCGCCCGAGGAAATACCGGCGAAAATTCCTTCTTCGCGCGCCAAGCGCCGTGCCGTTTCCTCCGCATCGGCCTGTGTCACCGCTATTTCGCGATCCACCCGAGCCGGTTCAAAAATCGTGGGCAAATACTCGGTCGGCCATTTGCGAATCCCCGGAATGCTGGAGCCTTCGGACGGTTGCACGCCGATGATTTGAATCTCCGGGTTTTGCGCTTTTAAAAACGTCGACGTGCCGGTGATCGTTCCCGTCGTGCCCATCGCGCTGACAAAATGCGTGATTTGCCCGTGCGTGTCGCGCCAGATTTCCGGCCCTGTGCCGCGAATGTGTGCCAGCGGATTGTCCGTATTGCCAAACTGATTGAGCACTTTGCCCAGTCCCTGTGCTTGCATGTGCAGCGCCAGATCGCGCGCGTATTCCATGCCGTGACCTTGGGCGGTTTCGGTCAAAATCAATTGTGCGCCGTATACCGTCATCGAGCCGCGTCGCTCGATACTCAGATTGTCCGGCATGATCAAAATCATTTTGTAGCCGCGCATCGCCGCCACCATGGCCAAAGCGATGCCGGTATTGCCACTGGTGGCCTCGATCAGCGTGTCGCCGGGGGTAATTTCGCCGCGTCGTTCCGCTTCGATAATCATGGACAGCGCCGCACGGTCCTTGACCGATCCCGCCGGATTATTGCCTTCGAGTTTGGCCAGTACGATGTTGTTGCGCTCGGTGAGCAGCTCGGCCTGCATGCGTTGTAGACGCACCAGCGGCGTGTTGCCAATCAGTTGATCGAGGGTAAGGTAATGGGATGACATATCTTTAATTCGTATAATGAAATCGTGATTTTATCACTAACTGTGATTTGATGTTTGCGGGTACAATGAGCCATCTTTACCTTGTGCGAGCATCATGAATATCAATCATTTCTCTACGCCACTTTCTCAGGCCATTATTTTGTTTGCCCACGGCTCCAGCCAAAGTACTTGGCGCGCGCCGTTTGATGATATTGCTGTGCGCGTACAAACGCTGTTGGCGCAGAGTGGGCAAAACACGTTGGTGCAATTGGCCTTCCTTGAGTTGATGGCGCCGTCGATTGCTCAAGCGACGCACGATCTGGCCAAGAAAGGGGTGCGTGATATTCATATCGTGCCGCTGTTTTTTGGGGTGGGCAAACACATTGCGCAGGATTTGCATGGCATTGTCGATGACGTGTGCGCTCAGCATCCACAGGTGCGGATTCAGATCGCAGCAGCTTTGGGGCAGAGTGAATTCATGCGTCAAGCGATGGCCGAATACGCATTTCAAGCGTTGCATGACTCATGATGAAACGGTGCGCAAACTCGCACCGACTAAAATAATACACGGTGCGGCGTGGTGTGGCTGCGTTTGGTCATGCGCCAATTCGCTCAAAGTCAAACGGACGATCGCTTCCTCCGACCAACTGGCGCCAAACACCATGATGACCGGCGTATCGGGTGCAAAACTTTTTTCCAGCAAAATGTGCGCGATGGCTTGACGGCGTTGCCCACCCATATAAAACACGAGGGTTTCGCTGGGGGCGAGGTGCGTATGCCACAGATTATCCGGCTGATCGTCGCCAACCGATGCGGTGAGCAGCCGCACACTGCGCGCCACACCGCGACGGGTCAAGGCGGTTTGTGCGCTCGCCGCAGCCGCGAGTGCGGAGGACACGCCCGGTACGATTTCATAGTTCAGCCCGACCGACACGATCGCGTCGATTTCCTCATCCAGTCGGCCAAAAATTGCCGGATCGCCGCCTTTGAGCCGCACCACGCGTTCGTATTGCACACCGTATTGAATCAGGGCGGCATTGATGTCCGCTTGTTTTTTAGATTCGGAGCATGAAGCATTTTTCACACCGCGCTTGCCCACATCAATCAGGATGGCATCGGGGTGCGCATGCGATAAAACACCGTGGTCAATCAGTGCGTCGTACAACACCACCTGCGCCTGCGCGAGGGCGTTCACCCCGCGCAGGGTGATGAGATCGGCGGCTCCCGGGCCTGCGCCGACAAAGGTGATGGTGTGGTGGACTGCGTTCATAGAGATATAATTTTTATGTTGTGGGTTTTCAAAAAATGGTTCAGGGTTTTTCTGAACCATTGTCGAGGCCGTTGATCAAGTCACTCACCTCTTGCTCCTCTCCCGTAAACGGGCGAGGGTAAAGCAGAGGTTTGTAGAATTTTCTAACGAAAGAATCACGAAAAACTTAGGGGATATTCTTTCGTATTTAAGCAAACATCCCGCCCGCCACCGTTTGATTGCTCACCTCGTCAATCAGAATGAATGCGCCGCCGGTTTTAATATTCGCGTAGGCGTCAATCGGCAAGGCTTGTTGCAACTGCAATTGCACGCGCGCGATACCATTCATTTCGAGGTGATGTGCATTGTTGTGCTCATCCAGCGTGTGAATGTCCAATTGATAATCCACCGTGTTGATGCGTGCGGGCGCGGTGCGTGTGCCGTGTTTGATCAAATATTTGCGCCCCAAAGCCATTGGCTCCTCGGCAAACCAGCATACGTCGGCGGCGCGCAGTTTGTCCACTTGCGCCGGTGTCGCGCCGCTGTTGATCCAGTCGCCGCGCGAAATGTCGATGTCGTCGCTAAGTGTTAAAGTCACGGACTGACCCGCATGGGCGGAGGGACGCGCACCATCGTAGGTGTGAATGCCGGTGATCGTGGTGCTGCGATTTTGCGGCTGAATGGTCACGGTGTCGCCGACCTGCACGGAGCCTGCCTCGATTCGGCCGGCGTAGCCGCGAAAATCATCAATCTTGCTGCCGTCGTGGCGCACCACTTGCTGTACCGGAAAGCGCAAGGGCTGCGTCGATTCGTCCGGCACATTCAGGTTGTCCAATAGTTCCAGCAGCGCTTGGCCGTCGTACCACGGCATTTGTGCGGACGGATGAACGACGTTATCACCTTTGAGCGCAGACAGCGGAATCGGAATGAAGTGTTTGACGCCGACGCGATCGGCGAGCTTTTGATAGCTCGCGACCACACGAGCGTATTTCGCCTGATCGTAGTCGATCAAATCCATTTTGTTGACCGCGACGATGACGTGCGCCACACCGAGCAGTGCGAGCAGGGCGGAGTGGCGTTTGGTTTGTGTGAGCAGGGCAATCTCGCCGTCACCGCTAAAATCCAGTTTGCCCACATCGACCAGCACAATTGCGGCATGCGCGGTCGATGCGCCGGTGACCATATTGCGTGTGTATTGCTCGTGACCGGGCGTGTCGGCGATGATGTATTTACGACGCGGCGTGGCGAAGTAGCGATACGCGACATCGATGGTGATGCCTTGTTCACGCTCGGCTTCCAGCCCATCGGTGAGTAGGGCGAGGTCAACGCTATTGTCATAACTGCGATTGTGTTTGGATTGGGACACAGCGTGTAGCTGATCGACAAACACGTTTTTCGAGTCGAACAGCAGACGGCCAATCAATGTGGACTTGCCGTCATCCACGCTGCCTGCGGTGATGAAGCGCAGTAGACCTTGGTTATGAATCTGGTTGGGTTGATGAGTATGACTCATAGCTATTCCTTGTTGATTTTTGTTTATTTTTTGCCGAGGTTTCCTTGGCAAATAATCAAATTTCGATCAAAAAAGTAGGGGGTTACTTTTTTTGAATGTTAAAAATACCCCTCACGCTTGCGCTTCTCCATCGACGCTTCCGACGTCTGATCGTCCAACCGTGTCGCGCCGCGCTCGGTGATGGTGGTCTCGGCGGTTTCTTCGAGAATTTTTTCCACGGTGTCGGCATCGGATAAAACCGGTGAGGTGCAGGTCATATCGCCGACGGTGCGAAAACGCACGGTGCGTTTGCGTACGCTGGCGCGCTCTTCGTCGGTCAGGGGCGGCGTGATCGGCATGACGGAAACGATCAAGCCGCTGCGCTCAAAGGTTTCGCGCTCGTGCGCGTAGTAAATTGGTGGCAGCTCGAGGTTTTCGCGCGCGATGTATTGCCAGATGTCCATTTCCGTCCAGTTGGAAATTGGGAATACACGCATGTTTTCGCCTTTGTGAATGCGCGCGTTGTAAATCGACCAGAGTTCGGGGCGTTGCGCTTTCGGGTCCCATTGGCCAAAATCGTCGCGGAAGGAGAAAATGCGTTCCTTCGCACGCGCTTTTTCCTCGTCACGACGCGCGCCGCCGATGCAGGCGTCAAAGCCGTGCTCGGCAATGGTTTCGAGCAGCGTTACGGCTTGTGCGGCATTGCGGCTGTCGGTATCGGGGTTACGCAGGCGCACCGTGCCTTTTTTGATGGACTCCTCCACGCTGCCGACGACCAAACGTTCGCCCAATTCGGCCACGCGTTTGTCGCGAAACGCGATCACTTCGGGGAAGTTGTGTCCCGTGTCCACATGCACGATGGTGAACGGCAGCTTGTTCGGGCTGTCTTTGAACTTAAATGCTTTGAGGGCGAGGTGCAATACGACGATGGAGTCTTTGCCGCCGGAGAACAGCAAGGCGGGATTGCTGCATTCGGCGGCGACCTCGCGCAGGATGTGGATAGACTCGGATTCGAGCCAATCCAGATGGGCGCTGTTGAAGGTTTGGTTAAAATCAATCTCAGTCATTTTTATCCTCATGTAAATGCAGTCCACACTCCTTGCTGTCGCTGTGCTCCCACCACCAGCGACCGGCGCGCACATCTTCGCCGTTCTTGATCGGGCGTGTACACGGCTCGCAGCCGATGGATGGGTAGCCTTGATCGTGCAGCGGGTTGTACGGTACGCGATAGAGCGCGATGTAGTTTTTCACGTCGGTCAATGTCCAGTCGCGCAGCGGATTGAATTTTTCCAAGCCATTGGCGGCATCCCATTCGCGCACGTTCAGGGCAACGCGGGTGATGGACTGCTCGGCGCGTTGTCCCGTGATCCACGCTTTTTGCCCGGCGAGCGCGCGTTGCAACGGTTTGACTTTGCGCATATGGCAGCAGGCTTTGCGCAATTCGACCGACTCGTAGAAAGCGAATTTGCCGTGCGCTTGAATGTAGTCGTTCACATCTCTGTCGTCGGGCAGATATTGCGCGACGTTCAGCCCGTAGTGCTCGGCAATGGTGGCGATCATCTGCGTGGTTTGTGCGTGCAACATGCCGGTTTGCAAGGTAAACATCGGAATCGGCAAATTAAGCCGCGCGATCACGTCGGTCAACACCATGTCCTCCAGCGCCAAACTGTTGGCAAATACCGCCGGTGTGTGGTCGTTCGCAATGTCTTTGAGCAGGGTTTCCAGCGCGTTAACTTTCGCCGTCAGTCCGTGGTCGTGCTGGGCGGGTTGCTCCTCATGCGTGCGCAAAAAAAGCGGCCGTGCGTCGTCGGTCGAGCCTTGATAGGTCACGGAAAATGGCTTGAGCATGCGCAGAGCGGTGTCCATTTTTTGATCGGCGCGCAGATTGAATGCGTTAAAACCCACGCGTTGCATATAGAACAATTGATCAACCAATACGTCACCGATGGCGCGCAATTCGTTTTTAAAATTCAAACGGTTGCGCAGCAAATAGGCGATGCTGTGGCTGCGCCCGTCGGTGAATTTCGGGTAGTCCAGCGCAATCACGGGGAAGCGATTCCAGTCAAGCTTCAGCGTTTCTGGCTCGGTCGTGTTCTCCAGCCAAACGCCGATGTCGGCACGACTCTGCAAAGCTGACTGTGCTTGCCACACCGCGAGTGGCACGATGTGTTGGCCTGCGGGGACGGTGACGGATTCGGGGGTTTCACCTTCGCTGAGACGAATGAGTGTCCAGTCGTCCTGCGCGGCGTGTTGATTCAAAATATAGTTCATAGTGTATTTTTAAATTATTTTTTAACGCATTTCTCGATCACCATAGACCGCGGTTTTGAACGGCGTGATGCCGACACGGCGCACGCAGTCGATGAACAATTCGTCGCTCTCGCGGATGTTGACGTAGGTGGTGATGATGGTTTGCACCGCATCGACGATTTTGTCCGCTGCGAACGACGGGCCGATGATTTTGCCAATGGACGGTGAAAATCCGCCCAGATGCGTGCCATCCGAGCCGCCGAGTGAGATTTGATACCACTCTTTGCCGTCTTTATCCACGCCGAGGATACCCAGATGTGCGACGTGGTGGTGGCCACAGGAATTCATGCAGCCGGAAATGTTCAACTGAATTTCGCCCAAATCATGCAGATAATCCCAGTCGTCAAAGCGCGCCTGAATCTGATTGGCAATCGGAATCGAGCGCGCGTTGGCCAGTGAGCAAAAATCTCCGCCCGGGCAGGCGATGATGTCGGTCAGCAAGCCGACGTTGGGTGTCGCCATGCCGTTGTCCTTCAGGATTTTCCAGACGTCGAGCAAATGCTTTTGCGGCACATCGGCGAGGATCAGGTTTTGCTCGTGCGAGACGCGCAATTCGCCAAAGCTGTAACGCTCGGCCAAATCCGCAGTGACGCGCATTTGGGCGGTGGTCGCATCGCCCGGCGCAATGTCATTCGCTTTGAACGACAGCACTACGCTGGTGTAACCGGCGCGTTTGTGCGCGCGGGTGTTGCGCTCACGCCAGCGGGTAAAGGCGATGTTGTCGGCATATTCGGCTTGGCTAAAATCAATATTGTTTAAGTCTTCATACGCCGGTTCTCTGAAATACGCGGATACGCGGTCTAATTCAGCTTGCGTCAGTGTCGCCGGACCATTTTGCAAATGTGCAAACTCGGCCTCGACTTGGCGCGTGAACTCCTCCAACCCCAAAGCTTTGAGCAAAATTTTAATCCGTGCTTTGTACAGATTGTCACGGCGACCGTGGCGGTTATACACGCGCAAAATTGCCTCGCAATAGCTCATCATATGCGGCCACGGCAAAAATTCGCGCACGGTTGAGCCGATCATCGGTGTGCGTCCCAAACCACCGCCAACGGAAACGCGAAAGCCCAATTCGCCCGCCGAGTTTTTCAGCAAAAACAGCCCGATGTCGTGCGCGAACGTGACCGAACGATCCTCGCGCGAGGCGCACATGGCGATTTTGAACTTGCGGGGCAGGGCGGCGAACTCAGGGTGAAACGTGCTCCACTGACGCAAGATTTCGCAAAACGGGCGTGGGTCAGCGTACTCATCCGCCGCCACACCGGCAAACTCGTCTGTGGTGATGTTGCGCACGCATGCGCCCGAAGTTTGAATCGCGTGCATTTCCACATCGGCGAGCACCTGCAAAATATCGGCGGTGTCTTCCAATTTCGGCCAGTTAAACTGCACGTTTTGCCGCGTGGTGAAATGCGCGTAGCCCTTGTCATACTGCTCAGATATCTGTGCCAGCGCGCGCAATTGCGTGGCGGATAACAAACCATACGGCACGGCCACGCGTAACATCGGCGCATGGCGCTGAATGTACAAACCGTTTTGCAGACGCAGCGGACGGAACTCCTCCTCGGACAATTCACCAGCGAAAAAACGCGCCAATTGATCGCGGTACTGATTCACGCGTTCCTGCACAATCGTCTGATCAATGCTGTTGTAACGATACATAAAAGACTCAATTAAAAAAGTTTGGAAAGATTATAGATACTCACGCAACTGATGAGCAGACCCACCAAAATCAACAAAGTTTTGGTTTGAAAATGGCGCGTCGCATACGCGGCAAAAGGCGCGGCGAACAGACCGCCGATCACCAAACCGGCGACAATTTTCCACACCTCGCCATCAAGCAATGCGAAAAAAGCCGTGGCCGAAGTCACCGTCAAAAAGAACTCCGCAAAATTCACCGAACCAATCGTCGTGCGCGGATTGTGACCCGAGCCAACCAACGACGTGGTCACAATCGGACCCCAGCCGCCACCGCCGACCGTATCCATAAAGCCGCCGAAAATCGCCAGTGGCGCAACCTTTTTCGACTCAACATCCGTCTTGAGCGCGATGCGGCGAAATGCCTTGCTCAACACATATAGCCCCATGAGCAGCAGATAAACATTGACATACGGCTTGATGACCTTGCCATCCACGCTGGTGATGATGTACGCGCCCAGCAGCACACCGATGATGCCCGGAATCAACAAATTCAAAAACAACTTCCTATTCACATTGCCCAATTTCGCATGGGAAACGCCCGACACGCCGGTGGTGAACACCTCAGCCAAATGCGTCGCGCCCGTAGCGAGCGCAGGTGACGCGCCTGACGCCAACAAAAACGAGCTGGCCGTAATGCCATATGCCATGCCCAAAGCACCATCAACGATTTGCGCCAGCAGCCCGACCAACATCGCACTCCAGAAGATTTTGCTGTGCAGCGTTTCGGTAATCAACTCGATGCCAGAAGCCTGATGATGACCAAAGAACAATTTGCCAATTAAAAATGCCGCCAAACCAAGTAAGATCGCGATTGTCAGATACATCGCCACCTGCAAGATCGGATGTGCGTTCGCTTCGGCAATCTGCCGCTCAAGTGGGGGTAATCCCAGCGCGGTATGCTCATGATTGAGCGCGCTATCTGAGAAATCTAAATCCCTAATCTTCATAAGAATCCAATCTATAAAATATAACTTAAAATAATTAAAAATTATAATGAGGCGGATTGTATATGGATTTAATATGAATTAAAAGAAATAAAAATTCAAATTAATATAAAAAAATCTAATAAGTCGCTTGGGTATAAAGAAAAAGCCATCCAGACGAATCTGGATGGCTTTTAAGGTTTTGGTAGGCCGTGCTGGATTTGAACCAGCGACCAAAGGATTATGAGTCTAAAAGTCGAATGGGCTTGTGCGCCACGTAACTACTAGATTTCGTAGTTAAATTTTGTTTAATAAAATAGTTTAAAAACGCAGCATTTAACAACCTAAACAGTGACTTTCAAGCTAGTTATTAGACAATAGTCAATATTTTTCCCGTTATATAATATGTGGAAGGTTTTATTAAAGTAGTGTAAAATATTATGTAAAGTTGCTTGTAAATAGTTCCTAGCGTAAATCCATGTGGGTTTGCTGCATCAGCTTAAACTATGGAGATTTTAATGAATGCTATTACTTCGTGGGGAAATGCCCCTATCTATTATTCTTTGGTGCAAGTAATATTCAATAATGTCCCAAATATGGAGGAGTTTTATCCAAAAATTGCAAACTCATTTAAAAAACTTGGATTTAATGATCCGGTAATACCCCCTAAAAGGGCGGCATCTAAAAGTAGAATCAACACAAGTCCTGCGTTTAGTGCAGGACGCGTGAGTTTGTTAAAGCCATCATACGCGTTTGCGCTGGAGTGAATCCACCGAGCGACATATGAGGACGGTTGTTATTGTAACACCACAGCCACTGTGTCGCCTCGATTTGAGCGTGTTCGAGTGACTCAAATAATGTCTGATTGAGCAATTCATAGCGCATGGTTCGGTTAAAGCGTTCAATGTAGGCGTTCTGCTGTGGGTTTCCAGGTTGGATGTAGAGCAGTTTAATGTCGTGCTTTTGCGCCCATTGTTGGTAGTGGTGGCTGATGAATTCAGGGCCGTTGTCCGAGCGTATCGCTTGAGGTTTACCACGCCATTCAATGAGTTGGTCGAGATAGCGCGTCAGCGTGGTTGCGGGGATTGAGAAGTTGATTTCTGCCAACAACCCTTCTCGGTTGTGGTCGTCAATGACGTTGCATGAGCGGATGCTGCGCCCATCCTCGAGGTTGTCGTGGGTGAAGTCGATTGACCACGTCACATCCATTGCGTCGGGCACTTCGAGTGGTTGCGGTGTTTCTCGGTCAAGGCGTTTGTTGGGAATCAGGCGCAAGTTGAGCCCGAGTTTGCAGTAAATGCGGTAGATGCGTTTGTGGTTGTATTTCCAGCCCAAGACGTTGCGGATGTGCAGGTAGCATAATCGAAAGCCCCATGTGTTTTGTCCTTTGGTGGTGGTCAACTCGATCAGTTTAGCGGCTATCATGGCGTTGGCTTGCGCGCGCGTTGGGATGTGGCGAAAGCGTTTTTCTGAGATACTCATGAGTTCGCAGGACGCACGGATGCTGATGTTTTTATCGTTGTGCAGTTGTTGCGCCATCTCTTTACGAGATGACGCGCTTACTTTTTTGCAAGGCACTCCTTGAGGATGTCGGTGTGCAGCTGGGATTCGGCATAGAGTTTTTTCAGGCGCGTGTTCTCGGCTTCTAAGGCTTTGAGGCGGCTCATGAGGTTTGCGTCCATGCCTGCGTATTTGCTGCGCCATTTGTAGAAGGTGGCACTGCTGATGCCATGCTCACGACACAGTGCGGGTACGGGTACGCCTGACTCGGCTTGTTTTAGAATGCTGGCGATTTGGCTGTCGCTGAATTTGGATACTTTCATGTAAAACTCCTTTGGGTTAGTTTAAAGGGTTCTACTTTTAGGTGCTGGCTTTTTTAGGGGGTATTACCATCCAATTGAAGTTGTAAATGAAGGTGTTCGATTTGAGATGACAGATTTGCAAACCCCTAAAGTAACTCAAACAAAAGAAAAAAGATGGGATATTTATAATCAAGCGAGAGATTCTGTTTTTCATTTATCAAATAACAGTCTAGTTTTTTCAACAACTAAATATGTTAACCGAGAAGAATTTATTGGGAAAATTGTTAATGGGTTGGAAATAATAAGTAGCTATGTATCACTAGTGTTCATTGACAAAATTGGCTTGAGGTATATTGATTTGATTATTCCAAAATCAGATGATGATATTTATCAGTACCTTTCTGCAGGAGTTCGCGGACTGGACTCTACCGATGGTTTGATTTTTAAGCATAAACTATCTGAAACCGTATTGATAAAAGGTTCTCATTTATTAATTGGTAAAACCATAATCACACAACAACCTGTTGGTTTAGTTAATCCTGGTGTTTTAGGGTTAATTGATTTAACACCACTTAATAAATTTACGCTCGATGTCGCAAGTGATGTTGCATGGTTTGATAACGATTGCTCTATTACAGAGCGAATGAGTTACTCAGCACAATTGGTCAAAGATAAACTTCTTGAGTTGAGAGAATCGGTTGAGATAATTTTTTCGAAATCTTATACAGATTATGCTGAAGGGGTATGGAAATGAAAACCACAACAATGTTAATTATTGGTGCATATATTGGAATAGCTCAACCAATGTATGGTGCAACTGGGCCTAACCAAGTGGTACACTACACTAGTGAAAGAGGCTCGGAAAACATAGATTCTCAATATAGCAATTCCCAGCTTGCTGCAACTCCAGCTGAGCAACTACAAGTGATACGTCAACATATTGGTATTTCAATAAGTGATTTGGCAGTCATTTTTGATAAAACTCGACCTACAATTTACTCTTGGATCAAGGGTGGGGAAATTAAAGATTCTAAGACATTAAATTTGTTGCAAAATGCCGCAGAGGTAGCTGCAAAACTTGAGGAGTTGGAGCTACATAGAGCAGATACTTTGTTAAAGCGTCCTATATTAGCAGGTAATCAAACGCTGTTAAGTTATCTCTCCAAAGGGAAAAATCTTTCTGTCAATGAGTTACACCGATTAAAAAATATCGATGAAAAGGAATACTTGGCAAGGCAAGCAAGTGAAACTAATAGAACTCCCAAAACGGCTATAACTTATATTCGCCCGTTATTTCCTTCGGAAGGTTAATATCTAATGACTAGGGCCTTTTTAAATTTTAGGCAAGGTGATATTGTTTTAGTTGCTAATAATGACGAACCTCAGAGAAAAATAATTATTATTTCTCATGATTGTGACATTGCCAGTGCGAAAGAGGCACAATTAGAAGTTATAGGGTAATACCCCCTAAAAAAGCCAGCACCTAAAAGTAGAACCCTTTAAACTAACCCAAAGGAGTTTTACATGAAAGTATCCAAATTCAGCGACAGCCAAATCGCCAGCATTCTAAAACAAGCCGAGTCAGGCGTACCCGTACCCGCACTGTGTCGTGAGCATGGCATCAGCAGTGCCACCTTCTACAAATGGCGCAGCAAATACGCAGGCATGGACGCAAACCTCATGAGCCGCCTCAAAGCCTTAGAAGCCGAGAACACGCGCCTGAAAAAACTCTATGCCGAATCCCAGCTGCACACCGACATCCTCAAGGAGTGCCTTGCAAAAAAGTAAGCGCGTCATCTCGTAAAGAGATGGCGCAACAACTGCACAACGATAAAAACATCAGCATCCGTGCGTCCTGCGAACTCATGAGTATCTCAGAAAAACGCTTTCGCCACATCCCAACGCGCGCGCAAGCCAACGCCATGATAGCCGCTAAACTGATCGAGTTGACCACCACCAAAGGACAAAACACATGGGGCTTTCGATTATGCTACCTGCACATCCGCAACGTCTTGGGCTGGAAATACAACCACAAACGCATCTACCGCATTTACTGCAAACTCGGGCTCAACTTGCGCCTGATTCCCAACAAACGCCTTGACCGAGAAACACCGCAACCACTCGAAGTGCCCGACGCAATGGATGTGACGTGGTCAATCGACTTCACCCACGACAACCTCGAGGATGGGCGCAGCATCCGCTCATGCAACGTCATTGACGACCACAACCGAGAAGGGTTGTTGGCAGAAATCAACTTCTCAATCCCCGCAACCACGCTGACGCGCTATCTCGACC
This sequence comes from Puribacter membranae, assembly GCF_055380425.1. NCBI lineage: Bacteria > Pseudomonadati > Pseudomonadota > Betaproteobacteria > Burkholderiales > Burkholderiaceae > Puribacter > Puribacter membranae. Next base: position 224,100 of record NZ_AP040167.1, read on the forward strand.
AACTCATTGAATGGCGTGGTAAACCTCAAGCGATACGCTCGGACAACGGCCCTGAATTCATCAGCCACCACTACCAACAATGGGCGCAAAAGCACGACATTAAACTGCTCTACATCCAACCTGGAAACCCACAGCAGAACGCCTACATTGAACGCTTTAACCGAACCATGCGCTATGAATTGCTCAATCAGACATTATTTGAGTCACTCGAACACGCTCAAATCGAGGCGACACAGTGGCTGTGGTGTTACAATAACAACCGTCCTCATATGTCGCTCGGTGGATTCACTCCAGCGCAAACGCGTATGATGGCTTTAACAAACTCACGCGTCCTGCACTAAACGCAGGACTTGTGTTGATTCTACTTTTAGATGCCGCCCTTTTAGGGGGTATTACCAGGGTAACTGTTATTCTCTAAATGCAAACAATAGACGGTCTCTTGAAAAATCGGTATTTATTGGTACTGAAGCTGTTGTTGGACTCGATAAAAAAACCAAAGATGTTTTGCAAATTTGGTTGGCAGCTCGCTACTTTAGACATTCCTTTCCTGATGCGCTCGATCGTGAAGTTGCGGGAGTGATTAAAACATTAGCTAAGAATATAAAAGATAAGGAAGACGCAATAATTGGAATTTTTGTGCGTTATGAGGAAATTAATTGCACTCCAAATGCTGAGGTATATGAGTTTTGGGTGAAAATTGTTTATGATCCTGAGAAGTCGGACGCTGAAACAATGGCTTATGAGCTTTTGCGAGGAATGGAAAGTAAGCTTGGTAAATCAACTAAGCTATTATTATCAGAGTGTAGTGTAGTAGCTGATTCTGAGTTTACATTAAAAGACGTGTCGCAATATAACAGGTTTTGGTTAGATTATTTATGCGTTTAAAAACTTTGTTATTAGCCAGTGTCTAACATTATTAATAAAAAAACGGGGCTTCCATTGCTGGAAGCCCCGTATTTACTGGTAGGCCGTGCTGGATTTGAACCAGCGACCAAAGGATTATGAGTCCTCTGCTCTAACCACTGAGCTAACGGCCCGTTGTGTTTTTACGAAGGCGCTATTGTACGCAAAAACCGTTGGCTTGGACAGTCTCTTTATTCAGTTCAACGGCGTGCTTGAACAGGATAAAAAAGACTGTTCGTTGCTTCGTCAGTTGTTTTCCAAGAAGCTTTTGAGTTTTTCCGAGCGGGACGGATGACGCAGTTTACGCAGGGCTTTGGCTTCTATTTGGCGGATGCGTTCGCGCGTGACGTCAAATTGTTTGCCGACTTCTTCAAGCGTATGATCGGTGGTCATTTCGATACCGAAACGCATACGCAACACTTTGGCTTCGCGTGGCGTAAGCGAGTCCAGTACGTCTTTGACGATGTCTTGCATACCGGTGTGCAGTGCGGCTTCCGCCGGTGTCATGGCGTTGCCGTCCTCGATAAAGTCGCCCAAGTGTGAGTCCTCGTCATCACCAATCGGTGTTTCCATGGAAATCGGTTCTTTGGCGATTTTCATGATTTTGCGGATTTTGTGCTCTGGCATTTCCATCTTTTCGGCCAACTCGGATGCGTCCGGTTCCACGCCGGTTTCTTGCAAAATTTGGCGTGAAATTCGGTTCATTTTGTTGATCGTTTCGATCATGTGCACCGGAATACGGATGGTGCGCGCTTGATCGGCAATCGAGCGGGTGATCGCTTGGCGAATCCACCAGGTTGCGTAGGTGGAGAATTTGTAGCCACGGCGGTATTCAAATTTGTCCACGGCTTTCATCAGCCCGATGTTGCCTTCTTGGATCAAGTCCAAAAATTGCAGACCGCGATTGGTGTAGCGTTTGGCGATGGAAATCACCAGACGCAAGTTTGCTTCGGTCATTTCTTTTTTCGCCGTGCGGGTTTTTTTCTCGCCATCGGTCATGTGTTTGTGGATGTCGCGCAGATCAGGCAGAGGCAAGAGGACTTCTTTTTGAATGTCGATCAGGCGATTTTGTAATTCGTGTAAATCGGGAATGTTGCGCTCAAAAATAGTGTTGAATGCGTGCGGCTTTTTCAATAGCTCGCCAGCCCAGTCCAGATTGGTTTGATGTCCCGGGAAATTGACCAGGAAGAAGTCAACGCTCATGCCCACTTTGTCCACGCACAGGGTGCGGATTTGGCTTTCGATATCACGGATGGCTTGCACTTGCTGGCGCAACTTGTCGCACAGGCGGTCAACGGTGCGCGCAGTAAAGCGTATGCCCATCAGTTCTTGGGTCATGGCGTCTTGCGCTTTGTCGTATGCTTTTGAGCGATAACCATCTTTATCAAAGGCCACGCGCATTTTGTCAAACAGTTTTTCGATGCTGTTGAATTTTTCCAATGCACGCGCTTTCAGCGCCTCTAATTGCTTGTTGGAAACCGTACCGCTGCTGGTATCGTCGTCGCTGTCGTCGTCATCAATCTCTTCTGCATCGGCGTCTTCAAATTCCTCTTCGGTGCCGACAAAACCATCGACCACTTCGTCCACCGGTGCTTCGTCATTGCGAATTTTGGCGAACATGTCACGCAGTTCTTGAATAATGGCTGGGCAGGCAGAGATCGCCGCCATCATTTCGCGTTGACCTTCCTCGATGCGTTTGGCAATCTCAATTTCTTGCGCTTTGGTCAGCAACTCGACGATGCCCATTTCGCGCATATACATGCGCACAGGGTCGGTGGTGCGACCAAATTCGGAGTCCAATGTGGATACGGCGACTTCAACCTCTTCTTCGGTGGTGTCGTCGGCGTTGGCCACGGGAACGTTGTCGCTCATCAGTAATACTTCAGCATCCGGTGCCTGCTCGTACACCTGAATCCCTAAGTCTGAGAAGGTGGAAACGATGTTGTCCAGCGCGTCGCCTTCGACCATGTCGTCCGGCAAACTGTCGTTAATTTCGGCGTAGGTCAAATAACCGCGCTCTTTACCCTGTTTAATCAACAGTGTCATTTGTACGCGTTTGAATTCCAATGCTTGTGCAGACTCTTCGGATTCTTTGCCTTTTTTGCTTTTGGCTTTTTCGGCTTTGGTCTCGATTTCAGCGATGTCTTCGCCGGCATCATCCAGCTCGTCGTCAATCAAGTCGTCTTTGCTCAAGTCAACATCATCGTCCAAGGAGATTTTTTTGGCACTTTTGGATGTTGGCGCCTTGCTTGCGGGTTTCGCTGCTTTAGAGGCAGGCGTTTTGCTCACAGGCTTTGCTGCGCTGGCGGTCGCTTTGGTTGTTGCTTTGGCCGTTGACTGGGTGGTTGATTTGGCAGGAGCGGCTTTTGTGCTACTCGTTGTCTTTGCGGTCGCTCGGCTTGCCTGATTTGACTCAGTCGGTTTGCTCGCCACTTTTTTCACCGGTGCTTTTGATGCTGCGGCTGGCGTGGTTTGACTTGCTTTTGTGGTTTTTGTTGCTGGAGTGGCTTTTGCCGCTGTGCTCGCTGGCGTAGCCACGGCTTTTGATTGGGTTTTAGGTTGTGTTTTACTTACAGGCATATTGCTTTTCTGAGAGGTTGAGGCTTTGACGCTTGGTGTCACAGCCGCTTTTTTCGTTGGTGTTGGCGTTTTCGCCGCAGATGGTTTCACTGCGGTTTTGCTAGAACTGGTGCTGGCACGTTTGCTGGGCGCAGTGGCCACGGTACGTGCTGGAGCGGGTTTAACCGCAGCGGCTTTTTTGATCGGTGCAGTTGGGGCTTTAGTTACTGCTTTGCTGGCTGTCGTTTTGGCCGGAGTATTGACCGGTTTGCTGGCTGCGGTTTTGCTGGCAGTGCGGGTGCTTGTTGTGGCTTTGACAGTGCTGGCGCTGGCTTTGGTGCTTACCTTGGTCGTTGTTCGACTGCTGGTCACCTTTGCTGGTGCTTTGCTTGAGGTTGGCACCGCTGCCTTTGCGGTTGATTTGGCGACCGGTTTTTTAGTCGCTGGTTTAGCCGCGCTTACGCTGGCTTTAGCAGGGGCTTTCACTGGTGCCTTGGCCACAGCCTTAACAGGTGCTTTGGTTGTGGTTTTGCTGGCAGCTACCGGCTTATTGACTGTTTTGCTGGTTGATTTGGAAACCGTTTTAACCGAGTTTTTTGCGGTACTGGTTTTGCTGGAATTTTTGTTTGAGCTCATGGGATTAGGCCTTTTTAAAAAATTACTGCTTTTCTCAAATACAACGATTCAGTGACAATAAGTCGATTGTTTGGACGATGCGCTCAAACCTTAGTTGCTTATAGATTCGATAGCAGCCATAGAACTACACATTATAGCATATCTTAGCGAGTTTTTCCCGTGAATAGTTGGTTGTTTGCGTGAATTTTCAGTTCAAAAACAGGTGCTTAGCATAATTTGTCGATGCCAGACACGTTTACGCGGATTTTAGGTGTAGCGCGCACGTTCTTGCAAGAGTTGGCTGTATTCCTCTTTGGCTTTTGGATCGTGTGCCAACTGTTGCGCGAGGGCTTCCAACCTATTTTCTAAATGCTGGCGATACAGGTTTTTTTCAAGGGCTTGCAGCGCAATCTGCGCATCGTCCTCGGTGATTTCAGGTTCTTGCAATTGGCGCTGCAGGATGTGCTGATACAAAGTCCAATGATCAAGCTGTTCGATTTGGTGGTAAATGACCGCCGGTGAAAGTTGACTGGCGGGCTGTGCTTGTAAAAACTCAATCAACTGCGTTAAAGGTTGATGCTGTGCTTGCTGCTGCCAAGCGGCCAACTGCGCATGCTGTGCAGTAGTCGGATGCGCCAAAATCAAACGCAAGGCCTGATCGATGGCCGAGAGCGGTTGGCTGCGTTTGTTTTTTTCGGAGGCGCGTTTGCGCGTGCGTGCTTGTCCGGTGATTTCGGCGTATTCGGCCACGTCTATGGCCTGAATGCCCAGTTGATCGGCGATGGATTGAATGATCTGTGTGCGCAAGGCGTTGTGCGGCATGGATTGCAGCAATGGCTTGGCTAAATGCAATTGGCGTGCGCGTGCTTCGGCGTGTGCTTCGGGTGCCGCTTGACGCAGACCGTAGAGCAAAAATTGGGACAACGTCATCGCTGATTGAGCTTCGGCGTTGAAACGCTCCGCGCCGAATTCGCGTACGAAACTGTCGGGATCGTGCTCGGGTGGTAGGAATAGAAATTGAATCGTGCGTGTGTCGGTCGCATAGGGCAGGGCGTTGGTCATGGCGCGCCACGCGGCTTTTCGACCGGCGGAGTCGCCGTCAAAACTAAATACGATGCGGTCGGTGAAGCGAAATAGTTTTTGGATGTGCAGCGCGCTGGTGGCTGTGCCGAGTGTGGCAACGGCGTTGCCGATGCCGGATTGTGCCAGCGCAACCACGTCCATATAGCCCTCAACCACCAAGGCAAAACGGCTGTGCGAGATGCTGCTGCGCGCCTCAAATAGACCGTATAGCTCCTGATTTTTCTGAAAAACCGGTGTTTCTGGCGAGTTGAGGTATTTTGGCTCGCCTTTGTCCATAATGCGCCCGCCAAAGCCGATGATTTGGCCTTTAACATTGCGAATCGGGAACATCACGCGGTCACGAAAAAAATCATAACGGCGCGCATTATCCTCTTTTTGTTTGACCAAGCCGGCATCAATTAAGCTGCTGGACTGATGGTAATCGGCAAAAACACTGCTTAAATTCGGACGATCCGGCGCAAAACCCAGTCCGAAGCGTTGCGCGATTTCGCCGGTCAGGCCGCGTCGTTTCAGATAGCCAACTGCGTCGGGATGTTTGGGCAATTGCTCGCGATAAAATTTTGCCGCTTCTTCCAAAGCTTGGCTGATGTTTTGCGTGCGGATTTTTCGTTCGGTTTGTTCGGCGATTTGCTGGCGTGATAAGGGTTTGTCTTCGGGCACTTTCATGCCCGCGCGTGAGGCCAAATCGTGTACGGCCTCGACAAAAGTCAGGCCGTTGTGTTCCATCAAAAAGCCCAGTGCCGTGCCGTGCGCACCGCAGCCAAAGCAGTGATAAAACTGCTTGGTCGGGCTGACGGTGAACGAGGGAGTTTTCTCGTTATGAAACGGGCATAAACCTTGCCGATTATTGCCTGCCTGCTTGAGTTGAACGTACTGTCCCACCACGTCGACAATGTCAACGCGCGCGAGCAGATCGTTGATAAACTCAGCAGGAATCATGGGCGACGGTGATATGAATTAGGATAATTGTGCTTTAATCAGGGCGGAAACTTTGCCCATGTCGGCTTTACCGGCCAATTGGCCTTTGAGCACACCCATTACTTTACCCATGTCCTGCATGCCTTTGGCTTCGGTTTGTGCAATCGCAGCGGAAACAGCGGAGGCGATCTCTTCATCAGACATTTGTGCCGGCAGGTATGCGCTGATGATGTCCAGCTCAAATTGTTCGGTTTGTACCAAATCAGGACGATTGGCTTGCTGGTATTGGCTGATGGATTCGCGGCGCTGTTTGCATGCTTTTTCAATCACGGCGATTACGGCAGCGTCATCCAGCGTGCTTTGCGTGTCCACTTCGCGTTGTTTGATGGCGGCAGAGAGCAGGCGCAGTGTGCCCAGTTTGTCCATTTCGCGCGCTTTCATGGCCGCGATTACGTCCGCTTGGATGGTTTCTTTTAAAGTCATATTAACCTCTGGGAAGATGATGGTTGTATACAGGAATCATGCGTGTTGATGATTCACTGTGTGGAGAAAAATATTTTGATGATGAATTATAACGCATCCAATGCCAGCATCCGATGAATGTGCTTTATGTGTTGTGGCGCGTCATACATGTTTTGCGCGCAAAGCAAAAAACCCGCTCGGTGGAGCGGGGTTTGTATTTTGCGTACTGTAAACGAGAGGGCTTTTCAACCCACAGGTTAATTAGTACATTTTCTTTGGCAACATTTGGCTGCGGATGCGCTTGTAATGACGTTTACATGCGGCAGCGTGTTTGCGTTTGCGCTCGGTAGTTGGCTTTTCGTAAAATTCACGTGCACGCAATTCGGTCAATAAACCGGTTTTTTCGATCGCACGTTTGAAGCGACGCATCGCAACTTCAAATGGTTCGTTCTCTTTTACACGAATTAAAGGCATAATCACTCTTTTTCAAAAAATGTTTTGTTCCGTAAAAACAAAATCATAAAATAATGGCGCGGCCGGCAGGAATCGAACCCACGACCCCTTGGTTCGTAGCCAAGTACTCTATCCAGCTGAGCTACGGCCGCTGAGAACCGAAACTATAGCAAACTTTTTATTCACTTGGCAAGTATTTTTTTAAATTTTCTTAATTATTTGATTATTTTTTGCGGGTTTTTTGAAAAAATCGGTGTGCTTGAGTGGCTTTATTGCTGCAATGCAGTTAAAATGCGTCCATGTTTTTACGCTGTTTGCTCGCGTTCTTGCGTTGTTTGGGCTGTGTTACGAGGAATGTTTCATTGACACAATGGCGCAATATGACGCAGCGATGTTTTTAGTTCATTTGGATAAAAATAAGTGCGGTTTGCTTGAACCGCTGTTCATGATGTTTTAGGTAGGATCAAAAATGATCACAGGAAGCTTGGTGGCGCTGGTCACCCCGATGTTGGAAGATGGTTCAATTGATTTTGACGCGTATCGTGCCTTGATTGACTGGCATGTTGAGCAGGGAACGGATGCGATTGTCGCCGTCGGTACCAGTGGCGAATCGCCAACGGTGTCTGTTGACGAGCATTGCGAATTGATGAAGGTGGCGGTCGAGCACGCGGCGGGGCGTATTCCGGTGATTGCCGGTGCGGGCGGTAACTCAACCCATGAGGCAATTAAATTAACGCGTTATGCGCACTCGGTGGGTGCGAATGCTACTTTGCAAGTGGTTCCTTATTACAATAAGCCGACGCAAGAGGGCTTGTATCAGCACTTTAAAGCGATTGCCGAGTCATCCGATTGTCCGGTCGTGCTTTATAATGTTCCGGGACGTACAGTTGCTGATTTGGCCAATGAGACGATTGTGCGTTTGGCACAAGTGGATAACATTATCGGCGTGAAAGACGCGACCGGTGACATTGGGCGCGGCATTCAATTGCTCAAACAGGTGCCGAAGGATTTTGCGGTGTACAGTGGCGATGACTCGACTGCGGCGGCATTGATTTTGATGGGTGCGCACGGCAATATTTCAGTTACAGCCAATATTGCGCCGAAAATGATGCATGATTTGTGTGTCGCTGCGCTCAATCATGATGTGGCCGAAGTGCGTCGTTTGAATGCGGTGCTGTGCGATTTGAATAAATTGCTGTTTGTCGAGGCCAATCCGATTCCTGTGAAATGGGCGTTGGCGGAAATGGGTAAGATCGGTTTGGGCATTCGTTCGCCATTGACTGTTTTATCTGAGGGCAATCAGGCGGTGATTCGTGCGGCTTTAAAATCTGCACAATTAATTTAAGTTTTTCACCTATAGTCTCGGGTGTTTGTAAACGGGCGACAGATTTATGCGTCGCTTAAAAAGTGTTAACCAGAGTATTTTCGATATACGCGTGTTATAACAGAGGATCTTACATGACGATTCAAAAATTCACCAAGACAGTGAAGGGGGCCATGACATTGGCGGCGTTGGGCGTGGCTTTATCAGCCTGTACCACCACCAGTCAGGAAAAAATCGATTATCGCAGCACGGTCAAAGGCTCGCCTTTGGAAGTGCCGCCGGGCTTGACCGATTATTCAAAAAATTCGCAGTATGATCTGAGTGGCGTGGTCAGCTACAAAACGGTGGCCTCGGGTCAAAATGTACCCGTCGCCGGTGTGCCGGTTTTGCTTGAGAGCAAAGACATGAGCATTGAGCGTGCGGGCGATACCCGTTGGTTGGTGATCAAGCGCCCAGCGGAGCAAGTCTGGCCGGCATTGCAAACGTTCTGGGAAGACAACGGCTTTACCTTGAAAACCAACCAGCCAAGCACCGGTATCATGGAAACCGACTGGGCTGAAAACCGCGCCAATCTGCCACAGACCGGTTTGCGCAAATTGATTGGTAAAGCCTTGGATTCCGTATACGACACCGGCATGCGCGATATGTTCCGCACCCGCGTGGAAAAAACCAGTAATGGCACTGAGGTTTACATCAGTCATCGCGGTATGGAAGAGGTCTACACTTCTACCAATAAAGATTCCACCACGTGGCAGCCACGTCCAGCCGATCCTGAGTTGGAAGCCGAAATGTTGCGCCGTTTGATGGTGTCATTGGGTACGGATAAAAAAGCTGCCGATGCCGCTATGCAAAATGCCGCCAACAAACTCAAAGGTGCCGAAATTCGTGGCGAACAATTGGTGGTCAATGACTCGATGGAAAACACTTGGCGTCGCGTGGGTTTGAGCTTGGATCGTGCTGGTTTGTCGATTACGGATCGCAACTTATCGCAGCGTGTGTACTATGTCACGCCGAATCCGGATGATCGTGGTCTGTTCAAAAAATCGTTTGGCAAACTGAAAGAAACCTACCAAGTGCGTTTCACATCGATTTCGGCCAATCAAACGCAAGTGAGCTTTGCTGATAAAAACGGTCAACCGTACAGCGATCAAGGTTTGGCTCGCGTATTGAAAAATTTGAAAAATAGCTTGCAGTAATATGTCGGATTCCTACCTACGCTACGCCAGTCTGGGTAGCGGCAGCTCGGGAAATGCCACAGTCATCGAGGCGCGTTGTGAAGGTCAGACAACGCGCCTTTTGTTGGACTGTGGATTCTCGGTGCGAGATGCAGAAAAACGCTTGGCACGCCTGAATCTCAGCGGCGCAGATATTGATGCGCTGCTCATTACCCACGAACACGAAGATCACATCGGTGGTGCGGCGCGTTTTGTGCGTCGATACGGCTGCGATTTGTACATGTCGCGCGGTACTTACATCAGTGTGCTTAATCACAACACGCGTTCCTGCGCGCAATTGCCGGTGCAATTCTGTGCGCATCAACGGGCGCTGACGATTGGCTCGATAAACATTCTGCCGTATACCGTACCGCACGATGCGCGCGAACCACTGCAATTCGTGTTCTCAGCGCATGGACGACGGCTGGGTATATTGACCGATGTCGGTCATGTATCGCCGATGTTGACCGATGTGTTGCAAGGCTGCCATGCGCTGGTGCTCGAATTTAACTACGACGCGCAGAAAATGGCGGCTTCGACCAAATACCCGCCGTCACTCAAACAGCGCATCGTCGGCGCGTATGGGCACCTTGATAATCGCGATGCATATCAACTGTTATCACAACTGATACATTCGGAACTGCGCTCGGTGCACGCCGCGCACCTCTCGCGCGAGACCAATTCGCCCGACTTGGTCGCGCAAATGTTGGATGAGCTACTTCGCCCGCATGGAGTTCACTATACTGTCGCTTGCCAAGATGAAGGGTTTGATTGGTTTGATGTATTGTGATGGGGTGCTGAAATACTGATTTAACCTTGCATCAAGTCTGCAGAATTGAAAAGGAATCGATGCGAATTCCAGTGCGTTGGTTGTGATGCATTGTATTTATAGTGGTAGATTTTTCATAAAAAATCGCGCAGAGTAAACATGCTCTGCGCGATGGTCATTGAAACGATGGCTGATAATTAAGCTTGTTTATTCATCTCTTCAATTTTCACTTTCCACTCTTTCGGTCCGGTTTCGTGCACCGAAACGCCGTTCGAGTCTACCGCTACCGTGACCGGCATATCGACCACATCAAATTCGTAGATCGCTTCCATGCCGAGGTCTTCAAAGGCCAGGACTTTCGCGGCTTTGATTGCTTTCGAGACGAGGTAGGCGGCGCCGCCGACGGCCATCAGATAGGCGGCTTTGTGCTTTTTGATCGCTTCGATGGCAGCAGGGCCGCGCTCAGATTTACCAATCATGGTGATCAGGCCAGTTTGTGACAGCATCATGTCGGTGAATTTGTCCATGCGGGTGGCGGTGGTTGGACCGGCTGGGCCGACGACTTCGTCACGCACCGGATCAACCGGGCCGACGTAGTAAATGGCGCGGTTGGTGAAATCGACCGGCAGTTTTTCGCCTTTGGCGAGCATGTCGGCGATGCGTTTGTGCGCAGCGTCGCGACCGGTGAGCATTTTGCCATTGAGCAGCAGGGTTTGACCCGGTTTCCATGCGGCGACTTGTTCCGGTGTGAGGGTGTTTAGATCAACCCGTTGGCTTTTCTCGGTGTCTGCCGTCCAACTTACTTGCGGCCAGACATCCATGGATGGTGGGGTGAGGATGGCAGGGCCGTCGCCATGCAGGTGGAAATGCACGTGACGGGTGGCGGCGCAGTTCGGTACCATACCGACTGGCAGTGAAGCGGCGTGGGTTGGGTAGTCCATGATTTTAACGTCAAGGACGGTCGTCAGACCGCCGAGACCTTGTGCGCCAATGCCGAGTGCGTTGACCTTTTCGTACAGCTCGATACGCAATTCTTCAATGCGGTTGGATGGGCCGCGTTCAATCAATTCGTGCATGTCTACCGGTGCCATGATGGATTCTTTGGCGAGCAACATGGCTTTTTCCGGTGTGCCGCCGATACCAATGCCGAGAATGCCCGGCGGGCACCAGCCTGCGCCCATGGTCGGTACGGTTTTGAGTACCCAGTCAACGATGGAGTCGGATGGGTTGAGCATCGCCATTTTGGATTTGTTTTCGGAGCCGCCGCCTTTGGCTGCGACAATGACTTCTACCGCGTCACCGGCCACCATTTCGATGTGCACCACGGCAGGGGTGTTGTCTTTGGTGTTTTGGCGTTTGCCCGCAGGGTCGCGTAAAACGGAGGCGCGCAACAGGTTGTCCGGATTGGTGTAGGCGCGACGCACGCCTTCGTTGACCATTTCCTGAATGGTGATGTCGGTGTCCCATTTCACGCCCATACCGATTTTCAGGAAAACCACGCCGATGCCGGTGTCTTGGCAAATCGGGCGATGACCCTCGGCACTCATGCGGCTATTGGTCAAGATTTGTGCAATGGCGTCTTTTGCCGCTGGATTGGCTTCACGCTCGTAGGCTTTGCTCAGCGCGCGGATGTAGTCTTCGGGATGGTAGTAGGAAATGTATTGGAATGCGTCGGCAATCGAACTGATGAAATCTTCTTTACGTATGGTGGTCATATTGCTCTCCAAGGGTTAATGATGAGGGTGATATGTTTGTGCGCTGAGTTTATCAACCCAGGCCATAATTAAAGCAGAGATTAGAAATACAACGTGAAGGCTGGCTTGTGCAATTAAGTCTCGATCGCTGATTTTGCCCATGTCCATGAACGAGGTGAGCAGGTGAATCGAGGAAATGCTGATGATGGCCATGGATAATTTGACTTTCAATACGCCTGCGTTGACGTGGTTGAGCCATTCCGGTTGGTCGGGGTGGTTGTCCACGTTGATGCGTGAGACGAAAATATCGTAGCCGCCGATGATGATCATGATGAGTAAATTGGCAATCATGACAATATCTACCAAGCCGAGTACCATCAGCATGATGTCGGTTTCATCCAGCAGGCCGAAGGCAGTGCCGTGGACTAAATGAAAGAGTTCTTTTAAAAATTTATAAACGTAGACGAATTGAGCAACGATCAAGCCCAAATATAGGGGGAGTTGTATCCAGCGGGAGAAAAAGATGAAATGACTGAGCATAGATGATATCAATAGTTGAGCAAATAAAACCACGCAAAGCAGCGTAAAGCAAAGCTTATTCTACACCATGTGTGCCTGTTAGACGAGGCTTTCATCCGGGGCGGGAGGCATGGTTTTATGTCTCTATTGAATCTATTTATTCGGGCATCAATCTTGGCGAAGTAGAACCAATGTGCTGTTGCGCTCGCTCACGCGCTCACCTGTCCAAGCGGCGCGCCAACGGCGTTCTTTAAATTCGATGGACGTATCCTCCACGACCTGATTGACCGGCAGATTCAACGCTTCGTTGGTGGTCAAAATATAGGGACATTGTACCTGTGAAAACGCCGATTGTTCAGGCAAAAACGGCACCTTGGCGTAGTAATACATCGCGCCGCGCGCTGCATTGCTCAATTGATAGGCGTGAACACAAGTGGTTTGGGTGGGCAGTTTTTGCGCCAGACTTCTGCCCACACGTTCGTAACTGCGGGTGTAATCCAGCCACGGCATGGCAAGGGTTGCGAGTAATACCCAGACCATGACCAAGCCGCCCGAGGATAAAGCCACCGATTTCCACAACGCGCGCGGCTCAAAGCGAATGCGCCAGCTCAACAAGAATGCCCAGGCAAAGCTGACCAAGCAGGCGAAAATGAATGGTAACCATCGGAATATCGGCTCAAATCCGGGGGCCAGCTTATTGATGTTGTGATAAATACTCTTTGGATAACCAAGCCAAGAGGCTTCCCATGCCATCCAAATGGCTGCGGCCAAAACGGTAAATGTTGCCAAAGAGAACCAGTCAATGATGTTCGCGCGTCCACGATTGAGGGTGGCCAAACCAAATGGCGCCAAAATCAAAAAGCCCGGCGTGAACATCAATAGGCTGGTGATGAAACGTTGTCCGGTGATTAGAATGTGCGCCGTTGGCGCGAGCAGCAGCAAAATGCCCAAAATCATCATCGGTGTGTCCCACTGCGCACGCCAGCGCCATAGACAAACCAAAGCTAATGGCCACAGAGGCCAAGCAAATACCAAAATATTGCGGGCGAAAAAGCGGGTGTTTTCTTTGGAAATAGGGGCGAAATGCTGGCCGTCGAGCCAACCTTGGAAAAAATCGGCGTTGTGCTGAATATTCATCAGCCAGATCAGCGGCAGCGCAATGCCGATCAACAGTACAATCGGCGCGGTGTGCAGGCTATGGTCGCGCCAATGCGTAAAAAACAGCACACTTAAGGTAATTAAAATGAAAGAGACAAACAAGGCAAACGGTACACTCAAGCCCAAACCGGCCAAACCCAAAGCCCACAGCCAGCGTCCCAACTGTGGTCGTTCCAAGGTCAAACTCGCACCGAACAACCACAACATACTGACCATCAATTGCGTCGCACCGTTGCTCGTATCATGGGTATGTGCGGCAATACCGTAGGTCGCAATGAACAGCAATACCGCGGAGTCCGCCAGCATACGGCCATATTCGTGGGCCAACGGCTGCCCACCAAAGGTCAACGGCTGCGGTTGCACCTCATCGCGTTTGCCCAAACGATAAACTGCTTGCCATAAAAAATACATGGCCAGCGCATCTTGGCAGGCGATGGCCAGTTGTGCCGCGCTGAACGGTTGCAACAACGGGCTGAATAATTTGATGAACAATGCACCGATCCAATACGGCAAAGGACCATTGTCCGGCACATAGGCGCCAATCACGTTCGGAAACAGCCAATCGCTCATGGCGCCTTGCGCCATGGTCAGCATGATGCCGAAGCTCTCCGCCTCTTGACGCCACAATCCCCGCCAAATGAGGCCGGGCAATATATAGGCAATGGCCAACAGAACCAAATACCGATGCGGCAGGCGTGTGGTGTCTTGTCGGTTGAGGCGAAGCGGATTGGAAGGGGAAGCTGACTTCATGTGTGGTTGTGCCGTTTGGGTGTCGTGTTGGGCGGAAATGAGTTGTTATCGATTGTTGTGATCATTATCTGGCACAAACCATCGGTCAGTCGAAAAACTAATAGAATTTTAACGAACTACGCCCCGTTGCATCAAGTTTATTGTAAATTTTGAGCGTGTGCTTAGAAAGCAAGTATACAGGGATGCAAGGAGGGCAAAACAACATCATCAGCGGTTGATGTAAAAAAGGCGGCTTGCGCCACCTTTTTGTACGGGTCAATCGCTTGATTACGCACCGGTTTTACCCGTGCTGCGCGAACCGTATTTGTTACGGAATTTCTCAACGCGGCCTGCGGTATCGACGATTTTCTGAGTACCGGTGTAGAACGGGTGAGACTCAGAAGAAACCTCCAATTTGATCAAAGGATATTCTTTGCCTTCGAATTCAATGGTTTCACGTGCGTGTGCAGTGGTGCGAGAGATGAATTTAAAATCGCAAGAGATGTCGTGGAAGACCACTTCGCGGTATTCTGGATGGATATTCGGTTTCATGGGGTTTTCCTTTAAGTTCAATGACAGCCAATTAAACGGTCGTTTAACGATAATGAATGCTATTTCGTAAAACAACAATGGATTTAATCACACGTCGATTTAAAAAAGCCCTTAATTATCCGTGAATTTTCGGATAAATGCAAGCGAATCTGTGGAGTTGGCCACAGGGCGGATAAAGAGAACACAGAGCCTCGAATGAGACTCTGTGCTTTTTTGAGCCAAGTATTACGCTTTGCTACGTACTTTACCGTAGATCCACAGCAACAGAAATGCCACGACCACGGAGGCGAGGAAGCCCGCGCCTTGTCCCGGGCGGTACCAGCCCAGTGATTGACCAAGCGCGCCGGCAAGCACGGAGCCGCCGATGCCCAATAGGGTGGTCATGATGAAGCCCAGATTGTCTTTGCCCGGGTGCAAAAATTTTGCCAATACGCCGACCAAAAAGCCAATCAAAATTGTCCAGATCCAACCCATAATGTGCTCCTTTTTCAGTTTGTCGCAAAGTGTTGTAAAAACGGCTTGAATCGATGAATCATTCAAGCCGTTTGCTTATTGAGTATAGAGACTCACTCGATGATTGGTGGCTATTATAGCCCCAAAGCTTTTTTCACGCCGGCACCATAGGCAGGATCACATTTGGTGCAGTTGTCGATGTGGCGTTGTTTGATGAAGTCCGGCGCATCGCCCATGGCGCGGGCGGTGTTGTCGAACAGCACTTGTTGTTGTTCGGGCGTCATCAAGCGGAACAAAGCACGCGGTTGGCTGAAATAGTCGTTATCGTCTTCGCGGTAATTCCAGAAATCCGCATCGCCGGTGATTTTCAACGGTGGTTCTTTGAACTCGGGCTGCTCTTGCCATTGGCCAAAGCTGTTGGGCTCGTAGTGCAATGTGCTGCCGTAGTTCGCATCCACGCGGCCTTGCCCGTCGCGATGATTGCTGTGCACCGGGCAACGCGCTTTGTTGACCGGAATCTGCTGATAGTTCACGCCCAAACGGTAGCGTTGCGCATCGGCGTAGTTGAACAGGCGCGCTTGCAACATGCGGTCGGGCGAGACGCTGATGCCGGGTACCAAATTGCTTGGCGCAAAGGCGGATTGTTCGACGTCGAGGAAGAAGTTTTCCGGATTGCGGTTCAGCTCGAATTCGCCCACTTCAATCAGCGGATAATCACCTTTCGGCCAGACTTTGGTCAGGTCGAACGGGTGGTACGGTACTTTTTCCGCATCGGCTTCGGGCATGATTTGCACATACATGGTCCATTTCGGGAAATCGCCGCGCTCAATCGCATCGTACAAATCGCGCTGATTGCTTTCACGGTCTTTGCCGACCACGGCTTCGGCTTCGGCATCGCTCAGGTTTTCAATGCCTTGTTGGGTACGGAAATGGAATTTCACCCAGAAACGCTCATTGGCCGCATTGATGAAGCTGTACGTATGCGAGCCAAAACCGTGCATGTGGCGATAGCTTTTCGGAATGCCACGGTCGGACATCACAATCGTCACTTGGTGCAAGGCTTCAGGCAACAATGTCCAGAAATCCCAGTTGTATTTGGCGCTGCGTAAATTGGTGCGTGGGTCGCGTTTGACGGCTTTGTTCAAATCCGGAAACTTGCGCGGGTCGCGCAAAAAGAACACCGGTGTGTTGTTGCCGACCATGTCCCAGTTGCCTTCTTCGGTGTAGAACTTCAAGGCAAAGCCGCGGATGTCGCGCTCGGCATCGGCCGCACCGCGTTCACCGGCCACGGTGGTGAAACGGGCAAACATCTCGGTTTTCTTGCCAATTTGGCTAAAGATTTTCGCACGGGTGTATTGGGTGATGTCGTGGGTGACGGTGAAGGTACCGAACGCGCCGGAACCTTTGGCGTGCATGCGCCGCTCAGGAATAACTTCGCGCACAAAGTTGGCGAGCTTTTCGTTGAGCCACACATCTTGCGCCAGCAAGGGGCCGCGTGGGCCGGCTGTCATGCTGTTTTGATTGTCCACGACGGGGGCGCCGAAATCAGTGGTCAGGTGTGTGACAGGGCATTTCTTTTGATCTTGACTCATACAGGTTCTCCTTGGGATGGTTAGCGAATTAGCCTCTCGTGCAAGAGAAACTATGACTCGAGTTTATGCCGCTTGTTGTGTATAGTAAAATTGTATTTGTTGATTATCCTTATAGCAAATAACTATCAGCGCTGTGGTTAAGCGATACGGAAATGGTACAAAGTAAATTTGTACAGAGAATGAATCAAATGCGTCCGTTTTAATTATGAACCATTTTTTGCGAGCGCTTCACCGCAGTGCATACAATAATTCGCGTCGGGTAGATGGCCTTCAGTCATACAGTTTGCGCAAGTGCGGGTGGTGATTTCGAGCTTTTTGCCGCGCGCATTACTCATCTCGACGGTAACGATGCCGGTAGGTACAGCCAATGTTCCCCAACCCATCAACATCATCAGGGTCGCAATCAGTCGTCCGAGTCCGGTTGAGGGTGTGACATCGCCATAGCCCACGGTGGTCATGGTCGTGATCGCCCAGTAAATAGCGGTGGGAATGTTGGGATATTTATCATTATGCGGGCTTTCGACCAAATACATGACCGTACCCATAATCACCGCCACAATGAGTACGAATGAGATAAAAATAGTGATTTTGCGCGCGCTGGCACGAATGGCATAAATGAGGGAATAATACTCATGCGAGTACGCGCTCAGCCCCAAGATTCGGAATATCCGCAGCAGGCGCAACAAACGTACATCAATCAATGAATGCAGCTCAGGGAAGATCAGTGCCAAATAAGTCGGTAAGATGGATAAGAAATCAACGATGCCAAAAAAGCTGGTGGCGTAACGCAGCGGGTGGCGCACGCACAGCAGGCGAATAATGTATTCAACCGTAAAAATCAGCGTGAAGGCCCACTCCAACAGCTTGAACTGATTGCCATATTGGTCACGCAATTCTTGAACACTATCGGCAAAAACCACTGCGACGCTCAGTAAAATCAGTACCAATAAGGCCAAATCAAAGCGTCGGCCAGCCGGTGTTTCAGCCTCAAAAATAATGTTGTACAGTTTTAAGCGCCAGCCATTTAATGGTTTGTCAGTAGATTGTGCTTGTTGCTGGGAAGAGGTATCTTTAGAGAGGGTCATAGGATGATTGCTGTGTGATGGGTTTGGGATAAAAGCTTAATTCATTTTAAATACATAAATAAGTATTCTACTGAAGTTTGATGGTATATGAAACGGATTTACCAAATAGCGTGCGGATAAAATACGGTAAAATGCGCGTTTATCTTTAGTGCATTTTTTCTATGAACGATTTTTTCAGCACGCCTTTACCGGAATCCATTCACTGCGCAGATGATTTAAATTTAATGCATTTTGACTACGCATTGCCGCCGGAGTTGATCGCGCAGATGCCTGCGAGTGAACGCACCGCCAGCCGTTTGCTGCTTGTCGGCGAACATCTGCGCGATGCATATTTTGCCGATGTGTTGGCGCAGTTCCAGTCCGGTGATATTTTGGTATTGAATAACACCAAAGTGATCAAAGCGCGGTTATTCGGGCAAAAAGCCACCGGCGGTAAGGTCGAAGTGATGATTGAGCGTGTCAGCGGCACGCACGAATGCGTCGCGCAGATTCGCGCCTCCAAAGCACCACCTGCCGCAACGACGATTCGCATCTCCGACGATTTTGAACTCACGGTGTTGTCCAAAGAGGGGCGTTTTTACCATTTGCGCAGCGACCAGCCAATTTTGCCGATGCTCGAGCAATACGGGCATTTACCGCTGCCGCCATATATTGATCACGCGGCGGACGACTTTGATGCGCAGCGCTATCAAACCGTATTTGCGCAGCGCGATGGCGCGGTGGCCGCGCCGACCGCGGGGCTGCACTTTGACGAGGCGCTGTTGGCTGCGGTACAGGCAAAAGGCGTGCAATTGGCTTATGTCACGCTGCATGTCGGCGCAGGCACGTTTTTGCCGGTGTCAACGCAAAACCTGAGCGAACACGTCATGCACGAAGAATGGTACGAGATTCCACAGGCGACTGCGGATGCGATCAATCAGGCGCGTGCGCAAGGGCGACGCGTGATTTCGGTCGGTACCACCAGTTTGCGTGCGTTGGAATCGGCGTATGCGCAGCAAAATTCCGCACATCAAGCGGATTGGCAAATGCAGGCGGCGACGGGACAAACGCGGCTGTTCATTCGCCCGCCATATCGCTTTGGCGTGGTGGACGTATTGATTACCAATTTTCACCTGCCACAATCGACCCTGCTGATGCTGGTGTCGGCTTTTGCAGGTGTACAAACCATGCGGGATGTGTACAATCACGCGATTGCGCAGAAATACCGCTTTTTCAGCTACGGCGATGCGATGTGGCTCGATAGAACAACCCATAACGATTAACGAATATGCTTGAATTTAAATTACACAAAACTTCTGGAAAAGCGCGTCGCGGGACGATGACGCTCAATCACGGCGTGGTGCAAACGCCGATTTTTATGCCGGTTGGCACTTATGGCGCGGTCAAGGGCATGACACCCGATATGCTGCGCGAAATCAATGCACAGATTATTTTGGGCAATACTTTTCACCTGTGGTTGCGTCCGGGCATGGATGTGATGAAGGTGCACGGTGGTTTGCATCAGTTTATGAATTGGGATAAGCCGATTTTGACCGATTCGGGCGGTTTTCAGGTGTTCAGCTTGGGCGATTTGCGCAAAATCACCGAGGAGGGCGTGACGTTCAGCTCGCCGGTGAATGGCGACAAGTTGTTTTTGACGCCCGAAGGCTCGATGCAGATTCAAACCGTACTCAATTCGGACATCGTGATGCAGTTTGACGAATGCACGCCGTATCCGGCGGATGTAAAAACCGCGCGCGAATCGATGGAGTTGTCTCTGCGCTGGGCAAAACGTTCGCTGGATGAGTTTACCCGTCTGGAGAATCCGAATGCGCTGTTTGGCATTGTTCAAGGTGGTATGCACGAGCATCTGCGTACGGAATCGTTGGCGAATTTGGCGGAAATGCCGTTTCACGGCATGGCGATCGGCGGGCTGTCGGTCGGTGAGCCGAAAGAGGAGTTTTACCGCGTGCTGGAATTCATCGGGCATCAATTACCGACGGAGAAACCGCGTTATCTGATGGGTGTGGGTACGCCGGAGGATTTGGTATTCGGCGTGTCACAGGGCATTGATATGTTTGACTGTGTGATGCCGACGCGTAATGCGCGCAATGGCTGGCTGTTTACACGCTTTGGCGACATTAAGATCAAAAATGCACGTTATAAAAACGATCTGAAACCGCTGGATGAGAGTTGCGATTGCTACACCTGTCGCAATTTCTCACGTTCGTATTTGCACCATCTGCACAAAATGGGCGAAATGCTCGGCGCACAGCTCAATACCATCCACAATCTGCATTATTACTTGCAATTGATGCAGGAGTTGCGTGATGGCTTGGACAATGAGCAATTCGACGAGGTGGTGCACCAGTTTCATGCAAACCGTGCGCGCGGCGTTGACTAAGGTGGTTAATGACGCCATTCGTGCGTAACTATGCGCTAAAACCGGCAGAACTGGTATAATGCTCCGGCTTTTTTAGCGCAACCAATTAAGTGATATAGAGGAGAGTTCCATGTTTTTGATTTCAGATGCACACGCACAAGCAGCCGGCGCAGCAGATCCGACCGGTGGTTTGATGTCTTTCTTGCCGTTAATCATTATTTTTGCCATTTTCTACTTTATGATGATTCGTCCGCAAATGAAGCGTCAAAAAGAATTGCGTGCCATGCTCGCTGCCTTGAAAAAAGGTGATGAAGTGACCACAGGCGGTGGCGTTGTAGGCAAAATCGTCAGCTTGGATGATAATTTTGTGACTTTGGAAGTATCGCGTGTGAATGGCCAATCGGTTGAAGTGGTGTTTCAGCGCAATGCAGTTCACTCAATTTTACCGACCGGTACATTGAAACTGTAATCAAAGCCGCATTATTGAATATTCCCATAGCCAATCACGCACTTCATTTGATGTGCGTGATTTCGCTTTGTTTGGCGGTAAATGTGTCCTCCGTCTGAACCAAGCACGCAAGGACTTTGGCGCAGTCATTGATTTTTAATAAAAATAGAATGGTGGTGGTATGAACCGTTATCCCTTGTGGAAAAACATAATCATCGTGTTGGCGTTGGTACTGGGCTTGCTCTATACCATACCGACCTTCTTCGGTACCACGCAGGCGGTACAAGTCTCCGGCGCGAAGGCGACCGTTAAAGTAGAAGCCGACGTCAAAGACAAAGTGGAGCAGGTGCTCAAAGCACAAAATATTCCGTACACCGGCTTGTATTTTGAAAAAACCGCCCAGGGTTTGGGTACGGTCAAGGTGCGTGTGAACGGTCAGGAAACACAGGCAAAGGCGAAAGAAGCGATCAACGCTGCGCTGAACACCGATCCGAATTCACCCTCGTACACACTGGCGTACAGCACCGTTTCCGCAGCACCGGACTGGATGACGGCGATTGGTGCGAAACCGGTATCGCTCGGTTTGGACTTGCGCGGCGGTGTACATTTCTTACTCGAAGTGAAAATGTCCGACGCGGTGCAGAAAAAACTGGACGCGATGCAAAACGGTTTTAACAACTTGCTCAAAGACAAAAAGATTGCGCTGCAAAGTGCCGAGAAAAACGGCGAACAACTGGTCATGAACTTTGACAGCCCCGCAGCGGTAGAGCAAGCGCGCGCGGCGATTTTGAGCGAACAGAACGCGACCGATTACGTGATTGCCGCCAATGGTAACAGCTTGTCAGTGGGTCTGACCGAGCAGGCCGTTAATCAGGTGAAAAATCAGGCGATCAAACAAAATATTGAAATTCTGCACAACCGCGTGAACGCGATGGGTGCGTCCGAGCCGGTGGTGCAACAGCAAGGCTTTGATCGTATCGTGGTCGAGTTGCCGGGTGAAAGTGATCCGGCGCGTGCGAAAAGTCTGATTGGCCGTACCGCGACGTTGGAAGTGCGTATGGAAGAAACCACCAACCCGCTCAATGGCGTTGAATTTGATATGGCCAGCAGCGAAGGACAGCCGGGTCAAAAAGCCTTGTTGAAAAAGCAAGTGGTGATTACCGGTGACGCGTTTACGCAAGCGCGCGGGCAGTTGGACGGTCAAAATGGTGGCGTTCACGTCAGTGTCAATCTGAATGCCGAAAGCGGCAAAATCATGCGTCAAACCACCCATGACAACGTGGGTAAACGCATGGGCATTGTGATGTATGAGCAACAACCCGATGGCAAAACCAAAGGTGAAGTGATTTCACTGGCGACCATCCAAAGTGAGTTTGGCGATGCCTTCCAAATCACCGGCGCACGCACTTTGCAAGAGGCAGAAGATTTGGCCTTGCTGTTGCGCTCGGGCGCATTGGCCGCGCCGATGACCATCACGCAGGAAAGCACGGTGGGGCCGTCTTTGGGTGAGGAAAACATTCAAAAAGGTTTGAAATCATTGGCTTACGGTTTCGCTGCCGTGTCCATCTTCATGCTGATTTACTACCACGTATTCGGGATATTTTCGGTGTTGGCTTTGGGTGTGAACCTGCTGTTGCTGGTTGGCATTTTAGCGACCATTGGCGTCACCATGACCTTGCCGGGGATTGCGGCGGTCGCGCTCACGCTCGGTATGGCGATTGACTCGAACGTGTTGATTAACGAGCGGATTCGTGAAGAGCTGCGCAAAGGCCAGCCACCCGCGATGGCGATGCATCTGGGTTATGAGCGTGCGTTCGCGACGATTTTGGACTCGAATGTCACGACATTAATTGCCGGTGTCGCTTTGTTGATTTTCGGTACCGGTCCGATTCGCGGCTTTGCGATTGTGCACTGTTTGGGGATTGCGACCTCGATGTTCTCGGCGGTGTTTTTCGCGCGCGGTTTGTCGAATCTGTGGTATGGCCGACATCAGCGCCTCCAGTCGCTTTCGATTGGTCAGATTTGGCGTCCGAATTCCGACGCAGCCAAGACTGGCAAATAATTTATTGAAAATCAGGTTTTG
Source organism: Puribacter membranae (assembly GCF_055380425.1). Classification (NCBI taxonomy): domain Bacteria; kingdom Pseudomonadati; phylum Pseudomonadota; class Betaproteobacteria; order Burkholderiales; family Burkholderiaceae; genus Puribacter; species Puribacter membranae. The sequence goes on from NZ_AP040167.1 coordinate 247,075, forward strand.
AAAGACAGTTATGGAATTTTTTAGATTTAAAAAAGACGTCAATTTCATGAAATACGCCTTGGTTTTCAATGCGGTTTCAATATTGACTTTTATTTTGGCGGTGTTTTTCTTATTCACCAGAGGTTTGCATTTTTCCATCGAGTTTACCGGTGGGACGTCAGTGGAAACCCGATACAGCCAACCCGCAGACTTGGACAGTATTCGCAACAGTTTGGGTAGTATTGGCTACAAAGACGCACAGGTGCAGAATTTTGGCGCGCCGGAAAAAGTGATGATTCGCGTGCCGCTGAAAAAGGATGTGACCAGCGAAGAGCAGACCAAGCAGGTTATGGGCGCATTGCAGGCAGCGTCACCGGACGTGAAGTTGGAGCGCAATGAGTTCGTCGGGCCGCAAATTGGTCAGGAGTTGGCGACCAGCGGCTTGATGGCGCTGCTATTCGTCTGTGTGGGCATTGTGATTTATCTGTCATTCCGCTTTGAGTGGAAATTTGCGGTTGCAGGGATTTTGGCGAACTTGCATGACGTGGTGATTATCCTCGGCTTTTTCGCGTTTTTCCAATGGGAGTTCTCGCTCTCGGTGCTTGCAGCAGTGTTGGCGATTCTCGGCTATTCGGTGAATGAATCGGTGGTGATTTTTGACCGAATTCGCGAGGTGTTCCGCGATAACCGCACGCGAGGGATGAGCGTGGCGCAGGTGATGAACCATGCCATTACCTCGACCATGAGCCGTACCGTTATTACCCACGGCTCGACCGAGATGATGGTGTTATCCATGCTGATTTTCGGTGGTCCGACGCTGCATTATTTTGCATTGGCGCTGACCATCGGTATTGTGTTTGGCGTTTATTCCTCCGTGTTTGTAGCGGCGGCTTTGGCGATGTGGTTCGGTGTGTCGCGCAAAGACCTCGAGTTGTCGGCAGAGGATTTGGCTTTGCGCAATGCCGATCGACGCGATCCGAATTTTGGGGCGCAGATTTAAGAGTGCGCGGTGATGCAGTGAAAAAACGGGAAGCTGAGGCTTCTCGTTTTTTTATGCTTGTGCATCAAGGAAAACATGCTTTGTGGCACAATGCGACAACACTCAATACGTTGTCCCTTTTTCACTTATTTTGCATGATGAATATTGACCTCAATTCTTTACAAACCTCTTTAGAACCCTTGCTCAACTGGGGCAATGTGCCGTTGAATATGCCTTCGCTCATGGCGCTGGCTGCGGGTTTGGGTTGGGCGAGTGGATTTCGCCTGTATGCCTTGATTTTCACGCTTGGCGCGCTGGATCGTTTTGCGGGCGTGACTTTACCGGGTGATTTGAATGTGTTGAGTAACAATTGGGTACTCGGCATTTCGGGCGTGTTGTTACTGACCGAGTTTTTGGCGGACAAAATTCCGTGGCTCGACTCGGTGTGGGACAGCATTCATACCTTCATTCGAATTCCGGCGGGTGCGGCGCTGGCAGCAGGGGTAATGGGCGATCAAGGTGCGGCCATGCAGATCGCTACCGCGCTGCTCGGCGGGACGCTGGCGGCGGGTACGCATTTGGCCAAGGCGGGTACGCGCGCGGCCATCAATACCTCGCCCGAGCCGTTTAGCAATGTTGCCGCCTCGGTGGGCGAGGATGCCATGTTCGCGGGTGGTATGTGGGCGTTGTTGATGCATCCGACGGTTTTTCTGATCGGCTTGGCGATTTTTATCGTATTGGCCTCGATACTTATTTACTTTTTGTGGCGCTTTATCAAGGTGCTGTTTCAAGGCGTTCGACGCAAAAGCGCCGGCTCAAATCCATAAAGAGAGAAATAAAATGGTGCCTTTACCCGATGTTGAAACCGTATTGGCGCAACTAACACGCATGGGAATAACCGTTCCTGCTCCCACAGCGGGTCGGGTAGCGGTGGATGTTTATGGTGATAGCCCTGAACTGTCCGAATCATTACTCGCACAAATTCGCTCAGGGAAAAAACGCGCCGGCACCAGCCTGTTGTGGACGATAGAGGCGGAAAATGACACCGTGCCGCAGGTGGGTGATATTGCTTTGGTCGTCAATCATCTGAATCAACCGGCCTTGATTTGCCGCAATACGCAGGTCGAAATCGTACCGTACAACCAAGTGACGGCACAATACGCCGCAATCGAGGGCGAAGGCGATGGCTCGCTGACCTATTGGTGCGAGGCGCACTGGAATTTTTTCACGCGCGAGTGTCAACGCATCGGACGAGAACCCGTTGAAACCATGCCGGTGGTATGTACGGTATTTGAGCTACTGACCGTGGTGGCATGATTGTGAAAGGCAAGGGATGCAACACTCTGAATACAGTGACAGCGGTTTTTGGGACAAGGTGAAAAAATTCGCGCGCACCGCAGGTAAAGAGGTGATCGAAAAAGCCCTATGGCTGTACTACGCGGCGCAACGTCCCGAGACGCCGAAATGGGCAAAAACCGCGATCTATGGTGCGCTGGCGTATTTCATTTCACCGATTGACGCGATTCCCGATGTCACGCCGCTGGTCGGGTTTACCGATGACTTGGGCGCGCTCGCCGCCGCCATCGCCATGACTTCGGCGTATATCAACGAGGATGTGAAGCGTAAAACGAGTGAGAAACTATTGAGTTGGTTTGGCTCAAACTAATTGGATGACTTTGATAAACAGGGAGCTTCCTGCGCCCTGTTTCTTGGTGTGAGTCCACGTACTATTTTACGCGCTCAATACCACGGCCAATCCATCCAGTCCGACAAAATTCAGGGTCATCATGGCTTGTTCTTGTACCTTGGGTTTGGCGCGGTAGGCGACGGACAGGCCGCTGATGGACATCATCGGCAGATCGTTGGCGCCATCGCCCATGGCGATGGCTTGGTCGCACGGCGCATTCAGGCGATCGCAGTGCTCGCGCACGAGGCGGGCTTTGACCTCGCCGTTGACGATTTCGCCGAGGACGTCGCCGGTGAGCAGGCCGTCTTTGATTGCTAAGGTGTTGGCGTGAATGTGCTTCAGTCCGAGTTGCGTTTGCACTTGTTCGGCAAAGTAGGTGAAGCCGCCGGAGACGAGTACGGTTTGCACGCCGTGGGTGTGCGCGGCTTGAATCAGTTCGTGTGCGCCGGGATTGGTGCGCAGACGGTCTCGTAGCACGTCGTCGAGCAGGCGCGCGGGTGTGCCGGCGAAAAAGGCCATGCGGCGGCGCAGGCTTTCGTTGAAATCGGTGATTTCGCCGCGCATGGAGGCTTCGGTGATGGCGGCGACTTCGGCTTTTTTGCCCGCCAGATCAGCGATTTCGTCGATGCACTCGATGTTGATGAGGGTGGAGTCCATGTCCATCGCGAGGACTTTGAAATCGGCCCAAGTGATGTCGCGTTCGAGGCAGGCAACGTCAATCTGCTGTGCGTGGGCATGTTCGATCAGTTCACGCTTTTGCGCTGCGGTGAACAGGGTGTGACGCACGACCCATGCGCGCTCGTTCAGGCGTTCGGCGATTCCGGGGAATGGGCTGAGTAAGGCGTGCGCGGTGGCGTCATTGATGTCCGAGAGGTGTTGAATAACGATTTTCATGAATGCGAGTGCGGTCAATTGTGCGTTGGGTTTGATGCGTTGGACAATATATTCAATTCATTAATATTTGTCTTCGAGTTCGAGTTCTTGTAATACCGTCGTGGCGATTTCTTCGATCGATTTGTGTGTGGTGGAGAGCCATTTGACGCTATGGCGGCGCAGCAGGCGTTCGGCTTCGCTGACTTCGTAACGGCAATTTTCGATCGAGGCGTATTTGCTGCCTGCGCGGCGTTCGTTGCGAATTTCGGATAGGCGTTGTGGCTCGATGGTCAAGCCAAACATCTTTTTGTGGTAGCCATCCAAGCCACTCGGCAAGCGATCGCGCTCAAAATCGTCGGGAATCAGCGGATAGTTGGCCGCTTTGATGCCGTGCTGCATCGCCAGATACAGACTGGTCGGGGTTTTGCCGCAGCGTGAAACGCCGACCAAAATGACATCGGCTTCTCCCAAATTGTGATTGGTTTGCCCGTCATCGTGCATCAGGGTGTAGTTGATGGCTTCGATGCGCTCGCGGTAGCGGTCGGAGTCAGCATTGTGGTGGGTGTTGTTGATGGTATGGTTGGATTTGATACGCAGTTCGGCTTCCAGCGGGCCGATGAAGGTGTCAAACAGGTCAATCAAAAAGCCTTTGGCGTTGGTTTTGACAAATTCGCTCAGCTCCTGATCGACCAATGTGGTGAAGATTAACGGCGGTTGACTGCGGCGTTTGGACAAATCACTGATTTTTTGTAGCGCGGTATAGGCTTTGTCCATATTGTCCACGAACGGGATACGATGCGTTTTGGTTGTGATGTCAAACTGTGCCAAGAGCGACTGCGCAAAAGTCTCGGCGGTAATCCCCGTGCCATCCGAAACGACAATCAGGTCGCGATCGTAGTTATTGTCCATGTTCAATTATCCTTAATCATCCTTGTCAAGTGCCGCAATGTAACGCCATCGGTACAAACAATAATTGTACCTATAAACGCATGCTCGCTGGGTATTTTACGATACTGATTCAGTATCAAAACAGTCGCGTAAAGATTGCCAAAAGAGTTTATCATTAGGTTACAATGCGCCCGATCCTGTGCGCTGTGGGTGCGTGTTTGCTCGCGATTTTTCCATTTGGATTCGCGATGGGGGTGTGTTTTTGAGAGAAGTTAAATGAAGTCATCGCTATGAAGTCGGATACTTGATTTAACTTTTTTCTTTTGGAGACTTACCATGCAAACTATCAACGTTCAACCGTTTGAACAACTACGCAACACCGATGTCGAATCGGTCGGCGGTAAAAACGCCTCACTTGGCGAGATGATTTCTCAGCTTGCCGGTGCGGGTGTGCGTGTACCGACCGGCTTTGCCACCACGGCACAGGCGTTTCGCGACTTTTTGCAACATAACAATTTGACCCAACGCATCGCCGATCGTCTGAACGGCCTGAATGTCGAGGATGTCAAAGCCCTCGCGCAGGCGGGCGACGAAATTCGCTCATGGGTGGTCAATGCGCCGTTTCAGCCACAGTTGGAAGCCGACATTCGCACGCAGTTTGCCGAATTGACCAAAAACGATGCGGCCGGTCTGTCATTCGCCGTGCGTTCATCTGCGACCGCAGAAGATTTGCCAGACGCATCATTCGCCGGTCAACAAGAAAGCTACCTGAATGTATCGGGCATTGACGACGTGCTGGACAAAATCAAGCACGTATTTGCCTCGCTGTACAACGATCGCGCCATCGCCTATCGCGTACATAAAGGCTTTACCCACGCCGAAGTCGCTTTATCTGCGGGCGTACAGCGCATGGTGCGTTCTGATTTGGCCTCATCTGGCGTCATGTTCACCATGGACACCGAATCTGGTTTTGACCAAGTCGTATTCATCACCGCCAGCTACGGTTTGGGTGAAACGGTGGTGCAGGGCGCGGTCAATCCCGACGAATTCTACGTGTTCAAACCCACCTTGGCGCAAGGCAAACCCGCGGTGATCCGTCGCTCCATGGGCTCCAAACTCATCAAAATGGAGTTCACTCAGCCGGGCGAAGAAGGCCGCGTGAAAACCGTCGATGTGCCGCTCGAAGCGCGCAATCGCTACTCCATTTCTGACGAAGACGTCACCGAGTTGGCCAAATATGCCGTGATTATCGAACAGCACTACGGCCGCCCAATGGACATCGAATGGGGTAAAGACGGTGGCGATGGCAAAATCTACATCCTGCAAGCGCGCCCGGAAACCGTGAAAAGCCAAGCCAAAGGTAAAGCCGAACAACGCTATGCTCTGAAAACCAATACCGATAACGTCACCGTGCTGACTACCGGTCGTGCCATCGGTCAAAAAATTGGTACGGGCGCGGTGCGCGTTATCATGGATCCGTCCGAAATGGAACGCGTACAGCCTGGCGATATCTTGGTCGCTGACATGACCGACCCGAACTGGGAGCCGGTGATGAAGCGCGCATCCGCCATTGTTACCAACCGTGGTGGCCGTACCTGTCACGCCGCGATCATTGCGCGCGAGCTGGGCGTACCGGCGGTGGTGGGCTGTGGTAATGCGACCCAAGTGCTCAAAGACGGTGCGCTCGTCACCGTATCGTGCGCCGAAGGCGACGAAGGCAAAATCTACGACGGCATTTTGGAAACCGAAGTATCCGAAGTTTTGCGTGGCGAATTGCCAGCCATTGGCACGAAGATCATGATGAACGTCGGTAACCCGCATTTGGCATTCGACTTCTGTCAGTTGCCGAATGCCGGTGTCGGCTTGGCACGTCTCGAATTCGTGATTAACAACAACATCGGCGTGCATCCGACTGCGATTTTGGAGTATCCAAACGTTGCACCGGATCTGAAAAAAGCAGTTGAGTCTGTGGCGCGTGGCTACGCCAGCCCGCGTGCGTTCTACGTGGACAAAGTGGTGGAAGGCGTGGCGACCATCGCTGCGGCGTTTTATCCGAAACCGGTCATCGTTCGTTTGTCCGACTTTAAATCCAATGAGTACAAAAAACTCATCGGCGGCTCACGCTACGAACCGGATGAGGAAAATCCAATGCTCGGTTTTCGCGGTGCGGCGCGCTACATCTCCGAAGGATTTCAAGAAGCCTTCGCGATGGAATGCGAAGCGATCAAGCGCGTGCGTGACGAAATGGGCTTGACCAACGTGGAAATCATGGTGCCGTTTGTGCGTACCGTACCGCAAGCCGAAGCCGTGATCCAATTGCTGTCGAATAAAGGCTTGAAACAAGGTGAAAACGGACTGCGCGTGATCATGATGTGTGAAGTGCCATCAAATGCGATTCTCGCCGAAGAGTTCCTCAATATTTTTGACGGCTTCTCGATTGGCTCGAACGACTTGACGCAATTGACGCTGGGGCTGGATCGTGATTCGGGCATGGAGCTGCTCGCCAAAGACTTCGACGAGCGCGATCCTGCGGTTAAATTCATGCTCCACCGCGCGATCAGCACGGCCAAGCGCATGGGTAAATACGTGGGTATCTGCGGTCAAGGGCCGTCCGATCACCTCGACTTCGCGCAGTGGTTGATGGATGAAGGGATTTCCTCGATCTCTCTGAATCCGGACACCGTGATTGATACATGGCAAGCGCTGGCGAAATAATTCGCACCGTTTAAAAATAAAAAGGACGCGTAAGCGTCCTTTTTATCGTCACAGTCACTTCGCACCACAGAATCAAAATATTAGGGATGTTATTCCCGCGCAAGCGGGAATCCATAATCGTTTGAAAAATCTTCGATTGATGAATGGACTCTTGCTGCGCGGGAATGATTGAGTTTGGGTTTACGCAAGATTTCGAACCAACCCTATTTTAGGTTTTTATTCATGTTTTCCTTAGTGTCCCTGATTTTTTTGAGATAATCTCAGTAAATTATCTAAGCCGATATCATGACTCAAATTGCCCAAGCCTTGCGTTTATCCCCGTTACCCATTTTAGAGTCGCGTATGCTGATGCAGCGCGTCACCGGTTTGTCACGCGTGCAGTTACTCACGCGTGATACGGATGCGCTCACGGCAGGGCAATTGGATCACTGGAATACATTGCTGGATCGGCGCATGAGCGGCGAGCCGATGGCGTATATTTTGGGCGAGCGTGAATTTTATGGGCGCATGTTTGCGGTTAATTCAGATGTGTTGATTCCGCGTCCCGATACCGAAATTTTGATTGATGCGGTGTTGGATGCGCACGCGGCAGACGAGACGCATACAGTATTGGATTTGGGAACCGGATCGGGTGCGATTGCGGTGACCTTGGCGGCGGAGCGACCGAATTGGCGCGTCACGGCGGTTGATCTGTCGCTGGCGGCGCTGGCTGTGGCTCAGACCAATGCCGATGCGCACGCGCCGACGCTGCGCTTGCGGCACAGCGACTGGTTTTCTGCTTTTACGGCGGGCGAGCGCTTTGATTTGATTGTCTCTAATCCACCGTATATTGCGGTGAATGACGTGCATTTGGTGCAGGGTGATTTGCGCTTTGAGCCGCGGGGTGCCTTGAGTGACGAGGCAGACGGACTGCAACACTACCGCGCGATCATTGCGCAAGCACCACGGTTTTTGAACCCGAACGGCTGCATTTACCTCGAACACGGCTTTGATCAAGGCGTTGCGGTGCGCGAACTGTTGTATCAGGCCGATTTTACCGATATTTGCACCCTCCGCGATTTGGCGGGGCATGAGCGCGTCAGCTGGGCGCGCATGGATTCAAAGGAATAATCATGGCACGCATGGCTCGACTGTATATTCCCCATACCGCGCAACTGGTACAGGTGCGCGGCAATAACGGCTCGGCAGTGTTTTTCAATGAAGCCGACTACGCGCAGTGGCAAGCGATCGTACGCACCATCGTACCCGTATACGAGCTGGATATTCATGCCTACGCCTTGGTTGAAAACGCCGTGTACCTGCTCGTGAGTGCGCGCAATGACAAAGCGCTCGGGCAGTTCATGCAGGATTTGGGGCGGCGCTACGTGCGCTATGTCAACAGCCAGTACCAACGCACCGGCACGCTGTGGGAAGGGCGTTACCGCACAGGCTATATCCAAGACGTACCGTATGTGCTGCACGCCTATGTTTGGCTCGATGGTATGAGCGAACACAGCAGCCGCGCGCAACATCTGGGGCACTACGCGCACAGCTTTTTGCGCGAACACGCGCAGTACTGGCAACTGGGCAATACCCCGTTTGAACGCCAAACGCGCTACGCGCAACTACTCGAACAAGGCATTACGCAAAACACCCGCAAAGCATTAGAACACGCGGTACAAACCGGCTGGATGCTGGGGGATGATGCACTACTGGCACAGGTCGAAGAGCAAACTGGACGACGCGTGCGGCCTGCGGCGAGGGGGAGGCCGAGGAAGCCGAATGCTCCAGATTGAGTAATTTGGGGTATGATTCTTCTGAAACTGATAGAGAAAGTGTTTTCACTTTTGGTTTTATAGCTATTAGAATCGAACGCGTTAATAGCGATAAACAGGCGTTTCATACGTCAATGCAAAAGAATGTTATTTGACAAAATGATACAAACCAAGTTGAGCATAACGTGTTCATCTTAACTATAGTGAGTTCGTAGAATGAAAAGAGATTGGGATCTGATACGCAAACAGCTTACAGACGTTGAAGAAGAGAACGATCTGTTTTCTGAAATTCCACCTGAACCTAAATGGCAGGATCAGGACTGGAACTTATATGAAAAACAGTTTAAGGAGTATCAAGCCATCGAAGGGCGAATTTTTGGACATCTAGAGCTGCTAATTGATGCGGGGTACATTGATGGTGTGCAAATTGTTAGGTCGACGGATGGAAGATTTGGCTATGGCATTCACAGCCCACGCCTAACAATGGAAGGTCACGATCTTCTCGACACTATGAGATCAACTACTATCTGGGAGAAGATCAAGACAACAGCGAAGAGCAAGGGTATAGAATTGACCTTTGACGCAATTAAGGCACTTGGGGCGCTTGCATTAAAGAGCACATTCGAATGATCACAGTGATGCTCAATCCTTAGTCAACCGGCCTTGCGCACATTTATCAGTTTAATTGATGGGATGTTATTAAAAGTCTTGTGTCGAATACAAGTATCCGACCTACACGGTGGGCAAAATTAGAGTCAAAAAACGCGGGATGTTGTCCCGCGTTTTTTTATGGATGATAAGGATAAGAAAGTCTTATTTGCCTTTGGACAAATACTCTTCCATGAGTTTGAGCACGCCATCCGCATCCACTTCGACGCACAGATGGACGTTGTCGCGCTCGGACCAGCACGGTTCGGCGTAGGTGCGGCCTTTCGGTGCGAAGAAGGTTTTGCCATAGCCCGCTGCATCGACCACGACGTCAATTTGGCCTTGTTGGGTTTTGAATACTTCCGGATTGGTGACGTACATGAGCGTCGCTGGGTCGTGCAATGAGAAGCCAGAGAAGCCAGCCGTATTTTGGTAAAAATCAGCGTAGTGCGCGCAGATGTCGTACAGGAAGCTACCGGTTTTCGGCGCGGCGGCTTTGACGCGCGCCATGTCGTCCATGGTCATGAGCGTTTGGTAGGTCACGTCCAGACCGACCATGACGATTTCCCACGGTGCGGAGAATACGATTTGACCGGCGTGTGCGTCGTTCCAGATGTTGGCTTCTGCAGCAGGGGATACGTTGCCTTCTACGTGTGCGGCACCGCCCATGATGACGACTTGTTTGACTTTGTGCGCGATGCTCGGGTCTTTTTGCAAGGCCAAGGCGATGTTGGTCAACGGGCCGATCGGCACGAGGATGATTTCCCCCGGATTTTGGTTGATTTGCTCGATGATGAAATCGGCCGCGCTCAGGTGATGCGGTTTGAAGTCGGCAGGGTATTCAACCGCGATGTCGCCAAAGCCGTTTTTACCATGAACGAAATCAGGGAAGCTGTGCGGCGTTTGCTTGAGCGGTACGCTTGCGCCTTTGGCGACGGGGACGTGTTTGTACTCGAGCAAATCGAGCAAGTAGCCTGCATTGGCGGTGGATTGATCCACCGACACATTGCCAAAAATGGTGGTCAGGCCGACGAGTTCGATTTCGGGGTGGTTGACCGCGTAGGCAATGGCCAGTGCGTCATCTACGCCCGGATCGGTGTCGATAATCATTTTATACGTCATATTTTTCCTCTTTGTGTCATCTCAAAACAGCTCATACCTCATCAATTTGGGCTTTGTTTTGAGTTGGGCTTTTGCTTGTTGTATCAATTACTTAGTTCGTTAATTCATGGGCAAATGGAATCGCGCTGACCGCACCCAGTCGGGTGACGGTGATCGCGGCGGCGGCGTTGGCTCGCTCTAATGCGGACTGAACGTCCATGCCTTGCGCCACGCTGGCCAGATAGTAGCCGATGAAGGTGTCGCCTGCGGCGGTGGTGTCCACCACCTCGACTTTTTTCGCAGCCACGGTCAATGCGCCTGATTCGCCGATGTAGCGCACGCCGTCACCGCCCAAGGTCAGAATGATATTCGGGCACAGCGTCGATAGTTTGTCCAAAGCTTGCTCGAGATCGTTCAGGCCGCTCAATTGCTGTGCTTCGATTTCGTTGACGATCAGCGTGTGCAGTTTGTGCAGCGGCAGTTGCGCCAGTTCGGGGCGGCACGGCGCGGGATTGAACACCACTTTTTTGCCCGCTGCGTGTGCGCGTTCGATGATGCGTTCAATCGCATTGGTTTCGTTTTGCAGCAACACCCATTCGGCTGTCGCGTGGCTCAATTCGGCGTCGATTTGCGCGTCGCTCAAGCTGTGATTGGCACCTGCGTAGAGCAAAATGCAGTTCTCGCCCTCATCGTTCACCTGAATCAGCGCGTGACCAGTGGCGGTATCAACGCTTTGAATGCCCGATAAATCCAGTTGCAATTGGCTTAGTTGCGTGTGTAACCAAGCGCCCGCACTCGCGTCGTCGGCGCCGATACAGCCGACGTGGCGTACCGGCGCGCCCGCGCGAAACAGAGCGATGGATTGGTTGAATCCTTTACCGCCCAGGCCTTTGCTGTACGCGGTCGAGCTGAGTGTTTCGCCCGGCGCGACGAAGTGCGGCACGCGATAGACGTGGTCAATATTGATCGAGCCGAAGTTGATAATCATGCTGTCCTCCTGATGTTGCGCTGGATTAGCGTTCTTTAATATACGGACGACCGACGGCTTTCGGCGCGATGGATTTGCCGACAAACCCCGCTAACAGAATCACGGTGAGGATGTACGGCAGGGCGTTGAAGAACTGCGATGGGATGTGCACACCGGCGATGGCGCGACCCGACAGCGCGTCGGACAATGCGGTGGACAGACCAAACAAGAAACACGCCAGCAAAGTCGGCCACGGTTTCCATTTGCCAAAAATCACAGCGGCCAAAGCCATATAGCCCATACCCGCGCTCATTTCACGCACGAAGCCGCCATTTTGCGCCATGGACAGCGTGATGCCGGACAGACCGCACATAAAGCCCGTCCACAGCAGGGCGGTGTAGCGCAAACGATTCACTGACAGACCGGCGGTATCGACTGCATTCGGCTCCTCACCCACGGCGCGAATGTGCAGCCCCAAACGTGTGCGGAACAGAATATACGAGGTCGCTGCCACGGCCAGAACGGCGACGTAGGCGAGCAAATGATGCCCCGAAATCACTTGGCTATAAAAAGGCCCGATGAACGGAATATCCTTCATAGCCTCTGCGCCCGGCAGAACAATGCGGGTAAAGCGCAAATTGTCGTGGAGCAAAGGCGTTTGACCACCTTGTTTGAAAATCGCGTGACCCAAAAACATGGTCAAACCCGATGCCAGAATATTGATGGCCAAGCCGGAAATCACATGGTCACTTTTTTGGCTGATGGTGGCAAAACCATGCAACAGCGCGAAAAAGGTACTGGCGGCAATCGCGGCCAAAACCGACAAAGTCATGACCAGCAGCGGTGCCATCGAGCCGTCGGCACTGAGCAAAGCGGCCACGGTCGCGGCGGTGAATGCTGAAATCAGCATTTTACCTTCCAGACCAATGTCCACCGTACCCGAGCGCTCGGACATCAGACCGCCCATAGCGGCCAACACCAACGGTACGGCATAGCGGATGCCGCTACCCAAGATAGGGGTAATAGAAATATCCATGACGCTCATTTTGCACCTCGCATTTTTTCATACCAACGTTCAATCGGCTTACGAACCAATCCATCCAAAGCGGCGACGAAGAAAATCACCAGACCTTGAATCACCACGTTAAACTCACGGCTCACCTGCGGCATTTCAAACTGCATTTCCGAGCCGCCTTGCGTCAATGCGCCGAACAAAATCGCAGCCAACACCACGCCGACCGGGTGATTGCGCCCCATCAACGCCACGGCGATCCCCATAAAGCCGACACCGGCGGTGTAACCCAAACTCAGACGGCCTTGTGCGCCGTAAACTGCGTTCAACGCCATCAAACCGGCGAGCGCACCAGAAATCATCATCGTCACAATGATGATTTTGGACACCGAAATACCGGCGTATTGCGCGGCCTGCTGGTTTTGACCGACCACACGAATTTCATAACCCAGACGCGAGCGCCAAATCAGCCACCACGTCCACGCGGCGACCAGCAGGGCGACGATGAAAGCGAAATTGAGCGGCGAGTCAATCATAAAGTCAGGGAAAATTTGTGAGAAACGAGGCAAAACCGCGTCAGCGTTAAAGTTACGCGTTTCCACCGAGCCGTCGTTCGAGCGCAACCAGCGTACCATCACATAGCTGATCAGCGCAGCGACAATGTAGTTGAGCATGATCGTGGTCACCACGACGTGCGCACCGCGTTTGGCCTGCAAAAAGCCCGCGATATACGCCCACGCCGCACCAAATATCATGGCCGCGATCATAGCGACGAGGAACATGACCGGAGCGGGTAAGAACGAATCCATGCTCAAACAGACGATGGCGACGCCCATACCGGCAAAGTAGGCCTGACCTTCGCCACCAATATTAAACAAGCCCGCATGGAATGCGATCATCACCGCCAAGCCGGTGAAAATCAGCGAGGTGGCGTAATACAGGGTGAAGGCGAAACCGCCTGGGGTGATAAAGGCACCTTGGAATAAAACCTTTAAGGTTTGCAGAGGGTCTTCACCAATCAGCAATACCAGCAAGCTGGCGAGCACAAAGGCCAATATCAATTGAACCAGCGGAATGAAGCCGCCCGTGAGCCAAACCGGCAGGCTTTTTTCTTTTAGCACTGCGGTTTCTTCGGCGGGTGTTGTTGTGGGGGTTGTTGTTGTGGTTTTCATATCAACCTTTCTGTACCGAGGTCTTTGCCGAGGCATTGCTCTGCATGGCCGTATTGCTGGCCATCAGCATACCGATCGTGCGCGGATCCGCCTCTTTGGCAGTCAATTCGCCGGTGATGCGGCCTTGATTCATGACCAAAATTCGATCCGAGAGCGTGAGAATTTCGTCCAATTCGACCGAAACGACCAAGATGGCTGTACCGGCGTCACGCGCTTTCATGATTTCTTTGTAAATCAATTCGATGGCGCCGACGTCCACGCCTCGCGTCGGTTGACCGATCAGCAGGATTTTCGGACGATGCTCCATCTCGCGTGCGATGATGAGCTTTTGCTGATTACCGCCGGACATATTGGCCGAGCGGATTTCCGGTAGATTCGGACGCACGTCAAAGGCGCGAATCAGTTCCAAGGTGAGCGCTTTGACTTTTTTGGGAATCAAGGAAAAGCGCGTACCCAAACGCGGCTCGCGGTCGTAGCCCAAGATGGCGGACTCTTGCATGGTGAAGTTTTTCAGCAAACCTTGTCCCAAGCGGTCTTCAGGCACATGGCCAACGCCTTTGAGGCGCAGTTGCGCCGGATCAGGGTAGTTTTTGTGGCTGTATTCCACGGTGCTGCCTTCGGTATCGCCGCATAGGGTGATGCTGCCGCCACCATTGGCGCGTATTTCACCGGAGAGGATTTTGAGTAATTCGGTTTGGCCGTTGCCCGAGACACCGGCGATACCGACGATTTCACCGGCTTTGAGTTCGAGTGATACGTTGTCTAATCGCGTGATGCCTTTGCTGTCTTTGTAGCTCAAGTCGCGTGCAGACAGACGCGTTGGCCCGACATTGGCCGGTTGGCGCGCCACTTCTTTGGCCACCGGACGACCGACCATCAGCTCGGCCAGCTCTTCGGCGCTGGTCTCTGAGGTTTTGCGGTGCGCGACCATCGCGCCTTGGCGCATGATCGAGACGTTGTCGGTGATGTGCATGATTTCACGCAGTTTGTGCGTGATGATCAGGATGGTGACGCCTTGGCTTTTCAGGTCGCGCAGCACGTCAAACAGTTGATCGGCTTCTTGCGGTGTGAGTACGCCGGTTGGCTCGTCCAGAATCAGGATGTTGGCCTGACGATACAGGGCTTTGAGAATCTCGACGCGCTGTTGCACGCCGACGGGTAACTCGCCGACCGGTTCGTCCAAGGGTACGCTCAGGCCAAAGCGTTCGGAAATGGCTTGTAATTTTTCGCGTGCTTTGCTTTTGGATACGTCCAATGACCATGAGTCTTCGGCACCGAGTAGGATGTTTTCGAGCGCAGACAGCGGTTCTACCAGCATGAAGTGCTGATGCACCATGCCGACGCCCAGAGCGATGGCTTGGGTGCTGTTGGCGATTTTGACTTCTTTGCCGTCAATGGCGATGGTGCCGTCGTCGGCTTGGTAAAAGCCGTAGAGCACCGACATGAGCGTGGATTTGCCCGCGCCGTTTTCGCCGATGATGCCGTGGATGCTGGCTTTGTCAACCGTGAGATCAATGTCGCGGTTGGCCCAGACCGGACCGAAGTGCTTTTGTATGCCACGCATGACGATCGCAGGTGGAGCGCTGGTCGATGGGGCTGTGTTGGGTGATGCTTGTGCGGACATAGTGGCTCCAAACAATCAGGGGTAAAGTTGCTGTGTAACTGTATTTATTTGAAAAAACGATGGCTCTGAACACCATCGTTTTTTCGTTTTTACGGCGCATTGCCCGCGTTAATTTTGGTCATTGGACAATGCGCTTTGGGTTAAAGCGTGGTGTTATTTTTTACAAGTAGCTTCAACTTTGATTTTGCCGGCGATGATGTCTTTCTTGATTTGATCGACTTTGGTGCGCATATCGGCAGTAATCAGGTCTTTGTTGTGCTCGTCATCAGCCCAACCTACACCGTCTTCGGCCAAACCGATGGATTGTGCACCGGCTTTGAATTTACCTTGGCTGGCTTCGAGGAAGGCGTTTTTCACTGCTACGTCCACACGTTTAACCATAGAGGTCAACATGGTGCCCGGGAACAGGTAGTTTTGGTTGCTGTCTACACCGATGGCGTATTTTTTCGAGTCTTTGGCTGCTTGGTACACGCCGTTACCGGTCGCGCCCGCTGCTGCGAAGATCACGTCTACGCCACGGTCAAACTGTGAACGCGCCAATTCGCCGCCTTTGGTCGGGTTGTTCCACGCTTCGCCGGTGGTGCCGACGATGTTTTCGATGAATTTAACGTTTGGATTAACGTATTTGGCGCCTTGTTGGTAGCCGCATGAGAAGCGACGGATCACTGGGATGTCCATGCCGCCGACAAAGCCGACTGAGCCGGATTGGGATTTCATGGCGGCCAATGCGCCGACGAGGAAGGAGCCTTCTTCTTCACGGAATGTGATGGATTTAACGTTTGGCCCTTCAATGACGTCGTCCACGATCACGAAATGGCTGTTGGGCAATTCAGGTGCGACTTTTTTAACAGAAGGGGAACCGGAGAAACCGACGGTCACGATCGGGTCGGCGTTGCGTTGCGCCAATTTGCGCAATACGGCTTCGCGTTCGGCTTCGTCGTTCAACTGAATGTCGATGTAGTTTTTACCGGTTTCTTTTTTGAATGCTTCTGCGCCGTTATAGGCCGATTCATTGAATGATTTGTCGAATTTACCGCCTTTGTCAAATACGATGGCCGGGCTTGCGCCGCCTGCCGCCGCTTTGTCTGCACCACCTTCAGGTTTGGCGCTGCTTCCTTTGCCACACGCAGTCAAAGTCAATACGGTGATGGCTGCTAATGCCCAGACGTGCTTCTTGTTCATGCTAACACTCCTATGAGTTATGGTTTTTTGTGTATTTTGATGCGGTTTTATGACCCAAAAATGTATGAAAAAGGCCATAGAAAGGCGTGACTATCTTAGCACAAAGAGTGAGCAAACCGCCATAAAATGATTTGTTGTATTTTTAACATTTTCAGAATTTTTTGTTAAATTAGTTACTTTTTTGAAGTTTGGCTGGACTTTGGTATTCGGTGATCGGCGTGGCGGAAAAACGAATCGGATTGGCGACCAAATCGTAACCTTCGCTGGTACGCACGACCATATCGCGCGCGCGAATTTGCGGATCGGCAAACACGCGGTCAATGCTGTTGATCGGCCCGCACGGAAAACCATTTTGCTCACCCAGCGCCACCCACTCGTCGATGGTCTTTTGCAGCATCGCCAGTTCTAACGCCGATTCTAAATCTTTGCGGTTGCGTGTGCGCTGCGCGTTGGTGGCAAATCGCTCATCCTGTGCCAGTTCGGGTAAACCGGCGGCGTGACAGAGTTGGGCAAACTGGCCGTCGTTGCCCACGGCGAGCATGACAAAGCCGTCCTGCACGCGCATGGGCTGATACGGCGCGATGGACGGGTGTGCGCTGCCTTGGCGCGTAGGAATTTGGCCGCTGAGCAGATAGGTGGCCGCTTGGTTGGCGAGCATGGCCGCTTGCACGTCAAACAGCGCGAGGTCGATGTGCTGGCCTTGCCCCGTGACATGGCGGTGATTGACCGCAGCCAAAATGGCGGTGGTGGCGTACATCGCGGTCATCAGGTCAACGACGGCGACGCCGACTTTTTGCGGGGCTTGCTCGGCCTCGCCAGTGATGCTCATCAGTCCGCCCATCGCTTGAATCAGCGCATCGTAGCCCGGACGGTCTTTGTACGGGCCATTTTGCCCAAAACCGGTGATGGAGCAGTAAATGATGCGTGGGTTGAGCAGGCGAATCGAGGCGTAATCCAAACCATACTTCGCCAGTCCGCCGACTTTGTAGTTTTCAATCACAATGTCTGCGGTTTTAATCAGCTCAATTAAACGCTCGCGATCCGCTGCTTGAGTAAAGTCCAGTGACAGATTGGTTTTATTGCGATTGGCACAGAAATAATACGCCGCATCCTTCGAGCCATCGTCGCGCTCGACGAACGGCGGCCCCCAGCGACGCGTGTCGTCACCATTCGGATGCTCGATTTTGATCACTTTGGCCCCCATGTCCGCCAAATTTTGCGCGGCAAAGGGCCCTGCGAGGATGCGCGACAGATCAATCACGGTGAGATTGGCAAGGGCGGCGGTTTGGCTGGTAATTGGAGCGGCGGTAGACATAAATAATGACTTTCAAAGGATGGACAATGCGCGCAAAGACAGTGCAAAGCGTTATAATCGCACGAGTATCCTTAAATGAAAACCCCCATATTCGGGGCAAACAATAGAGCCTATCCATGACCGAAGCTGTAAATCCAAAAAATGCGCCCGCTACGCCGTATGAACTGCTCGGCGGCGAGTCGCGCGTGCGCGAGCTGGTGGAGCGTTTTTACGACCTGATGGAAATTGAGCCGAAATACGCTGATCTGCGCGCCACGCACCATGGCAGTCTGGCGCTGACGCGCGAGAAATTATTCCTATTTTTGAGCGGCTGGCTCGGCGGACCACAACTGTATGTCGAACAATACGGCCATCCACGTCTGCGCGCGCGCCACATGCCGTTCAAAGTCGGCGCGATCGAGCGCGATCAATGGGTCGCGTGCATGGCGCAGGCGATGCGTGAGATCAACGTAGCCGAAGCGCTGTTCCAAAAACTCATCAACTCGTTTTATAACACCGCCGAATGGATGCGCAATCAGCCCGACGCAGTGGAGGGCGAACCGCAAATGCCGATGATGGGCGTCAAGCCACCTGATTTGAGCGCGAAATTCGCCCAACTATCCGCGCAGTATGGCGTAGCAATCACACCGAAGGCGCAATCGTGATGGACGTGAATTTACTCGGTACCTTATTGATCGTCAGCATTGTATTGCTTGCTTTGGTGCTGCTGTTATTACTGTTCGTATTCACCCGAACGGGGCAGCAGCGTGCGCAACAGTTGGAACAAAAACTGCTGCAACAGCACGCGCAGCAACAATTGAGCCAACTGGCACAAGACCTCGACGAAGGTTTTGACAAAGCGCACGAACACGGCGCCCAACAAACCGCCGCCATGCGCGAACACGCCAGTGTGCTGGCGCGCGAGCAGCGCGAGGAACTGGGGCAAAACCTGTTTCGCGTGCAAAGTCTGATGGGCGACGAACTCAAAGCCGTGCGCGAAAACCAAAGCACCGAGGCGCAAAACGCGCGCGAAACCCTGCTCAAACAACTCACGCAGACCACCACGCAATTGGTGCAACAACTGCAACAGCTCAACGACACCACCGAGCGGCGCATGAACCACATGCGTGAAAACATCGAACAGCGTCTGACCAGCATCGAGCAAAACAACGCCAAAAAACTCGAAGAAATGCGCATGACCGTGGACGAAAAATTGCACGCCACGCTGGAGCAGCGCTTGGGCGAATCGTTCAAACAAGTGTCCGATCGACTGGAGCAGGTGCATCGCGGCTTGGGCGAAATGCAAAACCTCGCCGTCGGCGTGGGTGACCTCAAACGTGTGCTGACCAACGTCAAATCGCGCGGCACTTGGGGCGAGATGCAGTTGGCCAATTTACTGGAGAACGTCTTTACGCCGGATCGCTACGCAGCGAACGTCAAAACCGTGCCGAACAGCAACGAAATGGTTGAGTTCGCCATCAAACTGCCGGGGCGCGGCGACAGTTTGGACGACGTGGTGTGGCTGCCGATTGACGCCAAATTCCCGAAAGAACAATACGAGCGCATGCAGGAGGCGCAGGACACGGCGGATGCCGACGCGCTGGATAAGGCGCGTAACGACCTGTTCCGCCAAATCAAACTGGAAGCCAAAACCATCAACGAAAAATACGTCGCGCCGCCGTACACCACTGATTTTGCCGTGATGTTCCTGCCGACCGAAGGGCTGTACGCCGAGGTCGCGCGCGAAGCCGGACTGCTCGACCAACTACAACGCGAATACCGTATCGTGGTCGCTGGGCCGACGACGCTGACCGCATTGCTCAACAGCCTGCACATGGGGTTCCGCACGCTGGCGATGGAAAAACGCGCCTCCGAAGTTTGGCAAGTGCTCGGCGCGGTTAAAACCGAGTTTGGTAAATTTGGCGACGTACTGGCCAAAACCAAAGACCGCCTCGAAAAAGCCGCCAAAGAGATCGACAGTGCGCAGGTACGCACGCGGCAGATGAACCGCGCCCTGAGCAAAGTGGAGCAAATCGAGCACGACAGCGCGGCGAAACTGCTTGGTTTGGTGGATGACGATGCGTCTGACGCCACCACCGATGATGAAGTCGGCGCGGCCAACGGAGACGGACGCAAACTGTTTTAAGGTATTTTGACGGCCCTCTGATAGTCGCCTCTAAATAGGATAGACGAAAGACAGCCAATAGCCGCGATAGCCGTACCGTCGCGTAAAACAATACAGTTTGCGCTGTGTTTTTTAAATTGTATCGGTACTGTACCGTTTTTATGCATTAAAGTAATACCACTATCATAAACTCAACCTCAGCAAGCAAAGGTCACATCATGTCATTTCAAAACCTCTTTTCAACCCGCGCCACCGCCATCAAAAGCTCCGTGATCCGTGAAATTCTCAAAGTCACAGCGCGTCCCGAAGTCATCTCATTCGCCGGTGGCTTACCCTCGGATGCCAGCTTTCCCGTGGCGCAATTGAAAAAAGCGTTTGAAAAAGTACTGGCTGAAACACCGCAAGCCGCCTTGCAATACTCCACCACCGACGGCTACGCGCCCCTGCGTGAATGGGTCGCGGCGGAAAAATCCAAAAGTGGCGCAACCATCAAACCCGAACAAGTCATTATCGTGTCCGGCTCACAGCAGGCGCTGGATTTGATTGGCAAAGTATTCATCAACGAAGGCGACAAAGTACTGGTCGAAGCACCCACCTACCTTGGCGCATTGCAAGCGTTTGATCTATTTTTCCCGAAATACGTTTCCCTGCCATCGGATGAAGACGGTTTGGATGCCGAGCAAATCACCGCCGAGCACGCACAGTGCGCGAAATTCCTGTACGCTTTGCCCAATTTCCAAAATCCGACCGGCCGTCTGATGACCGAAGCGCGTCGCCAAGCGCTCGTTGCCAAAGCGCGCGAACTCAATCTACTGGTGATCGAAGATGACCCGTATGGCGAATTGTGGTACACCAGCGCGCCGCCGCCGTCACTGCTCTCACGCATGCCTGAACGCGTGATCCAGATGGGCTCGTTCTCCAAAATCCTCGCGCCGGGGCTGCGTCTGGGCTACATCGTTGCACCCGAAGAAATCGCGCGCAAATTTGAACAGGTCAAACAAGCGACTGACCTGCATACCGCCACATTGACCCAACGCGCCGTGTACGAAGTGGTCAAAGACGGTTTCCTCAACGAACATATCCCGACCATTCGCAGCATGTACCACACGCAGGCGCAAGCCATGCTCAGCGCGCTGGACGAACATATGCCGACGGGTGTGAAATGGAATCAACCGGCGGGTGGGATGTTCCTCTGGCTCGAATTGCCGGAAGGTATGGACTCTGAAGAGATGCTGAAAAAAGCATTGGCGCGCAATGTCGCCTACGTGCCGGGTACGCCGTTCTATGCCAACGAACCGGTGCGCAATACCCTGCGACTCGCGTTCGTCACTGTGCCGGAAGAAAAAATTCGTGCGGGGGTGAAGGTGCTTGGGGAAGTGTTTGATGGGTAAAACGTTGAAAGGGATTGCCTGTTAAAAAATGGGAACTATGAGTAAGTTGGAACTTTATTCTTTGGTTTTACGATTTAGAAATACTCTCATAAACACAGATATCAATGCACGTCCCGTTGGGTTGCAGGATTTTCCTTCTGGTGCGTGTTACGACTCATCAATGCTTTTGGGAACTTATCTGAGGGATCAAGGATTATTGGGTTTTTTATGTTGTTCAGGTGAACGTGGATGCCGATCTAATAACTCATGGGTTTCGCATACTTGGCTTCAGAAGGCAGAGTTGATTATTGATATAACGGCAAGTCAGTTTTCTGATTGTGCTCAGGAGATAATTGTGTCAGATTCGTCCATATGGCACAAAAGCTTTTCAGTAAATTCGCAAAGATGTTCTGATTTTCGCCAATCAAGTGATATTGCTGACAGAAATCTTTGTTCGATATATTTGGAGATTCTTCGCTGTTTAGCTATTTAGTAGTTTGCTCTGATACTAAGTACCGGATTTTATGAATGTTTATTCAGTATTTCGCTCTCCGCCGGGGGGGCGGTTACTTTTGCCTTGATGCAAAAGTAACCAAAAAATCAAGTTCGCGGTAACGCAAAGCAATGAACGCTTAATGGTTGGGTCGGTTTGAAACTCGCGTTTGCAGGCAAACGCTCAGACAGCAAACCGACCGATGAAACGACAGCGTTCATTGGCGTTACAGCGACGGATGAGCGAACTTCGTATTAAACGTTATGCTGGGTTAGAGTAGGTCGGATGCTTGTATCCGACACGGCATGAGTAGGGTGGGCAACTTATTTGCCCACCATTTTTTTACCGGCGGTAGAATACGTGCATGAATAATTGAGGGTGGTTATGAGTAAAGATATTTCCCAAATCCGTAAAAGTTATGAGCGCGCTGAGTTGTCGGAGGATGCGTCGCACGCCGATCCGATGGCGCAGTTTGAGCAGTGGTTTAACGAGGCTTTGCACAGCGAGGTTCTGGAGCCAAATGCGATGACGGTGGCGACGGTGGGTGCGGATGGTCGTCCGAGTTCGCGCATTGTGCTGATCAAGGATTTTGATGCGCGCGGCATCGTGTGGTATACGAATTATCTGAGCCGCAAAGGGCAGGAGCTGGCCGAGCATCCATTCGCGGCTTTGCAATTTCATTGGGTGGAGTTGGAGCGCGTGGTGCGCATTGAGGGGCGAGTGGAGAAAGTCTCGGATGCGGAGAGTGATGCGTATTTCAACAGCCGTCCGCTGGACAGCCGCATCGGTGCGTGGGCAAGCCCGCAAAGCCAGCCGATTTCGGGGCGTGCGTGGTTGGTCGCGGAGGCGGCGAAGTTCGGTGCGAAGTTTATGCTCAATCCACCGCGTCCGCCGCATTGGGGTGGCTATCGCTTGATTCCCGATCGTTGGGAGTTTTGGCAGGGGCGTAAAAGCCGTCTGCATGATCGTTTGAGTTATCGTTTGCAGGATGAGTTGTCTAATGGGGCGTGGGTGCGTGAGCGTTTGGCGCCTTGAGCGGAGGAAATAGGATGGATGATTTGAAACAACGTTTGTCGCCTTTGGCGTATCAGGTGACGCAGGAGAAGGGTACGGAGCGGCCATTTACCAGTGAATTTGCCGAGAGTTGGCACGATGGCGCGTATCATTGCGTGGTGTGTGATGCGCGTTTGTTTGAGTCTGAGCGTCAGTTCAATGCGGGTTGCGGTTGGCCGAGCTTTGATGCGCCGGTGGCGGAATCGGCGGTGGCGGAGCATCGCGATACGTCGCATGGCATGATTCGTACCGAGGTGGTGTGTCACAATTGCGGCGCGCATTTGGGGCATGTGTTTCCCGATGGGCCGCCACAGACTACGGGCTTGCGTTATTGTATCAACGGTGTTGCGTTGAAATTCGAGCCGAATGCTGATGAGTCGTAAAACAAAAGCCGCATCAATGATGCGGCTGTTTTATTAGGTGCGGTTTTTGACCGCTGTGGTTGTAATCAGGTGTTAAGCCGCCGCTTTTTGTTGCGCTTGCTGTTTTTGCAGCATGTGCATGATGCGAATGCGGTTTTGTGCCTGAGCTTGTAGGTTTCGTTGAACGAATCTGCGTTGCATTTTGTCCTCCTTTTTATGGTGTTGCAATATAGTTTTGTCGGATTTTTGTTATCTGACGCGCACAGATTAAGGCAATGATATGACATCATTGTGAATTATTAAGGGATGAGGACGTTTTTGGTTGACATTGTGTCAATTAGAGTCAAAAAAAGCGGCTGAATATGCGTTTCAGCCGCTTTTTTATGGAGAGGGTGCTACTTTAGCGCAGCGCCTGAACGCACTCGCGTACCAGTTCTGGTCCTCGATACACGAGGCCGCTGTAGAGCTGAACCAATTGCGCGCCGGCGTTGATTTTTTCTTGCGCATCTTGGCCGTTCAAAATGCCACCGACGCCGATAATCGGTACTTCGTTGTTGAGCAGTCCATGCAGTGCGCGAATCACGGCGGTGGATTTTTCACGCACCGGTGCGCCGGACAGACCGCCGGTTTCGTTGCCATTCGGTAAATGTTCGGTGCTGCTTTTGTCCAATGTGGTGTTGGTGGCAATCACGGCGTCAAAGCGGTGCAGTTTGAGCAAATCGGCAATCGCGTGAATTTGCGTTGCATCCAAATCAGGGGCGATTTTGAGGGTCATCGGGACGTAGCGCCCATGTGCGTCGGCCAATTCCGTTTGGCGCGCTTTGAGTGCGCGCAGCAGTTGGTCGAGTGCGTCTTCTTGCTGCAAATCGCGCAGATTTTTGGTATTCGGCGAGGAGATGTTGACGGTGACGTAGCTGGCGTGCGGGTAGACGCTATTCAGTGCCGAGCGGTAGTCGTCGGTGGCGTTTTCGATCGGCGTGGTGGCATTTTTGCCAATATTGATGCCAAGAATACCGCCGTTTTGGACAAATTGGCTGCGTGCGACGTTGGCGAGCAGGGTGTCTACGCCTTGGTTATTAAATCCCATGCGGTTGATGATTGCTTGCTTTTCGGGAATGCGAAACAGCCGCGGTTTGGGGTTTCCTTCCTGCGGACGCGGGGTGATGGTGCCGATTTCGATAAAGCCAAAGCCCATGGTGGCGAGTACATCGATGTGCTCGCCATTTTTGTCCAATCCGGCAGCCAGACCGACGCGGTTGGGGAAGGTCAAGCCCATCAATGAATGCGGTTGGCTGTTGGCCTGAATTTTGGGTAAAAGCCCGAATCGGTGCGCCGTGTGCGCGAGTTTGAATGAGAGGTGATGCGCGCGTTCGGCATCCATTTGGAACAAGATAGAGCGAAGGAGTGGATAGGACATGATGAGTTCGTGGTGGTTTTTAATTCGTTTCGTTGCTGGCTTTGAAA
This sequence comes from Puribacter membranae, assembly GCF_055380425.1. Classification (NCBI taxonomy): domain Bacteria; kingdom Pseudomonadati; phylum Pseudomonadota; class Betaproteobacteria; order Burkholderiales; family Burkholderiaceae; genus Puribacter; species Puribacter membranae. The sequence continues at coordinate 271,817 of NZ_AP040167.1, forward strand.
GGCTGCCAAACGCCGTTGAGCAAAATTTCGGCAGGGCCAAATTGTTGTTTGTAGCGCATTTTGGGACTACCGGCAATCCAAAAGCCGAGGTAGACAAATTTTAAACCAAATTGGCGGGCGATTTGCACCTGCCAGAGTATGCCGTAGGTACCGAGGCCGGCAAATTCGGGCGCGGGGTCGTAAAACGTGTACATCGCCGACAGGCCGATGGCGGTTTGATCAATCACGCTGATCATGCGCAAAACGCCGTGCGCGTCGCGGAATTCAACCAAAAAACTGGTGATCGCGCTGCGCAGGAAAAATTGTTGGTACTGCTCTTCGGTATCGTTCGCCATGGCACCATCGGCGTGGCGCGACTCGATGTAGCGGCGGTAGAGGGCGAAATGCTCTTCGGAAAAGTGCAAATCGACCATGCGCACATGCAGATGCGACCATTTTTTCCAACAGCGGCGTTGGCTGCGATTGGGCGCGAAGGCGTTGACCACGATGCGGTAGGATTGGCAGGCGCGGCAGTTGGGACATTGCGGACGATAGACATACAGACCGCTGCGGCGAAAGCCCAGATCAATCAGTTGACCGTAGTTGCTGTCATTGATGCGGTCAATCGGCGCGACCATCTGCGAGGACGCCAGACGCTCGGGCAGGTAGCTGCACGGATACTCGTCGGTGCGGTACAGTTGGAGCTGGGTCAATTGCTGATGTTCGGTTCTCATGCGTGTGTACTCAAAGGCGGACCGAAGTAGTTTAACAGATTATCGTGTGCGCACAGCGACGACCAGTTGATCGGCTCTGCGTGCATCCATTCGGCACTGCGCTGGAAAAACACCTCGCGCGCGAGGGGGCGCGCACCCAAACGGGTCAGATGTGCGGTGACTTGCTGGCAGTCAATCCACTGTCCGCCGTGTTCGCGCAAACACTGAACCCAGCAGGCAAGTGCGACTTTGGAGCCATCGCTCACCTGCGTGAACATGGACTCGCCAAAAAACATTTTGCCCAGCAGGACACCGTATAAACCGGCGACGAGCCGATCATGCTGCCACAGTTCAACGCTGACGGCGCGTTGGCGTCGGTGCAGCTCAATGTAGGCATTTCTTAGCGCGTTGTGTATCCAAGTGCCGTCTTGCCCCGCGCGCGGCGTTTCCGAACACGCGCTGATGACACGATCAAAACAGCGATTCAGCGTGACACGGTAGCCCAGCGCGGGTTGCCGCGCCCATTGCTTGAGGCGTTTATGCAGCGACTGGCTGATTTTGAATTCATCCAAAGCCAACACCATGCGCGGCTCAGGGCTGTGCCACAGAACCGGTTCTCCCTCGTTGTACCACGGAAACAGCCCGCGCTGATACGCCGTCTCGACCCAATCGGCGTCAATCGCGAAGCCAACCGCATACACGCTGTCCAGATGCGGCGCGCCGAGGCTGATCTGCTCATGAGTAGGCAAATCGGCGGGTTGATGCACGAGGGTGAACGGATGTTCGCTATTCATAGATATGAGGGAAATGATTAGCGACGGTGGTCGTCGGGTCTGGGTTGGATCAGACTGTGGCGCGTGCTGAAAATACCGCGCGCGCGGTCGTCCATCCACGCACGCAGTGTGGCGCGCGTGCTTTCAAACACAATATCCGCCCACGGCAATTCATCTGCGGCGAACAATCGTGTCTCCAGCGTTTCTTCACCCGCACCGAACTCCGCTTTTGCCAGCTCGGCGCGGAAAAAGAAATGCGTCTGCCCGATGAAGGGAATATCGACGATGTGGTACACCGGCTCGATCAACTGCACTTGTGCGCAGGCCTCTTCCAATGTTTCGCGCAACGCACCTTGCGCAAGGCTCTCGCCGCATTCCATAAAGCCCGCCGGCAGCGTCCAAAGGCCATAGCCCGGCTCAATCGCGCGACGGCACAGCAATACTTTGCCCTCAAATATCGGAATCGTGCCGACGACCATTTTCGGATTGTCGTAATGCACGAAATCACAGTTCGGACACACCGCGCGCACGCGCGAATCGTCATCGGGGATGCGGTATTCGACGGCGCTGCCGCATTGCGCACAAAATCGGGTGGAGGGCGTGAGAGAGGCGGTAGAGGGAGAGGAATCGTGGGAACTCATGGTCGTCGCGGTCCTATTTTTTAAGTTCGTATTGTGCCATAGACCGCGTAAGGATATTTTGCTAAAAGTCAAAAACGCACGGTCAAAACCGTGCGTTCTTTCGTATGTGCCAACGATGCGGAAATGGATTTATCGATCCAACATCCATTTGATGACCGCTTCAATGTCCTTTTGCGGCATATCGGGATGAGCCTGCATCGGTGTGGTGCCCCACGCGCCGACCGAGCCGTTGCGCACGCGATCGGTCAAACGGCTCATGGCGCCCGGGTCGCCTTTGTATTTTTGGGCGATGTCCCGAATCGACGGGCCGATGACTTTTTTGTCCAGCACATGGCATTCCAAACATTTATATTGTTTGGCAATTTGCGGGCTGGCCACGGCGAGATGCGCCGAGCCGATGCCCAAAGTGAGCAATGCAGTCATCAGAGCGGGTTTGAGCAGTTTCATGGTGTGTAATCCTTTATGGATGCGGGTTCATACCTCGGGTCAGTATTGCCATAATACGTGAGCGTTAAAAACGTTGACGCTGAGGTAATGATGGATCCTTGCTTTACGCTGGTTTTATTGACTCAAAATCCAACGGGTGAGTTCTTGCAGATCGGCGTCGCTCATATTGGGGTGCGCAGGCATTTTTTTCCAAAAACCGTAAAACGTAATACCGTTGCGAATCGGGTTTTGGATTCGACCGGCGGCGTCACTTCGACCTTTATACGCGTTGCTGATGTATTGAAAGGACGGGCCTTTTTTCTCTTGGCTGATGTCGTGGCATTTGAAACAGTCGTTGGCTTTGGCAATTTGATAGCCATCGGCGTGGCTGGATGGCGCAAATGCAATCAGGCCGAGACTCAAAATGGTGCCGGTTAAAATTCGCTTCATAATAAATCCTTAAAAATTCGGTAAAACGTGCGTTCATCGGCCGCCCGCATCGGTTTTCAGGCGCCGCATGAAAGCGCGCTAAATGCCTGAAAAAAGCAGGCGACATCGGTACAATGTAGGACGGTATTCTACCGTAAGGGAATGAATGGCGCATGATGTATGCAAAAATAATCGCTTGCTGTTTGGCTTTTATCAATCAGCACGGTTGTGTAGCAAAGAGTATGCGTGCTTCATCCATCTTTGAGTAGATGTAGACGAATAATCAATAAGGATATTTATGGCTCTGATTCACCCACAGTTTGATCCGGTGGCTTTTTCAATTGGCGGCGAAGGCGGTTGGCCGGTGCATTGGTACGGCCTGACCTATTTGGCGGCGTTTTTGATGTTTTTGTTCGTGGGTAAATACCGCGCGAAAAAAATGCCTTTGCTCGGGTTCAAGCCGATCGAGTTGGACGATATCTTGTTTTATGGCGTACTGGGCGTGATTCTCGGCGGGCGTTTGGGCTATGTGTTGTTTTATAAACCGGCGGAATTTTTGACCAATCCGGGCGATATTTTCAAGGTTTGGCAGGGCGGTATGTCGTTCCACGGCGGATTTTTGGGCGTATTGGTCGCGATGATTTGGTACGCGCGCAAAACCCGTCGTAATTTTTGGGAAGTGACGGATTTTATCGCTCCGCTGGTGCCACTTGGCTTGGCGGCGGGGCGCTTGGGCAATTTTATCAATGGCGAATTGTGGGGACGTGTCTCCGGCGCGAATTATCCGTGGTTGATGCTGTTTCCACAGGCGAATGAGGCGGATGTGCTGTATGTCACTGCACATCCGCAAAGCGCGACGCTGTTGCAGCAGGTGGGGGACTATCTGATGCTGCCGCGCCATCCGTCGCAGATTTACCAGTTTTTGGGTGAAGGCTTGTTGCTGTTCGTGATTTTATGGCTGTATGCGCGCAAAATCCGCCCGATGATGGCGGTCTCGGCGGTATTTTTGATTGGCTACGGCGTGTTGCGCTTTATCGCTGAATTTGCGCGCGAGCCGGACGACTTTCTGGGCCTGTTTGCCGGATTTTCGATGGGTCAATTGTTATCGTTGCCGATGATTGTGGCCGGAGCCGTGTTGCTGTGGTGGGCGTATAAACGCCAAAATGCACCGGCAAAAACCTGAGGCTGCACTGATGATTGGGCGATTTCGTGGTTCTGTGGGTCTTGCATGTGTATTAGCCATGCTTGGCTTGGCGGCGTGCGATCAAGTGCATCAAACGAATGACCAACCGCGCTTGATCGCGCCGGATGCGGTGTTTACAAAGATGATTCAGCATTCGCATCGTCTGAATGAGGCTGACGCGCAGGCGTGGGTGAGCGATGTACTGAGTAGTTTGGACACCGTCGGTATGGTGCGCACCAATGAGTCGGCCTGCGCGGTGATGGCGGTGATTGAGCAGGAGAGCGGTTATAAAGTCGATCCTGCGGTTCCCGGACTGAGCAAGCTGCTGGCCAACAAAATCAAGAAGATGGAAGAGAATATCGCGGTCAGACTGGCTTTGGGCATGCGCTTGGATCAGCCGATGGCCAATGGCAAGACCTTTCGCGAAGGCATTGCGTTGGTGAAAACCGAACGCGATATGGCCAACTGGTACGCCGAGTTCACTGCTTCTAAATTCACCGGCCCGATTTTGAGCCAATTTGGCAAGGGTGTGGACGATGTGGTCGGCACGGTCGGCTCGATGCAGGTGTCGATTGATTACGCCCGCCGCGTCGCCGCGCAATTGGGACAGTCGAGCCTGAATATGCGCGAGACGCTGTACACGCGTAAAGGCGGCGTGTTGTTTGGTACCGCGCATTTGTTCTACTACCCAACGCATTATGAGCAGATGCTGTATCGTTTTGCCGATTACAACGCAGGGCATTACGCCAGCCGCAATGCGGGATTTCAGGCGATGGTGGCGAAATTGGCGGCGAAGCCTTTGGCTGCGGATGGTGATCTGATTAACCACCGCGCTGAGGGCGATCCAAACAAAAGCACATCGCAAACGGAAGCGGCGCTGCAACAGTTGTTTGCCAAAAAAATGCCGAATATCAGCGCACAGACCATCGCTCAGGATTTGGCTTTGGAAAAAAGCTTGGACTTTGAGCAAAGCACCACCTACCGAACGGTGGCGCAACTGTACCAGCAAAAATACGGCGCGCCGATTGCCCAGCAAATTCCGAAAATCAGCCTGAAAAGCGAAAAAATCACCCGTAATTTAACCACCGAGTGGTACGCGAACTCGGTCAATCGCCGTTATCAGCAATGCTTGACAACGGCGCAGAAATCCACCTAATTGAGACACTTGTTTTTATCGGAGCACCGCTATGTTGACCGTTCTTTCACCCGCAAAAAGCCTTGATTTTGAAAGCGCGACGCCCGCAAATATTGCCCAATTGGCCACCCAACCACAATTCGTCGTACAAGCCAAACAGCTCAATCAACTGCTGCGCAAACTCGATGTACCGCAATTGGCGCAGCTCATGTCGATTTCCGATAAATTGGCGACGCTGAATGTGGCGCGCAATGCCGAATGGTCGGAAACATTCACCTTGGACAACGCCAAACCGGCGATTCTGGCCTTTAACGGCGATGTTTATGACGGATTGGATGCCAAAAACATGACCGTGGCGGAGTTAAAGCAGGCGCAGGCGCGGGTTCGGATTTTGTCCGGTTTGTACGGCATTTTGCGTCCGCTGGATTTGCTGCAAGCCTATCGTCTGGAAATGGGGACGGCGCTCAATAATCCGAAAGGCAAGGATTTATATGCGTTTTGGGGCGAGCAGTTGGTCAAGCAGCTCAATGCCGAATTGGCGACGCACAAACACAAAGTGCTGATTAACCTCGCGTCGGAGGAATATTTCAAAGCGATTCCACTCAAAGCTTTGCATGTGCCGGTGGTCGCGCCCGTGTTCAAAGACCAAAAAAGCGGCAGCTACAAAATCATCAGCTTTTTTGCCAAACGCGCACGCGGCACGATGGCACGCTTTGTCGTGCAAAATCAAATTGATACAGCGGATGGTTTAAAAACATTCAGTGAAGACGGCTACTACTTCGTTGATGAACAGACCGCGAAAAATGGCGTGCATCAGCTGATTTTCCACCGCGACGCGTGATTTTTTCGGGAATTTGTGGTTTTTATGTATAATGAACCGTCTCCATAATTCCTCAAAAATAAATCAATTTGAGGGTTTGGAGCGGTCAATCGTAATTATTTGGAGGTTTTATGAGTATTAAGTTGCTTTTTGCATCTTTGGGGTTCTTGATTTTGGCTGGATGTGCAACGGAGACATCTCAAGTGTTGGAAGTACCGAAAGTTAATACATACCAACAATCGTACAGTGGTCTAAAAACTCAATTGGTTGTGGGTAAATTTGATAATCGTAGTATGAGTGGCGGGATTTTTGCCTCTGGTTCTGATCGCTTGGGTAATCAAGCAAAAACAATTTTAATGTCTCATCTACAGCAAACAGGACGTTTTGTTGTTTTAGATAGAACGAACATGGATGAATTAAAAGCAGAAGCAGATTTTAAAAAGACAGCACAACAGATTAAGGGTGCTCGTTACGTTGTTACCGGTGATATTACTGAATTTGGCCGTAAAGAAGTAGGAGATCAGCAGTTGTTTGGCATTTTGGGACAGGGTAAGACTCAAGTTGCGTATGCCAAAGTTACTTTTAACATTGTTGATGTCAAAACCTCAGAAATTGTTTACTCAAGTCAAGGTGCGGGAGAATTCAAGCTGTCTAATCGTGAAGTTTTGGGCACCGGTGGTACGGCCAGCTACGATGCAACCTTAAATGGAAAAGTTTTGGACTTGGCTATTCGTGAAGCGGTAAATAATCTGGTTGCTGCGCTTGAGCAAGGCCAGTGGAATCCACAAGGGAATTAATGATTATGAAAAATTTCTTATTCGTACTTACGGCAAGTGTGTTATTAACTGCCTGTGCCACAGGCAGCAAAGTTACCCCTCTGTATTACTGGGGTGGCTTTGAAAGTTTACAGTATCAATCGCTTGATGATGCTAAGTCTGTGTCGGATCAAGTGACAAAAATGGAACAATATTTTACTGAAGCACAGGCTAAAGGTTTGAAACCTGCTCCAGGAAGTTACGCGCACTTGGGCATGTTGTATGCGAAGGTTGGTCAAGCTGATGCGGCTAAAAAATATTTGGAGTTAGAAAAAAACTCATACCCTGAGTCTGCTAACTACATTGATTTTGTGATAAAAAATATGAAAGTGGGGCAATAAAATGTGGAAATTGAAAACATTACTCCTCCCTATTGCTGTTTCCGTTTTTATTTCTGCTTGTCAAACCACTCCGACTCAACCATATGATTACTCTGCTTTTCAAAAAAGTGACCCGAAATCAATTTTAGTGGTGCTGCCGAGTAACCAATCGGTGAATATTAAAGCTCCTTTTGGGGTCTTGGCTCAGACGACTAAGCCGTTGGCAGAATCTGGTTATTATGTATTCCCAGTTGCTCTGGTCAATGAAACATTTAAGTCAAATGGTTTAACGATCGGTAATGAAATTCAAAATGTAAGCTTAAAGAAACTGGGGGATATTTATAATCCTGATGCCGTTTTGTATCTTGATGTCATAGAATATGGAACAAAATATCAAGTGATTGAAAGCGTTACTTTGGTCAGTACAAAGGCTCGCTTGGTTGATGTTCGTACAGGTATTGAGCTGTGGAGTGGGTCTGCTTCAGCGCGAGTTGGCTCAAATGACGGCAACAATAATGGTTTATTTGGTGCACTGATTGGTGCAGTGGTTAACCAAATTAGCAGCAATGTGCGGGATCACTCATATTCTGTCGCAGGAGTGGTCAATCAGCAGTTATTGTCCGCGGGGAGAGATAAATCAATTTTACCTGGGCCTTATCATCCAAATTATAAAAAACCATCTTCTGTCGCGCAGTAACTTGGTTATATAGTATAGCAAGTCAGTAGTAAACTACTCCCTATTCAATTCTTAGCAGTTGGATAGGGAGTTCTTATTTTAATAATGTTTGTTTGACTTAGATGATAGCTAAAGATTTCGGCCAAGTCGTCAGCTTGAATGCGCGCGGTGAGGTTTCGATTTTAAAGTGCCCCAATTGCGTGGGAAAGATGCGGTTGAGCAGGGTGGTGTTGTGCAGCACGCCGTCGCGCCAAAAGGACAGGGGTATCGTCGCATTGCGTGAATGATTGGCCAATAGCTCGTCCGGTTTTTGATTCAATTTAAATCGATTCAGAGCAATCAAAACATCCTGCGGTGCAATGCCTGCGCGCTCGGCCATGCTGTCCGAGGCAACGCGCTCAACCAGCCAGCCCTCGGCGGTTTTTTTCAACGCAGCGCCCAATTCGGGTGATAGGGGCGGGCTGTATTTCAGGTGCAAGCCTTGCGTGAGCAGGAGCAAATTCAGCGGCAATACCTGCGTAGTGTACAGCGCGACATACAATAAATCTTGTACCGAGCCGCCGGCAAAACGCTCAATCGCAGCCTGAATATCGGCCAAAGTCACACCGCGCGGCGCGTCGGTGTGGTAAAAATTGCGGCCAAACTCTTGCCACAATTGGCGCATCACATCGTCCAAACTGAAATGGTCGCGGCTGTTGTGGCGAATGAACAGGTCGATACACAGCGCGATCAAACAGCCTTTGACATAGTAATTCACATTGGCATTGGGTGTATTTTCTGTCGGCTGATAGTATTTCGTCCACGCGTAAAAACCTGCATCGGTGACGGTTTGACGCAGTTGTGCACGCTGGCGAAACACGCTGTCTACATTGCGATTGAGTAAATCGAAATACTGCGCTTCGTTCAAAATACCGGCGCGGTGCAAAATCAAATCGTCGTAGTAGCTCGTGACGCCTTCAAAAAACCACAGCAACGAGGTATCGGTCGGCTGGCTTAAATCGTAGTCCACGAAGTGGGCCGGTTTGATGCGTTTGACGTTCCAACTGTGGAAGTATTCATGGCTGACCAAACCCAAAAATTCGATATACGCCGGGCGGCGCGTGTTTTCGGTGTCCGCGATGCTCGGTAGACTCTCGCGCGAACACAGCAAAGCGGTGCTGTCGCGGTGCTCCAGTCCACCGTAGCCCGATGCGCGGACATCCACCATGAATAGATAAGAGGCGAACGGCGCTTGGCCGGTGTGCTGGATATTCGGTTCAAATAGGCGCAGTTGCTCGGCACAGATGGCTTGGATGTCTTTGCCCAAACGCTGCGTATTTAAATGATCAAATTCACCTGACAGCGCCACGGTATGCGATACGCCGTAGATGGTAAATTGGAGCATATTGAGCCGCCCCATGCGCACGGGGCGATCAGCCAGCTCGTCGTAGTTGGCTGCAAAATAGTCGCCAAAGCCGTATTCGGGGGTGGCGTCGGCGCGCGACAGTTGTGTGGCGATCTGCCATTCTTGCGTATGCTCCGGCGCGCGCACAGTGAGTGCGTGCGGCTGTTTGGCGTATTCGGCAATGCTCAGGCACAGTGAAGTGGCGTTGAAAAAGCCGGTTTCGGTATCCAAATAGGCGGTGCGTACCGATGGGTCGTGCGCAAAGACCTCGTATTCCACATATAACGCCGTGGAAAATCCGGCGCTCTGCCAGCTAAATTGGTTCACAGATGTGAGGGCAATGCTTTGTCCATCATTGTTATAGGCGCGAATCGAAACAATATGCCGCGCAAAATCGCGAATCATGTAGCTGCCTGCAATCCAGTTGGGTAAGGCCAAAGTCACACCAGACGGGTGGTTTCCCATGATACACAATCGCACATGAAAGCTGTGTTGGTGTGGGTGGGGTGTGATGGTGTAATGCAAAACAGCAGTATTCATGGGTTGAGCCAATACAGTCGAATAATAGATTCCATCATTTTGGCATAAAGCGTGCGAGGATGCAGCGCGATCCAACGTTCGGAAAACAAATCTCATCTTATGCGCATCATCGGTTAAAATGAAGACGATGATCCAAGAAGATCTCTGTTTTTAATGACTGTTGACTGCATAAAGGATAGCAAATGGACTTTCAAAATATCACGGTGGAGCACCTGGATACCGTTGGGCGGATTACATTGAACCGCCCGCAGCAGCTCAATGCACTCAATGATGCGCTGATGGATGAATTGGCGCAGGCATTGCTGGCTTTTGAAGCCGACGCACGCATTGGCGCGATCATCATTACCGGCAGTGAAAAGGCGTTTGCCGCCGGCGCGGATATCAAGGCAATGGCCGCTTTGGATTTCGAGACTGCTTATGCGGGCAATTTCATCTCGCGCAATTGGGATGAGGTCGCGCGTATGCGTAAACCGATTATTGCTGCGGTTGCGGGCTTTGCACTGGGTGGCGGCTGTGAATTGGCGATGAGTTGCGACACGATTATTGCCGCTGATACCGCGCAATTTGGCCAGCCGGAAATCAAGCTCGGTGTGATTCCGGGTGCGGGCGGTACGCAGCGCCTGACTCGTGCGGTGGGTAAAGCCAAAGCCATGGATATGGTGTTGACCGGTCGCATGATGGGTGCGGATGAGGCCGAGCGCTCGGGACTGGTCGCGCGCGTCGTTGCGGCCGATCAGTTGCAAAGTGAAGCCTTGAAAATGGCGCAAACCATTGCCGGCTATGGCAAAATTTCGGTCATGATGGCGAAGGAGGCGGTGAATCAGGCGTTTGAAAGCACGTTGGCGCAAGGTTTGTTGTTTGAGCGCCGAGGTTTCCACAGCCTGTTTGGCACGGCGGATCAAAAAGAGGGCATGGCGGCGTTTATCGAGAAACGCAAGCCTGAGTTTAAATAATTCATTTGACTGATTGACTGGTTGTTAAAAAGCACACTTCATTAGCGGTGTGCTTTTTTGTCATTCGATATTGATTCGGCAGGCTCATTTGACAACGCCAATTGCCCTGTTATTGCGTCCAATTTGTCTTCAATGCGGTGAATTTGTTTGTTCAGATGGTACAGCGTGAGCTCCGAGCGCACATTGACCTCGTGGTCAATCTCGGCGTCCAGTCGGTCGCGTTTGCTCTGGCGGTTTTGTGACATCATGATGATCGGCGCTTGGATGGCGGCGAGCATGGACAGCAGCAGATTGAGAAAAATATAGGGGTAGGGATCAAACGCGTTTTTGAGTAAAACCACGGTGTTGATCAGCGCCCATGACAGTAAAAAACAGGCGAATAGCATGATAAAAGTCCATGAGCCGCCAAATTCTGCGACTTTATCGGCCACTCGTTCGCCAAAGGTACGCTGATCGGTCAGCTCTTTATTCAGATCGCGTGGCTGAACCGTTTTATCCAAAACCTGTTCCAAAAATTCACGCTCATTCATGCTCAGGTGGTACCAGTTGTCGCGCAAGATGCGTTTGGCTTGAGCGCGGGTGTATTTCATACGAACCTCCGCAGATAGATAAAAAATTCATGACGGTGCGTATTATAAGCCGCCCATATCCAGACAGACCTTGGAGAATCTTATCGTTTTGTAACAGTGTTTGAAGGACTGGGCGACATTGCGGCATAGCCTGAAATAGCAACAGATGTGTGGGATTTTTGAATGATTCGGTGGTTTTAGCGCGTGAATCGGGTTTAAGTTTGGATTACTGCTTTAAATCAGTGATTATTTGGGGGATAATCATAGCCTTATCACTAAAATCATATGGTTTGAACTGTTGATAAAGGTTTTTTTAAAAGATTTTATTTAAATAGCTGAGGAAGTGTTATGTCTAAAATTCATAAATTTTTACCCGTGGTGTCTGTTCTGGCGCTGGCTTTGAGTGCGTGTGGCGGTGGTCAATCGGCTGATGGTGCCGGCAGTGCGTGCGGTAAATTGGCGGCAGACGAGATTTGCGTCAAAATCGGTAGCGGCGAGCCGAAATCCGGCGGGATTGCGCATATTGGTAAAGACAATGAAAACGGCGCTCAGTTGGCTATCAACGAAATCAACGCCAAAGGTGATCTGGTCATCGGCGGTAAAAAAGTAAAATTGGCCTTGATCGGCGAAGACGATGGCGCTGATCCGAAACAAGGCACTACCGTGGCGCAAAAGTTAGTGGATGCGAAAGTTGCGGCGGTAGTGGGTCATGCGACCTCCGGCGTGAGCATTCCGGCGAACGCGGTGTACAGCGCGGCGGGCTTGGTGCAGGTATCGCCTTCATCCACCGACCCGACCTACACCTTGAAATCCAACAAAACCCCGAAAGGCTCGGTCAGCTCCTACCGTGTGGTCGCCACCGATGCGCAGCAAGGTCCGGCGATGGCCAAATACATGCTGAACAAAGGCGTGAAAACCATTGCGATCATTGACGACTCAACCCAATACGGCAAAGGCTTGGCCGATCAGGTGGAACAAAGCATGAAAGCCGCCGGCACCACGGTGGTAGCGCGCGAAGCGACCACGGACAAAACTTCGGATTTCAAAGCCTTGTTGACCAAAATCAAAGGCATGAACCCGGATTATATTTTCTGGGGCGGTATGGACGATACCGGCGCGACTTTGGTGAAACAGTTGAAAGAGCTGGGCTTGACCAGCCAATTCGCCGGTGCCGACGGTATTTGTACCAGCAAATTCATGGAGCTGTCCGGCGCAGCGGGTAAAGGCGCGATTTGTTCGCAAGCCGGTATGCCGTTGGAAAAAATGCCGAAAGGCGCAGAGTTCAGCGCCAATTACGAAAAAGCCTTCCCGGGTCAAAAAGTTCAGGTGTACGCACCGTTCGCCTACGACGCGGTGTACGCGATTGTAGCGGCGATGAAGCAAGCCAATTCGGTTGAGCCGGAAGCCATCGCTGCGGCCATGCCAAAAGTGGCGATCGAAGGTCTGATCGGTCCGATCGCATTTGACGAAAAAGGCGACATCAAAAACGGCGCGATCTCGATTTTTGAAGTCAAGGACAAACTCGAAGTGATTGACATCATCAAATAATCGAATGATTCGGCTTCGCAGTCGGATTCATATTCGGATGAACGGATGATGCAACACGCTTATCGCGCCTTCGGGCGCGATAATTACTTTGAATTTGAACAACAAGGCATAGAAAAGAGAATAATTATGATGGTTAAACAAACACTACCGTTGATGTTGGGACTGCTGCTGGTCGGCTGCAGCGGCGCGAATAAAGCAAGCGAAGGCGGCGGTAAATCGGCCTGCGGCATGTTGGCCGCAGATGAAATCTGCGTCAAAATTGGCAGCGGCGAGCCGAAAACCGGTGGCATCGCGCATATTGGCAAAGACAATGAAAACGGCGTGCAGTTGGCGATCAACGACATCAATGCCAAAGGCGACTTGGTGATCGGTGGCAAAAAGGTCAAGTTGGTGATGATTGGCGAAGACGACGCCAGCGACCCGAAACAGGGCACGATTGTGGCGCAAAAATTAGTTGATGCGAAAGTTGCCGCCGTGGTCGGGCATGATAACTCCGGCGTATCCATCCCCGCCAACGCAATTTACAGCGCCGCCGGATTGGTACAGGTTTCGCCGGCATCCACCGACCCCGATTACACCTTGAAAAGCAAACGCACGCCTCAAGGCTCGGTCAGTGCCTACCGCGTAGTGGCGACCGATACCGAGCAAGCGCCAGCGCTGGCCAAATATTTGTCCAAGCAAGGCGTGAAAAGCATCGCCGTGATTGATGACGCGACGCAGTACGGTAAAGGATTGGCCGATCAGTTTGAAAAAGCCATGAAAGACGCAGGCGTGAACGTGTTGGCGCGTGAAGCGGTGAACGACAAAACCGCAGATTTCAAAGCGCTGTTGACCAAAGTTAAAGGTTTAAACCCCGATTATATTTTCTGGGGCGGGATGGACGACACCGCAGCAACCTTGGTCAAACAGATGAAGGAATTGGGGATGCACAGCCAATTGGCTTCAGCCGATGGCGTGTGTACGGACAAATTCATTGAGCTGTCCGGCGCGGCGGGCAAAGGAGTGATTTGCTCGCAAGCGGGTATGCCGTTGTCCAAAATGCCCAAAGGCGCTGAGTTCAACGCGAATTACGAAAAAACCTTTCCAGGACAAAAGGTGCAGATTTATTCACCTTTTGCCTATGATGCGACCTACGCGATTGTCGAAGCCATGAAGATCGCCAACTCGGTTGAACCGGAAGCCATCGCCGCGGCCATGCCCAAGGTCAATTTCGTCGGCTTGATCGGGCCAATTGCGTTTGATCAAAAAGGCGATATCAAAAACGGAGCAATTTCGATTTTTGAGGTGAAGGATAAATTGGAATTGTTGGAAATTATTCAGTAAGCCGTTGAGTTATAGAGTTCTTGTTGTGCCCATAAAAAAACCTCGGTCTCGAATGAGCCGAGGTTTTTTATGGGATTGTCAATGAGTGAAGATTTATTGCGCCTCATCAACCGGCGCATGGGCTTTGGGCTTGCGCGCGCTGCCGGCGACCATCTTGAATTCAAACAGGCGACAATCCAGCGCACCGTTGAACAGCGGTGTTTTTTTGCTGGCCGACAGACGCATGTATTTCGGCGTATCGCGGTCGCTGGTCAAAATATAAGCATTCCAGCCGGCGTAATGTGCTTTCAAATGATCCGCCCACTGTTTGAAAAATACCGCGGTTTCGTCCGCCGTGGTGACGTCGATGCGCTCGCCATACGGCGGGTTGCAGACCATGACACCGCTCGCCGCAGGTGGCATGACGGACAGCGCGTTGTTCTGCTCAAAAGCGACGGGGAACGGCAATCCGGCGCGTTGTAGATTGTTGGCCATATCGTTGACCGCGTGTGCGCTGATGTCCGAGGCGTAGAGCGCGCGCGGGGTTTTATCGATTTTGACGTCGTTTTTGATCTTTTGCCACAGGCTTTTATCCAGACCGCGATAGCGCTCAAACGCAAATGAGCGGTTCATGCCCGGCGGGATGTTGGCCGCCATCAGACCCGCTTCGATGATGATGGTGCCGCTGCCGCACATCGGGTCCAGCAGGGTTTGGTTGGGTTGCCAATCGGATAACATGACCAAACCGGCAGCGAGATTCTCGCGCAAGGGCGCACGGCCTTTGTCCATGCGCCAGCCGCGTTTGAACAGCGCTTCACCCGAGGTGTCCAGATACAGCGTCGCGTCGAATTCAGTCAAAAAGGCGTAAATGCGCACATCGGGCGTGGCGGTGTCCACGCTCGGTCGTTTGTCCATCAGGTCGCGGAAATAGTCACACACCGCGTCTTTGATGCGTAGAGTGATGAATTCCAGACTTTTGAGTGGTGATTTAATCGCGGTCACTTCGACTTTGATGGTTTGTTCGGGGCTGAAATAGCTGCTCCACGGCATGCGTGAGGCGAGGTTGTAGATGTCGTCTTCCGAGCGATAGCCTGCCGCACCCAGACGCAGCAAAATGCGCGAGGCAATGCGCGAATGCAGATTCGCACGGTACAGCACGGCCAGATCGCCTGCGAACGATACGCCGCCGTGGGTTGGCTTGATGTGTTTTGCGTTGATCGCGGTCAGTTCATTGACCAGCAGGGCTTCCAGCCCACGGGGGCACGGTGCGAAAAAGGAGAGTGAGGAAGGTGTGCTCATGTGGCGTGTCTTTTTGAGTAAAAAAGCAACCGCAGATGGCGTATGCGCCGGCGGTTGCTACAAATGATGGGTTAATAGCTATGAGGCAATCAGAAGGGTTTGATGACGGCCAATGCGACGATTGCCAGCATCAAAATCACCGGCGCTTCGTTGAACCAGCGATACCAAACGTGCGAGTGTGTGTTTTGTCCGGCTTCAAAGCGTTTGAGCAACACATAACAATACCAATGGTACGCGCAGACCACGGCCACAAGGGTCAGTTTGGCATGAATCCATGCGCCCGAACCCCAGAAGAACGAGAACCACAGCCAAAAGCCGAATACCAAAGCCGGAATCGCGATGAGGGTCATGAATCGGAATAGACGCTGCGACATACCGAGCAAGCGGGCATAGGCGGTTTTATCGGTTTCCGCCGCCAAGTTCACATAAATGCGCGGCAGGTAAAACAAACCGGCAAACCAAGAGGCGATGAAAACAATGTGTAAAATTTTTAACCAGTTATAAAGCATAGCGGGACTCAATAGACTCAATAGATATGAAAAGATGGTTATAAAACAGTATTGTACGGTAGTTTGGATCACTACGGGGCAATCAATTGTGCGCAAAAGCGCCATCCAGTGCGTGTCAACCAAAATACGCTTGAACGCATTACGCCCATACATCCGTCAAAAATGATGGGCGTATTCGATAATGTATTTCATAACGTATTTGATAATTTAACGGAGGATGAATATGAAACGCACTTTAGGTTCTGTCGCTATGGTGACACTGATGGGGTTGTCTTTGACCGGCTGCGCGAACAGCGGCATGTCACGCCAACAAACCAATACCGCCATTGGCGCGGGCACAGGCGCTGCCATCGGTGGTGTTTTGGGTAATGCCATCGGCGGCTCAACCGGTAGCACCGTTGGTGGTGCAGTGGTTGGCGGCGCAGTCGGCGCAGCAGTTGGCAGCGACTGGGATAAACGTAAATATTGATCCTTGCACCACTTCAATCGTTGTAAATCATCGCAATAGCGATGAATGCGGTTAATTGATCTCATGGCAGCACGAGATCAATTGATCGCTTTTCTATATAAAACTCCTTGGAATGAACATGACACAACAGACAATCAATCACCGCAAATCGATGCATTGGATGCGTCTCACCGCAGCCGCTGCGCTCAGCCTCAGCTTGGTGGCTTGTAGCACCACGCCCACGCGACAAGATCAAACGGCCATCGGGGTCGGTACGGGTGCGGTGATTGGCGGTGCATTGGGCAATGTCATCGGTAAAAACACCGACGGCACGGTAATCGGTGCAGCCATTGGCGGTCTGATTGGTGGTATTGTCGGACACAACTACGAGGATAAAAAAGCCGAAATCATGCGCGATTCTGCCGAGCCGAATTCGCAAGTCATTCGCGATGCGGTCACTACCGACGGTTTGGATATGGTTAAAATGGCCGACGGCTCCATGCGGGTGAATGTATCCGGTGATGCCGGATTTAATACCGGCAGTGCTGTGATTCGGGATAACTACTTGAGTACATTGGAAAAACTATCCCGAGTAATCCGCTCATCCGGTTCAGGCAATAGCCGCGTGGTCATTATCGGACACACGGATAACGTTGGCTCGGAAATGGCCAATCAAGCGCTCTCGTTGGCGCGAGCAACGAGCGTGCGCAACTATTTGGAAAGCACAGGCGTTGCCGCAAGCCAAATGCAGGTGTACGGTCGCGGAGCCAGCCAGCCTGTCGTGAGTAATGAAACGGCACAAGGGCGTGCGACCAATCGCCGCGTGGAGGTGTTCATTTATCCGACCAGCGTTCGTTATTAAGTCAAATAATGGATCGGTGGTGGCTTGGCGTCGCTTGGCCATCATTCAGTCAATAAAAATCCCCAAGGCATTGCTTGGGGATTTTTTATGGTGTGCTGATAAAGCGTTTGATTAGAACGGAATATCGTCTTCCAAATCATCCACAGGTTTTTTCGCAGCAGGTGCGCGCGCCGGAGCGGGTGCGGCAGCCGGTGCACCGTAGCCGTCGTCATAGGCCACGCCACCGCCGCTGCCGCCACTGCGGCTGCCGAGCATTTGCATTTGATCGGCGATGATTTCGGTGGTGTATTTATCCACGCCCGATTGGTCGGTCCATTTGCGCGTGCGCAGACGGCCTTCGATGTAGACTTGCGAGCCTTTTTTCAGGTATTCACCGGCGATTTCGGCCAAGCGGTTGAAAAAGACGACACGATGCCATTCGGTGATTTCTTTTTGCTCGCCGGTGTGTTTGTCTTTGTAGCGGTCGGTGGTAGCGACGGAAATGTTGGTGATGGCGTTGTTGTCCGGTGTGTAACGTACTTCGGGGTCGCGTCCCAGATTGCCAACGAGAATGACTTTATTGATTGATGCCATGATGTATCCTTTTTCAAGTGATGTACCTAATATGAGCAAGCCGACATAGCGGATGTCATAGCAGTGATTGATAAAAATAGGGGGTCGCAATGTGTGGCTTTGCGACGCTGGCATTGTAGCCGTTTTGCTGCCGATTTTGCGGATTTTTCAGTATTTTTTATGACAAACGGGAAGTCGATGGACTTCCCGTCATGTTTATAAAATGGGTATAAGATGATGATTTATCGGCAATATTGCTCTGCCGCTTGACGCAAAACGCCGTCATTTTTGGTCGGTAGCCAGTTGCCGCCATTGCGATTGCTTTGGTATATCAATGCACCGGTGGCAAAGGGCTGCGCATAGTATTTGACCGTTGGCATGTCGTATTGCTTCTTCGCGCAGTTAATGACATAGTTTGCGGTTAATGAGCGATGGCCGCCTTGTTCGACTTTTTTGCTGTTCAGCAGGGCGGGAAAGCGCACAAAGTTGACGCCGTTTTTGCGTTCGACTCGTATATGGCGCGGGTCAACCAGCAGTTGCCAGTTCTGAGCCGTGAAGTTATCTTGTTTGTGCAGGATGTAGTTGGATTGACCTGTGGCGCGGTTTTGTCCTTGGGGCAGGAACTCAGCAAAATTTTCGCCAATGAACAAGGCGCGGTTTTCGTCTTTACCTTTTAGGTCAATCACGGAGCCGTTGGCACGCCAAACGGCATTGCCTGAGCTGTTAAAGGCGCGGCCTTTTTTACCCAGATAGTTTTCGACCAAGCTGTAGCGGGTGTTTTTGCCTGCTTCGGTTAAATTCAGCCAGACTTGAATGCCTTCGCAGCTTGCGCACGGGATTGTTCCGGTATAGTAGCCCGGCCAATCAACGCTGTCGCGCGTGGTATGTGCATCCGGTATTGTTGGAGAGGGAGTCGGTACCGGTACGGGAATGATGACAATGCCGAGCGCTTTGCCCGGTGTGCCTGTCGTGCCTGCCGTTGGTGTGGTGGTACAGGCGCTCAGCGTGCCTAATGCGGCCAAAGCGGCGATGGTCAAACCGAATCGCAGGTGTTTGGATGGTGCTGTCATGATTGTTCTCCTAAAAAATAAAGGGCTGGTATGACACCAGCCCATACGACTTCTTCAAGAATGCTCGTAATCGTATAAAAACAGTATTGGAGCCATGAGGTGCATTATTTCTTTTGGCTTTCGATGATTTTCATCGCGCCGGTGACGAGCGTGGACAAATCACCCATATTGGCCGGTACGACGAGGGTATTGCTGTTTTTTGCCATGTTTTGGAATGCGGCGACGTATTGCTCCGCGACTTTCAGGTTCACGGCATTCATACCGCCTTCGGCTTGGGTCGCTTCGCCAATCTGACGTACAGCGGTGGCGTTCGCTTCGGCGATTGATAAAATCGCGGCGGCTTCACCTTGCGCGCGGTTGATGGCGGCTTGTTTTTCACCTTCGGAGCGGGCGATGGAGGCCTCGCGTTCACCAGTGGCGATGTTGATTTGCTCTTGCTTACGACCCTCGGAGGCGGCGATCAGCGCGCGTTTTTCACGCTCGGCGGTGATTTGCGCTTGCATCGCGCGCAGAATTTCTGCCGGTGGAACGAGGTCTTTGATCTCATAGCGCAAGACTTTCACGCCCCAGTTGGCGGCCGCTTCGTCCAATGCGCTGACCACTTGCGTATTGATCATTTCACGCTCTTCAAAGGTGCGATCCAGTTCGAGTTTACCGATCACGCTACGCAGGCTGGTTTGTGCCAGCTGGGTGATGGCGAATACGAAGTTGGACGAGCCGTATGAGGCTTTCATCGGGTCGGTGACTTGGAAATAGATCACGCCGTCTACTTGCAATTGCGTGTTGTCGCGGGTGATACAGACTTGGCTCGGCACATCCATCGGGATTTCTTTGAGCGAGTGACGATAGGCCACGCGGTCAACAAATGGCACAATGATGTTCAGGCCGGGCAAAAGGGTGCGGTTGTATTTACCAAAGCGTTCGAGCACCCACGCGCTTTGTTGCGGAACCACTTTAACGGCTTGCGTGACAAAGACGATGGCGAGAACCAAAATGATAAGCGGTAAAGAAAATAATTCCATGTGAGTCCTTTGTGTAAAAGTAAGTGAAGGGCTTAAAACAAGATTGCAAGATTGAAACAGGCTGAGCGTTATAGACGTTCAACCCGAATACGCGTACCGTCCAAACGAACGATTCGGAATGAGCCATCGGTCAGCGGTGCTTGATCGTCGGTTTCCAGTTGTACCGCCCAATTCGTGCCACGATAATAGGTGCGTCCGATGCCGTTATCCCAATCGCGAACGGTGATGATTTCACCGGCATCCAGATTTTCGGCAAGGTTGGGGCGGTTACGGGCATTGATGCGGTAGCGATAGCGGCGCGTGAGTACCGTCAAAATCGCTGCGCCAATAAGGAAGACGATGGTTTGCGTCAAAAAGTCCACGCCCAACATCATGGCGACCCATGCGCCTAAAGCGGCGACGGCCAACATCAATAGATAAAAGGTACCGGAGAGCAATTCGGCGATCAGTAATAAACCGGCGAGAATCAGCCAAGTATGTGCCATGGGGTCTCCTTGTTTGAGTCAGTCAAATCGTTAATACACCCAGTATACCCGAGTACCACTGGGCTGTGGCTTTCCCTAATTTGTTCTGATTTATGGAGATAGTGTATTCGTTTTTTGCGGATACTTTATGAAGTGCGCGTCCTAATGTGGTGAGGTGTCAATGTCACTCATCCAATACGATGCGCACCTCTAAACCGCTGTGTCCGTCGGTGCGATTGGCAATGCTTAAGCGCGCTTGGTGCAATTGGCAAATGCGCTGCACAATGGACAATCCGATGCCGAAGCCATCGTGCCTTTGTTCGGCGCGGTAAAAACGCTCGGTGATGCGTTGCAATTGTTCGGGTGCAATGCCGTTGCCCGAGTCTGTGACGCGGATTTGCGGAGTTGGCGTTTGCTCGATGTGGACGTGAATACTGCCGATCGCGCCATCAGGTGTCCGTTCAGGTGTGTGTGTGATGGCGTTTTCAATGATGTTTTTGAGCAAAATATACATCAGCTCCTGTGTGCTTTGCACCGTGGTGTTCGCATCACCATGCAGTTGAATTTCCACGTTTTTGCGGCGGATGTTGAACAGATCGGCGATCACCGTCTGCGCACAGGTGTAGAGGTTGACGGTCTGTACTTGGCTCAAGCCAGCGTTTGCATCCAAACGCGCCAAGGTGAGCAATTGCTCAATCTGCCGTCGCGCATGATCGGTCGCGCTTTTGATTTTCGGCAACAAGCTGAGGTCTTGCGTTTTGATCGCGGTTTGCGTCAGCGTGTCAATGACCGAGAGCGGCGTGCGCAATTCGTGCGCGGCATTACCGGTGAAATGCCGTTCCTTATTCAGCGACTCTTCCAGTGACTGCATCAAGGTGTTGATCGAATGCACCACCGGCGCGATTTCCTTGGGCGCGTGCGGCAGCTCAATCGGGCGCAAATCAATCGGTGAACGCGATGCGACCGCCTGATTCAGTGCCTCCAGCGGACGCAGACTGCGGCGAATCAGAGCATAAAACAGCCCGAGCAGCAGTATAAAGCCCAAGGCGATTGGGGAAATCAGGCGCGTGACGATTTCCTGAATCAAGTGGTTGGTCAGCAGTTGTTCCTGCGCTACCATGATGACACGCCGCTGCTCGCGGTCTACGTGGACATAGGTGCGCCATTGTCGATCGCCAACGGTCTGGTCGGAAAAACCTTGCGCAAACGTGGTCAGCGGTGATTCGGGGGCGCTCGCCGAGCGAATGATCAGTTGCGCGGTGGGCATGTCCCAGATTTGAAAGGCGACAGCGTAGCCGCTGTAAAACTCGGAGGAGACTTTGGGTTTTGCTGTGGGTTTGATGGCGCTGAGATTGTTGTGCGACTCATCTTTTTTATCCTCATCGTCATCGTCATGGTCGCCATCATCGTGCTTATCTAAATTTAACGGCTCGGAGACATGGCCATAGCCCTGTACTTGCTGCTCCAGCATGTATAGGCTGGAGGCGTATTGCATCAGATTGGCATCAATCAGCTCGCGCATTTCTTTGCGCACGCCGATGGCCAACTGCGTCGCTGCCAAAATACCCGCCAGCACCAAGACGGAAAAACTCCAGATCAGCAAGCGGGTGCTGATGGCGTGGGTTTTCGATGAGGATTGGGGGCGAGGACTATTCAATGCAGTACCCAATACCGACTAAGGTTTTGATGCGTTCTTTACCGAGCTTTTTGCGCAGGTTGGAGATGTGTACCTGAATGCTGTTGCTGGCGATTTCCTCATCCCACGAGTACAGCTTGGATTCGAGTGTGCTGTTGGTGACGACGCGGCCATTGGCCTCCAACAAAATTTGCAAAACGTTGAACTCCTTGCGCGACAGGTTCACCAGTTCGCCATTGCAATGCACGGCGTGTCCCTCAATATCCATACTTAAATCGCCGCGCGACAATACATTCACCTCGCTGCCCGACAAACGGCGAATCACCGCACGCAGTCGCGCGTCCAGCTCGTCCAAATCAAATGGTTTGACCAAATAATCGTCCGCCCCCATGTCCAGACCGGCGATTTTGTCGGCGGTGGTGTCACGCGCGGTCAGCATGATAACGGCGGTGTGTTGCCCCTGCGAACGGATTTTTTGCAGCAATTGCAGGCCGCTCATATTCGGCAAATTGATGTCGAGCAAGACTGCGTCGAAGGATTCGCTTTGAATCGACAGCAAACCATGCTCGGCGCTGTGCACCGCATCGATGGTATGCCCCAAGCCTTTCATCCCCAGACAGATGGCTTCGGCCAGCGCCTGATTGTCTTCTACCAATAGTAAACGCATAAATACTCCGTATTGAACGCTTTATCATAGCATGAAGGTATTAAGACAAAGTTAAGGAAGTACGGAATAACCCAAACCAGTCTGCGTTCTGGAGGTTTTTTGCCAGAACCCTTCGCGCCAATCAGCCGGCGCAGACAGATTTGGGTTATTCCGTACTTCCTTCAGCGCTTTCATCGCAAAATAATTTTAAAGGGTCTTAGGAAGCAGAATGCTACAAAGGTTGATCACGAAGTAACTTAAGAATGACTTTATATAAATCAGTCTTACGGTGATTAAACCTAAATTCAGTTTCCTTCAAGTGTAGTAAAAAAGTGTTTTTCGGAACGCCGTTAAACTGCATCAAACGACGTTTGGCATAACTCCAGAATGATTCTATCCCATTTACATGATTAGAACCATTCACAAACTCATCTGCACCGTGATTGACCCGAAAGTGTTTATCAAAGCCGATGTCCACCAAGCCATCATAACCACGCCAGCCATCGGTGTGAATGATACTATTAATATCTGCTTTTCCGCGGATAATGGCTTGCAGACTGGCTTTTGAAGCATTCGGCACAATCTCAGTGTAGATGTTTCCATCGCGTTTGAGTAAGCCAAACACGATGGTTTTACCTGAAGCTCCTCGTCCGCGTTTACCACGTACTCGATGCGGACCAAAGTAAGATTCGTCGGCTTCTAATTCGCCTTTAAGCGGTGAGGCTTGCTGGCAAACAATCGCCAAGCGACGACGAATCTTGAGGTATATGCTGTTGATTGAACGGACGGATATACCGCTTAATGCGGCACATTCGGTTGCTGTTAAATCTAGAGCAAAATACCTTAAAATCTGACGAAACTTTGCTTCGCTAATTTTTGAATGGTTGAAGTGCTTGTTTTTCATTTGGTCTCAAGAGCTTAGCGCTTATTTTAATGCGTTTGCTTCCTAAGACCCTTTTTAAAAATGTGCGCAACTTTACAAAACTTGACACAGCGTTAATCCTCTCTTAAGTCCGCTTGGCTACCATGACGCCGTAGTGTATTTCAATGCCTTCATTGGGAAGTTAGAAAAGATTAGAAAGGAAAGTCATGAACAAACGTTTACTCATCATCGCAGGCGCTTTGTCCGCTTTTGCCTTGGTATTTTTGGGTAGTGTATTTGCCAAAATGCAAGAGCGCACCGTTGCCGAAAATAATCCGGCTCCTCAATTACCAGCACCGCAGTTGGGTGCGCCGTTAGTTGCGCCGTCGGAGAATGGTGCGCTGGTCGCCTCAGCGTCATCTGCACTGCCGCCAGCCCAAACTATCAATACAACAGCTACCCCGAATCCGTCTGACGCACCATCCACGCGTTTGAGCAGTGCACAAGCACAGCAAATCGCGCAGCAGGCGCAACCGTCTGCACGCATACAAGGCGCGCCGGAACTGGTGCGCTACGGCGGTCGCTTGGCTTACGAAGTACCGTTTGCGCAAGGCAAAATTTATGTGAACGCCGACAGCGGAACCATTTTGGGCAACAGCATGGCGCAAGCGACTCCAGCCGTACAGCCGAATCATTCATATGGCGAACGCGATGACGATGAACATGAATACCGCGAACACCGCAAAAAACGGGGTGAACACAAAAAACACGATCAAGACGACGATGATGATGACGACTATGAGGAGCGCGAAAATGTCTGAATCCAAACACACAACAGCAGCGTCCAATCCACCATCCAATGGCACGGCCAAAGTAAACTCAGCGGCAACGGCGACAGCAGCCGCACGAAGGCTTAATCCCAACCAAAGCCATCTGGGGCTGAAAGCGTTCATCATCAGTGCATCTGTATTGGGTACGGTGGCCGGTTGGGGCGTGTTGGCGAGCAATCAAGTGGGTGCGTTTACGAAGTCAAGTTCGTTGACTCAGTCGAATGAGCCGGCCTTACCGGTGCAGAGCGACGCATCGCGCTGGGTTTTGCCCGATGCTTTACCTAATGTTTTGGCGCAAAACGATGCGTCTGATTTATCCAATTCATCCAATTCCTTCGACAGGACACCGCGCCCATTACCGCCGTCAAAGGCCGCCACGGATGTGAACCGCGCCCGACCATCTGCGACCCAAGGCAATACCACCCTCAGTGCTCAACCGAAGATACGCGAGGTGAATGTGTTGCCTGCACCCGTTCAGCAACGCCAACCGCGAGCCGTGGCGCGCTCGCGTTCTTCACAATGAGGGTGGATGAGGGCGAAGTGACGCAACGATGATGGAACACGCTTTACCTCTGAGACAGTTTCGCGCCATGGGCTGCGATATGAGTGCCGCATTGTCCATGCCATCGGGTGTGCAGGCGGACGCATTGTTGGCACAAGTTCCCACGTGGTTCGCACACTGGGAGCGGATATTCAGCCGCTTTTGTGCGGACAGCGAGCTATCGCGTGTCAATGCGCAGGCGGGGCAGGCGGTCACCGTCAGTGCCGAATTTTTGACCGTGGTGCAAAAGGCCGTGAATGTGGCCGAGCGAACGCAGGGATTGCTCACACCTTTGATCGGGCAAGCGGTGCTGGATATGGGTTATGACCGAGATTTTGCTCAACTGCATTCCTTCGAGCTTACGCAGTCAAGCAAGCATCCGGCAACGTATCAGGGAGCGCCTGTTCATGCCGTGGCGGATTTTCGCCACATCCACTGCGATCATGCGTGTTTGCAGATACGCATTCCAGCGGGTAGTCGTTTGGATTTGGGCGGTTTTGTCAAAGGTTGGTGCGCCGATGAAACCGTGTACCGTTTGGGCAAATTTGCCCCGGCGCTGATGGATGCAGGCGGTGATATTGCGGTAAGCGCTGCGATGACCGATGCGCTCAACAATACGCAGGCATGGCCCATCGCGATTGCGCGTCCTTGGCCGGAAACCGAAGATTTGGCTCTGATTGGCGTGACGCGCGGCGGTGTGGCGACATCGGGGCGGGATTACCGTCGCTGGATACGGGATGGACAGGTGCAGCACCACATCGTTGACCCGCGCACGGCGCAGGCAGCGCAAACGGATATTGTCAGTGTGTCGGTGTCCGCTGCCAGTGCTTTTGAGGCCGAAGTCGTGGCGAAGCACCTGTTGATTTTGGGCAGCGAGTTGGCGCAGGCGTGGGCGCAGCGTCAAGCGGATGTGGGCGTGTGCATGGTGTTGGAACACGGGCAAATACGGATGAATGCGGTGTTTGAGCAGCAAATGATGCGTTAAAAATATCATGTGATTGAGTGTCATAGAGATCAAAAACAAAGAGAGGAATTCGTATGTGGGGAATCTATCGTGCGCGTGAGCCTAAACTAAGCTCAGGCAGCGTGGCGGGTCAAAAAAGTGATTCGGTGAATGAATATTCGTGGCGCTGGTGGTTGACCTTTGTGCTGTCCGTCGGCTTGGGCGTATTCGCGGCGTGGTGGGCGGTGCCGCCGTTCGCCCATCTGCTGGCGCAGAGTTTGGTCGGTCAGGAAGCCAAAGGTTTTTGGTTTGTTTCACGCGCGTCCGGAGTGACCGCGTATGTACTGCTGTGGCTGTCGGTGGTGTTGGGTTTGCTGATGTCCACACGCTTGAGCCGCAGCCCGCGTATGGCGAATTGGACGCCTGTGCTGATGGCGATTCATGAGTTTGTCAGTATCGTGTCGTGGCTGTTTGTCGCACTGCATGCGCTGGTTTTGCTCGGCGACACGTATGTGCAGGCGAGCTGGTTCAATTTATTGGTTCCGTTTGCATTTGATGCGAAAAGCGTGGTGTGGATTGGTTTGGGGCAAATCAGTTTATATCTGATGGCGGTGGTGCTGGTGAGCTACTATGTACGCACGCGCATTGGCTTTCAGGCTTGGCGCTGGCTGCATTTTGCGACGTTTGCGCTGTATGCGCTGGTGACGGTGCATGGTTTGCTCGCCGGCAGCGATACCGCGACGCTTTGGCCGCTGTATGCGACGAGCAATGGCGTGGTGCTGTTTTTGACCGTGTATCGGCTGTTGCTGATGAGGCAGTTGGCGACGAGTTGAGATTTTTTATAAAAATGCTCCATAAAAAACGGTCGGTTTTCACCGACCGTTTATTTTTTATTGCGCTGACCGAGTGGCAGCTGACGCATGCTGCGCACGCAGGGTTTGCGTCGCGGCCATCAGATTGCTCAATGCGGGTAGGGTTTCGGCCCATGAGCGGGTTTTCAGGCCGCAGTCGGGATTGACCCACAGTTGTTGCACGGGGATCACTTGTGTGGCTTTGTGCAGCAGTTCGACCATTTCGTCGGTTGAGGGAATGCGCGGGCTGTGGATGTCGTACACGCCCGGGCCGATTTGGTTCGGGTAGGCGAATGTACCAAAATCATCGAGCAGCTCCATGCGCGAGCGCGAGGTTTCGATCGAAATGACGTCGGCATCCATTTTGGCGATTTCGGGCAGGATGTCGCCGAATTCGGAGTAGCACATGTGCGTGTGAATCTGGGTGTGGTCGCGCACGGCGTTTCCGGCGATGCCAAAGGCGAACACGGCGTTGTCCAGATAGCGCTGCCAATCGCTGCGCTTGAGCGGCAGACCTTCGCGCAGAGCGGGTTCGTCAATCTGGATGATGCCGATGCCGGCAGCTTCGAGGTCGAGCACCTCGCTGCGCAGGGCGAGGGCGATTTGCAGCATGACTTCGTGACGCGGCAAGTCTTCGCGCACGAACGACCATTGCAGCATGGTCACGGGGCCGGTCAACATGCCTTTGACCGGTCGCTGGGTCAGGCTTTGTGCGAAGCTGCTCCATGCCACGGTCATGGCCTGCGGGCGTGCCACGTCGCCGTAAATGATTGGCGGTTTGACGCAGCGCGAGCCGTAGCTTTGCACCCAGCCGTTTTGCGTGAAGGCGTAACCGTCCAATTGTTCACCGAAGTATTCAACCATGTCGTTGCGCTCGGCTTCGCCGTGTACCAAAACGTCCAAGCCCAAACGCTCTTGCTCGTGAATCACGCGGGTGATTTCGGCTCTCATTGCCACTTCGTATTGATGTTGATTGACCGCGCCTTTTTTGAATGCGGCGCGGATGCGGCGGATTTCGCCGGTTTGTGGGAACGAGCCAATCGTGGTGGTTGGCAGCAGCGGCAATTGGAAACGCTCATTTTGCGCTTGAATACGCTGTGCGAACGGCGTGTTACGCAGCGCGTCGTCCGGCTGAATTTGTGCGACGGCAGCGCGCACATCGGCGCGATTGACCTCGCTCCATGCGCGGTAGGTTTGCCAATTCGCGGCGTTTTGCGCGATGACTTGCTGCGTGCTGTCATCAGCCAAAGTCACGGCTTTTTTCAAAGTCACGATTTCATCGAGTTTTTGGCGGGCGAATGCCAGCACGCCTTTGAGTTCGGGTGCGAGTGCCGTTTCGCTCGTCAAGTCGAACGGACTGTGCAGCAGCGAGCAACTGGAGCCGACCCACAGATTTTCACCGCGCTGCGTGCGCGCTGCCTGTATCACCGCCACCGATTCACTCAAATCGTTCGCCCAAATATTGCGGCCGTTGACCACGCCCAATGAGAGTACCTGATGCGCCGGCAAGTCGCGGACAAACGTGGCGACTTGCTCCGGTGCGCGCACGGCGTCGATGTGTACGCCTGCGACGGGGCTGCTGGCCAAGGCGGGCAGGTGCTGCTCGATGTTTTCAAAATAGGTCGCGAGCAAGATTTTCAGCGGTGTGCTTGATAGGTTGGCGAGTACTTTGGGCAGCGCATCGCGCCATTCGGTCGGTAAATCCAGTGCCAAAATCGGTTCGTCGATTTGCACCCACGACACGCCTTTGGTCTCGATGGCGTGCAAAATCTCCACGTACACGGGCAGCAGCCGATCGAGCAAAGCCAATTTGCTTGCGCTGGGGTCGTCCACTTGGGTATCGAGTTTGGATAAGTATAAAAAGCTCAACGGCCCCAGCAATACGGGTTTGGCTTTGCAACCCCAGAGCAATGCTTCATCCAAATGCACCAATATTTGCTCAGGGTGCGCGCTAAACTGCTGCTCGGGCGAGAGTTCGGGAACCAAATAATGATAATTGGTGTCGAACCATTTGGTCATTTCCAATGCGGGTTGTGCGGCGTTGCCTCGCGCCAGCGCAAAATACTGCTCGGCCTCGATTTGCGTGGTGTCAAATCCGAAACGCGCCGGAATCGCGCCCAACAGCACCGCGTGATCCAGCACCTGATCGTACAGGCTAAAGTCGCCGACGCTGACGTAATCCAGTCCGGCGGATTTTTGCGCCAGCCAATGTTGGCCGCGCAGTTGTTTCGCAACCTGTTGCAGTTCGGCGAGTGTTAAGTCGCCTTTCCAAAATTGCTCCGATGCGAATTTCAGTTCGCGTTGTGCGCCAATGCGCGGATAGCCCAAAATATGTGCTTTCATGAAAAAGCCCTCCCTATGTGTTGCAGGCGTATGTTGTTGTGAATGAGTCCGCGTATGCGCATGGATGCATGGCGCGGACTTCGATTTGACACGATACAGGGGATACAGGTATTATTCAAACGAAAGAATTTCACAAAAATCATGAATAGGATTCATAATGAGCAGTATTTTGGAGTTGCGTCACCTGCGAACTTTTTTGGCCTTGCGTCAGAGTGATTCGCTCAGCCAAGCGGCCAATCAACTGTGTTTGACGCAATCGGCGCTGTCGCATCAGCTTAAATTGCTGGAGGAATACTACGGCGTGAGTCTGCTGGAACGGCGGCTCTCGCCCATGCGTTTGACCCCGGCAGGTGAATGTTTGGCCGATTTGGCGGCGCAAACCTTGGGTGAAGTCGCCGAGGCCGAGCGTAAACTGGCGGTTTTGGCGCAGGGACACGCAGGGCCGTTGCGCATCGCGATTGAGTGCAACACCTGTTTTGAATGGCTGATACCGGTGATGGATGCGTTTCGCGCCGATTGGCCGCAGGTGGATTTGGATATCGTTTCGGGTTTTCACACCGACCCGGCGGCGCTGGTTTTGTCGGGGCGGGCGGATTTGGCGCTGACCGGCGAGGTGGAGAACGAGCCGCAGTTGGTGTATACGCCGATGTTTCGCTATGAAATGCTCGGTGTGATGGGCAATCAACACCCGCTTACCGCGAAGAAACATTTGGCGGCGGAGGATTTTGCGCAGCACACCTTGATTACCTATCCGATTGACGATGCGTATTTGGATATCATGAAGCTGCTCAAACCGGCGGGCGTGGTGCCGAGCAAACGCACCAGCGAGCTAACCATCGTGATTTTGCAGTTGGTCGCCAGCGGTCACGGCATCGCGGTTTTGCCCGAATGGAGCGTGCAATCGCACCGCGCCAGTGGTTATATCCAGACCCGCCGAATTGCCGATGGGCTGATGAGCAATTTGTATGCGGTCAATACGCAAGCGCTGAGTACGCAGCCGTATATGTTGGCCTTTTTGGAGCTGCTCAAACAGTCATGTTTTCAGCGTTTGTCGGGTATTCAGAATATTGTTTAAAGCACAAAGCGCTGCTTTTTGGTGCGATATTGCTGATAAACCTCCATGATCTCATCCTGTTTGCAGGGTGCGCTTATGATACGATACGGCCTGAGTATTTTTTGAAGATAAACCCGATCATGACGCAAAGCAGTACCCACGCCGATACCCCTCCCAAATTTCACACGCTGGAAGAAGCCCGCCAGTGGGCGGATGCCCATTATGTCGGGCAAATATTGCGCACGGGTGAGCCGATGCGCGACCACGCCGAGGGCATTCACGAAATTTTAAACCGCTTGGATGTGACGGACGAACTGCACATCGCGGCGTATCTATTTGGCTATTTTTTGATTCATCCGGATGATGTGGGCAATCGTGCGGCCTTGACCGCCGACTGGGGCGCGGATCAGGCGGCGCGCGTGCAAAATCTGCATAAAATCATGGAGATGGGTGCGAAAACTTGGCACAATGCCAAGGAGCGCAAAGAGCAAAAAGAACGCACTGGCGACATCAGTAAATCGGAACGGATGCTCGCCGAGCAGAGCGTTTCCGAGCAGATTGAACGCTCGCGCAAAATGCTGCTGGCGATGGCGCATGACATTCGTGTGGTGATTTTGCGCTTGGCTTCGCGCCTGCAAACCCTGCGCTATTACGCCGCGAGCAAAACCCCGTGCCCGAAACCGGTGGCGGATGAGTCGCTGTTGCTGTACGCGCCGCTGGCCAATCGTTTGGGGATTTGGCAAATCAAGTGGGAACTGGAAGATTTGGGTTTTCGCTTTGCCGAGCCGGATATTTACCGCCAAATTGCCAAATGGCTGGACGAGAAACGCACCGAGCGCGAGGGCTTTGTCGCCCAATCCATCGAACGGCTGCAAACCGAACTCAAAGCCTTGCACATCAAGGCCAATATTTCCGGCCGCCCCAAACATATTTACAGTATTTACAACAAGATGAAGGGTAAATCGCTGCAATTTGCCGATTTATACGACATTCGCGCGTTCCGCATCATCGTGGAGGATTTGAAAGACTGCTACAGCGTGCTCGGCGTGATGCACCACCTATGGCAACCGATTCCGAAAGAATTCGACGATTACATCGCGCGCCCGAAACCGAATGGTTATCAATCGCTGCACACCGTTGTGGTGGGTGACGACGGGCGACCGATGGAGGTGCAAATCCGCACCCAACAGATGCACCAGTTTGCCGAATACGGCGTCGCGGCGCATTGGCGCTATAAAGAGGGCGGCTTTAACAAAGGCGGTAAAAACGAGCAGAGCGACTATGATGCACAAATTGCCTGGGTGCGCCAGCTCATCAGTTGGCAGTCCGATCTGACGCACAATCTCTCGGCGCAGGCCAAAGCGCGCGCGAGTAAACAGTTGGGCGAAGCGACCTCGGTCAAGCTCAAGGACCCAAGTATTTACGTACTCACGCCGGATGCCAAAGTGATTGAGCTGCCGCAGGGCGCAACGCCAATTGACTTTGCCTACTACGTTCATACCAATATCGGCCACCGCTGTCGCGGCGCGAAGGTCAACGGCCAGATTGTGCCGCTCAATACCCCTTTGCAAACCGGTCAAACCGTGCAAATTACGGTGGCGAAACAGGACAATCCGTCACGCGACTGGCTGCGGGACGAATTCACCATTAGCCAACGTACCAAAGGCAAAATCCGCGCGTGGTTTAACGCGCAGGACACGCAGGTCAATATCAGCACGGGGCGCACAGCGTTTGAAAAAGAATTGCAACGCTTGGGCAAAACGGCGGTCAAGCATGATGAAATCGCGCATGCGCTCGGCTTTGAAAAAACCGACGATTTGTACATCGCATTTGCGCGAGAAACCCTCGGCGGACGCGATTTGGACAATCATTTTAGCGGCACCAACGACGCACAAAGTGCGGCAGTGGTGGACGAGCAAAGCTTCGTGCGCAGCTCCAGCAACAAAGAGCCGACCGGTAAAGGCGGCGTGCTGGTGGTTGGCCTGGACGACTTGATGACCCAATTGGCGCAATGCTGCAAACCCGCGCCGCCGGATGAAATCGCAGGATTCGTTACGCGCGGCAAAGGCATTTCAATTCACCGCACTGCGTGTGAAAATTTCATTCACATGAAAACCCAGCATCCCGAGCGGGTGCTGGCCTGTGCGTGGTCGTCGGCAGAAGGGCTGCGCTACGAAGTCGATATGGTGATTTCGGCGCAGGAGTCGGTGGACATCATGCGTCTGATTACCGATGCGCTCGCGCGTGAAAAGGTGTATGTCACGGGGCTGCGCAAGCAGAAAAAAATGCAGGCAGCGCAGGAGCCGGTATGCGACTATGTGTTCAATCTCGAAGTGGTGAGTACCGCGCAATTGGAGAAAGCACGCGCGGCGCTGATGCAGATTAAGGGTGTGATGCAGGTCAATCGTCTGTAACTCAAATCCCTCTCCCGTAAACGGGTGAGGGGTGCAACCCTGTTGATTCATGAGCGTCATTATTGGCTGAAGATCAAAGGAACTGTATGAAAGCATGGCAAAGTTTTGAAACTCAGTTGGCACCGTTTGCGGTCAAAAGCTCGATCAGCAAAGGGCGGCGTCATGCCGAACCGGAGGATCCGAACCGCAGTCCGTTTGCGCGTGACCGTGATCGCATCGTACATGCGACCTCATTTCGCCGACTGGAGTACAAAACGCAGGTGTTCGTCAATCACGAAGGCGATTTGTTTCGCACGCGCCTCACGCACAGCATGGAAGTGGCGCAAATCGCCCGCACGCTGGCGCGCAATTTGCGGCTGAATGAGGATTTGATCGAGGCCATTGCGCTCTCGCACGACTTGGGACACACGCCGTTCGGTCACGCGGGGCAGGATGCGCTGAACGAATGCATGCGCCCGTTCGGCGGTTTTGAGCACAATTTGCAAAGCCTGCGCATTGTCGATGAATTGGAGGAGCGCTACGGCGCGTTCAACGGTCTGAACCTGACGTATGAAACCCGCGAAGGGATTTTGAAACACTGTTCAGCGGCCAACGCGCAAAAGTTGGGCGAACTCGGTGAGCGTTTTATTCGCGGCGAGCAGCCTTCACTCGAAGCGCAACTGACCAATATCGCCGATGCGATTGCGTACAGCAACCACGATATTGACGATGGTTTGCGCTCGAAAATTCTGACCATCGAGGGCATGCGCGAAGTGCCGATTTTCGCGCGTTCGCACGATGAGGTGCGCGCACAGTATCCGAGTTTGAGCGGGCATCGGGAGGTGCTCGAAACCGTGCGCCGCATGATCAGCGTGATGGTCACGGATTTGACTCGGATGACGCAGCATCGAATTCAGGTGCTGGGCATCAAGCACGTCGCCGATGTGCGCCTCGCGCCGCCGTTGGCCGGATTTTCCGATGAGGTTAAGGAGCAGATGAAGGCGCTTAAAAGTTATCTGTTTGCCAATCTATATCGGCAATATCAGGTGCTGCGCATGTCGCGCAAGGCGCAGAACATCATTCAGGATTTGTTTGAGGTATTCATGCAGGATCCGCGCCTGATGCCGCCGGACTATCAGGTGGATAAGGACGATGCACAGGCCGAATGGCTGCAAGCGCGCCGCGTGGCCGACTATATCGCGGGCATGACCGACCGCTACGCGATGAAAGAGCATCGGCGGATTTTTGCATTGGGAGTGATGGAGTGAATTTTTTATCACAGGAGGAGCGCGATTTTGCCGAAGATCAGGCGGAGTTGTCGCGCTCGGGTAAACGCCGAGAGCCGCCCAATTCGCGCATTGAGTTTTGGGCGCTGGCTGTGGGCTATGCTGTGATTGGTTTGTCTTTGGGTTTTGCCGCAGCGGTGTTGCTGCAAATGGCGGTTCAGGGCGAGATTCAAAGTTTTCATCTGGTTGATGCGCTGAGTTCGCTGCAACGTGGCGTTGTTGGATTTTTTGGTGTGATATTGGTGCTGTCGTCGCTTTGGTCGTTTCGCCGAGCTTATCGATTTGCCACGGCCAAGCCGAATCCGCCGTCGGATAATACGATTCGTGACGAGTGAAAAAGTATGATTTCTAATAATTCCAATAATAGCTCCGGCATGATGCACATACGCTCACTCGCGGTGCATGAGCACACGGCAACCGTGGCGGTTTGGGAGCATCCGAATAGCACGGTTTTGCCGATTCATTTTGCGCAGGGCAATGGTTTTGTTGCGGGTGTTTATCGGCAGATGATCGAGCCTTTGGCGCAACAGCATACTGTTTATGCGACGCATCATCGTGCCAGTTGGGCGAGTGTGCATCCGCATCAGCCACCGAGCCGGTTCAGTTGGGCCAGTGCGGCGGATGATCTGATCGCGAGCTTGGATGCGCTGAATCGGGAGCGTGCTACGCACAGCGCAGACACGGCCTCGACGCAAAAATTCATTGGCGTGGGGCATTCGCTGGGCGGTGTGATGACACTGATCGCGGCGCATCGTCGGCCGGATTTGTTTGAGAAAATCGTACTGATTGAGCCGGTGATGTTTCCCAATCGCGCGATTTGGACGCTGAATGCGATTCCGATGGCCTTGCGTTATCGGCTGTTGCCAATGGCCAAACGCACGCTCAATCGTCGTGACGTATGGGGATCGCATCAGGAGTTCATGGATTATCATGCGCGTAAATCGGCGTTTCATGGAATTCCGCCATCGGTGATGCAGGATTATGCGCACTATGGTTTGAGAGCGCGTGAGCGGCAAGATGGGTTAGAATTGAGCTTTCCGAAGACTTGGGAAGCGCATATTTTTCGCACGATTTCGAATGGCTGGCAGGCGCTAAAAGAGCTGAAAGTGCCGTGTGTGGCGATACGCGGTGCGGATAGC
The DNA here is from genome assembly GCF_055380425.1 of Puribacter membranae. Lineage (NCBI taxonomy): Bacteria > Pseudomonadati > Pseudomonadota > Betaproteobacteria > Burkholderiales > Burkholderiaceae > Puribacter > Puribacter membranae. Next base: position 306,773 of record NZ_AP040167.1, read on the forward strand.
CAGTGGATTCCGCAGCGCTCGTGGGACAAATGGCAGCGCATGCGTCCGGATGTACCGGTGCTGGTGATGCCGGAAGTGGGGCATATGGCGCCGTTACAGCAACCGCAGGAGATGGCGCAATGGGTTTTGCGCTGTATTGAGCGTTAATTGAGTTTTGAATAGATTGAGGACGATGGTTTTTTATGGATAAAAAGCACTTTGAATGGCCGATTCGCTTGTATTTTGCCGATACCGATTTGATGGGGATTGTGTACCACGCCAATTATTTGGACTATTTTGAGCGTGCGCGTACCGAGTGGTTTCGTGCGGCGGAGATCAATCCGATGGATTTGGCGCGCGATACCCACACCGGTTTTGTGATTCGCCATGCCGAGATTGATTGGCTCAAGCCGTTGACGCTGGATCACGATGCGGTGGCGACCGTGTGCGTGCGCAAAATCGGCAATGCGTCGGCGGTGTTGGAACAAACCGTTGAATCGAACGGACATGTCGCAGCCAAAGGCATATTGACGATGGTGTGTGTGGATACGCAAACCAACAAGCCCAAAGCGATTCCTGATGCTTTACGCGAGTTGTTCTCGCAGGTACTGGTCGAATGACTTTTTGAAGTGGGCAGACCAATGGGCATAGCAAATCAGGCTGTGCGGACTAAGCGGCATGATAAAATGCCGCTTTATTTTTAAGTTGAACGGATTTTGAATGGGCAACATCGTTTTTTACGAAGCGCAGGGCAAATTGAACGTCGGGCAGGTGATGGAGCAAAAAGACAGTCACATGCAGGTCAAAGCGCAAGGCTCGTCCCTGCAAAAGGTGAAAACCAAAGACGTGTTGCTGCAAGCGAATCTCAATGGTGTGAGCGCGGCGCAGGCGAGTGAGCTGGCGGGTGATATTGCGGCGCAGGTGGATTTGGATTTGCTGTGGGAATGTGCGCCCGAGGCGGCCTTTGATTTTGTGCAGGTTGCGCGCGAGTATTTTGGCGAGCAGGCCAGCGTGATCGAGCAGGCGGCGATGTGGCAGGCTTTGCAATCGGCGCCGATTTATTTTGGTAAAAAGGGCAAGGGACAATTTACCCGACAGCCATATGAGCAGATTCAGATTGCCTTGGCGGCGGTGGCGAAAAAGGAAGAACGTTTGCGCCAGCAAGCCGCTTGGGTCGAGCAAATGATTGCGGGCAGTGCACCGAGCGAGATTTTGCAAGCACGCGACGCGATCATGCAAAAGAAAAATGCGAATGACATGACGTATAAGGCGGCGATTCAGGCGGCGGCGGATTTGAAACTGACCTTGCCGGAATTGATGCTGCATATCGGTGCGTTTCGCAATGCGTTTGAACTGCACCGCATGACGTTTTTGAGCGAATACTATCCGCGCGGTATTGAGCAGGATGAGCATACTTTGCCCCAGCCGAATCTGCACCTCTGGACGGAGATGCTGGCTGAAGGTACTGCGAGCGACACGGTAGTGGACGATGTGGCCATATTCTCGATTGACGATTCGGCCACGACCGAGATTGACGATGCGTTTTCGGTACGGCAGATTGAGGACCATGTGTACCGCATCGGTATTCATATTGCCGCGCCCGCGCTCTCGGTCACCCGCGATGATGTGGCCGATCAGCACGCGGTCAGTCGAATGTCCACGCTGTATATGCCGGGTGAAAAAGTCACGATGCTGCCCGATCACTGGGTTGAGGCGTTCAGCTTGGACGAAGGGACGATTCATCCGGTGGTGTCGATTTACACCACGTTTCACACCGAACGCGCGCCGAGCGAGGCTTTTAGCGATGTAGAAACTCGTGTTGAACGCATTCGCATCACAGAAAATTTACGTCATGACACACCGCAAATGCAATTGAATGCTGCTGATTTGGAAGGCGAACGCGCGGATTATCCGCAGGCGCAGCATTTGAAAGTGTTGTGGCAGGGCGTGCAAAAACTCAGCGCGATCCGCGATGCGGTACGTGGCAAGCCGGAAAACAACAATCGCGCGGATTTCTCCTACGCGCTGGACAATCCGGTCGGAACCGTGCCCACCGGCGATGAGTGCATCACCATCAGCCAGCGTATGCGCGGCTCGCCGATCGACAAAATCGTATCCGAATGGATGATTTTTGCCAATGTGCAGTGGGCGTGCTGGTTGCGTGATCTGCGTATTCCTGCGCTGTTTCGCACGCAAAGTTACATCGGTGTACGCACCAGTACGCATGCGCAGGCGCATTTGGCGATGGGCGTACCGGCGTATATGTGGGCAACCTCGCCGTTGCGCCGCTACGCCGATTGGCTCAATCAAATGCAGTTGCTCGCGGCGATACGCTATGGCGTGACCGCGCCGATGAAAGCGCCGTTTCAGCCCAAAGAGGCTGATCTGCTTTCGCGCATGAGCCAGTTTGACGAAAAATACCGCGCTTACGCAGGGCAACAAAACACGATGGAGCGCTATTGGTGTCTACGCTGGGTAGCGCAACGCATGAATGAGGGTGTTTTTGACACGCAGGCCATCGTGATTCGTGAGAATGTGTTGCGTCTGGCGGATATTCCTCTGTATCTGAACAGCATGGTGCCTGCGGATATGCCGTTGCAGTCGCGTGTGCGTGTGCAGTTGCAAGACATTGACTGGGTGAAACTGGAGGTCGGTGTGCGGGTGCTGGGGCGGATTGAGGGCGAACCTATATTGGATGAGGTATTTGAAGACTTACCAGAGGATGAGGTAATCGGTGCGGAAGCGGTGGGTCAGATGGCTACCGAAGTTGATGCAGAATTGCCGGCTCAAGTCTCCGTAGAAACGACCATCGAAAAACCATAAACACAGTAAAATTGCTTCAAAATCAACGGAATAAAAACGCTATGGGCGAATTGAATCAGCAGTCGGAGCATACGCTACAACGACAGGCGAGACAGGCGCAGCGCGAAGCCAAATGGCTCGCACGCTGGCAGACTCGCGGCTGGGCGACGCGCGTTTTATGGCCTGCGTCGTGGCTGTTTCAAAAAATCGCTGCCGTGCGCAAATGGGCGTTTACGCACGGTTGGCGTGCGCAGTATCGCATGCCTGTACCTGTGGTGGTGGTCGGTGGCATTATGATTGGCGGCGTGGGCAAAACCCCGATTGTTGCGCAATTGGTGCGGCAATTACAACAAGCCGGTTTTCAGCCCGGCATCATCACACGAGGTTACGGATCTCAGGCTGATCGGGAACGGCGTGAAATTGAAGTCACGGCGTACAGCAGTGCGCAACAGGTGGGCGATGAGCCGCTGTTGTTGCACCGCGCCACCGGCGTACCGATCTGGGTCGGGGCAAATCGGGTCAATGTCGCGCGTGCCTTGTGCGCCGCGCATCCCGAATGCGACGTAATTGTCTGCGACGACGGCCTGCAACATTATCGTTTGTATCGCGATTTGGAAATCGCTGTGGTGGATGGTCGCGGTGTGGGCAACGGTTGGTGCTTACCGGCTGGGCCTTTGCGTGAGTCGCCCGCGCGTTTGAATACGGTGTCGGCGTTGGTCTATCATCAGCGGCGTTCTGCATTGGAGCGGGATGGACAGGATGGCAGCGAACCTGACGCGCACTGCCAGACGCTCAGTGATCTGCCGTGGATGCCTCGGCCACTCACTACGCCACAGTTTGGTGTGTGTAGCGGACTGAATCGCGCCTATGCTTTGACCGAGGTTCAGCGTACAATAGCGTTGAATGATTTGGTGCAGCAATACGGCGTGCATAAGAACAAAAAAGTTCTGATGCTGGCCGGAATCGCCCAGCCTCAGGTGTTTTTCGACATGCTGGCGGATTTGGGCTTTGCGGGTGAAAGCTTGGCTTTGCCCGATCACGCGCCATTTGATGCGGCACTGGCTGAGCGCTTGATACAATTGCAGCATGAAAAAGCGTGCGCCGTTGTGCTCATGACGGAAAAAGATGCGGTCAAATGTTTACCGTGGATTGAGGCGTTTCCTGCGTTGGCTGAAAGCATCTGGGTACTGCCTCTGAGTGTGAGGCAGGATGAGGGTTGGCAAGGGTTTGCACAACACATCATCAGTCGATTGAAGGGCTTGGCTCAGAATTTTGGCTCGCAAGAAGCATCAGATGTTTAGCGGATGGCCAAAATGATTGGCAAAGTGAGAAAGTTAAATAAAACCCTGTCATTTCTGCTTTGCAGAAACTGCATTTTGCTTTCTCGCGGGAATGACCGTATATTTTTTAGATGTTTTAGCGATTTTTCATGTTGGGCAATGAGTTGATGGATGCATGCATGGTATTGGCGGCATGAATAAATGAAACAATAGCAAAAGGATGATTATGGACGAGAAATTACTGCACGCTTTGCGTTGCCCAAAAACTGGTGGCGAATTGGTACACCGCGCCGCAATGGCAGATCAACCCGAGGGTTTGTATTCGGCGCAAGCGCAGGTGCTGTACCCGATTCGCGATGGCATTCCGATTTTATTGATTGAGCAGGCAATCGCGGTCAACGCATAAAGGGGCGAATATGACCCAATTCAAAGTGGTGATTCCCGCGCGCATGGGCAGTTCGCGCTTTCATGGCAAACCGCTCGTACCGATTTTAGGACGAGCGATGATTCTGCGGGTGGCCGATCGGTCATTGCAAACCTCTGCCAATGAAGTGGTTGTGGCGACCGATCATGCGGATATTGCCGCCATGGTGACCGATGCTGGTTATCACGCGCACATGACGTTGGCGGAGCATCCGTCGGGTACGGATCGCATCGCGCAAGTGGCCATGGAGCGCGGCTGGTCGGATGACACCATCGTGGTTAATGTGCAGGGTGACGAGCCGGCAATTGCGCCGCAGTTGATTGAGTCGGTGGCGCAGGCATTGAATGACGATACTTCGTGCGTGATGGCGACGGCGGCACATCCGCTGCACGCGATGGCTGATTTTCTCAATCCGAATATGGTGAAAGTCGTGTTGGATGAACAGCAGCGTGCTTTGTATTTCTCGCGTGCGCCGATTCCGTATCCGCGTGATTGGATGAAGGCGCAGGGTGAAGTCAATCCAGCGGCGACACAAAGCTTACCGGACGATTTGCCAGTTTTGCGCCACATGGGCATTTATGCCTATCGCGTCGGCTTTCTCAAACGCTATGGTCAATTGCCGATGAGCCGACTGGAACAGATCGAAAGTCTGGAGCAATTGCGCGTTTTGGCCAATGGTGAACATATTTCCGTGTTCATCAGTGATGTCGCTGCGGCACCGGGCGTGGATACGCCTGAAGATGTGGCCGTTGTGGAGCAGTATTTGCGTGAGTTGGATGATTTGAACGTTTGAGTCGGCTCTCATGTATTTGATTTAAACTTGACCGGAGTCCGTTGCCTGAGGTAAGGTTATGGATTGAACTTTTTACTCTTTTGGAAAGACACACATGCGTATCATTTTATTAGGCCCGCCGGGCGCAGGTAAAGGAACCCAAGCCAATTTCATTAAAGAGCATTACAGCATTCCGCAAATTTCTACCGGCGATATGCTGCGTGCGGCGGTGAAAGCCGGTACGCCTTTGGGCATCGAAGCGAAAAAAGTCATGGATGCGGGACAGTTGGTTTCCGACGGTTTGATCATTAATCTGGTCAAAGAACGCTTGACCGAAAACGACTGTGCCAACGGTTATCTGTTCGACGGCTTTCCCCGCACCATTCCACAGGCAGACGCACTCAAAGACGCGCAAGTGCCGGTGGATTTCGTTTTGGAAATTGACGTGCCTGCTGAAGAAATCATCAAGCGCATCAGTGGTCGCCGTGTACACGAAGCGTCCGGACGCGTGTACCACATTGAATACAATCCACCGAAAGTCGCTGGTAAAGACGATGTAACGGGCGAAGATTTGGTTCAGCGTGATGATGATAAAGAAGATACCGTGCGCAAACGTTTGGACGTTTATCAAGCACAAACCCGTCCGCTGGTAGACTACTACAGCAACTGGGCTGCAACCGGTGACGCGGCAGCACCGAAATACCGCAAGATTTCCGGCGTTGGCTCGGTCGATGAAATCCGTGGTCGTATTTTGGAAGCATTGAAATAAATACCAGCAAACCCATGGCCTCAAATTAAAAAATGCCCCGAGCAATACGCGGGGCGTTTTTTGTGGGCAAACGAAAACCCATCACAATCACAGATTCACACATCATGAGTACACCTAAGCAAAGTTCCCATATTGAACCAACCCCTCATCCCGAAAGCACGGAAGCTGCGCAGACAGTAGAAAAGGCAGAAACGGTAGCGGCGAATGAGCAGAGCAACGCCCACGATTATGGCCACATCAAAAGTTTTGTACACCGTAAAGGTCATTTTTCAGAAGCGCAACGTCGCGCTTACGAAAGCCTCATGCCTGTGTTCGGCATTCCCTACGACAAACAATTGAAAAGCGCGCAAGACTGGGCGCAGATTTTTGGCAACAATCACCCCATCGTTTTGGAGATCGGCTGTGGTATGGGTGAGACAACGGCGAAAATCGCTGCGCAGAACCCCAATGTCAACTACATTGGGGTTGAAGTGTTTACAACAGGGGTGGGTGCGTTGCTCAAACGGGTGCAGGAATATGGTCTGAGCAATCTGCGTATTATCCAGCACGATGCGGTTGAAATCGTGCGCGATATGATTCCGCAGGGCATGTTGGCCGGAGTGCATATTTTCTTCCCAGACCCGTGGCACAAGGCGCGGCACCACAAACGCCGCTTGATTCAAACGCCTTTTGTGCATGAATTGGCATTGCGTTTAAAAAGTGGTGGATATATACATTGTGCTACGGATTGGGAAAACTATGCGGAGCAAATGCTGGCGGTTTTGAGCGGCGAAGAACTACTCATAAATACCAATCCAGCCCAAAGTTTTATACCTCGACCCGAAACTCGCCCGCTGACCAAGTATGAAAATCGCGGAAATCGTTTGGGGCATGGGGTTTGGGATGTACTTTTTGAAAAAAATCCGTATAATCCGAAAGGTATAAAATTAGGGTAATTGATTATCAATAACCTTAGGGAAAACGGTTCTCCGTTTGGTATTTATTTTTTAAACCTGATCGTTAAGAGTTAAATTTATCATGAATCAATCTAAGTATATAAAAGACCAAAGCAAACAAGCAGGTTTCACTTTGTTGGAATTGTTGATGGTTATTGCCGTCATCGGTATTTTGGCTACCATTGCAGTGCCGCGTTTGCAGAATTATTCACAAAAGGCGAAGTTTACCGAGGTGATCAATGCGACTGGGCCTTATAAATTGGCGGTTGAAAAATGTATTGTGGAAACAGGTGGTGTTGATAAATGTGATGCCAATAACAATGGCATTCCGGCAGGCATCGCTAATGGGGCAGGCAAAGTGGCGAGTTTAACCGTGGACAATGGGAAAGTTACCGCCACTGGTAACGTGGATGATTTTAATGGGGCGACGTATGTTATCACGCCGAATCCGACTGACTCGACAATTGCTTGGACAATCGGCGGTACTTGCGCAACGGATACCCCAACGTTGTGTGATGCGCCAAAGTCAGTACAAACTACCGGCGTAGCAGGACAAAATCAGTAAACGGGTGTGTTTGTATTATTGACTCGGTATTTGATTTAGTTGAAATTACAATTGAAAAACCACTTCTTCGTGAAGTGGTTTTTTCATGGGTATCGGCTATGGAATAGCGCTTATGGTTTCATTGACGGCGGCAGAATCAAAGCAGGTTTGAGTGTTGCTTGAATCGGTGCGTGGTCGGAACGATTGCGCCATTCCGCGCCCATTTTGACATGCGCTTCAGCGATTTCAAAGCCGCGCACATACAGTCGATCCAGTTTGAACCACGGAATCATGCTGGGGAAGGTTCTGCCCACGGTTTTAGGCGTACCAAACGGTGTGGGCGCAAGCGCGGTATTGGTCAGGTTTTTGACCAAGCGTCGCAAGCGGTTTGATTCGCTGTTCACATGTGGCTTCAGCCCTCGCTGAATGGTTTCAATCGCATCTTGGAGCAGTAGTTCGCGGGTGAGGATGTGGTGTACGTACAGATTCCAGTCGTTGAAATCGCCCGCGACAATGAGTGGTGCATGTGGTGGGACAAAGCACCGCACATAGCGAATCAAGGCGTATGCTTGGCGTATGCGGCTGACTTTAAACAGACCAAAGTGCGAGTTAATGACGTGTACTTCGCCTAAAACGGGATGGTCGAGTGTAGCGTGCAGAACGCCGCGCTGCTCCAGTCTATGGTCGGAAACGTCAATATTGCGCCATTGTTCAATGGGGTATTTGGACAAAATTGCATTGCCGTGATGCCCGTGCTCGTAAATGGCGTTGGCGCCATAGGCAATGTGTGGGTATAGATTGGCTTGCAGTGCAGCGACTTGTGAATGACCGTGCTCGATCAGTATCGGGCTTTTGCGCTTGGTGTTGATGTCCTGCACTTCTTGCAGACAGATGAGGTCTGCGTCCATTTCTTTCAGGCCGCTTTTGAGTTCGTTCAGATGACAGCCGCGCGTCATCGAGTGGGCTTTGTGAATGTTGTAGGTGGCTACGGTAATCATTTGTTTGTCACTAATGTGGTACGCACTTGGGCAATTTGCCGACATAGCCGCTCGCTGGCGGCGAGCGTGCGCAGGGTCGATCGGTTCATGGCATCGCCTTCGGTGTAAATCAAGCCGTTGTGTGCAATAGCAGGAATATGGGGCCAAGTGCGCCAAAAATCAAGACTGTCATCGGCTTGCCCGCGCGGCGTGGCGCTGAGAATCAGATCGGGCTGACGCGTGAGCACGTCCTCTACGTTGACCGTCGGCGCCGTGACAGGCAAATCGGCAAATAGATTGCGAGCACCGCAGCGGGCCAAAGCGTCTGAAATCCAACTGTTGCCGTTGATGGTCATGAGTGGCCGTGGCCAGACTTGGTAAAACGCATTCAGACTCGGCTGCGGGGCTTGTGCCAGCAAGGGAATCTGAGCGTAGGCGCGCGCGATCAATGGCGCGGCTTCGCGCTGATTGCCGATCATTTGCGATAGGCGCATCAATGACAGGGGAATGTCGGCCAAGGTGTGGATGTGTTGGTAAAAAATCGGGATGTTCAATTGTTTGAGGGCGTTTAATTGTGCCGGTGACTGTCCGCCTTGCCACGCAACCACCACATCCGGTTTGAGTTTAACTATCGCTTCCAAATCGATGTTTTGGTAATCGCTGATGATCGGCAGGTTTTTGGCTTCTTGCGGATAGTCGGAATAGCTGCTGACACCGACCACGCGGCTGCCTGCGCCGATGGCGAATAGATTTTCGGTGATTGAGGGCGATAGGGCAATGATGCGTTGCGGCGCTTGGTTAAAGTGCAGCTCTTGCCCTGTGTCGTCTGTCACCATCACGTCTGTCACCGACCATGCGTCGGATGCGGCTTGTGCCGCGCTCAGGGTGCTATGAAGCGGCGCGAGAGTCAGAGCCAGTGCGCACAACAGACGGCAAAAGGATGTTCGGTTTGACACGAGCATGCGGCGGCGCATGGCTTATTGCCCCGTGGCCTGCGTATCGATGCTGACTTTTTCCAAGCCTGCACCTTGGCTGGCCAATAACAATTGGGCGACTTTGGCGTACGGGATGTTTTTGTCCGCACGAATCAGGATGGTGGTTTGCGCGTCTTTTTCGGCCAATGCTTTGAGCGTTGGCAACAAGTCGGCTTCTTTCACCAGCGTTGTACCGACGTAATATTGTCCCTGCGCATTCACGGCCAGAACGACCGGCGGCGTTTTCGCTTGGCTGGAGGCGGCTTTGGAGTTGGCGGTTTTGACTTTGACCGATTGCGTCATCAGCGGTGCGGCCATGATGAAAATAACCAGTAACACCAGCATCACGTCCACCATTGGGGTGATGTTGATGTCCGATAGCACGGCATTTTTACGCGAACCTGAGGTTTTAAAAGCCATAATCGGCTCCTTTCAATGGGACTTATGCGCGCGCGTCGTTGTCTGAAAACTCGGCGACCAAATCGTGCGCAAAGGCATCGATTTCGGCGGATTGCACTTGATTTTTGCGGCTGAAAAAGTTGTAGGCGAACAAGGCTGGCAGCGCCACCGCCAGACCAAACGCGGTCATGATCAGCGCCTCACCGACCGGGCCGACAATGGCGTTGATGTCCATTTGACCGTCGGCTGCGACCGTGGTCAGGGTGCGGTAAATACCCCAAACCGTGCCCAGCAGGCCGACAAACGGTGCGCTGGAGGCGACGGTGGCGAGCAGGGTCAGCCCTTGATCGAGTGTTTGTTCGGACTGGCGCACGGCGGCTGAGAGTTTGCGTTCCAAAGCCGAACGGCTGTTGGCACTGTCCATGGCCTGCGCCAGTGGTGTGACCAAATTTTCATGATCCAGTTGTTTGACCGCAGCCAGGCGTGTAGCGGACTCAGCGCGGATGTTGTTCCAAAACGCTTCAATGGCGTGGCTCAGCTTGCGCATACGCATGATCATCAGTGTGCGTAGGGCGATCACGCCCCAGCTCAAAATCGACATGACGAGTAAAACGATGGCGACGAAGTGGGCGAATGCGTCGCCTTGTTGCCAGAAGTGTTGCAGATTAAAAGTGGTGTTCATAGTTAAAAGTAGAGTGTGGGACAAGCGGATTCGTTTGTTTGGAGCCGTTCAGTAAGGCGCGTATTTTAGCAGTTTTGCGCAGAGTATCCTGTAAAACTAAGGCTTATTGATGGAGTGCGGTGGATGCGGCTTAGGTTTCGCGGCAATCCTTTACGATATTATTTAACGACAGTCATACGGCCAGTTAAAATGAATTTGATCGGGTGCGGGTTGATGGTGTTCATCCATGGCCGGCTTGAACTGTGCTTGGTTAAAGCTTTTCAGGATCAATTGGTTGACCTGTGCATTGGGTGACGGTTCGATGATCGTGGCTTTACCCACCGTGCCTTGTGCGGTGATGTCGGCGACGATGAACACGCTGCCGTTCAGTTTCGCCGCGCGTGCGCTTTTCGGACAGCGGATTTGGTAAACGCGGTTTTTCGGCTCGGCGCGCGTGAGCAGCGCGGGTGGCAGCTCGGCGATGCGTCGTTGTGCGGCCAATTGTTCGGCCTGCACTTGGCGACGGTATTCTTCAGGATGCAGCCAATGGCGATCGATATAGGTCTTGGCGTCTTGCCAAGCATTCACGAAGTCCGCGCGCGAGGGTAGATGCAGCGGTTGTGGAAACCACAATGCCGCGATCATGATGCCGTGTACCAACGCGACATTCACCCACAACCAGAAGTGTTTGCGTGCAGCACCGACGGGAGCGGCAGTTGGCTCAGCGGCTGGCGCAGTGAGCGAAGCAGGCTGCGTGTGCGCCTGCTGGGTGGGTTGAGTGGGATCATTGAGCGGAGGTTTTGCGCTGGGCATGGCAATCCGTATTGAATCAGAGGTTTTTTAGCCCCAAAACGTCCTGCATATCGTACAAACCGGCGCTTCGGCGTTGTGCCAAAAACAGCGCCGCACGCATCGCGCCGGTGGCGTAGGTCATACGCGAAGAGGATTTGTGTGTGATTTCGATGCGCTCACCCGCACCGGCAAACAGCACGGTGTGATCGCCGATGATGTCTCCACCGCGAATGGTGGAAAAACCGATGGTTTGCTCATCGCGCACACCCGTCACGCCTTCGCGGCCATAAATCGCGCACTGCGCCAAGTCGCGCCCCAATTCGTGTGCTACGATTTCGCCCATTTTCAGCGCTGTGCCAGAGGGGGCATCGACTTTATTGCGGTGGTGTGCTTCGATGATCTCGATGTCGTAGCCTTGATTGAGAATTTTTGCCGCCAATTCAAGAATTTTGAAGGTGGCGTTCACACCAATGCCCATATTGGGCGAGAACACCACGCCAATGCGTTGAGCGGCGTCGGCAATTTGTGCCTTGCCTGTGGCATCAAAGCCGGTCGTGCCGATGACTAAATTAACGTTTTGGGCTACGCATTGCGGCAGATAGTCTAATGTCGCTTCGGGACGGGTGAAGTCAATCACGCAGTCGGCGCCGACAATCGCTTGGGCAAAATCGGAAGTGATGGACACGCCAGTGGTTTGGCCGAGAAATTCGCCTGCATCCTTGCCTAAAAAAGTACTCTGAGCCGAGTCGACTGCGCCGTGCAGGGTGATGTTGGGGTTGGCGAGTGCGGTTTCGATCAGCATGCGCCCCATGCGGCCGGAGGCGCCGGTAATGACTAATTTCATAGGAATTCCATAAAGGTTGAGGTGGTTTTGTGTGGTGTTTGCATCACTGTAAAAGTGCTGTATTCATGCAAAAGCGCGGTGTATATTGCTACACGCCGCGCTTGGGTGAACTTGTCGAATCGTTACTTGTCGGCCAGATCGGTGTGTTCTACTTTGACCACCGAGCCGTTGCTAAACCAGATGGTGACGCGTTTTTGTTGAATCGGTTTGTTGCGTTGATCGAGGCGGTAAATGTAATCCCAACGGTCTTGGTGAAATAGATTGTACATAATCGGTGAGCCGACGATGTTCACCACCTGCTCTTTGCTCAAGCCGGGGACAATCGCTTGCGCGCGATCGGCTTCAATCACATTACCTTGTTGAACCGGTGCGCGGTAGGGGATGTTCACACAGGCAGTGACGCTTAAGGTCAGTGCGGCGAGTACGGCGATTTGTTGAACACTACGGCGAAAATTGGTCATCGTATGATCCTTTTGGTTTTTCTATACAGACCATACGGCCTGCATGGTTTACAATGTCGATAGCATCGATTTGGTGTAAGATTACCATAATTTTCCATGGTACTGAGCACCGACCGAAACAAAATAAAAGTTTAATCTTTGAATGTGAATCAACTATGAGCCAATCCCAAGAATTAAAAAGCAGTGGTTTGAAAGTCACTTTGCCTCGTTTGAAAATTTTGGAATTGTTCCAAAATCGCAAACCGGGGCAGCGTCATTTGAGCGCTGAGGATGTATATCGTTTGCTGTTGTCCGAGGATATGGACATTGGTTTGGCAACGATTTACCGCGTGCTGACGCAATTTGAGCAGGCTGGCTTGTTGGTGCGCCGCAATTTTGAATCCGGCAAAGCGCTGTATGAGTTGAACGAAGGCGAGCCGCACGATCATTTGCTGTGTTTGAGTTGTGGCAAGGTGGTGGAATTCAACGATACCCAAATTTATCAGCGTCAGGATGAAATTGCCACCGAGTATGGCTTTGTGATTCAAGAACGCTCGATGACCTTATACGGAACATGTTCGGACTGCCAAAACAAGCCCAAGCGTTAAACCCATTCAACGTTTCCAAAACCCTATTTTTGGAGCAGTGAGAACTGCTCTTTTTATTTGATGAATCAAACCCTTACTCATACTCCTTTGGCGATAGCGCGGCGCTTATCCATTGCTCCGATGTTGGATTGGACGGATCGGCATTGTCGTTATTTTCACCGCCTATTGTCAAAAAATGTGCTGCTGTACACAGAGATGGTTAATGTCAATGCGATCATCCACGGTGATGCGCACCGACATTTGGATTTTGATGCCAGCGAGCATCCGCTGGTGTTGCAATTGGGCGGTTCGGAGCCGGATTTATTGGCGCGTTGTAGCAAAATAGCGCACGAATGGGGCTATGATGAGGTCAATCTAAATTGCGGTTGCCCGTCAGAGCGGGTGCAAAGCGGCTCATTCGGCGCCTGTTTGATGCACGATGCTGCTTTGGTCGCCGACTGTGTCAAAGCGATGCGCGATGCCGCACCGATTGAGGTTTCGGTCAAGCACCGCATTGGCCTGGACAAAAACGAGGATTACGGCTTTGTGCGTGATTTTGTGGGCACGGTAGCGCAGTCCGGCGTCAACGTGTTCATTGTGCACGCACGCAACGCATGGCTCAAAGGCCTCAGCCCCAAGGAAAACCGCGAGATTCCGCCGCTGCGCTATGAGATTGTTCATCAACTCAAACGCGATTTTCCCGAGTTGCACATAAGTCTGAATGGCGGCGTGCAGGATTTCGCAACGATTGATGAGCAATTACAGCAGGTTGACGGCGTGATGGTCGGGCGCTGGTTTTATCATGAACCATACGCTTTGGCACAAGCCGATCAACGGGTTTTTGGTGCCGCTGCCGCGCCCCTCATTGAACGTGATGCAGTGATCGAACAATTGGTTCGCTATGCCGAAGCGCAGATCAAGCAGGGCGTACCTTTGCGCGCCATGACGCGACATTGGCTCAATCTATATCATGGCGTGCCGGGTGCGCGCCGCTGGCGCCATCAGTTGTCCGATGCCAAATGGCTCAATCAAAATGATGCGCGCTTACTGCTGGATAATCTGCCGCGCGCCATGCCGGATATCAACGAGGCTGTATGATGGAAAATACCCCACCACCGGTTGTGAAAAATTACATGACGCCTGCCGGCTATGCGCGGCTGAAGGCTGAATTGCTGCATTTACTCGATGTGGAGCGCCCCGAGGTGGTGAGCGCCGTGTCGTGGGCGGCGAAAAATGGTGATCGTTCGGAGAATGGCGATTATTTATACGGCAAACGCCGCTTGCGCGAGATTGATCGACGTACCCGTTTTCTCAGTAAAGCATTGGAAAACGCGGTTGTGGTGGATCCAGCTGCGCAAACTCATGTGGATCAAGTATTTTTTGGTGCGACCGTGACTTATTGGCGCGAAGCGACGCAAGCCGAAGAAACCATCAGTATCGTTGGGCGCGATGAGATTGACACGCAAAAAGGCTATGTGAGCTGGATGAGTCCGATAGCCAAAGCCCTACTCAAAAAACATGTCGGTGACGAAGTTCGATTGCATACCCCAGCGGGTGTGGATGTGATCGAAATCATTGAAGTGGTCTACAAAAATTTGGATTAAAAGCTTTTTTGTCAACCATTTAGGCGTTGATGACTTTATGGGAACACGTGTATCTATGGGAGGATGCGTAGGAGAAATGTGGTGACAGATAGGTGATTTGCACACATCACGATATTTTTCTTTATAAAAACAACAAAACTGTTTGATTTATAAGAAAAATATCGTAAAATCTCACCAACTATTTTCGTCGTTCAAGATGACGGGCATGATCTGAATTATGAGAAAATGTGCCGATCTCTGGGAGGGGATTCCATCTTGCATGACATTTGCTAACAAGAGGTATCGTATGAAAAAATTCGCCAAACTCGGCTTGGTTTCGGTTGTGTCCATGGCTTTCGCTTTGCCCGTAGCAGCAAAAACCACGGCTAAAGCCGCTCCAGTGGCTTCGAAAGCAGCACCAATTGCTGCAAAAACACCGGTCAAATCAACGGCTAAAGCCGCCCCAGTGGCTGCGAAAGCAGCACCAAAAACAGTGGCCAAGGTGGATAAAAATGTCAAACCAGCTACGCCGGTAAGCGCAAAATCAAGCAAAACGACTCAAGCAGCCGTTGCCAAAACTGTGACCAAGGCCGTTATAAAAGCGCCTGTGACCACAGCAAAAGCCACCGCAGCAAAAACCGTTACGCCTGCAAAAGCACCACAAGTCGCTCAATCCAAGGCGAGCAACAGCCAATCCACACGCAATGTGGTGAAAGTCTCTTACAAACCGGCGACCAAGGTGGTGGCTGACCCACAACCTCAGGTAAAAGTAGCACCGCCTGCGCCGCGTGTTTATCGTCCTTCCGGTTCGGTTGCGCGCCAATATGGCCTGAACCAAGCCTTTGATCCGGTCGGTCTGCGCTCGAGCGTGGCTTTGGTCGTGGATCAAAACAATTGGACGACCTTGTACGAAAAAAATGCCTCTACGCCTTTGCCGATCGCATCCATCACCAAATTGATGACGGCCATGGTCGTGCTCGATGCGCGTCAAGATTTGAACGAATACATCACCATTACCGATGAAGACGCGGCGCATTATCGCTCATCACGTTTGACTGCGGGCACGACATTGCCTCGTCGTGATGTGATGTTGCTCTCGCTGATGTCTTCTGAAAACCGCGCGGCGTATGCACTTGGTCGCACCTATCCGGGCGGTATCGGCGCATTTGTACAAGCGATGAACGCTAAAGCCATGATGCTCGGTATGAGCTCTGCCTCTTTCGTTGATCCAAGCGGTCTGTCTTCAGCCAACCGCGCCAGCGCGATGGACTTGGCTAAAATGGTCAATGCGGCAACACAGTACAAAACCATTCGTGAGCTGTCTACCAACGACAGTGCGTATGTTTACACCGCCAATGGCCGTTACAACAAATACGTCAACAGCAACCGCTTGATTTCCCGCAATATGGGCTGGGACATCGGTTTGCAAAAGACCGGTACTTTGAGCGCGGCGGGCAAATGTTTGGTATTGCAAACGCGCATCAATGGCACGCCAAAAATCATGGTATTCCTTGACTCCAGCTCTTCAGACGCTCGCGTGGCCGACGCAGTGAAACTCAAAGGCTGGGTTGAATCGGGTAGCTACACCAACAGCGCGGCGGTACAGCAGCCGTTCGGCGGATTCAGCAACAGTGGTAGCTAATCGCATCCCAACAAGCCAAAAAGCCTTCGCATGCGAAGGCTTTTTTGTCGAAAAACATAGAACAGCAGTATGACCGAACACTCATCCGGCAAAAAGCCTTTGTCTTTACCTTCTTCCGCATCCACACATTCCAAACAATCCTCGCGCAAGACAAAAGACGCGCAGCAGTCGCGTGCGCAAGGGCGACACACTCAAACTCATCGTTCTGCATCACAAGAACGCACTGCCGCACAGAACGCCATTCGAACATCGAATCGGCCTTCTTCTGAGGGTGTGTCTGAGCAAGCAACACAAAAAGCGCGTACTCAACAACGTTCAGCCGATGCCCGCCGTGTGTCTGCGTCTGCATCAGCGCAGATAAAAGCGCCGAGACGGATTCAGCCCACCCCGGAGCAAATCCAAGCGCTTCATCGCACAATTGGTTTTCCTGAGAATTTACCCGTTTCGCAGGAGCGCGAACGCATTTGCGCTTTGATCGAGAAGCATCAAGTGGTGATTGTTTGTGGTGAAACCGGCTCGGGCAAAACCACGCAGTTGCCGAAAATGTGTTTGAGTTTGGGGCGCGGTTTGGGCGCGGGTGGTACGGGTTTGATCGGTCATACGCAACCACGCCGTTTGGCCGCGACCAGCACCGCCAAGCGCATCGCTGAGGAGCTCAATTCAGACTTGGGCGAAGTGGTCGGCTACAAAATTCGTTTTGCTGATCGTTTGCACGAGGGTGCGTCGGTCAAGCTCATGACCGATGGGATTTTGCTGGCGGAGACGCAGACTGATCGACTGCTGCGCCAGTACGATACGATCATTATTGACGAAGCGCACGAGCGTAGTTTGAACATTGATTTTTTGCTCGGCTATTTGCGTGAGATTTTGCCCAAACGTCCCGATCTCAAGCTTATTATCACCTCGGCGACGATTGATGCGGAACGTTTTGCCAAGCATTTCGCGCACAACGGCAAACCCGCGCCGATCATCAATGTCAGCGGACGCACCTATCCGGTTGAGATTCGTTATCGGCCAATTCAGGCGGATGAGAGCCAGCGTGAGCGCGATTTGTACGAGGGCATTGTTGATGCGGTGGACGAATTGGCTCGGGTTGGCGAGGGCGATATTTTGGTGTTTTTGCCCGGCGAACGCGAGATTCGCGAGGCAGCGGAGGCTTTGCGCAAACACCATCCGGCGCATACCGAGATTTTGCCACTGTTTGCGCGGCTGTCGCCTGCTGAGCAGGAGCGGATTTTTAAACGCTCGAATGCACGGCGCATCGTTTTGGCAACGAATGTGGCTGAAACCTCTTTGACCGTGCCCGGTATTCGCTATGTGGTGGACACGGGACTGGCGCGGGTCAAGCGCTACTCATATCGGCAAAAAGTCGAGCAGTTGCAGATTGAGCCGATCGCCAAAGCGGCGGCCAATCAGCGCGCGGGGCGTTGTGGTCGTGTGGCAGCGGGCGTGTGTATTCGTTTATACGATGAGGCGGATTTTCAAAGTCGCCCCGATTTTACCGATCCCGAGATTTTGCGCTCGTCCTTGGCAAATGTCATTTTGCGCATGAAATCGCTCGGATTGACGCAGATTGAAACTTTTCCTTTTGTGCAGGCGCCGCCGAATCGCGCCATTGGCGACGGCTATCATTTGTTACAGGAATTGGGCGCGCTCAACGATAAAAATGAGCTGAGTGGCATTGGCCGTGCTTTGGCCAAATTACCGATTGACCCGCGTGTGGGGCGAATGATCTTGGCGGCGCGTGAATTCAATGCACTTAAAGAGACGCTCATCATCGCGGCGGCCTTGTCGGTGCAGGATGTGCGCGATCGCCCGCAAGAGGTGCGTCAGCAGGCGGATGCGGCGCATGTGAAGTTCGCTGATCCGCAGTCGGAATTTTTGAGTTACCTGAAAATTTGGCAGTGGTTTGAGGACGCGGTGGCGCACAAAAAGTCCAATCGTCAGTTACAGGAACTTTGTCGCACGAATTTTCTCAATCATTTGCGCCTGCGCGAATGGCGTGACGTCCACAGCCAACTGCGTACTCTGGTGAAAGAGCAGGGGTGGCACGAGAATGAGACCGAGCCGACGTATGAGCAATTGCACTGCGCGCTGCTCACGGGTTTACTCGGCAATGTGGGCTTTAAAAATGAACCGAAGCCCAATCCGAATGCAACCGCGCAGCAGCAGGCATCGCAGGTGAAAATGGGGCAGCGGGCGCAATACTACCTCGGTGCGCGCGGCATACAGTTCTACCTCTGGCCGGGCAGCAGCGTGAGCAAGAAAAATGCGCAGTGGGTTGTGGCGGCGGAGTTGGTCGAAACCTCGCGGCTATTTGCGCGCACGATTGCGAAAATCGAGCCGAAATGGTTGGAGCGCATCGCGCCGCATTTGCTCAGCAAATCGTATTCCGAACCGCGCTGGCGCAAAAAATCCGGTCAGGCGCAGGCCGATGAGCGCGCGACCTTGTACGGCCTCGTGGTGTACAGCGGGCGAGCCGTCAGCTACGCGCGCATCAACCCAACCGAGGCGCGTGAGATTTTTATCCGCGACGGCGTGGCGCAGCATGAGTTGGAAGGGCGTTTCCCATTCATCACACACAACACGCAACTGATCGCACAGATCGAAAAACTCGAGCACAAATCACGGCGGCAGGATGTTTTGGTCGATGATGAGTTGATCGTTGCGTTTTACGATGCGGTGATTCCGAAGGAGATTTGCGATGCTCGTGCCTTGCAAAAATGGCATGACGAGATTATCAAAACCGAGCCGAAACGTCTGTATCTGACGCGCGATGAACTGATGCGTCATGAGGCGGCGGGCGTGACCACCGATGTGTTCCCGAAAAGCATGAACGTCGGTGGCGTGGATTGTGCGCTGACCTACCATTTTGAGCCGGGTTCGCACCGAGACGGTGTGACGCTGGCGGTGCCGATGACGGTGTTGAATTTTGTCTCGCCGACGCAGAGCGAATGGCTGGTTGCAGGCATGATTAAGGAAAAAGTACAGGCCTTGCTCAAATCCTTGCCACAAAAAATCCGTCGTCATTGCGTGCCGTTGCCTGATTTCACACAAAACTTCGTGGATTGGGCGAATGCACAGGGTAAAGCAGGGCAAGTGTCTTTGCTGGAGGCCTTGATCGAATATGTGCGTCTGCAAACCATGCAGCAGCTCAAAACCAGTGATTTCAAATTAGAAACACTTTCGCCGCATTCGTTCATGAATTTCAAACTGCTGGACGAATACGGTCGGCAGGTCGAGATGAGCCGCAATTTGGCCTTGCTGCGGCAGCATTTTGGCACGCAGGCGCGCGCGAGTTTCCAAAATGTCGCGGGACAGGCGGTGGCGCAGTCGACGACAGCGACATCTGTGGCCAACAGTGCGGTATCCAATCTGGAGTCCGCTGCCGATGGTGCGCGCGCGATTGTGACGTGGGATTTCGAGCCTTTGCCAGAATTGATGAGTTTGCAAAAAGGCAAACAGACTTTGTTTGGTTATCCGGCTTTGCAGGATATGGGCGAGCATTGCGAATTGACCGTGTGGGACGACGAATTGCAGGCGCGTGCGGTGCATACGCGTGGGCTGCTGCGCTTGGCGCGGATTGCGCTCAAGGATAATTTGAAACATCTGGAGCGCAATATTCCCGACACGACGCAACTCGGGATGCTGTTCGTTGGCTTGACCGGCGGCACGCTGGAGCAGGTTAAGGCGGATATTTTAACGGTGAGTTTACGCCGCGCTTGTCAATTGGATGATGCGCAACACGAGCCAAGCGATGCGGCAAGCTTTAATCAAATGATTGAGCAGGCGAAAACCCGTTTGGGCTTGATCGTGCAGGAGGTCGCGCGCGTGGTGATGAGTGTGCTGAGCGAGTGGCAAAACGCGCAGAAAAAATGGGCGGGGATCAAGACACATGCCGCGCAGTATAAAGACATCGGCGAACAGATCGCACGCCTGACGCAAAAAGGCTTTATCGAGCATACGCCGTATGCGCAACTGGTGCATTATCCCCGCTATTTCAAAGCGATTGCGCTGCGCTGCGACAAGCTCAAAGGCGGTTTGGAGCGCGATAGTCAACTCATGCGCGATATGGCGCCGCTGGTGCAGAATTGGCAACGCGAGTTTGGCGCGCAGATCAGTCAAAGTGGTGCGAACCATGAAGCTGCGCTGGATCAGCGTTTGCTCGAATTTCGTTGGTTATTGGAGGAATTGCGCATCGGTCTGTTTGCACAAGAGTTGCGTACGCCGATGCCGGTGTCGATCAAACGTTTATATAAAGTGTGGGAGAGTATCGCACGATAAAAATCGCGTGAAAGTTCAGCAAGAACAGAGCAATTGATAGCATAATAGCGTCTGACAGTGCGTCATTTTCTATCACTGAAAGCAGTTACAATCCATTCGCAATAATCAATTCTTAACGGCAGACTTTAAAAGTATTAGAGAACACTATGGGACATAATGTCAGATCCATCGCACAGGCCGCCGGCGTTTCGGTGGCTACGGTTTCTCGGGTATTGAACAACTCACCTTCGGTTTCCGAGGCGCTACGCGAGCGTGTTTTGACCGTCATCGAGCAAAAAAATTATCTGCCCAATGCGGGCGCGCGCAGTCTCAGTACCCGCCGCCAAGAGGTAGTCGGTGTGATCTTCCCACAGGAAATGTACAGTGAATTTTTCCCCGAGCTGACCAAAGGCTTGGAAAAAGGCGCGCGTCAGTACGGATTGAATATTTTGCTGGCCGGTACGGATGGCAAGCAAAAAACGGTGCAGCAAATTGCCCGCTCGCTGTATGGCAAAGTGGATGGCTTGGTTTTTGCCGTGCCTGAGATTGAGGACAGTGTGTTGGATCGCGTGACCAGCCGCGTACCCAATGTCTGGGTCAACCATGTCAAGGAGGACGGCTCGGGTGTTGCGATCGTCACGGACAATATTCAGGCCACGCGCGTGATGATCGATCATTTGTATGAACAAGGTGCACGCAAAATCGCGTTCATCAATGGCCCGCTGGATCACTATGAAGCGCGTGAACGTCAGCGTGGTGTGATTGAGGCTTTGAAAGATCATGGTTTGGAGCCGGCCATGTTGCTGCCCGGGGATTTCACCGAGCAGGGCGGCTATTTGGCGGGGCAGGAATTATTAAAAAGCGGTTGCAAAGTCGATGCGATTTTCGCTGCGAATGATGTGACTGCGATCGGTTGTATGTACGCCATGAATCAGGCGGGGTTGTATGCGCCGAAAGACTTTTTGCTGGCAGGGTTTGACTGCATTCCCTTGTCCGGCTATATCACGCCACGCCTGACCTCGATGCGGGTCAATGTGCGTCAGATGGGCGAGCGCGCGATTCATTTGCTGATGCAAAAAATTTCGGGTGAATTGCAGGGCGATGTCTGTGAATCGCGTCATCCCGAATTGGTGGTGCGCGAATCCACGCAAAAATAATGTTTGAATGCAGAAGAAAAAGCCAGCGCGTATGTGCTGGCTTTTTGCTTGAGTCCGATCAATAGGATCAGCCTTGTGCCGCAGCAATGAGCTGCGCGCAGTCAAATGGGCGCAGATCGGGCAGCACGATGTCCGCTTGCTGCAAAATCGCTGCGTTACCAATGCCAACGGCAAACATGCCGGCGCGCTTAATCGCTTCGATACCGGAAATCGCATCCTCGACGCCAATACAGGCTTGCGCCGGCAGGTTCAATTGCTCGGCGGCTTTGAGGAAAATTTCCGGATCGGGCTTGCCGTTTTTGAGCAAAGCCGGATCAACGACGGTGTCGAATAAGTCGGCCACGCCGGTGCGCGCCAAAATCATCGGGCCGTTTTTACTGGCCGAGGCCAGCGCAATTTTCAGCCCAGCAGCGCGCACGGCGAGCAGCGCTTCGCGCGCGCCGGGCAACAAATCCGCTGGGGTCATGTGCGAAATCAGCTCAACGTATTCACGGTTTTTTTGCTCGGCTTCGCGCTGTTTTTGCTCCTCCGACATTTGGATATTGCCATGCGCCAACACGCGATTGAGCGAGTCCATGCGTCCCACGCCTTTGAGGGTTTCGTTAAATTCGTGGTCGATGTCAAAGCCCAAGCGGTTGGCCAGCTCGCGCCAGGCTTGGTAGTGAAATACGGCGGTGTCGGCAATGACACCGTCCAGATCGAAAATAAATGCTTGGATTTGCATATCGGTATCCTTATGGGCTGTTTTACTGGGTTTGCACAATGGACAGACTGACTGGTTCGCGAGTGACGTCAATTGCCTTGCCATAGTGTGTGATGCTCAATGTTGCCTGCGCGTCCTCGGTATCCAGCAATTGATACGTCACTTGATTCAGCTCAACCCGCACTTGCAACAAATATCCGTGCAAACGCACGACGAACTGATAATGCGTCCATTGGCGTGGTAAAAACGGCGTGAATTGCGGTGTTTGGGCATTGCTGCGCATACCGGCAAAGCCATACACCAAGGCCATCCACGAGCCTGCTAATGCGGCGCAATGCAGGCCGTGTTGGGTGTTGTGATGCAGATTGTCCAAATCCAGTCGCGCCGTTTGCATGAAGTAGTCGTAGGCCTTTTCACCGTAGCCGATTTCGGATGCCATGATCGAGAAAATACAGCTTGAGAGCGAGGAGTCGTGCGTGGTGATCGCCTCGTAGTAATCGTAATTGCAACGTTTTTCCTCGGTGGTGAATTCGTCACCGAGCAGCAACAAGGCCAACACCACGTCCGGCTGCTTGCACACCTGATGGCGGTAAATCACCAGCGGGTGGTAATGCAGCAACAGTGGGTAGTTGGCTTTCGGTGTGTTGGCAAAATCCCAAAGCGGCTTGTCAAAAAACGCATCGTCCTGCGCGTGTAGGCCGCGTTCGGCATCAAACGGTACTTTCATTTGTGCTGCCATGCGCTGCCACAGCGCTAACTCTTCATCGGATAGCCCAATGTGCGCGCGCAGCTCGGCATAGCGTTCGGGATGATGGCTGTGTAAATATTCGGCAACCTCTAAAGCAAAGCGCAGGTGGTGACGCGCCATCAGATTGGTGAATAAATTGTTGTTCACAATCGCGGTGTATTCATCAGGGCCAGTAACGGTGTAGAGGCCGAATTCGCCGTTGTCTGAAAAATGACCTAAATCCGGCCAAATACGAGCAGTTTCAAAAATCATTTCTGCGCCAGACTCAACAATGAATGACCAATCACCAGTCACGCGCGTGTACAGCGCGGTGGCGTAGGCAATGTCGGCGTTGATGTGGTATTGCGCGGTTCCGGCAGGGAAGTAGGAGGAGCATTCGGGGCCGGTGATGGTGCGCCACGGATAGAGTGCACCGCGCGGATGCGCCATTTCACGCGCACGTTCGCGAGCGGCTGGCAGAATATGGGCGCGGTATTGCAGCAATTGCCGTGCAATATCGGGTTGTGTGTGCAGGAAAAACGGCAGGACGTAAATTTCGGTGTCCCAAAAATAATGGCCATCGTAGCCCGCGCCAGTGACGCCTTTGGCTGCAATATTGGTTTTGCCATCGCGCCCGACTGATTGCAACAGGTGAAATGCGCTGAAGCGCATCCCTTGCTGCAAAGCGTCATCGCCGCCGATCTCGACGTGGCTGCTGCGCCAAAAATCCGCCAAATAGTCGCGCTGCTCGGTCAGTAGGGCGTTAAAACCTAAGGTTTGGGCGGTGCCCAATTCGGCACAAGCGCGTTCAAGCAGCGTGCTGCCGTTCGCCTCGTTTGCAGTGCAGTAGGCGCTGTATTTGTTCAATGTGACGGTTTGCCCGGCGGCACACTCGATGGTGTAGGTATGCGCTGATACGTATTCGTCGTGCTGAGTTGTGTGCGAAATTCGCTGCGAGGCAGTGTTGTCAATCTGATGGACCGTTGCCGTCGCCACCGATAGCCCACTGTGGTGCGTGTGGTGGATAAAGGCCGAGCCTTGCGCTAATTCGAGGTGCTGGGCAAATTGCAGTTGGCCGGAAAGTGATGCGCCCACGCGCGGATCGTCAATCGCTGCCTCATCTGAGGTTTTTTGTGGCGCTTGGTTACTGATGGCTGAACGGATTTCAATCACACTGGAGCCATTGAGCGCATTGAGCAACGTGACGCTGTATCGCTGTGCCATGAGGTGGGTGTGCGTGAGACTGACCAAGCGCTCACTTTGCACGCGGACGTGCTGGCCCTTGGGACTGACCCACTCAAACGAACGGGTGAGTACGCCGGTCTGAAGGTCCAAATGACGTCGGTACGCCTGAATTTGCCCTAATTTTGGATCAAATGTTTCGCCATCAATGTTGAAAGTGATCGGTGTTGCGTTGGGTACGCGCACCATGAATTGATTGGTCTTGGCAAAACCGTAAGCAGATTCGGGATAGACAATCGGTTCGGATTCGTAAAAACCATTGATGAATACATCGTTTTGAAAGGTTCCCGACCAAACTGCACCTTCTTCATGTGCGCCGCGAACGCCGATGCGACCATTGCCCAGAGTGAGCAAACTCTCGTGTAGGGGAGCTTGATCGGGCAGGTATGACAACTCGGAAAGCCCCCACGGCTCAATCGATAAGGTGTGTAGCGGTAAGTGATCGGCGTGATTCATAATATATCCTTTGCTCTGTGGTATCGCGTGGATGCACACTTATTGGGGTAGAGGTATTAATGGTATAGCCATTCTTAAAAACAACCCTGTCCAAACGATTTGAACTGGGATGGAAAGATTGATTTTGAGCGTGGCTAACGCTTAGTCAAAATTTGCCGAACATCGCGGATAAAAAAATCCCGACATTTTGGATCAACACAGTGATTAGCATATGCCGATCCCGTTTGTCGGGAAAAAATATAAGAGAATAAAGACAAATAAAAACTCAAATTTTTTGGTGCCCAATATTCAAGCTTGTGCGGTGTCGGCGGGCTTTATGGATGAACCCGCTGAACGCTCGAAAACTCAACACTCAAAAAATTTGAGGTACATCATTAGAACGTGTGTTTTACGCCAACGTCCCAGTCGGTGTAGCTGGTATCAGCGATGCTGTCTTTAACACGTGCTACACCTGCAAATACGCTGGTGCGTTTGCTTAAAGAGTGAACATAGCCCAAACCGTATTTATTGGTTTTTTCTTTATTGGCGCCATCTGTTTTAGTGTTGTAGCGAGCATAGTTAGCAAACAACTGGTCGTTAGGGGTCAGATTACCACCAATATGAGCTTGGATGATACGGCGATGGTCAAAAGAGCTATTACTAGAGCCGTAACCCTTAGCATCTGCATAAGAAGCGCCTAAAAATACTGGGTTAAATTTATAACCTGCAACTGCCAGCCATTCATTTTTCACGCCTGAACCGGTATAAAGACCAGAGCTGTCTACGGCATGGCTTTTATCATTGTCCGCTTGCCAGCCAGCGCCAAAATACCAGTTTGCAGCATCATAACGAGCAGAAATACCGTAAGATGATTTAGTATCTTTACCGCCCTCTGTTACGTTAGCGGTGTTAGGCGAATAGGCTCCACCCTTAGTTGTCACAGCAGCGGCTACAGCCAAACCATTGGCGTTGTAGTCGTAGAATGCACCGTTGCGCCAGCCACCCATAGATGTTTTAACGCCAAAATCATTGGCCAAGTGACCGATGTTGTTGCCGATGCGGTCGATTGGAGATGCAGATTTACCAAAGTACACTTTGTGCGCGCCATTGGCAAAGCTCAAACCAACGACTGCTTTTTCATCAAAAAAGCCTGTGCCAGCAGCAGTACCCGTGTTGGCACCGGTATCCAAGTCATAGCGAGATTCCAATTGGAAGAAAGCGGCGGTGCCGTTACCCAAATCTTCTTGACCTTTAACGCCCAAGCGAGATTCGCCGGCTGCATCTTGACGCAAGCTGAGGTTGTCACCTGTTTGATCGCGGTAAGCGATTTCTGCTGTACCGTACAAAGTCACGCTGGTTGCGGCCATAGTCATACCGCTGAACAAGCTCAAAACCGCCAAAGATAGATATTTGTGTTTCATGATGCTCCTCTTGTAGTAAAAGTCTTATTGTGTTTTAGAAACCTGTTCCAACTCAATGAAAATAAAAAATTTTTATTTTTTCGTCAGTTTCTAAAACCCCTCACAGGCCAAAATGGTGCTTGACATGTGTGACTGATTATGAACCAATTTTCATAAAGTGTCTATATTTTGTGTTGACTTTTGGAAATTGAGGGTGTAGAGTTGTTGTAACTTGTGTACGTTTTGTGTAAGAAAGCTATTATTATTTTTACATTTTTTGCAAACGATTACACGAGGGAAGTGAGATGTGCCGTATTAGTTCCAAGGGTTTTGCGCGATTTTAGATGGTTGATGCAAGCAGTTAGGAGATTTTAAGAGCATGCTTCGATGTATCCGGTTGTGCAAAAGTCTTATTCAAGGAGATTGATAATGATTTTTGATATGAAAAAAATGGCTTTGGCAGTGGGTGCAACATTGGTTCTGGCTGCGTGCGGTGGCGGCAGCAAAGAAGCACCGAAGGCAGCAGCTGCTCCAGCAGACGGTGGTAAAGCAGGTCCGGTTGAATTGACCATTTCCTGTGGTTCGGTGGGTCAAGATTTTGAGATGTGTAAAAAATTGACCGATGCTTGGTCACAAAAAACCGGTAATAAAGTCAAGCTATTCACAGCACCGAATTCGAGTACCGATATTTTGGCGTTGTTCCGTCAACAGTTTGGCGCAGGCTCGTCTGATCTGGATGTGGTGATGGTAGACGTGGTTTGGCCGGGCGTGCTGAAAAATCATTTGTTGGATTTGAAACCGTACACCAATGGCGCGGAAGCCAAACACTTCCCTGCAATCGTTGCGAATAACACCATCGATGGTAAATTATTGGCAATGCCTTGGTTCACCGATGCCGGTGTCTTGTACTATCGTAAAGACTTGTTGGAAAAATATAAGCTGACAGCGCCGAAAACTTGGGATGAAATGGCCGCTGCAGCACAAAAAGTTCAGGATGGCGAACGCGCAGCGGGTAATAAGGAAATGCAAGGTTTCGTATTCCAAGGTAAAGCATACGAAGGTCTGACCTGTGATGCGTTGGAATGGTCGGCGAGCTTTGGCGGTGGTTCATTCGTTGAACCGGATGGTAAAATCAGCGCGAATAACCCGAAAACAGCGGCAGCATTTGATGCGGCGGCTAAATGGGTAGGTGTCATTTCTCCGAAAAGCGTATTGAACGGTGCTGAAGAAGAAGCGCGCGGTATTTTCCAAAACGGTAATGCTGTATTTATGCGTAACTGGCCGTATGCTTGGGCGTTGATGCAAAAAGATGACAGCAAAGTTAAAGGTAAAGTCGCTGTTTCTGCATTGCCAGCAGGTCCGGACGGTAAATCGGCTGCTACTTTGGGTGGCTGGCAGTTGGCTGTACCGAAGTACTCCAAACATCCGAAAGAAGCGGCTGATTTGGTGATGTTCTTGACCAGCCCTGAAATCCAAAAACAACGCGCGATTGAAGGTTCTTACAATCCAACGATCCCTGAGTTGTATAAAGACGCTGATGTATTGAAAGCGGCTCCATTCTTCGGTGACTTGTATGAAGTGCTTACCAATGCAGTGGCTCGTCCTGCGACTGTGACCGGTGATAAATACAATGAAGTATCTGCTGCAATCTGGAACTCTGCTTCTTCTGTATTGAACGGCAAAGCCTCTGGTGCTGATGCGGTCAAAAAATTGGAAGAAGATTTGACCAAAATCCGCCGCGGAGACAAGTGGTAATTTAAGTGCATATGCCAAATCCTTTCACAGGGGTTTGGCATTTTTTTACCCAATTTTTACCCAATGCATTGGTTTGATTATTTGATTGGGTGAGTGCAGCGGTTAATTCATGTCGTACCGCTTGAAGATTAAAGGACAACACTTTGATCGGATGCTTACGACAGATGATGTACCCCATTTGGGAGACACTACATGGCAAATACACAACAAACAGAATTAAATAAGCAACGCGTGCGCAGTGCTTGGATTTTTTTGGCACCCATGCTCGTTGTATTGCTGATGGTCGCCGTTTGGCCGTTGGCACGGACGATTTGGCTCAGCTTGACCGATGCCAAAATCGATATGATGACCGGTCCCGATGTTAAATTCGTTGGCTTGGACAATTACATTGGTGAATATGGTTTATTTTTTACCGGTTCCGAAATCATCAGCTCCGCTTGGTGGGGCGCGATTAAAAATACTTTCTTTTTTGCGATCGTTTCAGTGACATTGGAGACTATCTTTGGCTTGGCGGTGGCATTGGTGCTTAATGCCGAGTTTAAAGGTCGCGGCTTGGTGCGTACTGCGGTTTTGGTACCGTGGGCGATTCCGACCATCGTGTCGGCCAAAATGTGGGACTGGATGTTGCAACAGCAATTCGGGATCATCAATCTGTTCCTCGTATGGTTGGGCTTTGAGCGCATTGCGTTCACCACCGATTATCCGATGCTCTCGGTTTTGATCGCCGACGTATGGAAAACGACACCGTTCATGGCTTTGCTGATTTTGGCGGCTTTGCAAATGTTGCCTAAGGATTGCTATGAGGCGGCTAAGGTGGATGGCGTTCATCCGGTCAAAGTGTTTTTCAAAGTGACCTTGCCGTTGATCAAACCGGCATTGCTGGTGGCGGTGATTTTCCGCTTGCTCGATGCTCTGCGCGTGTTCGACGTGATCTACATTATGACCGGTACCAATGAGCAGACCATCAGTATGTCCGGCTTTGTCCGTGAAAAACTGATTGCCAATGGTTATGCGGGCGAAGGGTCTGCGGCTTCGACGGTGCTGTTTTTAATCATCGCGGCTTGTACCTTGATTTATATGAAACTCACACGAACCAATGCCAATAATTAAATGGCTTTTGATGTAGTTCAAATGGTTTTTGTTGTGATGTGAAATAAACATTTTGTAAGGAGGCTCTGATGCCTAAGTCGATTTTTTGGCGCGTATTATTTTGGCTGTTGGTGGTGGTGATTGTGGTGTTTGCGCTGTTCCCATTCGGCTACGCGATTTTATCTTCCATGTTAACCGGCAATGCTTTGTACGATGTGACCGATGTGGTCAACACAGGTTTGAGTATGGCCAACTACAAGGCTATTTTTGCCAACAGCGATCAGCCGTTTTGGCTCAATATCATCAATTCATTGATGGTGTCCGTCTCTGTGGTCGCGGCATCGTTGTTTTTAGGCGTGACGGCGGCGTATGCTTTGGGGCGTGTGCAGTTCAAAGGCCGTGGCATGTTGCTCATCGCTATTTTGGCGGTGTCGATGTTCCCGCAGGTGGCGGTTTTGGCCGGTATGTTTGAAATGATGCGTACCTTTGGCTTGTATAACAAGAGTATGGGTTTGGTGTTGCCTTACCTGATTTTTACCTTGCCGTTTACCGTGTGGGTGTTGACTACGTTTATCCGCGATTTGCCGAAGGAGATTGAAGAAGCTGCGATCATGGACGGTTGTACGCCGTGGCGCATCATCAAGGATGTGTTTATGCCGTTGATGTGGCCGGCGCTGGTGTCTACGGGTTTGTTGGCATTCGTGGCGGCGTGGAATGAGTTCTTGTTCGCCTTAACTTTCGTGAATGATGATGCGCAGCGTACCGTACCGGTGGCGATTTCACTGATCGGTGGCGGGGCAAGCTCTCAGGAATTGCCGTGGGGTAAATTGATGGCCGCTTCGGTGATCGTGACCTTGCCGCTGGTGCTGATGGTGTTGCTGTTGCAACGTAAGATTGTATCCGGCTTAACCAGTGGTGCGGTGAAAGGTTAACAGGAGCGAATATGCCAAAACAATTTTTGCAACATCCTGATAACGTCAAAAATCCTGAATGGTGGCGCGGTGCGAGTATTTACCAGATTTATCCGCGCTCGTATCAGGACAGCAATGGCGATGGTATCGGTGATCTGAAAGGGATTATCGAACGATTGCCGTATGTGGCGGAATTGGGTGTGGATGCGGTTTGGTTGTCGCCGTTTTTCACCTCGCCGATGAAGGATTTCGGTTACGACGTTTCGGACTATTGCGACGTTGATCCGATGTTCGGCACTCTGGATGATTTTAAACAGTTGGTGGCGCGGGCGCATGAGTTGGGCTTACGCGTGATTATCGATCAGGTGTTGAGTCACACATCGGATCAACACGCGTGGTTCAAAGAGTCGCGTCAAAGTCGTGACAATCCAAAAGCCGACTGGTATGTGTGGGCGGATGCGAAATCCGATGGTTCCGTGCCCAACAACTGGCTGTCGATTTTCATTGGCAGCGCATGGCAGTGGGACTCCAAACGTGAACAGTATTATTTCCACAATTTTTTAACCAGTCAGCCGGATTTGAATTTGCATCATCCGCAAGTGCGCCAAGCCTTGTTCGATGTCGCACGGTTTTGGCTGGATATCGGTGTGGATGGGTTCAGATTGGATACAGTGAACTTCTATATCCACGATGCGCAACTGCGTGACAATCC
This sequence comes from Puribacter membranae, assembly GCF_055380425.1. Taxonomy (NCBI): domain Bacteria; kingdom Pseudomonadati; phylum Pseudomonadota; class Betaproteobacteria; order Burkholderiales; family Burkholderiaceae; genus Puribacter; species Puribacter membranae. The sequence continues at coordinate 337,571 of NZ_AP040167.1, forward strand.
CGGTCGCGGCCGTCCGATATGCAATGACAGCGGAGTTGTGCCAAACAATCCGTATAGCTGGCAGACGCATTTGTACGATAAATCACAGCCTGAAAACCTTCAATTTCTGCGCGAATTTCGCGCAGTGCTGAATGAGTATCCGGGTATTACCACGATCGGTGAAATTGGTGACGAGCATCCTTTGGTATTGCAAGCGCAGTACACGGGCGGCGGCGACAAGCTGCATACCGCGTATTCATTCAGTCTGTTGGCCGAGCAAAACTCAGCGGATCATTTTTACCGCACGTTTACCGAGTTTGAACAAGCGGTGAGCGATGGTTGGGCCTGTTGGTCGTTTGCCAACCACGACGTGAAGCGTGTGGCCAGCCGTTGGAGCGACGATCCGCGTGCTTTGCGCTTGTATGCGTCGCTGTTGATGACTTTGCGCGGCAGCCCATGCTTTTATCAAGGTGAAGAGTTGGGTTTGACCGAGGCCAAATTAACGTTTGAGCAGTTGCAAGACCCGTACGGCATCAGTATGTGGCCGGAAGAAGGCGGGCGCGATGGCTGTCGCACACCGATGGTTTGGGATGCACGCAGTCCGAACGCCGGATTTTCGCAAGGCAAACCGTGGCTGCCCATTGCACCGGAGCATATGAGTCGTGCAGTAAGTGAACAGGATCAAGACCCGAATAGCTTGCTCAATTTTTACCGTCGTTGGTTCGAGATTCGTCGCGTCATGCCTATTTTGTGGTCGGGAGCGATTGAGTTTTTGCCGCCGGATGAGCGAGTGTTTGCCTTTATCCGCAGCGACGGAACGCAGCGTTTGCTATGTGCGTTCAATTTATCCGATCAAGCATGTCAATATGTTTTACCGCAGCATTGTGTCATTCAATCAATGGCACAGGTGCCGCAGCAAGTCACACCAAGTACTCAGGCGGAGCAAAGCGACGCGCTGAAAACCGTATCCACTCAGGATTTACAACTGTCGCCGTGGCAAACCCTGTTCGCATGGGTGGATGTCGCCGAGGCGAAACAATAAAAGGAGATCAAAATGGCAGAAATTCTCTTAAAAAACGTGAATAAAAAATATGGCAATAACCCGAACACGATTCAGGATGTTAATCTGCAAATCGGTCAGGGCGAATTTTGCGTGTTTGTCGGCCCGTCCGGCTGTGGTAAATCCACCTTGTTGCGCATGATCGCCGGTTTGGAAGACATTACCAGCGGTGATTTGTACATCGGCGGCAAACGTATGAACGAAAAAGCGCCGTCCGAGCGTGGCGTATCCATGGTGTTCCAAAGCTATGCCTTGTATCCGCACATGACGGTGCGCGAAAATATGGCTTTTGGTTTGAAAATTGCCAAGACGGATAAGAGTACCATTGAGCAAAAAGTGAACGAAGCCGCGCGGATCTTGCAGTTGGACAAGCTGTTGGATCGTTTGCCGAAAGAACTCTCGGGTGGTCAACGTCAGCGTGTGGCAATTGGTCGTGCGATTGTGCGCAATCCCGACGTATTTTTGTTTGACGAGCCGTTGTCGAACTTGGATGCGGCGCTGCGTGTGCAAACCCGTATCGAAATCGCACGTCTGCACGAAAGCTTGAACGCCAGCATGATTTATGTGACGCACGATCAGGTTGAGGCGATGACCTTGGCCGATAAAATCGTATTGCTCAACGCGGGCGATGCGGTGCGCAAAGACGGCTCAGTGGCACAGTTTGGCGCGCCATTGGAGTTGTACCATTTCCCTGTGAATAAATTTGTGGCCGGTTTCATCGGCTCACCCAAAATGAATTTCATTCCGGCCAAGTTGATTCACGCAGAGCCGAACGAAGCGACTGTTGATGTGGCCGGTAAATCCTTCCAAGTGCGCGTGAATGCGGTTGGCTTGCCAAAAGGCGCACCGCTTGAGTTGGGTATCCGTCCGGAACACGTCATCATCGCGACCGATGAGACTGAAAACGTGATTCACGGCAAAGTGGAATATTTGGAAAAACTGGGTGAAGCGTCCTACCTGTACGTGCGCGTAACCGAAGATGCGGAAACCGTGACCGTGCGTCAATCGGGCGACAGCCACTATAAAATGGGTGATGAAATCGCGCTGTATCTGAAACCACGTCGTATTCATGCGTTTAAAGAAGATGGCCGTGCGTGCGCACGCACCATCAAAACCGATACGGTTCAGGACAAATTGTTTGTCGCCGGTGTTGTTGGCAGCACGCCGATGAAAACGCAAACCGATTGAGTCTATTGATATAAATTTTGATCTCCAAGTTCTCCAGTCATGCTCTGCGAATGGAGAATTGGCAACCGTGCGAAATGCCGATTTCGCACGGTTTTTTTATGTCCGCCTGCGCATTGTCCGCTCATCCCTCTCAGAGGGCTTTGTGTGATAATCTATTGATATTGTTAATGGTCACCTTGAAAACTGGAACTGAGGTGACGGGTGAGCTGATATAAAAAGGAGGGCTGTATGGCTCGTGTAATACAGGCGCTAACGCGTGCGTTGACTTTAATGCTTTCGCCGCGCGTTTGGTTATTGATTTGGAAACCGGCATTGGTCTCTGCGCTGTTTTGGTTGCTGGTTATGCTGGTTGTGGGTTTGGTTTGGGGCGATGATATTCGTGCCGCCATGATGCGGGTGCAAAGCTGGATTGATGGTCAATGGGTCGGTAACAATTGGTGGGAAATGGCGCTCAATGGCGTGATGGGTTTTTTTGCTTTCATGCTCACGGCCGTGTTCTTTGTGGTGCTGACCGTGATTTGGGCGATGGTGCTGATCAGCGTGTTTGGCATGAGCCATATCAATCGGCTGGTGGCCAGCCGGTACTTCCCGAATTTGCACCGTGAGGGCAAATTATCCACGTGGCAATCCGTTTGGCACACGATGAAATGGACTTTTTGGTTCGCCTTCTTTTGGATTATTTCTGTTCCCGCGTATGTACTCGCGGGCGCGGGTGCGCTGATTCACGGTGGGATTATCGCGCGCTACAATCAGAAGGTGTTTACGCTGGATGCCTTGGCCGATCATGCGACGCATGAGGAGTTCGAAAGCATTGCCAAGCAGCATAATCTGAATTTGTTTTTGCTGGGTGTCGCGGTGACTTTATTGGGGGCGTTGCCCACGTTTGTATGGGTTGGTTCGGTGCTGGGCTTGGCCTTATTGCCTTTGACGGCGATTTTATCGGTGCTGACCTTTACTGCATTATTCACCTATTGCGGCTTGGCGTATAGTTTGTATTGTTTGCAGGCGTTGCAGGATTTACGGGAGGATCGGGCAAAAACCGCGAACGCACAACCTTTACCCGATGCCTCGGCGCGAACGGAGCCGATGATTGAGCAAGCGGATAAAGGAGCGGCTGTATGAAATTCGGTCTGATGATTATTGGCGATGAGATTGTGCAGGGTACGCGTGCGGATGCGCATTTCCCGGCGATTAAACAATTGCTGGCCGAGCGAGGCTTGCGTTTGGCGTGGGTCGAATATGTGTGCGATGATCGGGTGGATTTGGTCAAACGGCTCCAACGCAGCTTCGCTGAATCGATTCCCGTCTTGGTCACCGGCGGTATAGGCGCAACGCCGGACGATCACACGCGCCAAGCGGTAGCCGAGGCTTTGGGTTTGCCGATGGCACTCAATCCCGAAGCAGTCGCCTTGATTGATGCGGCGGCGCAAAAGCGCGGTGAGACAGACTTGAACGGTGCGACGCATCAGCAGCGTCGGCAGATGGGCAATTTTGTGGTTGGGGCGCAGTTGATTCCGAATCGGTTCAACGGCATTGCGGGTTTTAGCATTCGACAGCATTATTTCATGCCGGGTTTTCCGGTGATGGCGCATCCGATGGTGATGTGGATTTTGGACACCTATTACCGCGACTGGTTTTTCAAGGATGGCTTTGCGCAACGCTCGTGCATGGTGTATGACCTGCAAGAGTCGCAAATCGCGCCGTTGATGGAGGCGATTGAACGCGAATACGTTGGCGTGCAAACCTACAGCTTGCCAACGCTGGGGCATTATGGCGAAATCAAACGCTACAGCATTGAGTTGGGCGTGAAAGCAGAGGGCGAGGCCGCTGCTGCGCTGGATACGGCGTGGACGCATTTACTCGAACAGGTGCAAGCGATTGGTGGACAGTTGACGTAGTGACAGGGCGCGAGGGGCTTATAGCACTGAGCGCGAATGATGAATGCAATTGATGTGCTTCGGTTACAGACAGGCATTTATTTCTGAGTTTAGTCAAAAATAAAAGGTTCAGTGCACTGCACTGAACCTTTTTTGATTGATGTCGATCAACTGGTCGCTTATTCTTTGATCAAATATTGCAATTTATCCGTGCGTTTGGCCCACTCATCCGCGTCGGGCAATGCGCCTTCCATACGTGAAATCGTTGGCCACTTTTTCGATAGCTCGGCATTCAGTGCGATCATGTGCTGCTGATTGGCTGGAACGTCTTCTTCCGGCACAATGGCCTCTACCGGACACTCGGGAATACACACCGCACAGTCAATGCATTCGTCCGGGTCAATCGTTAAAAAATTCGGCCCTTTTTTGAAGCAATCCACGGGACACACGTCCACACAGTCGGTGTAACGGCATTGGATGCAGGCTTCGAGTACTACGTGGGTCATGATTCAATCCTTATCGGGTGATTGTGTTATAGAGGTTTAACAGAGCCTAACTCTGATGAAGGCCGCTATTATAGAATGTTTTTCAATCGTTTGTATTAGGCCTTCGAGCGAGACTCATGGCGATGGAGCAGCGGCGTTTTGAGCAGCTCGCGCATTTCGGTCAATATGCGTTCGGTGGTTGGCCAATTGATGCACGCATCCGTTACCGAACAGCCGTACAGCATCTGGCTGCGGTCTTCCGGAATTACTTGATTGCCTGCCTCGATAAAGCTCTCGATCATCACGCCGATGATGGAGGTATTGCCTTCGCGGATTTGGTGCGCCACGTCTTTGAGAACCAGCGGCTGAAAATCATGGTTTTTCCACGAATTGGCGTGCGAGCAGTCGATCATGATATTGGCAGGCAGTTGGGCTTTATTCAGTGCTTTTTCTGCCAACGATACGGATACGGTGTCGTAGTTCGGGCGACCACCGCCACCGCGCAATACGGTGTGTGCGTAGGCATTGCCACGCGTGCGGATGATGGCGGTTTCGCCTCTTTCGTTGATGCCCAAGAAACTGTGCGGCGCAGACGCGGACAAAATACCGTTTACCGCTGCGTCGAGTGAACCATCCGTGGCGTTTTTAAAGCCAACCGGTGTGGATAAGCCGGACGCCATCTCGCGGTGGGTTTGTGACTCGGCTGTGCGCGCGCCAATCGCGGTCCAAGCGATCAAATCGCCATAATACTGTGGTGCGATCGGATCGAGCGCCTCGGTTGCGGCGGGCAAGCCCAGTTCGTTAACATCCAATAAAAATTGACGCGCCTTTTGCATGCCCTGATCGATATCAAACGAGTCATCCATATTGGGATCGTTGATAAAACCTTTCCAACCCGTGGAAGTACGCGGCTTTTCAAAATACACCCGCATTACGATGTACAGCGTGTCACTCAATTCTTCCGCCAGAATTTTCAAACGGCGCGCGTAGTCCAGACCAGCCTCGGGGTCGTGAATGGAGCAGGGGCCGACCACCACCATCAAACGATGATCTTTACCGTCCAGAATGTTTTGTAAAACTTTGCGGCCGCTCTCCACGGTACGTGCTGCTGATTCGGACAAAGGAATACGCTGCTTAACTTCAGCGGGAGAGGGCATGTGGCCAACGCTGGAGACGTTGAGGTTTTCGGTACGGGAAGTGGGTATGGTGGACATGGGTGAAATTATCAGCAAAAATATAAGCAAAAAGAGGGCAATGAGAAAGAATTCGTTATTGTACGTGTAGCCGGAGCATGTGACAATTAAAGCTCGGCGCTATTTGGGTGAGGGTAGTTTTTTTGACGGTTTTTTGGGGCAAATGCTACAATCACAGGCATATCGTCATAGAGGTTGATTGCCGCAGTCGTTATGGCCTGTGGACTCAACAGGCAGTGTGCAGACAAGGTGAGAGCAATCGCACACAGAGTTGCCATTCAAATCGCTTGAAAATAATGCGACTTTCACCAAAATGGTGCAATACAGGCGGATTTCAAGCCACTGTGCGTCGATGAATTATGGCAAAATCCTTGTCATACGTATGGTTTAGAATGTAAGAAACACGGGGTGATCCCTACTGTCCGCGCTGGCTCATTGGCGAGATTGCTCACACAGGGATTTAATAGGATACAGTGAACTCAAGTCGTTGAATTCATTATTTTTTGTCACGGAAAAAGAAAAGGACTGACCATGAAAGAAATTACAGCAATCATCAAGCCGTTTAAGCTGGACGAAGTTCGTGAGGCGCTGGCAGAGGTTGGTGTTACGGGCTTAACTGTGACCGAAGTAAAAGGTTTTGGTCGCCAAAAAGGTCACACGGAGTTGTACCGCGGCGCCGAATATGTGGTGGATTTTTTGCCCAAAGTCAAAGTGGAATTGGTGATCGACGACGGTTTGGTGGACACGGCCGTAGACGCCATCATCAAAGCCGCACATACCGGCAAAATCGGCGACGGTAAAATTTTCGTGCGCACCATTGACGAAGTGATCCGTATCCGTACCGGTGAAACCGGCTCGGATGCGGTGTGATTCACAGCGCATAAAGCGTCCACAAATATAGAGCGCAGCATGGCGTAGGTGGCGAACATTGCGTCATTCAGCGCGACACGCTCGGCCAAACACTTCATACAGGGTGTTTGGCCGATTGTATTTGAGCGGTTTGATTCCATGTTTATGTGTATTAGTTAAGACTTAATCTGACGTTTTGTTTATCATATAGGAAACAAAGGAGTCAGAAATGAACACTCAATCAAGTCACAAGATTATCAAAAATAAATTAGGTTTGCTCAATTTAGCCCAAACTTTGGGCAGTGTCTCAAAAGCCTGCAAGACGATGGGATTTAGTCGAGACAGTTACTATCGGTTTAGAGATTTGTATGAGCGCGGAGGTGAGGCGGCGTTACAAGAAATCAGTCGCCGTAAACCGATACTCAAGAACCGTATCGACCCGTCAATAGAAGAAGCGGTGGTCAACTTCGCCATAGACAAACCCGCGTATGGACAGCACCGAGTGAGCAATGAATTACGCAAAGTTGGCGTATTTGTTTCAGGTGGTGGCGTTCGTTCCATTTGGTTACGCCATGACTTAGAAACCTTCCAGAAGCGACTCAAAGCATTATCAGCCAAAATCGCACAAGACGGCATCATACTCACAGAAGACCAACTGTTTGCACTCGAACGTGCTCGCGAAGAGAAACAAGCGCATGGTGAAATCGAAACCGAACATCCAGGCTATTTGGGTTCGCAAGACACCTATTACGTCGGCACGATTAAAGGCGTGGGGCGGATTTATCAACAAACCTACATCGACACTTACTGCAAGCTGGCGATTGTCAAACTGTATCAACAAAAACACGCCATTACTTCGGCTGATTTGCTTAATGACCGTGTGATACCGTTCTATGAGGCGCACGACATACCGCTGTTACGCATCCTTACAGACCGAGGCAGTGAATACTGTGGCAACCGAGAAACGCATGAGTATCAGTTATATTTGGACTTAGAGGACATTGAGCACACGCGTACCAAGGTCAAGCATCCGCAAACCAATGGCATTTGTGAACGTTTCCACAAAACCATACAAAACGAATTCTACGCCACCGCATTTCGGCGTAAAATATACAACAGTTTGGAAGAGTTACAAGTCGACTTGGACGCATGGGTGCTGGATTACAACGAGCAACGAACCCACTCAGGGAAGCATTGCTTTGGTAAAACACCCATGCAAACTTTTTTAGATAGCAAACATATCGCTATCGAGAAACAACTGAATCGGACATTTCAGACAACCGAGTCAGTTTTAGCGACAGCCTAATAACTGTCTGTCAGGTCAAGTCGTGGCTACTACAGTTTATGGCTCATCCGGATTGATCGCGGAGAAACTATGCACGATTATGCGCGGATTTGAATAGTTTCCTTGTGTTTGCGCGTTCGGTTATAATCATTTCCTATCCATTATTCATACCTCCATTGATTTATACGCTGTGCCGACCCTCAGGATTCTGTTGACTGGTTTGAACAACAATTTGCTATCCCATGAACCTTGATTCACATACACCTTCCGCCAAACAAACACAGAATGAGCCCGTGGCCAATCAGACCTCGGCTGACTATTCTGCTGGCGTGGCACTCTCTGGCGTAGCACCATCATTAGCACCATCAGCATCTTCTGACGTCAGCCAAGCGTCTCGCCCTTACAGAGCATTCATTCTCGCGGCCTGCCTGATCGTGTTGGTTTCCATGGGGATGCGCCAGTCTTTGGGCTTGTTCGTTCAGCCGATCGTATTGAACACCGGTTTGTCAATTGCCTTGGTCAGCCTTGCTATGGCGGTCGGGCAAGTGATGTGGGGTTTTACGCAGCCCATCGCCGGATTGTTGGCCGAACGCTACGGCGTGCGTCATGTCGCTTTGCTCGGGTTTCTATTCTTGGTTGGCAGTTTGCTGATGATGCCGTTCATGCAAAATGCGACCGGCGTCTTTTTGGTATTCGGCATTTTATCGGCCATTGGCGCGGGATTGACCAGCATTTCGCTGTTCATTGGCGCGGCGGTGCAAATGGTGCCGGCGCATCGCACCAGCTTTGTCTCCGGCTTAATCAATGCGAGCAGCTCGCTCGGGCAGTTCATTTTCGCACCCTTGGTACAGTTTTTCCTCAGCATGTGGTCTTGGGCAATCGCGACCGCCAGCTTGGGCTTGGTTGCCTTGGCCAGTATGCCTTTGCTGTACTGGATCACAGGGAAAACCACCGCTACTGCGGTATCGAAATCGACAGAGGCGGCATCCGCCTGCTGTGGTGTCGCTGTTCCCAATGAAAAAGTCGGGTTTCGCCATGCGTGGAGCTCGCGCAACTATCGGCTGCTGCACATTGGGTTTTTTACCTGCGGTTTTCATGTCGCATTTTTGGTCACGCATTTACCGGGTGCCGTTTCAATGTGCGGTCTGCCGTCAACGGTGGCCAGCACCGCTTTGGCGGTGATTGGCATCGCCAACGTATTTGGCAGTTTGGCAGTAGGGCAGCTCTGCCAAAAATATTCCATGTCCAAAGTGCTCGGTAGTCTATATCTGATACGCGTGCTGGCGGTGGTGTGCTATATGTTCGCCCCAAAAACAGAGGTGACGTGGTACATTTTCGCCGCTGTATTGGGCACGACCTGGCTGGCGACCGTCCCACCCACCGCCGGACTGGTTGGCGGGCTGTTTGGTTTGCGCAATATCAGCACGCTGTTTGGTCTGACCATGCTCTCACATCAAGTGGGTGCGTTTTTGGGCGCCTATCTTGGCGGCCTCGCCGTTCAATATACCCACAGTTTTGACTGGATGTGGTGGGCGGACGCTGCATTGGCATTGGTCGCGGCCATTGCCAGTTTTGCGGTGAAAGTGCCGCTGAAGAGTTAAATAATAAATTAGTACATACACAAATAAATAAAAGAAATTTAAAAATTAAAAGTATATATTTAAATATAAATGAATATTCCCTGTTTCTTTTTTGCAAAAACCTCTATTATTTATATTAGGGTCTTAGGAAGCAAACGCATTAAAATAAGCGCTAAGCTCTTGAGACCAAATGAAAAACAAGTACTTCAACCATTCAAAAATTAGCGAAGCAAAGTTTCGTCAGATTTTAAGGTAGGGTCTTAGGAAGCAAACGCATTAAAATAAGCGCTAAGCTCTTGAGACCAAATGAAAAACAAGTACTTCAACCATTCAAAAATTAGCGAAGCAAAGTTTCGTCAGATTTTAAGGTATTTTGCTCTAGATTTAACAGCAACCGAATGTGCCGCATTAAGCGGTATATCCGTCCGTTCAATCAACAGCATATACCTCAAGATTCGTCGTCGCTTGGCGATTGTTTGCCAGCAAGCCTCACCGCTTAAAGGCGAATTAGAAGCCGACGAATCTTACTTTGGTCCGCATCGAGTACGTGGTAAACGCGGACGAGGAGCTTCAGGTAAAACCATCGTGTTTGGCTTACTCAAACGCGATGGAAACATCTACACTGAGATTGTGCCGAATGCTTCAAAAGCCAGTCTGCAAGCCATTATCCGCGGAAAAGCAGATATTAATAGTATCATTCACACCGATGGCTGGCGTGGTTATGATGGCTTGGTGGACATCGGCTTTGATAAACACTTTCGGGTCAATCACGGTGCAGATGAGTTTGTGAATGGTTCTAATCATGTAAATGGGATAGAATCATTCTGGAGTTATGCCAAACGTCGTTTGATGCAGTTTAACGGCGTTCCGAAAAACACTTTTTTACTACACTTGAAGGAAACTGAATTTAGGTTTAATCACCGTAAGACTGATTTATATAAAGTCATTCTTAAGTTACTTCGTGATCAACCTTTGTAGCATTCTGCTTCCTAAGACCCAACGTATAAAAGTTGCTTTAACCACCATACACAAACTTGGGTGGCTACCAGCGAAAATACTGCCGCATGCGGTAAACGCAGTGGTAGCAAATTGGCGGCAAGTGCATTGCTCGCCGTAGGTACTTTTTTAGGTGTGGTCTCTGGCGGAGTGGAGGCAGCTACGCTGACATGTACCACTTCAGCAGCCGATAATACAGGCAACATTGTCTGTGGGAGCGGAGCTACAGCAAATACGGGGCAATCTGTTGCGATTGGTGGTAGCTCGAATGCCATCGGTGACCAATCCGTTGCGGTCGGTGCGAATACCAACGCATCCGCGGATGGCACCGTCGCTTTAGGGCAAGCCGCTCAAGCCACAAGCAGCAGTGCCATTGCCGTTGGTAATGGCAGCATTGCCAACAACACCAGTGGCATTGCTATTGGTAAGGGCGCGCAAGCCACTGCTGCGCAAGCGATCAGCATTGGTACAGGTAATGTCGTCAGCGGAGCCAATGCGGGTGCGATTGGCGATCCATCCTATGTGAGCGGCGCAGGTACGTATACGATTGGTAACAATAATGGCACAGCCGCCGCATCGGTTGCAGCGACGGAATCAGGAGCGTTTGGTAATAACAATGCCTTACCGACTGCATCCACTACTGGCATTCGCGTGGTGGGTAACAGCAATACAGTTAACTCATCCAATGTGATGGTGATGGGCAATAGTGTCACAGTGGGAGCTGGCTTGGATGGTGCTGTTGTACTGGGTAATGCATCAACGGTATCCAAAGCGGTTGATACCGCTAGTTCAACTATTGGTGGCATTACCTTCACGTATGCAACGGCTGGTGCAGCGCCAGCAGATGGTGACGTGGTTAGTGTCGGCACAGCCACCGCACCGCGCCAAATTCAAAATGTGGCCAATGGCCAGGTGACTGCAACCAGCTTGGATGCGATCAATGGCAGTCAGTTGTATGCTGTAGCTAATACTTTAGCAGGCAAATTAACGCACTTTTATAGTGTGAACTCAACCGATACCACAGCGGGCAACTACAACAACGACGGCGCAAAATCTACGAACTCTTTAGCGGCAGGTGTTAATGCGGTGGCGGGTATTTCAGGTGTAGCAACCAATGCGACAGCAATGGGTTATGGTGCACAAGCATTGGCGAGTGATTCCGTGGCTATTGGTACCAATGCCAAAGTGACTGCGACAGGTGCGGTGAATGACAATACTGGCGTTGCCGGCATTCGCGGTATCGCCATTGGCTCAAATGCCACCTCAACGATGGGGCAATCGATCGCCATTGGCTGGAATGCGCTTGCTCAGAATACGGCCAATGCAAGCAGTTCCCCAACTAGCGCGATCGCTATTGGTTGGAATGCACAGGCATTAGGCTCGCAAACTACAGCTATTGGCGAATCGGCAGGTGTTGGATCGACAGGATACAATAATTTGGCCTTAGGCACCAACGCAGGTAAAAACGTAGGTGGTTCTACCAATGTGGCAATTGGTTCTGCGGCAGGTAATAACTTGGGTTCAACTGTAACCGAAAGTATCTCCATCGGTTATGGTGCTGGGTTAAATGTTAACGCTGCTGCTACTCCGTTTGCGGACTATCAATTTGGGCAAGGGCATTTCACTTACATTGGTAGTGGCTCTGGTCGAGGTTCTGTCGGTGATGTCAATGTAGCCATTGGACAACTAGCGGGTCAGAGTGTTACCGGCAGCGCTAACGTCGGTATGGGGCTATGGACCGGATGGAGGATCACTGGCGATCGTAACACCGCTTTAGGCATGGCGGCAGGTCAATCCTTCACTGGTGATAATAACGTGGCTTTGGGACGTTGGGCAGGTTCTGAGCTGACTACAGCTGGTGGAACGGCAAAAATTGAGCGCTCAGTGAGCATTGGTGACGCTTCACGTGGCTATGGTAATGATTCTGTTGCGATAGGTACATCAGCGGTTGCTGGCGTCAAAGATCAAGCAGGTACTATTGATAATGCTATTGCTATTGGCAATGGTGCGCAGGCTACTGCCGCCAAATCTATTTCAATTGGTACGGGCAATGTCGTCAGCGGAGCCAATGCAGGTGCGATTGGCGATCCATCCTATGTGAGCGGTGCAGGTACCTATACGATTGGCAACAATAATGGTACTGCCGCCGCCCCGGTAGCGGCGACGGAATCGGGTGCATTTGGCAACAACAATGCCTTGCCAACGGCCTCTACAACAGGCATTCGCGTAGTGGGTAACAGTAATACCGTCAACTCATCCAATGTGATGGTGATGGGCAATAGCGTTACCGTCGGAACCGGTTTGGATGGTGCGGTTGTACTGGGTAATGCATCAACGGTATCCAAAGCGGTTGATACCGCCAGCTCAACGATTGCAGGTACAACCTTCACCTACGCAACGGCTGGTGCAGCGCCAGCAGATGGTGACGTGGTTAGTGTCGGCACAGCCACTGCACCGCGTCAAATTCAAAATGTAGCCAATGGTCAGGTAACTGCCACCAGCTTGGATGCAATTAATGGTAGTCAGTTGTACGCAGTAGCTAATACTTTAGCGGGCAAGTTAACGCATTTCTACAGCGTTAAATCGACTGATACTACTGCGGGTAACTATAATAACGACGGTGCAACCGGCACCAATGCTTTGGCTGCAGGTGTCAATACGGTAGCCGCTGGCAACCAAGCCACCGCTGTTGGCTACAATGCCAATGCCGTACAAACCGAATCAGTTGCCATGGGTTCAGCGGTTACTGCAGCGGGTCAGGGCAGTGTTGCCATCGGTTCAAATGGCACTATTGCAGGTACAGCGACCAATAATTATGCGGTTGCCATTGGCCGAAATAACCAAGCAACGGGCAATCAATCTACCGTGGTAGGTAGCAATTCATTTGCAACGGCAAACAACGCAATTGCACTTGGTACTGCGGCCAACGCCACCAATGATGCCACCATCGCTGTTGGTCAGTTAGCCAACGCATCTGCTATTACCTCGACGGCAATTGGCTTCAAATCCGCAGCTTCTCAAGAGGACGCGTTAGCAGTTGGTACTTTCGCCAATGCAAGCGGAATCAGTGCTACGGCATTGGGTGTTAATACCGTAGCAAACCGAGCCGGTACAGTTGCTGTAGGTAATGGTGCTCAGGCAACAGCAGATGGCTCAACATCCATGGGTAATTTTGCCAATGCCAGTGGCGGCTCCAGCGTCGCCTTAGGCAGTAGAGCATTAGCCTCCCAAGCCAACGGTGTTGCGCTCGGCTATAGTGCGCAATCTACGGCGATTAGTGGTATCGCTTTGGGTCAAGCCTCCAAGGCTACAGCCAATTTCGCAACGGCTGTGGGTGTTGGCGCTCAGGCAACCATAGCGAATTCCGTTGCTTTAGGTACCAATAGTGTAACTACTGTTAATGCAGGTGCTGTAGGCTATGATCCATTAACTGCAACCACTTCTACATCTACGGATTCGACTTGGAAAGCAACTACAGCAGCCGTATCGGTGGGTAACGGCACGACTCTAACGCGTCAGATTACCAGTGTTGCAGCAGGTACCAACGATACTGACGCAGTTAACGTGGCACAGTTGAAAAAAGCCTCCATCAAACCCGAAGTCGTAGCCGGCACCAACGTCACCAGCGTGGCTAAAACCACTGGCGCCAACGGCCAAGACATCTACACCGTCAACGCCAACGGCACCACGGCTTCAGCAGGTTCAACTGCCGTGACTGTGACCGCGGGCGCCAAAGACGGCAACAATGTCACCGACTACGCGGTTGATTTGTCACAAGCGAGCAAAGACAGCTTGGCCAAAGCCGACACCGCGTTGCAAGAAGTAGTGACCCAAATTGACGGCACAGCGGTTAAAACCCTGAACAAAACAGACAACACAGCAAACTTTGTGACGGGCGACAACATGGTGTTGAGCGACGATGGTAGTGGTGGTATTAAGATTGCCACAGCCAAAGATGTCACCTTCGATAGCGTTAAAGCAGGTCCTGTAACCATCAACAGCAGCGGCATTAACGCGGGCAATACCCAGATCACCAATGTGAGCAGCGGTGGCACTACCCTGACCAACGCAGCCAACATTGGTGACGTACAAAACGCAGCGGCGGCGGCCAAGACCGAAGTCGCAGCCGGCACCAACGTCACCAGCGTGGCTAAAACCACTGGCGCCAACGGCCAAGACATCTACACCGTCAACGCCAACGGCACCAAGGCTTCAGCGGGCTCAACGGCCGTGACCGTGGCCGGCACCACAGATGCCAACACCAACGTCACCGACTACGCGGTTGATCTGTCACAAGCGAGCAAAGACAGCCTGGCCAAAGCCGACACGGCGTTGCAAAACATCACCAGCATCGACCCCAACCTGACCGTGGGCGCCAAAGACGCCGACGGCAACATCACGCTCGACTTTGCTGATGCACCGACCTTCGCCGGTAAAGTGACCGCCCCGACCTTCGTGGCCAGCGGCGCGAACCCGGTCACCATCAATGGCGCCACGGGCACCATTGGCGGCCTGACCAACACCACCTGGAGTGGCACACCGGTCAGCGGCCAAGCGGCGACGGAAGACCAATTGGCATCGGCCACGGCATCGGCCAAGACCGAAGTGAAAGCCGGCACCAACATTGCCAGCGTGACCAAGGCCGCTGGCGCCAACGGCCAAGACATCTACACCGTCAACGCCAACGGCACCAAGGCTTCAGCGGGCTCAACGGCCGTGACCGTGGCCGGCACCACAGATGCCAACACCAACGTCACCGACTACGCGGTTGATCTGTCACAAGCGAGCAAAGACAGCCTGGCCAAAGCCGACACGGCGTTGCAAAACATCACCAGCATCGACCCCAACCTGACCGTGGGCGCCAAAGACGCCGACGGCAACATCACGCTCGACTTTGCTGATGCACCGACCTTCGCCGGTAAAGTGACCGCCCCGACCTTCGTGGCCAGCGGCGCGAATCCGGTCACCATCAATGGCGCCACGGGCACCATTGGCGGCCTGACCAACACCACCTGGAGTGGCACACCGGTCAGCGGCCAAGCGGCGACGGAAGACCAATTGGCATCGGCCACGGCATCGGCCAAGACCGAAGTGAAAGCCGGCACCAACATTGCCAGCGTGACCAAGGCCGCTGGCGCCAACGGCCAAGACATCTACACCGTCAACGCCAACGGCACCAAGGCTTCAGCGGGCTCAACGGCCGTGACCGTGGCCGGCACCACAGATGCCAACACCAACGTCACCGACTACGTGGTTGATCTGTCACAAGCGAGCAAAGACAGCCTGGCCAAAGCCGACACGGCGTTGCAAAACATCACCAGCATCGACCCCAACCTGACCGTGGGCGCCAAAGACGCCGACGGCAACATCACGCTCGACTTTGCTGATGCACCGACCTTCGCCGGTAAAGTGACCGCCCCGACCTTCGTGGCCAGCGGCGCGAACCCGGTCACCATCAATGGCGCCACGGGCACCATTGGCGGCCTGACCAACACCACCTGGAGTGGCACACCGGTCAGCGGCCAAGCGGCGACGGAAGACCAATTGGCATCGGCCACGGCATCGGCCAAGACCGAAGTGAAAGCCGGCACCAACATTGCCAGCGTGACCAAGGCCGCTGGCGCCAACGGCCAAGACATCTACACCGTCAACGCCAACGGCACCAAGGCTTCAGCGGGCTCAACGGCCGTGACCGTGGCCGGCACCACAGATGCCAACACCAACGTCACCGACTACGCGGTTGATCTGTCACAAGCGAGCAAAGACAGCCTGGCCAAAGCCGACACGGCGTTGCAAAACATCACCAGCATCGACCCCAACCTGACCGTGGGCGCCAAAGACGCCGACGGCAACATCACGCTCGACTTTGCTGATGCACCGACCTTCGCCGGTAAAGTGACCGCCCCGACCTTCGTGGCCAGCGGCGCGAATCCGGTCACCATCAATGGCGCCACGGGCACCATTGGCGGCCTGACCAACACCACCTGGAGTGGCACACCGGTCAGCGGCCAAGCGGCGACGGAAGACCAATTGGCATCGGCCACGGCATCGGCCAAGACCGAAGTGAAAGCCGGCACCAACATTGCCAGCGTGACCAAGGCCGCTGGCGCCAACGGCCAAGACATCTACACCGTCAACGCCAACGGCACCAAGGCTTCAGCGGGCTCAACGGCCGTGACCGTGGCCGGCACCACAGATGCCAACACCAACGTCACCGACTACGCGGTTGATCTGTCACAAGCGAGCAAAGACAGCCTGGCCAAAGCCGACACGGCGTTGCAAAACATCACCAGCATCGACCCCAACCTGACCGTGGGCGCCAAAGACGCCGACGGCAACATCACGCTCGACTTTGCTGATGCACCGACCTTCGCCGGTAAAGTGACCGCCCCGACCTTCGTGGCCAGCGGCGCGAACCCGGTCACCATCAATGGCGCCACGGGCACCATTGGCGGCCTGACCAACACCACCTGGAGTGGCACACCGGTCAGCGGCCAAGCGGCGACGGAAGACCAATTGGCATCGGCCACGGCATCGGCCAAGACCGAAGTGAAAGCCGGCACCAACATTGCCAGCGTGACCAAGGCCGCTGGCGCCAACGGCCAAGACATCTACACCGTCAACGCCAACGGCACCAAGGCTTCAGCGGGCTCAACGGCCGTGACCGTGGCCGGCACCACAGATGCCAACACCAACGTCACCGACTACGCGGTTGATCTGTCACAAGCGAGCAAAGACAGCCTGGCCAAAGCCGACACGGCGTTGCAAAACATCACCAGCATCGACCCCAACCTGACCGTGGGCGCCAAAGACGCCGACGGCAACATCACGCTCGACTTTGCTGATGCACCGACCTTCGCCGGTAAAGTGACCGCCCCGACCTTCGTGGCCAGCGGCGCGAATCCGGTCACCATCAATGGCGCCACGGGCACCATTGGCGGCCTGACCAACACCACCTGGAGTGGCACACCGGTCAGCGGCCAAGCGGCGACGGAAGACCAATTGGCATCGGCCACGGCATCGGCCAAGACCGAAGTGAAAGCCGGCACCAACGTCACCAGCGTGGCTAAAACCACTGGCGCCAACGGCCAAGACATCTACACCGTCAACGCCAACGGCACCACGGCTTCAGCAGGTTCAACTGCCGTGACTGTGACCGCGGGCGCCAAAGACGGCAACAACGTCACCGACTACGCGGTTGATTTGTCACAAGCGAGCAAAGACAGCTTGGCCAAAGCCGACACCGCGTTGCAAGAAGTAGTGACCCAAATTGACGGCACAGCGGTTAAAACCCTGAACAAAACAGACAACACAGCAAACTTTGTGACGGGCGACAACATGGTGTTGAGCGACGATGGTAGTGGTGGTATTAAGATTGCCACAGCCAAAGATGTCACCTTCGATAGCGTTAAAGCAGGTCCTGTAACCATCAACAGCAGCGGCATTAACGCGGGCAATACCCAGATCACCAATGTGAGCAGCGGTGGCACTACCCTGACCAACGCAGCCAACATTGGTGACGTACAAAACGCAGCGGCGGCGGCCAAGACCGAAGTCGTAGCCGGCACCAACGTCACCAGCGTGGCTAAAACCACTGGCGCCAACGGCCAAGACATCTACACCGTCAACGCCAACGGCACCACGGCTTCAGCGGGTTCAACTGCCGTGACCGTGACCGCGGGCACCAAAGACGCGAACAACGTCACCGACTACGCGGTTGACCTGTCACAAGCGAGCAAAGACAGCTTGGCCAAAGCCGACACGGCTTTGCAAAACATCACCAGCAGCGATCCTAACCTGACTGTGGGTACCAAAGACGCCAACGGCAACATCACGCTCGACTTTGCCGATGCACCGACCTTCGCCGGTACGGTGACTGCACCGACCTTCGTGGCCAGCGGCGCGAATCCGATTACGATGGATGGTGGAACTGGAAAAATCACAGGTTTGACGGCGGGTACTTTGGCTTCGGACAGTAAAGACGCAGTCAATGGTAGTCAGTTGTATACTGTGGGCAGCAGCACCGCCAGCTCTTTGGGTGGCACTTCGGCGTTTGATCCGGTAACTGGTAAAGTGACCGCAGGTCTGACCGTGGGCACATCTAATTACAACACTGTTCAAGATGCTTTGAGCGCATTAAACACGGCTGCTAATAAGCACAATACCACGACTGCTGGTACTAATATTGAGGTGGTGGAAACGGCCAATGCTGATGGTAGCAAGAACTATGAAGTCAAAACCAAAGATGACGTGACCTTTACTAAGGTAACGGTTGGTGGTATCACGATGGATGCAGGCACCAATAAGATTAGCGGTTTGGCCAAAGGCACTGTGAGTGCTGATAGCTCTGATGCGATCAATGGCAGCCAGTTGTATGGTGTCTCAAGTTCTATTAAGAATATCTTGGGAGGTAATTCAACCGTGAATCCTGATGGATCACTCACTATGAGCAATGTGGGTGGTACGGGTGAAAACAACATTGATGATGCGATCAAGTCGATTAATACCACGGCCAATAAGGGCTGGAACTTGACAGCCAATGGTGCGAACAGTAGTAATGTCGCTCCGGGTGCAACGGTTGATCTGAACAATACCGATGGCAACATTAAGATCACTAAGACAGGTAATAATGTGAGCTTTGATTTGGCTAAGGACTTGAAAGCGGATAGTTTGACCGTAGGTGATACGAAAGTGGATACCAATGGTTTGACTATTGCTGGCGGTCCGAGTGTCACCAAAGCGGGCATTGATGCGGCAGGCACGAAGATTACCAATGTGGCCAATGGCGCAGTAACAGCTGATAGCAAAGACGCGGTGAATGGTTCTCAACTGTATGAGGTGAAGAATACACTCACTGAAACAGTCAAAAATGCGACGTTCGGTGTTACAGCTCAGGATGGCAACAGTGTGATCAATAATCTGAACAAGACTGTTTCGATTGTCGGTGGTGCAGACAGCGCAGCAGCGGCTTCGGGATCTAACATTAAGACCGTAGTCAAAGATGGCAAAGTCGAGGTTCAAATGGTTGATGCACCGACCTTTACCGGTGAGGTGAAAGCCAATGGCGGTTTGACCGTCGGGGATCATCTGACCGTTAAAGAGGGTACTAAAGTGGATATGGGCGGTAACAAAATTACCAACGTTGCCGCAGGTACTGCTGATACCGATGCTGTGAATGTTGGTCAAGTGAATGCTGCCTTGAATACTGTGAACCAAAATATTACCAATTTGGGTAACAAGCTCAGCGAAGTGGGTAACGAGTCGAAAGCAGGTTCTGCTTCAGCCATTGCCACAGCAAACTTGCCGCAATCTACAATTCCGGGTATGGCCATGACCACAGTTGGTTTGGGTACTTATGACGGACAATCGGCGATTGCAGTTGGTCTGTCGAAGATGTCTGATAACGGTAAGTGGGTCATCAAGGCCAGTGCAACCACGAATACTCAAGGTAAAGTGGGTGCCGGTGTGGGTGTTGGCTTCCATTGGTAATCATTGTCACAGGCCTCCGTGGGCAGAAATGCCCACGGTTGATTGAATAAAATAGGATATTTTTATGAAAAAAATCAATGTGTTGTTGGGAACTTTGGCGGTATCTGTGGGTTTGTTACAAGGTTGCTCCTCTTATGTGAGTTGGGGGCTCAGTGATGATGGCAAGCAAGCCGAGCAAATTATTTTCCCTGACTTGGATAAGGCGTGGCGTAACGATGGCGGTCCGGAAGGTACCTTCCCTGATTTGGCCGATCTGCGCAAAGTGGCTCCTGGTGTGACGAAAGAGCAGTTGTATGGAATGTTCGGAGTACCTCAGTTTGCCGAAGGAATGTGGGGTGTGCGTGAATGGGATTATATTTTCCAATTGCAAGGTCCGAAAGATACCAAACCAACCCTGTGCCAGTACAAAATCATCTTCGATACTGAGTACAAAGGTCAAAGTTTCTATTGGAAGCCTGAGTCCTGTGCAGCGTTGGTTGGCGGCGCATCATCAAATGCGGGTCGTTATACATTGAACAATGAAATCTTGTTCCCGCATAACCGTTCGAGCGTGGCTGATATTCGGAGTGAAGGGCGTGAAGCAGTACGTAACTTGGCGACGAAAATCCAGAATGATTATCAGTCGGTAGATAAAATTGCGGTTGTTGGTTACACAGATCGTTTGGGTTCTGATGCGCACAATTTGGCGCTGTCTCAAGCGCGAGCTAACGCCATTCGCAGTTTGCTGGTGAATGAAGGTTTGGACGCCTCAAAAATGACTGCGGTCGGAGCGGGTGAGTCCAATCCGTTATCTCAAGGCTGCGTGGGTAATACATATACGCCGGCTTTATCGGCTTGCTTGCAAGCGGATCGCCGAGTGGAAATTAATGTCACTGGCCAACGGAAATAAAGCATTCTTTGAAGACGTATGAGCTTGAGTTAATTAAAAAGCTCTGAAGCATTGAAGTTTGAAAGAAAAAACGCCTGATGAAATCCATCAGGCGTTTTTTAGTACGCTTATTCGAATACTTTGAATGAAATTTAAGAAGTTTTAAGTGATGCCGTCATTTGTTTTGAAATTACTTCGTACCGGTACTGCCAAATCCGCCTGTGCCGCGATCGGATGCGTCGAAGTCCTCAACCAGATTGAATTTCGCTTGCACGACAGGGACAATGACCATTTGTGCGATGCGCTCGAATGGCTCGATGGTGAATGTCGTATTACCGCGATTCCAAGTGGAGACCATGAGCTCGCCTTGATAGTCGGAATCAATCAGGCCGACGAGGTTGCCCAGTACCACGCCGTGTTTGTGTCCCAAGCCACTGCGTGGCAGAATCATGGCGGCGTAGTTGGCGTCGGCCAGATGAATGGCCAGACCGGTGGGGATGAGCACGGTTTGACCGGGTTCGAGGGTGATTTTTTCGCTGATGCAGGCGCGAAGATCAAGGCCGGCGCTGCCTGCTGTGGCATAATGCGGCAGTTGGTCTTTGATCAGCGGATTGATGATTTTAATGTCGATGTGCATGGTACAGCCTTTATTTGAATGATATTGAAACCGTGCTATTTTAAACGAAGCGCGTGGTGCGTTCTCTGCTTTTTGGATGATTTTTGATGACGGTTTTTAAGATTCCGCGGTCGGTTTTGGTATTGATTCATACGCCGGATTTGCAGTTTTTAATGCTCAAGCGTGCGCCTAAAGCTGAGTTTGATCAGGATTTTTGGCAGTCGGTGACGGGCAGTTTGGATGCTGTGGATGAGCCGCCGCTGTTGGCGGCCAAGCGCGAATTGTTTGAGGAAACGGGGCTGAATGCGGATGCGTTTGAATTGCGTGATTTGCAGCATGAGGTCACGTATGAGATTTTCGAGCAATGGCGTTATCGTTACGCACCCGGCGTGACAGAGAATGTGGAGCATCAGTTTGCGCTGTGCGTGCCGGATACGAGTGTCGCAATTCGCCTCGCGCCGCGTGAGCATGTGGCGTTTCAGTGGTTGCCGTTTGATCAGGCGGCGGATTTGTGTTTTTCTTGGAACAATGCGGGTGCGATTCGGCGTTTGGCTGCGGAGCTGTCTAATGGCTCGTGCGATTGATGAGGTATAAGGTAAAAATAAGGCGGTCTCGAATGTGAGCCGCCTTTTATTTTGAGCGTTGTGTTTCTTATTGCAGCAAATCAACCAAATGTTTGATCATTTCTTTGCTCTCCCGTTGTGTATCGTCCAACAAATTCCAAATGGTGTCTTGCCCCAGCACCGAGTAGTGGCCTTCGGTGACGGTTTCATCTATGCGTCGTGCCAGATCGGGCTGTTGCTCAATCTTTTCGACATCCAGCATCCAGTCGTTTTGATAATAACTCAGCAGTTCGCTCATACGCTGACGGATGTCGGGCAGGCGTTGGTTGAGTTCTTGCAACGCTTGAATATCGCTGTGTAGTTGTTCGTAGCGTTGCTGAATGTCGTTCAGTTTTTTCTCTAAATCGTTCATGAGTGCCTATGTGTTAGCGTGGCAGGGTGCAACTGCTGTTGATACGGATGCGTGGGTAGGTGGCGTCGTTGGTACGTTGCCACAGGGTTACGCAGTCATTGACATTGAATTCATCACCGGTTTGCACGATGAAGGTTTCGTTCGGGTTGGTTTGCACTGTATAGCGGTACATGACTTCGGGCGAGCTGATTTGACCGAGATTGAAAATTTGTCCCAAGCCGACGTTCACGCCCCAGCCGACATGGCCGCCACCGCCCACACCGACGCTGACATCGACTGGGCTGCTGCGTCGTTGGGAATATTGTTGAATGGTTTGCTTTTGCGTAATTTTGCCGAGGCTGGCGCGCGCATCCGCAGCAGGGGATTTGGAATTACTGTCCGTTGCTGCGCAGGCTACGAGCGTCAGGCTGATGAGGCCGATGCTGAAAATCTGTGTGAGGCGTGTGTTCATGTGGTGCTCCAATGGGCTGAGTGTGGTGTATCGGTTCGATGTGTTTAGCGAATTCGGCGGGCGCCGCTAAAGCGCTTTTGCCAGTAGTCCAAGGTATAGTCTTCGACCCGTACCGCGCCGCCACTGCTCGGTGCATGGACGAAGTAGGTCTGCCCGAGATAGATACCGACGTGTGAGTTGGCTTGGCCGGAAATATTGAAAAACAGTAAGTCGCCTGCTTTGAGATTACCAAAGGAAATCGGCGTGCCGTAGCTGGCTTGTTCAGAGGTGCGGCGTGGTAAATTCAGGTTGAGGGATTTTTTGCTGGCGTATTGAACCAAGCCGGAGCAGTCAAAGCCTTCAGAAGGCGAACTGCCGCCGTAGCGGTAGGGTGTACCGAGAAACTGCATGGCGTATACGGCGACGTCGCGATTGGGTCCGGCGGCGACGCTGACATTTTGCGGGGTTTTGCCTTTGTATTTACCTTGGCGCGAGGGCGCGGTGGTGGAGCAGGCGCTGATGAGCGACACCAAAGCCAGTGACAGCAGTCCGCGGCTTAACCCACTCAAACGGGCGGACGTTTGACTGCTGGTATTCTGTGTTGTGCGACGAGTGGGAATATTGGGGATGGCGATATTCATGTGGCGATGTCCAATTTTGCCCAAACCGGTGTGTGGTCGGAGGGTTGTTCATGGCGACGGGGTTCTTTGTCAATGACACATTCAACGCATGATTGCGCGAGCGGTTGACTCAGGAGAATGTGGTCAATGCGTAGGCCGGCGTTTCGCCGAAAAGCCATCTGGCGGTAGTCCCACCACGAGAAGGATTTTTCGGGCTGCTCAAACAGTCGGAAGGCGTCGGTCAGCCCTAAATCCAAGAGTTTTTGAAAGGCTTCGCGCTCCTGCGGTGAAACCAAATTACAGCCGAGCCATTTGTCCGGGTTGTGTACGTCGATGTCGGCGGGTGCGATGTTGAAATCGCCCAGCAGAGCCAGTTTCGGGTATTTTTTTAATTCTGCCGCGAGAAATTCGATCAACGCGGCCAACCAATTGAGTTTGTACACGAATTTATCACTGTCCAGTGACTGACCGTTGACGATATAGGCATTGACGATGCGTACGTCATTGATGGTGGCGCAGATGACGCGCTTTTGCTCATCTTCGAAATTCGGTAGGTTCTTTTGCACCTCGGTCTGTGCCGTGCGGCTGACGATGGCGACGCCGTTGTACGTTTTTTGCCCGACGAAGCTGACGTGCAAACCCGCATCGGTAAAGGCTTGCTCCGGAAAAACCTCATCGGTCATTTTGGTTTCTTGCAGACACAGCACGTCGGTATCGGTGGTATTCATATAGTCCAGCACTTGCGGCAGGCGGACTTTGAGTGAATTGACATTCCAAGTGGCGATTTTCATATTTTTATCCTTAAACATACAGCCGTCATTATGCCTAAAAACCACAGTCTTAACATGAATGACATTGTTATGTCATTGTCACGAAATTGTCATATTGAGGAAATATAGTGTCGGCAGTTGCATGAATTGGCGAGCTGATGGATGTGTCAGATGTCACGGACGGCGGCTTTTAAAGTATCAAATCATTGATTCAATAGCGTTTTTTTAGGAGAAAACGATGCGAGTAAAGTATTTATTGTCTGGTGTGGCTGCGGTTTTGCTGTCTGCTTCATTGATCGGCTGCGGTGGTCAATCCAGCGGTCAAGCGGGTGGCGATCAAAAAGTAGCCGGCTTGAATGGTTCGGGTGCGACGTTCCCAGCGCCAGTGTATACCAAATGGGCGTCTGACTATAAAGGCGCAACCGGCATGGCGATTAATTACCAAGGCACGGGTTCGAGCGCAGGGATTGATGCGATCAAAAAGAAAACCGTGGATTTTGGTGCAACCGATGAGCCGCAAAAGGGCGATATGTTAGAGAGCAACGGCTTGTTGCAATTCCCTGCCGTGATCGGTGGCGTTGTGCCGGTGTATCACATCGAAGGCGTGGGTGCTTTGACTTTGGATGGTGCCGTTTTGGGTGATATTTACTTGATGAAAATCAAGAAATGGAATGATCCGGCGATTGCCAAATTGAATCCGGGCGCGAAATTGCCTGATTTGGAAATTAAAGTGGTGCGTCGTTCAGATGGTTCGGGCACAACCCATATGTTTACGGAATACTTGTCTCAAGTGAACGAGGGCTGGAAAGCCATCGGCGCGAGCAAAGATCCGAAATGGGAAGCCGGTACGGTCGGCGGTAAAGGTAACGATGGTGTTGCTGCCAGCGTGAAGCAATTGCCGGGTGCGATTGGCTACGTAGAGTACGCTTATGCGAAGAAAAACGGCATGCCAGCGGCCTCATTGGTCAACAAGGATGGCAAAGTGGTTGCGCCGACTGCTGAGTCGTTTGCAGCGGCTGCGGCCAACGCGGACTGGAGCGCTAAGCCAGGCATGGGCATTTCTTTGAATAACCAAGCGGGTGAAAAAACTTGGCCGATTACCGGTGCGACCTTCATTTTGATGCACAAAAAAGTGGATAATGCGAGCAAATCGGCTGAAGTATTGAAGTTCTTTGACTGGGCATTGACCAAAGGTCAACCTCAAGCGTCAGCTCTGGAATACATTCCGTTGCCGGATGCAGTCGTAGCGAAAATCAAGGAAAGCTGGAAGCAAATCACGGATGCTTCGGGCAAACCGGTGATCTAAACGTCGATCAGCCTTTTTCATAGAGGATGAGCGATATGGAAAAAGGCTGGATGGCTTGTCCATTCCGGCCTTTTTTCTCAGTTGGCTTGATTTATTAGCGGCAATGAAGTCATTAAATAATAAGTAACAATGCAGCACAATTTCGATTGAATTACGATTGAACTAAAGGGTGATATGGTGAATAGCACACAGAGCGGCGCAAAAAACGACACATCGGTCGTGGTGTCGAAAATTCATCCGAATCCGTGGGTGGACAAAGGATTTAAATGGCTGACCGAGGCGAATGCTTGGTTGGTCTTGATTTTATTGGTGGGCATTATCGTCTCGCTGATTTTCGGCTCTTTGCCGACTTGGGAAAAAGAGGGCATACGCTTTTTGACCCGCGAGGAGTGGGATACGGCTGCGGGCAGTTTTGGTGCGCTCGGACCAGTGGCGGGAACGCTGATTACCTCGGGTATTGCGATTTTTTTGGCTTTGCCGGTGAGTATTGGCATTGCCATGTTCTTGACCGAATTGGCGCCAGCGTGGCTGCGTCGCCCATTGGGCACGGCAATTGAATTGCTCGCAGCGATTCCGTCGATTATTTACGGTATGTGGGGCTTGTTCGTGATTGCACCGCTATTTATTAAATACATCCAGCCGTTTTTGGCGGGTACCTTGGGCAAATTGCCGGTGATTGGCACGCTGTTTTCAGGCACGGCGCTGGGTGTCGGTGTGTTGACCGCCGGTGTGGTGTTGGCGATTATGATTGTGCCGTTCATTACAGCGGTGTTGCGCGATGTATTTAGCCTCGTGCCGCCGATGCTCAAGGAGTCGGCGTATGGTTTGGGTGCGACGACGTGGGAAGTGGTGCGTAATATCGTGATTCCGCATACGAAAATCGGTATGGTCGGCGGCGTGATGCTCGGTCTGGGGCGCGCGCTGGGCGAAACGATGGCGGTGACGTTTGTGATTGGTAATGCACATGGTTTGAACTGGTCGTTGTTTGCGCCGGGTAACAGTATTGCTTCAACATTGGCCAATGAGTTTAACGAAGCCAGTTCGGATGAACACCGCTCGGCTTTGTTGGCCTTGGCCTTGGTGTTGTTCCTGATTACGACGATTGTGCTGGCGTTTGCGAAATGGTTGATTTCGCGCAACCAGCAGCATTGATGGCGGAGAATAAGATGAATATTGAACAATTGATGAGTAACCCGCTGTACCGCCGTCGCAAATGGACGAATATCATGATGTTGTTTTTTGCCGGTGTGGCGATCGTGGTTGGTCTGTTTTGGTTGGCGTGGATCATGTGGACGCTGTTTTCCAAAGGTTTGGTGGCTTTGAGTCCGGCGCTGTTTACCCAAATTACGCCGCCTGCGGGTGAGACCGGCGGTGGTTTGGCCAATGCGATTGTCGGCAGTGTGTTGATGGTGCTGGTGGCGACCTTGGTGACGACGCCGATTGGGGTTTTGGCCGGTACGTATTTGGCTGAATATGGTCGCAACAATCGCTTGACCCGCACGGTGCGCTTTATCAACGACATTTTGTTGTCCGCACCATCGATCGTGGTCGGTATGTTTGTGTTCTTGGTCGCGTATTACGGTTTGGGTTTGCGTCAAAATGCGTATTCAGGCTGGGCGGGTGCATTTGCGTTGGCAATCATCATGCTGCCAGTGGTGGTGCGCACGACGGACGATATGCTCAAACTGGTGCCGAACACTTTGCGTGAGGCCGCAGTGGCGCTGGGTACGCCGTATTGGAAAATGATTTTTAAAATCGGTTATCGCGCGGCGCGCACAGGGATGTTGACCGGTCTGTTGCTTGGTGTGGCACGCATTTTCGGCGAAACCGCACCTTTGTTGTTCACCGCATTTGGTAATAATTTCTGGAATACCAATATGAATGACCGTATGGCGAGCTTGCCACAGGTGATTAACCAATTTGGTCTGTCGCCGGATGAAAACTGGAACAATCTGGCTTGGGGCGGTGCGATTTTGATTACCTTGCTGGTGCTGTTGATCAACATTGCTACGCGCTGGTATTCGTCTCGCTCTGAATAATTGACATTGAAGATTTAAACAAGAAGGATAACTATGACCACCACGACTACTGTGAATCTGGCCAATGAAACGCCGAAAATCGAGATTAAAAATCTGGATTTTTACTACGGTAAATACAAAGCACTGAAGAACATCAATCTGACCATTCCTGAAAAAAAGGTCACGGCCTTCATCGGCCCGTCGGGTTGCGGTAAATCGACGTTGTTACGCACGCTCAATCGGATGTTTGAGCTGTATCCCGAGCAGCGTGCTGAGGGCGAAATCAATTTTGAGGGCGAGAACATCCTCAAATCGAAGCTGGATATCGCCATTTTGCGTGCGAAAATCGGCATGGTGTTTCAAAAACCAACGCCGTTCCCGATGAGCATTTATGAAAACATTGCCTTTGGCGTGCGTTTGTTTGAAAAAATGTCCAAAGGTGAAATGGATGAGCGCGTTGAATGGGCTTTGCAAAAAGCCGCGCTGTGGACTGAGGTCAAGGATAAATTACACCAAAGCGGTAACGGCTTGTCCGGCGGTCAGCAGCAGCGTTTGTGTATCGCGCGTGCGATTGCGGTCAAACCGGAAGTGATTTTGTTGGACGAGCCGTGCTCGGCGTTAGACCCGATTTCTACGGCAAAGGTGGAAGAGCTCATCATCGAGTTGAAAGAGGATTACACGGTGGTGATCGTGACGCATAATATGCAGCAGGCAGCCCGTGTATCGGACTACACAACTTATATGTATTTGGGTGAGATGATTGAGTTTGGCGAGACACGCCAGATGTTCATGAAACCGGCGCGCAAAGAAACCGAAGACTATATTACCGGTCGTTTTGGTTAATCAGATCCGCTGGGTTCGCTGTACAGATAAAAATTGATAGAAAAGGAAGACACAATGGGCGTACATACTTCAAAAAATTACGAGGTGGAATTAGAAAATCTACGCACACGCGTGATGACGATGGGCGGACGCGTGGAAAGCCAAGTGCGTTTGGCGATCCTGTCCTATAGTGAAGAAGATATTCAGTTGGCGCAACAGGTTTTGCTCACTGAGCGCGAAATCAATCAGGAGCAATTGGCGACCGATCAAATGTGTTCCGAGGTCATTGCCTTGCGCCAACCGGCGGCGAAAGACTTGCGCCTGTTGCTCGGCGTGATTCGCACGATTTCGGATTTGGAGCGCATTGCCGATCAAGCCGCGAAAATTGCCAAATTGGTTATTCGCAATGAAAATCGTGGCTCTTTGCCGCGCATTCACGGGATTTTTCAGGCAGCGGAAATGGCTATGACCATGTTGCGCAAGGCCTTGGACGCATTCACCCGCGAAGACGGTCCGGCAGCGCGCGAAGTCATGGGCAGTGATTCGGCTTTGGATCAACAGTACATCGCCAGCATGCGCCAACTCATCACTTACATGATGGAAGACCCACGCACGATTAGCGCGGCGCTGGATGACCTGTGGGTGGCCAAGGCCGTTGAACGCATGGGCGATCATGCCGAGAATATCGCGGAAGTGGCGATCTACATTGCAGAGGGCGAGGACGTGCGTTATAGCCAGGAGCATCCGGATCAGGTCAATCAGATCGATCAGGATTAATCCGGCTTATGTGTTTTCACATGTTTGAACAGCTTTAATTGTTTAAAAAATAAGGACGAGCGGTGAATATTCAGCCTTTGGCTCTGGTGGTGGAAGACGAAGACGATATTGCGACTTTGCTGGAATTTAGCTTGAGCAAAGCGGGCTTTAGCGTGGAATGGGCGAAAAATTTGCAGGAAGCCCAAACCTGCGTGAAAAAAATCCTGCCCGATGTGGTCGTGTTGGACTGGATGCTGCCCGACGGCGACGGCGTGACGTGGCTGAACCAGTTGCGTGCGAATGAGCGCACCCGATATTTGCCGGTGCTGATGCTCACCGCGCGCGCGCAGGAGGCGGACAAGCTCAAAGGGCTGGAAGGCGGGGCGGATGATTACATCACCAAGCCATTCAGTCCGAAGGAGCTGCTCGCGCGCATCAATACCGTGCTGCGTCGCGCCGCGCCGCAGCATGTGGAGCAAGTGATTGAGTTTAACGGCTGCCTGCTCAAGGATGACGACCACACCCTGTCCAAAGGTGATGTCGTTGAAAACATAGGCAATACCGAATACAAATTGCTTAAGTTTTTTGTGACGCATCGCAATAAAACTTACAGCCGTGCGCAATTGCTCGATATGGTTTGGGGCGACCATGTGTTCATCGAAGAGCGCACCGTCGATGTGCATATTTTGCGGCTGCGCAAGATTTTGCAACGCTTTGGCGTAGAAGAAAGCCTTGAAACCGTGCGTGGAATCGGGTATCGTTGGCAAGAATAAGGCGGGGCTTGTCTGTTTGACTGAGCCTGCGTCAACAAAACTGCACAAACTGCAAAATCCACGAACCGATTGGTAAAGCGAGCGTTGCTTTGCCTCCTAAATGACTTGTGATGTCGAATAATAAAAAGCTTTTTCCCGATATAAATCTGAATGATTCTGCCGAAGAATCTTACGCGCATACCTATCAGCCCGTTTCCTTTTTGCGTTCAGCGCTCGTTCCGGCGATCATTTTGAGTGTGATCGTGGCCGTGATGTCGATTTTTCTGCCATTTTGGGCGGGATTGTTGTTGGTCATTGCTTTTTTACTGTGGAGTTTGGCCGCGCATTACCGCGAATTAAAGCGGTTTGCGTTATGGTTGTCGTATCCAAAAAGCCAAAACGTACCCTCGGGGCATGGCGTGTGGACTGATATTTTTGCCAAACTTTATGCGCTGCGGCGCATGGATGAAAAGCACGAAGCGCAATTGGCCGAATGGTTGGCGCGCTTTCAAAGCACCATGAGCCATTTGCCGGATGGTGTGGTGCTGATGGATAAACTAACCAATTTGGAGTGGACCAATCCGGTGGCTGAAGAGCATTTCCAACTGGATTTGCAGCGCGATTTGGGCACACGACTGGTGCATTTGGTACGCGATCCCGAGCTGGTCAAAGTTATTCAATCTCAAAAATACAATCAACCGTTCAAACTCAGGTATATGGGGCTGTCTTTGGAGTTGCAACTGATTGATTTTGAATCGGATCGCATTATCTTGGTGAGCCGCGACATTACCGAAACCGAGCGAGTCGATGCGATGCGGCGTGACTTTATTGCCAACGCTTCTCATGAGTTGCGTACACCGCTCACCGTAATCAGCGGCTTTTTAGAGCATGCACAGGAGGCGCCGGATATGCCTTTGACACAGCGCATGCAACAGCTTGGTTTGATGCGTCAACAAGCCGATCGCATGACGGTGTTGATTCAGGACATGCTGATGCTGTCGCGCTTGGAGTCGGATGTGCATGTGGATGCGCAGATGATTGACATGCCGGCATTGATTAAGCAGCAGCTTCAAAGTGCCGAAATTTTATCGGCTGGACGACACGTCATCCACAGTCAAATCGAGAACCTTGATTTGCAAGGCAGTGAGCAGGAAATCGCCAGTGTGGTGGGTAATTTGCTGTCCAATGCGGTGCGCTATACGCCGGAAGGTGGCGAAATACGGCTGGCGTGGGGACGTAATGCGCAGCAGCAACCGACCTTGGTGGTGAGTGATACGGGGGTTGGTATCGCTCCCGAATATCTACCACGGCTGACTGAACGCTTTTATCGTGTCAATACTGCGCAGTCACGCGCGACCAAAGGCACGGGCTTGGGGTTGGCGATCGTGAAGCATATTTTGATTCGCCACCATGCACAATTGCGCATCGAATCGGCGGTGGCGCCGTCGCCTCATCAAGGCACCACGTTTGTCGCCACATTCCCGATCAAATTTCCGGTCTCAACGGTGGTCAACAGTGCGAATTCTGTTGTCACAGCCGTAAGGAATACCGTTCGATCAACCGTTTGATTACGGCATATTTGGATTTCAATCCTTGCTTGGACTCATCAATTGAATTTGGTTCGATTCTGATGTGTTAATATGCTTTTTCTGCCGTTTATTCTCAGCTCATTGAACCATGTCGATCCCTCGCTATCATAAAAAAGTCATTTTTGCGTCCTCTCTGGGTACGGCCTTTGAGTGGTATGACTTCTATTTGTACGGCACGCTGGCAGGCATTTTGGGGCAGCACTTTTTATCGGGCTACAATCCGACCGCTGATTTCATCGTGACGCTGATGCTGTTTGCCGTCGGCTTTGTGGTGCGACCATTCGGCGCGCTGTTCTTTGGTCGCTTGGGTGATATGGTGGGGCGCAAGCACACATTTTTGGTCACCATTTTGATCATGGGTTTGTCCACGTTCATCATTGGTTTGTTGCCGACTTATGACGCGATTGGCGTTGCCGCGCCGATTTTGCTGATTGCCCTGCGTATGCTTCAGGGGCTGGCGTTGGGCGGTGAATATGGGGGTGCGGTCACATATGTGGCTGAACATGCGCCGCCCGATCAGCGTGGTCGCTATACCGGCTGGATTCAGGTGACGGCGAGTTTGGGTTTGTTGTTGTCGTTACTGGTGACCAATGGCATACGTTGGTTGATTGGTGAGGAAGCATTTTTTGCGTGGGGCTGGCGCATTCCGTTTTTGGCCTCGATGTTATTGCTTGGTTTTTCTATCTGGTTGCGCTTGCAATTGGATGAATCGCCATTGTTCGTTCAACTGAAAGCCGATGGCTTGGTGACTTCGCAGCCGCTGAGGGACTCGTTCGCCGATGGGGCGAATCTGAAAAAGGTGTTGTCGGTGATGTTCGGTCTGTGTGCGGGGCAGGGTGTGATTTGGTACACCAGTCATTTTTATGCCTTGTTCTTTTTAACGCAGAGTTTGAAATTGCCCGCATCTCAGGCGCAGATGATGATGATTGTGGCGCTGTTTTTGGCTTTGCCCAGCTTTGTTTATTTTGCCGGTCTATCGGATCGGATTGGCCGTCGGCCGATCATGATCGCGGGATGTTTTTTGGCCGCGTTGTTGTACTTTCCGATGTTTAAGGCTTTGGCGTTTGTGGTCAATCCGGCTTTGGATCAGGCGCAAAAACATGCGCCGGTGGTGGTTTTGGCCGATCCGGCGCGCTGCTCGTTTCAATTGAATGTGCTCAATACCAATGCGCGCAATGTGTATTCGTGCGATATTGCCAAGACTTTTTTAACGCAATCCGGCATTGCGTACAGCAATCAAGCCGCGCCGGCAGGCATGGTGGCGCAGGTGATTATCGGCAGTGAGGTGGTCGAGGCGTACGAAGGCGGTCAGCTCAATTCACGACAAAACAGTGTGTTGTTTAAGCAGAATATTCAGTCTGCCTTAAGTCGCGCCGGCTATCCTTTGCAAGCGGATCATACGGCGGTCAGTGAATTTTGGGTCATATTGATTTTGTGGGCGATGATTATCCCCGTGGCGATGGTTTACGGACCCATGGTGGCATTGCTGGTAGAGATTTTTCCGACGCGGATTCGTTATACCTCGATGTCTTTGCCGTACCACATTGGTAATGGTTGGTTTGGTGGGATTTTGCCTACCGTGGCATTTGCAATGGTGGCGGCGACGGGCAATGTGTTTTTTGGCCTGTGGTATCCGATTGCGGTTGCGATTTTTGCGGGGCTTCTGGGATTTTGGGTTCGCTTGCCGAAGGCGAGTGAGTGAAGGAATGTCTTATAATGACGTTTTTTGATTGGTTTGGATTGATGCTTTTGCCCAGTTTGGGCTTTTTTAATGGATGATGTATGGATTTGATTTCGATGTTGCAGGCGGCGATCATGGGGATTGTCGAGGGCTTGACTGAGTTTTTGCCGGTATCGAGTACGGGACATTTGATTTTGACCGGTTCTTTATTGGGCTTGAAGGGTGAATTCTGGCGTTCGTTTGACATGGCGATTCAGTTTGGTGCGATTATGGCGGTTATTTGGGAGTTTCGTGAGCGCATTACTCGGGTTGTCTCCGGTTTGTTGCGGCAAAATCCGGCGGATTGGCGCTTTGCGATCAATGTAGTCATCGCCTGTATTCCGGCAAGTTTTTTGGCTTTGCTGTTTGAAAAGCAAATTAAGGGGTATTTGTTCAATCCGGTGACGGTGGCGGTGGCCTTGATTGTCGGCGGTTTTGTTATTCTGTGGGCGGAGCGCCGCCAAACACCTGAATCAGTGCGGGTGCAGAGCATGGATGAGATGACGATGCTGGACGCTTTTAAAGTAGGCATTGCGCAGATTGCGGCGCTAATTCCGGGGACGTCGCGCTCAGGTTCAACGATTATCGGCGGTATGCTGTTTGGTCTGAGCCGTCAGACGGCGACCCAATTTTCGTTCTTTTTGGCGATCCCTATTTTATTCGCGGCTTCGGTCAAAGAGTTGTTCGGTATACGCGATATGCTCAATGCGCATTATTTGACTTTGTTTGCTATTGGGTTTGTGTTCTCTTTTATCAGCGCTTTTTTGTGTGTGCGTTGGTTGTTGCGCTTTGTCAGTCAGCATAATTTTAATGGTTTTGCTTGGTATCGCATTGTATTTGGTCTGGTGATTTTGGCGACTTGGGCTTTGGGCTGGGTTGATTGGGCGCAAAAATGATGTGTTTATGAGTTTGTTTGCACCATAAAAACCCCCGATAATAATCGGGGGTTTTATATTTGCATGGGTGAGAACAAGAATGAAATCTAACCCATGGCTTGTGTAGGCTTAGTGACCAGATACACCTGATGCACCGATACCTGTTTCTGAACGAACTTTCTGGGCAGGATAGCCAGCGCGGTCAATGGCCGCACGAGCACTCTTGTCAGTGATCGAGAAGAACCAGATTGCGACGAACGCCAAAGTCATGGAGAACAACGCAGGTGAGGTGTACGGGAAGATTTCTTTTGCGTTGTGGAACACGTCTACCCAAACGGATTTAGACAGAACGGTCAACACCACAGCCGTAATCAAACCGATATAACCACCAATCGTCGCGCCGCGAGTGGTACAGTCTTTCCACAATACGGACATGAACAGGACTGGGAAGTTGGCAGAAGCAGCAATCGCGAACGCCAGTGATACCATGAACGCGATGTTTTGTTTCTCAAACGCAATACCCAATACCACGGCAACCACACCCAAAACCAAGGTGGTGATGCGCGATACTTTCAACTCGGTTGCGCTGTCGGCTTTACCTTTTTTGATCACAGTTGAATACAAGTCATGTGACACAGCCGATGCACCGGACAGAGTCAAACCTGCTACTACTGCCAAGATGGTTGCGAACGCTACGGCAGAGATGAAGCCCAAGAAGATGTTGCCACCAACGGCGTTGGCCAAGTGAATCGCAGCCATGTTACCACCGCCTTTGAGCGCGCCTTTTGCATCGAGGAATTCAGGATTGGTCAATACGAAGGTGATCGCACCGAAACCGATGATGAATGTCAGGATGTAGAAGTAGCCGATCCAAGTGGTTGCCCAGAATACAGATTTACGTGCTTCTTTCGCATTAGGTACGGTGAAGAAACGCATCATGATGTGTGGCAGACCCGCAGTACCGAACATCAAAGCCATACCGAAAGAGATCGCAGAGATCGGATCTTTGACGAAGCCACCTGGCCCCATGATGGAGAAGCCTTTGGCAGCAGCGGCAGCAGCAGTTGAGGTAGCCAAAGCAGCAGGGTCTGCGCTTGGGTTAGCCTTCAATGCTTCAGCAATCATAGCTTTTTGAGCCAGAACGGTTTTGATTTCAATCGCTTTGGCAAACATGGCACCTGGATGGAAGCCGAATTCGAGCAATACCATAAATGCCATGAATGATGCACCGGAGAGCAACAAACAGGCTTTAATGATTTGTACCCAAGTCGTGGCCGACATACCGCCGAACAATACATAGATCATCATCAATGCGCCAACGATCACAACCGCAAAGATGTATTCCATGCCGAACAGCAATTTGATCAACTGACCGGCACCGACCATCTGAGCAATCAGATAGAACGCTACAACGACCAATGTAGAAATGGCGGCAAAAGTACGAATCGGTTTTTGCTCATAGCGATACGCGGCCACGTCAGCAAATGTAAACTGACCCAAGTTACGCAGACGCTCTGCCATCAAGAAGGTAATCACTGGCCAACCGACCAAGAAGCCGATGGAGTAGATCAAACCGTCAAAACCGGTATTCATCACCGCAGCGGAAATACCGAGGAACGATGCCGCAGACATATAGTCACCGGCAATTGCCAAACCGTTTTGGAAGCCGGTGATACCGCCACCGCCGGTGTAGAAGTCTGCTGCTGATTTGGTACGACCCGCCGCCCATTTGGTAATGAACATGGTCAGAATCACGAACGCAATGAACATGAAAATGGCTGTCCAGTTGGTCGCTTGTTTATCTGCCTGACCCAAGTCGCCGCCAGCAGCCAAAGCCACAGAGCCGACCGAAGCCAATAGCAAGCCGATCAATAAATGATTGGTTTTTTTCATTGTTGCACCTCTTTACGCAATGCCTCAGTCAAGTCATCAAACTCAGTGTTTGCGCGACGAACATAAATACCGGTGATCACGATTGTGAACAGCAGTACAAATAGGCCAATCGGTAACGCGTAGGTCATCACGCTGTCGCCGATACGTTGTGACATGAATCCCTTGCCAAACGCAACCAGTAGGGTGAAGCCATAATAAACGATCATCATCAATGCGGTTAAAAACCAACCGTAAGATGAGCGTGTTTTGACCAATTTTTGATACGTTGGCGACGCATTGACTCGTGCGACCAAATCGTCATCTTTCATTTGTCTACTCCTATTTTAATCATATGATGGAATTCGTCTAAGTCGTGCTTACGAACTCAGGCAAACTTTGTGGATTGAATGTGTAGCTAGATGCATGAACTACCCGACAATCTATGCGTAGAATACTGACAGTGCCTTACGCTTTACTTACTGGATAAATTGTGTATTTTTCTGTTTTTACTGAAAATATCGTCAGATAGCGGAATTAGTCAGCGATTTGTTGAACGTTATGGTCAATCAGCCGAACGGATGTTCGGCTGATGGGTTGTAATTGACTGTTTTGATGCTTGTTTATATCGGTATTGATTGCTGAGACACGATTTATGCCGCTTTAATTACCACCTTGTGCTTGCAGCGCCAAATACATCAAAGCCACATTGATCGAGTCATTCAATGCGTCATGGCGAGGAAGGTCAGGAAAGTTGAGCTTTTTAATGATGGAGGCCATGCGCAGATCGACATAGCCATCCTGTACCCGTTTGACCTCCTGATCGTAGTACAGCGCGGAGACTTCGATCTGCTTTTGCGGCAGGGTGATGCCCAAGAGCGGTTTGAGAAACTTATTCACCATCGCTACGTCGTATTCCAAATAGTAGCCGACCAGCGGGCGACCGCCGATGAAATCGAGTAACTGCAAAATGGCGTCTTGCACCGGAATGCCGTTGGAGACATCTTTGGGACGCAGGCCATGAATGGTGACGTTGGCCGCTTGCATCACGCCTTCGGGTTTGACCAAAACGTAAAATGAATCGCTGGTTAGAACCTTATTGCCACGGATTTTGACTGCGCCGATGGAGATGATTTCGGCTTCCTTGACATTCAGGCTGGTGGTTTCGCAGTCAAAGCTGACCAACTCGTCGGGATGCTCCTCAAACAAGTGGGCGTATTTCGGGTCGGTTAGCTTGCGTTGGCTCCAGGAGCGACGAATGGACTCAAACATTATGCGTTCCCCAGATGAAAGTGTTGGCGAATTTTGGCTTTGAAGCGTTTGACCACTTGCAATGCATCTTTGAGTAGGTCGCGCTCCAGCGTACTCATGTTGTTGGTATCCAACTCGTTCAGATCCTTGTCGCTCGCGCCGAGGCTGAGGGCTTCCAAGCCGGATTTGAGACGAATGTCCATCATATAGGTGAGCGCTTCGCCGACGTCTTTGGCCAGTGCTTCGTCCAAAATGCCTTTGTTGGACAATTGGTGCAGGCGGTCAAAGGT
This sequence comes from Puribacter membranae, assembly GCF_055380425.1. Taxonomy (NCBI): domain Bacteria; kingdom Pseudomonadati; phylum Pseudomonadota; class Betaproteobacteria; order Burkholderiales; family Burkholderiaceae; genus Puribacter; species Puribacter membranae. Next base: position 375,079 of record NZ_AP040167.1, read on the forward strand.
GTTGGTTTCCTCCAAATGTGCTTCGAGGCTCAATGCGCGTGCGCCATGTACCACAGGGAAAATCCCCATTTTTTTGATGTTCATCTGGGTTGAAGTGTCACGATTGAGTAGCTGCGAGAAAAAGCCGCTGCTGTGGTGGTCGAACATTTCTACCGCACGGGCAAAGCCCATGAGCATAGCCGCATCGTTGGTCATTAAGCGGTTGAGGTATGTCTGTGCCTCGGTCAGTAATGAGTCGTCGCCCGCAACCGGTTTGGCGTCAATGAAAATCGCCAGATTCATCAGCGCATCAGGATTGGGTTTGGTGCACCATTGGAAAATCATTTCTTTGAATCGTGCCAGCGGTTTGCGCCATTCAGGGTTATTCACCATGATTTTGCCTTTGCACGGCGGGTAGCCCAGACGGGTGAGGGTGGCGGAGAACTCGTCGGCGGCGATGCGTGCGGCTTCAGGATCGGCGCCTTCGCCGAGAATTAGCGCGTTGTCCTGATCGGTTTTGAGGATTTGCTCGCCGCGTCCTTCGGAACCCATAACAATCAGACAGGAGTTTTCGTACAGTTCGGTTGGGGCGATCAGACGCCATGCTTTTTCAAATAAGCTGGTGTTGAGCACCTGCATCAATTGTGCCAATTGCGGTGCGCGTACACCGCTGCTGTGCAAAATTTGGATCGAATGCGTCATCTGGTCGGCAATATCGACCAAGTCATCGACATTACTGGCTTTGTCCAAACGCTGCGCCACCAAATGCGAGTGGTTGGAGAAGTAGGCCAATACGTCAATCTGCTCCAATGCGCCGATCGGCTTGCCTTTTTCGGTCACGACCACGCGCTGAATTTTGAACTGGGTCATGCGCAGCAGGGCATTGAACACATAGTCGTCAATATCAATCGAAATCAGCGCAAACTGTGTCCATTTGTGCAGCTCCTCGCTGGTGGGGGCGCCTGCAATCACGATGTCGCGAAAGGCGGATTCGGTGAACAAGCCGATTTGCTCGCCATGCTGAATCAAAATCGATTTGGTTTTGTTATCCTTCATGGCTTGCGCTGCTTGCAAAATCGTATCGGTACCTTGCAGCCACGTCGCATTGTGGCGGTAGGCATCGCGCACGCGGGCGGTAATCAGACTTTCCATTTCCTGCGTGTTCTTATTGCGCGCCATACTGGAGAGTTTATCGGCTACGCTGGCATAAAAATACGCACCGAAGCGCGGATTGGATTCCATCAGCTCGGTGATGGTCGCTTTTGGAATGGTGTAGACCAGCGCTTGCTCCTGCACAATGAAACGGTGTGCGCTGTGTCCTTCCACCAAGGCGCGCGCTTCAAACGTATCCTGCGCGTGGTACAGGCCAACCACTTCGTCGCCGATGCTCACCTCGCGTACCAGACCTTTGATAATCACATACAAAAATTCAACCGGCTGATCGGCCTCGATGATCACATCCTCATCGTTGAAAAACGCGATGTCAACGGCCGACTGCAATTTGGCGCGCTCGGCACCGTTTAAAAATTCATAAGGCGGGAAATTAAAATCAAAGCGTTCCATAAGGTCTCCGAGGTTGTGTAATGCACGAGCGTTCAAGCGGTTGTGGTGCAGATTGTCATGACTGAGGCTCGCTGTGTGTCAAATGATGGATCACAAATTAAATTATTCTCGCATAATCCCACACAAAATATAAGGGGATTGTGGATGCGCACGCACATATCTATCTTTTGGGCATCATGTGCATCATGCTTTGGATGTTATTTAACGTGCGCCGTTGTGAGAAACCAGTAAAACTAAACTCAAAATTACACCATGCAAGAGTGCCGCGAGAATGGTCAAGCGAATCGCTTTTGATAGTTGCGCCGGTTGGTGTGCATTGCGCCACAGCTCGGTAAAGGCCAATAAACTGAAGGCCATCGGCATGAGCGCCAGCAAAGCCGACAGTGGCAAATGCTGCCCAAGCACCATCAGCGCGAGCCAGCCGTAGCCTGCCAACAACAATGCCAAATAGCCCCAACGTGCGCGCAGCAATCCCAAACGCACGATTACCGTGTATTTATGTGCGACGCGGTCGGCACGAATGTCAGGGAATTGATTGATGTACAAAATATTCGCGACCAAAAAAGCCAAGCTCAGTCCGACCACCAGCGGCGTGATTGAAAACGCATGGCGTTGCACAAAATCCGTGCCGATCACCACCATCAGCCAGCCGCTGATGATGCCCAACTCGCCCAAACCACGGCTTTGCAGTTTTAAGGGCGGTGCAGAATACGCCCATGCGCACAGCAGACCGACCAAACCGATCAGCAGCAAACCTGAGCCACTTTGATGCGTCAACCACAAACCCACCGGAACCACGCTGGCGAGCAGAGCATAACCAAACACACCGATGGTCTTTTGACTCAAAATACCGTTCTGAATCATGCGCGAACCACCGGTGAAAGGCGTGATGCGGTCAGATTCGGCAGCGTCGCAGCCATTGAGCGCATCGTAATAATCGTTCACCACATTGCCTCCGGCGTGTGCCACCAAGGCAAACAGCAAGGTCAGGATGGCATTGCCCGTATGGATCGGCACACCATCCCAGACGGCGCCAGCCAAACCCAACAAAACCGCGACCAGTGTCACGCTCAAAAATGGCAGACGCGTTGCGATCAATAAACGCATGAAACTACTCTCAGGTAAAGCAGACATCTTTTAATACCACCCCAAATAAATGAATTGAAAATACCATACGATGAGCGACACGATATAGCCCGCCAGCACCGTCCAGCCCAGCTTCATGTGTGAGCTAAAGGTATAGACGCCTTGCATCTTGCCCATGACACCGACACCGGCGGCGCTACCAAAGCTGATGAGAGAACCGCCAATGCCCGCTGTGAGCGTCACCAACATCCATTGGGCGTGGTCGATGGTTGGGTTGGCCTTTAACACCGCCGACATCACCGGTACATTATCGACAAAAGCGGATAAAAAGCCAACGCCGATATTGACCCACGTTGGGTTGATTTGCTCGTAAAAATGCGCCGCATAGGTGAGAAAACCGACAAAATGCAGGGCGCCGACCGCCGCCAGAATGCCGAAAAAGAACAGCAGTGTGTTGTTCTCAATCTTACTCATCATTTGAAAAATATTCACATCCTGTGCGTGGCGGCGTTTGAGCACATAAAAATACAACTGCAACAACGCCAGCCCGAAAAGCATGCCCCACATAGGCGGCAGGTGCAGTACCTGCTTGCCCAATACGGCGAACGCCAAAGTCAGCGCGCCAAATAGAATAATCATCTTGCCGCCTTTGAGCACCTGCGTTCTTTCGGCCAACTCCGGGTCGCCGTCACCGAGCGGATCAATGTCGGGCACGAAACGGCTGAGCAAAAACGCCGTGGTCAACCAGCCCAAAAATGCCGATGGAAACAGCGCGAGAAAATCGACGAATTCACCTTTGCCTGCCGTCCACACCATCAGCGTGGTGATGTCGCCGAACGGACTCCATGCGCCGCCGGCATTGGCCGCGACCACCACATTGATGCCGCTGGGCACGAGAAAGGCCTTGTTTTTGCTGTCGATGGTCAGCAAAACCGTGGACAAAATCAAAGCCGTGGTCAGATTATCCGCGACTGGTGAGATGAAAAACGCCAGCAGACCGGTAATCCAAAACAACTGCGGATAGCTGTATCCACGCGCGATCAGTTTGGTTCGCAGGGCGCGAAACACACCGCGCTCGATCAGTGCCTCGATATAGGTCATCGCCACATAGAGGAAAAAGAAAATCTGCGCGATTTCCAAAATTATTTCGTTGACTGCGTGCTCAAACGGCGTCAAGTCCAAACCGTGCCAGACATAATAAAGACCGATCAGGATGAACATAAAGGTACCGATGAATAGGGCGGATTTGGCCTTATCGATGTGGTAGCGGTCTTCCGTGGCGATGAAATAATAGCCTGCGACGAAGATGAATAATAAAAACCAGCCAAACGGCTGGTTAACCAAACTAACGGCAGTGTGTGTGGTGTTTTCTACGGTAGAAGCGTTCATTATTGTTTTAGGTGTAGCGGATAAAATGTTAAAGGGATGAATCGACCCATTTCAGCGTAGGATTCGGGGTTTACGATTGAGCCATGCGCTGAAATACCGTTTGGGATTGCTGCTGCAAATGATCCAAGCTGGAAACCTCTAAGCCCAGTGAGTGCAGCAAACCATCGTGCAGGTCGTACACCCAGCCATGAATAGTGACGCTTTGTCCACGCTGCCAAGCATCTTGGATAATCGTGGTTTGTGCGGCACTGAACACTTGGTCGATGACATTGAGCTCGCATAAGCGATCCAAGTTGGCTTTTTCATCCGTGGTGCTGAGCAGGGCGTGGTACTTGGCCTTGGTATCGTGAATATGGCGCAACCAGTTGTCCACCAGTCCGACGCGGCGATTATGAAATGCGGCGGCAACCCCGCCACAGCCGTAATGGCCGCAGATAATGACGTGTTTGACTTTGAGTACGTCCACGGCGTATTGCAATACGGACAGACAATTCAAATCGCTGGGAACGATGATGTTGGCAATATTGCGGTGGACAAAGACTTCGCCCGGTTGCAAGCCAATCAGCTCGTTTGCCGGTACGCGTGAATCGGCACAGCCGATCCATAGGTACTCGGGGCTTTGCTGCTCGGCCAATTTGCTGAAAAAGGATGGCTCGTTCTGAGTGGTCTTCTGCGCCCATTGACGATTATTCGTAAATAAATGGGACAGGCTGTTATCAACTTGTAATGGTTTACTCATGGTGACCTCTTTGCTGGGTTATTAACGACGTTTGGAGCCGAACAGGCTGCCTAAAATACCGCGTGTGATTTCACGGCCAATATTGGAGCTGGCGGCACGAATCATGCTTTTTGCGGCGGATTCGAGCAGTGAGTCATTGCGCGAAGAGGATTTTTTCTTCTTGTCGTCATCGCTGCCAAAAATACTGCCGAAAAAGCCGCCTTCGTCCTCTTTTTGCGCTTCTTCAGCGGCTTTGGCGGTTTCTGTGGCGCGTGCTTGCAGTTTTTCGTAGGCCGATTCGGCGTCAACGGTTTGCTCGTACACACCGGCGACGACCGATTGGCGGATCAATTGTTTTTGTTCGTCCTCTGAGGCAGGCCCTAAACGTGACGGCGGCGGAATCATGAACACGCGCTGCGTGATGTTCGGACGGCCTTTTTCATCCAGCGTCGAGACGAGGGCTTCGCCGACGCCCAACTCGGTGATGACGGTTTCGATATTCAACTCAGGATTTTCGCGCATGGTGGTCGCGGCGACTTTGACCGCTTTTTGATCGCGCGGCGTGAAGGCGCGCAGGGCGTGTTGAACGCGATTGCCCAATTGACCCAAAACGGTGTCGGGAATGTCGATTGGGTTTTGTGTGACGAAGTACACGCCGACGCCTTTGGAGCGGATCAGGCGCACGACTTGCTCGATTTTCTCCAGCAATACTTTCGGCGCGTCGTTGAACAATAAATGCGCTTCGTCAAAGAAAAACGCGAATTTGGGCTTGTCCACGTCGCCCACTTCGGGCAGACGCTCGAATAGCTCGGACAGCATCCACAGCAAAAAGGCGCCGTACAGTCGCGGCGACTGCATCAATTTGTCCGCCGCCATGATGTTGATTACGCCTTTGCCGGACACGGTTTGCATCATGTCGTCGATATTGAGCATCGGCTCGCCGAAGAACTGATCGCCGCCTTGGCTTTCCAAGGTCAGCAAACCGCGCTGAATTGCACCGATGGAGGCGGCGGAGACGTTGCCATAGTCGGTGGTGAATTGCTTGGCGTTGTCACCGACGAATTGCAGCATGCTGCGCAGGTCTTTCAAATCCAGCAGCAGCAATTGATTGTCATCGGCGATTTTAAACACCATGGTCAACACGCCCGCTTGTGTGTCGTTCAAATCCAGCATGCGTGAGAGCAGTAGCGGCCCCATGTCGGAAATGGTCGCGCGCACCGGATGGCCTTTTTCACCGAATACATCCCACAGCGTGGTCGGTGCGCCTGCCCAGTTCAGCTCAGGCAGCCCCAAGTCCTGTAAACGGCTTTTCACTTTGTCATTGTCACCGCCGGCTTGCGAAATCCCGGTCAGATCGCCTTTTACATCCGCCATGAATACCGGCGTGCCGAGGTCGGAGAAGTGCTGCGCCAAAGCTTGCAAACTTACGGTTTTCCCCGTGCCGGTTGCGCCCGTGATCAGGCCGTGGCGGTTACCCATTTGGGGCAGGAAAAAGACCTCTTGCGTGGATGATTTCGCGATAAGGATCGGTTCGGACATGCTGTGCTCCTGTGTCTGGAATGTGGTGGGAACCTGAAAGGTCATAACGCGACATATACCGTTCATTGGGTTTTACGGCGCGTCTGTGATAAAATTCCACCGATTATAAACCAAGGCAGGGCTTCGCGGAATACGAAACCGCAAGCAAGCGTATGGCATCCATGCTATCCATTGCGCTTTTGCTTTAACTGATTGAAATTAAAAGAAAACTTAAAAAGGACTATCATGGCAGGACACAGTAAATGGGCCAATATCAAACATAAAAAAGCACGAGCCGACGCCACCCGTGGCAAGGTTTGGACGCGCGTGATCAAAGAGTTGCAAGTCGCGGCGAAAAATGGTGGTGGCGATGTAAGCGCGAATCCGCGTCTGCGTCTGGCGATCGACAAAGCCAAAGCGGCGAATATGCCGAACGACAACATCAAACGCGCGATTGACCGCGGCGTGGGTGGCGGCGACGGCGCCGACTACGAAGAAATCCGCTACGAAGGCTACGGCATTGGCGGTGCGGCGGTGATTATCGATACCATGACCGACAACCGCACGCGCACCGTGGCCGAGGTGCGTCACGCGCTGTCTAAAAACGGCGGTAATCTCGGCACGGACGGCTCGGTCGCCTTCATGTTCGATCATGTCGGGCAATTCATGTTCGCCCCCGGTATTTCCGAAGACGAGGTGATGAATGTTGCGCTGGAAAACGGCGCGCAAGACGTCATCACGGATGATGAGGGCGGCGTGGAAGTGATTTGCGATCCGGCGGACTACGAAGCCTTGAAAAATGCCTTTGAAGCCGCCAATTTGAGCTTTGAAGAGTCCGACATTACCATGCGTGCGCAAAACGAAATCGAATTGACGGGTGATGACGCGGTGAAAATGCAAAAAATCATCGATATGCTGGAAGATTTGGACGACGTTCAAGAGGTATATACCAACGCAGTGATGGATGTGGAATAAATTTAGCTAAATAGTTAAATACTTGTCATCCTGAAGGGCGAATCAGTTGTTAATGCCCGCGTCCGCATGAGCGGGGTTTTGCTAAAAGGAGCAAATGATGAGTGCATTTAAAGATGGGTCTTAGGAAGCAAACGCATTAAAATAAGCGCTAAGCTCTTGAGACCAAATGAAAAACAAGTACTTCAACCATTCAAAAATTAGCGAAGCAAAGTTTCGTCAGATTTTAAGGTATTTTGCTCTAGATTTAACAGCAACCGAATGTGCCGCATTAAGCGGTATATCCGTCCGTTCAATCAACAGCATATACCTCAAGATTCGTCGTCGCTTGGCGATTGTTTGCCAGCAAGCCTCACCGCTTAAAGGCGAATTAGAAGCCGACGAATCTTACTTTGGTCCGCATCGAGTACGTGGTAAACGCGGACGAGGAGCTTCAGGTAAAACCATCGTGTTTGGCTTACTCAAACGCGATGGAAACATCTACACTGAGATTGTGCCGAATGCTTCAAAAGCCAGTCTGCAAGCCATTATCCGCGGAAAAGCAGATATTAATAGTATCATTCACACCGATGGCTGGCGTGGTTATGATGGCTTGGTGGACATCGGCTTTGATAAACACTTTCGGGTCAATCACGGTGCAGATGAGTTTGTGAATGGTTCTAATCATGTAAATGGGATAGAATCATTCTGGAGTTATGCCAAACGTCGTTTGATGCAGTTTAACGGCGTTCCGAAAAACACTTTTTTACTACACTTGAAGGAAACTGAATTTAGGTTTAATCACCGTAAGACTGATTTATATAAAGTCATTCTTAAGTTACTTCGTGATCAACCTTTGTAGCATTCTGCTTCCTAAGACCCTAAAGATTTATTACAGCAGGCAGAAGCGTTGTTGCGTCAGGCGACCAATGGTTCGCAAAGCCAAGCGAGCGAATTGCGTCAAAACGCTGAGGAATTACTGGAAAAAGTGCGTACCAGTGGTCAGACCTTGCAGGAAGAGGCGGTTGATAAAGCCAAACAGGTCGGCGACGTGGCACAAACGTATGTTAAGGAAAACCCGTGGAAAGCCGTCGGCATTGCCGCCAGCTTGGGCTTGATGATCGGTGCGCTGATGCGCAAAGATGGTGAAGCCAAACCGGAGGGTGACAATCAGGTGATTGATGCACAGCCGCCGAAACTGAAGTAAATCAGCTTGATTGGGGTTCGGCTTCACGACGGTCGATTGTGATGCGACCTGTGATCTGATGAATGGTGCGAATGGTGAAAATCATTCGCACCGTTTTTTATACGGCTCGTCTGAGTCTTGCATCAGTGTGATGAAGACTTTATGATGACCTTCATTATCGAAACACAACTATTATTTAAAAGGTCGGAGGCTGTCCATGACGGTTATTACTCAAGTTGAAGATTTACGTCGTTTGGCGCAAAAGCGCGTTCCACGCATGTTTTACGACTATGCCGATTCAGGCAGTTGGACGGAATCGACCTACCGCGCCAATGAGGCGGATTTTGCCCGCATCAAACTGCGTCAGCGCGTCGCGGTGGATATGCGCAATCGCTCGAGCGCAACCACGATGATCGGGCAAAAAGTGGCGATGCCGGTGGCGCTGGCGCCCACCGGACTGACGGGGATGCAGCACGCCGACGGTGAAATTCTTGCGGCGCGGGCGGCGATGGCCTTTGGCGTGCCGTTCACGCTCTCAACCATGAGTATTTGCTCGATCGAGGATGTGGCCGAGCATGCGGGGCGCGGCTTTTGGTTTCAGTTATACATGATGAAAGACCGCGAATTTATGTCGCGTCTGATTGGGCGGGCCAAAGCGGCGGGTTGTAGCGCCTTGGTGCTGACCTTGGATTTGCAGATTTTGGGGCAGCGGCACAAAGATTTGATCAACGGATTGTCCGCGCCGCCAAAATTGACTCTGAAAAATATCGTGAACATGGCGACCAAGCCGCGCTGGGCTTGGGGGATGTTGCGCACCTCCCGACGTGGGTTTGGCAATATTGTCGGTCATGTCAGTGGCGTGGACGATATGAGCTCGCTCTCGACATGGACGGCGCAGCAGTTCGATCCTGCGCTGGACTGGGATGTGGTGCAGTGGGTCAAACAGCAGTGGGGCGGGCCATTGATTATCAAAGGTATTTTGGATGTGGCGGATGCGCGCTTGGCGGCTCAATCGGGCGCGGATGCGCTGGTGGTCAGCAATCACGGCGGGCGGCAATTGGACGGTGCGCCGTCTAGTATTCGGGTGCTACCGGAGATTGTCGATGCGGTGGGTTCGCAGATTGAAGTGCATTTGGATGGTGGTGTGCGCAGTGGTCAGGATGTGTTGCGTGCGCGGGCATTGGGTGCGCAGGCGGTGTACATCGGTCGGCCATTCTTATACGGTTTGGGTGCGATGGGGCAGGCGGGCGTGACCAAGGCGCTGCAATTGATTCATCATGAGTTGGATGTCACGATGGCTTTATGCGGCCATCGTGATATTGAGCAGGTGAATCGGGAGATTATTTACAGCATCGATTCGTAGTTTGTATGGTTATTGCGGGTGACGTAGCGCGTTGATGGCCTCTTGGGTCTCACGCGCTATTTTTTGTGCGGCTTGGGTGTAGTCTTCGTCGGCGCTGGCGTAGATGATGGCGCGCGAGGAGTTGATGATGACGCCGCTGCCGTTCGCGGTTTGTCCGGCCTGCATGGTGGCGGCGAGGTCGCCGCCTTGCGCTCCGATGCCGGGGATCAGCAGCGGCATGTCGCCGACGATGGCGCGTACTTGCGCGATTTCATTCGGGAAGGTGGCGCCGACGACGAGGGCGCATTGACCATGGGTATTCCATTCGTTGGCGACTTTGTGCGCGACGATTTGGTACAGCGGTTGGCCGTCGACTTTGAGAAATTGTAAATCGCTGCCGCCCGGATTGGAGGTGCGGCACAGGATGATGACGCCTTTGTCGGCGTAGGCTAAGTAGGGTTGTACCGAGTCAAAGCCCATGTAGGGATTGACGGTGACGGCATCGGCTTGGTAGCGCTCGAACGCTTCGATGGCGTACTGCTCGGCGGTGGAGCCAATGTCACCGCGCTTGGCATCGAGAATCACGGGAATCTGCGGATGTTTGTCTTTGGCGTGGCGGATGATGTCTTCGAGTACGCTTTCCGCGCGATGTGCGGCGAAGTAGGCGATTTGCGGTTTGATGGCACACACATACGGCGCAGTGGCGTCGATAATTCCCACGCAAAATTCGTAAAACGCTTGCTCAATGGGTTTGTCACGCAGATGTGTCGGTAGTTTTTCAGGGCTGGGGTCAAGGCCAACGCACAGCAACGAGTGATTGGTTTGCCAAGCCTGTTGCAATTGTGGGATAAAGCTTTTGGTGGTGCGGTGGGTGGATGGTTTCATGATCTTTACCAGTCGGAGAAGGTTCTGCCCAGATAGAAATAGAGGTTGGCATTGCCGCTGCGGGTAATGCCCAAGCCCAGTTGTGCCGGGCCGATGGGCGTATTGATGGCGCCGAACAGGCTGGCGGACATTTTCAGTCCTTTGCTGCTGATGTCGTCGGTTTTTTCCCAAGTGTTGCCAATTTCCAAGGAGGTACCGAGAATCAGCGGTTTATTCAACATTTTCCACGGGCTGATGTAGCGGTAGGATACGCCGGTCAGTGCGAGGTAGTTGCCGACGAATTGGTTTTGTTCGTAGCCGGATAGGCGATGGTAGCCGCCCAAATGGTAGGGCGACAGGTAAACGCTGCCCGGATTGTTTTGACCGGCGGCTTCCAAACCGAATGCGACTGAATGGCGTGGGTTCAGACGTTTGGCCCAGAGTGCTTTGATGCCGGCTTGAATAAAGCGTTTGTCATCGTCGTCGGATTTTTTCGGTGCGATGCGGCCATAGGCGCGTAAGAAGTAGCCATCGGTCGGGATGTATAAATCGTCCAGTTGATCCAAGGTGATTTCGGCGTCTACGGTGAAGTGTCGTTGTGTTTCTCCGTGGATGAGTAAGTTCGGGTTGGTCAGATTGCTCGCGAGATGCGCACGCTGCCAACGGGCACTGATGCCCCATTCGCCTTTGTCCCCCAGCGTTTGTCCGAGCATGAGGCTGGCATTTTGGCGATTGACGTCGTATTCGCTGGCCGCATCGTTTTGGTCGGGCAGGTAGGCTTGGTTGTTGCTAAAGCCAAAATTGAGTTGCGGTCGGATGAACCAATTTTGACCGTAGTTGAGCGGTTGGTTGAACAGGGTGGTGATGTCGGTGTTTTTGCCCAAAGTCACGTAGCTGCGCCATTCCGCGCCCCAACGGTTGAGCCAGACATTGCGGTGGGACAGATGCAGTGCTACGTTTTGTTTGGTCAGATTGCTGGTTGCCAGCTCCAAACCGGCGCTCACGGCCTTGCTGGCAGTGTCTTTTTCTTGGACGTAATACACCAGTTCGTACGCATTGCCGACCGGCTGAATGTCGTAACGCACCGATTCGATGCGATCCACGTTCATCAGTTGGCGAATGTCTTCGTCCACCAAGTTCATATTCAATGGTTTGCCTGCTTGATGAGTGACTTTGCGGCGCAACGCTTCGGGGTTGGCGATGCCATTGGTCTGTACGCGCACGAAGCTGATGAGTTTGCCCGGCTCCGGTTGTACTTCGTGCTTGGCCATCAGGCTGTTGTACTGCTGAGTCGGTACGGACAATGTGGCAACCTGACGCGATATTTTCGGTTCGTGCATGGTTTTGACGCCGTAGTCTATCGCTTCGTTGATCCGATTAAATTGCAGATTGCCGATGTCGCCGACATCCACCGGAATGTAGACGTCTTGTTTGCCCAAGGTTTTAACTTCATCGGTGACATTGCGCTGTACCAAGATGCTCAGTAATTGTTCAGAGACATTCACCACATTTTTGATCTTTTCTTTGGGCAACAGGCCGGTGCCGACATTGACGGCAATGATGCGGTCTGCGCCCATCTGGCGCACAACGTCAATCGGTAGATTGCTCGCGACCATGCCGTCAACCAGTAAGCGGCCATCCATTTCAACCGGTGCAAACACAGCGGGGATGGACATGCTGGCGCGCAGTGCTTCGGCCAGTTTGCCTTTGCTCAAGACGACTTTTTCGCCGGTGGCCAAATCGGTGGTGACGGCGCGAAATGGAATTGGCAGGCGGTCAAAATCGATGTTGTACGGATAGTCTTTGAGAATTTCGCGCAGGGCTTGCTCGACTTTGCCGTCTTGCATGACCGATTGCGGCAGGGCGACCACGCCTTCGCGCGTGATGCTCATGTCCACCATGCCGTTGCCATAGTACTCATTGGCGCGGGCGAATTGGGTTTGGCTGCGGCGACTTTGGCGTTCATAGAGGATTTTGTCAAAGTCCATGTCCTTGACGCGCTGTTCGATTTCGTCCAAGCTCATACCGCTGGCGTACATTCCACCGATGAGCGCACCGGCGCTGGTTCCGGCGATGTAGTCAATCGGTACATGCTGCTGCTCCAAAGCGCGCAGTACGCCGATATGTGCCAAACCGCGTGAACCGCCACCTGAGAGTGCCACGCCGATTTTCGGGCGTTGGGTCTGTGCTTCTTGATGGTTTGGTCCTGGCTCGGATGAGGAGGGGGAAACGGCTGCAATGGGTGCAATAGGCATCGCATGGGACGGCTGGACATCCGTCGGCCGGTCTGTAGACAACGCATCCGCGCTGTCCTGCGCCCATGCATTTGCCGAGAGCGCACCTGCGCTGATGATGAGCGTCAGTAAAATCCGGTGGCGCAGAGCGGTTTTGGGTAGAGTTGACTTCATCGTTCAGGCTCCGATCATTGCTTCGTAATCGTATACAACATGTGCAAACCCAATGCCAGCAGCAGTGTGGCGAATACCTTTTTGATGGTGGCAACCGGCCATTTTTGTGCCGCGCGCGCGCCCAAGGGTGCAAACAATGCGCTGGTCAGCACCACGCCGAGTACCGCAGGCCAGTAAATATAGGCGATGGTGTGTTCGGGCAGTCCGGGGACATTGTAAAAACTGATGAGATACCAAAGTACCCCGCTCAAGGCAATTGGAAAACCGAGTGTCGCCGATGTGCCGATGGCGCGGCGCACGGGCGTATTGCATGCGATGAGAAAAGGTACGGTGATAAAGCCGCCGCCGGCGGAAATCAGTGTGGAAATACTGCCGATCGCGGTACCCACCCCGAATAACCAGCCGGAGCCGGGCAAGGTGCGTGCGGGTTTTGGTTGTCCACCAAACGACATGCTGTATGCGGTATAAAAGGTAAAGGCGATGAAGATGATCCGCAGAGGCGTGGTTGGGATCAGATGCACCAGATACGTTCCCAGCAAGGTACCCAAAATAATGCCCGGCAGAATTCCTTTCACCGCAGACCATTCAACGTTTTGGTGTGCGACGTGCGAACGCATGCTGGAGAATGAAGTGAATAAAATCGTGGTGGTCGAGGTAGCGAGGGCGATTTTGTGCAAATCGGGGTGCTGCATACCGCTGGCAGCCAAAATGATGGTGATGAACGGTACGGAAATCAGGCCGCCGCCGACGCCCAAAAGTCCCGCCATGAATCCGGCCAAGCAGCCGAGCAGGGGGTAACACAACCACAACCAATTAAAATCGTCCACCATGACCTCGAATGATTAAGAAGAATGATTCAGATTAATGCAATGCAAATGTTTGGAAAATACAGAGAATACTGAATATTAGGGTATTTTTGTTCTGGAGATGTTGTTTACGCGGGTATTTCGTGGCAAACAGACAAAAAAATTCCCGCACCATTCGTTGAGCCTAACCCTTGAACCTTGCGGTTCAGGGTGCTGTAATCAATTAAGCTTCGGGTTCATCTGACTAAGAGACGCTCACACCAGCTTAATGCTGTTTCACAGCTAAAGTACATTATTGGTTCAAAGAGCTACGGCGAATAATCGCGAATGGCGCAGGAACGCCTGTATTATAGCAGAATTCGATGGCTGGCCGATGCCTTATTCGGATGTGTCGCTCGGTTTTGTGCGGGGCAGTCGTCCATTTTATCTTCAGACTTTCTTCAGGCATTTCGGGTATTATGCGAGGCTTGAAAACGGGTCGACATACATTGGGGAAATAGGGGACATATCCCTGTTGATAATGATTATTTTGCTATGCGACTTGTGGAGACCTTATTTCATCGGTCACGGCGATGAAAATAACAATAACGTTTCAGGATGCACGCTTTGAATTTCACCATCATCAAACAATTTTTTTTCGGACGAAACACGTGGCGAACCCAGCAGTTGGTTGGCTTGATCGCTTTATTTCTGACCGCACTGACGAATTCGGCTTTTTTGGCGCATGTCAAACAGGTGTATTACCCGCAGAACGTTGGCTTTGTGGTGGCGCTCATGGTGATTTTGTTTGCGCTCAATTATGTGCTGTTGTCTTTGGTGAGTATTCGTCACACGGTGAAAATCGTCGGTGCGCTGATTTTGGTGCTGTCCGCCGTGGTGGCCTATCACATGGACACGTTTGACGTGGTGATTGATAAGGTGATGCTGCAAAACGTGGCGGAAACCCAAACCCGCGAGGTACGCGACTTACTAACGCTGAAATTCGCGTTGTACACAGTGTTTTTGGGTATTTTGCCCGCGTGGTGGTTGCTGCGCCAAAAGGTCGAGCGCACCAGTGTGCTGCGTGGCTTTGGGTCAAAACTCAAAGGTATGATTGTGGCCTTGATTGTGATGGCGGCGGCGATTGGTATGTTCAATAAAGACATGGCGTCCTTTGTACGCGAGCATAAAGCCGTGCGTTTTTACACCAATCCGCTGACCTATCTGTATTCTGCGGGACAATTCGTTGCCAGTCGCTTTGCTGACCACAGTGTGCATGTTGAGCCGATTGGCATGGATGCTAAAATCGTGAAACAGAGTGGTCACCGCACTTTAAGCATTCTGATCGTCGGCGAAACTGCGCGTGCCGATCATTGGTCGCTCAACGGTTATTCGAAATTGACCAATCCGCTGTTGTCCAAAGAGCCGAATTTGGTGAGTTTCTCCAATATGTCCTCGTGCGGAACCAGCACCGCGGTGTCTGTGCCGTGTATGTTCACCAATTTTGGCCGTGAGGGTTATAGCCAGAAAAAATTCAATAGCACCGAAAACGCGCTGGACGTGCTTAAACGTGCCGGAGTCGAGGTTTTGTGGCGCGACAATAATTCCAGCTCCAAAGGCGTAGCCGACCGCGTGACCTATGAAGACTACCAAACGTCGAAAACCAACACCGTTTGCGAAGGGGGTAAGGATGGCGAATGTCGCGATGAGGGTATGTTGGTCGGTTTGCAAGACTATATCAACAGTCGTCCCGACAAAGATATTTTGATTGTGTTGCACACCATGGGCAGTCATGGCCCCGCCTATTACAAGCGTTATCCAAAACAGTTTGAGCATTTCACGCCGACTTGCCAAGACAATCAGCTTGAAAAATGCAGTCAAGAGTCTATCAGCAATGCGTTTGACAATACCATCGTCTATTCGGATTATGTGATTGCCAAAACCATTGAGTTACTCAAAGCGAATCAAGACAAATACGATACCAGCATGATCTATATGTCTGATCATGGTGAATCCTTGGGTGAAAACGGCGTGTATCTGCACGGTATGCCGTATGCCATCGCGCCAAAAGCGCAGAAAAATCCGGCGGCGGCGATTTGGGTCGGGCCGAAAGGCTTTCATGGCGTAGCGGTGGATAAGCTCAAACCTTTTGCCGACAAACCTCTGTCACACGACAATTTGTTCCATACTTTGTTGGGTAGTTTTGAGGTGCAATCGGAGGTATATAAACCCGAACTGGATATTTTTTACATGGCTGGAGCGCGTGGTTATTAAATTTTGAGTCTGACTGCTTTTGACTATTGAAAAATCGTTTCTCATCCCTATTTCCTGCACAGTGATCGGTTTTAATTCATAATCTGATTGTTGTGAGCGATTTTAAGTGACGCGACAGATACAAACCTTTCCATTTCACCGACTTTTTTCGAGAGGATATGCCGTGAAACGAATTTTCTTATTTTTAATGACCAACATTGCCGTAATGGTCGTCATCAGCTTGGTTTTGAACCTGCTGAACCTTAATGGCGCTTTATCCATGCGCAATGGCGATATTATGGGACTTTTGGCCGCTTCTGCGGTGATCGGTTTTACCGGCTCTATCATTTCTCTGTTACTGTCCAAGCGTATGGCCAAGATGTCGGTCGGCGCGCACGTGATTGAACAGCCGAGTAATGAGGTGGAACAGTGGTTGGTTGAAACTGTGCGCCGTCAAGCGACACAGGCCAATATCGGTATGCCCGAAGTGGCGATTTATGATTCACCTGATGTCAATGCTTTTGCAACCGGCGCGAATAAAAACAACGCATTGGTTGCCGTCTCCACCGGTTTGCTGCGCAGCATGTCGCGTACCGAAGCCGAAGCCGTATTGGCGCACGAAGTATCACACGTGGCCAATGGCGACATGGTGACTTTGACTCTGATTCAGGGCGTGGTCAATACCTTCGTGTTCTTCTTCTCGCGCATCATCGGTAATTTGATTGACCGTGTGGTGTTTAAAAACGAAGACGACGCGCCGGGACCTGCCTTCTTTATCACCAGCTTGATTGCACAGATTTTCTTGGGCTTTTTGGCCACGATGATCGTCATGTGGTTCTCGCGTCAGCGTGAGTTCCGCGCAGATGCAGGCGGTGCGCATTTGTCCGGTCGCCAAAACATGATTAATGCCTTGAAACGCATTCAAGCCGCACACGAGCCGGAGCATACGCCGGAAAAAGTGGCTGCTTTTGGGATTTCGGGCAAGCGTGGCGGTATCATGCGTTTATTCATGACCCACCCGCCGTTGGAAGAGCGTATTGAGCGCTTGCAACAAGCCACACACTAATCCATAGGCAAAAAAGTCGAATGTTTCATTAAGCCGCTGTTTTTACAGCGGTTTTTTATTGCTCAAATCACAACTTTACAATTATTTACAAACTTGCGAAAAACGCTGCTGTAAAATCGATTTCAGAGTGGGCGTGCGGCGTATTTTTCGATGCGCTTGAGTAGCGTTTTGGACGTAGACAGAGAGAAAGGGTGTGGTATGAACTATCTAAAACCGATTTTTGCTTTAACTTCGATGATGGCTTTGGGTGTGGCGTATGCTGCCGATTCACCTACGGGCGCGTCGCCTGCGGGTGCTCCTCCGGGTGGCGCAGGCGCTGCGCCGCCGATGATGGGCTCGCAGCTACCCGTGCCGAAACCGGGAGTGTATGGTTTGAATTTTGATGCGAAAAACTATACGGTGAAAAGCATTGAAGTGGGTGGCAAAACCGTTCAATACCGCGCGTTTGAAAACATTGTGTATGTCACGCATCCGGTCGATACCAAGTACCAACGCATGAATGTGTATGTGCCAGAAAGCTACTACGAAGACAAAACCGTTGGCCGCTTTAGCGCGCAAACTGCGCCGATTTTCTTCCCGAATTCTGTCGGCGGCTATATGCCGGGTGATCCGGGTAGCCCGGGGTTGGATCGAGAGGGTAAAGATGCAAATGCGATTGCCGTGGCCTTGTCCAAAGGTTATGTCGTTGCGGCGCCCGGTGCGCGTGGACGCACAACAAAAAATGATGCGGGACAATACACTGGCAAAGCCCCTGCGGCAATCGTCGATCTGAAAGCAGCGGTACGCTATCTGCGTCACAACGACAGCATCATGCCGGGGGATGCTGAAAAAATCATTTCCAACGGCACCAGCGCGGGCGGTGCCTTATCCGCCTTGCTGGGGGCGAGCGGTGACAATACCGATTATGAACCGTATCTGAAAGCCATTGGCGCGGCCAAGGCGCGTGACCATATCTTTGCGGTGTCCGCGTATTGTCCGATCGCTAATCTGGAGCATGCCGATGCGGCGTATGAGTGGCAGTTCAATGGCGTGAACGATTACAAAAAAATGGTCATGTCGCAAATGATTGACTGGCGCATGGAACGCAAAGAGGTACAGGGTACATTGACCGCCGAGCAAATCAAGGTGTCGGATGAGTTAAAAGCCTTGTTTCCGAACTACGTCAACAGCCTCGGGCTGAAACGCGCGGATGGCACGGTTTTGACCCTGAATCAGCAGGGCGATGGCAGCTTTAAGGAATACGTTAAATCCTATGTATTGGCTTCTGCACAAAAGGCATTGGATAGTGGCACTGATTTATCCGGCTTGAATTGGTTGACGATTAAGGATGGCAAAGTCACCGATTTGGATTTCAAACAGTATGTGCAATACACCATGCGCATGAAAACGCCACCTGCATTTGATGCGCTGGATTTGAGCAGTGGGGAGAACGATTTATTTGGTACGGCGACGGTTGCGGCCAAACATTTCACCGCGTATGGCATGAACAATGGCTCGGCAAAGGGTACGATGGCCGATGCGCAAGCCATCAAAATGATGAATCCGATGAGCTATATTGGCGCGAAGGATGCGAACAATGCGCAACACTGGCGCATCCGTCATGGTACGATTGACCGCGATACCTCGCTGGCCATTCCGGTGATTTTGGCCACCAAATTGCAGCAAAGCGGCAAGCACGTCGATTTGGCATTGCCGTGGAATCGCCCACACAGTGGCGATTATGATTTGGATGAGTTGTTTACATGGGTTGAGCAGATAACGCGCTAATTAAATAACACGAAAAAACCGCTGCGATTTGCAGCGGTTTTTGATTGATAAGCTGAGCGTTGATGCTTCGCCGAGCTTATTAAGCACAACCCTTATTAAGCACAACCCTCGACATACTTGACTGAAGGCAAGAGTCCCGAACGAATTTCAGTAATGCGCCCTTTACTTTCCTCCAGCACAAACGCCGAGCGTCGATCAGGTGCGGAGAGGGTTAGATAATGACCTGCTTCGTCATATTTGTGTTTGGTCACAACCGCATTCGGATGGCGCTTGAGTATTTCTGCGCTGCTCATGTTGAATGTGACATTCAGGCTGTTCGGCAGGTTTTGGCGTAGGTCGGCGCGAGTAATCACGTCGTTTTCCACCATAAAAAGAATATTTGGATAGCGAGTAAACGCCACATACGCGCATCCGCGCTCTTCGGGGGCGATGGGTTGTTTCATTGAGTCGCGCAAGGCTTGAGGCAACTGGCTCAGTTTTTCACCAAACTGAATGTCACCATAACCCTGCATGGACAAAGTTGGTGCAGCAGGAATGGGCTGTGTTTGAGCGCTTGGGTATTGGGAGCCGGTCGTACATGCCGTAAGGCCGATGATTGAGCATACGGCCGCAATCATCGGGCGCATGAGGGTGTTGGTATGTTGTTTGGGTTGCATGGCAAACCTCCTTAAATGAAAACACCATCTATAGCAGATGGTGTGGTTTCATTATAGGCTTTTGTGCGCGGTGATGTCAGCGAACGAGTGATTTTCCTATCAATTGCGCGGTTTCGTGCGCCGTGCCGCCATTGATCACATGGCTGTAACCCAATTGCATCAAGGCAGTGCGTGCATAGGCCGAGCGCATACCCGAGGCGCAATACAGCACCAGCGTATGCGACTTATCGTTTAAAGCATCCAAAGCGGTCAAATTTTGCGGCGCAATCGCTTCCACCGGAATATTCAACGCGCCTTCAACATGCCCCATAGCAAACTCGGCAGGCGAACGCACATCAATCACCAGCGTGTTGTCCGGTAACGGTTCGCTCGGCGTTCCGCGCATTTGCGCTTTGAGCTGATCAAACACACTCATGCTCAGTCCTTTTTGACCTCAATATTGGCTTGAACATTGCGCAGGCGAATGTGCAGTTCGCGCAATTGTTTTTCGTCCACCGGCGATGGTGCTTGCGTGAGCAAACATTGCGCGCGCTGGGTTTTCGGGAAGGCAATCACGTCGCGGATGGATTCTGCCCCCGCCATCATAGTGACGATGCGATCCAAACCGAAGGCAATACCGCCGTGCGGTGGCGCGCCGTATTGCAATGCGTCGAGCAGGAAGCCGAATTTGGCTTGTGCTTCTTCCGCGTCGATGTTCAATGCACGGAATACCTTGCTTTGTACTTCCTCGCGGTGAATACGCACCGAGCCGCCGCCGATTTCCCAACCGTTCAATACCATGTCGTAGGCTTTGGCGATGCACAGCCCCGGATTGGTCGAGAGGTAGTCTTCGTGGCCGTCTTTCGGTGCGGTGAACGGGTGGTGGCAAGCAACCCAGCGCTTGGCTTCGTCGTCGTATTCAAACATCGGGAAGTCAACCACCCACAGTGGTTTCCAGTCGCCAGAGGCCAAGCCTTTTTCGTGGCCGATTTTGATGCGCAATGCGCCAATCGCGTCGTTCACCACTTTGGCGCGGTCTGCACCAAAGAAGATGATATCGCCGTTTTGCGCGCCGGTGCGCTCCAAAATCGCTTTCAAAGCCTCATCACCGATGTTTTTCACGATCGGCGATTGCAGGCCGTCACGACCGGCGGCGACGTCATTGACCTTGATGTAGGCCAGACCTTTCGCGCCATAGATACCAACGAACTGGGTGTAGGCGTCGATTTCCGAGCGTGAGATTTCCGCGCCATTCGGTACGCGCAGTGCCACCACGCGGCCGTCTTCGAGGTTTGCAGCCGAATTGAATACTTTGAACTCAACGGTTTTCATCACGTCGGTCAACTCAGTGAATTGCAACGGTACGCGCAAATCCGGTTTGTCCGAGCCGTACAAATGCATTGCATCGGCGTAGGTCATGGTCGGAAACGGATTGGCCAACTCAACGTTCAATACCTCTTTGAACACGCCGCGAATCATGTTCTCAAACAACCCGCGGATGTCTTGTTCGCTCATGAATGAGGTTTCAATATCCACTTGGGTGAATTCGGGTTGGCGATCCGCACGTAAATCTTCGTCACGGAAACATTTGACGATTTGGTAGTAACGATCGTAACCCGCGATCATCAGCATCTGTTTGAACAATTGCGGTGATTGTGGCAGGGCGAAAAACTGACCGTCGTGTACGCGTGAGGGCACAAGGTAGTCGCGCGCGCCTTCGGGCGTGGATTTGGTCAGCATCGGTGTTTCGATGTCGATGAAGTCGTTCGCGTCCAAGAATTTGCGAATTGCCATCGCGGTGCGATAGCGCAGTTTCATATTGTGCTGCATTTGCGGACGACGCAGATCAAGCACGCGGTGCGTCAGGCGGGTGGTTTCCGACAGGTTTTCTTCGTCCAATTGGAACGGTGGCGTCACCGATGGGTTGAGGATTTCCAGTGCGTCGCAGACGACTTCGATTTCGCCTGTTGGCAGTTTTGCGTTCACCAAAGCAGCATCGCGTGCCACCACATGGCCGGTGATTTTGACGCAAAATTCGTTGCGCAAAGACGAAGCCAATTCAAACATCGCGGCATCATCCGGATTGCACACGACCTGCACCAAGCCTTCTTTGTCACGGACGTCGAGGAAAATCACGCCACCGTGGTCGCGACGACGGTTAATCCAGCCGCCTAAAGTAACGGTTTGTCCAACGTTTTCACGGGTCAATTGACCACAAAAATGACTGCGCATGCTCATACTGAATGTCTTTCTATACGTTCAAAAATAAAGGGTTGCTGGGTGTTTGGGTGTTGCATCAAATCATTCGCCATCAATGATCGGTTTTACTTTGTTCAGAGGTTGAGGTATTCGGTGCTCGACTTTCATTTGTTTCGTCCAGTTGTGCCAAATCCTTGAGTTGTTCTTGAATCATCTCGGCATTTTTAGCGTTGGCTTTTTTGCCGGGCGATTTTTCATTCGGATCAACCACGCCCATCGAGATGATGTATTTGAGGGCTTCGTCCACGCTCATGCTCAATTCGATTACTTCCGAACGCTTCATGATGAGGAAAAAACCGGATGTTGGGTTCGGTGTCGTCGGTACATAGACGCTCACGCATTCTTCCGGTAGATGGCTGCCGACTTCGCCCGACGGTGTGCCGGTTTGAAAGGCCACCGTCCAAACGCCTGCGCGTGGATATTGTACCAAAAGTGCTTTGCGAAACGCTTGTCCGCTGCTGGAGAATAGGGTGTCGGAGACTTGCTTGACGCTGCCGTAGACGCTTTTGATGATGGGAATGCGAGACAGCCCCGAATCCATGACGCGCAAAAACCATTGTCCGAGGAAGTTAGCCGCCATCATACCGGTGAAAAACAGCAGCAGAACGACCAAAATCACGCCAAGGCCGGGAATGTCTTTAACTTTGGAAAACTCATCGGCCAATGCGGTGGGTAAAAATGCGGCAATCGCATCAATCACGCTGGCGAAAATGCCTTGCAAAATGCCCATCCCCCATGCGATGACGGCAATGGTGATGATGACCGGAACCCAGACCAGAACGCCTGTGACCAGATATTTGCGGATTTTTGCACTGCTTAAGTCAAATTTCATTATGTGTTCAATCGGGGTTGATGATGCTTTTTATTGCGGCTCTTATTTTAGTGAGCGGTACAGCTGCTGGCACACGCCGGTGGCGGTGTGTCGTTGGCTTTGGCTTCATTCACCGCCGGACAAGTGCCCGCGAAATCGGTGGTGTACCAGCCGGAGCCTTTGAGCTGAAAGCCTGCGGCGGTGATTTGTTTGCTAAACGTTTCTTGTGAACAGGCAGGGCAGGTCGTCAAAATCGGATCGCTCAGTTTTTGCAAAACGTCTTGTTGATGACCGCATTGCTGGCATCGATAGGCGTAAATCGGCATGTCCTGTATTCCTCATGATTCAAAAACAAACACCACATCGGTTCTCAGACATGATCTCCCAAGCAAAAGCCCATGAAATTCGCGTCTATACGGATGTGGTAAAGCATTCGGCATTATACGGTGAAAGTCGCTTTTTGACAACGCGCTCATGCGGTTGTGGCGAGGTAGTGGCTTGAATGAACTCAGGTTTTATGCGGATTTCGCGTTGGCCGATGGCGTTTGCATGGCGACTGTGCCTTGATAGACCGCACCGGGCTCCACTTGCAGGATGTGCGCTTCGATATTGCCATAAATCTGCGCGGTTTGCTTTAACTGCAATTGGTGCGCATGAATGTTGCCATCCAAACGACCAAACACAATCAAGTCGGTGCAGTGTATATCGCCTTTGACATGACTTTTTTCGCCAATGATGACGCTGCCTTCGATGTTCAAATTGCCTTGAATTTCACCGTCAATTTTGATGGAGTCTTTTGCACTGATGTTGCCTTCAATGCGACAACCCTCGCCGATAAGGGTGCTGATGTTGGCATTGCTGATATTCAAGTCTGCTGTTTTTTTATTGTTGAACATGATGTTTGGATGATGCGTGATCGCTACGTGATTGTTACGTAATTTATTGCGTTGCAAGGGTTAAGAATTGTTCCGGATCAATCGGCATACCGTTTTTACGAACTTCATAGTGCAAATGTGGGCCGGTGGAGCGGCCGGTTGAACCGAGTTTACCGATGATGTCGCCAGAATTAACCGTTTGGCCATTTTTCACATCAATTTCAGATAAGTGTGCAAAGAGAATTTCGTAACCGCTTTTCAAACTGATGCGCACGACCTTGCCATAGCCGTTTTGTACACCGGCAAAGTTCACCACGCCGCTGGCGGTTGCGGCAACCGGATCGCCAGTTTGACCGCGAAAGTCTAAGCCAGAGTGTGCTTCTGCTCCGGCTCCGGAGAATGGATTCGCACGCGAGCCAAAGGTGGAGCTGATTTCCGTAGGCACTGGTGCGCCGAGTGGGGTGGCTTTGAGTGCCGCCAATAAATTTTGTGTGTCTTGCGCATAGCTGCCCATGAATGGCACCGGTGCAGAGACTTTCAATACGACAGGACCACCCGCCGCATCATTCGGCTTTCCCAGCTCTTCTCCTTTTTTCGCAGGGACGGTGTATGCGCCGCGCTCTTGCAAATAATTTTGCAGTTCTAAAACGGCTTTTTCCGATTTTTTCAGTTCGGTCAATTTGGCATTGACCTCGGCTGAGGTGAAGTTTTGTAAATCGGTGACTTGCTGTTGCAGTTGTGCGTTTTGTTGTGTGGTGTTGTGGTGCTTGTACAGCAGGGTGGCAAAACCGGCGCCGAGCGCCAGTGTGGTGATACTCAAACCAATAATGGTGGGTTTGATGTAGCGCAGCAATTTGGCGTTCACTCGCACCATTTTGGTTTGGTTTTGCTCAATAATCAGCACCGTTGAACGGTCTTGTTTGGTCATAATGAAATGCCTCAACAATGTAATCTAATCGCTTGTTATTGCACCGATTAGTGTGTTGAATTCTATAAAAAACACTGCCGTTAACGGGAACGGGCAGACGGAAAATGGCGCGATTGTAAAACAAATATGACCGAACGTTTGTGAATATTTGTAAAGTTAAACGTTCGGTTTTACTTTGAAATAGTCTAAATCTAATTAAAAACAATCAATTAGACTGACTATTTAAAGTATTTTATTTAGAAATTTGCTTGCTTACTTGCCACTGCGCATCATCATATCGAAAAATTCTGCATTATTTTTGGTCTGGCGCATTTTATCCAAAATAAACTCCATCGCGGCGATGTCGTCCATCTCGTACAGGAATTTGCGCAGGATCCAGACTTTTTGCAGCACGTCCGGTTTGAGCAACAATTCTTCGCGGCGTGTGCCGGAGCGGTTCAGAGAAATGGTCGGGTAAACGCGTTTTTCGGACATCTTACGATCGAGCAGCAATTCCATATTGCCCGTACCTTTGAATTCCTCAAAAATTACGTCGTCCATGCGTGAGCCGGTGTCAATCAATGCGGTGGCGATGATGGTCAAGGAGCCACCTTCTTCGATATTGCGCGCGGCGCCGAAGAATCGTTTTGGACGTTGCAAGGCGTTGGCATCCACACCGCCGGTCAATACTTTGCCGGATGAAGGGATGACGTTGTTATACGCACGTGCCAGTCGGGTGATGGAGTCGAGCAAAATCACCACGTCTCTGCCTGTTTCGGCCAGACGTTTGGCTTTTTCAATTACCATCTCGGCTACTTGTACGTGACGCGTGGCCGGCTCATCAAAGGTGGAGGCGACTACCTCACCTTTGACCGAGCGCTCCATTTCGGTTACTTCTTCCGGGCGCTCGTCAATCAGCAGGACAAATAAGTTGATGTCTGGGCGGTTGGCGGTAATGGCGTGGGCAATATTTTGCAGCATCACGGTTTTACCCGATTTGGGTTGTGCGACGATCAGACCACGCTGTCCCAAGCCAATTGGCGCGATCAGGTCAATAATTCGGCCAGTGATGTTTTCTTCAGCGCGGATGTCGCGCTCCAAGGGCAAGAGTTTGTTCGGGTGAATCGCCGTCAGGTTTTCAAACATGATACGGTGTTTGGTGTGTTCCGGTGGCAAGCCATTCACTTTATCCACTTTGACCAGGGCAAAATAGCGTTCATTGTCCTTCGGTGTGCGCACCTCGCCCTCAATGGTGTCACCGGTGTGCAGATTGAAACGGCGAATCTGCGCCGGGGAGATGTAAATATCGTCGGTGCTGGCTAAATAGGAGGTGTCGGGCGAGCGTAAGAAGCCAAAACCATCCGGTAATACTTCCAACGTACCGTCACCAAACACCGCTTCACCGGATTTCGCGTGGCGTTTGAGGATGGCGAACATGAGCTCTTGCTTGCGCAGGCGGCTGGCATTTTCGATGCCCAGTTCCAGAGCGTTATCAACCAGTGCTTTGATGGGTAATGATTTGAGTTCGTTTAAGTGCATAGTAGTGTTGGGTCTTTGGAGGTAGAAAAGAATGACGCGAATGATTCAGCGAGGCCAAGCATGAGCCGATGCGCAGGGAGTTAAGCGATTCTAATAGTCGGTGTTGTATCGGAATGAGCTGGCGAAAGATTATCGGGACGTGTTTGCTGCAATTGTGTGATCAATTGCGAAGAACCGTGTACTCGATGTGATGTGATCCGTTGCCTGAGAAGTCTTGCTTTATAAATTGAGATCTATAAATCGATGGGGCGGATTATGCCGATTTGAGCCTTGTTTGTCAAATCGGCATCGTGCAGGGTGGAAATTAGATGTGGCTGTCGATGAAGGTGGCCAATTGGGATTTGCTGGCGGCGCCGACTTTGGTACCCATCAATGTGCCGTTTTTAAACAGCAACAAGGTTGGAATGCCGCGAATGCCGAATTTGGCCGGAGATTCTTGGTTTTCATCGACGTTGACTTTAACGATGCTCACTTTGCCTTCGTAGTCTGCAGCCAATTCGTCCAGAATCGGAGCGATCATTTTACAAGGGCCGCACCATGCCGCCCAAAAATCGACCAATACAGGTACGGAAGATTGCAAAACATCGCTTTCAAAAGTAGCGTCGGTAACTTGTTTGAGTGAGCTCATGGTTTCGTCCTTGTGTTCAATTTAAATGAATGCTATTAAATGGCTGTTATGTAGGTGCAATGAAGTCCGCAAAGCGTTTTTCATAATGACAACAGCCATATGAAGCAAAAAATGGTTTTTTCAAGTGCGCACATTTTAAACTGTTTTTTTAAAACGTGTTGGCCTTGCGTGTTTTGAAACTTATTTGCTTAAGCGATATTCGATGCGGCGGTTTTTCAGACGGCCTGTTTCGGTGTCGTTGCTCGCCACCGGTACGGATGAGCCGTAGCCTTTAGCGCTGATCAATTCAGCCGGAACCTCTTGTTTGACCAAGAAATCGCGCACTGCTTTGGCACGCTGTTCGGATAGCTTTAGATTGTTGGCTTCGTTGCCCACATTGTCGGCGTGACCGGAGACCTCAAAAGCGACTTTTTTATCCTTGAGCAAGACTGCGGCTTTTTTCAAGATGGCTTGATTTTCCGCCGGAATTTGGCTCGAACCGCTGGCAAAGTTGATGATCTGCATATTCATGGCGTTCAAAATCGCTTGCGCGTCGGAGTTGGCCGATAGGTTGTCCATCGCGGAGAGCGCGTTGCTGTTGGCGGTTTTGACATTGCTGGCAATATCCAAAGCTTTGACGGTGGTGCCATCACCGACGAATTCGATCAGATTGTTTTTGAGTGAAATGGCGGTACCGGAGAGCGTTAAGGTGTCGCCGTTTGCAGTCAATTCAGCGCCGGGTAATTTGAAAAAGCCAAAAAAGCCTTTGAGATGATCCAGCCATTTGGCTGGTTTGATTTGGTCATTGACGGTGAGGTTGTTGGTGTAGTGACCATCGCCGAATGTGGCGCGCAATTCGTTGTCAATACTCATTTTGATTGCTTCGCTCGGGACGCTGCCGCTGATCGTGAAGTGATTTTGGGCATTGGATGCGGTTAAGTTCATGGCGGCAAGAGCAACGGCGGCTTTGGGCTTTTCAGCCGGTGCGGATGTGGGAGCGGTGGTGGCGGGCTTACCGCTTGGAATCGGTTGATTCAGAGTCGTTCCGCCGCTGAGTAATAGCCAAACCAGCAGGGCGCTAACCGCTGCACCGGTCCATTGAGCGAGGTGTGGCACATCATTGAATAAAGTTTGCGTGCTGGATTTTTTGCTGTTGGTTGGGGTATTTTGATTCATATTTAAACTCTTTGGGTTGCAGATGGGTGAATCGAATCGTTGTGTCGTCCATAAGTGGCAATCAGTACCCACTATACGTATCAACAAGTGCCAACAATCGAATAATCGTGATGACAGTTATCTATTAGTTTAACCGATGTGTACCGATTTGGCGCGACAATCTGGTCAACGGTTTACGACTCATACGATTATTTGGGTATTTTAAGTCATATATAAGACACAAGAGTGAGAAAATCGGATAAACTCTCATTCAATCAAGGCGAACTCAATGAATAATCGGATCGTCGTCTGATTTTTGGTCAGTTTGATGTAGGGTATTTGATGCTAAAATACCATCGGTTCTCAATGATCATCCGCTGAGTGATTATCCCAAGTGCACTCTGTTTCTCTGGTTTTATTGGGCTTTTTTATCGATATTTTCAAAGGAAGATACCATGTTACAAGCATATCGTGAACACGTTGCCGAGCGCGCCGCGTTGGGCATTCCACCTCTCCCGCTCACTGCCAAGCAAACAGCGGATTTGATCGAATTGTTGAAAAACCCACCGGCAGGCGAAGAAGCGTTCTTGGTGGACTTGTTGACCAACCGTGTACCGGCAGGTGTGGACGATGCTGCACGCGTAAAAGCGAGCTATCTGGCTGCGGTGGCACATGGCGATGAAAAGTGTGCTTTGATTTCTGCGGAAAAAGCGACTGAATTGCTCGGTACGATGCTGGGCGGTTACAACGTTGCACCATTGGTTGATTTGTTGGATAACCCAGCGGTTGGCACGATTGCTGCCGACGCATTGAAAAAAACCTTGTTGGTATTTGATCAATTCCACGACGTGAAAGAAAAAGCGGACAAAGGCAATGCGAACGCTAAAGCCGTATTGCAAAGCTGGGCGGATGCCGAATGGTTCACTTCGCGCCCTGAAGTGCCTGAAAGCCTGACCATCACTGTATTTAAAGTTGCGGGCGAAACCAATACCGACGATTTGTCACCGGCGCCAGATGCATGGAGCCGTCCGGACATTCCACTGCATGCCTTGGCGATGCTGAAAAACAAACGCAGCGATGCGGCATTTGAACCGGAAGAAGATGGCAAACGCGGCCCGGTGAAATTCATCGAAGATTTGCGCGCCAAAGGTAATCTGGTTGCCTATGTAGGTGACGTAGTGGGTACAGGCTCTTCTCGTAAATCTGCGACCAACTCTGTTTTGTGGTTCACTGGCGAAGACGTACCATTCGTACCGAACAAACGTTTTGGCGGCGTGTGCTTGGGCAGCAAAATTGCTCCGATTTTCTACAACACGATGGAAGACGCGGGTGCGTTGCCAATCGAGTTGGACGTATCCAATATGAATATGGGTGACGTGGTTGAACTGCGTCCATACGATGGTAAAGCCCTGAAAAACGGTGAAGTCATCGCTGAATTCAAAGTGAAATCCGATGTATTGTTCGATGAAGTGCGCGCCGGTGGCCGTATTCCATTGATCATCGGTCGTGGCTTGACTGCGAAAGCGCGCGAAGCTTTGGGCTTGCCGGCATCGACTTTGTTCCGTTTGCCAACCAATCCGGTGGACAGCGGCAAAGGCTTCTCTTTGGCGCAAAAAATGGTGGGTCGCGCATGTGGCTTGCCTGAAGGCCAAGGTGTTCGTCCGGGCACCTACTGCGAACCAAAAATGACCACGGTCGGCTCACAAGACACCACTGGTCCAATGACCCGTGACGAATTGAAAGACTTGGCGTGCTTGGGTTTCTCAGCGGACATGGTGATGCAATCCTTCTGCCACACAGCGGCCTATCCAAAACCAGTGGATGTGAAAATGCACCACGAATTGCCAGACTTCATCAGCACGCGTGGCGGTGTATCGCTGCGTCCGGGCGACGGTGTGATTCACTCATGGTTGAACCGTTTGTTGCTGCCTGACACAGTCGGTACCGGCGGTGACTCGCACACCCGTTTCCCAATCGGTATTTCATTCCCAGCAGGTTCCGGCTTGGTAGCGTTTGCCGCTGCAACCGGTGTAATGCCGTTGGATATGCCTGAATCGGTATTGGTGCGTTTCAAAGGTACACTCAATCCAGGCGTGACCTTGCGTGACTTGGTCAATGCGATTCCGCTGTACGCGATTAAGCAAGGCTTGTTGACCGTAGAAAAACAAGGCAAGAAAAATATTTTCTCAGGCCGTATTTTGGAAATCGAAGGCTTGCCGGATCTGAAAGTGGAACAAGCGTTTGAATTGTCCGACGCATCGGCAGAGCGCTCTGCGGCTGGTTGTACCGTCCATTTGAACAAAGAACCGATCATCGAGTACATGAATTCCAACATTACCATGATGAAATGGATGATTGCTGAAGGCTACCAAGATGCACGCACTTTGGCACGCCGTATCAAAGCGATGGAAGAATGGCTCAAAAATCCGCAATTGCTCAAAGGGGACGACGATGCGGAATACGCCGCGGTCATCGACATCGACTTGGCGGATATTCATGAGCCAATCGTTGCCTGCCCGAACGATCCGGACGACGTGAAAACTCTGTCTGATGTAGCTGGCGCGAAAATCGACGAAGTATTTATCGGTTCGTGCATGACCAATATCGGTCACTTCCGTGCCGCATCGAAATTGCTCGAAGGCAAACGCGATATCCCTGTGAAGTTGTGGATTGCGCCGCCGACCAAGATGGATGCGAAACAATTGACCGAAGAAGGCCACTATAACGTTCTCGGTACCGCAGGTGCGCGCATGGAAATGCCGGGCTGCTCATTGTGTATGGGTAACCAAGCGCAAGTACGCGAAGGCGCGACGGTGATGTCTACTTCAACCCGCAACTTCCCGAACCGTTTGGGTAAAAATGCGAATGTGTACCTCGGCTCTGCTGAGTTGGCGGCGGTGTGCTCGAAACTGGGCAAAATCCCGACTCGCGAAGAGTATTTGGCTGAAACCGGCGTATTGGTGCCAGCGAGCAAAGATATTTACAAATATCTGAACTTCGACCAAATCAGCGACTACACCGACGTGGCGGATCAAGTCAAAGCGTAATGGGTCAATCGTAATAGCGTGTTAAAGAAAACGGCGAGCAGAAATGCTCGCCGTTTTTGTTTGCATTATCAGTCGTGAATTCTTGCATACGCGGCTGATTTGCGCCAAACTGGACGCATCGATCCTTGTACTTAAAATATACTCTATGATAGTATTTGCTTAAACAAAAATCCGTATCAGCGTACATTGCTACCTTATATGTTTGTACGCCACGCAAAAGGAGACCAAATGGATGCGCATCAACAACAGGTGGTTGGCGCGGCGTTGGCGGCGCATGACGGCGTAGCGGGCGCGCTGCTACCGATTCTGCATCAGGTTCAAGCCCGCTTGGGTTTCATTCCGACCACAGCGGTACCTCAGATCGCGCGCGCGTTGAATCTATCTACGGCGCAGGTACACGGCGTGCTGTCGTTTTACCATTTTTTTCGCACCGAGCCGTTGGCTTCCAAACATCATATTCAACTCTGTGTCGCTGAGGCGTGCCAAGCGCGTGGCGCGCTGAATTTGAAGACGCAATGCGATCATTTGGCCAAGTCCTTGGGTGAGGGAAAGTTAAGCGTCGAACCGATTTACTGCCTCGGCCAATGTGCTACGGGGCCTGCGGCGCTGCTCGATGGGCGGCTCAAGGCACGTTTGACGATCGAGCGGCTACAGGCTTGCTTGGATGTGGAGGCGTCATCATGAAAACCGTTTATATTCCGATGGATTCAGCGGCTTTGGCTTTGGGGGCGGATGAGCTGGTCGCGCCCTTGCAGGCGTGGGCATCCGATCATGGGCAGGAGATTCGCATCGTGCGTAACGGTTCGCGCGGCATGCTCTGGCTGGAGCCGCTGATTGAGGTGGAAACCGAGCGCGGACGCGTGGGTTATGCCGGCGCATCGGTGGATACCTTGGCCCAATGGTTGGCGGCGGGTTTAATCGACGGCGCGCCGTTGGACAGTTCGATTGGTGTGGTGGATGAGCATCCGTATTTGCGTGGGCAGGAGCGTTTGACCTTTGCGCGCATCGGTTTGACTGATCCGCTGAGTTTGGATGATTATGAGGCGCATGGCGGCTGGACGGGTTTGCGACGGGCTTTGGACATGGATTCGGCGGCGATGGTGCAAACGGTGTTGGATTCGGGCTTGCGCGGTCGCGGCGGTGCGGCGTTTCCGGCGGGGATTAAGTGGCAAACGGTGCTGGCGCAGAATGCGGCGCAAAAATATGTGGTGTGCAATGCCGATGAGGGCGACTCGGGCACGTTTTCCGACCGTTTGCTGATGGAGTCTGATCCGTACACCTTGATTGAGGGGATGGTGATTGCGGGTTTGGCGGTGCAGGCGACGCAGGGCTTTATTTATGTGCGCGCCGAATACCCGCATTCGATTGCGGTATTGCAAACGGCGATTGAGCGGGCGCAAGCGGCGGGCTGGTTGGGCGAACGCATACAGGGTTCAGCGCAGACCTTTCATTTGAGCGTGCGCGAGGCGGCGGGTGCGTACATCTGCGGCGAGGAA
This sequence comes from Puribacter membranae, assembly GCF_055380425.1. Classification (NCBI taxonomy): domain Bacteria; kingdom Pseudomonadati; phylum Pseudomonadota; class Betaproteobacteria; order Burkholderiales; family Burkholderiaceae; genus Puribacter; species Puribacter membranae. The sequence continues at coordinate 407,285 of NZ_AP040167.1, forward strand.
ACCGCCTTGCTGGAAAGCATTGAGGGCAAACGTGGCATCGTGCGCGCGAAACCGCCATTACCCGCGATAGAAGGGCTGTTTGGCCGACCCACGGTGATTAATAATGCGATTACCTTGGCCAGTGTGCCGCTGATTTTTGCGAAGGGCGCTGCGTTTTACCGTGATTACGGTTTGGGGCGCTCGCTTGGAACCTTGCCGTTTCAGTTGGCGGGCAATGTGCGTCAAGGTGGTTTGGTGGAAAAGGCCTTTGGCATTAGCTTGCGCCAATTGGTGATGGATTTTGGCGGCGGTACGGCTTCGGGACGCCCAATCAAGGCGATTCAGGTCGGCGGGCCGTTGGGCAGTTATGTCCCCGAAGCGCACTGGGACGTGCCGATGGACTACGAACAATACGCGCAAATAGGCGCGGTGATCGGGCACGGCGGTATTGTGGTGCATGACGATACCGCGAATATGCGTGATTTGGCGCGCTATGCCATGGAGTTTTGTGCGATCGAATCATGCGGTAAATGCACGCCGTGTCGAATCGGCTCGGTGCGTGGGGTTGAGGTGATTGACCGTTTTGTCAGCGCTCCCGAACAGACCGATGCACACGAGGCATTGCTGCGTGATTTGTGCGACACGATGGTGGGTGCCTCGATGTGCGCGATGGGCAGCATGACGCCGAATCCGGTGCTGTCGGCGTTGAATTACTATCCCAACGATTTTCAAGTGAAACCGCATGAATCGGCGGTGAAAGGCACGGCATGAATATCATTGAAATCGATCGCGGTACGCCTGAGCGCCACAGCGCCGATAGGGTGACGCTGACCATCGACGGGCAAAGCATCAGCGTACCTGCGGGCACATCCATCATGCGTGCGGCTTCGTTGCTTGATAAGCAGATTCCGAAATTGTGCGCGACTGACTCGCTGGAACCGTTTGGCTCGTGTCGCATGTGTTTGGTGGAAATCGCCGGACGGCGCGGTTATCCCGCCTCGTGCACCACGCCGGTGGAAGCGGGCATGCAGGTGAAAACGCAGAGCGAGGCGCTGCACAAACTGCGGCGCAATGTGATGGAACTGTATATTTCCGACCATCCGCTTGACTGTTTGACCTGTGCGGCCAATGGCAATTGCGAATTGCAAACGGTCGCCGGTATCACCGGCCTGCGCGAAGTGCGCTATGGCTTTGCCGGAGACAATCATTTTGATGCGACGCACGCCGCGCCGAAAGACGAATCCAATCCCTATTTCACCTACGATCCGTCCAAATGTATCGTGTGTAACCGCTGCGTGCGCGCGTGCGAGCAAACGCAGGGCACATTTGCCCTGACCATAGACGGGCGCGGTTTTGCCTCACGGGTGACGGCGGGGCAAAAACAGGATTTTCTCGATTCGGATTGTGTCAGTTGCGGCGCGTGTGTGGATGCATGTCCGACGGCTACTTTGACGGAAAAAAGCATTATCCAATGGGGTCAAGCCGAGCGCAGCGTTATCACCACCTGCGCCTACTGCGGCGTGGGCTGTAATTTTAAGGCCGAGATCAAAGGCGAGCAAGTGGTGCGCATGACGCCGTGGAAAGAGGGCAAGGCAAATGAAGGTCATGCCTGCGTCAAAGGGCGTTTTGCCTGGGGCTACGCCACACACCCAGACCGCGTGACCCAGCCGATGATCCGCGCGAGCATTCACGAACCGTGGCAAGAGGTTTCATGGGACACGGCGATTGCCTATGTGGTGGATAAATTCAGCGCGATTCAAGCGCAATACGGTAAAAATGCACTCGGCGGGATTACCTCTTCGCGTTGCACCAATGAGGAAACCTATTTGGTGCAAAAATTCATGCGCGCTGTGCTCGGGACGAACAACGTCGATACCTGCGCGCGCGTGTGCCATTCGCCGACCGGCTACGGCTTGGGTCAGGCGTTTGGCACCTCGGCAGGGACGCAAACCTTCAAATCGGTTGAGTACGCCGACGTCATTGTGGTCATTGGGGCGAATCCGACCGATGCGCATCCCGTGTTTGGCTCGCGCTTGAAAAAGCGTCTGCGCCAAGGCGCACGCCTGATCGTGATTGACCCGCGTGAAATTGATTTGGTTCAATCGCCGCAGATCAAGGCTGAACACCACATTCAACTACGACCGGGGACAAATGTCGCGGTGATCAATGCTTTGGCACACGTCATTGTGACCGAAGGCTTGTACGATCGCGCGTTTGTGGCGCAGCGCTGTGACACCGCATCGTTCGAGTTCTGGAAAAAGTTCATCAGCCACGCGGACAATTCCCCCGAAGCCGTCGCGGACATCACGGGCGTGCCCGCCGAAACCCTGCGCCAAGCTGCACGTTTGTACGCCACCGGTGGTAATGCGGCGATCTACTACGGGCTGGGTGTGACCGAACACGCGCAGGGCTCGACTGCGGTCATGGGCATCGCGAATTTGGCCATGCTCACCGGCAATATTGGGCGCGAGGGCGTGGGCGTGAATCCCTTGCGCGGACAAAACAATGTGCAAGGCTCCTGCGATATGGGTTCGTTCCCACATGAGTTTCCGGGCTATCGCCATGTGTCCAACGACGCGGTGCGCGCGCAGTTTGAGGCCGAGTGGGGCTGCTCACTCGACGCGCAGCCGGGTTTGCGCATTCCAAACATGCTCGATGCCGCGCTGGCGGGGCAGTTCAAAGGCATGTATTGCCAAGGCGAAGACATCGTTCAGTCCGATCCGAATACCCTGCACGTCACCAGTGCCTTGTCGCAGCTTGATTGCTTGGTGGTGCAGGATATTTTCCTCAATGAAACTGCCAAATATGCCCATGTGTTTTTACCGGGCAGCAGCTTTTTGGAAAAAGACGGCACGTTTACCAATGCCGAGCGGCGCATCAACCGCGTGCGCAAGATCATGACGCCGCTGGGCCAATACGCCGACTGGGAAGCGACGCAAAAACTCGCGCAAGCTTTTGGCTACCCGATGAATTACGCGCACCCGAGCGAAATCATGGACGAAATTGCGCGCCTGACGCCGACTTTTGCGGGCGTGAGCTACGCCAAACTCGATGAATACGGCAGTTTGCAATGGCCGTGCAACGACAGCACGCCCGTCACCGGTATGGACATCATGCACACGGAGACCTTCGCGCGCGGCTTGGGGCGGTTCTTGGTCACGCAGTATGTACCGACCGACGAAAAAGTCACGCCGAAGTTCCCGCTGCTGCTCACCACCGGGCGGATTTTGTCGCAATACAACGTCGGCGCACAGACTCGCCGTACCGCCAACAGCGTTTGGCATGAGCAGGATTGGCTGGACATTCACCCCGAGGATGCGAAAGAGCGCGGCATTGCCAATGGCGACTGGGTGCGCGTGCACAGCCGCGCGGGGCAGACGTTGTTGCAGGCGAATGTGTCCGAGCGCGTCCAGCCGGGCGTGGTGTACACCACATTCCACTTCCCCGAGTCAGGTGCGAACGTGGTCACGACCGATAATTCGGATTGGGCGACCAATTGTCCTGAATACAAAGTGACGGCGGTGCAAGTGCAGCGTGAGAACGATACGACCATGTGGCCTGCTGCATGGCCTGCCGCGAGACAGGAGTTCGAGGCGATGCAGCAGCGTTTCTGGCAACAACGCCAATCCTTATCCAAAAAGACGGCAAAATCATAAGAGAATGGCGAAATAGCGAGTGCATCAACATGAGACAACAGAGCGATCATCATGAATACGATGGCAATGAATGCGCTGGCAAGGGATGCACTGATGACGGAGCGCGTCAACTTGCCGACCGCGCCGTGGTCAAAGGCACAGTCAGACCGATTCGCGCGGGACAAGTGCAGGATGAACTGCCCGATGTATTGGCCTGCGAAGTACCCGTCGCGTTGGAAATCAACGGTATTTCGCACGCCGTGATGATGACCACGCCGAGCGATTTGGCCGAGTTTGCTTTGGGTTTTGCCTACACCGAAGGGCTGATTGAGCGACGCGCCGATGTGTATGACATTGAAATTGAACCGCAGGGTCATGGTGCGGCGATCATCGTGCGCATGACCGTGAGCAGTGCTTGCTTTGCGCAGCTAAAAGCGGCGCGGCGTACCTTGCTCGGGCGCACCGGTTGCGGTCTGTGCGGCGTGGATTCGCTGGCGTATTTTGAGCAGCAACCGGCAGCTAATCCAAACCGCGAGGCTTCACGCTTAGACATCGGGCTGCTGGACGCGGTGCTGGCGCGGTTTGAACGGCTGCAAATCATGCGCAATCAGACAGGGACGACCCACGCAGCGGCGTGGGTGAATTGGCAAGGTGAGGTGGTGCTGTTACGTGAAGACGTCGGGCGGCACAATGCCTTGGACAAACTCATCGGGGCGCTGCTCGATAGAGATGCTCATCCGAGCGATGGATTCGTATTGGTCAGTAGCCGTGCGAGCTATGAAATGGTACAAAAAACCTTGCGTTGGGGCGCAGGTTGTTTGGTTTCCGTGTCCGCCGCTACCGCCAAAGCGGTTGAGTGGGCGCACCGGCATCAATTGCAATTGATCGGTTTTGCCCGACCCGGGCGCGCGGTGTGGTACACGGACGTTTTGCATCAAACGATTTTGAAGGAATAGCGATGAATTCTGCGATAAATACTGTAATAAATACTGCGATCAATACCACCACCGAACAGCGTGCAGAGGGCGCACAGTTGATCAAAATGGCCAATCAAATCGGCCAGTTTTTCGAGGCGAACGGCGCACCCGAGGAAATGGGGCAACAGGCGCTGGCGCACATCGAGGCTTTTTGGGCGCCCATGATGCGTGCGCAGATGAAAACGTTATTGCAAGCAGGCCATGTGCAGGGACTGAGTCCCTTCATGCAGGCCGCATTTATGCGGGCGGGTTGGGACAAACCGTAAACCTTAAAATTAGCAAAAATGAGGATAAGTAATCTATTTTGCACAGTCATCAAATACAGATCAAAGTTTTGAATCCGGCGTGTAAAAAGGGAGAAATTGCCTATAACTTTATCTGAAACAGGTATATCCTGCGTATAGCACTATCTTCATTCATCTAATAACAAAGGAGTGTTTTATGCGTCACACATTCATGTTTCGTTCAGCATTGATTGCCGCTTTATTGGCGGTATGTACCGTGGCTTCGGCCAAAGGGCCGAAAGTGCCATACACCCATCCCGGCATGACCGAAAACGACCGTACTCACGAAAATGCGGTGAACTGGGTTTCGGTGGCGGATATTGAAAAAAGCCTGCAAGGTAAACGCAAAATGACCGTGGGCTTTGATATTGACGACACGGCATTGGTCTCCAGCCAATGCTTTTACTACGGTAAAAACAAATACTCGCCGACCAACTACGACTATTTGTACAATCAAGAATTTTGGGACTATGTTGCAGATGGCTGTGATCTGAGCTCGATTCCGAAAGAATCAGCAAAAAAACTCATTGATATGCACGTTAAGCGTGGCGATCAAGTGGTGTTCATCACCGGTCGTACGCCGCACAGCAGCTATGATGGCAAATCGATGGATTCATTGTCTTTGCTGATGCAAAAGACATTTAACATCCCGAATATGAAACCAGTGATTTACACCCGCGATGAAGTGGTGAAACCGTATCAACACGATAAAAGCTACTACATCAAACAGGCCAACGTGAAGCTGTTTTACGGTGACTCGGACGGTGATATTTTGTCCGCACGTGAAGTCGGTGTCCGTGGCATTCGCGTCATTCGCTCTGCGGTCAGCACGAACCGACCTTTGCCGATGAACGGCGGCTATGGTGAGGAAGTCGTGCGTGATTCCTGGTATTGAGTTTGTTTTTGTCCTCGATTAACAGCCATTGGGTAGTCAATGGCTGTTTTCATTGATTGGTACGGGATGACAGTTATAATGCCCAAGTGCGCAGATATTTTTTGCGTCAATATGATTCAGTTAAAACCATTATCAGGCGAAGAATGACACAAATTTGGGTTGATGCCGACGCGTGTCCGCGTGCGGTCAAAGAGGTGATTTATCGCGCGGCACGGCGCACGCAGATTGTGACCACTTTGGTGGCGAATCAAATGTTGTTGACGCCACCATCGCCGTTCATCAAGGCAATTCAAGTGCCTGCGGGCATGGATGTGGCGGACAATGAAATTGTGTTACGTGTATCTCAGCAGGATTTGGTGATTACGGCGGACATTCCGCTGGCGGCACAAATCGTTGAGATGGATGCGCTGGCGCTCAATCCACGCGGCGAATGGTATACCCGCGAAAATGTACGCGCGCTGTTGTCGATGCGTGACTTTATGCAGCATTTGCGCGACTCAGGCACGCAAACCGGCGGTCCGGCGGCATTATCGGCTCGCGATGTACAGGCGTTTGCCAATGCTTTGGATGGTTGGCTGGCGAAACAACGCTGATAAAACAGCACTGATAAAGCGGCGCTGAAGCGCTGTTGCCAAAATAGTGTTTTACGGAGCGATTACTCACGGTAGTTGGGAAAAATGACCGGCATGAGGTGGTTCGGTAAAAAATAGCGCGAGAAACAACGCGAACTCGAACCGCCATGCACCAGATGCAGGCACAGTCCTTGCGTGTCGGGTGTGGTGATGACGGCGCATTGGTCTTTGAGTAGGGCTTTTGCAAAATACTCGTCCTCGCAAAAGCTCACCGGCTCGAATGGATGTTGCACGGCGGCAGCGCGTCGATACACATAAGAAAATCCGTAAAACACGATGAAATCCGCACCGATCTGCATTTTGTCATGAAAGATGACGTGTTCTATTTCTTCGCGGTTCAGCACATAGTGATGACCGGTTTTGGCGGTCAAATCCATGTAGCCGAAAAAATCCTGCTTGGGCGCGTATAGATAAAAAGCCGAGAGTTTGATCAAATCCGCTTGATTTTGTACTAAATGGCCGAGCATCACGCGCAGGTAGTCGGGCGCGTAGTGATCGTCATCGTCAAAATGCGCGATGTAGTCGTATTGCGCCCGCTCAATCATTTGATTGCGCTTTTCTCCGATGCTCAGCGGCACGCTGCTGTGCATATAGGTGATGCGCGGGTCGGTCTGTGCGGCTGCGATCATCCATGCATTGGGTGTGGGTGAGTCGTCAAACACCAGCCACTCCCAGTTGACTTCGCGTTGTCGGCAAATGCAGTCGTACAGCGCGGGCAGATAATGGCTGCGGTTGGCGGTTGGGGTGATGAGGGAAACGTTGCTCATGTCATGTCAATTTAGCTCCGTACCGCACGCCACCATTTACGCAGTGGGGCGATGCTGACCAAGCCTTCGAACAATTCAGCGGGGTCCTGCACAATTACGGCGAGTAAATCGGCGCGCAAATTCATCAGTGTGTGCCAGCTGCGTATGGACGTTTGCTGCGTTTTGCTGAGGGCGCGGTATTGCGTTTGGTAGTTCGCTAATTCAGATTGTGTATGAGCGATGAGTTTTTCAAGCAGAGGTTTGAGCTGCTGCGCACGGTTTTGACTAGGTGATGTCGAGAGCAAAATATGGGCGGGCGTGTCGGTTTCCTTGAGCCACTGCATCGGAATCCAGATGCGTTGATTGCTTAAATTGTGACCGATGTGGCGAATGTGATCGACCCACCACAGTGCACGACCGGCGGATTGAATCAGTTCGTCGGAAACTGGCGTATTGGCCAACATGAACCATAACCGCGCAAACTCACCGCCAATCGCATCTATGGTCGGCTGCAATTGCGCTAAATCTTCTACGCGGTTCAAATGATGCCAGTGCATATGGCCGTGCAGCAGCATTTGCAGAGCTTCGGCGTGCTTGTCCGACCAATCGGCCGCGTACAGGGCGCGCAGAGCCGGGTGCTCAATGGCTTTTGCAGGCTCGGCTTCCAGTTCGTGATGCCACCAATTGAGCGTGGTTACGGCCTGATGGTTGTCGGCGTAATTCGCAGCCTCGCGCCATTTGCGGTGTAGAGCGTACAGCCCGAGCAGCGATTGATACGCCGATTCGGGGGCTTTGTTCAGCGCATAGTACACACTGCTGGCTGAGTAGGGCTGTGGCTCGATGGTAAGAAGGGTTTCGAACATGGCTTCGCTGAAAAACTGTTTATTTGAACTGATTATTTGGATGGTGATGATTTTAACCGTTTCGGGCGCGGGGCGTTGGTCGAATGTTGGGCTGACCGTTGTTTGGGTTGTTGTGTTGTTCGCTGTGTTGGTCGTTGCACTGGACGACGTGGATTTTTGTGTGCTGCGGCGGTCGGTTTGATAGGGGCGGGATTGGGGTCAATCCAAACCCATTGTCCCAAAGTCAATGTTTGGGCCATTTCGGTATGTGACCACAGGCTGTAATCGCCGATGTGGGTGCGTATCAGGCGCAAGGTTGGCAGTCCGACGGCGGCGGTCATGCGACGCACTTGGCGATTGCGCCCCTCGGTCAGGGTGATTTGTAACCAATGCGTCGGGATACTTTTGCGCTCGCGGATGGGTGGATTGCGCACCCATAGCCACTCAGGTTCGCCGATGATCTGTACACCGCACGGCTGCGTCAGACCGTCGTTCAGCTCAACCCCTCGGCGTAATTGTTCGCATGCGGCCTCGGATGGCGCGCCTTCAACCTGCACGCAATATATTTTGGGCTTTTTGTGCATGGGGTGGCTGATTTGGTGCTGCAGGCGACCATCGTCGGTCAGCAATACCAAGCCTTCGGAGTCGGTATCCAAACGCCCGGCGGGATAAACGTTGGGTATGCGTACATGGTCTGCCAAGCTCGCGTGTTGCTCGTGCGGGGAGAATTGGCAGATCACGCCGAAGGGTTTATTGAGGAGTAGCAGCATAAATTACTTAAAATTTCATATTATAGAAAAACATTGTGTATGATGACAAAATAATTGGTATTTTGCTTGCAAATGGGGTGCAATGCAAAGCAAAATGGGGCATAATTCAGATTGATCACTCTTATACAAGACTAATCCCAACGATCGACGGACGAACACGAAATATGCGTGCTCCAAAAGTACCCACAAGGTAATGCGGTCATGTATGTTTTCCGATTCGAGATATATCCATCCAAATATAAAGGAGAGACCATGTATCAACATGTCAAAGTACCCGAAGGCGGCGCAAAAATTACCGTAAACTCAGATTATAGTTTGAATGTTCCCAATAATCCGATCATTCCGTACATCGAGGGTGACGGTACAGGCTTTGACATCACACCGGTCATGCTTAAAGTGGTGGATGCGGCAGTACAAAAAGCCTATAACGGCGAACGCAAAATCCACTGGATGGAAATTTACGCGGGTGAAAAATCGACCAAAATTTATGGTCCGGACGTATGGTTGCCAACCGAAACCATGGAAATTCTGCGTGATTACGTGGTGTCCATCAAAGGCCCTCTGACCACGCCAATCGGCGGCGGCATTCGCTCTTTGAACGTGGCTTTGCGCCAAGAGTTGGACTTGTACGTGTGCTTGCGTCCGGTTCAATACTTCACCGGCGTACCTTCGCCAGTGAAACACCCTGAAAAAATCGACATGGTGATTTTCCGTGAAAATTCCGAAGACATCTACGCCGGTGTTGAATGGGAAGCACAATCTGAAAAAGCGAAAAAGGTCATCAAATTCCTGACCGAAGAGATGGGCGTGACCAAAATCCGCTTCCCTGAAACCTCAGGTATTGGCGTGAAACCTGTTTCGATTGAAGGCACAACCCGTTTGGTGCGCAAGGCGATCCAATACGCGATTGACAACAAACGCTCCAGTGTGACCTTGGTTCACAAAGGCAACATCATGAAGTTCACCGAAGGTCTGTTTGCCAAAACCGGCTATGAAGTGGCGCAAAAAGAATTCGGTGCGGAATACTTGGACGGCGGCCCGTGGATGGTCATCAAAGCACCGCATGGCGAAATCGTGATTAAAGACTCGATTGCCGACGCGTTCTTGCAACAAATCCTGTTGCGTCCTGCCGAATACGACGTAATCGCAACCCTGAACCTGAACGGCGACTACATCTCCGACGCATTGGCGGCGCAAGTGGGCGGTATCGGTATCGCTCCGGGCGCGAACTTGTCGGACTCTGTGGCGATGTTTGAAGCGACTCACGGTACGGCGCCGAAATATGCGGGCAAAGACTACGTGAATCCGGGTTCGGAAATCTTGTCGGCGGAAATGATGTTGCGCCACATGGGTTGGACCGAGGCGGCTGATTTGATTTTGGCGAGCATGGCCAAATCGATTGACGCGAAAAAAGTGACCTATGACTTTGCGCGTTTGATGGAAGGCGCGACCCAAGTGTCTTGCTCACAGTTCGGTCAAGAAATGATCAACAACATGTAATTGGATTGAAAACGGATCCATTGCGAATAGTTAAAAAAGGCAGTCAACGACTGCCTTGAGGCTGTTGACAAAGTCCCTCGCCCCTTGGGGAGAGGGATATAGGGAGAGGGGGTTGTAATTTAATCATTTGAAATCAACTGGTTAAAAATCACTCTCTCCCCTTACCCCTCTCCCGTAAAACGGGCGAGGGGTAAAAACAGAGGTTTGTCAGCAATCTGAAGGCAGTCAACGACTGCCTTTTTTATCCGCTGTCCATTGTTAAACAGGTCAAACTATTCGTAAAATGCCATATGGATTCCGTCATCAACCGTATTTCACCATCCATTTTCTATGACGCAAGCGAATATTGAGCCGGGGCAAACACCCGCAGAGCCATCGGCCAAATCCTTCCCCAGTTCGCCTCGCTTAAATGCGCGGCGTGCGAGTGCTGAGCATGAGTCAATGTCTGCGTCATCGGCACAACCGACGGCGGAGGTGGCTGCGTCACTTACTTCAACCGACCAAACAAGTACAGTGGCGGTAAATGGGCATCCGGCGCACGCCACGCACGCTACAAATGTCTCGCACACGCCGCAGGCCACACCTAAAAAGCCGAAAGAATTTTCGAATTTTTTTCCTAATCATTTGGGCGGTGGGCATGATTATCAATTGAGCAAACTGCGTGTCGCCAATCGCGAAGTATTCGCGCTGACCCGCCGTCAAGCGAAATGGCAGGATTTTTACCACGCGAGCATGACCAGTCCGTGGTGGCAGTTCATAGCGTGGTCGGCGGCTGCGTTTTTATTGGTTAATCTAATTTTTACATTGTTGTATCTGGTGAAAATCGATGGCATTGGCAATGTGCCGCATGGCAAACCGTGGCTGGTGTTTTTTTTCTCCGTGGAGACCTTCGCGACAGTCGGCTATGGCAATATGTATCCGATCAGTCTTTATACGCACACGATTGCGATGATTGAGTCGTATTCGGGTTTGCTGTATTCGGCGGTGATTACCGGTTTGGCGTTTGCGCGCTTTGCCCGACCGCGCGCACGGATTATTTTTGCCAAGCAGGCGGTCATCGGTCGGCATGAAGGCCAAATGATGTGGATGACGCGCGTGGCGAATGAGCGGCACAACCACATCAATGGTGCTGAAGCCAAACTTTGGCTGGTGCGCACGGCAGTGAACGAGGAAGGGCAGACCTTTCGTCGCTACACCGAATTGGCGTTGCGGCATAAATCCAACCCAATGTTTGTTTTGAATTGGACCATCATGCATCCGATCACGCGCAACAGTCCGCTGTACGGTATGAGCGCCGAGGACTGGGCGCAGGAAGATTTTCTTTTTGTGCTGGTACTTGATGGCACCGATGAGACCATAGGCCAAAACATCAATGCGCGCCACACCTATCACCATAAAGATGTGCGTTGGTATGAACAATTCGCTGATATGATTGAGAAAAGCCACGATGGTAAAAACATCATCAATTTTCAACGGATTCACGATACCTACGAGCAGCCGTATGACCCGAAATATGACGCGCCACGAAAGGGCGGCGATGCGATTGGGTAGCCGGATGAGCACAAAGGATAAGCCAAAAATAAGCAATTTTTATTTGATAAGGAGCCAGTATGAGCATTGCAACCACAGATTTATGCGACCAATTTGAAAACGACATTCACGCGGGATTGATTCACGTGCTGCCGCCGGTTTTTCAAAGTTTTGGCCAAGCGCAGGCATTTCATGGCCAAGCCGTGACCTTTAAAGTATTTGAAGACAATACCTTGATTAAAAAGGCTTTGGAGAACGACAACGGGACGGGCAAAGTCATGGTGATCGATGGCGGTGCGAGTGTGCGCTGCGCATTGGTCGGCGGTAATATTGCCAAGGCAGGTACGCAAAACGGTTGGGCGGGCATTGTTGTGGATGGCTGCGTGCGCGACACGGGTGAAATCAACGAGCTGGCGATTGGTGTGCGGGCGTTGGCCGCCATGCCGTTGCGCTCGCTGAAAAAGGGTGCGGGCGAGCGTGATTTGGGCGTGCACATTCAAGGTGTGCGCGTGAATCCGGGTGATTGGGTATATGCGGATGCGGACGGCATTGTGGTCAGTCCGAAAGCACTGCACGAGTAAAATTTGAGTTTGATTGGATGGTTTTTATCCGGCTTTTTTATCGCCAATCCAATCAAAATAGGTTATCATTTAGTCACACCGTTTGAATGATTTTTGGGTGATGGTTTTGCGGTCGTGGTCTTTTCAAACGCGAAACCATAAGTGATAAAAATTATTTTTTAAAGGACAAAAACATGTTTCCAGAATACCGCGATTTGATTAGCCGTCTCAAAACTGAAGACGCTCGTTTTCACAATCTGTTTGAAAAACATCATGAGCTGGATCACAAAATCAAAAACATGGAAACACACGTGATTCACGGCACGCACGAAGAAATCGAAGAACTGAAAAAAGAAAAATTGCATTTGAAAGATCAGTTGTACGCGATTTTACGTAAGGCATCTGCCGAGTCGTAATGAGTTAAAAACGGGTTTGAGATCAAACCCGTTTTTTTATGATTGTTCAATGCTTGCTCTTTGGGCGGGTGAGCAGGCGTTTGTCATATCTGTTATAGTCACCGCAAGTGCTCAATCATGTTCTTATATCAAGGAGCTTGCCATGGAATGTGAATTTCCAACCGTTAATGCCTCTTCGGATGAAATCCGCGCGATTTTTAACGAGGTTAAAACCATTGCCGTGGTGGGCTTGTCGCCTGATTCGAGCAAAGACAGCCATCATGTGGCGGAATATTTGCAGCAAGCGGGTTACAAAATCGTACCGATTTATCCCAAAGAACTCACGATTTTGGGTGAAAAAGCCTATCCCTCACTGGCGGATGTGCCGTTTGCGATTGATATGGTTGATATTTTTCGCAAACCCGAGGCTTTGGATGCGATTGCCGATGCGGTAATCGCACGCGGCGATGTGAAAGTCTTTTGGTCACAGTTGGGTGTGGTCAATAATGCGGCAGCGGAAAAGGCCAAAGCCGCAGGCATGCGTGTGGTACAAAACAAATGCACCTTGGTAGAGCATCGCAAACTCGGTGTGTGATGGGTGGCAGATTTAAGGCCAAAATGACAAAAACTCAAATCGTTACCGTGATTGCATACGTTGCATTTATCGCGTATGAGCTTTATTTGGCGAGTTTGCCCACACAGGCAAATATCCGTATTGACTGGCTGATTTTTATACCGATGCTGGTTGTGCTAACCTTGGTATCGCTGTATCAGTATGTGCGCAAGTAATTCAAGCGTTATGGTTCAATTGCTATCACCGCTCTCAACGCCATAACGTCATTAATCATGGGGAAGTGACTTGTCACACCCATAGCTCAGATTGCTTGTATGGATCATGAGAAACGGACATCGATGAATTCGATGTCCGATTTCTCATTTGGCATACTCACAGAACCGTATGCGCCGGTTCGTAATGAATGATTTCTTTAATGCGGTTGTGCTCACCCATAATCACGACATTCGGGCGATGCTGTGCCAGTTCGTCATTGCTCACCTGCACATAGGACATGATAATCACCACATCGCCGGTCTGCACCATGCGCGCTGCCGCACCGTTCAGGCAAATTACGCCGGAGCCGCGTTGGCCCGCGATGGTGTAGGTTTCAAACCGAGCGCCGTTATTGTTGTTCACGATCTGTACTTTTTCGTGTACGGCAATATTCGCAGCATCCAAGATGTCTTGGTCAATGGTGACGCTGCCGACGTAGTTCAGATCGGCTTCAGTGACCGTGGCGTGATGAATTTTACCGTTGAGCAGGGTGCGCAACATCATGCTTAGATCACCACGGTGGGTGCTTCACCGACCGGCAGGGCGCGAATTTCGCCCAGCGTGAATACGGTTTCGCCTTGCGCGCTCAGAATCTCACGTGCTTTGTCCGCATCGTTGGCAGAGACAATCACCACCATGCCGATGCCGCAGTTGAACACGCGGTGCATTTCGTCGTCCGAGATGTTGCCGGCTTGTTGCAGCCATTGGAACAGCGGTGAGCGCGTCCATGAGTTGCTGTGAATCACGGCTTGCAAACCCTCGGGCAGCACGCGCGGTACGTTTTCGGTCAGACCGCCACCGGTAATGTGCGCCATGCCTTTGATGTTGATTTGCTCCAAGGTGGCCAAAATCGGTTTGACATAAATGCGGGTTGGGGCGCTGATGGCTTGTTGCAATGTGACGCCGCCCATATTCATGTTCAGATCGGCTTTGGATACTTCGAGGACTTTGCGCACCAGTGAGAAGCCGTTGGAGTGTACGCCGTTGGACGCCAAGCCCAAAATCACATCGCCTGCGGTGATGGTGCTGCCGTTGATGATTTTATCTTTTTCCACCGCACCGACTGCGAAACCGGCCAGATCGTATTCACCGTCTGGGTACATGGTGGGCATTTCGGCGGTTTCGCCACCGATCAGGGCGCAGTTGGATTGTTCACAACCTTGCGCGATGCCTTTGATCACATCGGCGGCAGTGTCGATGTCGAGCTTGCCGCAGGCGAAGTAGTCGAGGAAAAACAGCGGCTCGGCGCCTTGTACCAAGATGTCGTTGACGCTCATGGCGACCAAGTCAATGCCGACGGTGTCGTGAAAGCCCCATTCAAACGCGAGTTTGAGTTTGGTGCCGACACCATCCGTGCCGGAGACCAGTACCGGGTTTTGGTATTTTTTGGAAATTTCAAACAGCGCACCGAAACCGCCCAAGCCATTGAGCACGCCTTCGCGCATGGTTTTTTTCGCGTAGGGTTTGATGCGTTCGATCAGTGCATCACCGGCATCGATGTCTACACCGGCATCTTTGTAGGATAATCCGGTGTTTTGTTGATTTTCTGTGTTGGGATGTTGGGGCTGATTCGCCATAATGCCTAAAAGTCCTATAGAATATGGGTTTATTCGGGTTTGCGCCATTTTGCGCGACGTGTTGGTTTGATTTAAGGGAAAACCTATGAATTTGAAAGACAAAAATGCGTGGAAACAGTTGGTTTTTGCCGCGCTCGTATTAGTCGCTATTGTAGCGTTTTTCTGGTTTTTATGGACAATAAAGGGCGTCATTTTGCCGTTAATTTTTGCGGCGTTTTTGGCGTATTTGTTGCATCCTTTGGTTCATAGAATGCAAAAAGCAGGCATTCAACGCGGTATTGGTGCATTGATTGCGCTCAGTGTAGTGTTATTGGCACTGACTTTTATGGTGTTTATTCCGTGGCCGATCATCAGCTCTCAATTAGATATTTTGCAACAAAAGTTGCCGGAGGTGGTGGCCAAGGCGCATCGTCTGCTGGTCAACTCAGGTCTGATTCAGAACTTTTTCCCAGAAATGAACAGCAGCAACTGGTTGCAGCAATTACAAGATTTTATTGCGGACAAGGTTAATTTTTCCAAATTGGGACAGGATGTTTGGCGCTATTTGATGCAAGGCGGCTCGGTGTTGCTCAGTACGTTGTCTTGGGCACTGTTGGTACCGATTTTGACGTATTTTGTGTTGGTAAGCTGGCCGGAACACGTCAAACAATGGCGTCAATTGCTCCCTAAACGTTGGCGTTCGGGCTTTTGGCGCGTTAGTCAGGAAATGGATGAGGTCTTGTCGCAGTATATGCGCGGGCAGGTTTTGCTGATGTTGAGTTTGGCGGTTTATTATGCGGTGGCGCTCAAGCTGATCGGTTTGCAGGTCGGGATTCCGGTGGGGATTTTGACCGGTTTGTTTGTGATTGTTCCGTATCTGGGCTTTGGTTTGGGATTTATTTTGGCGACATTGACCGCGCTGTTGCAGTTCGGTTTGACGGTTCCGTTCTTTTTGGTATTGGCCGTGTACGGTGTGGGGCAGTTGCTGGAAAGTTATGTGCTGACGCCGCGTCTGGTGGGTGAGCGCATTGGTTTGTCGCCGGTGGGTGTGATTTTGGCTTTATTGATTTTCGGTACCTTGTTCGGTTTTGTGGGTATGTTATTTGCCTTGCCGGTGAGTGCTGTGTTGGTAGTAGTCAGCCGTTTGGTTCGCGATGCTTATTTCAACAGTACCTTTTATTTGGCCGAACCAGAGCCAACGGTGACGGTATCGGTTTTGCCGGATGCTGCTGAACAAAACGTGATTGAGCAGGGCGCAATTGAACAAGGAACGAGCGGGGAGCAGGGTTAATTTGATGATGTATCCGCAATTTGCTTTGGAATTGAGTTTGAACGATGAGCCGCGATTGGAGAATCTGATCGTCGGGCGTAATGTCGAGGTGCTTCGACATCTGCATGATCTGATCGCAGACCGTTTTGAGCCGATGGCTTTGTATTTGTGGGGCGCGGGCGGTGCGGGCAAAACGCATATTTTGCGCAGTTTGGCTGTATCCGATCGTGCGCGCTATCTGACGGCGGCTGATTTTGAGCGCGAAGTCGAGCCGGGCGATTACCGCTGGTTTTTGGTGGACGATGTGGATGGGTTTTCTGCGCAGCAGCAGACGCATTTGTTTCATTTGTTCAACGCGGTTCGCTCTGAAAAAACGATGCCTTTGCATGAGAATCGACACATGGTGTTGACCGCGAGTTGCTCGCCGGCGCATTTGCCAATCGATTTTTTACCCGATTTGCGCACGCGGTTGGCGTGGGATTTGGTGTATGAGCTGTATATACTCAGTGATGAGGAAAAAGCGCAGGTGCTGTTTGAACAGGCGGAGCAGCGTGGGTTGACGCTGGGACACGGGGTGATTGATTATATGTTGCGTTATTCCAGTCGCGATTTGTCGAAATTGCATGAATTTTTGGTGCAATTGGATCGCTACGGCTTGCAAAAGAAGCAGGCGATTACCGTGCCGTTACTCAAGGAATGGTTGAACGCTGATGCGCATGAAACGAGCGCCGTTGATCCGTCGGTCGCCAATCAATGACATAGATTTAGGAATGTAATGAAGAAAACAATCGCTTTATTTGATTTGGATAAAACCTTGATTCCGGGCGACTCGGATCACGGCTGGGGGGCTTTTTTGTCCAAAAACGGTTTTGTGGATGCGGTCGGATTTAAGAACAAGCATGATTACTTTTATCAACAATATTGCGCGGGAACGCTGGATATTATTGAATATTCGGAATTTGCCTTTGAAGTGCTGACGCAGCATCCGATGGCGGAATTACAGCAATGGCGCGAGCAGTTTATGGCCGAATTGATCGAGCCGATGATTCAGCCGCAAGCGTTGGATTTGGTGAAAAGGCATCAGGATGCCGGTCACGAATGCGTGCTGGTGAGCGCGACCAATGAGTTTGTGATTGAGCCGATCGGCTGGCGTTTGGGTTTTGAGCATATTATCGGCACGACGCCGGAGCAAAAAGATGGCCAATTTACCGGTAAGGTTTTCGGCACGCCGAGCTTCCAAGCGGGTAAAATCACGCGCGTGCAACAGTGGTTGAACGAGCGCGGCGCGGATTGGGACAGAGTGGTTACTTTTTTTTACTCGGATTCGATGAACGATGTGCCGTTGCTGGAAAAAGCCACGTTTCCGATGGCGTGTAATCCCGACGACACCTTGCGTGGCATTGCGCGGGCGCGTCACTGGCCGATTTTAGAATTATTTGAGATGCAGTAAAAAATACGATAGATAAAAATGATAAAAACTTTTATAAAACAACTGTTTACGCCTAAAAGTCGTCAGGCGAAAAGCGCTACCGCCGATGAGTTGAGTGCAGCAGGCAGTGCGAGCGGAATCGCAGGCACTTCACGCGAAGCGCGCAAAAAACTCAAAGCGCGAGCGAAAAAGCCGGTGCTGCATAAAGCGCACTCGTATCCGGCGAAAAAACACGGCATCAATCCGCGTCACATTCCCGAGTCGGCGCGCGTGGTCAGCGAAACTTTGAGCGAAGCGGGTTTTGAGGCCTATGTCGTTGGCGGCGCGGTGCGCGATTTGATGCTTGGGCACATTCCGAAGGATTTTGACGTGGCGACCAACGCGCGCCCCGAGCAGGTATTGAAACTGTTTCGTCGCTCGCGCATCATTGGGCGACGTTTTCGCATCGTGCATGTGCTGCACAAGCGCGATTTGATTGAGGTTACGACCTTTCGCTCGGATAATTTGGAAGATCAGGAAACCGATGAACACGGACGCGTACTGCGCGATAACGTCTATGGCAATATCGAGTCGGACGCCTCGCGCCGCGACATGACGATCAATGCGCTGTACTACGACGTGAAGCGCCAAGTGGTACTTGATTACCACGGCGGGGTGAGTGATCTGAACGATCAGGTGCTGCGCATCATCGGCGAGCCGGAAACGCGCTTTCGTGAAGATCCCGTGCGCATGTTGCGCGTGTTGCGTTTCATGGCTAAATTCGGTTTTGAGGCCGAGGCGCACACACTGGATGCGATGCAGGCCAATCGTGGCTTGCTCGGGCATATTCCTTCGGCGCGCTTGTTTGACGAAACACTGAAATTTTTTACTACGGGGCATGCGCTCAGAAGTTTTGAAGTGCTGCAAAAATATGGCTTCACGGCCTATTTGATGCCGGTTTTGCACGATGTGGTGCAAAGCGAACGCGGCATGGATTGGGTGCGCTCGGTCTTGGCTCAGACCGACGAGCGCGTGCATGAGGACAAATCCATTTCGCCGGGCTTTTTGTTTGCCGCGTTGATGTGGTTGAAGGTAGAAGAACGCTGGTTGGTGCATCAAGTGCACAATCCGGTGGTGGTTGCGCTGGACTTGGCGATGGGCGAAGTGATCAATCAGGACAAAGATCAAGTCACCATGACCAAACGTTTTGTCAGCGATATGCGCGATATTTGGAGCATGCAGCCGCGCTTGGAGCGCCGTTTGCCGCGCCAGATTCAGCGCGTGTTGGAAAACCCGCGTTTTCGTGCTGGTTACGACTTTTTGCTGCTGCGCGCGCAACGCGGGCATTTGGGCGAAGAGGGCCTGGAGGTCGCGACATGGTGGGGCGATATGTACGCAGCCAATGGGGCTGAACGGCATCGCATGATTGAGGCGCTGCGCCAGCAACCGAAAAAAGTCAGCACCTCCGCTACGGGGGCGGCTCAGGCCGATGGTGCAGACAAACCGAAAAAGCGCCGTCGCCGCCGCAAACCAAAGGCAAAAACCGCAGAGGGCACAGGTGCAGTTGAACAACATTCGCCATCGGCAAACGAGACCTCATGAGTGCGACGAATCATCCTGCGGTAACGGCATTCATCGGCATGGGTGGCAATCTCGGGCAGGCACGAACCACGGTATTGGCGGCGATTGACGCATTGGCGCAGCTACCGCAAACACAATTGATCGCCAGCTCGCCCTTGTACGGCAGTGCGCCGCTGGGTGAAAATGCCGAAGGGCCGAACTATGTCAATGCGGTGGCGCAGTTGCACACCACTTTGTCGGCGGATGCGCTGCTGCGTGAATTGCACCGCATCGAAGGCGCGTTTGGCCGTGCGCGCAGCTACAAAAATGCGCCGCGCACCCTCGATTTGGACATCTTGCTGTACGGCGACACAGTGTGTCATACCGATACGCTGACGCTACCGCATCCGCGTATGCACGAGCGCGCCTTCGTGCTCTATCCACTGTTTGACCTCAAACCCGACATCTCGTGGCATAATGCGCTCGGACAACGGGTGTCGGTGCGTGATCTGAAAGCGCAGATTGCCGATCAAGACATCTCACGATTGGATTAAAGAATTAAGGAGAATACGATGAGCCAAAACGCCGCTTATGGAAACGCCGCGACATCAAACCAAGGTGCTGCGGAGAGTAAACCGCTCAAGCCGATTTCCTTGACCGTATTGCAGGAAATGAAAGCCAAGGGCGAAAAAATCGCCATGTTGACGTGCTATGACGCATCCTTTTCCGCCTTGCTTGACAGCCAGCATGTGGATTGTATTTTGGTGGGTGACTCCTTGGGCAATGTGATTCAAGGCCAACGCACCACCATTCCGGTGCAAATGGCTGACGTGGTGTATCACACTAAGGCAGTGCTGCGCGGGCTGTACACCCGCCCGCAATCGCGCGCATGGGTCGTGGCCGATATGCCGTTCGGCTCGTATGGCACGACCGAAGACGCGCTCCATAACGCCGTCAAGCTGATGCAAGCGGGCGCACACATGGTCAAGGTTGAAGGCGGTGCGTGGCTGGCTGAAACCGTACGTCGGCTGGTGAGTAACGGTATTCCGGTGTGCGCGCATTTGGGTTTGACGCCGCAATCGGTATTCCAGCTCGGCGGCTTTAAAGTTCAGGCGAAAACCAATGCGGCGGCGGATCAGTTGTTACAGGATGCCTTGGCCTTGCAGGAAGCCGGTGCGAGTATGCTGGTGCTTGAGGCTGTGCCGATGCACGTGGGCAAATTCGTCACCGAACACGTCAAGATGGTCACCATCGGTATTGGCGCGGGCAAAGACACCGACGGTCAAGTATTGGTGTTGTACGATATGCTGGATGTTTTTCCGGGCAAAAAAGCCAAATTCGTCAAAAACTTCATGCAGGGCAAATCCAGCATTGCGGAAGCAGTAGCCGAATATGTGGCACAAGTTAAATCCGGCGAATTTCCGCAGCCTGAACATGGCTTTACAGGGGGCGCATAATGTTACGCAAACTGAGTTTATTCGTGGTCAGTGCCGTGTTACTCGCAGCGTGTCAAACCCAGCCACAAAGCCCATCACAAACCAAGCCTGTGGCCAAACCGACGGGGATGCAAATCTGCAAATTCCGTCCAGAGGCCTGTACCATGCAGTACGATCCGGTGTGTGGTTACGATAGCGCAGGGCGTCCGTTACAAACCTATGGCAACGCGTGCAGCGCCTGCGTTAATACCGAAGTACACAGCTTTACGCCGGGCGAATGCAATGGCAGCGCCAGTCAATAATCTTTAAAAATTCACTCATACAGTCTCAGGAATCAGCATGCGAATCATTTCCGATATCAACGAATTACGCTCACAAATGCACGGGCAAAACCGTGTGGCTTTCGTGCCGACAATGGGTAATCTGCACGAAGGACATTTGAGCCTGATGCGCTTGGCGGCGGTGCATGGTGATCCGGTGGTGGCCAGTATTTTTGTCAATCGTTTGCAGTTCGGCCCGAACGAAGACTTTGAGAAATACCCGCGTACCATGCAGTCGGATGTGGACAAGCTGGAAAAGGAGCATGTCTACGTCCTGTTTGCACCGACTGAAAAAGAGCTGTATCCGGAGCCGCAAGAATACCGCGTTTTACCACCGCATGATTTGGGTGATATTCTCGAAGGCGAGTTTCGCCCAGGGTTTTTCCAAGGCGTGTGCACGGTGGTGTTAAAACTATTCTCCTGCGTTCAGCCCAAAGTTGCGGTATTTGGCAAAAAAGACTATCAACAGCTGATGATTATTCGCTCGATGTGCCGTCAGTTGGCCTTGCCGGTGGAGATCATTGCAGCGGAAACCGTGCGCGATACGGATGGTTTGGCCTTGTCCTCGCGCAACCAATATTTGTCCGCTGATGAGCGCGCAGAAGCACCGCGCCTGTACCGTGTGCTGCATCAGGTGCGTGAGCGACTGCTGGCCGATGTGTCCAAGCACGCCGATCAGTTGGCGCAATTGGAGCAGGACGCAGTGAGTGAGTTGAGCGCGAACGGTTGGAAACCCGATTATATCGCGATTCGTCGTCAGCACGATTTGCTCGAACCGAACGTGGAGCAGGTGCTTGCCGGAGAACCGTTGGTGATTTTGGCAGCAGCACGTTTGGGCACGACCCGATTGATTGACAACTTGGAAATTTAAACCGAATTTAATAGCACGTAATAGCACGTAATAGCACTTAATGACACTTAAAGAAATGGAGATTGATATGATTCAACGTATAGACAGCAACAACCGCATGAGCCAAGCCGTCGTTTACAACGGCGTCGTGTATCTCGCCGGACAAGTGGACGAATCGGCCAGCGCCGATGCGCCGGGTACGGTATTGCAACAAACCACCAATATCTTGGCGCAGGTCGATGGCTTGCTGGCTAAAGTGGGCACGGATAAAAGCCGCTTATTGACCGCGACCATCTACTTGACCGATATTGCCACCTTTGATGAGATGAATCAGGCGTGGCAAGCTTGGGTGTCGCCACAAGGTCTGCCCACCCGTGCGACGGTAGCCATCGGTGCGTTGGCAGGGGCTGAATACAAAGTCGAAATCGTCGTGACTGCAGCGGTGGCTGCCGGCGCGTGCTGTTCGGGCGAATCCGAAGGCAAAGGCTGCTGCGCTTAATCATGTGTATCCAGCACAAAAATGCCCGAGTTATTACTCGGGCATTTTTGATGTGTCCATTGTCGCTTGTTTGGGAAGAGAAGCGAGGAACGGGGCGCGGATGCAATTGGGTGCAATCGGGTGCAATGAATTGCGCCCCTACGACGGTTTTATTGTGCTGATGAGTAAGGCATGATTGATCGTGCGCGACAGACTTAATCCGACGCGGTTTTGCGCATCGCTACCTTGAATAACTCACTGATGGCTGTATCGCGTGCGCCGGGTACGAGGGTGAAGGTTTCACCTGCGCTCAGCGTACCGGTGCGAACCACCGCCAGATAAAAGCCGCAGTATCCGGTGTGCGCCATTTTTTTCGCGGCGCGTTTGTCATTCATCACCGCATTGAATTTAAAGCACGGCTGGCGGGGTTCGGTCACGCGCAGCACACAGTCGGCAAAGTGCAATTCGTCGCCGACATAGACATCCTGTTCCAGCAAACCCGAGAGTGTCAAATTTTCACCCATGCTGCCGTAGGGCAGAGGCTTGTCCAGTCCCAATAGACTTTGCTGCTCACGCCAATACGGATAATGCTCCGATGGGTAGGCGTAAACCGCTTTGGATAGGCCGCCATGCACGCTCAAATCGGCTTGTTCGTCGCCATCCAGCCCCAAGGGTTTGACCGTGACCGCGCCGGAAACATTGGTTTTTTCAATTGCGGAAAGGATCGGCTTGCCTTCAATCAGTAATGGCTGGGCGCGTGCGACTTGGATGCTGAGGAGTTTGGGTGTGGTCATGGTGTTTGCTGAAAGAGAAGGTGCATTATTTTAATACGCACAAAAGAATCTATGCGCGTTTTTCAATATGCGTTTGTGTCTATTTCTTGCATCAGGGATAATAAGCAACTGTATTGGAAATCAACGGATGAATGATTATGGATGTCAAAATTGAATCAACGTGGAAACAGGCGCTCGCGCATGAGTTTGCCCAGCCGTATTTCGAGCAAATCAAAGCGGGACTGATGGCGTGTAAAACTGCGGGTAAAACCTTTTATCCTCGGGGCAGTCTGATTTTTAATGCGTTTGATACCACGCCGTTGCCGCAGGTCAAAGTGGTGATACTCGGGCAAGACCCGTATCATCAGCCGAATCAGGCGATGGGGCTGTCGTTTTCCGTGCCGCATGGTGTGGCGATTCCGCCGTCTTTGCGCAATGTGTACAAGGAGTTGGCGCGCACGATCGATGGCTTTGTGATTCCGAATCACGGCGATTTGACGCACTGGGCGCAGCAGGGCGTATTTTTGCTCAATGCGGTGCTGACCGTGGAGCAAAGCCGCGCCGCAAGCCATGCGGGTTTGGGTTGGCAAAACTTCACCGATGCGGTGATACGCACGATTTCCGAGCGCAATGAGGGCGTGGTGTTCATGCTTTGGGGTAACTTTGCTAAGAAAAAAGCCGAGTTGATTGATGCGAGCAAACACCATATTTTGACCGCCGTGCATCCGTCACCTTTGGCCGGTGGCGGTTTTTCCGGTTGCAATCATTTCGCCAAGGCCAATGAATTGCTGATCGCTCAGGGCAAAACCCCGATTGATTGGCAAGTGTAAGCTCAAAAGCGCCCATTCAGTGGAAAAGCCAGTAGAAAAGCGGGGTTCTCCCGCCTAAAATCTGGGCAAGGGCGCGGGCTTCCTTTATAATAAGACATTATTTAACAGCATCCTGAAAATGGTCTTTCTATGAAATACATCTCTACCCGTGGTCACGTCGGCGGTGAACAATTTTGCGATATTTTATTGGGCGGTCTGGCGCCGGATGGCGGTTTGTATCTGCCCGAGGCGTATCCGCAAATCTCCAAGGCGGAATTGGCCTCTTGGCGTCATCTGTCGTATGCGGAACTGGCGTTTGCGATTTTTAGCAAATTTGCGACCGATATTTTGCCGGCCGATTTAGCGCCGCTGGTATCGAAAACCTATTCGCCGCAGGTGTTCATCAATGCGCGTCCGGGGCAATGGATTGAGGACATCACGCCGTTGAAAGTGTTGGGCAAAGAGAAAAAGACCACGCTGTCTTTGCTCGAATTGTCCAATGGCCCGACGCTGGCGTTCAAAGACATGGCGATGCAATTGCTCGGCAATCTATTTGAATACGTTCTGGCGCGTCGCGGGCAGCATTTGAATATTTTGGGTGCGACCTCGGGCGATACCGGCAGCGCGGCGGAATATGCCATGCGTGGCAAGAAAAACGTGAAGGTATTCATGCTCACGCCGAAAGGTAAAATGAGCCGTTTTCAAACCGCGCAGATGTACAGCTTGCAGGACGAAAATATTTTCAATATCGCGATTGAAGGCGTGTTTGACGACGCGCAAGACATCGTCAAAGCAGTGTCGAACGATCATGCGTTCAAAGCCGAATACCAAATCGGTACGGTCAACTCGATCAACTGGGCGCGCGTGATGGCGCAGGTGGTGTACTACTTCAAAGGCTATTTCGCTGCGACGCAAAATGACGATCAACGCGTATCATTCACCGTGCCATCGGGCAATTTTGGCAATATTTGCGCCGGTCATATTGCGCGTCAAATGGGGCTGCCGATTGAAAAATTGGTGCTTGCTACCAACGAAAACAATGTCTTGGACGAGTTTTTCAAAACCGGCGTGTACCGCGTGCGCGGTGCGAAAGACACGCACCACACCAGCAGCCCGTCGATGGATATTTCCAAAGCATCGAATTTCGAGCGTTTCATATTCGATTTGATGGGACGCGATGCGGGCAAACCCCGTGCCTTGTTTGAACAGGTAGAAAAAACAGGCCAGTTTGATTTGTCGGGCACGCCTGAGTTTGCGCAGATTCGTGAGCAATACGGCTTCGTCTCCGGCGCCAGTACGCACAATCAACGACTGCAAGCGATGCGCGAAGTGTACCGCGAATACCGTGAAATCATCGATCCGCATACGGCCGATGGTGTGTTCGTCGCGTATCAATATCTGGATGATGGCGTACCGATGGTGGTATTGGAAACCGCGCAACCGGCTAAATTTGAGGATACCATCAAAGAGGCATTGAGCATTATTGCACCGCGCCCTGACGCGACGCGCGACATTGAGTCATTGCCACAGCGGGTATTTAATTTACCGAACAATGTGGACGCGATCAAACAGTTTATTCGTGAACAGGCTTGAATTAACGCAATCAACGCCCATATTCAAAATAGCGACCGCTTATTTATGAATCAACCAATGGAATAGAGAGCATGAACGAGAATAACCACGCCAATGTAAACGAACAAAATTCGCCTCAAACTGAAGAGCCCATCCAAACGGTGGGCGAGGTAGAGGATGTGAGCTTGGACTTCAATCAGTTGGATGAACAGGCCGCAGACAGTCCCTTGACGTTGCTGGAGGACGAAAATGGTCGGTTGAAAGATCAATTACTGCGCATGGCGGCCGAGATGGAAAACCTGCGCCGTCGTGCGGCGGAGGATGTGAGCAAGGCACACAAATTCGCGATCGACAAATTCGCCGATGCCCTGATGCCGGTACAAGACAGCTTGGAAAAAGCCGTACAAGATCACAGTGGCGACATCAACGTGATGCGTGAAGGCGTGGAATTAACGTTTAAACAACTGATCGGTGCGCTGGAAAAGGGTGGCGTGGTTGCGGTTGATCCGAAGGGTGAAAAATTCGACCCGCATTATCACCAAGCCATTTCCGTGGTGCCATCGGAATTGGAAAGCGGTATGGTGGTGGAAGTCATACAAAAAGGCTTTAAAATTGCCGATCGTGTCCTGCGTCCGGCGCTCGTGATTGTGGCGCAGTAAATAGTGCAGTGAGTGGCACGAGCATATAAATAGCGCAATCGGTGTATCATCAGAATGCGAACAATTGAATGAAAGGTGGGAGATTCCCGCCTTTTGTTCTTTAAAAAACCATTTTCAGCAAAACCTATGGAAAAAGTTTTTTTGGTACACGGCTTATGGATGTCCGGCTATGCCTGTCTGTACTGGCGGCAAGCCATCCGCGATGCTGGTTGGCAACCGGTCATTTACTCCTACCCGACCGTATTCAACCGCATGGATCAAAACGCGGATCGGCTTTGGCGCGCGGTGCAACGCTCTATCAAAGACAAAAATACCGATCGCTTGCATTTTGTCGGTCACAGCATGGGTGGGATGGTGATTTTGCACATGCTGCGTCGTCACGGTCATGAATTCGGGCAAAACGGTTTGCCCAAACTCGGGCGCGTGGTGCTGTGCGGTAGTCCGATCAATGGCTCGCACTCCGCACAAGAGGTGCAACGTTGGCCGGTGGTAGGGCGTGCGCTGGGTAAATCCATTTTAGACTGGCCGGGAATTGCGCGTGAAGAGTTACCGAACGATTTGGACATCGGCGTATTGGCCGGTACGCGCAATTTAGGCTTTGGCCGCGTGGTTAAAACCCTGCCTCAGCCAAGCGACGGTACGGTGAGTTTGATTGAAACCGAGCTGCGCGGCGGCGAGACCGATCGTGTGTGCATGAATATCAGCCATGCGGAAATGCTGTTCGCACCGGCGGTGAATACGCAAATCACACATTTCTTGCGCAATGGGCGGTTTTTGCATCGAGCCCACAGTAACACATAAATAAGCGTTCAATTTAATACGGCGAGCAAAGATGCTCGCCGTTTGAGTTTATTTTTATGGTTTTGGTGCTTGCTCGGGTTTGTTTGGCACGTAGATTTGATCAAAAACGCCGCCATCGGCAAAGTGCGTGGTTTGAGCTTTGTTCCATCCGCCGAAGCGTTCATCTACTGTGAATAAGCTCAATTTGGGCAAACGTGCGACGTCTTGTGGATCGGCCAACTCCGGTTTGATCGGACGGTAGAAGTTCTTCGCGATGATTTTTTGTCCCACAGGTGAGTAGAGGTATTCCAAATATGCCTTGGCCAAATCTTCCGTACCGTGTTTTTTGGCATAGCTATCGACTACAGCGACCGGCGGTTCAGTCAAAATAGAGACCGGCGGGGTGATGATTTCAAATTTATCCGAGCCAAATTCTTTGAGTGTTAAATAAGCTTCGTTTTCCCAAGTAATCAGCACATCGCCAATGTTGTTTTTGGCAAATGTGGTGGTTGAACCGCGAGCGCCGGAATCCAGTACAGGGACGTTTTTATACAGGCTGCCAACGAAGTTTTTCACTTGTGCTTCGTCTTTGTTGAATTTATCTTCGGCGAATCCCCACGCGGCTAAGTAGTTCCAGCGTGCGCCGCCACTGGTTTTGGGGTTCGGCGTGATGACTTGTACCCCAGGTTTGACCAAATCGTCCCAATTTTTAATCGCTTTGGGGTTACCTTTGCGCACCACAAAGACGATGGTGGAGGTGTACGGTGAGCTGTTGTGTGCCAAGCGCGTTTGCCAGTTATTTGCCGTCAATCCTTTTTTGGCGATGCTGTCGATGTCGTAGGCCAATGATTGTGTGGCGACGTCGGCTTCTAATCCATCAATGATGGCTCGGGTCTGTTTACCGCCACCACCGTGTGATTGCTCAATGCTGATGTGTTCGCCTGTTTTCCCTTGCCAATATTTGATGAACTCAGGATTGAATTCTTGGTACAACTCGCGGGTTGGATCGTACGAGACGTTGAGCAGTTTGCGTTCAGCTTTGCCCTTACCGCCGCAGGCGACCAGAGCAGTGCCAATCAAGCCGATGATCAATGCGGATGCGATTTTTTGTTTGATGGTGTTACCCAATATCATGTGAAAACTCCTTAAAAATAAAATGTTTGTCGTTTTTGTATATGACATCGTTATATTAAATAAGATTTAATATAATTAAAAACAATTAAAAATGCTTTGTTTATCGTAAATATGGGAATAAGAGATATGAAAAAGAGTGCAACACCATCTGCACTCTTTTGCATCAAGCATGAATTTTTATGTCATCGCGTTGGATTAATGGCTTCGCGCACGGTGATTTCATCCAAATGCGGATTACACAGTTCAATAAAGCGATAAGCAAAGCCGCGTAGAAAATGTCCTTGACGTACCGCAATTACGGTGGTGTTTGGCTCAAACAAATGTTCTGAGTGCAATAATTGAAGTCCTGAATCTTTGGTTGGATGAAATCCCATCGAGGCAATAATCCCCACGCCCAAGCCTATTTCGGCGTAGGTTTTAATCACATCCGAATCCATTGCCGACATGATGATGTCGGGTTTGAGCCCTGCTTGGGCAAAGGTTTTATCAATAGACGGTCGACCGGTGTAGCCATCGTGGTAAGTGATAATCGGATACTGGCTAATGGCTTCAAGCGTCAGATTGGCCTGCTGTGCCAGTGGGTGATCGGGCGTTACTACGGCGGCGTGGTACCATGTGTAGTAGGGAAATGACACGAGGTCTGGGATATTGGGCAGTGCTTCTGTAGCGATGCCCAAATCGGCACGCCCGTTCAAGAGCATGGTGGCGATTTCCTCGGGACTGCCTTGATGCAGACGTAAATGAACTTTAGGAAAGTTTTCTTTAAATGCTTTGACCACCGATGGCAGGGCATAGCGCGATTGGGTGTGCGTGGTGGCGACTGTGAGTTCACCTTCATCGCGGCTGGTGTATTGATCCGCCAAGTTTTTGATATTTTGCGCATCAATGAGCATCCGTTCAACAATCACCACGAGTTCTTTTCCGGGTGGAGTTAGACCGAGCAAACGTTTGCCTTTGCGCACGAACAGTTCTACGCCCAATTCGTCTTCTAAATCTTTGATGTGCTTGGACACACCCGATTGTGAGGTGAATAGGGCGTTGCCGACTTCGGTCAAGTTGAATTGGCAGCGCACGGTTTCGCGGATAATTCGCAGTTGTTGAAAATTCATGTACGCTCCTATATGCCGCTACCGGCATCTTCAAATACGCTCAGGCGTGATGGAACCAGAATCACCTGCTGACCTTCGAGCAAATTCATCTCCTGCACGCGTTGTCGAGCCAATTCGACCTCGAAGTGCTGACCCGTGGCGCCATTGGTACCGTCCAGTTCGACTTTAGAATTGGCGGAAAATGACAGGATGCGGGTGATTTTTGCATGTATCCCTTCAATCGCTCCTTTGGTCGTGCCATCAATGGCGTTCTCAGGGACGATAATTTCCAGCTCATGTGGGCGGGCAAAGGCGAGTACCTGCGCGCCTTGTGTCAAATCATTGGATTGATTGCGAATGACATCTGTACCGACACGCACCGCGTCACCCTCAACGCGGCCATGAAACAGATTGACCGAACCTAAAAAGCTATACACAAATGGTGTGGCCGGATGACGATAGACTTCCTCGGCTGTGCCGATTTGCTCAACGCGACCGTGATTCATCAACACAATGCGGTCGGCAACTTCAAGAGCTTCTTCTTGGTCATGGGTGACGAAAATCGAAGTGATGTGCAATTCATCATGCAATCGACGTAACCAGCGACGCAACTCTTTGCGTACTTTTGCATCCAATGCACCAAATGGCTCATCGAGCAGCAGCACCCGAGGCTCCACCGCCAAAGCGCGTGCCAAAGCAATGCGCTGGCGCTGTCCGCCGGACAGTTGCGTGGGCAAACGATCTGCCAGCCAGTCCAGTTGAACCAAATTGAGCAATTCATGCACCTTGGCTTTAATTTGAGCTTCGCTGGGGCGTACCGATTTATGCTTCATGCGCATGCCAAAAGCAATATTGTCGAACACAGTCATGTGGCGAAACAGTGCGTAGTGTTGAAAAACGAACCCGACTTGGCGCTCGCGCACATGTGTATTGGATGCGTCTTCACCCTCCAAAATCACCTGTCCTGCATCGGGTGTGTCTAAGCCGGCGATGATGCGTAAAAGCGAGGTTTTGCCGCAACCGGACGGACCGAGTAGGGCGACCAATTCGCCGCTCGGGAAATCCAAAGAAATATTGTCCAGAGCGATAAAATCACCAAATTGCTTATGAATATTTTTAACTTGAATGCTCATGTTTGAGTCCTTATTGCTTCATATTATTTCGGGTGAGGTAGTGGTACGTGGCGCTTCCATCGGTAATTCATCATCACTGTGATGGATGCGTGATTCCACCCAGGTTTTGATGATTAAGGTGATCAATGCCAACACCGCCAATAATGACGCCACCGCGAAGGCAGCTGAAAATTGATATTCGTTGTACAAAATTTCGACGTGCAAGGGCAGGGTATTGGTTTGTCCGCGAATGTGACCCGATACCACCGACACCGCGCCGAATTCGCCCATCGCGCGCGCATTACACAAAATCACACCGTACAACAGGCCCCATTTCACATTCGGCAAGGTCACATGCCAAAATGTTTGCCAGCCATTGGCGCCCAGTACCATGGCGGCTTCCTCCTCCTCTTTACCCTGAGCCTCCATCAATGGGATCAGCTCACGCGCTACAAAAGGAAAAGTAACAAAAATCGTGGCCAGAACAATGCCCGGAACGGCAAAAATAATTCGAATATCGTGTGCGGACAACCACGGACCGAACCAGCCTTGCGCACCGAACAGCAATACATAAATCAAGCCGGCGACCACCGGTGATACGGAAAAAGGCAAATCAATTAAAGTGGTCAATAACTGCTTGCCACGAAACTCGAATTTAGCAATCGCCCATGCGGCCGCAACACCAAAAATCAAATTGAGTGGTACAGCTATTCCAGCAGCGAGCAAAGTCAATTTGAGTGCAGATAAAGTATTGTCATCAAGCAATGCTTCAAAGTATGTCTGCACGCCTTTGCGCAAGCCCTCAGTAAATACCGCAATTAAAGGCAAGAGCAAAAAGAAGGCAAAAAAGCTCAAAGCCAGCGTTAAGATCAAATAGCGTACCCATGGCGATTCTTGAGTGGCCGAGCGTTTCTCAAACTTAGTCAAGCGACTTTGTGTGAAGCCCATTACGAAACCCTCCCGATGCGTTTGGCCGTCCATGCCTGTAATACATTGATCAGCAATAACAGCCCAAACGATATGAGTAACATCACCAAAGCAATTGCGGTGGCGCCGTTGTAATCGTATTGTTCCAGCTTACTGATAATCATCAATGGCGTGATTTCTGATACCATCGGGATATTGCCCGCGATAAAAATTACCGAGCCATACTCGCCAACCGCGCGTGCAAAGGCCAGCGCGAATCCGGTCAACAGCGCCGGCCACAAAACCGGTAAAACCACAAACCGAAAAGCCTGCCAGCGATGAGCGCCGAGACTGGCCGCCGCTTCCTCGAACTCGGTATCCATATCCTCCAAGATAGGTTGTACCGTGCGTACCACAAAGGGCACGCCAATGAATGTCAGTGCAACCAAAATCCCCAAAGGCGTATACGCCACCTGTATCCCCAAAGGCTGTAAAAACTGACCAATCCAGCCGTCTTTGGCATACAAAGTAGCCAAGGTAATTCCCGTCACCGCAGTTGGTAGGGCGAAAGGCAAATCCACCAGTGCATCGACCAATCTCTTGCCAGGAAAAGAATAGCGCACCAAGGTCCAGGCCAGTAGCAAACCAAATACCGCATTGATACAAGCGGCCAATAGAGCAGCGCCAAAAGAAACTTTGTAAGTAGCTACAATGCGTGGATTACTCACTGTTTGCCAAAAAGCTTCCCAGCCCATGGTTGATGTTTTGAAAAAAACCGCAGACAGCGGAATCAATACAATCAGGGACAGATAGAAAACTGTATAGCCCAACGCCAAATTAAAGCCCGGCAGAACATTGCGGGCTTTGGCAGGGCGTAATGAGATTGATCGTGGTGGAAGTAATGGCCTCGTATCGCTCAAATCAAACTCCTTGATAGATGAATTTATTATTTAATAGACAAATTTTAATTCTTATTTTTTATAACAACAAATAAGAATAAATCAAGAAGATATGAAAATTTATGCTATAGACAATGTTTAATGCCATTGATTTGTGGGTTGTGTAGGTACTGATCTTAAATAAAGGACAGATTTGTGGGGGCGATTCTGGCAACGCCAATCTAAGTAGGTCGTAGGAAAGAATGAAATATGGATAAAATTGCGCGAATGTCACTCAGGCGTTAGAATGACACTTTGTGTTTGACACTTTCATCAGGAGTTCCCATGCCCGCATATCGTTCCAAAACCTCTACTTCAGGCCGCAATATGGCAGGCGCGCGTGCGCTGTGGCGCGCCACGGGCATGAAGGACGAGGATTTTAGCAAGCCGATCATTGCCATTGCCAACTCATTCACGCAGTTTGTCCCCGGTCATGTGCATTTAAAGGACATGGGGCAGTTGGTCGCGCGCGAAATCGAAGCGGCAGGCGGCGTTGCCAAAGAGTTCAACACCATTGCGGTCGATGACGGTATTGCAATGGGGCATGGCGGGATGCTGTATTCCTTGCCATCACGCGATTTGATCGCGGACTCGGTCGAGTATATGGTCAATGCGCATTGCGCCGACGCGCTGGTGTGTATTTCCAACTGTGACAAAATCACGCCGGGCATGCTCAACGCGGCTTTGCGTTTGAATATTCCTGTGGTGTTCGTTTCCGGCGGGCCGATGGAGTCGGGTAAAGCGGTGTTGAATGGCAAAATCATCAAACTCGATTTGGTCGATGCAATGGTCTCTGCTGCCGATCCGCGCGAATCCGATGCGGACGTGGCGCAGATCGAACGCTCGGCCTGTCCGACCTGTGGTTCATGCTCGGGCATGTTC
The DNA here is from genome assembly GCF_055380425.1 of Puribacter membranae. Lineage (NCBI taxonomy): Bacteria > Pseudomonadati > Pseudomonadota > Betaproteobacteria > Burkholderiales > Burkholderiaceae > Puribacter > Puribacter membranae. Next base: position 440,390 of record NZ_AP040167.1, read on the forward strand.
ACCGCCAATTCGATGAACTGTTTGACCGAGGCCTTGGGCTTGAGCTTGCCGGGCAATGGTTCTTTGCTGGCCACGCACGCCGATCGCAAGGAGTTGTTCCTGCGCGCGGGGCGTCTGGTGGTTGAATTGGCCAAACGCTATTATGAGCAAGACGACGACAGCGTTTTGCCGCGCAATATTGCGAACAAAGCTGCGTTTGAAAACGCCATGTGCTTAGACATCGCGATGGGTGGTTCAACCAACACGGTGTTGCATTTGCTCGCAGCGGCGCAGGAAGCAGGTGTGGACTTCACCGTCAGCGATATTGACCGCCTCAGCCGTAAAGTGCCGAATCTCTCCAAAGTCGCGCCGGCCACGCAGAAATACCATATGGAAGACGTCCACCGCGCCGGTGGTGTGATGGGTATTTTGGGTGAACTCGATCGTGCTGGTTTGATTGACCGTGCGTGCACAACCGTCCACAGCGCGAGCATGGGCGATGCGCTCAATCAATGGGACATCATGCGCACGGATGATGCGGCGGTGCACACCTTCTTCAAAGCCGCACCGGCAAACGTACGGACGCAAACCGCGTTTTCGCAAGACAAACGTTGGGAAACACTGGACAACGACCGCGCCGAGGGCTGTATTCGCAATCTCGAACATGCTTACAGCAAGGACGGCGGTCTGGCCGTATTGTTCGGCAACATTGCGTTGGACGGTTGCGTGGTAAAAACTGCTGGTGTGGACGAATCCATCCTCAAATTCTCAGGTCCGGCGCGGATTTTTGAGTCGCAAGATGCTGCGGTTGAAGGCATTTTGGGTGACAAAATCGCGGCAGGTGATGTGGTCATTATCCGCTACGAAGGCCCGCGCGGCGGTCCGGGTATGCAAGAAATGCTCTATCCGACCAGCTACATCAAATCCAAAGGCTTGGGTAAAGCCTGCGCGCTGATTACCGACGGACGTTTTTCCGGCGGCACATCGGGTTTGTCCATCGGTCACGTTTCACCCGAAGCGGCTGAAGGCGGCGCAATCGGATTGATCGAAGAAGGCGATATGATCGATATTGATATTCCAAACCGCACGATCAATGTACGCATCAGCGATGAGGAGCTGGCTAAACGCCGCGAGGCGATGAATGCCAAAGGCAAAGACGCATGGAAACCGATTGGCCGCAATCGTGTGGTCAGCGCGGCGCTGAAAGCTTATGCGGCGATGACCACTTCGGCATCACGCGGCGCGGTACGCGATGTAACTTTGTTGGATAAATAAACACGGGACATCCAAGCGTTAAGCTATATTGGGGGCGCATTTTGCGCCCCTTCGTTTTTTAGAAAGTGATGTATGCGCTATATTTTGGCAATTATCGGGTCACTGTTGCTGCAATCGGTGGCTTATGGTTACGTTTCGGCGCGCTATCCCTCGGGTAATATGATGCAGTTTGCGTTCATCGCCTGTATTTTGTGTGCGTTGTTTTATGAATTATCACTGCGCATTTGGCCGGTGGAGCCGCATGTATCGGAGGATCGTCGTGCGCTACGGCGCATTGGAATTGTGACCGCATTGTCGTATGTGGCGTTTTTTGCGGCCATGGCGTTTATTCCTGCGTCCGTGGTGAGCTTGACTGAAATCGCGGTGGGGCCGTTGTTTGCGGTGTTTGTCTCGGCGTGGTTCGTCGGTGAACAATTGAACCATGCGCACGCAACTCATCGGCGTGATTTGTGGAGTGCGGCCGGATTTTTCGGGGTGATGTTTGCTGCGACCTTATTGGTTTTGAAAGCGGTAGGTGTGAGTGTTGATCAAATGATCTGGGGTGTTGTCCTATCGTCCTTTGCGGGTTTGGGTGCGGCGATCATTGCCTCGATTGCGCGTTTGCATTTGGCGCATCTGAGTCCGCGCCTGGTACTCGCACGGCGCTTTCATTTGACGTATGTGTGTGCGTTGGCATTGGGCTTGATGTTTGAACAGTGGATTTGGCGCTGGGATTTTTGGCTGCTTTCCATGTGCGTGGCGTTTTTTGGCGTGGTTTTGCCGATGTTTTTATTGCAGTGGGGCGTGCAAAAGGTGCGTCCGATGATTACGATGCTGATGCTGGCGTTCGTGCCTGCAATGATTTATGTGGCTGAGTCGGTGTTTTCAGGACACGCGGATGGCTGGGTGTCGGGATTGATTACGCTGGGGGTGGCTTTCGCCGTGGTTTATACACTGATGGATATGCGACGCGTTCAGTGCTTCCTTTAATACTTTGTCAAAAAACCCGCATGCTTGCGGGTTTTTTATGGTGTAGCTTGCTGCAATGATGCAAGCAACTCAATTTTTTTGCGACCATTTGGAGTAGCCGATTTCTACGGTTCCATAAAGTTCGATTTTATTTTTAGCGCCCAGCTTGAGTCCAGTGGTATTGCTGTCCGCCTCGGTTGGCGCTGTTTGGGCGATCGGTTTTAATTCGTAGCTGTGCGGATGCCATGGTTCCACCGGCAGGGTTTTGCTGCTGTCGCTGCTGGCATGGGTGTCGGCGTATGCGGCGGTTTGCCACAGCGAGCCTGCGAGCAGTAGGGAGAACAGGGCGGTTTTTGAGTGCGTTTTCATCATAAGTCCTTGATGGATGAGTGTTTTTCGCATTATGACAGGTTTTTGTTCAAAATTTGTGTGGGTGCTGCTTTTTTATGAAAAGAAAAAGAGCCAGAAATCTGGCTCAGAGTTTGATTTGTTTGCGGATTTTGTCTTCCATCTGCACGTTGGAGAGCCATTTGAAATACAGTTGTCGTGCAACGGCCATGGCATTTTCGATATGCTGCCAGTTTTCGCGCTGGATGCGTTCGACGCTGTGTACATTGGCATCATTGGCGTCGTTCAGGTCTTCGCGCGCGGTATCGAGCCAGTGATTGATTTTTTCGGGTAGGGCTTCGCAGTGAAATTGCATGCCCAGGTGAATGTCATCGAGTACGAAGGCTTGGTTTTGGCAATACAGGCTGCTGGCTAAATTATGCGCGCGCAGCGGCGGGATGAAAAATTCGTTGTGCCACTCGAACAGGGTCACGGGCGTAATGCCACCGAACCATTGGTAGGCGAGATTGTCATGCTTGGGTGTGACGGTGTGCCAGCCGATTTCTTTGTGCGGTGCTTTTTGTACCGTGCCGCCACTGGCTTTGGCGAGCAGTTGTCCGCCCAAACAGTGACCGATGACGGGAATGCCGAGCGACATGGCTTCGTAAATCAATTCAACAGCTTCGAGCAGATGTGGGTATTCGTCGGTGTCGTGCACGCTCATGCCGCCGCCCATGATGCCAAAACCGCTGTAGTCAACAATGGAAAGCGGTAGGGCGTCACCTGCGGCAATGTTGACCAATTCAAACGGGATTTCCCAGTTAATCAGGCAGTCAGTGAAATAGCCTGGCCAGTCGTAGTGTGCGTGTTGTAATACAAGGATCGGTTTCATAATCATTTTCCGGTTGTTTATCCCAATGCTTTGATTTTAATAATAAAAATAGTTCGGTTGCGTCGGGTTAAGGGTATGCTGCGGGTTTATTTTATGTGAATTTATGCCCAATTGCACCTTAACTGAAGGTTTGTTTTGCTTCGTTTGGGTGCAATTGGCTCGATTTTTTATCATTTATGAGCGGCAGTACACTCGGCCAAGCAGGCCTCGAATACATCCAAGTAGCGTTCGATTTGCGCTTCGGTCGTGGCAGGGCACACCAGAGTCATATTGTGAAATGGTGTGATCATGATGCCGCGATTGAGCAGGTATAAATGTACCGCGCGTTCCAGCTCGTCATCTATTGCGCGTTCGGCTTCCGAGCCGTTTTTCGGGCTGTGGGCGCAGAACTGAAATTCGCTGCGCGCACCGAGTTGGGTCACGCTCCACGGCAGACGATATTGGGCGATCAGGCTTTGCATGCCGGTAGCGAGCTGGGTTTGGCGTGCAATCATGGTGTCAAACGCAGCGGGCGTGGCGACTTGGGTCAAATTGGTCGCTAGCAAAGCCATGGTCAGCATATTACCCGAGAGCGTGGTGCCAATGCCCGAGTGACCGGCGGGTGCGGCTTCTTTCGCTGCGCGTGCACGCTGTGCGACCTCAGCACTCATGCCGTACACCGCGCAGGGAATGCCGCCAGCAATGGCTTTACCGGCAATAATCATGTCGGGCAAAAATCCGTCTTGTTCGCGGCAAATACCGGTATAACCAGCATAACCGGCGCTGATGGTGTGGGTTTCGTCAAAAATCAGCAGGGTGTCGGTGTCGTTACACGCTTGACGCAACTCACGCAGAAAATCAGGCTGAGGCAAGACCATGCCGCAATTGGTCAAGGCCGGTTCGGTCAGCACGCAGGCGAATTCGCCGCTGGCGAGTTTCGTTTTGACTGCCTCAATGTCGTTGAACTCAACCACGTCGGTGAACTGGGTCAAATCGTACACTTGACCGAGCAAACTGGCGCGCATGGTCGGTGGCGCTTCTGGGTTGTTTGCATCCAGATCAACGAATACATCGTCAATCGTGCCGTGATAGCAGCCATTGAACACCAGCAGTTTTTTGCGTCCTGTGATCGCACGCGCCCAACGCAGCGCGAAGCGGTTTGCATCCGTGGCGGTGGTCGCCAGTTGCCAATACGGCAGGCCAAATCGCTCGGCCAATGCAGCCCCCGCTTTGGCTGAGTTGGCCGTTGGCAGCATGGCGGTGTAGCCTTGATCGGCGTAATCGCGCAAGGTCTGCGCAATGTCGGGCGTGCTGTGGCCGAACATCGCGCCGGTGTCACCCAAGCAAAAATCAATGTAGTCGTGTCCGTCCACGCAGGTGAACGCTGCACCGTGCGCACGCGCTACGAATAGCGGTACCGGCGTGCTCCAATCGGCCATCCAGTGCAAAGGCACGCCAAACAGGAAGTTTTGTTGCGTTTGCTGCGCCAATTCGTGTGATTTCGGATGTTGCGCGAGGAAGGTGTCTGATTCGCGCGCTATGAGGCTTCGGATATGTTCGCGTGAGATGCTCGTGGGGGTCATGGTGTCTCCAAATGTCGGTTTTGCTTAATTTATAGTGATTGAGACATTGTGCAAAAAAAGGCTCGTGAAAACACGAGCCATTTCTTGTTTCGCTGACATCCACTTCATTTGCGCTTGGCAATCATCACGCCCGATGCGCCGGCCAAGGTCAGCGTACCGGAGCTGTCGATATTCCACATTTGACTGGCGGCGAGTTGTTTGAGGAAGCGTTGTTCCTGCTCCATTACCGCCGGTTCGCACGCCATGCGCGTGGTTCCCGCTTGTTTGACCACGATGCTCGGACCGGTCAGAATATAGCCGGCAAAGTAGGTGTTGCACGAGGTATGGCCGGTCAATTGAAACGTTTGACCAAAATTCAGGGTTGGTTTGAGCTGTGTATCCACGGTTTTACCGTTAATGCTTTGAACCACCCATTCGCCGCTTTGCAGCTTGGCGATCGGATCATGGGCAGGGCTGGTGCCGCTGGTCATTGGTACACCTGCGCATGCTGCGAGTAAAGTGACCGCGCCCAGTGCCGCTAATTTTGATTTGAATGCGTTCATGATGCTCCTCCTTTAAAAAATGAGCGTTTGGATGATAAACCAACAGACGGATATTTGCTTGAAAAAGACGGAAATATATTGCATGATGACTGCTTTGTGCAAACAGAAGGAATGAACAGCGATGAAACATGGTTTCGCCTATTTGAGTCAAAATCGATTTTTGAGCGTGCCGAATGATGCGTCCAATAAACCCTTTGGCGTCGCGGGGATTCCGTACGATGGTGCGGTGACCAATCGGCCGGGCGCGCGCTTTGCGCCGGCAGCGATTCGCCAAGCGAGCCAGATGCTGTGCGATGGCATTCATCCGTTTTTTAATACCTCGCCGTATGAATTCATTCGCGATTTGGGCGATTTGGCTACGCCGAACACCGATCTGACCGCCATGCGCGCGTCTTTGGCCGAACAGGTTCCCGCGCTCTTGGCACAGTATCATATGTGTTGGCTCGGTGGCGATCATTCGATCACGCTGGGCTTGTTGCGTGCGTATCGTGCATGGGCGGGACAACCATTGGCGGTGCTGCATTTTGATGCACATTGCGATACGTGGGAAGATCATTTCGGCGAGCCGTCAGGGCATGGTACTTGGGTATACGAAGCCATTACGGAAGGCTTGGTTGACCCCGAATCATTCGTGCAAGTGGGTATCCGCTCGGCGGGCGTGCGCGAGGCGCGCGAGTATGTGCGCGATCAAGGCGGTGTGATTTTTACCGCGCGTGATTTGCGCGGTTTGGAATCGGAAGGGCAGTTGTCCGAGGTGATTCAGACGATTCGTCAACGCCTATCCGCCAAAGGTTTGCCGGCGTATTTGACCTTGGACATCGATTGCCTTGATCCGGCGTTTGCACCCGGAACGGGAACGCCCGAAGTGGCCGGACTGAGCACCAATCAAGTGTTTACCCTGCTGGAAGCGACTGCGGATTTGAACTGGGTCGGTATGGATTGCGTCGAGGTCGCGCCGCCCTACGATCATGCCGAGTTGACCAGTAATGCCGCGGCGCAATTGGTCTGGACGTATTTGTCGGGGCAAGTGGCTCAATTAAAGTAATGTATGACTGAGAAAAAAGACCGTATCCAATATTTGATCGACGCATTGCGCGTACTGCCGGGCGTAGGCAATAAATCGGCGCAGCGCTTGGCGTTTACCTTGCTGCAACACGAGCGCGAAGGCGCACAGCAATTGGCTGCCGCCATCACCGACGCTTTGGCGCATTTGCGTCATTGTGAGCAGTGCTACACCCTGTCGGATGATGTGGTGTGCAGCACTTGTGCGAATCCGCGCCGTCAGCGTGAATTATTGTGCGTGGTGCAGTCACCGATGGACCAACTACTGATCGAACAAACCATGACCTATAAAGGTCTGTATTTTGTGCTCGCGGGTCATTTAAATCCACTCGAAGGCGTCGGCCCCAAAGCCATCGCGATGGATCAACTGATTCAGCGGGCGTGCGACGGTGTGGTGCAGGAAGTGATTTTGGCCACGCATTTCACCAATGAAGGCGAACTCACCGCCCATTACATCGCCGAACAACTCATGGCGCGCGGCTTGCGCGTGACCCGATTGGCCAAAGGTGTACCCGTCGGCAGCGAACTCGAACAAGTCGATTTAGGTACGCTCGCGCAGGCGATGACCGCACGGAGGTAACAATGGCGAAGCTGAAAAATCCGATCTTTCGACTGGCGGTTTTGTTTGGGGTTTGGGCGCCGTGGCTCGGTAGCCTGATCTACTTCGGCTACGATTCGCTGTTTGTCCAAGGGGTTTTAACCGCAGGGCAAAAATGGAGCGATTTACTGATTGGCACGATCACATTGTATCCGCTTAGCCTGATTTTTGGTGGTATACCGGCGCTATTGACGGGAGCGGTGTACGCTTATTATCTGCAAAGCCAGACGGTTCACAACCCCAGTTGGGCAAAGCGCTTACTCATGGGAGGCTTTTTAGGCGCATTGTTCAGTTTTGCCTATTTGCTGGCTGTGATCGGGGCGCGTGATGGCTCGATTTGGCTACTGACGGGCGTGGGTGCCTTGAGTGGCGCGATTGGCGCATTATGCGTACTTGATGGCGTGTATTTTTGGCTGTTTCCGAAACGCAATCCTTTGTATGAGCAGTTGCAGCGGCAGAAGGATTTGCGTTTGTAAGGTAATTTATCCTTGTTTGAAATAAATACCAGATTATTTGATTATGAAAAAAGGGATTCCGTACGGAATCCTTTTTTATTGATGACGATGTTTCCGATGAATCAGTTTTTACCTAGTCCATGACTGACAAAGTCTTCCAAAGCCTGTGTTAGTGCTTCCGTGTCTTGAGCATCTTCATGCACTGCCCAGTAAGCCAGACCTTCTATGAGTGCGCCAAGTATCGGGCGCAGGAAGGGGCTTCGTTGCTGTTCTGCGTGAATATCGAGTAGTGCGTTCAGTTTTTTATCAAACTGTGCATGGCGTTTGCGCTGAAATGAGGGGCCACCGCAGCGCAATATGGCGAGGAGGTGTGGTTCATTGAGGATAATACGGAATATTTGTGAAACAGTTTGCGGCGTGGGCATGCCTTTGCTGTTACTGATGATGGGTTCTATTTTTTGCCAATATGAGTTGAGCAAATCGTCAAAAATGGCATCCAAAATAGCATTGGTTGAGGGGAAGTAGATGTAGATAGTTGGTCGGACGATGTTCATTTCCGAGGCGATATCGCCGATGGTGACTTCTTCAAAACCTCGTCGTGCAAATAGATCCAATGCGACATTTAGGATTTGTTGTCGTCGTTCTTCTGGGCGCATGCGGGTACGGGTGCTTGTAGTCATAGTGTGTTCTCATGCATAGATTTTACTACAGAAATATTTAATGACTAACTGTCACTTGACAGAGCTTGCAGATAAGAGCAGAATAAAATTATCTAATTACATTGTGTCATTTATTTTTTGTGGTCTTTTTATGGAGCGAGATCATGGCAAAATGCAATCATCAAATATTGAACCCTAAAAATATTCATGTTCATTTGGTCGGTGCTGGTATTGCAACGATGTCTGCGGCGGTTTTTTTGATTCGTGATGTGGGGGTACTCGGTGAACATATTCATTTTTATGAACAGTTGCCTGTGGAGGGCGGCTCGCTGGATGGTGCGCGTTCGCCCAGTGCGGATGGCTATGTAACTCGCGGTGGTCGAATGTTGGAGGATGAGGCGTATGTGTGTTTGTGGAATTTGTTGGAGAGTATTCCAACGGTGGGCAATCCTGAGTTGACGGTTCGACAGGAAATTGCACAATTTAATCGGGAGGTACCGACGTATGCCCGAGCTCGTATCATTGACCGCAATCATCAGATTTTGGATGCGTCGGATTTGGGGTTGGATGCCTATGATCGTGTTCAATTGACACGTTTGCTTGCTCTTCCTGAAAAACTTATTGGCGCGCGGCGCATCGAGGATTTTTTCTCTGAGCATTTTTTCCAAACGAATTTTTGGACGATGTGGTGCAGTATGTTTGCTTTTCAGCCGTGGCACAGTGCGATTGAGATGAAACGGTATTTGCTGCGTTTTATGCAGGAAGTGCCGCGTATTCATACCTTGGCAGGGGTACGGCGAACCAAGTTGAATCAATATGATTCGATTGTTTTGCCGATACAAAGATGGCTACAAAATCATGGGGTTCAATTTGAATCCGGGGTGACGGTCAAGGATGTGGATTTTGTTGAATCAGCCGATGCGCGTGTGGCAAGTGCCTTGCATATTGAGCGCAATGGGCAGGCTCAGGAGATTAAGTTGGGTGTGCAAGATTATGTGTTTCTGACGCTTGGCTCCATGACGGCGGATGCGGCCTATGGTGGCGATGACACGGTTCCGCCATTGATTCGTGATAAACGCGATGGCGGCTTTGAACTGTGGGAAACCATTGCCTCAAAGGCCGGCGACTTTGGTCGCCCGAATGCTTTTTGCGGCAATGTGGATGAGTCCAAGTGGGAGTCATTTACCTTGACGATGACGGGGCGCGCACTCCTGCAACGCATTATTGATTTTAGTGGCAATCAGCCGGGAACCGGCGCCTTGATGACGTTTAAAGACTCCAATTGGCTCATGTCCATTGTGGTACCGCACGCACCGCATTTCATCGGTCAACCGAATGATGTATATACACTGTGGGGTTATGGCTTATTCATTGATCGAGAGGGCAATTATGTGAATAAAAAAATGTCCGAATGTACCGGACAAGAGATTTTGACCGAACTGCTCGGTCAGCTGGGGTTCAAAGATGCAGACGATGAAATTCGCAAGACAACCCGTGTCACGACCGTTATGATGCCATACATCACATCGCAATTTGAACGGCGAGTGCCGGAGGATCGGCCTTTGGTTGTTCCGAAGGGAGCGAAAAACTTCGCGTTTCTCGGTCAATATGTGGAAATCCCAGAAGACGTCGTGTTCACGGTTGAATACTCCGTACGGGGGGCAATGCATGGTGTATATGAATTAATGGGTGTTGACCTGCCGATACCGGCGATTTACCATGCGCTTGAGCATCCGAGTGTGGCGTTCCAAGCGCTACGTACCATTCGCACAGGTCGAGCCGACTGGGATGCGCGTTAAATTACAATAATCACTTCACAGGAGAATGTATGGAATTAAAGGATAAGGTTGTCGTGGTGACCGGTGCGGCGGGAGGCATTGGTGGTGCTCTGGTGGATCAGTTTCGCTCCGAAGGCGCGACGGTCATTGGCTCTGATTTGAAAGTGCCTGAGCAGACGCAGGCCAATCGCTTTCTGACAAATGATATTTCGACGGAAGACGGCGTTAAATCGCTGATTGACGATGTGTTGGCGCATGAAGGGCGAATTGACCTGTTTTGCTCCAATGCGGGTATTGCGCTACCAATGGATGCGTTTAGCCCCGAAAAATACTGGGACAAAACCCTCGATATCAACCTCAAAAGCCACTACTGGGCAGCGCGCCATGTACTGCCGCACATGATCGAACGCGGCAGCGGCTATCTGCTGAACACGGCTTCTGCTGCGGGTTTACTCAACGAAATCGACAGCTTTGGCTATGGCGTGACCAAACACGCGGCCATTGGCTTGGCCGAATGGCTCGCATTTACTTATCGGGACAAAGGCATTCGGGTTTCGGTCTTATGTCCGGAAGGCGTCAAAACCCAAATGATCGCACATTCCCCCTACTTGCAAGCCAGCGCCATTACCGCTGAAGAGTTGGCTAAAATCACCAGTGAGGCTATTCATGCCGAGCGCTTCATGATCACCACGCACCCGCATACGATCGAAGCTTTTCAGAAAAAAGCCGCGAATTATCAAGGATTTATCGATTTCATGGTTCAACGACGCGCCCAAGCCATCAGCATGCGCGAAGCATTGAAAAAATCAAGCACCGCCTCCTAACTTTACCATTCAAAACAAAAGCCCGAATCGATAGTGATTCGGGCTTTTTAGCCTCATTGGCGCCGCCGACAGGAATCGAACCTGTGACCCTCTCCTTAGGAGGGAGATGCTCTATCCACTGAGCTACGGTGGCGTGTTGACTGAATGGCGATGTGATTTCGTGCGCAATTATACCTCACAACACCACATCATCTTCATCCGTCATTTCATGGGGAATAGCGACATGATGACGTCGCTCCTGCCAGCGCATCCACGCGCGTGAGACCAGCGGCAGGGCGTAAATCGGGAACTGCATGGCGCCGATCAGGGGCAGATATTGCGTTCCGAGGAATGGCGCGGCGATGGTGAAGGTCAGCAATACATTGCGTCCGCCCGAGGCGACGGCGGCGGAAATGCGGTGCTCGGTCGTGCTTTTGCGGTACAGATAAAAATTCAGCCAAAACAGCACAGTGACGATGGACATGGATAAAAACAGCAGTCCGAACGCATGCCAATGGTGTTGATCAAACTCGCGGCGAAAACTGCCAATCAAGCCAAACGGAAAGGTCATGACCAACAGCATGGTGACTTTGGACAATTGCTGGTGGATTTTGAGTAATACCGATTCGGCAATCCAACGATGCACCAGCGCAGAAGCAGCCATCGGTCCGACGATAAAAATCAACAGACGTTTGACGTACAGCACCATATCCAGCTCAACATCCGCCGTTTGAAACAGCCACAAATTGATGTACAGTACGACGGGCATGAGCAGTGTGGTGGCGATGGTCAGCGCCATCGCATACAGTGGTTCAAAACCAATCGAGCGCACGATCGCAGGCGTGGCGAATAGTGAACCCGTTGCCATAATCGCCGCTACCGCCAGCAATAAATCATCGCGCATACCGAGCAGATAGCAGGTACCAATCGCCAAAATCGACATACCAACCGTGTGAATCAGCGCATACAGCCAGACGGACGGCTGCGACAGCGTACGTACCAAGTTATGCTGGTTAATCGCCATCAGTGTAAAAAACATCAGGAAAAACAACACCATCGGTAGGTAGGGCAAAACCACATCGGACAATTCGGGCAGCAAAAAGCCTAAAATAGTCGCCAGAATCATGAATAAGGCGGAGTGATGTGAGATGAAATTTAAAATACGCATAAAGAACGGTTTCTTTTTTGGGGCGGGGATCCAGAAGAATCAATCAAGCCCACAAAATTGAATGATTGAAGAATCCCCGCTCAAAATCATTGCGGGGATGACGGCTTTGTATTGAGATTGCTCCTGAATGATAAACAGCGACTTGGATTTGGGGTGGGGGACAACCCAACCTAACAAGCCAATTTAATTTTACGCCTGTGCAATCGGAATGCTGATGAACCCGCGCGATGCGCTGTACGGCAGCGGTGTGAACGCATCCATCTGCTCGGCACTCATCGCGACTTCGCCACGCAGGGTGTTGGTCATCGCCTGAGTGATGCGCATATCGACCATTTGCCCGATGAGTTTTTGTCGCGCATTGGCCAGACCAACCGGTGGTTTGAAATTCACAATGCGGTTATTCTCCGTGCGTCCGTACAATTCAGACGGATCGCGCGTGGACAGACCTTCGACCAGCACTTTTTCGATATGACCGACCATGCCGTCGCTGACCGATTTGGCGTATTGGGCGATTTCGGCTTGCAAGGTTTGTAGGCGGTGCAGCTTTTCGTTGTACGGAACCAAATCCTCCAACTCCGCCGCCGGCGTGCCCGGACGTGCGCTGTAAATGAAGGAGAAACTCACATCGAATTTCACCGTGTCAATCAGACGCATGGTGTCGAGAAAATCCTCATGCGTTTCGCCCGGGAAACCGACGATAAAGTCCGAGGACATCGCCAGATTCGGCCGAATCGCTTTCAATTTTTCGATGATGCGTAAATATTCCTGCGCCGTATAACCGCGCTTCATCGCGCTCAAAATGCGGTCTGAGCCGGATTGCACCGGCAAATGCAGGTGATTAACCAATTGCGGCACTTTATCAAACGCGTTGATCAGGCGGTCGGTGAAATGATTCGGATGGCTGGTGGTGAAACGAATGCGTTCGATGCCGTCAATATGTGCCATGGTCTCCAGCAGTGTGGCGAAGTCGGCGATCTCTGACGTGCCGCCCATGGTACCCATATAGCCGTTGACGTTTTGCCCCAACAGGTTGATTTCCTTCACGCCCTGATCGGCCAGATCGGCGATTTCGGTCAAGACGTCATCGAACGGGCGCGAGACTTCCTCGCCGCGTGTGTACGGTACGATGCAGTAGCTGCAATATTTCGAGCAGCCTTCCATGATGGAGACGTAGGCCGTGGCTTTTTCTACCTTTGGCGGTGGCAAATGATCGAATTTTTCGATTTCGACGAACGATACGTCCACCTGCGAACGGCCTGTTTTCGCGCGTTTATCGAGCAATTGCGGCAGGCGGTGTAAGGTTTGCGGGCCGAACACCACATCCACATACGGCGCGCGCGCAACGATGTTTTTGCCTTCTTGCGAGGCGACACAGCCGCCCACACCGATCAGCAGATTCGGGTTTTTCTTTTTCAGCTCGCGGATACGACCGAGGTCGGAGAAGACTTTTTCCTGCGCTTTTTCGCGGATGGAGCAGGTGTTCAGCAGGATGACGTCGGCGGCGGCCATGTCGTCGGTTTTTTCGAGACCGCTTTGCTCGCGCAGGACGTCGTGGATTTTGTCGGTGTCGTATTCATTCATCTGACAGCCGAAGGTTTTGACAAATACTTTTTTCATGAGGTGCTCTCGTCGAAACAGTGGTTTATTCTGGGGACGTTAAAAGGTTGCTTTTTTCTAATGGAATCTAATGGATTGATTTATTTGAGAAAATTCCATAAGAAAACGCGTGATTATACACGCGTTTCGATTGCTGCGATAGGGCAATGGTGCCGAGTTTAGCCCGCATCACTCAATGAATACGGTAACGCACGGCGCTGCCATTGACCGCTCGGCTCTTTGAATGAGAGCTGCGCGTCGTTCTCCAGCAGCGGCAGGCTGACCTCGTACAGCACGTCGATCTGCGTGTCGTTCAGCGGGCTGCGCGCGTAGGCGAGCAATTGTCCGGCGGGTTGCGCGGGGTCTGCGCTGCTGTACACATCCATGCCGATGTGCAGCTGGGTGAGTGCTTGATCGCGCTCAACTGCGTTGGCAAAATCAATGGATGCCGCTTGCATGCGGCGTTTGAGTTTACCCAGATAGTGACTGCGCGCGACGATCTCCTGTCCCGGATAGCAGCCTTTTTTGAAATTCACGCCGCCAATGCGTTCCAAATTCATCATTTGCGGCACAAATGCCTCGGAAATATCAGCGGTGACGTGTGCGATGCCCGCACGAATATCGAGCCAGTGCCACAGAGCCAAATCGCTCGCATCCGTCGGCGTTTCAGCCGATTGAGGGGCGATGCGGATTTCTCGCGGCAGGTTATGGGCATTGGATTCATCGAGTACGCTGGGCAAAATACCCAAACGGGTCACGCCATCCGCCGTCTGTTTCACGCCGTTGGCCAAGGCGTTTTGACCGACAAAACCGCTGATATGGTATTGCGCGCTGACATTGTCCAATGTGGCTTTCATGCGCAGCACAAACATCCGCAGGCGTTTGATCACCGTTTCGGCGACCGAATGGTGCATCAGCAAAAACACCTCTTCGCCCTCGGCGTAGGTGTAAAAAATCGCATACAGCCGACCTTTGGCCGAGCAGTAGCCGCCCAGTCGCACGTCGTTGTCGCCCAAATGCGCGATGTCCTGTGTGAACTGCGTGTGTAAAAACGCTTTTGCATCCGCGCCGCTAACGCGAATCAGCGCGTATTCGCCATTCAAATTCAAGTTTAAACCTGTGTCCAGTTGCGCCAGCAGTGGTAGGCTGACTTCGCTATTATTCATCGTGTGCATTGTTTGTTCCACCTGTAAACATTAGAATGGTGAAATTGTACCCGCGATTGGACAAGCATGCCGCAATGCGTTTTCAAAGACGTTTTGAATGCGGCGTGACCCATCAATCAATTGAGTGAAAATAGAGCGAACCCATGAGTGATTTATTTGCCAGCGATCTGCCAAGTCATGGCGCAACGGCACCGGTGGACGAGAGCGCGCCGCTGGCCGAGCGTCTGCGTCCGCAAAACCTGTCCGAAGTCATCGGGCAAAAGCACCTGCTTGGCGAAGGCCAACCGCTGGCGGTCGCGTTCGCCCAGCGGCGCATGCACTCCATGATTTTTTGGGGGCCGCCGGGCGTAGGTAAAACCACGCTGGCGCGGCTGGTGGCGCATTCTTTCGATGCCCAGTTTGTCGCGCTTTCCGCCGTTTTGTCGGGTGTGAAAGAAATCCGAGAAGTGGTCGAGCAAGCACAGATTTGGAAAGCACAAGGGCGGCAAACCATCCTGTTTGTTGATGAGGTACACCGATTCAATAAATCGCAGCAAGACGCCTTTTTACCGCACGTCGAATCCGGTTTGCTCACCTTTATCGGCGCGACCACCGAGAACCCCTCGTTCGAGGTCAATAATGCACTGCTCTCGCGTGCCGCCGTGTATGTACTGCAATCCTTGAGCGAGCAAGATTTAGCCGATTTGGTCGTGCGCGCCAGTGAAGCGACACAATACACCGTCGCGCCCGATGCGCAAACCATACTGATCGAATCCGCCGACGGAGACGCGCGCCGACTGCTCAATCATTTTGAGCAGGCCATGCACGTCGCGCGCTCGCACAAACAAACGCAAATCAGCGCCGAGCATCTCAAAGCCAGTCTCGGCGCGACGCTGCGGCGATTCGATGCGGGCGGCGAAGCGTTTTACGACCAAATTTCCGCCCTGCATAAATCTGTGCGCGGCTCCAACCCCGATGCCGCGCTGTACTGGTTCTGCCGCATGCTCGATGGTGGTACCGACCCGCGCTACCTCGCGCGGCGCATCGTGCGCATGGCGTGGGAAGACATCGGGCTGGCCGATCCGCGCGCCATGCAAATTTGCAACGACGCGGCGCAAACCTACGAACGCCTCGGTTCACCTGAGGGCGAGCTCGCGCTCGCGCAAGCCGTTCTTTACCTCGCCGTTGCCGCCAAATCCAATGCGGGCTATATGGCCTACAACCAAGCACGCGCCTGGGTCAAACAGGACGGCTCGCGCCCCGTGCCGTTGCACCTGCGCAATGCGCCGACCAAGCTGATGAAAGAACTCGACTACGGCAAAAACTACCGCTATGCCCACGACGAAGCGGGCGGCTACGCGGCGGGCGAAAACTACTTCCCCGACGATATGCCGCAAGTGAACTTTTACCAGCCGACCGAGCGTGGGCTGGAACAAAAAATTAAAGAAAAATTGGCGTATCTCAAAGGTTTGGATGACAAGGCGAATGTATGAGTAGTAATCAACGAATGGATGCCGTCACACCCGAAGCACGTGCAGAGATCCTGCAGCGGTTGCAAGAGGCTGAACGTGAACACGATGTCAAAGTTTTAATGGCGGTTGAGTCAGGTAGCCGTGCATGGGGCTTTGCTTCGCCCAATAGTGATTACGATGGTCGGTTCATTTACATTCATCGTCCTGAATGGTATTTGTCCGTGGGTTTGGAGGAGCAGCGCGATGTGATTGAATACCCGATTGTGGATGATATGGATGTGAATGGCTGGGATGTGCGTAAGGCATTACGGTTGTTTTGGAAATCCAATCCGGCATTTGTCGAGTGGCTGTATTCGCCCATCATGTATCGCTGTGATGATTGGTTCGTAGATCAGGTGCGCGGTTTGGTACCGCAGGTGTATTCAATTCAGAGTGGCTTTTATCACTATCGCAGTACGGCTAAGAGTAATTTCAGAGGGTATTTGCAAACGGATTTAGTGCCGCTTAAAAAGTATTTTTATGTGTTGCGTCCTTTGTTGGCAGTGAAGTGGTTGGAGCGTTTTGAACGTGTGGCACCCATTGAATTTGAAAAATTATTGGTCGTGGTTCAAGAGAATGTAGAGCTGATGGCGGCGATTTATCAGTTGCTGGATTTGAAACGTCAATCGCCAGAAATGGGGTTGGCGCCGCAAGTACCCGTGATTCATGCGTTTATTGAGGCTGAGTTGAGTCGATTGGCGCATATCGCTCCGGATCGATTTGAGCGTCCTGCTAATGTAGAGTTTTTATTGTCTCGGCTATTTCGTGAGACTTTAAAACGGGCTTGGGCTTGAGCGGTTGTTTGTTCGGTATGCACATTTAGGGAAATGCGCGTTTCCTTTTTGAATCAATCAGTTTCTTTTATGCTGCATTTCGACTGATATTTTTCAAAATTTACCCAGTGTTAGTATGAGACTTTGGGATGACAATCAGTAGTTGAGAAAGCCGAGTTTTTGCGGCAGCCCGATTCGGCTTTTTGATCAGAAAATTTGTTCCAACGGCGATTTAATTTTTGGTCTTGCTGATGCTTATGCGATAATTTGCACCATTACGGTGCTTTTTTTGCGCCCAAGATTTTTTAATGTGATGAAAGACTATTATGAAGTACGCTCGTTTAGAGGATTTTCTTGATTATGTCGCCCAGCGCGATCCAAACCAGCCCGAATTTTTGCAGGCGGTGAAAGAGGTGATGGGCAGCCTGTGGCCGTTTATCGAAAAAAATCCGCAGTATGCCAAAGACGCAATTTTGGAACGCTTGGTCGAGCCTGAACGCGCGATTCAATTTCGTGTAGCGTGGGTGGACGATACGGGGCAAACGCAAGTCAATCGTGCGTTTCGGATTCAGCACAGCAATGCGCTCGGCCCGTTCAAAGGTGGTATGCGCTTTCACCCGTCGGTGAATTTATCGATTTTGAAGTTTTTGGCGTTTGAACAAACATTTAAAAATGCTTTGACCACGCTGCCGATGGGCGGTGGTAAAGGTGGTTCGGATTTTGACCCGAAAGGCAAATCCGATGGCGAGGTGATGCGTTTTTGCCAAGCCTTGATGGCCGAACTGTATCGTCACATTGGCCCGAATACTGACGTGCCGGCGGGTGATATTGGCGTCGGCGCACGTGAAGTCGGCTATATGACCGGCTATATGAAAAAATTCTCGAACGATACCGGCAGCGTGTTCACCGGAAAAGGTCTGAGTTTCGGTGGTTCGCTTATGCGACCCGAAGCGACGGGTTATGGCACGGTGTATTTCACCCAAGAAATGCTGCTGCACCGAGGCGATAGCCTTGTGGGTAAAACCGTGGCGGTTTCCGGCTCGGGCAATGTCGCGCAGTACGCCTGTGAAAAAGCCATGCAATTGGGTGCGAAGGTGCTCACGCTGTCCGACTCGGGCGGTACGCTGTTTGTGGCGCAGGGCATGACGCCGGAATTATTGGCAGAGCTGATGACATTTAAAAATGTACAGCGCGGGCGTTTGGCTGATTTTGCGCAAGCGCATGGTTTGACGTTTGAGGCGGGTAAACGACCGTGGCACCATGCGGTGGATATTGCCTTGCCGTGTGCGACGCAGAACGAATTGGATGAGCAAGATGCACAAACCCTGATTGCCAACGGCGTGCTGTGCGTGGCCGAAGGGGCGAATATGCCGTCTACCTTAGGCGCGGTCGATGCGTTTATCCATGCGGGGGTTCTATTCGCTCCGGGTAAAGCATCCAATGCGGGCGGCGTCGCCACCTCGGGGCTGGAAATGTCGCAAAACGCCATGCGCCTGTCGTGGACGGCGGCGGAAGTAGATGCGAAACTGCACACGATCATGAAGGACATTCACCAAAACTGTATTCGCTACGGCACACGCGCCGATGGCTCGGTGAACTATGTTGATGGTGCGAATATCGCGGGTTTTGTCAAAGTGGCGCAAGCGATGGCGGAGCAGGGTGTTTATTGATTGGATCTATCGAGCTTGAATGGCGGAGTTGTTTCCGTTATGAGCTGGGTCAACCGCAGGGGCGCATGATTGCGCCTCTATTCATTGAAGATGGAGCATGGCGTGGTTGATGGCTGTGCATTAAAATGCGACGATTTGCGGTAAAATGCGCATCTTTGTCGCTTTTTTCTTAGGTTTTCATGCCCCATTCCGACCCGCATTTTTCCAAATATACCCAGCGTCAGCGTATTGTGGCGTTCGCGGGAGCGGTGTTGGGGGCGGTGCTGTTCTCAAACAAGGCGATTTTGGCGAAACTGATGTATCGCGAGGGTGCGGATGCGCTGGATACGATCACGCTGCGTATGGCGTTTGCCTTTCCGTTGTTTTTTGCGTTGGCGGTGTGGGTGCATTTCACCGATCACGAGCACGCGGATTATCGGCTGACGCGGCGGGATGTGTGGCAGGTTTTGGTGGTCGGCTTTGTCGGCTATTATTTGTCGAGTATGCTCGATTTCACCGGTTTGCAGTTTATTTCAACCGGTTTGGAGCGCTTGTTACTGTTCCTCACGCCGTCCTTGGTACTGATTATTTCGCGCTTGTTTTTGGGCAAGCAGGTGGATGTGAAGCAGTGGTGGGCGATGATTTTGGCTTACCTCGGTATCGTTCTGGTGTTTGTGCATGAGGTGAATTTCGGCGGATCGAATGTGGCGCTGGGCGCGAGTTTGGTGTTTGGCAGTGCGCTGTCGTATGCGATTTATCTGCTGATGACCGGCGAGTTGGTGAAACATTTGGGCACAATGCGCTTGGTGGCGTATGCGATGATGATTTCAACGGCGTGTTGCGTGGTACAGTATGCGCTGCTGCGCGATTGGGGGCATTTGGGCAATTTGCTGACGTCGCATCCGCGTATGTGGTGGTACTCTGTTCTGATTGCGGCGATGAGTACGGTCGCGCCGGTGCCGTTGACCATGTTTGCAGTAGCGCGCCTCGGTTCACCGATTGTCTCGCAGATCGGGATGATGGGGCCGATTTCGATGCTGGGTTTGGGGTATTGGTTTTTGGACGAGCCGATTACGTGGATTCAATTGGTGGGCACGGTTTTGGTGTTGATGGGCATGGCTTTGGTGGGGCGCGTGGCAACGCGGAAAATTACCGCGCCTGCACACAGGTAATCACAGGTAATAATAGATAGGTTTTTTAAATATGAATCAGACGAATAATTTGGGCGGTGCGCCGAAAATCGGCTTCGTGTCTTTGGGTTGTCCGAAGGCGCTGGTGGACTCCGAAGATATTTTGACCAAGCTCAAAGTTGAGGGCTACGAAATTGCGCCGTCGTATGAGGGGGCGGATTTGGTGGTGGTCAATACCTGCGGCTTTATCGACAGCGCGGTGCAGGAGTCGCTCGATGCGATTGGCGAAGCGTTGCACGAAAACGGTAAGGTCGTGGTGACCGGCTGTCTCGGTGCGCGTACGGATGCGAACGGCGGTAATCTGGTGCAAACCTTGCATCCGAAAGTGTTAGCCGTGACCGGCCCGCATGCGAGCAATGAGGTGCTGGATGCGGTGCATCTGCATTTGCCGAAACCACACGATCCGTTCACCGATTTGGTGCCGCCGCAGGGGGTGAAGCTCACGCCGAAGCATTATGCGTATTTGAAAATCTCTGAGGGCTGTAACCACCGGTGTACCTTCTGTATCATCCCGTCGCTGCGCGGCGATCTGGTTAGCCGTCCGATTGGTGAGGTGATGCGCGAGGCGGAAAAGCTGGTCAACGCGGGCGTGAAGGAGTTGCTCGTGGTGTCGCAGGACACCAGCGCGTATGGCGTGGACATCAAATACCGCACCGGCTTTGTCAACGGTCGTCCGGTGAAAACCCATATGCAGACGTTGGCCGAGGAATTGGCGCAGTTGGGCGTGTGGGTGCGCATGCACTATGTGTACCCGTATCCACATGTGGACAACGTGATTGAGCTGATGAACGCAACGGCGGTCAATGGCTACGGGCGGGTGTTGCCCTATCTGGACGTACCGTTCCAGCACGCGCATCCGCGTGTGCTCAAGGCGATGAAGCGTCCGGCGAGCAGTGAAAAAACGCTCGAACGCATTCAAGCATGGCGCGCGCAGTGTCCGGATTTGACCATTCGTTCGACCTTTATTGCCGGTTTTCCGTCGGAAACGGAAGCGGAGTTCCAGTATCTGCTCGACTTTTTGGACGAAGCGCAACTGGACCGCGTGGGCTGCTTTGCCTATTCGCCGGTGGAGGGCGCAACCGCGAATCAGATCGAAGGGGCATTACCCGATGAGGTGCGCGAAGAGCGCGTGGCGCGATTCATGGAGAAACAGCAGGGCATCAGCACGGCGCGGCTGGCGCAAAAAGTCGGCTCGGTGCAAACGGTGCTGGTGGATGAAGTGGACGAGGACGGTGCGATTGCACGCTCAATGGCCGATGCGCCGGAGATTGACGGTTTGGTTTATATTGATTACACCGAAGAGCCGTTGCAAGTCGGTCAGTTTGTGGATGTGAAAATTCACAGCAGTGATGAGTACGATTTGTGGGGTACGGTGGTTGAGAACTGATGCCGAGGATGCACCAATGAAAAAGCACACCCACGGGTGTGCTTTTTTATATGCTGAAGGCGAGTTTTATTGATCTTGCTCAACCAAACGATTGACCAAATCAACATAGCTTTGCATGGCGCCTTCTTTCGATGTGCCGCTCAGTGCCGCCCATGCATCGTATTTGGCGCGGGCAACGAATTCGGTCATGCCGGGGCGATTTCCATCGGCATCGCCGTCGGTGGCCTGTTTGAAATTGGCATACAAAGCCAACAAATCAAAATTGCCCGGTTTTTCGCTCAGGTTTTTAACCGCGACTTGTGCGGCTTCGAATTGCTCGGTGATGGTGCTCATGTGTATCCTTTCAATTTTTAGGAATTTCATCATAGCATGGTTTGTATTGAAAAATCTTAAAAAATAATACGGTCGTTCTTTTTATTGAGTTTCTATCGTAAAAGATGTGGCAAATTCGGTTGAAGAGGTGCGTACAGGCGCAAGTTGTGCGACAATTCGGCAACGAACGTCTTGCAGCGTTTTTGTTGTGATTCCTTTTGAGGCTTTTGATGAAACGTCTACCTTTGTTTTTATTCCTTGCGTTGTGCGGTCTGTCCGTGTCGCTGGCTTTTGGCTGGTGGCAGGTGTATCAGACTAAAAAGCAAATCGAGGTACAACTGAAACAAAATCAGGAGCTGATTTATCGCAATGCCGCTTTGCAAGCAGAAATTCAGGATTTAAAAAGCAGTCAAGATGCGGTACAGGAACGCGCGCGCCTGCAACTGGGGATGATTAAGCGCAATGAGGTGTTTGTGCAGGTGATGGATCAGCCGTCAACAGTTCAGCCGGGCGCATCGAATCCTCAAAATCAGCAAGTAGCCACTGCAGCAGCCACCGCTGCATCAGCAGCACAAAACAATGCCCAAGCTAACCCGCAAACGAGCGCACAGCCGAACGCTCCATCCGCTGCTGAGAATTCCGAAGCAAAAAAACCGCAGTAATCTGCGGTTTTTTTATGGTTACGCATTTGTCAATGCAATCAATGTAATTGCGAAGTGGGTTCCACATTCGGATCAAACAGCGCGCGTACCTGCTCCGCTGTGAGTTCATAGGCTTGACCGCAGAAATCGCAGCTGACTTCCACATGGTTTTGCTCGCTGAGCATGTCCGATGCCTCGTCTTCTCCAAGCATTTTCAGCATATCCGTGACTTTTTGCGGCGAGCAGGTGCAACCGAATTGCACATTTTGCTCGGTGCTGTGTTCCAGCGGGTATTGCCAAAATAGGCGGTGCATGAGCGTATCGGCATCGGTATTCAGCAGTTCCTCCGACCCCACGGTTTTAACGATGGAGCACAACTCGTCCCAGACATGCAGATTTTGCGATTCGCTTTGCACGCCGCCGTGCAGCGGCAGTTTCTGCAATAAAACTCCGGCACAACTGTGGCTGTTCGCCGCCAATTCAATGTGCGTGTCCAATTGCTCGGAGGCGCTCATATAGTGCATCAAAATTTCGGCGATGGTTTCACCGTGCAACGGTACGATGCCTTGGTACGGCTGTTGGCCGGGTTGGCGTTCGTTCGGATCAAGCGTGATGGCAAAACGTGCGTTACCGTTTTGATTTAGCAGCGTTTGTAAATCCATTTGTGCGTCGATATTGGCGTTTTCAGCCACTTTTGCGGTCGCGCGGATGGTCAGATCGGAGCGGCATTCGACCACCAGCAACTGGATCGGGCCGTCGCCATGAATCTGCATAATCATCGAGCCGTCAAATTTCAGATTGGCCGAGAGTAGGGTGCAGGCGGCGGTCATTTGGCCGAGAATTTCGGTCACGACGGCAGGATAAGCACGCTTTTTCGCGGTGTGCGTGATGGTATGCCAAGTATGAGGTAATTGCACCAATTCGCCTTTCACGGGCGCGTTGGCAAAGAGGAATCGGTATAAAGTATCAGTCGGTAGTGTCATGTTTGTTAAAATGGGCGCTGTTTAAAAATTTTCAAGGCTGTATTCTACGCGACTCTGCATGGCTGTGGCGCGTGTCTTTTGGGTGAACAATGCGAATCGATTTGTTTTGTCGGGTGATTGATAACTGGGGCGATGCGGGCGTATGCTGGCGCTTGGCGCGGCAATTGGTGCGCGAGCGCGGGGCGCAGGTGCGGTTGTGGATCGATCAGCCGCAGGTTTTGGCGGCTTGGCAGGACGAAAGGGCAGCGCTAACGACGCTGCAGATCTGTACCTGGAGCGACGCGGTTAATTGGTCGGAAATCACTCCGGCGGATGCGGTGATTGAGGCGTTTGCCTGCGATATTCCCGCAGACTACGTGCGCAATATGGCTCAGGCTGAAATAAAACCGCGTTGGTTGAATTTGGAATACCTCAGCGCCGAGGCGTGGGTCGAAGGCGCACATTTGTTACCATCACCGCAGTCGGGCGGTTTGACCAAACTCTTCTTTTTTCCCGGGTTTACTGAGAAAACCGGAGGGTTACTGCGAGAACGAGATTTGTTGACCGTGCGTGATCGCTTTGTAGCGCAATATCCGCGTTATTGGTCGGATTTGACGGGGTTTGAATGGGATGACGATGCGCTGGCAATCAGCCTGTTTGGCTACGAAGATATGCCGTTGCAATCGTGGCTGCCTGCCTTGATTGAGGGCGAAACGCCTGTGCAATTGGCAGTGACGTATGGCAAAGCGAGCGAGGCGCTCAAACGTGCTTGGAGCGCGTTAAATTTACCCCAAAGCAATGCGGCGCAATGGCACGCGGGACAATTGAGCGTGCGCTTTTTACCCATGCTGTCACAGGGCGAATACGATCAACTGTTGTGGAGTGCGGACATCAATATGGTGCGCGGTGAGGACAGTCTCGTGCGTGCGCTGTGGGCGGGGAAGCCGTTGGTGTGGGATATTTATAAGCAGAATGACGGCGTGCATTGGGACAAGCTCAAGGCATTCACGCAGAGGTATGGCGCTTCAGGCGATGAGGGGGTGGCGCAGCTCAATGACGCCTTCACTCTGTGCTGGAACGACAGTCAGGTGGCTGCCTCAGAGTTGACACAGCAATGGCTGCGCTATGTACGCGCCATGCCCGCGCTCACGCAGCATGCGCGCGATGTGGCAGCTCATTTGGCGCAGCAAGACGATCTGGTGACGCAATTGCTGCGGCATTTATCCGTCGCTGAAAAACCATAGTTCGCATGAAAATTGCCGCGAAAGTGGTAAAATAAGCTATAATATTCCGTTAATTTTTTGGGCGTGGTGACCGTCGTTGAATGTGTACTCAAGCCCATTTGTGTTACATTCCAACTCACCCATTGTAAAAAGGTATTACTGATTATGAAAACAGCTCAAGAACTCCGTCAAGGTAATGTATTTATGGTTGACGGCGTTGCCAAAGTCGTATTGAAAACCGAATACAGCCGTTCCGGCCGCTCTGGCGCGGTCATCAAAATGAAGATGAAAGACTTGCTGACCGGTGCCGGCTCTGAAGTCGTTTATCGCGCCGATGACAAATTTGACGTACTGATTTTGGACAAAAAATCAGTGACCTACTCTTACTTTGCCGATCCGATGTACGTATTTATGGATGACGAATACAACCAATACGAAATCGAAGCGGACAGCATGGGCGATGTGCTGAACTATCTCGAAGACGGCATGCGCTGCGACGTGGTGTTCTATCAAGACCGTCCTATTTCGGTTGAACCAGACACCATTATCGTGCGCGAAGTGACCTACACCGAGCCAGCGGTTAAAGGCGACACCTCATCCGGTAAAGTGTTGAAGACCGCTAAATTGGCCACGGGCTTTGAAATTCAAGTGCCGCTGTTCGTTGACACCGGTGACAAAATTGAAATCGACACCCGTACCAACGAATACCGTAACCGTGTGAAGTAATTCAGTTTATAAGCTCTTGACTGCCTGCGATATGCGAGCAGTTATGTTTACTGAATGGATAAACGCCTGATGAAATCATCAGGCGTTTTGTTTTGAGTCAGTGGAGAAAAGAGTATGAGTGAAAGGAAAAAGGATGCGATACTCGCATCCTTTTTTGCTTTTCTAACGACTGCTGGCTTAAGCTTTAGGGACCTCGCGGCCGCCTTGTTCCGCCCATTTTTCGAGCATGTCGGTGGTGACGGATTTTGGACGCTCAATTGCGTAGCCCAAAGCGCGATCCCAAACGATATTGGCCATACAGCCCAATGCGCGACCCACGCCGAACAAGACGGTGTAGAAGTCAAATTCGCGTACGCCGTAGTACCATTGAATCACGCCGGATTGTGAGTCAACGTTTGGCCATGGGTTTTTGGTTTTGCCATGTTCGGTCAATACGCCCGGCGCTACTTCGTAAATCATGGATACGAGTTTGAACAGTGGGTCGTCACGCAAGCCCGGGGTGTTCAAGCAGAATTCACGTTGTGAAGTGTAGCGCGGGTCGGTTTTACGCAATACCGCGTGGCCGTAGCCCGGGATCACTTGACCTGAGTTCAAGGTATCCCACAATGCTGCGGTGAGCAATTCGCGAGTTGGTTCTTGATCCGAGCAGTATTTTTGTTGGAATTTCAGCGTCCAGTACAGCACTTCTTGGTTAGCCAAGCCATGCAATGGGCCTGCCAAGCCGTTCAAGCCGGCAGAGTAGGCGTAGTATGGGTCAGACAGGGCTGAGTGTACCAAGTGGGTGGTGTGTGCGGATACGTTGCCTGATTCGTGATCGGAATGCAGGATGAAGTACATACGCGCAACGTCTTCGTATTCTTTCGACTGGCCGATCATGTGCGCGAAGTTGGCACCCATGTCGAGTTTGCGGTTGATTTCGATTTGTTTGTTGTCGCGGTATTTTAGGTTGTAAATGTACGCGGCCAAAACAGGGATACGCGCGACGATGTCAAATGCGTCTTCGTAGACGTATTCCCACGCGGTATTTTTGTTGAATTGACCGGAGCTGTAAAACTCGTGGAATACGGAGTCTTTCTGCATGGCCAAAATACCGGTGGAGAGCATGGTCATTGGGTGCGTGTCAATTGGCATCGCGCGGATGATTTCAAATACGTAGTGCGGTACATGCTGACGTGCTTTGAATTCCAACATCACGGCTTCGAGTTGCTCTTCGTTCGGTACTTCGCCGGTCAACAGGAAGAACCAGAATGCTTCAACGGTAGGGTAGTTTGAACCTTCTGCTTTGGGTAGCATTTCGAAGGTTTCGGAGATGGTTTTACCACGGAAGCGAATGCCTTCTTGCGGATCCAAGTAGGAAATGTCGGTGACCAATGCGCGGATATCGCGTGCGCCGCCGATACATTGATCAATCGTGACTTCGTCAATTTTGACTTTGCCGAATTCTTTCATCAAGCGAGTGGTACGAGGACGGTGCGCCTCAATTTTTTGTCTCAAGACCTTTTTTAGTGACATGATGCATCATCTCCTTAAACAATTGTGTGGTAGAGCGATTGGTTGAAAGTTCTAATTAAAATATGAAAACGTTCGCATTATAGTGACGCCTTTATGAATATTTCAATCATTATTTTGGTTGAAGCTGCATATTTAGAATTTTTATGGATTTATCGTAAGATGAGTGTAAGTTCACGTGTGTTAGTAGTAAGTCAAGCGTAAGTTTGAGTCGGGCGAATGTTCGTTTGGGTATGGTTTTGGCAAAAACAGTGCGTTTTTTCGAAGAATATGATTAAAACGTGTAGATGTCTTTGAGTTTTTAATATTTGCAGTGTTTCCTCTGGGGAAAAATGTGGCTTTTTAAGTAAACTTTTGCCTTATAATCCCTATGAAATAGGTCGCTTGTTTGCTGTCTATGGTGATGTGATACGGTGACAGAAAACAAGTAATTTGTGCTTATGAATAGAATAATAGACGAGGTTTTTTATGAGTTCATCCGAAAAGGCAGTACCTTTGGGCGCAGTGGCGAAAAATGCAGTGGAAGACTCGGTGCGTCGTGCACGTTTGCTCTGGCGCGCCAAACGCGGTCTGCTGGAGAATGACATTGTCATGACGCGCTTTTTTGAGGCGTATCCGAACCTGAGCGATGAGCAGGTATATGGTTTGGATTTATTGCTGGATTTGTCGGACGACGAGTTGTTTGCCTTGATCATGGGGCGCAAGGAGCTGAAGGATGTTGATCCCGCCGAGCACATGATGGATGAGAACGATATGCGTCAGGCTGATGAGGTTTTGGCCTTGCTGCGCGTGGTTTAAGGGGTAATACGGTTTGCTAATTGATTGATATAAAAGGAGGATGGTATGAGCTTGGTAACGAAAAGTACGGCAACTTTGTCATTTGCGGATGGTTCGCCTTCGGTTGAGTTTCCCGTCTACGGCGGTTCGATTGGTCCGGACGTGATTGATATTCGCAAGCTGTATGGTCAAACAGGAAAATTTACCTACGATCCGGGTTTTATGTCAACGGCTTCGTGCAATTCCAGTATTACTTATATTGACGGTGATAAAGGTGAGTTGCTGTACCGCGGCTATCCGATTGAGCAATTGGCGGAAAAATGCGAGTACTTGGAAGTGGCTTATTTGCTATTGAACGGTGAATTGCCGAACAAAGAGCAGAAAGAAAAATTCATCAAACATGACATCATGCATCACACCATGGTGCATGAGCAGATGGCATCGTTCTTGAAAGGTTTTCGTCGTGATGCGCACCCAATGGCGGTATTGACCGCATCTGTCGGTGCAATGAGTGCGTTTTACCCGTCGGACAACAGTTGTGCCGAAAGCCGCACGATTGCGGCGCATCGTTTGATTGCGAAAATTCCGACCTTAGTGGCAATGGCGTATAAATATTCCATCGGCGAACCATTTGTTTATCCGCGCAATGACTTGTCGTATGCCGGTAATTTCCTGCGCATGATGTTTGCCGTGCCGACTGAGGATTATGTGGTGAATCCGGTATTGGAGCGTGCGGTGGATCGCATTTTCACCTTGCACGCCGATCACGAGCAAAATGCATCAACTTCGACGGTGCGTCTGTGTGGCTCATCCGGTACCAGCCCGTATGCGGCTGCGGCGGCCGGTGTCGCGTGCTTGTGGGGGCCAGCGCATGGTGGCGCGAATGAGGCTTGCTTGACCATGCTCGAAGAAATCGGCACGGTGGAAAATGTCAAGCCATTTATGGAAAAAGTGAAGAACAAAGAAGCGGGCGTACGCTTGATGGGCTTTGGTCACCGTGTGTACAAAAACTACGATCCGCGTGCCAAGCTGATGCGCGAAACTTGCTACGAAGTGCTGAAAGAGCTGGGCTTGGAAAATGATCGTTTGTTTGCCTTGGCGATGGAGCTGGAAAAAATCGCTCTGAACGACGAGTATTTCGTTCAACGTAAACTTTATCCGAACGTCGATTTTTACTCCGGCATCGTTCAGCGCGCTTTGGGTATTCCGACCGAGTTGTTTACTGGCATTTTCACGCTCGCGCGCATGTCCGGCTGGATTGCACAGTGGACGGAAATGATCACCGATCCTGAGTACAAAATCGGTCGTCCGCGTCAGTTGTTCGTCGGCGCGACCAAACGTGATGTGCCTGATTTGGCAGCGCGTTAAGTTATGATTCAGCAACGGCATCCGATATTGTGTGATGCCGTTGTTTTTAGTTTATCTTTAGTCTATCATTAGCTTAGGCTTATGATAGAATAAGCGTAGCTGATGAGTGCGGTGCTTTTTATATATGCGCTCGTTTTGAATTTTTAATCCCGTTTTCGGAGATTTACAAACCTTTTGCTTGAGAAGTTCTGTTAGACAGTGCAGTGCGGTATTCTCAACAAAAGATTGAAAGCTGTTGATGGCGCGGTGAGGCCGCTAAATCAACGGGAGCGTGATTTAATATCCTTCCCACATCCCAATTGTACGAAGCGTACAGAAAGGTTGAGCAACATTATGATGAATGATTATTTATCAAACTCATACCTCTTCGGCGGTAATGCACCGTATGTCGAGGAAATGTATGAGCAATATCTGAATAACCCCGGCTCGGTTCCTGAGCAGTGGCGTGATTATTTTGATTCCATGCAAAATTTGCCTGCATCAGACGGGCATGTTGAGACAACCGACGTCGCACACGCGCCGGTGATTGAATCATTCGCACAACGCGCCAAACAAAACAAATTCCTCGCGTGGCAAGCAGCCAACGTCGGCAGCGGCGGTGGTAAGCAGCAAGTAGCGGTACAGTCTCTGATCGCCGCGTATCGCGTATTGGGCGCGCGCTGGGCGAATCTTGACCCACTCAAACGCCGCGACCGTCCTGAAATTCCTGAGTTAGACCCCGCATTCTACGGCTTTACCGAAGCCGATATGGATAACACCTACACGGTGAATAACACGTATTTCGGTCAAGAGGAAATGACCTTGCGTGATTTGATTCACGCTTTGCGCGTAACCTACTGCTCGAATCTGGGTGCGGAGTACATGTACATTTCCGATCCGGTTGAAAAACGCTGGTGGCAAGAACGCATTGAGTCATGCCAATCCACACCATCATTCAGCATGGATCAAAAACGCCGCATTTTGCTGGAATTGACCGAAGCCGAAGGTTTGGAGCGCTATTTGCATACTCGCTACGTCGGTCAAAAACGTTTTTCGCTCGAAGGCGGAGAGAGTTTCATTGCCGCAATGGACGCGTTGATCCAACACGGCGGCTCGCAAGGTATTCAAGAAATCGTCATTGCGATGGCGCACCGCGGTCGCTTGAACGTATTGGTCAACACCCTGGGTAAAAATCCATCCGATCTGTTTGCCGAATTTGAGGGTAAGCACGCCGATGATCTGCCAGCTGGTGACGTGAAATACCACCAAGGTTTCTCCAGCGATGTGTCCACGCCGGGCGGTCCAGTGCATTTGAACCTCGCGTTCAACCCGTCGCATTTGGAAATTGTCAATCCAGTGGTCGAAGGCTCCGCGCGCGCGCGTCAAGATCGCCGCGGTGATGAAACGGGTGAGCAAGTTCTGCCGGTGCAGGTGCATGGCGATGCCGCATTTGCTGGTCAAGGCGTGGTGATGGAAACCTTGAATCTGGCACAAACGCGCGGCTACGGCACACGCGGCACGCTTCATATTGTGATTAACAACCAAATTGGCTTCACCACCTCGGATCCGCGCGACAAAGGCTCGACTTTGTACTGCTCGGACGTGGTGAAAATGATCGAAGCGCCGGTGTTGCACGTGAACGGTGACGATCCTGAAATGGTGGTTTGGGCGACTGAGTTGGCCTTGGATTACCGCAAGCGCTTCAAAAAAGACGTGGTGATTGATATCGTGTGTTTCCGTAAACTCGGCCACAACGAGCAAGACACGCCTGCATTGACCCAACCGCTGATGTACAAATCCATCGGCAAACATCCGGGCACGCGCGCTTTATACGCTGAAAAATTGACCACGCAAGGCGTGCTCAAAGAAGGCGAAGCGGATAAATTCGTGGAAGAGTATCGCAAATCGATGGATGAGGGTAAACACTACAACACCTCGATTTTGACCAACCACAAGCACATGTTCGCCAATGATTGGTCTCGCTATTTGGGTAAAAAATGGGTGGATGCGAATAATACCGGTATCAATTTGACCGAGTTGAAACGCTTGGGTGAAAAGATCACCACGATTCCAGACAGCTTCAAAATGCACCCGCTGGTCGCAACTTTGATTAAAAACCGCAGCCTGATGGCCAGCGGCGATATGCCTCTGGATTGGGGTATGGCGGAGCATTTGGCGTTCGCATCTTTGTTGGCCAATGGCTACGATGTGCGCATCACAGGACAGGATTCGGGTCGTGGCACGTTCGTGCATCGCCACGCGGTGTTGCATGACCAAGAGCGCGAGTCGTGGGACAAAGGTACTTACATTCCGTTGCAGCATGTGACCGACAAAGGTGAATTCACTGTGATTGACTCGGTGTTGTCCGAGGAAGCGGTGATGGCGTTTGAATACGGCTATTCCAGCACTGCGCCGAATACTTTGGTGATTTGGGAAGCGCAGTTCGGTGACTTTGCCAATGGCGCGCAAGTGGTGGTTGATCAGTTTATCTCCAGCGGCGAAGTGAAATGGGGACGATTGTCCGCTTTGACTTTAATGTTGCCGCATGGTTACGAAGGTCAAGGGCCGGAGCACTCATCCGCACGCATTGAGCGCTATTTGCAACTGTGCGCGGACAATAATATGCAAGTGGTTCAGCCAACCACGCCGGCGCAAATTTTCCACATCCTGCGTCGTCAGATGGTGGCCGATTTCCGCAAACCGTTGATTATTTTCACACCGAAATCGCTGCTGCGTCACAAAGAAGCGATTTCTGATCTGACCGAATTGTCCAAAGGCGGCTTCCAAACCATTATTGGCGAAGTGGACAAAACCGTTACGGTTGATCCGAAAAAGGTTGAACGCGTTTTGGTGTGTTCAGGTCGCGTGTATTACGACCTCATCGCGGCGCGCCGTGAAGAGAAAGACCAAAACGTTCCGATTATTCGTGTGGAACAAATGTACCCATTCCCGCATAAAGCATTTGCGGCCGAGCTGAAAAAATATCCTGAGCTCGAAGAAATTGTATGGGTGCAAGACGAACCACAAAACCAAGGGCCTTGGTTCCAGATTCAGCACAACCTGTTTGAAAATCTGGAAGAAGGGCAAAAACTCGGCTACGCAGGCCGTCCGTCATCGGCATCTCCTGCGGTTGGTTACTACGCCAAACACTATGAGCAACTGAAAAACCTGTTGCAAACCGCGTTTGGTAAGCCAAAGTCTTGGTTGAAAAAATAACCGTACGGTTTTGATCTTAAATTTTGTCAGGGAGACACCCTGACAAAATTCCCAAATTAAACCAAAAAGTAGGGTTTTACTTTTTGAAGAATTTTTAAGGATATTAAAAATGGCAATTATTGAAGTGGTTGTTCCCCAGCTCTCCGAATCGGTTGCAGAAGCGACCTTGCTCACGTGGAACAAAAAAATCGGCGAAGCGGTCAAACGCGACGAAAACCTGATTGATGTAGAGACCGACAAAGTCGTACTCGAACTGCCTGCGCCGGCGTCCGGCCTGTTGGTCGAAATCATCGCTGCGGACGGCGCGACCGTTACCAGCGGTCAACTGATCGCTAAAATCGACACCGAAGCGGCTAGCGCCAGCGATAAAGAAGAAGCCAAAACCGGTGTATCCGTCGGTACCGCAACACCAGAACCAGCGCCTGCTGTCGTGACCGAAGTGCGCCCAATGGCTGGTGAGCCGATCAGCGAAAAAGCAGCAGGCATCGCCATGCCGGCAGCCAGCAAAATTTTGGCAGAAAAAGGTGTGTCAGTCTCTGATGTCAAAGGCACGGGCAAAGATGGCCGCGTGACCAAAGCCGATGCCATGAATGCGTCTGCTCCTGCAGCCAAAGCTGCCGCACCGGTCAGCACCGCGATTCCAGCGGTTGCCTTGGGTAGCGCATTGCCGCAAGTACGCCCGCCGATCAGCATCGCCGACGTATTGGCCGATCGTCCTGAGCAACGTGTACCGATGAGTCGTCTGCGCGCACGCGTGGCCGAGCGTTTATTGCAATCACAGTCCACTAATGCGATTTTGACCACGTTCAACGAAGTCAATATGCAGCCGGTAATGGACTTGCGTGCCAAGTACAAAGAAAAATTTGAAAAAGAACACGGCGTTAAACTCGGTTTCATGGGCTTCTTTGTCAAAGCCGCAGTGGCCGCGTTGAAAAAATATCCGGTACTTAACGCCTCAGTCGATGGCAACGACATCGTATACCACGGCTATTTTGACATTGGTATCGCGGTCGGTTCGCCGCGTGGTCTGGTGGTGCCGATCATTCGCAATGCCGATCAACTGAGCTTGGCTGATATTGAAAAACAAATCGCCGAATTTGGTGTTAAAGCACGCGACGGTAAACTGACGCTCGAAGAAATGACCGGCGGTACCTTCTCCATCTCCAACGGCGGCACCTTCGGCTCGATGATGTCCACGCCGATTATCAATCCGCCACAATCCGCGATTCTTGGTGTACACGCGACCAAAGATCGTCCGGTGGTGGAAAACGGCCAAATCGTGATTCGCCCGATGAACTACCTCGCCATGTCGTATGATCATCGTATCATCGACGGTCGCGAAGCAGTGCTCGGTTTGGTCGCGATGAAAGATGCGCTCGAAGATCCGGCGCGTTTGTTGTTGGATTTGTAAGGATTAGATAAAAAACTTGTATTGGACTGTATGTTATTGAATTAGGCATACAGTCCAGTGTCTAAGTTGCAATTATCATTTTATAGACTTTAACTTGATGTTGTTAGAATGGGTTATTTTAGGAAAATAAAGATGAATAAAAAATTTCAAATGGCAGTGCTAGGAGCAGGGTTGGTATTTTCTTCATTGACTGTTGCTCAAGAAAATGTCGGTAATAAGTTGATTACAATTGCTGAAAACACACCTTATTTGGATGAAACACTGGTTCAAGAGAATGTATTGAAGGAATGTACGGCGCTTGGCAAAACCTTTTCAGATTCTTTGGCGGAGCAATTAACCGCGAGCGGGTTTGAGGTTCAAAAATCAGCACAATTAGAGACAGCTAAAGGCGACGTGGTACAAGCACAATTAGTCACTATGACAAGTGGTGGCAGTATTATGTTTGGGAAGCAAATGGGTGGTTCAGTCAAAGTGACGATCTACCACGATGGTAAAGTTACTGGTGCGAAATCATTCACACGAACTTCTGGTGGGGGTATGTTTGGCGTATACCGCGGGGCATGCAGTATTTTGGGTAAAGTTTCTAATGTGTTGGGTCAAGATGTTGCCAAATGGGTGATTGAGCAGAAGTAAGATTGAAGGTCGAGCTTGATATTAGCAAGTAATAAATTTTCCGTTTGGCTTTAAGAGAGAGGGTTGCAATATGGCAACCCTCCGGCAATCTGTTCAAGATTATAATGGCAATTGATAAAAAACAAGCCGTAGGCAGTAATTTTGATTTACAAAAGATGCACATTGCGCGCGATAAAACGTTTGAAGCAGTGCATGCCATTGCCCAGCAAATTACAGTAGGCATGAGTGAAACCGATGCGCGTGAGTTGGCAAAAGATATCCTTGTTGAAATGGGTATGGATCGCATTTGGCATCAGGTGTTGGTGCGGTTCGGCATAAATACCTTGAAGACGTTTAATGAGCCATCAGAAGGTAACCCGATCTTACAAACCAACGATATTTTCTTTATTGATTTGGGTGTGGTATGGGATGGACATGAGGGTGATGCAGGCGCGACGTTTACGGTGGGCGATGATGCTGATATGATAGCGTGTGCGCGTGGCTGTCAAATAATTTATGATGAAGTTGAGGCTCATTGGCGTGCAAGCCGTTGTTCGGGTAGGGCGCTGTATGAGTATGCCGAGCAAGTGGCAACGAAGCACGGTTGGCGTTTGAATGTAGAAATACGCGGCCATCGCGTGAGTGATTTTCCCCATGCAATTTATAAGGCTGGGAATTTAGGCGATTTTGAGGGTGTGCCGCAGCTTGGCTTGTGGATTTTGGAGATTCAAATTGCGCATCCAACCAAGCCGTACGGTGCATTTTATGAGGACTTGTTGATTCAGTAGCGAGTTGGATTGATCAACATGACTCTTGTGGCACTGTGGCACTATTGAAGAACGATAGTTGCCACATTTTTTAATAAGTGAATAAAGCAATGAACAAAAAACCGAATCTGATCGTAACCGAATTGGATGCAAGTCGTATCGAAGAATTATTGGCGAGTATGCCCAAAAGTGCAGAGCACATTAAAAAATCGTTGGAGTCCGAGCTGGATCGTGCGGAAATTGTTGCACCTAACGAAATCGCACGCAATGTGGTAACGATGAACTCAACGGTGCGCTTTCAAGTGGTTTCTTCGAAAGAAAGTTTTGAATACACGCTGGTTTATCCGAAGGATATGAGCGCCGGATCAAACAATATCTCTATCTTGGCGCCGATCGGTTCGGCGTTGTTGGGGTTGTCTGAGGGCGATGAGATTGAATGGCCGGCACCCGATGGCGTGGTGCGCGTGCGTGTGGACAAGGTGGTTTATCAGCCGGAAGATTCGGGCGATTTTCACCTGTAATTGGATTTTGATTTTTGTAAAGGAAAAATGATGTCTCAAACGTTTGATGTGGTGGTGATTGGCGCGGGTCCGGGAGGCTATATTGCGGCGATTCGTGCGGCGCAATTGGGCTTGTCCACGGCGTGTATTGAGGGCAATGCTTATGCAGATCCAAAAGGTGAACCACGCTTGGGCGGAACCTGCTTGAATGTCGGCTGTATTCCATCCAAAGCCTTGCTGGCCAGTTCGCATCATTACGAAGACGCCACCAAGCATTTGGACGTACATGGCATTACGGTTAAAGGCGCATCGCTTGACGTGGGCAAAATGATTGCGCGCAAAGATGGCATCGTGGACAAAATGACCGGCGGCATTACGTATTTATTCAAAAAGAACAAAGTGACTTTGCTCAAAGGCTATGGCTCGTTCGTCGGCCAAGCGGATGGCGTGACCAACATCAAAGTCACGAATAAAGAGGGCAAAGATGAGATCGTCAGCGCGAAAAACGTCATCATCGCCACTGGCTCGAAAGCCCGCCACTTGCCGAATCTCGCTGTGGACAATGTCGTGGTGTGCGATAACGAAGGCGCGTTGAACTTCACGGAAGTACCGAAGAAACTGGGTGTGATTGGCGCGGGTGTGATTGGCCTTGAATTAGGCTCGGTATGGCGTCGTTTGGGCGCTGAAGTGACCGTGCTCGAAGCCATGCCAGCTTTCCTCGGCGCGGCCGACGGTGCGATTGCCAAAGAAGCGAAAAAACTGTTCGAAAAGCAAGGTTTGAAATTTGAACTGGGCGTGAGCATTGGTGACGTGAAAACCGCTAAAAAGGGCGTGAGCGTTGCATACAAAGACGCTGACGGCGCGAGCAAGAGCTTGGATTGCGACAAATTGATCGTCTCTGTTGGTCGTGTACCGAATACCGACGGCCTGAATCTCGAAGCGGTCGGTGTGAAAACCAACGAGCGCGGCTTCATCGAGGTCAATCACGATTGCCAAACGGCGATAGCAGGCATTTGGGCGATTGGCGACGTGATTCCGGGGCCAATGCTGGCACACAAAGCGGAGGACGAAGGCGTGGCTGTCGCTGAGCGCATCGTCGGTCAAAAGCCGCACATTGATTACAACTGCATTCCGTGGGTGATCTACACCTCGCCGGAAATCGCATGGGTCGGTCAAACCGAAGAAGCGCTGAAAAAAGAAGGGCGCGCGATCAAAACCGGTCAATTCCCATTCATGGCCAATGGTCGTGCACTGGGTATGGCGCAGGCAGATGGCTTTGTGAAAGTGATTGCGGATAAAGAAACCGACGAGATTCTCGGCGTACACATCATTGGTGCCGGTGCATCCGATCTGATCGCGGAAGCGCTGGTGGCAATGGAATTCAAAGCGTCCGCCGAAGACATCGCACGCATTTGTCATCCGCATCCGAGTTTGTCTGAAGTGATGCGCGAGGCTGCTTTGGCAACGGATAAGCGTGCATTGAATATGTAATTGATGCTCAGATTGTTTGAGTAGTTCATGAGAGCCGACAAGGGATTTGTCGGCTCTTTTTTACGCCTTTTTCAATCCTTTGAGGAAAAAGCGCAGTGTTGCTTTTTTAGCAAAGGATTTTACTTACTCCATTTTTTTATAGATCAATCTTTTTTGTAATTATGTAATCGTTTTTATATTTATCTTTATAGTTTAAATAAAATTAGATTAAAAGTTATCTTTTGTTCCTAAAAACATGTATTTTTATTATTTATTTAATGTAAACGGTTACACATTTTTTGCATAAATTGCTTGACACTGTATGGCATGAGAATAGAATAAATACACCGTAATCACGGCTTACAGTGCAACTCACCGGCTTTTTTAGGACATACGCTCTCGTACACCCAGTTCAAAGCATTGCGATTGGGCTTGGTATATGTGCATGATCCGCTCTTCGGAATGTATGACTTTTGATCCTCGAGGCGATTGTTTGCAGGATGTGATGGTGTGCAATCTGGTGTGGCTGGCTTGCGGTGAAATTCAGTATATGTTTTTGCAGTATCTTCATTTGACGTGTTTCATTGAATTGATCATTTTGACCCGTTGGTTTAGGGTCGCAGGGGAAAGATAATGTCTGAGCCAAGAAAGTTACCACCATTAACGTTGCAACAAATCATTCTCATGAATTTCGGTTTTTTTGGGATTCAGTATAGTTTTGGTTTGCAACAAACCGCCATCAATCCGATTTTTTCATTTTTAAATGCCAATCCTGAGGAGTTGCCTTTACTCAATTTAGCAGGCCCCATGACGGGGTTGATTATTCAGCCGTTAATCGGTGCGATGAGTGATCGCACATGGAGTCCACGCTGGGGGCGTCGTAAACCATATTTTCTATTGGGTGCGATGGGTTGTAGTCTGTGTCTGTTTGCGTATCCGTTCAGTACGGCCTTGTGGATGGCGGTGCTGTTGCTGTGGTTGCTCGATGCGAGTAATAACACGGCGATGGAGCCGTACCGTGCATTTATTGCGGATCGCCTGCCACCGGAACAACATGCCAGTGGCTTTTTGACTCAAAGCTTTTTTACGGGTTTAGGGATTACTTTGGCGAACGTGTCTTTGTTTTTCTTCCAAAAATCGATCACCGGTGAAACCGCTTCAGGGATTCCGTATTGGGTTTTCGGCTCGTTCTTTGTCGGTGCGATTTGTTCGATAGGTTCTGTCCTGCTGTCCGTATCGAAAACGCCTGAAATTCCGCCGACTGAGGCTGAATTGGCCGCCATTCGTGCGAAAAAAGGTGGCTTGATTGCGGCTGTGACTGAAATTGCCGAAGCGATCAAAGAGATGCCGAAACCATTGTGGCAATTGGCTTTGGTGTATTTATTCCAATGGTATGCGATGTTCTGTTATTGGCAGTATGTGTCACACAGTATTGCGCAATCCGTGTGGAATACCACGTCTGAAAATAAAGAGTTGTATTCACAAGCGGTTGCTTGGACCGGCTTGGTCAACGGTTTTTATAATGTGGTGACCTTCTTGTCTGCCTTTGCCTTGGTCGCCGTGGCGCGCAAGTACGGTGCGAAATGGGTGCATGCAGGCGCGTTGATGTTGGCGGCGGTCGGGCTGTGGATGTTCCCGCACATCAGCAATAAATACATGCTGTTTGTGCCAATGATCGGCTTTGGTATTGCTTGGGCCAGTATGATGGGTGTGCCGTACATCATTGCCGTGGCCGCAATTCCACGCGAACGCTATGGCGTGTACATGGGTATTATCAATATGATGATCGTGATTCCGATGCTGATCCAGACGTTGACGTTTGGTAAG
Organism: Puribacter membranae; assembly: GCF_055380425.1. NCBI lineage: Bacteria > Pseudomonadati > Pseudomonadota > Betaproteobacteria > Burkholderiales > Burkholderiaceae > Puribacter > Puribacter membranae. Next base: position 478,989 of record NZ_AP040167.1, read on the forward strand.
GTTTATCACAATTTCTTGGGCGCAACCCCGGGTAATGCGATTATGTTTGCGGGTGCATTGCTGTTTATGGCGGCTATGGCGACATTGTTGATCAAAACGCCGAAACAGGAATCCAATTTGCCGATGCCTGCGCGTATAGGTGGTGGTCACTAAGCATCTTGTCGGTGTCAACATAAAAAGTATGGGGTGAAAATCCCATGCTTTTTGATTTGCAGTACAATGGAGTCACTCTTTCGGGCTATACTCAGTTGTCCGGCGAGTCAAAGCATACGCATGAACCCAAGACGGTTCATCGGTCAAACCACAACAATAGGAGCATTCATTATGTCAATTGTAAAAGTCATCGAAGTCATCGCCTCATCCCCAACCAGCATTGAAGACGCGATTCAAAGTGCAGTGGCCGAAGTGTCCAAAACCGTACGCAACATCGACTCTGTTTATGTGCAAGACATCAAAGCGCATGTGAAAGACGGTAAAATCACGACCTACGGAGCGATTTGTAAAATTTCCTTCCGCGTGGATAAGGCGGATTAATTGCTGTAAAAAGTAATCAGTACGAGAAAACGGGTGCAATCATGTACCCGTTTTGTTTTGCCTGTGTTTCTAAAAAAGCATCAGCCGCCCAATGCCAGCATCAGATCAATATAGTTGACGTATTGATTGTAGCGGATTGCCAAATGCGACAGTTCCGCTTGGCGGCGCGCTTCCTGAGCGTCCAGCCAGTTTTTCAGACTGTCCGCGCCTGCACGATAGCGAACTTCATACAGCCGTTCCGCCTCGCGCGCATTGGCCAGTGATTTGGCTTCCTTTTGTGCTTGCGCAGCGTACAGTGCGTGCGCAGACAGGGCGTTTTCCACCTCTTGCAATGCCGTGTAGACCGTCTGGCGGTGATTGATCGCGGTTTGCTCATACGCCGCTTTGGAGATTTTCAGATTGAGTTGATTTTCGTTCCAGTTCAAAAAGGGCAGCGCCAGATTGAGTGCGACCGAGCCGACCGGATTGCTCAGAATCTCCGATAGAGAGCTGGAGCCGGTACCGATATTACCGGTCAAGGTGAAATTCGGATAAAAATTGGCACGCGCCACATCAATATTACCCAGTGCTTGGCGCAGACGTAGCTCGGAGGCGATTAAATCGGGGCGACTGGCGATTACTTCGGCAGGAATACCGGCGGAAATGCTCGGCAGTGCGCTATTGGGCAGATTTTGCGGCTCATCGCTGATGTGTGCCGAGGGCGGCGCGTCGAACAGAATCGCCATCGCGTTGCGCGCGACTTCACGCTCCTGTTTGAGTGCGTCCAGCGAGGCTTCCTGACTGGTCAAATTGCGTTCGGCGGTGATGACCTCCAGCTTGGATACTGCGCCGGCACGGTGCTGTACGCGCACCAAGTCCAAGGTTTTGCGTGCGTAGACGATGCTTTGCTCGCCCATGCGCACGCGCTGATTGAGATAAGCCAATTGCCAATACAGCTTGCTCACCGAGCCTTCAATCGTGAGTTGGGTACTCAATAAATCTTGCTCGCTCGCTTGCGCTTCCCACTGTTTGATGCTGCTGGTTTTGGCCAATTTGCCCCATAAATCCAATGTATATGAGACCGATAATCCGCTGGAAAAATGACGCGTGCTTGTGGCGGAACTGCTGTCCAATGAGCGCGAACTTGAACCGCTGGCCGAGCCAGATACCGAGGGATAGCGCTCGTTTTGCGCTAAACCGGCGGAGAGCTGTGCTTGATACAATTTATAGCCTGCGCTGGCCAAGGTATTGTTTTTTTCGAGCGCGGATTCAACCAGTTGATTCAGACGCGGCTCGCGAAAGGCTTCCCACCATTTTGAGTTAGCGGTGCTCAGGCTGCTGGTGCGATTCTGGTCAGCATATTGCCATTGCCCAGGCGTTTGAATGCGCGCCGTCGCTTGCTCCATTGTCGGGCCGGTGCTGGCGCAACCGGTCAGCAGTGCGCTCAGTACCAACAAGGCAGTGATATGACGGCGAAAGTGTTGGGATGTTTGCATAATGTGTACTCGTGGAGATGATTTATTCGCGCGACAGGGCGACGACCGGATCAAGCTTGGCCGCATTTTTCGCCGGTAAAAAGCCAAAAATCATACCGATCAAGGTGGAGCAGGTAAACGCCGCAATGATCGAGGTGACGGAGAATGCCATGCTGAAGTCTTTCACAAAGTGATCGAATAGAGCGCCGATGGCCAAGGCCAAACCCACGCCGAGCAAGCCACCGAGCAGACACACCATGACCGCTTCGATCAAAAACTGCTGCATGATGTCGCTTTGCCGCGCGCCGACCGCCATGCGTACGCCGATTTCCTGCGTGCGTTCGGTGACTGAAACCAGCATGATGTTCATCACGCCAATGCCGCCGACAATCAATGAAATCACCGCGATCATGGACACCAACAAAGTCATGGTGCGCGTGGTGGACTCGATGGTTTGACGGATGGTGTCGCTGTTGGAAATATAAAAATCCTGCGTGCCGTGACGCTGGGTCAGAATTTTGGTGATGCCTTGTTCGGCGGCTTGGCTGCTGACGCTATCGGAAACGCGCACGGTGATGTTGCGCACATGGGTTTGCCCCAGCATTCGGCTCAAAACCGTGGTGTAGGGAACCCAAATATTCAGATTTTCGTCATTGCCAAACGCGGAGGACTGCGCTTTGCTCACCCCAATGATGCGCACAGGCACATTGCCCAGCATGATGACTTGGCCGATGGGGTTGGTATTTTCGCCGAACAGGGTTTTGCGCGTGTTCGGGTCGATCACCGCTTCTTGCGCGTATTCGTTGACGGCTTGGCGATCGAACTGCTTACCCAAATCCATGCTGATGCCTTTGACTTGGAAATACTGCTCGCCGACGCCTTGCACCTGCGCGCTGACCGAGTTATTGCCCAGACGAACGGTCACGGCGGTGCTGACCCTCGGTGTGACCGAATCGACGTAGGGCTGTTGCGCTAAAACTTCTGCATCCGCCGCCGTCAGTGTGCGAATCGACGATGCTTTGCGATCGCCCCAGCCTTTGCCCGGGAAAATATCAATGGTGTTCGTACCCATTGAACTGATGTCTTCTAATATTTTTTGCCGCGAGCCTTCGCCCAGCGCTACGACCGAGACCACGGAGGCAATGCCGATGATGATGCCGAGCATGGTGAGGAAGGTGCGCGTGCGGTGCGCGAGCATGGCGCGCGTGGCCATCAATGCGGCTTCTTTAAAACGGTCAAAAAATCCGAACAAGGGTCTGCCGGCGCTGCGCGCGGGTGTGTTGCTCGATGCGTCATGTTGCACCTGACGGGTGCTTTGCTCGGTAGGTGTAGCGCTGCTGTCGTTGTTATTGCTATTGTTGTTCTCGTCGCTCTGCCTGTCCGTTCGGCGATCGTCAATGATGCTGCCGTCGCGGATTTCGATGATGCGATTGGCATTGGCTGCCACTTGCGCATCGTGTGTGACGATGATCACGGTGTGGCCTTCGGCGTGCAGCTCGCGCAGAATGCGCATGACTTCCTGTCCGCTTTGACTGTCCAATGCGCCGGTCGGCTCGTCGGCGAGAATGACTTCACCGCCATTGACCAGTGCGCGCGCGATACTCACGCGCTGTTGTTGCCCGCCGGAAAGTTGATTGGGGCGGTGGTGTTTGCGCTCGCCCAGACCGAGGCGCTCCAGCAGGGCGGCACTGCGCGCGCGTCGTTGCTCGGACGGGTAGCCCGCATAAATGGTGGGGACTTCGACATTGCCCATGGCGTCCAAGTCACCCAGCAGGTGATAGCGCTGGAAAATGAAGCCGAAATACTCGCGGCGCAAACGCGCCAATTCGTCCGGTTCCATAGCGCCGGTTTCTTGCCCATTGACCAGATAGCTGCCGCGTGTCGGCCGATCCAGACAGCCGAGGATATTCATCAACGTGGATTTGCCCGAGCCGGACTGGCCGATGATGGCGACCATTTCACCGGCAGCAATTTGCAGATTGATGTTGTTTAAAACGGTCACCACGTCGTCGCCCGAAGGAAATTCGCGGTATAAATTGCGAACTTCGAGCAGAGCGGGGCGTTCGGTGGTGTGTATGGTGTTGTTCATTTCGGCCAATGCGTGCGTTGGAACGTTGGTTGATGAATTTGAGGTTGCATTCGAGGGGTCATGCGAGTTTACATCGGCGGACCCATGCGGCGGCCGGAGGTGGTGTTCGACGCATCGGTGGATTGACTGACGACGATTTGTTCGCCTTCGCTCAGGCCGGATTTGACTTCGGCGTTGATGTTGGTGTTCAAACCGACGTCCACCCATTTGTCTGTGGTTTTGTTGTCTTTACTCAAAACCAGCACTTTGTATTGCCCCTGTGCATTGCGCTCGCCCAGTGCGGTGGAGGGAAGGATCAGTACCTGCTTGGCCGAATTGACGATGATGGATACTTGCGCGGTCATGGAGATGCGCAGCTTGCCGTCCTCGTTCGGCATGTCCAAAAGCCCGTAGTAATAAATCGCGGATGAGGATGAACTGCTGGCGCTGGTAGAGGTGTTATCCGATAGTGTGGTCGGCCCTGGGTCGATGGAGCGCAACGTGGTGTCGTATCGTTTGTCGGTTTCGCCCAAAATATTGAAATACGCGGGCATGCCGGATTTGACCTTGGTGATGTCGCCCTCGGAAATCTCGGCGCGAATGGTGATTTTGTCCAATTGGGCAATGGTCATCAGCGTCGGTGAGGATTGGTTGGAATTGATGGTTTGGCCTTCTTCGACCGGCAGCGACACAATCACGCCGTCAATCGGTGCGATAACTTGGGTGTAGCCGAGCGAGAGTTTGGCGGTGTCCACGTTGACACGCGATTGATCGACGTTGGCTTTGGCGGAGGCGAGGGCGGCTTTGGCGCTGTCGTAGTTTTCTTTCGAGGTGGCGCCTTCGGCCAGCATCATTTTTTGGCGGTTAAAGTCCAACTGCGCTTTTTCCAGTGCGGCTTGGTTGCTGTTGAGCTGCGCTTGAGCGGTTTGCAGGGTGTTTCTCTGTGTGCGTGAATCAATCACGGCCAGTAACTCGCCTTGTTTCACCGTTTGCCCCAATTTGACCTTGAGCGATTTGATCTCGCCCGTGACTTGAGCACCCACGGCGACCTGTTTGTACGGTTTGACAATACCCGTTGCGAGTACGGTTTGTTCCAAATCGCCGCGCGTCACTGGCGCGGTGATGTAGTTGTTCTGCGCCTTGCTGGGGAAAAAGACCAGTTTGATCAGCCATGCGGCTGCCAGCAGTACGATCAGGTAAATCAGGCGGCGAATCCATACGTTGCGCCACAGTTTTGCCAAAGCATTCATAAAAATCCGTTTTGAGTATTTTTTGTATACGCCTAAAACCAATATCGCTCAAACCGTGATTTGAGCGATATCGATACGCGGGTCATTGTACGATGAATTTATGGAGTGGTTTTGAGGATGCTGTTTAAAGTTTGCATCTGCTTGCCTAAGTCATCGCCGACCAGTTGTTTGACCGAGGATTGTGCTGTTGCCGAGTTCACTCCGGCTTGTTGCAAACGGGTGAGCAAGATTTGCTCATCGATATGGCTGATTTGGGACAGCTCGGTAATGGAAGCGTTGGATAAAAGGTTGACGGAATTTTTAAATGGAGGGCCGCCATTGCCTTCGCCACCGCCCAGATTGAAAAAGCTCAATGCCAAAATCAAGGTGAATAAGCCCAAGATACCCTTGCCCAAAGTGGTGCGGAACATGTTTTTAAAGCCTTGTAAATTAACCATGACGTGCAAAGCCACCGCCACGACCATGGCCCAGCCCAACCACTCATGCACGGTTTTGTTCAGTCCGGTGTCCCAGTGGAAAAACATCAATATACCGGTGACGCCCATGAGTAAAAATGAGCCCGCGACTAAAGGGGTAACCCATTGACGTTGGAGTGCCATACTATTTCCTTTCTTTTTGAACGATAAAATGGATAGGCAGCATTTTAAAATCCTGCTGTACGAGGAATATTTCGCTGGTGTAAAGTTTTGTAAATCGTCATTTGCTCGGAGTACAAAGGAAAATGGTGGTGAAGTGTTGCATTTATTACAATGGATATTTCTGCAAAAACTGAAATATCAGTAATAGTTAATAAATTTCAATGTTTTAGGCTTTTAAAGTGAAAAATAGGGTGTGTAAACGATTTTATTATGTAAAAATAACAACCATATGCTGATAAATGAGTGCTTCTTGTTTTTTCAGCGCGGGTGTTTTTGAATTAGATCACTATTTTTTTGATGGGCTTTGTAACCGCTTACAAAAAGGAGGAATTGAAATGAATGCAATTAACGAAAATATGGCCGCACTGTATGCTTGGCACGGTTTCCAAGAAGGCGAGTGGCAAACCAGCATCAATGTTCGTGATTTTATTCAGAAAAATTACACCTTATATGAAGGCGACGCCTCCTTTTTGGCGGGGCCTACCGAACGCACGAAAAAAATTTGGGCGCAATTGGAAGAATTGCTCAAGCAAGAGCGTGCCAAAGGCGTGCTGGATGTGTCGCAGATTCCGAGCAGTATCACCGCGCATGAGGCCGGTTATATCGACCAAGAGTTGGAACTGATTGTCGGCTTGCAAACCGATGCGCCGCTCAAGCGCGCGATTATGCCGAACGGCGGCCTGCGCATGGTTGAAGGCGGATTGAAAGCCTATGGCTTTGAACTCGATCCTGCGGTGAAAGAGATTTGGGGCAAATACCGCAAAGACCACAATCAAGGCGTATTTGATGCCTACACACCGGATATTTTGGCGGCGCGTAAATCTGGCGTGATCACCGGTTTGCCAGATGCTTATGGGCGCGGTCGGATTATTGGCGACTATCGCCGCGTAGCGTTGTACGGGGTGAATTTCCTGCGCAAGGAGCGTCAAGCGGTCTATCATGAATTGGACGACGCGGTGTTCACCGAAGATGTGATTCGTGCGCGTGAAGAATTGTCCGAACAATTCCGCGCTTTGGACGAGTTGGTGCAAATGGGGCGCAAATACGGTTGTGATTTGACCCGTCCTGCGGCGACTGCGCGCGAAGCGATTCAGTGGACATATCTGGCGTATTTGGCTGCGGTCAAAGAGCAAAACGGTGCGGCCATGTCGATGGGGCGTGTGAGTACCTTCCTCGATATTTACATTCAGCGCGATTTGCAAAGCGGCGAAATTACCGAAGAGCAAGCGCAAGAAATGATCGATGATTTCGTGATCAAACTGCGCATCGTGCGTTTCCTGCGCACGCCTGAATACGATGAATTGTTCTCCGGCGACCCGACTTGGGTGACCGAATGCGTGGGCGGTGTGGGCGAAGACGGCCGTCCGTTGGTCAGCAAAAACAGCTTCCGCATTTTGAATACCTTGTACAACTTGGGGCCTGCGCCGGAGCCGAATATCACCGTGCTGTGGTCAACCCAATTGACCCGCGGTTTCAAAGATTTCTGTGCCAAAGTGTCTATCGACACCAGCTCGATTCAATACGAAAACGATGATCTGATGCGTCCGCAATGGGGCGATGACTACGGCATCGCGTGCTGCGTATCGGCCATGCGCATTGGTAAACAAATGCAGTTTTTTGGCGCGCGTGCGAATTTGGCCAAAGCCTTGCTGTACGCGATCAACGGTGGTGTGGATGAAAAAACCGGTATGGTCGTGGCCAAAGGCTTCGAGCCGATTAAGGCCGACGTATTGGACTACGACGAAGTCATCGCCAAGTTTGAAAAGATGATGGATTGGCTCGCCGCAACCTATGTCAAAGCTCTGAATTGCATTCACTACATGCACGACAAATACGCGTATGAGCGCATCGAAATGGCGCTGCACGACCGCGATATTCTGCGCACCATGGCCTGCGGGATTGCCGGTTTGTCCGTGGCTGCGGATTCCTTGTCTGCGATCAAATACGCTAAAGTTCATGTGATTCGCGATGAAAATGGCTTAGCAGTGGATTACAGCACCGAAGGCGAATTCCCAACTTACGGTAATAATGATGACCGTGCGGACGACATCGCGGTGTGGCTGACCACGCGCTTTATGGAAAAAATCAAGCAGCAGCCGTATTTTTACCGCAATGCGACGCCGACCCAATCGGTGCTGACCATCACCTCAAACGTGGTGTACGGCAAAAAAACCGGTAATACTCCGTGTGGTCGTCGTGCCGGTGCGCCGTTTGCGCCGGGTGCCAACCCGATGAATGGCCGCGATGCCAAAGGTTTTGTGGCGGCGGGCGCGTCTGTGGCGAAAATTCCGTACGAAGCGGCATTGGACGGGATTAGCTGGACAGCCTCGGCGACGCCGGATGCTTTGGGTCACACCGAAAAAGACCGCGTGGCGAATTTGTCCAACTGTTTGGACGGCTACACGGCAGCGGGCGGCTTCCACGTCAACGTCAATGTGTTCAACCGAGACATGCTGGTCGATGCGATGAATCACCCTGAGTTGTACCCGCAATTGACCGTGCGCGTATCGGGCTATGCGGTGAACTTCATCAAGCTCACGCGTGATCAGCAGCTGGATGTGATCAGCCGAACCTTCCACGCGCATATTTGATGGTCGGCTGATGGATTTTATACAGGAGAGGGGATATGAGTCGTTCGATTAATCTGCACGCACTATCCCCAACGGACTCATCCCACGAGGCAAACACGCCTGTGACAGACGATCAGGCTGTCACGGGCTTTTTGCACTCGGTCGAGTCGGGCGCGGCGGTTGATGGCCCGGGTATGCGTTGTGTTTTATTCATGTCCGGTTGCCAATTTCGCTGTCTGTATTGCCACAATCCTGACACATGGAAACTGCACAGCGGGCGCGAGGTCAGCGTGGACGAAGCGCTGGCGGAGATCAAGCCGTATGCGGGATTTTTAAAATTCAGCGGCGGCGTGACCCTCTCGGGTGGTGAGCCACTGATGCAGGCCGAGTTTGTCGGTGCGCTGTTTCGCCAAATCAAGCAACGCTGGGGTTTACACACCGCTTTGGACACGCAGGGTTTTTTGCACGAGCATGTGGACGATGCGTGGTTCGCACCGGTGGATTTGGTGCTACTGGACATCAAACACATTGTGCCGGAGCGCTACTTGCGCTTGACGGGCAAGCCGTTGCAGCCGACTTTGGATTTCGCGCAGCGCTTGGTGCGCCTGAACAAACGCATGTGGATACGCTATGTGCTGGTTCCGGGCTGGACGGATGACGTGGCGGATATTCGGGCGTTGGCACAATGGATTGCCGAGCATATCGCATCGCATGTGGATCGGGTTGAGGTGTTGCCATTTCATCAGATGGCGCAAAACAAGTGGGCTGAAATAGGCATCGAGTACGAGCTGAAAGATACGCCGACCCCGACGCCGGAGCAAACCGCGCAGGCACGCGCGATTTTTGCCGAATTTGGATTAACCGTGGCATAGCAGTGGTATCAATAATCATGGAGAGCAGATCGTGACAGACGCGACTTCCCATACATCCCAGATACATCAAACAACGCCCGCACTGGTTTTGGCAGTGAATGAGGCGCAATACAAAGCCCATACGATGGATCACGAGCCGACGCGTTACCTGCTCAGTTCGGCAGTGGCAGGCGCACTGATCGCCTTGATTTTAGCCGTATGTCTGAAAATGGGGCAGGTGCTGTTTGCGGGAAAAGTGGCGGCGTATTATGTGCCGGTGTCGGCGTTTTTCGGTGTGGCGCTGTCCACCATCATCATTTGCAAAGTCGAATTATTCACCAGCAACATCATGTATCTGACGTTTGGGCGCTTGGCCGGTGTGGCCAATACGCGCCAGATGTTGCAAAGCTGGCTCATGGTCTATCTCGGCAATGCGCTTGGCATTGCGGTGTTTGCGTGGGTATTCATGTCGGCCCATGCCTGGGGTACAGTGACGGCGGAACATCTGCTGTTCAATGTGGTGCAGCATAAGGTCGAAGCGAGCTTCGCAGCGATTTTCTGGAAAGGCGTGCTGTGTAACTGGGTGATTTGCTTGGCGGTCTGGGTACCATTGAAACTGAGCAATGAGGTGGCGAAAATCCTCATGACCCTGTGCTTGGTGTTCGTCTTCTTTTTCAGCGGTTTTGAACACAGCATTGCCAATATGGCGTTTTTTGCCTTGGCTTGGGTGTATGGTGGTTTGGATGCTTTGCCGCTCAGCCATGCGCTGCATAATCTGATTCCCGCCACATTGGGTAATATCGTCGGCGGCGCGGTGCTGGTCGGAATGCTGATGTATCGTTTGGAACGGCACACCTTGCCCGATGGATTGGTAAAGTCGCGTCAGAGTGTGGCTGGGGTTACATCCGAATCTGTGCCTGCATCAGCGCATGCGCCGACGCAGGCATCCGTAGCAGGCTTTACACCTGCTCAATCAAAGTAACCAGCTTTTCGGTATCCACGCAGAACAAGCGAATGCCTTCGGCTAATTTTTCGTTTGCCATCGGGTCGTTGTTGAGCATCAGGCGGAATGACGCTTCGGTCTGATTCAGCAATTCGATGGTTTGCGCCTGTGCGTTTTCGCTATTGAGTGCGGCGCTGACCGGCTCATTCATCTCTTGCAACTGCTTCAACAAATCAGGGCTGATGGTCAGCAAATCGCAACCGGCCAAGCCGATGATTTGCCCAACATTGCGAAAACTCGCGCCCATGACTTGGGTTTTGATGCCGAATTTTTTGTAGTAGTTGTAGATGGTGCGTACCGATTCGACGCCCGGATCGTTGCTCGCATCGTACTCCGTGCCGGTTTGTTTTTTGAACCAGTCGTAAATGCGTCCGACGAATGGAGAAATCAGCGTCACATTTGCGTTGGCGCAGGCTACAGCTTGCGCCAGACTGAACATCAAGGTCAAATTGGTGTGGATGCCTTGTGCTTCGAGGATTTTGGCGGCTTGGATGCCTTCCCAGGTCGCTGCGATTTTGATTAGGATGCGTTCACGGTCAATGCCTTTAGCTTCAAACAGGGCGATCACGGTTTTCGCCTTTTCCACCGTCGCCTCGGTGTCAAATGACAAGCGCGCGTCCACCTCGGCGGAAACACGCCCCGGAATGATTTTGAGAATTTCAGAGCCAAACGCCACCAAAACGTGGTTCATGATGTCGCCGACCGGCTCGCCTTTGTGTGCTTGGACAGTGGCGGCAAATAGCGGTTGATATTCCGGTTTCTGTACCGCTTTTAAAATCAGCGACGGATTGGTCGTCGCGTCTTGCGGTAGAAATTGCGCGATCGACTGAAAGTCGCCTGTGTCGGCAACAACGGTGGTGTATTGTTTGAGTTGGTCTAATGAATTCATCATTTTTCTTCTTTTGAGTAGGTGTGGTTAAAAAATAATCAATCGGCGCTTAATAAAATATCTATAGGGATTTTGCTATTATTGTGTCATAGAAAGTTTAAATTTCTGTTAAAATCCCGCAGATTTAGTTTTGACGATTGAATAGACTGCGTAAATGACGATTTTTTGTGAGCCGCCTCCCGTTTTTGGCCAAGTAAGCCGCCTAAAGACAAATCACTGAGTGATTATGGATAGGGCGGTTTTTTTTCGCCCGCCATCGACTTGATGACTGTAAAGAAGATGGCTGCTCAACAACGTCATGGTACAGTGTAAACCTGTAGGTAAAAAGGAGCAAGCGTGTTACCGATTTTCTCTTCCCAATTTCCCAAAGCCATCTTGGCGCTGGCCGATGGCACGGTATTTCAAGGCTACGCCATCGGCGCGAGCGGCCATACAGTCGCTGAGGTGGTATTTAACACCGCGATGACCGGCTATCAAGAGATTCTGACCGATCCGTCGTATACCGGCCAAATGGTCACTTTGACTTATCCGCACATCGGCAATGTCGGTGTGAACTCTGAAGACATCGAGGCAGATAAAGTCTACGCTGCCGGTTTGATCATCAAGGATTTGCCTGCGATTGTGAGCAATTTCCGCTCCGAGCAAAGCCTGTCGGATTATCTGAAAGCGAACAATGTCGTCGCCATCGCAGGCATCGACACGCGTGCCCTGACCCGCGTGCTGCGTGAGAAAGGTGCGCAGGGCGGCTGTATTTGGGTTTGCAATGATTCTGGTGACGACGTGGCGCAGGCCAAGGCTTTGGCTGCCGGTTTCGGCGGTATGGCGGGGCAAGATTTGGCCAAAGTCGTTTCGACCAAAACCGCGTATGAGTGGACGCAAACCGAATGGCAACTTGGCCAAGGCTTCGGCACGCAAACCGCGCCCAAGTTCAAAGTGGTGGCCTACGATTTTGGTGTGAAATACAATATTCTGCGCATGCTCGCCGAGCGCGGCTGTGCGATCACCGTCGTACCGGCGCAAACGCCTGCATCTGAAGTATTGGCGATGAATCCGGATGGCGTATTTTTGTCCAACGGGCCGGGGGATCCAGAACCATGCGACTATGCGATTGCGGCGACGCGCGAGTTTTTGGACAAAAACCTGCCGGTATTTGGCATTTGCTTGGGACACCAGATTTTGGCTTTGGCTTCGGGCGCAAAAACCCTGAAAATGAAATTCGGTCACCACGGCGCGAACCATCCGGTGAAGGATTTGGACAGCGGTCATGTGGCGATTACCTCGCAAAATCATGGTTTTGCGGCGGATGAAAAAACTTTGCCTGCCAATGTGCGCGTGACGCATGTGTCACTGTTTGATGGCAGTTTGCAAGGCATCGCGTTCACCGATAAGCCTGCGTTTTCGTTCCAAGGCCACCCGGAGGCATCTCCAGGGCCGCACGACATCGCATATTTGTTCGATCGCTTTGTGGATAACATGGCTGCGGCGAAGGCGTAAATATGCTCGGAATCACCGATCTGACCACCTTTGTCATTGGCACGATTGCCGTGGTGTTGCTGCCTGGGCCGAACTCGATGTACGTGCTCACGACCGCCGCGCAAAAGGGCGTTCGCCGTGGCTATATGGCCGCGTGTGGTGTGTTTGTCGGTGATTCGGTGCTGATGCTGTTGGCAGTATTGGGCGCTGCGACGCTTTTTAAAACCGCACCGCAGATATTTTTAACTTTGAAGCTGGTCGGTGGCGCGTACCTCGCATTTTTGGGCTTTAAGATGCTGTTGGGTGCGTATCAAATCTGGAAAAACCGTACAGCGATTTTGTCGCAAAGCCAGCTGGAGCAAAACAGCACGATGGACGCCCAAGAAGGGCGTGTGGAGCGCGTCGCTGATTCGGTGCGCTCACCGTTTGTCAAAGCTTTGTTGATTAGCCTGATTAACCCGAAAGCGATTTTGTTTTTCATTTCGTTCTTTGTCCAGTTTGTACGCCCAGACGCGGAGCATCCGATGCTCGCCTTTTTCGTACTGGCGCTGATTTTGCAATTTTTTAGCTTTTTATATTTATCCATGCTGATCTTTTCGGGTGATCGCTTGGCTGCGACATTTCGTGCACGTCCGCTGTGGATGGTCGCCGGTACGGGCACCGTGGGCATGATGTTTTTAGGTTTTGGGCTGCGTTTGGCGACCGCTACGATGGAGTAAATAGATGACACAACTATCCGTCAATATCAATAAAATTGCGCTGATTCGCAATTCACGCGGGCGTAATTATCCCGATGTGGCCGCTTTTTCCGAACGATTTTTGCAATTGGGCGCGCATGGCATTACCTTGCATCCGCGTCCGGATCAGCGTCACGCGCGCTACTCGGATGCGCACGAACTCAAAGCGGTGTGCGATCGTCATGGCGCGGAATTGAATATTGAAGGCAATCCGACGCGCGAGTTTCTCGACGTGGTGCTCGCGGTCAAACCGGCGCAATGCACGTTGGTACCGGATGATCCAAACCAAGTCACTTCCGATCACGGTTGGGATCTGGACAAAAATGCCGCATTTTTGCGCGAGGTGTGTGTCGAGCTGAAAGCGGCCGGTATCCGCGTGAGTTTGTTTGTGGACTACGACTGCCCGAATATTGCGTTGGCAAAAGAACTCGGCGCCGACCGAGTAGAGCTGTACACCGAGCCGTATGCTGAAACCTACGGTACACCGCAAAATGATGCGATTCTGGCGCAGTTTGGTCAAGCGGCTATGGCTGCGCAAGCGGCGGGCTTGGGCGTGAATGCAGGGCATGACTTGAATTTGGACAACTTGGCTAAATTCATCGCGCTGCCGAATATTTTAGAAGTCTCCATCGGTCACGCGCTGATTGTAGAGTGTTTGCAAATGGGCATGGATAAAACCATGCAAGCCTATATGGATATTCTCAAATAAATGGCGAGAAAGTTAGCCTATGCGCAAATGACCGCCTCCATGCTGCTGATTGGCAGTATGTTTGTGGTGAGCAAGGTGATTGTGGCAAACATCCCTGTGATGACGGCTTCGTTTTTTCGGCAGTTTTTGGCGTGTTTGGCTTTGATTGCGGTATTGCTTTGGCGCAATCGTCATGGCGAAAAGGTGGTGTGTCCACCGATTAACAAGCGCGATAAATGGATTTTGTTTGTTCAAATTTTTTGCGGCATATTTTTATTTAGTTTGCTGCTGTTGTGGGGCGTGCAGCGCACCAATGCGATTGATGCGAGCATTATCACCAGTGCGACGCCACTGTCAATGATGCTGTTTGGCGTGGTGTTTTTGAGTGAGCGCATGACGCGGTTACGAGGTGTGGCTCTAATCTGTGCCTTGGCAGGTGCTTTGGTGATGAATGTCTATGGCGCGCAGACACATGCTGGTGTCATAAACAAAATATCCAATGTATGGTTGGGTAATTTGCTGATTGCAGGTGCGGTATTGTTTGAAGGTGTGTTTTTCGGCGCGCAAAAATTATTGAGCCGACCTTTGCCGAGTATTTGGTTAATGGTGATACTGACCGCTGGCGCGAGTGTGTTGTTTGCACCGTTTGCCTTGTACGACGCCTTGAGTTTTGATTTTAGCCATGTACCGATGTATGTCTGGGGCTTGGTGGTGTACACAGGGGTGGGCATCACGGCTTTGGGCGTATTGCTGATGCACGCAGGGATTAAACAAGTGCCGAATAGCAGTGCATCGGTGTTTACAGCCTTGATGCCCGTGAGTGGTGTGGTGCTGTCGGTGCTTTTGCTGAACGAATCGTTCCAATGGTATCACCTATTGGGTATGGTTTTGGTGATGGTGGGGATGGGGTTGATTGTGGGGGGAGAAGGGTGAAAGAAAACCTAACAGAAAATAGAGAACCAATTGAAAACATCGTGATGGAATTTTATAAAAACATTAAAGATGATGAAAATCATAGGTTTAAATCTTGGGAGCATTGCTTTGATTTTTTTAAATCAGTTCCAACAGATATTGATTTAGCATGTTTGCACTTAGGATTCTATTTAGCAAGTTGGGGGATGTATCGTGGCTCCTCTTTTCTTTTGCAAAAAGATTACAAAATACATAAGACAGCAGTGTGCGAAGTTTTAAAATCAGAGTACGATGTTTTGCGTGGTATTGAGTTGCAATGTTTCAACGACGAAAAAATTGACATCTTGTTTGGATTAATAGGCAGGCTAAACACAATTTATCAAAACATCAAAAAATCTGTAGAAACGAAGAACAATGATAGAGATACCACAGATACATTGATAACAAAAATATTATTGGGAACTTTGGGGTGTATTCCAGCTTACGATAGGTTTTTTATTAATGGGATTAGACAATTTGATGGCTTGTCGTATTCAACGCTCAATGAAACAAATTTTCGTAAATTGTTGAATTGGTGTGACGAAAATAAAGATGAAATTCAAGAGATTTCAGAAAAGATTAAGTATCCACCAATGAAAATTGTAGATATGTATTTTTGGAGTATGGGTGCGAAATTTGACATCGATAAGAAAGAGCAAAAATAGAAGTGTGACTTTTAAAAGGAAACGGTATGAATACCACAGGAAAACTGGAAATAAAAACTTTTGATAAAACAGGTGATGATTTTGGATATAAATGTGCTGACTGTGATAATGACACTTTTGACTTTCCTGATTCCCCTAAATCAACTGATATAGTTAAGTGCGTTAATTGCGGGGCTTCAAATACCTATGAGGTATTTCATGTAAATGCGCTTAAATTGGCATGCGAAAAATCAGGGTACTCACCAGAGTTAACAGAGGCAATTCTAGCCGAACAAAAAAAGTGCCATTGATTTGTAAAATGGTAATAACTTTTTGAACTAATTCAGAGCCCGTAGGTACGATTAGCGAAGCGTAATCGTAAGCATGAGAAGTTAGATTGACGGAAATCAAAGGGGGCAGACTCCATTGATTTGTGAATTGAAAATGAATTAGAGCGGTGGGGCAAAAGCATTGCTTTTGGTAGCCACCCTACGTTGGAAGCGTCATGCCGTGCTTGACACGGCATCTCCTTGCAAGGAGATTGCGGCTGGGATTAGTTTAACTGTCCGCAATGACACATGAATGAGTAAAAAATTTTGAAATTGAATTAAAGTTGGAGTATAAAAAATGCCAAAACGGACAGATTTAAAAAGCATCCTGATCATCGGCGCGGGGCCGATCATCATCGGACAGGCGTGTGAGTTTGACTACTCGGGCGCGCAGGCGTGTAAAGCCTTGCGCGAAGAGGGTTATCGCGTGATTTTGGTGAACTCCAATCCGGCGACGATCATGACCGACCCGGAGATGGCGGATGCGACCTATATCGAGCCGATCACTTGGGAAGTGGTGGAAAAAATCATCGAAAAGGAAAAACCGGATGCGATTTTGCCAACCATGGGTGGTCAAACGGCGCTGAATTGTGCGCTCGATTTACATCGTCACGGCGTATTGGACAAACATGGCGTACAGCTGATCGGCGCGTCGCCTGAGGCCATTGACAAAGCCGAAGATCGCATGAAGTTTAAAGACGCCATGACCAAAATCGGTTTGGGCAGCGCCTTGTCCGGCATCGCGCACAGCATGGAGGAGGCGACTGCGGTACACGCGATGATTGCGCAGACGAATAACAACTCCGGCTATCCGGTGATTATCCGTCCGTCGTTCACCATGGGCGGGACGGGCGGTGGTATTGCGTACAACCGCGAAGAGTTTGAGGAAATCTGCCGTCGCGGTTTGGACTTGTCGCCGACCAATGAATTGCTGATCGAGGAATCCTTGCTCGGTTGGAAAGAGTACGAGATGGAAGTGGTGCGCGACAAGGCGGACAACTGCATCATCGTCTGCTCGATTGAAAATTTAGACCCGATGGGCGTTCATACGGGCGATTCGATCACGGTGGCGCCTGCGCAGACCTTAACCGATAAAGAATACCAAATCATGCGTAATGCGTCATTGGCGGTATTGCGCGAAATCGGCGTGGACACGGGTGGCTCAAACGTACAGTTCTCCGTCAATCCCGACACCGGTCGCATGATCGTGATCGAAATGAACCCGCGTGTGTCGCGTTCGTCCGCGTTGGCCTCGAAAGCCACGGGTTTCCCGATTGCGAAAATCGCGGCGAAATTGGCGGTAGGTTACACGCTGGATGAGTTGAAAAACGACATCACCGGCGGACAAACACCGGCGTCGTTTGAGCCGTCAATTGATTACGTTGTGACCAAGATTCCGCGCTTTGCGTTTGAAAAATTCCGCGAAGCCGACCCGCACCTGACCACGCAGATGAAATCGGTGGGCGAGGTGATGGCGATTGGCCGTACGTTCCAAGAGTCGTTCCAAAAAGCCTTGCGCGGCTTGGAAATAGGCATTGATGGCCTCAATCCGGTTTGCACCGACATCAATCAGATCATCGAAGAAATTCGCGAACCGAAAGACCGCCGGATTTTGTTCGTCGCCGATGCGTTCCGCGCGGGCATGAGCGTGGATGAGGTGTTCAATCACTCGAAAATCGACCGCTGGTTCCTCGTGCAGATCGAAGAGATCGTTAAACTGGAGCAGCACATCAGCAAATTGAGCTTGGATCAGATCGGTGCCGATGATCTGCGCACGCTCAAGCAAAAAGGATTTTCAGACCGTCGTTTGGCGCAGGTGCTGAATGTCACGGATTCAGCCGTGCGTGCGGTGCGCCATGCCTTTGGCATTCGTCCCGTATACAAGCGCGTGGATACCTGCGCGGCCGAGTTTGCGACCAACACCGCATATATGTATTCGAGCTATGACCAAGAATGCGAAGCGCAGCCGAGCGACAAGCGAAAAATCATGGTGATTGGCGGTGGACCGAACCGCATTGGGCAGGGCATCGAATTTGACTACTGCTGCGTTCATGCGGCACTGGCACTGCGTGATGACGGTTATGAAACCATCATGGTCAACTGTAACCCCGAAACCGTTTCGACCGACTACGACACCTCGGATCGTTTGTATTTCGAGCCGGTGACGCTGGAAGACGTATTGGAAATCGTCAACGTGGAAAAACCGGCAGGCGTCATCGTGCAATACGGCGGGCAAACGCCGCTCAAGCTCGCGCTGGATTTGGAGCGCAATGGCGTGCCGATCATCGGTACGTCGCCGGATTCGATTGACTTGGCCGAAGACCGCGAGCGTTTCCAAAAACTCTTGCACGATTTGAATTTGCGCCAGCCGCCGAATCGCACGGCGCGCGCAGAGGACGAGGCATTGCGTCTGGCTGAGGAAATCGGCTACCCGCTGGTGGTGCGTCCATCGTATGTTTTGGGCGGACGCGCGATGGAAATCGTTCACGGCCCCGAAGGTTTGGAGCGCTATATGCGCGAAGCTGTGCAGGTGTCGAACGATTCGCCGGTGTTGCTCGATCGCTTCCTCGATGATGCGATTGAGGCCGATGTGGATTGTATTTGCGATGCAACGGGTCGGGTGCTGATCGGTGCGGTGATGGAGCATATTGAGCAGGCGGGCGTTCACTCGGGTGACTCGGCGTGCTCGCTGCCGCCGTATTATCTGAAAACGGAGACGGTCGCCGAAATCAAACGTCAAACCGCTGAGATGGCGCGTGCGCTTAAAGTGGTGGGCTTGATGAACGTGCAATTCGCGGTGCAAGAGCAGGACATTGATGGCGTGAAAACCGATGTGATTTATGTGCTGGAGGTCAATCCGCGTGCGTCGCGTACCGTGCCGTTCGTCTCCAAAGCCATCGGTCGTCCGCTGGCGAAAATCGCCGCGCAGGTGATGGCGGGTAAAACTTTGGCGCAGTTAAACTGCACTGAGGAAGTCATTCCCGACTATTTCAGCGTGAAAGAAGCGGTGTTCCCGTTCAATAAATTCCCGGGCGTTGATCCTGTACTCTCGCCGGAAATGCGCTCAACGGGCGAAGTAATGGGCGTGGGACGTACTTTCGGTGAAGCCTTGTTCAAAAGTCAGCTCGCGGCCTCGTCGCGTCTGCCCGCCAAAGGCAAGGTATTTATCAGCGTGAAAGACAAAGACAAAGCGGCGATGGCGAATTTGTCCAAAGATCTGATTGAATTGGGCTATACGATTTGTGCCACGGGCGGTACAGCGGAGTTTTTGAGCAAGGCCGGTATTACGGTTGAGCGCATCAATAAGGTGAAAGAAGGCCGCCCACACATCGTCGATGCGATGAAAAACGGCGAGGTCGCATTGGTCTTCACTACGGTGGATGAAACGGCCTCTGCGATTGCCGACAGCAGCTCGATCCGCAAAACCGCGATTGCCCAGCGCATTACTTACCAAACCACGGTCGCAGGTGCGGAAGCGGCGATTGAAGGCATGAAGCATCTGAATGAGATCAATGTGTACGATGTGCAGGGCTTGCATCGTCGTTTGAGTTAAGAAAGCATGGAATAACCCCTATCCTGCGCCGCGTTCTGAATGTTTTTTGCTCAGAACGCAGACTGGTTTGGGTTCTTCCGTGTTTCCTTAATGCCTGTAAAGGGTTAAGATAGGGGCAAACGGTTGTTTGCCCCTTTTGCTTGCCTCTTCTTTGATGCCATATCTGCGGTAAACATGCCGCGCATGAATGCTGATCGTCGGAGATGATTATGATTTTTCGTCAACTATTTGAGCCAATTTCCAGTACCTATACTTATTTGCTTGGCTGTGAGCAGAGTGGTCAAGCCTTACTGATCGATCCGGTGTTGCCGATGTGGCAGCGTGATTTGGCGCTGCTCAATGAGTTGGGTTTGAAATTGGCGTATACCTTGGATACGCATATTCACGCCGATCATGTGACTGCGGCGTTGCGTTTGAAACGCGAAACCGGCAGTCAAATCGCTTGCTCGGCGGTGGATGCTTTGCCCTGTACGGATGTGGCTTTGCGCGAAGGTATGCCGCTTCAGATGGGCAGTGTGTGTATTGATCCGCTGTTCACGCCGGGGCATACGGACGGGCATTTGGCATTTTTGGCCGGCGAGCGGGTGTTTACCGGTGATGCTTTGTTGATTGATGGTTGTGGCCGAACGGATTTTCAAAATGGTAATGCGCAGGATTTGTTCCACAGTGTGCGCGAGAAATTGTTTACACTGCCGGATGACACGCTGGTTTATCCGGGGCATGATTATCATGAGCGTCGGGTGTCGAATATCGCGCAGGAAAAAACCCGTAATCCGCGTCTGGGTGGTGACAAATCTTTGGCTGAATTTATCGAAATCATGGCCAATCTGAATTTGGCTTACCCGAAATTCATTGATTATGCGGTACCGAGCAATCGTGCGTGTGGCGTGTGCGCGCAGGAGATACCGGAGGATTTGCAGCAATATTGCGATCAAATGACCGATAGTGTGCAGGGTTGATATATACAACGGGAGGGAATGTAATGAGACAATTGGCTTGGGTGCAAGGGGTGATGCTACTGATCGCCATTGCGCTGACAGTGATGTTTAAAAATGGGATGGGCGGCTCAGAATCCATGGTGTTTTGGAGCTGGTTGGCACATGGTATCGTATTTTTGTTGTATGTCGCCATGCTGGGTTGGGCGATGGGGCGTCGATCGCTGTCGGCGAAACATAGTTGGATTGGCTTGCTCGTGACCTTGGTTCCATTTGGCAGTTTGATTTTTGAACGTATGATTTTGCGCCACTCGCCCATGATCCGGTGATGGTTCGAATGATATTTTCGTAAGACCATTATGAAACCAGCCCTTTGTGTGACACAGAGGGCTGGTGTGTTTTAAAAGCGATCGATGACGATCGCTGATCGCGATTAAACGATAAAGTACAAACCGAGTGCCAAAGCAAAGCCCATCAAGGCAATCAAGGTTTCCATAACCGTCCAGGTTTTGAAAGTGGTTGGCACGTCCATATTCATCAAGCGCCCAACCAGCCAGAAGCCTGAGTCATTCACGTGCGAAGCGATCACCGAGCCTGCGGACGCGGCCAATACAATTGCGGCCACTTGCCCGGACGAAAAGCCGCCAACTTCAACGGCCGGCTTGATCAAAGCCGCAGTGGTCATCAGGGCAACGGTGGCGGAGCCTTGTGCGATGCGCAGCAAGCTGGCAATCAAAAATGCCGCCAAAATCACCGGTACGCCCAATTCGCTCATCGAGTTCGACACGGCCGCGCCGATACCAGAGGTACGCAATACGCCGCCAAACATACCGCCTGCACCGGTAATCAACACCACCGAGCAAATCGCTGGTAAAGAAGACTCCATCAGTTTTTCAAGCGAAATTTTATCCACGCCGCGCGCAGCACCGAGTGTGAACATAGCGATCAGCAGGGTGATGAGCAGGGCAATCGGCGTGTTACCAATCATGCGGATGGTTTGTACCCATAGTTGAGAACCGTCCACTATTTTGGCATTCACCAGCGCGTCCAAGCCCGTATTACCGAAAATCAATATCAACGGCAGTAAAAGCATCGCAATCACCAAAGTGGCAGATGGCGGATTTTTAGGCGTTTCGGTAGACATAACGCCGCCACTCAACAAATCAGGCACTTCGATAGGATAGCGTTTGCCCGCCCACAAGCCGAACAAATATGCAGCGAAATACCAAGTCGGAATCGCCACGACCAAGCCCATCAGCAGCAACACACCCATATCAACGCCCAACAGCGTACCCGCTGCTACCGCACCCGGATGCGGTGGCAAAAACACATGCATCACCGAAAACGCACCCGCAGCAGGCAAACCATAAATCAACACCGGCTGCTTCATGCGGCGCGCCACTGCAAAAATCACCGGCAGCATCACAATCAAGCCCGCGTCAAAGAAAATAGGGAAACCAAACAGCAATGAGGCGATACCCAAAGCCATCGGTGCGCGTTTCTCCCCAAACTTTTCCACCAATGTATCGGCCAAAACTTTCGCGCCGCCGCTGGATTCGACCAGACGGCCAATCATTGCGCCCAGCGCCACCAGCAAAGCCACACCGCCCAAAGTAGAGCCAAAGCCATCCATCATGACTTTTACAACACCTTTGGCCGGAATGCCGGTCGCCAGAGCGGTCAAGAAACTGACCACGACCAAGGTAATGAATGCGTGTACCCGCATTTTCAAAATCAACAATAAAATCAATGCGACCGCGAGTGCCGCGATGCCCAAAAGCGTCGGGGCAGAAAGGGTTTGCGTCCATCCGTCCATCATGTACTCCTTCATTAGAAAATTGAGCCAAACACGTTGAAACTGTTTAATTAGTTAGAAAAATGCTGCATTAAGCCGCCTGATCGTCTAAATTGAGCCATTGCACGACTTGTTCGGTCAGTTCCGGAATAGACAGCATGGCGTCAAACCCGCGTGTGTCGGGCTCGTCGGCCAAAGGCACTTCCAACGTATCAAACTGACTGTCAACCAAAGCGGGATTGAAATAATGGCCTGAGCGCGAAGAAACGCGTTCTTTGGCCTGATCGGGCGTGAGTACGAGATGAACAAAACGAGTGACGGGGGCTTGAGCGAGGCGCAAACGATCGCGATAGATTTTTTTCAACGCAGAACACGTCAAAATCGATCCATTTGGATGCAGCTGCATTTGCTCGGCCAGAGCATCGAGCCAGCCGGCTCGATCGGCGTCTTGCAAAGCAATGCCATTGCGCATTTTTTCGACATTTTCTGGTGGATGCCAAGAATCACCTTCAATCATGACATAGCCCAATCTCTGTGCGAGAGACTCGGCCAAAGTGGTTTTGCCACACCCAGAAACACCCATGATAATGATAGAATACCGCATGAAGATCTCCTAAAAATGGGGTTAACCTTTGAAGCGATCATCCAAATGTGTGTTGGGAAAACAAATCATTGAATTGGATCGTATTGCATCATCGGTATGGGAGTTAGGATAGCGCTAACCGAGATAAAAAAGCAAGCTTTTTACACTTTGTTGCGCAATTTATACATTTTTACGTCATATTTTGATTTTTTAGACGGGTTTGGGACTGAAATTGACAGAGTCACGGAAAAAAACACGCGCCACTGGCAGGATAACTCTCAATGATGTTGCACAAAAGGCGGGCGTCAGCGCAATGACCGCCTCGCGCGCGCTGCGTGGCGAGCGGCGGGTGGCGCCTGAGCTGGTGCTGCGGGTCAAGCAAGCCAGCGAGGCTTTGGGCTATGTACCTGATCCTGCGGCGCGGGCATTGGCCTCCAGCCGCAGTGGTCATGTCGGCATATTGATTCCTTCTCTGACCAATGAATTGTTTGTCGATCTGTTGGAGCAAGCGCACGTGGTCCTGCGTGGCGCGGGCTATCAGGTGCTGTTTGGGATTTCCCATTACGACGCGCAGGAGGAAGAGGCGCTGCTGCGTGAGCAATTGATGCAGCGTCCGGCGGGGCTGCTATTGACCGGTTTAAGCCAGACGCCGAAGGCGCGTGAGATGCTGAAAAAGGCAAAAATCCCCTGCGTGTATATGATGGAAACCACCGATGAGGCGGATATGTACAGCGTCGGTTTTTCACAGGAAGCAGCAGCGGTGCACTTGGTCGAGCATTTGTTGCAACGCGGGCGCAAGCGTATTGCTTTTGCCGCTGCGCAACTGGATCCGCGCACCTTGCAACGGATGGCTGGCTGGCGTACGGCGCTGGAGCAGGCGGGACTATTCGATGAGCGCTTGCTCTACACCGACCGAACGCCGTCATCCATTGGCTTAGGGGCGCAGATGTTACAGCACATCGTGCAATCTGATGCGTCGGTGGATGCGATCTTTTTTTGTAATGATGACTTGGCGCAAGGCGCTTTGCTGTCGGCTAGGGGATTGGGCATTGCGATTCCGGAGCGGCTCTCGGTGGTGGGGTTTAACGATTTGTCCGCAAGCAGGCACATGACGCCGCCATTGACCACGATTCGCACGCCGCGAGCGGAGATTGGCCAGCAGGCAGCTCAGGTTTTGTTGCAGTTGCTCAAGGGTGAAGAATTAACGCAAAGATGCTTTGATTTGGGCTTTTCTTTGAAAATTCGGGGCAGTAGTTGATGGAATCAAGGTACTTATTTTCAGATAGCTTTTAACTATCGATGAGATTTAAAAATACAATGCCTCTATTATGGTTTTTGCTCGAAGATGTTGCTATAATGACATTCAAGTCAATTGATTAACTGATGTTTTTTATTGGCGGATCAATTGCATGATGTGTTCTGACACGTTTTTAACCCTTAAAAAAGGAGCTTATAATGCCTATCATCAACTCTACTGTAAAACCTTTTAAAGCCACTGCGTTTCACAATGGTAACTTCGTTGAAGTATCCGATGCCGACTTGAAAGGCAAATGGTCTGTGGTGTTCTTCTACCCAGCGGACTTCACGTTTGTGTGCCCGACCGAATTGGGCGATTTGGCTGATTTGTATCCTGAATTCCAAAAATTGGGCGTTGAATGCTACTCCGTGTCTACCGACACGCATTTCACGCACAAAGCATGGCACGATGCGTCTGAAACCATTAAGAAAATCAAATACCCAATGATCGGTGATCCAACCGGCACCATCACTCGCAACTTTGACGTGATGATCGAAGAAGACGGCTTGGCATTGCGCGGTACTTTCGTGATCAACCCAGAAGGCGAAATCAAAGTCGCTGAAATTCACGATTTGGGCATTGGCCGTGACGCGAAAGAGTTGTTGCGTAAAGTACAAGCGGCTCAATACGTAGCTTCTCACCCAGGTGAAGTTTGCCCAGCCAAATGGACTCCAGGCGAAGCGACTTTGGCACCATCTTTGGACTTGGTTGGTAAAATCTAATTGATGCTGCGTTGACGCGTGTGAGGTGGTCTTGCCACCTCATCAAATGATTAGATTTAGAGTGTTTTGCGCAGGGTTTTATCCGTTTGAGTTAAAGCCCTGTACAAAATTCTTTCCCCAAAAATCCAAACCATGATTGATCTGAATGAAAGCCTCTGTTTTGTCTGGCTTGGGATTTTTATTGTCTAAAATTGGCAGAGATTTTTAGTAAGTCTTTGATTTAAAATTAAAATTATTGATAACCAAAAAGGAGTTCATGATGTTGGACGCAAATATTCAAACGCAATTAAAAGCCTATTTGGAGAAACTGCAAAACCCGATTGAATTGATCGCATCGCTGGATGACAGCGCCAAAGCCGCGGAAATTCGCAGCTTGCTCAATGACATCGCCGCGTTGTCCGATAAAGTGAGCGTGAGCGAAAACGGTACGGCGACCTTGCGCCCATCCTTTGGCGTGGCGCGCGTTGGCGAGCCTGCGCGCGTGCAGTTTGCCGGTATTCCGATGGGGCACGAGTTCACCTCGCTGGTCTTGGCCTTGTTGCAGGTGGGCGGTCATCCGCCGAAAGCCGATCCCGAGTTGATCGAGCAGATCAAAGGCCTGAACGAGCCGATGCACTTTGAAACTTTCATTTCCCTGTCGTGCCACAACTGTCCTGAAGTCGTTCAGGCGTTGAACCTGATGTCGGTTTTGAATCCGAACATCAGCCACACCATGATTGATGGCGCGGATTTTCAGGATGAGGTCAAAGCACGCAGCATCATGGCCGTACCAACGGCGTTTATGAATGGGGTGGAGTTCGGCCAAGGGCGCATGACGATTGAAGAAATCGTGGCCAAGCTCGATGCGAATGCCGATCAGAAAGCCGCAGAAAAGCTCAATGCGAAGGATAATTTTGACGTACTGGTGGTGGGCGGCGGCCCAGCCGGTGCCGCAGCGGCGATTTACGCCGCGCGTAAAGGCATTGCCACCGGCGTGGTCGCTGAGCGCTTCGGTGGGCAAGTGCTGGATACATTGGCGATTGAAAACTTCATTTCGGTGCAGGCTACCGAAGGACCGAAACTCGCAGCAGCGCTGGAGCAGCACGTCAAAGCCTATCCGGTGGATGTGATGAATCTGCAAACCGCGCGCCAATTGACGCCTGCGGGTGAGGATGGCCTGATCTCGGTTGAATTGGAAAACGGCGCGACGCTCAAGAGCAAAACCGTGATTCTCGCAACCGGCGCGCGCTGGCGCAATATGAACGTGCCGGGTGAAGCGGAATACCGCGCGAAAGGGGTGGCGTATTGCCCGCATTGTGACGGTCCGCTGTTCAAAGGTAAAAAGGTTGCGGTGATTGGCGGTGGTAACTCAGGCGTGGAAGCCGCGATTGATCTGGCGGGAATTGTCGAGCATGTGACTTTGCTCGAATTTGACAGTAAATTGCGTGCTGATGCGGTATTGCAGAAAAAACTACTCAGCTTGCCGAACGTCACCGTGCATACTGAAGCCTTGACCACCGAAGTGCTGGGTGATGGCTCGAAAGTCACCGGATTGCGTTACAAAGACCGAGCGACCGAGCAGGAGCACGTGGTTGAATTGGCCGGTATTTTTGTACAAATCGGCTTGCTGCCGAATACCGATTGGCTCAAAGGGACGGTGGATTTGACAGCTCGCGGCGAGATCGAAATCGATGCGCGTGGTCAAACATCGGTTGCGGGTGTGTTCGCGGCAGGCGACTGTACCACTGTGCCGTACAAGCAAATCATCATTTCGATGGGGGCAGGTGCAACGGCGGCTTTGAGCGCATTTGACCACATCATTCGCAGCGGTCACTAAGACTTGTTTGCAATATGATCGCGCTATGATTGTGATGGCGCAGGAGGGCTTGAGCCATAAAAAAGCCAGATTGATAGTTAATGATCTGATTTAACTATAAATTATAAACATTTGATTTAAAATATATTTATATTTTTAAATTGCTTGTTGGGCTTCTTTAAGTTCCTTGCGTCAGACAGGTGTTTGGGTTATCCTAAACACCTGTTTAACTCTATTGGATGGTCATGTCAGACGACGCATATCCCGCGCGTGGCGCGAAAAATGAAAAACGCCACAAATCCTTTTTTGAGCGTTTGGCCGGTATGTTTGAAGCCGAGCCGGAAACGCAAGAACAGCTTTTAGAAATCCTTCACGGCGCGCATGAGCGTGACCTGCTTGACGACGATGCGCTCTCGATCATCGAAGGAACCCTGCAAATCTCAACATTACGCGCACGCGACATCATGGTTCCGCGCGCGCAAATGGATGGGATCAACATCGAGGATACCCCTCGAGAATTCATTCCCAACATCATTGCCACCAGCCATTCGCGCTTTCCGGTGTTTGAAGGCGGACGCGATAAGGTCATTGGCGTCTTGCTGGCAAAAGACTTACTGCGCTTTTACCACAACGAAGACGAATTCGACGTGCGCGATAATCTGCGTCCGGCAGTGTTTGTCCCTGAGTCCAAACCGCTGAATGTCCTGCTGCGCGAGTTTCGCGAAAACCGTAACCACATGGCGATTGTGGTGGATGAATACGGCGGCGTTGCCGGTCTGATCACCATTGAGGACGTGTTGGAGCAAATCGTTGGCGATATTGAGGACGAGCACGATTGGGACGAAGAGGCGGATAACATTATCGCCGATAAAATAGGGCGCTACCGCGTACGCGCCTTGACCGAGATTGAGCAGTTCAACGAATACTTTAATGCCGAGTTGTCCGATGAGGACGCCGATACCCTCGGCGGACTGGTCACCTCTGAATTGGCGCGGATGCCGCGTCGCGGTGACGTGGTGGTGATTGACCGCTTTGAAATCGAGGTTCAGCGCGCCGATGCGCGACAAGTGCATGTGTTGATGGTGCGGGTATTGAGCGATGAAGAGCTGGCCGAGCGTGAGCAGCAAGCCGAACACCACGAACACGACTGATCTGCATGGATCGCCGTTTAAATCCCGCTGTCTTTTACGGAAAATAGGAGGCGTGTGATGAAGAAAAGCATGATGTTGGGCTGTTTGCTCACATGGGCAATCTGTGGCGTGGCCTCTGCACAGGAGATTGAGCTGCCGGATACACCGCCAACCGATCGCTATGATTGGGCCGAGCGCTATGGCATGGGTGCTTTGGAGTTATGGCAAACAGCTTCTGGCTTGGAAGGCGCAATGTTCAACATCAACACAGTGAGCGAGCGGGGCAATATCTGCGATGCGGCGGGTGTGATTCATCAGCAAAAATCCGTGCTCCAAACCCCTAATGGCGCCTGTGAGCTTCACTTCACACCGAATCAAAACCGCATTCAGGTTAAAAGCTCGTCGCCACAGATGTGTACTTATTTCTGTGGTTCAGGTGTGTATTTTGAGGGCGATTATCTAAAAATGCCTGCTGAATGCAGTGATGCTGCGAAAAGGAAAACCGATCAATTGTTCAACCGCCAATATCGTGCGAAGCAGTATGCGCAGGCCGTGAGCACACTGCGCCAAATGTGGCAAACCTGTGCACCTACGATGCATTGGCTGGAGGAAATGAGCATTCGCAATAATTTGGCCGTGACCTACGCAAAAATGGGTGACAAAGATCAATGCAGCAAAATCCTACAACCGTATAAAAAGGAAATCGTCTCGAAAAATCCGATGGAGGAGCGCGATCCACCGGTGACTTATGTGTTTGAAGAGGAGTACAAAGTTCAGCTCAAAAATGCGCGGTATAACTGGAAACTGTGCCAATGAATGGTCGAGTGGTAAAGCGGTAGAATGATTCAGCGGTGATTGGATAGCAGGCAAAGGGGTAGAACATGATTCAGCGAATGATGGTAGCGGCGGTATTGGGCGTTGTTGGATTAAGCACCGTTTCGATGGCAAAAGCAGGGCAGAGCTATTGCAACAGCAAATATGAATACTGTGTGGATTTCCCCGATCCTATGCAAGCACTCCCGGAGGCGGAAAATGGCGATGGTCGCGCGTTTCGTCTGGCGGGTTCGACAGCGGATATTCGCGTCTATGCCAGCACCATGCCGTTGATACTGGATATGAGTGCGCAGCAGTATTTTCGTGCATCACAAAAAGAGCAACGTGCCAAAAAAATTCCAGATTATGAGTTACTCAAAGCCGATCGCTATGTGTTTAGCGTGCGCGAGGGCGGCCAAATCACTTATGTATTCAATCGAAGTTTCAAGCAGACGAGCAAAGATGGACTGATGTACAGTGTGTATGCTCAATATCCTGCCGCCGAGCAAAAGCGGCTCCAGCCAATTATTCAACAGATGACGCGCAGCTTGCGTTTGCTTCCCTAAAGCGTAAGTGCGCTGTTATCGCCGCTTGGTATTGCTGATTTTACTCAATCAAAAACCCTTCCGTTCAATTGATCGGAAGGGTTTTTGTTGGCTGATAAATTACTGCCAAGAACGCTATCAGTGACTCAGCTAGCGATGAATTACTGCTCATCCTCCTCATGCAATTCGAATTTGCTTGCCAACTGTTGCTGAACATGCATCGGAACCGCAGCGTAGTGTGAAAATTCGACGGTGTAGCTGCCTTGACCACCGGTCAGTGATTTCAGGCGCGATTGGTAGTCTGAAATTTCGGCCAGCGGTACTTCGCCGGAGACGATTGCCATGCCGTGTGCCTTTTCACCCGTGCCGGTGACGTGACCGCGGCGTGAGGACAAATCGCCTGCCATATCGCCGATGTGGTTTTGCGGTACAACGATTTCGATGTTGACGATGGGTTCGAGTATGATCGGTTGAGCATTGCGAATTGCTTCGATGGTGGCTTTTTTACCCGCCGCGACGAAGGCGACCTCTTTGCCATCGACCGGATGGGTTTTTCCATCAAATACGGTGACTTTGACGTCTTCCACTGCGTAGCCGGCGACAATACCGTCGGCCAAGGCTTGGCGCACGCCTTTTTCCACCGCCGGCATGAATACGCCCGGAATCACACCGCCTTTGATGGCATCGACGAATTCAAAGCCTTCGCCGCGACCTTTTGGCTCAACGCGCAAGTGTACTTCGCCGAATTGACCAGCGCCACCGGATTGCTTTTTGTGGCGGCAGATGCCTTCGGCCGTACCGGTGATGGTTTCACGGTACGGAATGCGCGGTGGCTTGGTGTCTACTTCCAGCTTGTATTGGTTGAACATTTTGTCCAATTTGGATTTGAGGTGAATTTCGCCCAGGCCGCGAATTACGGTTTCGTTGCTGCTTGGATGGCGTTCAATGACAAAGGTCGGATCTTCACTGGCTAATTTGGCCAGGATTTCAAACAGTCGCTGTTCGTCGCCTTTTTTCTTGGTTTCAACGGCCAGGCCAGCCATTGGTTTTGGAAACTCCAGCGGTGCCAAATGGATGTGGTCTTCATCGTGCGAATCGTGCAGCACGCTGTCAAATTCGATGTCATCAATTTTCGCGACTGCGCCGATGTCGCCGGGCAGCAGTTCATCCACTTCCACCGTCGCTTTGCCTTGCAATTGGTATAAATGCGCGGCTTTGAACGCGCGTTTGGAGTCGCCCACGAACAGTTGCATATCCTTTTTCACCGTGCCTTGATGCACGCGGAATACGCTGATTTTGCCCATATACGGGTCGGAAATGACTTTGAATACATGCGCCAATACGTGCTTGCTTGCGTCCGGTTCGGCGTGGAAAGGTTCGGCGTTGCCCAATTCACCTTTGTAGAACGGTGGTGGATTGCTCTCGGTCGGATTCGGCGCGAGCGAGGCCAAAACGTGTAGTAATTCTTTGATACCCGCACCAGTTTTGGCCGAGGTGAACAATACGGGGATCAAATGACCTTCGCGCAGGGCTTTTTCAAATGGTGCGTGCAAATCGCTTGTGCTTGGGTCGGCACCGTCTTCGAGGTATTGCATCAATAGCTCTTCGTCCTCCTCAACCAATTGGTCAATCAGTGCGCGGTGCGCTTCGGCCACCGAGTCAAAATCCGTATCCCCGCTGTCATGCTCCAACACTTCGATCACATCGGCAGCATCGTGCGCCGGTAAATCCAGCACCAAGCATTGTTTGCCAAAAGTATCACGGATGTCGTTGAGCAGGGCAGGCAGGTCAATATTATCCGCATCAATTTTATTGACCACGATCATGCGCGCCAGTTTGCGGTCGGCTGCGTACTGCATCATGCGTTCGGTCATGAGTTCGATGCCGGTTTGCGCGTTAATCACGACCAGCGCGGTGTCCACACCGGCCAATGCGGCGATGGATTGACCCGAAAAATCAGGGTAACCGGCGGTGTCGATCAGGTGAATATGGGTGTCTTCATAGGCAAAATTTACCACGGCGGAGTTGAGCGAGTGACCGGCTTCTTTTTCTTGTGGTTCAAAATCGCAGACGGTTGTACCGCGCTCGATGCTGCCTTTGGCGGGGATCGCACCGGTTGCAAACAGCAATGCTTCGGCCAAGCTGGTCTTACCAACCGCGCCATGACCGACCAAAGCAACCGAACGAATGGCTTGCGTGGTGTATCTTGACATCATATTCTCCTTTTATATAGTCAAAACAAATGAAAATCGGCGTTTACCGCAGTGAATTTGAATAAATTTTTTGCGCAGCAACGATGTCACTATACGCCGTTCAAAAGTGAATTTCAATCAGGACTGAAAACAGTAAAACCGCTGTTTGAAATGACTCAATGCCGTCATTTGAGACGGCAAAATTTATTTTTCAAATTTTTGTTTGAATTTTTTGGTGTTTACGATGTATTTTTAGATAGAATAAGCACATAATTAATTGATATAAGGAGTTATCGTGCTGCGTTTTGATCTACCTGCTGTTTCTTCCAATGTGATTCGTTGGGAGGCGGTTATAACCTTTGTTGTGTGCAACTTGGCTTTGTTTGTCTCGCCGTGGTTCATGGCTGTTTTGGTGGTTCAGGCCTTAGTCAAAGGTTTTATCGGACATTACAAATGTCCGTCGCATCTGCTGTGGAAGCGTATTTTCGACGCGCAAGGCTGGACTGGAGCTATGGTGAATGCGGGGGCGAAGATGTTTGCCGCCAAGATATTATTTCTCGCCAGCAGCGTGTCTTTGGTGCTGTTTTTACTGGGCAATGAACTGTGGAAAGTTCCTTGCGTGGTTTTGATTGTATTCTCGTTCCTTGAGTGGGCGCTGTCTTTCTGCGCCGCGTGCTGGGTGTATGGTCTTTGGTATCGGTTTTTTCCACCAAAAATGGGGTGATTTCACTTAATCTGGGTAATAATCAGCCATTTTGTACCTTTTTGTTTTGCGTACCATTTTGCCATTAACGCCATTGCTGCGGGTTTGGGTGGTGACGTAAACATAGCGGCCATCTGAACTAGTGGCGTCTTCGGTCAGGATTTTGGTTGCGACCAGGCCACGTTTGGGTACGACCGCATATTCGGTAGTTTCATGCCAACAGCAGCCGGATTTGGTAAAGGTGGTCAGGCGTTTGCGCACAGGGTCGGTTTGGAACATGCCGAGGTTTTCGTAAGCCAATGCCGTTAATTCCTTGCTCGGTACAAATTGTCCGCGGCTTTGGTTGAACACATAAACGTCGTAGGACGGGCCGCCGTAGCCGCTGTTGTTGCCATTGCGAATCGCCAAATCCTCAGAGCCGTCAAAATTAAAATCTTCGAAAATCAACGGGCTTTGCTCGTTGTAGAGCTGGACGATATTTACCGTGGGTTGTTGTTCGGCAGTCAAAAAGAAATTTAAATTATCCGAGCGAAAGGTTTGTACGAAACGCTGGTTCGCTTTGTCAAATAGCTGGACTCGACCTTCGCCTTGACATTGCCCAGCGTCGCAATGACTGACATACAGCTTCGCGATGTAGTGTACGGAGCCATCGTTGATGGTGAACTCGTGCGATGGGGTGGTGCCCGAATTGGTGTCAGCGCTTGATACCTGCGCCAGAGCGGGGAGATGGAATGTGCTGCACAATACAGTTAGCGTCGTGATTGTTGATCGGGTCAATAGCGAACGGCGTGGAGTAGTAGTGCAACGCATTTCAATCTCCTCAAAATGGGTTGGGCTGTGTTTTTTTAAGAATTTAACATCGTGTGGTTTTGATGAACTCAGGCAAAGCGGGGTAACCATCGGACAATGTTAACACTTCATAGCCGGTCGGTGTGACCAAAACGGTATGTTCCCATTGGGCAGATAGACTGCGGTCTTTGGTTTTGACCGTCCAGCCGTCCGACATGGTGCGCAAATCGCGCTTGCCCGCATTGATCATCGGCTCGATGGTGAAAATCATACCGGCTTTGAGCTTCATGCCTTGGCCTTTGACGCCGTAGTGTAGCACTTGCGGCTCTTCGTGGAACACTTTGCCGATGCCATGACCGCAGTATTCACGAACTACCGACATACCGTTGGCATGAGCGTGTGCTGCAATCGCCGCGCCGATGTCGCCCAAAGTTGCGCCTTCTTTGACCTGAGCAATGCCCAGCCACATACATTCATAGGTCACATCGCACAGGCGTTTTGCCGCGATGGATGGCTCGCCCACGGTAAACATGCGGCTGGTGTCGCCGAAATAGCCTTCGGGTGTGATGATGGTAACGTCGATATTGAGGATGTCGCCGTTTTTCAGAATTTTGTCGTCCGATGGCACGCCGTGGCAAATCACGTCGTTCAGTGAAATACAGCAGGATTTTGGGTAGGGCGGATAACCGGGCGGCTGATAGCCGAGTGTGGCGGACACCGTTTTTTGCACATTGACCATATAGTCATTGATCATGCGATCCAGCTCGCCGGTGGAAATGCCTGCCTTAATAAAAGGCGCAATATAATCAAGTACTTCAGATGCAAGGCGGCAGGCAACGCGCATATGAGCGATATCGGTTTCGGTTTTAATGGTCACGGACATAGGTATGGCTTTATAAAAACGTGTCAATCGGTCAACACAAAAACCAATCGGAAGGGACGTATCCACGGTATTCATACCGCTTGGCTTGTGTTTGGGCTGTAATTGGTTTAGAATTATAGACTGTCTTGGATACATGTGCAGAGATTGTTTGACGCATGGTGGCAAGACAGTGGCCGTGTTATCGCTGTATTTCCGGCCAAAATAGCGCATACGGCGCGTATAGGGTGCAGGCAAAACGTTTGCAAACCGCATCGTATGTTAGACACAACCCTGAAATAAAAGGTATTTAATATGTTAGTTTCTATGCGTGAAATGCTCGAAGCGGGCTGCCACTTCGGTCACCAAACCCGTTTTTGGAATCCAAAAATGGCTCCGTTCATCTATGGGCATCGCAACAAAATTCACATCATCAACTTGGAAAAAACCGTTGTGATGTACAACGAAGCAGCTGAGTTCGTGAAAAAATTGGCTGCACGTCGTGGCACCGTATTGTTCGTCGGCACCAAACGCGCTGCACGCGAAATCATCGCCGAAGAAGCAGCACGCGCAGGTATGCCGTATGTGAACCAACGCTGGTTGGGCGGTACTTTGACCAACTTCAAAACCATCAAAACCTCTATTAAACGTCTGAAAGACATGGAAGCAGCGGTTGAATCTGGTGAAGTTGAAAAACTGACCAAAAAAGAAGCTTTGTTGTTCCAACGTGAAATCGAAAAACTGAACAAGTCCATCGGCGGTATCAAAGATATGGGCGGTATTCCTGATGCGATTTTCGTGATCGATATCGGTTACCACAAAGGCGCATTGCTCGAAGCGAAAAACTTGGGTATTCCAGTGATTTCTGTGGTGGATACCAACCACAATCCAGAAGGCGTTGATTTCGTCATTCCGGGTAACGACGACTCAGGTCGTGCGGTTCGCCTGTATGCACGCGGTATGGCCGATGCGGTATTGGAAGGTCGTGCGAACGCGGTTCAGGAAGTGGTACAAGCAGCTAAAGAAGCGGCTGAACCGACTGAAGAGTTTGTTGAAGTACAAGAAAGCGAAAACGCTTAATTGACGAATGAGCAGCAAACAAAGGAAGGGGCGGTTTGCCCCTTTTTTAAAGATTTTTTGGCACGATGATGCAAATTGCAGGAATGATTAACTGCATCATTGTGTGAATTGAAGCACATCACTATTGAGGAAAAATTATGACGACAATTACTGCAGGCATGGTTGCCGAATTGCGCGGTAAAACCGACGCGCCGATGATGGAATGCAAAAAAGCCTTGACCGAAGCCGGTGGCGATATGGTCAAAGCCGAAGAATTGCTGCGTGTGAAATTGGGCAGCAAAGCGGGCAAAGCGGCATCACGCATTGCGGCGGAAGGTGTTGTGGCGGTATATGTCAATGGCACAACCGGCGCGATGATTGAAGTGAACTCTGAAACCGACTTCGTGGCGAAAAATGACGACTTCTTGGCTTTGGCCAATGGTTCGGCAAAATTGGTTGCAGAGCAAAATCCTGCTGACGTAGAAGCATTGGGTGCGTTGGACATGAACGGCAAAACCGTTGAACAAACCCGTACCGACCTGGTGGGTAAAATCGGTGAAAACATGAGCATTCGCCGTTTCAAACGTTTCGCTGGTGACAACCAATTGGCGTACTACCTGCACGGCTCAAAAATCGGCGTCGTGGTGGAATACACCGGTGACGAAACTGCGGCCAAAGACGTTGCCATGCACGTTGCTGCGATGAAACCTGTTGCTCTGTCAGCGGCTGATGTTCCTGCAAACCTGATCGAAACTGAACGCTCAGTAGCTAAAGCCAAGGCGATCGAGCAAGACAAACCGGCTGAAATCGCTGAGAAAATGGTTGAAGGTTCGGTACAAAAATACTTGAAAGAAGTGTCTTTGTTGAATCAATCATTTGTGAAAAACGACAAACAAACCGTTGAGCAAATGTTGAAAGAGAAAAACACCACCGTTGCTGGCTTCACCATGTTCATCGTGGGCGAAGGCATTGAGAAAAAAGTGGACGACTTCGCTGCAGAAGTTGCTGCGCAAGTTGCGGCTGCAAGCCAAGGCTAATCGCAAGGCGACAGTACGGAAAAACGGGCAGAGATGCCCGTTTTTTTATGCGCAGTGCGTCGTCCAGCGGTGTGAGTCGGAGTAATTCATCCGTAAGTATGGTGTCCTACAATCGGCATTGAGTGAATATATAAAATCTCTTCTTTTAAAGGTGGGTTTTTGCTTATAATTACACTGCTTTCATTCATTGCTTATTTGGGTATTCTCTAAAGTAGGGTTGAGTGAATTGGTCAAAACGAATCCATAAATAACCCCTACGAAAAGGGGATTTATTTTAACGATAAATAATAGGAGAAAATCTTATGAGTTCTACGATGGGGCACGAGCGAGTCGGTCATTTGGGTTTACGTGAAAAAATCATGTCTGCGGAGCAGGCTGCTGAGTTTATCCAAAACGGGATGAACGTCGGCATCAGCGGCTTTACCGGCGCGGGCTATCCCAAAGCGGTACCGGCTGCATTGGCCAAACGCATGGAAGAAGCGCACGCGCGTGGCGAAGAATTCGGCATTGGTATGTTGACCGGCGCGTCAACGGCGGATGACTGTGATGGCGTATTGGCGCGTGCCAAAGGGATTAAATTCCGTACTCCGTTCCAATCTGACCCGACTTTGCGTAAGCAAATCAATGCGGGCGCGACCAATTACCAGGACGTGCATTTGTCGCATTTGGAACAGCAGGTTCGTTACGGCTTTTTCGGCGATATGGATGTGGCATTGGTTGAAGTGACCGGCATTTTGCCGGATGGTCGCTTGATTCCTTCACTGGCGATCGGCACCAATAATCAATGGCTCAAGTCCGCGAAAAAAATCATTTTGGAGGTCAATAGCCGTCAAAATGCGTTGCTGGAAGGTATGCACGATATTCACCCAGACATCGGCGTGCCGCCAAATCGCAAACCGATTCCGATCGTGTCGGCTGCCGACCGCGTCGGTTCACCGTATTTGGAATGCGATTTGGACAAAATCGTCGCCATCGTGTTAACCGATTCGCCTGATCGCAACAGCAAATTTGCCGATCCGGATGAGAATTCACAGCGTATCGCTGCGCAAATCATCGATTTTTTCTCACACGAAGTGAAAATGGGGCGTTTGCCTAAAAACCTATTGCCATTGCAATCGGGCGTGGGTAACGTTGCGAATGCCGTGTTGGCGGGTTTGCAAGACGGTCCGTTTGACGGCTTGATGGGCTATACCGAAGTATTGCAAGACGGTATGCTGGACTTGATCTTGTCGGGCAAAATGGTATCGGCTTCTGCGACTGCATTGTCCTTCAGCCCAGATGCGCTGGATCGTTTTAATGCCAACATCGAAACCCTGCGCTCAAAAATTATCTTGCGTCCGCAAGAGGTGACCAACCATCCTGAAGTATCCCGTCGTCTGGGCGTGATCGGTATGAACGCCATGATCGAATGTGACATCTACGGCAATGTGAACTCCACGCATATCATGGGCACCAGCATGATGAACGGTATCGGCGGTTCGGGCGACTTTGCGCGCAATGCGTTTTTGTCGTTCTTCGTCACGCCATCGGTAGCCAAAGACGGCGCGATTTCCTGTATCGTGCCGATGGTGTCGCACCACGACCACACTGAGCATGATGTAATGGTATTGGTAACCGAGCAAGGTTTGGCTGATTTGCGTGGCAAATCACCGCGTCAGCGCGCGAAGCTGATCATCGAGAACTGCGCACATCCAGACTACCGTCCGATGTTGCAAGACTACTATGATCGTGCAGAGAAAGCCGGTGGCTTGCATACGCCGCATATGCTGAACGAGGCTTTGTCTTGGCATCAGCGTTTCGTCGAAACCGGCGATATGCGCGTTAAATAAGGTGACACTCATGTGAATCCGAACAATCCCCCGCACCAGTAATGGCGGGGGATTTTTTATGGTCTGGGCCAGTATGCGATGCGATTTTGACACTAAGTAAATTGAATTTTGGTACAATCTCGCCGTTTGCGTGCCGTTAATGACGGCGCGATATTTTTCAAAAATTTGCTGGAAGTCATTGATTTTAAATTGATTTGATTTCTAATTTCAGCGGTTTCGACTCAATCTTGCCCAGCAATCTCAATACGACCCAACAATAAGGAGAATTAAATGGCTGGTTACAAACGCGTATTACTCAAACTGTCCGGCGAAGCGCTGATGGGCGACGATGCGTTTGGCATTAATCGCGCGACAATTGAACGCATGGTTGCCGAGATCAAGGAAGTGGTCGAAACTGGTGTAGAAATGGCGGTGGTGATTGGCGGCGGCAATATTTTCCGTGGTATGGCCGGTGGTGCGGCGGGTATGGATCGCGCAACGGCAGACTACATGGGTATGCTGGCCACGATCATGAATGCATTGGCTTTGCAGGATGCGATGAAACACGCGGGCTTGGAAGCGCGTGTGCAATCGGCTTTGCGTATTGATCAAGTGGTCGAGCCATACATCCGTCCGCGTGCGATGCGTCACTTGAGCGAAGGCAAAATCGTGATTTTCGCAGCCGGTACGGGCAACCCATTTTTCACCACCGATACGGCGGCAGCGCTGCGCGGTGTGGAAATCGGCGCGGAAGTGGTGCTGAAAGCGACCAAAGTGGATGGTATTTACACCGCAGACCCGAAAAAAGACCCGAACGCAACCCGTTACAGCGACATCACATTTGACGAAGCGATCAGCAAAAATCTGGGCGTAATGGATGCGACAGCGTTTGCGCTGTGCCGCGACCAAAAAATGCCGATCAAAGTGTTCTCGATTTTCAAAGAGGGCGGTTTGATGCGTGTCATCAAAGGTGAAGACGAAGGCACCTTGGTGCATGTGTAATGCGCTATGAATGAGTTATCAAATAAGGGACAAGTCGATTTGTCCCTTATTTATTTTGATGCGGCTTTTTGTTGAATGCGTGTGGATAAAGTCACATAGGAAATGTATAATTACGCTTTCCAATGAGGTAATTAAAAATGACAAAATATGTGTTTGTAACGGGTGGCGTGGTATCGTCTTTGGGTAAGGGGATTGCCGCGGCATCGTTGGCAACTTTGTTGGAGTCACGCGGACTGAAAGTGACGATGCTCAAACTCGATCCGTACATCAACGTCGATCCGGGTACCATGAGTCCGATTCAGCATGGTGAGGTTTTTGTGACCGAAGACGGTGCGGAAACCGATCTGGATTTGGGTCACTACGAGCGTTTCATCAGCGCGAAAATGCGCAAATCAAACAACTTCACGACCGGTCAGATTTACGAATCTGTTTTGAAAAAAGAGCGTCGTGGCGAGTACTTAGGAAAGACTGTTCAAGTAATTCCTCATATTACCAATGAAATTCAAGCCTTCATCGAACGGGGTGCGGCAGCATCAAACAACGGCCAAACCGACGTGGCGATTGTCGAAATCGGCGGCACAGTGGGTGACATTGAATCACTCCCGTTTTTGGAGGCCGTGCGTCAGATGAGCCTGCGTCTGGGGCGTGGCAATTCGGCGTTTGTGCATTTGACTTTGGTGCCGTGGATTGCCGGTGCGGGCGAATTAAAAACTAAGCCAACCCAGCATTCCGTGCAAAAATTGCGTGAAATCGGCATCATGCCACACGCTTTGCTGTGCCGCGCGGATCGTCCGATTCCGGATGATGAAAAGGCCAAAATCTCCCTGTTTTCCAATATTCCCGTTGAGGCCGTGGTTTCGGTATACGACGTAGATACGATTTATAAAGTACCGCGCCTGCTGTTTGAACAAGGTTTGGATCAAATCATTTGCGACGAACTGCGTCTGGATGTACCAAAAGCCGATGTGGCGATGTGGGACAAATTGGTGTTCGCGTTGGAAAATCCGCAGAATCATGTGCGCATCGGTATGGTCGGCAAATACATGGATTTGACCGAGTCGTACAAATCATTGATTGAGGCGTTGCGCCACGCGAGTATTCACAATCAAACGCAAGTGGATATCGAATACATTGATTCGGAAGAATTCGATGACGCGCATATGGATGAAGTGGCTGCGAAATTGTCTCATTTGGACGCCATTTTGGTACCGGGTGGCTTTGGTAAACGCGGAACCGAGGGTAAAATCGCCGCGATTCGCTATGCGCGTGAGAATAAAGTGCCGTATTTGGGCATTTGCTTGGGCATGCAGTTGGCGGTGATTGAATTTGCACGCCACATGGCGGGATTGGCGCAGGCCAACAGCACCGAGTTTGACCACGATACACCGCAGCCGGTGGTAGCATTGATTACCGAGTGGATGGGCAAAGATGGTCAGTTGCAAAAGCGCGATGTGGATTCCGATTTGGGCGGTACGATGCGCTTGGGCGCGCAATCATGTCCGGTCAAGGCCGATACCAAGGCCGCTGATATTTATGGTGCGACTGTGACCGAGCGTCACCGTCATCGCTACGAAGTCAATACGCAATACACCGATCAATTGGAGCGGGCGGGTATGATTATCTCCGCACGCACACCGACCGAGCATCTGCCGGAAATGATGGAGTTACCTGAGTCTATGCATCCGTGGTTCATCGGCGTTCAGTTTCACCCCGAATTCACTTCGACGCCGCGCGACGGTCACCCGCTGTTCAGCGCATTTGTGAGCGCGGCGTTGGCGCATCAGCGCTAATAAGCTGAGCTTAATATATGTGGGAACTGCTCCAAACCGCGCCAACGGCATTGATCGTGATACTGATTGTTACCACGATTGTGGCTTTGGCTGGGTTTGGACATTTGCTGTGGATGTGGCGTAAAAGCGGGCGTAAAACTGAAGGTAAAAGCCCGCCATCCAAGAATAAGCCAAAATAAATGAAAAGGGAATAATATGAAATTATGCGGTTTTGACATCGGTTTGAATCAACCTCTGTTTTTGATTGCTGGAACCTGCTCGATTGAAGGGCTACAGATGTCGCTGGACGTAGCCGGCCAACTCAAAGCGATGTGCGATGAATTATCAATTCCCTTGATTTACAAGGGCTCTTTTGACAAAGCAAATCGCTCTTCGGGTAATACCAAGCGTGGCTTGGGTATGGATGAAGGGCTGCGGATTTTGGATGAAGTGCGTCGTCAAATTGGCGTGCCGATTTTGACCGATGTGCATGAAATTGAGCAAATCAAGCCGGTGGCTGACGTCGTGGACGTGTTGCAAACACCGGCTTTTTTGTGCCGTCAGACCGACTTTATTCGCGCGGTGGCGCAATCGGGCAAGCCGGTGAATATCAAAAAAGGGCAATTTTTAGCGCCCGCCGACATGAAAAATGTGATTGAAAAAGCCCGCAGCGCGGCAGCAGAAAAAGGTTTGCCAACGCATCATTTCCTCGCGTGCGAGCGTGGCGTGAGCTTTGGGTACAACAATCTGATCTCTGATATGCGCGGTTTGGCGATCATGCGCCACGGCGCTGAGCGAAACGATACGCCGGTGGTGTTTGATGCGACGCATTCGGTGCAATTGCCGGGTGGTCAAGGCTCAACCAGCGGCGGTCAACGTGAATTCGTACCGGTTTTGGCGCGCGCCGCCGTCGCAACCGGAATTTCCGGTATTTTCATGGAAACGCATCCGAACCCAAGCGAAGCGTGGTCGGATGGTCCGAATGCCGTACCGCTCAATCGCATGAAAGAGCTGTTGACTACGTTGAAAGCTTTGGATAGCGCGGTTAAGTCGGGCGGTATGTTTTTGGAAGATAATTTTTAATGGTTTAAATGTAAGCGTGAACGGAGTACAATAGAGTAAACGATTACATAGCATTGATGGGTTTGGGTGGGCATTGAAAAAGTGCCTGATTTTTCGGTTTATTTGAGGAGAAAGCAATGAGTGCAATTATTGATATCGTAGGTCGCGAGATTCTGGATTCGCGTGGTAATCCGACTGTTGAATGTGAGATTTTGTTGGAATCAGGTGCGAGCGCACGCGCTGCGGTACCATCTGGTGCGTCTACCGGCTCACGCGAAGCAATTGAGCTGCGTGATGGTGATAAAAGCCGTTATTTGGGCAAAGGCGTGTTGAAAGCCGTAAACAACATCAATACCGTGATCGCTGATGCTTTGGTCGGTATGGAGTCGTCCGAACAAGCGCTGATTGACCGAACCTTGCTCGAACTCGATGGCACGGACAATAAATCCAATCTGGGCGCGAATGCTTTGCTGGCGGTGTCTATGGCTGTGGCGCGCGCATCTGCGCAAGAGGCCGGTTTGCCGTTGTATCGTTATTTTGGCGGTTCGGGCGCGATGCAAATGCCTGTGCCGATGATGAATATCATTAACGGCGGCGAACACGCGGATAACAACTTGAACTTCCAAGAATTCATGATTTTGCCGGTCGGCTTTGACTCATTCCGCGAAGCTTTGCGCGCCGGTGCGGAAATTTTCCATAGCTTGAAAAAAATTCTGCACGATAAACATATGAACACTGCGGTGGGTGATGAAGGCGGTTTCGCACCAGACTTCAAATCCAACGAAGAATGCTTGGCAACGATTGGCGAAGCGATCAGTGCGGCTGGTTACACCATGGGTGACGACATCTTGATCGGTTTGGACTGCGCGGCATCCGAATTTTACAAAGATGGTAAATATGAGTTGACGGGCGAAGGTTTGAGCTTGACCAGCAAAGAAATGGCGGATTACTTGGCCAATTTGGTGGACAAATTCCCGATCGTTACCATCGAAGACGGTTTGGATGAATCTGACTGGGACGGCTGGAAGTACTTGACCGAAATCCTTGGCAAGAAAATCCAATTGGTCGGCGACGATTTGTTCGTAACCAACACCAAGATTTTGAAAGAAGGCATTGAAAAAGGCATTGGCAACTCAATTCTGATCAAGATCAATCAAATTGGTACTTTGACCGAAACCTTTGCTGCGATCGAGATGGCTAAACGTGCGGGCTATACTGCCGTGATTTCACACCGCTCAGGCGAAACCGAAGATTCAACCATCGCCGATATCGCGGTTGGCTTGAATGCAGGTCAAATCAAAACCGGCTCGTTGTCGCGTTCTGATCGCATTGCCAAATACAATCAATTGCTGCGCATCGAGGAAGCTTTGGGTGAAACCGTGAGCTATCCGGGCAAAAGCACGTTCTACAACATCAAGAAATAATCGAATGTTGTGATACAAGAAAAGGCTGGTGTGAACCAGCCTTTTTGTATGCCTTGCCATGAGTATATTTGAGATTATGAAGCCATAGGCATCAAGAAGCCGATGGTTTGCCCGCGCCTTTTTTCTCACGTACCGCCAATGCACCAGCATTTTCGGGGTAGCGGGCGCGATGTCCGGCGAAGTCCAGTTTCAACTGTTCGATCTCTTCTTCGATGGTGTCTTTGACATAGCGATAGTCGGACACGCCAATGGTTTTGGTTTCGTAATTGAATTTGGCTAAGCCGATCGGTACATTGGCTGCTTTGGCGATGTAGTAATAGCCCAAATGAATGTAGGGTTTGTAAGAGCGTGTACCTTCAATCGCAATAACCAGCCAGCAGTTATCCTCGGCCAGCATGGTCTTTTTCAAATTTTGCGCCACGTCCAAATTACCTTCGCGCTTGATGCCAATCCCACCGAGTTTGCGCATAAACCAGCCGAATACAGGAGGCTTAAACAAAGACTCCTTCGCAACCCAGCGTGGTCGTACTTTATAAGCCGATTTCCAGAGTACGCCCAACGGAAAGTCCCAGTTGGAAGTATGTGGATAGACCACGATGATGCCGTGTGATCCGGGTAAGGGTTCGTAATAGGTTTTCCAACCAATCAGTTTAAAAATAGCGAATGAGAGTTTTGACCACATGAGTTTAATTCCGAAGTGAATGTCGGCCAATTTTAAAGGAAAAGCCGCTTGAATAAAAGCCTAAATCGGTCATGCGTGCTGCTGCGGAAAATAAGGCTTTGCTTAAAAGAGTAAATAATAAAAAATCCACGCATGGTCTGAACTCAATGCGTGGATGTGTATTTTGGCACTCCCAACCGGATTCGAACCGGTGTTACCGCCGTGAAAGGGCGGTGTCCTAGGCCTCTAGACGATGGGAGCCTAATGTACTGCGTATTACTCAATCATAAAATCTGGCACTCCCAACCGGATTCGAACCGGTGTTACCGCCGTGAAAGGGCGGTGTC
Organism: Puribacter membranae; assembly: GCF_055380425.1. Lineage (NCBI taxonomy): Bacteria > Pseudomonadati > Pseudomonadota > Betaproteobacteria > Burkholderiales > Burkholderiaceae > Puribacter > Puribacter membranae. The sequence continues at coordinate 522,948 of NZ_AP040167.1, forward strand.
CTAGGCCTCTAGACGATGGGAGCCTAATGTACTACTAAAAAATCTTGGTGGAGATAAGCGGGATCGAACCGCTGACCTCTTGCATGCCATGCAAGCGCTCTCCCAGCTGAGCTATACCCCCGAATCTCTTTGATTCTGCCCGCAATACTTACTAACTGCGAAGAAGTGCAATTATGCCGTAATTGAAGGATTTGTTCAAGTGGTTTTTGAGAAAAAATGCGTATTCTACGCACATTATTTCGCTATTTCATTTCAAAGACAACGTTGCATTACCGCTGATCCCTTATTGCTCGTGTGTCGAAGATACAGATGAGGCGTTGGGTCGAATGCGACCGATATAACACAGAAAAATAAAGTTCAGTACACCCATCAAGGCGAGTATGGCCAATAAATACCATGCCTGAGATAGGCTGGTGCCGATTTGGTTAAAGCGAATGGAGGCTTCGATGGCGGGTGTGCTCGGCAGCAACCAGCGCGCGTATTGCAATAATTGCGGTAACGCTTCGGTCGGCCAAGTGAATCCGCTCAGGAAAAACATTGGTAATGAACTGAACAGCAAAATCTGCATGCCGCGCTCACGCTGTTTGAACCACATACCGAATACGCAGCCAATCGAGGTGATGACGGGCGCAAAAACGAACGCTAACAGCAATGCGCCTGACCAATTGGCGCCGTGGGTGTAACCTTGCACCGTGAAGATCCAGCCGAAATAGATCAGGCTGTTGAGCCAACCGAAACACGACAGCGCAAACACCCGTCCCGCCCAGGTTCGTGCAGATGTACGCGCTTTGTGCTGTTCTACCCATGTGCCGATGATCAGCGCTGTTCCCATGAGCAAGGTTTGTTGCAAAATCAGCAGGGCGACGGCAGGCACGACGTAGCTGCCGTATCCTTGCGACGGGTTATACAGCGCCTGTGTGAGCAGGGGAACGGGGTTTTGTGCGACTTTCGCTTGATTCTTGCTCATACCGGCGGCCATGTACTGGCGAATCTCAATGCCGGCGGAGACCGTACCGACGACCTCCGACAGGCCGGTGAGCGCTTCTTTGTTCAACAGCAGATAACTACCGTTGCCTTCGATGCTCACGCTGGCCGGTTGACGCATGACCACATCGTGTTTGAGCGAGTCGGGGATGATCATGTAGGCGTCGATTTGACCGCGCCACAAGGCGAATTGCGCCGCCTGCTCATCGCTCAAAACCTGTACGGACAAGCGCGGACTGGCGCTGGCATAGCGGATGATTTGTCGCGACAGAGTACTGTTGTCATGATCGACAATACCGACCGGCACTTGTCGCGCAACGGCGGTGCTGTATGGCCACGGATAGAAAAAACCGTAGAGCAAGGGTGCAATCACGAGCAATAAAATTGCACCTTTGTCGCGCATCACCGCGCGCAGGGTTTGCCAAAAACCCGCGCTGAATGAGCGACGGTCGAGATGATCGTTAAGGTCGTGATCGGTATGCTCAAGCGTATCGCGTGTCATCAGCGCGCCCCCCAGCGTTCGGGTTGCTTAAGTACGCGCAAAGTCAGGGCGCTACTGAGCAACAGCAAAATAACCACCGCGGTTGTGAATCCGAGCAATGAGGGAATCGCCCACCAAAACGGCGCATTCATTTGTAATTGGTTGATTTGCAGTTTGAGGTAATGGGTCAGCGGCACTAGATTGGCCCAGATACGAGCGCCGATGGGCATGGCGAAGGTCGGAAAGCCGACACCGGCAAAGGCAAACGCAGGTGCGGTGATGAATCCGGTCATGGACAAGCCCATACGCAGAGACATACTGAGCGTGGTGACAATCACGCCCATCCACAGTGAGACCAGCATCATCAGCCAAATAGCGACGAAGGTTGCGAGCCATGAAAGCATGCTCGCCTGATGAGAACGAGTGGACAGCGCAATCGTGATTGCCGCCCAAACGGTGAACGAGAGCATGGGCCAGAGTAGTTTTCCGTTGAGCGCAAACACCACGTCCCAAAAGCGTGGCGAGGCGTCGGGATGCGCATATTCGCACGCATGGCGAATCCAGTTGCCCAGATGATGATCGCGAATTTCACGGCCAATGGCGTAGGCGCCCGCGGTCATCGCCAAAATATGCAACAGTGCGGGAATCATGGTGGAGGCCAAGGTCTGCTGGTAATTCGAGGAAAGATTGAATAAAGTCACGGTTGCCGTGCGAATCGGCGTGAATGTGTCCTTCGCTTGTTGCAGATTTTGTCCGCGCTTATTGCGTGCTTGGATTTCGACGCCCGCAGAGAATGTACCAACGACGCGCTGGACGCTATTTTGAATCTGACCGGAATGCGTGCCGAATTGTGCATTCACTTGCAGGGCGATGGGCGCTGCGTGTCCGGTTTTCATTTTTGCAGCAAAATCCTGAGGGATAACCACTACGCCGTAGACATCCACCGCATCCATCGCCTGTTCGGCGCTGCTGGCGTTGTCATAATATTGCACCACCTGTATACCCGGCGTGGCGTTGAGATAGCGCACCAATTGGCGCGATGGCGCGCTGTTATCCTGATCCCACACGCCGATTGGCAAGTGGGTGATTTGTGCATTGGAGAAAATCCACCACATCAGCATGACCGTCGCCAACGGAATCCAGATCAGCATCGTGCGATCCCAGCCATGCTGTCCCAAATAGCGCCATTCCAACGAGGCGCTGCGGCGGAAGATGTGCAGAAGTCGGCGCATGATGAGCGTTAATCAACCGTCACTAATACGCTCATGCCCGGGCGCACGTTGGCAATCGGTTGGGCAGGGCGCGCCTTGATTTCAAAGGTACGCATGTCAAAGCCGCTGTTGTTACGCGTTGCGCGCCATGTGGCAAAGTCGGGCAAAACCGAGCTGGCGTACACTTTGAACTGCGCTTTGATTGGTTTGCCATTTTCGGTTAAGGCGGGCAATTCGCCGGTGAACTCTTGGCCGATGGCAAATCGCTGAACCGCATCTTCGCGCACATTCAACACCACCCATTGATCGCTCAAATCGGTCAGGGTCACGATGGGAACGCCTTGCGGTACGATTTCACCCACTTTGGCAATCACATCGGCGACCTCGCCTTTGATCGGGCTGCGCAGATTTGCTTCGTTTTGGGCGACTTCGACTTCCTTCACCACGGCGGACACTTGTTTGGCTTGCGCTTCGGCGGCGGCTTTATCTTCACTGCGCGCACCGCTGTATGCCATGTCGTATTGTGCTTTTGCTGCTTCGGCTTGCTTTTGCGCTGCGACGTAGTTGGTGTAGGCTTCGTCGCGTTTTTGGCGGGAAATCAGGCCTTCACGCGCCAGATTGTCCACGCGGCGGTAGCTGGTTTGCGCCAGTTCAGCGGCGGCTTGGGCGCGTTGCCAATTCGCACGCGCCATTTCGACTTCTTGCGGACGTGCGCCGTTTTGCGCTTTTTGTGCCACTGCTTCGGCGGCCTGTTGTGCGGCTTGCGCCTGCTCGATTTTGGCGGAGATTTCCGGTGTGTTCATCTCGATGAGCGGTGTGCCCATCTCAATGGTTTGGCCTTCATGTACTAAAATTTTGCCAATGCGTCCCGAGACTTTGGCGGCAATATCGGTCTGCTGCGCGTCCATTTGGCCTTGAATCACCAGCGGCTGTTTGCGTGCGGACAGCCAGACGCCGGTGATAATCACCAATAGAATCAGGGCAACGAGGGCCAGTGCGGAAATTTGCTGTTTCTTATTCATGGTTCATCCTGTGTCTATTCGCTCGGCGGTTATGGTTTGCCTGAGGCAGGCTTGGCTTTGTTGGCCGATCGGGTGGTTTTTGCCGTGGCTTTATGGGTCGCAAGCGGTGCGGCTTGGTTCAATGTATCCGCACGCAGGCGCACATCGGCACGCGCGGCGTAATCGGTGAAAGCATCAGGCGTGCCGCAGCTATCGAGCAATTGCGCCAGCGCCTGCACGTAGTCATTGCCAGCTTTGGCTTGTTCGGTCAGCGCTTGGAAATACTGGGTCTCCGCCGTCATCAGATCGGGTACGGTCGCCAGTCCTTCACGTACGCTGCTGCGTTGCAGACGCACGAGTTCTTTGGCCAAATTAATGTTGGCGTTCAATGCGAGATAGGCGGTGCGAGCGTTTTCCGTTGCGCGCCAGTTTTTCTCGACCAGTAATAAGATGTCTTCACGAACCTGCGCGTCGCTGTAATTTGCCTGCATGACTTGCTGCTCGGCTGACTGCGCCATGCGCTGACGATCCAGCCCGCTCCACAGCGTCCAGCTGGCGCTCACGCCCGCCACCCAAGATGGATTGTGGTTAGACAACTCGTGTGCGCCGTAGACGCTGACCGACGGTAGATAGCGCGCTTTTTCAACGTCCAACAGGCGCTCGGCCTGAGTTTTTTTCGCAGAGACTTTGGCTAAGCCCGGGTGATTTTGCAGCGCCAGATTTTGAAAATGATCCAGCGGTTGCAAAGGATGTGAGAGCACGAAAATCGGTGTGCTGGGTTGCACGGCTTGCTTTGCAACAAACGTTGCAGGGCTATATGGGCCAACTGTGCGTCGTTCGCCGATTTTTCTTGCTGGCGTTTCGCGTCCTCCAGCGATACTTTGGCGCGCAGTCGTTCGGCGCTTGAAATCAGACCTTCTTGCAACATGCGCTCGGCGGCGTGGTCGTGCGCCGAGATGGTGTTGACGGCGGCTTTGCGCAAATCGAGCGCGACTTGCGCCAATTGCGCACCGAAATAGCGCTGCACCAAGGTGACATACAGCTCATGCTCGGCCATCGCCGCGTCGGCTTGTGCTTCGTTTGCACGCGCGGCGAGCAGGCCTTTGGCCGCTTGGATTTTGCCACCGGTGTACACAGGCCAGAACAGCAGGGCGTTTTTGCTGGTGGTTTGGCCTTTGGCCTTGAGCGTCAATTCGTTTGGAATCAGATGAGGCAGCATCGCGCCTAAATTCGGCATCCCCGGAATCACAATCGAGGAGCCGGATTGTGCGGCCAATTGTTTGGCCTCGGTTAGGTCTACGTCATAGCTCAGGCTGTATTTGTTCACGCTGGCCGACAAAATGACATTTGGCCCGCCCAACCATTTGGCCGCGTCGCTTTGCAATTGTTTGCTTTGAACTTCGGCTTTGGCAGCCGCCAGTTTGGGGGAATGCTCGGTCATTTGGCTGACGGCGCTGGCAAAATCCAGAGGGCTGCTGCCCGATGTTTTGAGTGTGCTGCTCAGTCTGTTATCAGATGCTGGATCGATTTCGGTGCCGGTAGTTTGCGCTGCCGGCACTGCTTCGTCCGCCTCGATTGCTGTTTGATTGACTTGCGCGGCGCAGTTCATGCTGTGGCTCAACAAAATGGCACCAAGGCACAGCGACCAAGGAGATCGTAAAGTTGTCTTCAACCGGTTGTGAAAGGCGTATTTGGACATGGGTGCGTTTCGCTGCAAAAATAATAACAAAGTGTCATGATCCAATAAAAAGAACGATCGTGCTCATATTAGGTGTAAAGCACAACCCAACGACATGACCATCGTACTGAAAACGTGCTGAAAAAGCTACATGACGCATCCATCGCGCAAGGCGTGGCACGATTTAATCAGCTAAAAACCACCCAAACTCAGCGTAACTCGGTCAATCCGCCCATATACGGTTGCAACGCCGCCGGAATGCGAATGGAGCCGTCAGCCTGTTGATGGTTTTCGAGCAGGGCGACCAAGGTACGACCGACCGCCAAGCCAGAGCCATTTAAGGTATGCACCAATTCAGGTTTGCCCGATTCGTTACGCGAATTTTTAAAGCGCGCCTGCATGCGTTGCGCTTGGAAGGCTTCGCAGTTGGACACGCTGGAAATCTCGCGGTAGGTGTTTTGTGACGGAACCCACACTTCCAGATCATAGGTTTTCGCTGCGCCAAAGCCGATGTCGCCGGTGCACAGTGCGACGACGCGATAGGGCAGCTCCAGCATTTGCAAGATTTTTTCCGCGTGGCCGCGCATTTCTTCCAGTGTCTCGTAGGATTTTTCGGGGTGAACGATCTGCACCATTTCCACTTTTTCAAACTGATGCTGGCGAATCATACCGCGCGTGTCGCGACCGGCAGAACCGGCTTCGGAACGGAAACACGGCGTTTGCGCGGTCAATTTGAGCGGTAATTGATCCGCATCCAAAATCACGTCGCGCACGGTGTTGGTCAGGGTGATTTCCGAGGTCGAGATCAGGTACAGCTCGCGCGCGTCCTCATCTCCGCCTTTGGATACCCAGAACATATCCTCTTTGAATTTCGGCAGTTGTCCCGTGCCGTACAAGCTGTCGGCGTTGGCCATATACGGCGTGTAGCATTCGGTGTAGCCGTGCTGCGTTGTGTGGGTGTCCAACATCAACTGCGCCAATGCGCGGTGCAGACGCGCCAAACCGCCGCGCATGAAACTGAAACGCGAGCCAGCCAATTTACTGGCCATATCAAAGTCCAGCAGGCCGAGGTTTTCGCCCAGTGCAACGTGGTCTTTCACCTCAAAATCAAATTTCGGCGTGTCGCCCCAGCGCGCGACCTCTTGATTATCCGTCTCATCCGTACCGACAGGCACGGATTCGTGCGGCAGATTCGGCAGATTCAGCAACAGAGTGCGCATTTGTGTTTGGATGCCGTCCAATTGCTCGGCAGAGGCTTTCAGTTCATCGCCAATCCCCGCCACTTGCGCCATGACGTCCGATGCATCGAGCTTTTGCGCTTTGCGCACGCCGATTTCTTTGGACAATTTATTGCGCTGCGATTGCAACTCCTCGGTTTTCACCTGAATCGCTTTACGCTGCGCTTCGAGAGCGTTAAACGTCTCCGTGTCCAACTCAAAACCGCGCGTTTTTAAACGGCGAGCCACGGTGTCAATATCTTTACGCAATAATTGTATGTCTAACATGATGTATCCGAATCGAAAGGTAAGTCCTAAAAGACCTCTGGGCGCGTCAGCCGACGCGAACAGGGCGGGGTGAAAGCATGATTTTAGCAGATACGCGGGGGAAATGTGCTACAATGCGCGCCAATACCACATGAGCCGCATGATCATAGCGCATGATTTTAGAACACGATTTGCCACCGATGGCAACCCCACTGAATAAGGAGCATCATGAGCATCAAATCCGATAAATGGATACGCCGTATGGCAGAGCAGCACGGCATGATCGAGCCATTCGAGCCGAATCAAGTGCGCTACATCAATGACCAACGCATCGTCAGCTACGGCACTTCCAGCTATGGCTACGACATCCGTTGCGCCAACGAATTCAAAATTTTCACCAATGTGAACAGCAGCATCATCGACCCGAAAAACTTTGACCCGAATTGCTTTGTTGAGCATGTGGGCGACACCTGCATCATTCCGCCGAATTCCTTCGTTTTGGCGCGCACAGTCGAATATTTTCGCATTCCGCGCAGCGTATTGACGGTTTGCTTGGGCAAATCCACCTATGCGCGCTGCGGTATCATTGTCAACGTCACGCCGTTTGAACCCGAATGGGAAGGCTTTGTAACGCTGGAGTTCTCGAACACAACACCGCTGCCCGCCAAAATCTACGCCAACGAAGGCTGCGCGCAGGTGTTGTTCTTTGAATCCGACGAAGAATGCGAAACCTCCTACAAAGATCGCGGCGGCAAATATCAAGGGCAAACCGGCGTGGTTGTGCCACGCATGTAAATTTTCTTAGAGGCTCACTATGTCCGGCTGTGGCTGCGAAATGACCGCGCGCAATGCGGCGGAGCGAAAAACGCTGTGGATCGTATTGTGGATCAACGCGGTGATGTTTGCGTTCGAGTTGAGCCTCGGTTTGTGGGCGCAATCCACTGGTTTGGTCGCTGATTCACTGGATATGCTGGCGGATGCGTCGGTGTATGGCATCGGTTTGTACGCCGTAGGCAAAAGCGCGGGCTTGAAAATCAAGGCGGCGCGCAGCAGCGGTATGGTGCAAATCGTACTTGCGCTGTGGGTGCTGTTCGAAGTGCTGCGCAAGGCGTGGTTTGGCAGTGAGCCGATGAGTTCTCTGATGATGGTGGTCGGATTGGTCGCGTTGGCGGCGAATGGACTGTGTTTGAGTTTGATTGCCAAGCATCAAGACGACGGCGTGCATATGCGCGCGTCCTATATTTTCTCGAAAAACGATGTGATCGCCAATTTGGGCGTGGTGCTTGCAGGTGCGTTGGTTTGGCTGACGGGCAGTCGTTATCCCGACTTATTGATTGGTTTTATCATTGCGTGGGTGGTATTGCGCGGTGGGCTAAGGATTCTGCGCGAGGCGGCGCAAGAGCAGCGCATTGCTTTGGCGGATCCTTTGATGCAAGAGATGCCAACCGATATGGCATCAAGCGATCGTTGCGCTGCGAGCACTCCAGCCGACACCACATCGGACTGTGGTTCAGCACAGAAGTGCTGCGCGTCAAGCTGTTCCGAGGCGAAATCATCGCCATCGGAGTGAGGTTTATCCTCCTTTTTCTCCCCATCCATTATCCGATCTCTGCATGAATTCTGACGAATTCGGGCGTAGCATGAATGCGTCACATGCACGTGGCGCAGATGATGCGTGGGCATTGAAATAATAGGGAGCAACGAATGAGTACCAAAGGGTTGGCAGTCGGCTCGGATTATCATCCGCGCGAGGAGTTTTTGAACGCGCTGTTGCATGGCTTGGGCGTGGTCTTCGGCATTGTGGCGCTGGTGCTGATGCTGGTCAAAGCGGTTGGTTCGAGTGTGTCGTTCAGCGGATTTCAAATCACCGGTTTGGCTTTGTATGGCGCGAGTTTGATCGTGATGTTTTTGAGTTCAACCCTGTATCACAGCCTATCGAATACGCGGGCGAAATCGGTACTCAAACGGCTGGATCACTGCGCCATTTTTGCGTTGATCGCCGGAACGTACACGCCAATTTTGCTGATCGGATTGGCCACCAGCAAGGCGCTGGTGCTGTTTTGGGTGCTGTGGGGCATCGCTTTGACCGGGATTGTGTTCAAGGTGTTTTTTGTCCACCGATTCGATCGAGCCTCTTTGCTTGCCTATCTGGGGATGGGCTGGCTGTCGGTGCTGATTATCAAGGATATGCTGCATGCGCTGGATCCGGCGGCGTTGGTACTGATCGTTTTGGGCGGCGTGCTGTACACGGTGGGAACGATCTTTTATGCCGCAAAAAATCGCCGCTACACCCATGCGATTTGGCATCTGTTTGTGCTCGGCGCGGCGGTGTGTCATGCGCTGGCGATTGGGTTGTATGTGGTGAAATAATCCATAACTCAAGGGTGTTTTGTTATGTCTCATTCTTTGTATCAATTGCTTAATCGTTTAGAGCAGGCGCGCATTCATTTTACTTTGGGACGTTATCGTGATGATACGATCTTGGTGACGCTCACGTTGGTGGGTGAGCGCGTGGAAATTGATGTATTTGAGGACGGGCACATGGAGGTATCTCGTTTCAAAGGCTCTGAGGATATTGTGGGTGATTGGGCGCTGGTTCAGCAGATCATCGGGACACATACAGATTGATTGTGTTGAGTGCGAGCCAAATTGCCGTTCAGGAGGTATCTATTTGTTGGGCGGTTTTTTAGTATTTGACAAGACGACTGGTCTATTTTAGAATGTGGACATGAAAACAGTACAGAACGACACCCGTGAACATATTTTGACCGTTGGCCATCGCTTGATTGCCCAGAAGGGCTTTGTCGGCGTGGGCTTGGCTGAGATTTTGCAGCAGGCGGGTGTGCCCAAGGGTTCGTTTTACCATTATTTTTCGTCGAAAGAGCAATTTGGCCATGCGGTGATTGAGCGCTATTTCGATGATTATGTATCGCGCTTGAGCGAATTGCTCGGCACCAGCGGGCGTTCGGCGCGCGAGCGTTTGATGGCGTATTGGCAGTATTTGGCCGATACGCAAAAAATGGACGGCTCGGGCGAGCAAAAATGTCTGGTGGTCAAACTGAGCGCAGAGGTCGCGGATTTGTCCGAATCCATGCGCACAGCTTTGCTCGATGGTTATCGCCGCGTGATTGCTTTGATCGCGCAGTGTATGCGCGAGGGGATGACGGACGGTTCTTTGCCGGCGCGCTTATTCCCTGAATTGGATGCGCAGAATTTGTATCACCTCTGGCTGGGCGCCAGTCTGGCCAATAAGTTGACGAAGGACGGTGTGCCGCTGTCCGCAGCCATGCGCCACACCGAGCAGATTTTGGCGATGTGAGTTATGATGTTGCCAATTGGGTAAGCGGCAAGTGAACAAGCGCAAGCGGATGTAGTGCGCACTGAGTTTTGAGTGGTTTTTGAGTGGTTCAAGAAGTGGCAAGTGTTTGAACGTGAGTGCAGTTAATCACCCTGCAGTTATCGCGTTAGGCGCTTGTCTTTTTTAGCAGTTATTTATAGACGACTGGTCTAATTTGAAAGGAAATATATGGCTCATGAGGTTTTGTTTGAATCCCTGACTTTGGGGAAAAGCGAGTTGAATAATCGCATTGTGATGGCGCCATTGACGCGCTTGCGCTCGACTGAGCCGGGCGATATTCCGTCGCCATTGGCAAAAACCTATTATGCGCAGCGGGCATCGGCTGGTTTGATCGTGACCGAGGCGACGCAGGTGTCGGCGCAGGCCAAAGGCTACGCCGGTGCGCCGGGCTTGCACACGGCCGAGCAAGTTGCTGCGTGGCAGGAGATCACGCAGGCGGTGCATGCTCAGGGCGGCAAAATTGCGGTGCAATTGTGGCACACCGGTTTGGTGTCGCACGCGAGCCTGCAACCAGATGGTCAAGCGCCGATTTCTGCTTCGGTCGTGGCTTTGGGTGGAAAAACTTCTTTACGCGATGAAAACGGTTTGCCGATGCGTGCGGAAACGACACCGACGCGCGCCGCGAGCTTGGATGAAATCAAACAGGTGGTGGCGGATTTTGCGGCGACAACGGTGCGTGCGCGCGAAGCCGGTTTTGATTTTATTGAAATTCATGGTGCGCACGGCTATTTGCTCAGTCAGTTTTGGGCTGAGCACACCAATCAGCGTACTGATGAGTACGGTGGTAGCCGCGAGAATCGCGCACGCTTGATGCTCGAGGTGGTGGATGCGTGTATCGCTGCTTGGGACAAAGACCACGTGGGCATTCGCATATCGCCGTTGGGCTCGTTTAACAGCGTGCACATGGGCAACAACGAGGACGACCAGCTGTATTTGATTGGTGAGTTGAATCAGCGCGGCTTGGCGTTTTTGCACATTTCCGAACCGGATTGGGCGGGCGGCGAACCGCTTTCCACTCAATTTCGCCAAAATATCCGAGTAAACTACTCAGGTAAAATCATTGGTGCGGGTGCATACGATGCGAAGAAGGCCGAAGATTTGATCGGTGCGGGCTTGATTGACGCCGTTGCATTTGGTCGAGCGTTTATTGCCAATCCCGATTTGGTGGAGCGCATTGCGCAGGATGCGCCGCTCAATCAGATGGATCAGGCGACCAGTTATGGCGGCGGGGCGAAAGGCTATACCGATTATCCGACATTGGCTCAGTCAAGCGCCACATAATAGGAAATGGATATGATTAAACTGCATTATTTGAACCGTTCACGCGCCAAGCGAATTTTATGGTTGCTGGAGGAAATCGGTCAGCCATATGAAACGGTGGTGTATCAGCGCGATGCCAAAACTTCCTTGGCACCGGCGGAGCTCAAACAGGTACATCCTTTGGGCAAGTCGCCACTGATTGAATTGGATGGTTTCGTATTGGCCGAATCCGGCGCGATTACCGAATATCTGATTGATCGTTTTGCTGCGGATCGCTTGGCGCCCGCGCGTGGAACGGCGGATTATGCGGCGTATTTGCAATGGATACATTTTGCGGAAAGCTCGGCTATGTTGCCGCTTTTGCTGCGCATGTTCATATTGCGTGATGGTTGCCAGACGAATCATCTGCTGGACTATGCGCAAGGCGAGTGCGCTCAGGTGCTGACGTATCTCGATCAGTCTTTGGCGGACAAGCGCTATTTGGTCGGTGACCGCTTAACCGGCGCAGACATCATGATGTCGTTTATCATTGATGTATTGGTCATGTCGGATAGTTTGCACCACTATCCGAACTTGGCTCAGTATGCGCAACAATTGCAAACGCATGAGTCGTGGCTGAAGGCAAATGCGTTTGAAAAACAATTATCGTAAGCTTGCTCAACGATAATTCCATGTATAGCAACAACAGAAAAGGAGTTTGATATGGAAGCAATTTATACAGCAAAAGCAGTGGTGAGCGGTGGCCGTGATGGCGTCGCGCGTACCGAAGACGGTCAATTGGAATTGAAATTGGCGCGTCCGCAGGCTATGGGGGGAGCGGGAGGCGGTACCAATCCCGAGGAACTATTCGCAGCGGGCTATGCCGCGTGCTTTATCGGCGCGTTGAAAGTGGTTGCAGCGCAAGCCAAACAAAAATTGCCGGAGAGCTTGCGCATCGAGAGCGAAGTTGGTCTGGGCAAAGTCGGCGCGGGTTATGGTATCAATGCCGCTTTGGACGTGTATTTGGAAGGGATGGAGCAATCCTTGGCGCAGCAGTTGGTGGATCAGGCGCATCAAGTGTGCCCGTATTCCAATGCGACGCGCGGCAATATTGATGTGCGCATCACCGCGCATGTGTGATGCTGCCATCATGCCGTGAACCCCAGCTTGGGTTTCAATGAGCCTATGGCATGAATGGGAGCGGCAGGTGTTTCTCTCATTCTCTGGCAACCGCTTCGGATGATTCGAAGCGGTTTTTTATCATGGGTCAGGAGCACGTCATCTGTCGTCAGCGCGCCTCAAACTCTCGTTCGATGCGCTTTGAGCGCGCTAAATACTTGCGTTTGCGCGGGTTTTTCCCTATGATTGAACGCTGTGATGGTGCACTATGATGGTCCGCTGTCATAGGCGATACTTTAGATGGGCGGATGTTCGTCAGAGCAGCCGTCCATTTTCTTTTTTTATTATTCAAACTCGTGGAATAACTATGTCTGATGCCGCTGCTACCCACCTCATGCCTGTATTTAACCGTCTGCCGGTTGCGTTTACGCACGGCGAAGGCGTTTGGCTCACCGATACGCAGGGGCGACGCTATTTGGACGCGCTGGCCGGCATTGCCGTGAATGGTTTGGGACACAATCACCCGAAACTGGTGGCGGCTTTGCAAAAACAAGTCACGCAGTTGATTCATGTATCCAATTTATATCAAGTGCCGGAGCAAGACGCGCTGGCGAATCGTCTGGCTCAATTGAGCGGCATGGATCATGTGTTTTTCGCCAACAGCGGCGCTGAGGCCAATGAAGGTGCGATCAAACTGGCGCGGCTGTATGGTCAGCAGCAGGGCAAAGCGAATGCCAAAATCATCGTCATGAGCGAAGCGTTTCACGGACGCACGCTGGCGACCCTGACTGCGACGGGCAATGTGAAGGTGCAAAAAGGCTTCGAGCCGCTGGTGACGGGCTTTGTGCGCGTGCCGTTCAACGATGTGGCGGCGATTCGTGCGCTGCAAGGTGACAACGACGTGGTAGCGGTCATGCTGGAGGTGATTCAAGGTGAGGGCGGTTTGTCGGCGTTGTCGCAAGGTGCATTGACCGAGATTCGCGCGATTTGCGATGAGAATCAATGGCTGTTGATGCTGGACGAAGTGCAAACCGGCGTCGGCCGCACCGGCCAATGGTTTGCCCACCAAATCGAGGGTGTGAAGCCGGATGTGATGACGCTGGCAAAAGGTTTAGGCTCGGGCGTGCCGGTTGGCGCATTGTTGACCGCTGGTCGGGCGACGGGCGTGTTTCATGTCGGTGCGCACGGCACGACATTTGGCGGAAATCCGCTGGCGATGTGCGCCGGATTGACTACGTTGGACGTGATCGAAACCGATGGTTTGCTGGACAATGCGCGCCAACAAGGCCAAGCAATCCGTGAGGGTTTGGCACAGGCGCTCAGTGCGCAAGTCGCGGCGGGTACGGTCAAATCGTTTCGCGGTGTGGGCTTGATGATCGGGATTGAACTCGATCGTCCGTGCGCCGAGTTGGTCAAACGTGCGCTGGATGCGGGCTTATTGATCAACGTCACCCATGACACCGTGGTGCGACTGTTGCCGCCGTTGGTCATTGACGACACCGAGAGCGCCGAATTGGTCAGCCGCTTGGCGGCCGTGATTAAAGAATTTTTGTCGTAACTAAAACATTGAAGTAATTGAATAAATTTAAGCCCTATTTTGAAGGAGCCAGATAAATGAAAGCCGATGAAGTCGCAAAAAATGTGAAGCATTATTTACAGTTTCAGGATTTTAGCAAAGAGGAGCACGAATACATTTTTGCGCGTACCAAAGAACTCAAACGCCGCTTTAAAAACTATGAAACTTGGCATCCGCTGCACGACCGCACGATGGCGATGATTTTTGAGAAAAGTTCCACGCGCACACGTTTGTCATTCGAGGCAGGGATGCATCAATTGGGCGGTCATGCGATTTTTCTCAACACCCGCGACACCCAGCTCGGACGCGGTGAGCCGATCGAGGATTCGGCGCAAGTGGTCTCACGCATGACCGACATTGTGATGATTCGTACCTTTGGACAGGAGATTGTTGAGCGCTTTGCCGCGCACTCGCGCGTGCCGGTAATCAATGGTTTGACCAACGAATATCATCCGTGCCAAGTGTCTGCCGACATCTACACTTATATCGAGGAGCGCGGCGACATTACGGGCAAAACCGTCGCGTGGGTCGGCGATGCCAATAACATGAGCTACACTTGGATCCAGGCCGCACGCGTATTGGGCTTTCATCTCAACGTGGCGATTCCGGCGGCGTATGCGCTCGATCCTAAGATGATTACCGAACAAGACAAGGCGTTTTTCACCGTATGCGACACACCGATGCAGGCCTGTACTGGCGCGCATCTCGTGACCACCGATGTGTGGACGAGCATGGGCTATGAGGCGGAAAACGAAGCGCGACAAAAGGCGTTTGAAGGCTATAAAATTACTGCCGAGATGATGGCGGCTGCCGCGCCTGAGGCGGTATTCATGCACTGTTTGCCTGCGCACCGCGGCGAAGAGGTGGATGCCGAAGTGATTGACGGCCCACAAAGCGTGGTGTGGCAAGAGGCGGAAAACCGCATGCACGTACAAAAAGCAATCATGGAGTATTTACTGCGTGGGCGATTTGAGTAAGTGGCTTGTCAAATAATGAACATCAGTGGGTGAGCGGTAATCTCACCCATTTTTTATCTGTCTATTCGTGTATCTGTGATGGTGGTTACGATGAAATCCAAACGCGCTCCTCAATCGCTGCAAAATAGCTGTCCCTGCGGTTCCAACCGGAGCTATGCGCAATGCTGCGAGCCATTGCATCAAGGCTTGGTCAACGCAGCTACGGCCGAAGCCTTGATGCGTTCGCGTTATAGCGCCTATGTGCTGCGTTTGAGTGATTATGTGTTGAGCACTTGGCATGCGAGCACACGGCCACAGGATTTGGATTTGAGCGAGGACAGTGCGACAAAATGGCTGGGCTTGACTGTGGTTCGTGCGATTGATGGTGATTTGCCGAATGGGGCATGGGTCGAATTTGTCGCCAAATATAAAGTCGGTGGGCAGGGCGCACAGCGGCTGCATGAAACCAGTCGGTTTGTGCATGAGATGGGACGCTGGTTTTATGTGGATGGCGTGTTCGCCGAATGAGGTTTAGTCTGAATGGATGTGTGTTATCAGCTCAAATTGCTGATGGCGCGCACTCATATAGCCCCAACGATGGGGCGAATTATCCAAATCCCAATCGGGCAGCACCCAGCGGGTAAAACCGCCATCAGCATGCTCGCCCGGACGATGTGTGTGACCGTGCAGGAGGGTGGTGGCGTTGTATTGCTCGCGCCATTGTTGTACCGCTGATTCGGTGACGTTTTGCTCAATCGTGCGTTGTTTGCGTAAATGTTCGGGCGTGTTGAGCCAACGACGGCGCGATTTTTCACGCAGGTACTGCACCAGTTTGACCCGCCATGACAGTGGGGCTTTCAAGATAATTTTTTTCACCCAAGGATGGGTGTAAAAACGTCGTTGCCGTTGATATTCGTGGTCATCCGTACACAGCAAATCGCCATGCGAGAGGATGATGCGTTGTTCGCCATCCGTCAAAACGCAGGGATCGGGCAATAGAATCATATCGGCGCGTTCGCAGTAGGCTCGCTCCATAGCGATGTCGCGATTGCCGCGCATGAAATAGCTCTGCGTGCCGCGTGATTTCAAAGTATGAATCGCCTCAATCACACGCAATGCGGCGGGGTTGAAATCCGCCGCATCGTCGCCTACCCAGTACTCAAACAGATCGCCGAGGATAAATAGCGCGTCATATTGCGGCGCGATGTGTGCGCAAAACCATTCAAACTTCGCCATGGTTTCGGGCATGTGCTCCGATAAATGCAAATCGGAAATCGCGCACCAGCCACGTTGGCTGTTGGATAATGTCAATTCGTAGACCGATGCGCGCGTCATGATGATTATTCGACGATTTCGGCTTTTTCGATGGTCACGGTTTCTACCGGAACGTCTTGGTGAAAGCCTGAACGCGAGGTTTTGGATTGTTCAATCGCGTCAACCACATCAGAGCCTTCTACCACTTTGCCAAATACGGCGTAGCCCCAGCCGCTTGGCGTTGGCGAGCTGAAGTTCAAAAATTCGTTGTCGTTGGTGTTGATGAAAAACTGTGCGGTCGCAGAGTGCGGATCAGAGGTGCGCGCCATGGCGATGCTGTATTTTTCATTTTTCAGGCCGTTGTCCGCTTCGTTGGTGATCGGCGCTTGGGTTTTGCCTTTTTCCTTCATGTCTGCCGTGTGGCCGCCGCCTTGGATCATGAATTTTTTGATCACGCGGTGGAAAATCGTACCGTCGTAGTGGCCGGCTTTCACATACTCGATGAAATTGGCAACGGTTTTAGGCGCTTTTTCAGCGTTCAATTCAATCACGATTGCGCCAAGATTGGTGGTCAGACGTACTTTTGACATGGTGTCCTCAATGTGTGGGGTTAAAAAAAGAACCGTAATTATAGTATACTGACGGGCAAATTGTTCAAACTTGGACGGGCAGCCGTTCTTTCTCATTAGAGATCATCCATCATCATGCTACATATCTACAATACCTATTCGCGCCAAAAAGAAGCATTCAAACCCATCGACCCCAAACACGTACGCATGTATGTCTGCGGGATGACGGTGTACGACTACTGTCATTTGGGGCACGGGCGCATGGTGGTGGTGTTTGATATGGTGCAACGCTGGTTGCGCGCATCGGGCTACGACGTGACTTATGTGCGTAATATCACCGACATTGACGACAAAATCATCAAGCGTGCCTTGGAAAACGGCGAGTCGATTCGCGCGCTGACCGATCGTTTCATCACCGCGATGAACGAAGATTTCACCGCGCTGGGCATTCAAAAGCCCGACCATGAGCCGCGCGCGACCGAATATGTGCCGCAGATGCTCGATATGATCAGCACACTCGAGAAAAATGGTCTGGCGTATCAAGCCGACAGCGGCGACGTGAACTACGTCGTACGCGGGTTTAAAAACTACGGTCGTTTGTCCGGTAAATCCTTGGACGAGCTACGCGCAGGCGAACGCGTCGCGGTGGCTTCGGACAAACGCGACCCACTGGATTTTGTGCTGTGGAAGAGCGCGAAAGCCGACGAGCCAGAGGACACCAAATGGCCGTCACCATGGGGCTTGGGTCGTCCGGGTTGGCATATTGAATGCTCGGCCATGAGCAAAGCTCTGCTGGGTGAGCGTTTTGATATTCATGGCGGCGGAGCGGATTTACAGTTCCCACACCACGAAAACGAAATTGCCCAGTCCGAAGGCGCACTGTGCGGCGGAGAGGGTTGCGGCTGCGATGCGGACGACAAACCCAATGGCTTTGTGCGTTACTGGATGCACAACGGCTTTATCCGCGTGGACAATGAAAAAATGAGCAAATCGCTCGGTAATTTCTTCACCATCCGCGATGTGCTGCAAGAATACGATGCCGAAGTCGTACGCTTTTTCATTCTGCGCGCGCAGTACCGCAGTCCGCTCAATTACTCCGAGGATACGCTCAACGACGCACGTGCCGCATTGGCTCGTCTGTATACCGCACTCAAACCGTTTGACGGCTTGACCGTAGGAGAAATCGACTGGTCTGAGCCGCACGCGACTGCATTCAAAGCCGCGATGGACGATGATTTCAACACACCGGTTGCGGTATCCGTCTTGTTTGAATTGGCGAATTACGTCAACAAAACCGCTGATGCAGCGGCGGCCCAGTTGCTCAAATCATTGGCGGGTGTATTGGGCTTGCTCGAACGATCCGCCAGCGAATTTTTGCAAGCAGGCGGTCAAGCGAGCGACATTGATGTTGCACAGATTGAAGCGCTGATCGAACAACGTAAAGCCGCCAAAGCGGCGAAAGACTTCGCGCAGGCCGATGCTATTCGCGCGCAATTGACCGAGATGGGCATTGCGATTGAAGACAAGGCAGGCGGCGTGGTGGAGTGGCGCAGGCTTTGATGGAACAAAATCCCGCTGTAGAGCGGGATTTTTTTATGGTGTTTGCGAAATCAAGATTAGCACTGAACATTGTTTTCATGCAATATATCTCGTACGATTACGCTTCGCTAATCGTACCTATGTGCGATAGAGGTCATTCAAGACACCTTGTGATCTGATATGAAAAAGTTGAAATTAAAATTCAATAGGAAATGCATTCATGATTAACCCAATATTGCTTGACTATATAACAAAGTATTGCGAAGGAATGGATTTAAACTCAATATGGGATTACTTTGGAAACTACACTGATTTTGGTAGGAGTATGCATAACTATGTTCAATTTCAAGATAGAAGAGAGGCTTTTTTTGTAATGATAAAATGTATTAGTTAAGACTTAATCTGACGTTTTGTTTATCATATAGGAAACAAAGGAGTCAGAAATGAACACTCAATCAAGTCACAAGATTATCAAAAATAAATTAGGTTTGCTCAATTTAGCCCAAACTTTGGGCAGTGTCTCAAAAGCCTGCAAGACGATGGGATTTAGTCGAGACAGTTACTATCGGTTTAGAGATTTGTATGAGCGCGGAGGTGAGGCGGCGTTACAAGAAATCAGTCGCCGTAAACCGATACTCAAGAACCGTATCGACCCGTCAATAGAAGAAGCGGTGGTCAACTTCGCCATAGACAAACCCGCGTATGGACAGCACCGAGTGAGCAATGAATTACGCAAAGTTGGCGTATTTGTTTCAGGTGGTGGCGTTCGTTCCATTTGGTTACGCCATGACTTAGAAACCTTCCAGAAGCGACTCAAAGCATTATCAGCCAAAATCGCACAAGACGGCATCATACTCACAGAAGACCAACTGTTTGCACTCGAACGTGCTCGCGAAGAGAAACAAGCGCATGGTGAAATCGAAACCGAACATCCAGGCTATTTGGGTTCGCAAGACACCTATTACGTCGGCACGATTAAAGGCGTGGGGCGGATTTATCAACAAACCTACATCGACACTTACTGCAAGCTGGCGATTGTCAAACTGTATCAACAAAAACACGCCATTACTTCGGCTGATTTGCTTAATGACCGTGTGATACCGTTCTATGAGGCGCACGACATACCGCTGTTACGCATCCTTACAGACCGAGGCAGTGAATACTGTGGCAACCGAGAAACGCATGAGTATCAGTTATATTTGGACTTAGAGGACATTGAGCACACGCGTACCAAGGTCAAGCATCCGCAAACCAATGGCATTTGTGAACGTTTCCACAAAACCATACAAAACGAATTCTACGCCACCGCATTTCGGCGTAAAATATACAACAGTTTGGAAGAGTTACAAGTCGACTTGGACGCATGGGTGCTGGATTACAACGAGCAACGAACCCACTCAGGGAAGCATTGCTTTGGTAAAACACCCATGCAAACTTTTTTAGATAGCAAACATATCGCTATCGAGAAACAACTGAATCGGACATTTCAGACAACCGAGTCAGTTTTAGCGACAGCCTAATAACTGTCTGTCAGGTCAAGTCGTGGCTACTACAGATAAAAGAACTTGTAGGGTAATACCCCCTAAAAAAGCCAGCACCTAAAAGTAGAACCCTTTAAACTAACCCAAAGGAGTTTTACATGAAAGTATCCAAATTCAGCGACAGCCAAATCGCCAGCATTCTAAAACAAGCCGAGTCAGGCGTACCCGTACCCGCACTGTGTCGTGAGCATGGCATCAGCAGTGCCACCTTCTACAAATGGCGCAGCAAATACGCAGGCATGGACGCAAACCTCATGAGCCGCCTCAAAGCCTTAGAAGCCGAGAACACGCGCCTGAAAAAACTCTATGCCGAATCCCAGCTGCACACCGACATCCTCAAGGAGTGCCTTGCAAAAAAGTAAGCGCGTCATCTCGTAAAGTGTAGTAGCCACGACTTGACCTGACAGACAGTTATTAGGCTGTCGCTAAAACTGACTCGGTTGTCTGAAATGTCCGATTCAGTTGTTTCTCGATAGCGATATGTTTGCTATCTAAAAAAGTTTGCATGGGTGTTTTACCAAAGCAATGCTTCCCTGAGTGGGTTCGTTGCTCGTTGTAATCCAGCACCCATGCGTCCAAGTCGACTTGTAACTCTTCCAAACTGTTGTATATTTTACGCCGAAATGCGGTGGCGTAGAATTCGTTTTGTATGGTTTTGTGGAAACGTTCACAAATGCCATTGGTTTGCGGATGCTTGACCTTGGTACGCGTGTGCTCAATGTCCTCTAAGTCCAAATATAACTGATACTCATGCGTTTCTCGGTTGCCACAGTATTCACTGCCTCGGTCTGTAAGGATGCGTAACAGCGGTATGTCGTGCGCCTCATAGAACGGTATCACACGGTCATTAAGCAAATCAGCCGAAGTAATGGCGTGTTTTTGTTGATACAGTTTGACAATCGCCAGCTTGCAGTAAGTGTCGATGTAGGTTTGTTGATAAATCCGCCCCACGCCTTTAATCGTGCCGACGTAATAGGTGTCTTGCGAACCCAAATAGCCTGGATGTTCGGTTTCGATTTCACCATGCGCTTGTTTCTCTTCGCGAGCACGTTCGAGTGCAAACAGTTGGTCTTCTGTGAGTATGATGCCGTCTTGTGCGATTTTGGCTGATAATGCTTTGAGTCGCTTCTGGAAGGTTTCTAAGTCATGGCGTAACCAAATGGAACGAACGCCACCACCTGAAACAAATACGCCAACTTTGCGTAATTCATTGCTCACTCGGTGCTGTCCATACGCGGGTTTGTCTATGGCGAAGTTGACCACCGCTTCTTCTATTGACGGGTCGATACGGTTCTTGAGTATCGGTTTACGGCGACTGATTTCTTGTAACGCCGCCTCACCTCCGCGCTCATACAAATCTCTAAACCGATAGTAACTGTCTCGACTAAATCCCATCGTCTTGCAGGCTTTTGAGACACTGCCCAAAGTTTGGGCTAAATTGAGCAAACCTAATTTATTTTTGATAATCTTGTGACTTGATTGAGTGTTCATTTCTGACTCCTTTGTTTCCTATATGATAAACAAAACGTCAGATTAAGTCTTAACTAATACACGTAAAGAGATGGCGCAACAACTGCACAACGATAAAAACATCAGCATCCGTGCGTCCTGCGAACTCATGAGTATCTCAGAAAAACGCTTTCGCCACATCCCAACGCGCGCGCAAGCCAACGCCATGATAGCCGCTAAACTGATCGAGTTGACCACCACCAAAGGACAAAACACATGGGGCTTTCGATTATGCTACCTGCACATCCGCAACGTCTTGGGCTGGAAATACAACCACAAACGCATCTACCGCATTTACTGCAAACTCGGGCTCAACTTGCGCCTGATTCCCAACAAACGCCTTGACCGAGAAACACCGCAACCACTCGAAGTGCCCGACGCAATGGATGTGACGTGGTCAATCGACTTCACCCACGACAACCTCGAGGATGGGCGCAGCATCCGCTCATGCAACGTCATTGACGACCACAACCGAGAAGGGTTGTTGGCAGAAATCAACTTCTCAATCCCCGCAACCACGCTGACGCGCTATCTCGACCAACTCATTGAATGGCGTGGTAAACCTCAAGCGATACGCTCGGACAACGGCCCTGAATTCATCAGCCACCACTACCAACAATGGGCGCAAAAGCACGACATTAAACTGCTCTACATCCAACCTGGAAACCCACAGCAGAACGCCTACATTGAACGCTTTAACCGAACCATGCGCTATGAATTGCTCAATCAGACATTATTTGAGTCACTCGAACACGCTCAAATCGAGGCGACACAGTGGCTGTGGTGTTACAATAACAACCGTCCTCATATGTCGCTCGGTGGATTCACTCCAGCGCAAACGCGTATGATGGCTTTAACAAACTCACGCGTCCTGCACTAAACGCAGGACTTGTGTTGATTCTACTTTTAGATGCCGCCCTTTTAGGGGGTATTACCGTAGAACACAACTACATTCGTTTGGCAGAGATGGGAAAACCTGAGTGTTTGTTAACGGGCACAATTGATCAGCAACTAAATGTTTTGAGAAATGCATTTCCGAAAGATGATGATGGAATGCATGAGGGATTATGGTTCTTTTTTGACAGTTGTCCTGTTGGGTGTAGATGGTATTCGGAATTACCAGATATCGTGCCAATTCCATTTGTCTGATCTCGCAGGCACGATTAGCGATAATCGTACGAATGGATTAGCCAGTTGATGTAGTAGGGGCAGGTTTGAAACCTGCCCCTACTAATTTGTGACTGACTTGGCTACCACTGAAATGGTTATCCGTATGGATATCGGCTTTTCAGCGGCTATTGATTCACGATGCCAAAGGCTGAATATGCCCGAAGTCTTTTTTCTTCGCCACACGTTTGCCTTTGACTAACTCCGGCTGTTTCTTGTCGGTCACGCAGTCGGCATTGATAATGACTTCCACAATGTCGGTTTGCGACGGTAAATCAAACATCACGTCCAGCAGCGTTTCCTCGACGATGGAGCGCAGGCCCCGCGCACCGGTTTTACGCTGCATGGCTTTTTCGGCGATGGCGTCCAGCGCTTCCGGCGTGAAGGTGAGCTTGACGTCTTCCATATCCAGCAAGGCGGTGTATTGTTTGACCAGCGCATTTTTAGGTGCGGTCAAAATTTCGACCAAGGCTTCTTTGTCCAAATTATTCAGACAGGCCCAGACCGGCAGGCGGCCGATTAGCTCGGGAATCAGACCGAATTTAATCAAATCTTCGGTTTCCAATTCGGTGAGCAATTCGCCGATGGCGCGCTCTTCGGGTTTGCGCACGTCGGCGTTAAAGCCGATGCTGCCTTTTTCGGTACGACCGGTAATCATTTTGTCCAAGCCATCAAATGCACCGCCGCAGATGAACAGAATGTTGGTGGTATCCACTTGGATGAATTCTTGATTCGGGTGTTTGCGTCCGCCTTGCGGTGGAATGGAGGCGACTGTGCCTTCAATCAATTTGAGCAGGGCTTGTTGCACGCCTTCGCCGGACACATCGCGTGTGATCGATGGGTTTTCACTTTTGCGCGTGATTTTGTCGATCTCGTCGATGTAAATAATGCCTTTTTGCGCTTTTTCGACGTCGTAGTGACAGGCTTGCAACAGTTTTTGTACGATGTTTTCTACGTCTTCGCCGACGTAGCCCGCTTCAGTCAAAGTGGTGGCGTCGGCCATGACGAACGGTACGTTGAGCATACGCGCCAAGGTCTGCGCCAGCAGCGTTTTGCCTGAGCCGGTCGGTCCGATTAGCAGAATATTGCTTTTGGCCAACTCGACATCGTTGCGCACTTTGTCATTGGCATGGCGCAGGCGTTTGTAGTGGTTGTAGACGGCAACGGACAGCACTTTTTTCGCCGGTTTTTGGCCGATGACGTAGTCGTCCAAATGATCGAGAATTTCTTGTGGCGTTGGCAAATCGGTGCGTTCGGATTCCGTCGGCGCTGCGGTTTCTTCGAGCTTGAGAATATGGCCGCAGGTTTCGATGCATTCGTTGCAGATGTAGCCGTTCAGACCTTCAATCAGCTTTTCAACCTCGCTTTTGGGTTTGCCGCAAAAGGAGCAGGACAGTTCGTTGTGATTACTTTCTGTGGTCATGGCGATCCTTACAGTGCCGAACGGCTGGTGAGTACTTTGTCAATCAGGCCGTATTCGACGGCGGCTTGCGCAGACAAATAGTTGTCGCGGTCGGTGTCGTTAATAACTTTTTCCAGCGGCTGACCGGTGCGTTCGGCAATGATTTGGTTCAAACGCTCTTTAATGAGCAAAATTTCGCGCGCATGAATTTCGATGTCCGACGCCTGACCTTGCATTCCGCCCAGTGGCTGATGAATCATCACGCGCGAGTGGGGCAGGGAAAAACGTTTGCCTTTGGCGCCGGCAGTCAATAAAATCGCGCCCATGCTCGCTGCCATGCCCATACACATGGTGGACACGTCAGGTTTGATGAATTGCATGGTATCGTAAATGCTCATACCGGCGGATACGGAGCCGCCCGGTGAGTTGATGTAAAAATGGATGTCTTTGTCCGGGTCTTGGCTTTCCAAAAACAGCATTTGCGCGACCACAAGATTGGCGGATTGGTCATTCACTGGGCCGACGAGGAAGATGATACGTTCTTTGAGCAAACGTGAATAGATGTCGAATGAGCGTTCGCCACGGCTGGTCTGCTCCACGACCATCGGAATCAGGCCGATATTTTGAGGTTCGTTGTACAGCATAGGTGCGTCCTTTGCGGGTATTGGGTGCGATAGAGAAGTTTTAGCATGATAACCCAAAAGCGGCCTGATCGTTCGAGGCGGCAGGTTTTTTCTGTATCAAAATAAGTAAAGTATTACTTTTTAGATATGGGATTTATTTGGGTATAAATCAAGAGGCTATAAAAAACGACGCTATGAGCGCCGTTTTTTACGAAGCGTTCCAATGTTTTACGCCTGAGGGTTCATCAACTCTTCAAACGTTACGTCTTTTGTCGTCACTTTCGCGTTTTTCAACGCCCATTGAACCACATTGTCTTCCATGGTGATGGCTTCGATTTCGGATTTGCGTTGTGCATCGCTCATATACCATTTCACGAAACCTTGTGGGTCTTCGTATGCTGCGGCAATGTTTTCAACGTGTGCTTGAACTTGTTCAGGAGTTGAACGCAGATCGTTTTTATTCACAACATCGGCGATCAGCAAGCCCAAACGAACGCGGCGTTGCGCACGGTCTGTGAAAATATCGGCTGGCAAAGTCATTTTGTCATCCACTGGAATGCCGCGTGCGCGCAAGTCTTCACGCGCATTGTGTTGCAGGCGTTGGATGTCTTCGTTCACCATTGCCATCGGCACGTCAAATTCAGCGGCTTTGATCAATGCGTCCATGACGTTGTTTTTGGTGATGGCTTTGGCACGGTTGGCAATTTCACGTTCCAAGTTCACTTTGATGTCGGCTTGCATTTTTTCTACGTCGCCGTCTTTCACGCCCAATGCTTTGGCAAAGTCGCTGTTCAATTCAGGCAATTTCGGTGCAGAAACAGAGTTCACGGTCACGGTGAATTGTGCGGTTTTGCCCGCGACGTCTTTACCGTGGTAGTCTTCTGGGAATGGCAGATCAAAAGTGCGTGATTCGCCGGCTTTCAAACCTTCAACCGCCGTTTCAAACTCTGGCAACATGCGACCTTGGCCCAAGACGAACGGGTAGTTTTCAGCAGAGCCGCCTTCAAACGCCACGTCGTCGATTTTGCCCACGAAGTTGATGTTAACTTGATCTTCTTTTTCAGCCGCTTTGTCGGCAGCTTCGTATTGCACACGTTGTTGGCGCAGTACGTCGATGGTACGCGTCACGTCCGCGTCGGTCACGGTGCAGTTGGCTTGCTCAATTTCCGCGCCGGACAAATCAACGGCTGGAATTTCAGGATAGACTTCAAATTTGGCAACGAAGTTCAATTCGCTGTCGGTGTCTTTGCCTTCAACCGGCTCGATGCTCGGTGTGCCGACCACGTAGAGGTTTTGTTCTTGCGCGATTTGCGCGAATTTTTCACCGACTTGGTCGTTCAAGGCTTCCCATTTGGCTTGTGAACCGTACATTTGCTTGACGCGCGACATAGGTACATGACCTGGGCGGAAACCGGCGATTTTGACCGATTTGGCCATTTGTTTGAGGCGTTTGTCTGCGGCTGCATCTACTTGTGCCACGGTCAGGGCGAATTCGACGGTGCGGGTCAAAGACGGCGTCATGGTCGGCTTTTCAGCAGGTGCTGCTACAGCTTGTTCCGTTTGCTCAATCACTTCGTTGTTTGTTTCAGTGGTCATGGTGAACCTTTATCAGTATGTGCAATGTCAATTGCCACGATTGAAAAAATAAAAATTGGCGCTGCCAATTTTTGAATCTGGTGCGAAGGAGGGGACTCGAACCCCTACGCCTGTTTAGGGCGCCAGGACCTAAACCTGGTGCGTCTACCAATTTCGCCACCCTCGCAGGAACGACCAAGGGTCGTTTCGTCGAAAGCGGCAATTATACTGCATTACGGATTTACTGTAAATGGTCGGCTGGGTTTGTCTTACAGACAATTTGTGGCCGCTTTGTTGAGGGTAAATTAAGGGTGAAGCGGTTGTATGAATTTTTGCATCATTTTTGTCAGCGACTGTATTTTTTACATATTTTCGGCTGAGAATAGCGCATTTATTTTGAATGACGTATGAATAACCAGTAGAATGCGGCATTTTGCACGCGCAGCGGGCATGTTTTTGTGTCATATGGGTTTGTTTTGCTGCGTCATTCATACAATGTGCTAAGGGTGTCGGATGAAGTTATTAATTGATTTTTTGGTGATCATTGCGTTTTTCGCTGGTTATAAACTCAGCGGTGGCGATATGATGGTCGCTACCAAAGTGGCGATGGGCGCGACGTTGGCGCAACTGGTTTTGATGAAGGCGCTGAAAATGCCCATTCAGCCGATGCACTGGTTTAGTTTTGTGCTGATTGTGATTTTGGGTTCGATGTCGATTTTCTTTAATAACCCTCGATTTTTACAATGGAAATTCTCGGTGCTCGAATGGGTGATGGGCGCGGCGATTTTGATTGGACAATTGGTTTTCAAGAAAAATATGTTTAAGCTGCTGATGGGCAATGAATTGACCTTGCCCGAACCAGTTTGGACAAAAATGGCTTGGCTGTGGGCGGGGTTTTTTATCTTTTTGGGTTGTCTGAATTGGTATATTTTCAGCAATTACGACAATGATGTTTGGATGAATTTCAAAACTTTTTGGGCGCTGGGTCTGACCATTGCGTTTGTCATCGCTCAGGGTTTTTGGCTCAGCCGTTATTTGCCGAAAGGTAAGGAATAAGGCGGTGTATCGCTGTTTTCTCGGATTGAATCAAGCATTGTTTCTGCACAATTGTTTGGTATAAATTCGAGTGTTCTTATGGGAACAGGCTTTGGCTCTTCAATTTTTTGGGAGCTTTATTTGTGGTTGCGAACAAGTCCTGTGCGTTTTAAACGTTTAATGATGCTTTTTTAATTTTCCTGAGGAAAAATTGTGGTGAAAAAAAATAGTTTAATGGTTGCAATGATGGTACTGGCTGGTTTGGGTTTGGGCGCCTGTGCCAAAGACACAACGAAATATACTTTGGATCAAAAAGTAGATGCGATCGTCAAGCAAATCTCGGCTGAAGCGCCGGATCAGCCGGTCAATGACGAGATGAAAAAACGCATTCACGAGCAACTGGCGCAGCAAGAAGCAATTGCCAATGCCGCTCGCCAAGATGGCTTGGACAAAAATGAAGACGTGAAAATTTTGTCCGCGATCGGTGTGGAGCAAGCTTTGGCCTCCAAGTTTTTGGAAAGCAAAATGGCCAGCTTCAAGCCGTCTGACGAAGAGTTGAAAAAAATCTACGACGAGCAAGTGAACAAGGGTAAAGAATACCATTTGCGCCATATTTTGGTAGACAGCGAAGAGAAAGCAAAAGAAATCATCACCAAATTGAAAGCCGGTGAAAAATTTGAAACCCTCGCCAAGCAGTCTAAAGATCCGGGTTCTGCGGCCAAAGGCGGTGATTTGGGCTGGATGCCATTGGATGCGTGGGTGCCTGAGTTCAAGGAAGCGGCAGGTAAATTGACACCGAAACAAATCACTGAAGCGCCGGTGAAATCACAGTTTGGTTACCATGTGATTCAATTGGTCGAAGAGCCGCGTACGCCACAAAATGTGCCTGCGTTTGAAGCGGTCAAGCCTCAAGTGATGGAAATGGCCAAACGCGATCATTTGAAACAGTTGCAAGACTCGTTCATGAAGAAATAAGCATCATGTGATTGCATACGCATGGTAGCTAATAAACAAAGGACAGGTTAAACCCTGTCCTTTGTTATTTTTGACTCTGCGTTGTAGCGGGGATGTTACTCATCCAATATTATTCATCCAAATCAAGGTCTTTGCCTTGAATCACCTTTTTGATCACGTCAAAAGAAAAGCCACGATAGGCCAAAAAACGGCTTTGCTTGGCGTATTCGCTGGCGTTTCCGGGCGCAGCGCCGAATTTTTTTTGCCAGACGGCATGCGCGCGTTGTAACTCGCTTTGCGCCAATTCGGCTACGGTTTCGTCGATGAGTTCTTTCGATAAGCCTTGCTGATTCAGCGTGTGTTTGATGCGGGCGGCGCCGTAGCGTTCGCCCTTGACCTTGCCGATCTGTGCGGCGAAACGCGCATCGGATTGCCAATTGTTTTGTGCCAAATGCGCCAGTACGTAATCAATCAGCGCTTCTAAATGCTCAAACTGCTCATTCGGCGTGAAGGGTTGCTCGGCAAAGGCGAACATGAGTTTGCGTTTGAGTTCGGTCTGCCCGTGTTCGCGACGCGACAGATAGGACACAGCTCGGTGCATGATGCGCTGGCGCAGTTCGTTGGTGCTCAGTGTGGCGGGCGCACGGGTTCGTTGCTCCGCCGGTTCGCTGGGCGCAAACTGCTCAAATGCTTCGTCCTCATGTGGGTCGTCAAATCTATTGGGCATGTTCGTAACTCAAACTGGTTCGTAGCTCGCGCAGCGCATACACCGCAGGCAGCATGACCTCGGTCACCATCATTTTGCTGTTCGGGTGTCGCGAATGGGTGAACACACAGCGGCGCGCCCAGAGGTGCTGCGGCAGTTCGGTGGAAAAAGCGTGTTGTGTCAAGGCGCGTTGCGCCAGTTGGTACAGCATGTCGTGTTTGGACAGGCGCGTGAATTCAAAAGCTTGGCGCTGAATCAGCGGATTGAAAAATAGGGCGAGGCCGAGGGCTTTTTGCCCCAAACCATTGAAAAATGGCCAGTGACGTTTGAGTGTAGACAGAGCCGTCACCGTATGCCCGAACACCACGGGCTGCTGATCGCAACACAGAATCACATTGCGGCTCATGACGCGGTCGGCGAGGCGCAATTGTAAGGGTGCTTGCTCGCTCAGATGCAGCGCTGTTTTAGCCTGAAAGGTGCGGATGACCTGAAATTCGTGGCTATGGCGTTTTAATTTAAGCGTTAAAGAACCGGCATCGGTGAGCCAATGCCGGTGGTGCGGTTCGATGCGGGGAACGTAGCTTTGCCAAGGTGATTGTTGGCTTGCGCTCATTTAGTGTGCTCCCGCGCCTGCATCATTTTGCCAGATGGCCGCATCAGCGGGCTGCGTGGCTGCATCGATTTGTGCCACCGCATTGAGTACGGGTAATCCGTCCGCCTGGTCGGGCTGCGAGGGCAAAAATTGCGTTTGATGCGGCGGAAGCAGCAACAAGGCGGTTTGCACGTCGAAGGATAAACCGCAGGCGCCGCAGTTGGCATAGCCGTTGTGCAAGCGCAACTGATCGGGATAGACCTTAAATAATGTGTCGCAATGCGGACATTTGGCGCCAAAGGCAGTCATATCGCACCTGAAGGTTAATTAGTGAACGGTGCTGCCGTGCTCGTGGTCATCATCATGATCGTGGTGATGACCGTCACCGTCGTGGACGTGGCCGTGCTCGATTTCTTCTTCCGTCGCAGGGCGCACATCGGTCACTTTGACCGCGCAGCGCAAAGCCATGCCAGCCAGCGGATGATTGCCATCCAGCACCACTTTGTCGCCAGCGATGTCGGTCACGGTGAAAAATTCCATATCGTCTTCGCTGCCGCCTTCAGGAATGCCTTCAAACATCATGCCTGGTTCGGTTTCAGCAGGGAATAGTGAGCGGTCTTCCACGCGCACGAGTTCGGCATCGTATTCGCCAAATGCGTCGTCCGGTTCGAGCTGAACGGTGGTTTCATAGCCAATATCTTGGCCTTCGAGTGCCTCTTCGATTTTTGGGAAAAAGTCATCGTAGCCACCGTGCAAATAGGTAAAACCTTCGCCGGAGGTCTCTTCGATGAAGTTGTTTTGTGCATCGGTCACAGACATGGAGAGGGTGACGACGGTGTTTTTAGCAATTTTCATAAGAATTCCTTGCCCGAACTGAATCGGCTGTGTGATTGAGCATGAGAAATATGGTTCATTATTATACGCGAGCGTGGTGCTTTTCGGTGGATTTTGGCGCGGATCGATGCAATTTTAATGAGGCTCGGTGTTGACTTTGGTTGATGCTTGCGGCGTAAAAAATCGCTCATGCAGATCGTGGTTGAGTCCAAAGGTGTTGAGCAATTCGCCTAAACGCTGCGCCGCAGCGCGATTGTATTGAATCCGTCCGTTCGGTGTGCGCTGGCGACTGGCAATAATCAGCTCGTTTTTCATCGAATGCTCCCAGCCGACCAATTCGGTCACGGAAACCGTGTAGCCATGCGCTTGCAGTTGCAGGCAGCGCAAGACATTGGTCAGATGGCTACCAAATTCGCGGGTGTGAATCGGAAAGCGCCAAATTTCCGATAAAGGATTGGCCAAATTGTGGGCTTTATTTTTGCGTAAAAAACTGGCCACTTCGGCCTGACAGCAAGGTACAAGTACGATGTGCTCGGCATTTTTCGCCAGAGCGAAGCGAATCGCATCGTCGGTCGCGGTATTGCAGGCGTGCAGGGCGGTCACAATGTCGATTTGCTCGGGTAGGGCGTCCGAGGTTATGGAGTCAGCCACCGATAGGTTGAGAAATTGCATACCGGTAAATCCGGCTTTTTGTGCCAACTCCTGCGAGCGGCTGACTAAATCGGGACGGGTTTCGATGCCGTAAATGCGTGCTTGGTTCGGATTCAGTTGTTGCGGTTTGAAAAATAAATCATAAATTGTAAGAATTAATCGGGTTGTTTACAGTTTGTTTGATAAAAGTAATTTTGTAGTATCTCGTAGGGGGTTAAGTTATTTAATGATTTGTGAGGTTTAACGGTATTGTAAAAGTTAATGAAGCGATTAAGTTCAATTTGTCGGTGCAACGGGTCTTTAAATTGAATTTTCTCGTGCCACATTTGCATCAAGGTACGAATGACTCGCTCAGCTTTGCCATTGGTTTGAGGTCTGGCGATGCGAGTAAAGCGCTGCCCGATGTTGTGCTGTGCGCAGGCTTGAACAAATGCGTGATGGGGTGTACCTCTATACTCCTTGCCGTTGTCTGAGTAAATGTAGTCTATCTCATAAGGGCATTGAGCCAGCAGATGTTCCATCAGGAACTGCGCAGAACTGAATTGGGTTTTATCGGGCAGGATGGCGGCGTAGAGTTCGCGCGAGTAGTCGTCTATCGCGACGAACAGATATTCGCGAGGTTGCGTGTTGTTTTGCCCTTTGATTAGGGGCAGACGTTTGGTGTCAACATGTACCATTTCGCCGGGATAGGATTTGTTATACCTTTGAGCTTCACGCTTGAGTCGAGCTTGGATACTCAACTCAATTTTAGCCAATCGTTTAAGCCCATATTGGATCGAACGATAGCGAGCATTGGTGCTGTCGCTCGGTGCAAATTGTTGTAAACGCGCTTTTTTCAGCGCTGAATAGATGGTAGGGCGACTTACTCGGTAGTGTTCTGCCAAGTGCGTCACCTTCCATTGTCGACCTTGATATAAGCGCCATATTTCCTCTCGGTCTAACGGGGTTAGGCGGACTCGTTTGTGCATATTCATTTCAGTATTTTCTCCGAAAATACTGTAAACAACGCGTTAATTTTTTACACATAAATAATAAAGCCCAAATATGACTTACCCGCTCCGTGATCGACCAAACTCAGTGTTTCTTTATCACCTAAGATATCTTCAAGCAATGGTTTAATAAAGTTAAATAAGTGATAGATTTGCTTGAGTTTTCTTCGAGAGTCCTGGTTGATTTTTCCTTCGTTGGTGAGGATGTGCAGGGCTTTGAGTAAGTCAACGGATTGCTCAGGCCGTACTTCATAGGCGGTTGCTTTATCGAGCTTGGCCGGTTTTTTTGCGGTGGTTTGAGTGGCTGACTGAACCGTGTTTTTTTTGGACATGGTCGGTTTCCTTCAAACTACTTTGCGGTAGTCAACGAAGTCGAAATCCAAACCGCTGGCTGTGTCATGATGAGATTCGCGCCAGACCTCTTGCCAATGGCGCTGACCTATTTCGGGAAAAAATGCGTCTGCTTCAAAGTCGCGTTTGACATGCGTGATCAGCAGGCGATCGGCGAGGTTTTGCTGCATGGCTTGCGCATAAATTTGCGCACCGCCGATGATGAATAGTTCATCGGTGTTGGTTTCGGTGTTGGCTTTTTTTGCAATATCAATGGCTTGCATCAAATCGCCTGCAATGTGGCAACCGGGCAAATCACCATTCTTTAACTGTGTGGAGATTACAATATTGGTGCGATTCGGTAGCGGACGGCCAATCGAGTCGTAGGTTTTGCGCCCCATAATGATCGGGTGATTTTGCGTGGTGCGTTTGAAAAATTTTAAGTCTTCAGACAGATGCCACAGCAGTTGATTGTCTTTGCCCAGCGCGCGATTGCTGGCGATGGCGGCGATAAGGGTGATGCGGGGTGTTTGAGTGGTCATGGTACTTGGGTGGTTAATCTGCTCGATAGAAAATTGGGCTACCGTGCCGTTCAATGAGTCTGAATGAAAGGCGCGAAGAGGTATTTTTATGGGAATCAATGATACCAAAATCAGCCTGTTGATGCGTCCATTTTAATTATCGAAAGTTTTTATGGATTTTTCTCAAAAAATACCATAATTTTTTTAATTTGCACAAAAATCGTTTCAATAATTTATTCTGCTATCGGTATACTTCGCCAAAATTTTCACCTTTTATTCCAGAAAGATATAGGTGAAAGTTTTGAATATAATTTGTATTTCATCAAAGGAGATGATTATGCGTATCGGGGTACCTAAGGAGATTAAAAATAACGAGAACCGCGTTGGGCTGATTCCGGAAAACGTCCGTGAATTGGTTGCGCATGGCCACGAAGTTTGGGTAGAAACCCAAGCTGGACAGGGCATTGGCGCGGACGATGCGGTGTATGAAGCGGCAGGTGCGCAGATCAAAGCGACGGCTGCGGAAATTTTCGCCCAGTGCGAGATGATTATCAAGGTTAAAGAGCCGCAAAAAGTTGAGTATGAACAACTGCGCGACGGGCAAATTTTGTTCACCTACTTGCATTTGGCGCCCGATCCGGAGCAAACCGAAGGTCTGCTCAAATCCGGCTGTATCGGTGTGGCGTATGAAACGGTGACGGCAGGCAATCGCACACTGCCTTTGCTCGCGCCGATGTCGGAAGTGGCCGGGCGCATGGCGGTTCAGGTTGGTGCGTATGCCTTGCAAAAGCCCGAAGGTGGCTTGGGCACGCTGCTGGGTGGTGTTCCGGGTGTCGCTCCGGCGAATGTGGTGGTACTCGGCGGCGGCGTGGCCGGTTTGAATGCGACTAAAATGGCGGTCGGCATGGGTGCTAATGTCAGCGTGTTGGATCGCAATATTGACCGTTTGCGTTATCTGGACGACATTTTTGATAATCAGATCAAAACCATTTTCTCCACCACCGGCGCAGTCGAATCAGCGGTGACGGCGGCGGATTTGGTGATTGGTACGGTCTTGATTCCCGGGGCGAACGCGCCGAAACTGATTCCTCGCAGTTTATTGAAAAAAATGAAAAAAGGCTCAGTCATCGTGGACGTAGCGATTGATCAGGGTGGCTGTGCCGAAACCTCTGAGGCGACAACCCACGAAAATCCGACTTATGTGGTGGATGGTGTGGTGCATTACTGCGTGGCGAATATGCCGGGCGGTGTGCCGCGTACCTCAACCTATGCATTGAACAACGCGACCTTGCCTTATGCACTGGCGATTGCGAATAAAGGCATCAAGCAGGCCTTGCTTGACGATCCGCATTTGCTTAACGGTCTGAATGTCTGTAAAGGACAATTGACCTACAAAGCCGTGGCCGATGCGCAGCATTTGGCTTATGTACCGGCGCTGGATGCCGTAAATGCGCTGTAAGCAGATGTAAGTGCAAAAAGATGTATCAATAACAAAGGAGCCAGTTTGGCTCCTTTGTTGTTTGCATGCGTTTTGAGGGCGGTGAATGGTCAAAGCGAAAACGGTTCGGCGACCGGTGGTTTTTTCGGTTCCGGCAAAATTTGTACAATGACAATACCCGCAGCAATTAACGCGCCACCCAAATAACCATACCAGGTCAGGCGTTCGCTCAAAAAGAGTGCGCCGGCCAGTGCGGCAAATACGGTTTCGCCCGAGAGAATAATCGCGGCTTCGGCAGGGCGCGCGTAGCGTTGACCAATCACCTGACCGGTAAAGCCGATGCCGACGGAAATAAACACCATATACGCCAACGGCCAGAAGACTTTGGACAGATTATTCCAGTCGAAGGTCTCCAATGGCAGCGAAAACAGCAGTGCCAACACGCCGCAGACGATGAATTGTCCCCATGCAACCAGAAGCGGCGCGTGCAGGCGTTCGGCCAATCCGCCGACCCACAAAACATGCAGGGTGAACGGAATCACTGTACCGAGTACCCACAGATCGCCGACGTTTAAAGCCAATTGTCCGGCGCCGGTCAATAACCATGTGCCGATCAGACAGCCCAATGCCGCAGGCCAAACCACCCAATGCACTTTGCGTTTGTACAAAATCAAGCCCAGCAGCGGCACCAGTGGTACATATAGACCGGTGAGAAAACCGGCGTTGGTCACCGAGGTATACTTCATCCCGATTTGCTGTAAAGAGGTTCCGGCACACAACAGCACACCCATGAGAGCAATGTGCAGCCAATCTTTTGTGGTGATTTTGGGTGCGGCAGCATTTTGCTTCAGACTTTGCCATTCCATCCAAACCAACGGGCTAATCAATACGGCGCCAAGCAAAAACCGAGTGCCGGTGAAGGTGAGTGCGCCAATGTAAGGCGCGGCGATGGATTGCGGAACAAAAGCGCAGCCCCATGCACAAGCGCAGATGAGTAACAAAAAATTGGCTTGCGCTCGAGTTAACGGTCGATTCATTACTAAAAACTATCCAAGAATTTTTTAATGGCTGATTTTAAATAAACAGCGGATGATGTTCGGGCCTGGGTTGCTGTTGATACCACGAATTGCTTCATGCCAACATGCGTCAAAATACCCCTAAAAGCACAGGGCGTCCACTATACCTGTTTTGGCAGTGATAAAACAAGTTTCACGAGGATATTGTTGCTGAAAAAAATCATTTGCTCCAAATAAGTGCGTTTTTTTCAATCGGAAGCAGTAATTATTTTTGTTTTTTAATAAAAACAGCAAAATTCAAACAAATTTGTTAGGTAAGATGTAGACCTTCAATCATTGGATATTTAAAATAAATGGAGCAGCATGGTCAACTTTTTTCGTAAACCTCTTTTTGATACCCCTGCATGGGGGCTGTTAATCCCGCTGATCGCGGTGGGTGTTTTCTTAATTATGATGGGGAACGAGCTGTCAGGATTTGGCTTGACGCTGGTGTCCATTGCTCTGATCTCTGCGGTTTTAATGTCCGTTCACCATGCGGAGGTGATCGCGCTGCGTGTCGGTGAACCGTTTGGCACACTGATTTTGGCGCTCGCGGTGACCGTTATCGAAGTGTCGTTGATCGTGACGCTGATGCTCTCCGGCGGGGAGGCGATCAGTGCGCTGGCGCGCGATACCGTATTTGCCACAGTGATGATTGTCTGTAACGGCGTGATTGGGCTATGTTTGCTGCTCGGCGCGTGGCGCCACCGCGTGCTGGTGTTTCGTGTGGATGGAACGACGCCCACTTTATCCGTTTTGGCCGTATTGTCCACGTTGGTTTTGGTGCTGCCAACGTTTACTTCATCCACCGCGGGCGCGACTTTGACCAATACGCAACTGATTTTCACAGGTGTGGTGGCTTTGCTGCTGTATTTCGTGTTTGTATTTGTATTGACCATTCGGCATCGTGAGTATTTTTTACCACCAGAAAATATAGTTGTTAATGAGGTGCCTGATGTGGAGCCGCACCCACGTCCATCGGTACTTTCGGCCGTAGTGAGCTTGGTATTTTTGTTGGTCTCTTTGATTGCAGTGGTGGGACTGGCGAAAACATTGGCGCCTGCGATCGAGGCGGGCGTGAATGCCATCTCTGCACCAATGGCGGTGGTCGGGGTCATGATTGCCATGCTGGTGTTGCTGCCGGAGACACTCTCGGCAGTGCGTGCGGCGATGCGTAATCAAATGCAGATCAGCTTTAATTTAACGCTGGGATCGGCGTTGGCGACGATCGGATTGACCATTCCGACGGTGGCAGTGACTTCGCTATTGTTGGATTTGCCTCTGGAGCTGGGGTTGCCGCAAAAAGAAATCACCATGCTGGCTTTGACTTTGTTGATTACCTCAATGACCATTTCGCGTAACAGCGCTACGGTTCTGCAAGGTGCGGTGCATTGGGTATTGTTCATGGTGTTTTTATTCTTGAGTATTTTTCCATGACGGGCATTTAGCAGCGGGGATGATGGTTTATCGTCACAAAGCGATGGCTCAAATGCATAGATTTTTGCTCGGTCAAAACTTATGCTGGAATTCCTAGATAATTTGGAAAGATAAATGAGATGAACCTTGACGAACTAACTGCAGAAGCATATGCCGTATATTTAGCAAAACAAATGCTTTCAAAGAAAATGTCTTTTTTTGAAGGTGCTGCGAGAATGGCGCCATTGCGACATGATATTGATGGCCTTGAATATACGGATGAAGATTTTTTAGCTTTTGTTTTGATTAGTTCAGAAACTGATTGTAACCCTCCCTAAAACCAGTAGCACTGATAACTAGAGTTTTCCGGTAGACTTTAGAGAGAAACGGAGAACTTAGATGAAGAAATCACGTTTTACAGAGACGCAGATTGTTAAGATCTTGAAAGAGGTCGAAACAGGCCGGTTGGTCAAAGAGGTATGTCGGGAGTATGGTGTATCCGAGGCGACCTACTACAACTGGAAAAGCAAATATGGCGGTATGGAAGCCTCCGACATCAAGCGGCTCAAGGAGCTTGAAGACGAGAACCGACGACTCAAACAAATGTACGCCGAGTTGTGTTTGGACAACCGCATTCTGAAAGACATTGTCGAAAAAAAGCTTTGACGACAGGTGTACGGCGCGAGCTGGTGGACTATGCTCGGCAAGAGCATGACAGCAGTTTGCGCCGCGCCTGTCGTTTGATCGGCATCAGCGACTCAAGCTATCGCTATCGCCCCATGATGAACAAAGACCATGCTGTGATTGCAGGGATACAAGCCGCAGTAGAACGCTATCCAGCCTATGGCTTTGGCAAACTACTGCACATCCTCCGGCGGCAAGGCCATGCTTGGAATCACAAACGCGTACATCGGGTGTATTGTCAATTAAACCTGAATATGCGCCGTCGCGGTAAGAGGCGCCTTCCCAGCCGGAATCCACAAACACTTTCTGTTCCCAGTGTCATCAATCAAAGTTGGTCAATGGATTTCATGAGTGATTCGCTTGTCTGTGGGCGGCGGTTTCGCACCTTCAATGTGGTTGATGACTTTAACCGCGAAGCCTTGGCAATTGAAATTGATCTGAGCCTGCCTGCACCGAGAATCATCCGCGTGCTGGAGCGCATCATTGCATGGCGTGGCTATCCGCAACAGATTCGTATGGATAACGGGCCAGAGTTTATTTCCACTGCATTAGCCGATTGGGCAGAGACGCACGGCATTCATTTGGAATTTATTCAACCGGGAAAGCCCACGCAGAATTCGTTTGTTGAACGGTTCAATCGTACCTATCGCGATGAGATGCTGAACATGTATGTGTTCAAAAGTCTGAATCAGGTACGTGAGCTGACCGATGATTGGATTCGTGAATACAACGAAGAACGCCCTCATGAATCACTGGGGAATTTGACTCCTTGGGAGTATTTGGATACAGTTAACAACACCGCAAACTCTAATTTACAGTGTAACTGAAATAGGGAAGGTTACAGATGCTTATATAAAGAAGCAACAGCTACAGTTTAAGAAAGATGCTGATGTTTATATTAAGTCAAATAAAGTAAGTGATGAGGATGTTGATCTGCCCTCGTTTCCACGGACAGTTTAAGCGGCTAATTTGATGTAAGCCAACTCGAAGTTTACAGGAGATTTATAGCCGATTGTTGAATGCTTGCGCTTTCGATTGTAATAAACCTCGATAAACCAAAAAATCATGGACTGTGCGTGCTCAATTGAGCCGAACGAATGTTGATACACAAATTCGACTTTTAGGGTGTGGAAGAAGCTTTCGCACGCCGCATTGTCGTAGCAATTGCCTTTACCACTCATGCTGCATTTGAGTTGGTACTCCTTAATCAATTTCTGATAATCCTTTGAGCAATACTGGCTTCCACGGTCGGTGTGTATAATGACACCCGTTGGATAACCCCGACTGCGCAACGCTGATTTGAGCGCATCACAAACCAATTTGGCATTGATACGCACGCCAAATGCCCAACCAATCACCTTGCGTGAATGCAAGTCTAAAATCACAGCCAAATATAACCACTGTTGTTTCACGCGAATATAAGTTATATCGCCCACCCACGCGGTATTTGGAGCAGTTACCTTAAAGTTCTGTTCCAACAGGTTTGGTGCAATCGGGAGATTGTGACGGCTGTTGGTGGTGTATTTGAATTTGATGCTTTGAATGCCACGTATCCCAATGCGCTTCATTCTGCGACGCACACGTTCCAACGATGCGGACACGCCAAGGTCGCGCAATTCGTCACATACGCGCCGATAACCATAGCGCCCCTCGTGCTCACGGTAAATGCGCATGATGTGCTCGTCTAATTGGATATTAGACACCTCACGGACTGAAACCTCACGATTGCGCCAATCGTAAAATCCACTGCGCGAAACGCCCATGATGGCGCATTTGCGGGCGATGGTTAGCCCCTGATGTTCTTGAATGCACGCGTATTTCACGGTTTCAGGCTCGCAAAATACGCGCTTGCTTTTTTTAGGAAATCAATCTCCCGTTTACGCAAGTCCAACTCTTTGTGAGCTGCTTTGAGTTGACGCTCTAACGTTTGATAGTCCTGTTTACTTGGTTTGTTTGGTTGGGTTGTATTGCTTATCTTGTCTGACTTCGGGTTGCTCATCGTGGCATAAATCCAATTCGTTAAAGTCCCGTAGTTTACCCCCAAATCTCGGGCAATTTCGGCGTAACTTAGTTCGCCTGATAAAGCTAACTTTACTGCCTCTGATTTGAACGTTTCATCGTATTGATTGCGTTTCATTTGACACCTCTTTTTTTACGTTGATAGGTGTCCGTCAAATCGAGGGCAGATCATGTTAACAAAGCTGCAAAGAGAATATAGCTAGAATCGGACATTTCTATTTAGCCGCTACACACCAATTTCGTATAAGTTGTGTTATGCACAATTGAAGAATCTACCTATCGGTGCAATTTTCAGTAATTATTTTTGTTTACAATTGCAGGGAGATTTAAGAATTTTTCAAGAAGAAGAGGGGAACTCATCCCTCACTTGTTAAGGTAAACCAGAATTGTTTCTAAGTCAAGAACAAATTTGTTCTTATAATCGGATCAATCCTAAAAATAACAATAAGATCAAGGCTGGTATGGCTTCTGTCTGGTAGTGTGTATTCTAAGCCAACTATAACAGTTCGTCTACAAAATGTAACAATCTCAGATTATCGTGAATAATATGGTCAAAACCGTGATTTTCATAACAAACTTGAGTTGTGGTTTTTTAAATATTAAAATATCCTGAGTCTTTCATTTTGAGTAGTAAATATTAATTCTAAAATTTAACATAATATATAATCGTGGGTTATGTGCAACAAGCCTTGAGTTTTATGCGAAAAATATTTGACAATAGAAGTTATGCTGTTTTGAATTGATCTAAACTCTGATTTGACCAACAGGTACGGAGATCAGGCTGTTACAAAAAACCTCAAAAATGAAGCTGTGAACAGTATCTCAGAACTTTCAATCATACAAAAGAAGGTACTTTTATGAACTCAGAACAATTAACCCCTCAGCCTATTGAAACATCTTTTGATTCTGCTGAAACAGTAGGGGAGGAGTGTAACTTATCCAGTAGCACTATGCTTAGCCCAGAAGAAATCAATGAACTGAAACGCAAAACCAAAGAAAAAGTCGAGTATCTACAAAAATATTTTCCTGGCCTTAAAGTCCATTCACCCGAAGAGTAGAATAATTAAAATAGAGAAACCCGATACAAGCAACTCAACAAACAAAAAGTTAAGTAGAAAACTCCCATGGGTTGATCAGCTGCACACCTGTGTGCGCAAAATCGGATATATTGCGTGTGACGACAACAAACCGATGCTCCAATGCTGTAGCGGCAATCATGGCATCTCGCTCGCTGCGAGGATCAGGTAAGTGCAATGCCGCGCAAATCGGTGCAGTGTTTTCAGTGAAGGGCAGAATACGACCGGCAAACGCTAGGCGTAGTCCATTAAGCCAAGTTCTTAATGCCGAACCTTGAGGCGGGGTTTTACGCTCCAAAGCCTGAACACCTTTTTCCAGCTCCAACAAGGTAATTGCCGAGATAAACAGCTTGCCGCTGCTTTGTGTCGCAGCCCAATTACGCACCGCCGTAGACTGCTGTGGTTTTCCGTGACGCAACTCTGATAGAACGTTTGTATCTAACAAGTACATGGATCACCCCAACTGAGCATCAGATAGCTGAATCGACAATTTGGCCGGTTCAAACTCAATGCCTTCTTCGCAGGCAATATTGTCCATAAGAGCCAACAAGCTCACGTCGCGATGTTGTCCAGTCATCCCATAGTAGTCATCAATTTTGAGCAAGGCATAGGCAGGTTGACCTCGATGTGTGATGAATACCGGACCATCATTGGC
Source organism: Puribacter membranae (assembly GCF_055380425.1). Lineage (NCBI taxonomy): Bacteria > Pseudomonadati > Pseudomonadota > Betaproteobacteria > Burkholderiales > Burkholderiaceae > Puribacter > Puribacter membranae. The sequence continues at coordinate 564,169 of NZ_AP040167.1, forward strand.
TGCGCGCTTCGCCGCTGCAATATCGCGCGTAAATTCTCGACTCGATATGGTTTGAATAGTCATTATAAAACTCCTCCGAATGATTAATGTTTGTATGTTATGACAAACTTCTTTTTGAGTCAATAGTTATGATCACGTAAAAAATGTTTAGATGAGAACTCGAATTATTAATTAATGGCCATCGTCAAGTTACTTGGCATTTAAACGGAAGATCGAAAAATGATGAGGTTTCAATCCATTACGCAAGCTCAAAGGTTTCTGAGTGCGATGAGCAAGTTCTACGATCATTTCCAAATGAACAGTCATAAAACGACAGCAAAAGCGCATCGAATTCTGCTTATCAATGTGGCGAACCATAGCCCAAAATCCGTTGGGCGCATGAGATATTGCATGAACTTACGAATTTTTCAGACTGAAAAAGTTAATTTGACGATACCGCGCGATGCTTAGTGCAGAAGAACTCAATGAACTGAAACGCAAAACCCGAAAAAAAGTGACCGTTACAAAGCAGAAACTGAAGTTTAATGTTTCTTTTCCAGATGATTAGACTATAAATGTAGTAGCCACGACTTGACCTGACAGACAGTTATTAGGCTGTCGCTAAAACTGACTCGGTTGTCTGAAATGTCCGATTCAGTTGTTTCTCGATAGCGATATGTTTGCTATCTAAAAAAGTTTGCATGGGTGTTTTACCAAAGCAATGCTTCCCTGAGTGGGTTCGTTGCTCGTTGTAATCCAGCACCCATGCGTCCAAGTCGACTTGTAACTCTTCCAAACTGTTGTATATTTTACGCCGAAATGCGGTGGCGTAGAATTCGTTTTGTATGGTTTTGTGGAAACGTTCACAAATGCCATTGGTTTGCGGATGCTTGACCTTGGTACGCGTGTGCTCAATGTCCTCTAAGTCCAAATATAACTGATACTCATGCGTTTCTCGGTTGCCACAGTATTCACTGCCTCGGTCTGTAAGGATGCGTAACAGCGGTATGTCGTGCGCCTCATAGAACGGTATCACACGGTCATTAAGCAAATCAGCCGAAGTAATGGCGTGTTTTTGTTGATACAGTTTGACAATCGCCAGCTTGCAGTAAGTGTCGATGTAGGTTTGTTGATAAATCCGCCCCACGCCTTTAATCGTGCCGACGTAATAGGTGTCTTGCGAACCCAAATAGCCTGGATGTTCGGTTTCGATTTCACCATGCGCTTGTTTCTCTTCGCGAGCACGTTCGAGTGCAAACAGTTGGTCTTCTGTGAGTATGATGCCGTCTTGTGCGATTTTGGCTGATAATGCTTTGAGTCGCTTCTGGAAGGTTTCTAAGTCATGGCGTAACCAAATGGAACGAACGCCACCACCTGAAACAAATACGCCAACTTTGCGTAATTCATTGCTCACTCGGTGCTGTCCATACGCGGGTTTGTCTATGGCGAAGTTGACCACCGCTTCTTCTATTGACGGGTCGATACGGTTCTTGAGTATCGGTTTACGGCGACTGATTTCTTGTAACGCCGCCTCACCTCCGCGCTCATACAAATCTCTAAACCGATAGTAACTGTCTCGACTAAATCCCATCGTCTTGCAGGCTTTTGAGACACTGCCCAAAGTTTGGGCTAAATTGAGCAAACCTAATTTATTTTTGATAATCTTGTGACTTGATTGAGTGTTCATTTCTGACTCCTTTGTTTCCTATATGATAAACAAAACGTCAGATTAAGTCTTAACTAATACAGGGTAGCACGGTTACGACTGCAACAGACCAAACCCTGACAGTGACCCACGGCGACACCAGTTTGGGTACACAGCTGATCGGTAACAACGTCAATGTATTTGCCAGCAAAGGCATCACCACCAAAGGTAGCACCTTGTTCGCGCAAAACCGCGTGGATTTAAGCACGGTCACAGGGAACATCAATTTGGCGGCGAGTGCAGACAATTATCACGACAGCGATAAATACAAGCAAACCAAACTGGACTTTGACTGGTCATGGACGAATTTTATTAAATTTGGACAAACCAAGACCTCACAAGCCATTGTAGGAGACAAGTTTGGATATACCGGTACCACAGTGAGCAGTTTGGGCGATGTCAGCATCTCCGCCAAACAGGGCGGGATGACGGTTAGTAAAGGAACGATTGATGCACTCTCGGGTGATGTGGACATTACCGCTCGCAATATTCGGATCCAAGATCTGAACGAAACTGCCAAAAAAACCTTTATCAACAAATACAAATTCACGGGTCTGCAAATACAAGTACAGTCGCCAATTTTATCTGCGGCCAATATGGGTAAAACCATCTATGATCAGTCCAAAGACGCCAGTGGCACCACCCAAGTCGCAGCACTGACCGTTTCGGGCGCATTGGCAGCGTACAATGCCTATCGCAATCTCACCGATTTATACAATGCCGTCGGTAATGCTAAAAGCTTTGGCGAAGCCGCAGGTCAGTTGGGTTCGGTCTCTTTGAGCCTCGGTGTACAAAAGCAATTTAACGAGACGGTTAGCCAAACCAGTACCAGTAACGGTTCACAAGTCACCGCCGGTGGTGCAGTCAACTTGACCGCAACCGGTTTGGGTAAATCCACTACATTGGATACCATTGCCAGTAATACCGGCTCGGATATCTTTGTTCAAGGCTCCACCGTCGCAGGCGTACAGCAAACCATACTCAAGGCCGATGACGACATTCAACTGATTGCCGGACGCAGTGGTGCTAAAGTACTTACCACTGAAAGTACCGCTGATGCCAGCATTGGTGCATCAGCCAGCATTACCGGATTCAGTTTGAATGTAGCGGCTTCGGGCGGCAAAGCCCACAAAAGCACCGAGGAGCTGATGAACAATGAAGCCATCATAGGTGATAAGAACAGTCAAACCCAGTTGATCAGCGGTAACGACACCAACATCATTGGCAGTCAAGTATTTGGCAAGAAGGTTTACGCCGATGTAGGGCGAAGCCTGAGCATCCGTAGTTTGCAAGACAGCTACACCTTTGACTCTACCAAGAAGAACTACGGTGTGAGCCTGCAAGCCCCCTTGGGCGGTACCGGGTTTGGGGTGAATGTGAATGCCGGCAAAACCACCATGATGTCTCGCTATACTTCAGTGATTGAGCAGGCCGGTATCTATGCGGGTAAAGATGGATTTGATATCAATGTCAAAGGTGCGACCAATATCAAGAGCGCGAAGATCACCTCGACTTCGGGAGATTGGGCAAAGAACATATTGCACACGCAGACACTGAACTTGGAAGCGAATCTGAACAACTCAGCGGCCTATCGTGCCAATGCGGTCAGTGCCTCAATTGGCTTTAACACCGACACCAGCCAAGGCTTCTACGGTATTACCCCATCGGCGCCGATTGCCATGACCGCTAAAGGAGATGCAGACAGCACCACGCACAGCACGATCAATGGCACTATCAGTAATGCCGCTGGAGCAGCACCGGTGATTAATGGCACAGGCACACTCGACCGAGCCGATGACGGCTTGGACACTGCCGCCCTCAAACAGATATTTGATGAGAAGAAGGTCAACACCGGCTTTGCGATTGCCACCACCTTAGGCCAAAACCTCTCCGAGTTTCGCACCATCAAAGCCCGCGATATTGACAATGCGGGTAAAGCACTGGCGGTCGATGCCGCAGGTAATCCAGTGCTGGGCAAAGACGGCAAACCACTCACCGTGGCACAAGCGGCCAAACTCGATCCGAACGACGTCGGCTACGGCCAAGCCACGGGTGAAGCGTTTGACAAATACATAGGACTACAAAAGGCTTGGGGCAATGGTGGGTTCGGTACCATTCTGCTCACCGCCGTGGCCGGAGCGGCCAATGGCAATGTCACCGGTAGCGGTGCCGAGTTCCTGCAAAATGCAGCGATCAATGTGGCGCGACAATACACCGCGACAGAAATCAAACGGGTGGCCGATAGTTTCTTCACCGTCGATCCAGTGACGGGTGAACGCAAGAGCAATGTACTCAGTGAGTTGGTACGCGGCGCACTGCACGCGATGGCCAGCTGTGGCGGTGCGGCGGCAACGGGTGCAAGCTGTAAGACTGCCGCCGGTGCGGCTGTGGCGACCGTAGCGCTGAATAATCTATTGATTGGGGTCAATACTAAAGACATGACCGAGGCGCAGAAGCTGGCATACTCCAACCTCATTCAAACCATCATCACCGGTGCGGCAACCGGCATGAATATGGATTCCGCTGCTGGGCAGTTGGCGAGTAAGATGGAGATTGAGAATAATGCGTTTGGTATGAAAGAGGGGGATTGGAAGGATATCTCATATACTGTATTCAAAGAAGGTGTTAGCCTCGTTGGTATAGTGTATAAGCCCGCTCGTTTTGGAACGTTGATTCTCGATGTTTCTGAGATAGGATATGATTTATTAACTCAAAACGACCCTAAAACATTAGTTAGCTTTGCCGGAGCAGAGATTATTGGACGAGCTCTTGAAAGCAAGCACCCTGGGTTTAAAGCTTTACCCAAAGAGCAAAAAGAACAGGCTATAGAAGCGGTTAAGTATGTTATTTCAAAAGGAATTCAAGGAGTTTATACGATGAAACAAGACGGACTCTATTGAAAATAAAGGGGGGATGATGAGTAACCTGCTTAAAAAAAATATTACATTATTTTTCGTTTTTGGAATCAATCTGACACTAGCGTGGCTCAGTGGATTTCATAAACTTTTTCTGTTATTGCTAGTAGTGAATAGCATATCAATTTATATGGTTATAAGTCGTTATTATGACAAGACGAGGGAATATTTTTGTGGTGTGATAAGTCATACTGTACCTATGAGTGAAAGCCGATTGAAATTCTATTTGCTTGATTTTTTTATCTGGGAAGGATTGGTTCTTTTAGTTGCTTATATTGTGATAATTAGAGGTGGCCTATCCAGTTTTAATTGACTAGCTAGAGAGGCTCTTGATGTACAGAGGGCGCCGCCAAAGAGAGGCGCCGAGTTCCTGCAAAATGCCGCGATCAATGTGGCGCGACAATACACCGCGACAGAAATCAAACGGGTGGCCGATAGTTTCTTCACCGTCGATCCGGTGACGGTGAACGCAAGAGCAATGTACTCAGTGAGTTGGTACGCGGCGCACTGCACGCAATGGCCAGCTGTGGCGGTGCGGCGGCAACGGGTGCAAGCTGTAAAACAGCCGCCGGTGCTGCGGTGGCGACTGTGGCCTTGAACAATCTGCTTATTGGGGTTAATACCAAAGATATGACCGAGGCGCAGAAGCTGGCATACTCCAATCTCATTCAAACTATCATCACCGGTGCCGCGACGGGCATGAATATGGATTCCGCTGCTGGGCAATTGGCGAGTAAGATGGAGATTGAAAACAATGGGACATACACAGTTAATGGTAAAAGCTACAATGAGCTTCAGTGGGATGCTTATATAAAGAAGCAACAGCTACAGTTTAAGAAAGATGCTGATGTTTATATTAAGTCAAATAAAGTAAGTGATGAGGATGTTAACAAAGCTGCAAAGAGAATATAGCTAGAATCGGACATTTCTATTTAGCCGCCACACACCAATTTCGTATAAGTTATCTTATGCACAATTCTCGAATCTACCGATCGTTGCAATTTTCAGTAATTATTTTTGTTGAGAAATTGCGAGATATTTGAGAAAAAACTGGAAAGAGAAGGGGGGTACGCCCCACACTATCTAAGTTAAACCAGAATTGTTTCTAAGTCAAGAACAAATTTGTTCTTATAATCAGAGCAATCCTAAAAATAACAATAAGATCAAGGCTGGCGCGGCTTCTGGTTGATAGTGAGCATTCTAAGCCAGCTATAAACGTTCGTCTAAAAAATCTAACAATCCCAAATTATCGTGAACAATATAGTCAAAACCGTGATTTCCTATCAATCTTGCGCTGTGGTTTTTAAATATTAAAATATTCTGAGTTTTACATTCTAAGTAGTAAATATCAATTTTAAAATTTAACATAACGCTGAATCGTGGGTTATGTGCAACAAGCCTTGAGTTTTATGCGAAAAATATTTGACAACAGAGATTATGCTGTTTTGAATTGGTCTAAACTCTGACTTGATCAGCAGGTACGGCAATCAATTCGTTTAGAAAAACTTCAGAAATGAAGCTGTGAATAGTATCTCAGACTTTCAATCATACAAAAGAAGGAACTCATATGACCTCAGAACAACTCACCCAGAACGCCATTGAACCATCTTCTGATTCAGCTGAAACAGTAGGGGAGAAGTGGAACTTATCCAGTAGCACTATGCTTAGTCAAGAAGAAATCAATGAACTGAAACTCAAAACCAAAGAAAAAGTCGAGTATCTACAAAAATATTTCCCTGGCCTTAAAATCGATTCCTCTGAAGAATAGAAATTTAAAGTGAATCGCCAAATTGAAATATTGCAATCTTGGTTAAAAATAATGATTTCATTGCAATAAAAATCAAATCAATACCAAGGATCCAGATAAGATCTTCTCAGAATGTTGATCAATTAAAGAGTATGAAAGGTGAATCAACTCGTTTGCATCCATTGGGCATCTAAGGCAATGACCTGAGCAATCAAATGCTCAACCGACTCGATGAGCTCATGGACAAACGACTCGGTAACGTCCAATTCGCCTTCATATTCCGATAAGTTTCGTTTCTTGTGGGCTAAGTCAAAGAGCAACCATTGTGCAGGCTCAAATCCGAGCGTATGTTCCAAGCTTTGAAACACAATATAGCGATTCTCACTGCGATAGCCGGAATAGCGTAGGGCGCAAAGAGCTGCCGAGTGCGCCGCGTTGTAAGCCAAATCAAACCGACTCTCGACAGACAGGACGGCTTGTTTCGTATCACGAATCCGAATAATAGCTGAGCGCAGTAAACCTGCACACTCGTGCTGATCGCGAGGCTCAAGCTTGAGTTGGCCGATCCGGACCAAGTTATTGAGCTGATCCAAAGTCATTTAAATTCTCCTCAGAACCTATCACAAACCACTTAGGTTGCGCTAACACCCGAATAATAAAGGATTTACCTGCTTCAATGCGAGATCGAAACTCTGCTTCAGTATACAAGGTCGGATTGATCGTGCGTCCAAGTTCCGTTTCCACAGCTCTTAATAATTCCAACAACACTTGATGCGATACATCACCCACAACCAATAAATCGATATCACTATTGGCTCGCTCAGAACCCTTGGCTATGGAGCCATACACAAAAGCCAAACAGATGTTGGCATGAATAGGATTCAAAGCCTTCTGTAACACTCCGACCAGACCAAAGGTCTTATTCACAATACCACACAACTCAGAAAAGATAGGAGAGGTCTCATTGGCCTGATAAAACCGTTGATGACCTACTTTCCAAGAGCGAAGCAAATCAGCCTGTTCCAGCTTGGATAACTCACGTTGAACTGTGCCGGTACCGGACTTGGCCCAATCAATGATTTCTTTGAGATAAAAAGCCTTCTCTGGTTGGCCAAATAACAAGGCCAACACATGTTGTTGTGTTTTAGAGAAGAGTGCATCTGCTTGAATACCCATAATGGGAATATTAAAACCCAATTTGGGTATGTTGTCAATAGTGAATTTGGAGAAATAGACACTGTCTAAATAAGTCGTAATAAACGCTATCGAATCTTATTTAATTAAAGTCTCGATTTGTGGTGTTCTGCAACAAAAAATCCTTTGAGTTCATGAGGAATAGCATGAAGGTGCGGTTTTCTCAGACTTCAAGAGTTAATTTGACGATGCGATCATAAATTAAATTTGTAATAATTTGTCTTAGAACCTTTGTAAAAATTTTGAAAACATTAATCGGATGCTCTTGAATTTGTGAAATTGACACAAATATAAGCTTTGGAAGAGTTAAACAATGTAAAAAAATGAAGCAAGTAAATAGCCTCGTAGAGGAGTAGCTGTGGCAGAAAATCGATTTGATACCGACCCTAAGGTCAAAAATTATGTTTGGAGCCGGGCAGCTGGTCACTGCGAATTGTGTAGTCTTGATTTAACGCATGATTTGAAGACTCTCTCGCCTGCCAAGTTGGGTGAAGTTGCTCATGTGGTTCCTGCAAGCCATCAAGGTCCAAGATCGGATGCTAACCAGACAGCAGATATGTCAAAAGAATTGACTAACAATCCTGACAATCTGATGTTGCTCTGCTCAACTTGCCACAACACAATCGATAAAACACCTGATGGCTATCCTGTTGGAGATCTCACAGATGCACACCTAGCATTTATAGAGGGAATAGAGTTTGCAGCGAATGTTAAAAAATACAATATAGCTGCTGGGGTCATTATCTTAGGTCACCATTTTCAAACCAATAACAACATTGATCCAAGTGAATTGCAAGCTGCAATGTGGCGTGATCAATACCGGCTACTAAATAAGCCCATCAAAATTTTACTACCTATAATTGATCACTATGGCCGTGATGAAAGGTACTATGAAAATGTAAGGATTAAGTTCAAAGAGACTTATCAACGTGAGGTAACTCACTATCAAAGTGAAGCTGGAGACAAGCCTGTGATTGGTATCGTTGGCTTGGCGGACATACCCAGTTTGATGATTTGTGGTCAGGAGTTTGGTGACAGAGTTCGGCATGAAATTTACTCCAACGATAGAAACACCAGACTGAAATGGCCAGATAAAACTGTAGTTGCGCCCGATTTCACATTCACATTTTCAGGCACAAAAGACCGAGTTAACGCACTCGTTTTATCAATCTCTGCAGACATACCTGAGCGTGATGTTTTAGCAGCCTTGCCTGGCTGCGAAATCGCCACATTTAGAATTCCAACTCCCAATTACCACGCTATACGAAATGCAGCTTTCATTGAACAATTCGGTCTTCAACTGCAAATAGCACTGAGTCAGTTAGAGGCTGCAAGTGCACAGCCAATACATGTTTTTCCTGCCATTCCGGCTGCATTGGCAATTAAGTTCGGCAGTCTCCTCTCCACGAATCACCGTCATAAGTATGCAATTTACGATCGCGATTCAGCAGGAGGCGGTTTTAGTTTTCATACATATCTCAATTAATTAGAACTATAAATTATGAACGACCATTTTTATTCTGACTCACGTAAGAAAAGTTGGGAAGCTGTTTTGTTTCAGGCTGCTTTCGATATTTCTATTACACCCTCACTATATGAAACCATCAATGCAAGGTATGCCACCTTGGAAGGTATTTTGAATGGAGCAGATGATCCTGTTTTAAAAAGTGCACACATTTTTCCCCAAGGATCAATCAGGCTTAAAACCGCGATTAAACCACTGCAAGGTGTAACAGGTGATTTAGGCACAGTTGATGCAGATGCTGTAGTTTGGCTGGAAAATGCTTCGACTACAACTACAGACTACGTGCTCCAAGCCATTCAGCAGAGATTTCAAGATGGCAAGCGGGTAACGGCGGATATTGAAGAGTTACGTCGAGGCATTCGCATCAAGTATGCGGATGAAAATCCTGGCTTCCACATTGATATCACACCAGCGAGAAACTTACGGGGTAACACAGCAGAATGCGGTCAGGGTGCATTGGAAGTCCCTGACCGCAGCAAGGCTGGAAAGCAAGTAGCCCGATTGAATATAGTGATTGGCTCAACAATATTTCAGAGAAAACATTACCAGTGATGGCAATGGAGAGCTTTCGTGAAAGTGCTGAAGTAGTCGCCAAGACAACAGTGGAAAACATGCCAGAATATGACGAATACGTTGACTCGAATGTATTAAGAGCATTGATCAAACTGATTAAACGCAATCGTGACGTCTGGGCGCAAAAGAATCCAACTAGAAAAGATTTTCGTCCGATTTCTGCTGTATTAACGACCTTGGCAGGGCTTGCCTATGAAAAGCTAGTGAACAATCCAACATATATTGTCATTCACAGTCCATTCGAAGTCATGCAGGCAATAATTAAAACCATGCCAGATTTCATTAAAGGTTCAGCTGGTCACTGGGAAGTGCTTAATCCAGTCAATAGCGAAGAAAATTTTGCTGAAAAATGGAACAGAGAAGACGGAGATAGTTACCGTGAGGCATTTGATGATTGGTATTCAGATGCAGTGACAGCGTTTTCCCTTGGTTTGGAGGAGTTTTCTTCAAATGCTTCCTTCCAAGTTGCGTTGAATGAAGCATTCAGTATTGGTTCATCCACTGTTGATAAGACGCTCCGTCACCTTCCACTAAACTGGAATTTACCTGGTCGTGAATTAGGTAAAACTGGTGCGACAGTTGCGCTTGCAACGATGAGTGGACAATCTGTTGCCTCCAGTAAGCCTCAGTCAGTTCAGCATTCTGGCCGTTTAGGATAATTCAGTCATATGAGTCAGGAGTTGGAGCGCGGAATCGCCGAGTTAAAGCGTTTTTTAGGTGACTCTGCTTATCAACTGACACCAGTCAAAAAGAAATTTGGGGAAACAGCTGCTTTTAATTATCTGCTTCCTCCAGACTATAAAGATGTCAGACGAACATTACGGATTAGTTTCCCTGTTGGATTTCCATATGAATTGCCGGAATTCGATATCACTCCATCCGCATTTCAAATTTGGCCTCATGTAATGATCTATGGAGTTTGCTTATTTGCGGCCAACCAAGAGCCAGCGACTACCTCGCCGGAAGAAGCCGTCTCTGTTGCAATGAATCAACTAATCAAGCTTATAAATTTTTCACTGAAGGATTCAGATCCAGTGATGAGAGAAAAAGAATTCTCGCGTGAAATCAGATCATATTGGCTTTATCAGTTGGGTAAGTCGCCAAGCAGATTTACACTGGTCAAGTTGCCAGTAGAAACTGGCCCGATATTCGTAGTTAGTGAGAATACTAACAATCCATTGAATAGTAGGCGATACATCGGTGGTGAAACCTATGAGTCTATTTCTCGATTTGAAAGAAGATACAAGCATACGACATCAAAACAGAGAGCAACGGCAAAGCCTGCTTTTTTTCTTAAGCTGGACTCAACACCTTCAAATATTATTAAAAAAGATAACTTGCTTGGTTGGATAGAAGGCCATGTGACTCCAGACGTGTTTTATACACTTAACCGATGGTTTGAGGAGACCTCTGGTCTCCCACTTAGATGGTTAATTCTTTCGTTGCCAACTGCTGAAATTTCTTTACAGGGATTTGTGTTTACTGAAAAAATCATTGATATAAAGAAAAAACACGCTACACTCTATGGTAGGAGAACAACCAGACGAAAATTTTTCCCGACTAAACGGAATCTTAATGTCAGATTCTCAAACATTGATGTATTAGATGCAGAGATCATACATCAACGGGCAGGCCCTGCTGCGAAAGGTCTGGCAAATAAAAAGGTTGTATTAGTTGGTGCCGGTAGCCTAGGTGGCGAAATAGCTGTGCTGCTTGCAAGATCAGGAGTAGGTAATCTCTATGTGATTGATCACGACAGATTTGAAGATGTAAACATAGGGCGTCATGCTCTGGGCGTTCCTGAGTTAGGCGCATACAAAGCTAAAGCTCTGGCCGAAAGAATCAGCCGGGATGTACCCACGGTTGAAGTTGATTACAGTACGAGTAGAATTCAATCAGAGAATAAGAATCACACTAAAGCGTTATTAGAGGCAGACTTAGTTATTGTCACCACTGCAAACTGGAACTCAGAAGATTATTTATGGAACTTGAAGTCGAAAGGTGCAGATTGGGCGTTAATTCAGGGATGGAGTGAGCCACATGGAATCGTTGGTCATATTTTGTGTGCTCCCTCAGGAGGGAATCATGATGCCCGATACCTTTTTGAAAGAGGAATATTTGTTAAAGCAATGTCAGAGTGGCCTGAAGGTGGAGTGATGGCCCTGCCAGCCTGTGGAGGTGGGTATATCCCTGGAGGGCCAGTTGCATTATCAAAAATTGCAGTGCAAACTGTGCAACATGCATTGAACCAACTTATTCAACCTATAGAAAATCCAGAATGGCATGCACTTGTTGGGAGTACAAAAAAAATTGAAGAATATGGTGGCACGTATAAAGGACCGGCTCTCCCAGAAGGTATGGATGGATGTGAGTTTAGTTACACATGGCCTGCACCTCAGCCCACTGGAGGATAGTGATTCTCCATATGCTTGGCAGTGGTTCTTCAGAGAGATTGGGGTCAGACTATTGGTTTCAAAATCGGTTTATGACCTGTTTAATAGAAACAGGCAGTTTGGTAAAAAACATGAACGTGGCGGTTTATTGTTCGTACATAATAATCATCGGGATGGTGTTGTATTGTGTCTAGCAACCCCACCCAATTCAAAAGACAAATCGACAAGATGCTCTCTAGATTTCGATCATGAGCGGGTAATACCCCCTAAAAGGGCGGCATCTAAAAGTAGAATCAACACAAGTCCTGCGTTTAGTGCAGGACGCGTGAGTTTGTTAAAGCCATCATACGCGTTTGCGCTGGAGTGAATCCACCGAGCGACATATGAGGACGGTTGTTATTGTAACACCACAGCCACTGTGTCGCCTCGATTTGAGCGTGTTCGAGTGACTCAAATAATGTCTGATTGAGCAATTCATAGCGCATGGTTCGGTTAAAGCGTTCAATGTAGGCGTTCTGCTGTGGGTTTCCAGGTTGGATGTAGAGCAGTTTAATGTCGTGCTTTTGCGCCCATTGTTGGTAGTGGTGGCTGATGAATTCAGGGCCGTTGTCCGAGCGTATCGCTTGAGGTTTACCACGCCATTCAATGAGTTGGTCGAGATAGCGCGTCAGCGTGGTTGCGGGGATTGAGAAGTTGATTTCTGCCAACAACCCTTCTCGGTTGTGGTCGTCAATGACGTTGCATGAGCGGATGCTGCGCCCATCCTCGAGGTTGTCGTGGGTGAAGTCGATTGACCACGTCACATCCATTGCGTCGGGCACTTCGAGTGGTTGCGGTGTTTCTCGGTCAAGGCGTTTGTTGGGAATCAGGCGCAAGTTGAGCCCGAGTTTGCAGTAAATGCGGTAGATGCGTTTGTGGTTGTATTTCCAGCCCAAGACGTTGCGGATGTGCAGGTAGCATAATCGAAAGCCCCATGTGTTTTGTCCTTTGGTGGTGGTCAACTCGATCAGTTTAGCGGCTATCATGGCGTTGGCTTGCGCGCGCGTTGGGATGTGGCGAAAGCGTTTTTCTGAGATACTCATGAGTTCGCAGGACGCACGGATGCTGATGTTTTTATCGTTGTGCAGTTGTTGCGCCATCTCTTTACGAGATGACGCGCTTACTTTTTTGCAAGGCACTCCTTGAGGATGTCGGTGTGCAGCTGGGATTCGGCATAGAGTTTTTTCAGGCGCGTGTTCTCGGCTTCTAAGGCTTTGAGGCGGCTCATGAGGTTTGCGTCCATGCCTGCGTATTTGCTGCGCCATTTGTAGAAGGTGGCACTGCTGATGCCATGCTCACGACACAGTGCGGGTACGGGTACGCCTGACTCGGCTTGTTTTAGAATGCTGGCGATTTGGCTGTCGCTGAATTTGGATACTTTCATGTAAAACTCCTTTGGGTTAGTTTAAAGGGTTCTACTTTTAGGTGCTGGCTTTTTTAGGGGGTATTACCAGCGTTGCCGTATTGAAACAAAAGAGGCCAATGAGAAAAATCTCAGATTAATTGGTTATTGGCATACGCATCCTGAAGATATTCCAGATTTATCTTCTCAGGATATGCAAAGTTTTCGACAGTTAATCAAAGATAATAAACATGAACTTCCTTCGCCTTTTGCCATTATTGTTGGACGCAATTCGGGGCCAGAAGGTATTAGAGCTTGGCTAATTCGAGGCAATACAAGATTTCAGGCGGAATTTCAGCCTGTCACTAAGGAGTAGGGGGTTACAAGCTACAGATAGAATAGAAGATAGATGCAAGAATCTCTACTGGGATCACCGTCATCCTTATGTATGCGATACAGATCAATTTGATTACAAACAGGATCAATACCTTGAAATACCAATTCCAAAAGAAATGATTTCCAGACGCTTGCACAAAGACTGGCGTGTATTTGTGCTTGTAGCGAACAGCGTAACTATTCCAGAGAACTTCATGACCGATCGTGAAGATCCTGAGCCGCAGATGCGCGAAGCATTGCTCAGCCAAACGCTTGCGAATGATAAAGTTAAAACCATTAATTTGAATAACATCAGAGGTCTGTGAAACAAATCTGTTTCTAATTTAAGAGCAAATCTGTTGTTCAACGAACCAAAGCTTGTTAGAATCCACTAACCTAAACATACAAACCAATCATGCAGTGGATATTCCCAATGAATAAAGTCACCCGTAAAGAGGTATACCGTTTCTCTATCGTAATGTGTTTGATTGCCATGTCTATGAATACCGGTTTGGCCCAAGCCCAAACCGCCCAAAGCATCGAACAAGAACAACTGCAAAAGGCACAGGATCGCCAAAAGGCCATCCAAGAACAACAGCCTCAAGCGCCGGACGTGAAATTACAAACGCCATCGAGCGAAACCGTTCAAACGCTACCCATTACTGAGTCTCCCGCCTTCCTGATTCAACACATCACACTCACCGGTGACTCAGCCGAACGCTTCCAATTCGCACTCCAATCGGGTCTCAAACAAACTGGCTTGCACGCCATCCAAAGCCAAGACCAACAAACCTACCTCATTACCGACCGCCAGCTCAAAGGGCAGGGCACACAAACCGGCGTCATGCTCGGCGCCAATGGTATCAACATCCTCATGAAAGCCGCCCAGAATGCCCTAGTCGCCCGTGGCTACACCACCAGCCGCATCCTGGCCGAACCACAAGACCTCAGCCAAGGCACACTCACGCTCACCGTAGTGCCCGGACGCATCCGTCACATCAACGTCGATCCAAGCAACATCCAACAAACCCATGCCGATCGCGCCATCCTATTCAACGCACTACCGATGAAGCAAGGAGACATCCTCAACCTGCGCGACATCGAACAAGCCCTAGAAAACATCAAACGGGCCCCTACGGTCGAAGCCGACATCCAAATAGCACCGGCCGACACCCCCAACCAATCCGATCTCAATATCCAATGGCGCCAACAAACGGTGCCATTGCGCTTTAATATGGCCGTTGACGACAGCGGCAGCAAAGCCACCGGTAAATACCAAGGCACCGCCACACTCTCGGTGGACAGCCCATTCCGCATCAACGACCTGTTCTACTTCAGCTACGGCGGCGACCTCACCGGCTACGACAAAGTCAGCACCACGGACGAACAAGGCAATATTAATGGCCACCAGCATGGCGGCTCCAACAACTGGGCACTGCACTACAGCATACCCTACGGCTATTGGGAACTCGCCTTCAACGCCAGTCGTTACCACTACAACCAAGCCGTGGCTGGCGCCAACCAAACCTACACCTACAGCGGCACCAGCCGCACCCAAGACCTCAAACTCAGCCGCGTGCTGCACCGAGACAGCGCCAGTAAAACCGGTGTCTACCTCAAAGGCTGGAACCGCTACTCCGACAGCTACATTGATGACGCCGAGATTGCTGTGCAGCGACGTAAAACCGCCGGCTACGAAATCGGACTGACCCACAAACACAACATCGGCACGATTCAACTCAACGGCGCGCTCACCTTCAAACGCGGCACCGGCGCATTCAACGCCATGCGTGCACCGGAAGAAGCCTTTGGCGAAGGCACCGGTCGCATGAAACTCATCACCGCTGACCTCAATATCACCGTACCGTGGCAGATCAAACAAACCCCGATCAGCTTCACCAGCAACAACCACGCGCAGTGGAACAAAACCCCACTGACGCCACAAGACAAACTCGCCATTGGTGGGCGCAGCACCGTACGCGGCTTTGATGGCAATATGAGTCTATCGGCAGAACGCGGCTGGTACAGCCGCAACGAACTCAGCCTCAGCTATCGACCCAGCCATCAAATCTACCTCGCACTCGATGCCGGACACGTCTCCGGCCCCAGTGCCCAATACCTGCTGGGTCAAACCCTGATCGGCACAGCTCTAGGTCTGCGTGGACAAGTAAAACTGGGCGGTAATCTCAGCTATGATGCCTTTGTCGGCACACCACTGCGCAAGCCACAAGGCTTCCAAACCGCTAAGATCACCTACGGCTTTAATCTGAGCTACGCATTCTAATCAACCATTGCTTGTTTCTTGAATCCAACAGGACACATCATGAACCAATACGCACACAAAATCATCTTCAACAAACGCCTGGGTCGAATGGACGTGGTGTCCGAAATCGTCAGCAACCAAGGTAAAGGCTCGCAAACCACAGGCTACAGCAACGGCATTACCACTACGCAGATCAAACCGCTGGTATTCGCGCTCATGCTCACGCTGGGCACGGCACAAATCCTGCCAGTGCACGCTGGTACCATCGTGGCCGACCCGAATGCCCCAAAAACCGAACAGCCGACCATTCTCAACACCGCCAGTGGCGCGACGCAGGTCAATATCCAAACCCCCACAGCGGGTGGCGTGTCGATGAACCAATATAAACAATTCGATACGCAAAGCAACGGCACCATTCTCAACAACAGCCGAACCAATGCCAACACCCAAACCGCTGGTTGGATTCAAGGCAACCCCTGGCTCGCCACCGGCACAGCCCGCGTGATCGTCAACCAAGTCAACAGCAGCAATCCCAGCTTGCTCAACGGCAACATAGAAATCGCAGGCAACCGCGCCGAAGTCATCATTGCCAATCCCGCCGGAATCCAAGTCAACGGTGCCACCTTCCTCAACGCCTCACGCACCACCCTCAGTACCGGCAACCCCATCCTTGCCAATGGCAATCTGAGCGGTTACCAAGTCAACCAAGGGCAGATCAGCGTCAACGGCCAAGGTCTCAACACCCAAGGCAGTGACTACACCGACATCCTCGCTCGCTCCGTACAAATCAATGCAGGTATCTGGGCCAACCAACTCAAAGTCACCACCGGAATCAACGTCATCAATGCAAGCAATGACGCTGTAACCCCCGGCAGTCAAACTGGCAACAGTCCTCAGTTCGCCATAGACACCAGTGCTCTAGGCGGCATGTATGCTGGCAAGATCACCCTGATTGGGACCGAGCAAGGTGTTGGCGTGAACAACGCCGGACAAATCGCCGCCAGTGCAGGCCATGTCACCGTTGATGTCAACGGACAACTGAGCAACAGCGGTACGATTAATGCCAACCTCGATGGCAACGGCGCAGCGGCTACGCAAATCAAGTCACAAAGCCTCAACAACAGCGGCACCATCTCCAGCCAAGGCAACACCCAGATACAAACCGGACAAGCGATGAACAGCGGCACTTTGGCCGCCGGTCGTGAACTCAAACTCAATGCCAGCGACATCAACAACAGCAAAGGCACCATCAACGGCCAGCGGATTGAGTTGAACGCCAATAGCCTCAACAACACCAACGGTAAAATCCAACAAACCGGCACACAAGCACTCGCGCTGAATTCCGGCAGTCTGAGCAACGTCAATAACGGCCTGATTGGCTACGAACCCCTGAGCAGTGGTACCGGCACAGGGACAGGGACCGGCAGTAGCGGTAACACCGGCAGTGGTACAGGTAGCAGCACACCAAGCACCGCTAACGGAGGCGGCAGCAGTACCGTGGTACAACCTGCACCCGTCGCGTTGGCCGATGGTGTCATCAATATCAGCGGCGCGGTGAACAACGATTCGGGACGCATCACTGCCAATGGCGGGATTGACCTGACCAGTACCACCGGTCTAGAGAACCATGCCACTCTGGATTTACGCAATTTGACGGTCAAAGGCAGCACACTGGATAACAGCAGTGGTCAGTTAGCATTGAGTGGTACACTCAATTCCACGACCGATAGCTTGAATAACCAAGCGGGCAAGATCAGTGCACAAAGCATTCAATTGACCCAAAAAACCACCAACAATACTCAAGGTAGTATCCAGGCCATCGATACCCTTACGCTCAACAGCAGTGGCCTGTTGAACAACCAAGCCGGTACAATCGGCGCGAATCAGGCGGTGAACATTACGGCAGGCAGTGTACAGAACAGTCAAAAGGGCAGTATCAGCTCCAGCCAAAGCACGCTCAATCTGACCAGTACTGGTGTGGTAGACAATGCCAGCGGTACCATCAAAGCCAACCAAGCCTTAAACCTATCCGCACAGGGTATCACCAACGACAGCGGTATCATCGGTTCTGGACAAAACCTCACCCTCAGTAGCCCAACGGGTGCTTTAAGTAACCAATCGGGTCAGATCGTCGCAGGCAATGAGCTAAAACTCAACTCATCCGAGCTGAACAACCAAAGTGGTCGCATCAGCGCGGTGCAAACTCAGATCACCACTGGTGCCATCAACAATATCTCCGGCTCCATCATCACGCAAAAGGATGCGCAAATCACCAGTCAGGCCTTAGACAATACCTCTGGTTTGATCTATGCCGGTACCACTTTGGGCATCAACACCCAAGGGCAAACCCTGACAAATCAGAATACCAACAGCGAGACACAAGGTCTGGTGGCGTTGCAGAACCTCAGCCTGCAATCTGGCAATCTGAACAACAACAGTGGGCGAATTCAAAGCAATCAAGCCGTTACGCTCAACAGCGCTGATATCAGCAGCGTA
This sequence comes from Puribacter membranae, assembly GCF_055380425.1. Taxonomy (NCBI): domain Bacteria; kingdom Pseudomonadati; phylum Pseudomonadota; class Betaproteobacteria; order Burkholderiales; family Burkholderiaceae; genus Puribacter; species Puribacter membranae. Next base: position 582,715 of record NZ_AP040167.1, read on the forward strand.
CAAGGCAATCTGCAAGGACAAAACCTGAGCGTCACGGCCAACAGTCTGAACAATAACCAAGGCAAAGCAGGGGCAAAGGATCAAGCCCACTTCACCTTGAATCAGAACCTCAGCAATCAAGGCGGGCAAATCTGGAGCGAAACCGGCGCTGTTACGGTTCAAGCGGCCTCTTTGGACAACAGTGCCAAAGGGGTGCTCAGTGGCGACACTGCCGACCTTCGCGTGAGCGTACTCAATAACCAACAAGGCACCGTATCGGCCAATGCGGTCACTGTTAATACCGCCGACTTGAACAATCAAAGTGGTTTGATCGAAAGCGCACAACAAAACACGATCAACGCTACGAGCGTGAACAACACCGATGGCAGAATTACCAGTACCGGCCAACTGGATCTGACCACGCAAACCGCTAACTTAGCTGGGCAACTATCCGCTAATGAAAATCTCAACCTCACCGCACAAGCGAATATGACCAGCTCTGCGCAGATCAGCGCTGGCGCATTGGCGACCATCTCCGCCCAAAATTTCACCAATCAAGGCAAAATCAACGGACAAGCCGTACAACTGACGGTCAACAACCTGACCAATCAATCCAGCGGGGAGATCAGCAGCAAACAAACCACCCAGATCACCACAGCAGGAACGTTGAGCAATCAAGGCTTAATCGACGGTAAAACCACACTCATCCGCTCGGGTAGTACCGACAATAGCGGTCGTATTTATGGCGACCAGTTGGCCATGTCCGGTGATCTCAACAATCACGACATCGGCGTGATTGCTACGCGCAGTGGCACTTTAAACTTGGTAGGCAATCACCTGATCAACCAAAATGGCGGACTGATTCACAGTGAAGGCGATTTAAATATAGGCGGTAGTCTGGATGCCAATTACCAAACCAGTGGCAGTGCTCAGGTGGTCGATAATCTTGGAAGTACCATTGAATCGCAAGGCAATATGACCATTGCCAGCGCTCAGGTCAACAACCGCAATATTGGCTTTAGCTACTCCACTCATGAGACCATCGAGAATATTCCGCAAGAACACTATATTCGTTTCGTTTTTGCACCTGATCCGCAGCTGGCAATAAAACTTTTTAAAGTGGAAGACTTAGGGCGATGTTATAAATGTGGTGATTGGATAGACAATAGGATTTTCTCTCCCAATAATATTACACGTTTGGAATATGTTCCTCCGAGTGAGCAATATCCATTCAGTGAAGGGTATCAACGCCATACTTATAGCTTAAATCCTTCTTCATATAAAATTGAAGACCCGATTTGGGCACTGTTTAAAGTACAAGCTGGCGACTACACTGGGCTCATTCCTAAACTTAAAGCGTATAACAACGATTATATTAATCGTGGACACTATGCTGCTTTGCGTGATTATCACAGCATCTACATCAATCAGCGTAAAACGCGGGAAAGCAAAATCGACAACCCAGGCCAAGCTGCCGTGATCAGCAGCGGTGGGGCGATGACCTTCAAAAACAGTGATATCTTCAATGACAACAGCAAGATCATTGCGGGCGGCAAACTGGATACAGATGGCCGCGCCATTCGCAATCAGGAAGTATATGGATCCAAGAGCATTGAGCTAAAAGGTACATGGAGTGGTGACAACATCGAATATGACCCATATCGGATTCGTTATGGCTGGAATGGAGCGGGGGAATATGGTCAACTCGTCTTTACGGATGATAAAGTCAAACTGCACAATGACTTGGTACAAGAGAACTTAGGTGGCTATATCACCGGCTCTGCCCCAACGGCCAACAATACCACCACGGTCAATAACTCATTTACCGGAGGCAGTGCCAGTACCGATAGTGCCAATAGTCAAACGACTCAAGGCCTAACCGGCTGGGTCAATATTCGCAACACTACCAGTGATAGCATCACCGTACCAAACAGCAGCCTGTTCACGCTCAACCCGAATGCATCGGGTAGTTATGTACAGACCGACCCGCGTTTTACCAGCTATGGTCAATGGCTCTCCAGTGACTATATGCTGAGCGCGCTTAATCTAGATCCCGCGAATTTGCATAAACGTCTGGGCGACGGCTACTACGAACAAAAACTCATTCGTGATCAAGTGGCGCAGTTGACGGGGCGGCGTTTCCTCACGGGACACAACAGCGACGACGACCAATACAAAGCTCTGATGAGTGCCGGTGTAACTTTCGCGGGACAGTACAACCTGCGCCCAGGCATTGCCTTGACACCGGAACAATTGGCGCGTCTGACCAGTGATATTGTTTGGCTGGTGGAAGAGACCGTGACCTTGCCGAACGGGAACACAGTACAAGCCCTCGTACCGAAAGTCTATGTTGCGGTCAAACCGGGTGATGTGACCGGTGAGGGCGCCTTGATTTCTGCCAACAGCATGGATCTCAAACTCAGTGGTAATCTGGACAACAGTGGTACCTTACTGGGACGCCATCTGATTAAAATGGATGCCAACAATATCACCAACAGTGGCTTGATTCAAAGCAACCTCATTGATACCAAAGCTCAGTTGGACTTCAACAACATTGGCGGTACTGTCAATGCACACACCGCTATGAACATTGAAACTGGACGCGATGTTAATGTCATCAGCACCACCAGCACCGCTCAATCACACGCCGGTCTATCGGGTTCTACGCTCACGCAAGTCGATCGTGTGGCCGGACTGTATGTGGGTAATGGCAGCGATAGTACAACGAGCGATCAAGCCATGACCAGCCTGTCGGTCAAAGCCGGACGCGACGTCAACCTAACGGCCGCCAGCATTCAAAACGACAGCAAGAACCAAACCGTCGTCAGCGCAGGTGGCAATATCAACCTGAACACCGTACAAGCCCAATCCGGTGTAGATTTAGTCGCCAGTGATGTCAATAACAGCAAATACCTAGCGACTAATCAGGTAGGTACACAAATCAATACCACAGGCAATGTCCAACTCAAAGCCAAAGACAGCATCACCGCCACCGCAGCCAATATCAACAGCGACACAGGCAAAGTGATACTTTCGGCAGACAAGGACATCAACCTCCTCGCCGCTCAAGACCAGCTCAACTACGAGTCCAACTCCTATCACAAAGAGAGCGGATTCCTCTCCAGCTCCATGAGTCAGACCCATCAAAAGTCACAGACCAATACCGCTACCGGTAGCAATGTGACCGGTCAGCAGGTATTGATTCAAGCGGGGTATGATGCCAACGTCGTCGGCTCAAACGTGGTATCAGACAATTTAACCCAAATCAACGCGGGCAATGATGTCAACATCCTCGCCGCTCAAAACACCCAAACCGCCGAAGGCTTCAGCGTCAGTAAGCAGTCGGGATTGCTCGGAACGGGCGGTTTCGGTTTTATGATCGGTAGTAAGCAGCAATCCACCGACACCGACAACACCCATGTGACCCAAACCGGCTCACAAGTGGGTAGTTTGAGCGGTAAAGTCAATATTGTTGCTGGTAATCACTATCAGCAGACCGGCAGCAGTGTCACCTCCGGTCAATCGGTCGATGGGCAGTTTGTGGCCGGCGATGCGGTCAATATTGTTGCCAAATCCGTGGACATCACCGCTGGACAGAATACCTACGCCAACGATACCGTACATCAGATCAAACAAAGTGGCTTGACCGTCGCGGTCAATGTACCGGTGGTCAATGCCGTCATGGCGGTGGCCGATACCGCTAAGACAGTGGGACAGAGCAAGAACGACCGTGTCAACGCCATGGCAGCGGCCAATACCGCCTACACCGCCGTTAAAGCCGCCGATGCGCTCAAAGGTTTACAAAATGTGCAAAGTGCCAAAGACCTCAATGTCAGCGTTAGCATCACCGTTGGCTCGTCGCAATCCAAGCAGGAAACTCATACCAAAGGCACCGAGGCGGTTTCCAGCAATGTGGCAGGCAAAGAAGTCAACATCATCGCCACGGGCGCCGGCACAGACAGCAACATCCATGTTCAAGGCAGCAACATCAGTGGTACCGATGCCACCCGTCTGATTGCCGATAACAACGTCATACTCGAATCGGCACAGAATACCAGCGAGGAACACAGCGCCAACAAATCCAGCGGCTGGAATGCGGGTGTGGCGATCTCCTACGGCAAAGGCGGTCTTGCCTTCGGTGTGACCGCCGGCGGTAATGTCGGCAAAGGCAAGGGTGAAGGCACGAGCGTCACTCAAGTGAACAGCCATGTGGGCAGCCAAACCGGGCAAACGCTGGTTCAAGCCGGCGGCGATACCACATTGGCGGGTGCGCAGCTACTGGGGCAACGGGTTGAGCTGGACACCAACAACCTCACCATCGAATCACGCCAAGATACGAATCAGTACGACAGCAAACAAATGGATGCCAGTGCGCAGGTCACGGTTGGCTACGGCTTCTCCGCCAGCGGCAACTACAGCCAAAACAAAACCAATGCCGACTACGCCAGTGTCAACGAGCAATCCGGCATTCTCGCTGGTGACGGCGGGTATAACGTCAACGTCAAGAAACACACTGACCTCAAAGGCGGCATCATCACCAGCACGCAGGCGGCTGAGGACGCAGGCAAGAATAGCTTTACCACCGGCACACTCAGCGCCAGCGACATTCAAAATCACGCCGACTACAGCGCCAGCGGGTTTGGTATCGGTGGTGGCTTCTCTGTCGGTGGCAGCGGTACGCAGGACAAAGACAGCAAACTACAAAACTTCGGTAGCAATGGTCAGGTGAGCAATGTCAACAAGTCCATCGGCTATGGTTCAGACAGCGGATACGACCGCAGCATCACCACCAGCGGTATCAACACATCGAACATCAGCATCACCGATGCCGCAGGGCAGAATGCCACCAGCTCCAACGTTGAGCAGATCAAAGCCCAAGTCAAAACCGCTACCACCACCGATACAGTACAGGCCAATAGCGGTGCGATTGCGAACAACTTTGATAAAGACGCGGTGCAGAAAGAGATTGGCCTGCAAGTAGCGGTCACTCAGCAGTTTGATACCACGCGCCAAGGGGTGAAGGCGGAGATTAACCAGCACATTGATGGTTTACAAGCTGAATTGAAAGCCGCCAAAACCTTAGAGGAAAAAGCCGCCATTGAGCAGAAAATCAATTCTTGGCAAAACGCAGGTACGCTGACCGACATGATCGCGGGTGGTTTGTCTGCTCCGACCAGTTCAGCCTTGGGTATTGCGGCAGCGACTGCTGCACCAGCCGTTCAGTATCAGATTGGTCAGATATTCAAGGACAATCAAGCGAAGAATGAGTTAGATAAACTCATGACGGGCACGGCAGGCACTCGACCTGAGGAGGGTTCTGCGCTTCATGTTCTGGCACATACCGTATTGGCCGCTGCAGTTTCCGCAGCGGGTGGTAATGATGCACTTACAGCAGGTTTGAGTGCAGGCGGTGCTGAAGCCTTAGCGCCAAAAGTAGCGAATTGGCTTTATGGCAATACGGCAGGGGTTGAGAAGGATGAACACGGCAATGTCATTGCCAGCAAACTCACTGCTGAACAAAAACAAACCGTCAGTAATATCGTCTCACTCGGAGCCGCTGGGTTGACTGCGGGCGCTGGTGGATCTGTTGGCGATGTTGTACAGGCTTCTCAGTTGGCGAGCAGTGCGGTAGAGGATAATGAGATGTTAACTACGCTAGCTGGTAAGGTTTTCAGTAGTAATAGTATAGTTGGTAAGGAAAAAGGTTATGACAAAATTGCTATCGTTCAAAAAAAACAAATTCAAAGGGTTAAATATGATCATGTAACAAAGACCACCACAACAGAAACGAAAGATGAGTATGTTGTTGTGGATACATATGATGCTTATACTCTGGGAATAAAACCAACCGATAAAGAGCGATTAGAGCAAGCTAAAGATACTTATAATGATCAATCACAAGGTGTTTCTGGAGGGTGGTCTGTTAAACCTGACAGTGACCTTCATGATCAGAAGACAGGCGCAGATTACCGCGTATATCAAAGGTTGGGAACAGATGGGAAAATGTATTATGTAGTGGCAACAGCAGGAAGCTTACCAAAAAATGGAGCTGTTGATTTTTATGTTGATCGCGATCAAACACTGGGCAAAATTCCTGAGCAGTACACTCAAACTGTTTCAGGAGTTATTGATTTGAAACTTCCTGCATCCAGAACAGAAGCCGTTGGACATTCATTGGGATGTGGAACTGGCTCAGCATATGGACTTGCTACAGGTAGTAATGTGACGTGTTTTAGTGGAGCTGCGTTGCATCCAAACAGTATTCAATATTTTTCAGGACAAAATACAGGTCAACAGCCAATTATTCGTAATTATGCAATTCAAGGAGAGATTGTTACTAGCGGTCAAAATCTTTTGAATTTGTCTGTGCCCAATACGACTGTTTTGCGCAAACCAGATAGGATGCCTGTAAGCCCATCTTCAACTTTTAATGATGCTGTTCATTCTATTCTTAATCATTCGATTGATAGTGTGGGCGATCAGTTATTTAAACCCAATGTACTAGAGGAGAATAAATGATGAAATATCTTCATTATTTGTTTTCTCTCGCTGTAATGCTATTACTAACGGGATGCAATCAAAAAGATGAAAAGCTCTTAGGTGATGATATTCTTCTATTTAGGGGAACGCCGGCTTGGGGTTTAGCCAAAGCAATTGAAGCGAGTGATGTTGCTAAAATCAATCAAATACTTGATAAAGGAGAGATTTCTGTTGATTTTCGTGAACCGCGCTATGGTGTAACCCTCTTAACAATAGCGGTTAAAAGATATAAATATGATTCTATGGTGGCGTTGTTGGATAAAGGTGCTGATCCTAATTTGCAAGAAACTCATGGGCATGAGACGGCTTTACAAGCTGCAATTCTTTATCGAAAAATGAATAATAGTGGTGAGCATGACACTCGGTATGTAAAGAGTTTAATTGAGCATGGCGCCGATGTTAATTTATACGATCATCACCCTGGAAAATATGATGGACTTGCTGCTAAACCACCTTTGCATCTTGCTGCTATTATGCAAAGTATAGATATAGCTAAAATTTTATTAGGTGCTGATGCATTGATTAATGCAAGGGATGCAAGTGAATTTCAGTGTTTGGCGATATCAGAAACGACTTTGTCATTTATTTATTTTTTGGTTGTTGAACGAAAAGCTGAATTTAAAGAGCCATTGTGTCTATATGAACGCAGTGATAGAGTAAATAGATTAGTTGATTTGGTTCGAGCTGAAAATATGGCGTTCGATAATAGGGCAAGGAATAGTGATTTATCAGAGGAGTTGCGTAACAGTGCGAAAGAGCAATTACGTTATGGACTGATGCTTAAAGAATTTTTAATTTCTCATGGGGAAGATTATTAAATTCTTTAAAAAATTTTTAGGAATTTTAAGTTGAACACTTTTTTTTATACTCCCGAAAGCCACAGCAATAAATTGCTGTGGCTTTTGTCGTTTGAGGAGTTAGGAACCTGCAAAAGCCGGAGCTCAGACACATCGCAAAGCAGTGACCTCACAGGTAAACAAGTTGTGTTAATTACCGGACACAATACACTAATTTGGGGCTCAAATGTCGTCTCAGACAACTTGACCCAAATCAATGCCGGCAATGATGTCAACATCCTCGCAGCCAGCAACAGCAAAACCACCAGCAACTTCAAAGAGGTTAAGAAGTCCGGCCTTATGGGTACTGGCGGCATAGGTTTTATGATCGGCAAGAAACAAGACTCCACCGACACCGACAACACCAACATCACCCAGACCGGCTCACAGGTCGGTAGTCTGAGTGGTAAAGTCAACATCGTGGCCGGCAATCACTACCAGCAAACCGGCAGCAGCGTGACTTCGGGGCAATCGGTCGATGGGCAGTTTGTGGCCGGTGATACGGTCAACATCGTTGCCAAATCCGTGGACATCACTGCCGGGCAGAACACCTACGCCAACGATACCGTGCATCAGACCAAACAAAGCGGTTTGACCATCGCGGTCAATGTGCCGGTGGTCAATGCCGTCATGGCGGTGGCCGATACCGCTAAGACAGTGGGACAGAGCAAGAACGACCGTGTCAACGCCATGGCAGCGGCCAATACCGCCTACACCGCCGTTAAAGCCGCCGATGCGCTCAAAGGTTTACAAAATGTGCAAAGTGCCAAAGACCTCAATGTCAGCGTTAGCATCACCGTTGGCTCGTCGCAATCCAAGCAGGAAACTCATACCAAAGGCACCGAGGCGGTTTCCAGCAATGTGGCAGGCAAAGAAGTCAACATCATCGCCACGGGCGCCGGCACAGACAGCAACATCCATGTTCAAGGCAGCAACATCAGTGGTACCGATGCCACCCGTCTGATTGCCGATAACAACGTCATACTCGAATCGGCACAGAATACCAGCGAGGAACACAGCGCCAACAAATCCAGCGGCTGGAATGCGGGTGTGGCGATCTCCTACGGCAAAGGCGGTCTTGCCTTCGGTGTGACCGCCGGCGGTAATGTCGGCAAAGGCAAGGGTGAAGGCACGAGCGTCACTCAAGTGAACAGCCATGTGGGCAGCCAAACCGGGCAAACGCTGGTTCAAGCCGGCGGCGATACCACATTGGCGGGTGCGCAGCTACTGGGGCAACGGGTTGAGCTGGACACCAACAACCTCACCATCGAATCACGCCAAGATACGAATCAGTACGACAGCAAACAAATGGATGCCAGTGCGCAGGTCACGGTTGGCTACGGCTTCTCCGCCAGCGGCAACTACAGCCAAAACAAAACCAATGCCGACTACGCCAGTGTCAACGAGCAATCCGGCATTCTCGCTGGTGACGGCGGGTATAACGTCAACGTCAAGAAACACACTGACCTCAAAGGCGGCATCATCACCAGCACACAGGCCGCTGAGGATGCAGGACGCAACAGTTTTACCACCGGCACACTCAGCGCCAGCGATATTCAAAACCACGCCGACTACAGCGCCAGCGGGTTTGGCATGGGCGGTGGATTTGGGGTCAATGGTAAAGGAGAACAGGGCAAATGGGCGGCTCAGGGCGCGAACACCAACGGCGTTGTGGCCGATAATCAGCAAGGCAAAGCCGGCACCACCGTGACTAAATCCATCGGCTACGGCTCAGACAGCGGACACGACCGCAGTACCACCACCAGCGGCATCAACACATCGAACATCGCCATCACGGATGCAGCAGGTCAGAATGCCACCGGCATCAGTGTTGAACAGATCAAAGCACAGGTTAAGACCGATACCACCACCGACACGGTACAGGCCAACAGCGGTGCGATTGCGAATAACTTTGATAAAGACGCGGTGCAGAAGGAAATTGGCCTGCAAGTGGCGGTTACTCAGCAGTTTGATACCACGCGCCAAGGCGTGAAGGCCGAGATCAACAAGCAGGTGGACAAACAACAGCAGGCTGTCAAAGAAGCCGAAGCTGCATTGAAATTGAATCCAAATGATCAAGCCGCAGCGCAGAAATTAGCCGATGCCAATGCCGCGATTGAAAACTGGCAACAAGGCGGTGTGCTGGTCGATATGATCGCAGGCGGTTTGTCGGGGCCGACTTCTACCGGCGCAGCGGGTACAATTGCCAATGCGGCTGCACCAGCACTTCAGTATGCTGTGGGGCAGTACTTCAAAGACCAAAAAGCTGAAGGCTCCACAGCACATATCGTGGCGCATACCGTATTGGCCGCTGCCGTTGCCGCAGCGGGTGGCAATGATGCACTCACAGCTGGATTGAGCGCGGGTGGCGCAGAACTGCTTGCGCCGAAAGTAGCGAATTGGTTGTTTGGCAACACCGCAGGCATCGAGAAAGATGAAAATGGGAATGTGATAGCGAGTAAACTCACCGCCGAACAAAAACAAACCGTCAGTAATATCGTCTCACTCGGAGCCGCTGGGTTGACTGCGGGTGCTGGTGGGACTGGGACAGATGTGGTTTCGAGTTCTCAGCTCGCGAGTAGTGCGGTGGAGGATAATATCCTTACTATTCAGCAAAAATTAAACCTTGAGAAAGCAAAGAAGGCTTGCGATGGAAGTATATTTTGTGAGGGTTGGCAGGAGCAAAAGGCAGATTGGAAGAGTAAACAACAGGATGCTCTTATAGGAAAGGCAAAGCTTCAGTGTGCCGCTTTTGGTGATTGTGGTGATATAGAAAGATGGGATAAGTTGTTTGAGGATTCAATGTATTATCCTGCAGTTGTGAATCAAGTTAGGTCTGTTTATCCAAATCTGAATGATCAACAAGTTTATCAAATTGCAGATGAGTACATTAAAGAGTCACGCGAGGAGTATTCTGGCTTTACAAGAAGAGCGATCGCTAATGTTATCGTTATGGCAACCTCGCGAGGAAAAAATGCATCCGCGATTCGAACCACTGGCGGTGGGAAAAATGCACAGCATGCCAGTGAAGCTGCACGAGAAGCGGCTAAAGTGAAGTTAGATGCTGCGCAAGCTCAAATGGCTCAGGCAAAAGCAAATGGCGCAACAAAGAAAGAAAAGGCTGAAATTCAAAGACAAATAGATCATTGGCGTAATAAATATCAAAACTCTGGAGAAAATCATTCGATGAAGCCGAAAGGAAATAGATAATGACAAGTATTTTCCATTGGACTCCAAATACAAAAATTAATGAGTGGCAGTTAGGAGAGGCACTAACCAATGCAATAGAGTTTATGAATACACATGAAATTGTAGGCTTACCGGATTACGAAGAAGGAGCCTTACATTTTTTATATGAGCATCATGTTTGGTTTAGTATCAATGCTATGGGGGTGCTGGAATCTATTGAAACATGGACTAATCTTTATCTAGATGACATTAATTTGATTGGGTTATCTCGCCAAGAGCTAATTAATTTATTGATTGAAGAAAAGTTTCTTTATGATGATAACAACGACTGTTATACATTTGATAGTCTTGGAGCAATATTTTGGCTGGAAAATGATATTGTAACGGCTGCTTCGGTTGCACGGGTATCGCCAAAAGAGTAACAAAAGCACAAAGGAATATCAAAAATGGAAAAAAATCAGCTACTTTTCCCCTATTCAGTTGAAGTTGCGGAAGGTTTGGAATCTTCAAAATGCCAGTGTTGTATGGAGATATGTCGCATAACTCATGGATTTGTTTACAAGAATAATGATGCTCATGCCATATATTATGCTAGCTGGGTAGTAAGCCATAAGGATAATTGTGCTTATGTAGCCTTAGGAATTGGAGATTGGGATGAGTCTACAACAGAAAAAGACAGGCTATGCTTTAATTTAAAAATATACTCAGCTGCAAAAGAATATCAGTTATTTTTTATTGATCCACAAGAGGCACCTTGGAAAAACAATTCTCTATTAGGGGTTAAAATTACAAAGGTTGAGGCAAAACAACATCCTCTAAAAGAAGAGGTATTTCAGATTTTGAATGAGATAATTTTATCGGACCAATATTTGAAGGACTTCTTGGATCATCATTGAGTGCTCTGTCCGCAGGTATCATCAGGTTAAATTGGTATTAAAACGAAAGGGCGATAGAATAGGGTATGAATACCAAAAAGCTTACTATTGCCACCGTTTTCCGCCAGAGTGGGAGGTACGATTAGCGCAGCATAATCGTACGAATGAAAGTCACCGATGCCGCAGGGCAGAATGCCACCGGCACCCACGTCGAGCAGATCAAAGCCCAAGTCAAAACCGACACCACCACCGACACGGTACAGGCCAACAGCGGTGCGATTGCGAACAACTTTGATAAAGATGCGGTGCAGAAAGAGATTGGGCTGCAAGTGGCAGTCACTCAGCAGTTTGATACCACGCGCCAAGGGGTGAAGGCCGAGATTAATAAGCAGGTGGACAAACAGCAGCAGGCCGTCAAAGAAGCCGAAGCCGTATTAACACTTAATCCGAATGATCAAGCCGCAGTGCAGAAATTAAACGAGGCCAATGCAGCGATTAAGAACTGGCAGCAAGGCGGTGTACTGGTGGATATGATCGCAGGCGGCTTGTCGGGGCCAACCTCTACCGGCGCAGCGGGTACGATTGCCAATGCGGCCGCACCGGCACTTCAGTATGCCGTAGGGCAGTACTTCAAAGGTCAACAGGCCGAAGGCTCCACCGCACATATTGTGGCGCATACCGTATTGGCCGCTGCCGCTGCCGTTGCCGCTGCGGGTGGCAATGATGCGTTGACCGCAGGGATTTCAGCGGGCGCATCAGAGGCCTTGGCTCCTGGGTAATACCCCCTAAAAAAGCCAGCACCTAAAAGTAGAACCCTTTAAACTAACCCAAAGGAGTTTTACATGAAAGTATCCAAATTCAGCGACAGCCAAATCGCCAGCATTCTAAAACAAGCCGAGTCAGGCGTACCCGTACCCGCACTGTGTCGTGAGCATGGCATCAGCAGTGCCACCTTCTACAAATGGCGCAGCAAATACGCAGGCATGGACGCAAACCTCATGAGCCGCCTCAAAGCCTTAGAAGCCGAGAACACGCGCCTGAAAAAACTCTATGCCGAATCCCAGCTGCACACCGACATCCTCAAGGAGTGCCTTGCAAAAAAGTAAGCGCGTCATCTCGTAAAGAGATGGCGCAACAACTGCACAACGATAAAAACATCAGCATCCGTGCGTCCTGCGGTAATCCCCCCTAAAAAGGCGGTATCTAAAAGTAGAATCAGCACAAGTCCTGCGTTTAGTGCAGGACGCGTGAGTTTGCTAAAGCCATCATACGCGTTTGCGCTGGAGTGAATCCACCGAGCGACATATGAGGACGGTTGTTATTGTAACACCACAGCCACTGTGTCGCCTCGATTTGAGCGTGTTCGAGTGACTCAAATAATGTCTGATTGAGCAATTCATAGCGCATGGTTCGGTTAAAGCGTTCAATGTAGGCGTTCTGCTGTGGGTTTCCAGGTTGGATGTAGAGCAGTTTAATGCCGTGCTTTTGCGCCCATTGCTGGTAGTGGTGGCTGATGAATTCTGGGCCGTTGTCCGAGCGTATCGCTTGAGGTTTACCACGCCATTCAATGAGTTGGTCGAGATAGCGCGTCAGCGTGGTTGCGGGGATTGAGAAGTTGATTTCTGCCAACAACCCTTCTCGGTTGTGGTCGTCAATGACGTTGCATGAGCGGATGCTGCGCCCATCCTCGAGGTTGTCGTGGGTGAAGTCGATTGACCACGTCACATCCATTGCGTCGGGCACTTCGAGTGGTTGCGGTGTTTCTCGGTCAAGGCGTTTGTTGGGAATCAGGCGCAAGTTGAGCCCGAGTTTGCAGTAAATGCGGTAGATGCGTTTGTGGTTGTATTTCCAGCCCAAGACGTTGCGGATGTGCAGGTAGCATAATCGAAAGCCCCATGTGTTTTGTCCTTTGGTGGTGGTCAACTCGATCAGTTTAGCGGCTATCATGGCGTTGGCTTGCGCGCGCGTTGGGATGTGGCGAAAGCGTTTTTCTGAGATACTCATGAGTTCGCAGGACGCACGGATGCTGATGTTTTTATCGTTGTGCAGTTGTTGCGCCATCTCTTTACGAGATGACGCGCTTACTTTTTTGCAAGGCACTCCTTGAGGATGTCGGTGTGCAGCTGGGATTCGGCATAGAGTTTTTTCAGGCGCGTGTTCTCGGCTTCTAAGGCTTTGAGGCGGCTCATGAGGTTTGCGTCCATGCCTGCGTATTTGCTGCGCCATTTGTAGAAGGTGGCACTGCTGATGCCATGCTCACGACACAGTGCGGGTACGGGTACGCCTGACTCGGCTTGTTTTAGAATGCTGGCGATTTGGCTGTCGCTGAATTTGGATACTTTCATGTAAAACTCCTTTGGGTTAGTTTAAAGGGTTCTACTTTTAGGTGCTGGCTTTTTTAGGGGGTATTACCCTGCGAACTCATGAGTATCTCAGAAAAACGCTTTCGCCACATCCCAACGCGCGCGCAAGCCAACGCCATGATAGCCGCTAAACTGATCGAGTTGACCACCACCAAAGGACAAAACACATGGGGCTTTCGATTATGCTACCTGCACATCCGCAACGTCTTGGGCTGGAAATACAACCACAAACGCATCTACCGCATTTACTGCAAACTCGGGCTCAACTTGCGCCTGATTCCCAACAAACGCCTTGACCGAGAAACACCGCAACCACTCGAAGTGCCCGACGCAATGGATGTGACGTGGTCAATCGACTTCACCCACGACAACCTCGAGGATGGGCGCAGCATCCGCTCATGCAACGTCATTGACGACCACAACCGAGAAGGGTTGTTGGCAGAAATCAACTTCTCAATCCCCGCAACCACGCTGACGCGCTATCTCGACCAACTCATTGAATGGCGTGGTAAACCTCAAGCGATACGCTCGGACAACGGCCCTGAATTCATCAGCCACCACTACCAACAATGGGCGCAAAAGCACGACATTAAACTGCTCTACATCCAACCTGGAAACCCACAGCAGAACGCCTACATTGAACGCTTTAACCGAACCATGCGCTATGAATTGCTCAATCAGACATTATTTGAGTCACTCGAACACGCTCAAATCGAGGCGACACAGTGGCTGTGGTGTTACAATAACAACCGTCCTCATATGTCGCTCGGTGGATTCACTCCAGCGCAAACGCGTATGATGGCTTTAACAAACTCACGCGTCCTGCACTAAACGCAGGACTTGTGTTGATTCTACTTTTAGATGCCGCCCTTTTAGGGGGTATTACCAGTGCATATAGATTTTAATTGGTTAAGATCTTTTACCTTTAAGTCCTAAACTTTTTTTAATCGCATAATACCTATCTTCAGATATTATATTTTTAATAATATTTTTAGGTTTCATAAAGAAAATGATAATTTTTTTATAAAATACCCATTTAAATGGTACTGACTTTAACTCTTTCACCATAACTCCCAAAGTATTGCTCTTATCGTAAAGAGTTGATAATGAAAGTCCATCTTCATAGTATTCAATTACTTTAACTATAAGTGGACTAGTGTATATATTTGATGGAATTTGATAATAAAAAAGATGTTCAAAACCATTTTTAAAATATTTCTCTGGATATTGTAAATCGCACAGTAAAATTGAGCCAGATGACGGAGTAAAGTAGAGCCACTGAGCATTAAAAAAATAGACCGAAGTCCTCGTAGAGGATTGTATCGTAAATCCCGATATCATAAACTCAATCAACCGTCCAAATTAGCCTCCTTATCATTTTTGCGTCGTTTACGCGCCTCAAGTCGGTAGCTATCACCATTCATTTCAAGGATATGAGCATGATGTGTGAGTCTGTCGAGCAAAGCGCCAGTCAAACGCTCGGAACCAAACACCGAAGTCCATTCATCAAACGGCAAGTTACTGGTGACCAATGTTGCCCCTTGCTCATAGCGTCGGCTAAAAACCTCGAACAACAACTCAGCACCCACAGCGGTAAACGGCACATAACCCAACTCATCAACAATCAGCAATTGCACTCGCGCCAATTGTTTTTGCAAAGCCCGTAAACGCCGCTCATCCCGCGCCTCCATCAGCTCATGCACCAACGCGGCAGCGGTACTGAAGAAGACCGAATGATTCTTCTGGCAAGCCGCCAATCCCAATGCCAGAGCGGTATGGGTTTTACCCGTCCCCGCATTGCCCAAAGCAATCACCGACTCACGCTGTTCAATCCACTCGCAACGTGCCAATTCAAGCACCAATGATTTGTTCAAGCTCGGAATCGCCTTAAAGTCAAACGTGTCCAGCCCTTTGACTTGCGGAAACTTGGCTTGGCGAATTCGCCTCTCGATGTTGCGCCGCTCGCGGTCGATGTGTTCGAGTTCGCACAGGCGCAGTAAGTAACGCTGATAGTCCACATCGCCTTGAGCGCATTCAAGTGCCACCTTCTCGTGTTCGCGTACAAAGGTGGGCAAACGCAGTTGCTTCAAATGGTGGTTGAGTAATACGGCTGGCGGCACAGAGGTTTCCATCGTTGACAATTGATTAAGCGACATGGCGCACCTCCTGTGTCAACAGGCTCATGTAAGCACGGGTATCAGTCGTGCCCACCGATGCTTGTGGTACGTGTGGATAAGCCGATAGATTCAAACGTGGCTGACGACGCTCATGCTTGGCCAATACCAAATGTTTGACCGCATCATAACTGATGGTGGACAAACGCAAAGATTCCTCAACCGCAACGGCGACTTCTTCCTCACCAAAGTCTTCAAGCAATCGCAATACCTGAATGTACTCACGCCGTCCCCCATTGCCCAAACGAGCTTCCATCAACCTGCGCAGTCGCTCGAAGTCCTCTGGCAAAGCCCAACCGTGTAACGGTGCAGCTTGATTGAGTGCATTCGGCTTGGTTTCGAGTAAAGCCAGATAATGCAAAGGGTTATAGACAAACTGCGCTTTGCCATAATTGCGCTCATGCACGGCAATCACCTTGGCTGCGTGACCAATCACGACTCTGTCCACATAACCACGCACCTGCACGGTTTGATAGGCATATTCGGTCGGAACCGAATAGTCGTTGCAGCGATAGCGCACCAATGACAGCGAACTGACTTTGGTGGATACCGATTCACACGCATCGAACGGCACGTCGCTCAACGGCAAGAAATGTGCTTTGTCTGCCTGCAACCGTGCGCCAATCGTCCCCGAATGTCCACGCAATACAGCCTTTAGCCGCCGCTCGCATGCCTCTTGTAAACGCACATTGAGCTCATCAAGGGATTGCACACGTGGCATCGGCACTAGAAAGTTACGGCGACTATAGCCCACAATGCCTTCCACCTTTCCCTTGTCATTGCCACGCGCAGGTCGTCCGAAGCGCGTATCAAACAGATAATGACAGTGTAGACGTTTGAACGCATCGGTGAGCGTGCGCTCTTTGGTTTGTTTGTTGATACTCGACACCAACATCTTGCTGTTGTCGTACAGAATCGATTGCGGAATGCCGCCCAACCAAGCAAATGCGCTGACATGGCCATCGAGCCATGCCTCTGTGGTCTCGGCTGGGTAAACCTTCACATAGAATGCATCAGAATGCGGTAATGACAGGCAAAAGTAATGCACGCGCGTCTTGCAGCCGCGATAGATGATGTCGGTCTCGCCAAAGTCTGCTTGCGCTTGACCCGCTGGATGATGCAAAGGCATAAACACCTCTCGCATCCGTAACTGTTGTTTCATGACATAGCTGCGCACAATCGTATAGCCACCCGTAAAACCGTGCTCGTCTCGCAATCGTTCCAAGATTCGTTTGGCGGTGTGGCGCTGCTTCTTGATGACCAATTTGTCGTCTTCGAGTATCTGGTCAATGATGCCCGTAAATGCATCCAGCTTGGGGGAAACGGGGGCCGCTTTGCGGCGATAACCAGGTGGCAGATGGTGTTTGACCATCTTGGCGACCGTGTTGCGTGATAATCCTAATTCTTGAGCCACCGAGCGGCGACTGCGACCTTCTATCAGCACAGCTCGTCTGACTTGTGCGTATGTGTCCACTGTAAACATCCTTATTGCGCTTCCTTTGCTCTTCTAAAAGCAAAGTCTAACGCGCTTAACAGTGGCTCACTTTTACTCCGCGTTTTTTAAACATACTGCGCGGTAAGTGGCTCAGTTTTAAAGTGTCATTTACAAATTCAGAAGTGAATTCTCAAAATACTACTGGATCAACCAATAACCAAAGTTTGGAGTCGAAATGAACTCATGGTGGAAACTATCTATTGCAGGTCTAATCGGGATGATTGCTCCAATCTCTGCATTTGCCACTCAGTATGTTAATGGTCTACTAGACATTGCACAAACAGTCAATGTTTCGAAAAAGGAAATGACACGTATTTCTATCGAAGATGGGTACATATCAGACTTGCAGGCAATTGTAGGGGAACTTGATACCAAAAAAGATGAAGTTACCGGCCAGGTCTATATTCGACCTTTAGTATCAAAGCCAATCAATTTATTTATTAAATCTGAGCGTGGAAATAACTATTTATTGAAGCTTAAACCCACAGTGATGGATGCAGATAGCATCATCATTCGTGAAGGCAGCGCTGTGCGTGAAAATCAGGCTCGTGCTAATCAGTCAACATTGAGTCAATCACGAGAATTACAACGTAATTCCGAAGCTTATACTTCCTCAATCAAAAGTTTTATTAAAGCAATTACTACGCGACAACTTGATGGTGATGTTTCATGTGGTGATTACAGTGGCGAAGAGGTTCCTTTATGGAAGGAAGCATTCTTCGTCAAGATTGGCCAATGCACCACTCCGAATATGCAGGCTCAACTTTTTAATTTGACAAACATTTCTGGTAAACAAATGGTTTTAGATGAACAGGAGTTTTTTAAGAAGGGGGTTATTGCCGTTGTTATTTTGGAGCACCAATGGTAATACCCCCTAAAAGGGCGGCATCTAAAAGTAGAATCAACACAAGTCCTGCGTTTAGTGCAGGACGCGTGAGTTTGTTAAAGCCATCATACGCGTTTGCGCTGGAGTGAATCCACCGAGCGACATATGAGGACGGTTGTTATTGTAACACCACAGCCACTGTGTCGCCTCGATTTGAGCGTGTTCGAGTGACTCAAATAATGTCTGATTGAGCAATTCATAGCGCATGGTTCGGTTAAAGCGTTCAATGTAGGCGTTCTGCTGTGGGTTTCCAGGTTGGATGTAGAGCAGTTTAATGTCGTGCTTTTGCGCCCATTGTTGGTAGTGGTGGCTGATGAATTCAGGGCCGTTGTCCGAGCGTATCGCTTGAGGTTTACCACGCCATTCAATGAGTTGGTCGAGATAGCGCGTCAGCGTGGTTGCGGGGATTGAGAAGTTGATTTCTGCCAACAACCCTTCTCGGTTGTGGTCGTCAATGACGTTGCATGAGCGGATGCTGCGCCCATCCTCGAGGTTGTCGTGGGTGAAGTCGATTGACCACGTCACATCCATTGCGTCGGGCACTTCGAGTGGTTGCGGTGTTTCTCGGTCAAGGCGTTTGTTGGGAATCAGGCGCAAGTTGAGCCCGAGTTTGCAGTAAATGCGGTAGATGCGTTTGTGGTTGTATTTCCAGCCCAAGACGTTGCGGATGTGCAGGTAGCATAATCGAAAGCCCCATGTGTTTTGTCCTTTGGTGGTGGTCAACTCGATCAGTTTAGCGGCTATCATGGCGTTGGCTTGCGCGCGCGTTGGGATGTGGCGAAAGCGTTTTTCTGAGATACTCATGAGTTCGCAGGACGCACGGATGCTGATGTTTTTATCGTTGTGCAGTTGTTGCGCCATCTCTTTACGAGATGACGCGCTTACTTTTTTGCAAGGCACTCCTTGAGGATGTCGGTGTGCAGCTGGGATTCGGCATAGAGTTTTTTCAGGCGCGTGTTCTCGGCTTCTAAGGCTTTGAGGCGGCTCATGAGGTTTGCGTCCATGCCTGCGTATTTGCTGCGCCATTTGTAGAAGGTGGCACTGCTGATGCCATGCTCACGACACAGTGCGGGTACGGGTACGCCTGACTCGGCTTGTTTTAGAATGCTGGCGATTTGGCTGTCGCTGAATTTGGATACTTTCATGTAAAACTCCTTTGGGTTAGTTTAAAGGGTTCTACTTTTAGGTGCTGGCTTTTTTAGGGGGTATTACCCAATTACAACCCAATGAAAAAACCGATGTGTATGTAGTTTTTGCGAATTGATTGGAATTGTAATGAAATTTGGCAATAAAACCCCCATGAGTTCTGCACGCAAACGACAATTGATGACGGCGGTGACAATTTTTGGAGTGATTACTGCAATTGGCGCAGGCACAGCTTTTTTTACCAAGCGTAATGCGGCAGAGAATCAGAAAATGCAAGAGCCGGTGAAAAAGATAGAGCAAACCGACCTTAGTAAGCCGGATCAGATTTTAGATGGACCGGCTGTCTGGCAAGCAGATAAGGGAGCAAAGGTAGATTCACTCGAACAACGAATTGCTCAGCTTGAAAAGGAAAAGGCTCAGCAATTGGAAAATGGGAATGCCACTGCATTACCAAATATTGATCTTAGTAAGACACCACCTCCACCAGTTGCTCCTGAAGGAATTAAAGCTGGAGGTACGTTGTCAGTAGAGTCCAATCAGTCACTTATTGAGTCCATTACATTGTCTCGCCAACCTAATATGGCAAATCTTCAAAATGCAGGCAATTCAGATATCGCGAATAGTGGATATACAGCCAAGGTTAGTGGGGTGCGACCTAACATTGAAGTGGTTTCTGATGGCGGAAAGGTAATAAATAATTCAGCAGTCAATGAAGGAACTTCATCAGGAAATTTTCGAGCGCAAAAGTCCTACGTTCCAAGTGGTACGTTCTTCCGAGTGGTCTTGCTTGGGGGGATTGATGCGCCGACTGGGGGTGAAAGCCAAACAGCCAACCCCCATCCAGTATTAATGCGAGTAGCGGATATGGCTCAATTACCCAATCGCGTTCGGCAAAACTTCAAGGAGTGTTTCATTACAGGAACGGGCTATGGAGATCTTAGCTCAGAAAGAGCAATGATCCGCACAGAGCAACTTTCGTGTGTAGATAAAGATGGCAAAGCAATTGATATCGCCATTAAGGGATGGATCGCTGGTGAGGATGGCAAGGCTGGTATTCGCGGCAGACTTGTCTCTAAACAAGGCGCGGTTCTAAAAAATGCACTCATTAGTGGTGTATTAAGTGGCCTTGGTCAAGGATTTACGACTGCCGCAACTGCCACAACCACCACCGCATTGGGCACCGTGAGTTCAGTATCCAACGGCAAACAACTGCAATCCGCTTTAGGTTCTGGGGCAGGTAATGCCTTTGATCGCTTGGCGCAGTACTACATAAAGCTGGCTGACAAAATGTTCCCAGTCATTGAAGTTGACGCAGGAAGACGTGGAGATGTTGTTTTACTCAAGGGTTTTACGATTGGAGAATAAAATGAAATTGAAGGCCTTAGTTGCATGTATTTTAGGATTCCATATTCTAACTGGATATGCTGGAGAAGTAACTTCTGTGTCAGGTGTTGAACCTGAGAAATGGACAGATTCAGATGCGGTTATGGCTAATCTTAAAAGAAATTATCCAGCAACAAGTTTCACGGATATTAAAAAGACCCCTATTGATGGTATTTATCAACTCGTTTTGGGTAAAAACATAGTTTATGTTGAAAAAAATGGAAGGTACTTCCTATTTGGGCGCATGTTCGACATGTTGGAGCAAAAAGACCTGACCGGTGATGTGATCGCACAAGAGTCGAAAGTAAACTTTGCCGATTTGCCACTCAAGGATGCGATCAAAGTGAAAAAGGGTAATGGTAAAAGAACATTTGCAGTCTTTACCGATCCAGATTGCCCATACTGCAAGCAGTTAGAGTCAACTATTTCACGGATGGATGATTACACGATGTACCTATTCCTGTACCCAATTGCATCACTACATCCGAATGCAACTGAGGTTGCCGAATCAATTTGGTGCCAATCTAATCCAGCGAAATCATTCCAAGAATATGTGCTAGATGGGGTAAAGCCTACTATTAAAAAATGTGCCAATCCAATCCAGCGCAATATTGCGTTGGCTGATAAATACGGAATTTCGGGCACGCCTACCTTGATTCATAGCAATGGTTCTATTTCTCCTGGTGCGATGCAACGTCAAGACATGGAAAACTGGTTAGGGAGTAATAAATGAATATTCGGTTTCTCTTAGGAATCGCAGCGTTAGTATGTCTTTCAGCATGCTCAACCAGTGGTTTAGATGCTTCAAGTAATTTTAAGTGTTCGTATGCAGATAATTTCGCAGGCTGTAGTTCTTTGTCAAAAGTATATGATGGCTCAGTTAATGGTGGGGCATTAGATAAAACTTCATTAGCAAATACCGAACTCCGAAAAGGGTTGTACTCAGGTATGCCAGTAAGAACTCCGGAGTCTATCCTTCGAATTTGGATCGCACCTTGGGAAGACAAGGAAGGTGATTTACGTGATCAATCCTTCGTATACGTTGCTGTACGAAGTTCTAAATGGAATATTTCACACAATTTTGAAAATATCATTGAAGAATATCGCCCAACAATTCGACTGTTAGGGGATGGAACCAGTAATTCGGCTTCTGACGGAAATTCAGAAAAGGCTATTACAAATGAAAATTGGTTGGATAAGGCTGAAACAATGCCGGATACAACCAAGGATCCATTGCAATCGCCACCCAATTTAATTCCAGACCCAAAGTAAGAAGATTATGCTGACCTATTTGAAAAATCTATTCATTGGTGTGGATGATAACGACGCAATACCCGAGGCATTCGAACGAGATCCGGTTGCTCCAGCATTTGCTCATCTAAGTGAATATTTGAGCTATGCCGCATGGAAAGATGAAGAGGAGTTGTTCTATCTGGATTATCCGAACGAAGGGAAAAACAAACCTCAAGGACTAGGGTTTGTTATTGAATTGAATCCCATTTTGGGTGCAGATGATGAAGTCATGCAACGATTGATGTCTGTATTACAAACGCTTCCACAGAATGTTGGTGTTCAATTTTCCATTTTAGGTAGCCCCCTCATTGATGACTTTTTGAATGGATATTCAGCAATACAAGCCAGACGGCTTGCCTCTGGTAATGATAAATTGGAACCGACGTTATTTGCCGAACTTGCCAAAAAGAGAGTCTCATGGTGGCGTAAAGGCAGTTTGGATGGGTTGTATAGCGGTAATCCAATGCGATTTAGAAACTTTCGCGCAATATTATCCGTCAATGTGCCAGAAAGTAATATCAACAGTAAATACGACTTAGAACGAATTCTCAATATGCGTGAAGGATTGATAGCCGGTTTGAAGGCATCCAATATGTATTTACGCAAGTGGGGGCCTGTAGATTTAATTGAATGGACTCGCAATCTACTCAATCCTGAACGTATGGTTTACGGAAAAAACCGTGAAATTGCAGATGAATGGGATGAATTAATGCCATTGAGAGATCAAATGATTTCTCCATCAACATCAATGAAAGTTGTCAATAGTGGTCGTGAGTTACGTTTTGGGTGCAAGGAGAACGGCGATGCAGTTTCTGTACGATGTTTATCTGTTTCTCAATACCCCGGTTCAAAACCATTTCATCTTTCAGGTATGGGTCATCTGATTGGCGATCCTGTTCAAATCAATCTGAATTACACATGTCCATTCTTAATCACAATGAATGTGGTGCGGTCAGATTTTGAAACGAGTAAGGCAAAAGTCACTCTAAAATCTGCTAGAGCTACCACCAATGCTTCTTCTCCAATGGCAAAGGTTCTTCCGGAGTTCGGGAAAAAGGCAAGGGATTGGCAAATCGCTCTCGAGTCTTTTGAGGACGGTTCTGGCGGCACAATTGAATTGTTTCATTTAGTTACCTTATTCGATAAGCCTGAGCGAATTACTGCGTCCGAAAATGCTGCACGAGCAATATGGCAAACCAATGGGTTCTCACTCGCAGAAGATCAATACTTGCAAATACAGTCCTATTTGGCATCACTACCCATGTGCTTGAACAAAGACATGATTAAACACTTGGATGAGAGGAAACGCTTTGTTACCAAAACATTGGTCAATGCGGTTGCATTAAGCCCTGTTATAGGCGAGTGGCGTGGCGTTATGAAGGGTGTATCAGAAGCCGTTATTGGATTATTTGGCCGAAATGGTCAGGCCATGGGCATTGATTTATTTGCCAATCCATCAGGGAACTACAACGCAGCTGTGATAGGCACTTCTGGTTCAGGGAAATCCTTCTTTATAAATGAGCTTGTACGGAACTATTTGGGTGCTGGCGCTCGAGCTTGGGTAATTGATGTGGGTCGGTCCTATCAAAAATTATGCCAATTTCTAGGCGGTCAATATATTGAGTTCGATTCTGAGTCAAAAATCATCATTAATCCTTTTGACATGATCAAGGATTTTTCAGATGAGTTGACGATGCTGAAACTCATTTTCTCGTTAATGATTGCTCCGAGTGAAGGCTTAAATGATTATCAAATGTCCCGTTTGGAACTGGCGATCATTAATACCTGGAATAAATTGGGTGTTACTGCACAGAATGACGATTTACAGGTTGAGTTGATGAGCATGAGGGAGCAAGATGGCTCTCTGAATATGATTGCTTATCGAATGGGTGAACAACTTCAGTCATTTACATCTAAAGGTGTTTATGGTCGTTGGTTCACCGGTAAGTCGAATCTTGAGTTCACGAGTGATTTCGTGGTGCTGGAGATGGAAGAATTAAAATCAAAGCCAGATCTCCAGCAAGTGATCATGCGCTTTGTCATGTACCGCATTACCCAAGAAATGTATTTGAATCGTGGCCAACCAAAAATCGTTGTCATTGATGAGGCATGGGATCTATTAGCTGGTAACGAAAGTGCGGGCAAGTTTATTGAGGATGGTTATCGACGAGCACGTAAATATGGTGGTGCATTCATTACAGGCACCCAAGGTGCGGATGACTATTTGCGTACACCAGCAGCGCTGGCAACCCTGAGTAATTCTGACTGGATTTTCATTTTACGTGGTAAAGAAATTACCATCGAAACACTTAAGAGCCAAATTAATTTGACACCGTATATGGTTTCACGAATCCGTTCATTGAATACAGAGGCGGGTCAATACAGTGATATTTTCGTTTATTGTGGATCTGCTGGATATGGTATCGGTAGATTGGTGTCGGATCCTTATAACGCATTACTATCGTCTACCAAATCTGAAGACTTTGAGGCAATACGACAAAAACAAGCGCATGGATTATCAATTGGTGATGCGGTCGGGGCTGTATTGGCAGACCGAGGTTATATTTTAGAAGAGGAAATAGCAGCATGAACGAAATTGAGAAACTAAGTAAGGATACTCACAACGAGAATTCATCAGATGTACCCGGCGTTTCGCTGTGGTTGGCAATAGTTATGAGCTTTTTGGCCAGCATCCTGATCGTTTCGTTTTATCACTTTATGGTTGTTCGTGGAAAACCGAGTTTGACCATTGGCCTTGTGGATTTGCAGGCGATTATGCGCGAGATTGAAGAAGAGGCACGTAAATCTATGGTTGACAATGAGAATGCTACTGATGAACAACGTTCCAAAGCAGCAAGTATCTACGAATCACGAATGAAGAACCTTCAAACAGCAATTAATGAGGTTGGAAAAAACTGTCAATGCACATTGATGATTAAAGCCGCATTCTTGAACAATGAAACCAATAAAGAGCATGGCATTACGGAATATACCTCTGACGTTCGAAAACTGATTGGTTTGGGAGAAAAGTAATGCCTTCATCACGCCAAAAAATTTATGAATTGAATTCTGATGATATCACGCCATTTCAGAGGATTCACCGAGCCATGTTTGATTGGCTACCTTGGTTTTTTCTCTTTGGTTTAGTTTTATATGGAATTAGCAAAACCATTCTCATTGCTCATAATTTTTCTGATTCATTGCCAGGTACTTGGTATGTCATTAATCGTTTAAACAACCAAGTAATCCCAGGAGGGCTTGAAAAAGGCGATATTGTCGGCTTTAAATACTATGGAGAGGTCTACCCACATGGCACTGTATTTGCAAAACACATGGTGGGTATGCCTGGAGATATTGTTACTGAGAAAGAGCGTGAATTTTTTATTAATGGCATTTCAGTTGGTAAGGCCAAAGAGAAAAGTTTAGTGGGAGAGCCATTGGAAATGAATTCATTTCGTGGTGTCATTCCAGCAGGCAAGTTTTGGTATGCAACAGATAGCAAAGATGGATTTGACAGTCGTTATCAAATCAGTGGGCTTGGAGATTTTCAGGACATTATTGGTAAAGCATATTTACTGTTCTGAACTGAATCAGATGGCGTTGGATGGAGGTTGTCATGAAATTATCGTATAAAGTATTTGGTTTGGCTACTACGGTTGTCAGTATGGGAGCTACCGTAGCAATTTCTGCAATCATACCGTCCCTCGCTACTGAAAAAATGGGGCCAACGTATCCAGTTGTTGAAAAGGATGCAATTGAAACAATTACCAATAAACTCAAGGAAGCTCAAGCCCAAGGCAAGCTTCAAGAACTTGAAAAAGAGGCACTTCAAAGAGCAGATCAGTACTTGATGTCACCTACTCCAGTTACCGGCATTCATCAAGTTGAGCAAGCCAATATCCGTTACTTTGATCCAACATGGATACTGGATCAAGATTTATTTGATGATAATGGTAATCGAATTGCTTCAAAAGGAACCAGAGTAAATCCACTGGATGTTATGCCTGTCACAAAACAAATGTTCTTTTTTGATGGGAGAGATGATCGTCAAATCGCTAAGGCAAGTGAATTGGCAGAAAAATATGGCATAACATTTGTCCCGATTCTGGTTGCAGGAAGTTGGGTTGAAACTTCAAAGAAAATGAATCAGGCTGTTTATTTTGATCAGCAAGGACGATTAAGTGAGCGTTTGACGATCAACTCTGTACCTGCCTTGGTGACTCAAGAGGGTAAGTTGATGCGGATTGAGGAAATGAAGCCGTGAAGACCGTACTCAAATTTATTGCCTGCATGATTATGTTTACATGCTCAACCGTTAGAGCGGCGGATACCGGTGTAAATGCAGTGAAGAATCTCACGTGTTCTGGAAAATTCCTGAATCCAATTACCGACATTTGTTGGTCTTGTGTGCTGCCAATCAAAATTGCCAGCAATTACAAGTTCATGGATATGAGCTCACAAGAAGACTATGATTCAATGGAGGGTAAAGGGAAGATGATGTGCGCCTGTGGTAGTGCTCCCAATACAAAACTGGGAATTCAATTGTCATTTTGGGAGCCGACGCACATCGTTGAAACAGTACGCCACCCGTTCTGCTTCGTTTCCCTCGGCGGTGCAAATATTGGTGGTAATTTTGATAGTGCTACGCAATCTAATAGTAACTTCAATAAGTGGTTTGGAGGTTCGCATGGCAATAATGGTACAACTCCTGACGCCTCAAATAGCACTACTTTTTACCATGCTCATTGGTACAAAAATCCAGTGATTACGTTGCTACAAGTCATTTTGGACAATGATTGTCTCGATAAAGGCGTAGGTATGGATCTGGGTTGGTTGAGTGAAATTGATCCTACCTGGAAAAATCCAGATATTGCATTTTTGCAATCGCCGGATGCTGCACTATTTGCCAATCCTATCTCACAAGCATTATGTGCGGCTGATTGCGTCAACGCAAACCTAGGATTTCCATCAAAGTCGCTATTTTGGTGTGCAGGTTGCTTGGGCTCAATATATCCCTATACCGGTTTCATTCAGGCGCAGGCATCTCCAGTTCAAGCTGCAAAATTAATGGCCGCTCGTGTTCAATCGAAAATGCACAGAGATTTTGCTGCACATACCGCAACTGGAGAGCGTGGTTTGTGTGGATTTCGATTGCAACCATTAATGGATAAACGCCAATACAAAATTGGTATGACTTACCCAATTGCTGCCCGTAAAGAGCAAGTACTAAGCGGGATGACGGCTCAACAAGCAGATCTGGTTAAAACAGGAAAATGTTGTGAGCCACTGGGTCGAACACCTCTCGTTCGTGATTCAGGGAAATCATTTCCATATAAGGGGCAAGATTTTGCCTATCAAGTTTTCCGGAAGCGCGATTGTTGTTCAGGTTATAAGTTCAATAATTAATTGATTAAAGGCAGAGACCTCAAATGAATACTATGAAAATGGTTCTAAGCACTGTTTTGATGAGTGTGATTGCCGTGGCCTTGGCAAAAGATATAGCCATAGATAAGACCGAAATTCAACGTGCGGCTGAGCAAGCTAAAACAGTTATAAATAAGGTTCAAACAGAATCAATCAATGTTGAGGATGTCAGAAGAACGCCTCAAATTCCAGATATGCAATCTCAAGGTGCGAATATTCATTCGGAACAATCAATTGATCCAATGGTTATTGCCAAAGAAATGGAATCCAAGACTTCCGTACAAAGCCATAATGTTAATATGGATAGCTTTAAGTCAGGTAGCTTGGTTGTATTTGTTTCAATGTCTATGCCAGAACCTAGTTTAAAACGAATCGCTCGCGAAGCTGCAAAAGTAGGCGGTGTGTTGATGCTACGCGGTTTTGTGAATGACTCATTGATGCAAACTGTATCTGCGACCAAAGAATTGGCAAATTTAGGAGTCGAAATTCAAATAAATCCGGACTTATTCCGTGCTTATGAAGTTAACGCGGTTCCCACCTTTGTTTTGGCTGTCAATCCTGAATCTCAAGCTGGTTGTGCGGGTAAAACGATGTGCCAAAACCATATCAAACTGGAGGGTGATGCCAGCTTAACCTCAGTACTGGAAAAAATGTCATTGTCAAATGACAAGAAGATGGCAACCTTGGCTGAATCAAAGCTATCAGTGCTTCGGGGTGAGTTGCCATGAAGCAATTATTGATCCGTTTTTACATCCTTGCCTTGTACAGTATTTCAGCTTTTGGTCAAACTATGACTAATGAGCAAATACAGAATGCAATTAATGAAATTGGAAATAAAGCTGTAAGTACCAGTGTATCGGTACAAAAGCCTTCAGATTTTGTGCCGAAATACAGCGAATCGGGTGCTGGTAATGATTTGTTTGGGGAGGGTGATGTCACACCAGTAGGTCAAGGTGGTGTCAAAATCACAGACTGCTCAACCAAGGCATTGGATTCTAATCTATACAATCGTCAAGAGTGTGAAAGTATCAACTTTGTTTCAAGGAATAAAAGTATTCGCCCTAATATGACAGTTACAACTACAGATCCGGTGATTACGGGAAATCGGTCTGTGGTAAAGGATCCTTTAGTTGTTTTAGACAAATATGGATACCAATATCCTAAAAACTCTGATGGCTCAGTTGGTACATTTCCTGCTGGCTCATGCAAGCCGACCACTACTACAATTAGTCCACAATACGAAGAACGTGTTTGCACAGACTATCGTGGTGCCGAGAATTTTATGTGTAAGCAAGTGTTGAAATACACCGTTGTTCCACATTTTAATTATAGATGCAATGACGTACTTGGCGAAAATACAATCGAAAAATGCTCTAAGAGATTGGTTGTGCGGTAATCCCCCCTAAAAAGGCGGTATCTAAAAGTAGAATCAGCACAAGTCCTGCGTTTAGTGCAGGACGCGTGAGTTTGCTAAAGCCATCATACGCGTTTGCGCTGGAGTGAATCCACCGAGCGACATATGAGGACGGTTGTTATTGTAACACCACAGCCACTGTGTCGCCTCGATTTGAGCGTGTTCGAGTGACTCAAATAATGTCTGATTGAGCAATTCATAGCGCATGGTTCGGTTAAAGCGTTCAATGTAGGCGTTCTGCTGTGGGTTTCCAGGTTGGATGTAGAGCAGTTTAATGCCGTGCTTTTGCGCCCATTGCTGGTAGTGGTGGCTGATGAATTCTGGGCCGTTGTCCGAGCGTATCGCTTGAGGTTTACCACGCCATTCAATGAGTTGGTCGAGATAGCGCGTCAGCGTGGTTGCGGGGATTGAGAAGTTGATTTCTGCCAACAACCCTTCTCGGTTGTGGTCGTCAATGACGTTGCATGAGCGGATGCTGCGCCCATCCTCGAGGTTGTCGTGGGTGAAGTCGATTGACCACGTCACATCCATTGCGTCGGGCACTTCGAGTGGTTGCGGTGTTTCTCGGTCAAGGCGTTTGTTGGGAATCAGGCGCAAGTTGAGCCCGAGTTTGCAGTAAATGCGGTAGATGCGTTTGTGGTTGTATTTCCAGCCCAAGACGTTGCGGATGTGCAGGTAGCATAATCGAAAGCCCCATGTGTTTTGTCCTTTGGTGGTGGTCAACTCGATCAGTTTAGCGGCTATCATGGCGTTGGCTTGCGCGCGCGTTGGGATGTGGCGAAAGCGTTTTTCTGAGATACTCATGAGTTCGCAGGACGCACGGATGCTGATGTTTTTATCGTTGTGCAGTTGTTGCGCCATCTCTTTACGAGATGACGCGCTTACTTTTTTGCAAGGCACTCCTTGAGGATGTCGGTGTGCAGCTGGGATTCGGCATAGAGTTTTTTCAGGCGCGTGTTCTCGGCTTCTAAGGCTTTGAGGCGGCTCATGAGGTTTGCGTCCATGCCTGCGTATTTGCTGCGCCATTTGTAGAAGGTGGCACTGCTGATGCCATGCTCACGACACAGTGCGGGTACGGGTACGCCTGACTCGGCTTGTTTTAGAATGCTGGCGATTTGGCTGTCGCTGAATTTGGATACTTTCATGTAAAACTCCTTTGGGTTAGTTTAAAGGGTTCTACTTTTAGGTGCTGGCTTTTTTAGGGGGTATTACCGTGCGATGCCAAGCTGGAGCAAATAATTGTGCGCAATCTGGTGTAGTGCCTACAAGTTATGATACTGACATGAAGACAATCTTTACTCCATTAGGTGGTGGTGATTATAAGATTTCATATGGTGTCATTGGTGATCAATATTGGGGAGGAGGTAGTTATCAGACTGGCAATTTTTACTATCGCCATCTAAAAGTCAATATTAAGAATAAATCTCAACTCACCAAATTTGTTTTATCTAGGGTTGATTGGGATGATTGGGTCATTATTCGGATCAATGGACAAATTGTCTTTAAAGACGCGGAAATCGAAGACCGATTAGAAGCTGTAACCTCAAAAAACTGCCCAAAGCTAGGCTTTAATAGTACTAGCAAAACCTGTCTTCAAATTGGACCTAACAAGTATGCCTTCGCACAACACCATAATTCGTGGAAGGCAAACCCAAATATTGAATTAAAGCAATTCCTTAATGAAGGTGAGAATGATATTTTCGTAACTGTAGTGGTTTACGATGGTGGAGAATTCTATTCAGAGTTTATCACTCAAATGTTTTGTCCAGCAACTTGCACTGAAGCTTGGCAGAATCTGTGCACCACACTCGAAGAAAGGGCGAAATAATGACCAATCTTTACTTCGAGAAGTCGGATAATTCGCCATCATTTTGGCAACGAATTGTGTCTGCATTCATGTCAATCGTAATATTGGCACATATTTTCATTCCTTCAATTGCTACAGCGGCAGAGTGCATTAAAACCGCATCGATTTGTGTTGAAGGATCGGAGACTAGGCTGATTGATGATGTTCCTGTTACTAAGGATTGCTGGCGCTATGAAGACACTTACTCGTGCACAACAGCAGTTGCAGGACAAAAAGCATGTGATCCACTAGCCAATAAATCAGGATGCGGCCAAACTTTTTCAAACTGTTTACAGAAAGGTTTGAATGGAGAGTGTATTCGATTTACGCGTGATTACACTTGCTCATCCGACTTGAAGAAGGATTATTCGGGGAGTTTACCAGTCGGTATTACAGAACTTGATCCTACCCACGAAATATCAAAAACATGGGATGAATCAGATTGTACCAATAAGACCGCAAATCTGACTGCCTGTAGCAATACGAATACAACCTGTAGTGCAAGCGCTGAAACTCGTGAAATTAATGGCGTCTCAATTACTGAGCCATGCTGGGAAAATACCAAGGAATATCAATGCTTGAGTGGACAAAATCAGACTGTCTGTGATGCGGCGACAGATGCCAATTGTCGTCAAACTTCTGTTACATGCCAAAATATGGTGAATGGGGTTTGCCAAACAAGTTCAACAAAGTTTCAATGTCTAGTACGTGCAGGAACCACCACACCTTCAGACACTTGCAAGGACCAAGATTTTGCCAAGGTAATGACTGGGTTAGAAGGATCCCGTGAATTTGCTCGATATTTCGATACCAATTCAATGACGTTCTTCAATGGTACAGATTCACGTTGTTCTATTAAACTCGGCGGCTCATTAGGAGGTAACTGCTGTAGAACCGCTGAAAGTGCTGACAAATGGAAGGATGCTGCAATTAGCGCTGCTGCCAGTTATGGGGTGAATGCAGTAATTGCCCCAGCAGTAAGTTCTTATACATACTCAATTATCGTAACACAATCATCAAGCTTGGTCGCATCGATGACTACAGCAGCTGTATCTGCTGCTGGGGTGAATATGGCTGGTACAGCAACGATTGTTACTGCTCCAAGCGTAGGTACTGCTGGAGTAGGTATAACTGCCACTGGATCTGGTCAACTTGCATTTGCAATTAATCCGGCAATGATGGCGATTGCGATTGCGATTATGTTGGTTCAGATGTGGTTGCAGTGTTCACCCGATGAGCAAAAGGTTGCTCTACGTAAGAAGGCAGGACTTTGTACCTATGTAGGGTCCTATTGTTCAAGTAAGTTTTTAGGCGCTTGTGTCGAAAAATCACAAACATATTGCTGCTACGTATCCAAGTTGGCTCGCATTATCAGTGAAGGTGGCCATGCTCAATTAAAAAAATCCTACGGTAGTCCAGAGTCACCAGATTGTTCTGGATTTAACCAAAATGAAATGTCTCAGCTGGATTTATCAAAAATTGATATGAGCGAGTTTTTTAATGAGCTTCAATACAAAACTTTAGACTCGGCAAGCACAATAAAGAATGCTAATACAGCAACACAGCAAATTTTTCAAGGAGGTACGGGTGGTTATTACAATCAATAAAGGGCTTATAGCCATTCTGGTTGGGGTATTGGTAAGTACTCATGCTATGAGCCAACCTTCGAAGTATGCGTTAATCAATGAAAAACCGGAAGTGTCAAATCTATCAAATGCCATACCAATGCCAGATGGTGATGTGCGGCCAATACTTGCCATGGCAGTTCAGCAGGGTCAAGCATTAGGTGTTTTAACCGGAAATGCAGCAAAACAAATTGCAGAAAAATTTGGCGCAGATAGTAAGGTGTTTGTGCGCGCAGTGAAAATGCGTGATCAGTTTGAAGGTTGTCCGAAAGTAATAGCTAAATTTTTTCAACCGGGGACACCAAACGAATATGAAGTGGCATTTAAAGTCTGCCCAAAATAAAGGTATACATGGATCATGAAAAAGCTATTTGTAATTTTACTTGTTGTGATGAATTATTCCTCAACCCATGCCATGGAGGGTGGAAACCCTTGGTATGAACAACGCGCGCTATTTGATCCAGATCGCCCGTATCTCTATTATCCGGATCAAGAAGTCAAATCTAAGAAGGCGGAAGCGCGTTTGCCACAAACACCTCAAGAAGCTCAAGCTGCTTTGGAACAACTTCAGGAAAGCCTGAAATTGTCCCGCGCATTAGCAGTGATGAACCCTTCATCAGAAAACATCAAAAACTATATTCAGATGCAGGAAGTAGCAATGGAAAAGTCATCGGTCTTTGCAGATCAGTGGCGGCGAACCCTTTGGGCCAATCCTCAGCTGGACTATTCATTGAAAGGACGCCCTACTCAACAATTGGCCATCCAAATGTATGACAAAAACCGTGATACGCAGACAGACAATATCATCAAGTATGTTGCGCAAAATCAAGGCTTGGTTTGGTTTGTCCGAAGCGATTGTTCATATTGTCATGCGTTCGCACCTATTTTGCAACAATTGAAACAAGCCTATGGCATGAGGATTATGACGGTTAGCCTCGACGGTCGTGGTGTTCCAGGCTTTGAAGATGCGCTGCCGGACAATGGAATTGCGGCACGCTTGGGAGTTTCTGTCACACCAACGCTTTTTATAGCCGATACCAAGAGACGTCAATACATTCCCCTTGGCGCGGGCTTCATGTCCATGCAAGAGCTAACCAATCGCTTCAATGTTGTATTTACGCAGGCAGGAAGTCAATTCTAAATACTGGAGAGAAGGTATGAACGCTTATCAATTGGCAGAAAAAACCGGCCAATTATTGGCCGAAAAAGGTGTTGCCCTTACTGAGGGTGATTGGATACATGTTTTGCAGACAATCGGTGATGTTGCTCGATCAGAACTGCATCAAGGGCATCAAGTGGTCTTGTTGGGCTTAGGAAAGCTCGTTCCTATCAAGTTAGATCAAGATGAAGCGATTGTGCGATTTAGAGCATCCAATGCTCTTAAGTCGCGATCTTGCGATTCTGTGAAGGAGAGTCTTAATGAAACAGTTTAAGAAGTCAATCATTGTTGCCGCAATGATCTCAACATCAGCTCATGCCGGTGTCGAAAGTGACATGGCGGACATGTTCAATAGCATGGGTGCTGTTACGAGCTATACAGAATCTGGCGCATATCGCTCACAAGCTGCCAATATGTATACTGGTGGTGGATTTAGTGCGAAATGGGGAAATAAGACGATATCGCCATTCCAAATTCAATTACCAAGCGTGAAGGGTGGATGTGGCGGTATAGATTTCTTCTCTGGCGCATTCTCATTTGCAAATAAAGAGCAATTTGTCCAATTCGTTCGAAACTTGGGCAACAACGCGGTCGGTGTTGCATTTGATATTGCTTTGAGTACTCTGGATCCACTGATTCAAGACAAGATATCTTCAATACGGGACTTGGTTAACCGAGTGAATGGGATGGGGCTCAATTCTTGTGAATCTGCACAACACCTCGTCGGTGGGTTAGCAGGGATGATTGGAGAAGGAATTAAAAATCAATGTGAAGCCAAAGCCACGAGTTCTGGTTCAGCGGCAGATGGAGCTGAAGCAAAATGGATCTGTAGTGATACCAGCAAAATGATCAGCCAGCAATTGACAGCTCGAAGTGATGCAATCAATAAAAAAGGAAATCCAAACTCAGTTAGCTTTACTGGTGGCAATACAACTCTCTATGCTTTATCAAAATACGGCATATCAGACGAAGAAAAAACATGGCTGTTGAGTATTTTGGGCACCGCAATTGTTAAAGAGCCTAAAACAGGGGACACCGCCAATCTGGTGGAACCTGAGTTTATTGCGCCTACAATTATGGGAGTAGAAGACATTACTAGAACATTGGGGGTGCAAGGCGCTGCAAATATGTAGTAGCCACGACTTGACCTGACAGACAGTTATTAGGCTGTCGCTAAAACTGACTCGGTTGTCTGAAATGTCCGATTCAGTTGTTTCTCGATAGCGATATGTTTGCTATCTAAAAAAGTTTGCATGGGTGTTTTACCAAAGCAATGCTTCCCTGAGTGGGTTCGTTGCTCGTTGTAATCCAGCACCCATGCGTCCAAGTCGACTTGTAACTCTTCCAAACTGTTGTATATTTTACGCCGAAATGCGGTGGCGTAGAATTCGTTTTGTATGGTTTTGTGGAAACGTTCACAAATGCCATTGGTTTGCGGATGCTTGACCTTGGTACGCGTGTGCTCAATGTCCTCTAAGTCCAAATATAACTGATACTCATGCGTTTCTCGGTTGCCACAGTATTCACTGCCTCGGTCTGTAAGGATGCGTAACAGCGGTATGTCGTGCGCCTCATAGAACGGTATCACACGGTCATTAAGCAAATCAGCCGAAGTAATGGCGTGTTTTTGTTGATACAGTTTGACAATCGCCAGCTTGCAGTAAGTGTCGATGTAGGTTTGTTGATAAATCCGCCCCACGCCTTTAATCGTGCCGACGTAATAGGTGTCTTGCGAACCCAAATAGCCTGGATGTTCGGTTTCGATTTCACCATGCGCTTGTTTCTCTTCGCGAGCACGTTCGAGTGCAAACAGTTGGTCTTCTGTGAGTATGATGCCGTCTTGTGCGATTTTGGCTGATAATGCTTTGAGTCGCTTCTGGAAGGTTTCTAAGTCATGGCGTAACCAAATGGAACGAACGCCACCACCTGAAACAAATACGCCAACTTTGCGTAATTCATTGCTCACTCGGTGCTGTCCATACGCGGGTTTGTCTATGGCGAAGTTGACCACCTGTAAATCGCACAGTAAAATTGAGCCAGATGACGGAGTAAAGTAGAGCCACTGAGCATTAAAAAAATAGACCGAAGTCCTCGTAGAGGATTGTATCGTAAATCCCGATATCATAAACTCAATCAACCGTCCAAATTAGCCTCCTTATCATTTTTGCGTCGTTTACGCGCCTCAAGTCGGTAGCTATCACCATTCATTTCAAGGATATGAGCATGATGTGTGAGTCTGTCGAGCAAAGCGCCAGTCAAACGCTCGGAACCAAACACCGAAGTCCATTCATCAAACGGCAAGTTACTGGTGACCAATGTTGCCCCTTGCTCATAGCGTCGGCTAAAAACCTCGAACAACAACTCAGCACCCACAGCGGTAAACGGCACATAACCCAACTCATCAACAATCAGCAATTGCACTCGCGCCAATTGTTTTTGCAAAGCCCGTAAACGCCGCTCATCCCGCGCCTCCATCAGCTCATGCACCAACGCGGCAGCGGTACTGAAGAAGACCGAATGATTCTTCTGGCAAGCCGCCAATCCCAATGCCAGAGCGGTATGGGTTTTACCCGTCCCCGCATTGCCCAAAGCAATCACCGACTCACGCTGTTCAATCCACTCGCAACGTGCCAATTCAAGCACCAATGATTTGTTCAAGCTCGGAATCGCCTTAAAGTCAAACGTGTCCAGCCCTTTGACTTGCGGAAACTTGGCTTGGCGAATTCGCCTCTCGATGTTGCGCCGCTCGCGGTCGATGTGTTCGAGTTCGCACAGGCGCAGTAAGTAACGCTGATAGTCCACATCGCCTTGAGCGCATTCAAGTGCCACCTTCTCGTGTTCGCGTACAAAGGTGGGCAAACGCAGTTGCTTCAAATGGTGGTTGAGTAATACGGCTGGCGGCACAGAGGTTTCCATCGTTGACAATTGATTAAGCGACATGGCGCACCTCCTGTGTCAACAGGCTCATGTAAGCACGGGTATCAGTCGTGCCCACCGATGCTTGTGGTACGTGTGGATAAGCCGATAGATTCAAACGTGGCTGACGACGCTCATGCTTGGCCAATACCAAATGTTTGACCGCATCATAACTGATGGTGGACAAACGCAAAGATTCCTCAACCGCAACGGCGACTTCTTCCTCACCAAAGTCTTCAAGCAATCGCAATACCTGAATGTACTCACGCCGTCCCCCATTGCCCAAACGAGCTTCCATCAACCTGCGCAGTCGCTCGAAGTCCTCTGGCAAAGCCCAACCGTGTAACGGTGCAGCTTGATTGAGTGCATTCGGCTTGGTTTCGAGTAAAGCCAGATAATGCAAAGGGTTATAGACAAACTGCGCTTTGCCATAATTGCGCTCATGCACGGCAATCACCTTGGCTGCGTGACCAATCACGACTCTGTCCACATAACCACGCACCTGCACGGTTTGATAGGCATATTCGGTCGGAACCGAATAGTCGTTGCAGCGATAGCGCACCAATGACAGCGAACTGACTTTGGTGGATACCGATTCACACGCATCGAACGGCACGTCGCTCAACGGCAAGAAATGTGCTTTGTCTGCCTGCAACCGTGCGCCAATCGTCCCCGAATGTCCACGCAATACAGCCTTTAGCCGCCGCTCGCATGCCTCTTGTAAACGCACATTGAGCTCATCAAGGGATTGCACACGTGGCATCGGCACTAGAAAGTTACGGCGACTATAGCCCACAATGCCTTCCACCTTTCCCTTGTCATTGCCACGCGCAGGTCGTCCGAAGCGCGTATCAAACAGATAATGACAGTGTAGACGTTTGAACGCATCGGTGAGCGTGCGCTCTTTGGTTTGTTTGTTGATACTCGACACCAACATCTTGCTGTTGTCGTACAGAATCGATTGCGGAATGCCGCCCAACCAAGCAAATGCGCTGACATGGCCATCGAGCCATGCCTCTGTGGTCTCGGCTGGGTAAACCTTCACATAGAATGCATCAGAATGCGGTAATGACAGGCAAAAGTAATGCACGCGCGTCTTGCAGCCGCGATAGATGATGTCGGTCTCGCCAAAGTCTGCTTGCGCTTGACCCGCTGGATGATGCAAAGGCATAAACACCTCTCGCATCCGTAACTGTTGTTTCATGACATAGCTGCGCACAATCGTATAGCCACCCGTAAAACCGTGCTCGTCTCGCAATCGTTCCAAGATTCGTTTGGCGGTGTGGCGCTGCTTCTTGATGACCAATTTGTCGTCTTCGAGTATCTGGTCAATGATGCCCGTAAATGCATCCAGCTTGGGGGAAACGGGGGCCGCTTTGCGGCGATAACCAGGTGGCAGATGGTGTTTGACCATCTTGGCGACCGTGTTGCGTGATAATCCTAATTCTTGAGCCACCGAGCGGCGACTGCGACCTTCTATCAGCACAGCTCGTCTGACTTGTGCGTATGTGTCCACTGTAAACATCCTTATTGCGCTTCCTTTGCTCTTCTAAAAGCAAAGTCTAACGCGCTTAACAGTGGCTCACTTTTACTCCGCGTTTTTTAAACATACTGCGCGGTAAGTGGCTCAGTTTTAAAGTGTCATTTACAACCACCGCTTCTTCTATTGACGGGTCGATACGGTTCTTGAGTATCGGTTTACGGCGACTGATTTCTTGTAACGCCGCCTCACCTCCGCGCTCATACAAATCTCTAAACCGATAGTAACTGTCTCGACTAAATCCCATCGTCTTGCAGGCTTTTGAGACACTGCCCAAAGTTTGGGCTAAATTGAGCAAACCTAATTTATTTTTGATAATCTTGTGACTTGATTGAGTGTTCATTTCTGACTCCTTTGTTTCCTATATGATAAACAAAACGTCAGATTAAGTCTTAACTAATACAGCAAAGATTGATATTACGCTGCTTGAATGTGCTCCGGCCTCTGGCGGATCGCCAACCACTGATTATCTTCGGGCAACTAGTTGCAAGCCTGTAAAAAAACAGTACACCAGTTTAAAGACCTTGGTTAAAACTCGTGTTGATGCTCTTAAACAAGGAATTAAGGCCGGTAATAACAGTCAGGCAGCCAGTCAAGGTGTACTTTCTATGATTCAGAATTCGGAGTTTCCACTTCTTAAAATGGCTCTACTCGATGTATCAACTGGCAATGATGCCTTAACAGATAAAGCGATTAATGCAATCACATATGGATTGGCTGAAAGGTATTTGACCAATCTGGTTCAAGCAGGTTCTGAAGTTTTGGGGCGTTATCCAAATCGTGATGAAATCGAACGTAAAGCCATGGAATCAGCCTTAAAGAATATTAGCGTAGCTTTAGAAGGTATTCGATCTGACAAGCAGGCTGCTTACAGTAAGTTGAATGTTGAAAGTAATTTCAGCAATTATATTCAAACTGTTAATGCACAGTTCAAAGCCGTCCAACCAAATCTAGGTAAAGCGGTCGCATTTAGCCAAGTACTGCTTGGCAAATAAAATATTCGAGGCGATATGGATTATTACGCATACGGCAATACTGAAGTTATCAAACGCATTTTTAGCACCATTGTCATGATGACCGGTGGTAACAGCAGTTTTGATAGTTTGATGGCTGCGATAATTTTGCTGGTTTTTACGATAATGCTGGGAAAAACTGCATTTGAACTAAATTTCAGTCCTTTGGCAAAATGGTTTTTGGGTAGCATATTTGTCTGGTATGTGATGGTAATGCCAAAAGTAACAGTGACAATTTCTGACCAAACAAACCCTACCAATATTACTGCAATTTCGAATGTTCCGTTAGGTCCAGCATTTGTTGGCTATTTAACCAGTTCAATTGGTAAATGGTTTGTCGATAAAGCAGAAATTGTATTTACACCAATCAACGATATCAACTATAGTCGTAGTGGAATGGTATTTGGAGCAAATGCCTATAGCGAAATGCGTCGAGCAGATATTGCACGGTTTGTGCCACAAATTCAAACTGATTTTTCTCAGTATTTGGCCAATTGCACGACTTATGATATCCGTTTGTATAATAAATTCACACAAGAAAATATCCTGAACTCTGATGATATTTGGTCTTTAATTAAAAATACAAATTCAGTATTACCAACTCCTGTGTGGAATAGAAATTCCAATCAAATTGAAACAAAATTCTGTAATGAAGCAGCGATCCTAATGGAGCAAAACATAACTGCTGCATTAGGTAATCCCAAGTTACTACAAGCCTTTGCAGTACGTTTAGACCCGGCTGGGAATAGGGGTGCGACAACAGATCAAACTCGCGTAATGAATGCACTGGAAGCTGCGTATAGCAATATTTTTGAAGGCATTAGAAAGCCTGCCCTAAAAATCATTCAACAAGAAATGATGGTGAATGCCGTCAAAGGGTAATACCCCCTAAAAAAGCCAGCACCTAAAAGTAGAACCCTTTAAACTAACCCAAAGGAGTTTTACATGAAAGTATCCAAATTCAGCGACAGCCAAATCGCCAGCATTCTAAAACAAGCCGAGTCAGGCGTACCCGTACCCGCACTGTGTCGTGAGCATGGCATCAGCAGTGCCACCTTCTACAAATGGCGCAGCAAATACGCAGGCATGGACGCAAACCTCATGAGCCGCCTCAAAGCCTTAGAAGCCGAGAACACGCGCCTGAAAAAACTCTATGCCGAATCCCAGCTGCACACCGACATCCTCAAGGAGTGCCTTGCAAAAAAGTAAGCGCGTCATCTCGTAAAGAGATGGCGCAACAACTGCACAACGATAAAAACATCAGCATCCGTGCGTCCTGCGAACTCATGAGTATCTCAGAAAAACGCTTTCGCCACATCCCAACGCGCGCGCAAGCCAACGCCATGATAGCCGCTAAACTGATCGAGTTGACCACCACCAAAGGACAAAACACATGGGGCTTTCGATTATGCTACCTGCACATCCGCAACGTCTTGGGCTGGAAATACAACCACAAACGCATCTACCGCATTTACTGCAAACTCGGGCTCAACTTGCGCCTGATTCCCAACAAACGCCTTGACCGAGAAACACCGCAACCACTCGAAGTGCCCGACGCAATGGATGTGACGTGGTCAATCGACTTCACCCACGACAACCTCGAGGATGGGCGCAGCATCCGCTCATGCAACGTCATTGACGACCACAACCGAGAAGGGTTGTTGGCAGAAATCAACTTCTCAATCCCCGCAACCACGCTGACGCGCTATCTCGACCAACTCATTGAATGGCGTGGTAAACCTCAAGCGATACGCTCGGACAACGGCCCTGAATTCATCAGCCACCACTACCAACAATGGGCGCAAAAGCACGACATTAAACTGCTCTACATCCAACCTGGAAACCCACAGCAGAACGCCTACATTGAACGCTTTAACCGAACCATGCGCTATGAATTGCTCAATCAGACATTATTTGAGTCACTCGAACACGCTCAAATCGAGGCGACACAGTGGCTGTGGTGTTACAATAACAACCGTCCTCATATGTCGCTCGGTGGATTCACTCCAGCGCAAACGCGTATGATGGCTTTAACAAACTCACGCGTCCTGCACTAAACGCAGGACTTGTGTTGATTCTACTTTTAGATGCCGCCCTTTTAGGGGGTATTACCAAAGTAGCTGATATTCAGAATGCAGCTATTGATGGAAGCCCGGAGCAAATGCAGGCGGCACTCGCTGCGGCACAAGCTCAAGCTCAGGTTCATACACAGAATACTTCTGCCTGGATAATGGCTTCAAAATACTTACCAATTGCTCATAATGTGATTGAGGCGGTTTTGTTGGCTTTGGCTCCGTTAGTGATCGTTATGATGATTATGGGTGGAATGAGCATGGGGCATGTTGCATTAGGCTATGTCGCAACGGTCATGTGGGTCAAACTCTGGCCGGGGATGTTTGCAGTTGTTAATGGCATAGCCAATATGTATCAAGCCAACCATACTTACGGAGCAGCGTATGGTGCGCGTGGAACCACACTGGCCAATTCAATGGATGTATTGAGTGTAGCATCTGATACTCAGGCATTTGCCGGATCCTTAACCATGCTGGTACCCTTAATTTCGTGGGGGTTAATCAAGTTAGGATC
Organism: Puribacter membranae; assembly: GCF_055380425.1. Classification (NCBI taxonomy): domain Bacteria; kingdom Pseudomonadati; phylum Pseudomonadota; class Betaproteobacteria; order Burkholderiales; family Burkholderiaceae; genus Puribacter; species Puribacter membranae. Next base: position 624,397 of record NZ_AP040167.1, read on the forward strand.
AATGGGTTTACAAGCAGCATTTTCAGGGGTGTCTGCGCCTGGTGGACGTGCTACAGAGAGTTCTTCAGCCTCTGTCGGGGCAGGCAACATAAATGTCGGCAATTCAAGCTATGACAATGCCAATGCACATAAAAATGATCGATCGAGCTGGTTTAAGGATCCTGGCGTCAATCAAACCAGTACATATGCTGGGACAAAAGTTTCCGGGGCTATGGGCGGAAGTTACTTTAAGGGTGACTTGCCAGTTACGGCAACTAGCAGCCTAGCCCAAAGCCAAGAATACAGCCGCATGGCTGCTCAATCCCAAGAGGCGGGACGTAGAGAGGAAGCAAGTGCCACTCAGAGTTATTCTGCTGCAACAAGCAGCGCCTTTGAATATATGATGTCCAAGGGTGATGATTATGCCAAGAAGATTGGAGCAAGTAGTTCAATATCAGCAGATTCAAGAAGAGCGCTGCAATACGCTGAAAGTGCAGCACAAGATATAATGAATAAAACAGGAGTAAGTAACAGTCTTACAGCCAAAAGTGCACTCGCAGCAACAATATCAGCTGGGTTAGGTGATTTAGGGCTACCTCTCAAGTTGGGTGGATCTGCTGGAGTTAGTCAAGAACAAGCGCAACAACTCCAAACGGCAGCAGATAATGCAATTAAAGCGGGTAGATCCCAAGGATATAAGATTGATAAAACTGTGGCCGAGTCTGTACGTAATTCTGAAGAGTATGCGCATGATCAAAGCCAAGGAAACTCTTTAACACAAAGAATTGGCTCTAATCTGTCATCAGCTGAATCGGCATCGAAAAATGCTTCGGTCTACAGAAGCGAGGCTGATTCGTTGTCACAGAAGGCTACCGAGTCATGGAAAGAAGGCATTCAGATTTCAGGAAATATACCAGTCAACGATTCTACAGTCCAAGGTATAGAGTCAGCTGATTTAACTAAACCGAGCAATATTCTTGGTGCTCAAAGTGCTACTTCTCGAACGATGGGGGTATCGGCACCGCCAACCAACTATTCAGAAATGAGTTCTGGCATTCAGAGTTCAATCGGTTCTCAACGAAGTAATATAGATGATTTTTTTGCTAAAGCAACAGGCTCTGTCAATCATATGAGTCAGTCTGGACAAAATAGAGTTCAGAATAGCGCAGGTAAATTGGGCCAAGAATCCGGCTTGCCTGGGGAATTTCAACAGAAAAGAAATAGTAACTCGCAGGCAATTTCTGGGCAAGGAAGCGCTATCAATACAGGGCGTTCCCATATTGGTGATGCGCAAAATCAGGTTATTGAACGTGGTGCTAAAATTTCTGAACTATCCCCAGGCAATCAAATCTTCTCTGGTAATTTGTGGCAACATGACAATAAAGCTGCATTTGGGGATGCAGGGAATATTGGTGGAAGCGGCATAACAAATGGGGGATTAGATGCACCTCAATTTGGTTGGGAAGGCCAGGGTGATCCACAACGCCAAGGAGTCATAAACAATCTCCCAAAGGTTCAGCCGGATCGTACTCAGGATCCGGCTCGAACCCCAGATACGATGGTAATCGACTCATCACAAAAACCAGCTTTGCGAAAGTTAACTCGAAGAAAGTAGGTGGCTTTTCTTCGAATTCTGGTGCATTTGCAAATAATACATTATTTTTGAGCAAACAAAGCATACTTGATTTAGTAAAAGTGACTTCAACTGAAGTTGATTATGGGTTGAAAGATCGAGTATTCCAAGCGCAAGTTGGTGCTGTTGTTGACACAATCTTAAATCGAGCAGCATCGGGTCGTTGGGGATCTAAAGGTGACATTCGTAGCGTGGTGAATGCACCACTTCAGTTTTCTCAAATAAGTGGTAACAAAGGAGCTTATGGTTCAGTACAAAATATGCCTAACAATCACATAAAGAGAAGAGCTGAAATAGCTGTTTTACGGCATTTAGAAGCGAGAATGAATGGGGCTGATTCTACAGTTGGCGGGCATTTAAATTATGCAAATCCATATTCATCATCGCCAACATCAATGGCTTGGGTGAGGCCTCTACAAATTAGAGCTCAGCGCGAAGGATTGGTTTTTGGTGAAGGTAGGGCAATACATGTGCATGGCACAGATCCAGGGTTTGCACGATTTAAACCAAAACCATTCAACATTAAGTTAATGTAAAAAACCGGATGTTGCCTCCGGTTTTTTGACTATAAGGATATAATTAAGTCCTGAATATTAAATATAAAACCCAGAGCCTCCATCTTCACCAGAAAGATTGTGAAGTTTACCATTAGCCGCAGCATCAACCGAATTATTATAGAATTCAGGCCGTTCACTTTTCACGATAACTTTAATAGGTAAAACTGAGGCAAAGAGTGAATTATGAATTCGGTAAACTGGGTCAATCGAATATCTAATCCAGTGTGTAACGAATTGAAATACCAAAAAGACAACAATGCAGGTTAATAGTGCCAGCAACATGATTGATTGAAGATTCATATTGGCCAGCATAACGACCTCCTATTAAATGAGATTTTTTAGGAAATGGAAACACGAAATGTCTAAAACTAATCTTCATCCGCATCAATGATGCTGACAACTTTATTTGTAGTAGCCACGACTTGACCTGACAGACAGTTATTAGGCTGTCGCTAAAACTGACTCGGTTGTCTGAAATGTCCGATTCAGTTGTTTCTCGATAGCGATATGTTTGCTATCTAAAAAAGTTTGCATGGGTGTTTTACCAAAGCAATGCTTCCCTGAGTGGGTTCGTTGCTCGTTGTAATCCAGCACCCATGCGTCCAAGTCGACTTGTAACTCTTCCAAACTGTTGTATATTTTACGCCGAAATGCGGTGGCGTAGAATTCGTTTTGTATGGTTTTGTGGAAACGTTCACAAATGCCATTGGTTTGCGGATGCTTGACCTTGGTACGCGTGTGCTCAATGTCCTCTAAGTCCAAATATAACTGATACTCATGCGTTTCTCGGTTGCCACAGTATTCACTGCCTCGGTCTGTAAGGATGCGTAACAGCGGTATGTCGTGCGCCTCATAGAACGGTATCACACGGTCATTAAGCAAATCAGCCGAAGTAATGGCGTGTTTTTGTTGATACAGTTTGACAATCGCCAGCTTGCAGTAAGTGTCGATGTAGGTTTGTTGATAAATCCGCCCCACGCCTTTAATCGTGCCGACGTAATAGGTGTCTTGCGAACCCAAATAGCCTGGATGTTCGGTTTCGATTTCACCATGCGCTTGTTTCTCTTCGCGAGCACGTTCGAGTGCAAACAGTTGGTCTTCTGTGAGTATGATGCCGTCTTGTGCGATTTTGGCTGATAATGCTTTGAGTCGCTTCTGGAAGGTTTCTAAGTCATGGCGTAACCAAATGGAACGAACGCCACCACCTGAAACAAATACGCCAACTTTGCGTAATTCATTGCTCACTCGGTGCTGTCCATACGCGGGTTTGTCTATGGCGAAGTTGACCACCGCTTCTTCTATTGACGGGTCGATACGGTTCTTGAGTATCGGTTTACGGCGACTGATTTCTTGTAACGCCGCCTCACCTCCGCGCTCATACAAATCTCTAAACCGATAGTAACTGTCTCGACTAAATCCCATCGTCTTGCAGGCTTTTGAGACACTGCCCAAAGTTTGGGCTAAATTGAGCAAACCTAATTTATTTTTGATAATCTTGTGACTTGATTGAGTGTTCATTTCTGACTCCTTTGTTTCCTATATGATAAACAAAACGTCAGATTAAGTCTTAACTAATACACTTTATTCAAAATTTCGTTGATCGTATCATTATCCAAAGTTTCAACAAATCGCGCTGATGATGCTTTAACGCGGGCTTCTATATCAAAGCTCCTAACTTGGTGACACAACGCAACTCCGTTGGTGTCATGTCCAGAGATTACTACAGTCAATCCATTACTTCTTGCTGCGAGTCCACCAGAAGTGACTGGCACAACTATTGATGTTCCTAATTTATTTATGGCCGAAGGAGAAACAACGACAAAACGATGCCGATTCATGATTTCTCTCCCAACCACTGGATTCGGATCAATCCAATAGATATCACCTCGCTTTGGTGCCCTTGATCTAATCAATTACAATTGCTCCTGACCTATTGCTGGTGTGTCCATCCACTCCTGGGCACTGCTTCGTATTTCTGAAGCAAACTCCGGAGTTACGCCTTCAAGTAACTCTGCGAGAGTATAACGTTTTCGCAAACGCAAATTTGCAATTTTTGCTGTTAATACGCCATCGATCACGTCAAGTTCCAATTTGTCACCAACACCAGAATTTAAACCCTTGAGAACGGTCGGCGGCAGTGTAATGATAGCTGCACCACCTTGCTTTCTAATCTGAACGACAGATCCACTCATAATTAACTCCTCACAAAACAGGAACTTCATTTGTTTATTAGATAGTAGCACAATTATGCAACATTGTTGGTCAAGTTTAGATTGTTAGTCGTATTTATGCAACTCTTCATATGAAAGCACGATATCATCAGTCGTAATCCAACGGGTTTCACCCCCACGATCAATTTGGATCTGAATCAGGCCATTGTCTTTACGATCAATTATCATAGCACTGCCAAACTTGGTTTTAATGGCATCACCAGGCGCATAAGCACTTAATAATCGATAGGCATTATTGGCCAATTGACGGTTTTGATGGGTAAATATGACTTGATTGATTGCTAATGGTGATGAATCCTTTTGTCGTCGATCATCAATTTCCCATTGCATTCGAGCAATGGCAATACCTTTTTCATTGATGCAAAATACTTCAGATTTAAATTTGACGATTTTTCTGGGTGCTCCATTGGTACAAAAAGCCTCAAATGTTTTTACAGATGGTTGAATTAAATCACCGCTACGCAAACTGTACGTTCTCTTGATTTCAGAACTGGTGTCCGAGTATGTTCCACCGCCAGTGAATCGTCCAATGACTCCCATGGTTTTATTAAAGCCGTCTAATGCCATCCACTCTTTAGCAAATGTGATGTATTCCTGATTCATGACAGGCTTAACTTGCTCAAGAGTTTTTGGTGCATCTGCAAATGCAGTAACAGAGCACAGCAGAATGGGTAAGGTTGATGTCAAACGAATCCATTTTTTCATAATTCTTTCTCCAGACAATAAATTAGTTTTCAAAACGTCGTTGTGTCATAGCCTTGTAAGCTTTGGTCACTGGTGTTGTGGCATACGCATCATTAATAGTTAGATTTAGTTTAACTGTTTTGTCGATATCTAATCCACTGCCAAATGTCCGAATGATCCCGCTGACGGATTGGTATCCAAAGCATTTACTTTCTTTGGTATCGCCGTCACAGCCATAACTGCCATCTTTGCGCACAAGTGTATTGATGAATTGTGGTGCTTTACCTCTAAACGTGTGACCAAAACGTTCCTCGATTCGAGGGTCAATTTTAATGAGTGCACCCGTTTCGAGTAGCGGCGTGACGGCTTGAATGGTGTCAGCAACTGAGTCATTAACCAGACCTCGCATGACCAAAACGCCTTTTGTTTTAACAGAGTATTCGGCGATTTGTTTGAGAACTTTCTGATCTAACTTGGTTGTGATCAAAAACAGCAAATCAGTTCGATAATCGCCTTCGGACAAGCGATAAGGGTGATTGTTGCCAACAGGCTTGAGCCCATCTTTGGTAACGTAGACCGGCCCAGCTAAAAGCATCTCTTTTTCTGTTTGGCTACCTTTGAATGTGGCACTTTCGAGGTTTTTTTGTAATGGGGCTTCAGCATATGTAACATAATTACCAAGGGTCTTAGGAAGCAAACGCATTAAAATAAGCGCTAAGCTCTTGAGACCAAATGAAAAACAAGTACTTCAACCATTCAAAAATTAGCGAAGCAAAGTTTCGTCAGATTTTAAGGTATTTTGCTCTAGATTTAACAGCAACCGAATGTGCCGCATTAAGCGGTATATCCGTCCGTTCAATCAACAGCATATACCTCAAGATTCGTCGTCGCTTGGCGATTGTTTGCCAGCAAGCCTCACCGCTTAAAGGCGAATTAGAAGCCGACGAATCTTACTTTGGTCCGCATCGAGTACGTGGTAAACGCGGACGAGGAGCTTCAGGTAAAACCATCGTGTTTGGCTTACTCAAACGCGATGGAAACATCTACACTGAGATTGTGCCGAATGCTTCAAAAGCCAGTCTGCAAGCCATTATCCGCGGAAAAGCAGATATTAATAGTATCATTCACACCGATGGCTGGCGTGGTTATGATGGCTTGGTGGACATCGGCTTTGATAAACACTTTCGGGTCAATCACGGTGCAGATGAGTTTGTGAATGGTTCTAATCATGTAAATGGGATAGAATCATTCTGGAGTTATGCCAAACGTCGTTTGATGCAGTTTAACGGCGTTCCGAAAAACACTTTTTTACTACACTTGAAGGAAACTGAATTTAGGTTTAATCACCGTAAGACTGATTTATATAAAGTCATTCTTAAGTTACTTCGTGATCAACCTTTGTAGCATTCTGCTTCCTAAGACCCTTACCAAAATTTGGCCCGGAGTTTACCTGGTCAATCTGAGCAGTAGCCTGCTGAGCCACCATTGAAATAAACCAGCTACTGAGCAGATCAACACCTTGAGCCTTGCTGATGTGACTGAATGGGATCAGCATCAAAAGAATTATTGTACTAAATATTTTTTTCATAAACATCTCCGTTTAATTTGCTTCGATCAAGATCTTACTGCATTCTACACACATCAACTTTAGACTGGGCTTACCCCAAGCATTAATACCGCAAGTAGGGCATGAAAACTTTATTCGAGTTTGTTTGGATTCGGGTATCATCGTTTCAGAGTCAATTCCCAAAAACTCATTTCTGATCGGTTGTGTCAGCACGGATTGTATATCTTCAGCATTTTCTAGGTTAGCAGTAGTCACTAGAGCATTCGCTGGGGCTCGATTGATTCCCCATCGATCGACCCAATTGAAAAAGTAGCCCGATTCAATCAATGAAACACACGCTTGCATGAACATTCCACCTTCAATAGGGTAGTCATTCATGTGCTGGCCAGTTTTTTTCCCGCCTGGGCGACCAGTACTGCTTGGCATTAAGCCGATGGCTTCCATTTTTTCAGACCACTCACGATTGTGGTAGGTCTTCCTGCTTGGCGTTCCAAATTCAAACTGCCATAGATGGCATTGCTCATGAACAATCGTTTGAAAAATCTCAATTAGCGGATACCCCGCGAAAAACAGGGGGTTTACAGCGATCTCATGGGTATTTTTGCCATTGCGGTTGCTCCACCGCAATGGCGAGAAATACCCCATTGTGTTTTTTTCTCGTTGGACGGTCAGTAAGCACACGGGAAGTTTACCTTCAAACAACCGATCATTAAAGTGCTGGAAGGCTACCTCAAGGTGCTTGTATATTTCCTGCGTGGGTGTTTGTTGCATTTTTGCCCTATTTAATCGATTTATGTTATTGTATTGTACAATACAATTAAATCATTAGGAAAATTAAATACAATCGAAATTTTTTAATGAAAGCACCCACTGACTTATTTGGCCAGGTACCAATTTCAAGACTTGAAGTAAAAAGGAAATGCAAAGTGATGACAGGCTCAGCTGATGACGTGGTGATGGAAGTTATATTGCAAAAAATTGCGGAGGCTTCCGGCCTAGTTTATCAGTTGAGTAATTACAAAAAAATTAGAAGAGCAGCGATGGAAGAGGAAATGACTTCTAGGCTTAGCCAAGCCGAAACATTCTATGGTTCGTTGTGCTTAAAAACGTCAGAATACAACAAGCGTTTACGGGAACTCAAAGCGGCAGCAGGGCGCAGTTTTGAATCACCAACAGAACTCGAATTGAGGTCGGCACTTCATCAGAAGTCAGTCGAAGCTCAAGAAAAGGCATTGGAGATCATCGCAAAGGCCAAAAGTACTAAAAAGTTAACGATCACGCAAATCAGGCAGCTGAACAATCTAAAAATTGATCCATCTCTCGTCCCTTGGTATTTGGCCTCCGAACGAGGCAAGAATGTTGGCAAAGAATTGGGTATCTTTATTATGGAGATCAGCTTGAGCAATGTGTTATCAAAACGATTTGATGATTATTAGTGATTTTGTCATTTTTTGTGAAACGGTACTCGGATTGAGTCAAAATACTGGCTATGCGTACAGCAATGACCTATCGCAATTGTCCTATTTTGCAAATAGCAAACGCGATAAAGCACTATTAGAATTGAGTCATCATGATTTAATAGACTGTCTCAATGAATTAACGCAGCAAAACAAAGTTAGGAAGGTCGTATCACTTGGCAGAAAAATAGCTACATATCGCAAATTTTATAAATGGGCTATTGAATATAATCTGGTCTTACGTAATCCCGCCGAAAAGTTACCGATCATACGCGATCAAAATCGCTTACCTTTCGCCCTGAATCGCATGTCAATAGCTCAGTTGCTGGAATTGTACGCAGTTGGGCCGCTCGAAATCAGAAACCGTCTAATTGTGGCTATGTTGTACGATACAGGCTTGCGAGTATCGGAGTTGGCGGCAATTAAAATTCAGCATCTGGATTTGAACACTGGAAGTTTGCGCGTGATCGGTAAGGGTAATAAAGAGCGGATGGTACTCTTCTCAAAAGTAACCTGTATTAGTTAAGACTTAATCTGACGTTTTGTTTATCATATAGGAAACAAAGGAGTCAGAAATGAACACTCAATCAAGTCACAAGATTATCAAAAATAAATTAGGTTTGCTCAATTTAGCCCAAACTTTGGGCAGTGTCTCAAAAGCCTGCAAGACGATGGGATTTAGTCGAGACAGTTACTATCGGTTTAGAGATTTGTATGAGCGCGGAGGTGAGGCGGCGTTACAAGAAATCAGTCGCCGTAAACCGATACTCAAGAACCGTATCGACCCGTCAATAGAAGAAGCGGTGGTCAACTTCGCCATAGACAAACCCGCGTATGGACAGCACCGAGTGAGCAATGAATTACGCAAAGTTGGCGTATTTGTTTCAGGTGGTGGCGTTCGTTCCATTTGGTTACGCCATGACTTAGAAACCTTCCAGAAGCGACTCAAAGCATTATCAGCCAAAATCGCACAAGACGGCATCATACTCACAGAAGACCAACTGTTTGCACTCGAACGTGCTCGCGAAGAGAAACAAGCGCATGGTGAAATCGAAACCGAACATCCAGGCTATTTGGGTTCGCAAGACACCTATTACGTCGGCACGATTAAAGGCGTGGGGCGGATTTATCAACAAACCTACATCGACACTTACTGCAAGCTGGCGATTGTCAAACTGTATCAACAAAAACACGCCATTACTTCGGCTGATTTGCTTAATGACCGTGTGATACCGTTCTATGAGGCGCACGACATACCGCTGTTACGCATCCTTACAGACCGAGGCAGTGAATACTGTGGCAACCGAGAAACGCATGAGTATCAGTTATATTTGGACTTAGAGGACATTGAGCACACGCGTACCAAGGTCAAGCATCCGCAAACCAATGGCATTTGTGAACGTTTCCACAAAACCATACAAAACGAATTCTACGCCACCGCATTTCGGCGTAAAATATACAACAGTTTGGAAGAGTTACAAGTCGACTTGGACGCATGGGTGCTGGATTACAACGAGCAACGAACCCACTCAGGGAAGCATTGCTTTGGTAAAACACCCATGCAAACTTTTTTAGATAGCAAACATATCGCTATCGAGAAACAACTGAATCGGACATTTCAGACAACCGAGTCAGTTTTAGCGACAGCCTAATAACTGTCTGTCAGGTCAAGTCGTGGCTACTACACGTAATAAACGAAAGGAACAGTTGGTCAAAATGATCGGAACTACGATTTTTTGGCTTGAAGTTGTGATGATCACACTTGGTATGATTATCGCAATGATCTTTGTCCTCTCGTTTTGAACTTTGTTCTCAGCCAAAAGGATTGCATTCTTCGAATGCACCTTTTGGAATTGAGAATAATTTTGACTTATTTGGTCGAATTCATTTCCAAGGCATAGCCTACTTTGAAATGAATTTGGCCAAGCAGTACAGGTCGCAACTAGGTCACAGGCAACCGTATAATGTTTGGGCATTCAATCAGGTTATTTACCCGTGGGCTTCATCTGAAGTCCATTATTAAGTACCTTGAACGATTTTTCACTGTTTGTTGGTTCAGTCAAAACCATCACCGCTCATGTTCCCTACTCGTTGAGCAATTCACCTCGGTGAATCCTGGGAGTTTTTTAACTTCGGTACCTTGAATAAGTACCGGTACTTCAACTGTGTCAAGTTTCGATCTTGACGTTATTTAACCCCTGGATCCATTAAATGTCTCTTACGAGCTTTTTTGGATCCTGACCAAATTTAACCCCGTCGGGACAATCTACCCGATAGGGATAGTGCGTCCCTTTTTTAAGGAGATGTACTATGAACTCGAACGATCGATATACCAAGATTACTCAAACCATTATTGAAGCGCTTGAAAAGGGCGCAAATGATGGAGTTAAGTTACCTTGGCACTTTATTCAAAACACGCCAATTAATTTGGTTACTGGTAAAGCATATCGTGGAATTAATACCCTGACTTTGGCTGCTGAGTCCTATAAAAGGGGCTTTGAAGCACGTGAGTGGTTGACATTTAAACAAGCTAGTAAACTTGGATTTAACGTCCGCAAGGGTGAGAAATCCTCGTTGGTAGTTTTTTTTAAACCGCTGATTGTCAATGATCAGAAGGTGCAAGCCACAGATGATAATCCTAATCCATCGGTGACAATTCCATACATGAAGCATTCATGTGTGTTTAATGTTCAACAACTTGAAGGGTATGACTACAAGCATGGCGAACAGCTCACTAAGGAGTTTGTGCCGATTGAATCAGCACAAGAGATTATCATTCGTTCAAATGCTGTAATTGAACATGTAGCGGGGAATCAAGCATTTTACTCTCCTGCGAAAGATAAAATTGTTCTCCCTCAAAAGGAGCAATTTGACTCTGAAGCCATGTACTACAGCGTTGCACTGCACGAATTGACTCATTGGACCGGTCATGAACTTCGATTGAATCGGAGTCTGGCCAATTCCTTTGGTACAGAAGCTTACGCTTTTGAAGAGCTTGTTGCTGAGATCGGATCCACATTTTTGTGTAACCACATCGGCATCCAAGCGCAAACCATGGATTCTCATACCAGTTATTTGAGTTCATGGCTGACCGTACTGAAAAACGACAATCGCGCAATCTTTAAGGCCGCTCGTTTGGCTCAAAAGGCATCAGATTTTTTACTTGATGTGAACTATGAGTTCACAGATAACGAAGAATCTGATTACCAAGTAGTTAAACAAGCATTGGCTGCGTAATTAATTTGTCCAGAGATCAGGTTTTGATTTAAGGACTTTCACCCACAAGGGAACTCATTTCCCTTTGGGACATGGTTCCCATCTTTTTAGGAGATGAACCATGGGAATTGACATGACGTTGTATGTAGAGCTGTACGGCTCTGAACATTTAGGTGAGCGCGAAAAAGAGATTTTTGACAGGGTAAATGCAGTTGGTTTAACACCGGCTGAGTACCCAGTCAAAATCTTACGCGCTCCGGTTGTTCGTTGGTGGAACGAATTTTCGATATTGCAGTATTTCATCGATCATTTTGATGCCGAAGAATGCCGCGAAACGTTTTTAGAGGAGAGCGATTTACAGGAGCTATTGTATGTTTGTAATACAGTTCTTGGGAATCCTGAACAATCCAAGACGTTGCTGCCTTCATACAATCATAAATATGATGACTCATATTGGAACGCAATTAAGCAGACACACTCACAATTGAACCAGATTCTTTCAGTACCAGAGTTCATTGGGTGTGACTATTATTTTCGCTTCAGTTGATCATTGATTGATAACCCCACACGGGAACTTAGTTTCCATGTGGAGCATGGTTCCTTTTTTTAGGAGAAGAACCATGTTGTTTGACCTTTTTTATGAACGTGATGTATCAACTAGTTATGAGGAATGGATCAAGATTTCTGAAGAAATCGGTGTTGATGGCGACCCCAGAGCGATAGATATTTGGGATGTCATACGAAACTGTGAGAAACCACCACATATTGGTAACGCTTGTATGGCTCATACGCTTTCCGCCATTTGTAGTTGGTGTGAGGAGAAGGGCTATCCAGCGGACTATTATGTGAATGCAATCGACACACATTTGTACATCGATGGCGAAGGAATTGACAGCGTATCTGAGTTCTGGCAAAAGATCGCGGAACTGGATGGTTTGGCACAAGTTTCATAATTCGTAACACACGTTACTAAAGCAATTTAACCACCCTACGGGAATACACTTCCTGATAGGGGATTGATATTCCCGATTTTTTTGAAAGGAATGTCATGGAAGTACTACGAATTGAACTGGCCGATATTTTGCGTAAATATCAAATTGATGAGGAATCATCAAGACAGATTGAACGCCGAATAGAAGATGCTATAATTCAAGCAAGTAAGACTACTGAAACCAATAGTAAGGAGCATACTATGGAACATTATCTATCTCACAAGCAATATCACGAGAAGGAAAATGCCATCGTCAAAGCAATCGCCGAGCTGCGTGTAGAAATGCACCAGCAGACGTGGAAAATTATTGGTTTACTAGGTGGGTTAATGGCTCTATTGAAATTCATGCCAAATATCTTTAATTAGAGATTTGAGTTTGATATTTCAATGAGCTTATCTCGTTTGTTTTAGTAAGCACAAATAGTTCAATCACAAACCACACAGTCCTTTTTGCTTCGGCAATTAGGACTGTTTTTTAACCCAATTGGGCATAATGATTCCCAATTGGGAATCGTATGTCCTTCAATTTAGGAGAGATGTATGCGTATTCAAAACATTAAAGGCGGAGTCATCCAAATCAATGGCAAAACCTATTGTGGCAAAAACCTAGTCATTAGCAATAAACAAGTGATTATTGACGGTATCATCCAAGAAGATATCAATTTGGAAAGTCAAATAATCAATATCCAGATTACTGGCAATGTCGGAGATATCCAAAACGAAGCAGGGGATATCACGGTTTCTGGATCTGTTTCAGGCAATGTTAAAACAGCTTCTGGCGATATTGAATGCGGTGATGTACAAGGAAATGCCAAATCCATGAGTGGTGACATTAAATGTGGTGTTGTTCATGGTGATGTTTCTACCATGAGCGGTGATATACGCCATCGTTAACTAAACCATCTTACCCAACTGGGATATACCATCCCAGTTGGGGCATGGTGTATCCGTCTTTTAGGAGATATACCATGACTGAATTATTAACTCAAATCATTAATTGTTTACCCAAATCCACAGATGTGTATTACGTTGACCAAAACGATTCAATGCCAGCCAAAGCGTTGGCCAGAATCATTGAACATAACGGAGAGGGCGATGCTTTCGAAGAAATGGATCAACTGCTATGTGATTGGGATACCTCATACTCTGTGGCGTACTACATTGATGAAGCTATTGAACGGATTGCTAAAAGCCAAGGATTTCCCTCCGAACAATTCAAGGCTATGCTCGATGCGACATCAGATGATTGGGAAGATACTTTGCGTGATGAAATCATGTCCCGTGATGAATCAACTCCATTTCGCGATTTGGCTCGTAACAAAGGTAACATCATTGTGAAGTTGGAGTTGTTTTCTAACTATGACTGTATCAACAGCGATTATTGCGAGGGGAATCACCTAGATTTACGTGAGTCCTATCTTGCAGACATTCTGCGAACGATGCGCATCAATCCACAAGATTATGCAACCTCACTTCCGGAATGTTACACCTGTGATCATGTGGAAGACGTGTACCGAGGAGAGCCTTTGGTGGACGCAATTGATGTATACAAAGAACATCAAGAGCTGTCGATCGGCCCGGCACTTTGGACCATCGTCTTTACATTGCCCGCAGTAGACATTGTTGAGCAGTATACTGGTCTGATACAGGTACCGGTTGGTGCACGTGTTGGATTTTATGGATCCTTCGGTGGATCCGGATCGATATTTGAAACAAACCTTAAAGCTGACTTTACGGTTGACCTTGCAAGCCAACATATTCAACGTGAAAACGGTGATCCTTATTGGGGATTATCAGTAGACGAATGTGATGGCAATTTTAAGGGGACTTATGGTGGCTATAGTTTGGATCAAATATATGGAAAGATGTTTAACTTCTGGAATGTTCCGGGGAGAGTTTTGCAGCGCAGTTCAGAACCCTTACCTATAGCAGCTTGAATTATCATCAATCCATTAACCAGAATCCCTACAGCTTTGCTTTAGGGATTCATTTTACCCCAACCGGGATACATCCATCCCGTAGGGGCATGGTGTATCCCATTTATTAGGAGATGTACCATGGGATTAGATCAATATGGGGTCGTCTCAGAATTCGGAAAATAAAGCACGCTAAGCCGGTTGCAGCGGCCGTAGCGGCCTGAACTTGCCCGCGCCGATCTTGGCGCTGCTGCGCCAGAGGTAATCGCCGGTCAGGTTGATGTGCTCCCAGCCGAGCGGCGACAGGTACTGCAACAGGCCGTCATCGACGGCTTGACCGTGGCCACGCAAGGCGTTCGCGGCCCGCTCCAGATAGACCGTGTTCCATAGCACGATGGCCGCCGTCACCAGGTTGAGGCCGCTGGCCCGGTAGCGCTGCTGCTCGAAGCTGCGGTCGCGGATTTCCCCCAGGCGGTTGAAGAACACGGCGCGGGCCAGCGCGTTGCGCGCCTCGCCTTTGTTCAGCCCGGCATGCACGCGGCGGCGCAGCTCGACGCTTTGCAGCCAGTCCAGGATGAACAGTGTGCGCTCGATGCGTCCCAGCTCACGCAGGGCGACGGCCAGGCCGTTCTGGCGCGGGTAGCTGCCAAGCTTCCTGAGCATCAGCGAGGCCGTCGCCGTGCCCTGCTTGATCGAGGTGGCCATCCGCAGGATTTCATCCCAATGGGCGCGGACGTGCTTGATGTTGAGCGTGCCGCCGATCATCGGTTTCAACGCCTCGTAGGTGGCATCGCCCTTCGGGATGTAGAGCTTGGTGTCGCCCAGGTCACGAATGCGCGGGGCGAAGCGGAAGCCCAGCAGGTGCATCAACGCGAAGACGTGGTCCGTGAACCCTGCCGTGTCGGTGTAGTGCTCCTCGATCCGCAGGTCGGATTCGTGATACAGCAGGCCGTCGAGCACGTAGGTCGAGTCGCGCACGCCGACGTTCACGACCTTGGTGTGGAACGGCGCGTACTGGTCGGAGATATGGGTGTAGAACGTCCGCCCTGGGCTGCTGCCGTATTTCGGATTGATGTGGCCGGTGCTCTCGGCCTTGCTGCCGGTGCGGAAGTTCTGGCCGTCCGACGATGACGTGGTGCCGTCGCCCCAATGCTCGGCGAAGGGATGTCGGAACTGCGCGTTGACCAGCTCGGCCAGTGCCGCCCCGTAGGTTTCGTCGCGGATGTGCCAGGCTTGCAGCCAGGCCAGCTTGGCGTAGGTCGTGCCGGGGCACGATTCCGCCATCTTGGTCAGGCCCAGGTTGATCGCGTCGGCGAGGATCGTGGTCAGCAACAGGTTTTTGTCCTTGGCCAGGTCGCCTGACTTCAGGTGGGCGAAGTGCCGGGTGAAGCCCGTCCATTCGTCTACCTCCAGCAGCAATTCGGTGATCTTGACGTGCGGTAGGATCATCGCCGTCTGGTCGATCAGGGCCTGTGCGGTATCGGGCACCGCCGCATCGAGCGGCGTGATCTTCAGGCCCGACTCCGTGATGATGGCGTCCGGCAGCTCGTTGGCCAGCGCCATGCGGTTGACGGTGGCGAGCTGCGTTTCCAGCAGCGTCAGCCGGTCATGCAGGTACTGGTCGCAATCGGTGGCCACGGCCAGCGGCAATTCGCTGGCCTGCTTGAGGCTGGCGAATTTCGCGGGCGGCACCAGGTAGTCCTCGAAGTCCTTGAACTGGCGCGAGCCTTGCACCCAGATGTCGCCGGAGCGCAGCGCGTTCTTCAGCTCCGACAGCGCGCACAGTTCGTAGTAGCGCCGGTCGATGCCGGTGTCGGTCATCACCAGCTTCTGCCAGCGCGGCTTGATGAACTCGGTCGGCGCGTCGGTGGGCACCTTGCGGGCGTTGTCGCTGTTCATGCTGCGCAGCACCTCGATGGCGTCGAGTACGTCCTTGGCGGCGGGCGCGGCCCGCAACTTGAGCACGTCGAGAAATTCCGGCGCGTAGCGGCGCAGCGTGGCGTAGCTCTCGCCGATGCGGTGCAGGAAATCGAAGTCCTCCGGTTGAGCGAGCCGCTGCGCTTCGGTGACGCTCTCGGCGAAAGCATCCCAGGACATGACGGCCTCGATGGCGGCGAACGGATCGCGGCCCGCTTGCTTGGCCTCGATCAGCGCCTGGCCGATGCGCCCGAACAGCCGCACCTTGGCATTGATCGCCTTGCCGGATGCCTGGAACTGCTGCTGATGCTTGTTCTTGGCGGCATTGAACAGCTTGCCCAGGATGCGGTCATGCAGGTCGATGATTTCGTCGGTGACGGTGGCCATGCCCTCGATGGCGAGCGCCACCAGGGTCGCGTAACGCCGCTGCGGCTCGAACTTCGCCAGGTCGGCGGGCGTCATCTGGCCGCCCTCGCGGGCGATCTTGAGCAGCCGGTTCTGGTGAACCAGCCGCTCGATGCCGGAGGGCAGGTCGAGCGCCTGCCACGCCTTGAGGCGTTCGATGTGTTCCAGCATGTGCCGCGAGTTCGGTTTGACCGGGGATTGCCGCAGCCAGGCCAGCCACGTCGTCTTGCCGTTGTCGCGGCGCTTGAGCAGATCGTCGAGGCGACGGCGATGCACGTCCGTCAGCGGCTCAGCCAAGGCGTCGTAGAGACACCGGTTGGCGCGGGTAATCGCTTCGGCGCTCGCCCGCTCGACGGCGTTGAGGGCGGGCACAATGACCGACTGCCGCCGCAGGTGCTCGATCAAGGCTCTGGCCAGCACGATGCCCTTGTCGGTTTGCATGGCCAGCTCGGTCAGCAACTGGACAGCCTGCCGGTAGTGGCCAATCGTGAACGGCTGGAAGCCGAACACCGTTTGCAGCTCGACCAGGTGCTCGCGTCGGGTCTGCTCACGCTGCCCGTACTCGTCCCAGCTTTCGATGCCGACCTTGAGCTGGTTGGCGACCAGTCTCAGCAATGGCGGGAACGGTGGCTCATCAGCGCCAAGGATGACGCCGGGAAAGCGCAGGTAGCAGAGCTGCACCGCGAAGCCCAGCCGATTGGCCGGGCCGCGCCGCTGCCGGATGATGGAGAGGTCGCTTTCGCTGAACGTGTAGTGACGGATCAACTCATCCTTGGTGTCCGGCAACGCCAGCAGGCTTTCGCGCTCGGCGGCGGAGAGGATCGAACGGCGGGGCATGCGGTTTCCTTCTTCTTGAAAACGTAGGTTTGTGACAAGCCCGCCAAGGCAACCGGCGCGGCACGGGAATCAAGGCATTGCGATTCTCGAAAATAGTTCTTGAAATTCTATTCTTGATTGCATATCATCTCAACGAGTTTCGATAAGAAAGGATGCGCATGCGACCGTCTGTTGTGCTTGACATGAAGCGAAGCGCAGTGCGTGAAGCGGTAGGCCGCTTTCGCGCCGCGAACCCGCGCGTCTTCGGCTCGGTGCTGCATGGCACCGACCGGGATGGCAGCGACCTCGACCTGTTGGTCGATGCGCTGCCCGGTGCCACGTTGTTGGACTTGGGCGATTTGGAAGAAGAACTGAAATCGCTGCTCGGCGTTGACGTCGATCTGCTGACTCCCGGCGACCTGCCGCCGAAGTTCCGGGCCAAGGTGCTCGCGGAGGCGCAACCGATATGAGCGAGAACCGCCTGCCCGATTACCTCGACCACATTCAGCAGGCCGCAACCGATGCGCGCAGCTTCGTGGAAGGGATGGCCAAGGACGACTTCTTGGCCGACAAGCGCACCCAGCAGGCCGTCATCATGAGCCTGATCGTCATCGGCGAGGCGGCCACAAAGGTGATGGATGGCTACGTCGAGTTCACCCAGGCGCATGCCGACGTGCCGTGGCGCAGCATGCGCAATATGCGTAATCGCATGGCTCACGGCTATTTCGACATCAACCTCGATGTGGTGTGGGAGACGGTACAGGAATGGCTGCCGGCGTTGCTCCAGCAATTGCCCGCCGTGCGTCAGGATGCCGACGATGAAGACCGTAACGACAAAGGCATGGAGCCATGACCAATCAAGCCGCCGATGTTCGGCCCCTCTGGCGTGTTCGATCCCGCGACCTATGAGCCGCGCTCGGGCAAGACCTTCTGGATGGCCGCAACGGACGTGAGTTCGCTGGTGGGCAAGGAGGCAGCAGCCGACACGCTCATCGGCAACTGCACGACCGCACGACCAGCCTCCCGTTCAAATTCGAGTTAGAACTCATATCCAGCCTGTCTGGGGGCACTGTGAAAGAGGGATCTCCGATGACTGTTGAATCGAGAATATTTTCTGTAGCCGAGTATGTTCAGCCGTCCGAAGGCGAGCCTATTCGTTCCGTTGTGCTTGAAACCCGAGACTCAATTATCGTGGTTTGGCATGTCCATCCCGGGCAGGAAATTGCGGCTCACATTCATCCTCACGGCCAAGACACGTGGACTGTTTTGTCGGGAATGGCTGATTACTTTCAGGGCAATGGGATTGTTCGTGCCCTCAGGGAAGGTGAGATAGCCGTGGCAAGACCGGGCCAAGTGCACGGGGCGCGAAATACAGGTACCGAGCCATTTGTGTTCGTCTCGGTTGTGGCATCAGCCAATGCCGGTTTCGTATTGGCTGAGCGATAGAGCCCAATCTCTGGAGTTGGTCCAATGAGCGGTCGGGGAGATAGGTAACAGACATGCAGCGGACACGGCTGCTAAACCAGGTCGCAAACCTCCTTGCGTCGCAGCGTGCCGCAAGCGACGCGATCAATCGAATGGGGTCGGCATGAGACTGAACACCATCCAGTTCCCGACCGCGTAGCCGCCTGTCCTGCCGATCAGGTCTTGACCATCGACGCCTGGGATCAGTCCTGAATGTTCTTGGAGACCACTACGTTATGAGCCGCAGCCGCCGCAAAACACCCATCGTCGGGCACACGACCTGCGGCAGCGAGCGCGAGGACAAGAAGCTCTGGCATCAGCGCTGGCGCACCCGTGAGCGCACGGCGCTGACCAGCGCGTCGCCCGAAGCCCTGAGCGCCCATCTGCCCCTGCTGGAAAACCAGGCCAGCAGCGTCTGGTCGATGGGCAAGGATGGCCGCTCCTACTGGCCCGTCAAGCGCCAGGCCGCCACGGCGGATCGCATCGCCAATCACAAGGGACGCAACCCGCAAGAACGCGCCTCCCTGAAAAAGCGCCTGCTGCGCAAGTGGATGAGCAAATGAAGCTCTCCTTCCATCAGCACATTGCGCTGTTCTGGATGATCGGTGCTCCGGGCGTCTTCGCGCCCGTGATCGAGAACGCCAAGCGGCCCGATGCCGGCGCCGTCATGGCGTGGGGTGTCGCGATCGTGGCGGTGATGATCCTCTTCACCCCTTTGCTGCTGCGCTGTCCACCATTCCGGCGCTGGTATGGCCGGACGGATGCGCTGTCGGAGCGGCAGCGCCAGGCGCTTGCCGAGCGCGGCCTGCGCCGCTACTACCAGACCGCTTTCGATGACGGCTACGTGCCCCGCGTGATGCCCTACGTGTGGCGCATCATCTGGACGGTCGGCGGGTTGATGGCTGTGACCGCCGTACTGCCTACCAACACCGGACGGCCAGCCTTCGATGCCTTGGTGGTCTTCTCGACCTGGTATCCGATAGGCGTGATGCTGCTGGTTTTCGCGTCGAGGCCCCTTGGCCGGTTGATTCGCCAAAGAGCACAGGAGCGGCGGAAATGAGCACGTCAACCATCGAGGCGCTGGCCAGCGCCTGGGCAAGGATTGCCGAGGAAGCGGAATTCCCCGCTGACTACGAGGGGACTGCCACACCACAAGCGCATCGGGCTAGCGAAGCTATTCAGGAGCAGATTCGGGAGCGCATCGTCGCCACCAACGACATGCGGCTGTTCAGCCTGCTGCACCTGCTGGGTCAGGCGTCGCTGCGCATGGAGCAAGCGCTGTGGCCGGAGGATTACGAGCGGATGACGCGCGAGGTTGAGGAAGCCCTGCGGCAAGCCACCGACGCCAACGCCAGATCGTACACCCACGAAGAAGTGATGCAGGCGATGCAGGAACGCATCGACCGGGCGCGAGACAAGCCATGTTGATTGGCTATGCGCGCGTCTCGACGCAGGATCAGAACCTGGAGCTGCAACGCGAAGCCTTGAGCAAGGCCGGATGTAAAAAGGTCTTCGAGGACAAGGTGAGTGGCACGCGGGCAGACCGGCCTGGCTTGGCCAAGACGCTCGAAATGCTGCGCGAAGGCGATACTTTGGTCGTCTGGAAGCTCGACCGGCTGGGCCGGTCGGTCAAGCAACTGGTCGATCTGGTCGGCGATCTGCACAAGCACGGTGTCCAGTTCAGGAGCCTCACCGACTCCATCGACACCGGCACACCATCCGGGCGGTTCTTCTTCCACGTCATGGCGAGCCTTGCCGAAATGGAGCGCGAGCTGACCGTCGAGCGCACCCGCGCCGGGCTGGAAGTCGCCAAGCAGCTCGGCCGCAAAGGCGGCCGCAAGCCGAAGATGACCGACAGCAAGATCGAGTCGGCCAAGAAGCTGCTGGCCAGCGGGGTGCCGCCCAAGGACGTGGCCAAGAACCTCGGCGTGTCCATTCCGACGCTGTACCGCTGGGTGCCAGCCTCCACGCACGCTTAGCGTGCTTTATTTTCCGTTTTCTGAGACGACCCCTTGTAGGTATCGAGATCAGCGAATAGCAAACCAATCCGAAGAAGGTTCACGACTCGTCTGTTTGGCCGCATAAACTCGGCCTGTGATAGCCAGGTATCAAGACGATGATCAACAGCATTAAGGACTGTTGGCATCTGCTCAAGAGGGAAAGAGGATTGACGTTTGCCGGTTGGCCATTGCACCAGGAGCGAGAAAAATCCCCTTGCGCTTGTGTCGTGATATGTTTCTGCCTCGTTCTGACCGAACAAGGACAACTGAGCTTGCGCCATTATTGATGCACCCCTAACTTGCCAAGGGGTACACTCCCGCTATAATAGGAGGTGCAACCCTTAGCCTTATCCAGGCTCCGGCACCTCGGTTGCCGCCAAGCTCACCGAAAGTGCCACCAAATTTAGACCCCGGTAAACCGCCCGCCAAGTTGGTTTCCGGGGTTTTCCCTTTCTACGCCGCTAACGGCCTCACCTGTCCTAGACGACTACGCAACGCCTCGTTATTCTCTGCGTCCCATAGATCCACGGCACTTTGCAGCCCTAGCCAGTATTCCGGCTCTGTTCGTGTAGCTGCTGCCAGGATAAACGCGCTATCGACTGTAACAGGCACCCGCCCGCGACATAGCTGATTAACGTGCTTTCTTGTCCATCCGGTATGGGTGGCCAAGTCTGTTTGAGTGATTCCGTACGGGGCCAAGAATTCCCTTTCAAGTATCTGGCCAGGTGTGGCCGGTCGTGATTGGTTCATGTGATAAGCCCTCATCAGAATGATGTATTTTGAAGTGTAACCTAGTTGGTAAACTTCAACAATAGATCAGGCTCCCCCTGTAATAGGGGAGGGACTTGTCTCACCGCATCGAGGCGATCACCTGGTTGAGCTGTTGCCCGTGCCTGGTACGTTGGCCACCTGGTTGAGCTGCTGCCGGTGCCTGGTACGTTGGCCACCTGGTCGAGCTGCTGCCTGTAATAGGGGAGGGACTTGTCTCACCGCATCGAGGCGATCACCTGGTTGAGCTGTTGCCCGTGCCTGGTACGTTGGCCACCTGGTTGAGCTGCTGCCGGTGCCTGGTACGTTGGCCACCTGGTCGAGCTGCTGCCTGTAATAGGGAAGGGACTTGTCTCACCGCATCGAGGCGATCACCTGGTTGAGCTGCTGCCGGTGCCTGGTACGTTGGCCACCTGGTCGAGCTGTCGCCTGTAATAGGGGAGGGACTTGTCTCACCGCATCGAGGCGATCACCTGGTTGAGCTGCTGCCGGTGCCTGGTGAGGTGGCCACCTGGTCGATTTCCTTCTGGCGTCCAGATCTGAACTTCACCACAGCCGGCACCAACACAATATCTTGTGCGCCGGCAGCTGATCACGGCCCCCATATCTAGTGCCTCAATTTTGGATTGCGTAATCCAAAACATACGTAAAAATAACGATGGTTTTCTTTACGTGATTGGATTTGCTGGCCACCTCCCCGATCCAGCCGCTTTTCACGTAAAATAACCCGTCAAAATATCAAGGAAAGAAAAGGCGCGTTTTTTGGAGGTTACATGCTGATAGGTTACGCCAGGGTATCAAGGGACAAACAAGAAACGGCGCTGCAACTGGACGCCCTGGACAAGGCCGGGTGTCAGCGCGTGTACGTTGAGAAGCTATCAGGGGCCAGCCCAGAACGCCCAGAGCTTGAACGGTGCCTAGATACCTTGAGGGGAGGGGATACGTTGATTGTGTGGCACTTAGATCGACTGGGAAGGAGCATCAAAGACCTGATCGAGATAGTCAGCTCGTTGAAGCGCCAGGGGATCGGGTTCCGCTCCCTAACCCAATCAGACATAGACACCACAACGGCGAACGGGGCTCTAGTGTTCCATGTGTTTGCGGCCTTGGCTGAATACGAACGCGCACGACTGCAAGAGCGCACACGGGCAGGGTTGGAGGCTGCAAGGGCAAGAGGGCGACGCGGTGGGCGACCCTTGGCCATGTCAGATGAAGACGCCAGGAAGGCAAGGGCCATGCTGTCGGATGTAGAGATAACGAAAGCTGAAGTTGCAAAACACTTTGGTGTGTCTAGGCCGACTTTAAACGCAGCATTGGCGAGATTGTCGCCATCTGATACCTAGCTGCAAGCCGCATCATAGCTCACTTCTCGCACTGCCATTTAACATAAAAAAGCAGGTTACGCAGTCAATCGCGGGGGGTACTTTGGCCATGTGAAAAGGTGCCATCAGCATTGAACTGTAGTAGCCACGACTTGACCTGACAGACAGTTATTAGGCTGTCGCTAAAACTGACTCGGTTGTCTGAAATGTCCGATTCAGTTGTTTCTCGATAGCGATATGTTTGCTATCTAAAAAAGTTTGCATGGGTGTTTTACCAAAGCAATGCTTCCCTGAGTGGGTTCGTTGCTCGTTGTAATCCAGCACCCATGCGTCCAAGTCGACTTGTAACTCTTCCAAACTGTTGTATATTTTACGCCGAAATGCGGTGGCGTAGAATTCGTTTTGTATGGTTTTGTGGAAACGTTCACAAATGCCATTGGTTTGCGGATGCTTGACCTTGGTACGCGTGTGCTCAATGTCCTCTAAGTCCAAATATAACTGATACTCATGCGTTTCTCGGTTGCCACAGTATTCACTGCCTCGGTCTGTAAGGATGCGTAACAGCGGTATGTCGTGCGCCTCATAGAACGGTATCACACGGTCATTAAGCAAATCAGCCGAAGTAATGGCGTGTTTTTGTTGATACAGTTTGACAATCGCCAGCTTGCAGTAAGTGTCGATGTAGGTTTGTTGATAAATCCGCCCCACGCCTTTAATCGTGCCGACGTAATAGGTGTCTTGCGAACCCAAATAGCCTGGATGTTCGGTTTCGATTTCACCATGCGCTTGTTTCTCTTCGCGAGCACGTTCGAGTGCAAACAGTTGGTCTTCTGTGAGTATGATGCCGTCTTGTGCGATTTTGGCTGATAATGCTTTGAGTCGCTTCTGGAAGGTTTCTAAGTCATGGCGTAACCAAATGGAACGAACGCCACCACCTGAAACAAATACGCCAACTTTGCGTAATTCATTGCTCACTCGGTGCTGTCCATACGCGGGTTTGTCTATGGCGAAGTTGACCACCGCTTCTTCTATTGACGGGTCGATACGGTTCTTGAGTATCGGTTTACGGCGACTGATTTCTTGTAACGCCGCCTCACCTCCGCGCTCATACAAATCTCTAAACCGATAGTAACTGTCTCGACTAAATCCCATCGTCTTGCAGGCTTTTGAGACACTGCCCAAAGTTTGGGCTAAATTGAGCAAACCTAATTTATTTTTGATAATCTTGTGACTTGATTGAGTGTTCATTTCTGACTCCTTTGTTTCCTATATGATAAACAAAACGTCAGATTAAGTCTTAACTAATACAATGAACCTGATCCCCATCACCTCAAAAGCGGCCAATATTTTATTAGCCGTCTCCCTCCTGATATTGGCCTTCCCTAATTCAAACTCCCTTAGAGCTGTTTTGCTTACTTTGGATAACGAGCAGAAATCATCCCTGGTCATTTTTAGAAATTCCCTGGCATGGCGGCATTGTAGATTTGTAAAGTCGTGAGAGGGGCTGTTATAGCCTTGCCGATTTAGCTTTATTCCTATGTCGGTAGTCCAGCTAACGGCGGTGGGATATGAAATTCCTAGCCTACTTGCTAATTTGTGTAATGTACCTTCTTCCTGGTAAGCCTTAATTATTTCTTCATCGGTAATATAATTAGTCATTTTTTAACGCCAGCCACTCTTTAATTTCCTGACCATCAAAAAATAAATGACCGCCCCCACTAACAGAGTGGATCTTGGGCGGCAATTTCCCATTGATCATTTTTCCACTAAGCACGGCCAATCTAAGATCTGAAATCCTGATTTGCATTAGCCTGGCTGTATCCTCCAAACCCAATAATTGCTCCCAATAATCGCCAGATGCCCTAAATAGCTGCGCCTAATACCGCTACACTTTTGCCTGACCATGTTTTCCTCCGGGGAATGGGCTGGCGGTTTCCATAAAATGGCGGACCTTTTTCAGTAACTGCCACATTGAGCGGCACTGATGATTACGGGTTATCGTGTCATGAAGTGCCTGCCATAGCCGTTCCACATGATTCACCCACGGCGAGTAAACCGGCTGGTAAATTACCCTGAACTTGGGATTTGCTTTCAACCAGCGCTGTGTTTCGCGGCTTTTATGGATAATGTAGTTATCAACGATCAGCGTGATTGTTTTCGCCCGCCGGTAAGTGGCTTTCAGGTGCTTCAGCAGAGCGATAAACAGCGCTGAACTTTTGCTGTTGCCGCCCACGTAGCTGACTTTACCCGTGCCACTGTGCAGTGCGCCGGCCAGATAGTATTTTTCGTTCTGCCCCGGCGTCACTACCCGTTTCTGCTGTCCGCGCAACTGCCAGTCCGCACCGATTTTAGGATTAAGGTGGATATCCACTTCATCTTCATAAAATACCGGATGCTCTGCGCTGCATTCATCCAGCGCTTTGTGGATTACCGCCATCTTTTCATCTTTATGTGGGTCACGGATACGCAGAGTTGGCGCGGCCCTGCGCCATACAAGCCCCGCAGATGGCAACCAGCGGCGAACGGTTCCTGCATGTAACTGGCAACCGGTTATCTCATTGATTTTTAATGCCAGTAATTCGGTGCTCCAGCGTGAACGTTGATAACCAAAATCGCCGGGAGAATGCTTTATCAGCTCACGTAACAGGGTGCAGATATGTTCAAAAGGCCAGCGTCGGGAGCGCCCTGCGGGTAAGGATTTCAGGCCTTCAATACCTGAGTGCGTAAACCAGTTAATCCAGCGACCAACGGATGAACGAGCACAACAGAGAGTTCTGGCAACATCGCTGACCCGTTCACCCCGATGAAGCATCAGCATGGCCGTGAGTCTGCGGGCATGATTTTTATCGCGCGTTTTATGAATAGCTTTCTGCATCAGGCGTTGTTCGCCACGGGGTATTGGTGCTATAATCGGCATCGCTCAGTCCGGTTGGTGGTTTTGGTTGGTTTGGCGATTGATCAGATCGCACAATCCGGGCTGAGTTCCCTTTCAGTGATCTACTATTCCGCGCATCTATTTAGATTAATTATTGGAGACTATCATGAAGTTTGAGAAGTCACAGGCAGCAGTTGACCGCCTGACCCCCGAGCAACGCCGGATTACCCAGGATTCGGGGACCGAAAGGCCCTTCACGGGCGAGTACAACGACAACAAGGAGCCTGGCATCTACGTCGACATAGTGTCGGGAGAGCCACTGTTCGCTTCGACGGACAAGTTCGATTCGGGTACTGGCTGGCCCAGCTTCACCAAGCCGATCGTTTCGGCAAACGTGAAGGAGGTGCGGGACAGCGCACACGGCATGGTCCGGACGGAGGTCAGGTCAGTACACGCAGACAGTCATCTCGGCCATGTGTTCCCCGATGGTCCTTCCGACCGCGGCGGTCTGCGGTACTGCATCAACTCAGCGTCCCTTCGCTTCATCCCGCGCGACGAGATGGAGTCCGAGGGATACGGTGAATATCTCGATCAAGTAGAGGAGGCTTAACATGCATCAGCGCGCTGTTCTCGCAGGAGGATGTTTCTGGGGCATGCAGGATCTGATCCGCAAGCGGCCCGGCATCATCTCGACCCGTGTGGGTTACACGGGCGGCGATATTCCGAACGCCACGTATCGTAATCACGGCACGCATGCCGAGGGGATCGAGATTGTCTTCGACCCGACAGTGACGAGCTACCGGAACATCCTGGAATTCTTCTTCCAGATCCACGATCCGACGACGCTGAACCGCCAGGGCAATGATCGTGGGCTCTCCTACCGGTCGGGCATCTATTATGTCGACGAGGAGCAGAAGCGCGTCGCCGAGGATACGATCGCCGATGTGGATGCCTCGGGGCTGTGGGATGGCAAAGTGGTGACCGAGGTCCAGCCGGTCGGCGAGTTCTGGGAGGCCGAGCCCGATCACCAGGATTATCTGGAGAAGCACCCGGGCGGCTACACCTGCCACTTCGTCCGTCCCGGCTGGGTGCTTCCGAAGCGCCAAAAGGTTGACGACGTACAGCCAGCGGCCGGGACCGCGGCGGAATAGGCTTCACTGCCGTTGCCACTGCGCCGGTCCGGTCCGCAATCTTCGTGACCGCGTCGTTCAGCGACGCGGTCATCGAACCCTACTTCAGAGTGACGGCTCGTTCCAGTCAGTCGCCATCACAACACCAGGATCGCAGATTTATGCCAGACCTCTCGTCCTTTCCGATCACGCAGCGCTGGCCGGCATCTCATCCCGATCGCCTGCAACTCTACGCAGCCCCTACGCCCAATGGCGTCAAGGTCTCGATCATGCTTGAGGAGACTGGCCTGGCGTACGAGCCCCACCTGATCGACATCTCGAACAACGAGTCGAAGGATCCGGCGTTCGTGTCGCTGAACCCGAACGGACGCATACCGGCGATCATCGATCCGGCTGGCCCTGACGGTAGACCCATCGCCTTATGGGAATCCGGTGCGATCCTCCTCTATCTGGCCGACAAGACGGGTCAGTTCATCTCCACCGAACCAGGCCAGCGTTACGAGACCCTAGCGTGGGTGTTCTTTCAGATGTCGGCCATCGGGCCGATGTTCGGTCAGCTCGGCTTCTTCCTGCGATTTGGCGGCAAGGACTATGAGGACAAGCGGCCGCAACAGCGCTTTATCGACGAATCCACGCGTCTGCTGGGGATTCTGGATCGCCGGCTGGAAGGCCGCGACTGGATCGTCGACGACTATTCGATCGCGGACATCGCGACGCTCGGCTGGGTGAATGCGCTGGTGGAATTCTACGCTGCGGGTGACATCCTTGGCCTCAGCAGCTTTTCGAACGTCCGCGCATGGCTTGGACGCGGGCTGGCTCGACCGGCCGTCCAGCGTGGCCTCCACATTCCCGCGAGGCCAGCATGAGCATCATCGCCGCCTATTATTACAACGAAGGCAAGCGAGTTCGCGAAATCGCGCTCGATGAGCACGTCAAGTTGGGCGAGAGTCGCTCGGGCTTCTGCTGGATCGCGCTTAGCGAACCCACCCCCGAGGAACTACTCGCGATCCAAAGGACATATAATCTTCATCCGTTGGCGATCGACAACGCGATGCACCCGCTGTGCCCGCCCAAGCTCGAGGTCTACAACGATGAGTTGTACGTCGTCGCGCAGACCGCCGAGCTGGTCGGCGACCGGATCAGCTACGGCAAGATGGCGATCTTCACCGGTCACAATCACCTTATCACCGTGCGGCACGGCAATGCCGGAGCGCTGGGCAAACTTCGGGAGCAACTCGAGGCATCGCCGACGCAGTTCGGCAAGGGTGTCGACTATGTGCTGCACGCGATCTTGCATCGCGTGGTCGACCAGTATCTGCCCATCTTCGAAATGATCGAGGACGACGTCCTGGCGATGGAGCGACGGTCGCTGCACGATTTCCTCGGGCCAGAAGAGGTGGCGCGAATCTTCGAACTAAGGTCCGAACTCACGCGGTTCCAGCGCACGCTCGGGGCTATGGCCGAGCTGGTGCGAAAGCTCGTTCGCGGCCACTTTCCCTGCATCAGCGCCGAAATGACACCATATTTCCACGACGTCGCGGACCATGTCCACCGCGTGCAGTCCATGGTCGACGGCCTCCTGCTTGTCCTGTCCACGGTCTTCGAGGCCAGCAGCCTTCTGGAAGCGCAAAGGATCGGTGTGGTCACTCGCCAGCTCGCGGCCTGGGCGGCGATCTTGACGGTCCCGACGGCGATCGCCGGAATATATGGCATGAACTTCAAGCACATGCCGGAACTGGACACGCCATATGGCTACTTCGTCGTGCTCGGAGTGATAGCGGTGTTCTGCCTTCTCCTATTCATGCGCTTCAAGAAGGCCAAGTGGCTATGAGTAACGCACTTCGCGAGCTTCTCCGTCCGCCGAGTCACAGCGCGCTTTGTGCGCGAGCGTGTCCAATCCAGTTCAAGATGAAGGTGCTTCCATGACCTCCCAGGTGACCGACGTTCTAGAAGCAGTCCAGTCATTCATCGCCAAAGGCTATGACCGCGAATACCGCGTCAAGGACGGCAATCTCGTCGATCTCGAACTAGGGTCAACCCTCGATGCATGCAGCATTCGCGTCGATGCGGCGTTGCGCCTCGAGAGCGGGGACGACGGCGAAGATGCCTCCAACATCTACGCGATCACCGATCCGGCGACAGAGCATAAAGGCCTGTTGATCGACGCCTTCGACGTGTTCCACGAAATCTGCCCCCGCGACTTGTCCGAGCGCCTTGTGGCGCATCGGGAAACAGCACCGGCAGGTGACCAGGACGCGCCGAGCAAGCACGGACTACGGAAAGTCTACAAGAGCGAGTTTCACAGCGATCCCGAGCGTTACGTTCTGCGCGAGGGCTTTCCAGACTTCCCGCCATGCCCTTTCGGCCAATCCTTCAGCATCCTCGGCTTCGATACCGCCGAGCAGGAATATGTCTGGCTCGTCACGAGCATCATTCGAGATCCTCGGCTGATCAGGGTTCCATACCAGGGCGAAGACGTCATCAGCGACGAATAGCGGTGTCGCTTAGCCGGAAAGGCTGGCCTTCCTGGCCCACACATCTGCAGGCTGAACTTTAAGAACATCGAAAATTAGGAGGTGATTATGGACTGGAACAAGGACCACATACGAGAAACTATGCTCTTGCTGGAGACAGCAGCGTTGCACAGCGCTCGCGAAAACTACCTGGACTATGTCTCTACCGCTCGGCTCGATCGGAGCGAACCGATCGAAAACGACGAACTAGCTCAGGCCGAGGTCGCGAGCGACTTCGCTGAAGCGCTCGATGACACGCTCCATGACTACGCCAATAAACTCGAAAAGCTCAGGACGATCGATTTCGGCCCCAAGTTGGCCGTCAACGAAGGCGCTGTCGTCAAGCTGTCCGGCCGCCACTTTGTGATCGCGGTGTCAACGAGCAAGTTTACCTGTCAGGGGCGTGAGCTCATGAGCATTTCCACGATGGCGCCGATCTTCGAAGCGATCGAGGGTGCCCGAGCCGGGGAGACCGTGCAGTTCAACGGCCGGGACCTCACCGTAGAAGACGTGGAATAAAGCCCTCCACCGCAGCCGGCGCGCTAGTGCCGAACGCCCTGCATCTCTTTCTGCATGCATACGGTCACTTGCAGCCGCGTTGACCTGGCTCATCAAAGGCAAACTCATGACAACACCTTCATTCTTCATCACCCCCGGATACGGGACGCGCCTGCATGACGCGCTTCATTATTCTCAGGCAATGCGCATTGGTGACCGCGTGGAGATCTCCGGACAGGGCGGATGGAACGACGATCTCGTCATTCCGGAGTCGATTGAGGAAGAGATCGAGCAGGCGTTCAAGAACGTGGAACGGACGCTCGCGACCGCCGGAGCACGCTGGCCGCATGTGGTCCACGTCAATTCCTATCACGTCGGTGGATTCCCTCCCGTGATCAACGAAACAATGGCCAAGCTGTATCGCCACTACATGCCCGACCGCGCTCCAATCTGGACGCAGTTGGGAATCGAAGCGCTGGGGCTTCCAACCATGCGTATCGAAATTCGCGTAACAGCTATCATCGCCTGACCCCGCGGTTCGTGCAGGCGCCGTGCCGCGCTAATCCCGCACGCCCTGCGCCCGCTTCTCCATGCATATCATCGTATCGAGAGATCCGGTTATCATCGGCGTGCTCGGAGAACGGGGGGCCGCCTTGGCCTGGTTGGCGCGCCTCGGCTGCCTGCGGGCGATGGCCAGCACTGCCAGGAGCGTGAGCAACGCCGCCGCATAAAGGAACAGGCCGCCAGGGCCGACGATATTCATTGCAGCTGCTCCTATTAGGGGGCCAGCGGCTGTCCCGATCCCGTTGAGCAACAGAAGCCCGCGCGCGGTGCCGAGTAGCCGACCGGCCGGAAGATCGTCGTTTGCGACGGCGAGACACAACGAATAAATCGGGATGCCAAAGCCGCCGAACAGCGCACCTGCCGCAAGGAGCAGCGGCAGAGGCGCTTCCACCGCCAACGCTACGCCGATGGCAGACGCTGCGGACGCCAGCGCCGCACCGGCGATGACAAGATTCCGGGGCACTCGATCCGAAAGCCAACCGAGTGGCCAATGGAAGGCGAGCGTTCCACCAAGAACCGCAGCCATGAAGGCGGAGATACCGCCCACATCGAGGCCGATGCTCTGGGCGAAGTTCGCGCCCATGCCCCAGAAACCACCGATAGCCAGGCCGGCCAGGAAAGCGCCAGCCGCAGCGAGAGGTGATACGAGGACGAGGTCCCTGAACGCGACCCATTCCTGTTCCACCTGGGCCGGCGGATGACTGGGCAGCAAGGTGATCGGAACCACCGCCGCTGATATCAGCAGCGACACGATGAGGAACAATGTCACGTCGGCGGGCGGTGCGATGTTGAGTAACGCCTGCCCGATTGCCCATGAGCCCATAGAGACAACTCCGAATATCGACAGGAGCTGCCCGCGTGTGGATGGCAATGCGTGGGCGTTGAGCCAACTCTCCGTTGCGAGGATCATGCCCGCGTAGGCGAAGCCGGTAATCAGGCGAAGCGGCATCCAGGCGATCGGCTCCACGAACGCCACATGGAGAAGGGCGGTCATCGAGGCAATGGCCGCGAAGCCGGCGAAGGTTCTGACATGTCCCACGGAGACGATGATCGGTGGCAACACGAGCGCGCCGATCGTGAAACCCGCGAAATAGAAGGACATCATCGCGCTGATCGCGCCGGTCGAGAACCCCTTATGGCCGGCTCTCACGATCAGGAGCGTGCTCAGCAGGCCATTGCCCAGCAGCAGAGCGGCGACGCTCAGCAGCAGCGCCGCCACCGGCGCGAGAACGAGGCCGCGCTTGCCCGCCGACCTCATGGTATCCATCGCCGGGCTCGTTCTCGGGCCTGACTTGAGGGTTGATACTCTGCCGCACTGATGAACTGGTCGAATGCTTCGCACCAGATGACGACCGTGTTGTAGTCACGGACATCGATGCCGGCAGGCACCTCGACGATGAAGCCGTTGAACGTCTTCACATCGCCCACGCGGACTGATCTGTCCTTGATTAGGAGAAAGGCCTCCTTCGTGTCGACGAAACGTGGTGCGAGGTAGAGCTTGTAGTCGGGACCAGGGGCGAGGCGCCCGATATGGGCGATACGGTCGCGCGAGACCCGGATCTCGCCTTCCCCCCAGTGAAGCAGGTCGCTGCCTTTGAGATCGCGGGCCAGACGCCCTGCGTAGAGCGTCTCGGCTGAGATGGTCCGCAAGGCCGCCGCGTCCGGGGCCTGGGGGGCGGTCAGGATCGGCAGCGTGTAGACACCGCCCGCGAAGCCCATGGCGAGCATCGCGAGATGGGTGGCAATCAGGATGACCCAGCGCCGCATCGGTTACACCAGCTCCAGTCCCTTCACGAGCTGATCGGCGTCGAGATGGAAGTCCGAGAATACGATGCGGCCGCCAGCGTCCATCACGGAGAACCAGGGCGTTCCCCGCGTGCGGTAGTCCTCCATGAAGGTGGGAAGCGTCGCGCCGGCAGGTGGCTCGTCCTGACCGAACGCGACAGGAAGCGCATACTTGAGCTGGTTCACGCGCAGCTTCTCGAAGGTGTTCTCATCCGCTCCTTCGAAGACGGTCTGGATCACCGCGAAGCCCACGCCCTTGGCGCTCAATGCACCATGCAACCTTTGTAGCGTCGGAAATCCATGCAAATGGCAGCCACGGCACCAGTGCTGGAAGGCGAAGAGGACTTTCGGGCCGGTGCCGAGATCCGACAGCTTGAGCGGCGCGATGCTTTCTCCATCCGCGCCAATCCATCTCTGCACCCGCAGCTCGGGGGCTTGTCGTTCGTCGACGCTCATCTGATCCTCCAATTCCGATGCAGAAGTCCGATGAGTGGTCGCGTGTGGCGATGGCACGCGAACCTCACCGCCTTGATCCCCTACAGGTTGTAGGATGCGAGTTCGCCGACCGATACCTCGTGGCCAGCCCCGCCGTTCTTCCGTCGGTGTGTCACCGCCGCCCCTCAATGACAAAGGCGCGATAGCGGGAACCGGCAAAACGGTGCGCAGCGATGGTTTGGTAGGCGGGGCTATGATACCAATCACGGGCGGCCTGCATCGTCGGGAACCGCAAAATTACGGCCCCTTCGACGGGCGGCCCCTCCAAATGCTCCATCGCGCCATAAGCGGCGAGAAAGGTTACGTCGTGGCCATCGAACGATGGGCCGACGCCTGCAGAATAGGTTGCGAGTTCTTCCGGATCGGTGGTTTCTTCGCGGGTGAAGACGACGAACGCTTCCATCTTAAAGTCTTTCATAAGGTCGCATCTGCAGGCCACCGCCGCTGGCGATGGCCTTAAAGTCGTCAGGCTGGCAGCTCGAACCCGATTTTCGTGAGTGCCTCGACGCACGCATCCTGATCCTGCTGATAGTTGCCTCCGGAGATGCCGATCCCGCCGATCAACTTCCCGTCTTCCAGGATCGGATAGCCTCCGCCGACAGCGACCATCCGGGGGCGATAGGCCAGCGGCGCCACTTTTGGATCGTTCGAAACATAGTCGTTCCAGACATGGGTGGGGTACCCAAACGAGGCGGAACTCCAAGCCTTGTCGATGGCAACATCGACGGTGAGAAACGGCGCGTCATCAGTGCGCTCGAACGCGCGCAGGTTACCGGTGGCGTCGACGACGGCGACCGCAGCCGGGATGCCGATTGTACGTGCCGCGGCGATCGCCGCGTCGATGAGGGCGACGGCGGTTTCGCGGTTGATCGAGGCGGTGGCAATGGATTTCGTCATGAAATTTCCTTCGCCGTGGCGTAATCCGTCCGGCGTTCTTGAGGTTAGAAAAGACGTTCGGCGGTGGCAGTCATCAGAAGCCTTCGAGGACAATCTTGCCTCTTGCCGCGCCACTTTCGATCAGTGCGTGCACCGTCTTCAGATTGGCGGCATTAATTGGCGACAATTTTTCGGTTAGCGTCGTGCGAATTTTGCCGTCGTCCACCAGCACCGCCAGCGAATTGAGGATCTTGCCCTGCTCATCCATGTCGGGCGTGCCGTAGAGCGACCGTGTGAACATCAGCTCGTGGTGGATCGACACTGCCTTGCGCTTGAACAGCATGACGTCGAGCGCCTTGGGATCGTCGATGAATCCGAACCGTCCTTGCGGGGCGATCAGTTCGGCGATGTCGGATGCATGCTGCTCGGTATGCGTGGTCGAGAACACGAAAGCGGGAGCGCCGATGTTGAGCTCGGCAATCTGTGGCGCGAGCGGCCGAGAGTGGTCGATGACATGATGAGCCCCAAGCCCTTTAACCCACTCCTGGGTTTCCGGCCGAGAGGCGGTGGAGATGACGATGAGATCCGTGCGCTGTCGAGCGATCTGGATGGCGATCGACCCGACCCCACCCGCACCACCGATGATGAGGATCGCCGCCGCCCCGGGAACGGGCTTCGTCACGTCCAGGCGATCGAACATGGCTTCCCAGGCCGTCAACGTCGTGAGTGGCAGCGCCGCCGCTTCCGCCCAGTCGAGCGACGCGGGTTTACGACCGACGATCCGGGCGTCGACGAGATGGAACTCCGCATTGGTGCCAGGCCTTATGAGCGATCCGGCATAATAGACCTCGTCGCCTACCGCGAACTGCGTCACGTCGGGGCCGACCTCTTGCACGATCCCGGCCGCATCCCATCCCAGCACTTTCCAATCGCCATCAGCGGGCGGCGTGCTGCTGCGGATTTTGTAGTCGACCGGGTTGACCGAGACAGCCTTCACCTCAACCAGGATATCGCCTCCTTCAGCGACAGGCCGAGGCAGATCAATGTCGACCAGAGAGGCGTCCTCGGCGATGGGTCCCGGAACCTTGTAACCAACGGCTTTCATCGGTGTCTCCAGCTTGCTGTATCCTGAAGTCTTATCGATCAGATCGAAATTTCTTCCGAAATATACTCAGGATTTAAAGATTTCGCGTGTCAGACTATGAAGGTATGCGCGCAACATATCCAATAGCGGTACGACATAGTTTCCATACCTCGGAGCCGGATTCAGAAGTTTATCGAAAATAGCGGTTTATTGCTGTTCGGCGGGTGAGCATCCGGATGGAGGCGATAAGCGCCCAAGCGGTTGAGGAGTCGACCTCTCAGCGGTCGCGTTGGCAGGGGCGATCTCGCCCGCCGGTCTCACACCAACGTTGGCAAGCGACGGCGTCCGCTCGAAATCCGCTGACGGGGATACGCCTGCAATGCCGATTCGAAGCTATCGAAACTATAGCTACAGGGTATTGGGAAATCATACTGGACTGACGCTATAGTCTTCACGCATAACCACGACTCAAAATGGTCCAACACTTTTCTCTACGCTAATAGAGAATCCGGTATTCTGATTTTCAGTGAATTGGCTCGTTCGGCGGTTGTGCGCGCAAAGATCTTTTACAGAATTCTGAACTGAATCAGGTTCTGGTCTGTCGTGACAAGCAAGGGGGTTTCGCTATGGTCACCAGAGGTTTCACAGGCCGCGGTCCAGGCGGCGACCAGTCCGATCGGATACCGCCGGGTCAGCATCTCGTGGAGAATTTCCCTGTTCTGACGGCCGGGCCAACGCCGAGCGTGGAGCCCTCCGATTGGAAATTCACCGTCAAGATCGGTCCGAAGCCCGTCAAAGTGTGGAACTGGAGCGAGTTCAACGCCCTACCGAAGACCAAGATGACCCGAGACATTCACTGCGTCACGTCCTGGTCCAAGCTGGATACCGCCTGGGAGGGCGTACTCATCGAAGACATCCTTGCAGATGCAGGGCTCGATCGGCCCACCGATTTCGTCTTGGCGCACTGCTACGATAATTACTCGACAAACGTCCCGCTGGCGGATCTGCTCTCCGGGAAAGCGATGGTCGCCCTCAACTATGCGGGCAAGCCGCTTCCCCGCGATCATGGAGGGCCGGCGCGTCTTCTGGTTCCGCACCTTTACTTCTGGAAGTCCGCCAAATGGGTGAACGCGCTGCAATTCACAACGCGTGACGAGGCGGGCTTCTGGGAGCTGCGCGGCTATCACATCTATGGCGATCCGTGGCGCGAGCAGCGATACACCAATGACTGAAAACGGCGCGCAAATCGCGTGGCAGTCATGCGTGATCGACGAAATCGTCCAGCAAACCCCGAGTATCAAGAGCTTCTTCCTTCGGTTGAGCAAACCGTTCGCGCACATCGCAGGGCAGCACGTCGATGTCCGGCTGACCGCGCCCGGTGGCTACAGTGCGATGCGGAGTTACTCGATTGCGTCTTCGGCAATCTCGTTCCCGACGGTCGAGCTCGCTATCGAGCGCCTGCCGGATGGCGAAGTTTCGCCGTTCTTCCACGATGTCGCGGCGATCGGAGACGAAATCGAGCTTCGTGGTCCGCTCGGCGGCCATTTCCTATGGCCTGAACCTGCCATAGACCCAGTGCTGTTGATCGGGGCAGGCTCCGGCCTCGTGCCGTTGATGGCGATGATCCGGCAGCGCCGCGCACTAGCCCAGGTCGTGCCGACAGCGCTGCTCCTGTCCGCACGAACCGCTGAAGACGTTCTCTTCTCAAAAGAGCTTCATTCCATCGAATGCAGCGATCCGGCATTCGCCTTGGCGCTGGCAATTACGCGCGAGAACCCGATCCGCGCATCGGACTTTGCGCGACGGATCGACGGCGTGATGGTCCAAGAAGTTCTGGCCCGGCTTCACCGAAAGCCCACACAAGTATTCGTTTGCGGGTCCAACGGTTTCGTCAACATCGCGACCGAGGGCGCGCTGCTGGCCGGCCTGGACCCCTCCATTGTCAAAACCGAGCGCTACGGCGGCTAGCGGCGCAAGCTACTTCGCGTCCCGCCGATCGTGGACGTGCAGCCCACGGATTAATTTTGGAGATCATCATGAGCCGCTTTGCCGAACCCGTCTTCATTGCCGCTGGCCTTCGGACGCCTTTCGGCCGCGGCGGAGGCGCGTTGGCTGCCTACGATGCCATCTCTCTGTCCGTGCCTGTCGTGCAGGCGATGGCGGCGCAGGCGGAGCCTGATCTCCTCGTCTGGGGAACCGTGATCCCGAATTTGGGCTGGAGCAATATTGCTCGCGAAACCTGGCTTGATGCCAAGCTCAATCCGACTGTTCCGGCGTTCTCCGTCGTCCTGGCATGCTCGACCAGCATGACGGCGACCTTCGCTGCGGCAGGGATGCTGGGCGGAGGAACCGACCTCACCATGGTCGGCGGGTCCGAAGTCATGAGCCGGCCGTCAATCGCCCTGACGGCCGATGCATCGAAGCGGCTCACCGACCTCTTTGCGCAGGATGCGACCGCCGCGCTTGCCGCCCTCCAGTCTCTGACTCCACGAGACTACGTGCTCCCCACAAAGGGCTGGGCAAACCGGATCACCGGAAGGACGATGGGTGATCATATGGAGGAGACCGCCAAGGCTTGGCGGGTCTCGCGCGTCGCGCAGGATGATTGGGCGCTCAAGAGCCACCAGCGGGCAGTCGCTGGTTGGGAACGTGGCTTCTTCGACGATCTCGTGATTTCGCTGCCTGAGCTGGCGCGCGATGCGAACCCGCGCGCCGATACGTCGCCCGAACGGCTGGCCGCACTCAAGCCCGCCTTCGATCGCGACAGCGGGAGGGGAACCCTGACCGCCGGCAACAGCTCACCGATTACGGATGGAGCCGCCGGGTGTTGGGTCGCTACCGAAGCCGGTGTGGCGAGACTCCCGGCGGGCACCCCCTACGCGCGGCTCGTCGACTACGAGATCTCTGCCGTCGATCTCCACACCGAGGGCCTGCTGATGGCGCCCTCCTATGGCATTCCGCGCCTGCTCGCGCGGCATCAACTCAGCTTCTCCGACATCGCACTCTGGGAAATCCACGAAGCCTTTGCAGCCCAGGTCCTGGCGAACGTCGCGGCCATCACCGATCGGGAGTGGGTGCGCGCGACAGCCGGTGTCCAGGCGGCTATGGGCGATTTTGACTGGGACCGCGTCAATCCCAATGGAGGCTCGGTCGCCCTGGGTCATCCGTTCGGCGCTACAGGCGCGCGCGACCTCAGCCAGGCGGTAAAGGAACTTTGGGCCATGCCGCCCGGATCGCGCGCAATCGTCAGCATCTGCGCCGACGGCGGTCAAGGCACAGTCGCCCTCCTCGAACGCGGCTGACGGTAGATCAACGCCATGACAGCGATCCGCTTCCAACTGTCGGAGACGCGATATGACAACTGATGTGCTGCTGTACATCACGAACTGATGCCCGTTCTGCCGCCGGGCGAAGATGCTCCTCGAGGAGAAGGGCGTGCAATGGAAGGAACTCGATATCGAGGCGGATCCGGTTCACCGGCAGGCCATGACGGAAGCGTCGGGTCGAAACACCGTGCCGCAGATCTTCATCAACGGCACGCATGTCGGTGGCTCCGACGAGCTTTTCGAGCTCGATGTCAGAGGCGAACTCGACAAACTCCTGGGGCGCACGCCGCCCGCCATCTGAGGGGGTGCGGCCTTGGGGCAGACAGCCCGCAAGCCCCGTGCCGGTTGATGAATACGAAAGGAGAGTCCGTTGGTCTCAGCTATCTGGAATGACGCCACCATCGCCACAAGCAACGAGACGGTCGTCGTCGAGGGAAACCACTACTTCCCACCGTCGGCAGTCGATTTTGGCCTGCTTGAGATGAGCCCGCACACGTCCGTCTGCCCGATCAAGGGCACCGCGCGCTACTTCCATGTGCGTGTGGGAGACGCGCTCAACGTGAACGCAGCCTGGACCTATCCAGATCCGACGCCAGGCGCCGAGGGCATCCGGGATCATATCGCCTTCTGGAAAGGCGTGGAGGTTGCGTAGCAGGCGGACAGGTGGCGGCCTCAGCGCCATGTGCAAGCGCCCGCGGGACGGCTTTTCCGCCCATCCCAGGCCGCGTCGGCTACAGGGCTCCGCCCCGGACCTTCTCCGCGGACTGGCGCCGAGGGCCTCGGACCCTTGGGCTTCTGTCGAATCAAGACGACTGGATTGAGATGGAGCATGCCGAGTTCGATGCCGCCTTCGCGCAGCTTCCCGAGGGATACAGCGAAGGCGCCTACGAAGGCCGGCGTTTCGGCGTGACTGTCCGGCGATCCGGTGACGGACGTCGCAACAGCCTGTTCGCCAGGGAGTTGGCCGGGACCGACATTGTCAGCTTCAACCTCTATCGCGTTACATCAGATAGAACATTGCTGAAGCCGTGCGAGATGTCCGCCGAAAAGGTCGTCGCGTTCGTGCTGGATTTCCGACCGGCCCCCTGACGGGCAGGTGGAGGTCCCGGCCGACCGGTCCGCCTGCGACGCCCGGCCCCCCAAGACTGCGCATGTCGCTCAAAGGTATCAAAACTATAGCCACCGGCCATTGGACTTCGTCTGGCAATGAATTCATCTTCTATACATCGCCATCCGTGGGGGAATCGGTGCTGGATCCCGTGTAGCCAGATTGAGAAAGTCTAAGCGATGACGAACAACAATGCCCCTGCGCTTTCCCGGCGTCATCCTTGGCGCTGATGAGCCACCGTTCCCGCCATTGCTGAGACTGGTCGCCAACCAGCTCAAGGTCGGCATCGAAAGCTGGGACGAGTACGGGCAGCGTGAGCAGACCCGACGCGAGCACCTGGTCGAGCTGCAAACGGTGTTCGGCTTCCAGCCGTTCACGATTGGCCACTACCGGCAGGCTGTCCAGTTGCTGACCGAGCTGGCCATGCAAACCGACAAGGGCATCGTGCTGGCCAGAGCCTTGATCGAGCACCTGCGGCGGCAGTCGGTCATTGTGCCCGCCCTCAACGCCGTCGAGCGGGCGAGCGCCGAAGCGATTACCCGCGCCAACCGGCGTCTCTACGACGCCTTGGCTGAGCCGCTGACGGACGTGCATCGCCGTCGCCTCGACGATCTGCTCAAGCGCCGCGACAACGGCAAGACGACGTGGCTGGCCTGGCTGCGCCAATCGCCGGTCAAACCGAACTCGCGGCACATGCTGGAACACATCGAACGCCTCAAGGCGTGGCAGGCGCTCGACCTGCCCTCCGGCATCGAGCGGCTGGTTCACCAGAACCGGCTGCTCAAGATCGCCCGCGAGGGCGGCCAGATGACGCCCGCCGACCTGGCGAAGTTCGAGCCGCAGCGGCGTTACGCGACCCTGGTGGCGCTCGCCATCGAGGGCATGGCCACCGTCACCGACGAAATCATCGACCTGCATGACCGCATCCTGGGCAAGCTGTTCAATGCCGCCAAGAACAAGCATCAGCAGCAATTCCAGGCGTCCGGCAAGGCGA
The DNA here is from genome assembly GCF_055380425.1 of Puribacter membranae. NCBI lineage: Bacteria > Pseudomonadati > Pseudomonadota > Betaproteobacteria > Burkholderiales > Burkholderiaceae > Puribacter > Puribacter membranae. The sequence continues at coordinate 664,568 of NZ_AP040167.1, forward strand.
TCAACGCCAAGGTGCGGCTGTTCGGCCGCATCGGCCAGGCGCTGATCGAGGCCAAGCAGGCGGGCCGCGATCCGTTCGCCGCCATCGAGGCCGTCATGTCCTGGGATGCCTTCGCCGAGAGCGTCACCGAAGCGCAGAAGCTTGCGCAGCCCGAGGACTTCGATTTCCTGCACCGCATCGGCGAAAGCTACGCCACGCTGCGCCGCTACGCGCCGGAATTCCTTGCCGTGCTCAAGCTGCGGGCCGCTCCCGCCGCGAAGGACGTGCTCGACGCCATCGAGGTGCTGCGCGGCATGAACAGCGACAACGCCCGCAAGGTGCCCGCCGACGCGCCGACCGAGTTCATCAAGCCGCGCTGGCAGAAGCTGGTCATGACCGACACCGGCATCGACCGGCGCTACTACGAACTGTGCGCGCTGTCGGAGATGAAGAACGCGTTGCGTTCCGGCGACATCTGGGTGCAGGGGTCGCGCCAGTTCAAGGACTTCGAGGACTACCTGGTGCCGCCCGCGAAATTCGCCAGCCTCAAGCAGGCCAGCGAATTGCCGCTGGCCGTGGCCACCGATTGCGACCAGTACCTGCATGACCGGCTGACGCTGCTGGAAACGCAGCTCGCCACCGTCAACCGCATGGCGCTGGCCAACGAGCTGCCGGACGCCATCATCACGGAGTCGGGCCTGAAGATCACGCCGCTCGATGCGGCGGTGCCCGATACCGCACAGGCCCTGATCGACCAGACGGCGATGATCCTACCGCACGTCAAGATCACCGAATTGCTGCTGGAGGTAGACGAATGGACGGGCTTCACCCGGCACTTCGCCCACCTGAAGTCAGGCGACCTGGCCAAGGACAAAAACCTGTTGCTGACCACGATCCTCGCCGACGCGATCAACCTGGGCCTGACCAAGATGGCGGAGTCCTGCCCCGGCACGACCTACGCCAAGCTCGCTTGGCTGCAAGCCTGGCATGTCCGCGACGAAACCTACTCGACGGCACTGGCCGAGCTGGTCAACGCGCAGTTCCGCCACCCCTTCGCCGAGCATTGGGGTGACGGCACCACCTCATCGTCGGACGGCCAGAACTTCCGCACCGGCAGCAAGGCCGAAAGCACCGGCCACATCAACCCGAAATACGGCAGCAGCCCAGGGCGGACGTTCTACACCCACATCTCCGACCAGTACGCGCCATTCCACACCAAGGTCGTGAACGTCGGCGTGCGCGATTCGACCTACGTGCTCGACGGGTTGCTGTACCACGAATCCGACCTGCGGATCGAGGAGCACTACACCGACACGGCGGGCTTCACCGATCACGTCTTCGCGCTGATGCACCTCTTGGGCTTCCGCTTCGCGCCGCGCATCCGCGACCTGGGGGACACCAAGCTCTACATCCCGAAGGGCGAAGCCGCCTATGACGCGCTCAAGCCGATGATCGGTGGCACGCTCAACATCAAGCACGTCCGCGCCCATTGGGACGAAATCCTGCGGCTGGCCACCTCGATCAAGCAGGGCACGGTGACGGCCTCGCTGATGCTCAGGAAATTGGGCAGCTACCCTCGCCAGAACGGCTTGGCGGTCGCCCTGCGCGAGCTGGGCCGCATCGAACGTACGCTGTTCATTCTGGACTGGCTGCAAAGCGTCGAACTGCGCCGCCGCGTGCATGCCGGGCTGAATAAGGGCGAGGCGCGCAACGCGCTGGCCAGGGCCGTCTTCTTCAACCGGCTGGGCGAAATCCGCGACCGCAGCTTCGAGCAGCAGCGCTACCGGGCCAGCGGCCTCAACCTGGTGACGGCCGCCATCGTGCTGTGGAACACAGTCTATCTGGAACGGGCCTCAAACGCCTTGCGTGGTCACGGCCAGACTGTCGATGACGCCCTGTTGCAGTACCTCTCGCCGCTCGGCTGGGAGCACATCAACCTGACGGGCGATTACCTCTGGCGCAGCAGCGCCAAGATCGGCGCGGGCAAGTTCAGGCCGCTACGGCCGCTGCAACCGGCTTAGCGTGCTTTATTTTCCGTTTTCTGAGACGACCCCTTGTTTATAAAAAGCGGCAACAAAGCGTCTAACGGCACTGTATGAACCAGTAAAACCAATAGATTGCAGGTGCTCGTAATGTTGCTGAGCAGAACGGCGTTGATTAATGGGTAATGGGAGTTGCTGCTGCAACTGCTGGTTAAGCTGGTCGAGAAATGCACCTAAGGCAGGATGGTGCTGCTTACTGCGTTGATAGCGCTGCTGTGGTTGCAGTGTCTTAAGTTCGATGTATTTGGCAACGGTTCTGCGATTGATATTGAGTTGCTTGGCAATTTGGCGAACAGACAAGCCTTGATGATGAAGACGGCGCGCCTTAATAATGGTTTCCATGTTAATCATTCCCAGGACAGCTCCGCAAAAAACGGAGAGTTTAGCAATAATCAGGGTGGTGCACTTTTAAGTGCCCATACCCTGATTTCCTGGTGCAGTTTTACATGCGCGTTAACAGCCAGCGGTACAAGTATAACTATTTTTGTCAGTAACCGATTAAAAGGTAAGTACAGAGTTTTGGAATGGTCCCTTCTTGTAAAAGGCCAGACGATGCCGCTGCGTTTTACCCGCGATAATCAAGCGCTTTATGGTTTTGCAACAGTATGTGCCGAGTTAGCGGGTGCTGTTCTTGAATCTGGTGAGTGGCAATTAACTGAGAGTCTTCAGCAACAGAGTCGTTATCTCAACTCAAATCGTGATCACGTTGACGACATTGAAAGCAGGAATGCTTCAAGAACTGCTAATGGCATAACCAGGCTTATCTGCTTATCGATACCGGTGATGGGAGACGATTTATAAACACTCAGCGATGATCAGCGAAGTTGTGTTTTAGTTTTCTTGTTGGCACTACATCCGGTATGGCGGCCTTTAATCTGAGAGTGACACTTGGGATAACTGAAAAACTGGCTGTGATTCTGCTGAACGGAGCTTGGTGCTAAGCATGTTGGCGTCATTCAAAGCAAGGTCAACACTGCTATTAACGTTTACGATTATCTGACGGACGTGCTGCTGCGCGTCAACCAACATCCAGTAAGCAAGGTACATGAACTAATGCCGAAGTTACGGAAAGCTCAGTTCGAAAGCGCATTACAGCGTTCAGCTCTATTTAGCAATCCCGATGCTTCGGTAAAATAAGCCACGGAAAATGCTCCGGAGGCCGCATGCACACTAAATAGATGACGTTAGACGAAGAGTTGGATTTAAACGAGCAAATTATAGAGCCTGCGACCGGAAAAGCCAAAAGTTTATAAATACAGCTAAAACTCAAATCAAGCAGGCGAATATTGTACAAAACAATACCATTGCTACAGAGATAACTTCAAGTCTGACAGATCTATGCTAGAGTTAAATCAACGATTTAATTCATTTTTCTATGCAGGATCTTTGAAAAATGCAGTAGAAAAACGGAGAAGTACATGACCTTTAGTTTAGCTCAAACAGCTAGTGCAGAAACCACACTAAAAGCACCTGCTGAAGCAGATCAGAACCTGCGGGATATCACTGAACTGGCGTGTTATATCTGTGATGCACCAGTGGCTATGGTGACGCGAACCGATGACACAAAGCTGAATCTAATTGCAAAAGTTGGTATTTCGCGTACCTCTGTATTAATTAAAGAGTCCTTTTGCGTGTATGCAATGGAAACACCTGATGCGGTAATGGTGGTCCCTGACGCTACTTTAGATCACAGATTCAGTACCAATGCTATGGTGATTTCAGGACCTGGCTACCGATTTTATGCTGGCTCGCCGCTGATTGATCCCGAAGGTGCAGTGATTGGTACTATTTGTGTCTATGATCATGTTCCTAAGCAGCTGAACCAGCGGCAGATAAGCTCTTTGCAGGCTCTGTCCAGACAAGTGATCGCCATACTGGAGCTGAAAAAAGTCGGCGAACAATTACATAATACCAGCATGACGGATGCGCTGACAGGGGTGAACAACAGAAGAGCTTTTGACCTCAAGTTTGAAGCTGAATTTGCTCGCTGGCAAAGAACAGGACAATCTTTTGTACTGGCATTGATTGATATTGATCACTTTAAGAGTTTTAACGACAGCTATGGTCATGCCGCAGGAGATGAGGCACTGAGTCAAGTCGCGGCTCTGTTTCAGCGCCATAGCAGGAACTATGACTTTTTCGCCCGTTATGGTGGTGAAGAGTTTGTGCTGATCCTGCCAGGCACAGACACAGCGTCCGCAAATAAAACACTGGAAAAGTTAAGGCTGGTAGTGGCTAACCATGAGTGGTTATTACGACAATTAACGGTCAGCATAGGTTTGGCCAGCGCTGATTTATTTGACGACAAAAAGCAGTTGCTCGAAGTCGCCGATCAGATGTTATACAAAGCTAAAACCCAAGGCCGCAATCAAACCAGTGTGTTCGCCACACTGTAAGAGATCTGTTCATGCTGCGCTGATCTCAAGACCTCATAAAAACTGAGGTCTTGCTTCGGTCGATAAGCTGGTCTGATATTGGCATTATTTATTCCTTTCAAATACATGGGTAATGCGACTTACACAGATTTTTTATGCTCTCTTGGACTCCATGTGAAGGAGATCGTCACATTCTTTACATATAGAAAATAGAGTTCTTTAGCCAGCTGCAATTTCAGATTAACCGATTCGGTAAGCTTTCTGCATTTCCGGAGACAACTTTTTTAGCCAGCTTGAGAGACTGAAGCCTTTTCTATCGGTACTATTTAATTTAGTAAAATACAGATGTTCATCCCAGCGAGGACCGAAATCTACTTCTGCAAGACTTACAAGCTGTTTGTTTCTGCGAAGACGATGCTTTTGATGGTAATCTTCGGCGGGCCAAAAATAACCATTTTGTTCTCCGGCCTCAATCACCTCGGGAGATTTCTCCTTTCCAATCGCTTGAATCAGTTCTTCAGCTACTTGTTTTTGCTCCAGATCAAAAACAAAAAGTATCTGGCGATACTGGCCCTGCTTTCTACCATGAACAGACCATGATTCAAAACTTCCAAGAAGTTCCCTGTAGCTGATTTGGTCTTTATCGTAGATCACTCTGACGACTTCGGCGTGTCCGTTGATGTTGCGGTAACTCGGATCCAGAGTTGATGCTCCAGCGTAGCCAACACGTGTTTGCACTACTCCCTGCGTCCCTCCAAAATTAGAATCCGGTCCCCAAAAGCAACCCATGCCGAAAACCGTTTGACTAAGCTTCCCGATTTTCAATGCTTCTTCGATTGCTTCAGGGGTTGCAAATTCATAGCTTTCAACACCGTCTTCTTTATTCATTTTTAGATCCGACATATTTTTCTCCTAACTTTCAAGAATTGTAGCCACTCCCATTCCTCCCGCCGTGCAAACGACGATAAGGCCACGTTTTCCAGGACCAGCTGAGTGCAGTATCTTTGCTAAAACTCCGACGATCTTAGCGCCAGTAGCCGCAAACGGATGCCCAAGGGCAATGCTACTTCCACGGACATTTAGCTTCGAGCGGTCAATTTTTCCGAGAGGCTCTGATCGTCCCAAACGTGTTTTGCAGTATTCAGCAGACTCCCACGCCTTCATCGTGCAGAGCACTTGTCCAGCGAACGCCTCGTGAATTTCGTAAAAATCAAAATCCTGAAGCTTTAAGCCGTTTCGCTTCAATAATTCACTGACCGCCACAGTTGGAGCCATGAGCAAACCTTCGCCAGCGACGTAATCCACGGCAGAAGTATGAGAATCCACAATCTTGGCCAACAGCGGCCAATTATTCTTTTTAGCCTCTTCTTCGGAAGCCAAAAGAACGGTGGACGAGCCATCCGTGAGTGAACTCGAGTTGCCTGCCGTCAGAGTTCCTTTTTCGGATCGATCAAATGCTGGCTTTAGCTTTGCCAACTTCTCTAAAGTCGTATCGCCACGCATGATTCCATCCGTACTTTTTCCTAAAAATGGAAAAACGAGATCGGCATAAAAGCCGTCTTTGTACGCTTTCGCGGCGTTCAGATGGCTTGCCAGAGCCAGCTCGTCTTGCTCTTGCCGGGAAATTTTCCATTCTTTGACCATCAACTCACAATGTTCACCCATTGACTTCCCTGTTCGCGGTTCAACGACGGCGGGTGGCACGGGTTTTAAATCGCTCGGCCTAAAGCTCAAAAAGATTCTTAGTTTCTCGCCGAGTGTTCTGGCCGAATTCAATGCAACGAGCTTCTGCGAGAACGAACGAGTCACCATAATTGGCAAGTCGCTATTGCTATCCACGCCGCCCGCAATACCGCTCTCGATTTGGTAGCTGGATATTTTGTGTGCGATCTGAATCGTAGTTTCTAAACTGGTACCGCAAGCCCGCTGCACGTTATATGCTGGCGTATTCGGATGTAAGCCAGAAGCCTGAACAACTTCACGCGCAAAGTTCCAGTTGGCCGAACTTTGCATGAGTGCACCCAGAGCCACGTCACCCACGACTTTGCCCTTTAAGTTATATCTTTCGACTAAACTTTTCAGGCTAGCGGTCATAAGCTCTGGCGTGGTGACATCTCGATAGGCAGTCATTGATTTCATAAATGGAATACGGACGCCACCTACGACATAAGTAGTTCTCGTTTTCATAATTTCACCTCCGGCTTTGTGTGCCGTTCAAAAACTTCTCCGACCTTCACGTCGTACGATTCAAAAATGTAGTCTTTGCCAAGCATCTTGGCTTTTTTGTGTTCGGGATGCTTATCCCAAGCATCGAAAGCTTCTCTGGTAAGGAACTCGACAATTAGAACATCTTCACCGTTAGGAGAAGAAAACCGCTCATGGCTTCCGTAACCAGGAATGGCTTCGACAAGCGCGGACATCTCGGCGTATCTTCTTTCAAACTCCCCACCGTGCTCCTTGGCAACACGACTGCGGAAAACTGCTATAATCATTGATCTGACTCCTTACTAAGCTAATTACAATCCTCAAAAAAAAGATCTCGTTATTTCATCGAAGCTTCCAACCACTTGTCGAGATCCTTGAACTTGGGGTTTCTCAGCTTCTTTGTCCCAACCAGTATTGTCGGGAAATTTAACTTTCCAGTAGTATAAAGGGATCGCAGTTCATCAGCTGCCGCGTCGTCTTCGTGAACATCTAAAAAATCAAACTCGATTCCTTTTTCTTTCAAGTACGACTGGTAAATCTTGGTTTTGTGGCAGTCCTTATGACCGAACAGCTTAATCCCCACGACCCCCTCCATTTTCTAAAATTACTCTACAAACTTCAACGACTCCGAGTTGATGCAGAATCGAGCCCCAGAGGGCTCAGGACCATCTGGAAAAACGTGCCCTAAGTGGGCTTCGCACACATTGCATAGCACTTCGATTCTTCGTCCGTAAGTCGTGTCCAGTTCATATTGAATTACGTTGTCGGCGACGGGCTCAGAAAAACTCGGCCAACCTGTTCCCGAATCAAACTTAACGTTCGAATCAAACAGTTCAGTGTCGCAGCCCGCGCAGGCATACCGTCCTGCCTCATAAAATGAACAGAGTTCCCCAGTGTGAGGGCGCTCGGTGCCTTTCTTCCGCATGACATTAAATTGAGCGGGCGTCAGAATTTTTTTCCACTCTTCCTCGCTCTTTTCTACTTTTCTAGGAGGAGCGGGAGTGCCGTTATCGAGATAGTTGTTAATGCTTTCCCAGTTGAACATAAATTTGCTCCTTTATTTTTGGGTTTGTTCTTTAGCTATCAATCCACGCGAAGAAGTCAGTCGCGCTACCAATGAATTTTCCATCCACAAAAACTTGCGGAACAGTTTGAAGGTTGGTTTTTTTCTTCAACTCATCATAAGTCTTGGGATCGTCATCCACGCGAATTTGTTTAAAATCAACTTTTTCAGAAGTTAAGTACTCCTTCACGCGTTTACTAAACGGACAATGGTCTTTTGTGTAGATGACAACGTTCTTAAGTTCTTTCATTTTTTCCTCTTTCGTTTGATTCATGGTTTGGTAATACCCCCTAAAAGGGCGGCATCTAAAAGTAGAATCAACACAAGTCCTGCGTTTAGTGCAGGACGCGTGAGTTTGTTAAAGCCATCATACGCGTTTGCGCTGGAGTGAATCCACCGAGCGACATATGAGGACGGTTGTTATTGTAACACCACAGCCACTGTGTCGCCTCGATTTGAGCGTGTTCGAGTGACTCAAATAATGTCTGATTGAGCAATTCATAGCGCATGGTTCGGTTAAAGCGTTCAATGTAGGCGTTCTGCTGTGGGTTTCCAGGTTGGATGTAGAGCAGTTTAATGTCGTGCTTTTGCGCCCATTGTTGGTAGTGGTGGCTGATGAATTCAGGGCCGTTGTCCGAGCGTATCGCTTGAGGTTTACCACGCCATTCAATGAGTTGGTCGAGATAGCGCGTCAGCGTGGTTGCGGGGATTGAGAAGTTGATTTCTGCCAACAACCCTTCTCGGTTGTGGTCGTCAATGACGTTGCATGAGCGGATGCTGCGCCCATCCTCGAGGTTGTCGTGGGTGAAGTCGATTGACCACGTCACATCCATTGCGTCGGGCACTTCGAGTGGTTGCGGTGTTTCTCGGTCAAGGCGTTTGTTGGGAATCAGGCGCAAGTTGAGCCCGAGTTTGCAGTAAATGCGGTAGATGCGTTTGTGGTTGTATTTCCAGCCCAAGACGTTGCGGATGTGCAGGTAGCATAATCGAAAGCCCCATGTGTTTTGTCCTTTGGTGGTGGTCAACTCGATCAGTTTAGCGGCTATCATGGCGTTGGCTTGCGCGCGCGTTGGGATGTGGCGAAAGCGTTTTTCTGAGATACTCATGAGTTCGCAGGACGCACGGATGCTGATGTTTTTATCGTTGTGCAGTTGTTGCGCCATCTCTTTACGAGATGACGCGCTTACTTTTTTGCAAGGCACTCCTTGAGGATGTCGGTGTGCAGCTGGGATTCGGCATAGAGTTTTTTCAGGCGCGTGTTCTCGGCTTCTAAGGCTTTGAGGCGGCTCATGAGGTTTGCGTCCATGCCTGCGTATTTGCTGCGCCATTTGTAGAAGGTGGCACTGCTGATGCCATGCTCACGACACAGTGCGGGTACGGGTACGCCTGACTCGGCTTGTTTTAGAATGCTGGCGATTTGGCTGTCGCTGAATTTGGATACTTTCATGTAAAACTCCTTTGGGTTAGTTTAAAGGGTTCTACTTTTAGGTGCTGGCTTTTTTAGGGGGTATTACCGTTTAATCTCTCTCAAAATGGCACGTGTACCCGTGGGGATTCTTCTTCAAATAGTTTTGGTGATACTCCTCAGCGTCATAAAACTCTTTTTCCAAGGCTACCGTCGTGACCACGGGATTCTCGAAGCGACCGATCTCATTGACCTCATCAATCACGTTTTCGATAATCGCTTTCTGTGCATCGTCACGATAGAACGCTGCCGAGCGATACGAAGTGCCAACATCATTTCCTTGGCGATTCTTCGTAGTCGGATCATGGATTTTGAAAAAGTAATGTAGAATCTCTTCGAGAGATATTTCGTCTTGGTCGTATTCCACGCGAACCGCTTCGGCGTGCCCCGTTTTCCCTGTTATAATATCGGCGTAGGTAGGATCATCAAAATCTCCGCCAGTGTAGCCCACCTTCGTTGACGTCACACCGTCCAGACTCCTAAGGAGGTCTTCGAGACCCCAAAAACACCCTCCGGCAACGATCACATAATCTAGTTTCATAAAGCCTCCTTAGTTTTCATCCACTTACTGATTAGACTGACTTTACAGCATGTAAAATAGATATAATATGTTCAATAGTTCGTATAACATGACCTATTGGACAGTTTACGTAGGAGCTATATATGGATGTTCTCAGTGAAATTTTAGATAAGGTAGAGCTTACTAGCAGCTACTGGTATAGAACCTCATTTGCGGGAGACTGGGGCATCAGCCTCCCGCAGGAAGAGAATCTAGCGAGATTTCTCATCGTGACTCATGGCGAGTTTTGGTATGAGGTGCCAAAACTTAAACTTAAAGCATTGGCGGAGCAGGGCGATATTTTGATCTTTTTCAAAGGGATGGAGCACACCATGGCCAGTGCACCAAAAATCAAGGCCGAGCCTGCGGTCGAATTTAGAGCTAAAGCCAACCTCACCGAAGCTCAAGTTTTGGAATACGGTGATCAGAGCAAGCTCAAAGCCAACGTCGTTTGCGGACATTTTTGTTTTAATGGCGGACCCGATCATCCATTCTTAAATTCGCTGCCAAATGTCGTGCATATCAAGAGTGCTGATAACTCCCACTCGCCTTGGCTTGCCATGCTTTTAAGTATTATAGAGCAGGAAGCAAAATCAGGGCTTCCTGGAAGCAACACGTTAGTCAGAAAGCTGACCGAAATTATCTTCGTGCAAGCGTTAAGAATCCACATGTACAAATCCAATAAAAATGCTGGATTCTTCAAACTGATCGAAAATCCGCAACTCAGCAAAACCTTGGAAGCTATTCATCATAGTCTCGATAAAAAATGGGGTCTTGACGATCTCGCCAGGATTGCGGGGATGTCGCGTACGAACTACAGCGTCAAATTTAAGGAGCTGTCAGGCATGACACCTCTTGATTATTTAACCTATTGTCGGCTTGAAAAAGCAAAGCAGCTGCTTAAAGAATCCGGTAAGTCTGTTCCCGAAGTGAGTGAAGCCATTGGGTATCCGGCACATGAACACTTTCAAAAGTTGTTTAAGAAAAAAATTGGCAAAACTCCTAGCGCGTACAGAAAAGAAAATTCTGAAAAGGTGTAAAAATGAATATCTATAACTCTCCTGTTACCAAAATAGCTTTCTGGGTCATCGTCGTCGGCAGTGTATTCTGTCTTCTTCTCCCTTTATTCTTACCTCTTCTTCCTCTTCACTACTTGAAGGATTATGGCGAAATAGGAGATGCTTTTGGAGGTATTTCGAACCCATTCGTACAGATACTAGGTTCAGTAGTTCTGTTTTTAGCGCTGAAAGCCCAGATTGATGCGAATAGAATCCTTCATCAGCAAATCGAAAAAGAAAACACGAAGGAGCAACTAAGGCACGAGTTAGATCAACTTCACGAACTTTATATGTTCGTCGAAAGAAACATCAAAAATTTTAGTTACGATCAAGAAAAGACCGTTGATGGCAAGACGCAAATGATCCTTCTGTATTCTCGACGTGCGATTAAATGTTTCATTGAGGATCTAGAGAGCTTAGATGTTGATATTCACAAAGATGACGACATTTTAAGGTTCGACGGGGTTAAAGAAATTATGAGCATTTTGAACAGCGTTGACCTATATTTCGACAAAATCAAAGACAGCGAGATTGCACCTTATCATAAGAGTTTTTATAAAACGCTTATGCAGCACGAACTTCTCTTCAGCGTTTTTCCTTATCAAGATCTCGACAATCAAGCGTACCTAAAACAAGAGCATTGCCCAGAGTGTGGTGAATATCATGCAAATTATCCGCCACTGATTTATGACCGGTTACAGAAAATTAAAAAAAGTTTCTCCTGTAGTAGCCACGACTTGACCTGACAGACAGTTATTAGGCTGTCGCTAAAACTGACTCGGTTGTCTGAAATGTCCGATTCAGTTGTTTCTCGATAGCGATATGTTTGCTATCTAAAAAAGTTTGCATGGGTGTTTTACCAAAGCAATGCTTCCCTGAGTGGGTTCGTTGCTCGTTGTAATCCAGCACCCATGCGTCCAAGTCGACTTGTAACTCTTCCAAACTGTTGTATATTTTACGCCGAAATGCGGTGGCGTAGAATTCGTTTTGTATGGTTTTGTGGAAACGTTCACAAATGCCATTGGTTTGCGGATGCTTGACCTTGGTACGCGTGTGCTCAATGTCCTCTAAGTCCAAATATAACTGATACTCATGCGTTTCTCGGTTGCCACAGTATTCACTGCCTCGGTCTGTAAGGATGCGTAACAGCGGTATGTCGTGCGCCTCATAGAACGGTATCACACGGTCATTAAGCAAATCAGCCGAAGTAATGGCGTGTTTTTGTTGATACAGTTTGACAATCGCCAGCTTGCAGTAAGTGTCGATGTAGGTTTGTTGATAAATCCGCCCCACGCCTTTAATCGTGCCGACGTAATAGGTGTCTTGCGAACCCAAATAGCCTGGATGTTCGGTTTCGATTTCACCATGCGCTTGTTTCTCTTCGCGAGCACGTTCGAGTGCAAACAGTTGGTCTTCTGTGAGTATGATGCCGTCTTGTGCGATTTTGGCTGATAATGCTTTGAGTCGCTTCTGGAAGGTTTCTAAGTCATGGCGTAACCAAATGGAACGAACGCCACCACCTGAAACAAATACGCCAACTTTGCGTAATTCATTGCTCACTCGGTGCTGTCCATACGCGGGTTTGTCTATGGCGAAGTTGACCACCGCTTCTTCTATTGACGGGTCGATACGGTTCTTGAGTATCGGTTTACGGCGACTGATTTCTTGTAACGCCGCCTCACCTCCGCGCTCATACAAATCTCTAAACCGATAGTAACTGTCTCGACTAAATCCCATCGTCTTGCAGGCTTTTGAGACACTGCCCAAAGTTTGGGCTAAATTGAGCAAACCTAATTTATTTTTGATAATCTTGTGACTTGATTGAGTGTTCATTTCTGACTCCTTTGTTTCCTATATGATAAACAAAACGTCAGATTAAGTCTTAACTAATACACCTAAGAACCATGATTGATTCAATTTAACGGGTATTCTGATTCCTATGTTTTAAGTATGGCTATAGCATTACGCCAAAACAGCATCAATCCCTGGCTTGCCATTCTCTTACTTAAGGCAAGTAGGATGATGCAAAAGAAAAGATATGCCTCAGTAAGCTTGTCGTCATCAGTATTTACTGCATCAATGGTAATCATGAACTCACTTTCAGGATCAGATTGAGCAAAGTACAGATCCAATTGGTCCAAAATCTTTTGTGTTTTTCTGTGCCCTTGAATCGGAATATGACAACTTAAAACAGCTTTTTTATTAGATAAGAATTTTTCAAAAAGTAGCTTGTTACCCAAATACAGATCTTTAAACCGATTAACGTCATCTCCAGTTACTTTAAGTTCCAACTCAATCAAGTATCTAAGATTTGGTAAACTGAGGACGAAGTTCACTGCCGATTGATTCAATGGTAGTTTGTAATCAACCTTATTCTTACCCGTAACAGCAGTGGCAATGTACAAATAGTTATCTGTGGTAACGTACTGAAAATGCTCAATCGAATCATGTTGTTTTTTATCCAATGAGCTGTTCAGCACCGCTCTGAAGGGTGCCGAGTCGTCCGAAAATATTTCTTGGCATTGTTCAATATCATGATTTGTCCAGTTCCGAGCGAAGATATCATTTTGGGTATCAGCCACATCAAGAACGGCTTTGATTGTACGTGCGAAACACATTAATACACTCCATAATAGTCATACAAAATTTGATCGGGTTTAATAGTTGTCTAAAGAAGCCATTTTAATTTTTAAGATTTAAAGTGTACAATTATTAATTTGAATAATACACCAGTTTTCAAGCGATGACTCAACCTTTCAATATTCCTAAGTATGGCCATGGTGGTGAACGACCTGGAGCAGGGCGACCACCTTCACCCACCACACAGAAACGCATACCCAATGCGCTTTTACCTACCGTGGAGTGGATGATTGAACTGCACCGAAAAGGAAGCAAATTGCCACCAGGCATGATGAAGTTTTCAGCTCCGGGTATAAGTTTGGCAATCCCACTTGCACAGGATCGAGTTAGAGCCGGATTTCCTTCGCCCGCAGAATCATACATTTCCGACGAGCTGGATTTCAATCAATATTTGGTTCATAACCCGATGGCCACATTTGCTGCTTACTCCGGTGGACTTTCTATGGTGGATGCTGGTATTGGCCCTAAAGACTTAATGATCTGCGATCGATCACTGGATCCCGCGCATGGCGATATTATCGTTGCCAACGTTGACAATGCTTTCACGGTCAAACGCTTGGCATTCACATCGTCAGGTATCGAGCTGCGTTCTGAAAACGCGACAGATCCGCACCCCAATATTATTCCAACCTCCGAATCTGAAATCAGCTTTGTCGCTGTCGTAACCTTCAGTATTCGCCAACACAAATTCTTTAGGTAGCCATGTACGCATTGATTGACGGTAACTCATTCTACGCTTCATGCGAGCGAGTATTTCGGCCCGACTGGTGGAATCGGCCTGTTATTGTTTTGTCGAACAATGATGGCTGTGTTGTGGCTCGGTCAGCTGAAGCAAAAGCATTGGGCATTAAAATGGGGGTACCACTATTCAAAATTCGTGACATCACAAAGCAACATCAAGTCGTTGTGTGTTCCTCCAACTATGAGCTGTACGCGGACATATCGAGACGCATGATGCGCACCATTGCAACGTTGGTGCCACAAATTGAGATTTATTCGATCGATGAGTGCTTTGCCGATCTTGCCAATATGAATAGGATTGACAGTTTGGGCAATATAGGTCACTCCATCCGTGATCGTGTACGCAAATGGACAGGCATTCCCACATGCGTCGGTATCGCACCAACCAAAACTTTGGCTAAGTTCTGTAATCATCTGGCCAAAAAGCACTCTCAACTCAAAGGAGTTGTCGATTGGAATGCCTGGGATCCGAATATTCAAGAGCGTGCATTCAAAAGTGAGCCTGTGACTGAAGTGTGGGGCATTGGCCGTCAAATCAGCCAGTCTCTCAATGCTCTGGGAATTAATACGGTTCTTGATTTTGTTCGGGCAGATCCACACACCTTACGCCGGAAATTCGGCGTGGTGATTGAGCGGACGCAACGCGAGCTACAAGGCTATTCATGTCTACAGCTGGAGGATGTTGTACCGAAACGGCAACAAATTATCCGAAGCCGGAGCTTTGGCCAGCCCGTAACCTCGATTGACGGGCTTGCTTCAGCCATCACCCACCATACATCTGATGCAGCGCAGAAACTTCGAGCGCAGGGCAGTGTAGCGCATACGCTTCAGGTTTTCATTGAGACGAATAAATTTAAGCCTGATTTTCCACAATATTCGGGCACAGAGAGCTTTTCCATCCCCTCCGGAACATCTGACACCATCCTTCTCAACAAAAGGGCTCAAAGCGCCTTAAATTCGATTTTCAAGGCAGGATATCAATATAAAAAGTGCGGGGTGATCGTATCAGGGATAGAAGATCAACTGAGTCAGTCGCAGCTGGATTGGATTGATCCGCCGGATGATGACCGACGCATAGCCTTAATGAATACCTTGGATGACATAAATGCTCGCTTTGGGCAAAACAAGGTACAGCTGGCAACTGAGCTTTTGGACAGTTCTTGGCTTATGCGCCGCGACCGACTGACACCAAAGTACACCACGAGGTTTGATCAATTATTGCAAATCAGCTGATGTGTGACCAAAATATGACCAATCTGACCACACCGCTCTATGATTCAAGCGTATAGATTCATACTTTATTTATTACCCACACGGTTATCCACAGAATTTGTGGATAATTTTTTAATGTCTAGACCCAGTGGAGTATTTGATCGTTCCGTCATTATTAAATGCTTCTAAAGTATTTCCTATATATCCAAGAACCCATTCAATATGATCGGGAGAGAGTACAATACATTGTTCTTTATCCTTAAACTTCAGCAGCAATTCCAACATATTTGTTTCTGTGACATACTCATCAAAATCAACAACTAAGTCAGTGGGCTTTATCCATTCGATCTCATCTAATGTAAGTTCAGGTGCATGCTTATACATTACATTTTCCAACGCATCTGGGTTGGGTTTTATTTGATTTGTACTCAAATATGAATGGTATTCAGCGAGCGCCATATTTAACTTGTTAACAAGGTGTGTATTCCAACCGGTAAGAAGCGGAAGCGTGCTACTTTTAAAACGGAATTTAAGTACTATACTGGCAAATTTTTTATCATGAACTAAGGCTGAGACTGCAAAGGTATAAACATCATCTTTACTAATATTCAATTTCGGCTCCAAGTAAAAATTAAATTCAAAATTTTGGCTATCTGGACTTTGGTATGTTGATGTCGGCAGGAGTTAAAACGAAGTTTCTTCCATACAACAATCCTAAACAATTTTTACTATACTACAGATCTACACCTCTATTTTTTAATCTTTTGGGTATGTAACCCTCCCCAAAAACAATCACATTGATAACTAGAGTTTTCCGGTAAGATTTAAACAAACGGAGAATGAAGATGAAGAAATCACGGTTTACAGAAACGCAGATTGTTAAGATCCTGAAAGAAGTCGAATCAGGTCGACTAGTCAAAGAAGTTTGTCGGGAGTACGGTATATCTGAGGCCACCTACTACAACTGGAAAAGCAAGTACGGCGGTATGCAAGCCTCGGACATCAAACGCTTAAAAGAACTGGAAGACGAGAACCGCCGGCTCAAACAGATGTATGCCGAGCTGTGTTTGGACAACCGCATCCTGAAAGACATTGTCGAAAAAAAGCTCTAACGGCAGGTATTCGGCGTGAACTGGTGGGGTAATACCCCCTAAAAGGGCGGCATCTAAAAGTAGAATCAACACAAGTCCTGCGTTTAGTGCAGGACGCGTGAGTTTGTTAAAGCCATCATACGCGTTTGCGCTGGAGTGAATCCACCGAGCGACATATGAGGACGGTTGTTATTGTAACACCACAGCCACTGTGTCGCCTCGATTTGAGCGTGTTCGAGTGACTCAAATAATGTCTGATTGAGCAATTCATAGCGCATGGTTCGGTTAAAGCGTTCAATGTAGGCGTTCTGCTGTGGGTTTCCAGGTTGGATGTAGAGCAGTTTAATGTCGTGCTTTTGCGCCCATTGTTGGTAGTGGTGGCTGATGAATTCAGGGCCGTTGTCCGAGCGTATCGCTTGAGGTTTACCACGCCATTCAATGAGTTGGTCGAGATAGCGCGTCAGCGTGGTTGCGGGGATTGAGAAGTTGATTTCTGCCAACAACCCTTCTCGGTTGTGGTCGTCAATGACGTTGCATGAGCGGATGCTGCGCCCATCCTCGAGGTTGTCGTGGGTGAAGTCGATTGACCACGTCACATCCATTGCGTCGGGCACTTCGAGTGGTTGCGGTGTTTCTCGGTCAAGGCGTTTGTTGGGAATCAGGCGCAAGTTGAGCCCGAGTTTGCAGTAAATGCGGTAGATGCGTTTGTGGTTGTATTTCCAGCCCAAGACGTTGCGGATGTGCAGGTAGCATAATCGAAAGCCCCATGTGTTTTGTCCTTTGGTGGTGGTCAACTCGATCAGTTTAGCGGCTATCATGGCGTTGGCTTGCGCGCGCGTTGGGATGTGGCGAAAGCGTTTTTCTGAGATACTCATGAGTTCGCAGGACGCACGGATGCTGATGTTTTTATCGTTGTGCAGTTGTTGCGCCATCTCTTTACGAGATGACGCGCTTACTTTTTTGCAAGGCACTCCTTGAGGATGTCGGTGTGCAGCTGGGATTCGGCATAGAGTTTTTTCAGGCGCGTGTTCTCGGCTTCTAAGGCTTTGAGGCGGCTCATGAGGTTTGCGTCCATGCCTGCGTATTTGCTGCGCCATTTGTAGAAGGTGGCACTGCTGATGCCATGCTCACGACACAGTGCGGGTACGGGTACGCCTGACTCGGCTTGTTTTAGAATGCTGGCGATTTGGCTGTCGCTGAATTTGGATACTTTCATGTAAAACTCCTTTGGGTTAGTTTAAAGGGTTCTACTTTTAGGTGCTGGCTTTTTTAGGGGGTATTACCGTGGACTATGCTCGCAGTGAGCATGACAGCAGTGTGCGCCGTGCCTGTCGGTTAATGGGTATCAGTCACTCCAGTTATCGTTATCAGCCCATTGCGGGTAAAGACGAAGTGGTGATTGCGGGGATACAAGCTGCGGTTGAGCGTTATCCCGCCTACGGCTTTGGCAAGCTTTTGCATATTCTGCGCCGGCAAGGTCATACATGGAATCACAAACGGGTACATCGGCTCTATTGCCAACTGAATCTAAACCTGCGTCGTCGTGGCAAGAAACGTCTGCCCAGCCGCAATCCAGAAGCGTTGTCCGTTCCCAGCATCATTAACCAAAGTTGGTCGATGGACTTTATGAGCGATTCGCTGCAATGTGGCCGAAGGTTTCGTACATTCAACGTGGTGGATGACTTTAACCGCGAAGCTTTAGCCATTGAGATTGACCTCAATCTACCCGCACCACGGGTGATTCGGGTATTGGAGCGTATCATTGCATGGCGTGGCTATCCGAAGCAGATTCGTATGGACAATGGGCCCGAGTTCATTTCCACCGCATTGGCGGATTGGGCTGAGACACATGGCATCCATTTGGAATTCATCCAACCCGGCAAACCCACCCAGAATTCGTTTGTTGAGCGGTTTAATCGCACCTATCGGGATGAAATTCTGAACATGTATGTGTTCAAGAGCTTGAGTCAGGTACGCGAACTCACCGATGATTGGATACGCGAGTACAACGAAGAACGTCCTCATGAATCCCTTGGAAATTTGACGCCTTGGGAGTATTTGGATACAGTTAACAAACCACAAAACTCTAATTTACAGTGTGACTGAAAGTGGGAGGGTTACAGGTAAAACCATTATTGTGCATGAATCATTGTTCAGTTTCTTCTCAAACCATAGAGGATTATTTGGTTCTTCATTTTCAAGCCGATTTTTGTACAGATAACCTACTAGTAGGTTATCATGGTTCAATAACTCTTGAATTAAATGCAGATGCAATAGGTAGAGTCTATCTGCCTGATCAGATTTCTGGGGGCGAAGTAGGGTAATTCGACCAAACGTCGAAGCGTTGTAGTTGCTCCAATCGTTTCCAACAATTTTTCCAGCATTTTGAACTTGAGCCATGGCCGATGGTGTGGAGCCAACTATCTTACTACACGCGATAATTTGTTTTGATCCATGCGCTCTGGAATGATAGCCGTGCACACCGCCAATCGCCTCACACCGGCCAACCAGCTGGCCGAGTTTGACACTCTCTGTAAAGAAAATGAACTGATGCTTGTTATACTTCTCACTGACGAAAAAGGATTCTGGCAGCTGCACAAACAGAGGCAAAAGCATGCCATGCAGATACACGTAAGTACTACGGCGATCCACCAGTTCACCGCTACCCAGCCGAGTATTGACTTTAGAAAGGACTTCCTGAGCCCATGCAGGGGTCAATTGCTCCAAACTCAATTCTGTTATGTCCACCGAAATCAGAGGAAAGCCCAAAGACTGGCACAGCATACGCTTACGGAAATCAAAGCTGTGCGCCTTCTCAATCTCAACTCCCGCCAAAACAATCCGACGGCCATGTTTGCCCACCGGCTTCGATAAAATAGCCAGATCCAAACGATACTCATTGCCATGTGGGGTATGAACGACATATTCTATCTCAACCGTGGCCGCCTGGCGTAGCAAATCGCCGGAGAACGGGAATGAACTCACACGCGGATCTTTGTAGTGCCAGGTCAAGGGAATTTCATGCTCGATTTTGCTTTGCAAATCGTGTTGAAGCAACTCCTTTGCCAGTTGGTGTTCAGCACTCTCATTGAGCCATTTGCGACGTTCGATCTCATCAGCTCTGGCCAATGTTGGCATGGGCTCGATCTTGCGTTCGATAACCCGAAAATGCGATCGATTCCATTGGTCTTTACCTCGCTGAGAAGGGGAGACAAACACCACACGCTGCGCCGGGTTATCTGGATTAGCAAAAGGTTCAAGCTTGCGAGCATCCTCTTTGGATTTGATCTCCAAGGAATCAATCAGGACACGCTGTGTATCGCCATAATATAGCTCACGTGCATAGGGGCGGAGAGCAAGTTTCATAATTTAGTTGCATTGCGAAACTATGTTCTTACGTGAACGATAGTTTTTACGATCATCTACCTCGCCTTTCACAACGCAAACTTTAATTTTTCCATCTGCGCAGTCACTGTTCAAATCGGCCATAAACTTTTTGGCTTTACAATTGCAATATTGATTTATAAGTGGCAGTTCATGAAAATTTCTTATAAAAAAGCCTCCGTGAACTTTCGCCCATGCAGATGTCAGATCTTTATCGCTAATTACGACTTTGTTTATAATTAATCCATTTGACTCAGGAGGCAATAAATATTTTGGGTCTTTATTATTAAATTTAGTGATCGAGCCATCGTAGTCATATAGAGTACCACCCGTAATACTATTAAAACTTCCAACATCTACATGTGGTGGCTTTTGTGAAAGATCTATTGGCCCTAGCCAGCAACAGTGCAACTCTGCGGTTTTATTGTCTAATTGAAGATTCTCCACTTTCCCAGATATTCCTACAAAATTCATTCCGTAATCCACATGTCCTCGTTCGTGAATTACAAAATATTTTTTTTGTTTGATTATATTTAGTGCATTTACTGCATATGTGTAATGGATCATTAGATTCCTCTCATCAAGATCATGAATGAGACATGTCTGTAGCGAAAGATTTTTAACTTCCGCAAAATCAATTGTATCGAAACTCCAAAAAAAATCAGATTTTTTGCAAAAAATTAATTTGATCCATTACTCGGTCATTATTGACGAGCCTGCTTCTTGAGCATCATCAAATCTCGAATCTTCAGCTGATTCTGGTTATTCTTCTTGAATTGCTCGACCAAAGCATCAAAGCGCTGTTGTGAGGGCTCGTCCAGCGTGTTTCGTGTCATATTAACCAACTGCTCTGAAGCTGACTTTCCAGCGAAATGACGAGCAACGACTACAACCAACATCACCAGTAATACGAGAGTTAAGAGGGTAATCAATCCATTCATTTGTGTGCTCCAAGTAGATTTTGTAATTGAGATTGCGCCCATTGAACGACACCAGTTGATTCAAGCCATTTCCAGACCGTCGCTGCATCATCAGCCAAGAGAGAAAATGGAGGCAGGGTATTGTGTTGATACCAATGAAGACCGACCCGTATTAGTTGTAGTAGCCACGACTTGACCTGACAGACAGTTATTAGGCTGTCGCTAAAACTGACTCGGTTGTCTGAAATGTCCGATTCAGTTGTTTCTCGATAGCGATATGTTTGCTATCTAAAAAAGTTTGCATGGGTGTTTTACCAAAGCAATGCTTCCCTGAGTGGGTTCGTTGCTCGTTGTAATCCAGCACCCATGCGTCCAAGTCGACTTGTAACTCTTCCAAACTGTTGTATATTTTACGCCGAAATGCGGTGGCGTAGAATTCGTTTTGTATGGTTTTGTGGAAACGTTCACAAATGCCATTGGTTTGCGGATGCTTGACCTTGGTACGCGTGTGCTCAATGTCCTCTAAGTCCAAATATAACTGATACTCATGCGTTTCTCGGTTGCCACAGTATTCACTGCCTCGGTCTGTAAGGATGCGTAACAGCGGTATGTCGTGCGCCTCATAGAACGGTATCACACGGTCATTAAGCAAATCAGCCGAAGTAATGGCGTGTTTTTGTTGATACAGTTTGACAATCGCCAGCTTGCAGTAAGTGTCGATGTAGGTTTGTTGATAAATCCGCCCCACGCCTTTAATCGTGCCGACGTAATAGGTGTCTTGCGAACCCAAATAGCCTGGATGTTCGGTTTCGATTTCACCATGCGCTTGTTTCTCTTCGCGAGCACGTTCGAGTGCAAACAGTTGGTCTTCTGTGAGTATGATGCCGTCTTGTGCGATTTTGGCTGATAATGCTTTGAGTCGCTTCTGGAAGGTTTCTAAGTCATGGCGTAACCAAATGGAACGAACGCCACCACCTGAAACAAATACGCCAACTTTGCGTAATTCATTGCTCACTCGGTGCTGTCCATACGCGGGTTTGTCTATGGCGAAGTTGACCACCGCTTCTTCTATTGACGGGTCGATACGGTTCTTGAGTATCGGTTTACGGCGACTGATTTCTTGTAACGCCGCCTCACCTCCGCGCTCATACAAATCTCTAAACCGATAGTAACTGTCTCGACTAAATCCCATCGTCTTGCAGGCTTTTGAGACACTGCCCAAAGTTTGGGCTAAATTGAGCAAACCTAATTTATTTTTGATAATCTTGTGACTTGATTGAGTGTTCATTTCTGACTCCTTTGTTTCCTATATGATAAACAAAACGTCAGATTAAGTCTTAACTAATACAGTTAAGCTCACGAATCATCATTTCATACTGCTTACCTTCGTTTTGAAACACAAATCGATGTGAGTCTTGAATCATCAAGTGCTGTGAAACAGCCTTACAAGCCTCCCAAGTCACGTCTTGCTTCTCTAAAAGCCCTGGATTATCTTTGGCTGTCAAGCCGACGTAAATAATCCCAGAGCCTGGTGAAACCCCAATACCGTATCGTTTATCAAGTTGTGTTCCCATGCCATTTTCCTTACTAACCATTCATTTTTGGATTTCAAACCACTCCGGTTTGTAATACTTCACACCATCGTCGCACAACCATCCTGTTTGTACTGATTGAAAAACTCCTCCTGTCAGAACACCTCGCTCAACCACCTTACAATTGTGTTCCTGAACAAATGACTTCCAGTTCAACTTGTCCAATTTTTTT
Source organism: Puribacter membranae (assembly GCF_055380425.1). Classification (NCBI taxonomy): domain Bacteria; kingdom Pseudomonadati; phylum Pseudomonadota; class Betaproteobacteria; order Burkholderiales; family Burkholderiaceae; genus Puribacter; species Puribacter membranae. Next base: position 687,066 of record NZ_AP040167.1, read on the forward strand.
GACTGGACAATATCTCTTATCAAAAGAGAACAGCTGACAACAGATGCGGTTAGAATGATTATCGTGACCTTGGCCGGAATATTAATGTCTGGTTGCCGAATAATGGCAATTGCTAAAACCACAAATAGTGCCAATAATCCCCAAAAGATAACGCTGTTTTCAACTAAATTGCTCATAGTAAATTCCTTCCTTTGTTATTTAACCAATGACTTCCCATGTTCCACCCAAACCTTGACCGCCTTCTCCAGTTCACCCATAAACCGCTCATAACTCATATTCTTGGTGCCTTTGGCCAATTGATCGAGCTGAAACTCCCACAGAGCCGTTGTTTCCGGCTGGGTCAGAGATACAGTCTTTGCATCAGCTGATAGTTTGTTGATCATCATCTGACCTTTGGCGGTAGAGACAATTTTGCTTCCCTGACGTTGCAGGGCATCAATCTCATAAAGCCGTTCGAATATTCCCGCGCGTGTTGCCGGTGTCCCCAGTCCATTGGATTGACTCAGAATCTTCTTCATCACCGGATCAGTCACCGTGGACGCGATATTGATCATCGCCTCAAGCAGAGTGGCCTCCGTAAATGGCTTGGGTGCTGTGGTTTTGCCGGTATTGATGTCGCAACCTACGTTTCGAACGGCGTCACCTTGCGCAACTGGAGGCAATTTTTGCTCAGGCTCTTTGTCTGCATTCTTGGATTTGGACTCATCCTCATCTGTTTGAAATAGACCTTTCCAACCAATCACCCGTTCAACTTTACCTGTCGCAAGAAACGTCTCACCCACACATCCAACCACAATCCGAGTTGCATCAAACTCATAGTCCGGTGCAAATTGCATCAAATACCGATCACGAACCAACTTAAATACTGCCAGTTCTTGTTTACTCAGTACAGACCAATCAAACTTACCATCCACAGCTTTAGGTATGATCGCATGGTGATCATGCTTTGCTACTTGAGCGCTGTTCCAGGCGCGACCCTTACGATTTAAATTCAGTTTTGGCACAAGCTCTGACAAACTGGGATCCATACGCACCAAAGTACCGACCACATCCGTGACTTCAGAGAACTGGTTTTCATCTAAGTATTGGCAATCACCGCGTGGGTAACTGATGATCTTGTGCTTCTCATACAGCACTTGCGCCACATCCAGCACCTGTTTGACGCTAATCTTTAGTTTGCGTGAGGCCTCCTGCTGTAATGCTGCTAAATCATAGGGCAGGGGAGCCAGTATCTTCTTCGCCTCGGTGATCGCTTCGACGATCTCGCCGTCTTCATTCCGACACTTATCGGCGACCGCATTCAGCTGCTTCATATCGACACAATGACCATCTACATCCAGTAAATCGTCCTTGAGCTTGAGTTGTGCTGCAAACTCACCATTCGCGTGTTTGAATGTACCCACCATGGTGTAGAAGGTTTTGGGCTTAAAGTTGGTAATCGCCTGATCTCGGCGCACCACCAAAGCAAGGGTAGGGGTCTGTACCCGACCCACAGAAAACGCCGCGCTCTTCGTTTTGGGTTTGTTCTTCGCGTTATCATCTGTCTTGGCCGTTGACTGTGAACGATCTTTATAAGCCGCTGTGAACACACGGCTGCAATTCATCCCAACCAACCAATCAGCCCGCTGTCTGGCCAAACCTGCCCAATACAAGCCTTCCTTCAGCTCCGCAGAAATCAGTTTTGCCAAACCTTCACGAATACTCTTATCATCCAAAGACTGGATCCACAGGCGTTCCAGCTTCTTACGCTTGGGATCAAACCCACAAAAGTACAATATCGAACGAGCGATCAACTCACCTTCGCGCCCAGCATCAGTCGCAATCACAGCTGAATCACAACGGTTAACCAAACCACGAATGGCAGCGACATGCTTGTCAAAACCATGGGCAATTTTCATTTTCCATTTTTCCGGAATCAAGGGTAGCGCATCAATATCCCAATATTTCAAACCCTCGATGTAATCCTCCGGCATCGCCATTTCGAGAATATGACCCACGGCATACGTCACGCAAACGTTGCCTTGCTCGTAATAAAACCCTTGGTTGCGAACGTCTTTGCCAAAGAGCACACGTGCAATGTCACGAGCTTGAGCCGGTTTTTCGCAGATGAACAATTTCATTGCTTATCTCGCTTCAAAAAAATACTCAGCAGGTCGCTTCCAATTTTGTACGCGACAGAAGAACAAGCAAAGAATAGAGCAATGATCACGATTAACGTCAAAATGCTGAATAAACCACTGGCCATGCCCCCTAAAATAGACTCATCTACTGGTGTATGAAACATACCGCTTGGTGGAAGCATATAGTATTCATAGCCCCCATTAAACTTCAGTTCCAGATATTGGCGTAGTTTCCCAACACCATAGATACAAGCGAATAAAATAAATATTACAACCCAACCCAACATAACCTTAACTGATGCCTTTGTATTGTTACTCATCTAAGTTTTCCTTATTTTTCTGACGAAACCTTTTGAATGCAGCTTCAATAAATATTTCAAAAAAAATAATCAAAAAGAACAAACTTACTGTCAAGAATGCACCAAAACCATTCAACATGTTGTTGTACCGTCGCCCTAAACTCAAGCAAAATAATATGACTACAGTTCTCCATATAGCCTTCAAGAAACTCATCAACAGTTTTTTGACATTCATTATTTATTTCCAATTAATTTTCAAATACATACCTTATTGAGAGATCCCTAAACCCGCCAATACCAACGCCTTGACCCAATACAGCAACATAAAAATACAAAAACCAAACACACCGACTTTAAATGCAATGGCTAAAACCTCAACCAGTAATGCCTTGCTCCAAATCCATAGCTTTTCCGAAGTACTCACGTCCATCCAATCACCTCTGCTCATCAAACTTCAGAACTCAATTCCAGCCTGTCTACAGGACTTGCTCCACTCAGCGATCGTCATATAACCGTCGCGCCAAACACGATCACGCCATTCCTCGCCCATCTGAGCTCCAACCAACTGAATATTTGCAATTCCGATCTGCTCCAATGTAACCTTGGCTTTGAACTGCATAAACCACCAACAAGCCCAACTCAAGAGCAGAAGTACAGCAACAATTAAAGCGTTGATCCAATGTAAAGCCCCAGCAATTAACCCACCAATAAAGATCACGGTTTGTACCAAGAACATTACGGCAAGGATTTTATTTGTCTTTATCAGCCTCTTTATCGCCGAGTTCTGCAACTTCGTCATCGTTTCAAATCCTTAATATTTGAATAAAAGCCCATGGCAATAGTCATTACTTATCGCCATGAGCATACACATTACAGGGGAATATCATCCGATTCCGGTGTTGGGATCTCATACCCAGTACCAGCGGCCACGTCTTCAGGCGAATTACCGACTTCCTTCTTATCCAACAAGCGGAACTCATCACCGATAATTTCCGTTGTCCAGCGATCCACACCTTTTGAATCAGTCCACTTGCGTGTACGCAATCGACCCGTAAGTGCCACATGCGAACCCTTTTTTAAGAGGTCAAGTGCATTTTCCGCATTCTTATCAAAGAACACTACACGATGCCAATCAGTACCGGTTTGTCGTTCACCGGTTGTTTTGTTCTTGTAAAAAAAGTTGGTCGCAACGTTTAATGTTGCAACCATCACCCCAGTCCCAGCAACCATAGCTTTCTCAGGATCACGACCTAAATGGCCAATCAAACTCACATGATTTTCAACACCCATTTCCCACTCCTCAAAAAATGCCGCATTACGGCGATATAAAATTGGTGAGCTACTTGCAGCCAACTGTTGTGAATGACTGCGTTCGCTCATTGAAATTAAAACAGCATTGGTATCAAACGTAATGTACCGTTACATCCCGTCAACGCTACAGCTACTCCTACTGCAATCACAAGACGGAATACCTTAATCATTAAATTCATAACCCCTCCAGCAATATTACGAAAACCATTCAAAATTGAACCCATAAGGATTCATGCTGTGAAATGCAACCATGTAGGCTTAAACGGCAATGAATCATCGACCGATTGCAAACTATCGTATTCGGTTGCCTTCAATAGCAAGGATTCCTTCACTTCATTCACACGGCTCATGACCAAAATACGTTGCCGTTCGATGAACCAATACAGCCAACGCTCTTCAATTGAAAACCGCCGATTAACAAGCTCGGAAAATACCTGTGCCGTGGAAATCATCTTCACAGGCTTAACACGCGTCTTCCATGTGATCTGATATTTCAAAACCGGCTCTTCCATACTCAAATGAGCATTGATGTATGACGCTTCAATAGGTCGCGCAATCCGCTTGAGCTGCATTGGATAAGAAGGGCCAATATGACGTTGTAACAACTCATTACCCCAGACCACAAAATCATTCACCAACAGATCAATCTTCTTCTGGTTTTCCAAGCGAACTATCAGTTCTTGATACACCGTATTTGATTTTTTGAACTCAATAGATTGATCGTTTTGAACCAGCAATCCGTGGTGATCTGGAAAGATATAGTCTTCCCGTGACTCAAACATTTTTCGCCTCGCTTTGTTCCAATGCTTGTACAGATAGGCGAATCTTGTTATTCACATCCAATAGCTTCTTAATATCCGCTTCAGAAAATCCCGTTGGATTTCCAACTGAAAATTTCGGTTGAGTTTTGCGCGTCAGTATGTCATCCTCAATCACTTGATACCCAGCTGCTGCGATCTTTGCAAAAGTTTGAATCATTGCATCATCCGCCGCAAGCCAGTTGCCATAATGCAATTTCTTATTGAATCCATCCTTGAATAAAAACTTCGATTGCACATGAGTGTCATAAAATAAGGTACGCATACAGGTTTGAATTTCCTTACGTTGCTTATTCGCCTGATCGCGTGTTAAAGCGCCCTGGAAGAGCAATGCAAACAACAGACGGTTATAGTCATCAAACTTATGAACCAAGTGTGTGTACTGGATCGCATACGGGCAATTAAAGTCGATCTGAAAGCACTTGGGTTTTGTGCTTTCAACTTCTTGTAACACAAAACCCGACTCAGCCGACTCCGACATCTGACGGCGAATGTTGTTGATCCGTTGATCCAGACTTTGCATAACACTAGCTAATTTACGCTCCAAATATATTAAAGTCTGATCCACATATGGATTCGCGACACGATTTGAAAAAAACAACGCACTGATCTGCGTACATGCTTGTTCGCAACCAACAGAGCCTTGACCTTTACCTTTCTCTGTTAAATAGGATCCGGTATATAGGTTCACCGCTTCACCTGTATGCAACCAAAGCTCAGTCTTGCTAACAGGCACTAATTTACCCAAGCGCGGACGACCTTGACTTTTCTCTTGAGCAGAGATAACGTAATCGTCAAGGTTCATATTCTTCAAAGACATACGAGGAGAAATCATCTTGTTGTCTTTTAAATATCGGAACAACACAATCTTTAAAGAACTCACACGCTTCTCATATTCGCTTATGCGTTCTTTATCCTCAAGTGATGGATCAACTTTTGATTCCAAAATCTGCTTGATAATCTGCTCTTCTTGCATCCAATCATACTGATCTGAGAATGGAGAATCTTCATCAACAGCAAAGTCCGTAGCTGTTGTATTGGACCGATACGGAATGCTCCCCGGCTCAAGAAATACCTGCAAACGATTATCTTTCATGCTTTCCTCAACTTCATTCAAATTGAACCAACCAACTGCCCCTTACCCATTAAATGCTTTAGTCTGAACAGATTTGGTTTACCTACGACTTCATACAAAACAACAGATTTGTTACACCACTTATACAACCATTGCAACTGACCAAACACACTTAACTTTCCGAGCCTTCATCGTTGGCCTGATCCTACACTCCGGAATCATCCAACCAATCTACGACTACCATCTAAGCACCGTCCTAAAGAGTAGGGCGGTAATACCCCCTAAAAAAGCCAGCACCTAAAAGTAGAACCCTTTAAACTAACCCAAAGGAGTTTTACATGAAAGTATCCAAATTCAGCGACAGCCAAATCGCCAGCATTCTAAAACAAGCCGAGTCAGGCGTACCCGTACCCGCACTGTGTCGTGAGCATGGCATCAGCAGTGCCACCTTCTACAAATGGCGCAGCAAATACGCAGGCATGGACGCAAACCTCATGAGCCGCCTCAAAGCCTTAGAAGCCGAGAACACGCGCCTGAAAAAACTCTATGCCGAATCCCAGCTGCACACCGACATCCTCAAGGAGTGCCTTGCAAAAAAGTAAGCGCGTCATCTCGTAAAGAGATGGCGCAACAACTGCACAACGATAAAAACATCAGCATCCGTGCGTCCTGCGAACTCATGAGTATCTCAGAAAAACGCTTTCGCCACATCCCAACGCGCGCGCAAGCCAACGCCATGATAGCCGCTAAACTGATCGAGTTGACCACCACCAAAGGACAAAACACATGGGGCTTTCGATTATGCTACCTGCACATCCGCAACGTCTTGGGCTGGAAATACAACCACAAACGCATCTACCGCATTTACTGCAAACTCGGGCTCAACTTGCGCCTGATTCCCAACAAACGCCTTGACCGAGAAACACCGCAACCACTCGAAGTGCCCGACGCAATGGATGTGACGTGGTCAATCGACTTCACCCACGACAACCTCGAGGATGGGCGCAGCATCCGCTCATGCAACGTCATTGACGACCACAACCGAGAAGGGTTGTTGGCAGAAATCAACTTCTCAATCCCCGCAACCACGCTGACGCGCTATCTCGACCAACTCATTGAATGGCGTGGTAAACCTCAAGCGATACGCTCGGACAACGGCCCTGAATTCATCAGCCACCACTACCAACAATGGGCGCAAAAGCACGACATTAAACTGCTCTACATCCAACCTGGAAACCCACAGCAGAACGCCTACATTGAACGCTTTAACCGAACCATGCGCTATGAATTGCTCAATCAGACATTATTTGAGTCACTCGAACACGCTCAAATCGAGGCGACACAGTGGCTGTGGTGTTACAATAACAACCGTCCTCATATGTCGCTCGGTGGATTCACTCCAGCGCAAACGCGTATGATGGCTTTAACAAACTCACGCGTCCTGCACTAAACGCAGGACTTGTGTTGATTCTACTTTTAGATGCCGCCCTTTTAGGGGGTATTACCGGGCGGTGGACTCCAAACTTCGTGTTATACTTAATATATGTGCAGTACGTTTCACAGACTGATTGCACACATTCTTAACCGTTCCACTTTTATGAAAGGAGTCCACCATGGACAGTAAAACTTCAAAACTACTTAAAACCACTTTTAAAACTGTTGCAATCACCGGCTTTGTCATCGCTGCTCTGTTCATGACCGGCATTATTCAAGTCTTGGTCGATACTAAAATCTAAACAGTATTTAACTTAATCACTCAACGTCCACCTGCTCGGAACAGATTCGCAAGACTCTGAGGTGGAAACCTAAAATACAACAACCCATCCCGTTCGCTCTCGGCTCCAAACTGTAAAGGGGCTTTACAACAACCCATCCCGTTCGCTCTCGGCTCCAAACTGTAAAGGGGCTTTACAACAACCCATCCCGTTCGCTCTCGGCTCCAAACTGTAAAGGGGCTTTACAACAACCCATCCCGTTCGCTCTCGGCTCCAAACTGTAAAGGGGCTTTACAACAACCCATCCCGTTCGCTCTCGGCTCCAAACTGTAAAGGGGCTTTACAACAACCCATCCCGTTCGCTCTCGGCTCCAAACTGTAAAGGGGCTTTACAACAACCCATCCCGTTCGCTCTCGGCTCCAAACTGTAAAGGGGCTTTACAACAACCCATCCCGTTCGCTCTCGGCTCCAAACTGTAAAGGGGCTTTACAACAACCCATCCCGTTCGCTCTCGGCTCCAAACTGTAAAGGGGCTTTACAACAACCCATCCCGTTCGCTCTCGGCTCCAAACTGTAAAGGGGCTTTACAACAACCCATCCCGTTCGCTCTCGGCTCCAAACTGTAAAGGGGCTTTACAACAACCCATCCCGTTCGCTCTCGGCTCCAAACTGTAAAGGGGCTTTACAACAACCCATCCCGTTAAACTTCAAAACTACTAAAACCACTTTTAAAACTGTTGCAATCACCGGCTTTGTCATCGCTGCTCTGTTCATGACCGGCATTGTTCAAGTCTTGGTCGATACTAAAATCTAAACAGTATTTAACTTAATCACTCAACGTCCACCTGCTCGGAACAGATTCGCAAGACTCTGAGGTGGTCAAACTAAGTGATACGGCTCGAACCTCCATGCTTTTGGATCTGAAGTACACGATCCATATTTCTACGCCATACCTCTTTACTCACAACCTGACGTTCAACCTCAATAGGTTTGGTCGCAACTGCCTTACGCAGTTCAAGCACTTCACGTCGTTTTCTGACTTTATGCGCTAACTCCGGCACAAACTGATTCATAAGGTAAAGACTCAATAATCTCCCAAAGTATCGTATTGGGTTATGAATCGGCTTACCTGAATACTCAATGCCAGACACTTCATCCAGAATCATTTGTATCGCTGGAGCATCAATTCTCTGTTGATTGTTCATCAAGTGGTTCAGTACAACGGCTTGATCATCAGGATCTTTGAGGCAGTTCGGCCAATGCAATTGGGTTTTGAGTTCGTTCCAATCCACCACAACCACAGCTGCATTTGCAGTTTGACTTGGTTTCAAGTCGTCAGGGCATTGATGTTGTTGTGGTTTTTCTATGTAATTTTCTAAGGTAGTATTGCCTTTAGTAGTTTTATATATTTGAATTTGACCTTTCGGTACAGCAGTATTTGACCTCTCGGCACAGCTGTATTCGCCTTTTCGGTACGACTGTATTACACCTTTCGGTACAGCAGTATTTGACCTTTCGGTACGGCTAGAGACGCCCTTTTTTGCATCCAGAGACGCCCTTTTTTGCTCTACCTTTCTATTTACATATTCAACCCGCATAGCCGAGATTTGTTCAAATGCTTTGAAACACTGATTGAATTGAATCTCCGTGAATATTTCACGTGACAGATAAAAATGACGCTCTTTAATCAAGCCACGATGCAGTAAATTCTCACGAGCCTTACGTTGCTCCTTGTATGACAGTCCGGTTTGTTGTTGCCATTGCTCAATTGACTTGGTGACGAACCCTTGAACCTTTTGGCTGTATCCATTGAACAAACTTTGGAAGAGGAAGGACAACATTAGCCCGGCATTAATACCACCGGCAATATTGGCTAGAATTGTATGGTAGGGCAGTCGTTGGGACAAAAACTCTTCAAACACACCATGTACTGCACGAATATCAGACAAGGTCAATGAATCCGCTTTCGTTCTAATTTCAAAGGACTGAACCACAAACTGAGTCAAACCTTTCAAATTAAGACGATAGTAGGGCACAGCCGGTACACCAGCCATTTTGAAATCCAAAATGCCCAATGCTTTAAGCTTGCTTTTTGCGGTCAATTGTTCTTTACGACTTAAGCCGGTCTCAAACATCATCTCCTCAACGGTTTTAAAGAACCAGCCATCATCACGCTCAACATTTACACCCTTGCGTGTCCAGTAGATCATCTGTGACAGCAATAATGCAGATTTAACACAACCCAAACGATCAACAAGCCCTTTATAAATAGCAATAGGGCGGTTATTCATTTGCAGATCACGCCATAGATGTTGAGCCTTGCCACCACGCACCACATTCAATACATCAACTTGCAGTTGCTGTTTGACATTCACACCACGTCGTTCGTGTTTGAAGATCGAGAGTCTCGAATCAGTTTTCATATTCAGTCCGATTACATGGCCATTGGGATGGTTTGATTGAATGGCTCACTCCACACCGGTTGTGTCACCTTATTTGAGAGAAAAAGGGAATTGTCGTATTTCTCGGTGAATTCCCATGTCATTTGGCATAGCAGATCAATATTCAAGCGAATCATCAGTTGGCCCGGAAAACCGACTTTCTTCATTTCAATCAGTTTCAGTTTGCGTAGCAACTGCTTGGCACTGCGAATCTCTTTGGCCGACATACCAGACATAGAAATCCACAGAGAATCTTGAGATTGAATCCATTCCGAATGCAATTTACCCGAGTCAATACGATCTGATTCGGGGAGGGAATCAAGCAGAAAAGACAGTAAAATTGCCGAATTAATACTCCCTCCCAGCGACTTGAGCGTTTGCAGATGCAATCGGTTGATATCAACCGATGTCAACAAGTCAAATGACAACTGACTGTTGGCATAGTGCGCTTGCTCTGCCAAAACAGTCAGAGTCTCTACATGAAATGGATCCAAACTGCGAATGCCGTCCTGGATGGTGATGATCCGTTTCTTCCCAAGCTTAAGCAATGTTGCTTTGGCTTCATGCGTGCTGAAGTGCAGATCACTCTGAATATCAGTGATTGAAGGGAAGGGCAGTCCAAGTGACTTGCGCTTCAGAATGTAGTCCACCAATATTGCGGCTTTGGTCGAAGCCAAAGCACGAGCAAAGATAGCGTTATAGCAAATGGGTTCTTTGAAAAAATGTGCCATTGCATTGGCAAGTTGAAGGTCGTTGTACATAAAATATCACTTTCAAATCTGATCATATTCTTTGAGTACAGCATACAATTGAGTCAAGTTGTACTTGCCTTGATAATGCAAGTACAGTTCACGAATTCGCTCGTATGGCTGTAGCTTGATCTGCTTCATCAACTCAAAATATTGTTTGGCAATTGACTCAGTAATTGTCGTGTCATTGATCAGCTGAACTTTTGCAAAAGTTACATTTTTGCCAAGCGCACGTCGATAATTAGCGTTTGTTGTGCTATTCGAAATTGAAGGAAACAAAATATTCAGTAAAGTGTTGCTAGCTCCAACCGAAATCATCCACTCGTAGTATTCCTGTTCAGAATTGAGTATTCGATGTTTTCTCATGGCCGTTTGATATGCAACCTCATTTAATGAGACGTGTAGTTCAAGTGATTCTGATGCGATATCAACTGCTTTATTGAAAGGAAGTGATGCCAAATCTCTTACTTTGTCCTTTACCGAGGGATCAATATTTAATGAGTGCCCTTTGGTATTGATGGCCTCTGTCAAAGCCAAACCAAGTAGGGTTTTATCGTCAATATCAAATGGCTGAATAGGTTTCGTCACAAGATACTCCTTACTTTAAGAGCCAAAATTCATTTCATTGTGGATGATGCGAATTTGCTTTAATACCGCTAGTAGAAGGCTAATCAGAGTTTCATCACCACCATATGTCAACCAGTTCTCCAATGCAAAGGGTGTGGCTTCGCCCAGATGAGACTTCACATATCCCTGCCAAATCGCTGTATCCATAAAAGTCTGCATAAAAAACGACTCGTTAGGGATTGTCATAAATACATCATTTGTCACATCCAACTGATTGCTGATATTGGCTAGCAGCCACCACACATCACGAGCATCCTGATGTATGGCATCCAAAGGATAATATTCACCATCGTATTGCTCCTCACTCGTAAATTCAGGCAATTCGATGTAAAATTGGAAGGGCGAAGCAGGAATTTCTCTGAACAAATGGCCAATGTGACAATGATTCAACAAATCCATGATTTGTTCATGCAATGTCTTATCGTCAAGGTTTACAGAGTCGTTCTGAATTGAGGCTACCCAATTTTGAATTGATGTAGCGTCATTCGCATTAGAACCATCGGTTGAACCAAAATCTTGTCCAAGTGACGCGTTTGAGTCCTCGAATCCTAAACCTTGCTCTGCCGCGTCAGAAACTACATCCTTTTGTCCGTTTGAATCGTTGCCTTCAGTCTCCGTTTTTTGAGAAACATCGGTTGCGCCAGTTGACTGTTTATTGTTATCGGTTGAAGGCAAACGACTTGTTTTTTGTATCAATGCGGAGGCCGCTTCCGGGAAACGCTCAAAGAATGCTTGTTTGATATATTTGATTAAGCTGGTGATGTTTAAGGTTGGTTCAACTTCATTATCAGTTGACTGCGTACCGGCATAAGCATCGAGCGTTGATTCCCAAAACTCACTGAAATCATCAGGTTTTGTCTCAATCAACTTCAACAAATCATTGTAGGTTTTACGTAATTCAATGACCTTGGAGCCCGACAAGTCATAGCACAGTTGCCCCAATTCACGTAGTTTGTTGTTTGCAAAAACGAATTCTGCAATTTTTGAATGTGATACTGCCGCCCCTTTTTGTTTAAAGGAATCAGAAATATTTCTCGCCGATTCTTCGGCAATACCCAATAAATCTGCCGCATGACAATATGCTTGTGCTTTGTCCCAAAACAGTACTTCAGAACGCATTTCATTCTCAATGATATGCGCCAATAAAACGTTCACTGATTGGAAGGCTTCATCGTCCCAAGCTTGGAATAGGGTAGGGATGACCGAGAATTTTTCGTCACCGGTTTCAGCAAACAGCTCTTCTAATGCCGCATGGCGACTATTGCCGCCTTCAATAATCTGGTACCGTGAAGAGCCTGGCTTCTGAGTAATTTTAATGGGTTGTTTGATATGAACTGATCTCACAGACTCCTTGAATGCGATCCATTCATCCTTATTGCGTCGGCGACGTGGATTGTCTTCATATCGATCAATTTGATTAATCGGCACCAAAACCAAACGATCATGGTTATATGTACCATGTGGGTTGCCTTGTGCCGGTTTCTCAACGGCTAAAGATGATCTTACATCCAGATCACCAAACTTTACCGATGGAGGAGTGGCGGTTGCTTTGCTTGGATCAAACGGCATGTTCGGCCTCCGCACACGCATTTGCAACAATGTCACACTGGTTGTTTGGATTCATGCTGTCTTTAGCAGCAATTGCATCAACTTCTGATTGACTGAGATTACCAAAGCAACGGGTGTACGCACCGGTGAAGTTGGGGAATAACTCCCAAACAAGGTGGTGCATCGTTAGGTAGGCAGAATCGGACTTTGCCGCAGAAAAGACTTCGTGACAATGAGCCGGAATCCGCTGAGTAGCGGCTTCGGTATAAGCTTTTGCTGATCGTACCATGGTTTCCAGCATACGAACTTTGCCGTTAAATGCCATGAATGACTGATTGATTTCAGCCGCGATTGCCTTGGCATTCTTAGTCTGATCCATTTTGTAAATCAAAGCCTTCATATTGCCTGGGATCAATCCAATTGCTCGACCGGCATCGAGGCGCTCCAGCATTTCTAACGTTCCAGCTTGAAACTCACGCGCAGAAAGAATATCGGGTGAAATCGGCGACAATAGGTCGTTGCACGCATAAACAGCGGCATCCTGTAATGCACCAACGGCACCTTGAGTATCAATGATCGCTACATCATAGTTATCACAAACGTATGGATTAAATAGTGCGTGCTTAATACGGGCACCGCGATCAATGCGTTGTGGTAACGTTTGCTGGATTTCGCCGCTTGAGTCGTTTGATAAAACGATATGTAGATTGGGTAAAACCGTATCCGATACTTTCAATGCGCTCAATTCAGCATCGTTAATCATATCGACCAAACCGAGCTCAGCTTGATGTCGCAATGCAAAATATTTAGACAAGCTGGCTTGTGGATCGGTATCGATCAACAGCACACGCAAACCAAAGTCCGCTAAAATCGCCCCAAGGTTTGCAGCAAGTGTTGTTTTACCAACACCACCTTTGGTTGAAACAATTCCAATCGTATACATTCACAATCTCCATCAAAGCCTTAAAAGTCCGCCATTACCACCCCTCTTTCCCTCTAAATCAATTTCGCATAATTAGTATTATGTTAAATAAAAAGAATAAAAATATTAAGCGCTTTTAATTCTCTGAAATCAGCTCGTAGACTTCACCATTCCATTTGCCGATCGTTAATTGTAATACGCGCGTAACCGAGTGACTTGTTTGATGTAATTGCGCGTTTCTTGCGGCATATTATCAAAGCCACGAGGTAATACCCCCTAAAAGGGCGGCATCTAAAAGTAGAATCAACACAAGTCCTGCGTTTAGTGCAGGACGCGTGAGTTTGTTAAAGCCATCATACGCGTTTGCGCTGGAGTGAATCCACCGAGCGACATATGAGGACGGTTGTTATTGTAACACCACAGCCACTGTGTCGCCTCGATTTGAGCGTGTTCGAGTGACTCAAATAATGTCTGATTGAGCAATTCATAGCGCATGGTTCGGTTAAAGCGTTCAATGTAGGCGTTCTGCTGTGGGTTTCCAGGTTGGATGTAGAGCAGTTTAATGTCGTGCTTTTGCGCCCATTGTTGGTAGTGGTGGCTGATGAATTCAGGGCCGTTGTCCGAGCGTATCGCTTGAGGTTTACCACGCCATTCAATGAGTTGGTCGAGATAGCGCGTCAGCGTGGTTGCGGGGATTGAGAAGTTGATTTCTGCCAACAACCCTTCTCGGTTGTGGTCGTCAATGACGTTGCATGAGCGGATGCTGCGCCCATCCTCGAGGTTGTCGTGGGTGAAGTCGATTGACCACGTCACATCCATTGCGTCGGGCACTTCGAGTGGTTGCGGTGTTTCTCGGTCAAGGCGTTTGTTGGGAATCAGGCGCAAGTTGAGCCCGAGTTTGCAGTAAATGCGGTAGATGCGTTTGTGGTTGTATTTCCAGCCCAAGACGTTGCGGATGTGCAGGTAGCATAATCGAAAGCCCCATGTGTTTTGTCCTTTGGTGGTGGTCAACTCGATCAGTTTAGCGGCTATCATGGCGTTGGCTTGCGCGCGCGTTGGGATGTGGCGAAAGCGTTTTTCTGAGATACTCATGAGTTCGCAGGACGCACGGATGCTGATGTTTTTATCGTTGTGCAGTTGTTGCGCCATCTCTTTACGAGATGACGCGCTTACTTTTTTGCAAGGCACTCCTTGAGGATGTCGGTGTGCAGCTGGGATTCGGCATAGAGTTTTTTCAGGCGCGTGTTCTCGGCTTCTAAGGCTTTGAGGCGGCTCATGAGGTTTGCGTCCATGCCTGCGTATTTGCTGCGCCATTTGTAGAAGGTGGCACTGCTGATGCCATGCTCACGACACAGTGCGGGTACGGGTACGCCTGACTCGGCTTGTTTTAGAATGCTGGCGATTTGGCTGTCGCTGAATTTGGATACTTTCATGTAAAACTCCTTTGGGTTAGTTTAAAGGGTTCTACTTTTAGGTGCTGGCTTTTTTAGGGGGTATTACCACGATAGCCTTGTCGTTTGTAGCGGTCAACATTGCCCATTCCCCAGTTGTATGCGGCTAAGCTTAAATTTAAATCGCCATCATAGCGTTTGTATAAAGTGGATAGATAACGCGCCGCGGCCTGTGCGGCTGGTTCTGGGTCATGCGGATCACTCAAGCGCAAATCGCGCGCTGTTGCGGGCATGATTTGAAATAAACCTCTTGCGCCGACTGGGCTGCGCGCACGGATTTTTCCTGCGGACTCTTGGTGCATGACGGCCGACAGTAAGCCTTTGGGCAAATCATATCGCCGCTCTAGGCTGGATAAATCAAGTGTGCTGCGCCAGCTTTTGACGCGTTCAAAAGCAACCTTTTCCTGAGGAGTAACCTTCGGTGTGGAACATCCAGATAACCCGAAGCCGAGTGCTGCTGCACTGATTAAAATGTGAATGGCTCGTTTTTTCATGCTGCGAATTATACTCATCTCATTGCAAGCAAGTGGCCAGATAGCCCAAAAATATGAAGGCGAGATGATTTTTGACTGAGCTTGATTGATGATGTGAATGATCTATCGGAGATCAATTGCTCATGAGCTGGAATGATTTTTGGTCGCTCAAAAGATTCGGTGAGCATTTTATTTTTACATCAATCACTTAGTTATTTTAAAGTGCTTTTCATCTGATTATTTATCGATTTAATAGTTGGATGTGATTCAGTATAATGAAGCTCATCTCCTTAATTTCATTGAAAGACCGTTATGAGTTCGCCGCTTTTGTGTGCTTCTTATTCTCACTATGCCCAGTGCATGCTGGATGCTCATCGGGTTACGGCCGAGGAGGTTTCGGGGCTGGTGACGCAGTTGCCTTTGTCGGTTGAGAATATGGCGGCTCTGATTGAGTCGAAACTGCCCACACATCATGATGCGGAGCAAGCGATGGCCGAGGCACTGCGTAAAACGCGGGTGTTGGTCATGTTGGCGATGATGGAGTTTGATTTGTCAAACCCGCCGACTGAGCAGACTTTGGATGTGATTACGCAAACAGTCAGCGCGCTGGCCGATGCGTCTACGTTAAGTGCTTTGGATGTGGCGTACCGTGCTTTGACGGAGATTCATGGTGAACCTCGGTCGGATTCAACCGGTGCCGCGATGCCTTTGTGGGTCATGGGCATGGGAAAACTCTCCGGGCGCGAGTTGAATGTTTCGTCGGACATGGATTTGGTGTTTGTGTTTGAACATGAGGGGGAAACCGTTCCGACGATTGAGGGACAACGCGTCCGCGCCCTCTCGCATGGCGAGTTTTTTGACCGTTTGGGTCGCCGCATGATCAAGCTGTTGGATGATGTTAATGAATTCGGCTTTGTGTTTCGCGTCGATATGCGTCTGCGCCCAAATGGTGCTTCAGGTGCGCTGTGCGTGAGTTTGAGTACGTTGGAGAAGTATTTATTCACGCAGGCGCGCACATGGGAGCGTTTTGTCTGGCTGAAAAGTCGTTTGATGAACCCTTCTTCGCATTCGTATTTGCTGGAGCAAGTGGTCACGCCGTTCGTATTCCGACGCTATTTGGATTACGACGCGATTGATGCCCTGCGCGATGTTCACCATAAAATTCGTGCGAAGGCGGAAAGCCGAGCGGCGAAACATCCTGAATCTGAGGACATTAAAATCGGTTCGGGTGGGATTCGAGAGATTGAATTCAGCGTGCAATTGCCGCAGATCATTAAAGGCGCGCGCTTACCCAATTTGCAACAAAAAGCGACTTTGACTGCCCTGCCCGAGCTGTCTAAAACGGGCTTGATGGATGACGCAGCCATGCGTCAACTGCGCGAGCATTATGTATTTTTGCGTCATTTGGAGCATCGGATTCAGTATTTGAACGATGCGCAGACGCAGCAAATTCCTGTGGAACCGGAGCTGCGCGAACGCATTGCCCGCACTATGCGTTTTGATGATTGGACTCAATTAGAACAGCACATGCGCATCGGACAAGCGAATGTGATGCACCACTTTAACGCCCTGTTTGATGCGGCGCCGGAGCAATCACCGGAGGAGCGCTCATTGAGCGCGCGGCAGTCTGCTGACCCGCAAAATGATGACTGGGCGGCGCTGTGGGCGCGCTTTGACTCGCCGCAGGAGATCAGCGACGTCTATGCACGCATGGAAACGAATCCGCGTCAAAATCAATTGCCCGAGCGTAGCTTGATTCGCTACAAGCAGTTGGTCAACGCGAGCGCGCAGATTTTGGTTAATCGCTATCCCAATCAAATTATTCCGATGGAGTGGCTGCAACGAATTTGGAACTTTTTAGATGCAATTAGCCGCAGAAGCAGTTATTTGGCGCTATTGATCGAGTATCCGAAGGCTTTGGAACGCTTGGTCGAGCTACTGGCCAGTTCGCGCTTTGTCGCCGACTATCTGACGGCGCATCCGATTTTGCTGGATGAATTGCTCAATGTCGAACAGCTGCATCGCGCACCCGATTGGCCTGCGCTCAAAACGCATCTGAATCAGTTGCTCAATCATGCCAAACACCACGACGGCAAACCGGATGTGGAACGGCAAATGGATATTTTGCGCGAAAACCACCACAGCCAAGTATTTCGCCTGCTGGTGCAGGAGCTGGACGGCTTGTGGACGGTGGAACAATTGGCCGATCATCTGTCCGATTTGACCGACGTAATGCTGGATGCGGCTGTATATCACTGCTGGGATGCGTTTGCGAAAAAACACCGCGATGTGCC
Organism: Puribacter membranae; assembly: GCF_055380425.1. Classification (NCBI taxonomy): domain Bacteria; kingdom Pseudomonadati; phylum Pseudomonadota; class Betaproteobacteria; order Burkholderiales; family Burkholderiaceae; genus Puribacter; species Puribacter membranae. Next base: position 704,910 of record NZ_AP040167.1, read on the forward strand.
GAAATTTGCCATCATTGCCTACGGCAAACTGGGCGGTAAGGAAATGGGCTACGCCTCGGATTTGGACTTGGTGTTCATATTTGACGATCCGGCGCAAGAAGCGCTGGAGGTATACAGTCGCTTTGCGCAGCGTCTGAACAACTGGCTCACGGCGCCGACCGGCGCCGGTGTGCTGTTTGATACCGACTACCGTTTGCGTCCGAACGGCGACAGTGGCTTGATGGTCGTCAGCACCAAAATGTTTGAGCAATACCAGCGCGAATCCGCGTGGTTCTGGGAGCATCAGGCGCTCACGCGGGCGCGCTATTGTGCGGGCGATGCGGACATTGGCGCGTGGTTTGAAGATTGCCGTCGCTCGATTTTATCCGCAGAGCGTGATATTCAAAAAGTTCGGGCGGAAATTTCGTCTATGCGCGATAAATTACAGGCCGGACATCCGAACCCAACCGAGCTGTTTGATCTGAAATACGACTCGGGCGGCATGGTGGATATTGAATTTTGTGTACAGGCCTTGGTTTTGGGCTATTCCAACCGGCATCCTGAGTTGCTCGATAACAAAGGCAACATCGCCCTACTCGAACGCGCGGGTCATGCAGGCTTGATTGATGGGGCGCTGGCCAAACAATGCGGTGACGCCTACCGCCACTACCGCCATGTGCAACACACCCTGCGCATGCAAAATATTGCCAAGCCCCGAGTGGTATCTGAAAGCGTTACCCAGCATATTGAAGCGGTAAATCAACTGTATGAAATCGTTTTACGATAGAGAATTTTCTAAAATATTTGATCTATTGAGGTGTTTCTCATGAATTTTCATTATTTATGTTAACCCCAAAACCGTTGGCTCAATTATAATAACGGCAAAGATTAATTCCCCATTCCTGTTATCATCAGGTTCGCCAAAATTGCTATAATTCTCCAAGCTATTCTAGCCATTTTGCTTATTTAATCTAAATAATAAAGGTGAGGTCAACGTGCAAAATATAACATCCGAAATAACCTCCGCAGAGCATCACAACAAAGCAAATCCCAAGGCAACTCCCGTTAGTTCATCGCCCTCCTCTTCAGAGCAATTACCCGAATATCTGGACGAGGTCTACAATTGGGCTTATGTCAACGAGCGCAATGTTGAACGCTTGGATCGCGAGCTGGTATTTAATGTCCTATTGTTTGGCAATGGCCCTCGACTGAAACGAGCGTATATAGATCATATTCAACCCGGAATGCGTGTTTGGCAAGTAGCCCATGTGTACGGTAATTTGGTGATTGATGCCGCGGAAAAAGTCGGATCGAACGGACAGTTTGACATCACGGATATCGCCACGATTCAGATCAACCACACCAAACGCAAAATCGGTCATCTGCCGCAGGCTGCGATTCACCACATTGATGCGGCGCAGTGGACAGGTAAAGACTACGATTTAACCTGTAGTTTCTTCCTGTTGCACGAAGTGCCGGACGATAAAAAAACTGAAATTCTCAACCAAATGCTGCAATCCATTCAGCCCAATGGTCAACTCGTGTTTGTGGACTACCACCGCCCTGCTTCTTGGAATCCGGTCGGTTGGCTGTTGCGTTGGGTCAATGCCAAGTTAGAGCCATTCGCGGAAGCCCTGTGGCACAAAGAAATCAAAGACTTTGCCGATCCTGAGCTGGCCAATCGCTTCGTTTGGCGTAAGCGCACTTTTTTTGGTGGCGTATACCAGGCGGTTTACGCGGAATACAAAAAGCCCTGAGTTTTCCTGATATTCATTGCGCCACGCATATTAAAAAAGCCTGCTGTATGCAGGCTTTTTGCTTACGGCTCAATGATTTATAGCAGGAACAAATACGCCCAGCCGCCGATCAAGCCCACGCAAATCACGTTGAGCACCACACCGACGCGGATCATTTCCTGCTGACGAATCAGCCCCGTGCCAAATACAATCGCATTCGGCGGCGTGGCCACCGGCAGCATGAACGCACACGATGCACCCAGCGCAATCACCATGACCAAAGCTTCTTGTGGAACTCCGAGCTGTGGTGCAATCGCGGCAAAAATCGGTACCAGCAGCGCAGCCGAGGCCGTGTTACTGGTGAACTCTGTCAAAAAGACAATGAACGCCGCACTGGCTAAAACCACGATGAACGGATGCGCCAACACAAATGAGTTTGCCACTTGAGCGCCCAAAACCGCAGAAGCACCCGAGCGGCTGAGAATGGCGCTCAAGGCAATACCACCGCCGAACAGGAACAAAATCCCCCAGTCGGTATTGTCCGCAATTTGTTTCCAATTGGCCAAACCCAACAACACGATCACAATGGCTGCGGTGACGGCAACCCAAGTGTCCGGATTTGTGATTCCGAATGTGTCCTTGAGCTTCGTACCAAAAATCCATGCGGCGGCAGTGCAAACGAATACGATCATGGTCAAAACACGCGGTAATGTCCAAGGAATATATTCCTTTTCCAAGCTCATGGGCTGATTCAAATTAGGACGCAAAACCAGATACATCACCGCAATCATGGCCGGTAAAATGACCAACATCATCGGCAAACCCAATTTCATCCAGCCGGCAAAATCAAGACCTAATGCTTTGGCCGCGATCGCATTGGGCGGAGAGCCGACCAAGCTGCCCAGACCACCGATGCTGGCGGAATACGCCACACCCAAAAGAACAAACACAAAGGTACTGCGGTCTTTGTCCCGATCCAAATGCGACAACATGCCCAATACCAAAGGCAGCATCATGGCCGCCGTCGCGGTATTGCTGATCCACATGGACAAAAATGCGGTCACGCCAAACACCACCAAGGACGCAACGCCCAAATGCCCTTTTGAAATTGAAATGAGCCATAAGGCAATTTTTCGATCCAGTTGCTGGACGTGCAAGGCTGTTGCCAAAGCAAAACCGCCGAAAAACAAAAAGATAATCGGGTCGGCGAATGAGCTGAACGCCCTTTGCGTCGTCATTTCGGGAATACCAATCGCCACGGCCAGCACCGGAATCATCAGAGCCGTGATGGTGATGTGAATCGCCTCGCTTAGCCACAACACAGCGATGAATGTCAGCAAAGCCAAGCCCTTGTTGGCATTGGCCTCATACGGCAACACTTTGTAGACCACCAAAGCCAGTACGGCTGCAATTGCAGTGATGACTAATCCTTTGCCCGTACCTTTGGGGAGCGTATCCGATAGTGTATTTTGATAAACTGCTTTTTTCATTATTTTCTCCTATTAAAATATTTTTTATCAAAATTAATTACCAAAATTTATAATAAAAATTTGAAACAATTATGAATGCAATCGATGTCACACTATTTATTATTAAGGAGCAAATAAGGAGGTTTGAAGCGGTGAATACAAGAGAGATCAATAAAAAAGCGCACCGAAGTGCGCTCTTATTGGATTGCTGTGTGGTGACGAGCGTCACCATCACTTTTTACAGCCCCGCGAACAAGGTCACCAAGCTGCACAAAATCACCACGGCATACAAGGCATAGCGCGTTTTAATGCCGACATGAATGTGAAAATCATGCAAGACATAGTAAAAACGGTGCGCGGTATGCCACAGCATGAGGAACAATACGCCGACCATCAAGATGTAGAAAAACGCATTGTGAAACAGCGGTGATACGGTGTCGTAAAACGTCGCCGGATTCCCCACCAACTCCATCGGCAGCAACAGGCTCAGAATCGCGACCAAGGTAGGCAACACCAATGCGGCGATCATACCGCCTGCGGCAAACAGACTCCAATAAATGGATTTCATATTTTTAGGTTTACTCATGGTGTCCTCCTTATGCGCACGCGATCGTGATGATGAGCAAAATCAAGGCCAATACCGCAAATACAGCCCAGTGTGCGCCCAAAATGGTTTTTTCCGGAACGAATTTATCGCCCTGCTGCACTTTCATCACTTTTGGCGTGGTTTCAAACCAAGTGTAGGTATTGAACAACGCAGCGACCAAAGTCAGCACGGTGAATAAAATCATCAACGGACTTTTTTGCATTTCAATCCATGACAGCCATTTGATTTGCGAAGTGGCCAATGCCGCCACGCCTGCCATCAAATTCAATACATAGATGGCCATTGGGATGCAGGTCACTTCACGCAGCATATAGCGTTGGTAAAACGGCTTGGCCATGAACCAATTGGAGGCCTGTGTGGTGTGATAAGGTTTTCTCATGGTTTACTCCTTGCCTGAAATCAGACCTTTGAGCCAATATTGGCTGGACTGTGCTTTGGCTTGTTGAATCGCGCCGGCCGGATCGACGTTTTTCGGGCAGACTTCGGAACAGTAACCGACAAAGGTACATGGCCAAATGCCGTTGTCCAAATTCATCACGTCAAAACGTTGCTCCGCACCTTCGTCACGCGTGTCGTAGTTGTAACGCAAGGCCAGCGCATTCGCGGCAGGGCCTAAGAACTCAGCGTTGATAGCCACTTGCGGACAGGCTTGGTAACACAACATGCAGTTGATACACATGGTGTATTGTTTGAACTTCGCCAATTCCTTCGGTGTTTGCACATGCGATTTGAGCGTCACATTGGTGAACTCGGTTTGCGGTTTTTCCTTGATGATGTACGGTTTGACCGCATTGAGTTTTTCGATGAACGGCTCGATATCAACCACCAAGTCTTTTTCCACCGGGAATTGATCCAGCGGAGTCACGGTGATTTTGTCGCAATCGGCGTATTCACGCACAAAGGTAGAACAGGCTAATTTCGGCACGCCGTTGACGACCATACCGCAAGAGCCGCAGACTTCCATACGGCAGGACCAGCGGTAGGCCAGATCGGCGGCTTGCTCGTCCTTGATCGAGGCCAAGGCATCCAAAATAGACATGTCTTGCGTCCATTCGATGTCAAAACTTTGCATCCACGGTTTGTCATCCACGTCCGGACGATAGCGGGATACCTCAATAATGATTTTTTTCGCAGTCATATTATTTTCCCTCCGCGGCCGCGCCATACGCGCGTACGGCTGGTTGTGATTTGGTGATGGTCACTGAACTGTAGTCAATCGCCGGTGCGGCATCGCCTTGATAAAACGCCAAACTGTGTTTCAAGAAGTTCACGTCGTCGCGCTCAGGCGCGTCCAAGCGTTGATGCGAGCCGCGTGACTCTTTGCGGTGGTAAGCTGAATGCGCCATCGCTTCGGCCACGTCCAACAGATAACCCAATTCGATCGTGGTCAGCCAGTCGGTGTTGAAGTTGGTCGAATGGTCGGTCACGCGTACATTTTTATAGCGACGTTTGAGTTCGGCAATGCGGTCAATGGCTTTTTTCGTGGTTTCTTCGGAACGGAAAATACCCACGCCCTCTTCCATCATGGCGCCCAATTCACGACGGATGTCCGCCGGTGATTCGCTGCCGTCGGTTTTGTTGCGCAGCGCATCGTATGGTGCGTAGCTGCGCTCTGCCAATGCTTTGATTTGCTCTTGGCTCAGGCTGTGCTGACGGGTTTTCGAGAAGTTCGCGGCTTCTTCACCGGCGACTTTACCGAATACGGTCAACTCAGCCAGTGAGTTCGAGCCGAGACGGTTCGCGCCGTGCAGACCGACTGATGAGCATTCGCCCACGGCGTACAAGCCTGCCATGCGGGTTGCACAACGGCCATTGGTTTCGATACCGCCCATGGTGTAGTGCGCGGTCGGACGTACCGGAATCGGTTCTTTGACCGGATCGACGCCGACGAATTTTTCTGCCAATTCGCAGATGAACGGCAAACGTTCGTGCAGGTATTTTTCGCCCAAGTGACGCAAATCGAGGTATACGACATCGCCGCGTGAGCTTGGAATCGTACGGCCTTTTTGTTGCTCATGCCAGAATGCTTGCGACAGGCGGTCGCGCGGACCAAGCTCCATGTATTTGTTTTTCGCTTCGCCAACCGGTGTTTCAGGACCGAGACCGTAGTCTTGCAGATAGCGGTAGCCATCTTTATTGGTCAAAATACCGCCCTCGCCACGACAGCCTTCGGTCATCAAGATGCCCGAACCCGGCAAGCCGGTTGGGTGGTATTGCACGAATTCCATATCGCGCAAAGGTACGCCGTGACGATAGGCCAATGCCATGCCGTCACCGGTCACGATACCGCCGTTGGTGTTGTACAAGTACACGCGCCCTGCACCGCCGGTGGCGATGATTACGCTTTTCGCTTGAACGGCGATGGTTTCACCGGTTTGAATGTCCAAACACAAAACGCCGTGCAATTGGCCGTCCTCGACCAATAAATCCAAGGCGAAATGCTCGTCCAAGCGGTGAATGCTCGGATACTGTAAAGAGGTCTGGAATAAGGTATGCAGAATATGGAAACCGGTCTTGTCGGCGGCGAACCACGTACGTGGTACTTTCATCCCGCCGAAACGGCGCACGTTCGGTTGACCTTCCGGTGTACGCGACCACGGGCAGCCCCAGTTTTCCAACTGGATCATTTCCTGCGTGGCATGATTAACAAAGTATTCCACCACGTCTTGTTCGCACAGCCAGTCACCGCCGGAGACGGTGTCGTGGAAGTGGTAATCCAATGAGTCGTCCTCACGAACCACGCCTGCGGAGCCGCCTTCGGCCGCGACGGTGTGGCTGCGCATGGGGTAAACTTTGGAAATGAGGGTGATTTTGGTGTCGGGTTGTGTGCGTGCGACCTCGATTGCGGCACGTAAACCTGCACCACCGGCGCCGATGATCGCAACATCGGTCTGTAGAATCTGCATGATGACCTCTCTTTTTTATCGATTCAGAAAGTGCGCTCGATGCTCTTATTCAAACAACGTCGGTTGGACTGGCTCAGTACCTCATCGCATCTTTGACTGAGCATTTCGAGGCAATGAAATTATACACCCGTTAGGTTACAAAACTATATCAGTTCTGATAATCAAAACTTATTTTTATATTTATGGAATATCGCAGAACTATTTATTGGATGAGCGTGATTTACAAAAAAATGGTCGGCCATTTTTTTAAACGGCCGACCCCAAAATATCGTTCAGAGATGTTTTTTCTGTAACCGTTTACTTAATTTGTCTTTGCAACGCTTTTTCCACAGCGTAATCAAAAGCGTCGGCTTTGCCCTTTTGCTCACCCTGTTCGCGCAAATATTGCTCGCGCTTTTGTGACAATTCGCTGATCTCTTGACGAATGGTTGCGCGCTCATCGATTTTTTGCTGAACATACGCTTTGCGTTCGGCCTGGGTCATGCCCTGCATTTCGCTTGGCAGCTCTTCGGTTTTCACACGATCCAGATCAATGGATTTGTTTTCCACCGCTTGTACCAAGTCGCTGGAATGATAAGCCGCTTCGGTATTGATGGATTTATTGATGGCGCGATCTGCGCGAGCGCTGATGGGCGCGGCGTTAAATGACGCGGTATAGCCCATCGCGTCGCTCGCAACTTTTTCACGCGCCGAACCATAGTACACGCCTTTACGTGCCATATCATCGCCCAATTCGGCCAAGCGTTTATCGTACGGAGTCACCACGGCTTGTACACCGCCGTTTTGCGCAATGGCGAAATATTCACCGCCACCTTTGCGCGCCACTTCGCGCCAAATCGGTGTGGTAGACTGGATGTTACCCACTTGAATGGCATTTACGGTGATGCCGCGATCTTTGGCTTGCGCTGCGGTTTTTTGCACGCTTGGGTATTGCTTGTAATCGTCATGCGGTGGCGCATCGCCAACCAAGAATAAAACCTGTGACAAGCGCCCCACACCATTGACCGAACCATAATCGGTATTACGTGACTCGCGTCCACTCCAACCTACGGCATTGAGCGCATCGCTCATCGCCAGACGCACATGCTCCGGCTCATCACCGCCGCCCTCGGCGCGAAAATTCATCAGCTTGCTGTACACCGCGTCCAAATCCGATGACAGCGGCGTGATGCGCGTGACGTAATCGTCTCCCACATCACGGTAGGCAACCAAGCCGACGCGCACCAATACTTTTTGATTGGACGCTTTTTGACGTTGGGTCACATCATTGATGATGCGCCAGACTTTTTGCTTCGCCCCCTCAATCAAGCCGCCCATCGAGCCGGTCGTATCCACGGCGAAGACCAATTCGATCGTTCGGTCATAGTTTTGATCGGGAACAAACGGCGGCAACTGCGGATAATTCGCAGGCTTCTCATTGAGCGCGCCACGCACGATGTCTTGAATATCGCTGTCGTTGCTCGCAACTTCGGCGCTCGGTGGCGTCCAAATCGGGCGCAAGCCCGCATCCAAACTCAACATATCCGGAAACACTTCAGGCGTGGTTTTGACCGCAGCGGAAGATGACTGAGCCGCACTGATACCGAGCATACCGATGAGTGCGGCAATCATGAGGCGACGAGGCGTGGCTTTTGACATGAGATAATCCTTGATGACGTGGTTATATCCAATGATAGACAGGTCTCTAACGCTCGATATTTTGAACGGTTGACACTGATTAACAAACAAAAACCAGGCCAGTCAAGTGTCTTGTCATTTGAATGGTGGTACTGCAAAAAATGTAGCGCTTTAGATAAAGCCTTTTTGACACATTATTTGCTGATAAGCTTGCTCCAGATTGCGTACATAGGATTCTGTATCAAACAAAGCGCAGGTGTCACGATTATGCATTAGTCTATTCTTTAAAGCACGCAGCTCGTCAGGGTTTCGCGCCAAATGTATTGCCATGCGTTCGTAGCCATCTTGAGAATCTGTGACCAACTCGGGTAAATCCGCTGCACGCAGCAAACTGGCTGCAACGCGCGACGCAAAGCTCTGCCCCATGTGCGTGAGTACTGGTAATCCCGCCCACAGTGCATCGCTCGCAGTTGTATGAGCATTACATGGGAAGGTATCTAAGAATAAGTCAGCTTGTTGATGGCGGGCTAGGTGCTCGGCCAAAGGTGCTCGTTTAGCAAATATCAGTCGCTTGCTATCAAGTCCCCGCGCCTCTGCTTCCTTCCGAAGGTTTTTGGCTGCGATAGGATTGCCCTGTAACAGCCACAACACACTGCCTTCAACTGCATTCAATATACGAATCCAACTATCAAAAGTCTCCGGCAGGATCTTGTAATTGTTGTTAAAGCAGCAGAATACAAAAGCATCTTCCGGCAGCCCCAATTCTGCTCGTGTCGGCGTATAATTTGCGATTACGCGCTGGCGGTCATTGGGCTGATAGCTATCGGGCAGGCGTATCACTTTTTCGGTGTAGTGCTGTTCTAACTCCGGTGGAATCAACGTATCGTCGGCGATGATATAATCAATGAATTCCGCCCCCATGGTTCCCGGATAGCCTAAGTAGTTGACCTGAATGGGGGCGCAACGTTCGGCGAAAATGCCCGCGCGATGACTCCCCGTGTAGCCTTTTAAATCAATCGCTATATCAATTCCTAATTCTCTTGAACGGCGAGCAACTTCTTGGTCTATTTTATTTCGAACCGTATAAAAACAATCAAATGAGCGGATCAATCTTTCCCGCATTTCATCTTCTTGGTTCGGACCAAATGAAAACGCATAGACTTCAAAGCGTGATTTGTCGTGTAACTCGAATAACCGTGCCATCAGATATGCCGTGGCATGATTGTGAAAATCAGCAGAATAGTAAGCAATGCGTATTTTTTGTGATGGTATACTTTTTCGCTCAATATGATGCTCGGTATGCTTTGAAAATTTCAACCTTCTATACTGTTGCGCAGATGTTTGCTGTAATTCTGGCCGGTTGAGTAATATAGAGGCGACAAATGGCGTTGTGACCGGCTTCCCTTGCTCAAGTTGTGCAATATAAAGTTCAATCTCGTCTATTATCCCATCCCAGTTACATGAATTTAGCTTCATGTTCAAATATCTTCCGAATAGGAACTCATAATATGGGTTAATTTCAAGAGCTTTTTTATATGCCTCCAAAGCTAAACCAAAAGATTGTTGTCGTTGAAAAATTATCCCGCGATTATAATGAAACTCTGCATTATTAGGCTCGATGCGAATTGCTTCATCAAGGTAATTTAATGCTTCGTCCAATAAATCATTATTGATTAATTCAAGGGCTATTACGTTATAAACACCGACGTTGCCGGGATTTAGTTCGAGCGTTATTTTAAAACTGGCTAGAGCATCTTTTAATCTATTAAGTCTTAGTAAAACTCTTCCTCGATTATAGTGAGCCTCACTGTACTTTGGCTGATATGTGATTGCCTTGTCGAAGCAATTCAATGCTTCATTAAACCGCTTTTGTGCAAGCATCTCTACACCACAACCATTGTGTCCGACTACATCAAAAGGATCAAAAACCAATTTTTTTTGGTATGTTATAAGGCTATTTTTCATGGAATTCAATTAGTTCAAAAATGAATTTTAGTGATTTTTATTTTATACATGACTTCAGTTGATTCACTCGACTTCTCTAATCCGCGCCAATGCCTGATCAATTCTCTCCACGGCAATAATATTCAAGCCGCTGATTTTTTGCTTCGGCGCGTTTGCTTTTGGAATCAGTGCGTGGGTGAAGCCGAGTTTGGCCGCTTCTTTTAATCGCTCTTGTCCGCGCGGTGCGGGACGTACTTCACCGGCCAAACCGATTTCGCCGAACACGACCAAGCCTTTGGGCAATGGTTTATTGCGCAACGAGGACACGATTGCCAGCAGTACCGCCAAATCCGCCGCCGGCTCGGTGATTTTCACGCCTCCGACCGCATTGATGAATACGTCTTGGTCAAAGCACGCCACGCCTGCGTGTCGGTGCAGCACAGCCAGCAGCATCGCCAAGCGATTTTGCTCCAACCCGACCGATAGACGCCGCGCGGTCGGCGCGTGTGAGGCATCGACCAGCGCTTGGACTTCGACCAGCAACGGTCGCGTGCCCTCTTGCGTCACCATGACGCAGGAACCAGCCACATCCTCTTTGTGCTGTGACAGAAAAATCGCTGACGGATTGGTTACGCCTTTCAGCCCTTTTTCGGTCATGGCGAACACCCCCAGCTCGTTGACCGCGCCAAAACGGTTTTTGATTGCGCGAATCAGGCGAAACGATGACTGTGTGTCGCCCTCAAAATACAATACGGTATCAACGATGTGTTCCAGCACGCGCGGCCCCGCGAGGCTGCCCTCTTTGGTCACATGGCCAACCATGATCAGCGTGATGCCGGTCGCTTTTGCCACCCGTGTCAGTTGCGCCGCGCACTCGCGCACTTGCGCCACCGAGCCAGGCGCGGAGGATAATTCGCCCGAATACATGGTCTGAATCGAGTCAATCACGGCGACGTCGGGTTTGAGCTGCATCAAGGTATTGATGATGCTGTCCAAATTGATTTCGGCTTGAAACTGCATCGGCGCATTGGCCAAATCCAGCCGCTGCGCGCGTAATGCGACCTGCGCACCCGACTCCTCGCCGCTGATATACAGCACCGGTCGGGTTTCCGAGAGCGAGGCAAGCGATTGCAACAGCAAAGTGGATTTGCCAATACCCGGGTCGCCGCCAATCAAAATCACGCCGCCGGGCACCAAGCCTCCACCCAACACGCGATCAAACTCGGACACGCCGCTGGAAAAACGCGGCACGTCCTGCGCGTGAATTTGCTTGAGCGCTTGCACGGGCGAAGCGGGAGCGAGCGCGGAGAAACGGTTGTTACTCGCTTTTTCGGGCGCGGTTTCGACGAGCGTATTCCACGACTGACAGCTCGGGCATTGCCCCGACCATTTGGCCGAGACGCCGCCGCATTCGCTGCACACATACTGATTTTTTGCCGGTTTTGCCATGATCTCAATTCTAAAAATAATTACATCGATTATAACAACACGCGCACCATGCCGCGATCATTCATACTCACGATGAGTGATTTTTTCACGATATGCCCTTGGATGACGTTCAAAAACAGTGCTTTGTTATATAATGCACGAATTATCTTTGCTTAGATTTGGACTCATAAGGATTAACGATGAATACAACTACCGACGCACCTGTTATTGAACTTTTCGCCAGCGATTTGCCGGTTCATTGCCCGAATCCTTCGATGACGCAGTGGAGCAGCCATCCGCGCGTGTTCATCAAACTGATTCACGGTGAAGGCAAATGCCCGTACTGCGGCACCGTTTATCGTCTGAAAGCCGGTGAAAAAGTTGCGCATCATTGATCGGCATCGCTGATTTTTCAACGCATAAGGTAGCACATGCCCAAACGCAAACCACCCAAATCGGTGTTGGCTATGTTTGTCAACGCCTCCGAGCTGGAGCAGGCATTCTACGCCGCTCTGGCGCAAGGCGATGTCGAACAAATGATGGCATTATGGGTGGACGATCAGTCCGCCATTTGCATCCTACCGAATTTCCCCTATGCGCAAGGTCATCTCGCCCTGTCGGAAACCTGGCGCACCTTGTTTGAAATCGGTCGATTCAAAGCGCAGGTACTGGCCAATCACACCTTGGACACCAGCCAAACCGCCGTACACAATCAATTGCTGCACATTGAATTGACGCTTAATCAGGATGCGGCGGTACAGCACTTTAACCTGCACAGCACGCTGGTTTTCTCCAAAACCAAAGACGGCTGGCGAGTGTCTCTATTTCATGCCAGCGTGGCTTTGGACACCAATAAGCTGGTGGATGAAATGCCCAGGCTGCTGCATTAAATTAATTCGTAATTAACTTTCAATAAACAATATAATCAATTGATTATTAATCATTTTTATTTAGGATTTCATGAGCAAACGCATTGACTTTTATTTTGACTTCACCTCACCTTATGGCTATTTCGCCAGCACGCGTATCAACGCATTGGCAGCGAAATACGGCCATCAAGTTGACTGGCATCCGTATGTCGGTGAAGAGTTCAAGCCATCCAACAGCGGCACGGGACTATCCCAAATCCCTGCCAAACTGAAATACCAAAAGCGCGATATTATCCGCACCGCGCAATTTGAACAGATTCCCTATCAAGAACCGAGCGTGACCACGCTGGATGCTCGCCATGCTGCACGCGCCGTGCTATGGGTCGAGTCGAGTTTGGGCGAAGCCAAAGGCATCGAATTGGCACAAGCCATTTTACGAGCCTATCACGTCGAGGGAAAAAATATCAGCGATACGCAGACCATCGGTGCGCTTGCCCAAAACATCGGTTTGAACAGCGAAGAAGTGTTGGCCGGCATCAGTCACGCCAGCACGCGCGAGCAATTCCGCGCCGAGGTTGATCTGGCAACGGCCAAAGGCGTGTTTGGCTCGCCGTTTTTCATCCTCGATGGCGAACCATTCTGGGGCTTTGACCGCATGGATCAGCTCGAAGCTGCGCTCAAGCGCAAAGAGCTGGGTAAAGAAACCAGCGAAAACGCTTAAAAAAGTCCGATCATGCGCCCCGCCGACCGAGCCGAGATGTTTCGCCGCCTGCAGCAGGCGAATCCGCACCCCACCACCGAACTGAGCTACACCAGCCCGTTTGAATTACTCGTTGCGGTCGTGCTCTCGGCGCAGGCCACCGACATGGGCGTGAACAAAGCCACTGCCCGCCTCTATCCGGTAGCCAATACACCTGAAGCGATTCTCGCACTCGGCGAAGAAGGTCTGATTTCATACATCAACACCATCGGCCTGTATCGCAGCAAAGCCAAACACGTCATCGGCCTATGCCAGCAACTACTTGAGAAACACAGCGGCGAAGTACCGAATGATCGTGCCGCACTCGAAGCCCTACCTGGCGTTGGACGCAAGACTGCCAATGTCATTCTCAATACCATTTTTGGCGAACCCACGATGGCGGTGGACACGCACATTTTCCGCCTCGGCAACCGCACCGGCCTTGCGCCGGGAAAAAATGTCTTGGAAGTCGAGAAAAAACTGCTGAAAAACATTCCCAAAGAATATCTGCTGGATGCGCACCATTGGCTCATTTTGCACGGGCGCTACGTCTGCCAAGCGCGCAAACCCAAATGCGGCGAATGCATCATTGAGAATCTATGCGGCTTTAAAGAGAAGAACCTGCCTGAATACCTAAACACCGAACCAATGGCCAAGGCAAGTAGGTCAGCCAACAAGTCTGCTAAAGCCAAACAAGCGCCAGCCAAAACCATCAAAAAATCGACTGCATCAAAGGCTGCATCAAAGGCGGCTACAAAAACCACAAAGCCCAAGGCCAAAGCCAAAGCATGAGCAACCTACTCTCCGTATTTTTGGTCGGACTGGGCGGTGCATTCGGCTCCATCGCCCGCTACCTCGTGGGCAATGCGACCATGCGCTGGGCTGCGCCACACAATGCGGTTGGCTTTCCGTGGGGAACGCTGTTGGTCAATATCCTCGGCTGCGCCGCCATTGGCGTACTCGCCGTTGCCATCGAGCGCCTGACTTCGCTCAACACCGAACTGCGGCTGCTGCTGATTACCGGTTTTCTCGGCGGCTTTACCACCTTCTCCAGCTTCGGTTTGGATACATGGGCGCTAATGCGCAAAGGCGAATGGCTGTATGCCACTGCCTACGTCAGTGCGAGCGTTGGGCTGGGCATTTTGGCTGTGGCGCTGATGTTTGCCTGGATGGGAAAATCAGCCTAATTTGCTTTTATTGCAAGAAACAAAAAAGCGTGCATCCCTGTACGCTTTTTTATTGATTGAATTAAGACCTCGTAACCGGTCTAATTGGATCCATTTGCTCCGGACTAATATGTTTTGAATAATCAATCTGCATTTCAGACTCGGGCAGATTAAAAACCTTTGCCAAGTGCTCCGGCGAAACCACAGATAAACCCCGCTCCAAATCTTCTTCTTTAAAATCGCCTGCTTGAACGAAATACAATATCCCGACACACTGCCAATGCGGCTGCAAATATTGCCCGTTTTTTATCATCGTGTTTCATTTCAGCTCAATATAACTCGATTTCCCAGTCAGCGAATGGTGTCTCGGCCGACCGACCACTGATGTATTGGGCAATATACTGTGCTGCTCGATGCTGCGCCTGCTGTGCATTGAGCACGTTTCCTTGCGCATCCATTTCAATTACGTTGGCAAAAATCGCATACACCCGCTCCAACGCACTGGGCTCACGAAATATCGCCGAATAATCAAATCCTTCTAATAGAGGATGAGCCACCGAGCCATTGACCAGCCAATAGGAAAATTTCCTCAGTGCACCTTTAAATGATGGACTCAAACGTTGCATAACTGTGGCCAGAACATCGTCCGCACTCGACATCTGTGCTGCTAAAAGAATGCTCTGAATCTCATGACGCACAGGCGCAGTCAATGGCACGGCGGGATGCGCACAATAATCTCGCAATACGCTCAGTGCCATTGATCCGACTTTGGATGAGCCGTCCCACTCTTTTTCATCATTGTTCAACGCATCCAACGCTATTTGATACACAGCGATATCATTGGGATCAAAATTTATCGACCAGTGCTCACCAAACACCTCATGAATCGCCTTTTGCTCCGCGATTTTGCGCTGTAATGCGATCAACCAATGATCGCGCACGTTTGCAGAAATCCCCATCACCACCACCTATTAATGATTATTGCGATAACCGCTGTCATTGTAGGGCAAATACCAGCCCACTTTAGCAAAAATCACGGCTATTTGATGAGCGCCGGATCAATACTGAGCAAATGCCAATTGCTTCTTAATCCGATGAGCAATACAATGCACCGTATCCATAATTTCTCAATCCGATCTCAAGGAGACAGCATGCGCATTACCGATTTCGCCACACAACGCCGCACCACCAAGGCTTTTGATCCGAGCAAAAAATTGACCGATGAGCAAATGGCTCAATTGCAGACATTGTTGCAATACGCACCCTCCTCGACCAATTCGCAGCCGTGGCATTTCATCGTTGCCCACTCGGATGAAGCGAAAAAGCGCATTGCGAAATCCACCGACGCCGGTCATGTATACAACACACCAAAAATTCTGGATGCGTCGCATGTCATCGTGATGTGTACCAAAACACTGATGGATGAGGTTTATCTGCAAATTTTGCTGGAGCAGGAAACCAAAGACGGCCGCTTTGCCAATGAGCAATTCCGCCAAGGTCAGCACACCGGTCGCAGTTTTTACGCGAATATGCACCGCTTTGAGCTCAAAGACGCGCAGCACTGGATGGAAAAACAAACTTATATCGCGCTGGGTTATCTGTTGCTCGGCGCCAGTACCATGGGCATTGATGCCTGCCCGATCGAGGGCTTTAATCCGACGGTGCTCAACGAGGAATTGGGCTTGCGTGATAAGGGTTATAACGCCTCGGTGATCGTTGCTCTGGGAACGCATACGGAGAATGACATCAATCAAACCTTGCCAAAATCACGTTTGCCTCAGGAATTTATTTTTTCGAGCATTTGATTTATCGTAGGAATTAAAATACAGGTCGGGCTTTGCCTGACCTGTTTGCTTTTAGATTTACCCATCGGGAGAACGCATGAATATTCTCATCACCGGCTCGGCTCATGGAATTGGTGCCGCCACTGCGCGTCAGTTTGCCCAAGTTGGTCATCATGTCGGCGTATTTGATATTGACGCGACGGGTGCGCAGGCTTTGGCGACACAATTGGGCGACAACGCCATTTCAGGTGCAATGGATGTGTGCTCTGCGAGCGACTGGGATCGTGTTTTGCGGCAGTTTACCGAGCATTTCGGTTCATTGGATGTGTTGGTGAACAACGCCGGATTGCTGTGCTCGGGTAAATTTGAGCAGATCGAACTGTCGCGCCATCTGGACCAATTGCAGGTCAATGTCAATGGTGTTTTACTCGGCTGTTACAAAGCACGGCCTTATTTGAAGTCGCATGCCAATGCCAAAATCATCAATCTCTCCTCCTCGGCGGCGATTCACGGTCAGCCGGATTTGGCCAGCTACGCCGCCAGTAAATGCTTTGTGCGCGGTTTGACCGAGGGGTTGGATGCAGAATGGGCCAAAGACGGCATTCGGGTGATCGATATGATGCCGCTGTTTACCGCAACCGACATGGTAGTCGGGATGCAAGCAGGCAGTATCGAGTTGATGGGGGTTCGATTGCAGCCGGAAGACGTTGCCCGAGCCATAGTCAAAGTCGCTGAAAAACCCAATACCCGCTGGCAAAATACCCATCAGCCGGTTGGCTTGCAGGCCAAAATATTGCATCGTTTGGCCGGATTTACCCCCGAATGGCTCAATCGCCAATTTCATATTTTCATGAGTAAATAAGTTGCGTACTCGCGCTGTTGTGTCTACAGCCATGAAACAAAGGCCGCAGTAGCGGCCTTTTGTTTTGCTCGGTAACGAGTTAGCGAGCTTGTCTCAAATGGGGGTCAATTGCCCGCAGCCGTATCCACCGCGTTTGGATTCTGCGCCATTTTCAACAGTTCATTGTCCAAATGGTACAAGGCGCTGGTTGAATCGCCCAGTAATTTGAATTTATCCAAAATGGAGTGGAACAATTTTTCTTCTTCGTGCTGCTCGGCAACGTACCATTGCAGGAAGTTAAACGCTGAAAAATCCTTTTGCTCAAACGTCACCGCGACCAACTCATTGATTTTGCGGGTAATCAACTGCTCGTGCTCATACGTTGCTTCAAACACCGCTTTGAGTGAATCAAACTTGTGCTGTGGCGCGTCAATCTGACCAATCAACGCCATCGCGCCGGTGTCGTTTAAATACGCAAACAGTTTGTGCATGTGCATCATCTCTTCAGTCGCGTGGCTGAACAAAAATGCCGCCGCCCCTTCAAATCCTTGATTGCTGCACCATGCGCTCATTTGCAAATACAGGTTTGATGAATAAAATTCCAGATTGAGCTGTTCGTTGAGTTTTTTGACAATCGGTTCGGATAACATCTTGATTCCTTTCAGTTAATGGGCGGTTGGGTGAGGTATTGCATACTACTTCGTCTGTTGATCATCGGCAACTGTACAAAAACAATTAGGCTTTATGATGAACAGCGTCGGGTATATTTTTGATCGATCGATGGACAGCGAATTGAATCACGACAATCAAACCGATGTACAACGCTTGCGCCGCCAATGTCTCGACGGTCGGATAGATGCCCAAAGCATTGCTCTCCAGCCAAGTGCTGGGCAATGGGGTCATCGGCACGATGCCCGTCAATTGTAGCGCATGTAGACTGATGCCGAGGATTTTGAAACCGAGCGCATAAATCAGCCATGTCAGAATACGGAACATTTTCGCCACCGGCAAGGTAACGCTGGTTTTGGCCATTATCCAGGCCAAAGCCAGCAGCAGCACGATTGCCGCTGCGATACCGCTCAAAAATGCCTGCGTGCTGATTTTTGGCAAAATACCCGCGTAAAATACGATGGTTTCCGCACCCTCGCGAAACACCGCCAGAAAACTCAGACCAAATAGCGAGATCAGACTGCCGGTGGACAAGGCTTTGCCCATATGTTTTTTAATATAGGCATTCCACGATTGGATGCTGGATTTGCTGTGCAACCATGCCCCCACCATCAGCATCATCAGCACAGCGGCGATGCCGACAAAGCCTTCCAATTTTTCACGACTTGCGCCTGCGCTGACGGCGGGAAATAGTTTTTGCAAGGCCAATGCGCCCAAAATGCTGGCGATCAGTCCGGCGACCACACCGCCGTAAATCCATTTTTTCCCTTGCGGCTGTTGAGCGACATTCAGCGCACTGACCAGCGCCATGACGATGAGCAGCGCCTCTACGCCTTCGCGCAGCAGAATCAGCATGGCGTCAATCGCGCCATACTGCGCTTGCGGATTGATCTGCTCCAATTCGTCAATCAAATGACTCAGAGTGTTTTGTTGTGCCGCGTCGTTGCCATGCGCCAGTATCACCGGAATTTGATTCTCTACGCGGCTGTACAGGCTCGGATTGCGCGTGCTGACTTCGCCTTCGATATTCGGCCAAATCGTAATGAAGGTGGTGAGTTTTTCTTGCCCTTGGCTCAATTGCCCCGAGCGAAACGCGCCCAAACCATCGCGCAGCAACTGCACCCCGCCGTTAAAATCGTAGGTACTCGACGCTGCGGCAACGGTTTCGCCGCTGTTGTAGCTGTCGATGGCGGATTTCAGGTGTTGCGATTGTTGGCGGATTTTATCCAAATCCAAAGGCGCAGTTTCCAAGGCCACGCGCATCAGCGCCATCGCTGTTTCCATCTGGCCGTAATGCCCCATGCTGGTATTGCGTACGACGCGCTCGTTGCCCAGCCATGCCGCGTTGAACTGCTGATAGGCGGCTTTGAGCGAAGCCGCATCATGGGCAGAGGCCTGTTCAATCGCCTGATTTAGCTGCTCATACGCCGGCACCATTTGCTTTTTGAATGCTTGCCGTTTGGCGCTGTAGTCCACCGGATTTTGCTCTTGCTCAAAGGCATACAAAGCATTGGACAACGCGGACAGTTGCTCGGGTTGCGGATGATTGATCGCTTGAGCGATGGCTTGGTTGACCGCTTGTCCTTTGACCGTTTGGCTCTGGGTTGTATTCTGAATGGCATTAAATGCGTTTTGTAGCTCGATCAGGTGCGCTTTGGCTTGCTCGTCGCGGCCGCTTTTGCTCTCGGCCATGGCGTCGGACAATGTGACGTACAGATGGCTCATCGGCACGCGTTTGCTGCTCGCGGTCTCTGCTTGAACGCTACCCGTCTGCGCCTGTGACCCATTCGGCATAGCCGCGAGGCAAAATGCGCTGATCAGCAGTACAAGAGCGATCCATCGTTGGGTATTTGCGCGAATGGTGGTGTGCATGGGATTCATCCTTGTTTGCTTTCCAACAACGCTTGGCCTAGGTATTCGCCTTCCTTCACTCCGCCAAAGCAGGCAAACAGCCCGCTGCC
Source organism: Puribacter membranae (assembly GCF_055380425.1). NCBI lineage: Bacteria > Pseudomonadati > Pseudomonadota > Betaproteobacteria > Burkholderiales > Burkholderiaceae > Puribacter > Puribacter membranae. The sequence goes on from NZ_AP040167.1 coordinate 724,625, forward strand.
GATGTGCGTGGTGTACTCGTTCATGCGGTCGATTTTGCCCAAGGCCGATTGGATGGCGATAAACTGTGCGGGTGATTTTTGAAATGAAATGAACAACAAACCCGTATCAAACTGCCCTGTTTTCGGGTCAATACCACTGGAGAATGAGTAGGAGCGGCGCAACATCTGCAAGCCGGTTTTCTTGGCCAGTGCCATGTGTGAATTCTCGGGAATCAGCGGTTTTCCGCTCGGATCGGTGCGCTGCATATCGGCGCTATCAAACTCACGCGCAGCCCCCATCGGCGCGCCCTCGGCTCGCGTGCGTCCGAAGGTTTCTTCCTGCCCTTTCAGACTGGTGCGATCCCAAGTTTCCAAGTGCATTTGAATGGTGCGCGCGACGAGGTAGGAGCCGCCATTGAGCCAATTCGGTTGATTCACCCAGATGTGTTGCTCGGCATTTTTCAGGGCTTCTTGGTTGGCCGTACCGTCTTTGAACCCAAACAGATTGCGCGGGGTCGCACTGGCTTGATCGTAGGCGTTAAACCCCGATTGGCTCCAACGCATGGTGATATTGGCACGCGCCTGCCGTACCAATTGACGCACCGCATGAAACGCCACCTGAGGATCATCGGCGCAACTTTGGATACAAATATCACCGCCGCTCAACTCGGACTTGAGCTGGTCGCGTGGAAACAGCGGCAAATCGCTGAACTCCTGCGGCGCCAGCGCGGACAATCCCAGCTTTTTGAGAAAGGATGGGGAAATCCCAAATGTCAGTGTCAAACCATACGCGCCCAAACTATCGGCCTCGCCGGTGTCTTCGGGCGGTACAAATGGGTTATCGCCATACGGCATAATATTTGCACCTTGGGTCAATTTTGCCGAAAACGCCGTCCACTTTTTAAACATGTCTTTGATCGCCTCGATGTCCTCGGTGTGTAAATCCATGACCAAAAAGTAAATGTGCTTTTGTGCGGGCGTGACAATCCCCGCCTGATGCGCACCGTAAAAAGGATGCGTTTGCTGGGCGATGGCGTTGTAATTGACCGTGGGCTTTGACGGTACGAGCGCTGAATCTTTGGGTACATTTTTGCCACAGCCGGTCAGCAAACCACCGACCAAACCGATGGAGCCGATCGAGCCGATACCGATGGATTGGAGAAAACGGCGACGCGCGTGTGGCATGGATGATTGTGCAGATGAAATGGTTTCGACTGCTCGGGCGGAGGCGGCGGAATGAACCGTTGATTGGGATGAGGACATGATGAGTTGGATTGGGGGCGAAAACACGACGCATTGTTTTGACTGTCTCGCAATGAATCGAGTTTAAATGCGTCGTGTTGGTTAAGTTGATTAAAATTACTCGGTATCGTTATTTAAGTACGATACCCATTTGTGCCAGCGGCTCGCCCAGTTTGTTCACCGCTTCGGCCAAGGCTTTCGTGTCCTGTTTCGAGAGCTGATTGTACGGTTTGTAACCATGCTCACCGACTTTGTGCTGTGCAAGCAGATCATCCACCGCTTTGAATTTTTCGCTCAAATCTGCGACCAGCGCAGGATTTTTTTGCTGTAATTTGGGTTTGAAAATATCGAAGATTTTTTCAGCGCCTTCAATATTGGCTTTAAAGTCGTACAAATCGGTGCGTGAGAAAATTTCCTCTTCGCCCGTAATTTTGCTGGTGGAAACTTCATTGAGCAGGTCAACCGCGCCTTGAACCATCAATTCACCGCTCACATCGGCCGTTGGGATTTTTGCGCGCAACTCTTTGATGTCATTGACCAATTGCTTGCCCAATTGTTCTGTGCCTTTGGTGGTGTTTTTCGTCCAAAGGATTTTTTCGATGGCGTGAAAACCGGTCCAAGCCTCGCCTTTTTCCAAATCGGCTTCGCGGTTGTCAATGCGTGGGTCCAAATCACCAAAACTCTCGGCAATCGGCTCCGAGCGTTCAAAATACATCCGAGCCAGCGGATAGAGTTTTTTTGCCTCAGCGACGTTGCCCGCATTCAGATGACCTACGAATTTTTCGGTCTCAAGCAGTAATTGGTCAATTTGCCCTTCCACCCATTTTTTGTATGCTTGGGTCTCTGCGTTTAAATCATTGGCTACTGTAGAAGTTGCTGCAGGGGTTGCCGCAGTAGGTGCCGCTGGACTGGCAGAGGCGACTGTTTGTGTGGGTGATTTTTCTGCTGTTTGATCCGTTTTGTCACATGCGCTTAATGTCGCTGCGGTCAACGACGCTGTGAGTAGCAAGGCCAATGCGGGATATTTCATAACCATCCTTTACGAGTTTTATTAAACATAATGAGAACTGTTCGCATTATCATTAACATTTAAATCGTCGTCAAGGCATTTCAATAAAACCTGTCAGAAATCCCCCACACATCATCATTCCGTAAAAATGCAAAAGAAAAGGCAAGTCAAACGACTTGCCAACCTCTTGTCATCTTTGCCATCTTTATCATGCGCCAATTCGTGCAATCAAAATGCCCCATGATCGTGACGGTAGAGCTCCCACTCGCCTATCGTTTTGCCGTTGGGTAAATGACATACGCCGTATTCGCTGCCATCGGTTTGGCGCTTGATTTCCGATTTACCGCCCTGCTTGACGCAGTATTCAGATGCGGGATTGGGCATGCCGATGGGATTATTGGGCGTGGTTGTTGATGAAGGGATTTGATTCATTGAGTGTTGTGCGCAAGCGCCTAAAATGATTGGGCACATTGCGCTGATGAATAAAAACTTTTTGGCATCATTCATGATTTTTGCATCCTTAATTGATTAAAAAAATATGGTTTGCATGAATAAAGCCTAAGCTGTGCTTTGGTTGACCCTACTTTACTCCAATCTGTAACCACAACGCGGAAATAACAAAGGCGCAGTGATGTGCGCCTTTGCTATGAAGTTACCACAAGCGATTATTCACGCGTTACAGCATGGAGTGGGTTTTTCGGATCGTAGTTTGCTGGATCGAGCGGCATGTGGTTAGAGATGTAATCTTTGAGCACATTCGCATCGGTAAAGCCTGAGTTGACCCAAGTCGGATGCACGCCTTTGAGCTTCGGATAGCCATCGCCACCGGCTGAGGCAAAATCATTGAGCGCCATACGGTACGTTGCCGTTGGGTTCAGTGGTTTGCCGCCAATCATGACGTTGGTCGCTTCGCCTTTAACGTATTTCATCGACACATTGGCAAACTGCGGGAAGCCGCCCGAGCCAGCGGTCATTTTGCCCAAGGCATTCAGGTAGTTTTGTACCTCGGCGCCGCTCAAATCAACGTAGCTGATTTGGTTCCCAAACGGTTGTACCTTGAGCACATCGCGGTAGGCTAAATCGCCCTCTGGCAGTGACTCACGGATACCGCCTGAGTTCATCACCGCAAAGTCGGCTTTGACTTTTTCGCGCATGGCGGTACCGATCAATACGCCGAGGTTGGTCGGCTGGCTGCGCACGACGTCGCGCTTGCCCATGAATTCACCGGTGGATTTACCCACTTTGATTTTTAGGGCTTCCTGACCTTTGTCTTGGAATGGCGTCAGGAGTTTCAGGAGTTTCGGATCTTCGGAGATTTCGCTGGCATACAGTACTTTGGTTTTTTCGCCTTTGTCATTGGTCACGGTTTTTTTCAAGTTGACCGGAATCAATTGGTATTTGACCAAATTGAGTTTGCCGTTTTTGTACTCGAAATCTGCACGGCCAACGTATTTACCCCACTCGTGCGCCTGTACGATCCACGCGCCGTTTTGCTGGTCAGGACGGCATTCGCCACCTGGGACATACGCGTCGTTACGCGTGTTTTCCGCGGTCATACACACCGGATTTTGCGAGTGGCCGCCGACGATCAGGTCAATGCCTTTGACCGCGCGCGCCAGCTCCACATCGCCTGGTGCATTCGAGCCGTGTTTGCCATCGGTGTAATGACCCATATGCGTTGCCGCAATCACGATGTCCGCACGCCGACGCAGTTGCGGTACAAGCTCGCTGGCCTCAACGATCGGGCTGCGAAATTCGATGCTGTCTTTGCTGGCCGGATTCACTTGCGCCCCGCTGCGCCATTTGCCTGCGTATTTCAGGTTGTCGGGATTGACCAATTTACCCGTGTCATTGGTGGTCAAACCCATGACGGCCACGCGCACGCCACCTTTGTTAAAAATTTTGTACGGTTCAAACATACGTTGGCCGCCACGGTAAGTATTGGCCGAGAGGAATGGAAAGCCCGCCCAGTGCGCTTGCTTTTTCAGCACGTCCAAGGAGTTGTCAAACTCGTGATTGCCCAAGGCCATCGCATCATAGCCAATGGCTTTCATGCCTTTGAAATCCGGCTCGGCATCCTGAATATCCGATTCCGGTACGCCGGTGTTGATGTCGCCACCGCTCAATACCAACAATTGGCCGCCCTGCTTTTTGACCTCTTTGCGAATTTGATCGACCAGTGTTTTTTGTGCGGCCAGACCGTATTCACCGTCTTGGTTCTTCCAAAAACGACCGTGGTGATCGTTGGTGTGCAAAATGGTCAAACGCACACCCGCGTTGTTTTGTGCGGGTTTGGCTTGGGCAGATACGGCAAAGGTGCCGCCCAGCATGGCGAGAATGGCAATGGCCAATGGGGTGTGTTTCATGAAAGGCTCCTGTTGTTTGTGCTTAAAATTAAAATGGTTATCTAAAACAGCTAAAGCGTGAGAATTTTAAAACAAAAGGACGCATTTCTGCGTCCTATTTTGCTGTTGTGATGGCATATTTGAGCTATTCATCGATCAAAACGTCAGTGTTCGATCCGCCCAGACGATCATTTCGACCAAATCATTCATACTTGAAATCGGACAAATCTCCGTAGACGCAAGCTCGCGTCCGCGTTTACACGTGCCGCAGCAGCCAACGACTCCACCAGCGTCGTGAAAAATCTGCAACTGCGCACGGACATCAAAGGTTTCATGCACAATGCCCTCTATTTCCACGCCCGCACTCATCAGAAAAATCCGCACTTCGTGCCCCGCCTTGATCGACGCATTGGCAAAACGAACGCCATTCCACGCTTTTTCCGGCTCATGGGTTTCAATCAAAATCCCGAATTTCATGCTTTTTTCTCCCGCTTTACCGCACACACCAACGGCGGTACGAGCGATACAAACTCGCCGCGATCACTGTCATAACCCGACAAAGAGCCGCTGCGCATATCAAAGTACCAGCCGTCAACTTGTACCGCCCCTTCGGCGACCTTCTCTGCCAACCATGGATAGGACAACAGATTGCTCAACGAGACCAATAGCGCCATTTGCTCGCAGATTTCATACGCATCACGCTGCGGGTTTTTGCGAAACGCGGTGACTGCCGCCTGTTTCGCGGTCTGTGCGATATCCAACCACTTTGCCAGCGAGCTGCCATTCGGTGCAGAGTCATCCATCAGTCCGCGAATACCGCCACAACCCTTATGCCCGAGCACAATCACGCGCTTGACCTGCAATACTTGTACGGCAAATTCTAAAGCCGCTGCCACGCTGGCGTGTTCGCTGTTCGGGTCAAACGGTGGAACGAGATTGGCGACATTGCGCACCACAAACATCTCGCCCGGCTCGGTACCGAGTAAGGCAGGCGGATGCACCCGCGAGTCACAGCAGCCGATGACCAGCGTGGTCGGCTTTTGTCCGGCCTTGAGCTGCTCGTACAAAGCCGCATCATCACCGAAATAGCGTTGCTGATAGCGGCTAAACCCTTGCAACAGCACATCCTGCATCGCCCCTGCTGCGCCAGCGTTTTCACCGATTAACGTCACTTGTGCTGCCGCACTCGCCGATGAATCATCCATTGCCCGCCTCATGCGCAGTTTATTTACGCGGACGAACCAACTGCCATGAGCGATTCAGATACGTCACCGTGCCAAAGCCGCTCCATGCATGAACCAAACGTGTGAATGGGAACACCACGAACAGACTCATCCCGAGGAATAAATGCAGCTTGAATACCCAGGACGCATGCACGATATAGCTCGCCGCATCGCCACGGAAGGTCACAATGTGCTGCGCCCATGTCATCAGCGCCACCATTTCTTCGCCATCCAAATGTTGCGCAGACACGAAAATCGTGGACAATCCGGCCAACACGGTCGCGAGCAACCACAGTAAAACCAATTTATCGCGCCACGTGGTGTTTTTCGCCAGACGCGCATTGCCGAATCGACGTGCGAGCAAAATCAGCAGACCGAGTAAACACAGCACGCCCATAATACCGCCCGCGACCATGGCGAATACCTGTTTGGTGCTGTGCGAGATGCCCAGCGCATCCCACACCGCCACCGGCATGAGCAAGCCGACCAAATGCCCGAAGAACAAGCCCAAAATCCCGATATGAAACAAAATATTGCCCAAGCGCAATGAGCCTGCGTGCAGCACCTGCGATGATTCGCTTTTCCAACTGTACTGCTCGCGCTCAAAGCGCACCAGCGAACCGAACAGGAAAATCACGGCGGCAATGTACGGGTAAATCCCGAATAAAAATTGATGTAAGTAATCCATCGTTTTCTCCACTCCGACGGCGCATCACTGCGGCCGTTGGGCATAAAAGTTAATCGGTGCTACCGCCGGTGTCGCCATGCGCTGATTGAGCAATGGCTCCACGCCTTCGGCATTCGGCCCGAAGGTCTCCATCGCCTCGTCCATGTCACGAATCGGCGGTACGGTCAGCGGCTCTGGTACAACCGGAGAGCGCGCGACCAGTACCTCAAACACCGAGGCATACAGCGACTCATTGCCTTTGAGCTTATGGCCGATATGCGCCAAGACATGCACCGCCTCGCCGAGCAAAGTTTGCGCTTCGGATGGTGTGCATTCGGATAAAAACTCCAAAAACAGCGGCACATAATCCGGCAGCTCGTCCGCCATCACGTCAAATCCATGTTTGCGGTACTCGTCCAGCAAATCCACCATCGCCTGCCCGCGTGCACGGTCTTCTCCATGTACATGCTCGAACAAATGCAGCGAATGCGACGGCGTGCGGTCAAAAGTTTGCACATAGCGTTCTTGCAAATGAATCAAATCGGTGTGTGCCATCTCATCGAGCAAAGGCGTCAGTGCAGGCACAAAATCAGCGTATTCATCGGCCAGCAGCGCGCGAATCTCGGGAATGCCCGCCAGCATTTCCGCTTGCGGATAGCACAGCAAGGCTGAGAGTATTTTGTAGAGTTTCATCAGTCGCCCTCCCCTTAACCACGATTTTGATTGTTTTCACGATCACGACGCAGATCATGAAATACGATTGGCGTGGCCTTTTTCTTACCAAATAGATTCGCTTCCGACGTGCCGGTTGAGCAGCCATTGCCAAAGGTAAAGCCACAACTGGATTTGTCATCGAACGCGTTTTCCACCATCTCTTTGTGCGAGGTTGGGATGACGAAGCGATCTTCGTAATTCGCAATCGCCATGATTTGGTACATTTCCTCGACTTGCGCACCGGACAGATGCGTGCCTTTGAGCGTGGTTTCATCGACCTTTTGCTCCACCGATTGGGCGCGCATATAGCGGCGCATCGCAATCATGGTTTCCAAGGCTTTCAACACCGGCGTTTCATTGCCTGCGGTGAGTAAATTGGCCAAGTATTTCAATGGGATACGTAAATCTTTCACATCCGGGATGATGCCGTTTTCCCCTACGAGACCGTTTTCCACCGCCGATTGAATCGGTGACAGAGGCGGGATGTACCACACCATGGGCAAGGTGCGGTATTCGGGATGCAGCGGGAACGCGACTTTCCACTCCATCGCCATTTTGTACACCGGCGAGTTCTGCGCCGAGTCAATCCAGCTTTGCGGAATGCCCTGTTTCAAGGCTTCGGCCTGAATCGCCGGATCGTTCGGATCAAGGAATACGCCCAATTGCGCTTCGTACAAATCCTGCTCGTTTTCAACGCTGGCCGCCTGCTCGATTTTGTCCGCGTCGTACAGCAGCACGCCGAGATAGCGAATACGGCCGACGCAGGTTTCCGAGCAGACCGTTGGTTGACCGCCTTCGATGCGCGGGTAGCAGAAGGTGCATTTTTCCGCCTTGCCCGACGTCCAGTTGTAGTAGATTTTTTTGTACGGGCAGCCGGAAATACACATCCGCCAGCCGCGACATTTATCTTGGTCGATCAACACGATACCATCGTCTTCGCGTTTGTAGATCGAGCCGGAGGGACAGCTCGCCACGCAGGTCGGGTTCAGGCAGTGTTCGCACAGACGAGGCAAATACATCATGAAGGTGTTTTCAAAGGCCGCGTGCATGTCTTTTTGAATGCCCTCAAACAGCGCGTCTTTGGCGCGTTTGGCAAATTCGCCGCCCAGATCATCTTCCCAGTTCGGCCCCCATTCGATTTTTTCCATCTTCTCACCGGTCAAAACGGAGATCGGCCGTGCGGTCGGCGGGGTTTGCATTTCCGGCGCGTTTTGCAAATGCTCGTAGTCGTAGGTGAACGGCTCGTAGTATTCATCAATTTGCGGCAGATTCGGGTTGGCAAAAATATTGGCGAGGATTTTGAGTTTGCCGCCTTGGCGCGGTTGTAACTTGCCATCGGGTTTGCGCACCCAGCCGCCATTCCATTTGTCTTGGTTTTCCCATTCTTTCGGGTAGCCGATGCCCGGCTTGGTTTCCACGTTGTTGAACCACGCGTATTCCACGCCGTCGCGGCTGGTCCAGACGTTTTTGCAGGTGACCGAACAGGTGTGGCAGCCGATGCATTTGTCCAGATTAAGGACCATGCCGATCTGTGCTCTGATTTTCATAGTATTCTCCATTAGCGCGAATGAATGAACCTCGTATACTTCGTTGCGCTCGCTTGCTGTACAAGTTGTACTATCTGCGCTCGCGCGCCTTGTCTACAAGCCTCATTCATTCGCTTAGCTTGATCATTAAGCCGTTATCGAACTCAAATTCGCAGGCTGATCCATCCAGTCCACTTTGTCCATTTTGCGCACGATGACGAATTCATCACGGTTCGCACCGACCGTGCCGTAGTAGTTAAAGCCGTAAGACTGCTGGGCATAGCCACCGATCATGTGCGTTGGTTTGAGCACTGCGCGCGTGACCGAGTTGTGAATGCCGCCGCGTTTTTTCGATACTTCCGCACCCGGGACATTGACGATTTTTTCCTGTGCGTGGTACATCAAAATCGCGCCATCGGGAATGCGTTGGCTCACCACCACGCGCGCGGTCAAGGTTCCGTTAAGGTTGAATACCTCAACCCAGTCGTTGTCCACCAAATGGGCACGTTTGGCATCTGCTTCCGACACCCAAACGTGCGGTCCGCCGCGTGAGAGTGTGAGCATGCGCAGATTGTCGCTGTAGGTGCTGTGAATGCCCCATTTTTGGTGCGGCGTGAGGAAGTTCAGCACGATTTCAGGATTGCCATTGCTGTGTTTGCCGAGCATCATGTCGGTGGTTTTCAGGTCTACCGCCGGACGATAGACGCAGAAGCCTTCGCCGAATTTGCGCATCCATTGGTGGTCTTGGTAAAACTGTTGGCGACCGGTGAGTGTGCGCCACGGAATCAGCTCGTGTACGTTGGTGTAGCCGGCGTTGTAGGATACTTCTTCGGACTCCAGCCCCGACCAAATCGGTGAGGAAATGATTTTGCGCGGCTGTGCCTGCACATCGCGGAAGCGAATCGTGTCGTGCTCGCGCGGTTTGGCCAAATGCGTGTGGTCAATGCCGGTGAATTTACTCAACGATTCCCATGCTTTAACCGCCACATGACCGTTGGTTTCCGGCGCGAGGGTCAGGATCATTTCGGCCGCATCAATCGCGGTATTGAGTTTTGGCTGACCTTTACCCGCACCTTCGGTGGCGACTTTGTTCAGGCCACGCAGGATGTCCACTTCGTGCTCGGTTTTCCAAGTCATGCCTTTGCCGCCATTGCCAACTTTTTCCAGCAACGGCCCGACCGAGGTGAATTTATTATAAATTTGACTGTAATCGCGCTCCACCACGGTCATCATCGGCATGGTTTTGCCTGGAATCGGTTCGCATTCGCCTTTTTTCCAGTCTTTCACGTCGAACGGTTGTCCCAGCTCTTGCGGTGAATCATGCATCAGCGGGGTCAATACGAGGTCTTTGCGCGTGCCGATGTACTCGCCCGCGATTTCGGAGAATTTTTTGGCGATGCCTTTGTAAATTTCCCAGTCGGTTTTGGACTGCCACAGCGGCTGAACCGCTTCACTCAGCGGGTGAATGAATGGGTGCATATCGGACGTGTTCAGATCGTCTTTTTCGTACCAAGTCGCAGTCGGCAAAACGATATCGGCGTACAAACAGGTCGTAGACATGCGGAAATCGAGCACCACGAGCAAATCGAGCTTGCCCTGTGCCGCCGGACGCACGGTGATTTCCTGCGGGGTGATGCAGTCCGCTTCGTCGCCGAGTACCGCATTTTGTGTGCCGAGCAAATATTTAAGGAAATATTCGTGGCCTTTGCCGGAGCTGCCTAAGATATTCGAGCGCCAGACAAATAAATTGCGCGGGAAGTTGTTCGGATTGTCCGGGTCATTGCACGACATATCGAGCGTGCCATTTTTCAGACCGTCCACCGCATATTGCACCGGATCAACGCCCTGCTGCTGCGCCTGATCGGTCACATCCAGCGGATTGGTACTCAACTGCGGCGCAGACGGCAGCCAGCCCATGCGTTCGGCTTTGGCGTTGTAGTCGATCATGCTCATCGGCTCTAATTTGCCATGATGCGACGGCGCGAGAATCTCGCTCATGCCAAGTTTTTCATGGCGCCATTGGCTGGTGTGCGCGTAGAAAAACGAGGTACCATTCATCTGACGCGGTGGACGATGCCAGTCCAAACCAAAGGCTAACGGCGCCCAACCTGATTGCGGACGTAGTTTTTCCTGACCGACGTAGTGACACCAGCCGCCACCCGATTGACCGATACAGCCGCACATCATCAGCATATTGATGATGCCGCGATAATTCATGTCCATGTGGTACCAGTGGTTCAAACCCGCGCCGACGATGACCATGCTCTTGCCGTGCGTTTGGTGCGCATTTTGTGCGAATTCACGCGCCACCTGAATCACCATTTCAGCTTTGACGCCGGTGTGTTTTTCCTGCCATTTGGGCGTATACGGAATATCCTGCATATAGTCTGTCGCGACCGTATCACTGGCAAACTCGGCCACGCCACGATCCACGCCGTAGTTCGCCACCAATAAATCAAATACCGTTGCCACCAAGACCGACGAGCCATCGGCCAAAGTGATGCGGCGCGCAGGCACTTTGCGAATTTGGATGTCTTTGGAATTCGCTTCGTTCACGCCTGCGAAATACTCAAAGCCCACTTCGGCCACAGCGTCGTGTTTGCCGAGCAAGCTGAGCTGCGCTTTGACCTCGGCGCCATTGGCATCCTCTGATTTCAGATTCCATTTGCCCTGCTCGCCCCAACGAAAGCCAATCGAGCCTTTCGGCGCCACGATGTCGCCGCTGTTCTCATCCACGACCAAGGTTTTCCAGTCAGGGTTATTGTCCTGCCCTGCGTTGCCGGACAAATGGCTGGCGCGTAGGAAATACTCGGGCAGCAGTTTGTCGCCGTCGTCCTTGAGCACCACCAGCATCGGCATATCGGTCAAGCGGCGACAGTAGTCTTGGAAATAATCCGACGGATTGTTCAGGTGGAACTCTTTCAAAATCACATGCCCCATCGCCATTGCCAGAGCCGCATCCGTACCCTGTTTCGGCGCGAGCCAGATGTCGCCGAATTTCGCCATTTCGCCAAAGTCGGACGATACCGCCACGGTTTTCGTGCCTTTATAGCGCACTTCGGTGTAAAAATGCGCGTCCGGCGTGCGCGTCATCGGCACGTTTGAACCCCAAACCATCAGATAAGTCGAGTTATACCAATCGGCAGATTCGGCCACGTCGGTCTGTTCACCCCAAATTTGTGGCGAGGCCGGTGGCAAGTCACAATACCAGTCATAAAACGACAAACACGCGCCACCAAGTAAAGACAAATAACGTGAGCCAGCCGCATAACTCACCATCGACATGGCGGGAATCGGAGAGAAGCCTATCACGCGATCGGGACCGTAGTTTTTCACCGTGTAGGCATTGGCCGCGGCGATGATTTCCTCCACCTCGTCCCAAGTCGCGCGCACCATACCGCCGAGGCCACGTTTGGCTTTATACTGTTTCGCACGCTCAGGGTCTTGGCTGATGTATTCCCACGCGCCGATCGGCGTCATGGTTTTACGCGCTTCGCGCCATAGGCGCATCAGATGCCCGCGTATCATCGGGTATTTCACGCGCTGCGCCGAATACACATACCAGCTATACGACGCACCACGCGGGCAGCCGCGCGGCTCGTGGTTCGGCAGATCAGGCCGCGTGCGCGGATAGTCGGTCTGCTGGGTTTCCCAGGTAATCAAACCGTTTTTTACATACACCTTCCAACTGCACGAACCCGTACAGTTCACGCCATGCGTCGAGCGCACGACTTTATCGTGCTGCCAACGGCTGCGATAGGCGTTTTCCCATTTGCGGTCTTCATCCACCACCGCCCCATGCCCGTCTGAAAACGTGCTTTTCACTTTACCGAGAAAGTTTAATCTGTCTAAAAAGTGGCTCATACTGCCTCTCTATGGTCTGATAAAAAATGCCGTCCTGAGAAATACACAATTTCCTCAAGGTACGGCATCAGTTTAGGAGAGATGAAGCACAATACCCATTGCCTGAACGTGGTGTCTATGGTGTGCAATGGGTGGGGAGTAGACTAATCCTTTTGGGGGAGAAGGTTTTTTACATTGAACTCATTGGGTGCCAAATGTCATAGCAACTATCAGGTCAATAGCATCTTCAAGCCCGAAATCAACAGCACCACGCTTAAAAAACGCTGGATCATCGGCACATTCAAACGTCGGCTGCCCAAATGCGCGCCGATAAAGCCCCCGATAACCACCGCCAAAGCCCAATACGGCAAATCGGGAGACAAACGCGGCTGATGGCTCAGTACGCCCAGCAGCCCCGAAATCGAGTTGACCAGAATAAACATCGCCGCTACGCCTGAAATCACGCGCACCGGCGCCCAATTCATGCGCAACAGCAAAGGACTGAGGAAAATACCGCCGCCCACGCCAGTCAGACCCGAGAGCAGCCCCAAAACCGCACCGACGATGGCCAAAATCAACGGCGAGACGACTTTAGGCTCCGGCTGAGTGGTTTTGAACGAACGCATCCACGAATACAGCACCGCATAAATCAGCACCACGCCAATCATCGGTTTGTACCAATGCGCGGGCAAAGTCATGGTTCCGCCGAGAAAGGCGAACGGAATCGAGGTCACCGCGAGCGGCAAAAATATCCGCCAAGAAAATGCCCCCGCACGATAAAACTGATACACCGCAATCAGCGAGACCAAGATATTCAAAGCGAGCGCGCTGGGCTTCATCACCGCCGGTGCAATCCCCACCAGCGCCATAATTGCTAAATAGCCAGAAGCACCCGCATGGCCGACACTGGCGTACAACAAGGCAATCACGCCCATCATCAGCGTAACCAGCAAGCTCCAAACCCAAGGCTCCATCCACATGTCCATTTAGCGCACTCCCACGCCATACGCCATCATCAGCCCCAAAATCGGGAACAGCATGATGACATGCGCTTGTATCATCATCCGACGTCGCATTGCATCCAAATCATCGGGGCAAAACGACGGACTCAGTCGCCAGCGGCCATAGGCTTTTTGCACTTTGAGCGACATTAAACTGATGGCAATAAACGCCAGCAATTTGAACCAAAAAATCGGTTGCGTGCTGTAAAAAGCCCAAGTTTTCACGCCAAACGCCGCGCGCGCCAAACCGCTTAATAACACCGCCAGCACGCTGCCCCAATAAAAATAACTCAGGCGCAGCAATCGCGGCACAATCGTTGCATCCCACCACGAAGCGCGGCACAAGGTGATTTGACTGCTCAAAAAAACCACCAGTCCCAGAAAGGCACTGATATGAATCACCCCCAAAAGCAGCTCAGCGTACATTCATCTATCCCTTAGTCGATTAAGCAAAACTCAAAAGAAGCGCAGCCCGCATGATTGAAGCGAATTTCACGCGCATCCGATGTCCATTCTAACTGAGATTGGAACCGTTTCCCATTAGCCAAAAGAGCAAGCCCTCGATAAAAAATCAAGGGCTTGTTCTTGAATGCAGACGCACCGATTAAAACCCCATCAGCACGGCGTTTGTGCATTTTTACGCGAGTAATACCACCAGTTAATCAGCAAACACAGCACGTAGTAAATGATGAAGCCAATCAGTGCCGCTTTCACACCACCCGTCGCAGAAATAGACAGGCCATAGCTTTTCGGTACGAAAAAGCCGCCGTACGCACCAATCGCCGCACTAAAGCCCAACACCGCTGCCGCTTCCTTGTTCGCATTGGTCTCGATTTGCGTTGCACTCACGCCTTTTCCGGCCAAGCGCGCCGCCACGGTGCTGAAAATTTTCGGCACTTGCGCGAAAGTCGATGCATTGCCCACACCGGTCAAGGCAAACAGAGCGATAAAACAGGCGAAAAAGCCGTTGAAATTACCGCTACCGTCTACGCCTTTGACCGGTAAAAAGTGAATCACGCCGAATACCGCGACAATCATACCGATGAATACCCATGTGGTCACGCGCGCCGCACCGAGTTTATCCGACAGCTTGCCGCCGATCACGCGCGAAATCGCGCCGATGAGCGCACCCAAAAACACATAGTTGGTCGCATTCACCTGCGGGAACTGCCCTTTCATCAGCAGGCCAAAACCCGCCGCAAAACCAATAAACGAGCCGAATGTACCCAAATAAAGCACGCACATCAACCATGTGTCTTTGCGTTGGAAAATCACCGATTGCTCTTTGAACGAAGCCTTCGCGCTGGACAAATCATTCATACCGAACCACGCGGCGATGGCGGAAATCGCCACCAACGGTACCCAGAAAAACGCCGCATTTTGCAACCAAATCTGTTTCACCTCGGCGCCCTTGGTGAAGGTTTGCGCCTCACCCAATGCCAATGCGCCCATGGTCACCACCACCGGCACGACAAATTGCACCACCGACACGCCCAGATTACCCAGACCCGCGTTGATGCCCAGCGCCGTACCTTTTTCCGCTTTCGGGAAAAAGAAGCTGATATTGCTCATGGACGAGCTGAAGTTCGCGCTACCAAAACCACACAACAAAGCCCAAATCTGCATTTGCCACAGCGGAGTATTCGGGTCTTGCACCGCAAAACCCAAACCCAGCAAAGGAATCAGTAAGGTCGCAGTTGAGAACGCCGTCCAACGGCGGCCACCGAAAATCGGCACGACGAAGGAATAAAAAATCCGCATGGTCGCACCCGACAGCGCGGGCAAACCGGCCAAAGTGAACAGCTCTTCCTTAGAATATTTAAAACCGATATTCGGCAAATACGTCAAGGTCACACTCAAAATCTGCCACACCGCGAAAGCCAGTAACAGCGCCGGTACCGACAGCCACAGATTGCGCCGCGCGACGGCGCGTCCTTCGGATGCCCAAAAGTTCTTATCTTCGGGCTTCCAATTGGTAATTAATTTAGCCATTTTGTTTCCAATCAAAAATATCATGCCTACTCATGACGAATGCTTAATCTCACGATTGCGCACATCACGGAACGAAAAATACATCCACACCAAACTCACGCACACCGTGCCATACAGCAGCATGAAAGAGGTCGAGCGAATACCGGTCAAATCCACCAGCGCACCGAACATAATCGGCAGGAAAAATCCGCCCAAGCCACCCGCCAAACCGACTGCGCCCGAAACCGCGCCAATGTCCTGCGGAAACTCATCGGCAATAAATTTAAACACCGAGGCTTTACCCACCGCCATCGCAATGCCCACGCCGAATAAAATCACGGTAAACACAGTCGCGTTCAAACCCAGATGGAACGATTTCGGCCCTTGAGTGCTTTGCACCACCAATTCGGTTTGCGGATACGACAGGATGAAAAACGCCACCCAGCAGACCCACATCACCGCCCAAGTCACCTTCAGCGCGCCGAATTTATCCGACAAATAGCCGCCAAACGCACGCAACACACCACCCGGCAAAGAAAAACACATCGCCAGAAAACCCGCTGTCGCCAAGCTAAAGCCATACTCATTGACGTAGTACTTCACCATCCACAACGCCAGCGCGACGTAGCCGCCGAATACCACCGAGTACAGTTGGCAATAGCGCAACACGGCGGGGTCTTTCATCAATTTCAATTGCGAGGCCAAAGTCACATTCGATGGCACCAAATGTTTCGGATCGCTGTAACTGAAGAACCAAAACAGCACCGCCGTCGCCAGCATGATCGCTGCATACACCGTCGGTACCATTTGCCAGCCTGCCCACGCAATAATCGCTGGGGCAATCAATTTGGTCAGGGATGAACCGGCATTGCCCGCACCGAAAATCCCCATGGCCATGCCCTGCTGATCACGCTCAAACCAGCGTGCCACATACGGCGTACCGACCGAAAACGAGCCGCCAGCCAGACCGACAAACAGGCCAATCACCAAAAAGTGCCAATACTGCGTGGCATAGCTCATCAGAAAAATCGGAATCACGGTGGCGATCATCAGGCAAAAAAATACAATGCGTCCGCCGTATTTATCCGTCCAAATGCCCAAAGGCACGCGAATCAGCGAGCCGGACAACACCGGCGTCGCCGCCAAAATCATGGTTTGGGTTTCGTTGAGATTGAGGATTTTTTGCAGGGGCACGCCGAGCACCGCGAACATCATCCACACCATAAAACAAATGGTGAATGCGAAGGTGCTGGCAATTAAAACCGACCACGCATGTCGTCTGCTGAGTGGGTCTTGCGTCATTATTTTCTCCATAATCGTTGCTGACGCTCGCAGATTACGCCCCTCGGTCAACAATCGCCATTCTCTGAATGGGGACAATGCACCGCAATTACGGTGTAGCACGACTACGCCAAATGGATTAGGTCACCTATCCCTATGGCCATCGACAGACAAATCCGACTAGTTCACTCGGGAAATGGTTTTGCGGTATGGAACGTCGTACAATGTATCCGACTGAATTCATCAACTATTTGAATAATCTATTCACCACCGATTGAAAGCGCTTTATGGCTCAACTGATTTCTATTGACGATCTGACACAGAAAAAACCGCTCAATCCCAAGGGCTTTGCCTTATTTGAACTGGCATTCCGCCCTTTTTTCCTGTTGGGCAATTTGTTTGCCTTGCTCTCGATCATACCGTGGGTATTGGCGCTGCATGGCACGCTGGCGTTGCCGCAGCTCTCCACTTGGTGGCACGCGCATGAGATGATTTTTGGCTTTTCGCTGGCGATTATCTTGGGGTTTTTGCTGACGGCGGCACAGACCTGGACGGGCGTACCGAGCGTGCGCGGCCGCTGGCTGGCGTTGTTGGTTCTGTTGTGGCTGTTGCCGCGTATGGGGCTGGTATTTTTGCCCGATGTGCCTCTGGCGGTCTGGGCAGCATCGGACTTTTTGTGCCACTTGGGTGCGTGGTGCGTGCTGGCGCGCATGATTATTCAGGTGAAACAATGGCGCAATGCGCCGTTTTTGGCGCTGCTGTTGCTGTTTGCCCTGCTGAGTTTAGCGAGCTATTATGCACAAGCGACGGAACAAATGGTTTGGGTCACGCGTATTCACTATGCCAGCGTGGGCGTGATTGCGGTGGTGCTTAATCTGATGGGTGGTCGTGTGATTCCCGCTTTCACGCAGAATGCGACGAAATACGGTCGCAAACCCGAGTCACCCTGGCTGCTGCGTTTAAGTAATACCGGCTTGTTGCTGATGGCGGTGTTTTGGCTGCTGGATGCGCCGATGGCACTGCAAATCACGGCAGGATTGACCGCATTGGTACTGTTTTATCGCTGGCATGGTTGGGGCTGGTACGCCACGCGAAATAATCCGCTGCTGTGGTCTTTGCATCTGAGTTTTGTTTGTCTGCCCTTGGCTTGCACCCTGCTCGCCTTCGCTTATCCGGCTTCGGGGGCATTGCATGTATTGACCGTCGGTGCGATTGCGGGATTGATCGTGGCGATGACCTCGCGCGTTGCGCTGGGTCACACCGGGCGTATGCTCAAAGCGCCGCGCTGGATGCCGTTGGCGTATGGTTTGATGTTTTTGGCGGCTATTTTGCGCGGCTTGGCGGGCTTAATCCACGTTTGGCCGCGCGCGTATTTGCCTTTGATTGATGCGGCGATGCTGTGCTGGGTCGTTTCGCTACTGATTTTTTTGCTGTACTACACGCAGATTCTGCTGCGCCCACGTTTGGATGGTAAGCCGGGTTGATCGGTACGCAAAAATATCACAACAAAATGGCTTGTTCCAGTTCGAGTAGTTTTTGCTTGCGCCAGATGCCGCCACCATAGCCGGTCAATGAGCCATTGCTGCCAATCACCCGATGGCATGGCACGATGATGGAGATTTTATTCATGCCGTTGGCATTGGCGACCGCACGGACTTTTTTGACGTCTCCCAGCAGCTGCGCCTGCTGCGCATAAGTCCACGTCGTCCCGTAGGGAATCTGCATCAGTATGTGCCAAACCTGCTGCTGAAAATCGCTTCCCACCCAATCCAGCGGCACGCTAAACTCGGTTCACTCACCTGAAAAATACTCTGTAAGCTGTTGTTCCAAAATAGAAAAGTGTGGATTTTCGCCTTACAAAATATGTGCGTTGCGCCTTTTCGCAATGTCTTTCAACTCGGTTTCAAGCATTTTGCGGTCACTGAATTCGAGCAGACAAATGCCGCGCTCGCTGGCGCAGGCGATCATCGTGCCCAGCGGTGTTTCGATGCGTTTTAGGTTCACCACATGGTGCTGTTTCGAGTGTGTCGGCGATACGCCGAAAATCGTTTTAAAACTGTCGGAAAAACCGCTCAGGCTCTCAAATCCGCTGTCATATGCCACGTCCAATATCCTTTCGCCTTGCTGTAATTTTTTAAACGCCGAATTGATGCGAAGCATCCGCTGATACGCCTGAAAGGTCATACCATGGTGTTTGACAAACCAACGGCGCAGGGTCGCCGGCTCAATGCCCCGCTCGCGCAAATCCGCGTCTCTGAATTTTTGCTCTGGACGCTCGGATAAAGCCTGCATCAGCGCACGGATGTATTCGGGCGTTTCGTTGAGGTATTCCAGTGGTTTGCAGATTTTGCATGGGCGGTAACCTTTGAGAATCGCCGCTTTGGTATTGTCAAAAAACTCAACGTTTTCAAATTTAGGCTTGCGCGCCGTACAGGTTGGTCGGCAAAAAATCCCCGTGGTTTTCACGCCCATCCAAAAGACGCCTTCAAAACTGGCGTCTTTGTCCAATGAGGCGCGGTACATCCGTTCGGCAGTCGGTTTCATAGGTTTTAATCAAAAGAGTGAAGATGGTGTCCACATTAAAGCCAATGCGAATGCAATGACAACCGAAAAATGAACAGCTATTTTTGAACCTCTGCCTCAGCGCCCAGCGCCTGACTCGGCTCAGGCCGCGTGGCAATGAATGTCGCCACCGACAACCCAATCGCCAACAACATGATTTTCAGCCACACGGTCGGAGCGAAATACAGCGCCAGCGCAAAGCCGATGGCCATCATCAGAAGAGATTTGCGTTTACTGGCTCGGCTGATCGCACGCTCACGCTCCCAATCCTGCAAGGAGGTGGCAAACACCGAACGATCGCGCAACCAATGATACAGCGGCGGATAACCGCGCGCAAAGCAATACGCTGCCAATAAAATAAAGGGAACGGTCGGCAGAATCGGCAAAAAAGCACCGATAATGCCCAATATCAGGCTGATTAACCCAATCAATAAATAAACGGCTTTGACCAGCAGCATCGCAATCCCTGTTTAAACGCCGCCGAACACCGCGCCGAAGCGAAATGCCACGCCCAAATAGACAAAACTCACGGCCAACAGCGTCACCATCAAAACGTGCAGGCAGAAAAATCGCACGCCTGCACCCTGCGGCTGGCGATAGAGTTTCGGAATCACACGAAAGCGCGCATGCGCGGCCACCAAAGCCGTGAGCAGCAACGCAATGAGTTTATAGCCAATCAAGTGAATGGGTGCTGCGTGCGGATCAAACCACTGCGCCATATCCGAGCTGTACGCCCATGCCAAGTGCAGTCCGGTAGCAATTTGTACGCCCAAAGCGGTCATGCCCAGCGGCTCATATTTGTGCTCAAATGTCAGTAATTCACTGGCATCGCGCAAACGCCACGCCTTCGGCACAAAGCGAATTGCCAAAATCAGATGACCGCCGACCCAAATAGATGCGCCCAGCAAATGCAAAAACAGCACCAACGCCATAAACCTCTCCTATTTTTATTCATTATTTGCGATGGTCGCTATTTTACCCTTATTCGGTTGGTATTTTGTCCAAACCGTGCTCAACCGCATAAACAGCGGCCTGTACACGCGAGCTGAGATTCAGTTTGCGCAAAATGCTCTGCACATGCACCTTGACGGTGCTCTCGGCGACATCCAAACCACGCGCAATGTGCTTGTTACTCACGCCTTTGGCCAGCCACGCGAGGGTTTCGCGCTCGCGCGGAGTCAGGGATTCAATCTCGGTCGATTGCTTATTGCTCTCGGGGGAACGCAAGCGTGCGACTAATTTCGCCGTCATTTCCGGCGACAGCACCGAGTCGCCATCGACCGCGCGGCGAATCGAGTCCAGCAGAAAATCAACGTTGATGTTTTTGAGTAAATACCCGCGCGCACCGATGCGCATGCACTCGGTCAAGTCGTTGCCATCCTCGGACACGGTAAGCATCATCACCGCCAAATCAGGCTGACTGGAGAGAATTTGCGACAAAGCTTCTTTACCATTCATCACCGGCATATCGATGTCCATCAGCACCACGTCCGGACGCAGCAACGCCACCAGCTTGATGCCCTCCAGACCATCGGCCGCCTCGCCGACGATTTCAAAATCCTCTTGCCGCTGCAATAGACTGCGCAAACCACTGCGAAACAGCGCGTGATCGTCCACCAGTAAAATTTTGGTCATGCGCTGCTGCTCTGAGTGAAGGTGTTGGGTATTCATAATGTGACATGCTCCTTACCGGGCAAAATGAGTTCGACGCGCGTGCCTCGCCCCAAATGTGAATGAATCTGTACGCTGGCGTTGACCAATTGCGCACGCTCGTGCATGATCGCCGTACCCACATGGCGCGTGCGTTTGCTCTCCAAGGTGTCGGCTTCAAAGCCAATGCCGTCGTCCTCGATGCTCATGACGAAATCTCCCGCTGCATTCGCTTGGTGGTGAATATCGACCCGCACGTTTTGCGCTTGCGCGTGTTTGCGTACATTGGAAAGCGCCTCTTGCAAAATAAAAATCACCTGCAATTGCTGTTGTGGGGAAAGCCAACATTCTCCACCTTGAATATTGAGCCGCGTGGTAATGCGCGCCTGCTGCTCAAAGCGTTGCAATACGCTGTGCGCGGCCTCGACGAAATCTTGCTTGTTAAGCCGTGTGCGGAAATTGAGCAATAACTCGCGTACATCCTCGTAGGACTCCTGCACACCGTTTTTAATGAATGCCAAATTTTCCTGCGCCTGCTCATCCTGCTGATTGTTCAGCGCATCTTCGAGCATTTGCACCTGCATATTGAGGAACGACAGGGTTTGTGCAATCGAGTCATGCAGGCCTTGCGCCATCAAGTTACGCTCCTCGACCACGGCAAATTGCCGATCGCGCGCGATCAGCCGTTGGTTTTCGATCGCCACTCCCAATTGGCTGCACAGCGCTTCGATCACGCGCTGCGTCGCTGGATTCATCGCCTGATCCGAGCGAAAGTACAAATTAAAAAGCCCCAGTTCATGGGTGTAAAACATCACCGGAAACATCATCACTTGAGCAAAACCGGCCTTCTGGCATTGCGTCGTGCGCCCCCACATCATTTTATTCGGATGCAACACGATGGTTTGTTCCTGATGCAGTGCGTTGCACGCGCAACCATTTAAATCGGTACAGATTAACGTTTGATCGCTCGGCTGATCCAAGCCAACGCTGGCCAAATAGTTGAGCTTATTCAACTGATTGTCCAGCAAACGAACACTCCCTGCCTGCGCTCCTGAAATGCTCAAAATCCGCTCAATAAAACCACGGCTCATTTCCTCGATGGTGTGCGACTCGTGCAAATACGCGGTCACGGCGTAGAGCGTGCTCAATTCCTGATTGCGCTCGCCCAACGCATGGGTTTTTTCCGCGACTTTATCCTCCAAATGGGCGTACAAATCCTGTAAACTTTCCGCCATTTGATTGAAACCTTTGGAGACCAAGCCAAACTCGTTTTGCTGATGCGAAATCACGCGAGCTTTCAGATCGCCGTCGCTCAGCCGCACGATGCCCGCGCGCAGCCCCTCCAAAGGTCGAATCACCAGCTTAAGTAATAGGTGAATGCCCGTAAAGGCGGTGAGAAAGGTCATGAAAATCAACAGCATCTGAAACAGCCGCAGCAGACGGATATTACGCGTATTGTCATCCTCGATCAGTTTCACCACACGGTTAATCGAATTGGCATAGTCGTCCAGCATCTGTCGATTATCCGCGTTGATGCTTTGCTGCGTTTGCGTCAGTTGTGCATACCACGGCAGCATTTGCTCATACCAGTGCTGCTCCAAGTTTGCCACCTGCGCGCGCAGTTCGCTGTTATCCGGTAAAAACAATTTGCCATGCCCGACATTGCGCAGATTGAGCAAAACGTGTTCAAACTCCGCCTGTTCGTCGCGCAGCTCGGGCGAATTCGGCGCTTGGTTATGCAGCAAAGCCATTTGAAACGTGCGTTTGCGCAGACTGCCCGCGTCGTTGATCGCCATGCCGCCGTTTTCCAACTCCCACGACAACAACAAGGTGTAACCCGTGAAAATCAAGGCGAAAATCAGCCAAATAATCATCCCGAGCAAAAGCTGGAATGACAAACTTTTGAATTTGGAAATTGAACGAAAGGCGGTCAATAAATTGTCTTGAACCATGTCAATTCGCCTCTCATTGATCATCCTTTTCGAGACTTTCAGGCAAGTGGGGATGCACAAAAGTACCGCTTTTGCCGCCTTCCTTGCGCAGCAGCATCACGCCGCCGATGCTCATGCTTTTATCCACCGCTTTGAGCATATCGTATACCGTCAGCAGCCCCACGCTCACGCTGGTGAGCGCCTCCATTTCCACGCCGGTTTTGCCGTAGGTTTCCGCAGTCACATCCATATGCAGCGTGTTTTGAGCCGGATCGAGGCGAAAATCCACCGCCACGCGCGTCAGCGCCAGCGGATGACACAGCGGAATGAGCTGCGCCGTCTGTTTACTCGCCGAAATGGCCGCAATACGCGCCACACCGAGTACATCGCCTTTGTGCGACGTGCCTGCGTTCAATTGCGCAAACGCCGTCTCGCTCATCGTGATGTGACCGGTCGCTTGCGCCACGCGACGGGTTTCGTTTTTCCCGCCGACGTCCACCATGTGTGCCTGTCCGTGCGCATCAAAGTGCGTTAGTTTTTGTGCTGTATCGTTCATAATCATGTGCTAAATTGTTGATGTATCTACCATATCATACGCCTGCACGATCGTCCATAAACCTTTTGGGGGATAACAGCGCCATCGTAAATGGGGATAATGGGATCGGTCAAACCAGTATTTTTAGAGGTTCTTATGATTCATATTCGTTATTTCGGGGTATTGCAAACGCGATTGAGCACCCGTGAAGAACAATTGCCTTGGCACGGCGGGGACAGCGACGCACTACTCGCCCAACTGCGCGCACGCGGCGAACCGTGGCTCAGTGAATTAGCTCCCGAACGAATTTTTAAAATCGCGCTCAATCGTCAACTGATTCACACGAACACCGTCATCGCTGATGGCGCCGAGGTCGGTTTTTTACCGCCGGTAACGGGAGGCTGACGGATGATTCATACCGCTTCGAGTTGTTGGCGCGAGGTGCGCATTCAAACGCAGCCCTTCTCTCTGGGCGAGGAAGAGTCACGTCTGCGCGCGCAGGCGCATAACGCGGGCGCATTGGTCGCATTTCAAGGCATGGTGCGCGAATTTGACCATGCGCAATCTCTGCGCGCTCTGTTTTTAGAACACTACGACGGTGTGACCGAAAGCGAGATTGAGCGCATTATCGACGAAGCGGCGGCGCGTTGGCCTTTATCGGTAGTGCAAGTGATCCACCGCGTCGGCCTACTGCACGCGAGCGAGCCGATTGTGCTGGTCATGGTCTGCGCCGAGCACCGCGCCGAGGCGTTTAACGCCGCGCAATTCATCATGGATTATCTGAAAACCCAAGCGCCGTTTTGGAAACGCGAACACCATGCCGATGGCTCTGAGGCATGGGTTGAAGCCAAAGCCAGCGATCAACAGGCGAGCGAACGCTGGTCATGAGCGAGCCATCAATCACCCACTCAAAAATCGCCGGATTGATTCTCGCCGGTGGACAATCGCGCCGCATGCAGGGGCAAGATAAAGGCTTGCAGATGCTGAATGGCCAAATGTTGGTGGCGCATGTCATTGCACGCCTGCGTCCGCAGCTTGGGCAAGTTTGGTTATGCGCCAATCGCCACCTGTCGCAGTACGAGACGTTTGACCTACCGGTATTTTCCGACGAAACCGCCTATCTGGGCATGGGGCCGTTGGCGGGTATTGCGAGTTTCACTGCCCATTTACCTGATGAATACACCCATGTGCAAATTGCGCCGTGCGACACGCCGTTTTTGCCTGCCGATTTGAGCGCGCGTTTGTATGCCGCCGCGTGCGCACACGACGCGCTGGCTGTCTATCCGCAAACGACCGAAGGCGCGCATTACAGTTGCGCCCTGCTGCATCGCTCTTTGCTCGCGTCTGCGGCATCGCATTTGCACCATGATTTGAACAACCGTCAGGGTCAGCGCAGTTTGCATGGCTGGTTGGCGCAACATCGAGCTTTGGCCGTAGCAGGCTTTGACGAAGCGGACTTTGCCAACATCAACACCCCCGAACAATTACAATTACACACTGAGCACACTGACTTTTTTGGAGCGAACCATGCTTGATTATCCTTTGGCGCTTGAACAACTGCTCGCCGAAGCCCTCACGCGCCGCACTGCTGTGGCCGAGCGTTCCTTGATCGACAGTCGCGGGCATTATTTGGCGCAGGCGATCAGCGCACAGCACGACATGCCGCAGTTTGATAACAGCGCGATGGACGGCTACGCGCTGTGCCTACACGACTCCGAAGAACAACTGTCGTACCGCCTGATTGGGCGCATTGCCGCAGGTGATTCGGCGGAGCCGATTCAGTTAAAACTCGGTCAAGCCGCGCGAATTTTTACCGGCGCGCCGATTCCGCATGGTTGTAATGCGGTGATTCCGCAGGAAAATACCCAAACCACCGGTGATGAATTGGTCTGCTTAAAAGCACCGAAAATCAATGACAACATTCGCCGTCGCGGTGAGGATTTTGCCTTCGGTACGGAGATTTTGCCGCAAGGCCATTTACTCACCCCCGCCGCCATTGGTTTGGCCGCCGGACAAGGCTACGCCGCATTACCCGTGCATCGTCCGCTGCGCGTGACCGTGTTCTCCAGTGGCAATGAGTTGCTCGAACCCTCACAAGCGCTGCACAGCGGCGCGATTTACGATGCGAACCGCTACCAGCTCATCACTTGGCTCACCGCGCTTCATTGCGAGGTGCGCGATGGCGGCATTTTGCCCGACGATTTGGTACGCACCGCCGAGCAATTGCAGCAGGCCAGTAGCAACAGCGATCTGATCATCACCAGCGGCGGCGCATCGGTCGGCGAAGAAGACCACCTCAAAGCCGCGATCACTCGCATTGGCAAACTGACGCAGTGGAAACTGGCGATCAAGCCGGGCAAACCGTTTGCTTGGGGCGAGATCGGCCACGCGCGCGTGATGATGTTGCCGGGCAATCCGGTGGCGACCTTTGTCACCTTCAAAATGCTGGTGGAGCCGAGCCTGCGTGTGATGATGGGCGCTCACCCGAACCAAGCTTTGGCCGAGCCAATCAGAGCGCGGGCGAATTTCAGCGCCAAAAAAGCCGACAGCCGCCGTGAATTTCTGCGCGGTATTCTGTGGCACGATGCACAAGGCGTCGCGCACGTCGACCGAATGAGTAACCAAGGCTCGCACATGCTCTCCGCCTGCGCACAGGCGAACTGCTTGATCGAAGTTGCCGCCGGTGTGTTGGTTGAGCAAGGCCAACTGCTACCTGTACATATTATTTAGAACGGAACTGATTCATGAATAATTTGAATGATTTGAATGGTTTAAGGCCCTTGAAAATCGGCCTTGTCTCCATTTCCGACCGCGCCAGCAGCGGCGTGTATGCGGACGAGGGTTTACCCGCGTTGCAAGACTGGCTCACGCGTGCGGTGCAAAATCCATTGATATTTGAATTACGTCTGATTCCCGATGAGCAAGCGCTGATCGAAGCGAATTTGGTCGAGCTGTGCGATGTGTACGGCTGCGAGCTGGTGTTCACCACCGGCGGCACCGGCCCTGCGCCGCGTGATGTCACGCCGCAAGCAACCTTGGCAGTTGCCGAGCGCGAGATGCCGGGCTTTGGCGAACAAATGCGGCAAATCAGTCTGCATTATGTGCCGACCGCCATTTTGTCACGGCAAACTGCTGTCATTCGTGGCCAATCACTGATTGTCAATTTACCCGGCCGCCCGAAATCCATCGCCGAGACGTTAGAAGGCGTGCGCGATGCCAACGGCACTGTCATCGTGCATGGCATTTTTTCCGCTATTCCCTACTGCATCGAACTGATGGGTGGAAGCTACATCGACACGCACGAAGCGGTATCGAAAGCCTTTCGACCGAAAAAGGCCTAACTTTCCTAATCCTGCTGGGTGTGTGCGGCGCATACCGGACAATCGGAATTTTTGCTCAAGCCAAAATTGAGCCATTCGCCATTGAGCGCATCAAAAGTCTGCAATTGCCCGATGGCGGCATCGGCCAAGCCCAAAAGCACGCGCAGCGCCAAACTCGCCTGCATCGCGCCAATGACGCCCACCAGCGGTGAAAATACCCCGAGCGTCGCGCATGCACCGTCATTGACCTGCTCGGTGGTTTCAGGAAATACACAGGCGTAGCACGGAGCATCCACCCTGCACGGATCATACAGTGCGATTTGCCCCTCAAAGCGCACCGCCGCGCCGGACACCAGCGGAATGCGCGACTGAACCGCCGCTCGGTTGATCGCATGACGCGTAGCAAAATTATCCGTGCAGTCCAAAATCACATTTACCGAATGGTCCGCACACAGCGTTATCAAATCCGCCAGAGCCACGCGCTCATTCACCACCCGCACCTGAATGTCGGGATTAAGCTGCGCAATCCGCGTCGCCATGACCATGCTTTTCGGCTCGCCCAAATCCGCCATTTGGTAGCTCACTTGCCGTTGCAAATTCGACAGTTCAATCACGTCCGCATCAATCAGAGTCAATCGCCCCACGCCACTGGCGGCCAAATACGGAATCGCCGCGGAGCCAAGCCCACCGCAGCCGACAACCAATATATGACTGGCGAGCAAACGCGCCTGCCCTTCAAGGTCAATTGCATCAAGCAAAATATGACGCGAATAGCGCGCCAGTTGCGCATCATCCAAGTCATTTAAATCCATTGTGAGCGGTTTTCGCTCGTGTTCAGCAGCATTCATCGGTCAACTTTAAAAAACTCTTTTATAATGCACCGCAGTATACCCTCAACCAATGCGCATCGGGCATCCACCATTGGACGTAGTGTCATCGCAGCGCGTCAATCATACAATACAGGACATAACGAGACACCATAGGACTATCGTCATGCTACAAGACCGCTTCGGCCGCACCATCGACTATCTGCGCATCTCCGTGACAGATCGCTGCGATTTGCGTTGCGCCTATTGCATCCCGAAAGGTTTTCGTGGCTTCGAGATTCCCGAGTCATGGCTCAGTATCGAGGAAATCACCCGCGTGGTCCATGCGTTTGCGCAACTGGGCACACGCCGCATTCGTCTGACCGGCGGCGAGCCGCTGCTGCGCAAGGACCTCGTACCACTGGTGCGTCAGATCAGCGCGATTGACGGCATTGACGATCTATCGCTCTCGACCAACGCCACGCGACTGGCGATTCATGCCTATGAACTGCGGCGCGCGGGCTTGAACCGCATCAATGTCAGCCTCGATTCACTGCGCGGCGAATGTGTGCGTGAAATCACCGGCAACGACAGCCTGCCCAAAGTACTCCACGGCCTGCGCATGGCCAAAGGTGCGGGATTCGAGCAAATCAAGCTGAATATGGTGCTGCTGCAAGGCGTGAATGAGCAAGATGTCGGTGAAATGCTTGAATACTGCATCGAAAACGGCTTTACCCTGCGGCTCATCGAAAACATGCCGATGGGTTCGTCCGCTCGCAGCATGGGCTACGCCAGCGCGCAGCCGATACTCAACACACTCAAACACAAACATCAGCTCATACCGCTGGATAAAACTTTGGGCGGCGGCCCGGCGCGTTATTGGCAGACTGCCGACGGACGCTGCACCATCGGCCTGATCACGCCGATTTCCCAACACTTTTGTGACACCTGCAACCGCATTCGCATGGCGGTTGATGGTACTTTGTATATGTGTTTGGGGCAGGAAGAAAAATTTGAACTGCGTCCGCTGCTTCGCGCCGGCTGCTCGGACGAAGAACTCCAAAACGCCATTCGCCAAGCGATTGAACTCAAACCGGAAAAGCACGAATTCAAAGAAAAACCTGAAAAAATCGTGCGTTTTATGTCTATGACGGGCGGTTAAAACCTACACAGTTGCAATCACTTTTGCGCAATGCGCTGTTGCAAAATCAGACTGATTTTAGCGATCAACACATCCACCGCCACATTGTTGCGCTCATCACTCGGAATGATGATGTTGGCATAGCGTTTGGTCGGCTCAACAAACTGATTGTGCATCGGTCGAACCTGCCCCGTGTACTGCTCCACCACCGACTCCATCGAGCGCCCACGCTCCAGACAATCGCGCTGCATCCGCCGAATAAAGCGCAAATCCGAATCGGTATCGACGAATAATTTGATGTCCATCAGATTACGGATTTTTTCATCATACAGCGCCAAAATGCCTTCGAGGATAATCACATCCACTGGCGCTTGGTGCTTGGTATGTGTCGCGCGGTTATCGGCAGCATAGTCGTATTGCGGCAGCTCCACCGCTTCGCGTCGGAGCAAGGCACTCAATTGCGCATACATCAATTCATTATCAAACGAAAACGGATGATCGTAGTTTTGCAAACGACGTTCCGCCGGAGATAAATCCGACTGGTCTTTGTAATAATAATCCTGCTCAATAATGGTGATGGGGTAACCACTGAAATGCTCGTACAGAGCACGCGAAACCGTGGTTTTACCGGAGCCGGAGCCGCCGGCGACGCCTATGATGATGGGTTTTGTATTCATAAAAAACTGTCTGAATGTCGGTCAGTCGTGCCCAACCCAATATGTCATTGGATATTACGCGCCAAGATTCGTGGCATACGATAATTGAGACGGATTGAAAGCCATAATTATATAAGAATCAGGTTTAAAAACCCACCTATCCGGCGGATAAAACCACTCATTTCACAGATATCCGCCACGGCGTTTAGGACAAATACGCCCGCTTCAATCGCTGCCCTATCCAGTGCGCGGTGACTTGCAAAGGCTAGCCTTCATCCAATCAACTTTATTGCAACTTTATCTTCAGCACCTATTTCAAACGGACTGTGAAAAGCGCTTCGAGCTTATCGGACAAATTTTTCTATGGTGATATTCCGAGCGGCCGCCAGTGTGCTGCAATCACCGTCAAACCGCCAGATACAGTAGATCGGCCGCGTCGTTCAAGTCATCCCGATAAAACAGCGCCAGATTATCCCACTGCGCGTAATAGGTGATATCGCCCTCCTTGCCTTGATAACGCTCGGGGGCGCTAGTGGTGTCGAGTTTGAATGCTGGATACGCGATTTTTCGCAGACGGCGTAGTCTTCCAACGGCAGAGTGAGCGGCAGTTGCGCCATTAGGCTGCAGTGGGCGGGATTGTCGGCCAGCGTGGCAGTGCGGGTTGTGTGATCCAAGGTGATTTTAATTTTCATCTCTTTGGCTCCAATCAACAGCGTGTTTTTTCAACGATATTTTGGATTTCGTTATACACCACGCTATCGGCGGCAATGGTTTGGTTTTCGAGGAACGATAAGGTCTTGTTGTTTCTCTGATTTATGGATGCGAACCTTCTGAATACGGATAAACGTCTTCATCAAGCATTGACAAAGCAGACACTTTATTTCAAAAAACACCACTGATTTTTTAACATATTTACAGAAAAGCAGAAAAATCTTTTTATAATTTATTGCCTTAATAAGAGGCGTAAACCCAAAAGGACTTTATGATGAAACCATCAACATCTGCTTCTCCTCTTTTTTCCGATTATTTCAACGACTGGGTCGCCACCTATAAAGAAGGTGCAATCCGTCTGGTTACGATGAAAAAATACCGCTCCACACAGCACTGGATTAAAACCCTTGCGCCCAGCTTACACATTGGTGAAATTACCCGGATTGCCTATCAGAAATTGCTCAATGATTATGCGCAAACGCATGAACGACAAACCACGCTGGATTTTCATCATCAGCTCAAAGGCGCCATTCTAGATGCGGTGGATGACGGCTTGCTTGATAGTGATCCGAGTCGCAAAGCCATTATCAAAGGTAAAACGCCGAGAGGCAAAAAAATCAAATACCTCAATCAGTTTGAATTGCAGGCTTTGCTGAATAGCCTGAATTTATCGCCAACCCTGAATTGGGACTGGTTTATCCTACTGGTGGCCAAAACCGGCATGCGCTTTTCCGAAGCCTTGGCGGTGACACCGGCCGATTTTGATTTTGCCCACCAAACCCTGCAAGTCAACAAAACATGGAATTACAAGGAAAAAGGTGGCTTTTCCCCCACCAAAAATCGCTCTTCGGTGCGCAAAATCCAGATTGATTGGCAAACCGTGATTCAGTTTTCGCAACTGGTGAAAAACCTGCCGCCGGAGCAGCCGGTATTCCATCATCCAAACCCAATTTACAACTCCACCATCAACGGCATCTTGGCGCGCTTGTGCCACAAAGCCAATGTTTCCGCCATCACCATCCACGGCTTGCGCCACACCCATGCCTCTTTATTGCTTTTTGCCGGGGTATCGATTGCCAGCGTGGCGAGAAGGCTCGGGCATTCGAGCATGACCACCACGCAGCACACTTATATTCATATTATTCAAGAACTTGAAAATCAAGATACCGATATTGTGATGCGGCATTTGGCTGGACTTTGCTAACCAAAAACAGGCGGATATCGTGTCCGCTTGTTTTATTTTTGACGCTTTTTGAAGCACCGGCTTACGTTGATGAGAAGCGATAGCCGCGTCCAGCTGTCTGAAAAAGTCGCCGATGGCGGTTTGTTCTTCTAATGCTGGAAATGACAAAACAACAGAGGATAGTCGCCCAGTATTTATACTCAGCACTTTTGAGCCTTGTGCTTGTTTT
This sequence comes from Puribacter membranae, assembly GCF_055380425.1. Taxonomy (NCBI): domain Bacteria; kingdom Pseudomonadati; phylum Pseudomonadota; class Betaproteobacteria; order Burkholderiales; family Burkholderiaceae; genus Puribacter; species Puribacter membranae. Next base: position 756,150 of record NZ_AP040167.1, read on the forward strand.
TGGATTTGCAGGCGAACATTACTAGACTGAAATAAATAACCGTTAAACCCTTTTGAAAATTTTTTTTCGCTGGGTCTTGCCAGCAAAGTGTGTAATCCCGAAAGCACTTTTTCATTATTTAAGTTAATAATTTCAATACTTTTCCCAACATCTTTCAAATCTTCTGAAGCATCTGCAAAAACTAAATCTCCCTCTTTGCAATAAAAATCTTCTGAAATTTTATCTATATTCATTGCACTATTTATAAACGGAACTTTCTCCTTAGCTATATCAAATAATGCTTGAAATTTTGTATGAATATCACCGTAATGAATATTTCTAACTTTGCCATTTTCATAGTTTAAATTCTCTCTAGAAAATGAATTAGTTATCTTAAATTTTACGCATTCCCCCAGCTTTCGCTGTTCCCAAGCGTGTGTCTTTTATCGTTCAAATTTAGGAAGCTATTTCACACACGCTTGGGAACAGCGAAAGCTGGGAGAAATTCTAGAAATAAATCAAATTCCAGTTCCGAAGCCCTCAAGCTCATATATTCGTTTAGGTATAAGAAGTCACGGCAAAGGCACATTTCATGAGCAGGTAGAGGCAGGCTCAGGGTTGGCAGTTGATACTATGTTCAAGGTAGAAACGGATAATTTAATTATTAACATAACATTTGCTTGGGAATTGGCATTGGCAGTAACCGATGCCGAAGATGATGGAAAGCTGGTTTCACACAGATTTCCTCAATATAAATTCAAAAGCCAATACTCGCCTACTTTCTTTAAGAATTTAATATATGACAAAAAATTTAAAAGTGATTTGATGCTTGCTTCACCAGGTGGCGCAGGGAGAAATCGGGTTTTGAAAAAGTCTGAATTTTTAGATATTGAAAGAACTGTACCCAAACAAATTGAGGAACAAACCGCCATCGGCAACTTCTTCAAGCAGTTGGACGCGGCTATCGCTTCTCATCAACGTAAGGCTTAAAAATCAAACAGCCATTGCGACTGCGTCCCGCAATGGCTGTTTGACCACTAAATTTTAAATTTTCACACCTAATAATCTCAATTGTTCGTGAATTTCTTGCTCCAGCTTGGCAATTTCGCGGTTGTCTTCGGCCAGCTGCTGCAAAACCAGATTCAGATCAATTTGCTCTTCTTCTTCAAAGGTATCCACATAGCGAGGGATATTCAAGTTGAAGTCGTTTTCCCTGATTTCTTCAATCGAGGCAACATGAGCATATTTTTCAATATCTTGCCGTGCCTTATAGGCGGAAATAATTTTTTCGATATGCGCATCGTTTAACTTATTTTGATTTTTGTCTTTTTCAAAATCATGGCTGGCGTCGATAAATAAAATATCCTTGTTTTGACGGTTTTTCTTGAACACTAAGATGGTGGTGGGAATGCCCGTGCCGTAAAACAGATTGGCAGGCAAGCCAATCACCGTATCAAGGTAATTTTTTTCAATCACGGTTTGGCGGATATGTCCCTCCGCTGCGCCACGGAACAATACGCCGTGCGGCAGCACAATGGCCATGGTGCCGTTGTCGTTCAGATGGTAGATGCTGTGTAGAATGAAGGCATAATCGGCCTTGGATGAAGGTGCCAGCTTGCCGTAGGGGCTAAAACGGGGATCTTTTAATTTGGTGTCGGCATTATCCCATTTGGCCGAATAGGGCGGATTGGCCACCACGGCATCGAAAGCGCGCGGCTGATCCACACCTTTATCGTCCGGCCCGTCCGGCCAATCGCTCTCCAGGGTATCGGCATTGTGCAGGGTCATATTGTGATAATTCACCCCGTGCATCATCAAATTCATCCGTGCTAGGTTGTAAGTGGTGGTATTCAACTCCTGCCCGTAAAACTTGATAGCGCCTTCTTTTTCGCCACCGGGCAACTCACCGCGCACAGTCAGCAGCAGCGAGCCTGAGCCCATGGCCGGATCGTATACCGCAAAAGCCTGTTTGGATGGGGCTACATTGTGGGTAACCAGCTTCGCCAAAATTTTGCTCACTTGGTGTGGGGTATAGAATTCCCCCCCTTTTTTACCCGCTGATGCGGCAAACTGGCCGATGAGGTATTCATAAATTTCACCGAGAATATCTTTGCCGTCATCTCCCTTGTATTGCACGCTATCCACCAATTTTGCAATACCATTCAATGCTTTGGCGCGGGCGATGGTGGAATTGCCTAAGCGGGAATCGCCCAAATTGATGTCGTTAAACAGGCCGCTGAAATCCTGATAGGCTTCTTTATTTAGCTCGGCGTTTTTATTGAAGCTGTCGAATAGGGTTTGGTAATCGCTTGGAACTACCTGATTGTTATCGATTTTCTCAATCAACGATGCCCAGGTGTTTTCCGGATTGATGGCATAGCCCAAAGTGGCGGAAATATCCTGCAAGTAATCGTCCAGATCATCGCCTGATGCCTGTGCTTTATAGGCTTCATTCAGCGATTGTCCCTCCATCAAATCCAGCACATCGCCACCCAGCAGGTAGGCTTCTTGCCGTTCGGATAAATAGCGGTAAAACATAAAGGCCAAAATATAGTTTTTGTATTCCGAGGCGTCCATATTGCCGCGCAATTCATTGGCCATGGCCCATAGCTTGGCGGTAATAGTTTGTAAATTATTGTTCATGGTGAATTCTCTTGTGTAATTGGTTGTTTATACAAACATTTGTTGCAATAAACCCTTTTTTAGGGCTTGCATATGTTCGAGTTTACGTTGATGAGAAGCGATAGCCGCGTCCAGCTGGCGGAAGAAGTCGCCGATGGCGGTTTGTTCTTGGATTGATTTTGGTATTGCTAGCGTTGTTGTAAAAAACTCTGAAGCTGAAATATTTAAAAGTCCATGATTTCTTGCACCCTCAACCGCAATGCTTGCCACTTGGTTATGCCAGTAGTTTGTGTCGTAATAAGAAACTAAAAATTGAGAATTAATGTTAGTTGGTTTAAAAACAATATAAAGTGTTGATAAAACACCATAATCATAATTATTCAATCGCTTAACAGCTCCCCAAGGATAGCCATTAGAATAACTTTTGTTATAAGCAAACTCGCCATTTTTAATTAAGTAATATCCACTAATATTTTTACTTGCAATTTGCTTATCAAAAAATTCTGTTTGTGCAATAAGTCCATACTGTGCAGAAATTGTTAATGGCAATTTACTTATCATTTCAGTATTTTTTCTAGTAACTCTTTCTGCCACTTCCCCCAGCTTTCGCTGTTCCCAAGCATCAGTAAAATTCGGGAATCTAAGCTCCGGAAATGCCTCTCCATCCTTGGGAAACATTTTTTGCAGTAAACTTTTCTTTAATTCCTTTACCCTCTCCAACTTACGCTGATGAGAAGCGATAGCCGCATCCAGCTGCCTGAAGAAGTTGCCGATGGCGGTTTGTTCTTGTGGACTTGGAATATAAATATCTTGATTTCTCACCAAATCAGAATTCAAATTGACTTGGCTTCCTGGCTGCCCATATTTTTTCCAATTTTCTCTAAACGCATCTAACCATTGAAACATGAATTCTTGTTCAAACTTAGGATTTAGAAATATCAAAAAGCCGTCATGCACGCCTGTCTTGACGTAATTCACTACTGGCTTGCCGACAGTAGCAGCAATACTTAAAAGCAAATGTGGTTCAACCAGAACTCTGGTTTTCTCTTGCCCTAATTTTGAAATACGCTGTGCTAAATATTTTATTCGTCCATCTTGCTCAGTGACATCTGAAATTCGTAACCAGCCAACATCTGAATCATTATCAAACCATTTTACATCTTGAATAGGACGAGGGCTTGCGCCACGAACAATATCAGCTAGCTCCCCCAGCTTTCGCTGTTCCCAAGCGTCATTGAAGCCGGGGAAGCGTAATCTCGGCACTTGCCGCTTATTTTTTTCCACTTTTTTCTCCTTGAATGCGTTTCACCGCTTTATCAAAATCTGAGGTGATTTTTTGCTGTTTATTGAATGCCTGATATTCTCCCACCGCTCTTTGTGCTGCTTGCTTTTGGCTGATTTTGCCTTTGTGCGGCAGGATGTCGTAGCGGTTAAAGGCTAAGAAATCATCAATGCTTTTGGCAAAATCCTGCATCCCCAATAGATGTTCGTCTTCCAGCAGGCGCTCTACGTAATCGAAATAGGCGGATACGCTGCGTTCCAGTTTTTTAATTTCTAGCTCTGAAAGGTAGTTTTTGGCTACGACCACATCCGATTGCAGAATCCGCCCGTCGGGGGCATTTTTCCATGTGGTCAGCCCCATGTGGTTTTTTGACTGATCGGCGTGGGTGTAAACAATCTCTGCTGCGGTTTGCCCCGTAATAGCGTAATGGAATTTATTTTGCACGGTTGCGTAAAATTCTTGGGTAATGCTTGCGTTTTTGTCGTAATCATAAGAAATTTCGGCAAAAACATCGGTGATCTGCTGCCAAATACGGCGTTCGCTGGCTCGAATGGAGCGGACGGTTTCCAGCAAGTCGCGGAAATAGTCTTTGCCAAAAGCATTTTCTCCCCGCTTCATCCTTTCGGCATCAATTACAAAGCCTTTTTGGATATAGTCTTTTAAAATGCTGGTTGCCCAAATGCGAAATTTGGTGGCTTTTTGGGAATTAACGCGGTAGCCGACGGAAATAATGGCATCAAGGTTGTAGTGTTCAATTTCCCGCGTAACCTGTCTGCTGCCTTCTTGACGAACTATTCGGAATTTCCGAATAGTTGGATTTTGTTCTAACTCGCCACTTTCAAAGATATTTTTCAAGTGTTCGTTAATGGTCGGCACGCTGACAGAAAACAATTCGGCAATACTTTTTTGGGTCGCCCAAAGGGTTTCATCTTGAACCAATACCTCCGTCTGCCCGCCCTCATCATAAATCAGAAACTGTATTTCATTCATGGCTTGCTCCTCATTGGTTTTCTGCCATTTGGTCAGCCAGTCGGTAGATAGCCTGACGCAAGTCGTTGCGGTAGCGGATTTTGTTTAAATCGCGGATTTCCGGCTCGCGCGCCAGTATGCGGTAGTTTTTGCCGGCTTCGGTGATCAGGTCGCGCAGTTGACCGGTGTTGTCCAAATCTTGCATGCCGTATTGGTGGCGGGAAAACATTTCGCGCATTTGGGTGCTGTTGATGATGTCGGTAATACCCCATTTCACCCTAAAATCAATCAGGATATGGTCGAGTATGACATTATTGGCTGCCTGAATAATGCTGTTGCTTTCGGTCAAGTTTTCAACCGGGTAGTGCTCTGCCTGATAGCTGCCGTTATAGATGGCGGTGGCGGCATTGGTGATTTCTTTGGCATAGCTGCGGTCTTCCAGCCCGCTGGCAAAGCGGTTGATGTCTTCACGGGTTTGGGCGGCGGCTTCCATTTTTTGCTCGTGTACTTCGTTCAGCAGGCGCGTTACCAGTTCGGTGAGGTAGTCGTAGTCGATTTTCACGTCTTTGACATGGGTCATGCGCAATTCGATTTGGCGCAGCGGGATTTTTTGGGTGGCGGCCAGGTGTGCTTTTAGCTCGTTCGCCAGCACGGTGGTGAGCATGGTTTCCTGCTCGGTACTCATGCCTAATTGTGCTAATAATACCTCAGGCTTATCATAATCAAAGCCTGATTCATCCTCATTCTCCTCTGGATTATATTGTTTAAGTTTAGACATACCATTGTTATAGGCGCGTAGTAAATCCACCATATGATCTTTATCTTTTTCAGAAGGAGGTAATTCTTGAAAGCCTTTGGTCAATACGTCCAATTTTGCGACAACCGCCTTGACTTCGGCAAGCATATCTTTAAATGGTTTGGCTAATACGTTTTCGCCACCATCCTCAATCGGTTTATCTCTTAAATCCGCTGACTTTATGTTGGCATAGATGGCAAGGGCATTATTCATCAGCTTTTCGTTTTGCGCCGGCCAGCGGTAATTGACGATGCGTCCCCACGGCTTTTCTTTCATGTCGGCAATACGGTTGGTGCGCGAATAAGCCTGTATCAGCCCGGCACCTTTCAAGGTGCGGTCCACATAAAGCGTATTTAACTCGGGCGCATCGAAACCGGTGAGCAACTGGTCGACCACAATCACCAAGTCAAGAAAGTTTTTATCAGCGGCGGATTTGTTCAGACGGCTGGTGACATCTTGGGTGTAGCCTATTACATCATCCATGCCGAATTGGGTGCCAAATGCGTGATTATATTCTTGCATGGCGTAGTGCAACCCTTGATTATTCGCCAACATGCCGTCGTTATTGCTGCCGTTGTCGCTGAAAGTAACGGCAACTTTGAGGGTGGGCAAACCTGCGGCTTTGCGCTCTTGATTGACGCGCTGGAATTCGCGGAAATACATCATCGCCATCGGTGTGCTGGCCTTGCCGCCGCCCACATGGGTGGTGAACAGGGCGTTGTATTTGCCGTCATTGGAGCGGTTGCGCCAGTTTTTGAAAATATCGGCCACCACTAGGCGCACATGCTCGATGTTTTCATCGTAGAAGCTCGGTTCCACGGCATCATCCATGTCTTCTTGGGTGAGGTTGTCGATTTTTTGGCGGATTTGTTCTTCCGTCCAATTCGGATAACGTTCACGATAAAAAGCAGGCAGGTATTGGGTTTTCATCTGCTCTTCGTCGATGGTAGTTTCAAAATCCACCTTAAAACCGAGCACATTGCGGTCGGCAATGGCTTCGCGGATGGTGTAGGCGTGCAGCAGCGGGCCGAAAATATCTTCGGTGCGTAGGCCGGTGGTGGTGTCGTCAAACATAGGCGTGCCGGTGTAGCCTATCCAGGCAGCGCGTTTGAAGGCTGCCTGAATGGCCTTGAAACTGTCGCCGCCGGTGGAGCGGTGGGCTTCATCTACAATAAAGACGATGTTTTTATCGGGTGCCTGAAAATACTTGCGCTTGATTAAAGTGTCCAGCTTTTGCACCGAAGTAACGATAATGTCGTTGCCACGGCTTTTCAGTTTGCGGCTTAAATCGGTGGTGGTGTGCGTGCTCTTCACCACGCCGCTTTGGGCGACATCGGCAATATCGCCATCAGGATCGTAGGCTTGGTAGTTTTCGCTGGTTTGGCGGGTGAGCGCGATCCGATCCACCACAAATACCACTTTGTCGACATGTGGCATGCGGCTGGCGAGCCAAGCGGTTTTGAAGCTGGTGATGGTTTTGCCCGAGCCGGTGGTGTGCCAAATATAGCCCACTTTGTTGCTGCCGAATTCAAAGTCAACCTGTTTCAGACGGCTGATGATGTTTTGGGTGGCATACACTTGATACGGACGCATCACTTTGAGCGCCTGCTTGTTTTTGGTGCCATCCAAAATCATGTAATTAGTGGCCATTTGGTGTGCCATCGGGATGCTCAACATGGCATCGGCAAAGGTTTTCCAGTCGCGCACAATGGCGTTGTCGCGGTTTTGCCAATTGAAGGCGAAGTCTTTGTTGAATTTGTCGGCAGTGGTGTTAGCCATGTACTTGACGTTGTTGGGCGTGATGGCCACCAGGATTTGCAAGGTGGAAAAGATGTCGCGATACTGGTTTTCATCGATGTATTGGTGCATCTGGTTGAGTGCCTCGTTCACATCGCGGGTGTCGCGCTTCTCTTCAATCTGAATCACCGGCAGCCCGTTAATCAGCAAGGTGGTGTCGAAAATGCGGTTTTGCTTACCAATGATTTTGGCCGGGCGGCGGATTTGGTTGACCACCTGATAAACAGTGTCACCCGCGCCGACTTGCTTTTGGTCGAACACGGTAAGAAACACATGGCGGCCATCGTCCAGATCGATTTCAATTTGTGACACGCCGTTTAAGCCGTAGAGAAATTGCCCCGCCAGATAGGGCGTGTGCAGCTCGGAAATAATCTTTTTCACTTGGTTGAATTCCACCACGCTCAAAGGATAATCCAACGTATTTTGATTGTGTTGTTCCAAAATGGCTTTGAAATTCGCCCACAAATCATCGGTGGTTTTGATTTCGGGATGATGGCGCCAGCGTTTGGTGGTATAGATATAATCCGCCGCCTGTTCGGCTACAGCGTGGCCGCCTGTTGCATGATGATTACGATGGCTAATCACCCCGCTGCTCAAATATTGGATCAGCTCGGATTCAAATTGCTGTTCATTCATAATTCACCACCCTTTCAATTAGCCCTAATGTGATTTTGGTTTCTTGCGTCGCCACTCGGTTTTTCAATGCCTGCAACCGCAGCTGCATGATGTACACCTGACCGATGATTTTTTGTTTTTCCAATGGCGGCAAGGCGTTGATTTGCAGATTCTTCAGTTGCGCCAAGGTGTATTTCAGCACGCTGGAACCTTGCAAGCCCGCCGCCCATTGCCTTTTAATGTGCTGGTCCTCATTGAGCAGATACAGCAAAAATTGCTTATCCAGCTGCTTGCCGGGGGTGAGCTTGATGTAGTTTTGCGTTTGGATATAATCTTGATGATGGCGGCTCACTATTGCCGCAGTGCCGGAAATCAGGCTGAACACGAGATCCCCCGCCGCCAGCGTACAAACCTTATTCCAAGTGGCTACGGTTTTGATATCCGTATAGACAGGCTCGATGCCAGATAAATCGGCATTCAGATGATGCTGCGCATACCAGACATAACGAGGCGCCTGCTGATCGGGCGACTCTACCACTCGGAATTGAGGCGAGCCGCTGGCAAATCGAACCAATTTTTCCAGCTTTTCCATAAATAATTCCTTTTGTGATTTTTTTAAATCACATAAAATTTCCCATATCATAAGCTGATATGCTTATTCTTGCAATATAATTTTGTGATTTCTATAAATTACATTTTTTTGTTTTAAAAATGCAAATAAAGGCCGTCTGAAATCTTTAGGCGGCCTTTATTTGCACTATGGATTTATTGGATTAGGTCTATTTTACATATGCGTTCTGTCCAAGACTGAAATACCGCTTAATCAAAACAAATCCGGCTCAAACAAATCGCCCTGCTCATGTTGTAATGTGACGGTACGCCGCACATCCAGCGTGAGGTCTGATTTCACCGTACAACAGCACGGTAATACCTCATCATAGCCGATGAAGGCCAGCGGCAGGTCGGCGTAATCGACCGAGCCGGAGAGCAGTTTCACCCGACAACTACCGCAGTAACCCGCACGGCATTGATACTCGACCTCATGGCCGGTGCGCGCGAGTGCATCCAGCAGGCTTTCGCCTTCTTTGAGTTCAAACGAGTAGTCGTGGGTGGTGATACGCATGGGAGATATTGGGATTGGACGCTTAGAAAAAATTCAGGCGCACAACCCAAAGGAAAAACCCCGAGCGATGCGCCTGCTGTGATTTTAAGCGAATTACAGCTCGAAGTCGCTCAGATCGCTGGAATTGATTTCGGCGTTGATTTGACCCACCAAATAGGAGCTGACCTCGACTTCTTGCGGGGCGACTTGCACGTTATCCGAAGACAGCCATGCGTTGATCCACGGAATCGGGTTTTGCGTCGCATGGACAAAAGCAGGCGTGAGGCCAACCGCACTCATGCGCAGATTGGTGATGTATTCGACGTACTGCGCCAAAATATCTTTGTTCAGGCCAATCATCGAGCCGTCTTTGAATAAATATTCGGCCCAGTTTTTCTCCTGCTCGGCAGCGCGTTTGAACAGATCAAAGCACTCCTGCTCGCATTCACGGGCGATTTCAACCATCTCCGGGTCATCCTGACCGCTGCGCATCAGATTCAAAATATGTTGTGTGCCGGTCAAATGCAGGGCTTCGTCACGCGCAATCAGCTTGATGATTTTCGCATTGCCTTCCATCAATTCACGCTCGGCAAAGGCAAATGAGCAGGCAAAGCTGACGTAGAAACGAATCGCTTCAAGCGCATTCACGCACATCATGCACAAGTACAGTTTCTTTTTCAGATCGCGCAACGACACGGTGTAATCACGGCCATTCATGTGATACGTGCCTTCACCGAACATTTGATAAACCTGCGTCGCATGAATCAGATCATCGTAATAATGCGAAATTTCCTTCGCACGTTCGATGATATGCTCATTGCGCACAATGTCGTCAAAAATCACCGATGGATCGGTCACGATGTTGCGAATGATGTGGGTGTACGAACGTGAATGCACCGTCTCTGAAAACGACCAAGTTTCAATCCAAGTTTCCACCTCAGGCAAAGACACCAGAGGCAGCAGCGCGACGTTCGGACTGCGCCCCTGAATCGAATCAAGCAAGGTTTGGTATTTCAAGTTACTGATGAAAATGTGTTTCTCATGTTCCGGCAGTGCTTGATAGTCCGCGCGATCACGCGAGACATCCACCTCCTCCGGTCGCCAGAAAAAGGACAATTGTTTTTCGATCAACTTCTCAAAAACAACGTGCCTTTGCTGGTCATAGCGCGCCACATTAACGTTTTGCCCGAAAAACATCGGTTCTGCGATTTGGTTATTCGGCGTTTGACAAAACGTACTGTAGGGGTGACTCAGGTGAACGTTACTCATTTTATACTTCGCAATAAATTATTTTTAAATCAACAGGCTATATTCTATATTTAAACCAAAACATTAGATTTTACAAGCGCCTGATGCACAGTCATCGTCCGCGACTTGAACATCAAATTGCGCATCATCCGCACCATCACGGGTGTTGTGATAGTACAAAGTTTTCAAACCGTATTTGTAGGCCATCAGCAGATCGGTTAGCAATTGTTTCATCGGCACGCGGCCATCTTCGAAACGCTGCGGATCGTAGTTGGTATTCGCAGAAATCGACTGATCGACGAATTTTTGCATCACCGCTACCAACTTCAGATAGCCCTGATTGTTCGGCATTTGCCAGAGCAATTCATATTTGGATTTGAGTTGCTCGTAATCCGGTACGACTTGCTTGAGCACACCGTCTTTCGAAGCTTTGACGGTCACCAAACCACGCGGCGGCTCAATGCCGTTGGTCGCATTGGCAATCTGGCTGGAGGTCTCAGACGGCATCAATGCGGTCACGGTGCTGTTGCGCAAACCGTCTTTGACGATGGCTTGACGCAAACCTTCCCAGTCGTAGTGCAGCGGCTCGGCGCAAATGCCATCGACGTCTTTTTTGTAGCTGTCAATCGGCAGAATGCCTTGCGCATAGGTGGTTTCGCTGAATGCTCCGCATGCGCCCTGCTCACGCGCCAGCTGATTGGAGGCTTTGAGCAAGTAGTATTGAATGGCTTCAAATGTGCGGTGGGTCAAGCCCAGCGCGGAATCATCCGAGTAGCGCACGTCATTTTTCGCCAAATAGTAGGCAAAGTTAATCACACCCACGCCGAGCGAACGACGCTTCATGCTGGCGATATAGGCTGCTTTGATTGGGTAGTCTTGGTAATCCAGTAAAGCGTCCAGCGCACGAATGATCAAATCGGCCAAGTTTTCCAGCTCGTCCAGATTTTCCAACGCACCCAAGTTGAACGCGGACAAAGTACACAGCGCGATTTCGCCCTCTTCGTCATTGATGTCATTCAGCGGCTTGGTTGGCAAAGCGATTTCCAAGCACAAATTCGACTGACGCACCGGTGCGAGTTTCGGATTGAACGGGCTGTGGGTGTTGCAGTGATCGACGTTTTGGATGTACACGCGACCTGTACCGGCGCGCTCTTGCATCATCAGGCCGAATAGATCAACCGCTGGAATGCGTTGTTTACGAATGGTTTCGTCCTGCTCGTATTGCTCATACAGGCGCTCGAATTCGTCCTGATCGGCAAAGAATGCTTCGTACAAGTCCGGCACATCGTGCGGTGAAAACAGTGTGATGTCCTGGTTTTTGATCAGACGTTGGTACATGGTTTTGTTCAACTGTACGCCGTAGTCCATATGGCGCACGCGATTTTCTTCTACGCCTCGGTTGTTTTTCAGCACCAGCAGCGATTCGACTTCCAGATGCCACAGCGGATAGAACAAAGTGGCCGCACCACCGCGCACGCCGCCTTGCGAACAGCATTTAACCGCCGTTTGGAACAGTTTGTAGAACGGAATACAGCCGGTGTGCTGTGCCTCGCCACTGCGAATCGGGCTGCCGAGTGCGCGAATGCGACCGGCATTGATACCGATACCGGCGCGTTGCGACACGTATTTGACAATCGCGCTGGTAGTCGCGTTAATCGAGTCCAAACTGTCATCACATTCGATCAATACGCAGGAGCTGAATTGACGCGATGGTGTGCGCACGCCGGACATAATCGGCGTCGGCAAGGAAATTTTGAAGGTTGAAACCGCGTTGTAAAAACGCTTGGCGTAGTCCAGGCGCGTCGCTTTCGGGTAGTTGGCAAACAGGCACATGGCCACCAACATGTATAAAAATTGCGGACTTTCGTAGACTCTCTTGGTCACGCGGTCTTGCAACAGGTATTTACCTTCGAGCTGTTTCACTGCCGCATAGGCAAAGTTCAAATCACGCTCGTGTTGAATCTCGGCATCTAACTCGGCGAACTCCTCCGGTGTGTAGTCCGCCAAAATATGCGCGTCGTATTTGCCCATTTGGGTCAATTTGCTGACATGATCGAATAGCGACGGAGGCTCGTACTGACCGTAGGCGATTTTGCGCAAATGGAAAATCGCCAAACGCGCTGCTAAGTATTGATAATCCGGGTATTCGGGCGAAATCAAATCCGCCGCAGCCTTGATGATGGTTTCGTGAATATCCTGTGTACGAATGCCGTTGTAGAACTGAATGCGTGATTTGAGCTCCACTTGCGAGACCGAAACGTTGTTCAGCCCTTCTGCCGCCCAAGTAATGACGCGGTGGATTTTATCTAAATCAATGGGTTCTTGGCGACCGTCTCGTTTGGTGACCAGGATATTGTCTGTGTTCATAGGGCGTGAACCTTTATAAATTAATTGTAATCGTCGGTTAAATAAAAGCTTTTAAATCCTATAAGCGCATGGCGTAACGGATACAGCGAATGCAAGGACTGCTCACATGCTCGCACGAAGCTGTACGAAAGCACGCAGATGACAGACATTGATTCACTCAAGGTATGTGCCTGCTTTTGGTTCGAAAGCCTGCACATCAGCACGTCGCGGTAGGTATCTGACTTTAGCACTTGGAACGCTCGAGCAGTGCCTCACAGTTGCGCCACAGTCCGTGATTTTCACACGGTTCCCTACATCCAATCAGGGGTTTTTCAAGCATTCGCGCGTGGATGTGATGGGTGCATCATATCAAAAATTTGAGCACACTTGTAGCATGAAAGCAGGGATTTTTTTAGCCGAAAATGGTGCTTTTCCCTTGACTTTGAGGCGAACTGCTCAAGCCCTGCATATTTACTGGCTCAGGATCACTTAATCCAGATCAATGTCCAAAATCGACATCGTCAAGGTGTAAGAAATTTCCCCGTCGTCCTCGTCTTTATAAATCGTCGCGATGAATTCGTCGTGCAAATACACTTCGGCACTGTCTTTGGCTTTGCTCAATTTGAGGCGAAAATCCGAGCCGAATTGATTCACGAGGTAGTTTTCCAGTTTGATGAGTTCTGTTTTGTCCATTTTATTGATCCATTGGGTTTGAGATATTTGATGTTTTAAGTACGACCCTGAATGATACCCGATTTTGTCAGGCATCAAATAAAAATGGGCACAACGCCCAGGCCGCACCCATTTTTATTTTAAAATCAATCAGTTGCAATTCTATTCTAAAGCTTTCAGATTCTGAATGATTTCACCGGCCATAGGCTGTGCATCACCGTACAACATACGACAGTTATCGGTGTAGAACAAAGCGTTTTCAATACCGGAGTAGCCCGTGCCTTTGCCGCGCTTGATGACAATCACGTTTTGCGCGTAATCGGCGTTCAAAATCGGCATGCCGTAAATCGGGCTGGATTTGTCGGTACGTGCGCTTGGGTTCACCACGTCGTTCGCGCCGATGATCAGGGCGACGTCGGCTTGGCCGAATTCTTCGTTGATTTCTTCCAGATCAAAAATCTTGTCATACGGTACACCCGCCTCGGCCAACAGCACATTCATGTGCCCCGGCATACGTCCTGCGACCGGATGAATGGCGAATTTGACTTCTACCCCCGCTTTTTCGAGCAAGCCCGCCATTTCCCAGACTTTGTGCTGCGCATGCGCCACCGCCATGCCATAGCCCGGCACAATGATGACTTTGCTGCCATAACGCATCAATGATGCGGCATCAATCGCCGAAAGCTCCTTCATCGAACCTGCAATCGCCTGACCGCCCTGCGCTTCGCCGGTGATCGGCGTAAACAGGATGTTCGCCAGCGGACGGTTCATCGCTTTGGCCATCAATTGGGTCAACAGCGTACCCGCAGCACCGACCACGATACCCGCGATGATCAGCGCCGGATTGCCCAAGACATAACCCTCAAAGCCCACTGCCAAGCCGGTAAACGCGTTAAACAGTGAAATCACCACTGGCATATCCGCGCCGCCAATCGGCATGGTCACCACCACACCCAAGACCAGCGCGACGATGAAAAACAGCACGATCAGCCAGCCAGAAGCCGGTGCAAACGCGACCATCATAAAACCGAGCATAATCGCCGCCACCGCCAAAGCGACATTCACGGTATTTTGCGCGGGCAGGCGATGCGCTTTTTTGATCAAACCTTGCAATTTGCCAAACGCCACGCATGAGCCGGTGAACGACACCGCACCGATCAACGCACCCAATACCGCCAAAATCAGTGTGCCGGTGCTGTGTACATCGCCTTTGGCAAACTCAATCGCGGCAATGGCCGCCGCCGCGCCACCACCCATACCGTTGTAAATCGCCACCATCTGCGGCATATCGGTCATTTGTACTTTTTTACCGGAAATCCATGCGGCAGACGCGCCAACCACCAAGGCCAGCAACATCAAGCCAATATTGTTCAGATGCGGCACAAAAAACGTACCGAAAATCGCCAGCAGCATGCCCACACCCGCCCAAACAATCCCGCGACGCGCGGTGGTGGGCGAGCTCATGCCCTTCAAACCAAAAATAAACAACAAAGCACCGGCAAACCATGCCGCTTGTACATAAAACGGAATGCTCATGATTGCCCCCCTGTCTTGTTATCAGACGGCTCTTTTTTCTTAAACATGGCGAGCATTCGCTCGGTTACCACATAGCCGCCCGCTGCATTGGCCGCGCCTAATGCGACTGCGAAAAAGCCAATCGCCATTTCCAGCGGCGTTTCCGCATGACCCAAGGCAATCATTGCCCCAACCACGACCACGCCGTGAATGAAGTTGGAGCCGGACATCAGCGGCGTGTGCAAAATCACCGGTACTTTACTGATGATTTCGTAGCCGACAAACGCAGCCAACATAAAAATATAAATCGCGAGCATACCATCCATGATTATTCTCCCAAAACTTGTTTGACGCCGGTGTGTACGGTCGCACCGTCTTTGCACAACAACGAACCGGCAATCACTTCGTCCTGCCAATCAATATTCAACTCGCCGTCTTTGATGAACGGTGACAAGAAGTTGTACAGATTTTTGGCGTATAACTCAGAGGCATGCGTCGGCATACGCGACGGCAAATTCACCGGCCCGACGATGGTCGCATTGTGTGCTTGAATGGTTTGACCAGCCTGCGTCAGCGCGCAGTTACCGCCGGATTCGGCCGCCATATCGACCACCACCGCGCCTTGTTTCATGCCTGCGATCATCGCTTCGGTGATGATGAGCGGCGCCTTTTTACCCGGAATCGCCGCCGTGGTAATGAGTACATCGGCGGTTGCAACCGCTTTGGCAAGGCGTTCGGCCTGCTGGGCTTTTTCCTCTTCGGTCAATTCACGCGCATAGCCACCCGCACCATCCGCTGAAACGCCGGTATCGACGAATTTCGCGCCGAGTGATTCGACCTGCTCTTTTGCCGCCGAGCGCACATCATACGCATCCACCATCGCGCCCAAACGCTTACAGGTCGCAATCGCTTGCAAACCGGCAACACCCGCGCCAATCACCAATGCGCGCGCCGGACGAATCGTGCCTGCCGCTGTGGTCAGCATAGGGAAAAATTTGGCGCTGTGCGACGCACCGATCAGTGCGCATTGATACCCCGAACACGCACCCTGCGACGACAGCGCATCCATGCTTTGCGCGCGTGAAATACGTGGCAATAGTTCCAAGGCAAACGCAGTAATCTGGCGTGCATTCAGCGCCGCCAAGCGCTCTTTGCTCTCGTATGGTTTGAGCAAGCCAATCAATACTGCGCCGTGCGGCATTTGCTCGATTTCCTCTAACGTCGGCGGTGTCACGCGCATGATGATTTGCGCATTTTGGTAGGCCTCGGCCTGCGCTTGGGTCATCTCGGTATTGAGATAATCCGCATCGACAAAGTGGCTGTTCAACCCTGCCCCTTGCTCCATGCGCAATTGTGCGCCCAATGCGGAAAACTTTTTGGCCGTCTCAGGCACCAAAGCCACCCGATGCTCGCCTTCCAAGTGTTCGCGCCCCACTGCAATCGTGATTGGCATAATGACACTCCGTTATTTGATCGAAAGCATTATTCTACCACCGCAAGCCCGCGAAACAAACCGATTCACGCACAATCCCCATCACTTTTTCTGCGCATCTTTTACAGTAGTCTTTATGTTATAGTGCCTCATGCACACAAACTACCTCCATTGGCACGAAAACGATGTGCCGTACCAAGCCCGCTGGATTTCAGAAGCCAACCATCCGCCACCCAAACACCTCACTTTGGCCGATGACACCCTGCCTGCCGATCAAGCCTATCGGCTCGCCAGCGCCGGTCACGGACTGCTTTGGCGCGGTGATTTTCAAAATGCGCGGCATTTGTTACAAGCGCTCATGCGCCGTATAGACAAACCGAAAAAGTCGGCGAAAAAAGTCGTACCCGCAGCAACGCCATTGGAGCAGTTTCATCGCCATCGCATGGCGCAAGCACAGCGCGCATATATACTGAACGCCATCCTGATTCCAGTCCAAGCCGACCATCGGATTGACCTACGCCGCGCACCCGATGTCGCACAAGCCTGTGCTGAAGTATTGGGTGAGCAAACCGAGCCATACGTATTGTCGTTGCGCCAATTGCAGGCACTCATCGCCGCTCATGAATGGCGCAAAAAAGGCGTGTTGATCCCTGCGTTGAACGCACACATCCACCCGCACTACGGCGTTTTTTCACCGATACGCGGTGAATATCTGGAGCTGCTCATTCAGGCCGAATTACCGCCCAACTGCACCACCGCGTGGGACATCGGCACTGGAACCGGTGTGATTGCGGCCATTTTAGCCAAACGCGGTATCCCCAATATCACTGCGACCGATACCGATGAGCGCGCTTTGCGCTGCGCTCGTGAGAATATCGAGCGATTGGGCTACACGCGACAGATTCAAATACAAAAGGCCAACCTGTTTCCCGATACACTTGATGTGCCTAATACCCATGCGGATTTGATCGTCTGCAACCCACCGTGGCTACCCGCCAAAGCCAGCTCGCCAGTGGAGCATGCGATATTTGACGCGGGAGGCGCGATGCTCAAAGGCTTTTTGTCCGGCGTAGCACAGCACTTGAGCGAACACGGTCAAGCATGGCTCATCATGTCTGATTTGGCCGAGCATCTCGGACTGCGCCAGTCGGATGAAATCCCACAATTGATCGCACAGCATGGTTTAACCTTGGTACAGCGGCTTGATATTCGCCCGAAACACGGCAAAGCCTTCGATACAAGTGACCCACTGCACGTCGCGCGCGCGCAGGAAGTTACTTCGTTGTGGTGTTTGCGCAAAGCGTAAAAAATGACAAATAGACACAAAAAAGCCACCTAATCCGGTGGCTTTTTTTGAATCAAGAACAACGCATCCATCAAAATGGTGACATACGCGAGAGTACATCATCTTTGGTTTTGATTTTATGATATACCGCACCGACCACATGCAATACCAGCAAAATCACAAAAACCGCCGCGCCTGTTTCGTGCATTTCACCCAAGGTATGCGCCAACGGCTCGTTTTTTTGGATCAGTGTAGGCAGATTAAACAGACCAAACACGCTCACCGGGAAACCTTTGGCATTGCTGATCAGCCAGCCGACAAATGGCATGGCAAGCATCACAACCATCAACAAGCCATGAACGGACTTTTCGACCCAATGCAAAGCGCCATGATTTACCGATGGTGGAATTTTGCCCATATTGCGCATGCGATTGATAATACGCACAATACCGAAAATAAAGACCAATGCGCCCAATGATTTGTGCAACGGCATCAAGCCGCGATTATCGCCCATCATCCAGCCGACGACCAAGGTAGCGATCATCAATACAGCCAACAATGCATGAAAAACAATCATTGACATCGGATATTTTTGCTTGGTGTTCATAACCTCTCCTAAAGATATTGTGCGAAGCGTACGTTTTGAAAGTGGCGAATTATACCCGAATTTGTTCCGAGCATTCTTCGCCTTGTTCTGCGTATGTGACTTATACTTGACGCGCCAACTGCGCCGCGATCCCGATATAGTTCGCCGGTGTCAATTGCAACAAACGCGTTTTTTCGTCTTCGGGAATGGCGAGATTTTGGATGAACTCTTGCAATGCCTCGCGGGTAATGCCCTTGCCACGGGTCAACTCTTTGAGCTGCTCATACGGATTTTCAATACCATAGCGGCGCATCACGGTCTGAATCGGCTCGGCCAACACTTCCCAAGTCGTGTCCAAATCCGTGTTCAATGTGTCCGCGTTCAATTCCAGTTTACCCAAACCGCGCAGACACGCATCATACGCGATCAGTGCATAACCCAAACCCACGCCCATATTGCGCAGCACGGTCGAATCGGTCAAATCACGCTGCCAGCGCGAAATCGGCAGTTTTTCGGACAGATGGCGCAACAAGGCATTGGCCAAACCCAAATTACCTTCCGAGTTTTCAAAGTCAATCGGATTGACTTTATGCGGCATGGTCGATGAGCCGATTTCGCCCGCTTTGGTTTTTTGCTTGAAAAAGCCCAGTGAAATATAGCCCCAGATATCGCGATTCGCGTCGATCAAAATGGTGTTAAACCGCGCCAATGCGTCGAAATATTGCGCCATATAATCATGCGGCTCAATCTGAATGGTGTACGGATTGTAGGTCAAACCCAAATCGTTTTCGATCACAGCGGTGGAAAAAGCCACCCAGTCGTGATTCGGATAGGCGGAAAAATGCGCGTTGTAGTTACCAACTGCGCCA
Source organism: Puribacter membranae (assembly GCF_055380425.1). Classification (NCBI taxonomy): domain Bacteria; kingdom Pseudomonadati; phylum Pseudomonadota; class Betaproteobacteria; order Burkholderiales; family Burkholderiaceae; genus Puribacter; species Puribacter membranae. The sequence goes on from NZ_AP040167.1 coordinate 775,265, forward strand.
TTCATTTTCGCCAATAATGCAACCTCGGCGAATGAGTCACGCGTGCGTTGCAGGCGATAGGCGATGTTCGCCATTTCCTTACCCACCGTGGTGGGCGACGCTGGTTGACCATGCGTGCGCGAGAGCATCGGCTGCTCGGCCAATTCGTGCGCAAGCTGTTTGAATCGCGCAATCAGCGCATCCATTTGCGGCAAAAGCACTTCCGCACGGGCTTTTTTCAGCATCAAGCCGTGCGAGGTATTATTGATATCCTCCGAGGTGCAGGCAAAATGCACGAACTCGGCGGCGGCTTTCAATTCATTGCCAAACGCGGTCATTTTGTCTTTGAGGTAATATTCCACCGCTTTCACGTCGTGATTGGTGGTTTTTTCAATGTCCTTGATCGCCTGTGCATCGACTTCACCGAAATTGGTCACAATACTGTTCAAATATGCCACCGCCGCATCAGAGAATGCAGGCAATTCGGCAAAACCTGCGCGTGACAAGGCAATGATCCAAGCGACCTCGACCTGAACACGATGGTGCAGCAAGCCAGCCTCGGACATAATCGGGCGCAGCGCGTTGACCTTGGCAGCGTAGCGACCGTCAATCGGGGAAATGGCATATAAAGCGGACATGATGTGATTCCTCTTAATTTAAAAATGAATGCCGGCATTTTAACCTTTTTAAGCGATAAAACCCAGAACTTGTGCGCACAACGCCCTAAAAATGAATCGAATTGGCTATAATTCGCCCTTGATCTTGCTGGATATTAAAAAAGGATATGGATGAACAACGCACAGCATTATTTGCGCCAAGCCTACCACGGCAACGCCGATACGACCTACACCTTGCCCGATGACTGGGCGCAAGGCCGCGCCAGCTTTGGCGGGTTAATCGCAGGCATGCTGCTCGCCGCAATGCGCCGCGATGTGCCGGTGGAGCGCGTTCTACTGTCCATCTCCTGCACCTTTGTCGGACCGATCGCCACCGGTGAGCCGTTTATGATCGAAACCGAACTGCTGCGCAGCGGTAAAAACGCGGTGCAAATGCAGGCGCGTATTATTCAAAACCAAGTCGCACAAACCGTGTTGATCGCCTCGTTTGGTCTGTTGCGCGAGTCCGCCGCGCACATGCCTGCCCTGCCCGCGCCTGCGACCACCGCACCCGATGAGTTGCCCTCTATGCCGTTCATTCCGAATGTCATTCCCAACTTTGTTCAGCATTTCGATATGCGTTGGGTTTTTGGCGGTTTGCCTTATTTTGGCGAAGGCACGCGCGAGATGGGCGGCTGGTGGCGTTACAAAGATTTTGATGGCGCGCATGATGACACAGACGATGGCAGCGCCGCCATTTTGTCCGAAGCGCATTACGTCACGCTGCTGGATGCGTGGCCACCGGCCATTTTGCCACTGATTAAAAAGCCTGCTCCCGCCTCCAGCATGACGTGGTTTGCGCAGTTTGTTCAGCCGCTGCCCTTGTTCCAAAACGACTGGATGCTGTATCGCGCGGACGTCGCGCATGCCGCCAATGGCTACGGGCAAACGCAAGCGCACATTTGGAACGCGTCAGGTGAGCTGCTGATGGTCAGCAGCCAAACTGTGGCGGTGTTTGATTAAAACTAAATTGAGATAAAACGATGAAACAATATTTAGACCTCATGCGCCATGTGTACGAGCACGGCACCGACAAAACCGATCGCACCGGAACCGGCACACGCTCGGTGTTTGGCCATCAAATGCGCTTTGATCTGACCGAAGGCTTTCCGCTGGTCACCACCAAAAAAGTACATTTGAAATCCATCATTTACGAGCTGCTGTGGTTTATCCAAGGCAACACCAACAACCACTGGCTGACCGAGCGCGGCGTGAGCATCTGGAACGAATGGGCGCGCGAAGACGGCTCGCTCGGCCCGATTTATGGCCACCAATGGCGCTCATGGCCTGACCATCACAATGGCGGCACAATCGACCAATTGGCACAAGTCGTCGATCAGCTCAAAAACAACCCCGATTCACGCCGCATCATTGTCTCGGCGTGGAACGTCGCCGACATCCCGCACATGGCTTTGCCACCGTGTCATGCGTTTTTCCAATTTTATGTCGCCAACGGCGAACTGTCGTGCCAGTTGTACCAGCGCAGCGCCGATATTTTCCTCGGCGTACCGTTTAACATCGCCTCCTACGCCCTACTCACGCACATGCTGGCACAGCAATGCGGATTGGTCGCCAAAGAATTCATCTGGACGGGCGGTGACTGTCACCTGTACAGCAACCACTTTGAACAAGTGCAAACCCAATTGGCACGCGAACCTTTGCCTTTGCCTCAGCTCCAAATCAAGCGCAAACCCGATTCGATTTTTGACTACGAATTTGACGATTTTGAAATTGTGAACTACCAAAGCCACGCACCGATTCGCGCCCAGGTCGCTGTCTAAAAGCGAAACGGTTCAATATACCAAAAGCAAAAAGCCGCAATCACTGCGGCTTTTTTGGTAACTCGGGCGTTAGACCATCATTCCAAATGCAAATGAATCATCAAATAGCGTTTCAATTATAGCACCCAACACCAAAAAATCTTCTTTCAATATCGGTCGCATATGCCCATTGTGCAGTGCGGCGGCGGGATGGTATAACGGCAGCAGCATAAAGTTGATGCCTTCAAGCGTCATTTTGAATGGCTGTCCGTGTACTTGGCTGATTTTGAACTCGGGTAAAAAGCAGTTGAGACCTATGCGTCCGAGCGTCACCACCACTTTGGGTTGGAGCATCTGAAGTTCGCTCAGTAAATACGGCCAAAATGCCGCAATTTCAACCTTATTCGGGTCGCGATTGGACGGACGAAACTTGACCACATTGGTGAGGTAAATATCCTCTCGACCCAAATTCACCGATACCAGCAATTCGTCCAAAAATTTACCGCTGGCACCGATAAATGCTTTGCCTGTTTCGGCTTCATTCATCCCGGGCGCATCTGCGATCAGGACAATACCATTTTTAGTATTGCCGCTGCCCCAAGCCAATGGCTGCCGGAATCGTTGTGTCAACGCTTCTTTGAGTGCATCCATCATTGTCCTAACCCATGTTAATCTGATTCAAACGTTCGCTCAAAAAGTCGATAAAACAGCGAATTTTCACGCTGAGAAAGGCGCGGTTCATATAGGCCGCATACAGTATCGGCGAGGGTTTGTCCAAGGGAAACAGCGGTACCAACTCACCCCGCGCCACGGCATCGTCCACCAGCCATTTTGGCAGCGCGCCAATGCCCATGCCCACTTTGATCATTTCCGCGAGCATCACGGTATTGTTGCTGTCGTGGTTCGCAAGCAATGGCACACCCAGCTGGGTGTAGTTGGGCAATACGCCTTGATGCGTCGTCAATTCGGCCTCGCTGCGCGGTGTGCCGTGCTGCGCCAGATACGCAGGGCTGGCAACGTAGTAAAAGGGAATTTCGGTCAGAGGTTTGACGATGAGGTTTTCCTACGGCGTACCCACCACGCGCAAAGCCAAATCGTAGCCCTGCGCGATCAGATCGGTGAAGCGATTTTCCAAATCCAAGGAAAGTTGAATCAGCGGGTACTGCGCCTGAAACTCTGCCAGCAGTCGTGCAAAGTATGGCGTTGCGAACCACAGCGGCGCGATGATGCGCAGTTTGCCCTGTGGTTTGACCGTGCCTTGCTGCGCAACGGTGCGGGCGGTGGCGAGCGTATCGAGCGCATGACAGCACTCGGCGTAGTAGCTCTGACCGATTTCGGTGAGGCTTTGCCGCCGATTATTGCGATTGAGTAATTTCGCCTGTATGTATTGTTCGAGATGATGTAAATGTTTGCTGGTCATGGCGACCGACATATTCAAATGCTCGGCTGCTTTGGTAAAACTCCCCTGTTCAACCACCGCGCGAAACACCATCATGCTTTTAAGCGTATCCATTTTGGCTTTCCATTATTAACTATTAGGAAAAATTATATCAATAAAATCACTATCGTTTTCCTAAATAATCGCTTCTATAATACTTCCATTCCGAGTGTTTTACTCGGATTAATGTTTGATAAATGATGAACGACAACGAATTTTTTATGGGAGTTTGACAATGAATGCTTTGAATAAATATCAACCTTATGCTTTGGCCGCGCTGCGCATCGTCGCCGGTTACACCTTTTTGCTACATGGCACGGCGAAATTATTGGGCGTGCCGCACGTCGCGATGTTTGATGGTTTGCAGTTGATGTCGCTGATGGGTTTGGCCGGTATTTTGGAAATCGTTGGCGGTCTTTTGCTGATTCTGGGTTGGTTCACGCGTCCGGTCGCGTTTTTATTGTCCGGTCAAATGGCGGTGGCGTATTTCATGGCGCATGCGAAAGCCGATAACGTTTTACTGCCTTTGTTAAATCAAGGTGAGTCTGCCGTATTATTCTGCTTTATCTTTTTGTTTTTGGTGTTTGCCGGTGCAGGCGCATGGTCCATCGACAACCGCACTTCAAAATAACCGACAACATTACAAACAACTGATTTAAAAGGAGATTTACATGAACAACCTCTTAGTTATCCGCAGCTCGGTTAATGGCGAGAACAGCGTTTCCAATCAAATGCTGGACGCATTCCTCACGCAATTGCGTGCGAAGCATCCGAATCTGAACGTACTCGAGCGTGATTTGGCACAGAACCCCATTCCCGCTTTGACACCCGAAACCGTAAGTGCGATTCGCGCCGGCGTGACCGAGTCTGCCAATCAAGCGCAAGCAGATCAATTGGCCAACACGCTGATTGAGGAAATCAAATCTGCTGACGCCATCGCCATTGGGATTCCGCGTTACAACTTCCACGTACCAGCGACACTCAAAGCGTACATCGATTACATTGCCCGTCCACGCATCACCTTCCAATACGGTGCGAACGGCCCCGAAGGATTGTTGCCGCACGACACGCCGGTGTATGGCTTCGTCGCCAGCGCGGGTTATTACAGCAACAATCCCGAAACCGACTACCTCAGCGCTTGGCTGAAACAGGTCTTTGGCTTTGTCGGCGTGAACAATCTGGAGCTGATTCACACCGAAGGCTTTGCCATGGGCGAAGAGCACGCGAAAGCCGCTTTTGCCAAAACGCATGAGCGCATTGCCCAGATCGTGGCCAATAGTTAATCAAAGGAGTGATCATGAATAGCAAGCAGCATTTGGGTTCATTTATTTACCACTACAATGGCGGCGAAACCGAATACGCCGTGCGTTTTGACAGTGACAACGCATTGCATTGGGAATGCATCACCGGTGAGGAAAAAGGTCGCTCGGCGGATGAAACCATCACGCGCCTCGTTATCCGACCCGACGTACATTTTCTCAGTTGGACCGAGGCGGACGGCTTAGTGGTTACTCAGGTGGTGGATTTCACCGCCCTGACCGTCCATGCCGTTTTACTGATCGGCGATGAGCGCATTGTATTGAATGGCTCGGTGACGCGAGTAGCTGCATAAGCAACATCACCGCAGCGTGAATCGCCGCTCGTTTGCCCAACATTTGTTGGGGCTTTTTGCCCTCAGTTCGACTCCTTGGGCTTTTTCAGGAAATACCATGAACACACACGTTTTGAATGCGCAAGCGCTTGAATTACTCAAGCAGTTTCCCAACAGCGAGCCAATGCCTGTACTGTTCTTAGGCCACGGCAGTCCGATGTACGCCATCACCGACACCGAATTCGGTCGTGCGATTGGCGCGCTCGCAGGCAAAATACCCAAGCCGCACGCCATTTTGTGCATCTCCGCGCACTGGGAAACGCGCGGCACATGGCTCACCGCCATGCCCAATCCGCGTACCATCCACGATTTTGGCGGCTTTCCGCAGGCGCTGTTTGACGTGCAATACCCTGCGCCCGGCAGCCCCGCTTTGGCTCAAGCGACGCAACAGCTCATCCGCAGCGCCCCAGTCGGTTTGGACGAGGACGAATGGGGCTTGGATCATGGCACATGGTCGGTGATTCGTCATCTGTACCCGAACGCCGATATTCCCGTGGTGCAATTGAGTTTGGATCATTTCAAAAGCCCGCAGGCGCATTACGATTTGGCCAAAGAACTGGCGATTTTGCGCCGCAAAGGCGTGCTGATCGTGGGCAGCGGCAACATCGTGCACAACTTGCGTCTGCTCGAATGGAACCGCGACGAAACCGAAGCCTTCGGTTTTGATTGGGCGCTGGAGACCGATCAAAAGGTTAAAGACGCAATCATGAGCGGCAATCATCCCTATCTGATCGATTTTCGTAACAACGGTGAAGGATTCAAGCTCTCCATCCCGACAGCGGAACACTATTTGCCACTGCTGTACACGCTGGCTTTGCAGGAAAAATCAGACAACGTACTGATTTTCAATGATAAACCCGTGCAAGGTTCATTGACCATGACTTCGGTGGCGTTGGGTTTATAAATCAAAACTGAGCAAGCTATTTGCTCAGTTTTTTATTCCCTGAGTAGAATAATTTTAATAATTTTCTTGGTGAAAATCATAGCATATGCCGGAGTAGCCATAAAAATGAATGCGTTAAAGGCTCTACCCATCAATCCGCCGCTCAATGCGTTTTGACGCCAATCATTCATATTAGGCTGAATGGGCATACAGAATAAAAAAATTAATATACCTAAGCCAATGATATATTTAAATAAATTCGATGGATCGGCTTCTGCCCATAAGCTTGTATTAACGATGCTATTTTGAGGGTTCAGATATTTTTCCATATGCCACCCGACCACCAAAGCCAGCGGAGCAAATAGCCAGCAGCCCGCATAAAAAATACCAAGGTAGTTAGAATAGGCCGGTAAATAATTTTTGATATTCCTCATGACTGGAACAACTGCGGCCACTCGATCAATCAATGACACAGCCCATTCGCTATCGGCCCATTCAGGCTTGAAAAAGAAAGACATCAGCAAGGTATATAAAATAGGTAATGCAATCAAGACAAATTCATAATCACGTCTTTTGTTAAACAATTTCCCTATAGCGAACGCCATCTGATAACCTGTTCTATGAAATCACATCAGAATAATATCGTACTGCTCTTGGAAAAACATACTTTGCGCCTGAAGCGAAATCGGTTTGCCAATCTGACTGGACAAGGCCGCCAAGTGCGGTGCCACTTCATCAAGCAGCATGTCAATCACATCGGGATGCGCCACCACGCGAAACGCGCTGGCATTGAATTGACACGCCTCGCGGCGAATTTCGCGCAGCACATCGTAGCACACGGTGCGCGTGGTTTTGATGATACCCTTGCCCTGACACATCGGGCACGGCTCACACAGCAGTTGTGCCAATGATTCACGCGTGCGTTTGCGCGTGACTTCGACCAAACCGAGCGGGGAAAACGGGTGAACCGCAATACGCGTGCGGTCACGAGAAAACTCCTCTTGCAGTACGCGCATCACATGGTCATTGTGCCCCGCATCCATCATGTCGATAAAGTCGAGAATAATGATCCCGCCCAAATTACGCAGACGCACCTGATGCACAATTTCTTTGGCTGCCTCTAAATTGGTTTTCAAAATGGTGTCGGCAAAGTTGCGGCCCGAGACGTAGCTACCGGTATTTACATCGATCGTGGTCATCGCTTCGGTCTGCTCGATGATGAGGTAGCCGCCGGATTTCAAATCCACTCGGTGTTGTAAGGAGCGGTTGATTTCCTCCTCTACCTCGTAGGTATCAAACAGAGGACGCTCAACCGGCGCCAATTTTAAGCGAGGCAAAACCGACGGCATATAGGTCTGTGCAAACGCTTGCAACTGCTGCAAGGTGTCGGCATTATCACAAATTACGCTTTGCGTATCCTGCGTCACCATGTCGCGCAACACCCGCTGCGCCAGCGTCAAATCGCGGTGAATTAGCGTCGGCGCGGAGCGCTTGCGCTTTTGTTCGTTGATTTCCTGCCATGTGCGTTTGAGGTAATTGATGTCGTTTTGCCATTCTTCAACAGCCGCATCCAAAGCCGCTGTGCGAATGATGTAGCCGCCATCGGGATTGTCACCCAATAGCTCGATCATCCGATTTTTCAGCTCAATGCGTTCTTCGTCGCTGTCCACTTTTTGTGTCACGCCGATGCCTTCTTCTTTGGGCAAATACACCAGCAGGCGACCGGCAATGCTGATTTTGGTAGACAAGCGCGCGCCCTTCGTGCCAATCGGGTCTTTGATAACCTGTACCAAAACCGTTTGTCCGTCGAATAACTGCGTCTCAATCGGTGGTAACTGATTCACCGTCGTCTGGCTCGCGGTCGGGCTGTGCGTGGCAATCGCCATGTCCGCCACGTGTAAAAACGCGGTACGCTCCAAGCCGATTTCGATGAATGCAGACTGCATACCGGGCAGAACGCGAACGACTTTACCCAGATAAATATTGCCGACCAAGCCCAAACTGCTTTGTCGCTCAATGAAAATTTCCTCAACCCGGCGGTTTTCCAGCAGCGCCACGCGCGTTTCCGCGTCGCAGGTATTGATCAAAATGTCTTGTTTGATGCTCATGGTGTGTGCTTTTTAATTATTGTTTATGTAATGATACAACTTGAGCATGATTATGCCTGATTTTGCAACGCTCTGAGCATCTGTGCGACCTCAAAAATCGGTAAACCCTTGACCGCAGAAAAGCTACCGCGCAAGTGCGCCACAAAACACGCGGCAAAACCCTGAATCGCATACGCACCGGCTTTGCCAAACGGCTCACCACTCTCAATATACGCTTCAATCTCCTCAGGCGTGATCGGACGAAAGCTCACATCACTGCTCACCACCTGCTCGATCATCGCGCCCTGCCATGCAATCGCCACCGCCGTATGCACCTGATGCGTTTGGCCAGACAGTCGCCCCAGCATCACCCGCACCTCCTGTGCATCGACCGGTTTACCCAAAATCTCATTGCCAAATGCCACCGTGGTGTCTGCGCACAAAATCGGACGGCTTTGCTGCTCGGACGAACCCAGCTCAGCGATCTGTTGACGCATCATTTCCGCCTTGGCACGGCACACCCGCTGCACATAACTGAGCGGAACTTCATTCGGCAACACCGCTTCCAAAGTCTCTGCGGCATGTGGATCTAAAGGCAAAACCACCTCAAACGGTACGCCGATTTGCCGCAACAATTCTGCTCGACGCGGACTTTGCGACGCCAAAACAATGGCGGGAAAATGAAAGGGATTCATCGCCAATCCTCAGAAAGTAGATACAAACAGCGCATCACGCGCGATGGTAGGGATGATTGATATTGATGGTGTATGCACGATACAGTTGCTCAGCGAACAAGACGCGCACCATACCATGTGGCAAAGTCAGACTGGACAGGCGAATCAAACCGTCGCATTGTGCTTTGAACGCTGGCTCCAAGCCATCTGCACCGCCGATGATAAACACCACATGATGGTGCTCGGTTTGCCAGTGCTGCAATTTTTTTGCCAAACCCATGCTGGTCAAATCCTGACCGCGCTCATCCAAAGCCAAAACCAGCGCACCTTTCGGTATCGCCGCTTGGATTTTCACTGCCTCCAAAGCCATCGCCTGCGCGACGGTTTTGCCCTCACGCGCTTCAGGTTTGAGTTCCTTGCATTCGAGCTTGATTTCGCGTGCGGGTAAGCGTTTGGCATATTCGTCAAACGCCTCAAGTACCCACGACGGCTGTTTGTGGCTGACGGAAATCAGTGTGATGGTCAGCATGACGCTGTTAGCTCAATTGATTAGTTCAATTCTTCCACGCGCAGTTTGACCACATCGCCCGTGACGCTGGCCAGAGCCATGATTTGCTGGCAAGCAGCATCCACATCGGCCTCTTTGCAGATATGCGTCATGACCACGATTTGCGCCTCTTTGCGTGCATCGTCCACTTCGGTTTGCAACATGGCATCCACGGAGATATTGAGATCGGCCAAAATGCGGGTTACATCGGCGAGTACGCCTTTTTGGTCTTTCACGGTCAAACGCAGGTAGTAGCGGGTCTGTACCGCAGACAGCGGCAGAATCGGAATGTTTTCCAAAGCATTGGGTTGGAACGCCAAATGCGGCACGCGGTGCTCCGGATCTGCGGTATGCAAACGGGTCACGTCAATCAAATCGGCCACAACGGACGAGCCGGTCGGCTCGGAACCGGCGCCTGCGCCGTAGTACAAAGTCGAACCGACCGCGTCGCCTTTGATCATCACTGCGTTCATCACGCCGTTGACATTGGCGATCAATTGGTGCTCGGGAATCAGAGTCGGATGCACGCGCAACTCGATGCCTTCAGGCGTACGCTTGGTCACGCCGAGCAGTTTGATGCGGTAGCCGAATTTTTCAGCGTAGCTGATGTCGCTGGCAGCCAATTTGCTGATGCCTTCGATCGACGCGGCTTTGAAATTGATCGGCACACCAAATGCCAATGAGCTCATCAGCGTGATTTTGTGTGCCGCGTCCACGCCTTCAACGTCAAACGTCGGGTCGGCTTCGGCGTAGCCCAACTCTTGCGCCACCTTAAGCGCGTCGGCAAAAGTCCAGCCTTTTTCACGCATTTGCGTGAGGATGAAATTGGTGGTGCCGTTGATGATGCCGGCGATCCATTCAATGCGATTGGCTGACAAGCCTTCGCGCAAGGCTTTGATCACCGGAATACCGCCGGCAACGGCCGCTTCGAATGCGACAGTGACGCCTTTGTCCTGCGCGGCTTGGAAAATTTCGTTGCCGTGCTCGGCGAGCAAGGCTTTGTTCGCCGTCACGACGTGTTTACCATTGGCGATTGCTTCCAGCACGAAACTACGCGCCGGCTCGTAGCCGCCGATCAGTTCCACCACGATGTCTACATCGGGATGCGAGGCCAGTTGGGACAGATCGTTGATGACTTCTACGCCACGCTCTTCCAAATGTGCTGCGCGACCGGGCGTGCGCTCGCACACCACCGCCACCTCGATGCCGCGCCCCGCGCGACGGGTGATTTCTGCCTGATTGCGTTCCAAAACTTTAACCACACCGGATGCCACGGTGCCCATGCCTGCAATGCCAATTTTAATCGGTTTCATAATACGGTTTCTTTTCCATCAATCTTGATACAAGAAAACATGCACGACATGAGTCATGCATGTTTTGAGCTCGGGTATTGTAAACGATTCCCGATATTTACTCTACTGTTACCCGCCCTGCCGGGTTAAATTTCAATCTGTGTGCCCATTTCCACTACACGATTGGCCGGAATCTTGAAGTGATCGGTCACGCGAACGGAATTGCGCATCATCAGGGCAAACAATTTTTCACGCCACAAGGCCATGCCCGGCAAATTGCTCGGAATCACGGTTTCGCGGTTGATGAAGAATGAGGTATCCATGATCTCCATTTTCAGGCCGTGTTTGGCACAGCGCGCCATGATGTCATCCAAGGTTGGCTCCTCTTTAAAGCCGTAAAAGCCATGAACCACATAGATATCTTTGCCAATTTCCTTGATGTCCAGTTTTTCATCCTCCGCGACAAACGGAATATCCTCGGTGCGCAGACTGAGAAACACCACGCGCTCATGCAACACGCGGTTGTGTTTCAAGTTATGCAGCAGCGAGTTCGGAACCATCGACAATTCAGAGTTCATAAATACCGCTGTTCCCTCAACCCGTTGCGGCGGATATGCCAAAAGACTTTGGATAAACGGCTCCAACGGCAGATTAACACCATCGGTACGTTGGTGAACCAAGGTTTTGCCACGTTTCCAAGTCATCAGCAATGTAAACACGGTCAAGCCCAACAAGGCTGGGAACCAACCGCCGTCGAGGAATTTCGCCAAGTTGGCAATCCAGAACGACGCATCCAAAAAGAGCAGCGCAGCAAACAAAGAAAACGCCACCGGTTTAGACCATTTCCAAATGGTCAGCATCACCACCAGTAACAGCACATCGTCAATCAACATGGTGGTGGTTACTGCAATACCGTAGGCCGCGGCCAGATTACTCGAGGTTTTAAAGAACAGTACCGCAAATAAAACCAAACCACACAATATCCAGTTCACAAACGGCACATAAATTTGGCCGCGCTCGCTCGCATTGGTATGCACGATTTTCAGACGTGGGCAGTAGCCCAGTTGAATCGCCGCGCTGGTCAGTGAGAACGCACCCGAAATCACCGATTGCGAGGCAATAATGGTCGCTGCGGTCGCCATCAACACCATCGGCATCAGCGCCCACTGCGGCAGCATCATGAAAAACGGATTGGCTGCGCCGTCAGGATTGCCCAGCAGATATGCACCCTGGCCAAAATAATTGATTAACAAAGACGGCAACACCAAGCCATACCATGCCAATACAATGGGTTTTCGGCCAAAATGCCCCATATCCGTATACAGCGCCTCACCACCCGTTACAGCCAAGAATACCGAACCCATGACCAAGAACGCTTTACCTTGGTTGGCGATAAAAAATTGAATCGCATAATAAGGACTCAAAGCTTTAAAAATTTGCGGATGCTGGATAATTTGCAATATCCCAAAAAATGCCAAGCAGAGGAACCACATCACGCAGATCGGTCCAAAAAACTTACCAATCAGGGAAGTACCATGCTTTTGCATCGCAAACAAAACGACAATGATCACAACAGCAATGGGCAAGACGAACTCTTCCAAGCCTGGCGAAACGACATTTAAACCTTCAACCGCCGACAAAATCGACACCGCTGGCGTAATCACCGAGTCTCCATAGAACATCGATGCGCCCAGCATACCGACAATCAGCACCCAACGATACTTAGCATTGCCCTCTTTGCCGCGCAAAGTCAAGGCCATCAAGGCCAAAATGCCGCCCTCGCCGTTGTTATCCGCGCGCATGATAAAAGTGACATATTTGATCGAGACAACCAACACCAGCGACCACACCAATAAGGACAAAATCCCCATGATGGTCGGCAAATCATGCGCCAGTTGATAATGCTCCCCCAAACTCTCTTTCATGGAGTACAAAGGACTGGTACCGATGTCACCGAATACGATGCCCAAAGCAGCCAAGGCCAAAGCGTGTAAGGCCTGCTTGCCGGGCAAATGATGATCGGAAGTATGTGCTGTGTTCATATTTATTCTCGAATGCGAATCAAGGTTAATTGGATAAGTCAGGTGACTGGGCCAGTAAGGCCTCAATACGGTCGCTCAGTTGCAATGGCGGGGTTTTTGGCGCAAAACGCTCGACGCTTTTACCATCGCGGGCGATTAAAAATTTAGTGAAATTCCATTTGATGGCGGTGCTGCCTAAAATCCCCGGCGCGCGGGCTTTCATCCATTGCCACAGCGAGTCGGCCTGAGCGCCATTGACCTCAATTTTGTCCATCACGGGGAAAGTCACCGAAAAACGCTCGCAAAAGGTTTGAATCTCCTCGTTTGAGCCGGATTCTTGCTTGAGAAATTGATTGCACGGAAAGGCAATGACACGCAAACCACGTGCATGATAGCGCTCGTGTAAAGCCTGTAGCTCGGCGTATTGCGGCGTAAAGCCACAGGCACTGGCGGTATTGACCGCCAATACCACGCAACCTTCATAGGATTTGAGCGAAACCGCTTGTCCCTGATGGTCTTTGACGGTAAAGTCTGAAAAAATCTGTTGGCTCATAAGAAGCTATCTGTATCGACACGCTTTGACATGAATGCCATGCCGTCAATAAATCCTTTGGTTGGCATCGGGATAAGGGCTGATCCAGCCATTTTCGATCAAACCCTGACGATGCTGTTCAAATGTAAACATCTTGCTCGCCGCGCCTGTTTGCATGACGGCCTGTAATTGTACTTCTTTTTGTTCGCTAATCAAATGTTTCACTGCTGTGGTTGTGGTTAAAACCTCATAATTGGCGATGCGTCCTTGCTTTGCCTTCGCATGACTCGATGGCACCAAACGCTGCGACACCACACCCAACAACACCGCGGAAAGCATGTGCCGGATGAAACTTCGGCTTTGCGCCGGAAAAATATCCACCATACGCGACACCGCGTCCACCGCATTCGCACTGTGCAAAGTACCCAAGACCAAATGCCCCGTCTCTGCCGCGCGCAAAGCCAATTCCACACTGGCCAAATCGCGCAACTCGCCCAGCATCAAAACATCGGGATCGCGCCGCAAAATATCGGTCAAAGCATCGTGGTAGCCGCCAAAATGCGAACTCAGCTCACATTGGTGCACCAGTCCCTTGCCATGCGCAAACACATATTCAATCGGGTCTTCAATCGTGATGATGTGGCTGGCAAATTGCTTGCTGCATTGTGCGATCCAGCTTGCCAAAGTGGTGGATTTGCCGCTACCGGTCGGCCCCGTAACCAACACCAAACCACTGGAAAAAGGCGATATCTGCCGCAAAAACTCGGGCATCATGATGGTTTCCGGTACGGGAGCGCTCTGCGAAAGCAAACGCAAGGCCAAAGTCTGCCCCTGCGTCGTCGAGTAAGCCGTCACACGCACGCGTGTGCGCAGAGTCGGTTCATCCAAAGTGAAATGCATTTGCTGGTTTTGCGCGGGCTGTTGCTTGGTTTCGATGGCTGGCGTGGAGGATGTGGCTTGTGCGACATCATCCGAACTGGTTTGAGATGACGCCAACTGCTGAACCAATTCGGCAATCTGCTCGGCGGAGACCGGCGACGAACACTCCTTCAGAGTACGCAACTGCCCCGCTATCCGAAAAATCGGCGGATGATTGGGCGAAAGATGAACATCACTCGCACCGGTGGCGACACCCTCGGCGATGATCTGTTCAATTAACTGTTTAATCAGCGTATGAGACTGTGTATGACGCAAAGTCGAAGACATATTGCACCCAATAGCGTTTCGTTATGATCCATTCGTTTCATGAGATCTGCGATCTGAACGCCACCAGCGCGTTTTAATCACACCCAACTGCACAAACAGCATATTAAACACCAAAACAATCCACAGTGACCAGATTTGATGAGAAATAAAGTGTGCGCCACGCATGACCTGTGAAAAGCCCAACACCATGGACAGCACAACCGCATACGCCGCAAATGCCCCCGCTGAAAGCCACGGGCTGCGCGGCGCCGCTAAAGTCACCTCATCACGCCATAACGCGCGCGGCCAACCGCCCACGAAGCTCACCACCAGCATGGACAAACCAACCGCCGCATGGCCTGCCGGCCAGCACGCCTGAGTGCGTGCCGCCCACGGGCGCGGATCGAGCAAATGCACATACGGCAAGGTACCGCCAAAATCGCTCAAACTCCACGGACACGCCTGATTCGTCCATTTTTTAAAGCACTGAGCACTACCGGCGTGAGCAAACCGATGAAAAAAATCGCGCACCAGCGCAACCACTCATCCCGACGAATCCCCGCCAAGCGGTTTTGATGGCGCAAAACAAAACCATAAATAATTTGCAACAGTGCCCACAGCGGCAATAAAAACATCATCCGCTTCGGAAAAATATGCCACCAGAAGTCAAATTGCGCCGAATCGCGCAGAGGAAAACCAACGCCCGCTTGGTAAAACTGACGACTGACCCAAAACTCCACGGCCAGCCCCCAGCGGGAAAACTCCGACCACCACAGCAAGACCACGCCTGAAATCAGCAACGCCAGCCACGCCCATCGAATACGTCGCTGCGCCCTATGTTCAAATGCTGGCTCGAACAACAGCGCGTCGCCATGCGCCTTGATCTCTTTGGCCGCGCTCACAGCTGCGATCCGCCCACGGTCAGCCCATCAATGCGCAAAGTCGGCTGACCGACGCCAACCGGCACGCTTTGGCCGTCTTTACCACAGGTACCCACGCCGCTATCGAGCGCCATGTCGTTGCCGATCATTTTGATTTTGGTCAAGGCGTCCGGCCCGTTGCCAATCAGTGTCGCCCCCTTGATCGGCGTGGTGATTTTACCGTTTTCGATCAAATACGCTTCAGAGGTGGAAAATACAAATTTGCCATTGGTAATGTCCACCTGACCGCCGCTGAAATTCGGCGCGTAAATCCCGTGTTTGACCGAAGCGATGATTTCCTCCGGCGCATGTTGACCGCCAAGCATATAGGTGTTCGTCATGCGTGGCATGGGCAAATGCGCGTAGGATTCGCGGCGTCCATTGCCTGTGCGACGGGTTTTCATCAGGCGCGCGTTCATCGCGTCCTGCAAATAACCTTTTAAAATACCATCTTCAATCAGCGTCGTACACGCCGTCGGACAACCCTCGTCATCGACATTGAGCGAACCGCGACGCCCAGCAAGTGTGCCATCGTCCACCACGGTCACGCCTTTGGCTGCGACCCTTTGGCCGATTTTGCCGGAAAACGCGCTCGAACCCTTGCGGTTAAAATCGCCTTCCAAACCATGACCGATCGCCTCGTGCAATAGAATCCCTGGCCAACCCGCACCCAAAACCACCGGCAAAACGCCCGCCGGCGCGGGTTTCGCCTCCAGATTCACCAAAGCCTGCCGCACCGCTTCCCGCGCATACTGACTCAAAACCTCATCGGTGAAGTAGGAAAAATCCTGCCGTGCGCCGCCGCCCATCGAGCCTTGTTCACGGCGGCCATTGGCCTCGACGATCACCGCGCAATTGATGCGCACCAGCGGACGCACATCAGCCGCCAGCGTGCCGTCGGCACGCGCGATCAGCACCACGTCGTATTCCGCGCTCAAATTGGCCATGACTTGACTCACACGCGGGTCTTGCGCACGCGCGAGTTTCTCCAATTTTTCCAGCAAGGCAACCTTTTGCTGAGAATCCAAACTGGCGATCGGATCCTGCGCATGATACAAATCGCGCGCATACGGTTTGAGCGCATGGCTCAAATTTGTCGTTTTGGCTTTGGTTCCGCGCGCCGAACGACTCGGGGCTATGTCGCGGGTCACGCGTGCCGCATCCAGCAATGCCTGCAAATGAATATTGTCCGAGTAGGCAAATGCGGTTTTGTCGCCAAACACGGTGCGAATGCCGACGCCTTGGTCAATATTAAAGCTGCCTGCCTTAACAATACCCTCTTCCAAACTCCAGCCTTCGGAACGTGTGTACTGAAAATAGATGTCCGCATCGTCCGCGCGATGCGCCGAAATCTCGGCAAACACGCGGTTCAAATCCTCGATCTGCAAACCATACGGCGTGAGCAAAATGCTTTGCGCCGTCGTCAAATTACTTTGGTGTAAGCTCATAAATCTGTCTCAATTTATATTGATAAACAAATAGTTATCATTATTTATTCAAGTAAAATATTAAACGCCAGCTTGATGCGCCTGCGCATCCGCGTGATAGGATGAGCGCACCATCGCACCGACCGCAGCATGGGTAAAACCCATTTCGTAGGCCTTCTGTTCAAACATTTTAAACACATCGGGATGCACATAGCGACGCACGGGGATGTGGTGTCCCGACGGCGCGAGGTATTGACCAATGGTGAGCATATCAATGTCATGCGCACGCATATCGCGCATCACTTCGAGAATCTCTTCGTCGGTTTCACCCAAACCGACCATCAAGCCACTTTTGGTGGTGGTGTTCGGATATAAGGTTTTGAAATCTTTGAGTAATTTCAATGAATGTAGATAGTCTGCGCCCGGGCGCGCCTCTTTGTACAAACGCGGCACGGTTTCGAGATTGTGGTTCATCACGTCCGGTAAAGCGGTTTGGAAAATGTCCAGCGCAATCTGTAAACGTCCGCGAAAATCGGGTACGAGCACTTCGATCTGAGTATTGGGTGATAGCTCGCGCGTGTGGTTGATGCAGTCTGCAAAATGCTGCGCCCCGCCATCGCGCAAATCGTCGCGATCGACCGAGGTGATGACGACATATTTGAGCTTGAGCGCGGCAATGGTTTTGGCCAAATTATGCGGCTCGTTCACGTCCAACGGATCAGGACGGCCATGCCCCACGTCGCAAAACGGACAACGACGCGTGCATTTGTCCCCCATGATCATGAACGTCGCCGTGCCTTTGCCAAAACACTCGCCGATATTCGGGCACGAGGCCTCTTCGCATACGGTGAACAATTCATGTTCGCGCAGAATTTTTTTAATCTCGCCAAAGCGCGTGGACGAAGATGCCGCCTTCACGCGAATCCACTCGGGCTTTTTCAGGGTTTCGCTGTGCTCAACCTTGACCGGAATGCGCGATACTTTATCAAACGCTTTTTGCTTTTTGGTCGGGTCGTATGCGGTATTTTTCTCTAAGGAATCGGTCATGGTTTTCTCTAATGAATTACGATTTAATCAATATCAATCAATGACTGGAGCATTCGGCGAGCCATTGGAACTCGTCGCCTGCCATTGTGTGATCAGGTGCTGGCTCAAACGTTCGGCCACATCCTTAAACCCGGCCTTCACGCCCATACTGCGCATGTCGGTGGTTTCCAAACCTGCGTAGCCGCACGGATTGATGTCCAAGAATGGTTGCAAATCCATCGCCACATTCAGGCTCAAACCATGATAGGTACAGCCGCTTTTCACCTTCAGACCCAGCGCGGCGATTTTCGCGCCGACGTGCTGTTGTCCGGCCACGCCGCTGATGTAGATACCTGGCGCGCCTTCATGACGCTCAGTGTGCAAACCATACTCGGCGAGGGTTAGGATAATCGCTTCTTCAATGCGCCGCACCCATTCTTTCACCATCATGCCGCGACGTTTCAAGTCAAACAGCATATAAATCACTACCTGCCCCGGGCCATGATACGTAATTTGTCCGCCGCGATCGGTCTGCACCAGCGGAATCGCGCTCGCGTGCAACAAATGCGACGGCAAACCCGCCTGCCCGAGCGTAAACACCGGCGGATGCTCGACAATCCACAGCTCATCGATAGTATCCGCCGTGCGCTGCTCGGTGAACACCTGCATCGCGCGAAAACACGGCTCGTAGTCCACACGACCTTGGTGGCGCACCTGCGGAAGGCTCACATCCTGCGTCATTACAACACCACTTTGACCATAGGATGCGCGGTCAATGCGCGGTACAAATCATCCAACTGCGTCTGACTGGTTGCGTTGATCGTGCAGGTTAATCCCATGTAGTTGCCCGAAGACGACGGACGCATCTCAATGCGGGCCGGATCAAAATCAGGCGCGTGTTGCTGCACCAATTCGGCAATGCTTTGTGCGAAATCAGCGGCATTTTGACCCATGATTTTCAGTGGAAAATCGCAGGGAAACTCAAGTAAGGTGGTTTTTTCTTCGGTCATGACGGATAGGGCTATAAAAATGAAACAATAAAGCCGTATTGTACGTGGTTTGTACTATTTTTTCTTGGCTCGCGGGTGCGCAGCATCGTAAATTTTCGCCAAGTGCTGAAAATCCAAAGCGGTGTAAATCTGAGTGGCGGAAAGATTGGCGTGGCCGAGCATTTCCTGCACCGCACGCAGATCGCCGGAGGACTGCAAAATATGCGTGGCAAACGAGTGGCGCAGCATGTGCGGATGCACATGTACGGGCAGACCCAGCGCCTGCGCGTATTTGCCCAGACGCAACTGCACCGAGCGCGTGGTCAGGCGCGTGCCGTTTTGTCCGATGAACAGCGCGGGCGTTCGCGCAGCACCTTTGACCGTGGCGCGCACATCCAGCCAACTGCGCACCGCCTGCGCCGCCGGTGTACCCACCGGCACGATGCGCGGTTTACTGCCTTTACCCAGCACATGCACCTGCAATTCGGTTAAATCCAGCCAACCGTCGCCCTGCTGCTCGCTCGGCGTATGTTGATTCGGCGGCACGATATCAAGCGCGACGATTTCCGACACACGCAAACCAGAGGAATACAATAGTTCAATCAATGCATGATCACGCGCCAGCAATTCAGGTTTAACGCCCTGCAAACCCGCTGCGGCGGTATTTGTCCCCGCCAAGCGCACCGCATCATCGACCGATAGCGCTTTGGGTAGGGATTTGGCGGCTTTGGGTGCGCGAATACCTTGCACCGGATTGAGCGCCAGACCGCGCTCAAGCACCATCCAACGAAAGTACGAGCGCCAGCTTGACAGATAGCGCGCAATGCTTTTCGGACTGTGCGCTTGACTGTGCAGCTGCATGATCATCTGCCGAATATGATGTGGCGTGAGCGCATGAACCTCGTGCCATTGATTTTTTTGAGCCATCTGCATGAGCAGATGCAGATCGCGCGCATAGTTTTCGCAGGTTTTGGTGGACAAATGCTTTTGCAACGCAACCCATTGCAAGTAGCTTTGCATGGATTCGGGCAAGGTGCGTGCGAGCGATTCGGCCACCGTGCTCATGAATTTAGGAGCCTACCGCCGGCTGTTGCAAGCGGCTGAGCGCCGAGCCGACCATCACACCGATATTCTGTAAAAAGTGCGTGCCCATGTCAGGCGTGAAGCGTTGCGCGTCGTCCGCACCGAACAGCAATACGCCCAAACATTCAAAGCGCCCCGCGCGCAAACCCCACAGCGGCACGATTGCGAGCGATGCGACTTGGCCGCTGGGGCTTTGTTTAGCCAGCAAACCCTCGATTTCAAATCCCTTGCACGAGCCGCAATACGGCGTACGCAGGCTGTTGGCAAACACCACCACACTATCCGACCAGCCTTGCGACGCGGGGTAAAACATGCTGCGCGTGCGCTCGTCCCAGACCATGACCTGTACCGCATCCAAAGCAAAATGACTGCGCAAATCCTCGGCGATCAGTGCAGGCAATTCCTCTGCCGTCACTGCGGCCAACCAGCTCGACACCAGCGAAAATAATTTGTCGTGATTTTTTTGATTGTGCGTGGCCTGCACCAATAATTGCTCCAAACGCGCCTGATGCTGATCGGCCTTGTCGCGCAGCACATGCGCCTGCCAGTTTGCCATCGAAATCACATTGCCATTTTTCTGCGTGGGCAAGGACAATTTCGCCAGAGAATCCGCGTAGTCGCTGAAAAATTCGGGGTGCGATTGCAAATACGCCAGCACCTCGCTCGCCAACATCGGCGATTCACCACCCAGTGCCTCGACGCCACTGTCCAATGCATCCATTTCATCCGCCATCGTCATTGTTTTGATTGATTCTCTGCTGCTCATTTGTTCTCTAACCTATTGATAATCATTAAATTTTAATTCAAATTGATGCGCTTGAATGACACCTAAGCAACATTCACCGTGCCATCAAACACCAGCACCGCAGGCCCTGTCATCATGACCGGCGCATCCGCGCCCGCCCAAGCGATGCTCAGAGCACCACCGCGCGCCGTCACATGCACGGGCGAATCGAGCAGGCCACGGCGAATACCGGCCACGACCGCTGCGCAAATGCCCGTACCGCAAGCCAACGTCTCGCCTGCACCACGCTCGAACACGCGAATGTGTACATCATGACGATCATTCACCTGCATGAAACCGACGTTGACCTTTTTCGGAAACATCGGATGGCTTTCCAAAAAGGCGCCTTCGTGCTGCACCGCTGCGGTGTCAATGTGCTCCACCACCTGCACCGCGTGCGGATTCCCCATGGAAACCAAGGACAGCCAGTGCGTCTGCCCGGCAAACGCCACGCCGTACAGCGTATCCTCGCCCATCGTTTGCGTTGGCAAACCTTGAACCCAAGCAGGTAAATCCTCCGGCGCAACGCGTGGCGCGCCCATATTCACGGTGACGGTATCGTCATCGTTGAGTTTTAAACGCATCACTTGGCCGGTGCACAAATGCACGCTGACCTCGCGTTGATCGGTCAAACCCTTTTCCACCACAAATTTGACAAAGCAGCGCGCGCCATTGCCACAGTTTTCAACCAATGAGCCGTCCTGATTATAAATCGTATATTTAAAATCCACGTCCGCCATATCGGACTTTTCCACCAGTAAAATCTGATCCGCGCCGATACCAAAATGTCGATCGGCCAAATCGCGCCACATGCGCGGCGTAATGCCCGACACATCCTGTGAAATGCCGTCAACGACAATGAAGTCATTGCCCGCGCCGTGCATTTTGCTAAATTTCAATTCCATAATGTTTTACTCAGTAAACGCCCGCCATGCCTTCGGGACGAGTTTTAAATCGTTTGTGCATCCACAAATACTGCGCCGGATCCTCGCTGATACGCGCCTCGATGAACTCATTCATAAATCGCACCGCCTGCGCCTCATCGCCAACGCTGTCGGGATAGCCGTCCCACGCAGGGTAATACTGCATGATGTAGCGCGTCTTGCCCTGCTTCATCGACTCGGGATCAATTCGCGTAACGCACGGCACAATCAGCGCTTGGGTTAAATTTGCCAGTTTGGGCAATGCGGTCAAAGTCGCCGCCTGCTGCCCAAAAAATGGTGAGAAAATCGCGTCCTTGCGCCCAAAATCCATATCCGGTAAATAATACAGCGGGATATTTTCGCGCAATAACTTGATCAATTTGCGCACCCCATCTTGCCGCGAATACAAATACGCCTGACCCGAACGATTGCGCCCTTCCAGCATGAGTTGGTCAAACACCGGATTGGATTGGCGCTGATACATACTCACCGCCGGATATTCAGCATTAAAACGCACACCGCCCGCATCCAGCCCGACAAAGTGCGGCGCGAGCATAATGATCGGACGATTTTGCGCCAAAGCCTCGTGCAAATGATGTTCGTCACGCGGCTGAATATGACTGAACAACGCCTCTTTTCGGCCAAACCAAAACAACGAGCGATCCATCAACGCCTGTGCAAAATAATGCATCTGCTGCTGCGCTACCTGCTCAACCTGCTCGTCCGACCACTCGGGAAAACACAAGCGCAAATTGGTGCGCGCGATGTGCATACGGCTTTTCGCAAAACGTGTGGCTAAAAAAGCCAGCCCCTTGCCCAATTGATACCTCAGCCCATCCGGCCAATGCGCCATACTTTTGAGCAACCACGAAGCCATGTGCGCACCCCAGTACTTTGGCGCATTCAAATTCTGCTCGCTCATTCGGCCTCCCCATGCTCAGGCGTAGACGGCGTCACGAATGGCGCGCCTTTATAGCGATTGTAATTCCACAAATATTGTTCGGGCGCCATGCGAATCAAACGCTCCATGTGCGCGTTAATCGTCTGCACATCCGCCGTTATATCGCCAGAATCCGGCACATCCACCACCTCGAAATACAGTTCAAACCGATGCGGCGCATCCACGCGTTTGGCAAACATCACCACCAAGCCTGCTTTGGCCTGATGCAATAATTTCACCGGCAGCGTCATGGTTTTCGCCGGACGACCGAACCAGTCGGCGAGGACGAATTCACCCTGTCCGCTCGGCACTTGATCGGGCAGCAGCCCCACCACATGACCCTGTTTCAAATGGCGCAGCAGCATACGCACGCCTTTCAGATCCGCCGTCGCCATCTGCACACCCAGACGTTCGCGTCCCGCGAGCATGACGGCCTCCGCCTCGGCAAATTTTGGCTGGCGGTACATCGCCATGAACGGCACACGTTGCCCAATCCACAGCGACAGCAATTCAAACGCACCCATGTGTGGCGTCAACATCACCATGCCGCGCCCTTGCGCACGTAGCTGCTCGACCGCTTCCCAACCGCTCACCTTAATCTGCGGCAATAATTGCGTCACCTCATCCGACCACAGATAGGCCAATTCGGCGCCACCTCGCCCCGATTCCGAGGCATTTTTCAGCCAAAATTCAGGCGCATCATAGCCCGCCTGCGCGGCATTTTCAGCCAGACGCTGCGCATAGGTTCGATCAAAACGATAAACCATGCGGCCGCCCCATGCACCCACGGCGTACAGCCAAGACAAGGGCAACAAAGACATCAACCACAGCAAAAAACGAATCATCCGAACAACCTTTTTATCCTTTTTGGCTTTAGAAACAGACCCGATGCATCCCTCACAACGTGACAGACTGCACCTAAAAAGTGCAAAACCGATCCACGCGTTTGCGAGAAAGCAGTAAAGCCGTTATAATATCAGCGTTTTACAACTTAATTGCTGGTTTAACGACAACTTACGGGGCAATTAAGTCTGCAATACAGCGCGAATCCCATGATTCTGCGCACCGTTAAAGCGTCGCTGAAAAGACATTTTCATTCTCTACCAGCGTTCGCTCAATTTCCCGACTATTTTTATAGAAAGTCACACCATGAGCAACCATTTGGGCAGCAATTACCTTTTCACTTCCGAATCCGTTTCCGAAGGCCATCCAGACAAAGTATCCGATCAAATTTCCGATGCGATTCTCGACGCCATTTTGGAACAAGATCCCACCGCGCGCGTCGCCGCCGAAACCCTGTGTAACACCGGCTTGGTCGTACTCGCGGGTGAAATCACCACCAACGCCGTGATTGACTACATCGACATCGCGCGCAACACACTCAAACACATCGGCTACGACGACACCGACTACGGCATTGACTTCAAAGGCTGCGCGGTACTGGTCGCCTATGACAAACAATCGCCCGACATCGCGCAAGGCGTGGACTCAGCGCACGATGACAACCTCGATCAAGGTGCGGGCGACCAAGGGTTGATGTTCGGCTACGCGTGTAACGAAACGCCGGAACTCATGCCGCTGCCGATTTACCTCGCCCACCGACTGGTGGAGCGCCAAGCCGACTTGCGCCGCGATGGTCGTCTGCCGTGGTTGCGCCCCGACGCCAAATCACAAGTCACCATCCGCTACGAAAACGGTATTCCCACCGCTGTGGACACCGTGGTTTTATCCACCCAGCACCACGCCGATGTGAGCTTGGAAACCGTGCGCGAAGGCGTGATTGAGGAAATCATCCGCCCCATCATTCCGGCCAACCTAATCAAAGGCGACATCAAATATCTGGTCAACCCGACCGGACGCTTCGTCATCGGCGGTCCGCAAGGCGACTGCGGCCTGACCGGTCGTAAAATCATTGTTGATACCTACGGCGGTGCCGCACCGCACGGCGGTGGCGCATTCTCCGGCAAAGACCCATCCAAAGTCGATCGCTCAGCCGCCTATGCCGGTCGCTATGTGGCGAAAAACATCGTCGCAGCGGGCTTGGCGGAAAAATGCTTGGTACAAATATCCTACGCCATCGGCGTTGCGCGTCCGACCTCGGTCATGATCAACACTTACGGTACAGGTAAAATTTCTGATGAACGCATCACCCAATTGGTCAACGAATACTTTGACCTGCGTCCAAAAGGCATCGTAAAAATGCTCGATTTGCTGCGCCCGATTTACTTCAAAACCGCAGCATACGGTCACTTTGGCCGCGAAGAGCCTGAGTTCACTTGGGAAGCGACCGACAAAGCCGCCTTACTGCGCGATGCGGCGGGTTTGAAGTAAGCCTTTGCCAAGCTACTAACAAAAGCCCGCATCATGATGATTCGGGCTTTTTTAAAATTCAATCCACTCATCAGCTTTAACTGCGAGATCTTTTTAATAAGAAAGTTCGAACAAAAAACCAAACCTGAATAAAAATACAAATAAACACGCCTATCAAGTAAGCCTTTTCAGTACCTGCAATCCAGGCAAATACAACGCCTCCCATCCATGCCAATAGCACAAAAGGCGCACTTAGCCACAATCCTATGCTTGATGAGATGCCTCCAATCAGATTCGTCACAGGAAAAATCAGCGAATAAAGAGTGATTAAGAGTACATGAGATTTTGTCAATGGCGCTATTTTTATCATATCAGTCTAAGTAAAAGTTCTCGGCAAGTTGAAAAAATTGAATATCACGTCAGAGAAGCTGGTACAAACGAGCAATATTTTCAGCACCAGAAATTAAATTTTCTTGCGCATGCAAAAATATTTCTTCACGACTTACTAACTGCCGAATAATCGGAAACACCGCATCTACGCCGTGGTCATACACACAGCGATAATCATCGCCCAAACTACCGACGATCGCAATCACGGGTTTATTGAATTGTTTGGCAACAGCGGCCACGCCCATCGGCGTTTTGCCCCGTATGCTTTGCGCATCCATGCGCCCTTCACCGGTGATCACCCAATCCGCATCGCGCACGCGCTCGGCCAAGCGCACCGCTTCGGCGACAATCTGCACGCCGGATTGCAGCTGCGCGTGAGGCAACAGCATCAAGCCGCCACCCATGCCGCCCGCCGCGCCAGCACCTGCGATATTCGCAATGTCGCGTCCCGTCTGTTGCACCACCACCGAGGAAAAATGCGCCAGCGCCGCGTCTAATTGCGTCACCTGCGCGGGCGTCGCGCCCTTTTGCGGGCCAAAAACCGCACTTGCGCCACGTACGCCACACAGCGGATTGTCCACATCACACGCAACCTGAATGCGAATATCGGCCAAGCGCGCATCCAGTTGGCTCAAATCCATCTGCACCAGCGAGGCCAATGCCGCACCGCCCCATGCAACGGAACGCCCCTGCGCATCCAAAAACCGCACGCCCAGTGCCTGAAGCATCCCCGCACCCGCATCATTGGTCGCGCTACCGCCCAACCCCAAAATAATGTGTTTCGCGCCCTGATCCAAAGCAGCTTTGATCAATTCGCCTGTGCCGTAGCTGGTCGTGGTCAATGGATTTCGTTGCGCGACAGGTACAAGATGCAGCCCTGAAGCCGCCGACATTTCGATAAACGCTGTTTTGCCATCACCCGATACGCCGAAAAAAGCCCGCACGCATTCGCCCAACGGCCCCGTGACGCTCACGCGCTCAATGCGTCCTTGCGTCGCATCCACCAGCGACTGCACCGTACCCTCGCCACCATCGGCCATCGGAATCAGATCGTACTGCGCGTGCGGAAACACGCGTTTGAACCCTGCTTCAATGGCTTTCGCCACCGCCAAAGCATCCAAACTCTCTTTGAACGAATCCGGCGCAATCACGATTTTCATCACTCACCTCCAGCCAAATCCACACGCAAAAACCCATAGCCCTCGGGCGAGATTTCTTTTTCACCCAGACGCACATTCAGCGGCTCGGCAAAACCCGGCATATCCAGCACGCAAGTGTGATACTCGCCGTTTTCACCGCAGGCATCCGCACCACGCTCGATCAAGCTGCGAATCACCGCGTGCGATAAGGTTTCCCCGAGCAAATCGACGCAATCCGCCCGTGCCGAGACGATCAAGGCGCGCATGCCCAGTTGCAACATCTCGTTCAGCAAATCCATACGCGATGCCTGCCACAACGGTAACCACGCCTGTACACCGACCTGCACGCAAACCTGCTCCTCCCAATCGCGGTGCGCCTGCAAATCAATATCGCCAAACACCACGTGCGATGCGTTCAAATTCTGCGCCAATGTTCGGGTTTGCTTCACCCACGCCGATTCATAGTTCGCCCAATCGGCCTGACCAAACGCCATCGGCAAACCCAAAGCCGCCGCCTGCGCGCGTAACACCGCCACCGGCAAACCGTGTGAGCGCGAACGCTCGCCGTTCTCCGCCAGCATATTCAGCAACCCAACCGGTATCGCGCCCGACTGACGCGCCCGCCAAAAAGCCAGCGCGCTGTCCTTGCCACCGCTCCAACTGGTTAAAAATCGGATGTCCTGAATGTCCTGTTCCATGCTCAAAAAATCACCGCCCACGCGTATAATCCTTACCTATTGTTTGCACACATTATGACACCGATCAAAACGATTATGAACAAAACCTGCCCACGCTGTGCCGCTGAATTTGAATGCGGCGGCTGCACCACCGGACGCTGCTGGTGCAGCGACTTTCCACCCATCCTCAGCTGTCGCGGCGCGGACGGCCACGAAGCACAATGCCTCTGCCCCGAATGCCTCAAACAATTCACCCAAGCGCACATCAATCAACACATCGACACCGCCGCCGTGCACCGCAAAGCCCCCGCGCAAGCCAGCGCATGCGCCGAACTACCACTGATCGAAGGACTGGACTACAGCATAGAAAATGGCCGTTGGGTATTCAGCCGTTGGTATCTATTGAGAAAAGGCCAATGCTGCGGCAATGGCTGCAAAAATTGCCCGTATGGGCATGTGAATGTGAAGTAACCGTAGGTGTGTAAATCTCTTTTTATTTGCACACCAAAAAGCCATCCATTTTCAAAAAAAAGTGGGCAAATACCATTTGCCCACCCTACTTGTTACTGGCTATACGCTTAATTTCAGTATTTACGTAGCTCGTGCACTTCGTCGCTGTCAGGCAAATGAACGCGCCGTTTTTACGGTCGGTTTGCTGTCTAAGCGTTTGCGTGCAAACGCGAGTTTCAAACCGACCTGATTCAAGCGTTCATTGATGTGCATGGCCGCGAACTTGATTTTTTTGACTACTTTTTTGATCAAGCAAAAAAGTAGTCGCCGCGCGGCGGAGAGCAGCATTCTCAACTCAAGCTCAGTCATACGCACTAATACGCGATGAAACCGCTAATCATACCCATGCACTTTCAATACACCATGCGTCGCGATTCGCTACACTCATGGCGACCTACAGCATCGAGGCTACGCGCTTCTTTACTATAGCCGTGATTTAGGCCGCATAGTAGAAGTCCTCCTTCTCTATTTTCGCGGCCAATCAATGTGTGAACTGGCAATTCAATCATCGAGTTACCAGAGCCTTAGAGCCAATTGACCAGCAACAACTAAAATTGGCGATCTTCCTATTTCGTAGGTATTAGATGAGTTAGCGCCGGTTTTTGGTTTTGCTTTTTGACCTTCAATAACCCATGTATTTGAGAAAGATGCTCCTGTTTTTGGCTTCAATTCTTTGCCATCCCAAATCCAAGTGTTTGAAAAGGACGCACCGGTTTTTGGTTTTATTTCCTTGCCATCAAAAACCCAAGTGTTTGAAAAAGAGGCGCCACTTTTTGGCTTGAGTTCTTTTCCGTCACAGACCCAGTTGCTCGGTAGTTCAGTTTTATTCGCCATAATAATATCCTTTGTTTATCTAGAAGCTAGGCTTCGATTCAGTGAAAGCTAACTATACTTATGCGTCAATATGACACATAACATAATTTAATAAAGACGCATAACATTCTGAACTATCTAGTAACTGTTTGATTCAATTAACTAAAAAACAATATCAGTGCGTTATACAACCTAAATACAGACAAAAACATCATCCATATTTTTTTTGATTCTACATCATTTTCTGTATCAAAAACCGAACCCTTACCCGACCAAATCAAAAAAATTATGGATTCCCCATCGCCAACCCCACCGCCAGCACATCAATCAAAGCCAATTGCAAAATCCGCGTGAGCATGGCGGGTTTGATGTGTTGGCGTTGTTCGTCGGTGTTGAGGATAATGAGGGTGTCGGTTTTTTTGGCGAGCGGGGTTTTGGCCGGCGCCATGCTGATGATGGTTGCGCCGTGCGATTGGGCGAGTTCCGCCGCTTCGATGAGCTCAGGGGTTTCACCGGAGCGCGAGATGAAAAATGCAATGTCTTGCGCGCCCAGACGCGAGGCGCACAGGTTCATCATGTAGGCGTCGGTACGCGCGGCGGCGTTCAGTCCCGAACGGATGAGTTTGTACTGTGCGTCGTCGGCGACGGGTGCGGAGCTGCCGAGACCAAACACGTCCACGCGGCGTGCGCTTTGTAAGCGTTGCATGGCTTGCTCGATGGCTTGTGCGCACACTTCTTGGCGCAGTGTGAGCAGCGCGCTGGCGGTGTTGCCCAGCACTTTGTTAGCGATGTCGGCGACGCTGTCGTCCGCACTCAGGGCTTCAAACTGTACGGCGGATTCGCCGCTCAGTGAGCCGGAGAGTTTGATTTTGAGGTCTTGCAGCCCGTCGCAGCCCATGCTGCGGCAGAATCGGATCACGGTGGGCTGGCTGACCTGCGCGGATTGGGCGATGTGTTGAATCGGGCTGTTGACGAATTGCTCCGGCTCGGCCAGCGCCCAGTCGGCGACGCGCGCTTCGGATTTACTCAGTTGCGCGCGGGCGTTGCGTATGCGCGCCAGCCATACGCCTTCGCTGTTGCCTTGTTTGCTGTATGGACGATTCATAATCCCGAATCAGAGTTCTTCGTGCCAGTTGTTACCATCGCGCGCGACCAGCGCATTGGCCGCCGGAGGCCCCCATGTGCCGGAGGCGTAGGGTTTCGGCGCAACGTTCTGTTCTATCCAAGTATTCATGATGGGTTCAACCCAGCGCCATGCTTGCTCTTGCTCATCGCGGCGAACGAACAGGGACAGGTTGCCGGACAGTGCGTCGAGCAGTAGTCGTTCGTAGCCGTCCATGCGGCGCTCGGGGAAGAAGTCGTCCGCATCCATGTCCAAATGCACGACGCCGAGCTTCATGCTGTTGCCCGGACGTTTGGCCAGACAGTACATGCGGATGGATTCCTCCGGCTGCAATTCGATCACGAGGCGGTTGGAGCCTGCGGGCATTTTGCCGATGAGTTCATACGGTACGGATTTGAATACGATGACGATCTCGGCCATGCGTTTGGGCATACGTTTGCCGGTGCGCAGGTAAAACGGCACGCCGGCAAAGCGCCAGTTGTTGATCTCGGTTTTGAGCGCGACGTAGGTTTCGGTGGTGCTGTTGGCTGGTACGCCCTGCTCTTGTAGATAGCCTTGTACTTCTTTGCCGTGCGAGACGCCGGCGATGTATTGGCCGCGCACGACGTCTTCCAATACCGTTTCGGTCGTCCACGGTTTGAGCGCACGCAGCACGCCGAGTTTTTCATCGCGAATATTGTCCGCATCCATGGTTGCGGGGGCATTCATGGCGACGAAACAAAGCAATTGCAGTAAGTGGTTTTGCACCATGTCGCGTAGTGCGCCGGTTTGATCGTAGAACTCGGCGCGACGCTCCACGCCCAATTCTTCGGAAATGGTGATTTGCACATTGGAAATGTAGTCGCGGCGCAAAATCGGCTCGAAAAAGCTGTTGCCAAAGCGCAGCGCCATCAGGTTTTGTACCGATTCTTTGCCCAAATAGTGGTCAATTCGGAAAATCTGCTGCTCGGAAAAATGGCAGGCGAACATGTCATTGATCTCTTGGCACGAGGCCAAATCGTGACCCAGCGGTTTTTCCACCACGATGCGTGAGTTTTGATTCAGCCCTTGCTCGGCCAATCCCGCACAAATATCATCGAAAATCGACGGCGCCACCGCGAGATAGAACACGCGCTGATTGCCCGCATCCTGCGCATCGAGCATATTTTTCAGCTCGGCAAAAGCGCCCGCTTCGGTCGCGTTGAACGGCAAATAGAGCACCAATTGCAAGAACTCTTGCCAACGTTGCTCGTCAAAGCGGTCTGTGACATTCGGCTTGACCGCCTCGTTCATCCAATCGCGGTAGGTCTCGTGCGTATACACGGTCCGTGCAGCACAAATCACACGGCTATTGGGCGCAAACGCGCCGTCTAAGAAACTCTGATACAGTGCCGGTAGCAATTTGCGCATGGCCAAATCACCTGTACCACCGAACATCACTAAAGAAAAAGCAGGAATTTTCATAATTTCCTCTGAATTTGAATGCTTTAATAAAGCGTTTTAAATAGTCATTAAAAATACTTTTTTAAATATTGCCGTAAAATGTAGGGAAAGTAAATAATCTTTGACTAATTTTTTTAGTTTTACTACAATTATTCAAGCAAAACTATAATTTTAATCATATTCAAGCAAAGGCCAATATGAGTACATCAAACCACATTCACCCGCAATTACATGCCATCACCGAGCGCCTGATTGAGCGCAGTCGCGCCAGCCGCGCACGTTATTTGCAACGCGTCGAACAAAGCGCGAAAGAAACGCCTTCGCGCGATCGTATGGGCTGCGCCAACCTCGCCCACGCCTACGCCGCCGCAGGTCAAGATCAGTTTCGCCTGAAAGTCGAGCGTGCGCCGAATCTCGGTATCATCACCGCCTACAACGACATGCTTTCGGCGCACCATCCCTACGCACACTATCCGAATCGCATCAAGGCGCAAGCGCGCAAACACGGTGCAACCGCACAGGTCGCCGGTGCAACGCCAGCCATGTGCGACGGCGTGACGCAGGGTTACGCGGGCATGGAGTTATCCCTGTTCTCGCGCGATGTGATTGCCCAAACCACCGCGATTGGCCTGTCGCATCAGGTATTTGACGGCGCACTGCTGCTCGGCGTGTGCGACAAAATCGTTCCCGGTTTGTTGATGGGCGCTGCTGCGTTTGGTCATTTGCCCGCATTGTTCATGCCCGCAGGGCCGATGACCACCGGCATTGGTAATGATGAAAAAGCCAAAGTGCGCCAGCGTTACGCCGTCGGTGAGGCCACGCGCGAAGAGCTGTTGCAGTCAGAAATGAGTGCCTACCATTCCGAAGGCACCTGTACGTTCTACGGTACTGCCAACTCCAACCAAATGATGCTCGAATTCATGGGTTTGATGCTGCCGGGCAGCGCCTTTGTTAATCCGGGCACACCACTGCGCGCTGCATTAGACGACGCGGCAGTGACACAATTATTGGTCAACCTGAATCATCCGAATCTGACGCTGGCGCAGTTGCTCAACGAAAAATCCATCATCAACGGCGTGATCGGCCTGCTCGCCACCGGCGGCTCAACCAACCACACCCTGCACCTCGTGGCGATTGCACGCATGGCGGGGATCGAGTTGCGTTGGGAAGACATGCATGCGCTCGGCGAAATCATTCCGCTGCTCGCGCGCGTCTATCCGAATGGTTCGGCGGACGTGAACCAATTCCACGCTGCGGGCGGGCTGGGCTATGTCATTGGTCAATTGCGTCGCGCTGGACTGCTGCACGACGACGTGGACACCGTGGTATCGAATCAAATGGGCAAAGGGCTTGCACCGTATACGCAAGAGCCGTATTTGGATGGCGATACATTGAAATGGCGTGTCGGCGTAGTGCGCAGCTTGGACAAAAACATTGTGCGCCCGTTCGCCGAAGCATTCTCGCCTGATGGCGGCTTGAAACTGCTGCAAGGAAATCTGGGTAACGCCGTGATTAAAACCTCGGCGGTCAAACCCGAACACCGCGTGATTCGCGCACAGACCAAAGTATTTGAATCGCAAACCGAATTGCAAGCTGCGTTTGACGCGGGCGAATTGGACGGACAGGACTTCATCGCCGTGGTGCGTTTCCAAGGGCCAAAATCCAACGGCATGCCTGAGCTGCACAAACTCACACCGCCGCTGGGCGTGCTGCAAGATCGCGGACAAAAAATCGCTCTCGTGACCGATGGCCGTATGTCCGGCGCTTCGGGCAAAGTTCCTGCGGCCATTCATGTCTCGCCCGAGGCTTTGGACGGCGGCTTGATTGCCAAAATCCAAAACGGCGACTGGATGGTATTGGACTCCGAAAACGGCGTATTACAACTGGAGGTCGATGAAGCTGAACTGGCCGCCCGCCCGAATGCCGTGAAACCGCCCGCCGTGACCGAATACTGGCTCGATATGTTTGCCGTGGCGCGACGCCATGTCGGACGCGCCGAGCTGGGTGCGACTTGGTTGCTGGAGGATGACACGCTGTGACCCGAGTCTTGTTCATCTGCGGCAAAAATCAACTGCGCAGCCCGACTGCGGAGCAGGTTTTTGCTGATTATGCACACACCGAAACCGATTCGGCAGGCGTTTCACACGACGCCGACGTGATGGTATCAGCGGAGCAAATCGAATGGGCAGATGTCATTTTTGTCATGGAAAATACCCACCGGCGTAAATTGACGCAAAAATACCCGCGCCTTTTGCACAACAAGCGCATTATTTGCCTCGATATTCCCGACCACTACCAATACATGCAAGCCGAGTTAATCGAATTGCTCAAACGCAAAGTAACGCCCCACCTCAGTCATTCATAAAGGAGCATCATGAACAAACTACACACCGCCCTCGCCCAATGCAAAATCGTCCCCGTCGTCGTCGTGAACGATGTCAACCATGCTGCGCCGCTCGCCCGTGCTTTGCAAGACGGCGGCTTGACCGTGGTGGAAGTCACCTTGCGCACACCTGCTGCATTGGAGGTCATCAGCACCATGCGCGCGACATGCCCTGAGCTGGTGATTGGCGCGGGTACGATTTTGAATGATGACAATATTCGCGCCGCACGCGATGCAGGCGCCGAGTTTGGTGTCAGTCCGGGCACGTCGCCGAGCTTGCTCAAAGCGATTGTCGAATCAGGTTGGTCATTCATCCCAGGCTGTGCCACGCCTTCCGAAGCATTGACCTTGGCCGATGCCGGATTCAAAGTGGTGAAACTCTTCCCCGCCGAAGTGGTCGGTGGCTTGAATATGATCAAATCTTTGGCCTCGCCTCTGCCACACATTCAATTCATGCCGACCGGCGGCGTGCGTCTGGAAAAAGTGGCCGATTATGTGGCGCAACCGAACGTCGTCGCACTCGGCGGGACATGGATTGCACCGGCAGACAAGCTGGCAAACAATGATTTTGTCGGCATTCAGGCGCTCGCACGCGAAGCGTTTTTGGCTGCGCAATCACCACAAGCGGCACAATAAGCATTGATCGCCATGAACATCGAGATTTTATACGGCGCTGCAAATCCCGAAAGCGAACGCGCGGGTTTGGCCGAATCGCCGTTGTGGGATGACCAACGCCAATGTTGGTTTTGGATTGATATTCCGAAACGCCGCATTCATCGCCATTCGGATGCAGAACACCGTGTATGGCAGTTGCCACAGCGTGATGCATTTGACCCGGGTGCGATTGCCTTGAGCGATTCGGGTGAATTACTGCTCGCGCTGCGGGCAGGTATTGCCCGATTGAATCCGGATATTGAAAGCGCCGATATTACGCCCGAAATTTGGATCGCCGCACCCTACGACACCGCCACCACACGTTTTAACGACGGCGGTGTGGATGCGCAAGGCCGCTGGTGGATTGGCTCGCTATTCGCGCCGAAAACCCATGCCGGTGCGGGGTTGTATTGTCTCGAACGAGGTGAACTCAAAGCCATTCTCGGTGAACAAGCCGCGCAAAAACCGTGGCAAGACTGGGGCGTGACCACGGCAAACGGCTGGGCGATGTCACCCGACGGTACGCGCGTGTATCACGCCGACACGCAGGCACACACGGTGTATCGCTATGATTTTTCAGAAAAATTACCCGTAGAAAGCGCATTGAGCCACCGCCAAGTGTTTGTCCAGACGGTGGACACGCGCCAGCAAAGTAATCCAAGCGAACCGTATCAAGGCCGCCCCGATGGCGCAGTGGTTGACTCGGCTGGGAATTATTGGGGCGCACTGTTTGAAGGCGGGCAAATCGTGCAAACCGCACCCGACGGTACGGTGCTGCAAAAAATCGCTTTACCGGCGAAATGCCCGACCATGCCATGCTTTGGCGGCGCAGACTTAAAGACCTTGATCATCACCACGACGGGCGATCGCCCCGTGGATGAGCTGGCTCAATATCCAGCCAACGGATTCATTCTGAGCATCCAACTGCCGGTGGCAGGTTTGCCGACGCGGCGTTACCGCCCTCAATAAATAGGTGTGCATCAAATAAGACCCATAGAAAAAGCAAGCGGTAAGCTTGCTTTTTCATTGCGCTGACTGTGATCCGGTTTATTTCACCGCATCCGCACAGCCTTTGTACACGCTCTTGCCATAGGCCAAAGTGGCGGTGAATTGGCGTTTATCACCCGTTTTAATACACTCGGACGTTTTGATGTCCAAGCTAAATGGTGTATTGCCATCTTTGCCGTTGAAAGTAGCGCCTTTGGCATAAGCGGAACGCTCCACTTTGATGGTGTGTTTTTTGCCATCCGGTGTCATGATTTCCGGTACCTCAAAGGTAACGGTGTTGCCGTCAATCATGGCTTCCCAAGCCGGTGAAAAACCATTGGCTTTGAACTTGGTTACAACGGTGTCAGTCGTTGCATTCGCAGCGGCTGGTGCTGCCGCTGTTGGTGCAGGTGCTGGCGCTGCGGCCGGAGCAGTCGTTGCCGGTGCAGCAGGTGCTGGTGCCGGTGCTTTTTCTGCTGGTTTTGAGCAAGCGGCTAAACTCATACACAACAGACCTGCTGCCGCAGTCATTAACAATTGGTGCTTCATAACAAACTTCTCCCTTGAGGTTGGATCGCCGCCACCAACCCGATGGCGGTCGTATCACTGGTAAAACGGTTCACTCGCTAAATGGATGACACAACATTGAATCCATTCGTTTAATTTAGCGCATCGCGGCGAACAGTTGATTGGCATTGTATTGCATCATTTTCAAATAGGTAGCACCATAGGCCTCGGTTTCTGATGAGAGCGATTCCGAATAGAGTTTGCCACCCACACGCACGCCGGTTTCGCTGGCAATTTGCTCAATCAGCTTCGGATTGCTGATGTTTTCGACGAACAACGCCCGAATTTGGTCTTGTTTGATCTGTTCAATCAGTTGCGCAACCTGTTTGGCCGAGGGTTGGCTTTCGGTGGTCAGTCCCTGCGCAGAATGAAAGTCCACGCCATAAGCCTTGCCAAAGTATTCAAACGAACGGTGATTCACCACCGCTTTGCGTTGCGCGCGCGGAATGCGATCCAGAATCTGGTGAATCTGAATGGATAGCTGGTTCAACTGCGCCGAATAGGCTTGCGCACGCTGTTTGTAATAGGCTTCTCCGGCAGGATCAGCGGCGATCAAGCCTTTCAGGATATTCGGCACATAATATTTTTCCACCAAAGTCGCATCGAGCCAAGCATGCGGATCCATTGCGCCATGAGCGTGACCATCTGCAGGTGCGGCTGCATTTTGGTGATCGCGCTCATGGTCATGTCCTTGCTCGCCGTGCTTGGGCGCTTCGATGGCAGGCACGCCGTTGCTTGCCACCACGCTCACGCCTTTAAATCCCGAGTTCTCCTGCATCCGCGCCATCCAGCCCTCATAATTCAAACCATTGCTCACGAATACCTGCGCATTTTTTAATTTTTGCAAATCCTGTGGCGTCGGCTGATACACATGCGCGTCTTGATCAATGCCGACCAAATTCTCAACTTGCACACGCTCCCCACCAATTTCACGCGCCATATCACCCAAAACGCTGAAACTACTCACCACACGCAGCAACTGCCCTTTGGCCGGATCTACCGAAACCGCTGTTTCAGCCGCTTTCGGCGCGCTGCCTGCCTCGCCAGACGCAGTGGGTTTTGAACCCGCGCCCTGACCACAGGCCAATACCCCCACACTGGCAAACGCCATAACCACTTTAGAAAACCAACGCATACAACCTCCCTATTATTTTTCAAAATGTTTCAACCGCACCAAACGCGGCAAGACCCCACCCACAGAGCCGAACAACAAAGACCCCACATACATCAATCCGGCAATAAAAATAATCGCCGGCCCCGAAGCCCACTCAAAATGGTATGACAACAGCAAGCCCAAAAAACCCGAGGTCAATGCAATCAATACCGAAATCGTCAACATCTTTCCGATACTATGCGACCACAATCGCGCGCTGATCGCCGGCAACATCATCAAACCAACCGACATCAGCGTGCCCAGCGACTGAAAACCCGCCACCAGATTGAGCACCACCAGCATCAAAAACACCAAATACCACACGCCGCCGCGCCCACCGACCGAGCGCAAAAAAATCGGGTCAACACCCTCAAGCACCAGCGGACGATAAATCACGGCCAAGCCGAGCAAGGAAACCGTCGAGACCATGCCCATCAACAGCAACGCCGCCGTATCCACCGCCAACACCGAGCCAAACAAAATGTGAATCAAATCCACCTGATTGCCCGATTTGGAAATCATCAGCACACCCAAGGCCAAGGCCATCAGATAAAACGCCGCAAAGTTCGCATCCTCTTTCAAATTTGAAAAACGCGTTGCCAGCCCTGCCAACATCGCCACCACCACACCGGCGAAAAAGCCACCGACACTCATGGCTGGCAAACTCAAGCCGAACCACATAAAGCCCAAGGCCGCGCCGGGCAAAACCGCATGACTCATCGCGTCACCCATCAAGCTCATGCGGCGCAACACCAGCATCAAACCCACCGGCCCGCTGCCCAAAGCCAAAGCCAAACAACCAGCCAAAGCACGGCGCATAAAGGCAAAATCGGCAAACGGTGCAATCAGCATCTGATACAAACTCATACGCGCCCTCCCGAATGCGTGTGCGCATGTTCGCCATGAGTATGGCCATCATCGTGCGAATGGTCGTGCGAATGATGGTCGTGCGTGTGATGATCGTGCGAGAGCTGCTCGACATAAATCGCCTGCACATTCAACTGCTCATCGGTCAAACAGACCTCACCCTCATCGAACCAATGTGCGCAGCGCTCATTCGCCCGCATCAAGTTTTGTGCAGTCAGCACCTCATTCGGCGTGCCCCACGCCACCACCTCATGCGCGAGCAGCAAGGCACTTTGAAAATACCGCTTGACCTGCTCAAAATCATGCAGCACCGCGATCACCGTGCGCTGCTCCTCTTGCCAACGATGTACCAAACCCAGCAACACCTCCGTGGTTTTCGCATCCACCGCATTGAACGGCTCATCGAGCAAAATCACCGGCGCATCCTGCACCAAAATCCGCGCAAATAACACCCGTTGCAATTGCCCAATCGACAACGCCGCCAAAGGCCGAGCAGTAAAACCCTGCATGCCCACCTGTTCTAACGCCTGTTCCACCCGTGCCAAACCCGCCTCATCCATGCCCGCAAACGCGCCCATGCGTCGCCACAAACCTGTCGCCACCAGCTCAAATACCGTCATCGGCATCGACAAATCAATCTCCGCCTTCTGTGGCAGATAAGCGATCTCATTCGGTGAGCAATCGCTCAAAGCCACCTTGCCATGATCGAGCGGCAAAATCCCCGCAATGGCCTTGAGTAAAGTACTTTTGCCTGCACCATTCGGCCCGACGATGGCCGTTGCCACGCCGCATTCAAAGCGTCCGCTGACGTGATGCACGGCGGGACGGCGCTGATAACTGACCGTGATATTGCTCACGTACACGCTCATCGCGCACCCCCTGAGTCACCCGCTGTCCAACCCAAGGCCCACGCAATCACCAGCCACAGCAGCGCCAACAGCCCCGCCGCCAGCGCGAGCCGAGTCACGACGGACATGGTGAGAAGATTTAATTTAGGAATTTTCATAGAACTTTGCTGAATATAATGTGCTGAATGATGACGGGTTCGGCGCCGCTTTTGCCTTCGCTCTTTGGCAAGAGAAATGCAAAAGGAAGGAAAATGTACCAACAGCCTTGTTATGATTTTTTAATCTGTTCGCTGCACTGCACGCAACGGCCATTGAGCAATAATTGCTGCTCGTCCATTTCAAACCCATGACCAGCGCATAACTGACGCAAGGTCATGAAACCTTCATCCGCCGCCATTTCATCGACTTTGCCACAATCGCGGCAAGTCAGAATCACACTCGGATGCGCGCAGTCCAAATGACGGCACACCACATAGCCATTGAGCGCCTCGACACGGTGCAAAATCCCCTGCTCCACCAAAAACTCCAAAGCGCGGTACACCGTCGGCGGCGCGGCCGAGCCGCGTGCCTGCTGCAAATCACTCAGAATTTGATAGGCTTTAACCACACCGTCGTGCGCCAAAACCAAATCAAGAACTTGGCGACGCAAATCGGTCAGATTCGCACCGTTTTTCAGGCAATGTTCGGCTGCGGATTGAAGAAATTGAGCATTGTTCATGATGTTATCAGTAGGGATTGATTTTAATTGTTATATTATAACATTAAGTCTGCGCAAGCAATAAATAATGAATGACTTACAACACGTCCAAACTCATTCATCCCAGCGTCAACCAAATCGCATCTTTGGAGTTAAACTGTGCGTATTAAACCCATACGAACAAAAATGGATGAGGAAACCAACTATGCTGAAAAAAACCGCTTTTCTCCTGCTCGTGGCTGGTGCGCTGTGCCTGCTCGCGTTCAATTTGATCGGCTCTACCGTCGATGCGCAAGGTGTTTTGCATGAGCCGTTTGGTCTGCTGCCAATTGGCTTTTTGCTGATTGTACTGGGCGCACTCATTTATATATACCAGTTGGCCAAAAACAAATGGGGTGCAGGCAAACGATAGGCCGGTGCTGACGCAGCACTGAGCCGCCAACTCCACTCATCAGAAACACCACAAAAAAAGCCTCCGACATCGGAGGCTTTTTACTCAAAACACATCCTTGAGCACTCATCAATCCATCGGATATTCCACAATGCGGTCAATCACAAATTGACGTGACGCTTCGCCATCGCGCATTTTGTATTGGATTTGGCGCATTATGCCGGTGCTCGGGCGGCTATTCGTATCTTGAGGAGCATAGACAGGGAAACGTTGTACAAACGTATTTTCCACCACAGCAAATTCATCGTGCCCCATATAGCCTTTGCCCGCTTTGGCGTGATCAGCAATATTCGGGAAAGGGACTTGGCTCAATGACTTATTGCGATTGGATGAATACGCAATTACATTACCATAGCTACCGCTGCCAGCTGATTGCGTATACACCAGCAATTCAGGATAGCCATCGACATTGAGGTCGCCCAATTCAGCACCCACCACTTGGCCATCGACTGGCATTGTGATTTTGCTATTGTCCACTTTAAATCCGTAAGGCTGGATGGTCAACTGCTGAGTAGAGCCTGCCCCCGTAGCACTTACGTTAAAACCCACCTGATTCCATGAGTTTAAATTTTTCTGGAATACGCGTGGATCGACTTGGCGCTGATCGAGTTCGCCATTGATTTTGCGGTAAGTGTCGGCCAAGCTACCGCCACCGGAGCAGTAATAATTCAGCACGCCGCGATCCGCATCGGATTTCGTCGAGATGGTGACCGTATCACGGGCAAAGGTGAACAGAATGTTTTTGCCTTCCACTGACGCTTGATACACCGTCGGGCTGAGTGGCTGTACCACCGCATCAAACGTGCAGGTTGGTTTCTTTTTATCCGCGCGTGAGCGTACGGCAATGCGCAGCTGCTTCTGATCCGCAGGAGCAACCGTTACACCGACCCAATCGTAACCTTGTGCCCGTTTGTCGTAGCCTTCGGACGCATACGAACCCAACAGCTGCTGAGTAGTTGTCGCACCCGGAGCGGAAGCCTGTGGCTTGGTTGCTGGAGCAGTGTCAGCCGGACGTTGCGCCGGCGCGCTGGCACAACCCATAATAACTAATGCACACGCACCCAACACACTTTTTTGCAGAAAACTCATAACGAATCCTTTTATCAATAATTAGTACGTCCCTCACAATGAACGCCTTGATTAAACGCACGATACATCTTAGCGTTGACGGATGAATATAACTTGTCAACGCATCAGATGGCTGCTCACAACACTTTTTCCCAAGCCTCAACTTCACCCGCCACTGGCACAAACAAAGGGTGGCATTCGGGCGTTACCACACCCGCCCATTGTTCATACACCGCGGGTGAGCGCGCGGACAACTTGCGCAACAGGTGCGCCCACTCATACGCCAATTGTCCCTCAGTCACTGTCATGCGCGCGATGGCCGATAAAGACTCAGCCTGCACTTTGCTCGCATCAAAGCGATAACCCCGCGCCACCGCCTCGGCATATACAGCCTGCAAATAGCACTCCATCGCGCCCAGCGGATCCGCATGCTGTTGGAATCGCAGCAACTGCGGATGCTGGCGGTAGCCTTTCGTTTCGCCCTTGAGCACCGCCCGCGCGAGCAACGACTCACGCCACAAGGCAACCAAACCCTGCGGATCAAGGTATTTCGGATGTAAAGACCAAACACGCATAAAACTCCCAACCCAAACAATTACATTCAATCACTCAGCGCTCGATAACTAACCAAGCGTTGCTCCAGCGTCCCCGTGTGCAGCTCAATCAAATGGCCATCAAAATCATGCACATACAGCGATAATCCCTCGCCTGCGACACGCGGACGAGGCGGCTGAAAACGCACGCCCAACCGCTGCAAATTGCGTTCATACTCCGGCAAAGATGCCTCATCTACAGCAAACGCCACATGCCGATACGAGCGCTCGGCAGGCTCACCCTGCATCACCGCGATCCACACGCCGCCCAGCACAAAAAATCGCTCAGGCGCGGTGGAAAAATACCGCTCGCCACTGTCATACACCATCTGCGCACCCAAGCCCTCACACCAAAACTGTGTGGCTCGCTCCAAATCACGAACGATAAAGGTGATATGACTGATACCGGAAATCGACATAAATAGCCCTCTAAAAATAACATAATACTTTAAGGAATCACGGAACAAGTCACGCAATCAGAGAATTGAAATAAAATAGTCACATCTTAAAAACACCAGAGGCATCCGATGCAGCAACTCAGTTTATCCGGCACGTTTGACAAATATCGTAAACGCACCAAACAAGAAATCTTCCTTGAGAAGATGGACAAGCTCATTCCGTGGAAAGAACTGTGTACCGTGATAGAACCGCACTATCCCAAAGTTGGCAAGGGTCGTCCACCACGAGGTCTGGAGCGGATGCTGCGGATGTACTTCGTAGCCCACTGGTTCAACCTTGCCGATGAAGCCTGTGAAGACTTTCTGTACAACATGCCCACAGCCCGCCATTTCTGTAAATTCGACCTTGGCAATGAACCCATCCCCGATGCCACGACATTGGAGAACTTTCGCCACCTACTTGAACGTCACAAGCTCGGCGAGCAACTCTTTGGAGTGGTCGGCAGCCTTCTGGACAATGCGGGGCTACGACTATCTGGCGGCACGATCGTCGACGCCACCATCATTGCTGCACCGAGTTCTA
This sequence comes from Puribacter membranae, assembly GCF_055380425.1. Classification (NCBI taxonomy): domain Bacteria; kingdom Pseudomonadati; phylum Pseudomonadota; class Betaproteobacteria; order Burkholderiales; family Burkholderiaceae; genus Puribacter; species Puribacter membranae. Next base: position 817,695 of record NZ_AP040167.1, read on the forward strand.
CCAAAAATGCAAAGAGCGAACGCGACCCTGAAATGAGCTCCACCAAGAAAGGCAATCAGTGGCACTTCGGTATGAAAGTACATATCGGCGTGGACAGCAAAACCGGGCTTGTTCACAGCAGCACCGTGACTACCGCAAGTATTCACGACAGTCAGGAATTACCCAATCTCATGCACGGTGATGAAACTCGCGTGTACGGCGATTCGGCCTACATCGGCCAGAAGACCACTATGCGTGAACGCTCATCCAAAGCCAAAGACTTTACCAATCACCGCAAATTCCGCAATCGTGACCTGACCGATGAACAGCGTATGAGCAATCGCCGCAAGAGTTCTGTGCGTGCCCGTGTTGAGCATCCCTTCCTCTGGATCAAACGCATTTGGGGCTTTGCAAAAGCGCGCTACCGTGGCTTGGCTAAAAACGCTAATCGTGCGTTTGTCCTGCTTGCCTTGTTCAACATCGTCAAAGGAAATCGACCTTTGACACCATAAATCCGTCTGCAATGCGCCAAAATACGGCGCATTGCAGTAAATCACCCGTTTATCGGGACTATTTGTGATGAGTTTGAGGGGGATTCCGTTTTCAAACTCATCACTTCAATTGAAAATGGGATGGTGTGAGCTTAATCCGCGCTTCCTTAACTTATTTTAAGTCTTTGACCTTTAGCGTCATTGGCCGAACCCAAGAGAACAGCCATAAGCCTAAAGCAATCAACGTACCTACGAACAACGTAAATACGCCCGCAATAAATAAGCCTATAAAAGGACTAAGCAATAAACCCAAAGCACCCGTCAATGGCTGACCATTCCACCTCACTGTGTTGAACCCAAAAAGCGCCAATACGCCCATCAGCGTAGAAAACGGTACCATAAAACTTAAAAGACCAACCCCAAACAGCTTGTATATTGACCCGACAGATAAACGAGCAATTTGTATTGTATGCATAGTCATAATCATTCTTTCATAAAGCAAAAAGGGGAATTGGATTCCCCTTTGAGGCTGTTGACAAAGTGGTACATACGCCTAAAAAAGCTCCGTCATTCCCGCATGATTTTAGCGGGAATCTATTTTGAGACTCTAACCAATTGTTTCTATTAGAATTTCTGGATACCCACTTGCGCGGGTATAACGGCATTTTTCTTAGATTTTGTACTGAATTTGACATTGAGAAGGTTTGTCAGCAATTTGAAAGGGGAATTTGATTCCCCTTTCTCTACCATCACAAACCTAATTTTTGAATCACAAAGTCGATGTCTTTATCGCCTCGACCCGACAAATTGACCAAAATCGTTTTGCCCTGACCTTCCGCGCCCAGCTCGCGCGCGCGGCGCAGCGCATAGGCGACGGCGTGTGAGGATTCCAGCGCAGGGATGATGCCCTCTTCGCGTGAAAGCGTCATGAATGCATCCAAGGTTTCTTTGTCCGTTGCGGTTTCGTAGTTCACACGACCGATGTCTTTCAGGTGGCAATGCACCGGCCCGACCCCCGGATAATCCAAGCCGGATGCGACGGAGTGTACCGCCGCTGGGTTGCCATGTTCATCTTGCAACACATAGCAACGGAAGCCTTGAATATGTCCCGGTTTGCCCAGCGTCAATGTCGCCGCATGACGACCGGTGTCCAGCCCTTCGCCCGCAGGCTCTACACCCACGATGCGCACCTCTTTTTCATCCAAAAATCCGCTGAACAGACCAATCGCATTCGAGCCGCCCCCCACGCAGGCCGCCACTTCGTCCGGTAATTTTCCGGTCATTTGTTCGAACTGTTGGCGCGCTTCGCAGCCGACGATGGATTGAAAATACGACACCATTTCAGGAAATGGTGATGGCCCGACCACCGAGCCGATGGCAAACATGGTGTTCACCGGATCTTGCAAATACGCGCCAAACGCGCTGTCCACCGCTTCTTTGAGCGTGCCCGCCCCTTCGGATACGGGAACCAGTGTACAACCGAGAATTTTCATGCGAGAGACGTTCGGATGCTCTTTGGCGATGTCCACCACACCCATGTGAATTTCGCATTCGAGGCCGACCAATGCGGCCGCCGTGGCCAAGGCTACACCGTGTTGCCCTGCGCCGGTTTCGGCGATGACCTTTTTCTTGCCCATTTTTTTGGCCAACAAGACTTCGCCGATGCAGTGATTGATTTTATGCGCGCCGGTATGGTTCAGGTCTTCGCGCTTGAGGTAAATCTGTGCGCCATTCGGCACCAGATTGGAGAGATTTTTCGCGTGGTAAATCGGGGATGGACGACCGACGTAGGTTTCTTGCAAGCGTTGCATTTCATTTTTAAACTCGTCGTCCTGGATGATGTCGTAAAACGCCGCTTTGATTTTTTCCATTTCTGCGGCCAGCACCGGATGGTCTACCGCGCCGCCGTAGGAACCGAAAAAGCCTTGCTCGTTCGGGCGCATCATTTGGGGTAAATCGTTGATATTCACACAGTTCATATTTTCCTCACTTAAAGGTTAACTAAAGGGTTAATTAAAAGGTTAGTTCAAAGGTTGGTTAGAAATCAGATGATTGCGCTTTATAAAACGCGATGGCTCAGAGCCGGAATGCTGCTGCGCACCCGCTCAATTCGAGACAGTTTGATCGGTGCGGCGATCACGCCTTCGCCGGTTTCGTGCACGGCTTGCACCACACCCCACGGATCGATAATCATGCTGTGGCCAAAGGTTTGGCGGCCATTGTCATGGCGTCCGCCTTGTCCGCACGCCACCACATAGCATTGGTTCTCCACCGCACGCGTACGCATGAGTAATTCCCAATGCGCCTGTCCGGTGGTGAATGTGAACGCCGCGACGTTTACCCAAGCGATCACATCACGCGCCGCGCGATACAGCTCGGGAAAGCGCACGTCGTAGCAAATCGACAAACCGATTTTGCCCCACGGGCTGTCCCACACCACAGGCGCTTGCGCGGTATCACCCGCATAAATCGTGCGCGCCTCGTCGTAGGACTCCATACCGTTATTAAAGCCAAACAAGTGGATTTTGTCGTAGCGCGCCACCACCGCGCCATCGGGTGCGTAGACCAAGGTGGTGTTGTACACCTTGTCTGCATCGGGACATTTGAGCGGAATCGTGCCCGCGATCACATAGACCTGATGTTGTTTGGCAAGCATTTGCATCGCCAATTGAATCGGCGTGCTGTCATCGGGCAGATCGGCGCGATAGTCTTCGGCCACTGCCACTTTATCCGTGTCTTTTTGCCCCATGATACAAAAATATTCGGGCAATACCACCACCTGCGCGCCCATGTCCGCCGCCTGCGCAATACCGCGCGCGGCTGCATCAAGGTTATCTTGCACCGTGGTTGAGGAGACCATTTGTACGCAGGCAATCGTTAAGGGAGGATGTAGGTCGAGTTCGGACATAAAATCATTTCTAAAGAAGGATTACCTGTGCATGATAAAGTCTACCCAAGCACAAAAGCAATATCGGTGAATAAAAAAGCCCGAATCCGCAGAATCGGGCTTGTCCATGCCTATCATTTAGCCGGGCGTCGCTTCGGCCTCGATCAGATGATTCGTCCCCGCGCGCTCACGGTAAAAAGCGAGGAAGCGCGCGAAGCGTTTGATCGCTTCTTTGAGCTCTTCTTCATGCGGTAAAAACACAAAGCGCAGATGATCGTTTTTCACCCAATTAAAGCCGGTGCCTTGCACCACCAGCACTTTTTCACGCTCTAAAAATTCGAGTACGAACTCTTGATCGTTTTGAATCGGGTAAATCTTCGGATCCAGTTTCGGGAACAGGTACATGGCGGCGTTCGGCTTGACGCAGCTCACGCCCGGAATCGCGGTGATCATGTCGTAGGCCAAATCACGCTGGCGACGCAAACGACCACCCTCGGCAATCAGATCGTTGATGCTTTGATAACCGCCGAGCGCGGTTTGAATCGCATGTTGACCCGGCGCATTGGCGCACAGGCGCATGGAGGCGAGCAACACCAGCCCTTCGATGTAGTTTTTCGCCGCTTCTTTCGCGCCCGACAAAATCATCCAGCCGGCGCGGTAGCCACAGGCGCGGTAGTTTTTCGACAGTCCACCCATGGTGATAAAAAATACATCATTGGCCAACGAAGCCATGGAAACGTGTTTGTGACCGTCGTACAAAACTTTATCGTAAATTTCATCCACCATCACAACCAAGCCGTTTTCACGCGCCACCTGAATGATGTCGAGCAGTACTTCGGTCGAGTAAATCGCGCCGGTCGGATTGTTTGGGTTGATGACCACAATGGCTTTGGTATTCGGCGTGACTTTGGCGCGAATGTCGCTGATCGACGGATTCCAGCCGTTTTCCTCTTCGCACAAATAGTGCACCGGTGTACCACTGGCCAAACTGGTCGCGGCCGTCCACAGAGGATAATCAGGGGACGGCACGAGCACTTCATCGCCCGGGTTGAGCAAACCTTGCATGACAAAGCCGATCAATTCGGACACGCCGTTGCCGACGATGATGTCGTCCAAGGTCACGCCTTTGATGTTTTTTTGTTGCGCGTCGTGCTGAATCGCCTTGCGCGCGGAGAAAATCCCTTTGGAATCGGTGTAGCCACCCGCTTGGCTGATGTTACGCGCCAAATCCTGCTCCATCTCCTCGGGTACTTCGAATTTGAATGCGGCCAAATTACCGATGTTCAGTTTGATGATGCGCTGCCCATCGGCCTCCATTTGTTGCGCCCTTTGCATGATCGGGCCGCGGATATCGTAACAAACATTGTCGAGTTTATGAGATTGGATGATGGGACGCATGATAATTAATCGTAAAGTTAAATGAACGGGATAAATACTTATTCTGCTTATTCGCAAAGGCAAAACCATGAATTCATGGCGGATCCGGTTTGATGTGATATTTATTGGTGATTTAATCCGAATACACACGCAAAACTTGCTAAAATGCCTCAAACTCGTGCAAACATTCGGTGTTCGCACACTGATTTTTTTGCACTGCAACAGTATACGCCTGTTCCCCGCATTTTTCCATATAAAAGTCTATTTTTTGATGGTTTTCAAAAAATATTCTGGATAAATTTAAATAAACATTAAATTTTATTAAATTATGTTCGCAGAAGCCCAACCCAACCCATTGCAAAACACCATTACCTCGTGCGTGGACGGTGAAATTGCCATCAATAAAGTACCGCATCACAGCAGCCTGTTGATCCCGCCCATTGGCACGGTCAAAACCCTGCCCATGCGCACCGTACAGGAGCTGAGCAGCGCCGATCTGCCGATTTGGCAAGAGATGCTCAGCGGCCAGTGCAGTGACAATGGCGAAAAACCTGAGGTGGTGATCATCGGTACGGGTAACCGTCAGGCATTTTTGCCACCGAGCGTACTGGCGCCGTTTTACCAAGCCGGCATCGGTGTGGAGTGCATGACTTCAGGTGCTGCCGCGCGCTCGTACAATGTGCTGATTAGCGAAGACCGCCGCGTACTGGCATTGATTTTGCTGCCCACGACGGACAATTGATGAATATGACAAATGTTAAATAATTGATTTCAAAATATTTTTGATAAAGGAACACCATGAGCACAAACGCATCTCTGAATCACGTTGTCACAGACATTGATCTACACATGACCACCGCCACCGCAGGCGAATATCAGCCGTTCAAACTGTCCGATTACCGTGGCAAAACAGTGATTTTGTATTTCTATCCGAAAGACAGCACCCCCGGCTGTACCAACGAATCCATCGCGTTTCGTGAAAACTTCGCATCATTTGCCCAAGCCAACACCGTGATTTTCGGTATTTCGCGCGACTCGCTCAAATCACATGACCGCTTCAAGGCCAATCTGGAGCTGCCGTTCGAGCTGATCAGCGATCCCGAAGAAGCGCTGTGCCGCCAGTTTGACGTCATCAAGCAAAAAATGATGTATGGCAAACAAGTCGTCGGCATTGAGCGCAGCACCTTTGTCATCGATGCCAAAGGCACGCTCATCCACGAATGGCGCAAAGTCAAAGTGGACGGTCATGTGAACGAAGTTTTGGCGTTTGTGCGCACGCTGTAAAATAATTGACACATGACAAAAAGATGTCACAGTCACATCGTACAATGACATACAAGTAATAAATTAACCACCCAACGGAGAGCGACGCACCATGCCACTACCCAAAGCCCCGAGCAAAAAAGGCAGCTTATTAACGCAACTGACGTCCAACGCAACGTCTAATGCGACACCCCGCATGACACCGAGCACTACCCCGCTCTCCGAACAAGTACCCGCTTCAACCGCAGTTTCAACCACAGCCTCGACTACGCAAGCCAAACCGAGCCAAACGCACGCCGCAACACCGGCACACGCTGCACAGAAGCCGCACCAAACCACGACGCACAGCGCACCGCCTGCTGCCAAGGCAAAACCGATCTCAACCGTGAGCGGTGCAACTGCGCCTGCTACTCAAAAAGTGACGCCTCAAAATGTGCCGAAACACACACCGAATCATGCATCCAAGGCCGTCTCCTCAAACGCAACCGCGCAATTAGCCAAACAGCCGACCACGTCGAAAAAAGCACCTCATTCACGCGCGCGGCGAAAATTCGAACAAAACGACGGAAAAAAATTATTCGTACTCGATACCAACGTCATGTTGCACGACCCGAGCTGCTTGTTCCGCTTTGAGGAGCACGACGTTTACATTCCGCTGATTGCTTTGGAAGAACTCGACGCGCACAAAAAAGGCACGACCGAAACCGCGCGCAATGGTCGCTCGGTCTCGCGTATGCTCGATCAGTTGATGGCTGCCAGCCCGAACGATTTGGAACAAGGCATCCCGCTGAACACGCTCAATAAAATCAGCTTCACCGACCAGCTGGGCCGACTGTTTTTCCAAACCCAATTGATCAGCAGCAGTGATGCCGAATTGATCAAAGCATTGCCCGTGGGCAAAGCCGACAACCAAATTCTCGGTGTCGTGCACGCCATGCAAACGCAGCACAAAGACCGCACGGTCGTATTGGTCTCGAAAGACATCAATATGCGCATCAAGGCGCGCGCGCTCGGTCTGAACGCCGAAGACTACTTCAACGATCAAGTGATTGACGACGTAGACGTGTTGTACGACGGCCAATTTGCCCTGCCTGTGGATTTTTGGGAACACCACAGTAAAAACCTTGAATCGTGGCAAGAAGGCGCATACACCTACTACCGCGTCCAAGGACCTTTGGTCAGTCAGTGGTCAATGAACGAATACCTGTACTACGAGCATCCCGACACCACACCGCTGCATGGTCAAGTGGTTGAAATCGACCCGACCGGACGCAGCGCGGTCATCCGCACCTTGATTGACTACACCAATCCGAAACACGGTGTTTGGGGCATCGGCGCGCGTAACCGCGAACAAAACTACGCGCTGAACGTGTTGATGGACACCAATATTGACTTTGTCACCCTACTCGGTCAAGCCGGCACGGGCAAAACCCTGCTCACCATCGCCGCTGCGCTGCAACAAACCCTCGAAATGGGACGATTCGCCGAAGTCATCATCACCCGTGCAACCGTCGCTGTCGGCGAAGACATTGGCTTCCTCCCCGGAACGGAAGAGGAAAAAATGACCCCGTGGATGGGCGCATTGCAAGACAACCTCGAAGTGCTCATCAAAGGCGACGCCCACGCAGGCGAATGGGCACGTGCCGCGACCGGCGAATTGATCAAAAACAAAGTCAAGATCAAAGCCATGAGTTTTATGCGCGGTCGCACCTTCGTCGACAAACTGCTGGTCATCGACGAAGCGCAAAACCTCACGCCCAAACAGATGAAAACCCTCATCACCCGCGCCGGCTCCGGCACCAAAGTCGTGTGTATGGGCAATCTGTCGCAGATCGACACGCCGTATTTGACCGAAGCCTCATCCGGTCTGGCGTATGTGGTGGAACACTTTAAAAACTGGCCGCACAGCGCGCACATCACGCTCAAGCGCGGTGAACGCTCGCGTCTGGCCGATTTTGCCAATGAAGTGCTTTAAATTTTGACCATCAGTTTTGCCCCATCAGATGAGTAAACACACCCACCCAGATCACCCATGCCGCTGTGCATGGGTTGATTTGACCAAACCCGACTACATCGCCTACCACGATGACGAATGGAGCCAGCCCGTACACGACGACCGTGTACTGTTTGAGTTTATCGTGCTAGAGTCCGCACAAGCGGGACTGAGCTGGTACACCATCCTGCGCAAGCGTGAAAACTACCGCCGCGCCTTTGACCAATTTGACCCGAATATCATCGCACAATACGACGATGCCAAAATCGCCAGCCTGCTGCAAGACGCAGGCATCGTGCGCAACCGGCTGAAAATCAACGCCACGGTGCAAAACGCCCGCAGTTTTTTAGAAATACAAAAAGAATTCGGTAGCTTCGATACCTACCTCTGGTCATTTGTCGGTGGCAAAACAATCGATCAAGCCTTTGTCAATCTATCCGACTACCCCACCCATACCGCAGAATCCGACGCCCTCGCCAAAGACCTCAAAAAGCGTGGCTTCAAATTCATGGGTACAACGGTTTGCTACGCCTTTATGCAAGCGGTGGGATTGGTCAACGACCATCAGAAAAACTGCCTCAAACGAAAAGCGTGAAAACCGTAGGGTGGCGCAAGTGCGCAGCATTTGCCCACCACGCTGCTCATAACAAAGGGACGCAAACTTTGAACTCACGCCCTTAAAACGCTCAAAATCATCCCACGCACCCAATCACCAGATATCGTAAGTTGCAATCAGCAAAGTCCATTGCATCTATACCCTGTGCAATCAAAGCAGTAGGTACGATTAGCGTAACGTAATCGTACGGATGAAACGACGGTATAGGCATTCGTACGATTACGCGATTGCATCGCTAATGAGGCGCGAGTTGAGCGGAACCCGCGCTGGGTTGGAGCGCACGTAAGTGCGCGGAAACACGAGTGGGCGAAGCTGCGTAGCAGTTTCCGCTCGAACGATATGTTCGAGGGAGCATCGCGACCAAGGACATAGCGTTCATCAACTCGCGCCCCATTCGCGGTCGCGTAGCGACCGCGAACGTACTAGTTCAGCGGCCGCCGAAGGCGGTCCGCTGGAACGACGGGTTGGGCGGCATTTTGCAACTCATTTCTTGGTGAGATTCTTGTACGCCCCCAAAGCCGCGCCAATTGCAGCTCCCGCGGCGGGACCAATTAGTGGCACAGGAACCGCTATCGCTGCACCGACAACAGCGGCAGCAGCGGAATCCTTTGCTAGGTCGGATTTGGCTGCCTCAGATGTGACGCGGGCAACTTCTGTGGCCGCACTTTTCGCTAGGCTCAGGCCTTTTTGCGTTAGCTGCTTTAGATCTTCTTGATCCAACTTCCCGTCGCCATCTTGGTCGAGAATCGTGGTGGCTACAGTAACTGCAGAGTTTTTCGCCGTTTGTAGTGCGGATGAGATCGAACTGCCGGCGCTAGAGGCCGACTGCTTGGCGCCATTTGCGATGTTTATCAGCTGATTTTTCATTTGTGATTTCCCCGAAATTTTTGGTGCTGCACGGATTGGCCTGCTGCCTAACGCCTGAATTAAGCCGCGCCGCGAAGCGGCGTCGGCTTGAATGAATTGTTAGGTACCAGCTTACGCCAGTTGCTTGCCGAGGCGTAGATGAGCGGGTGACAAACGTTTAACGCTGTCAAAGGCACTTCTGTACGCAGAGACCTCCCATTGCCATGCCTCTTGAATCTGGTATTGGGAATCATAGAGAACCCAGATCAGGTAGTCCCAGTCGTAGTTAGTGGCTTTAGGAACCCACGTCACGAAGCTTCCGCGCTTGCCACTGGGACGATTGCCTTTGACCTGGTACCGAGCGCCATTGAAGATGAAGTCATGGCCCTTTTGAACGGCCGTTGTTCCCTGCATGGCGCATGAGTACGAATCTGTGGAGCAGCCGACCAAACACGCGGCGTCATACTCCGACAGAACGGTGGTGATCTGAGGGGCATTGCCGAATGCACGCTCCCAAGCGAGCGTGACTCTTACCAACTGCTCGCGCAGATTTTCCATGGCACCTAACACCTGAGTTAAGCCGCGCCGCGAAACGGCGTCGGCTTGGACGAATTGTTATGTTTCAGCCGGTTCCTTTCGTGCCCGATCAAGAAAGCCAATGTTCTTGTTGAAGGGCGGCTTGGAGATCCGCAAGAGAAGTGATTCAACGTGTTTTGGATAGTCATCAAATGATGTTGAGCCAACATCGTATGCCGAGATATACCTCACCACTTCCTTGCGAGTTTCCGGTTTGCTCTTGATGCCTTTGGGGAACGATACATCTATCTTTCGGCAGATAGCGGCGTTAATTTCACCGAGCAGCTTGGTGGCCTTGCCGACGTAAAGCAGATTGCCTAGGGCATCGTAGAACGCGTAGATGCCCGGATCATTCTTGTGTTCGCCGAGCATTGCCTTCAACTGGGTCAGTAGAGGCGCATTATGATCAAACGGCCAGAATTCCTGAATGACTTTAAACTCGGGGACGAGTGCGACGCTGATGAAGTATTCAATTGTTGAGCGTTGTGGGACACGCTCTCCATTGCGCCATTGCTCGATTGTCTTCTCGTGATAGCCGGTCCTCTCAGCAGCGCCCTTTGTGCTCTTGTAGTACTCCCTAACAACGAAATCGAAAAACTCACTTCGAGTTGCCATGTTGTCTCCCTGAAACATAACTATACTTATACGTCAACATGACGCATAACATGAAAAATAACTTGACTCATAACATAACTCCCAATTACGATTGATGTACATCATGTTATCTATGTTTATGAACCATGTCAATTAAAAAATGTCTATTAACACAGCCATCTCCAAACCACCTAAATTGATTGATGAACTGCGAAAAAAACTACGCTACAAGCATATGAGTTATCGCACTGAGCAGGCTTATGTCGGTTGGGTTCGGCGCTTTATTTTATTTCACCACAAACGCCACCCCAGAGAAATGGGTAAGCCTGAAATAGAATGTTATTTGACCTATTTGGCGAACGATTATGGCGTATCTGCCTCGACCCATCATCAGGCTCTGTCTGCATTGCTTTTTTTATACAAAGAGGTTTTAGGGATTGATTTGCCTTGGTTGGATGAGATACATCGCCCCAATCGTACCAAGCGTTTACCCGTTGTACTCACGGCAAACGAAATATCTTCAATACTCTCTCAATTAGAGGGGGCGCATCATTTGATGGTGCGTTTGTTATATGGAACGGGATTGCGCTTACACGAGATGTTAATGTTGCGAATCAAAGATATTGATTTTGATATGAATCAATTGATCGTGCGTTCGGGTAAAGGTGATAAAGATCGGGTAACGGTATTACCCAAATCTCTTGTCGCTGAACTCCAGCAGCAAATAGTACTGGCTCGAATGGTATTTGACGCAGATCGCGCTGCTGAACACAATGGTGTGATGTTGCCAGATGCGATTGAACGAAAATATCCAAACGCCGGAAAAGAATGGGCTTGGTTTTGGCTATTCCCAGCTCAAAACGAATCCACTGAGCCACGCGAGGGTATTGTGCGCCGTCACCATACCCATCCTCAAGCCATTCAGCGAGCATTTAAATCATCGGTCTTGCGTGCAGGTATATCCAAGCCCGCTTCTTTGCATACATTACGACATAGTTTCGCAACGCATTTATTGCAATCGGGTACAGACATCCGCACCATTCAGAGTTTACTGGGGCACGCCAGCGTTAAAACCACGATGATTTACACCCATGTCATTTCTCAAGGTGGGTTTGGGGTTATTAGTCCTTTAGACCGCATCATGAATTGAACATAAATATGGGTTTTTACCTCAAAAACTCAACTTCTCATCCACCCTCACCCGCAAAAATCGTGGAAATCGCGGCTGTCCTTTTTTCGTCAATCCATTAAATTGATAGGTAATTACAGTGCCGATCACGGGTGGATTCGTTCGCGTCGCGTCTGTCAAACCGCTGCCGACGTTGAATTCGCGTCCGTCATCGGTGCGCACGCGTAGTGAGCCGACTTTACCCGCGTATTTGCCCGTACCCGGATTGTGTGCGATGACAGTGGCTTCGGCATCTTGGCGCAGTTTGAGTTTGTACAGCGCGTCGCTGCGGCCGGTTTGGTACGGTGCGCTGGCCAGATGCAGCATCAGCCCTTCACCGCCTGCTTGGGTGATGGTGTCGAGTTGGTGCAGTAGTTCGGCGCGGTCGCGCACGCGCCATTGTTTGACCGCTTGGATATTCGGTGCATTGATATGCTGTGTGATGCGTTCGATCCGCGCCATGCGTTGGGTGAAATCGCCGTATTGGTTCTGTGGATCGGGTAACTCAAAAACCATGTATTTGATCTGTTTCCACGCAGTATCGTCGGGCTGCGCATCGCGCACGACGCTGACCACGCGTTCAAACTGTCTGCGCCCGATCCACAGTTCGCCATCGAGCGATATGTCGGGTAGCTGCGCGGTAAAGTCGTTCGGCAGCGCAATGACCGTGCCATTGCGTGAGTACATTCGGCGCTGTTTGCCGTCCCAGTAGCCACGCACGCCGTCGTATTTTTCGCTCACCCAATAGTGGCGCACGTCCACGTTTTCGGGCAAGATTTTGGCCAATATCATTTCGGGCGTTTGCGCCTGAGCCGAAACCGCCACCCACAATAAAGCCATCAAAGCCCATAATCGGGCGCTCCAGCGCTGATACCCCAGCATTTTTATCCTGCCTTTCGTATATTCGCGCATTTTCAGCGCGTTTGCCCCTGCAAACAGGCGACAGCCTGCCAATAGCGGTTTATAATAGCGAATTTGAATTAAGCGCAGCTTATTCACATGATTTGCGCCCGTTTTCGCTGACGATTATAGCGACTTCTTTGATAAAACCAAGATTTTTAGTACATCCATTATGACCACCAGCAACCCTAATCACTACCACCCTTCTGCCATTGAATCCGCGGTACAAACCGCTTGGAACGCCGCCGACGCCTATCGTGTGAATGAGCAATCGGACAAGCCGAAATTCTACGCCTGCTCAATGCTGCCGTATCCATCGGGCAAATTGCACATGGGGCATGTGCGCAACTACACGATCAACGACGTGATGACGCGTCAATTGCGCATGAAGGGCTATAACGTCCTGATGCCGATGGGCTGGGACGCATTCGGTATGCCGGCGGAAAATGCCGCGCTGAACAATCAAGTGCCCCCCGCTGCATGGACCTACGACAATATTGCCTACATGAAGCAGCAAATGCAGGCGATGGGCTTGGCAATTGACTGGTCGCGCGAAGTCGCCACCTGCCAACCCGAATATTACAAATGGAACCAATGGCTGTTCCTGAAAATGCTGGAAAAAGGCATTGCTTACCGCAAAACCCAGACCGTGAACTGGGATCCGGTGGATCAAACGGTATTGGCTAATGAACAAGTTATCGACGGGCGCGGCTGGCGCTCGGGTGCGTTGGTCGAAAAACGCGAAATTCCGGGCTACTACCTGAACATCACCGCCTACGCCGAAGAATTATTGAACGATTTGGACGGCCTCGGCTGGCCGGAGCGCGTCAAGCTGATGCAGGAAAACTGGATTGGTAAAAGCCACGGCGTGCGTTTTGCTTTCACTCACGATTTGCGTGATGCGCAAGGCGAATTGATCGGCGATGGCAAAATGTACGTGTTCACCACCCGCGCCGACACCATCATGGGCGTGACCTTCTGCGCGGTCGCGGCCGAGCATCCGTTGGCAGCCCATGCAGCAACGCTCAAGCCCGAATTGAACGAATTTATCGAAAAATGCAAACGCGGCTCGGTGATGGAAGCGGACATGGCGACCATGGAAAAAGAAGGCGTTGAAACCGGCCTGACCGTCACTCACCCGTTGACTGGCGAACAAGTTCCGGTGTGGATCGGCAACTACGTGCTGATGAGCTACGGCGACGGCGCGGTGATGGGCGTACCGGCGCACGATGAGCGCGATTTTGCCTTTGCAAAAAAATACGGCATTGCGATCAAGCAAGTGATTGATGTCAACGATCAAACCTTCTCCACCGACGCGTGGCAGGAGTGGTACGCCGACAAAGAGCATGCCAAATGCGTCCATAGCGGCGTGTATGATGGTATGAACCACAGCGACGCAGTACAAAAAATCGCCGCCGATTTGGCAAGCAAAGGTTTGGGTGAACTGAAAACCACCTACCGCTTGCGCGACTGGGGCATTTCACGTCAGCGCTACTGGGGCACGCCGATTCCGTTGATTCATTGCGAATCATGCGGCGTTGTACCCGTTCCCGAAACCGATTTGCCGGTGGTTTTGCCCGAGGATTGCATCCCCGATGGCACGGGCAACCCATTGAACAAACGTGCGGATTTCACCGATGTCGCTTGTCCAAAATGTGGCAAACCGGCGCGACGCGAGACCGACACGATGGACACCTTCGTCGACTCGTGCTGGTACTACATGCGCTATACCTGTCCAGACAGCGCGGATAAAATGGTGGACGCGCGCAATGATTACTGGATGCCGATGGATCAATACATCGGTGGGATTGAGCACGCGATTTTGCACTTGCTATACGCACGTTTTTGGACGAAAGTCATGCGCGATTTGGGTTTGGTCAAATTCAACGAGCCGTTCAAAAACCTGCTCACGCAAGGCATGGTACTGAACGAAACCTATTACCGCGAGCAAAGCAACGGCAAAAAAGACTGGTTCAATCCGGCGGATGTGGACGTGACCACCGACGACAAGGGACGCATCATCGGCGCGGTATTGCGCGCGGATGGTCAGCCAGTTGAGGTCGGCGGCGTGGAAAAAATGTCCAAATCGAAAAACAACGGCATTGACCCGCAAGCCTTGATCGAGCAATTTGGCGCGGATACCTCGCGCCTGTTCACCATGTTTGCCTCACCGCCGGAGCAAACATTGGAATGGTCGGATTCAGGCGTGGAAGGCTCCAATCGCTTCCTGCGCCGCGTATGGGCGTTTTGCCAAGCACAAAAAGAAACCATCGCCGCACTCAAAGACGCCGAGTTAACCCCGAGCGCCGAGGCGAAAAACCTGCGCTTTGTCATGCATTCACTGCTCAAACAGGTGAATTTTGACTACGACCGCATTCAGTACAACACCGTCGCCTCCGGCGCGATGAAAATGCTGAACGAGCTGGAAACCGCGTGCAAAGGTGACGTGAAACAACTGGGCAAAGCGTTACCGGAAGGCATTTCGATTCTGCTGCGCGTGCTCTACCCGATCGTGCCGCACATCACCTACGCGCTGTGGCAGGATTTGGGCTACGCGGTCTCTTGCGGTGATTTGCTCGATACGCCATGGCCAAACGTGGACGAATCCGCTTTAGCGCGTGACGAAGTGCAATATGTGGTTCAAGTCAACGGCAAACTGCGCGATCATTTGACCGCTCCGGCCACCGCTGACAACGCCGCTCTGCAAGAAATGGCACTCGCGCTGGAGAATGTCAAACGTTTCACCGACGGCCTGACCGTTCGCAAATGTGTGGTAGTTCCGAAAAAATTGATCAACATTGTGGTATCGTAAGCCAATACACGGCAAACAGGAGCAAGTGGTGCGCAAAACGACAGGATTCACATTTTTCCATATTGGTCTCAAAGGACTGATGGCACTGGCGATCAGTCTGAGCCTGTCGGCGTGCGGGTTTCACCTGCTGGGCAGTAACGGCTCCATGCAAAACGGCACCATTGGCTGGGGTGAATTGCCACACAGCGTGGCCTTTGTCGGCGATTCGGATAACCAAATCGCTGATTTTCTCAAGCAGCAAAAACCAGCCAATGTCACCTACGCACCGTCTGATAAAGCCGACTTGACCCTCGATATGAGCAGCATCAACACCGGTAAAAGCGTGCTCTCAACCAATTCGCAAAGCACGGCAACCGAATACCGCGTCACCATGTCGGTCATCGTGCAGATATACGATGCGCAGAAAAATCAATTACTCGTACCCACCCGCCTAAGCACCAGCCGCAATTTAATCATCGGCGCGGGTTACGCCACCGCCGAGGATGTGGAATACGAGCGTCTGTACACCGATATGGCGCAAGAATTGGCCAATAGCATTGCCTATCGAATACGCGCCGTTTGGTTCACGCGCACCCAGCAGAAATAATCGCACATCATGAGCGAACACCGTTTTTCTACCCCACTCGCCCCACTGTATATTTTTTGCAGTGATGAGGTTCTGTTACTCCAAGAAGCCATTGACGAACTGCGTCAAACCGCGCGAGCCGAAGGTTTTAGCGAACGTGAAATTTACAACGTAGAAGGCCATTTCGCATGGCACAACGTCATCGCCTCACAACAAAGCCTGTCACTGTTTGGCGATAAAAAAGTCATCGAACTGCGTATTCCATCCGGCAAACCCGGCAAAGATGGCGGCGACGCTCTGAAAAATGTGGTGAACAACCTATCCGAAGACATCGTTGTGATTATCTCCTTGCCGCGTTTGGACAAAGCCAGCAAATCATCGGTCTGGTTCAAGGCACTGTCAGCCGCTGCCGGACGGCATGTATTCGAAATCGGTACAGTCGAATTAAGCCAATTGCCCGCGTGGATCGCCACGCGCCTGCGACGCAATCGGCAAAACGTATCCGCAGAAACCCTACAATGGCTCGCCACACAGTTCGAAGGCAATTTACTCGCGGCGCACCAAGAGATTCAAAAGCTCGCTCTGCTCTACCCCACGGGTGAAATTCTTGAGGATGACGTGCGCGAATCCGTGCTCAATGTCGCACGCTACGATATGTTCAAACTGACCGAAGCCATGCTTGCAGGTGACGTTGCGCGCACCAGCCGCATGATCGAAGGTCTGCGCGCCGAAGGCGAATCCATCGTGCCCATCGTCTGGGCACTGACCGATGAGGTGCGCAAACTCAATCTATTCAAAACACAGGTCGAGGCAGGCGAATATTTACCCAACCTGATGCGGCAAAACCGCATCTGGGGCATACGCGAAAAACTCATCCCGCAGGCGCTGCCACATCTAAGCAGCCCTTTTCTCAAAACTGCCTTGCGCCGCACCAGTGATTTAGACCGTATGGCCAAAGGCTTGGACAGAACCGACCCGTGGTCTGCCACGCTCGAATTGGCCAATCAAATCGCTCTGCAAATCGGCACAGCAGCGCGTCGCAAAACCCGATAAAATCAAACCTTCAAATTTATCGCCAGCAATTGCCCCAAGGCCAACAACGCATTGCAGGCTCATTCATCCAGCAGGTACATCATGAATACTGAGATTCAACACTATATGCAACAACTCGGGCAAACCGCACGCACCGCTTCGCGTGCGATGGCGCGCGCCGACACCGCCATGAAAAATTCCGCCCTGCGACAAATGGCGGTGCTCATCGAGCAGCAAGCCGACGCGCTGCAAGCGGCAAATGGCAAAGACCTCGAACAAGCGCGTGCCAAAGGTTTGGACAGCGCATTCATCGATCGCCTCACCTTGTCCGACAAAGCTATCAAAACCATGATCGACGGTTTGCGCCAAATCGCCGAACTGTCTGATCCAATTGGACAAATGAGCGGTTTCAAAACCCTGCCTTCCGGCATCACCGTCGGCCAAATGCGCGTACCGCTGGGCGTGATTGGCATTATTTACGAATCACGGCCAAACGTCACCATCGATGCGGCCGCGCTGTGCATCAAATCCGGCAATGCCACGATACTGCGCGGCGGCTCCGAAGCGCTACACTCGAATCAAGCCTTGGCAAAAATTGTCCAAGCAGGCTTGGCGCACGCCGGTTTACCCGAATCCGCGGTGCAAGTGGTCAACACGCCGGACCGCGCCGCCGTCGGCGAACTCATCACCATGACCGAATATGTGGACGTGATCGTACCGCGTGGCGGCAAATCATTGATCGAACGCCTGATGCGCGACGCGCGCGTACCGATGATTAAGCATTTGGACGGCATTTGTCACACCTATATTGATATTGCCGCCGACATCAACAAAGCGATCAAAATCTGTGACAACGCAAAAACCCAGCGCTATGCGCCATGCAATACGATGGAATCATTATTGGTACACGCCGATATCGCCCCAAAAGTATTGCCCGAACTGTGCCAGATTTACCAAGCAAAAGGCGTAGAACTTCGTGTCGATACAGCGACCCGCCAAACGCTGGAAAACGCCGGTTTGAGCAACTTAGTCAGCACGACTGAAGAAGACTGGTCAACCGAATACCTTGCTCCGATCTTATCCATCAAGACCGTAGCGACGATCGATGATGCCATCAGCCACATCAATCACTACGGTTCTGCGCATACCGATGCGATCATCACCGAAAACCTCACCACCGCACAGCAGTTTTTGCGCGAGGTTGACTCATCCTCGGTCATGGTGAACGCCTCCACCCGATTTGCCGATGGTTTCGAATACGGTTTAGGTGCGGAAATCGGTATTTCCAATGACAAATTGCACGCTCGCGGCCCAGTTGGTTTGGAAGGATTAACCAGCCTGAAATACATCGTCTATGGCGATAAGAGCGGCAGCATCCGTATATAAGAACTGAATGCGACAATCGCCTTTTTATATCACTCGTCGTACGGTATTGTTAAGCTCCCTACTGTTGTTAGGTTGCCAACTACCGCCCGCGAATGCCCCCAAACCACTCGCACCGCTGGATCAACTGCGCTTGGAGTGGGCAGATATTTATGCTGAGCGTGAAAAAGGATTAATGAACCGCTCCCATTTGGGCGAAAACGCCGGCATGATGTTTGTGTTTGAAACGCCGAAAACGTATTGCTTTTGGATGAAAAATACCTTGATTCCCTTATCCGTCGGCTTCATCGATGCGCAAGGCCGACTGGTACAAATCAACCATATGCAACCACGCAGCTTAGAGCACCATTGCGCGAAACAGCCGATTTTATACGCCTTAGAGGTCAATCAAGGGTGGTTTGAGCGCAACAATGTGCGCGTTCAAACGCGGGTACTTGAGCCGCAAAAATAATCTATACGCATGGTTTTGCCACAAAAATAATCCATACGCATGGTTTTTACACAATTATGTTTAACCCCACATCACAAATTTTGCCAATCGTTGCCACCCAGTGCTTTGTACAGTAAAACGCCATCCGACCACTGCCGTCGTATGGCATCTATTCGCTGATTATCTATTTGTAACCAATTGCGTTGCGCATCCAGAACCGGCAGCTCGTCAATCAAACCACCGCGAAACTGTGCCTGAGCCATGTGATGCAGTTTTGCCGCTTGTTTGGATTTATCGGTTAAATCCTTGACTTGTTGCGCGTCGGATTGATATTGGCTGAGTAATGAATCAACCTCATGCCACGCGGTGAGTACAGTTTTTTGATAATTGACTGCGGCTTCTTGCTGTTGTAATTCACGCAAGGTCACGATACTGCGCCGTCGCCCCATATCAAATATCGGTAACGAAATACTCGGGCCAATACTCCATTGAAAGCTGGTAACGTCAAAGAACGTACCGGCATTAAGGCTGCTCCAGCCTGCATTTGCGCCCAGTTGCACACGCGGGTAGAGGTCGGCCACCGCCACGCCGGTATTGGCAACTGCCATTTGGAACTGCGCTTGGGCTTGAATAATATCAGGGCGACGCTGCGTCAACTGCGATGGCAATCCCAATTGCAAAGATGGCAATGTGTGATTGAGCAATAACACTTTTGGCTGAAGTAACGCTTCATTCATCGAACCGGGCAAACCTCCAACCATCAATGTAATTTGATTCATCAGCACAGTTTGCCGTGCCAGTAATTGACTGTGTTGTTGTTGCAACTCATCAACCACGGTCTGCGCTTGGGTTGGCTCGCGCGCATCAAGCAAACCACCGTTAAATTTAGCGGCCAACAGATGCTGACTGGTTTTTGCCGCATCCAGTTGCTGATTCAGTACAGCCAACTGCTGTTGCAACGCACGCAACTCGATGTACTGCCGCATCAACTCCGCTTGCAGGCTGATTTGTACTTGACTCAAGAGCGCCTGCGCCGCCCGTTCATTGGCATTCGCCGCTTCAATGCTGTGGCGAACACGTCCCCACAAATCAATTTCCCAGCCGACATCCAAGCCACCTTGGTACGCTGTGAATGGCTCGCCCAATATTTTCAACACCTTATCTTTTGCCGCACCCGACAAACCCATCGCGTCAATCGTGCGCGTATTCGGCCCGTTTTCACTCACGGCTTGGCGATTCACACCGCCATTTAGATTTACGTTTGGCCCCGTTTGAGCCTGAGCACTGCCTGTTTGCGCGCGTGCCTGCGCCCAGCGCAAGGTGGCGGTTTGTAAATCGAAATTCTGTGCATTCAATTGCGTCAATAGCTCGTGCAACACCGGATCTTGAAAGCCATCGGCAAAGCGCAATGCCAGCGTCTCACTGCTTTGCCGCCATTGCGGGTTGGCCAAAGTTTGATCGCCGCCGTGCCAGCTTTGCCAATTATCGGGCGTTTCAGTGTGTAATGGCGTGTATTTGGGACCGACTGCACAGCCGCCCAATGCGAGCACGCAGAGGATCGTCCCGATATATTTTTTATGTTGATCGATCAATTTCATGTTTATCCTTTTAAACCAGACGGTTGCGAAATAGCCAAGCCGCACAAGGCAAAGTTATCGCCGCAACCAACAACATTGGTACCAAATCCGGCGCGACCAAAGCAAACGATGCACCTTCCAAATAAACCCGCCGAACAAAATCCATCGCAAAGCGCAACGGATTGGCATAAGTAATCCATTGCAATACTGTCGGCATATTTTTCACCGGCGTCATCAGACCCGAAAGCAGCATCAACGGCATAAGCAACACAAAGCTGTACAACATCGCCTGCTGCATATTCGCAGACAGGGCTGAGATGGCCAAACCGATGCCCACCGATGATATGGTGAAAATCAGCAAACCAATCAGCAGCGTCAACACTGATCCCGCAAATGGAATATGAAACCAAAAAATTGAGATCAGCAGCACAATGATGGATTGCGCTACGCCGATCAGTACCGGCGCCAGAGCCTTGCCCGCCATGATTTCATACGGTGACATCGGCGTGACCATCAACATATCGAAAGTCCCCTGCTCACGCTCACGCGCGACCGACAACGCAGTCATCATTAATGTTTGTAAAAAAGCTAACGAAGCGATTAGCGCCGGAATGATATTCCAGCGGGATTCCAAATTAGGGTTGTACCAAGCGCGCGTCTCCATCTGAATCGCCATCGTAGAACCACCATGTACCACTCGCCAATCTTGATTAAACTGCCCCACGACAGAACTTAAGTATTGAGCCGCCATCCCCGCAGTACTTGAATTTCGTGCATCCAAGATCACTTGGACGGGCGAATTCTGACCATTGACCAACAAGCGCTCAAAATCTGCCGGAATCTGGATCGCCAGCAAGGCATCCTGTCGATCAATCACTGCGGCGATTTGATCTGCATTCTGCAACGTCGCAATGCGATGAAAAACCCCAGTACTATCCAGATGAGCCAGCAAATTCTGCGAGGGCGCGCTTTGACTCTGGTCAATCACCACATAAGGCACATCATTTAAATCAAACGTCGCCGCATAACCAAATAACAAACTCTGTACAAACACTGGGACAAACAGAATAATTCGGTTGGCCGGATCATTAAAAATTACTTTGAATTCTTTTTGCATCAAGTTAAGGATGCGCAGAACAACAGACTGTATCGAAGCATACATCACGACCTCACTGATCCAAACGTTTACGGGTAAAGCGCAGCGCCAACCCCAAAAGCACGACCGACTGCACCAATAAAATAGCGCAATCTTTCACAATCTGCGACCACACATTACCGGCCAAAAACAAACTCTTAATCAATTCCATAAAATGTGTCGCCGGAAAAATCTGGCTGATGATCTGGATAATCAGCGGCACATTGCGTAAATCAAACATAAAGCCCGAGAGCATCATCGCCGGCATAAAGCTCACGATGAGCGCCATCTGGCTGGCTAAAAACTGATTTTTCGTCGCAGACGAAATCAGTAAACCCAACCCCAAAGCTGCCAACATATACAACACACTGGAGAATAAAATAATTGCCATCGAACCCAAAATCGGCACATGAAACAAAAATCGCGCGGCGAGCAAACAAAGCATTAAGCCCAACATCCCAACGCCCAGATACGGAATAATTTTCGCCAATAAAATTTCCACCGGCTGTACAGGCGTGACGAACAACGACTCCAGCGTACCGCGCTCCCATTCGCGCGCCATGACCAAAGCGGTCAAAAAGGCGCCGATGATGGTCATCACTAAGACAATCAAACCCGGCACTAAATACCATGTGCTGGTATTGGCATCATTAAACCATTGCCGCTGCTCGATGCTCACCTGCCCTATTGTTCTTGCAGTACCTTGTGAACCCACGCGGTCTTGCTGTTTGGCATTCCACAAACCAATCGCCGCCTGAATATAACCACTGACAACGCCGGCTCGTTGTGCGTCCACCGCATGCACAATCACCTGAATTTTCGTATCACCGCCCTGCGCCAAAGAGCTGGAAAAATTACTCGGAACCCTCACAATCGATTCAACCTGATGACTAAGCAGCAACTTCTCCGCATCAGACATTGAGTGCACCACCACTGGCGTCAAATACTCCGAACCGCTCAAACCGCTGAGCATATCGCGTGCATTCGGCGAGGGATCCTCCAAAACCACGGCGACCGGTACATTTTTCACATCCATCGTGATCCCGTAACCAAACAGCAGAATCAACATCACCGGCAACACGATGGCCAACAGTAAATTGCTTTTATCACGCCATAATTGCCAAAATTCTTTTTGAACCAGTGTGCGCAAGCGCCGCCAAGATACCGTCATCATGCTTTTCTCCCTTGCCCGCGCGCCATCTCGACAATTCCAATAAACGCCTCATCCATCGTCGCATACGATTGTCCATTGAAATGCCGCACCTCGCTCGGCGTTCCCAGCGCCAACACTTTGCCTGCATCCTGAATCACAATACGGTCACAATACTCAGCCTCCTCCATGAAATGCGTGGTGACCACGATGGTCGTGCCGTTTTGTGATAAATCAGTGATTCGCCGCCAAAACTCGCGTCGTGCAATCGGATCGGTGCCGCTGGTCGGCTCGTCCAAAAACAACACTTCCGGCTCATGTAGCAGACCAACCGCCATCGCCAAACGTTGCTTAAATCCTCCCGGCAGTTGACCGCTGATGGCCTCCGTACTGTCCTGCAAATCAAATTGTTGCAATACAGTCTGAATCCGCTGTACCAAACGTTCCCCTTGCAAGCCATACGCTTTGCCATAAAAAGTCAAATTCTCCATCACACTGAGCAAACCATACAGTGCAAATTTTTGTGACACATAACCGACGTTTTGCCGCGCTTGCGCACGCGCCGTGCGTAGATTAACCCCTGCCACTTGCAGAAAACCGCTGGTCGCAGGCAAGAGACCACAGAGCATACGAAACGTCGTGGTTTTACCCGCGCCATTCGGCCCGAGCAAGCCAAACACCTCGCCCCGCCGAACGCTAAAATTGGTGCGATCCACAGCGGTGAAATCTCCGAATTTTCTAACCAAATCTTTCACCTCGATCACGACATCAGACTTCATCGAGGCATCAGAACTCGGCTCAGGCAGTGAGAACGCAACCGCTGGCAACTTTGCGGAATCGCTCTGATTCGGGTTCTGCGCCATTTGCTGCCGTAGCAACAGCATGAAACCATCCTCTAATGTTGGCTCAACCGACGTCAAACCGTGCGGCAACCATGCTTGAATGGTCGCTGCCTCCACCTCTGGCCGACGAATCAAGTGAATCGAGTCGCCTTTCGGTACCGCATCAATGATCCAATCATGACGATCATATATATGCGCTTGCAGTAAACGACTGTTGTGCTGCTCGCTGACCGGTAATTGCGCGCACAAGCCGCGCGCGACGGCGGCAATCTCCGCTGGCTTTCCTTGCGTAAGCAACCGTCCTTGGTGCAAGACAAACACCTCGTCACAGGCCTCGGCTTCATCTAAATAAGTAGTTGCAATGATGACTGAGAGCTGCTCCTGACTGACCAAATTTTGTATGATTTGCCATAATTCGCGACGTGACAGTGGGTCAACACCCACCGTCGGTTCATCCAGCAACAATAAATCCGGTGAACGCACCAAGGTACACGCTAAACCGAGTTTTTGTTTCATCCCACCGGACAATTGTCCCGCCAAACGCTCCGCAAAGCGTCCTAAATCGGTCATGTGCATCAGTTGCTCGTAGCGTTGGTCGCGCTGTTGCGTCGAAACGCCATGAATCTCGGCATAGAGCCTGAAATTTTCACGCACTGATAAGTCTTCGTACAGACCGAATTTTTGCGGCATATAGCTGATTCGATTCTGAATTATTTGCGCATCACGCACGCTGTCCTGCCCCAGAACCGTCATTGTTCCACTACTGGGTTGAATCAATCCTGTAACCAAACGCACCAAGCTAGTTTTACCAGCGCCATCAGGCCCCAACCAACCGACAATTTGTCCAGCAGGGACCTGCATATCAATGTGCCGCAATGCTTGTACCGGCGGTGCGCTTTTGGTCGCCCCCGGGAAAGTGAGCGACAGATCATGTGCTTGGACAACCCAGTTTGAGTGAGCATTTTGCATACTAATGCGTCTCGCCTAATGTTACCGTTGCCGGCATACCGAGACGCAATACGTTATTCGGATCGTCTACCTGTACCCGCACTTCGTAAACCAAGCTGGTTCTCAGCTCTTGTGTTTGCACCGTTTTTGGTGTGAATTCTGCTACCGAAGAGATGTAGCCAACCGTGCCACTCAAGCTGTCTTTGAGCCCATCAATTTGAACGTTCATGACGCCACCCGGATGAATGCGGCTCAGGTCTGTCTCTGGTATGTAAATACGAATCCATTTAGGCTGTGTCAATGCGATGGTGAATGCTGCTTTTTGTGGTGAGACCATATCACCCACTTCGATTAAGTGTAGTAGCCACGACTTGACCTGACAGACAGTTATTAGGCTGTCGCTAAAACTGACTCGGTTGTCTGAAATGTCCGATTCAGTTGTTTCTCGATAGCGATATGTTTGCTATCTAAAAAAGTTTGCATGGGTGTTTTACCAAAGCAATGCTTCCCTGAGTGGGTTCGTTGCTCGTTGTAATCCAGCACCCATGCGTCCAAGTCGACTTGTAACTCTTCCAAACTGTTGTATATTTTACGCCGAAATGCGGTGGCGTAGAATTCGTTTTGTATGGTTTTGTGGAAACGTTCACAAATGCCATTGGTTTGCGGATGCTTGACCTTGGTACGCGTGTGCTCAATGTCCTCTAAGTCCAAATATAACTGATACTCATGCGTTTCTCGGTTGCCACAGTATTCACTGCCTCGGTCTGTAAGGATGCGTAACAGCGGTATGTCGTGCGCCTCATAGAACGGTATCACACGGTCATTAAGCAAATCAGCCGAAGTAATGGCGTGTTTTTGTTGATACAGTTTGACAATCGCCAGCTTGCAGTAAGTGTCGATGTAGGTTTGTTGATAAATCCGCCCCACGCCTTTAATCGTGCCGACGTAATAGGTGTCTTGCGAACCCAAATAGCCTGGATGTTCGGTTTCGATTTCACCATGCGCTTGTTTCTCTTCGCGAGCACGTTCGAGTGCAAACAGTTGGTCTTCTGTGAGTATGATGCCGTCTTGTGCGATTTTGGCTGATAATGCTTTGAGTCGCTTCTGGAAGGTTTCTAAGTCATGGCGTAACCAAATGGAACGAACGCCACCACCTGAAACAAATACGCCAACTTTGCGTAATTCATTGCTCACTCGGTGCTGTCCATACGCGGGTTTGTCTATGGCGAAGTTGACCACCGCTTCTTCTATTGACGGGTCGATACGGTTCTTGAGTATCGGTTTACGGCGACTGATTTCTTGTAACGCCGCCTCACCTCCGCGCTCATACAAATCTCTAAACCGATAGTAACTGTCTCGACTAAATCCCATCGTCTTGCAGGCTTTTGAGACACTGCCCAAAGTTTGGGCTAAATTGAGCAAACCTAATTTATTTTTGATAATCTTGTGACTTGATTGAGTGTTCATTTCTGACTCCTTTGTTTCCTATATGATAAACAAAACGTCAGATTAAGTCTTAACTAATACAGATTAAGCGACTGCGTACAACTCCTGCTATCGGCGCTTTGAGTTCAGCATCCTTCAATCGTTGCTCCAATAACGCTACCTGCGCTTTGCCTGCATCCGTCTGTGCCGCGGCAGCGTCAATGTCTTCTTTACGAGGGCCGGCTTGCGTGAGCCGGTAATTATTTTGCGCAACGATGGCTTTGGCTTGCGCGCTTTGATAGCGGGCGCGTGCCGCTTCCAGATCAGATTTGCTCACCGCATTTTGATCGGTACTCGCATGTACGCTCTGCATACGCTGAAACTGCTGAGTCGCATATTGTGCATCCGCTTGGGCGGCGTTCAGGTTGGCTTTGGCCTGATTGATTTCTTCCGGTCTGCTGCCGTTTTTCAGGCGTTGCAGGCTTTGTTGTTGCACCGCCAACTGTGCTTTGGCTTGCATCAATTGTAAATTCAGCGTTGTCGTATCCAATCGCGCCAGTATTTGCCCAGCCTCAACTGCCTCGCCCTCCTGTACCAAGATGTCTTTCACCCGATCCGAGCCATTGAATGCCAAGCTCACCTGACGAATATCCACATTGCCGTGATAGACAGCCGCTGTGTCGCTGTGTTTACTCTGATACCACTTCACACCTGCTCCGATCAATACAAGGAGTAAGGCAAGCAACGCAAGGATTTTTTTATCGATTTTCATACGAATCTTTCATGAGAGAAAGTTGATTAATTGCATCAGTGGATACATACTCATAATAAAAATTATAATTTGAATTTTAATTGTAATGCAAGGATTTTTTGTTACATGATATGATACGAAAAACACATCAAAATAAATCACTATGCCCAAACTCAAAACGTCACATACACGCTCCCGCAACCCCCGTTCCGATGGCGACGACACACGTGCGCGCATCCTCAATGTGGCCGGTCAGTTGTTTGCCGATCATGGCTTCGAAAGCGTAACCAGCAAAATGATTTGCGAACAGGCCAAGGTCAACATGGCCGCCGTCAATTATCACTTCGGCAGTCGCGAAGGCCTGTACCGCGCTACTTTGTTGGAGGTTCATCAGCATTTGGCCAATTTGGATGTTCTCAATCAGTTGGCACAAATATCTGTGCCTGCACAAAAAAAACTGGAGTTGATTATTCGAGCGATTCTGAGTCAATTGGGCAATCAGAACTGGCATATTCGCTTTTATGTGCGTGAAGTCATTGCAACCAGTGAAATGTTTTTTGAAGTATTTGTACAACAAGCTGTCCCTAAAGTACATGTTGTGCGGCAAATTTTCAGCCAGATCACCGGATTGAGTGAGGATGACCCGAAATTACCCCATATCGTACTGAGCGTGCTCGCGCCCTGCATATTGCCGCTGCTTGCTAATCCCAAAGCGGTCTCCATCGTCTGGGGTACGAGCGTATTTGAATTGGAGACATTGGTACAACATCTCAGTCAATTTGCATGGACAGGTATACAAAACATGAATACCTTTGCCACAGTGACCAGCAAGGAAACAGTGAATTAATAGCGCATCTTGGCTAAGCATTATCTGACCGAGCAGACGATTGCTGATAATTCACCATAAAAAACCGCCGCTCTCAAACAGAGAACGGCGGTTTTTTTAATACAGGTTTTGGGTGCATCAACGAATTATGCAAAACCTTCGTTTTTCATCTCGTTGCTTGGCGCAACGGCGGCCTCTTCAGCCGCTACTGCCGGTGTTACAGCAGCGGTGTCACGCGGCTCACGCGCTGGTTTTTCCAACAACGCTTTCATCGAGAGCTTCACACGGCCACGATCATCGGTTTCAATTGCTTTGACCGATACAACCTGACCTTCTTTGAGGTAGTCAGAGACTTGATTCACGCGCTCGTGCGCGATTTGTGAAATATGCAGCAAGCCGTCTTTACCTGGGAATACTTGAATAATCGCACCGAAGTCCAAAATCTTCAGCACCGTACCTTCGTATACTTTGCCCACTTCAATTTCAGCGGTCAACTCGGTAATGCGACGTTGTGCTTCAGCCGCTTTTTCCGCATCGTTCGAGGCGATGGTGATGGTACCGTCTTCTTGAATATCGATCGTCGTGCCGGTTTCTTCGGTCAATTGGCGAATGGTTGCGCCGCCTTTACCAATGACGTCACGGATTTTGTCTTGATTGATTTTCATGGTGTACAAACGCGGTGCGAATGTCGACATTTCTTCACGACCGCCGCTGATCGCGGTTTGCATTTTGCCGAGGATGTGCATACGACCTTCTTTGGCTTGCGCCAAAGCGACTTGCATGATTTCTTTGGTAATGCCTTGAATCTTAATGTCCATTTGCAGTGCAGTAATACCGATTGCTGTACCCGCTACTTTAAAGTCCATATCGCCCAAGTGATCTTCATCACCCAAGATATCCGTCAATACAGCGAATTTACCACCGTCTTTGATCAAGCCCATCGCGATACCTGCAACGTGTGCCTTCATCGGTACACCCGCGTCCATCAGTGCCAAACAGCCGCCACAAACAGAAGCCATTGACGACGAGCCATTTGACTCGGTGATTTCTGATACCACACGCACGGTGTATGGGAATTCTTCTGCGGAAGGCAAGCACGCGATCAAGGCACGCTTGGCCAAACGACCATGACCGATTTCACGGCGTTTTGGTGAGCCGACGCGACCGGTTTCGCCGGTTGCAAACGGAGGCATATTGTAGTGCAACATGAAGCGGTCACGCGATTCGCCTTGCAACGCATCAATAATTTGCTCGTCGGTTTTCGTGCCCAATGTCGCGACAACCAGACCTTGTGTTTCACCACGAGTAAACAACGCCGAACCATGTGTGCGTGGTAATACGCTCAAATCGATTTCAATCGGACGCACAGTGCGCGTGTCACGGCCGTCA
Organism: Puribacter membranae; assembly: GCF_055380425.1. NCBI lineage: Bacteria > Pseudomonadati > Pseudomonadota > Betaproteobacteria > Burkholderiales > Burkholderiaceae > Puribacter > Puribacter membranae. The sequence continues at coordinate 846,650 of NZ_AP040167.1, forward strand.
ATGCGCGGTTTACCATTCAGAATTTCTGAGCGAACCACTTTGGCTTCGAGGTCAAACAGAATGTTGCCTACTTCCACTTCGTCGGCTTCTACACCTGCCTCAGCCAAAGCGGCCAGAGTTTTGGCAGACACATCACGCAAAGCGGTGGTACGCAATTGTTTTTCACGGATTTGATAAGCGGCTTGCACGTCTGCACCAGCGATTTCTTCAATTTTGGCAATCAAAGCATCGTTTTTCGCAGGCGCAGTCCAATTCCATTCAGGTTTACCGCCATCGCGAACCAAGTCGTAGATCGCGTCGATTGCAGCTTGCATTTGTTCATGACCATAGACCACAGCACCGAGCATGACCTCTTCCGGTAATTGTTGTGCTTCAGATTCAACCATCAATACAGCCGCTTCAGTACCCGCAACGACCAGATCCATGCGTGATTTTTCAAGTTGGCTAAACGTTGGGTTCAACACATATTGACCATCAATATAACCCACACGCGCTGCGCCCACGGGACCCGCGAACGGTACACCAGAAATCGCCATCGCCGCAGAAGCCGCGAGCAATGCTGGAATATCTGGATTCACTTCTGGGTTAGATGATAAAACCTGAACCACGACTTGAATCTCGTTGTAAAAACCTTCTGGGAACAACGGACGCAATGGACGATCGATCAAACGGCTGACCAAAGTTTCATTTTCAGATGGACGACCTTCGCGACGGAAAAAACCGCCGGGAATGCGACCTGCTGAGTAGACTTTCTCAATGTAGTCCACGGTCAACGGGAAGAAGTCTTGCCCTGCTTTGGCTTGCTCTTTCGCAACCACAGTGGCCAAAACCACAGTGTCGTCCATATTCAGCAATACCGCGCCTGACGCTTGACGCGCGATGCGACCGGTTTCCATGGTCACGGTGTGTTGACCGTATTGGAAGGTTTTGGTGACTTTATTAAACATGCTCATGTCATATCCTTATCAAAGTGGATGCGCCCAACATGCTATTCCAACAACATTTTGTGGTTTTGTACCGCCCGAAAAATATTCTTGGAATAACACCTGTCAAAACACATCCGATTAAAAAATTTTGCCTCGCAGCGTATGTGAACGTATGCGAAGCAATGGTCAAGTAAAAATGCCTGCATCGAGCGACACAGGCATTTCGGTATTGATTATTTACGCAAGCCCAAACGCTCAATCAGCGAACGGTACGCATCAGCGTCTTTGCGTTTCAAGTAGTCCAACAACTTACGGCGACGGCTTACCATTTTCAACAAGCCACGACGTGAGTGATGGTCTTTTTTGTGCGCTTTGAAATGTTCGGTCAAATCATTGATGCGGGCAGTCAACAACGCCACTTGAACTTCCGGAGAACCGGTATCGCCAGCAGCACGCTGGAATTTCGCCACAACTTCGGCTTTTTGTGCAGTAATAGACATTTGATATCCTTAAAGTTAACTTGCGGTCACGCTGGTCTAACAGCGCGCCGTGCGCTCAAAATGAGCAACTGGTATTATAAGCAATATCGGCTTTTTTCACAAGTTTATTCGCAGAAAAACGCGTGCTTTCGCGCGAAAATCGAACGCTTTGCTCGTTTTTGCGATTACCCCAGAATTTTGCTCAATGTGAGCATGAGCAAGAGGAACAGTACGAAAATCATCGCCCGCCAAAACATACCCACGCCACTGTTGAGCGTGCGCACATCCGGCGCAGGTCCATTACCGATTTGACCAGCGGATTGGGTGGTCTCTTGCGTTTTAGACATCGCATCCTCGTTATACAGCGCGAGCTCATGCTCATCCATCATATCCTGTGTACGTTGGCCAATGCCTTCGCGCAAAGTCACGCCCAAAGCTCCGGCGCCTGCGGTCAAAATCACCGAGGCAGCGTCTGATTCGCCCAACTGGCGCAAACTGGCCGCCTGAGTGCGCCATGAGTGGAGCGCTTCTTCAAAATTACCCACCACGGCGAAAACCACCGCCGCAAAACGCGCGGGCAAAAATTCGATCCAGCCCATCATTTTGCGTGCATAGCGGGTGTACGCATCATCTTTGCCTTCGGCACGCAAATGCCAACGACGCGCCAGCAAATCGGCCAAACGATAAAATACAATCCCCGCCAAACCAATTTTAAACGGCACAAAAAGTAAGTACCAAAACAGTCCTGCAAACACATAACGCAAGCTGGACAAAATCGCCATTTCCAAGGCCTGGCGAATCACCTGCACTTCGGTCAATTGCGCAACCTGCACGCTGCCACGATATCCAGTCAATTCCGCTTCTTCGCGCAGCCATTCGGCTAAAGCGGTACGCGCTTGCCCGTCGTCTTTCGCCGTCAGCGCCTCACGAATTTTGCTATAATAGTGACTGAATTGACGGATACCCAAAGTCAAATATAAGACGGCGATGGTGAAGATCAAACCCAACATTTGATTGGTCGTATCCAACGCATAATTGAGCAAACCGGCAATCAGCGCACCTACCAAGGTAATGAACCAAAATGTTTGCCACGGTTTGGCTTGATCCATCGATAGCGCGCGCTCAATATAGTCAATCGCATTGCGCAGCACTTCTCGCAGCTTGGAGTAACTCGCCAGCGGAAAAATCTGTTCTAAAAACAAAGCACCCAAAATTGCGATCAAACTCATATCGGTTTCCTTATATCTCTTTTGTCTCTTTTATATCTCTCGCTTCTAATTCCAATCGGCTTTGCAAAAAACCGCTGAAAAGCGCGTGAAAACGCCTTTAAAATAACGTTATCATTGTAGCGCAATCTCAAAAAATATGATGAACGAGCGTGCATAAATTCAAATTCTAAATTCCGCGCACACAGGCTTAGCCACGATTCCAATGCGCCCGTAAAATCAAATCAAAATTATGCAGCATTGCCATACTCGCCCCCCAGATGAAAAACTCATCGTGCACCACGGTGTGCGTCACACTCAAAAATTGCCGCTTGAATCCCGCGTATTCAAACGTATGTACGCGCATGGCATTTCGATCAAACACACGATGCAAAGGCGCCAAAAATACCCGATCCACTTCGCGCTCATCCACCCGAATGTTTTGCTCGCGCCAATCCGACTCCGTCATCACCGCGACCACCGGAGCCACGGAAAAACCCGAAATGGTTTGATAATTCGGCAGCGCACCCAACACATTCACACGCTCAATATCCAAATGGATTTCTTCAAACGCTTCGCGCAGTGCCGCCTCTTCAACGGTTTCGCGCCCTTCCAAACGACCACCGACAAAGCTAACTTGCCCCGGATGATGGCGTAAATGCTGCGCGCGCGTGGTTAATACCACCTGATAACCCGTATCGGAAGCAACTAATAAAACCAATACCGCTGCAGGCATCAACGGACGCTCAAATACCAGATCATGCGTCCATAAGTGCGAAACCAGATCAGCTCCATGCAATGCCGACTGAATGCGCTGCTGCGTTAAATTTTGCCACTGATCAACCGGCCAGTCGGGGAACGTAGAGAGCGCAGGCACAGCAATGCCCGCCTCCAGCCACGGCACACTGGGGACTTCACGTGGATTGATGATGAGCGGTGGGGTTTGTGTCATGATCCGGCATTGTAGCCCAAATACAGGCAATAAAAAACGCGAGCCATACAGGTTCGCGTTTTCATGCTTATCAAGTCGTATACTCGATTATTTCGCCACCGCAGATTTGCGCGCAGGCAATTTTTCTTTAATACGAGCCGATTTACCAGAGCGATCACGCAAGTAGTACAACTTCGCACGACGCACATCACCGCGACGTTTTACTTCGATACCAGCGATGGTTGGTGAGTACAATTGGAATGTACGCTCTACGCCCACGCCTGATGAAATTTTACGTACGATGAAAGATGAATTCAAACCGCGATTGCGTTTTGCAATCACAACACCTTCATAAGCCTGAACACGTTTACGCGTACCCTCAACTACATTAACGCTGACCACCACGGTATCACCAGGTGCGAATTCAGGAATGGTTTTACCCAAGCGAGCAATTTCTTCTTGCTCTAAAATTTGAATCAAGTTCATTTATTTACTCCAAATCCATCGTTTGCCATCGGTTTTTATTATAGATGACCAGAGGATGGCGATGATGCATGAGCACACAGCCCAACACACCACACATTTACACTGTTTGGGCATTGATACAAGCTAAGCCCAAACCCCAATCGGCAACACCAACTCATGTAGCAGCAGAACCACCAACATTCATCAAGTGCGCCAAAAACGCTTCGTCCTCAACACTGAGCAAACCTCGCTCACGCGCCCGATCAATCAAATCCGGCCGCTTGCGCCACGTTTGACGAAGCGCCTGCTGACGACGATAACTTGTTATTTTAGCATGATCTCCTGATAAAAGAACAGGAGGAACAGCGATATTTTCAAAAATTTCTGGTCGCGTGTAATGTGGACAGTCTAAAAGCCCATCCAAAGCGTCCGAAAAAGAATCCTGCACCGCCGACAAATCATCATTCAATACGCCCGGCACGCAGCGCAACAAGGCATCCAGCATCACCATCGCGGCCAATTCGCCACCCGAGAGCACTACATCACCAACGCTCAGCTCTGCATCAATCAATCCCAAATCAAACAAGCGCTCGTCAATCGCTTCGTAACGCCCGCACAAAACAATCAGACCGCGTGGTACGACCGAAGTTTCCGATTCATCTGGATAATGCCCTGTTTTAGGCTGGATCAACGCTAATTGCTGATGAATCCACGCTTGCGTCAGCTTTTCACCCTGCGGCGACATAAAAACCACAAACGGTAAAAATCCCCGCTCAATTTGGCGAGCACGCGCCGCGCGAATGGCCTGCGCCAACGGCGGCGCCATCATCACCATACCCGGGCCACCGCCGTACGGACGATCGTCAACCGTTTTATAAGCGTTGCTGGCAAATTCACGCGGATTAATCAGATTAAAATCCACTTTTCCCGAATCAAATGCGCGACGCACCACGCCTTGTGCCACCAATGCCTGAAACATTTCGGGAAACAAAGTGATGACATCAATTGCAATTGGAGAAACAGCGAAATCGCTCATAGAAAATCAATCAAGAAGAATGGAGCAGTCAAGAGTGTACTACTCAAGCAGCGAGAAAATTTTTGAGTCTATCAACTAAAAATAATTGATTAATCAATCATTTATGCGGTGGCCGCCACATCCCAAGTCACTGCAATAGTTTTTGGCGTGGCGAGCAAATCCACTTCACCGACAAAAGCTGAAACAAAAGGAATCAAATACTCTACCGGCTTTTGCTTTTCAGACGAATCTTGAGCGCGAACAGTCAATACGGTGTGTGCGGCATTTTCAAGAAAGCCAACGACTTCACCCAGAACCACCTGATCTTGATTAATCACCTGCGCACCCAGCAAATCAACCCAGTAAAATTCGCCTTCATCGGTTTGCGGGAAATCGGCGCGCGCAATGGCAATTTGCCAACCTTTGAGTCGCTCCACCTGAGTGCGATCCGCCCATTCAGTGCACACCCCAACCCAAGCATCAGCATGCGGCTTTAATTGTGACGGGGAAACCACTTGCCACTGCGCCTGCTTGACTGCTTGCTCAGGGATATAGGGCGCGATCCACCAGCGTTTGGCATGCAGCAACGCATCGGGAGAATGCGAAAAAGGATGGATTTTCGCCCATCCTTTGATACCGTATGCGGTACCGATCCGGCCGACCACTATCAAATCATGTGGTTGTTCGGCTGAATCGCGCGTCGCTTGAGCCTGATCTAAAAGCGTTTGCTCTGTGGCACGTTTTTTCTTTGGAACGAACGTTGACATAGACAGTGGCTTTACAATGATCGAGTGACCGACTCAAGCGAGCGGTATTATTTTGCAGATTTGACCAAACGCGCAACTGCTGGGCTCAATTGAGCGCCAACGCTTTGCCAGTGAGCCAAACGCTCTTGCTCAATGCGCAAGCCTTCAACGCCTTCTGCCGCCAATGGATTGTAGAAACCCACGCGTTCGATATAACGACCGTCACGACGGTTGCGAGAATCAGCCGCTACGATGTTGTAAAAAGGACGTTTTTTAGAGCCGCCACGAGCCAAACGAATTACTACCATTTTTATTTACCCTTCAAATTCATCGGCTCGCACGAACCGACATTAACTAAAATTGTTACGTTAATTGGTTATTTTGACCGACTCATCACACCCATGAGCCACGTCATAAACGTTTAATTATACAGCGCAAACTGTTTTTTAAGCAAGTTTAAATTATACACCGAATAATCATTAAACGCCCAAGGCCAAAGCCAAGGTCTCTTTGACCTCTTCCATGACCACATAGCTTTTCGAATTCGCCACACCCGGCAGTCGAAGCAATACGTCCAATAATTGACGGTATTCGCTCATCTCGCGGATACGCGCTTTAATCAAGTAGTCAAAATCGCCCGATACCAGATGACATTCTTGTACCTGTTCCACTTCCAAAACCGAACGGCGGAACTCTTCAAATTTGCCATTGGCCATATCGCGCAAACTGATTTCGACAAATACCAGCAGGCTCGCGCCCAACTCCTGAGGGTTAAGGCGGGCGTAATAGCCCAAAATAATGCCGCTGCGCTCCAATCGACGAACGCGCTCAATACATGGTGTCAGTGACAAACCGACCTGTTCGGCCAAATCGGTCATGACAATCCGTCCGTCGTTTTGCAAAATGGTTAAAATTTTACGATCAATCTTGTCCAAGGTTTTACTGGCTTTTTTTTCTACGCGCATAGTCGCCTCTTTTATAATAAACAGTCACTATTTAACAAATAGTGCGTCAAATTCAGAAAGTAATTCTATCATTATTTCGATCCGAGCCGATTGTCTATTCGTGTTTTTGTCTATTTTTGCCGGAAATATCAATAAATATTACTTATTTTGTTGCATAAACCCATTAACTTACTATTTTACTCGGGCAATTGATCGCACTATTTCATTGAGCACTTCCCTAATCCTTTCTTAAGCGCCCTATGATACAATCCGCCATTATTTTTCGTATGGATCGCTCTTATTATGTCTAATACCATTACCGTTCTGCCGTCTCAAACCACCTTCCCGATTGAAGACAACGAAACCATTTTAGAAGCCGCATTGCGCGCCAACGTCGTGTTGCCCTACGGCTGTAAAGATGGCGCATGCGGCTCATGCAAGGCAAAATATGTCTGCGGCGATGTGGATATTGGCATGAACAATGCGATGACGCCGGATGATTACCAAAAAGGTATGCTGATTACCTGCAAAACCACCGTAAGCTCGGACGCGACAATCGAGATTGCAATTGCCAGCGAAGGCGCATTTCCTGTGCGCAAACTGCCCTCACGCATCATCGAGATGACCCGTGCAACGGATGATGTGATGATCGTGCAATTGCAATTGCCGGCGAATGATCAGTTTGAATTCCATCCCGGTCAATATATTGACGTGATTCTGCGCGATGGTTCGCACCGCAGCTATTCGATGGCCTGCGCCCCGCGTTTGGAACAAAAAACCTTGGAACTGCATATTCGTCACATGGCCGGCGGCGTTTTCACTGACCAGTTGTTCAGCTCGGTGAAGGAGCGCGATATTCTGCGTTTGGAAGGCCCGCACGGTACGTTTTATCTGAATGAGCAATCCGGCGCACCGATGATTTTTATCGCTTCCGGTACAGGTTTTGCGCCGCTCAAGGCCATTATCGAAGGAATGCAGGCCAAAGGCATTAGCCGTCCGATTCATTTTTACTGGGGCGTGCGCCGTCCAAAAGATTTGTATATGAACGAATTGGCTGAGCAATGGGCGAGAGAGATTCCGAATTTCAAATACACACCGGTGATTTCGGATGCCGAGCCGGAGGATCAATGGGATGGACGCATCGGTTTTATTCATCAAGCCGTGGCCGCCGATTATCCCAATATGAGTATGCACGAAGTGTACGCCTGCGGTGCACCGGTGGTGGTGCGCTTGGCGCATAAGTTGTACACCACGCAGCATCAATTGCCCGAATCATCGTTCTACTCCGATGCATTTTTGAGCGCAAAAGATAAGGTTTAATCCGGAAAGTCACCATGACGCATGCTCTGCTGGCTGGTTTTTTAACCGGTCTGAGTTTAATTCTCCCTATCGGCGCGCAAAACGCCTTCGTGCTCAAGCTCGGCTTGTTGCGTCAGCATGTATTTGCCGTGGCGTTAATTTGCGCTTTATCCGATGCGATATTGATTTTCTTGGGCACGACTTTCGTCGGCTTTGCGCTCGGCCAGCACAGCCTCGCATTGCAGGTGGTCAAATGGTTTGGCGTCGCCTTTTTGCTCTATTACGGCGCAAAAGCGTTTTACAACGCCTTTCATCACGCCAAAGCAGGCAGCGATAATACGCCTTTGAACCAAAACATCGGGCTGAAAAGTGCTGTGTTGACCTGCTTGGGCTTCACCTTCCTCAATCCGCATGTCTATTTAGACACCTTTTTGTTGCTCGGCTCCATCAGCGCACAGTACAAACCTCTACACTACACATTCGCAACCGGCGCAGCATTCGGCTCGTTTTTCTGGTTTTTCAGCTTGGGTTATGGCGCCCGCATCCTCACACCACTCTTTAAAAAATCCATCACCTGGATGATTTTAGAATCCGCCATCGGTCTGATTATGTGGAGCATCGCCTACAAAATTTGGACACTGCCATTAAACTAAAGGCTCAGCAATATAAGCACAAGATCAGCACGAGCGTACAGAATTCAGTATAATCAAAAATCATCATCCGATTCACACAAATCAACACAGGAGTAAACACCATGGGAATTTTTGACTCAGTTAAAAACATTGTAGAAAAAGCCGTTAGCGAAGCCAAAGAAGTCGGTGAAGAATTGGCAGAAAAAGCCGAACACGCTGCTGACAAAGCCAAAGATTTAGCCGAAGACGCACTGGAAGAAGCAAAAGAATTCGCCGATCAAGCCGGTGATAAACTAACCGAAGTCGCATCAGCCGCATCGGTCAAAGCCGATGAAGCCTTGAAAACTGCGAAAGAATTCGCAGACCAAGCGGGTGACAAATTGTCTGAAGTCGCTTCCACTGCCAGCGAAAAAGCAGGCCAAGCATTCGAATCAGCCAAAACCGTTGCCAGCAATGCCGCTGAGCACGCCAAAGATTTGGCCGAAGACGTGACCAACAAAGTCAAAGGCGGTGACGGCGCGCCAAAAGCGTAATCAATGCCATCATTTGACTTGCCATCAGGCACAAAAAACCAGCGAATGTTTGTATCATTTCGCTGGTTTTTTCTATCTAAGACTCGAATACGAAGACACTAATTACAAATCCTTTACCTCAATCACATCTCGCTCCAGATACTCCTTCGACTGCATCTCGACCAGACGCGATACCGTGCGGAAAAACTCATTCGCCATCTGTCCCTCAGTGTACAGCGCCTCGGCCGGTGCCTCGGCACTGATAAATAGCTTTACATTGTGGTCATACATCACATCAATCAGCCAGGTGAAGCGACGCGCCTGTGACGCCATCGCCGGCGTCATGACCGGCACATTCGACAACAAAATCGTGTCAAACAAACGAATCAATTCCAGATAATCGGTCTGCGAGCGCGCGGTCACGCACAACTCGGAAAAGTCAAACCACGCCACAGAACCGGCGTAGGCTTTGGCCTTGATTTCACGGTGATTGATGTGCAGCACCTGCCCTTCATTGTGTGAGCTGAGCCGATGAAACAAGTCACTCAAGGCTTTTTCTGCTGCGTCATCGTTGGGCGAATAATAAGTCTGCGCCCGGGTCAAAGTACGGCGGCGATAGTCAATCCCTGCATCCACGTTGACCACATCGGTCACGCGCTTAATCAACTCGATCGCCGGCAAAATCCGATCGCGGTGCAAACCATTCGGATACAAATCATCGGGCTTGTAGTTCGAAGTCATGACAAAGCCCACGCCGTTGCGCACCAAACCATCGAGCAAACGGTGCAAAATCATTGCGTCGGCAATGTCGGACACATGAAATTCGTCAAAGCAAATCAAGCGGTAGCGCTCCGCCACACGTTTGGCCACCTCTTCCAACGGGTCGGATTGCCCTTTGAGCGTTTCCAATTCGCGGTGCACACCGTGCATGAACTCGTGAAAGTGAATGCGAATTTTGCGCTGAACCGGACTTTGCTCATAGTAGGTATCCATCAGCATGCTTTTGCCGCGCCCCACGCCACCCCAAAAATACACGCCCTTCGGAATCTGTGGTTTGGTAAAGAAGCGGGTCAATTTATTCGCCCGTTTCGCTTTGTACTCAGTCCATTCGTCTTCGCATTGTTGCAAGCGTTTGGCCGCTGCTTCCTGCGCAAAATCCGGCGTATAGCCATGCGCCGCCAAGGTATTCAAATAAGTTTGTAAAAAAGTACTGTTACTCATGCCGCTCTTTGTCTCAAAATATCATCATGATGTTCTACGAATCACGCATCAGGTCAAACGATGCCCTTGCTCATACGGGTCATCAAAACCCAAACGCGCCAAAATCTGGCGTTCCAAATCCTCCATCAGCTCGGCTTCGTCATCGTCCATGTGATCAAAGCCTTGCGCATGCAGCACGCCGTGTACCACCAGATGTGCGGCGTGTGCAACCACCGTTTTGCCCTGCTCCTGCGCTTCGCGCGCCAATACCGCACCGCAGAAAATGATGTCCGCCTCGATAAGCTGATCTTCACCCATTTCCTCGGCCAACTGCGCGCGCACCTCTTCGGGCAAGTCCTCAAAATCATCGCTGTCGTTGTAAGCAAAGGTCAATACATTGGTGGCGTAATCTTTACCGCGAAACTCTTTGTTCAAGGCGCGCCCTTCCGCCTCATCGACAAAGCGCAGGGTCAAACGCGCATCTTGCTGCAACGCGGCTTTAACCCAACGGCGCAACAGCGGTCGGGGCAAATCCGCCATCCAATCGTGGCTGGCATCGGCGTATTGAACGGATAAAGAGAGTTTTGCCATACAAATCCTGTCATTAAGTGGGCTGAATAATCATCTGCGCGGCACGCACGCCGCTCAAATAGGCTCCATGCGTCGTACCAAAATAATGTTTGTGCGTCGCTTCGCCGGCGAAATACACGCGCTGCGCGATCGGCTGCGCCAGCGCATCGCGCGCATCCTCCGCCATGCCCAGTGCATTGAACGAATAGGAACCAAAGCTGTATTCATCCTGCGCCCAGCGGGTAATTTGCGCGTCGATTGGATTCGGTATCTCGCTGCCCAGCATCTGCCGCACGACATTCATCGCTTCCCGAACAATCTCGTCATTGCTTTTACGCTCGATCGCGCGCCCATAATCGGCCGCGTTAAAGCCTAATAACACAGGGATTTTCGCGGCATGCGCGAAATCCACCCATTCGCTCCACTGCCCTGTCTGATTGGACACCCATTCGAGCCAAACCGACTTCGGTTGCCAATGAATTCGATCAAAACGCAGATAAACTTTATTCAAAACCCCCATGCCCAAGCTGCGTATCGCCTGCTGTTTCGCTTCGGGTAGCGACGGGCTAAAAGCAATTTTTTCCGCCTGAAGCACGCCCAAAGGCACGGTCACCACCACCGCATCCGCTTTGAGTGCCTTTTGTCCGCGCAATCCAACCGTCACACCCGCATCGGTATGCTCGATTGTGTCCACGACATGGTTGGTTAAAATCGTCAAGCCTTGCGACAAATGCTGCACGATGGTTTGATAGCCCTGTTCAAACACCACATCCGCGCCACTGAACGACTGATCTTCGTCAAAATATTGTGCCGATAATTGCTCCACCGAGCCGGAATACTCCTGCTCCAATGTGGAGTTGAGCAAAAACTCAATTTGCTGCGCCATCGCAGAGGTAATTCGTTTATTGCTTAAATACGCATTGACTGCCGCGCGTATCGAAACATCGTCATCCGCTTCACGCGCCGCATCGATCGCCATCTCGATCAACTCTTCGGCAGCATCATAATGATCGTCGTTTTGTAGCGCCGCATCCTTGGCATAAAAAACCCGCGCACTCTCCACCGAAGTGCTGATGGTTTTTGCCTGTATTTGTTTCGCCAAATCCGTGATCGGATTGCCTTGAACGCCGTGTATCCACGACGCACCCAAGTCCAGCGGCATGTCCGGCCAATGATGGCTGGTATGCGTACGCCCGCCAACGCGCTCGCGCGCTTCGAGTATCTGCACCGCATAACCGGCTTGGTGCAGACTGCGCGCTGCGGCCAAGCCCGCTAAGCCCGCGCCAACGACGATGACTTTTTTCTTTCCATTGGCCTTTGATGTTGGATTGCTCGTCTCACTCATGGCGCATGCCCAAACAGGAGTGCTCGCCATGATCGCCAAGCACAATTTCAACCAGTTTCTTCGCTTAGTGTCCATATCCGAGTCCTTTATTTGCCTGAACGCGTTTGAACCTCGGCTTCCAGCTTGGCCAATTTCGCCAAACGCGCCTCTTCTTTGGCGCGAGCTTTATCTCGCGCTTCATACGCATCGACAATGCGCGCCACCAGCGGATGGCGCACCACGTCGGCCGAGGTGAATTCCGAAAACGCAATGCCTTTGACCTTTTGCAGGGTTTGTACCGCATCGGCCAAACCGGACTTCATCCCGCGTGGCAAATCCAACTGCGACGGGTCGCCCGTTACCACCGCTCGCGCGCCAAAGCCGATGCGCGTGAGGAACATTTTCATCTGCTCGGGTGTGGTGTTTTGCGCTTCGTCCAAGATGATGAAGGCGTGATTGAGCGTGCGTCCGCGCATATACGCGAGCGGCGCGATTTCGATCATTTGCTTTTCAAACAGTTTTTGTACCTTGTCAAAGCCCATTAAATCGTACAAAGCATCGTACAACGGGCGCAAATACGGATCGACTTTCTGCGTCAAATCACCAGGTAAAAAGCCCAAACGCTCGCCCGCCTCCACCGCCGGACGCGTCAGTACAATGCGCTTGACCATATCGCGCTCCAGCGCATCCACGGCGCAAGCCACGGCCAGATAGGTTTTGCCCGTACCCGCAGGCCCCGTGCCAAAGGTGATGTCGTGCGAGAGGATATTTTCCAGATAGATTTTTTGGCGCGGTGTGCGTGCCTGCAAATCCGGTCGGCGGGTATACAGCACCGGTCCCGCGTCTTCCAATACCGGCAAGTTCGGATTGAGCGCGTGGCTCGGCAAACGCGCCTCATCGTCGTCTACTTTCGCACGCGAAGCATGAATCAGCAGACGCGCATCGGCGCGCTGCTCGTCCGTGCTCGCATGGCGTTTGTTGGCAAAGCCTGCCTGCAACTGCACGATGCCCAGCTGCACATCGTCAATCGACAATTCGCGTCCGGCCAAATCGTAAAAATACGCCAAGGCCTGAGCGACCTCTTGCGCACGCTGACCACTGGCCGCGCTGATGGTGAATTTGCCACCGCGTCGGCTGATGGTGGCGTTGTACGCCTGCTCAATCTGCCGTAGATTTTCGTCCAGCGTGCCGCACAGATGCGCCAGTCGCTGATTGTCGGATTTCGGGGCAATGAATTGGGTTTTGTGTGAAGCCATAACTTATTTCGTGTTCCTTTGGGTATCCCTTTGAGGGTTGCGCTGAGTGAGCAGCTCGATGAAATAGCGCTCGTATTCGCGCAAAAATCGGTCGATTTTCACGCTGGCATAGGTGGTATTCTTACCAAACAAATAGCCCGCATCGCGTTTGATCAGACCTTTTTGCTCGCATTCCGCCTCATTCAAGGCCATGCCCGCGAGTATGCCAACGCCCAAACCCAGCTCAACATAGGTTTTGATTACGTCGGCATCCACCGCTTCGAGCACGACATCGGCGCGCATATGTGCATCAATGAATGCCTTGTCGATTTTCGCCCGCCCCGCAAAGGCAGGTTCGTAGGTAATGATCGGGTATTCGGCAATATCGCTGATTTTCGGCTTGCTCTTATTGACCAGCGGATGATTCGCCGGAAAGAGCAATTGATGCGTCCATTCGTAGCATGCTTGCGAATCCAAGCCCTCGGTCGCGGCCAAACGTTCGGTTGCCACGGCGATGTCGGCATGGTCGTGCAACACCATTTGCGCAATTTGCGACGGCGCGCCTTCGATCAAGGACAGACGCACATCAGGGTATTTTTCACGGAATTTCGCAATCACCTGCGGCAGCACATAGCGCGCCTGCGTGTGCGTGGTAGCGATGGTCAAACGGCCAAATTTCGGGTTTTTACATTCGTACACCAAATCCTTGAACCCATCCATTTCCTGCAAAATGCGTTCCAACTGCGGCAATAAAATCGTGCCTTCTTTGGTCAGGCCACGAATGCGTTTGCCATGACGTTCAAACAAGTCAAAGCCCAAGCTCGATTCCAAATCCAAAATGGTTTTGGAGACGCCCGGTTGCGAGGTAAACAGCACTTCCGACGCACGGGTCAGGTTAAAATCCTGTCGCACGATTTCGCGCACATAGCGCAGTTGTTGCAAATTGATATTCATAGTCCATTCCTTCATCGATGATGGCTATACCACTCGAGTCACACGCCACAGCCAAATCATGGCAATGACCAAAAACAATACGGTCGGCGCCGCCGCAATCAGCACCGGCGAGTACGTCAGCAGCGGCCCCAAAAACTGCACCAAGGCGCTCAGAATAAAGAACAGCAGCCCTAAGAAAATCCCCGTCACCACACGCACGCCCACGCCGCCTTTGCGCGTCTGCATAAAGGCAAACGGCAAAGCGAGCAAAAGCATGGTCAGCATACTCAGCGGGTAAAACAGCTTTTGCCAAAAACCGAGTTCAAAATCACGCGAGCGCTGACCAGTCGATTGCAAACTGTCAATCCGCTGGCTTAACTGCATGAGCGGCAGACCAACGAACGACTGCCCCTGATAACGGATGGTGGACAAGGTGTTGTCCCCCAAATTGACCGTTTGCTCATCTAATTTTTGCTCGCTTTTGCCTGCGACCACACCGTTCTCACTCAGACTCAAATCGTATTGATGTACCTCTTTGAGTAGCCATTGTCCGGGCTTCTCGGTCTCCTGTGCGGTTTTGGCGTAAGTAACGCTTTTGAGCGCAAAGTCCGGCGTCAATTCGTACAGACGCACATCCTGCAAGGTGTCGCCATTCACCACCGTACGCACGTTGATCATTCGGCTGGCGTTCTGATCCAAAATCTGGCGACTCCAAAAACCACCGGCATTTTTAAAATACGAATCCGAATGCAAGGCTTTGTTCTTGATGCTGCGCGCCCATTGATCCGCATTGGCAATACCTGCCTCACCGACCAAAATCACCACCACCGCCAACACCGCGCCCATACTCATGATGATGCCAACCATGTGTCTGACGCTCAGACCCGAGGCACGCCACGCGATCAACTCCGAGCGCGCAGCCATGTTTGACAGCGCCAATACCCCGCCGATCAAAGTACAAATCGGCAGCAAACGATACACATAATCCGGCGAGCGCAACAGCACCACGGAGATCAAGGTGCGCCAAGTGTAATCATGCTCGCCCAAATTCTTCATCTCTTCCAAACCATCCATCGTGACCAACACGAGGAAAAAGCCCAGAAGAACCGCCAAAATCGACAGCAAAATTTCACGATAAAAGGTTTTAACAGCCAAATTCATACCCATCAACCCCGCTCAATCCTGCTTTTTCTGTAATAGACTGCCCAGAGAAAAATTCGGCAGCCGCCATGAATTGAAGCGATACCACAGCGCCAACAAACTCAAAGCCAAAAAGCCACCATGCACCAGCAGCAAGCCACGCGAAAAACGCCATTCGCCACGCGAAATATTGCTCTCGCCGATCTTAATCACATTCAGATAAATCATCAGAATCAAAATTCCCATCAGCACGCCCCAGGTTTTGGGCGAACGCGGCCGCACATAACCGAGCACCACGGCAAAAATCGCCGCCGGAATAATCATGAACGCATCAGAAAAACGCCGATACAGCTCACTCATTGCCGCTGCGCCACCTTTGTCCAATAGCTCATTGGTGAACATCTGATCGACCGGTTTTTCTTTGATCGCACCCACATCCACCTTAATCAAATCCTCCAGTGACAAACCATAGCGCCCAAAACGCATGCTGCTCACTTGCTCTTTCTCCTGCTCCAACAAATATTGACGACCGTTTTCCAAAATCAAAAACGAGCGACCATCGGCGCTCTCCTGCATTTTGGCTGACTGCGCAATCACCGTCAGATTTTTATCCGTTTGTTGCTGTGCGACGAAAATCTGCTCAAACTCTGGCAATACACCGGTTTTCACCTGACCAACGAATACCGTGCGCTCACCGCTTCTGGTGGTTTGAAACGAGCCGCTTTTGACCAAATTCAATTGACTGACCACATTATCGGTTCGAAACGCCGACATTTTCTGATTCGTCCACGGCAGCATCACCGCGTTCATAAACAGCAAAAAGCCAAACATCGGCAGCACCAGCATCCACACCGGACGGAAAATCGCCCAATGGCTCGCACCCGAAGTTTGCCACACCACCATTTCCGAATCTTTATAGATACGCGCAATCGTACTGATGAGCGCAATCATCACCGTCGCCACCATAATCAGCGGAAAATAACCCAGCGACACCACCAGCAAATACTGGAGCAGCACATCCACTGAGATTTTGCCTTGATTGACGTCATTGAGCGAGCGCACCAAAAAGAACACGGTCAAAATCGTGAACAAGGTGAAGAAAATAACCGCCGTTAACGTGATTTTTTCCCGCAAAATCGAGCGTTGAAAAATCATGGGGAAACCTATCCAAAAATAAAACGCGTACTGAACTATAATAACGCCATTGCGCGCGGCACGATAAATATGCAAACCAAACGCTTATGCACCAAACTTGGAACAGCGCGCGCTTATTATTCAAAAGCTTTATTTTACAGGAAAAACACCATGATATTTCAGATCAAAGCCGCCTCTTTGCCGAAAGGCTCAAAAAAACAGCTGAACTGCATTTTCGTCGTCGCACTGCAAAATGAACAATCCCAAGCGGCTCTGGACGCAAACACCCTGCAATTGCTACCTGAATCCGTACAAAGCGCGCTCAATACCGCCATCGCCGCCGAGCATTTCACCGCCGCCAGCGGCCAGCAAATCGGCATCATCGACCACGCCAGCCACAGCCAATTCATCGTCCTCGGCGTGGGTAAGAAACGTGAAAAAGCAGCCAAAACCGCCGCACAAGCGATCACCCAATACTGTCAGCAGTACGAAACCAAGCAAGCCTACGTCTACATTGACGAGAATTTAGATTTGGATCAGCAGGCGATCAATCAATTCATCCAATGCGCCGCCGATGCAGCCTACACCTTTGAAGCACCGAACGGCATGCACACGGGCGAGCACGCCAAGCAAAACGCCAAAAAAGCGGCACAAAGCGCCAAACGCGTGATCACATTGATGACCGCAAAAACCCCGAATGCCAAGCAAAAGCAAGAGTTCGCCCAAGCCGTCGCCATCGCCCAAGGCACCGCACTGAGCAAACAATTAGGCAATATGCCGGCCAACTACGCGACACCGACGCATTTAGGCAATATCGCCAAGCAACTGGCCAAAGAATACGGCTTCAAAGCACAGGTTTTGGAACGCAAACAAATCGCCGCGCTCAAAATGAACTCCTTCCTCTCGGTGGCCAAAGGCTCGACCGAGCCGCCGCGCTTCATCATCCTCGAATACAAGGGCAGCACCGCTAAAGCCGCACCGACTGTATTGGTCGGCAAAGGCATCACCTTCGATTCGGGCGGCATCTCGCTCAAACCGGGCGCGGGTATGGACGAAATGAAATATGATATGTGCGGTGCAGCGTCCGTTTTAGGCACATTCAAAGTACTGGGCGAGCTCAAACCCAATATCAATGTGGTCGGCCTGATCGCCGCCTGCGAAAACATGCCTGCGGGCAATGCCAACAAGCCGGGCGACATCATCACCTCCATGGCCGGTTTGACCATTGAAATTCTTAACACCGACGCCGAAGGTCGCCTGATTTTGTGCGACGCCCTCACCTATGCCGAACGCTACAAACCCGCCGCCGTGGTTGATATGGCAACACTCACCGGTGCGTGCGTGGTCGCATTGGGTCACCACCACACAGGTCTGTTCGCCAATAACGAAGAACTCGCGCAAGAGCTGCAAACCGCCGGTAAAGCGCAGCAAGACACCGCATGGCGCATGCCTTTGGACGCCGATTACAGCGAACAACTCAAATCCAACTTCGCTGATCTGGCCAATATCGGCGGTATGCCGGCCGGCAGCGTGACCGCAGCGTGCTTCCTGTCCAAATTCACCGAAAAATACCCTTGGGCGCATTTGGACATTGCAGGCACAGCGTGGAAATCCGGTACGAACAAAGGCGCAACCGGCCGACCTGTGCCGTTATTGAGTCAATTCCTGCTCAATCGCGCAAAATAATCTGTTGAAATAACTGTTTGTGGGGGCGCACTTCATAGCGCCCTCTCATCAAACCCGCCAACGAACCCGTAAAAAACGCCATGACCCAAATTGATTTTTTCAGCAACGCGCCCAACCGCATCGAATACGTCGCACGCTTATTACTCAAAGTACAGCAACGCGGCCAAAACGCCGTGGTCTATGGCTCGGCGCAAACCCTGAGCGCACTGAGCACAGCACTGTGGCGCAGCGACGGCTTTTTGGCGCATGAGATGATGTTGGACAACAACGCACCACTGAACGATGTCGCTCCCTTTATCCTGACCGCGTGTGAACACGAGCATTGGCCGCATCATCAGGTATTGATCAATCTATCCGACGCGCAACCGAGCTTTTTCGCGCAGTTTGAGCGGTTGATCGAAATTGTCCCTGACGAACCTGCGCCCAAACAAAAAGCGCGTGACCGCTGGCAAAGTTATAAACACACGGGCTACACGCTCAAGCATCACGATATTGCGGCGATGCGAAAATAAAAAAGCGGTCAATTGACCGCCTTTCTCTATTCCATTCCCGAAATCACTTACTTTAAATTCCCCGACAGGAATTGTTGCAAACGTTCGGACTTCGGTTGCGACAAAATCACCCGCGGATCGCCCTGCTCTTCAATCATGCCTTTGTGCAAGAAAATCAAATGGTTGGATACTTCGCGTGCAAAACCCATTTCATGCGTCACAATCACCATGGTGCGGCCTTCTTCGGCCAGTGCGCGCATGACTTTGAGCACCTCGCCAACCAGCTCGGGATCCAGCGCAGAAGTCGGCTCGTCAAACAATATGACTTCCGGCTCCATTGTCAAGGCGCGTGCAATCGCGACGCGCTGCTGTTGTCCGCCCGACATGGAGGATGGGTATTTGTCCTCCGCATTTTGCAGGCCGACTTTGGCCAGATATTGGCGCGCACGCTCGGTCGCCTCGGCTTTGCTCATGCCGAATACGCGAATCGGAGCTTCGATCAGGTTTTCCAACACGGTCATGTGCTGCCACAGGTTAAAGTGCTGAAACACCATGGACAGACGGCTGCGAAAATGTTGCAATTGTTTGGCATCAGACGCCACCAACTCTCCGGCTTTACTCACTTTGAGATTGAGCACCTCGCCATTGAGCGCAATCGTGCCTTGATTCGGTTTTTCCAACATATTGATGCAACGCAAAAAGGTACTTTTGCCCGAGCCTGATGAACCGATGATACTGATCACATCACCCGCATTCGCGGTCAAAGATACGCCGCGCAGCACTTCGTTGTCTCCATAGCGTTTGTGAATATCGCTGACTTTTAATTTTTCCATGCTCATAGTGTTCTACCTTTGATTTCTTTTTTGTTGACTGTATTAATCGCTTTGAATCAATCTCGATTGAGTTCTGATATTTACGGCCCCAAGGCATCGCCCAAGCCCAAATCTTTCGCGCCGGACACGCTCACCAACGTCGTCCCCTGCTGGGCAAAGTTGGCATGATGCACCGCGTAAACAAA
Source organism: Puribacter membranae (assembly GCF_055380425.1). Taxonomy (NCBI): domain Bacteria; kingdom Pseudomonadati; phylum Pseudomonadota; class Betaproteobacteria; order Burkholderiales; family Burkholderiaceae; genus Puribacter; species Puribacter membranae. Next base: position 866,535 of record NZ_AP040167.1, read on the forward strand.
TCCATCGGTCGGCGTGGTGACGGGCGTGCAGATTTGATGAATCGGGTCAATGATGTCCGCCACCACTTGCCCTTGCGTTACCGTGTCGCCCGGATGGACGCGATACACGGCAATCCCTGCCAATGGCGCCAGCACATAGCTCAAACCGGACAATGGATTCGGCTCACGAATCAAATCAGGCATGGCTTGAATCGCCTGCTCATCCAGTTTAATCGCGCCGATATGCGCCAAATACTGAACAATCGCCTGCGCATCGGTCTGCGCCCATTCGTGTTGCAAATCCCCTTCGCCCCGCAATTCAATGGTGGTGCTAAAGCACGCCAGCGGAATATTCGCCTGCGGAAATTCGCGGCTCAAGCGCAGCCAAATGGTGGACAAAAATTCGTCAAAAGCATTTGAGCCGGAGTTTTCCGACAGAATCTGGCATTCGCTGCGCAAATAACGCGCCAGCGGCTCTAATTGCGGCCACAACTGCGGTAGTGTATAGGTGTGCATCACGGCTTTTTCATCGCAGTGCAAATCCAACACCACATCCGCATCATGAGCCAAACCAACCAAGGTCGATTGCAGCAAGTCCACTTGGGTATTCGATTGATACGCCGCAATTTCCTGCGCCATCAGTGCGCGAATGGTTTTGACATTCGCATTGCCATCGCTGCTCAAAACACTTGGGTCTGCCTTTAATTTGGCCAGCACGCGCTCATACAGCGGGAAATTGGTCAGACGATTGAAATTGCGTCCGGTAAACAGGTCAAAGCGCCCCGACTGATGGTACATCAGCGTTTGCCCCAAGCCAATCGGATTGCACAGCGGCACGAGGACGATGTGCGCTTTGATGCGACCTTCTTGCTCCAATTGCTCCAACAGCGGGCGCAAATGATAGGCGACCAACGAGCCGGGCAATTCATCCGCATGCAAGCTCGCCTGAATATAAATTTTCTGCTCGGCGTTTTGCTCGCCAAAGCGCAAGACCGTCAGATGACGGGTCGTGCCCAATGACGTGCCATCCAGCGCATGATATTCAATTTTCATAAGCTTTTCTCTCAGACAACGATCAATGCGAACGTGGACGCAAATGCGCCAAATAGCGTTTTTCCAGCGCCTTGAACACCAGCACCAAAATATACGTCATGATCAAGTACATGATAGCCGCCGGAATATACGCCACGAACGGCTGATAATGCGTCGAATTGAAACGCACCGCCTGACCGGTGATTTCAAACAGCGTGAAACTGGAGGCCAAGGCGGTTGCCTGCAACATCAAAATCACCTCATTGCTATACGCAGGCAAAGCGCGACGCAAGCTTGATGGCAGCACAATGTGACGCATCACCTGAAACGAGCTCATACCATAGGCGCGCCCCGCCTCGATTTCACCATACTCGGTATTATTGATCGCACCGGAGAAGATGATCGTCGAGTACGCGGCCGTATTCAACGTCAGACCCAGCAACACCCAAAAATACGCATCGCGCAAAAAGCCAAAACCGTCTTGGGTCATCAGATTTTGCACCCAGCCCAAACCACCGAAGCCATCATAAAAAATATACAACTGTACCAACAGCGGCGTGCCGGTAAAGAAAAAGGTGAACAAGCGCACCAACTTGGCCTGCCATGTCGTTCTACGAGAATGAATCACCGACAAAGGCAAAGCCAGCAAGCCGCCGACTAACAGCGATACAAAGGTCAAGCTGAGGGTCAATGGCAAGCCTTCCAAGGCTTGCGCGAACGATTTGCCCCACAACTCCAGCAGTTCGTTATTCATAGCGTACCTCCACAATGCCTTTGCGATAGGTTCTGTCCAAGTATTTGAACAAATACAACGATGCGATGGTAATCAACAAAAACGCCACCGCCGCACACAAATTAAACAGCAAAGACTGATGCTCCGCCGCACCGGCTTGGTTCGCAATGCGCACCACATCCTCCAGACCGATGATGGACACAACAGCCGTTGCTTTGGAGAGCGCCAGCCAGTTGTTGCGAATACCGGGCAAGGCAAAACGCATCATCAGCGGAAACGTGATGCGACGCAAAATTTGCCAATCGCTCATGCCATACGCCATGCCTGCTTCCATTTGCCCGGGCGGAATCGCCATGATCGCACCGCGTATGGTTTCGGTAAAATATGCGCCGTAAATCAACGACAGCACCAGAACACCTGCTGTGAACGGATTGATTTCGATCAGGCCAAAGCCCAAATACTCGGTCCATTGGTTCAGCCACATCTGGATGCCGAAAAACAGCAATAACATCCAGACCAGCTCAGGCACGCCGCGCAGAATCGATGAATAGGCCGAGGCAATCGCACGCACCCACGCAAAGCGCGACAGGCGCATCTGCGCGCCGATCATACCGATGACAAAAGAGAAAAAGAATGAGGTTGCCGCCACCGCCAAGGTGAGCAAAGCCCCTTGAAACAAGCGTGGCAAATATTCAAAGATAACGCCAATATTGGATGTATCCATCTGAGCATCCTTGCTGTGTCGTGTGACTACTAACGATAATCAGGCTGGAGCCGGTATTGTTCTAATTCGGCTCTTTGCCTTTTATACTAATTGATTCGATTCAAAGCGGGGCGTTTGGGATCATTCGGCATGATTGCGCCTCATCCCAAGCCACTCCCATGACAGCAACCGACGATTGTTTGATAAAAAACCCCGCCAGCATGATCCATCGTTTGCGGGGTGATTGACAGTCTGCCGATTACTTGCCGTAAATATCGAAATCGAAGTATTTTTTCGCGATTTCGTTATATTTACCGTTGGCGCGAATCGCTTCAAATGCTTTATTCAAGCTGGCCAACAAGGCGGTGTCTTCTTTACGCACGGCAAAGCCGGTACCGTCGCCCAAGATAGCCGGATCAGCCGAGCTTGGCACGTCCTCGCCCACTTGAGCAAAGCCCTTGCCCGCAGGGGTTTTCAAGAAACCATCGGATACAGTCACGCCGTCGGCAAACACCACTTCAACGCGGTTATTCACCAAGTCTTTTTGTGCCGCTTCCAAAGTTTTGTAGCGTTTGATCACCGCATCTTTGAAATATTTGGTGGCGTAGTCATCTTGAATCGTGCCTTGTTGCACGCCCAGCAATTTGCCTTTCAGACCTTCTGGTGTGGTTTGCAGCGTGCTACCGGCTTTGGCTACGAATTTATTCGGTGCATTCCAGATTTTTTGGGTGAAAGCCACGGATTTTTTACGCTCTTCGGTGATGTTCATGGATGAAGCGATCACGTCATATTTTTTCGCCAACAGGCTTGGAATAATGCCGTCCCAGTCTTGGTTTTGGAATGTGCAGGTGGCTTTCAACTCTTCGCACATCGCTTTGGCCAGATCAATGTCAAAGCCTGTGATATCACCGGATGGGCTGGTGAATTGAAATGGTGCGTAGGTTGCATCCGTACCGAATTTAATGGTCAACGGTGCAGCCGCAGCAGGTGCAGCACCGCCTGCCGCTGCTGGTTTGTCTGCCGGTTTGTCAGCCTTTGGCGCGCACGCGGCCAAGCTCAATGCGACCAATGTCGCGCCAACCCAAGTCATTGTTACTTGTTTCATTGCTCTCTCCATTCAAATCAAGGTGATGTCATATTCATTCGTACCGGATCGTACTGATATCAAATCAAACCATACAGCCAAAACGATTTGTAAACGCTTTCTAAGGCAAAAACATCCGTCTTTTTGGCATTTGTACGGCGCAAGTCTAACACAATTTCTACCATTTTCAAGCACCCAAATGAGGCCATTTGATGCCCAATAATGAAAACATGATGAAAAAATACGTCAATCCGTAAAAAACCGCCTCATTGTCCATTCGTCAATGAGGCGGTTTTTTGCAATAGTGCAGGGTCTGCTTGTTATTCGCTGAACTGGTTCATAATCGGCACCCGCCAGTCTTTACCAAACGCCAGCGTGGTAATACGCGGCCCGAGCGCGCCCTGTTTGCGTTTGTATTCATTGATGCGCACCAGACGCGCCACACGTTTGACCACCGCTTCATCATGCCCTGCGGCGACGATGCTGCGCACAGACTGACGCTGCTCAATATAGCGGTGCAAAATATCGTCCAGCACCTCATACGGCGGCAAACTGTCCTGATCGGTTTGGTTGTCGCGCAATTCCGCCGATGGCGCACGCGTGAGGATATTGTGCGGAATGATGTCGCGCGCGCCAAATGCGTCGGTTTGATTGCGCCAGTCGCAAATGCGGTATACAAAGGTTTTATAAATATCCTTGAGCACGGCATACGCACCGACCATATCACCATACAGTGTGCAATAGCCGGTCGCCAATTCGGATTTATTGCCCGTATTGAGCACCAGCGAGCCGTGTTTATTCGACACCGCCATGAGAATCACGCCGCGGATACGCGCTTGTAGGTTTTCCTCGGTCACATCGGCTGGTTTGCCATCAAATACCGGCGCGAGCATCTGCGTGTACAGATTGAACATTTCTTCAATCGCCACCACGTCGTAGCGCACACCGACGCGCTGCGCCATGTCCTTCGCATCATCCAGCGACATTTGCGCCGTGTAGCGCGTCGGCATCATGATGGCATGTACATTTTCCGCGCCCAGCGCATCCACCGCCACCGCCAGTACCAAAGCCGAATCAACTCCGCCGGACAAACCGAGGCATACTTTTTTGAATCCCGTCGTATGCACATAGTCGCGCACACCCATGACCATCGCGCGGTAGGCTTCTTCTTCCTCGCTCGGTGTCTCGATAATCATGTCTTTGTGCCAAGTTTTTTTCTGCGTATCAAATACAACCTCGTGCACCACCGGCACAAACATCGGCATTTGCATCGCCAATTCGACTTCGCCACCATTCGGTTGCAAGGCAAACGACGCACCGTCAAAAATCAATTCGTCTTGCCCGCCAATGCGGTTGAGCGACACAATCGGCAAGCCGGTTTCATTCACACGCGCACCGAAAAATCGGCGGCGTTTCGCCACTTTTTCCACATGAAACGGCGAAGCATTGAGCGCGATCAAGACCTCTGCGCCGAGCTCTTTCAAATGTGCCGCCGGTTCGGGATGCCACGCATCCTCACACACCAGCACACCGATTTTCACGCCGTGAATTTCGGTCAATTCGGGTTTCGGCCCCACGGTGAAATAGCGCAATTCATCAAATACCGACTGATTGGGTAATTTTTGCTTATGAATGCGCTGCACTTCACGCCCACCGAGCAACACCACCACGCTGTTATAGCATTTGGTTTTCACGCCTTGGGTAAACCATGTGGGAATCCCGACCAATACATATAAATCGGGATACGCCGCCAATGCTTCGCTCAAACGGCCAAACGCCGCCTCAGACGCCGCGCGAAACGCCGGACGCATCAGTAAATCCTCCGGCAAATAGCCGGTAATCGACAATTCCGGCGTGAGCAAAATATGCGCGCCCTGCTGCTGCGCACTGGCCGCCGCCTCCAAAATTTGCGTCAGGTTAAAGTCAAAATCACCTATGCGGGCGGGAATTTGGGCGCACGAAATTTTTAGCATGTTGTTATCCGTTGTTGAAAAGCACAAAAAAATTCATAGCCGACATGATACATGAGAACGATTTTGCCATCACATCACGCCACATAGAAAAAGGCGAGGAAAATCCCTCGCCTTATCTAATTAAAAGCAGCTTTGATGTATCACCGTCGGGTTTAATGCGGATTGGATGCATCCGCCCAGCGATGAATTTTATGCTCCAAAACCGCCAAAGGCAATGTGCCGGTGCTAATCACTTGATCGTGGAACGAGCGCACATCAAAATTCGCCCCCATTTTTTGCTTGGCTTGCGCGCGCATATCACTGATGGATAGCTGTCCCACTTTATACGACAGCGCCTGCCCAGGATTCGCCAGATAACGAACGACTTCATAGTCAATGTAATCTTTGCTAAGCGCCGAGTGGTCAGCCATGTATTTTTTGGCCTGATCTAGGCTCCAGTTGCGGGTGTGTAAGCCGGTTTCCACCACCAGACGCATGGCGCGCAGCATTTCATTATTCAACTGGCCAAAGCGTTGTAATGGGTCTTGGCACAACGCCAACTCTTGGCAAATGGATTCGACGTACAGCGCCCAACCCTCTTCAAAGCCATTGATTTCAGCGAATTTTCTAAATTGAGGTACATTTTGCTGCTCTTGTTTCAAAGAGATTTGAAAATGGTGTCCCGGGCGCGCCTCATGCACGTAGTTGGATTCCATTTCCCAGGTATACAAACCCAGTCCTGGCTTGGTATTGACGAAAAATACGCCGGGCTTGGACGCATCTGCCGTGCCTGCGCTGTACCATGCCGCGCCGTCGATCTCTTCACGCTCCGGCGGCACCGGTTTGATTTCCAGTTTTGTTTTGGGAAGGTGGTTAAAGAGCTTGGGAATGCTATTGTCCAGACGCTGATCTATGGCCTTGAACGCAGCCATTTGCTTGGCACGCTGGGTCCATTGATATTTTTTGTTGGTTGACAGGTCTTGCATGAAGTCTTTGAGACTGCCTTTGAAACCCGCAGCCTCCTTGGCCTCATTCATCTGCCGATAAATGCGCTCTACCTCCGCTTCACCCCTTTGCGCAATGGTATCAACCGGTAAATTCGTACTGGTTTGTGCATCGCTCAAATATTGATACCACGCGCTACCGTTCGGCAGATCTTTCCAGCCCAATCCTTCGCGTGGTTTGTATTGCGTGCTCATGTAGTTGACCAATCGCTGTATCGCAGGCGTGACTTCGGTCTGAACCGTTTTTCGATAGAGTTTTTCCAATCGTACCCGATCAGCAGCCGAGATGGTTTTAGGGAAACGCTGTACCGGCGAGTAAAATTTGCTTTCTTTCACTTTACTGCTCACCAGACCGCGCATCAGCTCAACCGTCGCATCCACCACCGGACGCGGCTGGGCGATGCCTTTGGCCGAGCCCTGCTTCATCCGCTCGATCGCCAAATCTGCCCAATGGCTAAAATCACTCATCCGCGCAGCGAAATCCTCGTAATCCTTAACCGTCTCAAACGGAAAAACCAAATCGCCACTGGCCTGCATCGCCAGATCCGACACTTTGTTGACCTCCTGCGTGAGCGGCAAGTACTGGGATGGGAAGTCAAAACCTTTGATGGCCGTTTCCCGTGCGTAGATAAAGGCGTCGTATGACAGCTGGTTTTCCGCATTCAGCGCTTTACGATCCATTTTCTGCACCAAAGCCAAATATTGTTGCTCCAGCGCTTTTTGCGCAGCCAAATAATCGTCAGACAGATAGTCACCAAAGCGTGCGTTGTATTGATTCACCTCTTTGGCCGGCGCGTACAACGGGTTTAACGCCGCATCGCGGATGAAAAACTCATCAACCGTTTGTCGAAAGTGCGTATCTGCCGTAGCGGCCTGCTCAGCAACGGGCGCTACCGCTGGCGTTGCAACGGTATCTGTAGCCCACGCAGGCTGCTGCGCAAAAGCCAAACAGACTGCGCTCAGTAATGCGTATTTGGTCATGGGGCTGTGCCATGATTGAATAGTTATCGTGTCTCCTATTGCTACTTCTCTTGTGTATTCATGTAGCGTTATTTTGTTCAAATGCGCCAAAAATAACTGCAAAAACCACAGCTACGTTAGGCTGCAGCGAATGTAGCAGTTTTAAAAACGGCTGCATAGTCCGCGCGCAACTGGTCTGACAAAGTCGCCACAAGTGGCATGAAATCAATCTGAATCCACAAAAACCATACGCTATTTTGTAGCAGAGTCCCCCCATGAGAGTTTTTAATCTAATTAGGCTCAAGGAGGACTCTATTTAAGTTCTTAAAATCTATTTTATCTACCAGTTAAAGGCAACTCATTAAGCTCTACTCGTGCTTCACGCCAATGTGGATAATGTTTTTCAAGTATGGCTATAAAGCGATCGTTGTGTGTAGGTTCAATCAAATGAACCATTTCATGTACGATCACATACTCTAATAAATCCTTAGGCTTTTTTACTAACTCAGTATTTAGACGAATATTGCCCTCTGCATGATTGCAACTACCCCACTTGGTTTTCATCCGTTGCAGGAAATAGCCTGAGACTTTCACCTTGAGCTTTTGCTCCCACTTTTGGATCAGTGGCGGTACAACCTTGTGCAGCAACGACTTGTGCCACTCATGCATCACCTCCGCGCGCTTTTCTGCGCTGCTGCCCGGACGAACAATCAGGGTGATCCGTTTGTTGCTGAGGACAACACTGGGCTTTACATCCTGGTAGTCGACCGTCATCAAGTAGCGTCGCCCCCATACGTAGTGGCTCTCACGTTCAACGAACTGGCGTGGTGTTTCCCGCGCCTGAGCTTCCAGCTTTCTCTGCTGGTCACGAATCCAGACCAACTTGGAGATCGCGTAGGCACGCGCTACTTCTAGGCGAGTGTTGGTTGGGGCGGCGAGAGTCACACGTCCATCAGGCGGATGAACGGTGAGGTGGACATTCTTGATGTCCTTCCTGGTCACCGCTATTGAAATCTCGCCCAGTTGAATCGTCTCGTTCATCAGTACCCCGATTGGTTCTTGATGATTTCGAAAATAGCCTGCGTTGCCACCCGATCCCGCGACATGATCGGAAACAGCGCATTGAGCACCTGCTTCTCACGGGTGTCATCCCCTTTCCAGCCTGCCGGTGCCTGCTCTCGCATCGCCTGATCGAGTTCAAGCGCGAGCGTCGCCTTGCCATCGTCGTCAGTCGGACAAACGAAAGTTTCGGCCAGAATACTGGCCAGATTATTGAAGAGAGCGATCGCTTCCGGGTGACCGTTGAGCACGTGCGGATGGCTGCCCGTATGCTTTGCTGCCATTTTTTTCACCAACGCTTCGGCCTTCTGGAGGAATTTCTCGTAGGCAGCGGTGTCGTCGCTCTTTTGCTTGATCAGGTCTTCGAGGAGCTTGGAGATCTCTTCGTAAAACTTCGGATCAGTCAGTTGATCCCGAATGATCGTCTTGCGGACGTTGTTGATGATGCCTTCAGCAATCGCATTCCTCGACAGCTTGCCCTTCTGGTTGAGCTTCTTGGCAATGGCGTCGTGAATGCCGGTTTCGATGATCAGCTCGGTAAGTGAGAGCGAGCTGAGATTTCCCAAATCTTCAGCTGGGTCTGCTTGGATGTAGGTGTTGATGAGGTGGCGCATATCCGCCTCATAAGGCTTAATGTCCAACTCTTCGCCTGAATGCTTCTTGATCGCCGTGCGAGTGTCGCTGTAGAACTCGATCTCCTTTTCGAGTGCAGCAATATCAGCCGCTGAATATCCTGCGTCCTCCAGGTTCTGGGCAATTGCCGCATAGGCTCGCAGGAATGCGGCTGCTGACTTGTAGAACGAGATGCGCAGCGGCTCGGTGTTCAGCAACGCTTCTGGATCGTTGGCATCACCGCAGAAATAGTGGAGGTACTGCTCCATCTCGCGGGGCATGGCCACCGGCTCACACAAGTAGCGCAGTGCTTCCCGGGCGGCATCGAGCTGCGCCTTGCCCTCCTTCAGCCAGTCTTTCACGGCTACGTTGCCGTCATCGCCACCTTCGTCGATGTCCAGCTCGTCCGAGGTGTAAACGGCGATGGAGTCCTGCACCTTCTCGAACAGCTCTTTGTAGTCGACGATGTGGCCATAGTCCTTGTCGTCGCCGTCGAGCCGGTTTGTGCGGCAGATAGCTTGGAACAGGTTGTGATCGCGCAGCTCGTTGTCGAGGTAGATGTAGGTGCAGGAAGGCGCATCGAAACCGGTCAGCAGTTTGCTCACCACGATTAGCAGCTTCAGATTGGCAGGCTCATCGATGAAGCGCTGCTTGGTCTTGTCCTCGTAGTCCTTAGTGGTCTGATCTTTCTGCAGGACGTGCTGGGTGTAGGTGTCAAATTTGTAGCGCTCGTCGCTGTCCTTGGGCTCGCGCGAAATCGCGTTGTGGTTGGGCTCGTAGGACGTAATGATTCCGCAGTACTTGCCAAACGACGTGTTCTGGAACAAACGGAAGTAGTGGCAGGCGTCGTAGATGGAGGCTGCCACCAGAATGGCCGTGCCCCGGTCATTGTTCAGACGCGGCTGAACTCCGAAGTCGTGGATGATGTCGGCGATGATGCGCTGCTTGCGCTCACCGGCACTCATCAGCTCTTCCATCGTCGCCCAGCGCTTACGCAGAACCGAACGCTGAAAGTTGTTCAGCCCCTTGGTTTTCTGATCAAACCACGCATCGATAGCTTTCTTTGACGTCAGGCGCTGAGGCACATCGCGCGCTTCGTACTTCAGGTCAAGCACAACCTTGTCGGCCACCGCTTCATCGAACTTGTAGGTGTGGATGTAGGTGCCGAAAACCTCGCGGGTGGTCTGCTTGTCTTTGCGCAGCAGAGGCGTGCCGGTGAAACCGATGAAGATGGCGTTCTCCAGCCACCGCTTCATCTGCTTGTTCATGTCGCCGCCTTGCGTGCGGTGACATTCATCGACGAAGACGTAAACACGGCCCACCACCCTCGGAGGCTCGCCCTTCAGGTCGCTCGTATCAAACTTGTGGATCAGCGCGCACATCAAGCGTGGCGTGGCTGCCCCTAGCTTTTCAACCAATTCCGCGCGAGAGGTGATGCGCGGCGATGCCGCATCCTCGCCGATCACGCCTGCATTACGCATCACACCCACGATCTGCTTGTCCAGCTCATCACGGTCGGTGATGACCAGGACGCGGGCGTGCGGGTCAAATTCCAGCAGCCACTTGGCAATCAGCACCATCAGAATGCTCTTGCCGCTGCCTTGGGTGTGCCAGATCACACCGCCTTCTTGGCTAGCGACCCGCTCCTGGGCCGCTTTCACGCCGTGGTATTGATGGACGCGAGGCACCTTTTTTTGCCCGCCATCGAAGATGATAAAGTTACGGATCAAATCCAGCAGGCGCACCTTGTCAAACATCTGCGCCAATGGAAGATCCAGCAGCGCACCCTCTGCGAGTGGCTCTGATGTGGCAGCGCCTTTATCCTTGCGCTCCTTCCACTCGACGAAAAATTTTTCAGGGGTGCCCGTGGTGCCGTAGCGCAAACCCTGCGAGTCGCTGCCCGCCAGCACCAACTGCACCGTGCTAAAAAAACCTTTATTGAAAATCTCTTCCTGGTTGGTGATGAGCTGACGAACACCGTCGGCCACCTCCACCGAACTGCGTTTCAACTCAATGACGGCGACCGCAATGCCATTGATATAAACGACCAGATCGGGCCGCCGCTCGTAGCCGCCGCGCAAGGTGACCTCTTCGGCCAAGCCAAAGTCGTTGTTGTCAGGCGTTTCCCAGTCGATGAGGTGTACGGTCTCATGCGCCTGCCCGGCTGCAATCTGTACCGGTACGCCATAGCGCAGCAGTTGGTAGGTGCGCAGATTGGCTTGATACAGGGTGATGCCGGTGGAGTCGGCGGCGGTCAGGAGCTTTTGCAGCGCAGCGGAAATGTGCGCATCGGAATAACCACGCTTCTTGAGGTTGCTGCGCAAAAAATCTGCCTCGATGCAGCGGTTGTTGTCGCGTTTACTCCACTCACCTAGGTGATCGTAGCCAAGGCAGTCAGGGCGACTTGCATCGGTAAACAGAGCGGCAACGCGGTTTTGCGTCTTGCGCTCAGATCGAGCTTGTTCAGTCATGGTACCAACCTCAAGGTGTTCTCCCAGTAGTCGCTTAGACACAAAATCATCTCTTGCTGATGGGAAAATGCCATATCGTCATTCCACCGGTCGCTCTCATAAATCAGGTCCATCTTGAGCGAATCCAACCGGCTCTTGTTGTTGTTAATAAAGCGCTGGCGCTTTTCGTTGAAGGGAAGATTTCCGTATTCTGAGTTCAAGCTTCGCGAGACCAGAGCGAGATTGCCGAAATAATCGAGCGCCTTGTCAACCCGGTTGTCGTCCCGTTCGGTTGGAGTCTGCGGAGAGATGTGTTCAACCGAGCTTTTGGCCGTGAGCCTGAATTTCTTCCAGCGCTCCGTTTGGCGTTTCTTCTGAAACCACAAGACGAAATCGAGCTTGTAGAACCAGTAGTGAGCAAACTTCACACCGCTGGGCTCGGCAAGCTCCTCCGCATGAATGGCATCGCGCCGTTGCCATGGTTCCTTCATGAAGCTCAGCGAGCGCACGATCAAAATCTCGTTGGCATCTGAGCCGAGCATGTGGTTGTCGAGATGCCGCAAGTAAGCGAAATACCGCTCCGCATCCAACTCGGGATTTCGGTGCATGAAGTTGAGCAACGGCGTAACCCAATACTGCGTGGTGATCTCCTGCGAGTGATAAAGCATGCTCTGTAGCAACGAAAAGCCCTGATGACTGTCGGACTCCCGCGAGCGGCTCATGTAGCGCTTCCCGCTGCTGGTGCTGACGCTGATGGCGCTGATCAGGTGAACCTCCTCTTCGCCCTGATCTACCCACTTGATGAGGTGCTCGTCGAAGATCACCCGCAGCCGCCAGAGTAAATCGATGAACGACCGGACGCTTTCCGTGCGATCCTCGGCAGGCTTAAAGAAATGCTCCTCGAACAGGGTGAGCAGCTCGCGGTCGAGGAGTCGCGGCAGGTCGGGCCGGCCACGTTCGAACAGCCAGATACGCAAGACATGTTGCAGAAAGAGGGGAAAACCGAACATGCCGCGCACCCAAGTCGGCTCTGTGGTCTCCGTCTCGGTCTCGCCTCCTCCGGCCTGCGCGTCGTCCGGTGCTCGCAGGATCTCCGCCAGAGTCAGTGCATGGTGGTGGTTCTGCTCCTGGATTCGCCTTGCCAGTAGCGCGCGCACCGCCGAGGCATCGGTTAGCTGGCCCCTTTCGTAACAGGCGGCTACTTCGCTGGCGAAACCCTTGAAATTGCCACTCAGGTTTCGCTCCACGAAGTTCTCCATGTCGGCGCAGGCGTCCCAGAGGACGGCATAGGGTCCTCGCTCGACCTCGTTGAGCGCATCCAGCATCCGTGCCTTGAGGATTTCATGGTGCTGTAGCTGCACACCCCGGTTGTTGATTACCTCGAACAGCTTGTTCAGGTCGGTTTCGCGGGGCACGGTGGTGATGACAAACTTCACTCGGCCAAAGACAAACTCCGTCAGCTCGCGGAGGTGCGCCTGAAGATTCGTAACGCCCGCCGGCAGCGGACGCTTTTCAAACACAGACCGCATCAAATCCAGCGCGATGCGCATCCGTTTGGTCGCTTCATCGTCCGGGACAGCTCGCCCCTGACCACCAAACACCATCGTCTCAAGGAAGCTATTCACTTCCGAGCGAATCGCGAAGCGCAGGCGCGGTTCGACCCGCTTGTCGTCCGTGGTGGTGGCAAGAAACGGCGTGAGCGCCTCGCGCCACGCGTGGCACAGCAGCCACAGGGTCGTGAAGCGTTGTTGGCCATCGATGAGATCGAAGTGCCGACCGCGCCCGCCCGACTGCTCCACAAGCAGGGTGCCGCCCAGAAAGAAAATCTCCTCGTCGCGTTCGTAGGCGTTCACGAGGTCGTTCAGGAGCGTGAGCACTTGGTCCTCGCCCCAGACATACAGTCGTTGGTAGATCGGGATATTGAAATGCCAGTCCGGGCTCTCCTTCACGATCGCCTCCAGACTGTAGAGCCGAGATTCGATCTTCATGCGGAACCTTCCTTCAGTTTCGTGTCGATCCATGTGTGCTTGCCGTTCAGGGACGTGACATCTATGCGCCCGTAGTAAGCGAGAACCGCCTGCTTGTAGATACCCTGCACCCCCTTGCCGGGCTCAATGGTCTCGTCAGAATATGTCTTGGCGTGGGTGTGATTGGCCTTCAGGTGGGCAATGACCTGCTCGGGCCGGTAGCCGCTGGCAATCACATCAAGCAGGTTCAGCGTGTCCTGCTTAAAGAAGTTCTGCGCCGCCTCGTAGCGCACCTGCTGCTTCTCGAGCCTAATTGCACCCAGCGCATGATCTAACCAGAGCGAGAACTCCCACAGCTTCTCGTCGTCGAACTGGTCGGCGAACATCACCGCCGCCAGCAGGAAGATTTCTCGCAGGAAGAGCGAATTGGCCATCACCAGCTTTTCGTAAACTTCGCGAAAGCGCAGAACTTCCACCGAGTCATTAGGGTCCACCACCAGACGGCGTAGCAGTGCCGCATACTTATCGGCATAGAGAAAGAAGCCAATGCCTTTATGTATCGGTTGTCGCATCGCGAAAGGCAGGTCCTCTGGCTTCGGGCTCAGAGAAATCCGGTTGGTGTGGATCTCGCCGTGACCGTCGCGTCGCAGTGTGAGGGCCGTGCCGAGCCGGTTGTGGCGCGAGCGGTAAAGCGGGATCGTCGCGGGGTCGCCTTCGCTTTTCCACGTGTGCTGCTGAAACTCCTCCATCAACGCGTCGTGCCCGCCAAGGCTCACCCGTTGCCCTGTCCAATACCGCGCCCGCCAGAGAAACTTGGCGAACAAGCTTTGTGCAAATTCCTGATCATGCGACAAGACTGGCGTACCTCGCTGGATGCCTTCCCAGCGCTGAGCACAAAGTGTTTGCAAGGCTTCCTTTCGCGCGACCGATTCCGCGTCCACCGCCCGCAAGTGATAGGCCTTGAGCAAGTCCGTGGCATGCAGCGGCACGCCGCGGTTGTTCTGGGTGTCAAAGAAGGTGAAGGCCAGGTCCACCCTATCTACCGAAATGACGGTGAAAACGATCTGGTCGAAAATCTCGGCGTCCGGACGGCTGCCATGTTCACGCAAGACTTTCGAGGCGGCACGGATGCACCGTGCGGACTTGGGGGAATAGGTCAGCGCGCATTTGTCGGGTAGCCCGTCTTTGAGCTGCTGATGCAGCAAACACAGGGCGGTGATCCGCTGCTGTCCGTCGATGAGGAAATGCTTCTCCTTTTCAGCGTGGCGGTGAATCAACACCGTGCCCATGTAGTAGGGAGGCTTGGGATCGTCCTCTTGCTGATAGGCGCTCAGGTCGTCGGCCAACTGCCGCACCTTGTCATCCCTCCAGACAAAGCCGCGCTGGTAGGTGTCTACCGCCAGCGGGAATACCGACTCATTGAAGAGCTGAGCAAAGCTCAAAACTTCAACCTGGACTGGGATGGACGAATCCCCTGCCGTCATACCAGCCTCGTCTTTCCGGTGAGCAACTCCTGCATCATGGCTTGTTTGATGTCGCGGGTTTTATCGCGACGTGCTTCAAGTGCAATCAGCTCTGCGTCCATTCCAGAGAGAACTTCTGCGATAGCGGCTTGTTCCTCTTTCAGAGGCAGCAGGACCGATGCCTCACACAGGGCTGTTTTAGAGAGGTTGTACCGTGTTGAACCTTGTGCGAGCGACTTCATCATTTCGCGCCCCGGATTGGCACGGATGTAATAAGTCAGAAATAGACCGTCCACTTGCTGATCGTCGAAAAGACGGAATCCGAAACAGAAACTGTTGAGATACAAATCCGGCACCTCTTCCGACATCAGCGAGCAAAATGCAACCTCTTCAGGCGTTTCGGAGGAGCCGTTGAAAAGTAAATCGCCGCGTAGCACTCTGTTTTGAGTCTCAGAGGCTGAGACGTTCACTTGCTCACAAGCCGCGCAATCGATCACCGTATTTGTCATCACATTCATGAAAGTGATGTACTTGGCAGTGCCGACCCCAAAGTCTGATTTGGTTTTTCCGGTTAGCCCGCCATAGGTTGCCCCCAGTTCTCCCAGGGTCTTTTTCTGCCACTCACCGAAAAAACCCGGCAGACGTGTCTTGCCAGTGAGTAATTGCTGCATAGCCGCCTGCTTCAAATCACGCTTCTTGAGGATAACTTGGTCAAGGGCAGCAAGCAGCGTATCTACATCGCTTAGCGCACTTGCGATTCGCGTTCGTTCCTCGTTGGTTGGCGGCAAAGGAACCTTGAAGGAGTTCAGGCTTTTGTTGGTGATCTGGTTGATGGTCGCGCCCAGATGCTCATTGATCTGTTTCTTGAAAATGCCAGACTGAAACACGTGACGCAGGAACTGTCCGTCTTCACTACGGAAAACTCCCATGAATGCACCGAAGGTCATGCCAACGGCCCGCTCGTCGATAAGAGCGGACTTGCCGATCAGATCCCGACTGCCATTTCGGACGCAGACAAGAATGTCTCCCGGCCTGACCATGATGCGGTCAGGAATATCGGCGTCGACAAAAACGTTGTCGTCAAAGCAAAGCGTCCCGTTTTGGACGTTGGATGAACGCAGCACCAGCGTTCCATACTTGCGAACTTCGGAAGGGCGATAGGTCAATCCAATGAGGCTGTCGCCAATCTCGCCCAGCGGCTTGGCATCCCAGTCGTCCGGGATCACGCCGACATCGCTGCGCTTGTAGCCAGGCATCAGTTCCATACCGCCCCCATCTTTTTCAGGTGCTCATCCACCCGCGCTGAGAGTGTGGCGAGCTCTTTGGTCAGCGTCGGCAGCGGCGTGGCATAGCGTTCCGCAAGCTGGCGGATGCGACTGGTGAGGGTTTGAGAAACCCGATCCAGCTCGCCTTGCACGGCATCGGCCAAGGTCGCCAGCCATTTGTCGTCCACTACAAGCTGCTTGATCTCGTCCTCGGTCAGCTTGGGGTACTTGGCATCCAGCTTGGCCTCAAGGTCGTCCTGCGCCGCTTTCAGCTTGCCTTTGATATCAGTCTGCTTGTCAAGCAAGGCGGCGTAGTCCTGCAGCGCCTTGCGCTCGTCGGCGTAGTCAGGATCTTTGCCGATCTCCTTCAGGCGGGCTTTGACAGCCTTAGCCGTGATCTTCTGCTTGTCGCCTTCGCCTTCAATGACCTCGGCTAGCAGCCCTTCTTCGCCGCTGTTCTCTTCCATCATCTCCTGAAGTTGTTGCTCGACATCTGCCAGCTTGGCCTCCAGCGCTTCAATGGCGTCGCGCTCAACGGTGAAGTAACGGGCGATCAGAATTGGCGCGGGAATCAGGTCGGATTTGAAGCGGCGCTTGCCTTTCTTGTAGTCATGCGCTTCGGGCCACGCCAGCTTGCCGTCCTTGTTCTTGACTTGAAGAATTTCACGCGGCTGCGCCCCAGCCTGCCAGCCTGCGTCTGATATCAGGTAGCAGTCGTCTTGCATCGTCTCGGCCCAGTAATCCATGAGGTGTTGGTACACGTCATAGGCATTGACCAGGGGTGTCGGCTTGAATCGGGCAAGCAAATCCTCGGACAGTGCATCGATCAGTTGCTTTGGGTGGCCGTTTTTCGCAAAGCCCTTCAGTTGCGGGGTGCGGGCCTGCTTCCAATCAGCAAAGACCTTGGTGGCCGCCTGATTGAATGCAGTGAACTCAGGATGCGCAAAGATGGTGGTCTTCACCTCGGCGATGGGCAGTTTCAACTGTGCATAACCAGCGCGCCCGGCTGACTCGAACAGGGTATTGCGCACACCGGGGATCACCTTCCAATAGCCGCTCAACGCATCCAGGTCACGCTCTGGAATCCCGCCACGCAAGTGGCCATCGATGTCCTGGATGTCTTCAGGTTCGGTGCTGTCGATGTAGCGTGGCAGGTTGAGGTTGTAGTCGTTCTTGGGATCTGCGATCTCGGTCAGCGGCACCATGCGCGAGTAGCGTGGCAACTCTGCCAACTTGGTGAAGGCATCGACGATCTTGTGAATGTCCTGCTCACGCAGGCGGTTCTTGGCACCGTCCTTGATAAAGCCCTTGGAGGCGTCGATCATGAAGATGCCTTTGCGTGCTGAAGCGTTTTCCTTGTCCAGCACCAGGATGCAGGCGGGAATGCCCGTGCCGTAGAACAGGTTGGCCGGCAGGCCAATGATCCCTTTGAGGATGCCCGACCGCACCAGCTTCTCGCGGATGACAGCCTCGGCATTGCCCCGGAAAAGGACACCGTGAGGGAGAATACAGGCGCCTTTGCCGGTGCTCTTCATTGAGCGAATGATGTGCAGCAGGTAAGCGTAGTCGCCTTGCTTTTTCGGCGGTTCACCCCAAGCAAAACGCTGGTGCGCGTCGCTGGCAGGGGTCAGGCCGGTGCTCCAGGTCTTGTCTGAAAACGGCGGATTGGCGACGACGTAGTCATAGGTACGCAGCGACTCGCCATCCTTGAATTTCGGCGAGGCCAGCGTGTTGCCCTGCAGGATGTTGGCGGTTGGAAAGTCGTGCAGGATCATGTTCATACGGGCGAGACCAGCAGTGGTCACGTCCATTTCCTGCCCTTCCAACGTGATGTGCTTGCCAGCCTCGGCGGCCACCTTCAGCAGCAAGGAGCCAGAGCCGCAGGTGGGGTCATACGCGGTGGTCGATGCCACTGCATTGGCGGGGGAGATGCCCACGACCTTGGCCATGATGCGACTGACCTCGGATGGCGTATAGAACTGGCCCTTGCTCTTGCCGCTCTGCGAGGCAAAGTGCCGCATCAGGTATTCGTAGGCATCGCCCAAAATGTCGTCGTTCTCGGCTCGGTTCTTCGAGAAATCCAACTCGGGCTTTTGGAAGATGCCGATCAGGTTGCTGAGGCGATCCACCATCGCCTGACCTTCACCGAGCTTGTTCGGGTCATTGAAGTCAGGGAAGTCGCTGCGTGCAAGACGGGTGTTGGCGTCGATCAGGGGCTGAATGACCTGTGTGTTGATCTTGTCGCCAATATCGCTTTTGCCCTTGAGGGCAACCATGTCCTTGAAGCTGGCTCCGGGCGGAATGGTGACAGGCGGGGCAAAGTCATCAGAGTTCCCGTACTTGTCCGAGACGTACTTAATGAACAGCATGAACAGGACGTAGTCCTTGTACTGGCTGGCATCCATGCCGCCGCGCAGTTCATCGCAAGATGCCCACAAAGATGAATAAAGATCGGATTTTTTGATAGCCATTGTATTATGAGAATACCACAATTGTGGTGGTTTTAATTTTAGGGGGTGTCTATTTGGCAGATATAGCCATCAGGATTGAGATTGTACCGAAGTAGCCTTTGGTGAGCTACATTTTTGGCTTGATTTTAAGGTAAATATCGATTTTTTGAATTCTACACCTGTGTTGAACTTTGGATTTTTGAAAAGAATCACTAAAGGTCTTTTTCATAATATTCTCTAAAAATCATTTGGGCTTCAATAAATTCCTTTTCAAGTATGTCAGGGACATCACGCTCTTGATAAGGAATGTTTCTCTCTTTGTAATAGGCCGATATAGCCCAATTTCGAATATCGGTCTGAACCTTAAGGTATTGTTGAAATTCCTTACTTTGTCGAACGATTGAGTCGGCTGCGGTAATACCCCCTAAAAAAGCCAGCACCTAAAAGTAGAACCCTTTAAACTAACCCAAAGGAGTTTTACATGAAAGTATCCAAATTCAGCGACAGCCAAATCGCCAGCATTCTAAAACAAGCCGAGTCAGGCGTACCCGTACCCGCACTGTGTCGTGAGCATGGCATCAGCAGTGCCACCTTCTACAAATGGCGCAGCAAATACGCAGGCATGGACGCAAACCTCATGAGCCGCCTCAAAGCCTTAGAAGCCGAGAACACGCGCCTGAAAAAACTCTATGCCGAATCCCAGCTGCACACCGACATCCTCAAGGAGTGCCTTGCAAAAAAGTAAGCGCGTCATCTCGTAAAGAGATGGCGCAACAACTGCACAACGATAAAAACATCAGCATCCGTGCGTCCTGCGAACTCATGAGTATCTCAGAAAAACGCTTTCGCCACATCCCAACGCGCGCGCAAGCCAACGCCATGATAGCCGCTAAACTGATCGAGTTGACCACCACCAAAGGACAAAACACATGGGGCTTTCGATTATGCTACCTGCACATCCGCAACGTCTTGGGCTGGAAATACAACCACAAACGCATCTACCGCATTTACTGCAAACTCGGGCTCAACTTGCGCCTGATTCCCAACAAACGCCTTGACCGAGAAACACCGCAACCACTCGAAGTGCCCGACGCAATGGATGTGACGTGGTCAATCGACTTCACCCACGACAACCTCGAGGATGGGCGCAGCATCCGCTCATGCAACGTCATTGACGACCACAACCGAGAAGGGTTGTTGGCAGAAATCAACTTCTCAATCCCCGCAACCACGCTGACGCGCTATCTCGACCAACTCATTGAATGGCGTGGTAAACCTCAAGCGATACGCTCGGACAACGGCCCTGAATTCATCAGCCACCACTACCAACAATGGGCGCAAAAGCACGACATTAAACTGCTCTACATCCAACCTGGAAACCCACAGCAGAACGCCTACATTGAACGCTTTAACCGAACCATGCGCTATGAATTGCTCAATCAGACATTATTTGAGTCACTCGAACACGCTCAAATCGAGGCGACACAGTGGCTGTGGTGTTACAATAACAACCGTCCTCATATGTCGCTCGGTGGATTCACTCCAGCGCAAACGCGTATGATGGCTTTAACAAACTCACGCGTCCTGCACTAAACGCAGGACTTGTGTTGATTCTACTTTTAGATGCCGCCCTTTTAGGGGGTATTACCGAACTTATAGGAGCATAGTTCATTCTAAGGTTGGCTTTTGACGCCAAAACCCTTCGCTGGCTAAAACGCCAGACCGAATTCGGTCAATTTTACCGAAATGGTACATATTGTATAATCTGCTATTGACTCGTTCGCGAACTCGATTTGAGGAAGGCATAAAATCTTGTGTTTGTTGAATATGCTCGGTTATGTACGCTACGATTTCGGTCGTACTGACCCAACTTGCTCGTTTAGACAGAATAGAATAGATGCATTGCGTCATTTCTCCTCGTTTGAGAAGAAATGGATTTTTGTGCGGATTTTTGGCTTTTAATCTAGATAATTCGACAGGGATTTCATGCAATGAAATCGAGTGTTCAATCGCTTGTAAGTCTTGTTGTAAGACCTGAATCAGCATATTGAGCTGCGTATTTCGTTCAATAATTTCGTTTGCGTGCTCTAGATATCTTTCAACATCTTCCAACTCTTTTTGGGCTTGATTCAAACGACCAAGAATCGTTTGGTGATTTTTAATCAGCCACTTGAGAGAAGAAGGAATTTTATAAGTACTCATGAATCTAGTCTAAGCTAGATTCATGAGTTTTTACAGGGGACGGTGCTACCTAATAGCGAAACCATATAAAAAAAGAGCTCATAAGAGCTCTTTTTTATCCAACCGATGATGATCAGCGAATACGGTCAACGAATACGACCACAAACACAGTCATCAGCCTTTGTAGTTCGCCACGCCATCGGTGATTTCTTTGTGCGCGTCTTCCAAACCGCCCCAACCTTCGATTTTCACCCATTTGCCTTTTTCCAGCGCTTTGTACTGCTCGAAAAAGTGTTGAACGTTGTCTTTGATGTATTGCGGTACTTGGTCAATGGTTTTGATGTCCGCAGTCATAGGGCAAACCTTGTCAATCGGTGCGACGATCAGTTTCGCATCCGCACCTTTTTCATCGGTCATTTTCAGCATGCCAATCGGACGGCAACGCACCACCGCGCCCGCCATGATCGGGAATGGCGCCAATACCAGCGCATCCACCGGATCGCCGTCACCCGCCAAAGTTTGCGGAATATAGCCGTAGCTCAATGGGTAACGCATACCGGTACCGATAAAACGATCCACCCACAAGGTTTGCGTGTCTTTGTCTACTTCGTATTTCACCGGATCGCTTTGCGCAGGAATCTCGATGATGACATTAAAATCGTTTGGAATGTCCTTACCAGCAGGAATAGCTTCGTAACCCATGATTAGTTCCTCAAAAAACAGTTAAACAAAATGATTGCGGCATTATAGCTCAAACACAACCTTGATCACCGAGCAATTTGAAAACGCTTTACCGCAATCGCGTATAAATCAAGCTGTCGTAAAACTCGCCATTTTTAAAGATACTCTTACGCAAACGCGCTTCGAACTCGTAGCCACATTTTTCTAAAACTTTCACAGATGCCACATTAGGCGCAAAGACGGTAGCGGCCAATCGCACCAAATCAGTTTGCTCAAACAGATAATCCGTCATCATCTGCACAGCCTGTGACGCATAGCCTTTGCCCCAATGTTCGCGCCCAATCACGTAGCCGATTTCAGCAGAATAGCGCTCTTCTAACTCTCCACGAATAGTACCAATCGAGCCTACCAACTGTCCATTTACCTCAATCGCACGGGCAATTTGCTCACGGCTTCCGACCTCGATCCACCAACGCGCATCCTCAACCGTATACGGCTGAGGAATACGCTCGGATAAATACTGCACCGTTTGCGGGTCATTCAAATAGCGCAGCAAAAGGGTTTCATCCTCTGCCACAAATTCGCGTAACTGCATCATTTCTGCCTCTTTTCTGCTTCCATCTCAATTGCGTCATCAAATATGATTCAAATGATTCTGCTTTGGAGTCGATATTTACGCCATCCTAATCCAGCACCCTCATTCCCCGTGGCGCAAACCCGTGGTTCAGCGGTCCATACCCTTGACCGGTTTGTACCGATTGCCCCTTTTCGATTGCTTGTAGGATGTATGCGCGCGCCTGCTGCACGGCTTCGGACAAAGACAAACCCAAGGCCAAGTAGCAGGCAATCGCCGAGGATAAGGTACAGCCCGTTCCGCGCGTGTTCATACTGGCTATGCGCGGGCTGGAGTAGGTTTGGGTCTGCTCGGTTTGATGGTTGGACGAGTCCAGCAGTAAATCCGTCACAACCGCCCCCGCGCTCTGCTCGGATAAATGCCCGCCTTTGAGCAAAACGGCACGCGCGCCCAACTCTGATAAATCATGAGCGGCTTGCTCCAACTGTTCAACACGTTCAATGCTGCGTCCGAGTAAGCATGACGCTTCATCTAAATTGGGGGTAATCAGCGTTACCAGAGGAAATAGCTCTTGAACCAGCACCTCAACGGTTTGCTGCTGCATCAAGGAATCACCACTGCTGGCCACCATCACGGGATCCAAAACCACGTTGGCAAAAACATATTCTCGCAATACCTGCGCCACCACATGGACAATTTCAGGGCTATACAGCATACCGATTTTCACCGCATCTACACCGATATCGGATACCACGGCATGAATCTGAGCACGCACCATCTCCGGCGGCAATACCTGTACCGCCTGCACTCCGAGCGTATTTTGTGCGGTAATCGCTGTGATGGCCGTCATGCCATAGCAACCCAATGCCGAACAGGTTTTTAAATCCGCTTGAATACCCGCGCAGCCGCCGCTGTCTGAACCGGCAATGCTCAATACGCGAGGATAATGGGGTTTTTGTAAGGGTAGGTTCATAGTGGGCTGCATTTGGGAGTTCGTGCCGATTGGTTATTTGCTTGAAGGCTTATTATGCCAGCCACACAGGGATTTGACTATGGCGGTTTGACTTTTATCTCGCGCTTATCTATGATTGCGCCTCTGCGCTTATTCAAATAATGTAATCGCACACCTGGGGGTGGTCAGTCGCATGGGGCGGCTCGGCCTGAGAAATACCCTTTGAACCTGTCGAGTTAATACTCGCGTAGGAAAGGACTCTAAATGAATCGCATATTTACTTCATCTGAATTTCAACCCCGTTCGCCATTGGCTTTATTCCGCTCGATTACCTTGCAGGAATGGGTAACTGTTGCCGTTATGGCCGCCGCTATGGGTGTGGCGTACTGGGCTTGGACCTTGGTCTACGACTTTTTGAAAGAACCCTTGCTCAAACCGCTCGGTATCAAACGCGCTTTGGATGGCTTTTGGCTGATGGCGCCGGTATTTTTCGGCTATATGGTGCGCAAACCGGGCATGGCGTTGTTCGGCTCCTTGGTCGCCGCCGGTGTCGAAGGCATCATCACGCAATGGGGCATGAGCGCGTTGATTTACGGTTTGGTGCAAGGTCTGGGCGCTGAGTTGGTATTCGCACTGTTCTTGTACCGCAAATGGAACTGGTCGGTGCTGCTGTTGGCAGCAAGCATGGCGGCCGTGTTCAGCTTTGGCTATGATTACTTGAGCCAAGAGCAAGCGAACCTGTCCATCGTGTTCAATGCGATTCAACTGGCCGTATTCGTCATCTCCAGCTGGGTTTTTGCTGCGGCATTGAGCCGCTATCTGGGGAAACGTTTGGTAAAAACCGGTCTGCTCGATGGCTTTTTAATTGCACGCGACCGCAGCTAATTCAAACCGCATGATGCGTTTAGAACCGTTTGATTTTCACTATGCCCGCACTCGTGCGGGTATTGCCTTATCCACGCCGCTGAATTTACCCGAGCGTGGCTTGGTCTGGCTCACAGGTGCGAGCGGCAGTGGCAAATCAACGTTACTCAACCTCATCAAAGGCCTATACCCCGAATTCATTCACGGCACACTCGCAGGCGGCAATCCGGCCATTGCGCGCGACGCGCTGTACCTCTCGCAAAACCCGCACACACAAATCGTACATGAGCGCGTCGGCGAAGAATTCTTTTTCAGCATGGAGCACCGCCAATACACGCCCGAGCAAATGCATGCGAAAAAATACCTGCTCGAACAATACGGCTTAGGCGATATGGAGCTCAAACCCACCGCGCAGCTCTCACACGGACAGGCACAGCGCCTGTTGCTCGCCTCCATGCTCGCGACCGAACCAAAAGTCTTACTACTGGACGAGCCAACCGCATTTCTCGATGAAGAGATTCGTACCGAGTTTTACCAACTGCTGAACGAGCTCAAGCAACACGTCTGCATCCTACTGGTCGACCACCACATGCAAGTCGCCGAATATGCCGATGTCTGCTGGCATATTTCCGAAAAAGGCGAACTAAACAAACGCTCGCCCGAAAGCTGGCTGCATGAAACTCAGCAAGCATTGCAGCAGCTGCGTGCCGAATCGAGTTTAACGCAAACACCTCCGCCACTGTCCGCGCAGATCACCTTGTCATTGGAACAACTGGTCGTCGGCTACGACAAAAAGCAACCGCTGTTCACCGCCAATGCAACGCTTCACTCGGGCGAATGCACCGTGCTATGCGGCGAAAACGGCTCGGGCAAATCCACGCTGCTCAATACCTTGGCCGGTATGACCAAACCGCTCGGTGGTCAATGCACCCTGCGCTACCAAGCCTCAGCCGAAGAAGCGCCGCAGCAGATCAAACCGCGCGAGCAGATGATGTATGTGTTTCAGCACCCTGACAGCCATTTTTTCTTTGACACAGTGGCTGAAGAACTGACCCAACTCGGCGTGCAAGACATCGCAGGCACACTGGCGCACTTCGGTCTGGCCGACTGTGCCGAACGCTCGCCACATCAGCTCTCCGAGGGGCAAAAGCGCCGCCTCACCCTGCTGTTCCCTGTGCTTTTGCAACGCGCGCTGATCGTGCTTGACGAGCCGACGTTTGGCCAAGACGCGCTCAATGCCGAACGCATCACGCAACTGATTCGCTCATTCAAAGCCGCTGGTCACGCGCTCATTGTCATCACCCACGATGCCACCTTGCATCGGGCGATTGCCGATCAAACGTGGGAGATTCGCGACGGGGAGTTACATATACACGCAGGCGCAGAGACAGAGGAGACACCACGATGAACCCCTCTGTCATTTCTGCCACCTCCCCCACTTCTGCCTCTTCTGCAACCCACAGCTCTGCACCCATCCGCACGCGCCCACTGCACGACGCGCACGTATTGGCATTACTCATGCTGTTTTTCATCGGCGTGGCATTCCCCGTCGCATGGCATACCGTGGTGGCGTGGTCGTTGGCGATGATGGTGTTGGCAAAGATTCAGGGCATGAGTTGGCGCGCGATTCTCATTCGATTCGGACTGGCGCTGCTGCTCTCTTGGTCCATCTGGCTGTGGAATATGATTTTTGTCGCCGAGCGCACCGACGAAACCATGCAAAAAGCCAATCAGATTCTACTGCGCGTCACCACCATGACTTGGGTCGCGCTCATGTCCGGCACAATGGTGAATCTGCGTGATGTGGTCAGCACAGCGCTGCAACGCGGCTGGCTCAGTATGAATGTCGCCTACGCGCTGCAACTCGGCTTCGGCGCCATCGGCCTGATGCGCGCGGAGATCAAACGCATCATGCTCAGCGCAAAACTGCGCGGATTGAACTGGCGCGAGCGGTTTTTACAATGGCTGCCCATTTTGATTTTCGCCCTGCGCCACGCCACACGCGGCGCCATGAGCCTACGCGCGCGCGGACTGGTCGAGCATGAGGCGAAAAAAACGTTTTACTATAATTATCAAAGCACGCGCCGACAACAAATCGCCGCATGGCTGACGCTGTTGCTATTGATCGCCATCACAGCGATCAGCGAATGGCTACGCCGCTATCCGATGTAATGAATATTGGTAAACCTTAGGGTCGCTTCATTTCAAATAATTCACGCGTGCCACTGTACCAATCGCCGCCCATTTTGCCCACCGTATCAATCAGCGGCTGCTTAATCATACCGCCTTCCAAAGCCAGTTCATCCGCCACATAAACTGCCACCACATCGAGCAAAATCATGGTGCCGCCCATCGGCAGTGTGCTCATGCGTGACACTTCACGCAAACGGCACTCATAGCGCACCGGCGCATCCATGACCGATAAAGGTTTGACCTGCGCGCTGGCACAACTGTCCACCTGTGCAAACTCAAATTCACTCTGATCACGCGATAAACTGGCGCAAGTTTGATTCATGCGTTCGGCCAAAGCAACATTCACTACGTTGACCACGCACTCTTTGGTTTCGAGCAAATTGAGCAAAGTATCTTTATCTTGACCATTTTGCGGTTGTAAATGCGACACCATCAATATCGGTGGGTTGCAACTGACCACATTAAAAAACGAATACGGCGCAAGATTATTCACGCCAGCAGCCGACTGCGTGCTGATCCACGCGATCGGACGCGGCGTGACGCCACACACAAGCAAGCGATAGTTTTCTAAAGCAGAAATATCCGATGTATTAAACAGCATAATCGCACCTATTTAAATTATTAATTAAATGCTTAAATTTTACATCATTATACAAACCTTCATTTTCCAGTACAATCGCACATTAAAATTTATTCTACGCTTTTATGCAACGCCCCTCTTTATTCACAATCACACTACCTGTGTTACTCGGCTACATCCCTCTGGGCATAACCTTCGGTTTTCTGATGGTTTCGCAGGGCATTGCTTGGTACATTCCAATTCTATTCAGTATTTTTGTATTTGCGGGTGCGGCGCAATTTTTAGCAGTCGGTTTGGTGGTGAATCACGCCTCGCTTTTGGACACCGCGATTGCGACATTTTTAATCAATCTGCGTCATGTTTTTTACGGTCTATCGCTGTTTGATTTTCTACCACACACTTGGGCGAAACGGCTGTATTTCATGTTTGGCATCACCGACGAAACCTATTCGCTGTTGACCAGCTCCAAATCGGCCAACCCGAGCAATGCGCTGCCCATCGTCGCGTTAAATCAGTTGTATTGGGTTGCGGGAACAGCCATCGGAGCGCTGCTCGCCACCTCACTGCCGCCGATCAAAGGCATCGAGTTTTCGCTGACCGCGCTGTTCGTGATTTTATTGGTCGAGCAAATCCGCGCCAACCACGAGACGAAAACCGTGGCGATGGGAATTTTGGCTTGCTTGGCGGCCACTTGGCTCGCTCCCAACTACTTTTTACTCACCGCCAGCGGCGTGGCGTTGATCCTATTGATGTTGGATTACACTCGTCAACCGAAGAAAGTGGAGGCAGGCGTATGAATACTCCGGTTAGCGGCGTGTACATCGCCGCCATGATTGTGGTGATGGGTTTGGTGACGTGGGGCTTGCGCGCGCTGCCGTTTTTCTTTAAAGATTGGCTGAACGCCCATCCCTTCATCGCCTATATTAAAAATCGCTTTCCACTGATTATGATGCTGATTTTGGTGGTGTATGCGTCGGATGCATACAAAGCCAAGCAATTTTCCGAAATACAGTTTGCGGTATTCGGTATCGCATTGACCGCTTTTTTGCAGGTGGTATTTAAAAACTATCTGCTGAGTTTATTCGGCGGTGTCGCGCTGTACATGATTTTAGTCAACAACGTCCTGAATTTATTCTAAACATAGAAAAGCCCGAGCGATTTCGTTCGGGCTTTGCACTTATATGCCAAATGGCATGTCAATTATTTTTTCAGTACCTTATGGTACTGATTGCGAATCTCCAGCAAACGATTCAGCTCTGCTTTTGCCGCAGTTAAATTGCCCGATGCGATGTTTTGCTCAACCAGCATCAAGCCCGCATCCAGTTTTTTCATCCCTTCAGCATACATAGCCTGCTCAGCATCCGTACCTCGATAGCGGTTGAGCGCTGCGTCGTGTGTGCCTTTTTTAAATCCTGCTACGTGCATTTTAAAATCCGCCAAGTTATCGCTGTTCATCGCCGCTTGATGCGTATTTTTCATCTGCTGCATGGCACTTTTAATGCTCGGCGTACCCATCGGCGCACTCGCGCAGGCACTCAAGGTCAACAAGCTCACTCCCGTGAGCAATGCCGCCAAATTTTTCTGTATGGTGGATGCCTTCATAGTCGTCTCCTTCTGGTTAGAAATCATATTCAATCGGAACTACCCACATCATCATCGCAGTGAAACCGATGCAGCAAGCGATGCGCCACCGGTGTGACCATCAGCGCGGCGGTGACAACGAATACCAAGCCGGCATACAGCGCATACATCCCCGCGAATAGTTTGCCCGCTTCGGTCAACGGTGGATTCACCGGCCCCATTCCACCCAACAGCATGGCGGAATTCAAAAACCCGTCGATCCACGCTAATTGCTCAAACACTTTATAACCCACCATGCCCATCGCCAAAGAGCCGATGAGTAAGGCCAAAGCCACCCACAGATGCTGGCGCAAACGACGCATAAACTGCTGATGTGAAATCACCTGTTGGCGTTTATTCTCGTACATAAATCTCTGCTGTATCGGTTCAAATGACTTTGGACATCATTATGGTTGGGTATTGTACTCAATCGTCACGACTACGCGCGCGATTTTTTTGACCGTGCTTTTATCATAGACGCCGCCGATGCTGTCTTCGGCGCTGCCATTCGCGGGCAGAATGTCAAATGTCCCCTGTGAAGCCGAACGCATCGTACCGACTTTCGCATCGCCATTTTTGGCAAACTCATCCGCACGGGTTTTGGCGTTTTTCGTCGCTTCGCCGATCAGCGCGAGTTTGATGTCATCCAGATTGCCAACCAAAAAATCCACATCGGACACATTCAAATCATGGCCTTGTGCCTGATACTCGATGATTTTGGCGCGGGCTTCTTGAATTTTCGCCAGATCGTTGGTTTTGATGTGCAATGTTTGGGAGGCGTTGAATCCGCGTTGCACCGATACGCTGTAACCGCGATCATCGCGTTCATCCACCATGTGCGGTGTGACGCTTTCCGCATCGAACATCACCTGTTCACCGTCAAAACCAAACTGTTTGAGAAAATTTTGCATCGCCGGTTTTTCTTGCTTGATCTGCGCCAGCGCATCGGCAAAGCTGTCCGCACGCGTATTGAGCGTAATTTGCCATTCGGCTGAAGTCGAATCAATCGGTTTTTCGGCCACGCCCTTGACCGTGATGGTTTGCTTGGCCGAGCCAATTTGCTTGGCCTGCACACCGAGGATAAATGCACCGATGGACATGCCTAAAGCCAACAAAACACCTAAAATTGCCAAACCACGTCCGATGCTTTTATCCATGATGCGCTCCTCTTGTTTACGCTAACCTGCTATGGTCATATTTTCAATCAAAATCGAACCGGTTTGTTTGGTACCGCGCACGATTTCGTCCGCGCCGACCGCCACGATTTGACGGAAGATGTCTTTCAAATTGCCCGCGATGGTGATTTCCTCCACCGGATGAACAATCACCCCGTTTTCCACCCAAAAGCCACTCGCGCCGCGTGAATAATCACCCGTCACATAGTTGACGCCGCTGCCAAGCAATTCGGTCACGAGCAAGCCCGTACCCATTTTATTCAACATGGCCGCGAAATCGTCGCCCTTTTTGGTCTTTGAACTGCTCAAACGCAAATTGTGCGAGCCGCTGGCGTTGCCAGTCGGCTGCATTTTGAGTTTACGCGCCGTGTACATCGACAGCAAATAGCCGGTCAAACGACCTCCGTCCACCAATTCGCGGCGCTGGCACGCCACGCCTTCGTCATCAAAATAGCTGCTGCCCATGCCCTGAACGATGAATGGATCATCCACAATCTGAATGTGTTTCGGAAAAATCCGTTGACCCAGTGCGTCCAATAAAAACGAGGTTTTGCGGTACAAAGCGCCACCGCTGATCGCTTGGGCAAAGTTGCCGAGCAAACCGGCCGCCAAAGGCGCCTCAAACAACACGGGACACGAGCGCGAGCTGATTTTTTTCGCACCCAAACGCGCCGCCGCACGATGCGCTGCATACGCGCCGATTTCCCGTACATCGGCCAATTTTTTCGGATCGCGTGCCGAGGCGTACCACACGTCGCGCTCCATGTGCTTACCCTTTTGCGCAATCGGCACACAACTGGCCGAGTGACGCGAATAGGCATAACCGCCCATAAAACCGTTGCTTGCCGCTGAAACAAAGTGTCCTTGGTGACTGGAAACGCTCGCACCGTCTGAGTTTTTGATGTATTTGCAGGTGTCAAACGCTGCTTGCTCCGCCTGCAAGGTCAATTCGATCGCCTGTGCAGTGGTCAAATCCCACGGGTGGTATAAATCCAAATCCGCATGACTCTTTTTCGGTTGATACAAATATTTTTTCTCCGGCAAACCAGCGCATGGATCGGCTGCCGTGTAACGCGCAATGTCGTATGCCGCCTGAACCGTGCTGGCAATCGCCGGTTCGGAAAAATCCGAGGTGCTGGCAAAGCCACGCTGTTTGCCCACATAGACCGAGACCGAGAGCGATTTGTCGCGGTTATGCTCAACCGTCTCCACCGCGCCATTGCGCGAGCTGACCGACAGGCCATTGGACTCGGAAACCTCCACCGCGCAGGCACGCGCACCCAGTTTTTTTGCGGTCTGTAATGTGTGATGCGCAACGGCTTCAAAGTCGTTGCGTGTATAATCGAAGCTGACGGACATGAAAAACGATCCTTATCTACTTTATGTCTGAATTTAAGGAAACACGGAACAACCCAAACCAGTTTGCGTTCTGAGCAAAAAACATTCAGAACGCGGCGCAGGATAGGGGGCGTAGTCGTTCTACGACAGCCCCTATTCTGCAACAAAGTTCTGGGTGTTTTTTGCCAGAACCCTTTGGGCTGGTGATGGGCGCGTGATTAACTTTGTTGTGATGCCTGTCTAGGGAATGACCATAGACTGCGCGCCACGCCTCGTTACTCATCACGCCAATCAACCAGCGCAGACGGTAGGGGTTGTTCCGTGTTTCCTTAAACCACTATTTGCATTCAATGCGCCCGCATCATACCGCTTTTGTGCCTCATTTGCACGATGACCGTATGTCGCGCGCCCTTCATTACGGTGAATCCATGTCAGAAACTTTTTACGTCGTCGACGGCACACGCGCCGTTGATAAAATCAGCAAAACCAAACGCAAGCAGCAAATGCACGAATTGCAAGACATCGGCGAAGAATTGGTCGAGCTGTCCAAAGAAGCCTTGAGCAAAATCCCGATGTCCGAAGATTTGCTCGATGCCATCAAAGAATACAAACGTCTGAACGCACACGAAGCGCGCCGCCGCCAAATGCAGTTCATCGGCAAAATCATGCGCAAAGAGGACACCGCGCCGATTCGCGAAAAGCTCGAACAAATCAGAGGCTCATCCACCGCCGCGACCGCACTGCTTCATCGCATCGAACGCTACCGCACCGCAATGATCGACAAAGACGAGGCCATCACCCAATTCCTCAGCGACTTTCCGCACGCCTCGGTACAAGAGCTGCGCACGCTGGTACGTAACACACGCAAAGAAACCGAGCAAGCCAAACCGCCCAAATCATTCCGCGAACTGTTTCAATTCATCAAAGCCGTTCTGGAACACAACCCCGATGAGACCGACGAGGATATAACACCGGAGGCCGACCCTACCGATGAAGCGTAAACCAACTATGGTAAAGTTTCACGGCGGTAAGGCTCCACGACAGTAAGACTCGCATTACAATCAACCATTACCATTCGCCATGACATTCTAATATTTAAAACCACACGAAAAGGAGACAAATATGTTTAATTGGAACGACTACGGTAACGGCGTATACGGCTTCGACTCAGGCTACGTTCGCCCCGAATTGGCCGCGATATACCTGATGGTGGAAAACGGACGCGCCGCATTCGTCGATAGCGGCAGCAACGACTCCGTACCCAATGCCCTCGCCGCGCTCAAAAAAGTCGGGCTGAACGAAACCGCCGTTGACTACGTCATCCTCACCCACATCCATCTCGATCACGCGGGTGGCGCCAGCCTAATGATGCAAAAATTCCCGAACGCCAAACTCGTCGTGCATCCGCGCGGCGCGCGTCACATGATAGAGCCATCCAAACTCATCGCCGGCGTGAGCGCGGTTTACGGCGCGGACTATGTGAAAAAAGTCTACGGTGAAATCCTGCCCATCCCAGCCGAACGCATCATCGAAGCACCCGACGACACCCGCATCTCGCTCAATGGCCGCGAACTGCTGTGCATTGACACCCCGGGTCATGCGCGCCACCACATGTGTATCGTTGACCAAAAGTCACAAGGTATCTTCACCGGAGACATGTTCGGCCTGTCCTACCGCGAATTGGACATTGACGATCGCGTATTCATTTTCCCAACCACGACGCCGACGCAATTCGAGCCGGAGGAAATGCGCAACTCCATCGCGCGCCTGCTCGAATTCAAACCCAAAGCCATGTACCTCACGCACTACGGCGCGGTATACCATCCGGAAAAACTCGCGCGCGAACTGCTGCGCCACATCACCGCCGTGGTCAATATGGCCGAATACGTCCAAAGCCTCGGCCTGGATCACGACACGCGCCACCAGCGCCTGAAAGACGCCCTGCAAGCCTACATCATCATGCAAGCGCAGATGTTCGGCAGCACGCTATCCAGCGAGCAAATCGCTGAAATCTTCGCGGGTGATATTGAACTGAATACCCAAGGGATGACGGTTTGGCTGGACAGTTTGGCGAAGTAATATTTGTCACGTTGTACAAAAAACAAAGGGCGCATGTGCGCCCTTTTTGAATAATGATCAAATTAGCACTCTACTGCATGCCTTGCTTACGCCAATTTGCAATAGCTACCAATAATCGACTTTCTTTAACTGGTTTTTGCCATTCATCCCAGAAATTCACCGTACCACTATTTGGTTTGTTTTTCGGCTCATCAATTCTAATTCGACTCGGCAGCAAACTAGCATCCCCCACAACCAGAGCTTCACCAGTATCAAGAGTCGGAAGAATATCACTAAACCCACCAAGACTATCAGGAAGCAATCTCTTGATAACCCCTTGATCCTCAGCATTTGTTAACCTCATAGATACAAAATTACTACATTGACTAGGTAATACCCCCTAAAAAAGCCAGCACCTAAAAGTAGAACCCTTTAAACTAACCCAAAGGAGTTTTACATGAAAGTATCCAAATTCAGCGACAGCCAAATCGCCAGCATTCTAAAACAAGCCGAGTCAGGCGTACCCGTACCCGCACTGTGTCGTGAGCATGGCATCAGCAGTGCCACCTTCTACAAATGGCGCAGCAAATACGCAGGCATGGACGCAAACCTCATGAGCCGCCTCAAAGCCTTAGAAGCCGAGAACACGCGCCTGAAAAAACTCTATGCCGAATCCCAGCTGCACACCGACATCCTCAAGGAGTGCCTTGCAAAAAAGTAAGCGCGTCATCTCGTAAAGAGATGGCGCAACAACTGCACAACGATAAAAACATCAGCATCCGTGCGTCCTGCGAACTCATGAGTATCTCAGAAAAACGCTTTCGCCACATCCCAACGCGCGCGCAAGCCAACGCCATGATAGCCGCTAAACTGATCGAGTTGACCACCACCAAAGGACAAAACACATGGGGCTTTCGATTATGCTACCTGCACATCCGCAACGTCTTGGGCTGGAAATACAACCACAAACGCATCTACCGCATTTACTGCAAACTCGGGCTCAACTTGCGCCTGATTCCCAACAAACGCCTTGACCGAGAAACACCGCAACCACTCGAAGTGCCCGACGCAATGGATGTGACGTGGTCAATCGACTTCACCCACGACAACCTCGAGGATGGGCGCAGCATCCGCTCATGCAACGTCATTGACGACCACAACCGAGAAGGGTTGTTGGCAGAAATCAACTTCTCAATCCCCGCAACCACGCTGACGCGCTATCTCGACCAACTCATTGAATGGCGTGGTAAACCTCAAGCGATACGCTCGGACAACGGCCCTGAATTCATCAGCCACCACTACCAACAATGGGCGCAAAAGCACGACATTAAACTGCTCTACATCCAACCTGGAAACCCACAGCAGAACGCCTACATTGAACGCTTTAACCGAACCATGCGCTATGAATTGCTCAATCAGACATTATTTGAGTCACTCGAACACGCTCAAATCGAGGCGACACAGTGGCTGTGGTGTTACAATAACAACCGTCCTCATATGTCGCTCGGTGGATTCACTCCAGCGCAAACGCGTATGATGGCTTTAACAAACTCACGCGTCCTGCACTAAACGCAGGACTTGTGTTGATTCTACTTTTAGATGCCGCCCTTTTAGGGGGTATTACCACTAAGCATTGTCTTATTTACTTCAGAAGGTCGTTGACTTATCACTACAAGGCTAATACCGTATTTTCGCCCTTCTTTAGCTATACGCTCAAAAATATCCAACGAGACATCATGAGCAGAATCAGCCATACTTCGCTGTGGCATATAGAGATGAGCTTCATCACATAAAAGCGCAATGGGATGTCGCAATTCCAATGGCGTCCATTGTTGGACAGAAAAAGTAACTCGCGCGACCAATGAAACAATTAATGGCAGGACATCCGACGGGACCTCAGAAAAATCAATGATTTTGATCCCTGCTTTACAATTCTCACCAGTACTACCCAATATAGCCTGAGTAAACTTTTCAAGCCAGTCAAAATTCAAGATATCGCCACCTCCATCGAACATAAATCCAAGTCGTCTATCTGACATTTTATTTTCTAACCGAGAAATCATCCGAGCTAGTTTTCCAAAGAAATCACCCTGCTTTTCACCACGAGTACCCGGAACCATTTCTACATTAATTTCATTCAACCGCATCATAAGAGCTTGTAGATCAAATGGAACTGGACTGTCAACTGTAAAATGATTTAGTACCTCCTGTTGATTATTATTTTTTAAGTAATTTTTCTTTGCTTGATTGATTTCTCGAGCCATGATCATAGCTTGATTAGGGGCATTTTGATCACTACGATCAACAAACATGGACACAAGTGCTTCATATGAGAGTAACCAATAAGGGAGATAAAGCACACCGTCATCAACTGTACGCTTTGCCTCAACATCCCCTGGCCCTGCCACTTTAAAGTATTGAATACCATCACCGACTAAAGGCGCATACTCACCATGAAGGTCAAAAACTATGGCATTTGCCGCTGATAGTTCCGACATCTGCTCAATAATCTTGGCTGTTGCCCAAGACTTTCCTGAACCAGTACTCCCCCCAATAAATGCGTGACGCTGAAAAAACTTATTTCCATTAAGATAAGCCAAGGCATGCTCATCTAAAGTGTATCTGCCAAGAATCAGTGAATTACTGTCTGTAATAACATTTGAAAGTGTGCGCATGAAGTTTGTAAGATTATCTCCTTCCAATGAAAAGCAATTAGCATCAATTTCAGGAACACTTTCTAGAGTACGACGAAATACATTTCTTCTTTCTCCATCTCTATCTAACATAGTACCAATCAAAGCAATACGACATAAATTAAGTTCAGAGGGGTCGTTCACACCCTCATTGATAATATCGCCAATATTTCGTTTACGGGTCACCTGTGTAATTAGGCCGATAAGATGCTGTCCTGGACGGCTACTTTGGAGTACAGCAAGATGGTTGACCTGTAATCTTTTGGTAATACCCCCTAAAAAAGCCAGCACCTAAAAGTAGAACCCTTTAAACTAACCCAAAGGAGTTTTACATGAAAGTATCCAAATTCAGCGACAGCCAAATCGCCAGCATTCTAAAACAAGCCGAGTCAGGCGTACCCGTACCCGCACTGTGTCGTGAGCATGGCATCAGCAGTGCCACCTTCTACAAATGGCGCAGCAAATACGCAGGCATGGACGCAAACCTCATGAGCCGCCTCAAAGCCTTAGAAGCCGAGAACACGCGCCTGAAAAAACTCTATGCCGAATCCCAGCTGCACACCGACATCCTCAAGGAGTGCCTTGCAAAAAAGTAAGCGCGTCATCTCGTAAAGAGATGGCGCAACAACTGCACAACGATAAAAACATCAGCATCCGTGCGTCCTGCGAACTCATGAGTATCTCAGAAAAACGCTTTCGCCACATCCCAACGCGCGCGCAAGCCAACGCCATGATAGCCGCTAAACTGATCGAGTTGACCACCACCAAAGGACAAAACACATGGGGCTTTCGATTATGCTACCTGCACATCCGCAACGTCTTGGGCTGGAAATACAACCACAAACGCA
The DNA here is from genome assembly GCF_055380425.1 of Puribacter membranae. Taxonomy (NCBI): domain Bacteria; kingdom Pseudomonadati; phylum Pseudomonadota; class Betaproteobacteria; order Burkholderiales; family Burkholderiaceae; genus Puribacter; species Puribacter membranae. The sequence continues at coordinate 903,005 of NZ_AP040167.1, forward strand.
TCTACCGCATTTACTGCAAACTCGGGCTCAACTTGCGCCTGATTCCCAACAAACGCCTTGACCGAGAAACACCGCAACCACTCGAAGTGCCCGACGCAATGGATGTGACGTGGTCAATCGACTTCACCCACGACAACCTCGAGGATGGGCGCAGCATCCGCTCATGCAACGTCATTGACGACCACAACCGAGAAGGGTTGTTGGCAGAAATCAACTTCTCAATCCCCGCAACCACGCTGACGCGCTATCTCGACCAACTCATTGAATGGCGTGGTAAACCTCAAGCGATACGCTCGGACAACGGCCCTGAATTCATCAGCCACCACTACCAACAATGGGCGCAAAAGCACGACATTAAACTGCTCTACATCCAACCTGGAAACCCACAGCAGAACGCCTACATTGAACGCTTTAACCGAACCATGCGCTATGAATTGCTCAATCAGACATTATTTGAGTCACTCGAACACGCTCAAATCGAGGCGACACAGTGGCTGTGGTGTTACAATAACAACCGTCCTCATATGTCGCTCGGTGGATTCACTCCAGCGCAAACGCGTATGATGGCTTTAACAAACTCACGCGTCCTGCACTAAACGCAGGACTTGTGTTGATTCTACTTTTAGATGCCGCCCTTTTAGGGGGTATTACCTTTTAAGTTGATCTATATTTTCCACATCCACGATAATATTCGTCGTATCAACGGAAGCAACCTTTCCAAGAGCCTCTTCATCTTTAAAATTAAAAATAGTCATATTTTTCCTATGTAATAAGTGACAAATATCCTTCAAGACTCCAAATATTTCTTTTAATGATTAGTGGCGTCTTATTTAAAGAGGAATATACAATAGACTGATCATTCGTTTCTCCTCTTTCTATTGCTAAAAAACTCTGTGCTTCATTATCAATAATTAGCTTCTTGGCTGCATCGGAAAGCGAGTGAGTAATAATTGTAATGGGTATTTTTTCACGAATGCATTTCGTTATGAGCTTCGGTTGAATATGCTCATCATTAAAGCCATAGCCGATGCATAGATACGAATTAGCAGATTTTATAGCTTCATCAGCACTGTTAATAATAGAACGAAATGGTTCCAAGTGAGTCTTTTGATATTTTTGAGCTCCTGGGGTAACAATCTGAGGCTCGTAATTTTCCGGTATCCCATGGGTACTTGCAAGAGCGATGGTATCCTCTGATGAAGACTGAAACCAATCTAAGGAGCCGTGTACTTTCCAGATATTTACTTGACGGGAAGATTTTATTTCTGTTGGCAAGGCGAGCCTACGCAAGAACCCATGCGTAAATCCCGTGTAGTGATGGATTCCTACCTGATCACAGGCATATTCTGCTAGTCGATCATAATTTGTAGTAACAATATTTATTATCCTAAGGCTACTTTTAAACATGTGCTCAAGCAAACGACTTAATGGAAACATGTCTCTATTCTGAAGGCTTTTTTGAAAAACAAGAGAGTCTTCCGTATTAATAAGAAGCCAGGTTGTTTTAATAATTTTTGAGGTAAGCGCATCAGAAACTTTAACCTGATGCAGCGCCGATTCTAGGTCTACCCCTTTCGTTAAGACCTGACAAAGCTGATTCCATGCACTACTATCTGGGTCGGAGGGCTTTAAATCAGTTATATGTGAGATCAAATGATCTGCCAGCCCCTTCATTCCAGACATGCCGTGCGCGGCCGAAGCACCACTACCAAGAATAATAACTGGAACTTTGCTATAGAAATCCTGCGCTTGTTTTTCGTAGTCAAAATCGGGCATTTCAATTTTCCATCAATTTGCTGCATACTAGTTCATGAGCAAAACTCATTATTAATGAGATCATATGCTCTATTGTGGACTATGGACAGTAGAGAATCAATGCTATCAAATGAGCAAAGCCCATCCTTGTCATGTCTCTCTTAACTCAAAAAATTTTGAACATTACAACTACTTAACCAAAATCGTTTCCCGATAGTATTTCAGCTCATCAATCGACTCGTACACATCGGCCAGCGCGGTGTGGCGCGTTTGTTTTTTATAGCCGTCGTACACACGCGGATACCAGCGGCGCGCGAGTTCTTTGAGTGTGGAGACGTCGAGATTGCGGTAGTGAAAGTATTTTTCGAGCGTCGGCATGTAGTTGGCCATGAACCGGCGGTCTTGGCCGATTGAGTTCCCGCACATCGGTGATTTGCTCGGGCCGATGTAGCGTTTGATAAATTCCAATGCCGCTTGCTCGACCTGTGCTTCGGTCAGCGTGGAGGCGCGCACTTTGTCGATCAGGCCTGAGTTGCCGTGGGTTTTTTGATTCCATGCGTCCATGCCGTTGAGCACTTCGTCGGCTTGGTGGATGACCCAGACCGGTGCTTCGGCGATGGTGTTGAGGTTTTTGTCGGTGATGACAATGGCCAGCTCGATAATGCGGTCGGATAAAGGGTTGAGGCCGGTCATTTCCATGTCAAGCCAAACCAGTCGGTCGTCGTCACGCGTACTGATCTCTGCGGGATTTGTCGCTTGTGCAATGGGGCTGGTTTCTGTCATAATTCGCTGGTCTTTCATAATCCGAAAAATTGAGGGTTTATTTTTTATGATGGCTGTATTCAAACAAGCTGAGTTGTTGTTGATGCTGGCGTTCGTCGCCGCGCTGGTGCTGTATTTTACGCTGAAATTGTGGCTGAATATGCGGCAAATTCGTTTCATCATGGCGCATCAACATCAAGTACCGCCCCCGTTTGACCGCCGCATTGATTTGGAGGCGCATCAAAAATCCGCTCGCTACGCGTTTGTGAAACTGCGTTTGGCGCGATTGGGCTTGTTTATCAGCACTTCGGTGTTGCTGATCTGGACTCTGGGCGGTGGGATCGCGAGTTTGTCCGCCGTGGTTCAGCATTTGACCTCGCATCCTTTGCATTTTGGCGTGGTATTGCTGGTGTTGTTCAGTCTGATTGGTTCGCTGTTTGAGCTGCCGCTGGCGTATGTCGATCAATTTTACGTCGAGCAGTCTTTTGGTTTTAACCGAATGACGCGCGGTATGTGGTTGATGGATTTGCTTAAAAATACCGTGCTCTCGGCGATTTTGGGCATTCCTTTGTTGTATGCGGTATTGGCGTTCATGCGTCTCTTTCCTGACACGTGGTGGTTTTGGGCATGGGCGCTGTTCTTGGGGTTTAACGTGCTGATGCTGTGGCTGTATCCGACGCTGATCGCCCCGCTGTTTAACCAATTCACGCCGCTGCCCGATGGCGAATTGAAAACCCGCTTGGAGGCATTGCTTCAGCGTTGCGGCTTTTCCTCGAATGGGATGTTTGTGATGGACGGCTCACGCCGTTCGGGTCATGGCAATGCGTATTTCACCGGCTTTGGTCGCAACAAGCGCATTGTGTTTTTTGACACGCTGCTGGCGCAGTTGACCGAGCCGCAAATCGAGGCAGTGCTGGCGCACGAGCTGGGGCATTTTCACCACAAACATATTCTCAAACGCATGGCGTGGATGCTGCCACTGAGTTTGGGCGGCTTTGCCCTGCTCGGATTTTTGGTTGATAAAATGTGGTTTTACGCGGGCTTGGGTGTCTCGGATGATTTTGCCCTGCTCGACTCATTGGCACAACAACCGACGCATTTATTCGCCGTTGGCCTGCTGCTGTTCAGTCTGGTACTGCCGGTATTTCTGTTCATTTTTACGCCGATTTTTTCGCTGCAATCGCGCAAGGATGAGTTTGAAGCCGACGCATTTGCGGTCAAAAACAGCAACGGCCAAGATTTGATCGACGCGCTGGTAGCTATGTACCACGACAATGCCAGTTTCGTCGGCACCGATCCATGGTATTCGCGCTTTTATGACAGCCACCCGCCGGCGGTGATTCGTGTGGCGCATTTACAATCCGAAATCAGCAAACAATCGGGTGTGCATCATGAGTAAAACCACCACCCTCGTTCGCATCGTCGCCAATTACGGTCATCAATATCTCGGCCTGCTGAACGACTCGCGCACCGACGATGAGCAGCCGCAGTGGGTGCAACTGGTCGCACGCGGCAAAAAGCAAGGCTACGCGGTCGGCGATGTGGTGCAGGTCACGCTGACCAACACCAGCAGCACACCGGCGCAAGGCGCGATTGAGAAAGTCCACGAGCGACGCAATTTGTTCTACCGCTCGGAATTTAACAAACAGAAAAACCTCGCGGCGAACATCGACCAAGTCGCCATCATCTGCGCCACCGAGCCGGGATTCTCCGAGGAGCTGCTCGGGCGCGCGCTGATCTGCGCGCATGTGGCTGACATTGAAGCATTGATCGTGTTGAACAAAATCGACGTGGCCGAATTGCTGCCCTTCGCGCGTGAACGGCTGGCGTTATACCAATCGCTCGGCTACCGCGTGATTGAAGTTTCGGCCAACCAAGAAAACAGCCTACAGAACGAACTCATCCCCGCGCTCGCGGGTCAAACCACACTGTTCATGGGGCAAAGCGGTATGGGCAAATCCTCACTCATCAATGTCCTGATCCCCTCGGCCAATTTACGCACACGCGAGATTTCCAACGTACTCAACACCGGCAAACACACCACCACCTTTTCGCGGCTATTTGACTGCGAATTGAATGGTCACGCCACGCAGATCATCGACTCGCCCGGCTTTGAACAATTCGGCATGGCGCAATTTTCGCTCTCGCAGATTCAACACGCCATGCCCGAATTTGCACCACGGATCGGCCAGTGCAAATTCCACAACTGCACCCATGTGCACGAACCGGCCTGCGCGATCATCCATGCCCTTGAGCACGGTGAGATTTCACCGATTCGCTACGAATTTTATTTACGCCTGATTCAGCAGTTAGACTACTATGAAAACGCCCAATACTGATACACCCCAAGCCGAAATCGTACGCCCAACCATACAGGTACTGGAGCGCACCAACGATTTGCTCAATATTCTGGCGAGGTACAACCAACCGCTCTCTCTCAAATTCCTCGCCGAGCAATCGAAACTGAATATCTCCACCACACATCGGATTTTGAACGATCTGGTACTGGCACGCATCGTGCATCGCCCCAGCTCGGGGCACTACCAACTCGGTATGCGCCTGCTCGAACTGGGTAATCTGGTGAAAGCACGGCTGAACGTGCGCTCCATTGCCCTACCAATCATGCGCCGGCTACAACAAAAAATCGGCCAAACCATCAACCTCTCGATTCGCCAAAACGACGAAATCGTCTACATCGAGCGTGCCTTCTCCGAGCACTCCGGTATGCAAGTCGTGCGCGCCATTGGCGGTCATGCACCTCTGCATTTAACCTCAACCGGCAAACTGTTTCTCTCCACCTACGACAAAGCCGCCCTGCTGGACTACGCCAAACGCACCCAACTCAAAGGCAATACACCCAACAGCATCAACTCATTGGAAAAGCTCAACAAAGAGCTGGAAAACGTGCGCAAAACCCAAACCGCACGCGATCATGAGGAGCTGGAAATCGGCGTATCGTGCATGGCCGCCGCGATCTACGACGACGCACACCAAGTCATCGCCGGACTGTCCATTTCCTCCCCTGCCCATTTGATGCAAGAAACATGGCTCGATGTACTGCGCGAAGCCGCACGAGAAATTTCGACCGCCATGGGGGATGCACCGAGCGAATAAATCGTTTTACCTATAAAAAGAGCGAGCTATATAGCTCGCCCAGATTGTTGAGAAAGTGGCACATACGCCTAAACAAAACTCTGTCATTGCGTTCCGCGAAACTGCGCTACGCTTGTTTTATCGAAACTTCGCTACGCTCGTTTTCCCGCATGATTTTAGCGGGAATCCAGATAGTGACTTCTAACTAAATGTTTTTATTAAAATTTCTGGATACCCGCTTTGCAGAAACTGCACTTCGTTTGTTTTGCGGGTATAACGGCATTTTTCTTAGATTTTGCGACAAATTGCAAGACAGAGGGTTCGTCAGCAATCTGGAGTGAGTTGTATAGCTCGCCTTTTTACAGATACATCATGCCTTACATGAACTTCATATCCTTCAAACTAAAGTACCAAAACGGTATTTGAATCGGCGCAGTCACCACATCAAACGCCACCCCCAGCGGCAGCAATATCACGCGCAGCGGATTGTGGTTTTGTTTGTACTCGGTTTTATAAAACTGCACCGGTCGGGTTTGCTTAAATTGCGAAGCAATCGCCGCTAAGTTTTTCACAGGCGGATAAACCACGCCTTGAATGTGCAAGGAGCGCCAATAAGACTGCTTATCCTCTGACAATATAAATTTCAGCTCTGTCAGGGTTTTGCGCTCTTGCTCGGTCAAGCGATCAGCCGCCTTGTTGTAGGTGATCGTCACATCGCCGCGCACACTCTGAATCTCGCTGCTGTCCTGCTGTACCAGCATATTGATCTTCGGCTGATCTTGATTCACGCCGATCAAACGACCATCCAAATTTTTCACGATGGCTTTGATTTCATCCGCGCCCTCGGTGAGCAAATAGGTTTGTTTTTCGCCAATCAGCGCGAGAAAGTTGCGCGCTTCCGCGCTGATATTTTCACCCGTCGGCTGCCCCATGCCCAAAATCGCATCTTCATAAGCCAAGGTTTTGGTGATTTTGGTGGTGGTTTCCGTCGATTGACTGGCCATATAGGTCGCACACCCCGACAGGCTCGTCATCAACAACGCTGCCACCCATGCCATCCAGCTCAATTTGAGTCGGTTCATCGTCATCTCCTATATTGTTTATAAATATGTGCTGCCATTAAACCACAAAATTAACCACAAAAATCAAAGGGATGAACTGTCGCTCAAAAATCAGAGTGTTAAACCGCTTTTCTCCGCGACCGTGTGCATGTCTTTGTCGCCACGCCCCGATAAATTGACCAACACCACTTGATCGGGCGACATGGTTTTCGCCAGTTTCATGCCATACGCCACGGCGTGCGAGGATTCGAGCGCAGGAATGATGCCCTCGACGCGGCACAGCGTGTGAAATGCGGCCAATGCTTCCGCATCACTGATTGGCACATACTCGGCGCGCCCTGAATCCTTGAGCCACGCATGTTCCGGCCCCACGCCCGGATAATCCAAACCGGCAGAAATTGAGTGTGTTTCAATGACTTGACCGTTTTTGTCTTGCAGTACATAAGTGCGGTTACCGTGCAGTACGCCGGGCGAGCCTTTTTGCAACGACGCCGCGTGGCGTTCGCTGTCAATGCCGTCGCCTGCGGCTTCGACGCCGTACAACTTGACGGCGTCAAATGGAATGTAGGGATAAAAAATGCCCATCGCATTCGAGCCACCACCGACGCACGCCACAACCGCGTCCGGCTGGCGATCGCCGCCCAGCATTTCGGGTATTTGTGTCAGACACTCATCACCAATCACACGCTGAAAATCGCGCACCATCGCCGGATACGGATGCGGTCCCGCGACCGTACCGATGATGTAAAACGTATTTTCGACGTTGGTCGCCCAGTCGCGCATGGCTTCATTCAGCGCGTCTTTGAGTGTGCGTGAGCCGGATTCGACCGCAATCACGTTCGCGCCCAGTAATTTCATGCGATAAACGTTCGCCGCCTGACGCGCCACGTCCTCTGCGCCTTGATACACGTCGCATTGCAGACCAAAACGCGCGCAAATGGTCGCGGTGGCCACACCGTGCTGTCCCGCACCGGTCTCGGCAATCACGCGCGGTTTGCCCATATGGCGAGCGAGCAGCGCCTGGCCAATCACGTTGTTAATTTTGTGTGCGCCGGTATGGTTCAAGTCCTCACGCTTGAGGTAAATCTGCGCGCCACCATTTTCCTCTGACAAGCGCTTGGCATGATAAATGGGTGACGGACGACCGACGAAGTGCTTGAGCTCATACGCGAACTCTTGTTGAAACTCAGCCGATGGCACGATGGTGCGATACGCCTCATTCAACTCATCCAGCGCCGGAATCAGCGTTTCCGAAGCGAAACGCCCACCATAAATACCAAAATGTCCTTTGTCGTCAGGATAGTTGTAACTCATTGTTTCCTCTACTGTTTATCTTTAATGGTGCAACACTTGCTGCATAAACGCACGCATTTTATCTGCGGATTTCACGCCCTTAGACAGTTCAATGCCGGATGAGACATCCACCGCATACGGTGCAATCTGTGCCATCGCTTCACCCACACTGTCCACGCTCAAACCACCGCTCAAAATGATACGCCCACGCAGTTCTTCCGGAATGCTGTGCCAATCAAAACCATGTCCTGACCCGCCATAACCCGCGCTGTCCGAATCCAACAATACACCGGCCAATTGATCTATGTGACGCGCAATTTCCGCCCAATCGGTTTGGGCATTGACACGCACGGCTTTGATCACCGGTATATGGAGCGTCTGTTGTAAGTGTACGGCAAAAGCAAACGATTCATCACCATGCAACTGCACAAACTGTATGGGCGCTTGGTGCAATACAGCTTGAATCTGCGCCTCTTCGGCATTGACGAACAGCGCGATCGTCGAGACAAATGCAGGTACCGACGCGCACAACTGCGCCACGCGTTCGGGCGTGACATAGCGCGGGCTTTTTTCATACAGCACGAAACCGAGCGCATCCGCGCCCAGCGCCACAGCCTGCTGCACATCCTGTTCGCGGGTAAAACCGCAGAATTTCACTCGGGTTCGCATGATTTTTTTGAAAATTAATTTAAGCCTAAGGCCTGCGCAAAGTCATCACACGGCGTAGGTAATTGATAGTGTTCGGGATAGTGAATCGCCGACAGATACAGCCCCGCAGGCGAAAATGTCGGCGCGGACAGTTTGCGGTCTTTTTGTTGCAATAAAAATGCCAGCCAATCCGTCGGCTGTTTGCCCGCCCCAATATACACCAAACTACCGACCAAATTGCGCACCATGTGGTGCAAAAAAGCATTGGCCGTGATGCGTAGCAACACTGCATCACCGTAGCGCTGAACGCTGATCTGATGCAAGGTTTTCACCGGCGATTTGGCCTGACACTCTGCCGCGCGAAACGCGGAAAAGTCATGCTCACCAACCAACACCTGCGCCGCTGCGTGCATTTTCTCCACGTCCAATGCATGATGATACCAACCCGCGCGCCCTGCCCAAATCGGCGAGCGCACCGCATGATTGTAAATCAGGTAATGATAGGTGCGCTGATACGCATCAAAGCGCGCATGAAACACCGGCTCAACCACCCGCGCCCAGCGCACGGCAATGGTTTCGGGCAAAAATGCGTTGACCCCGCGCACCCATGCGTGTGTATCGCGCTCAAACGGTACGTCAAAATGCACCACCTGTCCCAACGCATGGACACCGGTATCGGTGCGACCGGCGCATTGTACGGCTATGGTTTGGTTGGCGAATTGGTGTAATGCGGTTTGTAAATGGTCTTGAACCGTTAGACCGTGGCTTTGTGATTGCCATCCTTGAAACGCGCGCCCGTCGTATTGCACACCCAAAGCAATGCGCGGCATCAATGACCTCGGCTCTCTTGCGCCTGCTGACGCAAATATTGGATATGCCATTGATTGCGTAGATCCAAAGCCTGCGTGCTTTGCGCCGCATTGCCACGTAAAATCACTTCGTTCAAAATATGATGCGCCACATTCGGATAGGCCTGTGCGTAGGCTTTTTGCGCGTGATCGAGCAAATCATCCATCGACTGGGCGCTCATCCATTTTTGCAAACGGGTGCGCTCGGCCAATGCGTAGTAATTCACGGCCTGCCCCGATTTTTCCGCCGTATGGTTGGCATACTGGCGCAGCAAGTGATTGACATTCAAACCTGAGCCGCCAGAATCACTTGGTGCGGCTGTCGCGGTCGTTTGCGTTGTATTCAGCATCGTTGCTGCTACAGTCACCGGCACAGCAGGCATGGTCGGCGCAACGGCTGCGGCAGGCGTATCGAACTGCACTTTGCTGGCGCTGGTACTGCGCAAATCCAGTTTCTCCGGCGTCAAACCGTGCAAAGCTTGTTTGAAGCGAAGTTCGATCTCCTGCGCGGCTTCCGGCTTCACATCCACCCGCTCATCTGCCACCTCTGCGCTTAATGTTTTTTCTTGTGCTGCCACGTGATTTGTTTGAGTCACCGTTTCAGCTGTTTTTACGCTGTCCGCTTGTGCGCTTGCTTCTGCTTGCGCAGGAAGCGATTCAACGATCACCGGTGGTTGAACGGCAGCGGGTACTGCAGTGACAGTAGGACGCTCAGCGTCGGCGGATTGAACGGATTCGACAACGACCTGAGTCGGTGTTTCTGAACCATCGAGCCACGAATCCACAGTTTCATTGGAAATCGGCTTATCGGAATCCGCGCGTTCTGAAAGCGCCGCTTCTGGCGCTTCTGGTACGATTTGCGCGGATGTTTGATCCATCGCCTGAGCCACTTGCTCCGCTTGAACCGGTGCTACCGTGGATGGAGCGACTTTCTCTGTAGCTTCGTTTGCTGTCAGATCATCCGTTGCAGCATCATCTTTACCCTGACGCGAACCGCGCATCATCAACCAGACAAACGCACTCAATAACAATGCCGGAATGATCACCAGCCACAAAGATTTAGGCACACGCAAGAACCATGCTTTGAGCTGGGCCATGCCGCCCTGAGCAGCGGTCGTCGCCACTTGCGTGGATACGGTCTGCTCCGTTTGAGGCGGCGATGCACTTGGCGTTGGAGCCACAGGCGCAGCAGGAACAATCGCGGCTTGAGTGGCGTCGGCCGCAGCACCGGCCGAAGATGCTGTCGTTGTTTCATTCGCTGAACTCGCAGCTACCGTCGGCTCAGGCTTGCTGCTTTCACTGGCAGCAGTGCCTTGTTTGGGCAGGACAATTTGCGCGCCCACCTGCATTCGATCGGGGTCACCGCCGGGAAATTGTGCTTGGTTGGTCTGTGTTAAGACTTCCAAGGCTTGTTTAAACGGAATATTATTTTTAACCGAATAATACTGCGCAATCGTGCGCAACGAGTCGCCACGACGCGTTTGCAACACCACGCCCGCCTCATCGGAGCGAACCGTGCGCGATTGAATCGCCGATTCACTCATCGGTTTGGCGTTAACCGTCACGCTTGCCAAGCCACACACCGCACCCAGTGCAATCGCTACCCACGCTCTGCGCAATGCGCGGCGTGACTGTGCAAACGGTACTGTTTTGAATAAGTGGTGTGTGCTTGGCTGTGACATAGACATCCTTTTTTAATTACGCTTGCGCCAAAATAATGCGCAATACGCGGCGCAACGGCTCTGCCGCGCCCCACAACAATTGATCACCGACGGTAAATGCGGACAAATACTCACCGCCCATTGCCATTTTGCGCAAACGTCCGACCGGTACGGTCAATGTGCCGGTTACGGCGGTTGGCGTCAAATCCTGCATGGAAGCGGTACGCTCGTTCGGCACGACTTTGACCCAGTCATTGGCTTTGGCCAACATATCGTTGATTTCATCCAACGGCACGTCTTTTTTCAATTTGATGGTCAATGCTTGGCTGTGGCAGCGCATTGCGCCCACACGCACGCACAAGCCTTCGACATTGATAAAGCCCGCTTGACCCTCGGCTTTACCCAAGATTTTGTTGGTCTCGGCGGAGCCCTTCCACTCTTCTTTTGATTGGCCATTGCCCAAATCTTTGTCAATCCACGGAATCAAGCTGCCGGCCAATGGTACACCGAAATGCTGCGCCGGGTAGTCGGTCTCGCGCATTTTTGCAGAGATTTTGCGATCGATTTCCAAAATAGATGAACGCGGATCCGCCAATAAATCAGCCACTTCGCCATTGAGCAAGCCCATTTGACTCACCAACTCGCGCATATTCGCCGCGCCACCACCCGAAGCCGCCTGATACGTCATCGAGGTCATCCAGTCAATCAAATCCGCTTTGAACAGACCGTCCAAAGCCATCATCATCAAGCTGACGGTACAGTTGCCACCGATGTAGTTTTTCACGCCCTTGTTCAAACCATCGGTAATTACCGGCATATTCACCGGATCCAAAACAATGATCGCATCATCGGCCATACGCAGGCTTGAGGCTGCATCAATCCAGTAGCCATTCCAACCCGCTGCGCGCAATTTAGGGAAAATCTCGTTGGTGTAGTCGCCGCCTTGGCAGGTCAAAATAATATCGCAGGTCTTCAATTCATCAACACTGTTACCGTCATGCAATACGCCATCCGACTTCGCAATCGTTGGTGCTGCACCGCCCGCATTGCTCGTGCTGAAAAAAACCGGTTCAAAATGTGCGAAATCATTTTCCGCCACCATGCGATCCATCAGAACCGAACCGACCATACCACGCCAACCCACTAATCCCACTCTTTGCATCATTTACTCCAATAAACACCCAATAAAATCATTAAAAATAATCAGTTAACAAATCCGTCCATATTGATTTTCTGTACGACAAACACATTCATCCGCGCTGTTTCCGCGCGTAAGAACGAATTGACCGCCGCATCATCAAAGCCATCCAGTTTAAATACCGTGGTCAAACGATAGCCAAAATTCGCATCATCAAAATACGGGTTTGCACCCGAATTGGCCGAGCCGGTGCGAACCGCCCCAATTCGTCGCGCCGCCAAATCAAAATACAGACAACGATAACGATTGCCCGAGTTTTCGTAGCAGGCACGCGATTCAGTTTCCAGTCGCGCCATTCCGCCCAATTGGTGTAATTTTACCGCCCAATCGGCAATTCCTGAAATCAATTCGTCTGAATAAGCATATTTTGCCCAAGATTGTTGTTGATTCACACTCGAAGCTTTACCTTCAAGAATTTGGGCTTCCAAACGCTTCATTTCCAGTTGTTTCACCCGTTCTTCCATACGCTGGATTTCCAACTGCTGCTGTGCTTCTCTTCGCTTCTGCACTTCAATTTGCATGATTTGCGCTTCGGCTCTGCGACGCTGTTCAGCAAATTTTTCACCGCCAGCAACATTTTCACCAATCTTGATATTCTGAACCGCTAATCGACGCTCTTCCATACGCTGAATTTCTACGCGCTGAGCCTCTAATTTCGCTTGCAGCGTTTGAGATTCTGCCCGCTGCGCAGCCAAACGCGCCTCTAACTGTTGAACATCCGGCGTCGGCACAGTCACTTGTGGCGTTTGCGCCGTTGGTTCTCTGGTTGTTTCGCTGTCTCGAGTCTGAGCGGCGAGACGTTCCGATTCAAGTCGTTGCGCCTCTAACTTTTTCTGCGCTTCTAGCAGTTGTGCTTCCAATTGAGCGGTTTCGCGTTTTTGCGCTTCCAAGCGTTGGGCCTCTTGACGCAAAAGTTCTTGTCGCTGCGCTTCCAAGCGCTCTGCTTCTCTTTGCTGAGCTGCTTGTTGTTCGGCTTTCAGGCGCTCGGCTTCCGCTCGTTGCTCTTGTAACTTTCTCTGCGCTTCCTGTAGCTGCGCATTGAGCTGATCCGTCGCACGCTTTTGAGCCTCCAGCGATTGCGTATCAACCTGCTGAACCTGCAATTTATGTTGCGTATCCTGAAGCTGTTGCTCTAATTTGGCCACTTCTTGTCGCTGGGCTTCTAAACGCTGAGCTTCTTGGCGCAACAGTTCCTGTCTCTGAGCTTCCAAACGCTGCGTCTCTGTTTGGCGCGTTGCTTGCTGCTCGGCTTTCAAACGTTCGGCTTCTGCCCGTTGCTCTTCCAGTTTTTTCTGCGCTTCGGCCAAACGCGCGTTCAACTGCTCGGTTTCACGCTTTTGCGCTTCAAGCGATTGAGCATCCACTTGCTGAGCCTGCAATTTGCGTTGCGTCTCTTGCAATTGTTGTTCCAAATTGGCCACGGATTGACGCTGCGCTTCTAATCGTTGCGCCTCCTGCTGCTGCGCGGCCAATCGTTGATTTTGAATCTCTGCTTCTCGCTGCTGAACGGCCAGACGTTCGGCTTTTAGACGCTCCGCTTCTGCACGCTGTTCTTCCAATGTCTTTTGCGCCTCAGCCAACTGTGCGTTGAGCCGTTCCGTTTCACGTTTTTGGACTTCGAGCGATTGTGCGCTCACCTGCTGTACTTGCAATTTGCGTTGTGTTTCTTGCAGCTGCTGTTCCAATTGAGCAACCGATTGGCGTTGTTCTTCCAGACGCTGCGCTTCTTGCTGCTGCGCGATCAAACGCTGATTTTGAACCTCGGCTTCGCGTTGTTGTACCGCCAAACGTTCAGCTTTTAAACGCTCAGCCTCCAGGCGCTGCTCTTCCAATTTTTTCTGAGCTTCAGCCAAACGTGCGTTCAACTGCTCGGTTTCGCGTTTCTGTGCTTCGAGCGTTTGTGCATCCACTTGCTGTGCTTGCAGCTTGGTCTGCGTATCTTTGAGCTGTTGTTCCAGTTGAGCAACCGCCTGACTTTGCGCTTCCAAGCGCTGCGCTTCTTGCTGCTGTGCGGTCAAACGCTGATTTTGAATCTCGGCTTCACGCTGTTGTACGGCAAGGCGCTCGGCTTTCAAACGCTCGGCTTCCGCACGCTGTTCTTCCAGTTTTTTCTGGGCTTGTGCTAACTGAGCGTTCAATTGATCGGTCTCACGCTTTTGTGCTTCGAGCGTTTGTGCGTCCACTTGCTGCGCTTGCAGTTTGTTCTGTGTATCCTTGAGCTGTTGCTCCAGCTGGGCAACTGCCTGACTTTGCGCTTCCAAGCGCTGCGCTTCTTGCTGTTGTGCAGTCAAACGCTGATTTTGAATCTCGGCTTCACGCTGCTGTGCTGCCAAACGTTCAGATTTCAGACGTTCGGCTTCCACTCGCTGTTCTTCCAGTTTTTTCTGCGCTTGCGCCAACTGAGCATTGAGCTGATCGGTTTCACGTTTTTGCGCTTCAAGCGATTGCGCATCCACCTGCTGCCCCTGCAGCTTGCGTTGCGCTTCCTGTAACTGTGCAGTCAACTGCTCTACCGCTTGTTGTTGGCCTTCTAAACGTTGGGCTTCGAGCTTTTGCGCTTGCGTTTCCGTATCTTTGTCACGCGCATTCAGCCGCTCGGTTTCTAACTTTTGCATGGCCAAGCGCTGCTCTTCCAGCTTTCTCTGTGCTGCTTGTAACTGGGCATTGAGTTGTTCGGTCTCTTGCCTTTGCGCTTGTAAACGCTCAGATTCGGTTTTTTGCGCTTCTAAACGCTGGATTTCCAGTTTTTGTTGCGCTTCCTGCAGTTGTTTTTCCAACTGCGCCACTGCTTGTTGCTGGCTTTCTAAACGTTGATTTTCTTGCGCTTGAGTTTCTTGACGCTGAGGGTCAGAGGCTTCGCTCGCGCGCTTTTGTAGCTCGAATCGTTCTGATTCGAGTTTTTGCATCGCAATACGCTGCTCTTCCAATTTTTTCTGTGCTTCGGATAGCTGTGCACTTAATCGGGCTGTTTCTGCATTTTGTTGCTCAATGCGTCGTGCATCAGCAACCGAGGTAGCCGGTGTTCCTGACGCTTTAGGATTGCGCAGGGCTTGTTGTTTTTGTTCTTGCAGCTGATCTTCCAACTGTTGCATCTCCAGACGACGAGCCTGAAGCTGCTCCTCTAAGCGCAGTGCCTCCAAACGTTGCGCCTGCAGCTTTTCATCTTCTTCTAATAGTAGTCGGGCATTTCGCGCACGCTCTTGGTCCGCGACCGAGCTAATGCCTCCCGGACCCGAACCTGTACGAAGGGAAAATTCGGGGACTTTGATGGACGCTGGGATGGGAACGGGGATCATACATCCCGTCGTCCCCAAGGCCAATGGTAGAACCCCTAATAATGCTAAATATTGCTTCAATCGCACGATCTGCTTTGCTCCACCATTTGATTGTTTCATTGATTAAGCGACAATGCCGCCAAAACCGCATCACCCATCTCGACCGTACTGACTTTACGACCACCTTCGGTCATGATGTCACCGGTACGATAGCCTTGTGCCAATACCGCACGCACAGCGGCATCAACGCGATCAGCAGCCTGTGTTTGACCCAAGCTGTGACGCAACATCATGGCGATGGACAAGATCATTGCCAATGGATTGGCCAGATTTTTGCCCGCGATATCCGGTGCAGAGCCATGAATCGGTTCGTACAGGCCTTTACCATTCGCATCCAGTGAGGCGGATGGCAGCATACCGATCGAGCCGGTCAACATGGACGCTGCGTCGGACAGAATGTCGCCAAAGATATTGCCGGTAACCATCACGTCAAACTGCTTCGGATTGCGAATCAGTTGCATGGCGGCGTTGTCCACCAACATGTGGCTCAGTTCAACGTCGGGATATTCCGCTGCTACTTCAATCATGACGTCACGCCACAATTGGGTGCTTTCCAACACGTTCATTTTGTCCACCGAGCACAGTTTTTTGCTGCGCTTTTGTGCGGTTTTAAATGCGCTGTGGGCGATACGGCGAATTTCGGATTCGCTGTAAATCATGGTGTTAAAACCAACGCGTTCGCCATTGCGCACTTCAATACCACGCGGCTCGCCAAAGTAAATATCGCCGACCAATTCACGCACGATGATGATGTCCAAACCGGACACCACTTCGGGTTTCAGGGTGGATGCAGCGACCAACTCAGGGTAAACCAGCGCCGGACGCAGATTAGAAAATACATTCATCGCCTTGCGAATTGCCAACAAGCCGCGCTCAGGGCGTTGTTCGCGTGGCAGCACGTCGTATTGCGGGCCGCCAACAGCGGCGAGTAACACCGCATCTGCCGCCAATGCTTTATCCAAAGTCTCTTGCGGCAACGGCACACCGGTTGCATCCACCGCACAGCCGCCAATCAGCGCGCTATCCCAGCTAATGTCCAAGCCATCGGCTTTGAGTTGTTCCAATACGCGCACGCCTTGCGCCATGATTTCTGGACCGATGCCATCACCGGGGAGTAATAAAATCTGCTGAGTCATTTTGAACCGAACCTTAATTGAATTAACTATTGAACTATTACTAACTATTGAATCGTCTCACACAAGCGACACCCGTTTATGAGGTCAGCTTGTTTGAATTTAAGCGCGCATTCGCCAACCACGGATATTTTATCAAGTGCTGATTTTCAAAAGCGCGAATTTCATCGGCGTGTCGCAGGGTCAAACCGATGTCGTCAAACCCATTAACCAAGCAGTATTTACGAAACTCGCTGATGTCGAATTTAAATACCGAGTCACCCGCACGCACGGTTTGTTCAGGTAAATCAATGGTGACTTCAAAGCCCACATGGGCTTTGGTCATATCGAATAGTTGATCGACTTCTTTTTCTTTTAAAACAATGGGTAACAAGCCATTTTTATAGCAATTGTTGAAGAAAATATCAGCAAATGATGGTGCAATCACCGCACGAAAACCGTACTGTTGCAATGCCCATGGCGCGTGTTCACGCGAAGAACCACAACCGAAATTATCACGAGCGAGCAATACGCTGGCACCTTGGTAACGTGCTTGGTTCAAAACAAAATCGGGATTGAGCGGGCGTTTGGAGTTATCCTGACCGGGTTGTCCCACGTCCATATAGCGCCACTCATCAAACAGGTTTTCACCAAAGCCGGTACGCGCAATCGATTTTAAAAACTGTTTGGGGATAATCGCATCGGTATCGACGTTTTCTCGATCCAGCGGCACGATCAGGCCGGTGTGTAAGGTAAATTGATCCATGGGTTTTCCAAAAAACGGAGGTGAAATGCTGAGATGCTGCTCAGATAATTAGGTAATACAAATGCTGCGGCTCAGACCACTGAGCCACAGCCAAGTTGATATACATTCAATCAAAAATTTATTGATTGGCAGGTACTTTCTCTTGAATCCAAACACCTGCGGCGGCGGTATCCTTACCCACGCCATTCACTGTACCACGAACAGTATTGCACGCGGTCAAAACCATTAAACTCATTGCCAATAAAGCGAATAATTTACGCATTATGAGATCTCCTACGGTTAAAAATTCAGATAAGTAATCAATATTGTTGTACTGGTTGCTGCTCTACAGGCTGCTGCGCGTATGGCTGATTTTGATCCGCCGGTACTTTCTCTTGAATCCAAGTGCCAGCCGCCGCGGTATCTTTACCTATGCCATGAACTGCCCCACGGAATGTATGACAAGCCGACAACAGCATCACAGAAGCCAAAGCCAAAACTAATAATTTACGCATCATTACCCCCTATTGAATGTTTTATTCGATTCAAATCACGCCAAAGCGCGGACATCCACAAAGTGCCCTTCGATCGCAGCCGCAGCCGCCATCGCCGGACTGACCAGATGCGTGCGTCCACCCGCACCTTGTCGTCCTTCGAAATTACGATTGGAAGTGGAAGCACAACGCTCACCCGCTTCCAAACGATCGGCATTCATCGCCAAACACATGGAGCAACCCGGCTCACGCCATTCAAACCCCGCGTTTTTGAAAATCACGTCCAAACCTTCGGCCTCGGCCTGCTGTTTCACCAAACCCGAACCCGGCACAACCAATGCCTGTTTGACATTGCCCGCCACCTTCTTACCCAAGCGTTTGACCACCCACGCGGCGGAACGCATGTCTTCAATACGGCTGTTGGTACACGAGCCGATAAACACCTTGTCCACCTTGATCGAGTTGATCGGCGTGCGCGGAGCCAAGGCCATATACTGCAAAGCACGCTCCATCGCATCACGCTTGACCGGATCTTTTTCCAACTCAGGATCAGGTACCGACTCGTCAACCGCCACCACCATCTCGGGTGAAGTACCCCAAGTCACTTGCGGCTTCAACTGCTCGGCCTGCAATTTAACCACACGGTCAAATGACGCGCCGGCATCGGACACCAGTGTGCGCCAGAATTTTTCTGCCACTTCAAACTCCGCGCCTTGCGGTGCGTAAGTGCGACCTTTCATGTAATTGATGGTGACATCATCGACCGCGACCAAGCCTGCGCGCGCGCCCGCTTCAATCGCCATATTACATATGGTCATGCGCCCTTCCATCGACAGGCTGCGAATGGCCGAACCGGCAAACTCGATGGTGTAGCCTGTGCCACCCGCCGTGCCGATTTCGCCAATAACCGCCAACACAATGTCTTTCGCGGTACAACCGGCAGGTAATGCGCCATCTACCTGAACCAGCATATTTTTGGCCTTTTTCATCATCATCGACTGCGTCGCCAACACATGCTCCACCTCGGACGTACCGATACCGAAGGCCAATGCGCCCATCGCGCCATGCGTCGAGGTATGCGAGTCACCGCAAACAATCGTCATACCCGGCAAGGTCGCGCCTTGCTCAGGGCCGATGACGTGTACGATGCCTTGGCGAATGTCGTTGATTTTGAACTCGGTGATACCGAAGGCATCGCAGTTTTTGTCCAAAGTCTCGACTTGCAGGCGCGACACGGGGTCGGTGATGCCCGCATTGCCTTGCGAACGCTCGGTCGTCGGCACGTTGTGGTCACACACCGCCAGATTGGCATTGATGCGCCACACGGGACGGTTGTGAATCGTCAAGCCTTCAAATGCCTGCGGGCTGGTCACCTCGTGCAAAAGCTGGCGATCAATGTAAATCAGCGCCATGCCGTCCTGCTCCTGACGAATCACGTGCATGTCCCAAAGTTTGTCGTATAAAGTCTGTGCCATAAACAATCTATCTGCTGTCAAAAATAAAATCGATCAATGCGGGTCAAAATAAACTTATTTCTTCACTGCGGCGTTGTACAGCGGACGTACTTTCGCTGCATTGGCCTGCAACATCGCTTGGCGATTAGCCGGATCAGGGTGCGAGCTGAGGAATTCAATCGTGCCGCCGGTATTGGCCGCCTGCATTTTGTTCCACAAAGTCACCGCCGCATCCGGGTTGTAGCCCGCGCGTGCAGCCAACTCCATACCGAGCAAATCGGCTTCGGTTTCGTGCGTGCGGCTAAATGGCAAGTTAAAGCCAATATCCGCGGTCAAACCGGTGATTTGGCTGGCATTGGAAATACCGTAGGCTTCGCCCACTGCGCCCAACACACCCGCAATAATGCCGGTGGTCTGCTGACGCGACACCTGCTCGCGTGAGTGCTCGCGCAGCGCGTGCGCCATTTCGTGTCCCATGACCTGCGCAATTTCAGCGTCGCTCAGTTTCAATTGGTCAATCAAACCGCTGTAAATCACCATTTTACCATGCGGCATACACCACGCATTCATTTCATCCAAGGTGATCACATGAATTTCCCACGGCCAGGTTTTCGCATCAGCGCGAATCGCCGGGGTTTTCGCAATCAGGTTATTGGTGATGCGTTTGACGCGCGCCACCATCGCAGGGTTGGTGTCCAGCACTCTTTTCGCGCGCGCTTCGGCCAGCACTTGAGAATAGGCTTTGCTCGCTTCAGCATTGATCGCTTCGCTCGATACAGAGAATTTTTGCTGACGGTTCACGCCAACGGTATTGTCTTTGGTGGTTTCTTGCGGTGTGCCACAGCCGGTCAAACTCGTCGCCGCAACGGCCAATGCCAATAGTGATTTTTTCCAATGACGCATAATTATTTCTCTCCTAACAATGATAGTTTCGGGGTTGTCACCGATACATCGGCATTTTGTGCGCGGTGCAACAGCGCGTGATCCATCAAAACCAAGGCCAGCATCGCCTCTAAAATCGGGGTGGCGCGAATCCCAACGCACGGGTCGTGCCGCCCAAAAGTCTCCACCGTCGCCGCTTCGCCATGCACATCCATCGACTCGCGTGGCAGACGAATACTCGAAGTCGGCTTAATCGCCACATGCACCTCAATCGGCTGTCCCGACGAAATACCGCCGAGAATACCACCGGCGTGATTCGTCTGAAAACCCGACGGGGGCATTGCATCGCCATGATACGAGCCTTTTTGGCGCACGACCTCAAACCCGTCGCCGATTTCCACGCCTTTGACCGCATTCACGCCCATCATGGCGTAGGCAATATCAGCGTCCAATTTATCAAACAGCGGCGCGCCCAAACCGACCGGCACATGGCGCGCCTGCACCAACAAACGCGCGCCGACCGAATCACCCGCACGGCGCAAATTGTCCATATACGCTTCCAACTCAGGCACAATCGCATCGTCCGCCGCATAGAAAGGATTAACACCCGTGAGCGACCAATCGTTGACGGGAATCTCAATCTCGCCCAATGCGGTCATGCAGCCGCGAATCTCCGTGCCGAACTGCTCGCGCAACCATTTTTTCGCCACCGCGCCCGCCGCCACCATCGGCGCGGTCAAACGTGCAGAGGAGCGGCCGCCGCCACGATAGTCGCGGATGCCGTATTTATGCCAATAGGTATAATCAGCGTGTCCTGGGCGAAACTGTACGGCGATGTTGCCATAGTCCGAACTGCGTTGATCTTGATTGCGAATCAGCAAGGCGATCGGCGTCCCCGTGGTTTTGCCCTCAAACACACCCGACAAAATCTCCACCTGATCAGGCTCTTGGCGCTGCGTGACATGGCGCGACGTCCCCGGACGGCGGCGATCCAGCTCCGGCTGAATGTCCTCAACCGACAAGGCCATGCCCGGAGGACAGCCGTCAATCACGCAACCAATCGCTGGTCCGTGCGACTCGCCAAAATTGGTGACGCAAAAAATTTGTCCGAAGGTGCTTCCTGCCATTTGGCTAACCTCTTGAATCCATTAAAAATTTCATATTTGTTGAACGCGTATCCACAGACTGACTCAGTTGTGTTGTACCCCTCGACCGTTTACGGAAAAGGGGCGATGGACTGGGTCAACAGCCCTATATGTGCAGATTAGCGCAGATTAGCGCGTATTGTAGCGGTTTTAGCCTGATTGCGCCACATTCTACGGGCTGCGCACTACGCCACGCTTACGCCCAGCGGCTGTCCAAAGTTTCCCAGCGTTCCAGCGCCGCGAGCAGTTCCTCTTCAATCTCGCCCAGTCGCGTGCTCAATTGCACACCCAAATCGGGATCCTCAACAAAAACCGAGCCATCGGCCAATTGCGCCTCGATGCTTTTTTGCTCACTTTCCAAAGCCTCAATCTGCGCAGGCAATGCCTCCAATTCGCGCTGCTCTTTGTAACTGAGTTTGACTTTGGCCGCTGGCGCTGGTTTTTTTGCCGATTCCGCTTTCAATTCAGCGACAGGCTGAACGATGGCCTCGGCTGAAGCAGGCGTCTGCGCATTGTTTAAAATCTGATCAATGCCCACCGGCACGCTTTGGCCGCTCTGACGCTGCCAGTCGTAAAAACCGCCGACATACTCGCGCCATACGCCTGCTTTCGGCTCGGCGGCGATCACGCTTGTGACCACATTGTCCAAAAATTGTCGGTCATGCGAGACCAAAAACAACGTGCCGTTGTAATCCTGAAGCAACTCTTCCAGCAGTTCCAGCGTCTCGATATCCAGATCATTGGTCGGCTCATCCAGCACCAAAACATTGGCTGGTTTGGCGAACAAACGCGCCAGCAGCAGGCGATTGCGCTCGCCACCCGACAAGGATTTGACCGGCGAATGCGCGCGCTGTGGCGCGAACAAAAAGTCGCCCAGATAGCCGATGACGTGTTTGCGCACGCCATTGATCTCGACCCAATCCGAGCCGGGGCTAATGGTGTCGGCCAAGGTTTTTTCCAAATCCAACTGCGTACGCATTTGGTCAAAATAGGCAATTTGTAAATTCGTGCCGTTTTTGATCGTGCCGCTATCGGGCGCGAGTTCGCCTAAAATCAGTTTCAGCAAGGTAGTTTTACCCATGCCGTTGCCCGCGAGCAGACCGATTTTATCGCCGCGCACAATGTTGGCCGTGAAATCGCGCACAATCACGCGCTGGTTTGCCCCCTCGCCAAATGATTTGCACACATCGACCATCTCGGCGACCACTTTGCCCGAACGGTCGGCCTGCGCCACATCCATTTTCACATTACCCGTCTGCTCGCGGCGATTGAGCCGCTGCTCGCGCATTTCCTTCAGGCGGCCAATGCGTGCTACCGAGCGCGTCCGGCGGGCTTCCACCCCCTTGCGAATCCAGACTTCTTCCTGCGCCAGCAATTTGTCAAATTTAGCGTTTTCCACCGCTTCGTCGGCCAATTGTTGCGCTTTGGTGGTTTGATAGGCGGTGAAATTGCCCGGATACGAGCGCAAAATCCCACGATCCAGCTCGACAATCCGCGTGGCGACATTGTCCAAAAACGCCCGATCATGCGTGATGAACAGCGCCGCGCCTTTGAAATTGCGCAACAAATCCTCCAGCCACGCAATCGCGCTCATGTCCAAATGGTTGGTCGGCTCGTCCAACAGCAATACGTCGGGGTTCTGCACCAGCGCACGCGCCAGCGCCACACGCTTTTGCACCCCGCCTGAGAGTGCGCCGCACAGGGCGTGCGCATCCAAGCCCAATTGCGTCAAGGTGGTTTGTACGCGCGCATGCAGCGTCCAGCCATCGCACGCCTCCAGCGCCGTTTGCACCCGCTCCATTTCGGCCAAAACCGCATCGGTGTCCTCGGCTGTACCCAACTGCTCGGTCAATGCGTCGTACTGCTCCAGCAGTTCCGCCGCATCGCCCGCACCGCTGGCCACCGCGTGTAAAACCGTGTGCTGCGGCTCAAACGTCGGCTCCTGCTCGACATAAGTGCAGCGCAAGCCCTGCTGCCGCGCCACAATGCCATCATCGGCCTGCTGCAAACCGGCAATGATTTTCAGCAAAGAAGACTTGCCCGTGCCATTGCGTCCGATCAGGCCAACGCGCTCACCCTCCTCCAGCGCAAAATCCGTGTGATCCAAAAGCGCGACGTGACCGTAAGCCAATTGCGCATCGTTAATCGTGTATAAAGCCATATATTCCTGATGTATTCGTTTGTAATATCAACCCGCCATTATCCTCGAATTTACATGCAAAAGGCGCGTATTCCCGCGAAAAATCTGAGTAAAATTCTCCTTAAAATAACTATTTCAGTATTAAAATATCCCCATAAAAACTTCAAGGACAATAACAATGAAAACAGATATTGAAATCGCCAGCAGCATCTGCGGCAGAGACATTGGCGACATCGCGGCGCAAGTCGGATTGAGCGAAGCAGACATCGAACGCTACGGCAACAACAAGGCCAAAATCCGCCAACTGCCCAACACACAACGCAAAGGCAAACTGATACTCGTCACCGCCATCAATCCCACGCCCGCAGGCGAAGGCAAAACCACCGTCACCATCGGTTTGGCCGATGGCTTGCGCCGCATCGGGCAAAACAGTGTGGTCGCGATTCGCGAGCCGTCGCTCGGTCCGGTGTTTGGCATCAAAGGCGGCGCAGCAGGCGGCGGCTACGCGCAGGTGATCCCGATGGAGGACATCAATCTGCACTTCACCGGCGATTTCCACGCCATCGGCGCGGCAAACAATCTACTCGCCGCCCTGCTCGACAACCATATTTACCACGGCAATGCCTTGGACATTGATCCGAAACGCATCGTTTGGCGCCGTGCCGTGGACATGAACGACCGACAATTGCGCAATATTATCAATGGCTTGGGACAAAAAACCGACGGCTGCGCGCGCGAAGATGGCTTTGACATCACCGTCGCCAGCGAAACCATGGCGGTTTTTTGTCTGGCAAGCGATTTAACCGACCTCAAAGCGCGTTTGGGACGCATCATCGTCGCCTACAATCGCGCGGGCGAGCCGATCACGGCGAGCCAGCTAAACGCCGAAGGCGCCATGGCCGCCCTGCTCAAAGACGCGATCAAGCCCAACCTCGTGCAAACACTCGAAGGCACGCCCGCACTGGTACACGGCGGGCCGTTTGCCAATATCGCGCACGGCTGCAATTCCGTCATCGCCACGCGCGCGGCGCTGTCCTTGTCCGACTACACCGTGACCGAAGCCGGATTTGGCGCCGATTTGGGTGCGGAAAAATTCCTCGACATCAAATGCCGCTTGAGCGGACTGGCGCCGGACGCCGTGGTGTTGGTCGCCACTATTCGCGCACTCAAATACAACGGCGGCGTTGCGAAAACCGAATTAACCCAAGAAAATTTGGACGCATTGCAACGCGGTTTGCCCAATTTGCTCAAACACATTGAAAACCTGACGCAGGTATTCAAACTTCCTGTCGTCGTTGCCATCAACCATTTCACCAGCGACACCGATGCCGAGGTGCAACTGTTGCAACAAGCCTGTGCCTCGTTCGGCGTGCAAGTCGTCGTGTGCCGAGTGTGGGAAAAAGGCGGTGCGGGCGGCGAAGATTTGGCGCACGCCGTGGTCAAACTCTGCGCGCAACCCCAAACCGCCGAGCACCTGCAATTTTGCTATCCCGATTCAGCCAGCATCAGCGAAAAAATACACGCCGTCGCCACGCGCGTCTACGGCGCGGATGGGGTTGAGTGGAGCAATGCGGCGAAAAAACAATTGACGCAACTCGAAGCGCTTGGTTTCAGTCACCTGCCCGTGTGCATCGCCAAAACGCAGTATTCGCTCAGCGACGACGCGAGCCAACTCGGACGCGCAACGGGCTTTCAACTGCACATCAGCAACCTGACCGTATCCGCCGGCGCAGGATTTATCGTTGCCATGTCCGGCAGCATCATGAAAATGCCCGGTCTGCCGAAAGAGCCTGCGGCGGAGAAAATCGACGTGGACGCCGAGGGACGAATTTCGGGACTGTTCTAAATTCTAAAGTTATCACCATCATTGGGTAGGGGCAGGTTTGAAACCTGCCCCTACTGCATCCATCCATTTGCCTTACCATCTTGCCATGCAGAAGAGAGACCGTCGGCGGAGAAAACCCGTAGAAAATAGTGGACTATTTTTCATGTCGGACCAATTATTCGGATGAACTACCCCGTCATCGCTCATTCACGACCATGAGTCGACAGTGAGTCGATCAAAAAACAAAGGGAGCAATCATTTGCTCCCTTTGCTTTCATTGACATCGCTCAACGATCACCCGATCACGCACTCACTTCCACCTGACGGCGCAAGCACGCAATTCGATGATCAACATGCCCTTGCAAAGTTGGCTTGGTCTGCGCGCAGCCGTCATCGGCAATCGGGCAGCGCGTGCGGAACACACAGCCGGATGGCGGATGTATCGGCGACGGCAAATCACCTTGCAGCAATTGGATCTGCTTGACGCGCTCCGCCTCGGGATCAGGAATCGGCACGGCAGACATCAGCGCCTGCGTGTACGGGTGCGACGGGTTGCTATAAACGGCAGGCTCCACGCCCAATTCCACCGCATTCCCCAGATACATCACCAACACGCGATCGGAGATGTGTTTGACCACCGATAAATCATGCGCAATGAAAATCAGCGCCAGCCCCATTTCTTTTTGAATGGCTTTGAGCAAATTAATCACCTGCGCCTGAATCGATACGTCCAGCGCGGACACCGGCTCGTCACAGATAATCATTTTCGGTTTCAAAATCAGCGCGCGTGCAATACCAATACGCTGACACTGACCACCTGAGAATTCATGCGGATAGCGATTGATCATATTCGGCAGCAAGCCGACTTTTTTCATCATCGCGCGCACTTCGTTCACCACCTGATCTTTGCTCAACTCAGGATAAAACGTTTCCAACGGCTCGGCAATGATGTCACCGATGGTCATACGCGGATTGAGCGAGGCCAGCGGGTCTTGGAAAATCATTTGAATGTCTTTGCGTTTTAAACGCATTTGCTTGAGCGATAGACCTGTTAGCTCTTCGCCCTGCCAGACAATATTGCCCGAGTGCGCTTTGACCAAGCCAATAATGGCGCGCGCCAACGTCGATTTGCCGCAGCCGGATTCGCCGACCACACCGAGCGTTTCGCCCGCATTCAGCTCAAACGATACGCCGTTGACCGCGCTCAAAATATCCGGTTTTTGCCAAATCCAGCCGCCCTCGGGTTTAACCTTGAACTGCACATGCAAATCGCTCACACGGAGCAAGGGTTGATGGTTGTTGCTCATTGGCCTGCTCCTTCAGTCTGGGTCACCACTTCGATCGGTTGATAACACGCACGCTGACGATGCGCACCA
Organism: Puribacter membranae; assembly: GCF_055380425.1. NCBI lineage: Bacteria > Pseudomonadati > Pseudomonadota > Betaproteobacteria > Burkholderiales > Burkholderiaceae > Puribacter > Puribacter membranae. Next base: position 929,832 of record NZ_AP040167.1, read on the forward strand.
AAATGCGTCAACGGCGGCGGACTGACTTTGCATGGGTCAATGGCAAAGGCGCAACGCTCTTGGAACGAGCAACCTTTCGGCAAATTTTGCAGATTCGGCGGATTACCAGCGATGGTGCGCAGCTCTTCCAACTCCACGTCCACGCGCGGTACTGCACCGAGCAGGCCAACACTGTACGGGTGCGTCGGGCGGTAGAAAATATCATCCACGCTACCGTACTCCATCGTGCGACCGGCGTACATGACCAAAACCTGATCACAAATCCCCGCAACCACGCCCAAATCATGGGTAATCAAAATAATCGTGGTGTCAAAATCGCGCTTAAGTTCATTGAGCAGCGTCATAATCTGCGCCTGAACCGTCACGTCCAAGGCCGTGGTCGGCTCATCCGCGATCAACAGTTTCGGGCGACACAATAAAGCCATCGCGATCATCACACGCTGACGCATCCCACCGGAGAATTCATGCGGATACATATTGATGCGTTTGGCCGCCGCAGGGATTTTCACCGCGTCCAGCATGCGGATTGATTCGGCGCGAGCCTCGGTTTTGCTCATGCCCTTGTGTAGGCGCAAGACCTCATCCAACTGATCGCCCACACGCAAATACGGATTGAGCGAGGTCATCGGATCTTGGAAAATCATGGCGATTTCGTTCGCGCGCACTTTATTGAGTTTCGCCTCCGACAAGCCAATCAGCTCCTGCCCTTCAAACTTAACCGAGCCGCTCGCCTTACCATTTTTTGCCAACAAACCCATCATGGCAAACGCCGTTTGCGACTTGCCCGAGCCGGACTCACCCACGATGCCCAAGGTTTGCCCCTTGAGCAATTCAAAATTCAAATCATTGACGGCCGTCACCTCACCGTCCTCAGTATGAAACGTCACGCTCAAATCGCGCACAGATAATAAACTCATCATCGACTCCATTCGTTCATCTATTTATCAGAGCTCAACGATCTTTCGGATCAAGCGCATCACGCAGGCCGTCACCGATAAAGTTAAAGCAGAACAAGGTCACCACGAGGAACACCGTCGGGAACAACAACTGCCACAACGCCACCTGCATATTCTTCGCACCCTCTTGCAACAGCGCACCCCAGCTCGTCATCGGCTCCTGCACACCCAAGCCCAAAAAGCTCAAAAACGATTCAAACAGAATCATCGCCGGTACCAGCAAAGACGCATACACCACGACCACGCCCAAAACATTCGGCACGATGTGGCGGGTTACAATATGCCAGCCACTCACGCCACCGACCTGCGCCGCCTCGATGAATTCCTTGTGTTTCAAGCTCATCGTCTGCCCACGCACAATCCGCGCCACGTCCAGCCACGAAACCAAACCGATGGCGATAAAGATAAACACCAGATTACGGCCAAACAGCGTCACCAGCAAAATCACAAAAAACATAAACGGAAACGCGTTCAAAATCTCCAGAAAACGCATCATCACCATATCCGTTTTACCGCCGACATAGCCTGATACCGCACCGTAAATCGTCCCGAACAGCACCGCAACCAATGCGCCGGCCAAACCGACCAGCAAGGAAATGCGTCCACCGACCGCAACGCGCACAAACAAATCACGGCCAATCGAATCCGTACCGAAATAATGTTTATTGGCAAAGTTCGGCGCAGCCTGCATCGCATCCCACGAGGCCTGCGCGTAGCCATACGGCGATAAAAACGGTGCGATCAGCACAAACAGCAAGACCACGCTCAAAATCATCAAGCTGGCCAAGGCCGCTTTGTTGCGACGAAAGCGTCGCCACGCATCCTGCCACAGACTGCGGCCTTTCACATCCAACTGCTCGCTCAAAGCCTCAGCCATTGCAGCATTTTGTTTTGTATTTAGCATCATATTCTTATTCCCAACCAAAGCAGATTCAGTGAATCAATAACGAATTTTCGGATCAATCACCGCATACAGCAGATCGACAATCGCATTGAACACGATGGTCAGAATCCCCATCAAAATCGTCAAACTCAACACCATGCCGTAGTCACGATTGAGCGCCCCATTGACAAACAACTGCCCAATGCCGGGCAAACCGAAAATCGTTTCAATCACAATCGAACCGGTGATAATCCCGACAAACGCAGGGCCTAAATACGAAATCACAGGCAGCAAAGCCGGACGCAAAGCGTGCTTCCACACAATCACGCGCATAGGCAAGCCTTTCGCCCGCGCGGTGCGGATAAATTGACTGTTCATCACCTCAATCATCGAGCCGCGCATAATCCGCGCAATCCCGGCCAAATACACCAGTGCCAGCGCGACGGTTGGCAAAATCATATTGTTAAACGCCCCATTATTCCAGCCACCGCCCGGCAGCCAGCGCAGCGTTACCGCGAACAACAAAATCAAAATCGGCGCGGTGACAAAACTCGGTATCACCACCCCCGTCATCGAAAACGTCATGAGTAAATAATCGAGCCAACTATTCTGTCGCAGCGCCGCAATCACACCGAACGTCACGCCCAAAACCAGCGCCAAGATGAAAGCGTACAAGCCAAGCTTGACCGACACGGGGAAGGCCTGAGCCAGCAACTCATTCACCGAATAATCTTTATATTTGAACGACGGCCCCAGATCGCCCTGAGCCAGACTTTTCCAATAGCTCATATACTGCGTGGTCAGCGGTTCGTTCAAATGATATTTCGCCTCGATATTGGCCATCACCTCAGGCGGATAACCGCGCTCGCTGGTGAACGGACTGCCGGGCGCCAAGCGCATCATGAAAAAGGAAATCGTGACCAACACAAATAAGGTTGGAATCGCTTCCAAAAGGCGTTTAAAAATGAGTTTCAGCATGAGACACCTTTTTTAGAACAGGTTTTTCCCTGATGGATGATGGATCGCACACTCTGGTGGCTTGTCAAACCAATCATCCGGAAAAACCAAAGCCTCAATCCGACCGAGGCAATGGCATTTCTATGAATTCGGATAAAGAGAAACCACCGTTGATGCGCATTGTGGCACAACAACGGTGGGTTTTTCTAAGTTTTAAAAGATAAGACTCTAAATCAAACGGTCGTTATATTATTTTTTGAACGACATGTCTTTGAAGTAGAAGTTATCCAACGGATCAGTGCTTAAACCTTGTACATACGGTTTAACCAAACGCGGGCTGACGTAGTGATAAATAGGAATCACTGGCATGTCCTTGTCGGCTTGCGCTTCTGCTTGCTGATACAGATCGGCGCGTTGCTCCTCGGTTGTACCCGGAACCAAGGTTTTCGCCATCAAAGCATCAAACTCAGCGCTGGCATATCGACCATAATTATTGGTATTTTTAGATTTTAGGATATTCAAGAAAGATGACGGCTCATTGTAGTCCGCACACCAGCCTGCACGAGCAAACTGATAGTTACCGCTGCGGCGGCTGTCCAAGAAGGTTTTCCATTCTTTGTTATCCAAATTGACGTTCACAAAACCCAAAGCCTGTTTCCACAAAGCGGTCGCGGCAACGGCCACTTTCTTGTGGTTTTCAGAAGTGTTGTACAGCAAAGTCACGTCCAACGGTTTGGCATCGCTGTAGCCTGCTTCGTTCAACAGTTTTTTCGCTTCGGCGATGCGTTGTTCTTTGCTCCAGCCTTGCCATTCCGGTTTATTCACTTTGAAGTTATTAGCGAATGGCGGCGTGAAACCATAAGCTGATGCTTGACCTTGCTGCATTACTTTTTCGGTGATCACGTCACGATCCAAAGCCATTGATAAAGCACGACGTACCTTCGGATTATCAAACGGCGCTTTCTTGGTATTCATTTCGTAATAGTAAGTACACAATGATGGATTCACGTGTACTTGATCACCCAACTCGGTTTTCAACTGTGCGAACATATCGGTCGGCAAAGCATTATGCGTGATGTCGATTTCACCTGCTTTAAAGCGGTTCACATCGGTTGTTTCTTCTTGGATCGGTAAAAACTCGGCTTGGTTGATTTGAGTCGCAGCATCGTTCCAGTAGTTCTTATTGCGTTCTACTACCAGCTTGCTATTCACCACCCATTCTTTCAAGTTATAAGCACCATTGCCAACGAAGCTGCCCGCTTGAGTCCATTTCTCGCCGCCTTTTTCTACCGTGGCTTTATGAACCGGAGATACGGAGGTGTGAACCAATGTATCGACAAAATACGGAACAGGATCACTCAAAGTCACTTCCAGAGTGTGAGCGTCAATCGCTTTCACGCCCAAGCTTTCTGGCTTGGCTTTACCATCAATAATCGCTTGCGCATTGACAACGGAGTTATCAGCCAAATAGCTGGCGTATGGCGAAGCGGTTTTCGGATCAACCACACGACGCCAGCTATACACGAAGTCTTCGGCTGTCACCGGATCGCCGTTGCTCCATTTGGCATTGTCACGCAGCTTAAACGTCCATACTTTAAATTCTTTGTTTTCCCATGAGGTCGCTACGCCCGGCGCGGTTTTGCCATCTTTGCCTGTCACAACCAAACCCTCGAGCAATTGACGCAATACATTGGCTTCAGGTACGCCACTGGCTTTATGCGGGTCTAATGTTTCCACTTCCGTGCCGTTGTTAATCACCAGCGTGGTTTTATTCGCAGGTAAAGTCGCCACTGCACCACCGGCTGCTTTGCCCTCGGCTTTTTTCTCGCCACCGCCACAGGCGGTCAAGCCCAATGCCAAAGCCACTGCCGCCGTTAAAACGCCCAGTTTCAGTTCGTACCTCATGTTTTTCTCCTTTAGAAAAATTTTACTCTTAGCCGTACATTATCAAAATGTAACCGTGCAACCGAAATATTAACAAGTCATTCACTGACAAGTCGTCAGTCTGTAAAAATTTCGTGCATTTGTCAATGATTTTACGGCCTCTCGCACCATCTTTATGAAACCATTTGCATACAAATGGCGCAAAATCGGGCAAAAATAACCCAAAATATCAACAAATTCAACGCAGTGCCGCAATCGTTCGCACCGCGTGTTCACCCACCGCTTCGATCACCACAAAGCGTGGCACATCGAAAAAGCTCATCTCGTTTGCCAGTCGTGCGGAATTGGCAGCCAACTCATCACCCAAACCATCATCCAAGCCATCATTTAACTCGTCCAACGGCTCATCATGCGTCAAATGTATGCGCCAATCGGGTTTGGGCAAAGCGCCTTGCGCCTTGTCCGCCCACTCGATCACGACAATGCTGTTGTCCGACAAAGTTTCTTCAAATCCGGCCGAATACCACTCGCGCGGGTCGGACAGCCGATACAAATCAAAATGATGCAAAGTACGCGCCGGTGCAGATTCGGGTAGGTCATAGCTCTCAAGCAAGGTATAGGTCGGGCTTTTTACCCGCGTGTTCAAGCCGAGCGCACGAATCAGATGACGCGTGAACGTGGTTTTTCCTGCGCCCAAATCGCCGGACAAAAATACCAGTTCGCCCGCGCGCAATACGCGCGCGAATTTTTGCGCCAATTGCTCTGTCGCCTGCTCGTTCTCCAAGCGCAAAGTTAAAAACATCGTCATGCGTTTCACCCGATCTTTGTATCACCGCTCGTGCCTATTTACGCACAATCGTTCAGTAAATTGTGTTATTTTATCGCAAAGAGTAAATAGAAATATGACTAATCACCGCATAAACGCCATAAAAAATACTCCTCTACACAAACAATTTCCCGCGCCGAATCGGCAAAATGACGCCAAAACTGGCTCAAAAAAGCCGCGTCGTTTATAATGCGCGCCTGAACTTATTACCGAAAGTCGATTTTATGAATACCTCAGCCAATCAAGCCGCAACCAGCGCCGTTCGCACCCGATTTGCCCCCAGCCCAACCGGTGCCTTGCACATCGGCGGTGCGCGTACCGCACTGTACAGCTGGGCATTGGCGCGCCATTTCGGCGGCACTTTTGTCCTGCGCATCGAGGATACGGACGTAGAGCGCTCCACACCGGAAAACGTGGCGGAAATTTTGAATGCGATGGCATGGCTGGATTTGCACCACGACGACGGCCCGTACTATCAAATGCAGCGCATGGATCGCTATCGTGAAGTGATCGCGCAGATGCTGGCCAACGGCACGGCCTACCACTGCTACTGCTCGAAAGAGGAGCTGGAGCAGATGCGTGCACAGCAGGAAGCCAACGGCGAACGCACCAAGTACAACGGTCTATGGCGACCGGAAGCAGGCAAAACCTTGCCCGCAATTCCCGAAGGTATTCAACCGGTGGTGCGCTTCAAAAACCCCTTAGATGGCGCGGTGGTCTGGAATGACGTGGTCAAAGGCGAAATCGCCATCAACAACGTTGAGCTGGACGACTGGATTATCGCCCGCGCCGATGGCACGCCGACCTATAATTTCTGTGTCGTGGTGGACGATTGGGACATGGGCATCACGCATGTGATTCGCGGCGACGACCATGTGGGCAATACCCCCAAACAAATCAATGTACTGTCCGCGCTCGGCGCTCCATTGCCGCAGTACGGCCACATCCCGATGATTCTCGGGCCGGACGGCAAAAAGCTGTCCAAACGCAGCAATGCCACCGCCGTGATGGACTACGAGCGTTTGGGCTATTTGCCTGAAACCTTGTGCAATTATTTGGCGCGTCTGGGCTGGGGGCATGGCGATGATGAAATTTTCAGCCGCGCGCAGTTCATCGAATGGTTTGACCTGACCAATCTGTCCAACTCTCCGGCGCAATGGGACCCGAAAAAGCTCAATTGGCTGAACAACCATTACATCAATCAAAAACCGCTCAATGAACTGTGCGCACTGCTCAAGCCGCGTTTGGAACGACGTTTGCACGACTACGCGCACAGTTTGCCGATTGACGATGCATCGTTGGCGGCGTGGGTTGAGTTGTTTAAATCCCGCGCGGAAACACTCAATGATTTGGTCGATGCGATTGAAACCTTTTATTTGCCGTACACCTCGAATCACATTTTGATTACCAGTCATTTAAACGCAGCGAATCGCCCTGCGATTGCCGATTTCACCGAGCAGCTAAAAACCGTCGCGTGGGAAAAGGCAGCGATTCATGACTTGATTCAAGCCACCTTGGCCAAACACGAATTGAAAATGCCGAACTTTGGCCGCCCATTGCGCGCGATTGTGCTCGGACAAATTCAAAGTCCGTCATTGGACAGCGTGATTCAGATTTTGGGACGCGACACGGTGCTTGAACGACTGGAAAGCGCGCTGAAAATTGATTTGACAGCAGAATAACCGTTATATTGACTGCCCCATGAAAAATGGCTGATTCGTTGGAATCAGCCATTTTTTAATCGCTTGATTGACGCGTCGCTATTTGATTGCCCACAACAATATGGCCAACAACTGCGGCGAGATAATGCGCGTAAACATCACCAGCGGATAGACGGTTGAGTAAGCCAGAGCCGCCGCACCGCTTTCCTCTTTGATCGAGGTGGCGAATGCCAAAGCCGGTGGATCGGTCATAGAACCAGCCAAAAGCCCGCTGAGCGTCAGGTAATTCAATTTGCCATACACGCGCGCCACCACGCCGGTGATCATCAGTGGAACCAAGGTAATAATCATACCGATGGCCAACCACTTAATACCTTCACCATGAATCAGCGTATCGAAGAATCCACCGCCCGCTTTCAACCCAACCACCGCCAAGAACAGCACAATACCGATCTCACGCAAGGCCAAGTTGGCACTCGGCGGCATAAACCAATAAAACTTGCCGATGGTACCGATACGCGACAGGATAATCGCCACAATTAACGGGCCGCCTGCCAAACCCAATTTCAGAGGTACCGGCATACCCGGAATGGCAATCGGAATAGAGCCGAGCAAGACACCGAGCAAAATACCGATGAACACTGGCAGCATTTGTACTTGTTGCAATTTTTTCTGCGCGTTACCGACAATTTCAACCACCGCATCAATCGCCTCTGTTTCGCCCACCAGATTGAGTACGTCACCAAATTGCAAAGTCATGTCGCCCGTCGGCACCAGTTCGATACCCGCACGGTTCAAGCGAGAAACCACGACATCGTGCTCTCTGAGCTGACTGATTTTTTTACCAAATGCGCTTTCGTGCGTCACCACCACACGAACCGAGCGCAAAGTCGTGCCCTTGGTGGTTAGAGACTCATCCACCAACTGCCCCAATACCAATTGCACGCGACGGATATAGCGCTGATCGCCGACCAAATGCACGATATCGCCCATTTGTACCTGCGTATCGGCACTGGGCAAAATCAATTCGCCACGGCGTTTCAGACGCGAGCAAATCACATTGTTGCCCTCAAACCCCGGAATATCACGGATTTTCAGCTCATCCATATTCGGATTGGTGATGCGGACATTGATCGTATTTAAGGCTTCTTTGTCATTGCCCGATTGCTTTTCAAACTGCGCGTGTTCGTGTTCAATATTGACCTTGAAGAACAAGCGAATCAGCCAAAAGCTTAACAAAATCCCGCAAATACCGAATGGATAGGCCATCGCATACGCCATACCCATAATCTCGGTGCTGTTTTTCAAGCCCAACTCAGCCAGAATCTGCTGTCCCGCACCGAGAGATGGCGTATTGGTCACGGCACCGGAGTAAATCCCCAAAATCACAGGCAATGGCAAATCCATCACCAAATACAGCGCCACCACGGATAAAGAACCCAACGCCACAATCATCAAGGCCAATAAATTCAGCTTTAAGCCCGATTTTTTGAGCGAGGAGAAAAAGCCCGGACCGACCTGAATACCGATGGTATAGACAAACAAAATCAAGCCGAACTCTTGGATAAAGTGCATGGTATGCGCTTCCAGTTCCAAGCCGTATTTTTTGGTGAAGTGACCGATCAAAATGCCACCGAACAGCACACCACCGATACCCAGACCAACGCCCTTGACTTTTAACTGCCCCAACCACAAACCCAACACCGCCGCCAAGGACAATAGACTCGTGGTAATTGCTACATCACTCATGATATTCACTTCATCTAAAAATAATAATACACCGGTTAACAACCCTCGATTATACGCTCATTGCACAAAGAAACCAGTTACAGGGCGATAAATTCCGCCATAGGTACTTTGGCAAACACATTGAAAAATAGGCAAGATGCTTGATTTATCAAGCGTACCGCCTATTGGCCTTATATTTGCCTGATCCAAGCCTCAAAAATTCAAGAAAATAAAATTTTTTTGTGTGGCGAGGCAGAAGACTTTTAGCCATCATAGGCAATTAAAGTGAAACTTTCATGTCAAATGAAATCGTCGTCATATCCATTGATATAGCCTTTTATTTTCGACGCTCGATTCGGTCACTCGCTTCAGCGCCACATCACCCATCAAGGCAGAACCCAAGGAAAAATTATTGCTCGCCCACCCACTGCATGAATAAATCATGCGCCCGTTTACCGGCAGCGGTTTGTGCATTCGGATGATCAAAAATCGACACCACCGCGTAGCGTTTGCCACTGCGACCGTCAATGTAGCCGGCAATCGCCCGCACATCATTGAGCGTACCGGTTTTCATCCGCCCACGCCCAACCATATCGGTATCAAGCAGACGGTTTTTAACCGTTCCTTCCAACCCAATGCGCGGCAAACTGGCATAAAACGCGGGGTTCTGACTGGCCAGCACCAGGATATTACCCAACTCCTGCGCACTCACACGTGTGGCGCGCGACAAACCGGAACCATTGCCCATAACCAAACTGCGATCACTCAGGCCGACCGACTGCAAAATTCGATGCGCTTCCTGTGCGCTTTGCTCCAAACTCGCCGGACGATGCTCCTGCTGGGACAAATTCAGATAAATTTGCCGCGCCATGACATTATTGCTGTAAAAATTCATGTCCTTGAGCATGGCGGATAACGGCGGCGAAGCGACGCTGGCCAAGGTTTGCCAATTCGCTGTGTTATCGACATTCGCCGCTTCTTGTACCTGATTTTGTGTCCAAACGATGGTCGGTGCGAAACAGTCATGCCAGCGTTGCAACATCTTGTCCCAAATCCGATCGACGGTGCAGCTTGCCACATCCAGATTCGCATATCCTTTGAACAACGCGCCAAATACACCGCGCGCATAATCATTTGCCGTGAGCTGGTATGCATGTACATGCCACTGCTGCTCACCGCAGCCGGAGTAATACACCCCGCCAATCACCGCCGAATAACCCATCACACTCAGATTGACTGTGCTTTTCCAGCCATTGGCCGGGCAATCGCCTTCGACAAAACGCACACGGTTGCTCAGATTAAAACCATCCAGCCACGGCACCATGCGCACTTTCGCCGTGGCGGGTTCAAACTGAAAACTCAAAGCGTGAAAATTGAGTAGCGCCGCATCCGGCAGTGCGTTATACGGCAACGACGGTTCGCCGTCAAAATCACCCGGGTTCTGGTTGGACGGCGAAAAAGCCGAGCGATCAACCCACAACGGCGCATTCAATTGACGCACGCCACGATTTTTCAACTGTCCAACCAAATCATCCAAACGCTCAATCACCAGTTGCGGATCACCCGCACCTTTGAGCAACAGCGGCGAATTCACAGCGCCGTTTGAGTCGGGCGCACTTTGTGACAGTAAGCGCGTGTGCCACTGATAACTCGCACCAAATTTTTGCAAGGCCGCGAATGAGGTCACCAGTTTCACCACCGATGCCGGATTTTGGGCGCGTTGCACATTGATCGCCAACAAGGGCGTTTTTTCATTCACCGCCTGCACGTAAAACGACGCATGACTGCTCGGCACCGCTTGCGCCAACGCATTTAAAAAATCCTCTTTGCTAACCTGCGTGGGCAAAGTTGACTGAGCCATTTCTATGGCGCTAACCGAGCGCTCCGTCTGAGTGGTATCCGCATCCGCCTGCGCCCACACGGGTGCAGCACACACAACACCCAAACAAATCCCGAGCCGCGCCAGCAATGGATAAAATTGATTGGCCATAAACGCTTTCAAAAAAATCACACATATACAATGGAGGCATTGTACAAGAACCTTTGACCAATTCAAGCCAATTCAAGCGCCCCCGCACAAATCCATTCACAATTCCCCGAAACAGCCCCACAGCCATAGAAAACCCATAAGGACAATGATATAATACGGTCAGTTAAAATTGATAGAACGAAGGATGTCATGAGCGCGACCATTATCGATGGCAAAGCGATTGCCAGCGCAACACAAGATGAAATCAAAATCCGTGTTGACCAACTGATCGAACAAGGCGTTCGTCCAGGTCTGGCGGTGATTTTGGTCGGTGACAATCCCGCCTCGCAGGTGTACGTGCGCAACAAGGTCAAAGCCTGCGAAGCCGTCGGCATGTATTCCTCCTTGGATCGCTATCCGGCCGATTTGACTGAGGCCAAACTATTGCAACGCATTCAAGAACTCAATCACAACCCCGACATTCACGGCATCCTGGTTCAACTGCCGCTGCCCAAACACATCAACGAGCACGCGGTACTCGAAGCCATCGCTCCTGCCAAAGACGTAGACGGATTTCACCTGATCAACGCCGGCGCACTCATGACCGGGCAGCCGCGTCTGCGCGCCTGCACGCCGTATGGCGTGATGAAAATGCTCGAATACCACAAAGTTCCGGTATGGGGTGCAAATGCCGTGGTGATCGGCGCATCCAATATCGTGGGCAAACCCATGGCCATGATGCTGTTGCAAGCTGGTGCGACCGTCACCATCTGCAACTCCAAAACCCGTGATTTGGCCGCACACACGCGCAACGCCGACATCATTGTCGCCGCCGTTGGTCGAATCAACATTCTCACCGCCGACATGGTGCGCGAAGGTGCAGTGGTGATTGACGTTGGCATGAACCGCAATGCCGAAGGCAAACTATGCGGTGACGTAGATTACGAGGGGGTACGCCAAGTGGCTGGTGCGATCACCCCAGTTCCGGGTGGTGTCGGTCCGATGACCATCACCATGCTGTTGATGAATACTTTGGAATCGGCACAAAACCAGCTAAAATCCAGCTACCTATAAACAACGATAACAGACGCGAGACAAACCCATGGCGACACTCAAAGATGGCATTATTATCAAAGGCATCACGCAACAAGGCAAACCGTTTCGCCCCAGCGACTGGGCCGAGCGCTTGTGCGGTGTGATGCGTTGCTTTGAGCGAGATACCGTCGGTTACAACCACATCACTTACTCACAATATGTTCGTCCTACGCTCTGGGAAGGTGTTAAAAGCGTGATTGTCCACGACGATTTGGAAAAAATTCGCCCCGAAGCCTACCGCTTTTTCCTTGACTTTGCCAGCGACAACAATCTGCAAACCACAGAATTCATCAGCGCCGAGTTGGAAGACTTCTAAAAAAACGAGAACCCACCCATGAGTTCTCGTTTTTTATTACGACTACCTTTACCTTCTTTCTGGGAACAAACCAGCTCAAAGAAATCATTCACCATCATGAAACAGCGTATTTTTACCGTCGTATTGAGTATCTGTTGCAGCTTATTACCTGCCTGCGAAGCCAACACGGGACGCAATCCAGCTCCTGCAGCCAACAACACCGCCATTGCCACCGAAATCGACAATAAACAAGCGATTTTAATCGACGTACGCACTGCCGACGAATACGCCGCCGGTCACGCAGCGCAGGCGATTCTGGTTCCATACGATGTCATTGAGCAAAAGATCGCGCCAATCGCGCCTGATAAAAATCAAAAAATTTATCTGTATTGCCGCTCGGGGCGACGCTCCGCCATAGCCACAGAAACTCTGAAAGGCATGGGGTATACCAACGTCACGGACTTAGGCGGACTGGGGCAGTTGGGACAATATGGCTTACGCGTGGGACAGTAAACCACTTCATCCACACAAATAAAAACACCCCGCCAGTTTGCGGGGTATTTTATTTAGACCAATCGTTAAGCGTTATGTTTGACCAACCAAACACTCACCCCCTTGGCGGGTGCAGAAAACACACCGAAACCCGCCTCATCCACTACGACAAGCTCCTCGCTGTGTCCCAATTGATCGTAGAAATGCTGTCCGGCATAGCGCTGTCCAATCTCCATTGACAGATGACCGCCCTCGTGATTACTAACCACTACGGCGCAACCATCATGCGTCTCATCACCTTCGCGCGTCCAGCCAATACAATGTGGCTCATCAAAAAAATCCCGCTGCGTGCCATACGCATGCTGCTGACGGATTTTGAGTAGCTCCTCGATGCCTTCAACCTTATCGAGGAAAATTTCATGCTCCTGCTCATCGCCGCCCTTATCGGTGTAGTGCGCGCCAAACAAATCGGGATAGAACACGCAGGGTGTGCCACCCTCACGCAGTAAAATCAGCGCATAAGCAATCGACTTGAACCAATACGCGACCGGTGCTTCGAGCGCCTGCAAAGGTTGGGTATCGTGATTATCGATAAAGGTCACGGCTTTATCCGGCATGACGCCAACCAAGGTGTCCTCAAAAATCGTGCGCAGATCGTAGGGGTCTTCGCTGTGCGATGCCGTATGTAAATGCAATTGCAGTGAGCAATCGAATAAACTCATACAGCCTTCGGTCACGCTCATGTATTCTTCCAGCCACTCCAATTTTCCGGGCGCCCAGTATTCACCGACGGCAAACAGATTTTGTCCCGTGTTGGAGCGCAGCAATTGCAACCACTCTTTGTAGAAATCTGGCGATTGGTGTTTGAGCGCATCCAGGCGCACACCCGCAAAACCGATTTGGTCGTAATACCATTTACCCCAGTAATTCAGCTCTTTACGCACCTCGACGTTGCGGTGGTCAATATCGCTGAACATCAAATAGTCGTAATTTCCCATCTCGTCACCGACCACATCTTCCCAGCCGTCGCCATGACCGTTCATAATGCGATAAATGGCGTGCTCGTTTTCACCTTCGGCATAATCCACGCCCGAAAAGCACATATAGTCCCATTTGAAATTGGAATATTGATCGCCGCGCCCGGGGAATGTGAATTGAGTGTAGCCGCGTATTTCATACGGATCGGACAGCGCCACGTCACGATTTTCAGGATCAACTTTAACCACTTGAAACTGCTCCAGCTCGTCGCCACCCGCCTTGTGATTGAGCACAATATCGACAACCGCGCCGACCCCTTTTTCGCGTAAACAGTGAACGGCATGTTGGTATTGTTCTTTCGTGCCGTACTTGGTCGCAACGCTACCCTTTTGCTCAAACTCACCCAAATCAAACAAGTCATAGACGTCGTAACCGACCGAATTTTGCCCCTCACTGCCCTTGTAGGCCGGTGGCAGCCACGCCAGCGTAATGCCCAAGTCCGCCAAGTAGCCCGCTTGCTCCGCCACCTCTTGCCAAAGCGATGCATCCGCCTGTGTGTACCAGTGGAAATATTGAATCATGGTTTGATTCACGGTATTCTCCCTGTATGTGATCTTAAAGCGCTTGGCAAAATTGGCTAACTCATCAAAGCGAAAACACACTTGCGAGCAAACCATTTCACCATTTGCACTGATCAGGATGCATTATAAGCGGGTTGAACACGGGAGATTGTGTCAGATCAGCACAAAATACATCAACGGTGCAGCGCAATAGAACAAAACAGGGAGAAATCACTCAGAGAACGATCGGCTCCGGCTCTATGAGCACACCGAATTTTTGCTGCACATCGGCAGCAATTTGCTGAGCCAATTGCATGAGTTGCGCACCCGAGCCCCCGCCATGATGCACCAGCACCAAAGCCTGCTTGTCATAGACCCCGACGTGGCCGTCCGGCGAGCGAAAGCCTTTCCAACCGGCTTGCTCAATCAGCCAACCAGCCGCCAGCTTCACCATGCCATTGCTCATCGGATAGCATGGCAAAGACGCGTGCTGCTCTTTCAATGCTTTTGCCAGCGGCTCGAACACCACCGGATTTTTAAAGAAACTGCCCGCATTGCCCAATACTTTCGGGTCGGGCAATTTGCTTTGACGAATGGCGATTACCGCCTGCGCCACGTCTGCAGGACTTATTTCGCGTCCAGAAGCGCGCTCCGCTACCCGTTGTGCAACATCACCATAGCCCAAGGTCGCGCGCCAATCAGACAAATCATGCTGCAATTTAAAACACACCGACGCGATCAAATAGCGAGCCTGTCCTGCGTGTTGGGCATGTTTAAAAATACTATCGCGGTAAGCAAAAACGCACTCCTGCGCCGACAGTCGTCGCATCTGCCCATCGGCAAAGTCCAGCACCGTCACATACTCAATCGCCTGTCCCGCTTCCAGACCATACGCGCCAATATTCTGCACAGGACACGCACCGACCGTCCCCGGAATCAGCGCAAGATTTTCAATACCCGCCCAGCCCTGTGCCACCGTGTACATCACCCAATCATGCCACGACTCGCCTGCCGCCACCTCACACCAGACATGCGTGGCATCGCGCCGTACTTCGTGAATGCCTTTGGTTTGCAAATGCACAACCAGCGCCGCGAGATCCTGGGTCAACACCAAATTACTGCCACCACCGAGAATGAATCGTGGCCGCGCGTGCAGGTTCGCTTGCGCCGGCGCGTGCCACCATTCGAAAAACGCCGCCCAATCGCTAATACCGACATAATCATGCGCGCGCACCGAAAAACCCATCGTGTTATACGCGGTCAAATCCACGCCGTGCTCAATCTGAATGGGTGCTGAATGAGTGTTTGTAAAATGCCCGTTTATCATTATTTTCAATTGCTGCCGTCAAAACTTATCAGCCCGCATTATAAGGCTATCGGGTATAATTTGAGCATTATTTCACGAACCATTCCCGTACAGATTAGGAGAAAACATGCCCTCATTCGATACCGTACTCAAAGCCGACTCCGTCGAACTGCGCAACGCTGTAGACCAAAGCAACAAAGAAATCACCGGTCGTTTTGACTTCAAAGGCTCCGATGCACGCGTGGAACAAAAAGAATTCGAATTAACCGCCTTTGCCGACTCCGAGTTTCAGCTCGGCCAAGTACTCGACATCCTGCGCAACAAATGCGCCAAACGCAATGTAGACGTACGTTTCCTCGTCGAAGAAGATGTACAAAAAATCGGCGGCGACAAAGTCAAACAAATCATCAAAGTCAAAAATGGCGTGGCCTCGGACGACGCGAAAAAAATCGTTAAGCTCATCAAAGACTCTAAAATCAAAGTTCAAGCCTCCATTCAAGGCGACGCCGTGCGCGTCTCCGGCGCGAAACGCGACGACCTGCAAGCGGTCATGGCTCTGCTGCGCAAAGACATCAGCGATCTGCCGCTGACCTTTGACAACTTCCGCGACTGATTGGCTTGACCAGCCATGAATGAACGTCTGAACCAAATCATTACCCGCACCGGCGACGACGGTACCTCGTCGCTCGCCGACGGCACGCGTCTGCCCAAATCACACCCCCGCTTTATGGCGATGGGTGACGTGGACGAGTTGAACTCCCACATCGGTGTGCTGCGACAAAGCCTCAACACATCGCTCGAATCGGGGTTCGAACAAGCACTCGACACGGTGCTGGATAAAGTTCAACACCACCTATTTGAAATCGGCTCCGAGCTGGCCGTACCGGGCATGAGCTTTTTGCGCGCGGGTGCGCTCGAACACATCGAATGCTGGGCCGAGAACGCCAATGCGCAACTACCGCCGCTCAAAGAATTCATCCTACCTTCGGGCACACGCAGCGCCACACAAGCACACGTCTGCCGCAGCGTTGCCCGCCGCGCCGAACGAAGTCTGGTCACGCTGAACCAACTCGAACCCCTAAACGAAGCCAGCCTGAAATACCTCAACCGCTGCTCCGACCTTTTTTTCATCATGGCGCGTTTGCTCAACCAAAGCGCACAGGTCAGTGAGACCTATTGGCGTGGTAATAGCCAGTAAGCCCTCAAAAATGCATTCTGTGTGAATGTATAAAAACACAGCCCACGCTTTCGCGTGGGCTGTTTCTATCCGACTAACAATCGTCGATTTAGTCTTTTTTCACTTCTTTAAAGTCAGCATCAACCACATCTGCCGCTTGCGGACCACCTGACTGTTCATCGGCGGCGCCTTGCTCTGCTTGCGCTTTGGCTTGCATATCCGCGTAGATGGCTTCGCCCAGTTTTTGCGAAACTTTGGCCAGTTCTTCGGTTTTGGCTTCGATTTCTTCCTTAGTGCCGGTCGGGATGACTTCTTCCAAGGCTTTCAAAGCTTCTTCGATTTTGGCTTTCTCGTCTGCGCCAACTTTTTCGCCGTACTCTTCCAATGATTTTTTGGTTGAGTGAACCAAGGCGTCGGCTGAGTTTTTCGCATCCACCAATTCGCGTGCCTTTTTGTCCTCTTCGGCGTTCATTTCAGCGTCTTTGATCATTTGCTGGATTTCGTCGTCGGACAAACCGGAGTTCGCTTTAATGGTGATCTTGTTCTCTTTGCCTGTGCCTTTGTCTTTGGCGTGTACGTGCAAAATGCCGTTCGCGTCAATATCGAAAGTCACTTCAATTTGTGGCACACCGCGTGGTGCAGGTGCGATGCCTTCCAAATTGAACTCGCCCAGCAGTTTGTTGTGTACCGCCATTTCGCGCTCACCTTGGTAGACTTTGACCGTTACTGCCGGTTGGTTGTCTTCCGCTGTTGAGTACACTTGGCTGAACTTGGTCGGAATCGTGGTGTTTTTGTTGATCATTTTGGTCATCACACCGCCCATGGTTTCGATACCGAGGGACAATGGTGTGACGTCGAGCAACAGTACGTCGGTACGGCCACCGCCGAGAACCTGACCTTGAATCGCCGCACCGACCGCAACCGCTTCGTCCGGGTTGATGTCTTTGCGCGCTTCTTTGCCAAAGAATTCTTTGACCTTTTCTTGCACTTTTGGCATACGGCTTTGACCACCAACCAAAATCACGTCGTCGATGTCGGATACTTTCAAACCCGCGTCTTTCAATGCCACACGGCATGGCTCGATGGTGCGTTGCACCAAGTCTTCCACCAACGCTTCGAGTTTCGCACGGGTGATTTTGATCGCCATGTGTTTGGGACCGCTCGCATCGGCCGTGATGTACGGCAAATTGATTTCGGTTTGCGCAGACGATGACAATTCGATCTTGGCTTTTTCAGCCGCTTCTTTCAAGCGTTGCAAAGCCAATACATCTTTGGACAAGTCCACGCCCTGCTCTTTTTTGAACTCGTCGATCAAGTAGCCAATGATGCGTTGGTCAAAGTCTTCACCGCCAAGGAATGTATCGCCGTTGGTCGCCAATACTTCAAATTGCTTTTCGCCATCCACGTCAGCGATTTCGATGATAGACACGTCAAATGTACCGCCACCTAAGTCATACACTGCGATTTTGCGATCGCCGCCTTCTTTTTTATCCAAGCCAAAGGCCAATGCGGCCGCAGTCGGCTCATTGATAATGCGTTTCACATCCAGACCGGCAATGCGGCCTGCGTCTTTGGTCGCTTGACGTTGCGCGTCATTGAAGTACGCCGGAACGGTAATCACCGCTTCGGTGACAGGCTCGCCGAGGTAATCTTCGGCGGTTTTTTTCATCTTGCGCAACACTTCCGCAGAGATTTGCGGTGGTGCCAATTTTTGGTCACGCACTTGCACCCAAGCATCGCCGTTATCCGCTTTGATGATCTCAAACGGCATTTGCTCGATGTCTTTTTGTACTTCTTTGTCTTCAAAACGACGACCGATCAAGCGTTTGATCGCATACAAAGTGTTTTTCGGATTGGTCACGGCTTGACGCTTGGCCGAAGCGCCGACCAAGATTTCACCGTCGTCCACATACGCAATGATTGAGGGCGTCGTGCGCGCACCTTCAGCGTTTTCAATTACTTTCGGGGTGTTGCCTTCCATGATGGAAACGCATGAGTTGGTTGTACCCAAGTCAATACCAATAATTTTTCCCATTTTGAATTTCTCCATTCTGCCAATTAAATTTTTTCGTTGTGTTGAATGGCTGTTGTTACTTCAAAGCCCCTTCACCACGCCTTGTTCAATAGATAGCGACAGGAAAATGGATTTCAAGGGCATTTATGATGGAAAAGTGAAATTTTTTATCGATTGAGCTATTTACTCGCAACAATCCGGAGAACAATGTAATCGCTTTCACACAAAGAAAAAGACTGAGCGCTAACGCTACAGTCTTTCGTCAATTATTTTCATGGCCACCCTCTCCCAAAAGTGGCGATGTGGCACAACGCCGGAGTAAAGCGCTACGCCGCTTGGGCAATGCGTCGCAAAACCGAATCCATCAGGCCATTGACCGCATCTTCAACGTATTCCACCACCAAATTAAAAACAGCTTGATCGGAATAATACGGATCAGGTACTTCGGCATCATCGTAGTTTTGCGCATAGCGCATGATCAGCTCGATTTTATGACGACAATGCTCCGGCGCCATGCTTTGCAACCGACGCAGGTTTTTCCAGTCCATCGCCAAAATCAAATCGAAGCGCTCAAAATCCTCTGGCGCGATCTGACGAGCGCTGTGCCCAATCAGGCTATAGCCGCGAAATGCGGCTGAATGCTGACTGCGCGAATCGGCTTTTTCACCGACATGACAGCTATGCGTGCCCGCTGAGTCGACGTATACTTTTTCAGTGTCTCCGGATTGAATCAATTTTTTTTGTAAAATCGCTTGTGCAACAGGCGAGCGGCAGATATTTCCGGTACATACAAACAAAATTTTTGTTTTTGTTGAGTCTGAGTTGACCATCTCAAAGCGCATATTGTCCTCCTAAAGATTGGCAAAACGGCGCATTTATCGAATAAGATTCAGGGTATCGGTAATCGTTTAAATATTAAGAAACAAATCAAAAATTATTTGTATCTTTTGATTCATACGATTCGATTGCAAATCATGATCCAAATAGTCTTGATTTAAGCTCATGAATCAAATCTCGAGTTTTTGCGGCTTGCTCAAACTCTAAATTCTTAGCCAAATCAAGCATTTGCTTCTCAAGCTTCACAATCTCCTTGCCCAATTGAACCTCGCTCAGCTGGTCAAAACGTCCGTCCGTTCGATTCGGTTGACGTGGCTTATCAATTTTTTTCTTCGCATCGTTGTACACGCCGTCAATAATGTCTTTGACACGTTTTTGCACACCCTTCGGCGTGATGCCGTGTTCTTTATTGAACGTGATCTGTTTATTGCGGCGGCGCTCCGTTTCATCCATCGCGCGCTGCATCGAATCGGTGATTTTATCGGCGTATAAAATCGCCGTACCATGAATATTCCGCGCCGCACGCCCGATGGTCTGAATCAACGAGCGCTCCGAACGCAAAAAGCCCTCTTTATCCGCATCCAAAATCGCCACCAGCGACACCTCCGGAATATCCAAGCCCTCACGCAGCAGGTTAATCCCCACCAGCACATCGAATTCGCCCAAACGCAAATCGCGAATGATTTCTACCCGCTCCACGGTGTCAATATCCGAGTGCAAATAGCGCACTTTCACCCCGTTGTCATTCAGATAATCGGTTAAATCCTCCGCCATGCGCTTGGTCAGCGTGGTGATCAGCACACGCTCCCCCAAGCCAACGCGAATGCGAATCTCGCTCAATACGTCGTCAATCTGCGTACTTGCCGGACGCACCTGAATTTGCGGATCGACCAAGCCGGTCGGACGCACGACTTGCTCAGCCACCGCATCGGCTTTCTCTTTTTCATAGTTCGCAGGCGTGGCCGAAACAAACACCGCTTGGCGCATTTTGCCTTCAAACTCCTCGAATTTCAGCGGGCGATTGTCCAGCGCACACGGCAGACGAAAACCATAATCGACCAGATTTTCCTTGCGCGAGCGATCGCCTTTATACATCGCGCCCAATTGCCCCACCATAACGTGCGATTCGTCCAAAAACATCAAGGCGTCTTTGGGTAAATAATCAATCAAAGTCGGCGGCGGTTCGCCCGGCTGCGTGCCTGACAAATGGCGCGAATAGTTCTCAATCCCTTTGCAAAAGCCCACCTGCGCCAGCATCTCCAGATCAAAGCGCGTGCGCTCCTCCAAACGCTGAGCCTCTACCAATCGGCCATTGGCGTGAAAAAATTTCAATCGGTCGCGCAGCTCATCCTTAATCGCCTCCACCGCGCGCAGCACCGTGTCGCGCGGCGTGACGTAGTGCGACGAGGGGTAAATCGTGAAGCGCGGCACTTTTTGCACCACTTTTCCGGTCAGCGGGTCAAACAACTGGATCGACTCGATTTCATCGTCAAACATGCTCAAACGAACCGCCAAATCGGCGTGCTCGGCGGGGAAAATATCAATCGTGTCGCCCCGTACGCGAAAAGTCCCACGCGCAAAATCCAGCTCATTGCGGTTGTACTGCATCGCTGCCAACTGGCGGATAATCTCACGTTGCGGAATTTTGTCATTCTCGCGCACGATCAAAATCATGCGGTGGTATTCCTGCGGATTACCGATCCCATAGATGCACGAAACGGTACCCACAATGATGGTATCGCGCCGCTCCAGCAGACTTTTGGTCGCCGATAGGCGCATTTGCTCAATGTGTTCGTTGATCGCCGAATCTTTTTCAATAAATAAATCCCGCTGCGGCACATACGCCTCGGGCTGATAATAATCGTAGTAGGAGACGAAATACTCCACCGCATTGTTCGGAAAAAACTCGCGCATTTCCGAGTACAACTGCGCCGCGAGGGTCTTGTTTGGCGCCAGCACCAGCGCCGGTCGGCCGGTCTGCGCAATCACATTCGCCATCGTATAAGTTTTACCCGAACCGGTCACGCCCAACAGCGTCTGAAAACTCAAACCATCGTTGATGCCCTCGACCAAAGAAGCAATCGCCGTCGGCTGATCGCCCGCCGGTGCAAACGGCTGGTGCAGCTCAAACGGCGAGTTTGGGTAAGTGATGATTTGCGTGCTCATAAAAATCCTTTGTTTAACGGTATATTGTATCACCGCGGTCAAATTTCAATACCGCCCAATACTCCGCCATCAAAACACTGCCAATACAACATCCTGATTTTCCACTGTTTTATCGCATTTTTTGCTTCAAAGCCGGTACAAACCTAGGTATAATGAATTGTTATTTTTCCTTAAACCTGATGAGAGCACATGATGTTTGAACACGTTGATGCCTATGCTGGCGACCCGATTTTATCCCTCGTAGAAACCTTTAAAAAAGATCCGCGCGAAACCAAAGTGAATCTGGGGATTGGTATTTATTATGACGATCAAGGCCGCTTGCCTTTATTGCCATCGGTGGTGAAAGCCGAAACGGCGTTGGCACAGCACTTGGAGCCGCGTCCGTACCTGCCGATGGAAGGTCTGGCCGCATACCGCACCGCCTGCCAAAATCTCCTGTTTGGCGCCAACAGCAATGTATTGGCGGAAAAACGCGTGGCAACGGTGCAAACCGTCGGCGCATCCGGCGCATTGCGCGTGGGTGCGGACTTCCTGAAGCGCTACTTCCCTGATGCGGATATGTATGTATCCGATCCGACGTGGGATAACCACCGCGCGATTTTCGAAGCCGCAGGTTTCACCGTCAAAACTTATCCGTATTACGACGCTGTGAGCGGCGGCGTGAAATTCGATGAGATGGTTGCTGCGCTCAAAGCCATGCCGAAAAACTCCATGGTGTTGCTGCACCCATGCTGCCACAACCCGACCGGTGTGGACTTGTCGAAAGAGCAATGGCAAGCCCTGGTTCCTGTCATCAAAGAAGGCGGCTTGATTCCATTCATGGACATCGCCTACCAAGGTTTCGGCGACAGCATTGAAGAGGACGCCTACGCCATCCGCCTGTTTGCCGAATCGGGCCTGAGCTTCTTCACCAGCAACTCGTTCTCGAAAAACCTGTCGTACTACGGCGAGCGTGCGGGTGGCTTGTCAGCGGTGTGTGTCAATGCCGAAGAAGCCGAGCGCGTATTGGGTCAATTGAAACTGACCATCCGCAAAATGTACTCCAGCCCTGCGTATCACGTCGCTACCGTAACCGCAAATGTCGTCAACGAAACTGAACTGCGCGCCCTCTGGGAAGGCGAAGTGAACGAAATGCGTGACCGCATCAAAGCCATGCGTCAAAAACTGTACGACGTATTGACTGCAAAAATCGCCGGTAAAGACTTTTCATACTTGATCAAACAACGCGGTATGTTCAGCTACACCGGTCTGTCACCGGAGCAAGTCGATCGCCTGCGCGAAGAATTTGCCGTGTATCTGGTCAAATCAGGCCGTATGTGCGTGGCCGGTCTGAACAGCGGCAATGTCGATTACGTTGCCGACGCGTTTGCCGCCGTGATGGCGTAATACCATTTGCCACGCCAACAACAAAGGACAGCTTAGCTGTCCTTTGTTTTATTCACAGTAATGCTGTCATGATTTTAGCGACGCACCACCAACGTCCCCGCCAACTTATCGTGCAAAGCCTGCTTTTTTTCCGTCCAGCCGGCCATCATGAAACCGATGTACAAAGTTATGACCGACAAAAATTTACCAAAATAGCGGATGAATGCCTGACCCAAGCTGATTCGCCCACCCTGCATATTGGTCACGCGCAGGCCGAACACGCTTTTGCCAAAAGTCGCTTGTTTATCTGACGACTCCATCAACACAAAATACAAGGTCGCCACCACCCCCGCAAACAGGGTAAATCCATCCGACGTCGTGTACGCCTCAGCGCTGTTCGCCGTCTGCTCCAATGTCACCCAGCCAAACATCCGACCGATCACCATCAACGGCACGCCAATGATCAATGAGTCAATCGCATAGGCAATCAAGCGCCGCCAGAATCCGGCATAGCTCGAGGGCGATACGGCACCATTATTGGGCAGTACATCAATCACCGATTGGTTTTGGAAATCAGTATTCATGCTGGTTGCTCCTTGAAAATAGGGTTGAAATGAACCGCCGCTTTTCAAACTTCAAACTGCTTGATACTACTTTATACCGCCGCATCGGCATTCTCAGCCGATTTTTTGCGTGACGATTCCACCTGAAACACAACTTTTTGCTCAGCTTCGGAATAATCCACACTGACCACACCACCGTTTTTCAGCTTGCCAAACAGTAACTCATCGGCCAATGCTTTGCGAATCGAATCCTGCACCAATCGCGCCATCGGTCGTGCGCCCATGAGCGGATCAAAGCCTACTTTGGCCAGATGTTTGCGTAAGCCTTCAGAGAAAGCAATATCCACTTTTTTCTCGTGCAACTGATCTTCCAACTGCATCAAGAATTTATCCACCACGCGCAGAATGATGTCTTCATCCAAAGCTTTGAACGAGACAATCGCGTCCAGACGATTGCGAAACTCAGGGCTGAACGCGCGCTTGATGTCCTCGCTGTGGTCTTGGCTAACCGTAGTCTTGGTGAAGCCGAGTGCGTGTGTTTGCATCGCGCGCGCGCCCGCATTGGTCGTCATAATGATGATGACATTGCGAAAATCCGCCGTACGCCCGTTGTTATCCGTCAACGCGCCGTGATCCATCACCTGCAATAAAATATTGAAAATATCCGGATGCGCTTTTTCAATTTCATCGAGCAACAGCACTGCATGCGGCTTTTTCGTCACCGCGTCGGTCAGTAAACCGCCCTGCTCAAAGCCGACATAGCCCGGCGGCGCGCCGATCAGACGACTGACCGCGTGGCGCTCCATGTACTCAGACATATCAAAGCGAATCAGCTCAATGCCCAAAGTGAACGCCAATTGCCGCGCCAATTCTGTTTTACCCACGCCCGTTGGCCCCGTGAACAAAAACGAACCAATCGGTTTGTCGGTGTTGCCCAAACCCGCTCGCGCCATTTTGATCGCCGAAGCCACCGCGACAATCGCCTCATCCTGACCGAACACGGTATTTTTCAGATCACGTTCCAAATGTTTGAGCTTGGTTCGCGCGTCCACGCTGACCGATTTCGGCGGAATGCGTGCGATTTTCGCGATCAATTCTTCGATGTCGGCTTTGGTGATATTTTTCTTACGCTGCTCCACTGGCAAGACACGTTGCGCCGCGCCCGCCTCGTCCATCAGATCAATGGCTTTATCCGGCAAAAAGCGCTCGTTCATGTATTTATCAGACAACTCCGCCGCTGCAATAATTGCCGACGGTGCGTATTTCACCTGATGATGACTCTCGAATTGCGATTTCAGACCTTTCAGAATATCAATGGTCTGCGCCACACTTGGCTCCACCACATCAATTTTATGGAAACGTCGCGCCAGCGCCGTGTCCTTCTCAAACACACGGCGGTAGTCCTCAAACGTGGTCGCACCGATGCAGCGCAACGAGCCATTGGACAAAGCCGGTTTGATCAAATTGCTCGCGTCCATCGAACTGCCGTTGGTCGAACCTGCGCCAATCAGCATGTGAATTTCGTCCACGAATAAAATTGCGCCTTCATGCGCCGCCAAATCGTTCAGCACGTCTTTTAAACGCTGCTCAAAGTCGCCACGGTACTTGGTTCCCGCCATCAGCGCGCCCATATCCAAGGCGTAAATGGTCGCATCTGCCAAGACCTCGGGTACGTCGCCACGCACAATCTTCCATGCCAAACCTTCGGCAATCGCGGTTTTACCCACGCCCGCTTCACCCACCAACACCGGATTGTTTTTGCGCCGACGCGATAGCACCTGTACGGTGCGCAGCACTTCCGCTTCGCGCCCGATCAGCGGATCGAGCCGCCCTTCCTGCGCCATGCGGTTGAGATTTTGCGCATATTTGTCCAATGCGGTTTCAGCTTTTCCCTCGGTCGATTTGCCCTCGCCTGCGCTGCTGTGCGCTGCCGCAGGAGAGTCACCCGCATCCGATTTCGCCGTTTTGCGGATACCATGCGAAACGTATTGGGTCAAATCGAGCCGCTCGATGCCCTGTTTGCGCATGAAATACACCGCATGCGAATCCTTTTCGCCAAACATCGCGATCAACACGTCCACGCCGGTGACTTCTTTACCCTCATGACCGGATGACTGAACATGCACCACCGCACGCTGCATCACCCGCTGAAAGCCCATGGTCGGTGTGGTTTCCACCTCATCCGTCCCTTTGAGTACCGCCACGTTTTTGGCCATGAACTCTTGCAAATCCGCTTTGAGCAGCGCCATATTCACGCCCACCGCCTTCAGCGCATCGGCCGCCGGCGGATTGTCCAACAATGCGTAGAGCAAATGCTCCAGCGTCAAATCCTCATGACGCGCCTTGCGCGCCTCCACGAACGCCAAGTGCAGCGTCACTTCCAAATCATGTGCAATCATAGTCCCTCCAATACGCATTGCAGCGGATGCCCCGCCTCACGCGCAAACCGCGTCACACGAACCACTTTGGTCTCGGCGATATCACGCGGATATTCGCCACAAATAGCCTTGCCTTCATGGTGCACCTTGAGCATCACCACCTCAGCCTCATCGGTCGATTTGGCAAAGAAGCGCTCCAATACGGTGACCACAAAATCCATCGGCGTGTAATCGTCGTTTAATAGCCAAACTTGGTACATCGGCGGCGGAGCCACGACCTTTTTCCGCTCCAATTGCGCCACTTCGCCCTGCTCGGTTTGATTCGATTTTTTAGTAACCATCTTTAAACAAACTCAAAATTTTATCTCTTGACAATGCTTCCCCGAAAAGCAGGGATCTGTATACCATCTTAACCGAAAACCCAAGTCTTCGCAGGCTTGAAAAAATCAGCCCTCTTCGCGCAAAACCGCTTGAGCATACGCTTCAAGCCCATTTATAGAACCACTTTCGGTCAGTTTTATAAGTATTTAGGGGTAAATCGATTAAATTCAACGTTATCGCTTGACAAGCTTCGTAAAAGGGTAAACAATCGCTATATGCGTATGTAATTAAAGACGCAGTTAGTGATTCTCAAGGTTTGTGTGGGCAATAACAAAGCGAAGCGTAAACAGAGGATGTATTTTATTTGTTTTTAAAAAGGATGGCTGGGTATGGCTACCGGTACCGTAAAATGGTTTAACAATAGTAAGGGTTTTGGTTTTATTACTCCTGATGGTGGTGGTGAAGATTTGTTCGCTCACTTCTCTTCTATCAATATGGATGGTTACAAAACTTTGAAAGAAGAACAACGCGTTAGCTTCGACATCGTTGATGGCCCTAAAGGCAAACAAGCCGCGAACATTCGTGAAGCATAATTAACTTCATGCTTGACTGAAAATGCCTGAACGATTGTTCAGGCATTTTTTATGGCGCACAAGCCATATCCAAGATACGCCACCCGCCTCTCCTCCCAAGATAAAGTCTCGTCCAGTCACTTCTGATTGTGCTATATTTTGGGCTATTCACGACAATTCGGCAGATGATTTTCAAAAAGTACCTAAGCCTCGTCTGCACCTAAAATTTGTTTTATTTGGGTTGTTTATGTTCACCCTCGCTCATCCGCTCCAATATTGGTCCCCCATCATCTGGGCGCTGATTAATTTCATCGCACTGGGCATTATCTTGGGCGCACTCAGCGTCACCATTCATCGGCGGGATTTTCATGATTCAACCCGAGTCAATTTGTGGTTGTGGCTCAGTTTCACCTTGATCTGTCTGTGGCTCATCAAGGGACAAGTGATGGATCATCTGTATTTTCATCTGGTGGGTGCGAGCGTGGCTTTTTTGCTGCTCGGTATGCCCTTGGCATTATTGGCGCTGGCGTGCACTACGCTGGTTACCTGCATCACCCTGCAAACCTCGCCGTGGATTTGGGGCATGCAGTTTATATTGGCAGCAGTGCTGCCATTGATGATTATTGCTCTGCTGCATCATCTGGTCAAACGCACGCTGCCGCATCGTTTATTCGTTTATATTTTTATTCGCGGTTTTTTTGTCGCAGCCATCGGTATGATGTTGGCCATGTTCATCAATCTGAGTTTGATCGGCCAAGTATTTGGCTTCATTCCACTGGCAGGCAATCCCATCGTTTGGGCCAGTCCGATTTTATTGGGCTGGGGCGAAGGTTTTCTCAGCGGCGCAGCCATTGCGCTCATCGCCACCTACAACCCTGAATGGCTGTACCGGCACACGCCCTTTAAAGGTATGTGAGCCAATCCTTCGCTAAATTTAAACACAAAAAACCGAGCAAAATGGCTCGGTTTTTGTTTAGAAGCTTTAGAAGCAGCGGAACAATCAGCTCAACCCCATCACTTCGCGCACATCGCGCATGGTTTCTTGTGCCATTTTTCGAGCTTTTTCCGAACCATCGGCAATGATATTGCGCACCAAAGTCGGGTCATCCAAGTAAACTTGCGCACGCTCGAGCAATGGTTGCTGTTCACGTAAAACCGCTTCAATCACCGGCTGTTTGCATTCGATACAGCCAATTTTGGCATTTTTACAGCCATCCTGCACCCATGCGCACGTCGCATCATCGCTGTAAATTTGGTGGAATGGCCAAACCGGACATTTCTCAGGATCACCCGGATCGGTTTTGCGCACACGCGCCGGATCGGTCGGCATGGTGCGAATTTTTTTGGTGATGGAGTCGGCATCCTCACGAATCGCAATGGTGTTGCCATAGCTTTTCGACATTTTTTGTCCATCCAAACCCGGCATGCGCGAGTTTTCTGTCAGCATCGCTTGCGGCTCAACCAAGATGATTTTGCGACTGCCTTCGAGATAGCCAAACAGCCGCTCACGATCAGCCAGCGTCAGGTTTTTCGACTCATCCAGCAAAGCATGAGCCTGCTCAATCGCTTCTTCCTCGCCCTGCTCTTGGAATCGGTTGCGCAACTCGATGTATTGTTTGGCCAATTTACTGCCCAGTTTTTTCACCGCTTCTTGCGCTTTTTCCTCAAAATCAGGCTCGCGTCCATAGAGATAATTGAAACGACGGGCGATTTCACGCGTCATTTCCAGATGCGGCACTTGGTCTTCGCCCACAGGCACGTGCTGCGCGCGGTAAATCAAAATATCCGCCGCTTGCAACAAAGGATAGCCCAAAAAGCCGTAGGTCGATAAATCCTTCTCGCGCAACTTTTCGATTTGCTCTTTATAGGTCGGCACACGTTCCAGCCAGCCCAACGGCGCAGACATGGCAAGCAACAAAAACAATTCCGCGTGTTCAATCACCTGTGATTGCACGAACACCGTGGCCTGAGAAGGGTCAACGCCAGCCGCCAGCCAGTCAATCACCATTTCGTGCGTGCTGGATTCAATGATGCTCGGGTCTTCGTAGTGCGTGGTCAGCGCATGCCAATCGGCAACGAAAAACAGGCATGGATATTCGCTTTGCAAGCGTACCCAGTTTTTCAACACACCGTGATAGTGACCCAAATGCAGCGCACCGGTTGGGCGCATACCTGATAAAACGCGTTCTGGAAACATGAAAAAACTCAAAAAGTTAAAGAAAATCGGGGATGAACATTAGGAGAAAATCGATTGAATCACATAAATCAGCGGCTGTAACAAGGCTTGGAAAATCGAAATAATCGGCCCCATCCAGTAATAAAACACAACCGGCGTGGCATACGCCAAAAACAACACAATCCAAATACCGTATGGCTCTAATCGCTCAAACTGCGCAGACAAAGAGCGTGGCAAAAAGCCATTCAACACCCGCCCACCGTCCAATGGCAAAATCGGGAACAGATTAAACGCAAATAGCGCCAAGTTAATCAAAATCCCGCCGCGACTCATCAGCACAAAAAACTCTTCGCCACCCAGCAAACTGGTTGACAGCGCATACACAACCGCCCAGCCAATCGCCATCACCAAGTTCGCCGCAGGTCCGGCAAACGCCACGATCTGCATAGCAGAACGCATATTCATGCGACGCAGGCGAACATAATTGACAGGAACGGGCTTCGCGTAACCAAAGGTAAACGCGCCTTTGGTCAGAACCAATAGCAGCAGCGGCATGACAATCGTGCCAATCGGGTCAATGTGACGCGCCGGATTGAGTGAAATGCGTCCCAAGCGCTCGGCGGTATCGTCGCCCATCCAGCGGGCGGCATAAGCGTGTGCGGCTTCGTGCAGGGTAATACCCAAAATCACGGGGATGATGTACAAGGTAATGTTGCGAATCAGTTCGGTGTAATCCATGAAATTCCTATTGAGCGATGCCCGCAATCAAGTAAAAACAGCGGTACATCCAAAGATAAAGCCAATGATAAACAAGGCGCTATTTTACCCAAATAATCGCATTGACAGGGATTAATTCCACAACTGCCACACCGGACGCAGGCCGTCGGGCAAAGCCGGTGCTTTGCCGATATCCATTTTGCTCTCGCCTGCCCCATGAAAATCCGAACCGGCCGAGGCAAATAAATCGAAATCCGTACATATCTGCGCGTAGTGTTTGAACTGCTGTTTGCTGTGGCTACCCGTGACCACTTCAATCGCCTGACCACCCAAGCCGACAAATTCACGCACCAAATCCAATTCACTGTCCGCATCATGCGGGTAGCGCCCAGGATGCGCCAGCACCGCGATACCACCCGCACCGTGTATCCAATCGATGGCCTGCGCCAGCTCCGCCCACTCGTGCGCCACAAAGCCGGGCTTGCCCTCCACCAAATAGTTTTGAAACACATGGCGTACGCTGATGGCCTTTTTATCCGCGACCATGACGCGGGCAAAGTGCGTACGCGCGAGCAAATCCATGCGCCCGTCGGCCTCGGCCAATGCACGTTCCAACGCATTTTTCACGCCGATTTCTTCCAATTGCTGCGCAATTATCACGGCACGCTCGGCGCGCCCTGAGGCATTTTTTGCCAAACCCTGTTGCAAAGCGGTATTGTGAATGTCCAAATTCAGCCCAACGATGTGCACGCTCATTCCACGCCACGAGACGGACACCTCCACGCCATCAATGAACTGCATCCCAAACTGCTCGGCGGTTTGCCGCGCGCTTGCCAATCCGGCCAGTTGGTCGTGATCGGTCAGGGCGATGTGCCGCGCACCATTGCGCGCTGCGCGCGCCATGAGTTTTTCCGGCGAGAGTGCGCCATCGGAAGCGGTGGAGTGACAGTGAAAATCAAAGAGCATGTGTTTAGCTTTCGGTTTTTTTAGGTTTTTTGGCGGCTTTTTTTGCGTTTGCATCAGGCTTGAGCAATTCGGGCTTAATCGTGCCCCCACCGCTGAGATTTTGGAACAAGACCGCTGTTTGCGAGGCCATGACTTCGCGCATTTGCAAGAACATTTCGCGGCTTTGCTGGATGTAGGTGCTCATCATGCCCTGCATCATCGGCGTTTGAATCGCGAGCAGCTGTTGCCACACTTCGCTGTCAATCTGCTGCTGCGCGTCGGTTTTCTCGCCACTCTCGGCCAAATCGCTCTGAATGTCGGCAAACGCCTGCATGTTTTTTTCCAAATACGAGCCGAGCATACCCTGCATCACATTACCATACGAGCGAATGATCTGCGCCAGCATCTCGGTGGTGAACAGTGAAACGCCTTCGTTTTCCTCCTCCAAAATGATTTGCAGCATGATGCTGCGCGTCAAATCGTCATTGGTTTTGGCATCCACCACGCGAAAAGTATCATGCGCCAGTACCATCTGCTTGACATCCGCCAACGTGATGTAAGTCGAGGTTTGCGTATCGTACAGACGACGATTGGGGTATTTTTTAATAATGTGCTGTTCATCGCGTCGGCGCATGGAAAGCTCCTGTGTGGTGTGATTCGTTTTTTAATTGTGCTATTCATTGATGCGAATTGATGCGTATTGTAAGTACATCAAATCGTGTATTCAATATTCTAACACTGATAGACCATCCATCAGCATTCGTTATTACCCGTAAGTATTTGAAACGCCAGTCAAAATAATGCTTTATGCGTAAAAACTCAAAGCGCCAACAACTGTATCTGAGCCAACGGCATATCGCTGAAAAAACGCCAGCGCGCCTGTACCGACTCATCCAAAAACGTTGCGTAATTTTGCGTCTGCCCAGCCTCGCTGCGTGCGCTCAATCCATCTCGTTTGGCCAAAACACTGTATGTATAGCGTGCCACCGGCGCACCCGAGTCGAGCAAAATCACCTGTTCGCCGGCTTCGCCCAGATGCGCGCGAATGTCGTCGGCGATGAAGGGATAATGCGTACAGCCCAAAACGACCACATCCGCACCAAATTCGCGCACCGGCGTCAGATAGCGTGCCAACAGCGCTTGCCATTGTGCGCCGTCCATAGCGCCGTTGTCGATCGCCTCCGCCCAGCCCACGCAGGCGATTGAGCGCAATTGCACAGGGCTGTCCGAGGCGATGGTGCGCCCAACCAGCGCTTGATATTTCGCACTCTGTACCGTGCGGCGCGTTGCCAGCATGGCGATTTTTTGATTATGCGTCAGTTGAACCGCAGGCTTGATCGCCGGCTCCAAGCCCACAAAAAATACATCGGGATAGCGCTCGCGCAGATAAGTCGCGCCTGCGGCGGTCGCAGTGTTACAGGCCCAGACAATTGCCTTGCAGCCTTGCGCCAAAAACCATTCGGTGATGTGCGTCATGCGCGCGCGTATCCAGTCTTCGGATTTATCGCCGTACGGCACATTGGCATTGTCCGCCAGATAAATAAAATTCTCATGCGGCATGGTCGCGTGCAAATGTCGCCACACGCTCAATCCACCCAAGCCGGAGTCAAATACACCGATTGGCCCATCGCACAGATGCGCCAAGCTCGGCCCTTGCGCGGCACGCAAGGCATTTGCGTTCAACGGCGCAGTGGTGTCTAAATGCTCCACCGCCGAAGAATGATTTAGGATTCGGTTTGCCATGCGGATAATTCTTCTTCAAAAAAACCTGCGGCGCGGCGCGCCACCCAGTTAAACGGCGGACGCACACGCGGCGCATGATACTGTTCTGCCAAGCGTCGATAGGTGTAGATCGGCTCGGCCTGATTTTGCGTGCACGCATAGATGAACCAGCGATGCCCGAGAGCCACATGCGTGATTTCGTCGCGCAAAATAATGTCCAATATTCGCGCCGCCTGCTCATCGCCCACCTGCCGAAATTTTTCCTGCATGATCGGACAGGCATCCAAACCACGCGCTTCCAAAGTTCGCGGCACCATGGCCATGCGATCGGCAAACGAATGTTGGGTTCGTTCGGCCATATCCCACAAGCCATCATGCGCCGGATAGTCGCCATATTCCGCACCCAGTCGCCGCAAATGCCGCTGAATCAGCGAAAAATGGTAGGCTTCCTCCGCCGCTACGCGCCACCAATCCCAATAATAGTCGTCGGACAAATCGGCAAAACGCACCATCGCATCCAGCGCCAAATTAATCGCATTGAACTCAATATGCGCCAGCGCATGCACCATGATCGCGCGCCCTTCTGTGCTGTTCATGCTGCGGCGCAAGGTTTGCGTCGCGGCAATTAACTCCGGTCGCTCCGGTCTACCTGGGCAATCGTGTTGCAGCACCGCGTTGTCACGCCAGTCGGTATGCGACTTCAACAGCAACTGACCGTTTTGCCCCATGCGATACAGTGCGCGCATAGCTGTGAGTTTTTCGTCCGGCTGTTTTAGCTGCAACACCCACAGCGCCGCGGCACGCAACTCCCGTTGCGACGGGTTCGCGTCCATCGCATTTAGCCCCGCGCGTACCAACTCCGGTTCAGGCTCGCTGAAATTGAGCCACTGTTCAAACGAGTACAGTTCATCCGCCGGAACGTCGTTGGGGCAAGTGTTGGAGCAAATAAGAGCTGACATATTCATCACAAAATCGCTGAAAACCCAGAAAAACCGCTCAATACGATCACTGCCACACGGCAGCGATGCCAATCAAACACGTTCGCCAATTGGACACAGGGTAGTCAGTCATAGATAAGTCGGTTAAAATGTATTATTTTAAACCTTTTATCCAAGCAAAATTCGATAAAAAGCCGATCAATACAGTCTGACCTTGTTTCTTTTTATTCATTAATGCTCATGTTATATACTGGCATTATGGGCGTACGGTAGAGATTGAAAACCAAGCACTCCCATCGCCATACATGGACAAAGACTGAAATCTGGAGCCTTTCATGCCGATTTACCGTTTAGACCAGCACAGCCCGAACTTGGCCGAACGTACCTACGTCGCGCCAAGCGCTGTATTGATCGGTCAGGTGACACTTGAGGCCGGCGCAAACGTCTGGTTTGGCGCGGTGCTGCGCGGCGACAATGAACCGATTATCGTCGGCGAGAACAGCAACATTCAGGAAAACAGCGTGTTACACACCGATGCCGGTGCGCCATTGCACATCGGCAAAAATGTCACCATTGGCCACAGCGTCACCTTGCATGGCTGCACCATCGGTGACAACAGCCTGATCGGCATGGGCGCCATTGTCCTGAATCACGCGAAAATC
Source organism: Puribacter membranae (assembly GCF_055380425.1). Classification (NCBI taxonomy): domain Bacteria; kingdom Pseudomonadati; phylum Pseudomonadota; class Betaproteobacteria; order Burkholderiales; family Burkholderiaceae; genus Puribacter; species Puribacter membranae. Next base: position 963,975 of record NZ_AP040167.1, read on the forward strand.
GGGGCAAACAGTATCGTTGGCGCCGGCGCATTGGTCACCGAAGGTAAAGAGTTTCCCGACGGCGCCTTGCTGGTCGGTACACCGGCAAAAGTCGCACGCATGTTGAGCGCGGACGAAATTGCGCGTCTACCGAACAACGCACACCATTACTCAGCGCGCGGACAGCACTACGCCACTCATTTACAGGCCATAGAACCTTTCTCATGAACTCGAAATCGACCGAACCCAATACCCTCGAGAGCATGGACGCGTTTTTGGCCAGCGTGGAGCGCCGCGCCTACAAACACGCACTATACGCCGTGCGCAACGAGGAAAATGCCTTGGACATCGTGCAAGACGCGATGCTCAATTTAGTCCAATCCTACAGTGACAAACCTCCTGGCGCATGGCCCATGCTGTTTACCCGCATCTTGCAAAACGCCATTCACAACCACTTTCGCCGCAACAAAGTACGCGACTACTGGACACCGAATTTTTCACAATTTGACACCAGCGAAGCCGAGGAAGAATCCAACTCCATGGACGTGATCGAAGCGATCATGAACAAAAACGTGGATCGAGCAGGTTTTTCCACCGAAGATGTGGTCACGCGCGAACAGATTTTAAACAAAATCGAAGAATTGATAAAAAACTTGCCGACACGTCAACGGGAAGCATTTCTGCTGCGTTACTGGGAAGACCTCTCAGTCACAGAGACTGCCGAAGCGATGGGTTGTTCGGAAGGGAGCGTTAAAACCCATTGCTCACGCGCCGCACACGCGTTGGCACAAGCACTGACCGAACTGGGCATTACAGGAAGTACGCTATGACAGCAGATACCCGAAACAAAGACCACGAAAATACTCCGATCGAACTAAGCGTCGAGCAAATCGCCTATAGCGTACAGGTGACGCGCGCCGCCTTGGATCACGGTTCGGACGAGTTACCCTACGAAATCAGCGAACGCCTGCGTGCGATACGCGTTCGCGCACTCGCGCAAGCCAAGCAAAGCGTCAAACAGCCCGAGCAGGAAAAAGCCGATGCTGTGGTTGAACTATTCAACTGGCGGCACAAATTAACCGGCTGGTTCAAAGCCGGTGTCGCCGTCAGCGCATTCGCCCTCGCTCTTATGATTTCCGTGGTATCGATTCGCTCAGAACTCACCACCGACGTCGCCGTATCCGATCGTGCCATCAGCATGGCAGAGCCATCTTCTACCAGCATTGCCAGCCAACAAGCATCGGCACAAACCGCTGAGCCCAATGGTGCCAACCAAGCCGTTGTGTCAAGCGCCTCCCCTGAAAGTGCGCATACACTGGTAGGCAGTGCCAACACTGCCAAACGACATACAACAACAGCACCACAGCAATATGCTCATGACGCAAGCGCCAAAGAAAGCAGCGCAAGTGCGACTTCAACCGTCGCTACGGCAGATTTGGCCTATCGAGCACTTGCTCCTGTTTCAGCCGGTACGAACCCTGCCAGCAGCGTTGCTTCCGCTTCCTTCGATGACGAAATCGGCTTGGTATTGCACGAGCAAATTCCACTGCAAGCCTACCTCAATGATGATTTTGCCCGCTTTGCCAATCATCAAGGTCTGAGCACCATTGAAAAACTGAGCAATACCAACAGCAGCACTAACCCTGAGCAATAAAATCATTCTATTCAAAAATTTTGAGTGAGTACCAAAAATGAAACCGCATACACACATCACTTCTGCCCTGCTGCTCATCGGAGCGCTCTGCTATGCGCCACTGACTTTTGCTCAGGCATGGGAAGATTTATCGAGTGACAGTCAGCAAGTCCTTCGCCCTTTGCGCATCAACTGGGAAGAGTTGTCTACAGCGCAAAAGCAAAGCTGGCTCAAACGTGTGCCCGAGCTCAAAGCCATGCCCAAAGAGCAGCGCAACACTGCGCAATCGCGCATGGCCGAATGGGGGGCGCTGTCACAACAACAACGCTACGAAGTACAAAACCGCGTTAAAAACAGCGTTGCCAGTGATCCAGGTGTTCGAGCCAAACTCTGGAATGAATTTATCGGCCATTGAAAAAACCTGTCAATCAAACGGATTGATTTATAAAATCAGCCAAACCAGATAAAATAACGCACCGCTGAACCATTCAGCGGTGTTTGCTTATAAGCAAAGCCGATTCATTCAATTAGCCCAAGCCATCAAAGACCGTCCCAAATGAAATCCAGCAAATCACCCGCAACACCAGTCACCTCAAGCTCCGACGTCACACACAACGCGCCGATCGCTCGACGCATTTGGTCATCGCTGTACGAATTAGCACTGCTATTCGGCATCAACTTCGTCACCGCGCTGGTGGTACAGATACTGCTGACACTGCTCAATGTTCAACTCCCCAATTGGGGACACTCGCTGATCTTTTTCGGCGTGATGGGACTCTATTTCAGCTACTGTTGGACACATGGCGGGCAAACATTGGCGCAGCGCACATGGCGTTTAAAAGTCACCCAAACCAACGGCAATGCGATCGGCTATCGACAAGCATGGCTGCGCTACACCCTCGCCTATTTGGGCGTACTACCCGCTTTCTTGATCACATGGACGCAAATTCACAACCATGTGCAAAGCCTCGGCGCATCAGCAATTTACACACTGGCGATCGGCTTGGCTTTGCTTAACTGGCTCGCATTGCTGGGAACAGGACTGGCGCACCCACAAAAAATCGCCTTGCATGAGCGACTCTCCGGCACACGCACGATGTGGTTGAAAGAATAAACAGCATTGATAAATCCAACGACACTTCTTCAGTCAAATTACCAACCAGCAACATTTCTCTATAAAAAACCCCCCCAGCATTCCTGCTGGGGGTTTTTGTTAACAACCAAGCTAATGCATCCTTTATAGAATAATAAAGTCTGTTGTCGAGATGACTGGGTTAGCACCTGAGCTGCTGGTCAAGTCAGCAAAGGCAATCGCAGCTCCTGCACCGCTACCATCCGCATCGAATGACAATACACCGTTTGAGGTATTGTACAAAATCGTTGGGCTGGTAGTACCTGCCACCGGAGTAGCGCCCGATACAAATGTTGATCCATCGACTAAAGCCTGGCCTACGGTAAAGCCGGTGAAGATGTTATTGTCCAACACAATCTTATCTGTACCTGAAACAAAGTCAAGGATACGATCGACATTGCTTGACGCATTCAATGCCGAGGCGAATACAAATTTATCCGCTCCTGCGCCACCGATCAATGTGTCATTACCCGTACCGCCGTACAGAACATCATTACCTGCACCGCCGTCAAGTGTATCGGCCTGACCATCTTTACCAATCAAGGTATCGTTCATAACCGTACCATTGATGGTTGTACCGGAAACCGTTGTTACATCTACAATCGCCGTATCATTGACAGAGCCTTCAGTCAAAGTATATTCAAAAGTTCCGCTACCCGATGTATTGGCAACCGGTTGAATATTCATCCACAAGTTATACGTACCATCATCACTGCCACTGTAGCTTTGCACTGACACATAGTATGTACCATCCGATGGAACCGTATAAGTCAAATATGAGTCCGTCGTATTGGATGAACCTGGATCAAGGGTTTGTGAATTATCGTTTCGAGCCAATTCAGTACCAGATGAGTTCAATATTTTGACTATGGTATTAACTGAACCATTGCCATCTATATCCAAAGTCAGCTTCTCACCCGCCTTCAGAGTCACCTGAATCATGTCAATATCTGGACGACCATATGATTGCTCAACAATACTGCCGTTAAACAATGCAGAATAACCGCCTGACGGTGCATTGCTGTTGGTAGTCGGGCCAAACTGACTGCGATTAACAACTACTGCTGTTGCCGTTGTATCGTTCAGCTTATTACCCGCACTATCCGAACTGGACTCTGTGATGGTAGCTGCTGAGGAGCCAAAGCCGGCAGTAGAACCCGAAGCATTGGTAACGACTACCGGATCAGTGCCGGTCGCGTTCAAACCATCAACACCTGCCGATGAACTGATCACTGTGGTTGGACTATAAACATCATTAGCCATCAACACGGCTGCTGGAATCGACAAGGTGCCATCGGTATCATTGGTCAAAATGTTATCGTCAATTGCAGAGATTTGATAAACCTGCAGAACCTTGCTTGGTACGGAAACAACATCACCATCCTTATCTTTTACAGAGAATGAGAGTTGCTCTTGATACGAAGAACCTGCATTACCCGCTTGATATAAATAATCACCCGTATCCATATCGAGAACCATCTTCGCACCCGAGGAAGTTGTGATGGTAACCACATGTTCCGTTGAATCGTAGGTGTACGTTGAAGTACTCGTACCCGTCGCAGTCAAAGCACCTGTGGTCGAGTTGGGTAATACCCCCTAAAAAAGCCAGCACCTAAAAGTAGAACCCTTTAAACTAACCCAAAGGAGTTTTACATGAAAGTATCCAAATTCAGCGACAGCCAAATCGCCAGCATTCTAAAACAAGCCGAGTCAGGCGTACCCGTACCCGCACTGTGTCGTGAGCATGGCATCAGCAGTGCCACCTTCTACAAATGGCGCAGCAAATACGCAGGCATGGACGCAAACCTCATGAGCCGCCTCAAAGCCTTAGAAGCCGAGAACACGCGCCTGAAAAAACTCTATGCCGAATCCCAGCTGCACACCGACATCCTCAAGGAGTGCCTTGCAAAAAAGTAAGCGCGTCATCTCGTAAAGAGATGGCGCAACAACTGCACAACGATAAAAACATCAGCATCCGTGCGTCCTGCGAACTCATGAGTATCTCAGAAAAACGCTTTCGCCACATCCCAACGCGCGCGCAAGCCAACGCCATGATAGCCGCTAAACTGATCGAGTTGACCACCACCAAAGGACAAAACACATGGGGCTTTCGATTATGCTACCTGCACATCCGCAACGTCTTGGGCTGGAAATACAACCACAAACGCATCTACCGCATTTACTGCAAACTCGGGCTCAACTTGCGCCTGATTCCCAACAAACGCCTTGACCGAGAAACACCGCAACCACTCGAAGTGCCCGACGCAATGGATGTGACGTGGTCAATCGACTTCACCCACGACAACCTCGAGGATGGGCGCAGCATCCGCTCATGCAACGTCATTGACGACCACAACCGAGAAGGGTTGTTGGCAGAAATCAACTTCTCAATCCCCGCAACCACGCTGACGCGCTATCTCGACCAACTCATTGAATGGCGTGGTAAACCTCAAGCGATACGCTCGGACAACGGCCCTGAATTCATCAGCCACCACTACCAACAATGGGCGCAAAAGCACGACATTAAACTGCTCTACATCCAACCTGGAAACCCACAGCAGAACGCCTACATTGAACGCTTTAACCGAACCATGCGCTATGAATTGCTCAATCAGACATTATTTGAGTCACTCGAACACGCTCAAATCGAGGCGACACAGTGGCTGTGGTGTTACAATAACAACCGTCCTCATATGTCGCTCGGTGGATTCACTCCAGCGCAAACGCGTATGATGGCTTTAACAAACTCACGCGTCCTGCACTAAACGCAGGACTTGTGTTGATTCTACTTTTAGATGCCGCCCTTTTAGGGGGTATTACCCGGTAGCGCTACCTTCGTCTCGCTTAAATAACCTCCCGTCGTCTTCACACGCGTAAAATCTGATGTGCTGCAGCCACCTAAAAGCAGCGCTATCGCACCGATACTTACAATTAACCTTCTTATTACGCGTGTATTCATGATTTACCTCAGAGGAAATTAGTTGTCTTGATGTATATATTATAGCAAAATTTTTAGAAAAACCACTTTTTAAATATATTCATCACACAAAATGCGTTGTAAATAAAAAAATATAATCTTAAATAATTATATATAAAGAAATAAAAATGTAAATTTTACAACCAGATTTAAAGGATCAATTAGGAAAAATAAAATAGATAAGAATTATGCAGATATAACAAACTGCATCTATCTTTGGTTGACCATATGATGGGTTTTTAACTATTCATTAAAGTGATCAATAAAATAGTACTTTTTGATCTGGAATCTTTAAGCCCAGCAAACTAAATCTTTTTCAAGGTCTCTACATCCACCTTTTGAATATAGCGAATCAAATTAGACCAAATGGGGTGATAGCCAAATCCCCCTTGCGTCATTTCTGCGATGGCGTCTTCTTTGCTCCAGCCCTGTTCAACGATTCGATAAATCGCGACCATCATACCGGTGCGGTCGGAGCCGTGCTTGCAATGCAGGAGTACAGGCTGGTTGGCGGGATTACGTACGATTTTAAGAAACTGTACGACATCTTCGTCCCGCACGTCCCAAGTATTAAAACGAATTTGTTCGTAGTGTACTCCGGTCGGTTTGACCAGCGCAGCATCGCCCGCATTATTGCGCAACGACAGTACGGTTTTGATTTCTACGGGCAGTCCATACACTCGTGCCAATTGCTGATTCAACAGCAGCAGCCCTTCGGCTTCGGGTTGTGCGGAGCGATACAGAACGGGGGAGACTTGATAGAGATTGGGTAGACCTTGGCGTAACACGTCACTGCCGACGGGCTTCGCCCAATGATTCGGACGTTGTTCAGGCGGTAGGCCGGGCGCGACGGCACAGGCCGTTATGCATGTGGAAACGATTACAATGCTGAGCGCTTTTTTAAACATAGTCAAACCCTATTTTATTGATCAACAAACGTTTTTGTTATTTGCGCATCAGTCGCTCAATTTCATCGGCCTGAACCGGCACGTCGCGGGTGGTCAGCTCACAGCCATTTTCAGTCACGATCGCATCGTCTTCAATGCGAATGCCGATATTCCAATACTCTTCCGGTACATCCACACTTGGACGGAAATACAGTCCAGGCTCGATGGTCAGTGCCATGCCGGCTTCCAGCACACGCCAGTTCGGCAGTTGTTTGCTTGCATCGTTTGGATCGGTGATTTGACCAACGCTGTATGCACCACAATCGTGTACGTCCAAACCAATCCAATGTCCCGTACGGTGCATGAAATACGGTTGATAGGCTTTCTGCACAATCGCGTCCTCCAGCGAGCCAACTTTATTTTTATCCAAAATACCCAAATCCAATAAGCCTTGAGTCAAAACGCGCACCACCGCATTGTGTGGCGCGTCGAATTTAACTCCGGCTTTGGTCAGGCGAATCGCTTCGCTTTGTGCCGCCAGCACACATTCGTAAATTTCACGTTGCGGTTTGGTGAATTTGCCATTGACAGGGAACGTGCGCGTGATGTCACCCGCGTAGTAGCCGTACTCAGCGCCCGCATCAATCAGGCACAGATCGCCGTCTTTCAACTCGGTCAAGCCTGCGCGATAGTGCAGGCAGCACGCATTCGCACCCGTGGCGACGATGCTGTTATACGCCACCTCTTGTGCACCAGCGCGCATAAATTCATGACGCAGTTCCGCCTCCAAGTCCAATTCGCGCCAACCGACGCGGCATTTTTCCATCGCACGGATATGGCCCAATGCAGAAATTTTACCCGCCGCATGCAACCACTGCTGCTCAACCGCATCCTTGCGCAAACGCATTTCGTCCAAAATCGCATACAAATCATGCTGAATCGCCGGTGCGCCCACGCCACTACGCACCTGCGCTCGGGTGGCATTCAGAGCCGTAGCAACGCACGCATCCAATGAGGTTTGCGATGCCAACGGCGCAAAAACGGCGTGCGTATTGCCCAGCCAATTCGGCAATTCATCGGCAAAATTCGCCACATCGTGCGCTTCATCCACCTGTAAATACGCAACGGCTTGCTCCGGCCCCAAACGATAGCCATCCCAAATTTCACGTTCCAGATTTTTTTCACGACAGTACACAATGCTGCGCGTCGAATTCGCCGTCACCAGCAAGACCAACACCGCTTCCGGCTCGGTAAAACCGGTCAGATAATAAAAATAGCTGTCCGGACGAAAATCATAATGCGCATCGCGGTTACGCGCGACTTCCGGCGCGGTTTGAATGATGGCGACCGATGCACCCGACGGCACCAGTTCGCGCATCTTTTCGGCCAAGCGTGCGCGTCGCGCAGCGAATGGTTGGGGATTGAATGCGTTGAGGTGCAAAGTGGGTTTCATCATGACCGCCAAAGATAATCGTTGAAAGCCGAAATTGTACCATCAGCCTCGAAAAAATGCCCCCGAAACATCGAGGGCATTTTGCAGATATTGAGCACATCAACTGTGCGATCAATGCGCCAAAATTTTAGACAAAAACTGTTTCGCACGCTCGGTGCGATTCTCCGGATGTCCAAAGAACTCCTCTTTCGAGCAGTCTTCAACAATTTTGCCGTGATCCATGAAAATGATGCGGTTCGCAACTTTACGTGCAAAGCCCATCTCATGCGTCACGCACATCATGGTCATGCCTTCATTCGCCAACTCAACCATCACGTCCAACACTTCATTGACCATTTCCGGATCCAGCGCCGAAGTCGGCTCGTCAAACAGCATGGCAATCGGATCCATCGCCAATGCGCGTGCAATCGCCACGCGCTGTTGCTGACCGCCCGACAATTGCCCCGGGAATTTATGTGCATGCGCCGATAGGCCTACGCGCTCCAACAGCTTTTTGCCTTTGGCGTAGGCTTCCTCTTTGCCGCGCTTGAGCACTTTCATCTGCGCCAGCGCCAGATTTTGCTCAATGCTCATGTGCGGAAACAGCTCAAAGTTCTGAAACACCATGCCAATATGCGAGCGCAATTGGTTCAGATTGGTTTTCGGATCGGTGAGCGACGTGCCATTGACCACGATATCGCCCTTCTGAATCGGCTCTAACGCATTCACGGTTTTAATCAGCGTTGACTTACCCGAACCGGATGGGCCGCAGACCACAACCACTTCACCTTTTTGAATGGTGGCCGTGCAATCGGTCAAAACCTGAAAATCGCCATACCATTTCGATACATTTTTAATTTCAATCATTGTAGAAATCCTTTATTGAATGTTCATCTTAGCGAACAATCGCAATTTTCTTTTGCAAACGTTTCACGTAGCTCGACAGCAGAAAACAGATGATGAAATACACCACGCCGACAAACAGATAAAACTCCGTCGGGCGGTTATTAATCCCTGCCAAGGTGCTGCCTGCGCCCAAGAAATCTTTAAAGCCGACCGCGTACACCAACGTAATGTCCTGAAACAAAATAATCGTCTGTGTCAGCAATACCGGCAGCATATTGCGCAGCGCCTGTGGCAAAACCACACTCGCCATGGTCTGACCGTAGCTCATACCCAGCGCATAGCTTGCATTCATCTGCCCTTTGGACACACTCTGAATACCCGCACGCATGATTTCCGAATAATACGCCGCCTCAAAAATCGCATAGGTAATCACCGCCGCATACAGCGCACCCAATGGTGTCACATAATCCGCACCGGTAATCGTCGCCCAAATTTTCGGTAGCAAAAAATAGAAAATCAACAATACTTGCACCAAAGGCAAACCACGGAAAAAATCCACATACAGCTTTGCAAAACCGGACAAAATCCGATTGGATGACAAGCGCATCATCGCCAGCGGCGTACCGATCAACATGCCGCCGATCAGCGCCAATACCGTCACCTGCAAGGTAAACCACAGACCTTTGGACAACAGCGTCAAAGCCTCGGTTGTGAACAAAACCCCATAATCAAAGTTCATTATTTACCTCCCGTAATCATACCGGGGATGCGAATACGACCTTCCATCCACACCATCAGCGCTTTAATCGCGTAGGTAAAGAACAAATAAATGAACGTGGTCACCGTCAGGATCACCATATCCTGCGATGTCAGCTCAATCATGGTTTTGGTTTGCGCATAAAAATTCGCCACGCTGACTACAAAGGCCACGGACGCATTTTTAAACAAATTCATGACCTCTGAAGTCAAAGTCGGCCAAACGATGCGAAACGCCTGTGGCAAAACGGTGTAGCGGTAAATCTGCGCACGGGTTAAACCCAAGGCAAAACCTGCATTCCACTGACCCGTCGACACAGTCTGAATCCCCGCCCGTACCTGCTCCGACACGCGCGCGGCATGATACATACCCAAACCCAAAATCCCCATCACCCACGGCGAGGCAGCGGCGATTTGTCGATACCACAAACCGCTGACATCCGCGTTTGAATCCGCTGAAAACGTAGACGGCAGAAAATTAGGGAACACCAACAACCAGAAAAAGTACTGAATCACCAATGGTACATTGCGAAACAACTCCACATACGCATTGCCCAAGCGTGACAACCACTTATTCGGTGTCGTGCGCAACACCCCGAGTAAAGAGCCGAGTATCAGCGCCAAAATCAGCGCACCGAAAAACACCACGAAATGCCACTTCAAGCCGGTGAACATCATTTGCAGCCACGTGACCTCTTCAGCTGCCGCGCTGTAACTGCGCGCACCTACCGATTGGCAAATGGATTCAATCCAGCCGACCTTGTCAACGTATTCGGTACTCGGTGAACAAAAAACGCCCCAATCCAATTGAGCCATTATGACCTCCGAAAAAAGATGAAAAAATAAGACGCATTCAGTTCATCAACTCATGCGCCTTATTTCAAGAAACAACAATCAATCCAAAACGATCGATTAAATACCTTTGTCAGACGGTTCGGCCAAAGCTTTTTTCATACCTTCGTTCATTGGCCAGTTCAGGTTGGTTTTCTTACCACCGGTCAAAGGAATTTCGGTTTGGAACCATTTTTTATAGGCTTTTTCCATCGCACCGGATTTAATCATTTCCATGACCGCTTTGTCGGCGATTTTCTTCATTTCAGGATCGCCCTTGTTCAGCATGATACCGTATGGTTCAGCCGATAAAATCGGGCCGACAATTTCAAAATCCGCCGGATTTTTAGAGTTCGCGATCAAACCCGCCAAAATATTGTCATCCATGAAGAATGCCACGGCAGAACCAGCCTCTACCTGTGCAAATGAATCGGCGTGGTCTTTACCAAACACATTGGTCACGTTGACTTTCGCCGCTTGCTCGCCTTGCTTGATGTATTTGTCCGAAGTCGTACCTTGTGTGGTCACAACCGCTTTACCGTTCAAATCGGCGATGGATTTGATGTTAGAACCTTTTTTCACCACCATACGCACTTCAGTCACATAGTGGTTCACAGAGAACGCAGCTTGCTCTTGGCGTTTGACGCTGTTCGTGGTTGTACCGCATTCCATGTCAATATTGCCAGCTTGAATTTCAGGAATACGAGTTGATGAAGTCACCGCCTTGTATTCCACTTTCAGATTCGGCAAATTCAAATCTTTTTTCAAGGTATCCACGATCGCCGCACAGACATCCATTGAGTAACCCACCGGTTTGCCATCCACCAAATAAGAGTGTGGAATCGATGATTCGCGATGACCGACCACAACAGTGCCTTTATCTTTGATTTTTTGAATGGTGTTAATCACAGGAACCGGAGCTGCCGGTGCTGGTGCTGCGCCGGCAGCTGCTTGATCGGCCGGCTTTTTATCGCCGCCACCGCAAGCGATCAGCGCCAAAGCACTGGAAACGATGAAGGCTGATTTCAATAGTGTGGTTTGTTTCATGTATTCCCCTATCGTGGATGAATGTAACGCGACGCCGAAAAGCAATACTTTTCAGTGTGGTTACGTGTGTGATTGAATTAATATATCGAATAGTCATCAAATTGACATATTTCAGTCAACAGGTAAACAATATACAAAAATTCTTCACAAAGCAAGCAAAAACGCCATACATCTTGCACCATCTATACGCAAAAATTCATCATATTGCGCCATGATGCAGCAACCTGCTGAACATGGCTCATTACGACAAGCTTGGCGTCACCACACGTTTCAAACCCTGCGGCTTGAGCTTGGCATCGATGACCTTGCCTTTGCGCGCGCGTGCGGCGACAAAAGCCTGCAAACTGCTTCCTGCCAAACGCAACTCCTGCACTTTGCCACTGCGATTGAGCAATTGCACCAACAGGGCAACGCCATCATTCGGCAACACGTCTTGCAAATGCACCGGCTCGGAAATATCCATCAAGATCACGCCTTTGCCACCGCTGTTGAGTTCTTTCAACTCAACCAAGCTGAAGTTGAGCAAGCGCCCATCGCTCGCCAAACACGCCAGGTACAAATCATCGTCCTGCATCGCAATCATTTTGACGATCGCATCGCCCTTGGCCACATTGACAAAGGCTTTGCCTGCGCGCACACGGCTTTGTAAATCGGCCGCCACGCAGCTAAAACCCATGCCTTGCGCGGTAGCGATCACCAGTCGTGTATCGTCCGTACCGGCAAAGTATTGCGACAGAATCGCGCCGTCCTGCACATCGACCAAGGTCGCCAACGGCACACCGTCACCGCGTCCACCCGGCAGCGCCGAGACCGGCACGGAGTACACGCGCCCTTTGCTGTCGAGCGCGTATAAGTTGTGTACCGAGCGACACATGAATAAGCCGTGCAAGGCATCGCCCTGTTTAAACGCGAGTGTGTCCACCTCAACCTGATGGCCGGTACGCGCACGCACCCAACCATTTTTGGAGACGATCACGGTGATCGGTTCGTCCACCACGGCGACGCTGACGCTGGCTTTTTGCGCTTCTTCGAGCAACGTTCGCCGCGCATCACCGAATTTTTTCGCGTCCGCTTCGATTTCCTTGATCAGCAAACGTTTGAGCACACCGTCGTCGTTGAGCAGTTCATACAAACCCATCAATTCTTCGCGCAAGCCCATCAATTCCTGCTCGATTTTGATCGCCTCCAGTCGCGCCAATTGACGCAAGCGGATTTCCAAAATATCCTCGGCTTGACGTTCGGACAAGCCAAATCGTTCAATCAAAGCCGGTTTCGGTTCGTCCGATTCGCGGATGATGGCGATCACTTCGTCGATATTGAGCAGGACGATTTCGCGCCCTTCGAGGATGTGAATGCGATCGGATACCTTTTGCACACGAAACTGCGTGCGACGCGTCACGGTCTCACGACGAAAGTCGACCCACTCGGTCAATACCTCACGCAGCGATTTTTGACACGGACGACCGTCGCGCCCCACCATCACCAGATTCAGGGATACCGACCCCTCCAAACTCGTATTGGACAGCAAGAAATTACTGAATTCATCCACCGAAATGTTTTTCGATTTCGGTTCAAACACCAGCCGCACCGGTGCGTTTTTACCCGACTCATCGCGTACGGTGTCGAGCATGGATAAAATCAATTGCTTGGTGTTTTGTTGCTCAGGCAGCAGCGCCTTTTTGCCGGTTTTGACTTTCGGATTGGACAGCTCCTCAATCTCCTCCAGCACCTTTTGGCTGGAGGTATTGGGCGGCAACTCATACACAACCAATTGCCATTGACCACGCGCCAATTCCTCGATGTGCCAACGCGCGCGTACCTTGATCGAGCCTTTGCCCGTCGCATACATCTGCGCGATTTCGTTCAGATTATTGGTGATTTGTCCACCGCCCGGGAAATCCGGCGCGGGTAAAATCGCCGCCAAATCCTCATCCGGCAGATTGGGACGTTTGATCAAAGCCACCGCCGCCTGCGCCACTTCATTCAGATTATGCGCCGGAATTTCCGTCGCCATACCCACCGCAATGCCCGATGCGCCATTGAGCAATACGAATGGCAAACGCGCCGGCAGCAAGGCCGGCTCCTCCATCGAGCCATCGTAGTTCGGCACGAAATCCACCGTGCCCATGTCCAACTCGTCCAACAGTAAAGACGCAATCGGCGTCAGACGCGCCTCGGTATAACGCATCGCCGCCGCACCATCGCCATCGCGCGAACCGAAGTTCCCCTGCCCGTCAATCAGCGGATAGCGCAGCGAAAAATCCTGCGCCAGACGCACCAGCGCCTCATACGCCGACAAGTCACCATGCGGGTGAAATTTACCCAGCACATCACCGACCACACGCGCCGATTTGACCGGTTTCGCATTCGCCGCCAAACCCATTTCATGCATCGCATAGAGAATCCGCCGCTGAACCGGCTTTTGCCCATCCGACACATCGGGCAAAGCGCGCCCTTTCACCACCGAAACCGCGTAATCCAAATACGCACGCTCGGCGTACTGCGCCAGTAATACACTGCTGTCGTCGTTTTCTACAACCAATAAATCATCGGAATTTGACATACGTTCCTAAGTAAACAAAAACCCTCAAAAAGAAAAGCCCTTGATAGCAAGCGCTAAGCAAAGACTTATTTTAATGGAATCCGGCACAGTTAGCCATGTATATCATATTGATACGAACATCACCCCCCAACTGATTGATATCTCAACTGGAAGCCATGAATTTTAAATGATCGGTAACAATTGAATAAAAAATCCCCGTGCAAAAAGCACGGGGATCAGCATGATCAAACTTAAATCACTTGAATGCCCTGCTGAATATACACATCATTGATGTAATTATATCCCCCTGCACTATGGCGATATATGTCATAAGCAACATCATCCATAATAGTGCTGCCGCATTTTCTCCATGACTCCATTCGCCAACCGCTGCTATCAGTCAAATCCCGCATCCACGTTGAGTCAGAATTCCAATTATTACCACCAAGATCCACTTTGCTATCTCTGCCGCCTTGAATAAACAATGCGCCTGTTCGCGAAGTATCTGCAGCTAAATCACAATAGCGAATATCAACAGCATTTTTACCTTCCATCTTGATGAGTTCAAAACCGGTAAAATTAGCGGAGGACAAATTGGTAACGTTGACACATGAATTTACCAGCGAATTATCAGCCGTATAGTCAAGCACCAGCGTATCAAAACCACTACCGCCTTCCAACTGACCGACAACTTTCTTGCCTGTGAATGTCAATATATCATCACCAGCACCCATGCTCGCTGTTGCGTCACAGCCATTAAACTCACCCGTTACGGTCAATTGATCATTGCCCGAGCCAAATGTGATCTTGGCATTATCGATGACTCCACCAACGGTGACTACGTTATCACCTTCGCCCGCGTTAACCACGGCGCAATCTTCAACATAGCCACCGACACGCAAAACATCATTGCCATTACCCAGGTTGACTTTAGAGCTATCGCGGATGCTTTGGCCGACATTAAATACATCATCACCATCGCCCATGGCTACTTGACTATTGCCGTACATATCACCCTTCAGATTGAACACATCATCACCCGTGCCCATATCAACTTGAGTGTTGCTATACATACTGCCCTTGCCACCGCTTACACCTGTATCTAAACGATCATTACCCGCTCCCATTGCAATAAGAGTCACGGTATTACAGTAGTAAGACCAAATACTGCCCTGTTCTGGATAACACCAATTGCGCTGCGGGCCATTGCCAATTTCAATCCAGTCATTACCCGAAGAAGTGCGATAAGGCTCGTACACATTATAGGAACAATAATTTGGACGATAAGCCAACGGACCTTCTGTATTGGTCCAGCTGGACGCCACGGTCCAAACACGATAGTGATAACCCGGAACCGCAGGCACCGACTCATTACCAGCCAAATCCATAGAGGTAACTGACAATCCCGCGCGGCTTGGCATGGTGCTCAAGGTAACGCTAAATTGGCCATTGGCTTGCGCAGTGGTTGTTGCAATAACACGATCACCATCGCTAACAATTACTGTGGTTCCAGCCTCAGCAGTCCCGCTCAGAACTCGATCAGTCAATGCAACACCCGTAGGCATTGCCGGTGCTGTCGCATCAACCTCTAAGGTAATCGTCTGTGTAATATAAGGATCATTGCCATACGCATCCGTTACCACAGCACGGTATTGATAAGGGCCGTCTGCCATATTTATCTGCGCGGATGTGGTATTAACCCAAGAGAAACCATTCCATAATTGGTATTGTGCAAAACCACCGACTTCCAAACCAATAACCGACAAATCATAGTTGCGATCATTGGACAACATATCACTTGAAGTACCGGCCACATAAGGGTTGAAACTATCGTAGAAGTTATTTAAAACCAACAAAGCTGGATCGACAGACACATCAATACCATACGCTTTCTGGGTGCCGACAATACCGACATTGCCTGCTGCATCATGTGCCGCGACACTGGCATCCAAGGTATGGTCACTATCTGCGACCAAATCAGACCCTTTAACAAAAGTAGAGTAGTCGCCAGCGGTATTAAGCACTTGCGTCAGATAACGATTGCCATTGAGTACCAATGTCACAACATCGCCCACCTGGAACTCACCTGAAACTTTACCTGTCACTAAAACATTTTCTTTAGCCTCTTTGCCATTCACCACATTATCTGCCGTGATGTTATCCACCATAATCGCCGTTGTACCACTATTCGGCGCAACATTATCAATCGCGTAGTTAATGAAATTGCCCGTACCAACATTGCCTGCCAAATCGGTGTAGGAGCCATCTTTGACGCTGATGGTGTTGCTGGCGTCATCTACATTGGCCGTGGCGATGAATGTCGCTGTCCAGGTTTTGCCGCCATCTGCGGTTTGTAAGTTGCTCAACGTGCCGTTCTCGACCGTGACATCACGCAAATCAAAGCCGGTGACCATTTCGCTGAAGCTGAAAGTCACCACAGCGGTTTCACCCAATTTCAGCGCTTGGTCGCTCATGCTGAGCACCACGCTCGGCGCAACATTATCAATCGCGTAGTTGATGAAATTGCCCGTACCCACATTGCCTGCCAAGTCAGTGTAGGAGCCATCTTTGACGCTGATGGTGTTGCTGGCGTCATCTACATTGGCCGTGGCGATGAATGTCGCGGTCCAGGTTTTTCCACCATCTGCAGTTTGTAAGTTACTCAACGTGCCGTTCTCGACCGTGACGTCACGCAAATCAAAGCCTGTGACCATTTCGCTGAAGCTGAAAGTCACCACAGCGGTTTCACCCAATTTCAGCGCTTGGTCGCTCATACTCAGAATCACGCTCGGCGCAACATTATCAATCGCGTAGTTGATGAAATTGCCCGTACCAACATTGCCTGCCAAATCGGTGTAGGAGCCATCTTTGACGCTGATGGTGTTGCTGGCGTCTTGTACATTAGCCGCAGCAGTAAAAGTAGCGGTCCAGGTTTTGCCACCATCTGCGGTTTGTAAGTTGCTCAACGTGCCGTTCTCGACCGTGACATCACGCAAATCAAAGCCGGTGACCATTTCGCTGAAGCTGAAAGTTACCACAGCGGTTTCACCCAATTTCAGCGCTTGGTCGCTCATACTCAGAATCACGCTCGGCGCTGTGGTGTCCACAGTTTTGACTGAGATATCCAAAGCAGCATATGAAGCATCACCATCTGCATCTTTTAAACCATAAATGAAGTTTTCGGTGATAACACTGCCAAGAGGTAACTGTGTCAAGGCAGGATTATTTTGATCCAGTTCGTAGGTCCACTCACCTGTGGCCTCTGAAAAGATTAACAAACCATATTTTCCCTGAACCACTTTGGTTCCAGCTTGAGCACCTGCAATTGCTCCATTAAATACCACGCCAGCCAGCGCGTCCGCTCCAGCAAAATCGTTGGTAATGACGTTTCCTGAGATGGCGCTCTGATCGCTGGTCATATTGGCCACGTCATTGTTTGCATTGGGTTCTGTATCGGCAATCCAAACAGTCAGTGGCTTATTGGTAACTTTGCCTTCATTATCAGTCAAGCTGATCATGAATTGATCAAAAATATTGTCATCATTGGCATTGTGATTGTGAGCGCGCATCCCTTCGGTATAAGTGAAGCTGATCTTGCCCTTCGCCATATCGTAGGAATAAATGACCAACATACCTTTGGATGTGCCAATAGTTAGTGGCGTTGTATTCACGCTATCCGTAATTTCGATATCCAAAAATGTCAGTTTTTTAATTCCCGCGTCCGCTTGAACCGTAAAATAACTTTGAACTTGAGTGCCCGAACCCTCGGTTAAAATCAAGTCAACGGCACCTACTGTATTGCTCGAATCAGGAATGAAAATAACTGGATCGGCATCGGTAACTCCCTCAATTTTAACGAACAAGGAGCGCAAAATCTGGTCGTCGTCTGCATCGACGAGTAAATAGCGAAACTCTTCATTCAATGCCTGATTATCTTTTAAGCCTTGAACTTGGGGTAAGTCTTTATTCAATTGGTAAACCCAGTCACCATTAGACTGAACGTGCAAAGTACCCCATTTGCCCACCACCACACCGTTAACTTCATTCCAAAAAGTCAACGAATGCGGTGCATCCGCACTCAAAACATCATTCGCCAGCACATTGCCCGAAATAGAACTGGTATCCTCGGTCATAACGCCGAAGTCATCTTGACCAGAACCTTCGGTATCCAAAATCATGACATCCAAAGTGTTCGAAACACTTTGTCCCACTTGATCCATCACTGTGATCACAAACTGATCAATTACCGAATAATTGCCATAAGAATGATCCTTTGCCAAACCATTATCCGTATAGTCGTATTGAAAGACGCCAGTAGACGGTTCAAAACCCGTAATGCGCAGAGTACCGTATCCAGTTAGGAATGTGATAACGTTATCAGATCTGGCTTGACTAATATCAATGCCATTAATCATAACCGCAGCAAGACCCGCCTCTGACTGAACACGGAATGTGCCTGTCACCGTATCTTGAGATGCCTCAACCACGGAAATAGCAGCACTGGAAGCACTACCATCTACATCATCAATCGTAATGGATGGCAAAGCAAAGACTGATGACAGCGCCACCAGATTAATTTCTGTATTTTCAGCTTGTAACAAATACTCTTTATCAAGCTGGATATTGGATAAAGACGCTCCCATTAGCTTCTCCTATTAAAAATTGTCAAATCACCATCATCAATTGACGATATCAAAGCCACTTACACCGCATTGAATCAAAAAACAAAAAGGTGCAGGGCAATAAGCCCCACACCTTTTTAATACTACAAAATAATAAAGTCAGTAGCGAGCAATGTCGGATGACCGCTCAAAGTCGCAAACTGAACGGCTGCGCCAGCTCCGTTGCCATCGGCATCATAGTACAACGCACCTGTGGATGTATTGTACAAAACTGTTGCCGCTGCTGATGTTGCCGCAGGATTACTGCTTGAAACAAAATTGGTCAGATCTGAACCTGCCGTGAGACCAGCAAAAACACTGTCATCCAAAACCAATTTATCCGTACCTGAAACAAAATCAGTAATGGTATCAACGTTGGTTAACGAGTTCAGCGCCGAAGCAAACACGAATTTATCTGCGCCTGCTCCACCCGTCAAGGTATCATTGCCCGTTCCACCATACAACACATCGTTGCCTGCACCACCGTTCAAAATGTCGGCCTGATTATCAGTACCAATCAATGTTTCATTCGCAGCAGTACCAGTGATTGTGGTTCCAGAGGCAGTAGTCACTTGAACAAATGCATTATCGGTCAAACCACCTTCGCTCAAAACATAGTTAAACTCAGCATACTTGGTCGAGCTATTTGGTGTAATACTCAGATCTGCCGTATATGAGCTATTATCATTAAACCCTTTAACCTCGATATAGTATTCTCCGGCGGTTGTTGCCGTATAAGTACCATTCGTGGCAATGGTAATACTGGCCACAGACGTTGTACCATTCGAGCTATAAATGGTACCTGTAACACCTGTAGCGCCGTTCAAGTCAACTGACAATGTATCACCCACATTTAAATACACTTTCATCCAATCACTGTCACGATAGGTAGAACTGTAATTATCTGCGAGTCCACTGAACTGCAAAGTAGCCACACCCGTTGAACTAATACCAAACAGACGACGGTCAGTAAAGTTCTCTGCTTTAGCCGCTGTGCCATTAATATTAAACGTCTCAGGTTGAGTAGTATTATAGCCCGCATCTATCGCGTTCTCTACGATGGTTGGCGTTGCGCGGGTCGGCGATCCCGATAAACCAACAGTGATCGCACTAGTTCCGCTGACCGATCCCCCAACAATCGCAGTTGTCGAGCTAATAGAAGCCGATGTCCCACTCAGCACATCATTAGCCAATAGCACTGCTGCCGGAATCACCACCGCGCCGTCAACATCATTGGTCAACACCTTATCGCTATTTGCTTTCAAACGATAAACATCCAACGTTTGATTGCCAGCGACTGTATCGCCATCTTTATCAATCACTGAGAAGCTTACCTGTTCTTGATAGTCGGCTGATGCACTGGTTGGCTTATAGGTGTAATCACCGGTATCAAAATCAACCGACAATACGCCACCCTTCAAAGTCGTAACGGTCAGCACCCCCGTTGCTGAATCATAAGAGGTCTTACGATCCGTCCCTGTCACTGTCAAGGTGCGGGTCGAGGCATTAAACTTATATGTCGTTCCATCAATGGTGACGTCCGTAATATAACCGCCATCTGCACCGAAGCCATAAGCCGTACTGGTTGCGTCTGAAGCCTTCAACAAATTAAATGTTTGAGAAGTTGTGGTGACTGTATTTTGTAGCATGGAATTCAACTGACTTAAATCAGTCACAACAACACCTGAAGTATCCGCGCCTGCTTTACCGTTATAAGCAATTGGATCAAGATTTCCCTGAGATGCAGCGCCCGTAAGGGTTCCCATACCAAAGGCAAATGAATTAATCTGATTAGCA
This sequence comes from Puribacter membranae, assembly GCF_055380425.1. Taxonomy (NCBI): domain Bacteria; kingdom Pseudomonadati; phylum Pseudomonadota; class Betaproteobacteria; order Burkholderiales; family Burkholderiaceae; genus Puribacter; species Puribacter membranae. The sequence continues at coordinate 984,495 of NZ_AP040167.1, forward strand.
GTCAAGAAGCTTTGCCACAAAGTCTCCTCTCCTGATTGAATACCCGAATCACTGCTTCCAGAGTTAATCGTACCAGTCAATGTAGACTCACTGCCCTGGCCTCTATTTGGCGCGCCATCTGTTAAGAAATAAGCCAAATTCTGCGCGCCTGTCAACTTGCCAGGGCTTGCAAACCCTTCCATTGCGCTTGCCAAAGCAGCATCATAGTTGGTCTCACCATTATTGTAGGTAAGCGTAGTAACAAAGGCGATCGCTTCAGAGGCGGTCATCCAATAGTTCTGATATCCGCCATCATCACCAAATGTTGTAAACTGTACACGCACCTCTCCAAGATTTTCGTAAGTGGTGATCAAGTTAACCACAGCTTCCCGTAACAACTGGAATTTAGATTTACCCGTTTTAGTATCAACCTGATTCATACTATAAGAAAGATCCAGAATAAAGGCCAGATTTGTATCACTTGACTTAAATGCAACGTTCTGAGTCCCTTGTGCAACAGCAGGCATGTCATCTTCAATACTCACTGTCAAGTCAGCTACTGCCGCTGCTGTGGTTGGATTATTGTCATCAGCTTTTACTTTCAGAACAATGCTGGCCACATCCTCTGCTGTTTCAGGTGTTGAGCCTGCAATCGGATGCGAAATGGCTTTATTCAAAGTGACTGTATAAGCCCCAGTATTATTAATAGTCGCCGTTAATACAGTGGCTCCTGTATTGTCTTGCGCCACAAGCGTATTCGTACCAGCGCCTGACCAAGTAACCGCTGTTCCACCAATCGTAGTCGGCTGACCGGTCGTGTCAAACACAACAGATGTTGCATTTGTTACGGCCATCGTTCCCGACGCTGTTGCCGAGTCTGTCGTATCCGTTGTGCCAATAGTGTCAGCAATACCATTGCTTAAACCTTCTTCAGACACACTAACCGCAGAGGCCGCGATTGTTGGCAATAAATCAGGCAAGTTTAAAATCAATGGATTAAAGCCTGTTGATGTACTGCCACCACTGTCATTGTCAGAATAATAGAATTGCCCACCATCAGAAATATCTGCAGTAATCGGACCGCCTGTGTAGGTATAAGTGTATTTAACCACCGCTTGATACGAAACACCGTTGATTGGAGTTGACAATTCAATGCCTGTAACCGTGATATAGCCATGAGTCAAATTAAACACTATCGGATTCGTGGCGCTCGCGTTGCGGATGTCAACACCCGTAACCAATGAATCTGGCTGAGCACCCGATTTTGACAAAATGATCGGATCATCCAAATTCACACCTGAACCAGAACTAATGGTATACGTACCTGCTGCCGTAGCAGAGGCCGTACCCACCAATTCATTCACCACTGGGCGTACTGCTGTGGCGTAATATGGATCATTTTGGCCTTTGATTTGAATATTGACTTGTGAAGCTGACACATCACCATCTTTATCCGTGATCGTATAACCAACAGTGATGGTTTTCAAATCACCAGCGCCCAACTCTTGCACAGCCTTCTTCGTATTATCCAAAGTGAACGTCCAAGTGCCATCTGCTGCTGCGGTAAACGTACCATAATTACTCAAAGCATCGATATCTGCCTGCGTAAACACAACCGTTCCCGCACCATCTGCACCGTATACGGCACTGGTACTGGTTGAACTACCATTGCGATCAGACACCTGCCCCGTAAACACATTACCGCTGGCAACGCTAATGGCGTTAGCGCCACCTGGAATACCGTCTGCATCCAACAAATTCCATGTACTCAGATCGGTTTCAGATGGAATCACTGTCTTCGCTTCGGTTAAGTAAGCCGTAAAGCTCTGTGCCACAGGAACATCATCGACAATAGTCACATTCAGAGTTGCTGATCCTTGGGTCGTTAAACCACTATTCACAACAATCGGCACACTATCAATCAGCGTATTATTGCCATTGGCTGTCGCATGCGTTTGTGCCGCATTCAAGGTGTAGGTATAAGTTACCGTTGCAGATTTATCACCATCTGCACTGCTATAACCTGTAAGCGTAATCGTTCCCTCACCTGTATTGATGCTAATCGGACTACCTGCGCTCGCTGCTTTCAATTGCGCCAAGGTCATCGACGTACCACCGACAGACACATTGCTAACTCCATCCGTAGTTGAAATGGTGAAGGTCTCGCCGATCGCCTGCTCTGAAGTAGCTGCTGCATCAGTACCGCTTGGCAAACCAGCTTCGTAGACTACCGGATTGCCGTTACCATTCGGATCAACATTAATTTCAACAATTTTATCATTATCAATAATCGTACCGGTCGCGGTATGAGCCGTTGGACTGACACTGTATCCACTGCCAGCACCGACTTTGATGATGACTGTTTCGTCACCTTCATAAATGTTGTCCGGTGTCGGATCAATGATCACAGTGGCGCTGGTTTGACCAGCCGGAATGGTCACGCTGGTGACCGCGCCGGTGTAGTCGGTGCCGGAGGTGGCTGTGCCGCTGGTGGTCAAATTAACCACAATATCCACAGTCGTTGGCTTATCCATAGACACTGTATAAATCAAATTAACAGAGCCATCCTCTTCCACAGATGTAGGAGACACACTAATACTCACTACCGGAGGAATCAGATCAACGCTGTAGCCTTCGGTGTCGGTTGCGCTGCCCACGTTGCCGGCCGCGTCGGTGCTGACGACTTTGGCGTCAATCACTTTGTCGCTGTCGGCCACCAGGTCGGCGCCCGGTACGTTGATGCTGAACTTCAGGTTGGCATCGGCCACACCGGTGAAGGTCTTGCCATTGACGGTCAAGGTCACGGTGTCGCCCGGTTTGGCGTCACCGCCCACGCTGCCCGTCACCGGAATGTTTTGTCCGGCTTCGGTGGCGTTGATGGTGTCGTCGGCCGTGATGTCGGCATCCAGTGTAATGGTCGGTACTGGCAACGCCGTATCGACTTTGTAGCCTTCGGTGTCGGTTGCGCTGCCCACGTTGCCGGCCGCGTCGGTGCTGACCACTTTGGCGTCAATCACTTTGTCGCTGTCGGCCACCAGGTCGGCGCCCGGTACGTTGATGCTGAACTTCAGGTTGGCATCGGCCACACCGGTGAAGGTCTTGCCATTGACGGTCAAGGTCACGGTGTCGCCCGGTTTGGCGTCACCGCCCACGCTGCCCGTCACCGGAATGTTTTGTCCGGCTTCGGTGGCGTTGATGGTGTCGTCGGCCGTGATGTCGGCATCCAGTGTAATGGTCGGTACTGGCAACGCCGTATCGACTTTGTAGCCTTCGGTGTCGGTTGCGCTGCCCACGTTGCCGGCCGCGTCGGTGCTGACCACTTTGGCGTCAATCACTTTGTCGCTGTCGGCCACCAGGTCGACGCCCGGTACGTTGATGCTGAACTTCAGGTTGGCATCGGCCACACCGGTGAAGGTCTTGCCATTGACGGTCAAGGTCACGGTGTCGCCCGGTTTGGCGTCACCGCCCACGCTGCCCGTCACCGGAATGTTTTGTCCGGCTTCGGTGGCGTTGATGGTGTCGTCGGCCGTGATGTCGGCATCCAGTGTAATGGTCGGTACTGGCAACGCCGTATCGACTTTGTAGCCTTCGGTGTCGGTTGCGCTGCCCACGTTGCCGGCCGCGTCGGTGCTGACCACTTTGGCGTCAATCACTTTGTCGCTGTCGGCCACCAGGTCGGCGCCCGGTACGTTGATGCTGAACTTCAGGTTGGCATCGGCCACACCGGTGAAGGTCTTGCCATTGACGGTCAAGGTCACGGTGTCGCCCGGTTTGGCGTCACCGCCCACGCTGCCCGTCACCGGAATGTTTTGTCCGGCTTCGGTGGCGTTGATGGTGTCGTCGGCCGTGATGTCCGCATCCAAGGTGATGATCGGCTTCGGTGGGGTGCGGTCAACATTCGTTGTATCCATTCCTTTAGGAGATGTATTGCCCGAAGGGTCAGTTACAGTGGCTGTAACCGTTAGAACACCGCTATTCGGAATATCCTCCGCTGGAATATCTACATCAACATTTCCTTTTTTAATATCATCTGCTGTTAATACTTTAGTTACATCGGGTAGACCATCCCCATCAGTATCAACTTTTAAAACATCGCCAGCATTGGCATCTTTTGGTAACGTGATCGTCGCTGTCACACCTGCGGCAATCTCATCTGCGTTTAATAACTCATCACCACCATCATTGATTACTACCGTTGGCGCTGATGGCGGCGTGACGTCTTTTGGAATGTCGCTGTCTTCAGGGCCTGTGTTGCCTGAGGTATCGGTGGCATCGGCCACGACTGGTACGCCGTCTTTGACTTTGTCTTCCGGAATGGTCGATACACCAGTTGTTGGATTGGTGCTGACATTCGGGTCGTTGGAGGTCCATGTGCCGTCAGTGCCTTTGGTAATCACGGCTGTGTGCGGTGTACCAGATTCATCAACATAGTCGATGGTGACGGTTTTAACATCGGGTACTGTTGGCGGCGCAATGGTAACGCTGCCATCATCTTGTGCAACCACATCCGGAGCGGGCGGTGGCGTGACGTCTTTTGGAATATCGCTGTCTTCAGGGCCTGTGTTGCCTGAGGTATCGGTGGCATCGGCCACGACTGGTACACCGTCTTTGACTTTGTCTTCCGGAATGGTCGATACACCAGTTGTTGGATTGGTGCTGACATTCGGGTCGTTGGAGGTCCATGTGCCGTCAGTGCCTTTGGTAATCACGGCTGTGTGCGGTGTACCAGATTCATCAACATAGTCGATGGTGACGGTTTTAACATCGGGTACTGTTGGCGGCGCAATGGTAACGCTGCCATCATCTTGTGCAACCACATCCGGAGCAGGTGGCGGTGTAACGTCTTTTGGAATATCACTGTCTTCAGGGCCTGTGTTGCCTGAGGTATCGGTGGCATCAGCCACGACTGGTACACCGTCTTTGACTTTGTCTTCCGGAATGGTCGATACACCAGTTGTTGGATTGGTGCTGACATTCGGGTCGTTGGAGGTCCATGTGCCGTCAGTGCCTTTGGTAATCACGGCTGTGTGCGGTGTACCAGATTCATCAACATAGTCGATGGTGACGGTTTTAACATCGGGTACTGTTGGCGGCGCAATGGTAACGCTGCCATCATCTTGTGCAACCACATCCGGAGCAGGCGGTGGCGTAACGTCTTTTGGAATATCGCTGTCTTCAGGACCTGTGTTGCCTGAGGTATCGGTGGCATCGGCCACGACTGGTACGCCGTCTTTGACTTTGTCTTCCGGAATGGTCGATACGCCAGTTGTTGGATTGGTGCTGACATTCGGGTCGTTGGAGGTCCATGTGCCGTCAGTGCCTTTGGTAATCACGGCTGTGTGCGGTGTACCAGATTCATCAACATAGTCGATGGTGACGAGTTTAACATCAGGGTCTTTAGGCGGCGCAATGGTAACGCTGCCATCATCTTGTGCAACCACATCTGGCGCAGCTGGTGGTGTTGTATCTTTGCTTGGTACAGGATCACTCCCTCCGCCGCTGGCTGCTGCAGCAGCAGCACCAACCCCAGCCAAAACGAATGGCCACCAAGCCACTTGCTCATGCAATTCACCCAAACTTTGATAGGTGCTCGCTCCATCAGCCATCTTCCATGACAGTAGATCGGTCGTGCCTTCTTGCGGTAGGTAGGTGTAGTATTGGCCGTCTTCGGATAGCCCGATAAGTTTGACTTTGCCTTCACCGTAGTAGTTTTCTATCACGATGTCTGCCGGCTGGTCTTGGTCTGTATCCTTGCCTTCGGCATTGAGTAGGATCAGGAGGTCTTTGCCTTTGCGTTTGAATAGTAATTGGTCCGGCGCGCGGTTTTTGATGATGTCGCGCAGCTCGTAGCTCACCCCTGCTTGGGCTTTGATGACGGTCGGTTGGCCTGCTTTGCCTGCGCCGACTTTGACTATTACAGTGCTTTCTTCCGCTGTCTTGGTGCTCTTGGTGATGAGTTGGATGTCGTTGATCATCTGGGGTTCCTCTTACTCTTTATTTGTGTCTGTGCCACCCCATGTGGGGTGGCCTGATATGCTGTACTTTGGCTTGGCTCTTTATTTGGAGCTGATGCCTTTGTTTTCTATTTGTTCAACTGTGCCCATGAGGTCTATGCTGACTCGTCTGTCCGGTTGGAGACATTGGATGAGTTTGCGTGCGTTGGTTTGGTTTTTGCATCCGTTGGTCACCGGTTCGCGGCTGCCTCGACCTGCCGTAACGCTTGGGATATCAAGCCCGTGTTGTTTCATGTAGAGGGCTACTGTCTTGGCTCGTTCTTGCGATAGGCGGTCGTTGTAGGCAACGGCTCCGAGTCGGTCGGTGTGACCAATGATGCGAATTTGTTCGACTTGGGCGCCCATGCTTTGGATGTCGCGGATGAGTTTGTCTACACGTGCTTGTCCTGATGGGATCATTTGCGTGGAGTCGAATTTGAATAGGGCATCGGCTGCAAGGTTGATGTTTTTAATCACTTTGAGTGGTGCGTTGCAAATCGGTTGGTGGCGGTTGATGATGTGACTTTGGCTCAGGCCTTTGCTGAGCTCTTTGACTTGGTCTTCGCTCAGTGCGCGTACCCCGAAGTCGGTGTCGTTGGTTTCGTATACTTGGAGGTATTGGGTGGTGCCCGCCGGTACGCTGAACAGTTGGTCTGCTCCGTGTAGGTTGGTCTCTGTCCGCGTATCAATGCGGATGGTTTGTTCGCCCGGACATACTAAGCTCTCTGAGTAGCGTTCCGACGGCAAGGAGCCTATCACTCGGTCATTGATGAACACCGTCGGAGTGTGTTGGCTCGACGCTTCTTTACGCAGAAATACGATTCGCCCTATGTCTTCCGATATCCGTTCCGGTAGCGCTACCTTCGTCTCGCTTAAATAACCTCCCGTCGTCTTCACACGCGTAAAATCTGATGTGCTGCAGCCGAACATTAATAAACTTGTAACTAAGACCAAACTTTGGATAGTCCGCTTTAGATGCAAAATCTCCTCCCACTTGACCACCCAATTGCATGGTTGTTGCACAGTGGTGGCATACGAACCTGACCAGCATTCGCATGCCACTTGCTCACTGAGTTAAGTATTCCGTTTAGCTCTGACCTTTCTCATTGACTCCCCTTTTAAATGAATCTGATTCGATTCATAGACCACTCGATCTAAAATCGCGTCCGCAATTGCAGGATCATCAAAGAAATGATACCAATCCGTTTCCGGGTGCTGGCTGGCAATAATGAGTGAGCCATTCATCGACTGGCGATCCAGTATTTCCAATAATATTGGAGCCATATTGTTTGGGATACCACCCAAGCCAAAATCATCAATCACCAACACACGCGCACTGCACAATTGCTTCTTCAGCTTTTGGTACGACTGATCCAATAAACTGGATGCTATTTCTTCAAACAGATTGGTTGCGGTGGTATAAATGGTACTCAGACCATTACGACATGCTTGTTTTGCGAACGCACAGGCCAACCAACTCTTGCCTGTTCCTGTTGCCCCCAGAATCAACAGATTCTTCCCCTTACTAATCCAAGCGCATGAAGACAAACTTTGAACTAAACCTGGATCCAGATTTCTTTGGGTAGCGTAGTCAACATCCTCTAAATTGGCTTGACTGTAACGCAAATTAGCGCGTTTGACCAAATTGGCAATACGTTTGTTCTGTCGCAAATCACGTTCCGCGGTTAGCAGCATCAATAATCGTTGCTCAAATCCCAGCTTTTGGCACTGCATATCATCGGACTGTCGGATCAACTCACGCGCCATACCGGATAATCGAAGTTCAGCCAGAATTTGTTGTGTCATCAAATCTTTCATATCACCTCCGTTGCAGTTGAAGCATGGAGCTCACCGAAAGCTTGGCTGTAATGCTCCGCACCGCGTATATTTGGGTGCTTGCTTTGGGACAAGGCTGTCTTTGGCTTGACATCAAACCGATCACTTTTGAGGATGGAGAGCAGTGATTGCAGATTAGTGCTCTTCATGGCGATGAGTTCGGCACAAGCTTGCTCCAGGCGCTTTTGCCAATGATTTTGCATCACCAATCGACGAATTTGATTCAACTGCTTTAATCGTGAGTCGTAGTGGCGATTGGGTTCAAGGTTGACTTGGGCGATTTGGAGCATGTCGGCACCAATCGACTCGCTCCACTCTAGTAAATTGACTTCGCCATAACTGCTTGCAAACGCTTTGTGATGCGGTGGCATATGCTGCGTTGATGTGGACTTTCCTTCCACAGGGTTAAGTATATGAGTAGCAATCAATTGGCCTTGGTAATAAATCAATACTTGGTTATTGGTAAACCGTAGGTCCACTTTCTTATAAGTGTATGTGTAGGGAACGGAGTAATAACAACCCTCGTGAAACACATGATAGGATTGGTCCACCGTCCGCTGATACTCCCAGCGACTAAATGGGTAATGCCGTTCGGGTAATGGCTGTAAAGCAGGTCGGTCAATTTCGATGAGTCGTTGTGCTCGAGATGTTTTATACGTCCGCGTGATGTTCTGATTCAGTTGTTTAAGCCAATACTGGATTTGCTCATTGAGTTCATCCATATGAAAGAACACCCGATGTCGCAGCCGAGCCAATATATAGCGTTGGACGATTTGCACCGCGATTTCGCCAAGTGATTTGTCTTTGGGTTTTCGTGACCGAGCGGGTACTACGATGAAACCATAGTGCTCGCTCAGCTCGGCGAATGCTTGATTGAGCAAGGTCAAGGATCGTGTATTCTTGATCACGGCTGATTTTAAATTATCCGGCACCACAAACTTGGGCACACCACCGATGTCAGCGAACATTTCTATGTGCGCCTGGATGAAATCACCCACCTTTTGACTGGGAACAGCTGTAGTAGCCACGACTTGACCTGACAGACAGTTATTAGGCTGTCGCTAAAACTGACTCGGTTGTCTGAAATGTCCGATTCAGTTGTTTCTCGATAGCGATATGTTTGCTATCTAAAAAAGTTTGCATGGGTGTTTTACCAAAGCAATGCTTCCCTGAGTGGGTTCGTTGCTCGTTGTAATCCAGCACCCATGCGTCCAAGTCGACTTGTAACTCTTCCAAACTGTTGTATATTTTACGCCGAAATGCGGTGGCGTAGAATTCGTTTTGTATGGTTTTGTGGAAACGTTCACAAATGCCATTGGTTTGCGGATGCTTGACCTTGGTACGCGTGTGCTCAATGTCCTCTAAGTCCAAATATAACTGATACTCATGCGTTTCTCGGTTGCCACAGTATTCACTGCCTCGGTCTGTAAGGATGCGTAACAGCGGTATGTCGTGCGCCTCATAGAACGGTATCACACGGTCATTAAGCAAATCAGCCGAAGTAATGGCGTGTTTTTGTTGATACAGTTTGACAATCGCCAGCTTGCAGTAAGTGTCGATGTAGGTTTGTTGATAAATCCGCCCCACGCCTTTAATCGTGCCGACGTAATAGGTGTCTTGCGAACCCAAATAGCCTGGATGTTCGGTTTCGATTTCACCATGCGCTTGTTTCTCTTCGCGAGCACGTTCGAGTGCAAACAGTTGGTCTTCTGTGAGTATGATGCCGTCTTGTGCGATTTTGGCTGATAATGCTTTGAGTCGCTTCTGGAAGGTTTCTAAGTCATGGCGTAACCAAATGGAACGAACGCCACCACCTGAAACAAATACGCCAACTTTGCGTAATTCATTGCTCACTCGGTGCTGTCCATACGCGGGTTTGTCTATGGCGAAGTTGACCACCGCTTCTTCTATTGACGGGTCGATACGGTTCTTGAGTATCGGTTTACGGCGACTGATTTCTTGTAACGCCGCCTCACCTCCGCGCTCATACAAATCTCTAAACCGATAGTAACTGTCTCGACTAAATCCCATCGTCTTGCAGGCTTTTGAGACACTGCCCAAAGTTTGGGCTAAATTGAGCAAACCTAATTTATTTTTGATAATCTTGTGACTTGATTGAGTGTTCATTTCTGACTCCTTTATTTCCTATATGATAAACAAAACGTCAGATTAAGTCTTAACTAATACAGAACAGCGGTGGCGAAGATGTAACCGGAGGCACCCAAACATCCCACAAAGATCTGTGCTTCAAACTCTTCTCCTTGTTTGGAGCCTCGAATGGTAATGGTTTGACCACAGAAATCCACATACAGATGCTCGCCTGGATAGTGCGATTGGCGCATACTGACGCTGATGGTTTTGAGCCATTTTCGGTAGGTCCTGCTATATTGCGAGTATGAGACGGGTGATTCGGTGTATTTGCAATACTCTTCCCAAAGTAACCGTTGCGTCAGATCACGATGTGCTGACAGTTCATTGTGAATGGTCAAGCAGTCGATGGATGCGTGATTGGTTTTTGGGATTGGCTTATAGAATAGCTTGGATACGGTGGTTTCATCGAGGTTTTCAGCGTTGAGGTTGAGATCGTTTTTGATCTGCTCAACACTTTTGATCGTATTCGGTGATTTATTGACCAAGCGGCCAATTTCTCTGCGCGAGTGGATACCTTCTTCGAGTAGCCGGCAAATTTTAAGGATGGTTTTAGAATCTGTTTTCATTGTGTTTCCTTTGTTAATGCGAACGCAGTGGTACCAAGCCAACAAAATGCTTGACACCAGACTGATTTGGAAAGACAATGCAGACAAGTCTTGGGTGCGGAACTTACGACTTATCGCATTGTCAGAGAACTCCGAAGTTACCGCTTCGGAGTTTTTTGTTTTTGGATTATGGGTTTATTGACATGTGAGCATCGATCTCCTTTCTGTGTTTGGGTTGGGTGTTTTCTTTTTGTTGCAGTAGCCAGTCCACCACATCAACCGTTAAGGCGAACTGACCACGGCGACCTTCGATTTTAATGATGGGCAAGGACAGCTGTCCCCGCTGATGGGATTGGCGGAATGCGGTAATTGACGGATACCCCAAAACCGACCACAACTTAGTGCTGGGCAATAAAGGACCATATTCTTTAAACAGTGCATCAAACATCTGTTGTTTGATAGCTTCAGATTCGTTTTGTTTCATGGCGATGCGTCCAAATATTCAACTAATAGCATCGTAATCAACTATTCAAAAAATGGGTAGTGTTGTTTGATTTTGCGCAAAATCTTAAATTATCATTTAAAATCAACAAATTATATTTTTTAAGATATCGCAAAAACGCAGTTATCATAAATGATGCCGTCATATCTCCCACCAAAAATCAATTATTTTCGTACTAGACTATGGTATGCGGAGGTTTTGTATCGCTCTGAACAAGCCAATCCAAAACAATTAGAACGACTGTTTAAACCAGATAAAAAGCCATTGGATCAGAGCAATAGTTGGTATCAATATCGAAAAGGTGAACGTACGCCATCATTAAAAACTCTGCGAATGGTTGAACAGCGTTTTCCAGGAAGTTACATTATCTTCAATCATGTTCTATGGGATATATTGCGGCTGGCAAACCCTTATGATGAAACGGCTTTAACCGCCGTATTGATACGATTAAAACCGTGGTGTCGTGATATTTTAATTCGGCAAAAATCGCCACTTAAATTCAGCAAATTGATTGCTAGAGAGCTGGTCAAGCGAGATGATTTAGATGCTTTGGCCTTACTTCTTCTATTTTGGAACAACGCTCATCTCAGAGGCTCAGCTAAGAATACGCGTTTGGCTGCTCGCTTTGTTTATTACTTTTTATTGATGTCGGACTTTCGCTTTTTACACGATGAAGCCAATGGTACGCTGCTGTTTGATGCGCTGAGTGAGCTGGTATTGAACCACTCCATGCGTGATTCAGAGCGAGCTAAAAACACCCATGAAATATGGTACAAGGGTAATACCCCCTAAAAGGGCGGCATCTAAAAGTAGAATCAACACAAGTCCTGCGTTTAGTGCAGGACGCGTGAGTTTGTTAAAGCCATCATACGCGTTTGCGCTGGAGTGAATCCACCGAGCGACATATGAGGACGGTTGTTATTGTAACACCACAGCCACTGTGTCGCCTCGATTTGAGCGTGTTCGAGTGACTCAAATAATGTCTGATTGAGCAATTCATAGCGCATGGTTCGGTTAAAGCGTTCAATGTAGGCGTTCTGCTGTGGGTTTCCAGGTTGGATGTAGAGCAGTTTAATGTCGTGCTTTTGCGCCCATTGTTGGTAGTGGTGGCTGATGAATTCAGGGCCGTTGTCCGAGCGTATCGCTTGAGGTTTACCACGCCATTCAATGAGTTGGTCGAGATAGCGCGTCAGCGTGGTTGCGGGGATTGAGAAGTTGATTTCTGCCAACAACCCTTCTCGGTTGTGGTCGTCAATGACGTTGCATGAGCGGATGCTGCGCCCATCCTCGAGGTTGTCGTGGGTGAAGTCGATTGACCACGTCACATCCATTGCGTCGGGCACTTCGAGTGGTTGCGGTGTTTCTCGGTCAAGGCGTTTGTTGGGAATCAGGCGCAAGTTGAGCCCGAGTTTGCAGTAAATGCGGTAGATGCGTTTGTGGTTGTATTTCCAGCCCAAGACGTTGCGGATGTGCAGGTAGCATAATCGAAAGCCCCATGTGTTTTGTCCTTTGGTGGTGGTCAACTCGATCAGTTTAGCGGCTATCATGGCGTTGGCTTGCGCGCGCGTTGGGATGTGGCGAAAGCGTTTTTCTGAGATACTCATGAGTTCGCAGGACGCACGGATGCTGATGTTTTTATCGTTGTGCAGTTGTTGCGCCATCTCTTTACGAGATGACGCGCTTACTTTTTTGCAAGGCACTCCTTGAGGATGTCGGTGTGCAGCTGGGATTCGGCATAGAGTTTTTTCAGGCGCGTGTTCTCGGCTTCTAAGGCTTTGAGGCGGCTCATGAGGTTTGCGTCCATGCCTGCGTATTTGCTGCGCCATTTGTAGAAGGTGGCACTGCTGATGCCATGCTCACGACACAGTGCGGGTACGGGTACGCCTGACTCGGCTTGTTTTAGAATGCTGGCGATTTGGCTGTCGCTGAATTTGGATACTTTCATGTAAAACTCCTTTGGGTTAGTTTAAAGGGTTCTACTTTTAGGTGCTGGCTTTTTTAGGGGGTATTACCAAATCAGCCATATCGAAAAGATAGCAATGCGAAAGATATATTTTTATACCAAGACAAAAATAAAAATATACAGACAATTATTAGTTGTTACAACTATAACTCGGTACACACTGTTGCACCATGTGAGCATCGCTTTACATTGCTAGAGAAAAAAATTAATGCTGAAATATATGTAATTTATCGAAGAGATATGCTAATTAATTGGCGAGAAATAGAACTAATGGTTAAGCAAAAAATCCAAACAATTGAAGTATCTAAATAAGTTAAAATTTTTAAGGAAATATAATGGCAAGCGGTCTGACTCTTACTGATTTAAATTACTATCAAAATCAGGTTAAACAAGGTGGTGTAAATAAGGTGGTGGAGTTTTACAATGTTTTAGACAATTTGGGATATGACTACTCTGGTTGGGCTAAGGGTGTTGCATCCGAGAACACTATTGCAGGACAAGCCGCTGTAAGTTTTTTAAAAGGTACAGCACTTATGGGATTAGGTGGTGATCAATGTCGCAATCTATCGTCAACTACTCTAGATGTAATACGTGTTGATATGTTTCTTGCCTATACAGATACATTAAAAACTATAGCCAATGAGAACCTGTAAGATAAATGAGAGCGTCTCGTTAAGATAAATGGGATGAGTCTGGATTAAACGGGATTTGATGGGACGGCTGATTGTAATTGAATTGCACAGAATGAAACAAAAAAGAGGCGTGTATTTTACCGGTACACGTCTTTTTTTAACGCCGCAATTACGACATCGAGTAATCGTTCTTCGCCATCGCCTTGTAATTTGCCTTTGCCATTGATCGGCAAAAATGGACGCGCATCAATCTGACTGCCCGGGTGATTGACCGCTTTGCGAACGATGCCGCCGAATGCCAAACCTTTTTTATTTTTTGGCACAATTTTATGTGCAGAGGTTTTGCCCCCCATGTGATGAATCGCAGCATAAACCATATTAGAACCAATTTGGGCAAAGTTTTGGCTGTAATCACTGGTAATGCTGTCTTCCAGCTCGCCGGAACGATGAAGTTTTTTGCCTTTGCGTGAATAGCGCAGGTCTTTCCATTTATCGCCGCCCCAAGACTCGCTCTCGAAGTTTTCAGTTGTGAGGGACTCCAACTCCATCGCCAAGTCTTTCATCATCGGCTTGTTATTGGTTGCGTTGCGTAAAAGTTGCGCCAGACCGCGCTTTGCGTCTGAATCATCGAGCGTTAATTCAATCATCTTGCATTTTTCCTCGGCTCAATTTAATATAAAGGTAATCCTACTGATAGATCTGACACTTGGAAGTCAGGACAGTTGTTCATCAACGTGTTTTATCCGGTTCGAACCCGGCGGCTCAGTGGGATTTTTTACGTCTATTGTAAAGGAATAAAGACTTTACCAGTGATTGCCTCGGTGATTGTATTTAAACCCACTTCAAAAGCTGAAACAACTTGAGCACCGTTTTGTTCCATTCCGATGGATAGCTTCACAACTTTCCCGTTGCCCTTATCAAATACGTGTAAAACATGCTTGTTTTGAGCGTCCCACAGCTCGTAATCCGGCTTACCAAACTCCCGCACTATCCGTTCATACGCTGCCTCATCCAGCGCATCCCCAGCCGCCGCATGCCGACGTGCTTTTTTACCCGCAATCAAATGGTCTTGGTACGCGACAACGGGGCTGCCCATGCGCGATTCTGGCAGAACCTTGGCAAACTGACGCATGGCCTTATCCGACAATAGACCAACACCATAAGTACGGTTTTGCGAGTAGCCCATACCGGCCGTCGTGCGCATCCACGCAATAAAACCACGCACACGGGATTCGCTCGCCATATCCTTGGCCACCGCTTCCAAAGCCGCGTTATCACCCAGTGCAGACTTGGCTTTATCCAGCCAAAGCTGATCCATCAAATGACTGGCGGCGGGGCTGCTATTAAAACCCGCATCGGGTGCGGCAATAATGTTTTTGATTTTGGTCGGACTCACACCCGCTTGAGCCGCAAGTGTCACCGCCTGCGAGTCGGTCATAGGCCGCTTTGTACCGTAACGAGTCGCCTGATAAATCTCGGCCGTGCTTTGATTCAGGCCGATGTCCTGTGTAAACGACTGAATATCCGCGACCGAAATGCCCAGCATTTCCGCTTGTTTGGCTGTCAGGGCTTTAACCGTACATTTGCAGCCAAAACCATTCGGTGGGAAGCCATACGTCCAAAACACATCGGTAGCGGCATAAACCGCGCCGTGTAAAGCCAAGTGATTTAAACGAGGGTGTGCCGAATCATGGTGCAAGTATTGCCAATACGGATGGGTCTCAATTGCCTCGCACAATCGTTGGTATTTTGCGGCCATAACAGCCGAACGGCGATTAGTATGATAGATGGTGGTCAAGCGACGCGGACTGCCGAGCTGAACCAGCTGTGCATCGCCCGACGGGTTGATAACCGTCTTTTGACCCCACCAGCCCTTGGCCTGCATCACCGGCGCGATGGTTTGCTCAAAGCCACGAAAGCCTGTACCATCGGCCATCGCCTGCATGATCGCTTTGCGCGTGTCCGACAGCAAATCCAACTGCGTCATTTTCGCAATCGTAAAACTCCGAGCGTGTGCCTCGTCCAGCGTGTCTTGCCAATTCCAGCCGACGTACAGCCCCTTGCTGTCCAGATATTCGATGGCTTTTTCTGGAGCCAGTCCCAACAGTGCTTTGATGTCAATACTGTCGGCGATACTCATGCCAACTCGCTTTCAGTTTCCAGACGGCTCAACACCTGACCGATGAACAGCATCTTGGTCAACTCATTTTGTAATGAGTCACTATCCATCGCTGGGTACGCCTGAGCCAATACTGCCAACGCCTCTTCGTCATTGGCCACGTTTTGTAGTCGCGCAACCAGCCCGCGCAGCATGGCGTCGGTCTGCGCATTCAATGCCTCAGCCGATGGCATACCAGCCGCCAAATCGTCGGATAAATCACGATAAGGCACAGCCTCAGAGAAACTCGCCGCATCAGTTGAAATACGACGCTGTCGTCGCATTTGACCATCACCACTATCGGGAGGCGGCACATCCAATAAGTCCCCATCCTCCAAATTGTAGGTACGCATAAAGTACGCTTTGGTAAAGGTCACGCCGCACTCAGTCAAGGTTTTATCACGTTCGGCCAGAACCTTATCAACGGCTTCTTCTTCGTACAGTTCAAACTTCGGACGTACCACATCCTCGCCAAAATTCAGCGTACACACCCAGTCAATCAACTGGTTCACACAGCCTTCGACAATTCGGCAATGCAGGTCGCGGATGTCGTTACTGACCTCCAAGCCAGCCGAAGCACTCGCATGGTTTGTGTCCTTCTCGGTACTCATATCTTGGCCGAGCAGCGCAATCGCGATTTCACTGCGACAATAACGGATCAGCTTATCAAACGCCTCCACCGAACTTGCTTTACCGGAGGCTTCGATAATTTCCACACTGGAATCATTCGGGATCGTACCGACCGCATCACCAGCCAGAGCTTCTAAACTATCCAGCAATTTCTGTGTGTCAGACGGTTGATTGGAGCGCGGTTCTTTGCCAATGATCCACGGCGTGCCGTACTTCTCGGTGAACGTCACCCAGAATTTCAGGCCACCGCGTTTAAACACCGTCGGCCAGTAGACCATGCCGAGATCGCCCACGCCGTAGGGATTGGTATAACTGGCGTTCTGCGTCGGGCATAAAAATTTCATGTCCGGCACAATCTGAGGCTGAGTGTTTTGACCGATAAAGCACAGCTCATTTTCGGCGCTAAAAGCAAACCACTCCTGCGGTTTAGCAACCAAACTAACCGGCAACCAATCACCATCCTTGCGCCACATCACCTCAATCGGCTGGTAACCGAACTGCGTCGCCTCACTCGCGTCATTGATGAGCTGATAGATATCGATATTGGCCAGCATGGTTTCAATCAACTGAACCACGTGAGCGTCCGCCTCATCCGTATCCAAGCGCCACTCCATACTGGCAACGGCCGCTTTGCGACGGCGGATATGCCCACCGACTATCGAATCGGCCAATAACTCTCGATACACCTCAATATCGCGCCCCAGTTTTTTCAAAATCGGGTCAGGATTGGGTAGCCAACCATTAAAACCGCGCCCAGCAAAACCACGCGAAGCCACCGCCAAGTGTGTGGTCAAATCGGCTTGTTTGAAATTGAGTACACCGCGCCCGTTTTTTACTTTGAAACCTGCCATATCAATACCCATTGGTTAAATTCGCGCCATAGCGACGCTGACGACTGCTCACACGCACCTCGCCCACATCGCCATGCGCAGCATTGAGCGCTAAGAAACATGCCCACGTTCGATCCGCGTGACCGCTCGCATCCGACTCAGCCACAAAGCGCGGCGCACCCGTCGGGCTGGTGACTTTTTGCAGTTTGTGCAAGTCACTGCGCAAGTCCGTATCACCTTGCGGAATACGGATTTTTTTATCCTCAAACGCCTCTTTGCCAATCGTGGCCAGCGACAATTTACTACTGGTGCTGAACACCACACCCTCGACCCGATTCGTGCCATGCGCCCGTTGCGCATCCTCCACCGGCTTCTCGCCCATACCGGTCTGATCCATACAACAGCGCAACACCCGATAACGCTCAAACACATCCGCCAACAAATCCGACTGCTCGGCAAAACTCGCGCGACGGCGCGTGATAATCTCGCGTGTCCACAGCACATCGCCAACTTGCTCCAATACCCAAATCACAAACAAGTCATTGCGAATGCCGATGTCCACGCCGACGTAGCACATACCCGCGTTATAGTGTGCCGGTACACCCGCAGAGCCATCCTCCACGCCGTGGATCAAGTCATAACTGAGCCATGCCGACGCCTCATCTAACCACTGTAATTCAAACTCCTGCGCCCAAGCGTCAGGGTCATTCAAACCCGCTTTGAGCTGCTCAATGTCACGCGGCAAACCATCGGCCACAGCCTGATAAATATCCACAATATGACGCGACCACTCGGTGTTTTTAACGTCCGTCACCAACTCATAGAATTTATTACCCTTGCCATTCGGCGTAGACACCACGCGCAGTTTCCAACCGGCTGAAATCACAGGGAACAAGGCTTTCCAAATCGCGCGTGAATCTTGGTGAAAGGCAAACTCATCCAGAAAAACATTCGCCGAAAAGCCCCGCGCCGTATCGGCGTTCGCCGGTAGCGCAGTGATTTTGCTACCATTGGGCAGTATCACCTCCAGCGCATTCGTGGTCGCGTCGAACGGCACTTCCAACACCTCACACGCCACACCCGCCGCCTCTAAATGGCGCTTCACACCCTCGTTCATGGCTTCCTTGGCCTGACGTTCCCCGCGTGACAAAATCACCCAGCGCGTACGCTGCCCACGCGCCTCCGCCTCCAAACAATCCAGCACAATTTCAAGCGTGGTGGTGAAGGTTTTACCCGTCTGACGCGCAAACATCCCGACCTTGAAACGACTGTGATCAGACAGCCATTTTTTTTGATACGGATACAGGGTCAAAGCGGGTTGGTTCACCTTCGTTGCGGTCATGTCATCACCCCGTACACCTCTTGACGAATACGGCGCAAGGTTTCAGCATCCAAGCCACTTTCTTGTTTGGATGATTCTGCCTCCAGCTCGGCGAATTTTTTGTCCATCTTATCTTTGAGGTTGGCTTGAAATTGCTTGAGACGTGTACTGGCACTGGCCAATGCGGCGATATTTTTCGCGGCTCCCGCCATCATCCCAAAACGATCCACGGCGGATAAACGCTCATCATCAAACTCGCCAATCTCCACCATTGCATCAAACAGCTCGGTTTGTAGCATCGCCATGAGCGCCTCGGAACGGGTGTCCCCCTCATCGGACGCGCCTTCGGCAATCAGACGGGCGGCCTCAGTGCTGGCCTTGATCGACGCAAAGCGACGCTCGACCTTTTGGCCAAACCGGTGTACGGCCGAGCGACTGATTTCATAGCCCTGCGATTTGAGCCAATCGGTCAGCTCCGAATAATTAGAAAAGCCCGACTCAGCGAGCCTACGCTCCAGAGCGTGGCGTACCTCTTCGGGCAGTAGTTCGACCGTTGAACGCTGTGCCATCAGTCGCTCCAATACTTCTCAGGGCGGGCAATGCCCGGCTGACAATCAATCGTGTACTCGGCAATATCCACACCGAGTCGTGTCAGGTCAGCGAACCAGCGACCACTGGGCTGTTTTGTCAGTCCAACCAGTTTGCGATCAGACAGATACTCCAAATGCTGGCGCAACTCCAGCGCAGTCGCTTGATGATAAATGCCGCGCATCACATCGAGTAAAAACACCTCGCTGGTGGTATGCGGGCGAGCTTTGTTCAGCGTGTTGATGATGTTCCAGCGCATCCCTTCTCGTCGGACTTGTTCTAAGCTCATTTTTTCAGGCTCTCCATTTTGTAAATTTCACTCAGCGTCTTGTGTACCGCATCCATTTTGGCCTCCAAAATCGCTTGACCACGAATATAGTCATCACGCAAAACATAGGTCATCGGTAATTTCGCCTGAAACTCTAAAAACTCTTTGCTCAATGCGACCATGCTTTCGTTGATGCGGTCTTGGCGTTCGTGGCGCTCTTCCTGCTGCTTTTGGTACTGCGCCAACTGTCGCTGGGCAAAGCCCCAGTAGCCGCCCAAAATAGATATGGCAAACATCACCAATTGCCAGAACTCAATGCTGATAAAGGTTTTTTCAGTCATCATCTACCTTGCTTTTCTAAAATCGTTTGGCACGCCACACACAATCGCACGCCGTGAATCGCCTTTTGCCGCGCTTCGGGGATCGAAACACCGCAGTCCTCGCAATGGCTCAGGCTGCCTCCATGCGCGTGGTGCGTATGCTTGCTCAATGCCTCGGCTAAAAACTCAGCTTCGCGTTTCGCGGCCACATCTGCTACGTCCATCATTGCACCCGTTGTGTTGTCAAAACGTTGCGATACCAGTCCTGCCATCCCTTGAGTTGTGCTTCTATCTGAGCAACCCAACCACCATATTCGACCACATGATTGAGCAATGCTTCAGGAGATCCATCGGCGGGCGGCGCAGGACGCACATGCACGACCAGCAGTTCACCGGCCACGGGCGGCAACATGGGGCGGTCTATGGTTTTAATCGGCGTAGCCAAGGGCGCGGTTGTAGACGCGCAGGCTGTCAATGCCAAGGCCACGCACACAGCCGCTGCGATTTGCATCAGTTTGGATAACATTTGGAATGTCCTTTTTAAGTTGAAACATTTGGGTTTGCAGTGATTGATTGGACTGCGCCAAGGCCGCCGATTGAGCGGCAGTGAATGACACGCTTTGCGCCCATTCTTTTTGTACTGCCTCGAGTCGTGCCGTGTAAGCGCGCTCGTCAGCGAGTGCCTGCTCTTTCCATTGCAGTTCCAGTCCTTGTTGCTCGGTTAATTGCTTCGCTTTGCCTGAGTCGTAGCCCTCGACATAAAATAGCTCGCAAATAAGCGCGGTAATCGTGACGACCAAAAGAACACGCGCAACGAACAACCACGGATTACTCGGTAGTTTGAGCATCTTTGCCTCCTGTTGTTTTATTGGATTTTTGGTCTGCCACCTTTGACCATTGAGAAAAAGCAACTTCCTTTTCATCTGCTGCATTTTTGTCAGAGGTTTGTCCGAACTGCTGTGCTGCGGCAATGCCACGGCGGATCAGCGCATAGCCGCCGACCATTGAACCGTATGCCCACCATAAGTCCAGCTCAGGCGTATCCATACGGGCGAACTTTACTGTCATCACAAGAGCGGCCACATTCGCCCACAGCTTCGTGTGTGAAATATCACCTGTGGTAGGGTTCGTAAACAGGCCGCCGATCCATCGAATAAACTTCATCTTGACCTCACGCCTCGTTGTTTGAAAATGCACCATTGCTGACCAAAACCGGCAATTGATAACGATCCTTCGCCGGTTGATTCTTTGCACCGTTGACCGATGGCCAGATATAGGCGACGACACGATCTTTGGAGAACTTGGCAATGCTCACTTTATTGCCCTGATTGCCGCCCAAAATCATCAAATTACCATCACGATCACGACCGACCACAAAGCCCACATGGCCGCCACCGGCGCGGTTAAACACCGCGATACAGCCATAAGCCGGAGCGGTCAAACGCTCACCTGCATCAGCCCATGCCAATGCGCGAAACCAGTCTTTAGGCACGGCGCGACCGGCTACGCGGCAGCAGTACGCTACGAACGTGCCGCACCACGGCGTTTCGTCATCCGACCACCACGCCTTGAGCGTGCGTAGCCAGTTTTGAATCGTGGGATTGTGTTGTTTGCCCGGAATCTCAGCCATGCCGACGTAACACCGCGCCTCGACGATCCACGGGAGGTCTGTTGATTGCTTTGCCATTACCTGCTCCTTTTTAAAAATGATGGGAGCAGTGTACGTGCGCGCGAGACCGATGACTTTTAATGTGAATTAAAAAAAGAAAAACCACGCGAATGCGTGGCAATATCAGATAACTCCCAACTCTCTTTCCAGTATCGTTTTAACGAGCTGATAGTATGGTTTTTGATGATAGGTCATGGTAATGAGCCGATAACCTAATTTTTTGCACAGAGCCCTTTTCTTTTTGTCATTGGCTTTGCGTTTTTTAAGGCCATCCTCACCACCCCAAACCGCAATCGGTTTGAAATGCTGTTCACCATGGTATTCTATAGCCAGTTGTTTTTCAGGTATCCAAAAATCAATCTCCAATCCTTCTAACTCTGCGCCACGATAATGATGTACCACCTGCAAGGGAGATACTAACTTACGAATGCAATTGAATAAATAGTACTCATGGAATGGACGAGGGCTTAATGGGAATCGCATGACCTTGCGCAAATAATTCTCAATTTTTCGTACCTGTTCTCGCTCTTCTTTAGATGGTCGCTCAATATAAAAATCCACATTCCAGATAATGGATTGTCGAACATAATAAGGCCAATACAATCGAACAAACCCATTGCTATAGTGGGTCATATATTCATCTTTTGGCACATGCACAGACGGATTGGTGCAAAGCGCACAGATTTTAGGTCGAAAACGCACGGCATCTACGCGATTTAAAAACAGTTCTGGGCGGATGTGAAGTTGTTTTCGTAAAGTATCTAAGGAAAAGTAATCTTTGAAGCATGAGCATACCCACAGTTGTTGACAGAGTCTGCATTCAAATACCAAAGGATAATTAATTCGATTATCCAGCTCTGTTTCTTCCAGACACTCAACGGGGCATGAGCAATTATTTTTGATTAGTACATTGCTCATTGGTTTCAAATTTACGCGCGTTTTTTGCCTGTCGCTTTTTGCGCAGATTGCGCCAAAGCAGAGGCTGTTTGCTCGATTGCACGGCGTCCGACTTCGTCCGTATTGCGGTAATGATCTAATACAGCGTTTTCTCGCTGGGATAACGTACTTTCAACAGGCTGTGATCTTACGCCTGTAAGGATATAGATAGCATCAAATCCAATTTCAACCAACGATGCTATTTGATCTGCACTTGGTGAGCTTTGACCATTTTCCCAGTTGATTATCGTTTTTTTTGCGGCTCCTAAATGCGCCATTATTACCGGCTGTTGTAAGCCCAACCGTTTCCTCTCATTCCTCAATCTCTCACCAATTCCAATTTTTCGCATGGCAACTTGGTAAAGCCGCTCTTTATCGTCCTCTTGCATACTTACCTCAAATTTGGTGTAAAAAAATACACTCTTTGTTGACAGGTGTAAATAATTACACCATAATACACCTATGCACTACTTAAAAACCATTTAAGCACTACCTTGAAGGGTAAAAATGAATAACCCCACACCTTTTATTCGAATCGTTTCGGCGAAACGCGAAGTCCGTCTTTTGGGAATGATTTTTCAGCTGCCTCACGCCGAGCCCGGCGAGCGGGTTCAGTTAGTTCAGACAGCGCATGGTTGGCAATATCAAGTCCTGTATGAAGTGCCACAAAGCACTTTTGCATCACCCGACCCTCTTCGCAGTCTGCGCCGTATTGGTCATGCAGACTGCACTCATAAGCATTCGGACAACTCGAAAACATCCAAAACACATCCCTTGACAAAGGCTCTCCGAATTTTAAGAGCTCTTCTGGGATGGCGAAGCAAGCGCACGCCTCACAGCGATGCCACAGCTCAGGGTCACGCCTCACCGTCCACGCATGGTTTGGGCGCGGATGTGCGGTAGCCATCAAATGCCCGCACTGTGGGCAGATGTACCGCATCCCTGTATTTTTCGAATCCATATTGAACCCCTAAGGACAAAAAATGAAGCGTATTAAGCACTTTATTGTTTGGCATTTGCTTCGACTGGCATATGGTCAAGAGCTTGCACAAGCGCATCACGTAGTGATTCTGCCGCTTCGCGAGTCAGACCAATGGGAACGCGTGACTTCGCTGTTGAACATTCAACCATTAGTATGTGACCCAGCGCATCCCAACCGAATCGTTGAACCCCTGTCAGCGTCATTAGGGTCATCACTGCTTCGTATTCCAAAAACTCTTCCATCTCAATTCA
Organism: Puribacter membranae; assembly: GCF_055380425.1. Lineage (NCBI taxonomy): Bacteria > Pseudomonadati > Pseudomonadota > Betaproteobacteria > Burkholderiales > Burkholderiaceae > Puribacter > Puribacter membranae. The sequence continues at coordinate 1,008,049 of NZ_AP040167.1, forward strand.
CTTCCAAGGAGGTCATGTGAAAAATGATCCGTATGCACCCGCACGGGAAAAAGCCAAGGCTCGAATCGTCGCACAAGGCAAAACCTACGACCAAGTCGCAGCAGAGATTGGCCATCCGCGCTGGTTGGTTAATCGTGTGCTCAATGGACTGAGCAAAGGCAAATACGGCAAAGCCCACGAGTGCGCCGTTGCGTTGGGCATCAAATCTGCCGATGACCACGCCGCTTAATTTTAAAAGATTGTACCAAACCCGTACCAAAACAGTACACAAAATTAATGAAGGGTGAGCAAATGCCAAGCCATAAAGGATGCCGATTACTCAAGGTGCTTAAAGCCTTAAAAGGACAAGCCATTACCGGCTTATCGAACAAGGAAATTGCCGACACGCTCGGTCTATCGCCCACAGATGTCAGCCGTGACTTGGAAGATTTGATTGAAGAAGGACTGGCCATTAAGTTGGATAACGGGCGATTTGCCCACAGTGTGCAAATGATCCAGATTGCTCAAGCCTACGCTACCCAAATCGCCCGTATTCAGGGGCAAATTACCGAAATGAACCAGCGCATCGCCGCAGGCAGCATGAGCTGATTAGGAGAAAAATATGCAAGAGGGAAAAATGACTGTGACGGATATTCAAAACGTTGGCTCTGAAGCGCAAAAAATCGTGCTCGCCAATGCAGAGGCTAACGAAGTGCTGGGCATGATTCGGGCTTTTGATGTTGTTGGAAAATTCGTAACGGTTACGAATTTAAAGATACTGCATGACATCAAAGAATCCAAGAAATACAAAGGCTTAGTGAAAAAATTGCCTGATGGAAAAGTCGTAACGGTTACGAATTGGAGCGAATACTGTCAGTTTTTGCCTGTATCGAAAGACACCATCGACCAACATCTAATGATGCTTAAAGAGTTTGGAGAGGACTTTTTGAGTCGTGCGCAAGACATTGGTATGGGTTTGCGAGACATGCGCAAATTACGCTCATTGCCTGACGAAAGTGACCGAAATTTAATCATAGAAGCAACTCAACAAGAACATCTAACCCGAGATGACGTTTTGGAGCTTATGGAAGAAATGGCGGCGAAGCATGCTAAAGAAAAGGCCGAGCTTTCCACTAAGCTGGTTGATGCTACGGAGGACTTGGAGGCCGCACGCAAAGTGTCCGCGTCCAAGCAAGAAACCATCGACGAGCTGAATCACAAATTAGAAAAAACCCGCAAAAAACTGGCGGATGCAGACCCCGCAAAAGTTGGTGAGGAATTGCACGCTACCCTGAACGCCGCGCAAACTGGCGTGCGCTCTGCGCTCACGCAAATCCAGCCGGTGCTGGTGCAACTGATCGAACACGGGCAAGCGAACGGCGTGGATCATGCACCCACAATGGTGGGCTGCTTGAATCAAATCATCCGCGACTGCGAATACCTGCGCGAGACCTACGGCCTACCACGCGAAGCCCCGACCGATGCCACACCGGCATGGCTGAAAGACGAAAACTAATCAAACATCGGACATCATCATGGGCAATGCGGCAATCACAGAACGACTGATGGAAATCGCACGGCAGGCCGATACGCTCGGCCACGGCGAAAAAACCGCCTATCTGTCGGAGCAGGCGGCAGCATTGGGCTGGAGCATGGATAAACTCTATCGCCAATTAAAAAAAGTGACGGTCAAAACGCCGCGTAAACGCCGCGCCGATGCGGGCAACACTTCGCTCACATACGAAGAGGCGCAATTGATCAGCGGCGCGGTCATGGAAGGCGCGCGCAAAAATGGCAAGCGCATCATGAGCATCGGCCGCGCCACACAAATGATGCGTGCGAATGGGCTGGTGCGCGCTGAGTTTATCGACTCGGATGGCGTGATCCGACCGTTGTCCGAGTCCACCATTACCCGCGCATTGCGCGATTACAATCTGCACCCCGACCAATTGCTTCAGCCCACACCAGCAGTCCATTTGCGCTCAAAGCACCCGAATCATGTGTGGCAAATCGACCCGTCTCTATGCGTGCTGTACTACCTGCCGCGAGTGGGTAAAGACAGCGGTTTGCGCGTGATGGAGGCGGAAGAGTTCTACAAAAACAAACCGAAAAACATTCAAAAAATCGTCAATGATCGGGTCTGGCGTTACACGGGCACAGATCATTACAGCGGCGTGGTCATCGCTCGCTACTATTTCGGTGGTGAGACCAGCGCGAATCTGTGCGACTTCCTGATCTACATGATGCATGGCGTAGGTGGCGTGACCCGTGACCCAACTCGTGATCCATTTCGCGGCGTGCCGGTCATGGCGATGCTCGACCCCGGCAGCGCCAATACCAGCGCGGCATTCAAGACGCTGTGCGCTGCGCTGGGCATCCATGTGCAAATCAACAAGCCAAAAAATCCGCGTGCCAAAGGCTCGGTGGAGAAAGGTAATGACCTTGTAGAGGTGGAGTTTGAATCCGGCCTGCGCTTTATCCAAGTGTTTGACATCGACCAGCTCAACGCGTTGGCCGAACGCTGGATGCGCTACTACAACAGCACCGAAATCCACACCCGCCACGGCATGACCCGCTACCAATGCTGGAATCGCATTACCGCCGAGCAGTTAATCTTGCCTCCGCCCGCCGAGCATTGCCGTGATCTGGCGTACAGCGCACCAAAAGAAGCGAAGGTTAATACATTCTTGGAAATCAAATTCGGCGGCCAAGTGTACTCGGTCAAAGATGTGCCGAATGTCATGGTTGGCCAAAAACTCATGGTCGCCAAAAATCCGTGGCGTGTGGACGCAGCTCAAGTGTCGGTGATAGATGCCGACGGCCATGAGCAATGGCACGTACTCGAACCGATGCAGTTCGATGAGGCAGGCTTTGCGGCGGATGCCGTGATCATCGGTGAGTCGTACAAAGCGCACGCCGACACCGTGGCACAAAGCAATGCCAAAGCGGTTGAAAAAATCATCACCGGTGCGGGCACGCTGGACGAAGCAGCAGCCAAGCGCAAAACCAATGTGCTGCCATTCGGTGGACGCATCGACCCATACGCACACCAAGAGCAGACCATTGAAGCGGACAACAAACTCTACCTGCCAAAAGCAGGCAAACAGATGGATTACAACCGCATGGAGGTCATCAGCCCACGCCTGAACTTTGTCCAAGCCGCGCAAAAAATCAAGGCGAAAGTTGACGCGGATGGGCGCGACTGGGCGCGGGCGGCTGAGTATCTGAAACTGCACCACGCCGATGGCATGGCGGCGGATGAAGTGCAGGCGGTGTACGAGCGGATTTACCACGCCGCACATTTAAAAGTTGTTAAGACAGGGACACACGAATGAGCACGCTCAGACACATTTTGCAAGACCAAAAAATCAGCATCGCCACCGTGGCCAACGCCGTGCAATGCAGCCGCCCGATGATGTCGCAGATTATCAACCACGGGCAATGGCCGAAAAAAAACGCAGACCAATTGCGCCTGCGTCTCACCGATTTTTTACAACAAAAAGGTGCGGACATTCCGACCGACCTCGCAAGCCAAACGGAAACCGCACCAGCCCTCAACCCCGTCGATAACGAAAGAAAGGACGACGATATGCTACTACGAAACGCCAACTTAACACAAGCGGCCAAGCAACACTTTGGCTTGCTCCGCAGTCCGTTTGTGGATGAAATCAAAGACGCGAGCGACGTATTCGCCACGCCAGACATCAAATACGTGCGCGAAGGCATGCTCCAAACCGCATTGTACGGCGGCTTCATCGCCGTCGTCGGCGAATCCGGCGCGGGTAAAACCACACTGCGCGAAGATTTGAGCGACCGCCTCGTACACGAAAATCGGCCGGTGATTGTGATTGAGCCGTATGTATTGGCTATGGAAGACAACGATATCAAAGGCAAAACCCTCAAAGCCTCCCACATCGCCGAAGCCATCCTTGAGTCGGTCGCACCGGGCGAAAATCCGAAGCGCAGTCCTGAAGCGCGTTTTCGCCAAGTCCACCGCGCTCTGCAAGAGTCGGCCAAGGCAGGCAACAAGCACGTACTCATCATCGAAGAAGCCCACGGCATGCCCATCCCGACGCTGAAACATTTGAAACGTTTTTTTGAGTTGAAAAATGGCTTCGAGCGACTGCTCGGCATCATCCTGATTGGCCAAACAGAGCTGGCGCAAAAACTCTCGGAGAACAATCCGCACGTGCGCGAAGTGGTGCAACGCTGTGAACTGCTCACACTCCAGCCGCTCGAAGATGGCCGACTGGGGCAATACCTCAAGTTTAAATTTTCGCGGGTCGGTAAGGATATCCAAGACGTGCTGGATGAATCCGCAATCGAAGCCATCGCTGAACGGCTCACAGTGCGCTCACGCACCCGCGTCGGCGTCGAAACCAACAGCCTGCTGTATCCGCTGGCCGTGAATAATCTGGTCAGTGCCGCCATGAACGAAGCCGCCTCGCTCCTGCAAGAGCGCGTGACCGGTGACACTGTGCGGGGGGTGTGAGATGGCAAAAATTTCGATACTCATTGAGGATGGCGAAGGCGTCAAAGCAGGTAAAACCCTTGTCAAAATCAGCGGTGATTTTGAGAACAGAGCCGAACGAATTATATCCGGTGAGATGACCAATGCACAGGCCGCCGCTATTGTGATGTGCGTACCTATCCAGCAAGAGCAAGTTGAATGCGAGGAAGTTTATGGTGTTGGCAGCGGCGACTGCGTGGAGTTTTATTATGCGGACATGGACGAACCAGTTAAAAACCCAATACTCAAATTTGAAGAGGTGTGACATGGCACAACTATCGAATCTGATTCATTGCCAAGTGCGCGTGGTTACTGGATTGTGCAAGGTCTATGAGTATGAAGAGACAAACTTGAGCACTCTGCACGCGCTGGAAAAGGCGCTGGATCGCTTTGGTGAAGACGCTCGTGTGTGTGTCCGCGCAGCCGGTATCCAGCTATTTTCAACACCACAAATACGAGTGTCATGATGCAAATCCGCTGTCCCTCCTGCGGTGCGGAAATGTCGCTCGAAGCCGTGATTGACAACGACGCGGCGGCGCAAGCCCTCACGCTCGCACTGTCGATCACACCTTTAGGCAAGCTGATTGTGCGCTATCTGGCCATGTTCCGCCCCGCGAAATCCAAGCTGTCATGGCCACGCGTAGTGACGCTACTTGGTGAACTAATGCCGATGGTTGAAAGCCAGCGCATTGAACGCAACGGGTCTCTGTACGAAGCCCCGCACGACGTGTGGTGTGCGGCGATTGAACAGATGCTCGCGACGCGCGACGCAGGCCGCCTGCAAACGCCACTGAAATCGCACGGCTACCTGCTCGAAGTCATCATCAGCACCGCCGCACGCCAGCCCGTAGGGGCGCATGATTGCGCCCCATCAGGAACGACCGTAGGGTGGGTCAATGGAGCATCGACCCACGCGCACAAGCCCCAATCCGGTACAGCGGCGGCGATCACCGCTCTGGAGCAACGCAAGCGAGGTGAACGATGAACGCGCCGGTGTGGCTCGAAAACAGTGTGATCGAAGGACTGCAACGCCTGCTGATTCTGCGCCTGCGCAATGCACCTGCGAATGACACCGTGGACGCACTGCTGAATGTATGGCTGGAAGTCATGATGTCGGCGCAGGCTTGGGATGAGCGTCGTGATGTGCCGCGCCTACGCACCGCATTCATGAGTGTGGCCAGCACAACGGACACGTGGCCATCACCGGCGCAGATCATCAAAGCCATGCCAAAACCTGAGTCACAGCCGTATTTGCCGCCACCACCACCGACAACTGACCCCGTGCATGTGGCGAAATGCCAAGCAAAAATTGCCGAGTTTCAACGAAATATTTTTAAACGTGAGGTGAAAAATGCACCAAAAAATCAAGGCTGAAGTACTCAGTCATGCCGCGAATCACATCCGGTCGGCAATAGCCGAAATGGAGCGACTCATGCCGAAAGACATGATTAAAGAATACCGCACTGCACTCGGCCAAACCTACGTCGCGTGCCCAGAGTTTAGCGAGCTTTATCAAGCATTGAATCACATAGACCAACGTGTTTTAGAACTTAATCCAAAGCTTTAGGAGACAAGATGGACAAACCAACGATTGTGATTTTAGAACAGCTGCATGCTCGTCTGAGCAGCGAACTGAAACAGATTCAGACGCAACTGCAGGACAGCATGAGCAAGCAAGTGGAAATCCCACTCACGCCATTTACCTTTGTCACCTACCCAGTACTGGATGGCATTGAAGAAGCGCTGAATGAGCTGCGTAACCACATTTTATTTTTAAAGGAGCAACCATGACCCAGACCAAACCCATCCCCGAAGGATACTGGCAAGATGCCGCCGGTAATCTGATCCCCGAGTCCAAAATCAAGGACATCGACAAACTGCGCCACCAGACCGTCACAGAATTGTGTGAGGCGGCCAAGGTTCGATCCGCACAACTGAATGACTTCAAAGGCAGCTCAATGGGTGACGTGTCCGCATTTATTGAAACCAGCCTTGAGCAGTATGGCGTGAAGTACGGCGGCAACAAAGGCAACGTCACGCTGACTTCGTTCGATGGTCGTTACCAAGTTGTGCGTCAAATACAGGATCGATTGTCGTTTGACGAACGTTTGCAAGCGGCCAAAGAGTTGATTGATGAATGTGTGATCACGTGGTCTGCCGGCGTGAATGACAACATCCGCGCGCTGGTCAATCATGCGTTCCAAGTGGACAAAGAAGGCAAAGTGAGCGTATCGCGCATCTTGGCTCTGCGCTCGATCAAAATTTCCGATCCGCAGTGGCAAAAAGCAATGGAGGCCATCGCCGACAGTATGCACGCCGTGGGTAGCAAACCCTACATCCGATTTTACGAGCGCAACGACGATGGCCGCTACGAGTCCATCAACTTAGATATTGCGAGGGTGTGATGAATGTTGCATTAAAACTCACCATTTTTACCACTGAATAGGAGTCGTCATGAGCATTAAAACTTTAGTAGCGTTATTTATGGGGTTAGCACTCACGGCGTGTAGTGATGCGGATGTTGCATCAAAAAATCTTTCAAAGGCCGCAGACAATTTTGAAGTCAACCGCAGAATTGTCTTTTACAACGGGGTGACGGGTGATTACATCTTAGTAATTGAGGGGCTTTGTTCTCTTGGAAATGAAGACCCCGCGAAAAAACTAACTGTGACTTGCAAGCAAGGTGATAGCAAGTACAAAAAGCATTTTTTAGGGCTATCGGACAACGTGACTTTTTTCGCCGAACAGATTGAAAGCTCTGCCGTTGACCCGTATCACTATCGAATAATTTTCAAGCCTCAATCCGTTATCCCAGACATTGAGATGAAAACGCAATAAATATCGATTTTTAACCCGCCCAACGCATTCCGCAACGGGCAAAACCCAAGGAGCAAAACCATGAACAAGCAAGACCTCATCAACTATGTCGCCGCTGACACCGGCTTGTCAAAAGTCGAAGCAAAGAAAGCGGTCGAATCGGTATTTAACAACATCAAAACTGCACTGACTAAAGGCGATAACGCTCAATTTATTGGCTTTGGGACATTTCGAGTTGAACACCGAAAAGCGCGCGGCGGCCGCAATCCGCAGACCGGTGAGATGATAAAAATAGCAGCTAAAAACGTCGTCAAATTCAATGCCGGCAGTGAATTAGCTGGCGCGGTGTAGTCACTCATTCCAGCGCATTTGACCGTAAGCAAGTGCGCTGGTGTGATGGGACTGGAGACACTATGAGACGACAGCGATTAAAGCGAAAGCGCGCGTGTATTAGCCGCAGAAGACAGATAGACCGAGACGAGCGCAGATACTTCTATTTATTGGCTCAATTAAGTATTAAACAATATTTCTTAAATTAAAGTACGAAGTGCAACAAAAAAATCGGTAAGAGAAGTCAAGGTGAGTACACTTGACCCTCTCTACGCCAATAGAAAGTTGCCATGACACAGTACACCCACCTCAACCAAACAGAGCGTAACATCATAGCGAACATGAGCGCAAGCGGACACAGACTAAAAGCCATCGCCGAAGCGATAGGGCGAAACAAATCGAGCATTTCGCGAGAATTGCAACGCAATCGCAGCAAGCGTGGCTACCGTCCAAAACGCGCTCAAACCCTGTCCGAACTTCGTGCTCTGAATAGCCGAAATGCGAAGCGCATCAGCTCAGATATATTCAACGTTGCCACCCAATACCTAAACGACGAATGGTCACCAGAGCAAATTGCTGCGGCGTTACCGATTAGTCACACCACCATTTATAGTCGCGTCAGAGCAGACAAGAACCAAGGCGGACAACTTTACAAACAACTGCGCTGTGCCAAAAAGCGGCGTAAAGCCTATGGCAAATCCTACTCAACCCGAGGGCAAATACCCAACCGACGCGACATCAGCGAACGACCTGCCAGCGTTGAGACCCGTGAAGAGCTGGGACACTGGGAAGGTGATACAGTCATTGGCGCACATCACAAACAAGCCATCGTCACATTGGTGGAGCGCATGACTGGCTTGACCCTCATCGCCAAGGTTGAACGCAAAACCGCCGAGTTGGTGCGAAAAGCCTGCATAGAATTGCTCACACCATTCAAGGAACATGTCCATACCATCACATTCGATAATGGCAAAGAGTTTGCAGACCATGCCTTGATTGACCAAGCGATTGGATGCACGACTTACTTTGCTAAACCATACTGTTCTTGGCAACGCGGTTCAAATGAGAATACAAACGGTTTGATTCGGCAATACATTCCCAAAAAGGCTTCGATGGCGCACATCGATGCCGATTTCTTGGATACAATCATGCAGAAATTAAACAACCGACCGCGTAAACGGCATGGGTTTATTTCTCCTGCAAGTCTTTTTAACAGCGTTGCACTTCGTGCTTGAATTCACCTTTTAAGGACGATCATGGAACACGAAAAAATCATTGAAAAGATTAAAAAATGTCTTGCGCTGTCAAACTCGGATAATCCGCATGAAGCTGCGGCTGCACTGCGCCAAGCGCAGAAGCTGATGCAAATACACGGCCTGAGTGAGCTTGATGTGCAGTTGTCGGATGTGCATGAAATTCGCGCAAAGGCCAGCAATGCGGGTGTGGTCGCATGGGAGTCATTGCTTGCAAATCTGATTTCGTCGGCATTTGGGTGTCGGCATTTCACGACTTATGAGCGACGCTGGTTGTCTGGTTCTCGAATGCGCACGCATCGTTACTACGTTTTTGTCGGGGTGAATCCGGCGGCTGAAATTGCACAATATTCGTTTGAGATCTTGTCAGAGCAGTGCGCAAAAGCTCGCCGCCGTTACATGAACGCGCAGCCCAAACAATGCAAAACAGAGACCAAGACTGCGCGCGGCGATGTGTTCGCCCGAGGCTATATCAACGGTGTGGCCAATCTGGTGCAGAGTTTTGCGAGCAATGACAAAGCCAAGCAATTGATCGAACACTACATGGACAGCAAATATCCGGACATGGAGACCGCGAAAATGCGGGATCGTGTCAAAGGCCGAAACATCACGGATAACGACTATTTCAACGGCCGCATCGAGGCACGAAACGCGCAACTGCATCACGGTGTCGGCGGCAAAAAACCACAAGGACTACTGTCATGACCGGCCGCACACTCGCTCAAATGCGCACCGCCGATTTGCAAAAAATTCACATTGCGCGCAAACAACTGTCGATGTCTGAAGACACTTACCGTAATTTGCTACGCGAAATCAGCAAAGGACGCACGGACAGCTCCGCCGATCTGACGCACGTCGAGCGTGCGAAGGTACTCAAGCACATGGAACGCTGCGGCTTCAAAGCCCGTAAACCCAAGCAAAACCGACGAGTACCCGCCAAGCTTGACCTGCCGATTGGTGATGATCGAGACCAAGTGAAAATGATTCGTGGCCTGTGGATTGAGCTGCATGAGTTCGGCGCGGTTCGTGACTCAAGTGAGCTGGCTATGTGTGCGTATGTCAAACGCGTCACCCGTAAAGATCACCCTAAATTTTTGGATATTGACCAAGCATCAGACGTCATCGAGCAATTGAAAAAATGGCGTGACCGTGTACGCACCGCACCATTTCGCGCCATGCTGCCGAATGTCAACCCAAAAACCTCGGCGCGGACGATTTATGCCATCGTGCGTCGTGAGCTGAAGTTGAATATATTGGATTGTGATGTAGCGCAGTGGCAACACGCACAAACCTTGTTTAAGGACATGGTAACAAACACAGGAGGTCAAGATGGATGATCGTGTACCCGAGCTTGTATCTGACTTACAAGACCAAGTGGCTGCTCAAATTAAAGCGGCGTTCCCCTCGATTGCACCAGAAAAAGCGCGTGATGTGGGGCTGCGTGTTGCGGACTACATTACAACCAATTGGGGTGGCCAGCTGATTTATATTCCAAAAAATGTGGGTGGCCGCGCCAGCGAGCGTGATTTACAAATTTGGGCAGATTTTGATGGCAGGAATCAAATTGAGCTGGCTCAAAAATACGGGATGTCCGTCCAATGGATTTATCGAATCTTGAAAGAGGTCGGGGAAATGATGCGTGCGAAAACTCAAGGCAAACTATTTGACGAGTGAGTTGGACGCGCGAATAGCGTCAGAAATTTTCCTGACGGGGGTTAGCGGGCGAAAAAATAACAGTTAATAGTGCGGCATACCCAGACATCAAAAATCGCCACAAAGCCCTGAAATTAAATTCACCATTCACCACAAAAATACCGCGTCTATCTGATGCGGATTTTTTTAATCTACATTAAAAGAATCAAAAGCCTAATACCAAGATACTGCACCCATTCACACGATGGAGTGCAACCATGTTTCAGATTTTCAAAGCAGGCAAACGCCAGTCCAACGACGGCAAAGAATACGACATCACCGAGCAAGATGTAATCGAATGCGCCGAATGCTACGACCCGACGTTACACGAAGCCCCGCTGGTATTCGGCCACCCGAAAACCGACGATCCAGCATTTGGCTGGGTTAAGGATTTGCAAAGTAGTGGTGGCGCATTGTCTGCCGAGTTTTCCGATGTCGATGAGGGCGCGAAAGAACTGGTGCGAGCCAAAAAATTCAAACACGTTTCCGCCAGCTTCTACCCACCCGCACACCCGTCCAACCCCGTGCCGGGTAAATGGTATCTGCGCCACGTTGGCCTGCTCGGTGCTATGCCGCCATCAGTCAAAGGCTTGGGCGCGGTCAGTTTCTCTGATGCGGACGGCTGTGTTGAGTTTTCTGAGTATGGCCAAGAGACCGCCGCAGGATTGTTCCGCCGTTTGCGCGATTGGATGATCGGCAAATTCGGCCAAGCAGAAGCCGACACCGTCATTCCAAATTGGGAGATTGAGAGCATCCGCGAAGACGCTGCCCAAGATCGAATGCAACGAGCTGAACCATTGGCCTCGTTTGCAGAAGCGTCAACACCAGTCGCACCACAAACCGAATCACCCACCGAACCCCAAACCCCGCCCATTGAAAAGGAGCCAGAAATGACCGAAGCGGAAAAACAAGCACTCGCCCGTGCCGAAGCGGCCGAGAAACAATTAGCGGATCTGCAATCCGCGCAGGCCAAGGCCGAGCGTGAAGCAGCACACACCGCCAACGCCGACTTTGCCGAAAGCTTGGTGAAAAGCGGCAAGCTCAAACCCGCACACAAAGCGCTGGCCGTGCGTGTGTTGGACTTTGTGCAATACCCGAACGACATCACAGCCGATTTTGGCGAAGGCGAAAACCAGCAGACACTGGGCGACGCGATTCGTGGCTGGATGTCTGACAGTCCGGCCGCTGAGATTTTTGGCGAAGTCGCCACGGCAGGCAAAGCAGGTGCGCGTAACTCCGGCGTGACGGCTGATTTTGCTGAAGCAGACCCTGAAAGTCTGTCACATCACCAGCGCGCGCAAACTTTGGCCGATAAAGAAGGCATCAGCTACGAAGAAGCCGCCCGCCGCACTGTTTAACACCCCAGCGGCCAATCTCTATACAGGCTATCTAACCAATCCATCACTCATAAAAAGGAAATGAAACAATGAGCGCATATTTAAAAAACAAACGACAAGTAGACCCCGTTTTGACCCAACTGGCGGTCGGCTACCGTCAAGCTAACTTCATCGGTGAGCAAGTCATGCCGGTGGTATTCGTCGATAAAGAAGGTGTACGCGTGCCAGTATTTGGCAAAGCCGCTTTTGTCGAATACCAGACCGAACGCGCCCCTCACGCGGCGTCCAACGTCATGACATTGGACAGTGCAACCATGCTGCCGGTGGTGTTGGAAGAACACGACTTGGCCGCCGGTGTTGACTACCGCGAGAATAATGAATCCATGTTTGACGAAAAAGCCAAGGCTACGCGCCGTGTGACCACAGGCATTGAGTTGCGTCAGGAATTGGACATTGCCCGACTGTTGCAAAACAAAACCACCTACCAAACAGGTTTGACCACAGACCTATCGTCAGGCAAACAATGGTCTGCCGCTGACTCAGACCCATTGACCGACATCGTCAATGCCAAGGAAAAAGTCCGTGCCGAATGTGGTCAAAAACCCAACATCATGGTGACGGGCGCATCAGTGATGAACGTATTGAAACGTCATCCGGCTTTGCTCGCCATGCTTGGTGGCGGCAACAATCTGAAGATGCTCAGTATCGAACACCTCAAAGCCATCTTTGAGGTAGATGACATCATCACCGGTGAGACCGTTGCAGCGCCGGACGGTAAAAAGCTCGTGGATGTATGGGGCAAATTTACCTCACTGATCGTGCGCCCGAAAGCAGTGGAATCAGGCAACGATGAAGGCGTTCCGTCATTCGGCTACATCTTCCGCCGTCGTGGTATGCCGTATGTAGACCGCTATGAAGGCGTGGGTGGCAAAGTTGAGTACGTGCGCTATACCGACATCCGCAAAGCGGCAGTGGTCGGCGGCGCGTGTGGCTTCTTGTTCGATAAAGCCATCGCCTAAACTAAGACCGCAAAGCTCGTGCTGTAGAGACGGATAAACGCCGTCTCTACGAACCGAATTAAAACCAAACAAGGAGCCATCATGGCAAAAACCAAACAAATTTTATTGACCACTACGGTCAAAACCACAGGCGCATGGCAGCCTAACCGCTTGGTTAGTTTTGCAGGTAAGCAAGCTGAGAATGGCGAAGCCGTACTCGGCACATCCGTTTACGAGGCCGATGTGGGCGATCAGGCCGCTGTCGATGTAATCGGCATTGCGCTGGTCGAGGCCGGTGCGGCCATTGCCGCAGGCGTGCCGATTGCCGCAGGTTTGCAAGGCTTGGCGATTGCTCAAACAGGCACGGCCAAGATTGTTGGCACTGCTATTGACGCAGCCACCGCCGCCGGAGATGTAATCCGAATCTTGCTCAAAGGCTAATACGCTCACGTGTAGGGGCGGATGGCATCCGCCCTGTATGACGAACACAAATAAAACCAAGGAATATCATGACCAAAATCTATATTGCCAAAATCCCGCTCGTTTTGAAAAACGACAAGGGTGAAGACTACCGCGTCGGTGAAGGTGAAGCAGTGACGCTGACCGATGATGAATACGTGCAACTGTCCGAGTATGTGACTGTGTGCGAAGCCGCCGACCCAGAAACCGCTCAAGCCATTGCCGAGGCAGTCGCTGACGCGCCCGCCGAAACACCCGCAGACACTGCCGCTGATTCGGTAGCGGCGGATGCCATCCCTGATGGTGATGGTGATGGTGAGGCTCCGGCGAAAAAATCCGGCAAACGCGGCCAAAAGCCTGACGCTTAACCGTAAATAACGAGCGGAATCATGTACATCACCCGCACCGACCTGACCGATGCCATCAGCCTGTTTGAGCTGGCTCAGTTGTCCAACGATGACCCGCGTGGCTCACTGACCGAGCCGAACTGGGACATCGTGGACAAGGCGATTGCCTACGCCTGCGAGCTTGCAGATGGCTATCTGATGGGGCGCTACACGCTGCCGTTAGAAAATGCACCAACCGTCTTGCGCCCATTGTGTACCGACATTGCACGGCATTGGCTACACCGCCGACGCATCAATGGTGCGGATTTTCCCAAGTCGCTGGAGGACGCGTACAAAAATGCACTGAAGGTGCTGACGATGATTCGCGACGGTGAAATTCAGCTCGGCGTGCGGGCGCAAAACGGTGAAGGTACAACCGAACGGGTTCAGTCCGAATCCGGCGCGTATCAATTCCGTAGCCGACCGAAACAAGACTGGAGCGGCTACTGATGAGCGCGACACTTCCGATTCTGCACAGCGTGCAAAAACGCCTGCAAACGGCACTACCGGACATTGCGGTGGAGCTGTTCCCCGACCGGCCGGATACCTACCGCTTTATTCACCCGACCGGCGCGGTGCTGATTGCTTGGCAGGACGGTAAGTACGGCAAGCTGGACGACGTGGGTTTTGTGGTGCAGGAACGCACGCTGGTACTGCATTTCACAATCTTTTCGCGCAACTTGCACGACGAAATGGGTGGTCTGTATTTGAGTGATGCGTTGCGTCTGGCCATTGCCGGATTCCGCCCGACCGACTGCACGCCATGTCACTGCTTGGATGACGGATTTTTAGCCGAAACGTCTGGTGTATGGCAACACTATCTGCGTGTCCAGACCGAAACCGAGCAAGTGCAGGCGACCGTTGACGAAGATTTGCCGAAGTTCATCCGCCTACGCCTGCGTGAATACGGTGACCCCCTTGAACCCGATTTAAAACCCGCTGCTTTAAAACCTAAGGAGTAAAACATGGCCTTTCACCACGGCACAGAAACCAAACGCACGGACGGCGGCTCGTCTCCCGTCTATGACATCGAGGGCGCGATTACTGCGCTGGTCGGCACTGCGCCCATCGGCGCGGTCAATGATTTGATTGTCTGCCAGACAGTCAAAGACTTTGCCCAATTCTCAACCGTTACCGATTCTGGCTTTACCATTCCGGACGCCGCACGCATTTGGACACGCTACGCATCGGGTCAATGCTACGTTGTCAACGTCTGCGATCCGGCGAAACACCGCACCATCGTCGCATCGGAAAGTCTGGCCGTTGACCCAGCGACGCTCACCGCAAATACCGCAAAACCTGCGCTGATTTCCGGTACCTACACGGTCAAAGACGGTGCAACGGTGCTGGTCGAAAATACCGCCTACACGATTGACACAGTCACCGGCGCGATCCAGTTCGTGACCAAGCCAACCGCGCCCACCATTGCCTACACCTACGTTGACCCATCCAAAGTCACCGAAGCAGAAATCCTCGGCGGCTATGTGCTGGCGAGCAATGCGCGAACGGGGCTGGAGTTGGTCAAAGAAGGCTTCACGCGATTTGGCGCAGACGCGAAGGTCATCATCATCCCAGAGTACGACAAGACCGCATCCTGCGCGGCGGCGATGATCAGCACCGCCTTGGCGATCAACGCCGAAGCCTATATCAGCGCACCGAAAGGCACGGGTTTATCCGCCGCTATCAGCGGTCGCGGCTCCGCTGGTACGATTAACTTCAAATCGGCGGAGAAATGCGCCAACTATTTTTATCCAATGCTTAAATGTGGTGATCGGCTTGAGCATCACGCAACGCACGCCGCCGGTTTGCGTATGTGGGTCGATGTGAACAAGGGCTATTGGTGGAGCATTTCCAATCACGAGTATCGCGGTGTGACCGGTGTTGAGTTTGCTTTAACCAGCCGTGCCGAGGATTTGCAATCAGAAACCAATCGTTTAAATGCGGCGGGTATCAATACGGTATTCAATAGTTTTGGCACGGGTTTCCGTGCATGGGGCAACCGCAATGCCAGCTGGCCGGTGAATACCCACATCAGTAACTTTGCGGTGGCTTACCGCACAGGCAATTTCATTGACGAAGCGATTCGCCGCGGCGAGTTTAAATATACAGATCAACCGATCGAAGATGCTTTGGTTGACGCATTTATTGAAGACATCCGAATTTATCTGTCGGGTTGCCGCGCTATCGTGGGTTTTGATGTTGGTTTGGACTATGAATATGACGTGGCCGATGCGTTTAGTAAGGGTCAAGTACCTTTGGTTTATGAATACACGCCAAAACTACCGGCCGAGCGCATCTCGAACAACAGCGTCATGACCCGCAAATACATGGCCAATCTGGTCAGCAAATAACTTCTCTGAGTCATTGCGGCTGGTGTTATAAAACCCGCCGCAATCTCCCAGAGATACAGCAAATAAGGAGTATTGAATTATGGCAAGCATTGTCGTTAATAAAATCGTCGAAGCCAACGTATATTTGAACGGTAACAACCAAGCGGGCAAGGCCAAGGAAATCAAATTTCCGAAGCTGGAAATGGACATGCAGGAGCAGGATGCGCTCGGTATGGCCATGACCATCTCGCTGCCGGGCAAGCTCAAAGAACTCGAAGGCGAGATCACATGGAACAGCGTGTACCCAGAGGTTGAGGAGCTGGTGCTTAATCCATTCCAAGGCGTGCCGTTGATGATCCGTTCCAACCTACGTCGTTACAGCTCGGCGGGACTGATCGAAGAGGTGCCGATGGCGACCTTCATCACCATCATGACCCACGAAAACGAGCTGGGTGAGCTGAATATGAAGGACGCACAAAACCGACCAATCAAGTACAAAGTCATGTCCCTGCGTCAGGTGGTGGACGGTGTGGAAATCCTGCACCTTGACCCGTGGAACAACATTTGGCGCAACAAAGGCAAAGACATCTTCGAGAAAATGCGTCGTAATATCGGTTCGTAAAACGTTTTGAGGGCTGAGCGCCCGAACGCCCCGAGCGTCAGAGCGCCCCTCATTTTTACAACACCGCCATTACACAGAATGCAAGCCTATTGCACCCTGTGTAATTCATGTGGTATATTAGTCACAAGTGTTTGAAACCACGAGTAACAAGCGGTCTCCGCCCCGAAGTTTGCGGCTATTTTTTCGTCCATTGCTTTTATAATGGATGCTCCGACTATGGGTGGGGTGAGCAAAAGGGTAACCTGCGCTACACGGCTTGTTACGTGGTTTCAACACTCCCGCCCACCCTTCATGTTTGAAACCATGAGGGTGGACTTGTCTAAGTCTCAACAAGGAGCAAATCATGAGTATCACCATTCCCGAGCATTTTTTTGTAACGCCATACGACCTGATGGTTATTCACAGTGCCGATTATTGGCGTATCCAGACCGCTTGTATGTCGCTGTATGCACTAATTGATATAGCCGGAGATTCAACGCCATCAGAATGTCGTGTCAGCATTGACCGTGAGCAATTGGCGTACCTATTACAAATTGTAGCGGAGAAGCTTGATAAAATCCCTGAGGTATCCTACGTCCATGTGTCGCAAAGCAAAGAGCGTTTTCAATATCAAGGAGTGCAATTATGAATGCAAAAATCGTTTACCCTGATTTATTTCCCGAAACCCTGCTGGTTGCCATCGAAGGCGAGCAGGTCTTTACCACCAGTTTGAAAATTGCGGAGTATTTTGAGAAAAATCATCAACACATCATGCGTCAAATTCGTAACTTAGATGCGTCCAAAAATGGACGCACCTCGGACAAAAACAATACGGCAGGTGAGCCGAATTTTCGGCTCACCTCGGAGGTGGTTTCAGCCTTTTTCAAAGCGAATTTTGAGTTGGGTTTTTATGTGGACAAATGGAATCGTAAAAAACCGATGTACAAAATGACCCATGATGGCTTTGCCATTTTGGCAATGGGCTTCACCGGTCAAAAAGCCCTTGAGTGGAAAATCCAGTTCCTCAATGCCTTTCGTGAGATGGAGCGTCAGTTACAGGAGCGCAACAATCGCTGGGTTCGGGTGATCGACCAAGTGCGCCCGAGCCTGCGCCCCGTGGTCGAGGGGACGGAGCAAAACCTCTCTCGCACGGAGATTGCAGAGCGCATCGGTAAATCGGTGAACTCAGTCACCTACTACCGTGGGCGTGCACGTGGTTTTAATATCCTACACTGATTTTTTAATCTACATTAAAAGAGTCTTTGGCGGCTCAGCTCTAAACTCACTCGTATCAATCGAGTGAGTTTTTTTATTTGTTTAACAGGAGTCCATCATGAGCAATGCCGCACAAACCATCCAATCTCAACTGGGCGTGACCAGCGAGATCACCTTACGCCACCCCGTCACTTTGGTGGATGGCACACGCCTTGAAAAATTAAACGTCCGCGCCCTGACCATCGGTGATGTGCGCTCTGCGGCAGGCGTGTCCAATGATATTTTGCGCGAGTTGCATATTCTGACACGTTTGACCGGTCTGGTACCTGAGGACTTGGATTTATTGCACTTTGCCGATTACCAGCAATTACAGGGGCTTTTTCGTATCGACGACTGACCCCGACGCGCTGAAACAGGCAATGGCCGACATGGCTTGGTGGTTTGGTTGGTCACAGACTCAAATCGATGCTTTGACTGTTGATGAGTTTATCGACTGGCAGGAACAAATAACCCGCCAAGTGAAGGCGGGTTATTCAAAGATTTAGTGGTTTAGGGTAGTCGGCTTTTTTTTCGGACCTGGACATTGCGCTTGCGTGTGGACACATACCAAAGTTCTTCAGCCACGGTACTGACCGCGCCCCAGATACTGCCGAGCACCCAAATCGCCACTGCTATCAATCCAATCGCATACAGAACAGCCATAGCCACCCCCATTAAAGATAAGTGAATCATACATCATGCCCTCTCAATTAGCAATCGTTATTACAGCATCTGCGCTTACAGGCGCGGCTCAAGCGGCGATTAAGGGCTTGGGTGGCTCCATGATGCAAATGGGGCGCACGGGCAGTTTGGCGACCAACAAACTGACCAGTGAGTACAGCGCACTCACGCAACGCGGCGAGTTACTCAAAAATGGCGTGGCCACCTCGCAACTGGCCACGCACAAATCGGCACTTATTCGCCAACTCGCGCAGGAGCAATCGCGCATTGATGCACTGGGAAAAAGTTACGATGCCTACACACGCAAGCAAAGGCAAATCGGCAAAGCCAGTATCCAGCAAACCGAGTTGCGCAATCAGGGCGCGTCTATGCACGGTGAAGCCATTGGCGCATTGGGTACTGCATGGGCAGTCGTGAATCCGCTGCGTGCGGCGATTAACGCATCATCCGAATACCGTGTTGAATTAACGCGCATTGGCAACACCTCAGAAATGACGCGCGAGCAGTCACTATCAATGGGTAATGAATTGCTTGAGCAGTCCGTTAAATTCGGTGTGGCAGCAGATAAACTCAAGGGCGGTTTAGGTGAAATGGTAGCTGGCGGGATTGATCCAAAAGTTGCACTGAACTCCATAGATTCAATGGCCAGCGTCATTAAAGCCTATAACGCTGATGCTACAGAAGTAGGTTCAACCAATAATTCACTCATTACCAGTATGGGCTACGCGGCAGAAGGATTAAAACGTCCGTGGGATATGCTCGCCACCTCGGCAGCCCAAGGTAACTTCGAATTAAAAGACATGGCAAAATGGTTGCCAACGCTGGGAGCATCGCATAAAGCATTAGGTTCTATCGGTGACCAAGGCACAGCAACCTCAGGTGCATTTTTACAAATAGCCAAACGCGGTGCAGGTAGTGCAGATGAAGCGGCAAACAATTATCAAAACTTCTTACAAAAATTATCGCAAGGAAGTACTGAAAAAAATGCTAAGGACATGGGGTTTAGCATACGAGACACCATGCTCAAAGCAAAAAAAGAGGGACTTGACCCCATCGAAGCTGCCGTAGCTAAAATCAAAGATATGACTGGCGGCGACCAATTCAAAATTGCTGAGCTATTTCCGGATATGCAGGCTCAAAACTTCCTGCGCCCCGCGATACAGAACTGGGAGGATTATAAGAAAATCAAAAACGCTTCGCTAAATGGCGATGGTAAAGTCGACAAAGACGCACAAAAAATCACCGAAGAGTCAGCCGCTATTTCAGAGAAAGCAGGTGCTGCTTGGACTCGCTTCAAAGTGGTCACTGGTGATGCTCTTATCCCTGTTTTTAATATGGTAGCCATAGGCTTTACCAAGGTAACTAACACCTTGTCAGATGGCGTGGCAAAATACCCGCAGCTTGCAACTGGTATCTTGACCCTTGTAAGTGTATTGACCGCTTTTAAGTTAGGTTCATTCGCAGTAAGAGCTGCTCTGCTGTTGTTAAAAATGGGACTGTTAGGTGGCAGGCTTAATGTGCTTAAATTAACAAGTGCTCTCATTCAAGGCAAAGGTGTTTGGCAAGCAACTCGTGCTGGAATTAGTCTTCTTGATCGTTCATTGGTACGCAGTAGAAGTGTATTAGGTACTTTCGCCCGAGGGTTTTTGCACGTAGCCCGCTTTGCAGGCAATGCAGTCGGTGCCGTTAAGCGATTTGCGGGCACAAAAATGGGGAAATTTGCAGGCAAAGCCATGGGCGCAGCAGCAGGTGCGTATGGTCTGTATGATATCTATAAAAAAGATAAAAATGCGGGTGCAAAAAACCAAACCACAGGGCAAAAAGTAGCATCCTATGCACAGGGCGCATTATCTGGCGCGGCGATTGGCATGATGTTCGGACCGATTGGCGCGGCAGTAGGTGCGGCTTTAGGCTTGATTTATACCGCAGTAGTCCGCAATTGGGACATGATTAAAACTACTACCGTCACTAAATTGGCTGAATTTAAGTTGAATATAGTGACCAAGTTTAATGAAGTCACCGCATTTTTTAGTGGTTTGCCCGCACAATTTAGCGCATTTGGTTCGATGATTATTGATGGCTTGGTCAATGCCATCACCAGTGGTACGTCACGGGTCGTCAGTGCCATCATCGGTATGGCAGGAAGCGTGATAGGAGCCGCTAAGGAAAAATTTGGCATCAACTCGCCAAGCCGAGTATTCAAAAAAATTGGCGGCGGTCTGACGCATGGGCTTGACCTTGGTATTGATAAAGGCGCCCCGCGCCCACTCAAAGCCATTGGCGCATTTGCCAGCAATTTGCAACAACGTTTCACAAATCGCGCCGGTGAGCTGCGCTCGAATCTATCTGCACGGATGCAGGCCAACTCGGCGGAGCTGGCGGCGGCGCGAGCGCAACAGCAGTCTGCTCAGTCCGCTCAGCATGGCGGCCACATCATTCATTACAGCCCACAAATTTACGCACCGGGCGGCGATCCGAATGTGATTAGCGGTCTTCTCAAACTGTCGCAACGCGAATTTGAGGCGATGTTTGAACGCTTAATGGCGGATAAACAACGGAGGGCTTACTGATGTATGCAATGCTGGGTGACGTGCGCTTTGAGTTTTTGACCAGTTTTAATAATCTGGAGGAAACGCACAAAGCGATTTTTGGCAAGCACGAGGTGCTGGTCGGGCGGCCACGACTACAGGCGATGGGCAACGATCTGACCGGCTACCGCTTCGGGGTTAAATTGCACTGGATGCTGGGTAATCCGGACACAGCGTACAACGGCTTGATTGCGGCCAAGGAAAGCCAGCAGGCGCAAGCCTTGGTCTATGGCTCAGGTCGTTTCGTCGGCTGGTTTGTGATCGAATCGGTCACTGGCCGAACATTGTTGCAAGACCCGCAGGGACGCACCGCGATTCGTGAACTGGACGTCGAGCTGACCGAGTTCGTCGGCGATCCGAATAATCCGCTACCGACACCGGGTATCGGCGGTGGGCTGTCGCCTCTGCTCTCGCTCCTGCCCGAGTCCGTGCGCGGCACAGTCAGCACTGTGGCCGATGCGGTGCAAACCGGTGTGCGCATCTACCGTGCCGCCGAGGCCGTGATTGATGACGCACAAACGCTCATCACCCGCGCCAAAGAAGTGCGTGACAATCCGATGTCCGCGTTTGGCCTGATTGGCGATGCGCTCAATCTGGGTAATACCGCCGTCACACAGCTGGGGCAACTCCCGGTGATCGGC
The DNA here is from genome assembly GCF_055380425.1 of Puribacter membranae. NCBI lineage: Bacteria > Pseudomonadati > Pseudomonadota > Betaproteobacteria > Burkholderiales > Burkholderiaceae > Puribacter > Puribacter membranae. The sequence goes on from NZ_AP040167.1 coordinate 1,029,905, forward strand.
GCAAAGATGGGCGATCTATCAGGCGTGACCGACTTTTTGCGCTACTCAGGGGCGGCCGCACAGTCGATGCAAAACGCCGTCAGTACACTGCAAAGCGGTGTCAATAGTGGCAATATCGGCACGTGGTTGGATACCGGCTCGGCATTCATCGAGCAGGCGACCGATGGCCTGACCAATGCGGCCAAAGGTGCTCAGTTACTCACCGGCTGGGTGGCTGGGCGCAAAGATGGAGGCGCATCATCATGAACAATGTGACGCAAGCAGTCTTGCAATACACCACCCAGCTCGGCGACCGCTGGGACATCATTGCGCATAAATTCTACGGAAACGCGTTGCTCATCGACGGACTTATTGCCGCCAATCCGCACCTGCCGATCTGCGAACAGTTCGCGGACAATTTAACCGTGTTCGTGCCGGTGCTCGATGCCAAACCCGCCAATAGTCAAGAGGATATGCCGCCTTGGATGCGATGACCATTTTGCAGACGCTCTCCGGCCTTGCCGGTGCGGGCGGCAACACCCACCCCGTCACCATGCCCGACTACGTCATCAAATACGAGGGCAAGGACATCACTGGCGATCTGAAATACAGCCTGTTGAGCATCAGCTACACCGATTATCTGGGCGGTCAATCCGACGAGCTGCAATTAGATTTCGAGGACACGGACGGCCGCTGGTTACGCGCTTGGTATCCGGAGCAAGGCGATGCCTTGAGCCTGTCGGTCGGCGACCAGTTCACCGGCATGGTGAGCTGGGGCAGCTTTGAAATTGCCGAAATTGAGTACGACCACCCGCCGTCCGTAGTCAGCATCAAGGCTCTGTCTACCGGTATCACCCGCGCGAATCGGACACTTCAGCCGAAAGCCTACGAAAAAACCACACTACCAAAAATCGTGCGCACCATTGCCGCGCGGCTCAAACTGTCGGTCACTGGCACGGTCGCGGACATTCAGATTGAACGGATCACTCAGTACCAAGAGTCCGACGTCGAATTCCTCGCACGCATTGCCCGCGAGTATGGTCACACATTCAAAATCGTCGATAAAACGCTGGTCTTCCACGCCAACGTTGAGCTGGCCAAACAAGAGCCGGTAGCCGTACTCAATCCAGCGGACATCAAACGCATCCGGCTAAGAGACCTGATTAAAGGTGTACCGGACGAAGCGGTCGTGACCGGACACGATGCGAAAACCAAAAAAACGCGCAAAATGCGGCGTAAAGCCAAGCCGCTGCGTGCTAAATCCAAACGTGCAACGACAACCGATACACTCAAAATCGTGGCCAATCGCGGTGAATCCGATCAACAGATGGCTGCTCGTGCTGATGCTGCGCTGGCAGACGCACAACAGAGTCAAGTAGCCGGTACGATTGAACTGGTGGGCAATGCCAAGCTGGTGTCCGGCCAAGTCGTCCAACTCAAAGGCTTCGGTAAGTTTTCCGGCAAATACTTGGTCAAACGTGCGCATCACGACATCAAAAAATCCTCCGGACACGGCGCAGAATTAGAGGTCAAAATGGTCGAATACGTCCCCGATGAGCCGGAAAAAACCGAAGCACAAACGAATGCACCAACCACCGCCACAGATGGCGTTAGAACGGCCACGGGAGCCTAAAATGCAGACCTTGCATGACTTCACCGCAACCCTACAAATCGGCATCGTCACCGAATGCGACGACGCCAAGCACGCTGTGCGCGTGCGCCTGCCCGCGCTCGAAGACATGCCATCCGACTGGTTGCCAGTTATCGTGGCCAACGCAGGCGGCAACCGCTTCTATGCGCTACCCGATCCGGGTGAGCAAGTGGTTTGTATGCTCGACGCACGCGGCGAAGGCGGCGTGGTGCTGGGCGCGATTTATAACTCTGCCGACCCAACGCCGGCATCGAGCCGCGATATTTGGTGCAAGCAATTCACCAACGGCACGCGTATCGAACACAACCGCGCGACCGGCCGAGTGATGGTCGATACGCCCGGTGATGTGCTGATTAAAGCTGGTGGTAAGGTCACGATTGACTGCGGAGAAACCGAAACCACGGGCAATTTGACGGTACAAGGCTCGCTCACGTACAAGGGTGGCATGACAGGCAGCGGCGGCAGTGGCGCGGCCGCGAAAATTAACGGTAGTCTGGAAGCGACCGGTGACGTTAAATCCGGTAACATCAGTCTCGGCGGGCATGATCACGAGACCGGCGTCGGCAAACCGACGTAGATAAATTCGCCGTGATTTTTTAATCTACATTAAAAGAAGCCCCATGCGCCCGTGCGTAATATAGCCGCATGGAACAAGCACTCATAACCTCACCTCGCTCGAAGCACTGGCAACTCGCGCCGCTTGATTTGCAGCCTCGCGGCGCGAGCGCTGTCAGCTCGGACGTTGTACAGGGTTTTGACGACATCGAGCAGTGCATTTTCAACATTCTGTCCACCCGCAAGGGCACGGACGTCACCCGTCCGGACTTCGGCTCGAATTACTTTGATTACATCGACGCGCCCGAAGACATCTTCGTGCCGAATGCCGTGCGTGAAGTCGTGCTGGCAATCCAAACGTGGGAAAAGCGCGCAGTCATCGACAAGGTTGAGTTCAGCGGCAATGCACCTGAAATCACCATGTCCGTGCATTGGCACGCGGCCGATGATGTGAGCAAAGAGATTTACACCACGGCCATCCCGATCAAGGGGGTGCGCTAATGGATTTGAGCAAAATCAAACGCGAAGATGTCAAAGTCATCGACGACAATTTAGACACGACTCTGGCCGAGACCATACGCGACTATGAAGCCCGCGCTGATAAAACCCTGCGCCCAGCGCACATTGAGCGGCTGCTCATCAATACCTTTGCTTACCGCGAAACGCTCACCCGTCAGCAGGTCAACGAGGCCTATCGCCAACAGCACGCCCGCTTTGCCACCGGCTTGATGCTGGATTTGTGCGGGGATGATGTCGCTACACCACGCCTGTCGGCTCAAGCCGCCATGACCACGCTGCGTTTTGCCGCGCCAGATGTCAGCGGCTCAACCACGATCAGCGTACCGAAAGGCACGCGCGCACAGGTCGGCGAGCTGGTGTTTGCCACGGCGGAGGCCGGTGTGCTAAAAGCCTCGCAAAAAACCGTTGATCTGCTCGCCGTGTGTACCACGGTTGGCGTAGCTGGCAATGGTTGGGCTGTCGGGCAAATCAACACGCTACTGGGCAAACTGCACGCAACGATTGAGGTCGCGGTCAGCAATATCACCGTGCCGTCGGGTGGTGTTGAAAACGAAGAGGACGATGCGTACCGCGAGCGCGTTTTACTCGCGCCCGAATCATTTTCTATTGGCGGTACGGTCGGCGCATATAAATACTTTGCTCGTCAGTTTTCGCCCGTCATTTGTGACGTTGAAACATCCAACGATAAAGACGCAAACGGCAATGACATTGGCGGCACGGTGGTGGTCAGCGTATTGACCAAAGACGGCTTGCCCGGGGCAGAGCTACTGACCCAGTTAGAAAAAAGTTTCCAGTCCGAGCGTATGCGCATCCTGTGTGACAAACCGAGCGCACGCGCACCGCAGGTCGTCAACTACGCGCTTAATGCCGAGCTGACCCTGTACACCGGTGCGAACGAGCTGGAGACCATCGCGGCCGCAAAAGCCGCATGGACAGCATACGAGGCACAACGTCGGCTCAAATTGGGCGGCGACATTGTGCCGCTGGATATTCAGACGGTGCTCAAAGTGCCGGGTGTATACAACGTCGTTTTAAAAAATCTCAATTTGACTGTATTAAATCGTACGCAGTGGGCGCGTTGCACCGGCGTCACGATCACAGCCGCAGAGGTGCAGCAAGATGGCTAAATTGACCTATGCCGACATCATTGAGCGCGATCAGCGTGCCAAAGCATTGGCCGAGTTGGGCTTGCGCTTTGAGCTGATTGACACGCCGCGCCTCATGCCGCGACTGGTCGATCTGGTTGCACCGGAGCATCTGGATTTGCTCGCTGAATCCTCAAGCATCATTGGCGAAGACGGCTACTGGCTGGCCGAGTCGGAAACCGCACGGCGCAAGTTAATTAAAGGCGCGTATGAATTGCACCGCTTCAAAGGCACACCGTGGGCGATTCGGGAAATCATCCGACGGCTGGGCTTTGGCGAAGTGACGCTGATCGAAGGGCTGAACCGTCGCACGTACAACGGCGAAACCAAGTATGACGGTGTCTATGTCTATGGTAGCCCGACGCACTGGGCGCACTATCGGGTCATCATGGCCAATGCCATCACCAACGATCAGGCCACATTATTACGCAAAACCCTACGCGCATTTGCGCCAGCGCGGTGTGTGCTCGAATCGCTGGACTACAGTGCGGCGGCTCTGCGCTACAACGGTAAGGCTAATTACGATGGTAAATTTAACTATGGGACAGCATAAACAATGTCAAACGTAATAGAACAATCACTCTGGGAAGTTGGCGTTTATCAAATTGAGACCAGCGATGCGATTCTCGGCGGGATCAACGGTATCGCCAACCGGCAGGCACTGCAACTGGCCAACCGCACACTCTGGCTCAAGAATCAGATTGCAGACTTGGGTACAAACAAACAGCCGGTCGATGCAACTTTGACTGCGTTGGCAGGACTGAACACCTCGGCAGACCGGTTAATTTATGCCACTGGCGCAGACCAGTTTGCTTTGACACCGCTCACCGCATTTATCCGCAGCCTGCTCGATGATGCCGATGCTGCCGCAGCTCGTGCGACGCTTGGCGCGGCACCGCTGGCTTCCCCAGCGTTGACCGGCACGCCAACCGCGCCAACCGCGGCCGACGGCACAAATACAACCCAGATTGCCTCAACTGCATTTGTTCAATCGGCGGTGGGCGGGTATCTATCCAAATCGGTGACCGGTGGAACGGTGACTTTGAGTGATTTGGAGGCATCCAATCCGGTGATTGGTTTTTCCGGCACACTGACCAGCAATCTGGTTGTGGTCGTGCCCACCACGGCCAAGCGTCTGTGGGCTATTTATAACGCCACCAGTGGCGCATTTACGCTTACAGTCAACACGGCTACTGGCTCGGGTGTGACTGTCGCTCAGGGCAAGCGTAATCTTGTGTATACAGACGGCACGAACGTCTACGATGGTTTTAATGATTTTGAAAACATCGCACTCACTGGCGTGCCCACTGCGCCGACAGCGGCTACGGGAACCAATACGACGCAGGTAGCGACGACCGCGTTTGTCAATGCCGAAATCGCGGCTGACCGACCGTTCGAGTCAACGCTGGCTAACATCAAAATGGATGGCGCACAGTCGGTTGGCTCACTGAATACAGTTGCGCGCGGTGACCACGTCCATCCGACCGATACCAGCCGTGCGCCATTGGCATCACCCGCATTGACCGGCATTCCGACTGCGCCGACCGCATCAACCGGCACACGCTCAACACAACTCGCAACAACTGCATTTGTCGGTGCGGAAAGCCAAATAGCCGCGCCAACTGGCTCTGTATATACATTCGCAGGGTCAACTGTACCGACAGGCTGGCTCAAATGCAATGGCGCTCTGCTGTCGCGGACAACGTATGCGGCGCTGTTTGCTGTGATTGGCACAACCTACGGCGCAGGCGATGGCTCTACTACATTTGCATTGCCCGATTTGCGCGGCGAGTTTGTGCGCGGCGCAGACGATGGGCGAGGCGTTGATGCGGGGCGCGTGCTCGGGTCAGCGCAAGCCGGTCAAAATGCGAGCCATACGCACGCGGCCAGCACCAGTCCGGCAGGTGGCCACAGCCACGTCTTTGAAAATTTGATGCGAACTGGGGATCAAGATCGCGGTATCGGCAATGCGTCGCTCTGGTCAATTGACAGCACGGTCATTCAGACGACGTCGCCAGTAGGAGACCATATACACGCAATTACGGTGAATGCCGACGGTGGCAACGAATCACGTCCGCGCAACGTTGCCATGCACTACATCATCAAATATTAATGAAGGAAATCATCATGATCAAACTAAACAAAGCTTATGTATACGACCCTGTGACCCGCGAATTTGTGGGTGTCGCACGTCTTGACCACGATCCGCTTAGTGGTGGCTGGCTGATGCCTGCCAACGCTGTACAGGTAAAGCCGGACGTCGCTAATTGTCCTGACAACAAAACGCTGGTTTTGAGTGATGACGGGGCAAAGTGGGTGGCTGTCGAAGATTATCGTGGCGAGGTCATTTACCGAGTGGCTGATGGGCATCCCGCACAGGTCAACGGTTTGGGTACTTTGTCGGCGGATGTGACGCTGATAAAACCAGAACCGGAAGAAGGATTTTTAATTGATCAATTCGATGAAAAATCAAAAAAATGGCTCTATCGCAAAAACTTTGCGGGCATGGTTGTCTATAGCACAGACGATGGCGCGCCGCGCACGCTCACTATTGATGATCGTGCCATTCCAGACGGCTACACAGATAAGTCGCGCCAAAATGATGCGTATAACTGGGATGCTAAAAGTAGCGATTGGGTGTTGGACAAAGCCAAACAGGCCGAGATTGATAAGCAGGCAATACAGGCCGCTGGCGCGCAAAAGTTGGTGGCGATTGAGCAGGCGATCCACAACCATTTAGAGCAGGTTGTAGCGGACTTGGGGTTGGGCGTTGAGTCCGGTGATAAACTGATCAGCTTGTACGCAGGTTACGACAATCCATTGCGACCGTACGCCGAAGCATTTGGCAAACATCGGGCGCAGGTTTGGGTGATGGCCAAGCAAGATAAAGATTTGATTCTGGCTGGTAAAAAGCCGATTCCGACAGTTGAAGAAGCGGTAGCAGCGATCCCGCCATTCATCATGACTGAAATAAAATCATGAGCCAATTTACGACACCCGCCGTACTCGAAATGCTCGATCACTATCGCTGGCGACTGGTCAATTCATTCGATTACTACACGCTGGATCCATGCTCGGGCATGCGCTGGGAATGGTTCAAGCTGGATGGAATTGGGACGGTTAAACGTATTTGGATTGATGTACCAGCAGGCTATGTGACCGATTTAGCGACTGTCCCGCGTGTACTGTGGGCAGTTTTTCCGCCGCACGGCCGTTACGCAAAGGCAGCTATCATCCACGACTATCTGTATGCCAATGGGCTTGGTTCTAAACGCTGGGCGGATCAGGTGTTTATGGAGGCGATGGGTGTGCTCGGTGTGCCGAAATGGTGAAAATGGGTAATGTACTTAGCTGTTCGGCTATTTGGCCGAGGTAATTATTGAGAGGGAAAGCAATGACACAGCAAACAACTCTGACTTATGGCGAGAAAGCCGTCGGTATCACGTTCAATCCGAGCGCAAATCCCGATGTGGAAAACATCAAATATCGCTTCGCTCAAGTGATTGACACTCTGCATGATTGTCGTTTAGCGGCAAAAGAAAAGGTAGAAAAAGAGATGATTGAATTGGCGATTAGTGCATCGAAATACGCATGCGAAAGAGCTGTTTTTGCAGTTGAGCAGTATTCACGCAAAAATTAAAAAAGAGACGGCGACGTTTGACCTGTTGGAGCAGGACAAACGCCCCGTTAACGCTGATCACACCAGCACCACGGCAAGGCCGCCTCACCTACGCGTAGGCATGCCAAGTCTAACAAACTATGGTGCTAACAATGCAAAAAGGACACACAAACCCGTACAAATCATTTCAAACCGTGCAATACCGTTGCAAAACGTGCAACAAACTACTGGCTATCGGACACGCCCAACTGATCCAAATCAAATGTCCGCGTTGCAAATCACTGCAAATATTCAATCAATAGAGTGCCACCGCCATGAGCACCGCCCACATAGGAGGTACTCATGGCATCCAAACTCAACCCAACCACTACATCATCACCCATCGCTTGGGTCGGCGGAAAATCAAAACTGACTGCTGAGATTATCCCGATCATGCCCGCGCATCGGTGCTACGTCGAAGTATTTGCCGGTGCGGCATGGCTACTGTTTCGTAAACCGGCCAGTAAAACTGAGGTCATTAACGACATTAACGGCGAACTGGTCAATATGTACCGCGTCATCAAGCACCACCGCCAAGCGTTCATCGACGAGATGCGCATCATGCCCGTAGCGCGTGATTTGTATAATCTTCAGCGTGCCACGCCACCGGAGGTGCTGACCGATATTCAGCGAGCCGTGCGCTTCTACTACACACTGCGTACTGCGTTCGGCGCAAAAGTCGTTGGTCAAACGTTCACGATCAGTGCCGATCGGCCGAGCACGTTCAACGTCGAGCAAATTGAGCAAACCATCACGGCGGCCAGCGAGCGGCTCGCACGGGTCTATATAGATAACCGGCCGTATCACAAAGTCATCGACGCATTAGACCGCAAAGACACCTTGTTCTACATCGACCCGCCGTACTGGGATTGCGAAGATGTCTACGGCCGAGGCTTATTCAGTAAGGACGACTTCACTCATTTGGCCAAGCAATTGGCAGGCATCAAAGGCAAGTTCATCATGAGCATCAACGACGTGCCGCAGATTCGAGAGCTGTTTGGCCAGTTCCACATCAAAGAGGTCAATACCCGCTACAGCATCAATAAAGACCAAAACAAAGCAGTGACCGAACTACTGATCACAAACTACCCGACCCCTTCCGATTGAGCGCCGGACGGCTCAAGCCCGCACAATGGCAGTGTCGCTGACCCGCGACACTACTGTTTATAAGCAATACAGTGCTGGACTTCGCACCGCACCCGAGCGACACTGGTTGCAACAAACAACGCAACAAGGAGCCGCAAATGAGCAACGCCAACATCACAGCAGGACAAATCGTCAAAACCGCCTACGGCCACGTTGGCCAAGTATTCTCGACCAACGGCACAACGGCCATCGTTATCGAAATTCGGAGTGACAACGTATACGCCGAAATCGGCGTATTTCACCACAGCAAACTGTTTGAAGTATAAGGAGTAAATCATGTATCACCATGACTATTATGTTGCATTCGATGATCAGGAAAACGTAGTTGCCCACTCAGCTGATAAATCAACCTGCATTCAACAGGCTTCATCAAACAATAGCTCATTTAATATCCATGCCGCAACACGTATGACCGACGGGCAGTTTTTGAATGCTTTACAGCAGTTACGCCCTGATGACATAGAGTTTGTGATGGCAGTCGGTGGTTACTTTTGTGGCCGGTTAATATATCACTGCAATGGGTTTCTCTTTGATCAATATGGAATACCTGCCAAACGGTTTGGCACAACAGATGTCCGGTTTGATATTGCAGTATGCTAATCTAATTGCGTCAATCAAAAAAACCACCCAATAGTTTTGGGTGGTTTTTTTATATTGGTAAAAGCGACGTCATCGTCGCTTTTGTAATGTTGTTTCAATATGTGCAATAATTCCAGCTGTCATTTACCGCACAAAACTACCCAGAATTTTCGCGCGCGGCTTCAAGCCAATCAATCGGGAGGTATTGCAACGCGCGATATAACATATAAAGAGGCATACACTATTCATGAAAAAGTATTTCAGAAGAACGGAGCTGAGTATTGAATCTCTGCATGGTTCGCAATTTAATGACATCTTACTGGGGAATACTGGTAACAATATGATTAAAGGGGGATTGGGCAATGACACATTGACAGGCAATGCTGGGCAAGATGGTTTTGTATTCGATACTGCGCTCAATGCATCCAGCAATAAGGATGTGATTGCGGATTTTAATGTCACAGATGATACGATCTATTTGGAAAACAGTATTTTTGCAAAGCTAACGACCGTAGGTGGATTGAGTATTACTAATTTCTGCTCTAATGCAACGGGTATTGCGTCAGATGCAGATGATTTTATTGTGTATAACTCAACAACCGGTTTGCTTAGTTACGATGCTGATGGCAATGGTGCGGGAGCCTCTGTGGCATTTGCAATAATGGGTGTTTCTACTCATCCTACTTTGACTGCGGCAGATTTTATTGTCACGTAATTGTTCGAAACCGTAAAATTGAATGGGCAACAGGGTTTTTCTTGTTGCCTGTTTTGCTTTTAATGCGGGAGCATTATTTATGAAATATAAAGCGATTTTTTGCTCTAATTTGAGGTTTGTTAAGCAGCGAGTTTATCACCTTTAAAATGAGTATTAGACTGGTCAAGTTGATGCGATTAGGTGATCAGGTTCGATGCGATTCAGTGAGCAAGTGTGTGCGATTTCGCATTAGATGGTTGATTCTCATCATGAACCTCTGGTATATAAATACAATGGTAAGACGCCCAACGGTAATACCCCCTAAAAAAGCCAGCACCTAAAAGTAGAACCCTTTAAACTAACCCAAAGGAGTTTTACATGAAAGTATCCAAATTCAGCGACAGCCAAATCGCCAGCATTCTAAAACAAGCCGAGTCAGGCGTACCCGTACCCGCACTGTGTCGTGAGCATGGCATCAGCAGTGCCACCTTCTACAAATGGCGCAGCAAATACGCAGGCATGGACGCAAACCTCATGAGCCGCCTCAAAGCCTTAGAAGCCGAGAACACGCGCCTGAAAAAACTCTATGCCGAATCCCAGCTGCACACCGACATCCTCAAGGAGTGCCTTGCAAAAAAGTAAGCGCGTCATCTCGTAAAGAGATGGCGCAACAACTGCACAACGATAAAAACATCAGCATCCGTGCGTCCTGCGAACTCATGAGTATCTCAGAAAAACGCTTTCGCCACATCCCAACGCGCGCGCAAGCCAACGCCATGATAGCCGCTAAACTGATCGAGTTGACCACCACCAAAGGACAAAACACATGGGGCTTTCGATTATGCTACCTGCACATCCGCAACGTCTTGGGCTGGAAATACAACCACAAACGCATCTACCGCATTTACTGCAAACTCGGGCTCAACTTGCGCCTGATTCCCAACAAACGCCTTGACCGAGAAACACCGCAACCACTCGAAGTGCCCGACGCAATGGATGTGACGTGGTCAATCGACTTCACCCACGACAACCTCGAGGATGGGCGCAGCATCCGCTCATGCAACGTCATTGACGACCACAACCGAGAAGGGTTGTTGGCAGAAATCAACTTCTCAATCCCCGCAACCACGCTGACGCGCTATCTCGACCAACTCATTGAATGGCGTGGTAAACCTCAAGCGATACGCTCGGACAACGGCCCTGAATTCATCAGCCACCACTACCAACAATGGGCGCAAAAGCACGACATTAAACTGCTCTACATCCAACCTGGAAACCCACAGCAGAACGCCTACATTGAACGCTTTAACCGAACCATGCGCTATGAATTGCTCAATCAGACATTATTTGAGTCACTCGAACACGCTCAAATCGAGGCGACACAGTGGCTGTGGTGTTACAATAACAACCGTCCTCATATGTCGCTCGGTGGATTCACTCCAGCGCAAACGCGTATGATGGCTTTAACAAACTCACGCGTCCTGCACTAAACGCAGGACTTGTGTTGATTCTACTTTTAGATGCCGCCCTTTTAGGGGGTATTACCCAACAATTATATCAAAATATAATTTTTCCTGCTTGAGCGGCATCTATTTTGACGCATAGTAATAGGTATTCTTTACATTGTAAAGTATTTACAGCTCAACAACTTACGCCGTTATTACATCCAATTATTGGATTTAAGCATGGGTCTTAGGAAGCAGAATGCTACAAAGGTTGATCACGAAGTAACTTAAGAATGACTTTATATAAATCAGTCTTACGGTGATTAAACCTAAATTCAGTTTCCTTCAAGTGTAGTAAAAAAGTGTTTTTCGGAACGCCGTTAAACTGCATCAAACGACGTTTGGCATAACTCCAGAATGATTCTATCCCATTTACATGATTAGAACCATTCACAAACTCATCTGCACCGTGATTGACCCGAAAGTGTTTATCAAAGCCGATGTCCACCAAGCCATCATAACCACGCCAGCCATCGGTGTGAATGATACTATTAATATCTGCTTTTCCGCGGATAATGGCTTGCAGACTGGCTTTTGAAGCATTCGGCACAATCTCAGTGTAGATGTTTCCATCGCGTTTGAGTAAGCCAAACACGATGGTTTTACCTGAAGCTCCTCGTCCGCGTTTACCACGTACTCGATGCGGACCAAAGTAAGATTCGTCGGCTTCTAATTCGCCTTTAAGCGGTGAGGCTTGCTGGCAAACAATCGCCAAGCGACGACGAATCTTGAGGTATATGCTGTTGATTGAACGGACGGATATACCGCTTAATGCGGCACATTCGGTTGCTGTTAAATCTAGAGCAAAATACCTTAAAATCTGACGAAACTTTGCTTCGCTAATTTTTGAATGGTTGAAGTACTTGTTTTTCATTTGGTCTCAAGAGCTTAGCGCTTATTTTAATGCGTTTGCTTCCTAAGACCCTAAGCATTATAGGAACGCTTAGAAATAGTAAACATCAATTTACTGAAGCTTATTGAATCTTAGGTAAACTTTTAAGTTCTTAGCGTGTACAAAATAATGAATGGTTAAATTAGCCTTGTGTAGACTGGACGCAACAAATGGGTATGTCTAATGATTAGGCTTTTGCTATACGGCAGTGACGTCAGTGAAGTCGCTTGACGCCACTGCTGTATTCTTGTTTAGAATGTTTTATCCATGCGTTGCATGGAGCGGCGCGAGTCTGCTTGACCTGAGGTCATAACAACTTTGCCTTTTTGAGGTGATGAGGTATTGCGGATTTTGACATTGAGATTGTCACTGCCAATACTATTGCCACTATACACTTGGTAATACTGCATCACGGTACGGACGTAGTTTTGTGTTTCGGCATACGGAGGAATGCGGCGATTGTATTTGTACACAGCGCCCTCGCCCGCGTTGTAAGCGGCGATAATCAGGTCGGGGCGACCTTGGAACATGCGTGACAAATCGCGCAGATAGCGCACACCGGCGTAAATATTGCGATCCGGATTCATGAGTTGTTCGGCTGAAACGCCGTAGCGTGCTGCTGTCGGCGGGATCACTTGCATCAATCCCATTGCATTTTTAGGCGAAATGGCGGAGGAGTTAAACCCTGATTCGGCGGCCATCACGGCTTTGACCAAGTTGACATCAACCCCGTGTGCATTGGCATGTTTGCGAATGGTGGCTTCATAGCGCGCCAGGTTGGAGCTGTTGAGCAAACGGCGTTGCACCGCCGCCGATGCGCCGCCATAACCATACACTTCGAGTCGGCCCAAATTGGTATCGGGCATTCCGACCGCTAATTTGATGTCGCTGTCCAGCACGGGACCGGCGTTGGCAAACAGTTGATAGCGCTCATCAATTTTTTGCAATGAGTAGTGTGGTACGCCCATTTCATCGACATAAACATACAGTCCGCCCAATACGCTGACTTCGCTATCAGCGGTTTTTTTCGCTTTGTTTTGCTCAGAGGTATTTTTGGCGGCTTTGGTGCTATTGGCCGCTTTGGCAGATTTTTCTGCTTTAGTCGGCGCGGCTGGCTGGAGCAAATCAGAGCGCGGATTCAGCACAATCACATCGTTGCCCAGACTCGTACCTGATGAGCTGTTGTTTGCAGCTGTCGGTGTGGCGGACAAGGCCGGTGGCGTGGTTAAATCATCATTCGCTGCTTCGTCCGCCCAAGCGCTTTGTCCAATAGACAAACCCAGCAAAATCGGGGTCAGCCATGTCCAGCGGAATTTCGGTATTACAATCATCATATATACTATTCATATCAAAAGAGATACGACAAGCCTACCAAGCAACCGTGGATTCAATGCGTGCATATCTCAAAAATGGGGTCTATTTCGCATTCTACCTTAAAAACAAATACTTAGGTTCAGTGACCGCATTTTATTGAGAGATATATACATTGATATTTGCGTATGCAATCACTCGTATTAAATGTCCGCCTGCGCCAAATTACCCTTTTCTTCCAGCCAAGCGCGTCGCGCCGGTGACTCGGATTTGCCCATCAGCATGTGCATCATACTCTTGCTATCGCCCTGATCGATCACCAGCGACAGGCGACGCGTGTCGGGATTCATCGTGGTTTCCCACAATTGTTCGGCGTTCATCTCGCCCAGCCCTTTGAAACGCGATACTTGCCAAGAGCCATCCTTCAAGCCGTCTTTAAGCAATTTATCCTGCGTGCGGTTGAGCTCATCCACGTCGAGGCAATACACCTTCTGCGCCATTTTTTTGCCACGCGCCGGCACATCCACGCGGAACAACGGCGGCCGTGCGATGTACACATGACCTGCATCAATGAGTTTGGGAAAGTGTTTGAAAAACAGCGTCAACAGCAGCACTTGAATGTGCGAGCCGTCCACGTCCGCATCCGACAAAATACAAATTTTGCCATAGCGCAAACCCGACAAATCCGGTGTGTCGTTCAGATTGTGCGGATCCACGCCAATCGCGACTGCAATATCGTGTACCTCGTTATTGGCGAACAGGCGGTCTTTATCCACTTCCCACGTATTCAGCACCTTACCGCGCAGCGGTAAAATCGCTTGAAACTCTTTGTCGCGCCCCATTTTCGCCGAGCCACCCGCAGAATCACCCTCTACCAAAAACAATTCGTTCAAACCGATGTCATCCGATTCGCAATCGGTCAGCTTGCCCGGCAAAACCGCCACGCCGGAGCTTTTTTTCTTCTCCACTTTTTGCGCGGCCTTGTTGCGTGCCTGCGCCTGTGCGATCACCAGTTCGGCCAGCGCCTTACCATAATCCACATGCTGATTGAGCCACAACTCAAGCGCCGGACGCGTCGCCTGCGCGACCAATTTCACCGCATCGCGGTTGTTCAAACGCTCCTTGGTTTGTCCTTGGAATTGCGGATCCAGCACTTTGGTGGACAATACGAACGACGCGCGGCTGAACACGTCATCGGAAATTAGTTTCACGCCTTTGGGCAGCAGCGCGTGTAGTTCAATAAAGCTTTTCACCGCGCCGAATACGCCTTCGCGGATGCCTGCCTCGTGCGTACCGCCCGCCGGTGTGCTGATCAGATTGACATAACTCTCGCGCAGCAAAGCACCCTCGCGTGTCCAAGTCAACACCCATTCGGCTCCCTCGCCTTCGGCAAACTGATCGTCGTTCGCACCCGCGAACGAGCTGCCTGAAAACAGCGGAATCAGCGCATCCTGCTCCAAATGTTCGCGCAAATAGCCCTGCAAACCATCTTGATACAGCCACGTTTGCGTTTGGCCCGTTTTTTCGTTGGTCAACGTGACCTTCACGCCCGACATGAGCACCGCTTTGGCGCGCAGCAAACGCTCCAATTCGGCCTGCGGAATATTCGGCGAGTCAAAATATTTCACATCCGGCACGATATGTACCCGCGTACCGTTTTTCTTCTCGCCGCGCGTCACCGCACGCGTTTGTAACGGCGCAACCACATCTCCGCCCGAGAAGCCGATAGTCGCCACCTGCTTATCACGCCAAACGGTGACGTCCAACTGGGTGGACAGCGCATTGGTCACAGACACACCAACGCCGTGCAAACCGCCGGAGAAGGCATATGCGCCGCCGTCGGCCTTATTAAATTTACCACCGGCGTGCAAGCGCGTGAACACGATTTCCAATACCGGAACGCCCTCCTCCGGGTGAATCCCAATCGGAATCCCGCGCCCGTCGTCCTCCACCGTGATCGAGCCATCGGCGTGTTGCACCACGTCAATGCTCGAACCAAAGCCACCCAGCGCCTCGTCGGCGGCGTTATCAATCACCTCTTGAATAATGTGCAAAGGATTTTCAGTGCGGGTGTACATGCCCGGCCGCTCTTTGACCGGCTCCAAGCCCTTGAGTACGCGTATGTCTGTTTCTGAATAGTGCTGATTCATATTTTTATGAGGTAAAAACTGCGAAACGATCGTTAAAGATGTCGCTGATAAAGGCGCGACGATTCGGCATTGTACCGTAAGCCTTGCCCAATAACCAACAAACCCCGCGATTTGCGGGGTTTACCGTATTCAGATCGCCCAGATCAATCTCTGACCTTGCGTGTAATCGTATTTCGCCCAATTCCGAGCAATTGCGCGGCCTTTTGGCGATGGTTGTGGGTGTATTTAAGCGCCTCGTTGATGACCACTTGCTCGAACTGATCTTGCAACTTGAGCATCACTGCGGGCACTTGATCGTTTAGCCCTTGGCGCACGGCGACACGCAGCAGCTCCTGCCATGTATTCGTGCCGCTCACACCACCCGCCGTAGTACCGCCATGCGTGACTGAACCCATTTGCGCCGGACGCTCACGTACTTCCGCTGGCAAGTCGGATTCATTGATCAACTGCGTTGGGGTCATGACGGTCAGCCAACGACATACATTGTCCAACTGCCGCACATTGCCGCTCCAAACAGCTTGTTGACATACCTCGATCGCCGCTGGCGATAGGATTTTCGGCGTGGACAAATGCAACTCTTTCGCCGCCTGAGTCAGGAAATGTTGCATCAGCAAGGGAATGTCTTCGGAGCGCTCGTGCAAAGCAGGTAATTGGATCCCGACCACATTCAACCGATGGTACAGATCCGCGCGAAACAGCCCTTGTTCCACCCGCTGCGCGAGGTTTTGATGCGTTGCGGCGATGATGCGCACATTGGTTTTGATCAATTCGCTGCCGCCGACGCGATACAGCACGCCTTCGGACAGCACGCGCAGCAGACGCGCCTGCAAATCCAACGGCATATCACCGATTTCGTCTAAAAACAGGGTTCCGCCTTCGGCCTCTTCAAAGCGCCCGATGCGCGCCTGTCCCGCGCCGGAAAACGCGCCTTTTTCGTGACCAAACAATTCGGATTCGAGCATATACGCGGGAATCGCCGCCGTGCTGATGGCGATGAATGGTTTGCTCGCACGCGCACTGGTGGTGTGAATCGCGCGCGCGACCAATTCTTTGCCGGTGCCAGTCTCACCAGTGAGCAAGACATTGACCTCGGTCGCCGACAGTCGGCCGATGGTGCGCAATACCTGCAATATCGCTGGACTGCTGCCAAGCAAGCCGTAGCGCTGTTCCAAAGTCTCGGCATCGTCCGCCGTATGGGTGTTATTCGCCTGATCCGGCGTGGTTTTGCTCGGTTGTACGAATCGTTTGATCAAGCCCACCAATTCTTCGGTATCAAACGGTTTGGCAATGTATTCGGCAGCGCCTTCTTGAAACGTGGATACGGCGTTTTCCAAATCGGCGTGGGCGGTCATCATCACCACCGGTACGTCCGGTGCAAGTTTTTTGAAATCGCGCAGCAGAGAAATTCCCGAAACGCCGGGCATGCGGATGTCTGACAGCAAAAGCGCAGGATAATCACCGGGCTGGCGTTTGTCTTCCGCTTGTGAATGCCAATAGTCCAGCGCCTCTAAAACTTCCTGTCCATCGGCAAACATGCGATACGGCAAGCGCGATTTTTGCAAGGCTTTGTCCAGCACCCAGCGTATGCTTTTGTCATCATCCACCACCCAGATTGTCGGTTTGTCGTTTAAGCCATACATAACGCCTCCTTGCTCCATTTCATGTATTCGACATGGGATGATTATCCGCGTGCGTACACTGTGTCAGCGCAATACTTCGGTGCACAATTATAATTCATTTGCACCTTAATGGTGCAAAACCAAATCGGGGAAAATGGATATTGAGTGATTACAACGGCAGTAACACCCGCATCTGCGTGCCGAATGAGCGCTGAGAACGCTGAGATAAACGATGAGGACGGCTGATGACTTCGATCGTGCCCCCGTGTTGCTGCGCGATCTGCATGGCGACGGATAATCCCAAGCCCGTACCACCCTCGCGCTGCGTTACCAAAGGCAAAAACAGCGTATCGGTGATTTCCTCGGGAATCCCGGGACCATTGTCCAGCACTGAAATGTCCAGCATCATCGCGTGCTTGACCTGATTCACCAAGCAATGCCGCGCAATTCGGGTGCGCAAGGTGATTTTAGGCGCTTCGGGGTTGTCGCGATTGCTCGCGCCCAACACCGCTTGCGCTGCGTTTTGAATGATATTGAGCAATAATTGCTGCAAATAGTCGGCGACCGCGCGCACCGGCGGAATACTGACATCGTAATCGCGCTGCCAATCAATCTGCGCCTGTCCAAACTCGATCCGTGCCAAGCGAAACGCGGCGTCGCACACCTCATGAATATTGATCAAGCTTGCCTGCGCCGTGCCCTGACGGTATGGCACCAAGTATTGATCGACCAGATTTTTTAGGCGATCCACCTGCCCCAAAACCATTTCGGTGTATTCCACCAGCTCGGGTTGCAAGGTTTCCAGTTCGTCCTGCAATAATTGTGTCGCGCCGCGAATGCCACCCAGCGGATTTTTGATTTCATGCGCCAATTGCCGCATCAGCAATTGATGGCTCTGTGTACGCGCCCGCGACTGCGTATCCTGCTGCACCTGCTCGTATGCGCCCAGCTCAAAGCATTCGAGCAGATACATCGGCTCATTTTCCCCCTCAGTCATCGGCATGGGCGAGAGTGCGGCGTAGACGGACAACGGATTGTCCAACTCGGAACCGTCGCCTTGCCGAATCAGACGTAGCACGCAGCGATATACGGTTTCACTGCCGGTCTCGATGTGGCGAATAATGTATTTCAAGGTTTCATCGGCATCAAACCACTGTGTCAGCGGTACATCGTAAGCATGGCTTTGAGGCGAGCGCAGCAGCATTTGTGCCGCCGTGTTGAGGTGCTGAACCCGCGCGCGCCGATCCAGCACGATCAAACCGAGTTGTAATGCGTCAAACTCTGTGTGTTTGGCCAATCTCACGGCACACCCCCAATGGTATTGATTTCTCTGCGCAGCGCGGCAATGCTCGCTTCGGTCAGGCGGATGTTTTGCTGTAGCTCGGCGGTGCGATCCAAATATTTTTGGTAATTTCGCTCATTGCCCAGACGCTCGGGCTGACCGTCGCGGTATTCGGCTTTAAGGGTTTGTAAACGCAGCTCGGCCGAGCTAAGCTCGGCAAGGAGTATGCGTTTGCGCCCAAGGTCGCGTTGCCACTGCACATTCGGCGGCACTTGTATGCCAACCACCAAGGTGTTCGCCGTACGCTGCGGGTCATTCCACATGGGCGGTGCGATCGGCACGCCAGCAGAATTGAGCCGCGGCATGGTTGATGTTGTCGATCGACTGATGTTTTGAGGTGGCGCCACTTTAGTCTTCATGGTTTTGCGCGTGCATTGCATCTGTCTCGCCTGCGCGCTAGTCGGCGGCGTATTGCGCAGCACCGTCACGCCCTGCTGTTCGCACACATAGACCGTATTCTGAATGGTTGCTTGAGTGAATCCTGCTTCGGATGCGGTTTGTGCATGAGCCATGCCGAATGACATCACGCAAGCGCCCATCACCGTCGCGCGCGCCATCGCACCCACTGCATAGCGATACGGGTGCAGCGAAAAACGGAGCAGGCTCAATACAGGATTCATGAAAGTCAGAAATGATTTAATAAAAGGTGATTAGGAAAGCACGGAAAAAGTAGGGGTTTACTTTTTCCGTATTTCTTTAGGATTGACCGATATTATAACGGCTTCCGCCCATGCGCCATAAAAAATACCGACGCTGTTACCAGCATCGGTATTGAGGATCACAAGAGGATCAATAATGTACTGAACCTTATAGGCTGTAGTACATTTCAAATTCCAACGGATGCACGTTCATACGCATTTTCTTCACGTCTTCCATTTTCAGTTCGATGTACGCGTCGATCATCGCTTTGGTGAATACACCACCGCGTGTCAAGAATTCGTGATCGGCTTCCAAGGCTTCCAACGCTTGTTCCAAGCTGTTACATACGGTTGGAATTTGCGCGTCTTCTTCCGGCGGCAAATCGTACAGGTTTTTCAATGCGGGATCGCCCGGATGAATTTTGTTTTGAATACCGTCCAAACCGGCCATCAGCAACGCTGAGAAACACAAGT
The DNA here is from genome assembly GCF_055380425.1 of Puribacter membranae. Lineage (NCBI taxonomy): Bacteria > Pseudomonadati > Pseudomonadota > Betaproteobacteria > Burkholderiales > Burkholderiaceae > Puribacter > Puribacter membranae. Next base: position 1,049,762 of record NZ_AP040167.1, read on the forward strand.
ATGGGTTCGCCATTGGATCTGGGAAGCGCGCTTCAATGCGGCGTGCTTTTGGATTCGATACGAACGGAATACGGATAGAAGCCGAACGGTTTTTCGCAGAGTACGCCAATTTCACTGGCGCTTCGTAGTGTGGCACCAAACGTTTGTACGAGTTGATCGATGGGTTACAAATCGCGTTCAAGGCACGCGCGTGTTTGATGATACCGCCGATATAGTACAAAGCAGTATCAGACAAACCCGCGTAGCCGTCACCCGCGAAGGTATTCACGCCGTCTTTCCAAATGGATTGGTGAACGTGCATACCCGAGCCATTGTCGCCTACCACTGGTTTTGGCATGAAGGTTGCGGTTTTACCGTAGGCATCGGCCACGTTAAACACCACGTATTTCAAAATTTGCGTCCAGTCCGCGCGTTGAACCAACGTCGAGAATTTCGTACCGATTTCGTTTTGGCCTTGACCCGCCACTTCGTGGTGGTGCACTTCCACAGGCACACCCATTTGTTCGAGCAACAAGCACATTTCAGAGCGCATGTCTTGGAACTTATCGGTCGGCGCCACAGGGAAATAACCGCCTTTCACGCCCGGACGATGACCCAAGTTGCCGCCTTCGGTTTTCACTGAAGAGGACCAAGACGCTTCGTCAGAACCGATACGCACGAAACAACCCTGCATATCGGTTTTGTAACGGATTGAGTCGAAAATAAAAAACTCTGGTTCAGGACCAAAATACGCCGTGTCGCCGATGCCGGTTGATTTCAAATATGCTTCCGCGCGGCGCGCCAATGAGCGTGGATCGCGTTCGTAACCTTTGCCATCCGCCGGATCAATCACGTCACAAGTCAGAATCAAGGTCGTTTCTGCAGTGAACGGGTCAATGTTTGCCGTTTTCGGATCAGGAATTAACAGCATATCGGATGCTTCAATGCCTTTCCAACCCGCGATGGACGAGCCGTCAAACGCTTGGCCGGATTCAAACTTATCCTCGTCAAACGCAGAAATCGGCACAGAAACGTGCTGTTCTTTACCCTTGGTATCGGTAAAACGAAAATCCACAAATTTAACGTCATGGTCTTTGACCATTTGCATGACTTTTGCAACATCACTCATATATAGCTCCTGAAAAAACGTTCACGAAAAATACATCAAACCTTAAAAAATACCCTCAAAACATAGACCACAGTGTACCAATCAAATCCTAAAAACCGTGTCTTTTTTGGTGCAAAGCCAACTTATAGCGCACCGAAATGGTGCATATCGCCCAATTATCACTGTTTTGGTGCAAACAGACGTCGCTCTTTGCCCGCCAATAAATTCTGAATATTGCTGTGATGACGATAAAACATCAGTACCACCATCAACATAATCGGCAACAAAACCCAGCCGATCCCCCAAAAAACCGCAAACAAAATCAAAGCCGCGACACTGGCGGTCAATGACGACAAAGACGAATAGCGAAACACCGCCGCCATCGCCACCCAGACCAAAATCACCCACAGACCAATCTGCGCCGACAAACCCAAAACCGCACCCAAAAACGTCGCCACGCCCTTCCCACCCTGAAAGCGGAAAAAGACCGGATACAAATGCCCCAAAAACGCAGCCAACGCCACCCAGCCCAAAGCCACCGGCGATAACTCACCCCAGCGCGCCGCCAAATACACCGGCAAAAATCCCTTGAACGCATCGCCCAGCAACGTCAACAGCGCCACCTCCTTGCGCCCCGAGCGCAGCATATTCGTCGCCCCCGGATTGTTCGAACCGTACGAGCGCGGATCCGCCATACCAAACAGCTTTGACAACACAATCGCAAACGACACCGAGCCGGCCAAATACGCCAGCAGCACCCAAAAACCACCGTTCAACCAAGCACCCATGATATTCCTCAACAAAGACAACCCTCGCATTGTAGCCAGCCCAACGCAGAAAGGTCAAAAAACTTTTGCTACAATGCCCCTCAACAACCTCAACGCCCAACACCACCTCACACAAAGGAACCCCATGTACCCACAATCGAACGACCAACGCGAGCAACGCGAGCAACGTGACCAACGCGATCATAGCGGCGAATTCGGCACCGCCCTCAAAATCGCCACCTTCAATCTGCGCAACTGCGCCCTACCCCATTTCCAATTCTACGACAACCAAGACCCCTACGACGAAAACCTCTACCGCGCCAAACGCGACTGGACCGCACGCCAAATCGACGCCATCAACGCCGACATCATCGTATTTCAAGAAGTCTTTCAAGTACAGGCCCTGCAAGAAGCCCTACAAGCCAGCAGAACCATGAACCAAGCCAAACTCATTGCGCGCGACGCCGTCAAAATGCCCCCTAAAAACACCTGGGTACCGCAAGTCGCCATCGCCACCAAACTCCCTCTGCTCGCCGAACCCACCTGGGTCGTAGACTACGGCACCGGTATCAACCTCCCCGACTACGCTCAAACCGTCACTCAAATCACCCGCGCCATACCACACATCACCGTCAAAGCCTACAACGGCAGTCCGCTGCACATCCTCGGCGTTCACCTCAAATCCAAACGCCCCGACTATCTTGATAACGAAACCGCCGACAACGCCAACGACCTCGCACTCGCCACCTACCGCTCACTCATGCGCCGAGGCGCCGACGCCGTTGCCCTGCGCCGCTACCTCAACCAACTGCTCAAAGGCAACCGCATCCCCTGCATCATCGCAGGCGACTTCAACGACGACGCAAAATCCGTTACTTCACAAATCATCGCCGGCTCCGGCGGCTTTGGCAAAATTTTCTACGACAGCCAATTTTTTGACACCCAACGCATCCAAACCCGCAACGACCCCATGCGTAATGTTGTCTACACCAACATCCACCAAGGCTCGCTCGAAGTGCTCGACCAAATATTCGTCACCGAAGAATTCCACCCACAATCACGCTACCAAATCGCCCAAGTACGCGAAGTCTACTGCCTGAACGACCACTTGCACAGTCGTGAACCCCACACCTCCGATCACGGCATCGTCGTGGCGCAGTTGTTGTTTAAAAACAAAGCGGATTGATAAGCACATCAAACAAAAAAGCCGCACCAAGACAATGGAACAGCAGAAAAAATAAAAGCCACGCATTGCGTGGCTTTTACTCTTATCTTAGTTTATGAATCAAACTAAATTTACTGGGAATATCCTCTGGTTATAACTAACAAAATAAATTGTTCTGCTGGAAAAGTTTGCAATCCATTACCAATATGCATAGCCAGAATAGATGCTATTTATTCTAAAATCTTAGCCTCTAAAATATGGGATAAGTTACCCCATTACTCAAATCCATTTGGCTAGTGTAGAAACATACTTAGAAGTAACCTCATTGATCATCCTCATTCATTTAATGCAATACGCGCGACTGTAGCCCATGTGAAGGTTGAGCCGCATCCATAGGGTCATCGCATTCCGAATCAGATGCTATGCTTTCTGCTTGTTTCTCGTCAGTCATCAGGCTGTCTATTGCCGCTTGCGTACGCATTTTAATTGCCATTAGTATTTCTAACCGGTATTCATGTTTGCTATCATCCGGAGTATATATGGTTGTTCTATTGCCGCATACTTCGAGCTGAGCTACTTCTACCTCTGTTAGAGGATCTATTACATTAATCATTAAATCAAACGTCATCACTTACTCCTATCTGCCATTTATGAAGTTTTATACTATCACCGCTCAATCTTTAGGTGTTGTAGTTGAATGTGCAAATTTTTTACGTGTGGTAAGTAAAAACAATAAGCGAGACGTTTAGACATAAACTTGCCTAATGAAGCAGCCATTTAATAGCATTTATGCTTCAAACTCTATTCACAAGTTATAATGCGAACGCTTTTTTATTAGACTGCATCATGCCCACATCGACCCTGACCTTCACCCCTTCTGAACTGATTACCCACCTCAAACCCGCCCACCGTTTCGCCACGCCCATGCCTTTCGGTTCGTCCGATGCGTTGCTGTTGGCTCAGTTGGCGCAGGCTCAGAGTGAGCGGCGGGCGCAGCCGCTGGTGGTATTTTGTGCGAATGCGCAGGATGTGGCGCGTTTGCAGGCGGAGGTGGTTTATTTCCATCCGAGTTTGCGGGTGTTGCAGTTGCCGGATTGGGAGACGCTGCCCTACGATCAGTTTTCGCCGCATCATGATTTGGTGTCGGAGCGTTTGCAGACTTTGTATGCGTTGACGCAGCGTCAATGCGATGTGTTGTTGGTGCCTGTGTCAACGGCGTTGTATCGTTTGTCACCGCCATCGTTTTTGTTGGGACGTGCGTTTTCATTCAAGCAAAATGATCGTTTGAATGTGGATGCGCTGCGCGAGCAATTGGTCAACGCGGGTTATAGCAATGTCAGCCAAGTGGTCGCGCCGGGCGAGTTCGCTTTGCGCGGCGGTTTGGTGGATTTGTTTCCAATGGGTGCGGCGCTGCCCTACCGCGTGGATTTGTTTGATGATACGATTGAGTCGATCAAGACATTCGATGTGGACACGCAGCGCACGCTGTATCCTGTGCCGTCGGTGCAGATGTTGCCTGGGCGCGAGTATCCGACCGATGAGGTGGCTCGCGGCGCGTTTCGCAATGCGTGGCGCGAGCAGTTTGAGGGCGATCCGACCAAACATGCGATTTATAAGGATATTGCCAACGGGGTTTTTAACGCGGGCATTGAGTATTATTTGCCGTTATTTTTTCAGCAAACGGCGACGCTGTTTGATTATTTGCCCAGTGATTCAACGGTGGTGTTGCATGGTGATGCGGCGCAGGCGATTGAGCAATTTTGGAGCGACACGCAAACGCGTTATGATTTTTTGAAAGGCGACATCGCCACGCCGATTTTGCCGCCGGAGCGATTGTTCCAGCGCGAATCGCAGTGGTTCGAGGCGATGAAGCCGTTTGCGCAGTTGGCGCTGCGCAAACGTGATGAGGACCACCGTACATTCGCAACATTTGCACAGCACATTCGCGCAGTGCCCGATGTGCGTGTGTCGATTACCGCGCAGGATGAGCAGCCGTTTGCGCGTTTGCAATCTGCCATACGGAGCAACACCGAGCACGATATTCACACCATTGTGTTGGCCGAAAGTCTGGGGCGGCAGACCACCCTCGCCGACACCTTCGCACGACACGGCATCAGCACACATACTTTGACCGATTGGGCGCAAATTGCCGCGCTGAATGATCCCAGTAAACTGTACATCAGCCACGCGCCGATTGAGCGTGGATTCAGCACGCAGCAATTAGCCGACCTTCCTAATCTATGCCTGATTACGGAAAACGAGTTGTACGCCAGCTCAACCGGTACGCGCCGCAGCAACCGCCGCGCGGATAAAACCTCGAACGTCGATATGATGATCGCCTCGCTGTCCGAGCTGCGCGAGGGCGATCCGGTGGTTCACGTCGAGCATGGAATTGGGCGCTATCATGGTTTGGTGAACATGGACTTGGGCGGCGGTCTGACGGAGTTTTTGCATCTGAGTTATGCCGACGACACCGCGCTGTATGTGCCGGTATCGCAGTTATCCGTCATCTCGCGTTACGCTGGAGCTGACCCTGAGCACGCGCCATTGCACAAATTGGGTACCGACCGTTGGAGCAAAACGCGTAAAAAAGCAGCCGAGCAAATCCGCGACACCGCAGCCGAATTGCTGAACCTATACGCGCGCCGTGCGTTGCGTCAGGGACACGCGTTTCCACTGAATTTGGCGGATTACGAAGTATTCGCCAACGATTTTGGCTTTGAAACCACAGCCGATCAGGCCAGCGCGATTGCCGCCGTCACACATGATTTGATCGCAACAAAGCCGATGGATCGGTTGGTCTGCGGCGACGTTGGCTTTGGCAAAACCGAGGTTGCGCTGCGCGCTGCATTCATCGCCGCGATGGGCGGCAAGCAAGTCGCCGTGCTCGCACCAACCACGCTTTTGGCCGAGCAACACCACCAAGTGTTTTCTGATCGCTTTTCCAAATGGCCGATTCGCATTGGCGAAGTATCGCGTTTTGTGTCCGGTAAAAAAACGGCCAAAGTATTGGAAGGCTTGGAAAAAGGCACGGTGGACATCGTCATCGGCACGCACAAACTGCTCTCACCGAACGTAAAATTCGACCGTTTGGGTTTGGTGATTATTGATGAAGAACACCGCTTTGGTGTGCGCCAAAAAGAAGCGATGAAAAACCTGCGCGCCGAAGTGGACATCCTCACCCTGACTGCAACGCCGATTCCGCGCACCATGGGTATGGCGATGGAAGGCGTGCGTGACCTGTCGGTCATTGCCACCGCGCCGCAAAAACGGCTGGCGATCAAAACCTTCGTGCGTCGTGAAGAAAAATCCGTCATCCGCGAAGCCGTCCTGCGTGAACTCAAACGCGGCGGTCAGGTGTACTTCCTGCACAACGAAGTCGCCACCATCGAAAATCGCCGCGAGATGCTCGCCGAGCTGATTCCCGAAGCACGCATTGTGATTGCGCACGGGCAAATGCACGAACGCGATTTGGAGCGCGTGATGCGTGACTTTTATCATGGCCGTGCGAATATTCTGCTGTGCACCACCATCATCGAAACCGGCATTGACGTACCAAATGCAAACACCATCATCATGCACCGCGCGGACAAATTCGGCCTCGCGCAGTTGCACCAGCTGCGCGGACGCGTCGGGCGCAGCCATCACCAAGCCTACGCCTACCTGCTGATTCACCACGAAGACGCATTGACCACGCAGGCCGAACGCCGCCTCGAAGCCATCTGCCAAATGGAGGAACTCGGCTCCGGCTTTTTCCTCGCCATGCAGGACATGGAGATTCGCGGCGCGGGCGAAATTCTCGGCGAAAAACAATCGGGCAACATCACCGAAATCGGCTTTTCACTCTACAACGACATGCTCAACGCCGCGATCAAATCGCTCAAACGCGGCAAAGAACCCGATCTCTCCGCACCGCTGGGCATCACCGCCGAGATCAATTTACACACGCCCGCACTACTGCCCGATGAATACTGCGGCAGCGTGAATGAACGACTAAATCTATACAAACGCCTCGCCAGCGCGGCGGATGAAGCCACGCTGAACGATATTCAAGAAGAAATCGTCGACCGCTTCGGCGAACTACCAACCTCCGCCAAAGCCCTGATCGAAACCCATCGCCTACGTCTACGCGCACAAACTATGGGCATCATCAAAATGGACATCGCCGCATCGCTCGGACAAATCCATTTTGGTAAAAACGCCCCGATTGACGGCCTGTCAATGATTCAACTCATCCAAAAAGACCGCAATGTCAAACTCAACGGACAGGACAAAATTCGTCTGACCTACGAAATGCCCGAACTGCCCGATCGCGTGCTGCGCGTCAATCAAGTGCTGGATCAACTGCGCATCACCGCGACGGCGGATGATTGACTTAAAAACGTTTGAACTGAACGCACACGCTCGATAAAAGCAGTGATGCAAGGGGTTTGATTCCCGCGTGCGCGGGTATGGCGAAGTATTTTTTATAAATTGTGCCAATGCATGAAATCGTGATCTGAATCAGGTTTATGCTTTCCCTTTGTTTGAGTTTTTTGTTGTCACAATTGAATGAGTGCTGTTATCATCAATCAAAGTCGAAAATTTGATATCGGTCATCTTTGTCCAAAATAACGACCGACTACAAACTGATCTTTTAGATATGTTTTTGAATATCAATAGGTTATTTTTCCAATAGCGTGTTATGTGTCAGTTGAAAGAATGTTATTTGACATATAGTGACGCAGAAGTATAGTTAGATGTCATCATGAACCATTCCCTATCAACAGCGCAGGTGATTGTGGTTGGCGCTGGCATTGCTGGATTGACTGCTGCCTATTCTTTAAAAGAACAGGGTATTTCTGTCAAAGTCATAGATGCTGCTGATCGTGTAGGCGGAAGAATGACCAGCGATGAGCTTAATGGGCATGTAGTTGATCGAGGTGCGCAGTTTTTATCCAGTGAATATTCAATCATTGCTGGGTTATTAAAAAAACTAAAAATCGATGCACAGTTGTGCGCCACCTCGCAGTGCAGCGCTATTGTTCGCCATGCGCAACCACACATTTTGCGCACTAATCACCCGCTGAATGCCATACACCTTTTGGGTTTGCGCTCTGTGTTCAAATTGGGGTGGCGAACCGCAAGCTTGAGGAAAAAACAACACCAGCTTTCTTTGAGTAACTACAGTACATGGGCTGCATTTGATAATGAAAGCACCAGTACCTGGTCAAACACCAAGATAAGCCACAAGGTGACCGAGTATCTTTATGAACCCATGCTGCACGGGTTCTATTTTCAAAGGCCAGAAGAAACCTCCAAGGCATTGGCCTTAGCTTTAACCATGTTTGGCATGAAAAAAACTCAAATCTTGTGTCTGAAGGATGGCATGAGCGTTTTGCCTGAAACGCTTTCACAAGCAGTAGATGTGACTCTGAATACCCCTGTTCATAAAGTTGAATGGACAGAGGGGCAAGTCTATGTGTACACGTCTGGTGAGACTTATGCTGCAGATGCTGTGATCATTGCTGTGCCTGCACCATATGCCAAGCAATTGCTAAGCGCTTCATCAGAGATAGCAAAAGCGGATGCTCTGTTGGCAACACCGTATAGCAGTAGCATCAATGTAGCTTGTGTGACACAGCCAAACTTTCAACTGACGCCGAACCTTGCCAATGTGTATGGAGTTTTGATACCTAGAAGTGAACGCGCTGAAGTGGTTGCTATTGGCATTGAAAACAACAAAAATCGTGCACCACATACCAGCGGAAATTTGTTCAATTTCATGTTTTCGCATGAAGCGGCACAACATTTCATGCAATCGCCCGATGAGGATATCGTGGCCGCTGCGCTTGCTGCGGTATCGGGTCTGCTGCCTAATCTGGCCTCATATATTGCTCAGACGCAAGTATATCGATGGCCACTCGCCGAGCCACTTTCTCCAGTGGGACGTGCCCAGCAACTACAAGCCTACCGTGCCCATGTTGAAAAAAAGCGCACCAAAATATTGTTGGCAGGGGATTACATGAGTATGCCGTACACTGAGGGGGCCGCAGAATCCGGGTGGTGGGCTGCCCAAACCCTCGCTCATTTGGCACCCCCTTGCAACGGAAGTGTCGATGACTCCCTACGCACCTGCGATGCTTGATTAAATCCGACACATTGACGCCACATAGCCATACCACGAATTGATCGATAAAAATATAAAACAGGAGAAGCACATGCCTGAACGGGATGTTTGTCACACATTGCTTGAACAATTGCGCCGTATCGTCGGCCAGCAATACCTCATCACCGATCCACATAAAAATCAACAATACCGCACCGGATTTCGTTTTGGTTCGGGTAATGCCCTCGCCGTGGTGCTGCCCGCCAATGTGATCGAACAATGGGAAGTGGTCAAAGCCTGCCACGCCGCCGATGTCATTATCATCAGCCAAGCGGCCAACACCGGCCTCACCGGCGGCTCCACACCCGATGGCAATGATTATGATCGCCCGGTAGTGATCATCAATACCCTGCGCATCGATCGCACCAATTTGATCAACAACGGCACGCAAATCGTTTGCCACGCGGGCGCCACCCTGTACCAACTCGAAGCGCAATTGGCGCGTATCGGCCGTGAGCCGCATTCCGTGATTGGTTCCTCGTGCATTGGCGCATCGGTGGTCGGCGGCGTGTGCAACAACTCCGGCGGCTCTCTGGTCAAACGCGGGCCGTCCTACACCGAGTTGGCACTGTATGCGCGCGTAAATGAGCAAGGCAAATTACAGTTAATCAACCACTTGGGAATTTTTCTGGGCAACGACCCCGACACCATCCTGCGCAATCTGCACGAACACAATTACGGCGTGGACGAGATTGACAACGACCCAAGCAAACTGGCCTCATCACATGACTACGCAGGCATCGTCACGCAGATCGACGCCGACACACCTGCACGCTTTAACGCCAACCCAGACAAACTCCACGAAACCTCCGGCAGCGCGGGCAAAGTCGTGGTCTTTGCGGTACGTTTGGACACCTTTGAACAGGAGCGCAACACCCGCGTCTATTACATCGGCAGCAACAACACGCACGAGTTGAGCGATTTGCGCAAACAATTGCTGACCGAAATGAGCGACTTGCCCCTATCAGGCGAATACATCCACCGCGACGCCTACGCCTTGGCCGCCGAATACGGCAAGGATATGGTATACCTCATCAGTCAATTCGGCACGCAGCGTCTGCCCAAACTATTTGCGCTCAAAGACCGCATTGACCGCTGGGCGCAAAAGACAAAAATCCTGCCTACCTTTCTCTCGGACAAACTGTCGCAATGGTTCGCCCATGTTTTGCCCAAACAATTGCCCGACCGCATGGAGCAATTCCATCAAAAGTACGAACACCACCTCATCGTCAAAACCGGTGGCGCAGCCACTGACGAAGCGCGCGCCCTGTTTGAACGTTATTTCAACGGTGTGACTGCTCGGGACGGAGCGTATTTTGAATGCACCACAGAGGAGGCCAATAAAGCCATGCTGCACCGTTTCGCCGTTGCAGGCGCGGCCGTACGCTATCGCGCAATTCATGCGGATGCGGTAGCGGACATTGTCGCACTGGACGTTGCCTTGAGACGAAACGACGAGGACTGGTTCGAGCGCCTACCCGACGACATCAATCAGGCGTGCATCCACAAGCTCTATTACGGCCACTTTCTGTGTCACGTCTTTCATCAGGACTACATCATCAAAAAACCGCATGACCCGATGGCGATCGAACACAAAATCCTCAAAACGCTGGACGCACGCCGCGCACAATACCCTGCCGAACACAATGTCGGCCATCTGTATCATGCGAACGAAGATTTGGCGCGACACTATCGCCAACTTGACCCGACCAATAGTTTTAATCCGGGGATAGGCAAACTCTCCAAACGCAAATTTTGGCGCTGATATGCCGTCCATTGATGTGTACCATTGGTGTACTGTTAAACTGCCACGTCGCCATTGATGCGTTCACGAGGTTGACGCCCACGGCGGCACAGGCGAGACCAGTCGGCTCAATTCCGTTTGAATTGTGCCAAATCGCGGACTGTGCGTATTCCAGTCCGCGACTGCTTGGCTGATATCGGCCTGATTGCTGCCAACAAAATTCCACCAAATGATGATTTCCTGCGCCAATGGCTCACCACCCAATAACATCACATGCGCACCCGCACTCGCCTGAATCGTCACCTCGGTTTGGCCGGAAGGACAATACGCCAGCTCATCCGCAGCATAGGTTTCGCCATTGAGTGTCAACTGTCCTTTAAGCACCAGAAATCCATATTCAAACGATGCGAGCAAAGCTATGCGTTGCGTTTGCTCAGTCGCAAAACGCATATCCAAACCAATTAATGGTGAATATTGTTGTGTGGGCGCTTCGTGCGTACCAAAACGCCCTGTGGTCAGCACGTAATCCACACCGGTTTCCGACCACATCGGCAAATCGGGGTAATGCTGAAATTGCGGCGCAGTGTGTTGAGCCGATTCAGGTAAGGCGATCCACAACTGAACCGCGTGTACCTCTCGACTGTGCGACGGCGTTTGTTCCGTGTGGCTGATCCCACGACCGGCTGTCATCAGATTAACCTGATTCGGACGAATCATCTGCTCATTGCCCAAGCTATCTTTATGCAATACCTCACCCGCCAGCATCCATGTGAAGGTCTGCAAACCAATATGCGGGTGTGCACCTACCTGCAAACCCGCTTCACCTTCGGCAAAAACCGACGGACCGGCATGATCGAGAAAGCACCACGCGCCAATACTGCGACGCTTGGCGGTCGGCAATAATCGCGCGACCGGTATGCCGCCAACATCTTTGATATTGGCCGTAATTTTTTGTATTGCGCTCATATGCAATCCCTCACTGTTGATTCAAACCTTAGATTCAAACCTTATCCAGCCACGCATCCCACGCCGTAACGAATTTTTGTAAAAACGCTTGCGAGCGCTCATTGGCAAATTCACCCTGTTCATTCAACAAATCAAAGGCTTTGCTCAAAAACACTTCGGGTGCAATCATTACCGGCACACCTAGGGACTCAAGCACCTGCCGCAGATGCAAACCCGACGAGAGACCGCCAAAGGTCGAGGGTGACGCACAGACCACGGCTGCACGCTTGCCCACCCAAACACTTTTGCCTGCTGGACGCGAGGCCACATCAAGCAGATTTTTCAGCGCCGCCGGAATCGAGCGATTATGCTCCGGCGTGACAAACAGCACCGCGTCCGCCACCGCGATCTGCGCCCTTACACGATCGTATTGGGCAATCGACTGCTCATCAAAGTCTTGGTTATACACCGGTAAATCACCGATCTGCACCTCGGTAATCTGCCACGAAGACGGCGCAATGTTTTGAATATACTGCGCTACTTTGCGATTGATCGAATCACGACGCAGACTGCCAATCACCAAGGCGATATGTTTGGTTTGCATGGTTTTCTCCTATTCAGGTTTAAGGAAACACGGCTACTGATTAAAAATATATCTTAAACACTCATCGGTACTTCCATGAGCAACAACTCTGCATCCGCAGATGCGCGCAATTCAAACTGCTCAACCTCGCTGATACCCAGACCATCACGCGCGTGTAAATCGTGCTCGGCTACCTGCGCACTGCCTTTGATCACAAAGACGTACACGCCGTTACCCGCGCCTTTAAGTGTATAGGTTTTCTGCACACCTTGATCCAATTTGAGCCAATGGAACCATGCGTCTTGATGGATCCACACGCCCGCGTCATCGGCGTTCGGCGAGAGAATTTGTTGAAATTCATTGTCTAACGCACCTTCGGCAATGCTGATTTGCTGATAACGCGGCGTGACATTGCGCTGATTCGGCAGGACCCAAATTTGCAAAAACTTCACCGGCTGATCGGCATTACCATTCATTTCACTGTGAACAATCCCCGTACCCGCCGACATGACCTGAACCTCGCCGCGTCGAATCACGCCACGGTACCCCATGCTGTCGCCGTGCGCCAAGTCGCCTTCCAGCGGAATGCTGATGATTTCCATATCACTGTGCGGATGCTCGCCAAAGCCACGACCACCCATGACGCTGTCGTCATTAATCACGCGCAGCGCGCCAAATCCCATGCGATCGGGATCGTAGTAATGACCAAAACTAAAAGTGTGGTGACTTTTGAGCCAACCATGATCGGCATAACCTCGGCTGTTCGCCGCATGAAATACAGTTTTCATAAATTCTCCTAATGCTTTTGTTTAATGTTCAATCGCACCGAATCGGCCATGATTAAAATCATCAATCGCCTGACGAATTTCTTGCTGGGTGTTCATCACAAACGGCCCATAGCCCACTATCGGCTCGTCAATCGGCACGCCGGACAGGAGCAAAATTTTGACCTCGCTCGCACCGGCTTGCAGTTCAACCGCACCTGATTGCGTTTCAAAACTCACCAGTTCGCCCGCATGAGCGGTGTGCGCACCATTGAACGTCACATCTCCACGCAATACCACCATGCTCAGGTTGTGCGTTTCGGGCAAAATCAGCGACGCGCTCGCGCCCGCATGTAGCACCATGTCCCACACATTCATCTCGGTGAAGGTTTGCGCAGGGCCGCGCGCACCGCCGTGTTCATCGGCATATTCACCGGCAATCACGCGAACATGACCGGCAGAATTAGGCAACTCAAGCACCGGGATATTTTCCTTGGCCAAATGCTGATAACGCGCCGGTGTATTTTTGTCCTTCGCGGGCAAGTTGACCCACAACTGTACCATTTCAAACAAACCACCGCGTTCACTGAACGTATCGGAGTGAAACTCTTCGTGGATAATGCCCGCACCGGCGGTCATCCATTGCACATCACCTTCCTTAATCACACCACCGCCACCAGTTGAATCCCGATGCGCCACTTCGCCATGATAAGCGATGGTGACGGTCTCAAAACCTTTGTGCGGATGCTGTCCCACACCACGCGCACGCCCCGTGTTATTCGGCGCAAATTCCATCGGCGCACCATAATCGAGCATCAAAAACGGATCGGTTTGCTTGTTCTCGCCCATGTGTGAGAACAGCGGCTGTACCAAAAAGCCGTCTCCAACCCAATGTTGGCTATTGGCCTGATAAATACGTCGTACATTTCTCATGTTTGCTTCTCCAATCATTCAATTCAATAATTGACTGTCCAATTGCGTCATCTGTCCGCTGCGCTGCGCCAGGCGTAGAGCCTTCGGCGTCACATCGTTACCCTCCGGATCAACCACCGTCAGCGTCGCCAGCATATTGTGCATTTGCCCAGTCACCGCGCGTACATACACTTGTCGCAACAGCACGCGCTCGGCTTGTTCTGCTTCAGTCAAGCCAACGATATTCGCTTTGTTGGCCAGCTCATTGATTCGATCCAATTGTGGAATACGCATCATGCACCTCCTAATGGCTAAAAATTAATACTTTTATTTGCATGGACCCATTATTATTCATATATAATATTTTGACAAGTACGCACATTTTTTATACTGTAAGATTCAAACACCATGGCACACAACAAAACCTCAAATACTGGCACAACGACTGAACAATACACCACGTTCTGCCCCGTCAACACCACGTTATCGGTGATCGGTGGCAAATGGAAAGTCTTGATTTTGTATCACTTGGTAGAACAGACTCAGCGATTTAACGAACTGCGTCGGTTATTACCTGAGATTACCCAGCGCATGCTGACCCTGCAATTGCGCGAGTTGGAAGAAGACGGGCTGATTCACCGCGAAGTTTATCCGGTCGTCCCGCCTAAAGTGGAATACTCACTGACCGATTTCGGGCGCACCCTGCTGCCGGTGATCGGCTCCATGCACCAATGGGGTGTGGAATATAGTCAAGAGTGCCAACGCATTCGACATGAAGCGTCGCAGTAAGTGAAGGTGTGTCGCCCAACAATGCGGGCATGTGAGAAAGTAAAAAAGTCCATCAAACAACTTATTCGGCTGCACTGCTCCATAGCACAACCCTTTTAGACGTTCAGTCTAAATTGCAGTGAAAACAAATGGCATGCATAAAGCCGGTCAATTGTGAAATTTACCTTCGCAATATTCAGCCTGCCAATCTTCGCTGATACTGAATAATACCAATGCCAAAAGAACCAGCAGAACCAAAGCTGCGCAAAGAAAAATCATTAGCATGTGTGCACCTGTCAAAATCGTGAGGTTACCCTCGATAGAATAAATGTGAAATATTCACATTTATTATTCTACGAGCTTTTCGTCTTTTTGCAAGGGAATTTTTCACATTTTTTAAATTTACACGCATACCCATTCAATTGAAATAAAACCACATCGAGTAAATTAATTGAAAACTGGGATATTTTCACATACAATGCATCACTCAAACCTCGCCTTACTTAGTATGCAGGCTTCTTTGACTGAGTATTCTTAGCGCGATTCACAATCATTTTTAAACATCATAATATCCATGAGCGTTCAACCCACCGCTACCGCCGCCTCCACGCTGGAGCATGCCCTGAGCATGATCGAGCCGCTGGCCTGCTGGTTAATTCGCTCGGGAGTAGGTTATACCGAATTTGCAACCGCGCTCAAAACCGTCTTTTTTGACGAGGCCAATAAAGAAGCGCAACGCATCGGACAAAAGCCAACGGATTCCGCCATCAGCCTGCTGGCGGGGATGCATCGCAAAGACATCAACGCACTGCGTCTGGCCAAAGAGCAAAATGTGCCCAAACATCGTTTGGTACGCAAATCCATCAGTATGTCGTCACAAGTATTGGGGCGCTGGCTGGCTAAAGAGTGGCCGCACAGCATTCCTGTACAAGATGCTCCCATTAGTTTTGACACTTTGGTACGCGCCATTTCAAACGACAAGCACCCACGCTCGGTACTCCAAGAGTTAGAACGTCTGGGGGCCGTTCGCGTCGAGAATGATCAGGTTCACCTTTTAAAACAAGCATTTATTCCCAAGGCCTCAACCTTGGAGGCGCATGATATTTTTGCTGCCAATATTGCCGATCATTTGGCCGCAGGTGTGCACAATTTAACCCAAGCGAATGCCAATGACGATGCCAATACCTCAGGCAACGAATCAGGCAATGAAACACAATTCATCGAACAAAGCGTATTTGCCGATGAGCTGACCGAAGCATCAACCCAAAAGTTGCGCCAGCTATCGGCACAGGCATGGCAACAAATCATGCGTGATATTTTGGAGCAAGCGATCCTGTTAAATGAACAAGACGCCGATCAACCGGAAGCAACGCACCGATTCCGAGTGGGTCTGTACGCCTATGCCACCGAAGATCTCTCGCAGAAAGACGATTCACAATGAACGCCCTATTCGTCACCCCTCACATAAAGCCCAATGGCATCGAGAACTCGGTAGCAACAGCAGTATTTCCTGCACAACCGGCACACTTGATCAATTTGCCGAAAGCAACCGCTATAAACTCAGCACCCATGAGCAGTGGCACGTCCGTCTCAACACCCGTCAAAGGCAAACTGCCCTTTACAAATACTGAGATAGAAGCCAGCGAAACTGACCTATTTTTTATTGAAACTCGCAACGCAAACACATACCCCATCAGCTCAACGCCGTCTATTCTCATGCCAAGCACTGCACTGTCTACGGATGGTGCGATCGCCGCCGTCGGAACGGGCGGTACAGGTGCGATCGGTGCGGGACTGATCGAGCAGCTACCTATTGCCGCAGTGGGTACGGGTGGAACGGGTGGAGTGGATACAGGCGTCATTACCGCGCCAAAACCACCAACACAGCCCGTACACACACCAACCACTTCAATCATTTTGGCTGATAATGCTGCTGCGATGCACGATCCGCTGAATAGCCCCCTCATACCAGCACGCGTCGAACTCTCGCCCATTTTCAATGTATCAATGAGCAACCCTTTCAGCGAGACAATTGGTTACACGAACGATGAAAATGCTCCAATGAATGAACCGACAGGCGATACGGTTGCGGTCTACTTACCGCGTCATAATGCCATCACCCAAATCATTCAGCATGCGAACAATGAACAAAGCCCTGTTGAACCGGCAGCACAAACCAGTGATGCCACGCCGATGCTGTGTGGTACCGCAGAGACAGGGGCTTTGTCGGTACAAATCTATGACAATGGCGAATTGATTGGCTCCACAGCGGTTGAATCCAATGGCACATGGACATTTACCCCCGATCATTCGCTGTCCAATGGTGCGCACAGCTTTCATATCAGCAGCGTTGATGTCGCAGGGCAGGTTCAAAGCACGTCAGCACTATGGCATATCACCATTGACACCTCTGGGCAAAACCCGTCTGTGAATACAAATGCCACCACACATGGTGACAATGCGCTGTCTGTACACTACATACTGGACTCCGGTCTGATTTTTGACAGTTCTGAGTTGAGCCATGAGCTGTGGACACCGGTACAGCAAGGCGCCACCTTCGCCACTGCCACACCTGAACCGATGCAGCACACTCATTTTGAAGCGAGTTCAACCCTCAGCTACATGGCCGTTCATGTTGAAGACAGCAATTTCATGCTGATAACCTCATCACACTATTAAACGAATGTAGTCAAAAAGCAAAAATCAGGTTACAATCCACGCCATGAAAACCGCAAACCGCCCTTCTTTCGATTCAAACACAACCGCCGTTCAAATGAACGTCTGTGGTCGTTGGCAAGTTTTGCGATGGTGTTTAGGCTCTTGGCGCTAAATCTGTTTTCGCACGCGCCACAAGGACTAAACACAACCGCCCGAACAAGCTCGGCGGTTTTTTTATAGCCAAAATTTGAATTCGAATCGAGAACCCCATGTTAAACAAAACCCAATTCACCGAACTGGCACAGCAAGGATACAACCACATTCCGCTGTCGCTGGAAACCTTCGCCGATCTGGACACACCGCTGTCCATCTATCTGAAACTGGCGAACGCGCCGTACAGCTACTTGCTCGAATCAGTCATTGGCGGCGAGCGCTCAGGTCGTTACTCCATCATCGGTCTACCCTGCCGTCAACGAATCACCCAATCCGACGGCGTGATACGCGAATTTATCGGCGAGCGGTGCGTCGCCGAACACGTCAATACCGATTTATTCGAATTCACCCGCGCCTTTTTGCAACGCAAAAATGTACCGAAACTCGATGGCCATGCGCGCTACAGCGGCGGTTTGGTCGGCTATTTCGCCTACGACACCGTGCGCGAAATCGAGCACAAGCTCGCGCACAGCACACCGCCGGACGATGTCGGCATTCCCGATTTGCACCTGATGCTGTCCGAAGAGTTGGCCGTGGTGGACAATCTGCTGGGCAAAGTCTACCTCACGGTCTACGCCGATCCGTCCGAGCCGAATGCCTACGAGCACGCGCAAGCACGTTTGCAAACCATGCTCGATGCCCTGCGTCGTCCGGCGGTCTTGCCCGTCAGTCCGGCGGTCGCCGAACACGACAGTCGTTCAGATTATGGCGAAGCCGCATTCAAAGCAGGCGTGCAGCGTTGCAAAGACTACATCGCCGCAGGCGACTGCATGCAAGTGGTGCTGTCGCAACGCACACAACGCCGTTTTGAGGCCGAGCCGATCAATCTGTATCGCGCCCTGCGCGCGCTCAATCCCTCGCCATATATGTACTTCATGCACCTGAACGACACCCACGTCGTCGGCGCATCGCCGGAAATTTTGGTGAAAATGGATGAAGAGCGCATGGCGACGGTACGCCCGATTGCCGGCACGCGCAAACGCGGCGCGAATGCGGCCGAGGATGTGCGCCTATCCGCCGATCTGCTGGCCGATGCCAAAGAGTGCGCCGAGCACCTCATGCTGATTGATCTGGGGCGCAACGATATTGGCCGCATTGCCGACATCGGCACGGTCGAAGTCACCGAGCAAATGGCGATTGAAAAATACTCGCACGTGCTGCATATGGTCTCGAATGTCCAAGGTCGCGTACGCACCGGCATGGACGCCATGGATGTGCTCAAAGCCACCTTCCCTGCAGGCACGCTCTCAGGCGCGCCGAAAATCCGCGCGATGGAGATTCTCGACGAATTGGAGCCGACCAAACGCGGTATTTACGGCGGCGCAGTCGGCCACATCGGTTTTGATAACGACATGGATTTAGCGATTGCGATTCGCACGGCGGTGATTAAAAACCAGCAGCTCTATGTACAAGCGGGCGCAGGCATCGTCACCGACTCCGACCCCGAATCCGAGTGGCAAGAAACGCAAAGCAAAATGCGCGCGGTATTGCAGGCTGCGAGCTTGGCTTGCGCAGGTTTGGATACTCAGATAGAGAACCATCATGCGTAAATGTATTTATCTCATGACATTAGGCATTCTGGCCATGCCTATCGGCGCTTGGGCGGAAATCCTAACGCCCTCCGACCTGGCGGGACTACCTCAACGCACGAAACACATACTGATGCGTTACGATGCTTGTTTACATTTTGCCGGAGAATGGAGTGGCGAGCCATCGCTGGATCAATACGTCCGTCAACGCACGCAAGAGCTGGATTGCGAACACATCGAACGAGATATCAACGCTTTACGTCGTAAGGCAGGAGCACATTCACGAACACGCCAACTCATTGAAAAAATAGAATATGGATACGGCGCTTGCCAGAATGAAACGACCACCCCACTTCTCAAAGGCTAATCATGCAACCCCATGTTTTCATGATCGACAACTACGACTCATTCACCTTTAACCTCGTGCAATATTTCGGCGAACTCGGCGCCACCGTTACGGTCAAGCGCAACGATGAAATCAGCTTGGCCGACATCGAAGCCGCACAGCCAACGCATCTGTGCCTCTCGCCCGGACCGTGTACACCGACTGAAGCCGGTATCTGTTTGGACGCATTGGCGCATTTCAAAGGCAAACTGCCCATCCTCGGCGTATGTCTGGGTCACCAATCCATCGGCCAAGCCTTCGGTGGCAAAATCGTCCGCGCACGCGCGCCGATGCACGGCAAAGTGGACACTTTGTACCACAACGACACGGGCGTGTTCACAGGACTGCCCAACCCGTTCCAAGTCACACGCTATCATTCCTTGGTGATTGAGCGCGACAGCTTGCCCGATTGTCTGAGCGTCACCGCTTGGGCAGGTGGCGATGCGCACAGTGGTGAAATCATGGGCGTGCGTCACAACACCTTCAATATCGAAGGCGTGCAATTTCACCCCGAATCCATCATGAGCGAACACGGCCACGCGCTGTTGCAGCACTTTCTGAATCAAACCCACGGCTAATCCAACGTTGAAAACATTATGAATACCCATCAAATCATCGAAAGTCTATTATCCGGCAAAGACCTACCTACGCCCATCATGCGCGATTTTGTCACGCAAATGATGAGCGGCAGCGCCTCGCCCGTCTCCGCCGCCGCCATTCTCATCGCTCTGCGCTCCAAAGGCGAAGCGATCGACGAGCTGGTCGCCGCCGCCGAAGTGATGCGCGATTTTTCCAACAAAGTCCATATGCCCGCCCATCTGCATGACCTACCACTGCTGGATATCGTCGGTACGGGCGGCGACGGCACATCGACGTTCAACATTTCCACCACCAGCCTATTCGTCATCGCCGCCGCCGGTGGTCGCGTGGCCAAGCACGGCAATCGCAGCGTATCGAGTAAATCCGGCTCCGCTGACGCAATCGAAGCACTCGGTGGCAATTTAAACCTAAGCTCCGAGCAAGTCGCCCAATGCATCGAGCAAACCGGTGTCGGCTTTATGTTCGCACCGAATCACCACCCAGCGATGCGCCACATCAGCCCGATTCGCCGCGAGCTGGGCGTACGCACCCTATTCAATATGATCGGCCCACTGTCCAATCCGGCCAACGCGCCGTACACATTAATGGGCGTATACAGCCGCGAGCTGCTGCCGGTGATGGCAAACGCGATGAAACAACTCGGAGCCAAACGCGTGCTGGTGGTCCATTCGGACGACGGTATGGACGAAGTCTCCGTTTTCAGTCCGACGCATGTGTGCGAGCTGAACAATGGTGAAATCCGCGAATATACGCTGCATGCCGAAGACTTTGGTCTGAAACACGACCATCTGGACGCCATTCGTGTGAACAATCCCGAAGAATCCATCGAAATGCTGAAAAACGCGTTGGGCAACCACGCAGGCGCGGCGCGCGACATGGTGATTTTCAACTCCGGCGTCGCGCTGTACACGCTCGGCATGGTCAATGACATCGCAGCAGGCATCGAAAAAGCGCGCGAAGTGATCGCCTCTGGCGCAGCATTGCGTAAAATGAACGAATACGTCGAATGCACACAACAATTTAAAACCGAGGACAGCCCCGTATGAGCGACATCCTGAATAAAATCATCGCCACCAAATATGAGGAAATCGCCCTCGCCCGCACACAGACCAGCGACGAGCGCATGGCCGAACTGGCGCAGGCAGCGGTGAAAAACAATCCCGCGCGTGATTTTGCCGGCGCGATTGCCTCGCGTGTCGCGGCCAAGCAATCCGCCGTGATCGCCGAAATCAAAAAAGCCTCACCGAGCAAAGGCATTTTGCGCGACGAGTTTTTACCCGCACAAATCGCCCGCGAATACGAGTCAGCGGGTGCGGCGTGCTTGTCCGTGTTGACCGACGAGTCCTATTTTCAAGGACACGCGGATTACCTCAAGGCCGCACGCGCCGCCTGCACGCTACCGGTTTTGCGCAAAGACTTCATGGTGAGCAGCTACCAAGTCAACCAAGCCCGCGCATGGGGCGCGGATGCGATTTTGTTGATCGCCGCCGCATTGGATGTCGGGCAAATGCAAACCTTAGAACAACAAGCGCATGACTTGGGCATGGCGGTTTTGGTCGAGGTTCACAATGCCGAAGAACTCCACGCCGCACTGCAATTAGAAACGCCACTGCTCGGCATCAACAACCGCAATTTGCGCACCTTTGACGTGTCGTTGCAAAATACCTACGACCTACTCGCCGAGATTCCACAGGACAAAATCGTCGTCACCGAGTCGGGCATCGCCACGCGTGAGGATGTGGCGCAGATGCATGCGCACGAGGTGTATGCGTTTTTGGTTGGTGAGGCCTTCATGCGTCAGCCACATGCAGGCGATGCGCTGCAACAATTGTTTTTTTGAACAGTCATTTTATGAATTAAGGGTGCAATCATGCGCCCCTACGGATAAACATGGACACCAAACCCGCCATCGAACACGAAATTGCGCTGAGCCTCGGCGAAACCTGTGCCAACCAAGCCTTCGCGTGGCTGAGCCAACTGCCGCACTGCACTTACCAACGCACCACGCAATTGCTCAACGTGTACTTCGATACACCCGAACAAAACCTGCTCAAGGCCAAAGCCGCACTGCGCCTGCGCTTTGACACCGAGGCACAATGCTGGATTCAAACGCTGAAAACCGCCGGTCGCACCGAGCAAGGTTTCTCCGTCCGCCACGAGTGGGAAGTCAAACTGCCGTTGGACAATGCCGATGCGAGCGTTACGCCGAATTGGCGTTTCGACCTATTTGCAGCCGATGCACAGGCGTATTTGCATGAGATTGCCGATGCGCTGCATCCCGTGTTTCACACCGATTTTCAGCGTGATATTTTTGATTACCAATTAGGTGGCAATCATTTTGAATTCGCACTGGATCGCGGCGAAGTTCGGCTCGCTGATGAGCGCAACAGCGCCACCCGCTTGATCAAAGATATGGAAATTGAATTCATTCAGGGCGATTTAGACGCCATGCAAGCGCTGGCCGAACGCGCGCAAACCGCGCTCAACGCGACACCACAAACATTGAGCAAGGCAGCGCGTGGTTATACACTCATGTTGTAAAAAGCCTCATAAATTGGACACTGATAAAAAAACGCACCACTTCGGGTGCGTTTTTTACCATCATCGAGCACGAACGAATTACCGAACTGCGAGAATATCGGAAACGCGAATCAATTCCGGATCCAAGGTATGCGATTTTTTGATCGCATCGGTCAGTGAAGTATAAGCCACTTGATCACCCAAAATACCGGCCATCACACCGGTTTTACCGGCCAGCAGACCTTCGACCGCTGCCACGCCCAAACGGCTGGCCAATACACGGTCGGCGCAGGTCGGCGAGCCACCCCGTTGCAAATGTCCCAAAATCGTCACGCGCAGATCGTAGTGCGGTGCTTTTTCACGCACTTGCTTGGCGATTTCATGCACGTTGCCCTCTTCGCCGCATTCGGCCACCACCACCATAGAGGCGACTTTACCCGCTTGCGAACCGCGTTCCAAGGATTCAAACAGTTTATCCAAATCGAGGCTTTCCTCAGGAATCAGAATGTCTTGCACCCCGCCGGCGATCCCGCCGTTCAATGCCAAAAAGCCCGCATCGCGCCCCATCACTTCGATCAAAAACAGTCGGTTGTGCGAGGTCGCAGTATCGCGGATTTTATCAATCGCTTCAACCACGGTATTGAGCGCGGTGTCGTAGCCAATCGTGCTGTCCGTGCCAAAAATATCGTTGTCAATCGTGCCCGGCAAACCGATGACCGGCACGCCGAATTCTTTCCAGAACAACTCCGCACCGGTGAACGAGCCGTCACCGCCGATCACCACCAAAGCGTCCAAATTATTTGCTTTGAAATTTTCGTAGGCTTTGACGCGCCCTTCGTATTCGTAGAACTCTCTACAGCGTGCCGAATGCAGCATCGTGCCACCGCGATGGATAATCCCTTTGACATCGCGCGGCCCCAATTCAATCATTTCATTATCGACCAAACCTTTGTAACCTTGTTCAATCCCAACCGAGGTTAAACCGTAGTATGCGGCGGCGCGCACCACCGCGCGGATGGCTGCATTCATACCCGGCGAGTCGCCACCGGAAGTCAGAACCCCAACGCGTTTAATTGAATTTGCTGGCATAATGATGACCTTCTTTTGATGTGGGTTGAAAAATCAATGCACATTTTACTCTAAATACGTGGCAGATTGATGATAAAGCCGCCCCCATTTCCGTAAAAACTTTCTGTTTTTAATGAATTTGTGTGTAATCTTAATTAATTTCAAAATTTTCCACTACAGAAACCGTTATCATTTATGAAACATTACTAAAACCGATCGGAACCAGCCTATGCATCCTGCTCACATTCTATTCTCCGACAGCACTGCGCCACGCCGTTTATCCCCCGTTGAGCATTACGCAGGCAATGAGCGTTTCATCGAAAAAGCCTTGGCCAAGCAGCTTGAATTGGGCGGCCTGATTGACGTCACGCTGGATTTGGAAGATGGCGCAAGTGTCGGCTCTGAATCCGTGCAAACACGATTATTCGGTGACATATTGGCCAGCGAACGCAATCGTTTCGGACGCATTGGCGTGCGTGTACATGACCCTGAACACGCGCATTTTCAAGCGGATATCGAGCAAGTATTGCAATCGGGCAAACGCGCGCCCGCCTACTGGATGGTGCCGAAAATCACCGGATTGGCGCAGGCGCAGCGTGCCATCGCCATCATCAGTGCCGTACATCAGCAGCACGCTATCCCAATGGCACCCATTCACATGCTGATCGAAACGCACGGTGCGCTGCACGATGTATACGACATCGCCGCATTGCCTGAAGTGGAAAGTTTATCGTTCGGCCTGATGGATTTCGTGTCTGCACACCACGGCAGCATTCCCGCCAACGCCATGACCAGCCCGGGACAGTTTGATCATCCGATGGTGGCGTATGCCAAACTCGCCATCAGCCGTGCCTGCGCCGCCCATGGCAAAGTGGCCAACCACAATGTCACCACCGATTACAAAACCACCGGAGCCGCCTTTGCCGATGCGCGCCGCGCGCGGGATGAGTTTGGCTATTTGCGCATGTGGAGCATTCACCCGAATCAGATTGACGAAATTTTAAACGCCTTTGCACCCGACTCGGATGAGCTGGCGTTTGCCGCGCAGCTATTGCTGGCCGCGCACTCGGCCCATTGGGGACCGATTGCGTTTGAACACAAGCTACACGATCGCGCCAGTTTTCGTCATTATTGGTTGGTGTTGCAACGCGCACACCAATGCGGCAAACCCATCCCCGCTTCCGTTCAACACTGGTTCTGATCATGCCCTCTGCCACGCCTGTCCGTGATATTCGTTCGTTGCTCACGCGCCCGTTTCTCTCGCTATTGACCTATCGGCTCGGCGTGGTATTGTGCTATCAAATCACCAGCGTGGTGGTCGGCTGGCAAATCTATCAAATCACCGGCAGCGAACTCGCCCTCGGCCTGATCGGTCTGGCTGAGGTCATCCCGTATTTTACCAGCGCGCTGTTTGCAGGCTATGCAGTCGATCATTATTCGCGCCGCTTTCTCGGTAGCTTGGCGTGCATTTTGCTGGCGGTCATGTCGTTCACACTGTGGTGGGTTTCATCTGATTTCGGCGTAGCGTGGATCACGCAGTACGGCGCATGGCCGATTTATGCCGCGATTGCCTTGTCTGGCTTTGCCCGTGCGTTTTTAAGCCCCGTTTACAATACCTTGCTGGTCAGATTGTTTGAGCGCGAAGACTACGCACGCGCCACCGGCATCGGCTCGAGCGTGTTTCAGTTTGCACAAATCGTCGGCCCCGCCATTGGCGGCGGTTTGCTCGCGGTGGGTCACCTGACATGGGCGTATGGCGCCACGCTGATGTGCGCAACGGCGGCGTTGATCGGTTTGCTTGGCGTACCCAAGCACGCGACAGATGCGCCGAATGCACAGAGCAAACAAAGCGTCGCCTTAATTTTCTCAGGTATTGCACAAGGTTTGCGTTTTGTTTTTTCGCATCCCATTTTATTGGCCGCGCTGGCTTTGGACATGTTCGCCGTGCTGTTCGGCGGCGCAATGGCTTTGCTCCCTGCTTTTGTCAAAAATGTGTTGCACAGCGGGCCGGAAACGCTCGGTCTGCTGCGTGCCGCACCCGCCTGCGGTGCGATTTTAATGGGCTTGTATTTGGCACGCCATCCGATCAATCGCAACGCGGGGCGGATTCTGCTCTCCGCCGTCGCGGGATTTGGCGTAGCGATGATTGTCTTTGCACTGTCAAAATCTCTGTGGCTCTCGGTCGGTGCGCTGTTCACCTCGGGCGTGTTTGACAGCGTGTCGGTGGTACTGCGCTCAACGATTTTGCAATTGACCACGCCCGATGAAATGCGCGGGCGTGTCTCGGCGATCAATGGAATTTTTATCGGTTCATCGAATGAGTTGGGTGCATTCGAGTCGGGTGTCGCCGCGCGTTTCATGGGATTGGTGCCATCGGTGGTGTTTGGCGGCGTGATGACCTTGCTCATCGTCGCCGTCGTCGCGCGGGCTGTACCGCGTTTGCGGCGATTGCATATTCATGAGTTGGTTTAGTTGAACGAACAATCAACAATACACAGTTACTCTTTCCCTAAATAGAACGCGGCCAACTCAAAATCCTGAGAATAAGTCACTTTCAAATTCCGCGCATCGCCCCGCACCAGCAGGGGCGCATAACCCGCCCACTCCATTACGCTGGCTTCATCTGTAATCGTTTTGGCCACCTCAGGGTCGGTCAAAGCATCACACAGCGCATTGTACAAACGACTGACTGTGAACATTTGCGGCGTTTGCGCCGCCCACAAGCTACTGCGATCAATGGTTTTTTTGATGTGCGCACCATCCGCCGTCTGCTTGATGGTATCGGTCACAGGCAGTGCGAGTATGCCACCGAGATTACGCCACTCATCCGCCTCAGAAGAAACCGCCGCGATCTGCCCTGCCTGCGTCCACACCGCATCACGTAATTGCACGATCTGCTCGACACGCACACACGGACGCGCTGCATCATGCACCATCACCCATGCCTCTGATGCCTCGTTCGAATTCGCGTTCAAAACCGCATCTAACAGCGCGTCCAACTCGGCCAAACCATTGCGCACCGATTCGGCACGACTCTCACCTCCGACGGACAAAATCACCACCCGATCCGACCAAGCTCGTTCGGCGATCAAAGGCGCAATGCTGTCGGCGAACCAACCATCATTGGGCGAAATCACCACGTACACGCGCGCCAACTCAGGGCAATCGGCAAAGGCCTTGATCGTGTGCCACAGCATTGGCTGCTCATGGATCAATTGATACTGTTTGGGCAAATCACCGCCCGCACGCGCACCAACACCGGCGGCACAGATCAGGGCATAAATGGGGAATTGAGTGGGTAATAAAGAAGTATTCATGAACAGATTGTAAAACATCGTTTATCAAAAAGCCAAACAAGTCTTTGAACAAAAAACCAAAGACCACCCAAAAACTCACAAAAAACATCAAATGAATCGAAAATTCATTAAATCGCCGCATAAATCCGTTTATTTCATCCATCTGTTTCGGTAAAATACAAACGAATGTATGTAGCACGCCATTCAAAACTCGGCGCACACAAACCACATACCCCAATATCCAAAACACACACAGCAGAGGAAACATGAATCACACTAACCACGCAGACCGCCCGACCACAAACCGCCTGATGGGTTTGGTCAACAAAACCAACTCCCTGCCCAATGGCATCAAAACTTTTGTATTGTCCAAAATGCTCGGGCGCGTCGTCCCCATGGTCGGTAGTGCAGGCATCCGCTACGAAGAAGTCACACAAAATCGCGTCATTTGCACCCTACGTAATCGCCGCCCGATGCAAAACCACATCAAAGGTCTGCACGCCGCGGCAATGGCATTGCTGGCGGAAACCGCAACGGGCTTCGTTGTCGGTGTCAACATCCCCGACGACAAAATTCTGCTGATTAAATCCCTGCATGTGGACTACAAAAAAGTCGCCAAAGGCGACCTCAAAGCCGTCGCCACTCTGACAGAAGAGCAGCGCCAACAAATCCTCACCGAGCCAAAAGGCGAAGTGCTGGTCGCCTGTACCGTGACCGACAGCTCGGGCGAAGAACCGATTCAAGTGCAAATGCTGTGGGCGTGGATTCCGAAGAATCGAGGCTAAAAACCACCAGGCACGAGTAAAAACAAAGGCGAACCGAAGTTCGCCTTTGTTTCGTGCCACATCAACCGCTTAGATCGCGCGGCGCACCAGCATTTCTTTGATTTTGCCGATGGCTTTGGTCGGATTCAACTCTTTCGGACATACGTCCACGCAGTTCATAATGGTATGACAGCGGAACAGACGGTATGGGTCGTCCAAGTTGTCCAAGCGCGCTGAAGTCGCTTCGTCACGGGTATCGGCGATGAAGCGATATGCGGCGAGCAAACCTGCCGGACCGACGAACTTGTCGGGATTCCACCAGAACGATGGGCAAGAGGTTGAGCAGCAAGCGCACAAGATACATTCGTACAGGCCGTTCAATTCTTCACGTTGTTCCGGTGATTGCAGACGCTCTTTTTCAGGCGCTGGCGATTCGTTGATCAAGTATGGTTTGATCGAGTGGTATTGGTTGAAGAAGTCGGTCATATCCACGATCAAATCGCGTACCACCGGCAAGCCCGGCAATGGGCGCAGAACGATGGTTTCCGGCAAATCGTTCAGGTTGGTCAAGCAGGCCAAGCCGTTTTTACCATTGATATTCATCGCATCCGAGCCACACACGCCTTCGCGGCATGAACGGCGGAATGAAATGGTTTCATCTTCTTTTTTCAAACGTACCAAAGCGTCGAGCAACATGCGATCCGAATCTTCTAACTCAACCTTAATGGTTTGCATATACGGCTTGGCATCTTTGTCCGGGTCGTAGCGATAAATTTGAAACGTGCGAGTTCCTTTACTCATTTTCGTATCCTTTTCAAAATGCGCTGTTCTCTTCAATCCAACGCATCTTTGTCTGTTTTCTGTTTGACACTCGCCCAAAGCAGGTTTGTACTTTGGGCGAAACCCTTAGAATGTACGCGGTTTTGGTGGCACAGTGTCCACAGTCAACGGCTTCATGTTCACTGGTTTGTACGCCAGACGGTTGCCTTCTTTGTACCACAAGGTGTGTTTCATCCATTCTTTGTCATTACGGCCCAATGGATGCTCCGGATCATTTTCAGGACGCTCGTAATCAAGTACGCTGTGCGCGCCACGGCATTCGTGACGAGCCGCCGCCGAGATCATGGTGGCTTTAGCCACTTCAATCAAGTTGTCCACTTCCAATGCTTCGACCAATGCGGTGTTGAATACTTGCGATTTGTCGCGCAAATGGATGTGTTTGACTTGCTCTTCGATCTCCAGAATTGAGGTCACGCCTTTGTCCATGATTTCTTGGGTACGGAACACCGCCGCGTGTTTTTGCATGCTGGCACGGATGTTGTTCGCCACGTCTTGTGCGTATTCGCCGGTGGTTGAATTTTTCAGACGTGCCAAGCGCGCTTCGGTCATTTCCGAGGCATTTTGCGGCAAGTCTTTGTGATTCAACGCGGATTTTTTCACTGCGTCCACAATGTGGTTACCCGCTGAACGACCGAATACCACGAGGTCGAGCAAGGAGTTGGTACCCAAACGGTTCGCGCCGTGTACGGATACGCATGAGCATTCGCCGACTGCGTACAGGCCATTAACCACTTTATTGCTGCCGTCTGCATCCGGCACAACGACTTGACCGTAGATATTGGTCGGGATACCGCCCATTTGGTAGTGAATGGTTGGCACAACCGGAATCGGTTCTTTGGTCGCGTCCACATTGGCGAATTTTTTCGCAATTTCAAAAATGGATGGCAGACGTTTCATAATGGTTTCTTTACCAATATGGGTCACGTCAAGCAGTACGTGGTCTTTGTTCGGACCCACGCCACGGCCTTCTTTAATCTCTTGATCCATAGAGCGCGATACGAAGTCACGCGGCGCCAAGTCTTTCAGCGTCGGCGCATAGCGCTCCATAAAGCGCTCGCCGTTGGCATTGCGCAAAATACCGCCTTCACCACGCACGCCTTCGGTAATCAATACGCCTGCGCCCGCCACGCCGGTCGGGTGGAATTGCCAGAACTCCATGTCTTGCAACGGAATGCCTGCGCGCGCTGCCATGCCGAGACCGTCGCCCGTATTGATGAACGCATTGGTTGATGCAGCGAAAATACGGCCTGCACCACCGGTGGCGAACAAGGTGACTTTCGCTTGCAAATTCATCACGTCACCGGTTTCCATTTCGAGCGCAGTCACGCCGAGTACGTCGCCGTCCTGATCACGGATCAAGTCCAACGCCATCCATTCGACAAAGAATTGGGTGTGCGCACGCACGTTGCGTTGATACAGGGTGTGCAACAGCGCGTGACCGGTACGGTCTGCTGCCGCGCAAGCGCGTGGTACGGGTTTTTCACCATAGTTCGCGGAGTGACCGCCAAACGGACGTTGATAAATCGTGCCATCTGGGTTACGGTCAAATGGCATACCGAAATGTTCGAGCTCGTACACGTTGTTGGCCGCTTGACGGCACATAAACTCAATCGCGTCTTGATCACCCAACCAGTCAGAACCTTTGACCGTGTCGTAAAAGTGGTAGTGCCAGTTGTCTTCGGCCATATTGCCCAAAGATGCACCGATACCGCCCTGAGCCGCGACGGTGTGTGAGCGCGTTGGGAATACTTTGCTCAAAACCGCAACGGACAAACCTGCTTCGGATAATTGGAGCGCGGCACGCAAACCGGAGCCACCTGCACCGACCACCACCACATCATATTTTTTTGTTAAAAGTGCCATTGTTATTCCTTAAATCGCCAATACCGCGGCCAAGCTGTATACCACACAGCCCACCAACCATAAAATTGTGAACAGATGCAAAGCCAAACGCTGTGCCGGACATTTGATGTAATCCATCCAGATGTCGCGTACACCGATCCACGCGTGGTAAGCCACGGCAAAGATGGTGAACAGGGTCAGGGTTTTCATCACTGCGCCACTCATAAAGGCATTCCAACCGGCAAATGACATATCCGATGCGACCACAAAGCGCACCAGCATAGCCAATACCCAGATCAGGATGATGACGCCGGTGACGCGTTGCACCAGCCAGTCCTTCCAGCCATAGTGCGCACCGGTGGTAATGCGAGCCGTACCTGCTTTAATATTTTTCATGATGACTCCCGTGGCTTAAATAAACATTTTGACGGCAACAATGGCAGTCAAAAGCAAACTGACGGCAAACACGACGATGGCCGTTTGATGCCCACCTTCTTTAGACACTTTGTAGTGTGTGTCCAGCAATAGATAGCGCACACCGGCAACCGCGTGGTGCATAATCGCCCAAACCAGCCCCAAAGCGATCAATTTCACCAACGGGTTACTCAAGACGCTCACAGCGCTCGCAAATTTATCCGCCGTGGTGAACATGGATGCGACCAGTGCCAAAACGAAAGGCAACGCCAAAAACATCGCCAGACCGCTGATACGGTGCAAAATCGAGAGTTTACCTGCCAGCGGTAAACGGTAATTGCGCAAATCGGATACATTGATATTGCGAAACTCCGGACGCTGGGCTTTTTGTGGTGTTTGACCCATAAGAGACCTCGTTAAGTTAAAAGAAAAAGAAAAACGACCAAAAAACAACTGCACTTTAGCGCTTAATTCACGTTCTAACAACGCTTTAAAAACGCTTTGTCGAGCACTGATTCGCATCCACCGCACAGCCGCCAAGGCTACACGCCGGACAAATGCCCAACAAACCTGAAACCAACGGCAACATCCCCAGCCAACCCCAACCCGCTATGGTCTGCGTGGCGGCCAAACCTACCAGAACCGCGCCCAAGACCACGCGTGCAACTCGAAACATCACCGTTTTATTCACTACATGACTCTCTGTCTATCCAATCAAGCTCAAATCAACTCATTGCGATAGTGATAGTGCCGCGTACTGTACCAACCCAAACGCACCTCTACCGGCTGCTCTGCATAGGTATACGACACACGCTCTATATACAACAGCGCAGAATTCGGCTCCACAGCCAAACGTTGCGCCACATCGGCTGAGGCCAAATGTGCGGACAAATGCTCCACGGCACGAATCATGCGCACATTGTATTCCGCCTCGAACCAGCCGTATAAACCACCTTTGTAGTTCACCAGCTTGTCCATCGTAACATCCGGAAAAATTTCCTTCGGCAACCAGATGTATTCAAATACCGCCGGTTCATCGCCAAACGACAACAAACGGCTAATTACCGTCGCCTGCTGATTCGGCTTCATCTGCAAACGCTCACGCACTTCAACGGGCGGAACCGCCGCTTCCACCGCCAAGACGCTGGAATACGTTTTAAACTCTGCATCATCCTTTTTCTGCATCCGCAAAAATCGAAAACGGTTCACAGGCTCCTGATGCGTTGCCACAAAAGTGCCGCGCCCCTGACGACGCACCAACAAATTTTCCGCCGTCAGCTCGTCTATCGCCTTGCGCACCGTGCCTTGGCTCACCTTATAGCGTAAAGCCAAATCCACTTCCGACGGAATCATCTCACCGGCATTCCACTCCCCCTGCTCCAGACTTTGTAACAACAGCGCTTTAATCTGCTGATACAGCGGACTGAAGACAGGTGAACTGTCGGTAACGGCATCTCCATTTGCCATACGATTGTCCTAAATTGGTTTGTTTTGTGTGTTAATAATCGTCACGCAATGTCTCAAATGACTCTTTTTATAAATTTTAATGTTATTCAACGCTTTTATAGCTACTTAGCTACCATGAGCAACCCAACAAACTATGCCCAATTCATACACAATGATCCAAACATTCATCTGCAAATCATTGCTTTAGCAATTGTAGAGCCGAAATACAAAATATCTCAACAATTAAACGACTCAATTATGCCCCAAACATTGATCCATGTCTACGGGTTAATTATCTTATATAAGAGATAAGACCTATTGACCTTTACCACAGACTTCTTTACACTCGCATCAGCGACGTAACAATATTGAACCCAGCGGAACATCAATTTTTCCGAAAAATCGTCCTTACTGCGGTTTATAATGACACAAAGTTTTCGGTTACCTGCCCTTTGTCCGAGAATAACGGTAAAACCTCGGCACAGCGACAGTAAACCAAATTTTTATCAACTGGTTTTATTCACTTCTAAATAAGGATGTCATCATGGCAAAAGCTCCTATGCGTGTTGCAGTGACCGGCGCGGCTGGTCAAATTTGTTATTCATTGTTGTTCCGCATCGCCAACGGCGATATGCTGGGTAAAGACCAACCCGTGATTTTGCAATTGCTTGACATCACCCCTGCATTGCCAGCGGTTCAAGGCGTCGTGATGGAATTAGAAGACTGCGCATTCCCATTATTGGCTGGCGTCGTGATCTCTGATGATCCAAACGTCGCGTTCAAAGACGCCGACGTAGCCGTTTTAGTCGGCGCACGTCCTCGCTCTAAAGGCATGGAACGCAAAGACCTGCTCGAAGCCAACGGCGCAATCTTCACCGTTCAAGGCAAAGCACTGAATGACAACGCCAAACGCGACGTCAAAGTATTGGTAGTCGGCAACCCAGCCAACACCAACGCCTACATCGCCATGAAATCAGCACCGGATCTGCCCGCTGAAAACTTCACCGCCATGTTGCGTCTGGATCACAACCGCGCCCTGAGCCAATTGGCAGCGAAAACCGGCAAATCCATCGACCAAATCGAAAACCTCATCGTTTGGGGCAACCACAGCCCAACCATGTATCCTGACACCCGTTTCGCCACCATCGGCGCGGATAAAGTGGATGCATTGATTAACGATCAAGCATGGACACGCGACACCTTCATCCCAACCGTGGGCAAACGCGGCGCAGCGATCATCGAAGCGCGTGGCTTGTCATCTGCAGCTTCTGCGGCCAACGCAGCGATTGACCACATCCGTGACTGGGTATTGGGCACCAACGGCAAATGGGTGACCATGGGCGTTCCTTCAAAAGGCGACTACGGTATCCCAGAAGGCACCATGTACGGCTTCCCAGTGACCTGCGAAAATGGTAAATACACCATCGTTCAAGGTCTGGAAATCGACGAATTCTCACGCAGCAAAATGGATGCTACTTTGGCAGAACTCGACGAAGAGAAAGCTGGCGTTGCACATCTGTTGGGCTAATTAACCTTACCCAATAAAAATTCCCGCTCAAGGCGGGGATTTTTATTTGCATGGAAAGAATTTATTTCACTTCACTGATGAACTGCGCACGCGGACGGCGTACTTTTTTCAGATTGACCAGCCAATCGTTCTCGGCTTCGCGGTAACCCAGCGGCAAAATCGCCACGCTGCGCAGGCCACGGCTGCGCAAATCCAAAATTTCATCCAGAGCGCTCGGGTCAAAACCCTCCATCGGCGTGCTGTCCACTTCCAATTCCGCCGCTGCCAATAAGGCCGTGCCCAAACCAATATACGCCTGACGCGCTGCGTGTTGGAAATTCACCTCTGCATCGCGCGGCGGATAAATGCCCAGCAGCATTTGGCGGTAGTCTTCCCAACCCTGATTTTTAAAGCCACGCTCATCGTTCACCAGATCAAACATCATGTTGATGCGTTCAACGGTGTAGTTGTCCCACGCGGCAAACACCAGCAAATGCGAGCCTTCGGTAATTTGTGCTTGATTCCATGCGATGGCTTGAATGCGTTCGCGCACTTGCGGATTGGTCACCACAATCACTTCATACGGTTGCAGACCGCTGGAGCTAGCGGTCAAACGAACTGCTTCCAAAATTTGTTCAACTTTATCATCCGATACCGCTTGCTTCGGATCCATTTTTTTGGTGGCGTAACGCCATTGCAGTAAATTCAGTATTGATTTCATATCTTTTTATCTCAATCTTTAACAATAAAAGGGGGTTTAATTCTTGCGTCAGCGTGTTCAAACGCTCAGCATGAGCGAAAAAATGGTGGTTCAGACAAGCCTTGACCATCTGATCGGTTGTCATTATATCGCAGAGTTCTGATTACCACGCGGCGGTGCGCCACGCCGCATCGCTCAGGCAAAACGACTGAAATTAAAATCTGCGCTTTCAATCTCTGGTACACGACCACTCATCAAATCCGCCAAAACCCGTGCGGAGCCACATGCCATGGTCCAGCCCAAAGTGCCATGCCCTGCATTGAGCCACAGCCCCGCAATTGGGCTTGAGCCGAGTACCGGCGCAGAGTCAGGCGTAACAGGACGCAAACCTGTCCAGAAATTCACCGCCGTACTGACGGAACTATTGGGAAATAGATCATTCAGCACCATTTCCAGCGTTTCGCGACGCGTATAGGGCAGATCGCGGTTATAACCGCACAACTCCGCCATTCCCCCGACACGAATTCGATCGCCCAATCGGGTCAGCGCGACTTTGTACGTTTCATCCAAAATGGTTGATTGTGGTGCATTGGCATCATCCAACACCGGCACGGTGATCGAATAACCTTTCACCGGATAAATGGGAATGCGCATCCAGCGTTTGAGCATCAACGGGGTATAAACGCCCAGCGTGCTAACGACCGCATCGGCTCGATGCACCTGCCCAGCGATGCGCACCCCGACCACTGCACCGCCCTCCACCACCAGCTCATCAACCGATTGCTGATAGTGAAATTGAACGCCTTGATCGGCGGCAATCTGCGCCAATTGCGTGGTAAAAGCCTGACAGTCTCCCGTTTCATCGTTCGGCAAACGCATCGCCCCGACGATCGGCACCCGACTGCGCCCCAAGCCCGGCTCAAGCGCACAGACACCCGCGTGATCCAGTATTTCGTGCGGCACTTCCATATCGGCCAGCAGTTTCGCCTCTTTGTGTGCCTGCTCCAATTGCGCCAAAGAGCGAAAAACCTGCATCGTGCCTTGTGTGCGTTGGTCATAGTTCAGGTTCAATTGCGCACGTAAGGATTTCAAAGATACGCGCGAATACTCGGCAATCCGATACAGGCGTTCTTTATTGTGCATGTACACTTTGGGCGAACACTGCTGATACATCTGCCACAGCCAGCGCAACTGCGCTACCGTCCAATCAGGACGAATACGCAATGGCGAATGCTTGGCCAAAAGCCATTTGATCGCCTTTTGCGGAACGCCAGGTGCAGCCCACGGCGTAGCATAGCCGGGGGAGATTTGACCCGCGTTGGCAAAGCTCGTGTCCTGAGCAGCCCCCGAGTGGCGCTCAAATACCGTGACCTCATGCCCTTGCTGTGCCAAATAGTAAGCACTCGTTGTACCCACAACCCCTGCACCCAACACAATTATTTTCATACGCCCTCATTGAAATAAGTCGCTTATGGCCTGAGCACGCCGATGCACTTGTGCCAAATCCACCTGCTCAGCCGATAGCCCATACACGCCACTGATGACTGCAACCATATCGGCTCCCTGCGCAATCAAGAGCCCGCAATTATCCGCTGTCATCCCGCCAATTACCACCACCGGTAAATCAATACACGCTTTCGCCTGCTCAATAATGCCCACCTGTGTACTGACTTCGTACTGCTTTACGCGCGACGGGTAAAATCCGCCAAACGCGATATAACTCGCACCGTTAGCCTTCGCCGCCTGTGCCAATTCGAGCGAGCCATAACACGATGCGCCGATGATTTTATCCGAACCGAGATATTCTCGCACGTGTTCTATCGGATGATCCGTGCTGCCAACATGCACCCCGTCACAATTGAGCCGACGACACAGCACCATGTCGTCATTAACGATGAGCGGTACGTTTTGTGCGCGGCATAAGTCTTGCAAAGCTCCCGCTTGTCGGAAACGCTGTTCAGCCGAGGCCGTTTTGTGCCGATACTGCACCCACTGCGCCCCGCCCAAAATCGCTTGCTCAGTCGCCGTCAATAATTCGGCGTCATTATCCCAGTCAGGCGTGACAATGTACAGCCCCTGAACAGCGTGATGTGCGGTATGTTTCAATATTTTTCCTTTCAATCCCGTTAGCCTGCCACCCCGTTCATTGGCGAAGAAGCAATGCCTGCAAATTTTTTGGGCATCCGTCCGGCCAAATACGCCGCCCGCCCCGCCTGCACGCCCAAACTCATCGCCTGCGCCATCAAGACAGGATTGCGTGCATGAGCAATCGCGCTGTTTAGCAATACCGCGTCACAGCCAAGCTCCATGGCAATGGCAGCATCCGATGCCGTACCAATCCCCGCATCCACAATCACCGGAACCTGCGTCTGTTCAATAATCAGCGATAGATTCCACGGATTCAAAATCCCCATCCCCGAGCCGATCAGCGAGGCCAAAGGCATAATCGCCACACACCCCATCTGCTCCAAAATCTTTGCCTGAATCGGGTCGTCGGAGCAATACACCATGACCTCAAAACCATCGTCAATCAGTTTTTGCGCCGCCTTGAGTGTTTCCGGCATATTCGGAAACAGAGATTGCGCATCGCCCAGAACCTCCAATTTGACCAGCGCCTGACCACCCAATAGTTCACGCCCCAGTTGCGCGGTATATACCGCATCATCGGCATTAAAACAGCCCGCCGTATTGGGCAAAATCGTGTACTGCTGCGGCGATATCACATCCAGCAAATTCGGCGCATCCGCATCCTGACCAATATTCACGCGGCGAATCGCCACCGTGATGATCTGTGATTGCGCGGCCACCGTCGCATCGTGTGTCTGTTGCAGATCAGCGTATTTGCCACTACCCACCAGCAGGCGCGAAGCATAGGATTTTCCGGCAATGAGCAAGGGATCATGCATTTGCTCGTTCATGGTATTTAACATTTTTTCTTTCCTTAAAATAGGTCTCAACCGCCGCCAATCGCGCGCACAATATCCACCCGATCATTGGGGTGAATCGGATAAGCACGCCAATCCGCCTGACGAACGACCTGTCGATTCACGGCAACAGCCATCAACTGCACAGGCAAATCCAATGCGTCCACAACATCAGCCAACATCGGATTGTCCATGCGCAGCATATACGGTTGACCATTGAGTAAAATATTCATGGCATAACCTCATTAAATTTTTTGATACAAATCAGCCCCTTGCTTAACAAAGGCGATGGATTTCTCCCGCATCCCTTGTGCCAAGGCTTCATCGTCAGAAAGACCCCGTTGCTCTGCATACTCGCGTACCTGCTGAGTGATTTTCATCGAGCAAAAATGCGGACCGCACATGGAGCAAAAATGAGCGACTTTAGCCGAATCTTTCGGCAGGGTTTCATCGTGAAATTCCCGCGCCTTATCAGGATCCAAACCTAAATTAAACTGGTCTGTCCAGCGAAACTCAAACCGCGCTTTGGACAAGGCATTGTCACGAATTTGCGCGCCGACATGCCCTTTGGCCAAATCAGCCGCATGCGCTGCCAATTTGTAGGTGATGATGCCGTCTTTGACATCGGTTTTATTGGGCAGCCCCAAATGCTCTTTCGGCGTGACATAACACAGCATCGCCGTGCCGTACCAAGCAATTTGCGCCGCACCAATCGCCGAAGTGATGTGGTCATAGCCCGGTGCTATGTCGGTGGTCAATGGCCCGAGCGTGTAAAACGGCGCTTCGTCGCATTGTTCCAATTGCACATCCATATTTTCCTTGATCAATTGCATTGGCACATGTCCCGGCCCCTCGATCATCACCTGTACATCGTGTTTCCACGCAATTTGGGTCAACTCGCCCAGAGTTTTCAACTCCGCCAACTGCGCTTGATCATTTGCATCATAAATGGAACCCGGACGCAAACCATCGCCTAAGCTGAAGCTCACGTCATAAGCCTTCATAATCTGGCAAATATCGTCAAAATGCTCGTATAAAAATGATTCGCGGTGATGTGCCAAACACCATTTGGCCATAATCGAGCCGCCGCGTGAAACAATCCCTGTCAAACGATTGGCCGTCATCGGTACATAAGCCAGACGCACACCCGCATGGATGGTGAAATAATCCACCCCCTGCTCGGCTTGCTCAATGAGCGTGTCGCGGAAAATCGCCCATGTCAATTCTTCCGCCTTACCATTCACCTTTTCCAAAGCCTGATAAATCGGAACCGTGCCAATCGGTACGGGGGAGTTACGAATAATCCATTCGCGTGTTTCGTGGATGTGTTTACCCGTGGACAAATCCATCACCGTATCCGCGCCCCAACGAATCGCCCAAGTCATTTTCTCCACTTCCTCGCCAATGGACGAGCTAAGCGCAGAATTACCAATATTGGCATTGACCTTAACTAAAAAATTACGGCCAATAATCATCGGCTCAATTTCGGGATGATTGATATTCGCCGGAATCACCGCTCGGCCGCGTGCGACCTCATCACGCACAAACTCAGGTGTCACCAACGAAGGCAAAGACGCGCCAAAACTCTGCCCTGCATGCTGGCGCCCCATCAGCTGTGCCAATTGCTCACCCTTAGCACCACTTCGGCGTAAGGTTTCCAAATAGACCTCACGCTGCTGATTTTCACGAATCGCGACAAACTCCATCTCCGGTGTAATGATGCCTCGACGCGCATAGTGCATTTGCGTCACATTGCAGCCCGAGCGCGCCCGTCGCGGCGGACGAATCAGGTTAAAACGCAAATGCGCGGTATTCGGATCCGACAAGCGCTCCTGACCATAAGCAGAAGAAGGTTGAGTTAATAATTCACTGTCATTGCGCTCCGCAATCCACGACGCACGCATGGCAGGCAAACCACAGCGAATATCAATCTGTGCCTGCGGGTCGCTATACGGACCGGATGTGTCATACACCGTTACCGGCGGATTGGCCTCAAAGCCGAACGACTCGGGCGTATCCGCCTGCGTAATTTGACGCATCGGCACACGAATATCATCGCGTGAGCCGGTGACATAAATTTTCTGAGAATTGGGGAAAGGTTGAACAGCATTTGCATCGACACGTGCGCTCTGCTCGGAAAAGACATTGGATTTGATACTCATGAAGGCTCCTTAGTATGTTGGCAATAGCCAAGAAGGAGACTTCAATGAAATGTAAAAGTCATGCCCAATCAATCAAAACCCATGAACACAAACCATACTCATTTCAACGCTTCCCTTCGTTGGCATTATCCAAATCAGGTTCGTAGGGTATTTCTCACCCGACCAAACAACGGTCAGGACCCCTAGCGTGAGGTACAACGGCATCATTCTAACACGTTAAAAATTTTATCGGCACTTACTGCTACTCGACACAGACAAAAAACAGCCCGCAAAAACCGAAATGCCGGCCTTTGCGGGCAAAGATAGTGATGAAGTAGCGATCAATAAATCGCAATCAAGACACGCGTACTTTCCCACCCATATTCAACAGCGCATACAAAGCCATCGCGCCAAAAGTCGCCACGCCAATGCCGTTCAAAGTCACGCCACCCAAGTTCACGGTCAAATCACCTGCACCGAGGATCAAGGTCACGGCGGCCACGATCAAATTACGACTTTGTGAGAAATCAACTTTATTATCCACCCAGATTTTCGCACCCGATACCGCGATCAAACCAAACACCACAATCGATACGCCGCCCAACACCGGCCCCGGAATCGTCTGAATCAGCGCACCCATTTTCGGAGAGAAGCCCAACGCAATTGCAAAAACTGCAGCGAAGACAAACACCAGCGTCGAGTAAATACGCGTCACCGCCATAACACCGATATTCTCGGCGTAAGTGGTCACACCCGTACCGCCGACACTGCCCGAAATCATGGTTGCCAAACCGTCGGCCATAAACGCACGTCCCATATACGGATTCATATCATGGCCGGTCATGCCCTGCACCGCACGCAAATGCCCCAAATTCTCCGCCACCAAAATCAGCGCCACCGGTGCGATCACCGAAATTGCCGAAACACTAAAGCTCGGGGATGAAAAATGCGGCAAACCAAACCAAGCGGCATGAGCCACTTTACTAAAATCCACCGGCAAAGCGCCGTGCTCACCGCCCACGCCCCAGCCCAGACCATTGGTCAATACCGCATACAGCACCGTTGCCACAATCACGCCGACCAAAATCAGCAAACGACGCATCAAGCCCGTACCCCAAACCGCCGTCAAGGCAATGACCAATACTGTCAACAGCATATACCACGCATTGGCATTCGAACCTTTCGCGCCGAGTACCGCGACACCGGCCAAGTTCAGCCCGATGACCGCAACCACCGCACCGGTAACGACTGGCGGCATCAGCTTTTCAATCCACTTCGTACCGGCAAATTGCACCAGCAGCCCGATTAAGAAATACACCAAACCACAGACAATAATCGCGCCCAAAGCCACACCGATATTCGCATTCGCACCCGAACCGGCATAGCCGGAGACCGCAATCACACCACCGATGAAAGCAAAACTGGAACCCAAATAGCTCGGCACGCGGCCACGCGTCATGACGTAGAACAACAGCGTACCGATCCCCGACATGAGGATGGCGACATTCGGGTCAAAACCCATCAACAGCGGCGCGAGAATCGTCGCACCAAACATCGCCACAACGTGCTGAACGCCCATTAAAACCGTCTGCGCCATCGGCAAACGCTCATCCGGCGCAATCGTCGTATCATGCGACTGCACCTTTTCGGTGTAGCGCGGGAAATAAGTTTCGGACATGAAAACTCCTTTGATTATCTGAGAAATACTGCTTATCTTATTCTGGTTCATCTGATTCATTAAGCGTCCGCCGCACAACATCAATGCAATCAAAACCCGCTTTTCTTCGCTACTGCTTTGGACTTATAATGACAGGCGCAATTATATGCGCTAACGAGACCGTAAAAATACTGATTTTCATGTTCAAATCAGTCAATGTTCGTTGGCCAGTCAGCCCATCTCTCCACTAAAAACGAGCGCTCTATGAAATCACACCCAGACTTTCCCAATCTTTTCGTCGTTGATCATCCGCTGGTCGCCCACAAACTCTCGCACATGCGCGATCAGGATTCGTCCACGCGCACATTTCGCTCGCTGTTGCGCGAATTGACCCTATTGATGGGCTACGAATTGACCCGCGATTTGCCATTGACCACCAAGCGCATTCAAACCCCCTTGGTCGAAATGGATGCGCCGGTGATTGCCGGTAAAAAAGTTGCGATTGTACCTGTGCTGCGCGCTGGTCTGGGTATGGCCGACGGCTTGTTGGACTTGATTCCGTCAGCGCGTCAGGGTCACATCGGTCTGTACCGCGATGAAAACCACAAACCGGTGGAGTATTTCGTGCGTCTGCCGGACACCGAAGGCCGCTTGTTTATTTTGTGTGACCCCATGCTCGCCACGGGCAACTCTGCGGTGTACGCCGCCGATGTCCTGCTCAAGCGCGGCGTGCCGCCGAGCAATATTCGCTTTTTATCCTTAGTCGCCGCACCCGAAGGCGTGCGCGTATTCCACGATGCGCATCCCGACATTCAAGTCTACGTCGCCTCGCTGGACGACCGTTTGAACGAACACGACTACATTGAACCGGGTTTGGGCGATGCAGGCGACCGAATTTTTGGTACCAAATAATTGTTCAGAACAACCCTTCTCAGAAAGTCCGCGTGATGGAGAAAAAACCATTCAAAGCCATTTTGTTCGATTTGGATGGCACGCTATTACACACCGCGCCCGATTTAACCGTGGCGGTGAACAATCTGCGCATCGAATACGGTTTGCCCGCCCTGCCTACCGATGAAGCCATCGCCATGGTTGGGCGCGGCGCCATCAATCTGGTGCGCCGCGCGTTACGCGAGGTCATCGATCAAACGACCAAACGCGGCGAATCATTCGACATTGATGCCGCCTACGCACGCTTTGCTACACACTACCATGCGGTCAATGGCAGCAATACCGTTGAATACGCGGGCGTCACCAACACGCTGCAACGATTGCACGCGCAAGGCATCCAATTGGCGATCGTGACCAATAAGCCATCCGAGTTTTCCGTACCGCTGGTGCGTCAATTCGGCTGGGACACGTTATTTGAGGCGGTGGTTTGCGGCGACACCACGCCATTTAAAAAGCCCAATCCGGCGCCGTTGGTATTTGCTCTGCAGCAATTGGCCGTTGACGCTGATGAGGCGCTGATGGTCGGTGATTCGATGAATGACGCTTTGGCGGCGCAGGCCGCAGGCTGCGCCTGTACCATTTTGAGCTATGGCTATAATGAAGGCATACCGATGCGCGACGCATTAAACGAACAGCAACTGAGCATCCCTGTATTTGATGAGTTTGCCCACGCGGTTCCAGCGTGAGTGACAACAAGTGAGAGAACCAGCCCGTCACAACTTCCCACGCATAAAATAAAAGGTCAACCGAACGTTGACTTTTTTATGCTAATTGCGCTCAATACAGCGCACGCGCACCTGTCGCAAACACCGCTGCGACAGGCCGCGGAATGAAGATAAGACAATTACTGATTATTTTTTGGTCAGCAGCTTATAAACACCAATTGTCGCTGCAATCGCAAAAATCACCAAAGCAATCACCACATATTGCATTGCGGGTGGCACATACATCCAAAAATCATGCAGAGCTTGCATCCTCAACTCCTTCATCAACCCCGCTCACAAAATGGATTCTACCAAGCGGGTATTGGTAGAATCGGTGTTTCAACACACCTCGGCTCGGGTAAGACGCCCACCGAATCAGGCGATCGCTACCCTAACGAGCTGGACATAATTCATCCACATTCGAGATAATAACCCAAAACCATTATTAAAAAATGGTTTTTAAGCCTAATTATAGGTAAAAGTTAGCAGGAGCTTGATTGACTATGGCATTTTTGTATATTTGCAACAGTTTTTTCAGTTATAACTGAAATACAAAAACATCTAAACGCCTCATGCACAAAAATCAAAAAGCGCCCCATCAGGAGCGCTTTTATCGGTCTCATTCCGCAAAAACTCGTGCTTAGAAACTCGGTTTGCGATTGGCGCGTGGCTTCGCACCATTTGCCGGACGGCCTGTCGGGCGACCGACAGGATGACCGATTGAGCGACCCGCCGAGCGTGTATCAGCAAACGGTTTGGCGAATGCGCGGGACTCGGCCTGCTTGCCACGGTGTTCGCGACGCGGACGATGCTCTTCACCAAAAGCAGGACGGGCGGCGCGCTCATTGCCAAAACTACCGGCTTCCGAGCGAGAGTCCGTACGACCATGACGTACTGCTGCGCGATCACCGCGATCAGCACGAGGTGCATCACCGCGTGGTTTGCCATGACCAAAGCCGCCTCGGAATTCACCACCCTCTGCCGAACGCGGCGCGCCTGAGCGTGCACCGTGACGTGGCGCACCTGAGCGTGAACCGTTTGGACGCGCGCCACCACGACCTTTGCTCGGTTTACCGGCTTTAAAGTCCTCATGCGTAAGCTGCGGCTCCAAACCTTTGATCTGCGTCACATTGATGCGGCTGTTGATGTAGCGTTCGATTTGACGAATTTTAAAGGCATCATTGCGCTGCGCGAACGTGACCGAAATCCCTTCGCGACCCGCACGGCCGGTACGGCCAATACGATGCACATAGTCTTCCGCCTTCATCGGCAAGCCGTAATTGAATACATGCGAAATCGTCGGTACGTCAATCCCACGCGCCGCCACGTCGGTCGCAACCAACACACGCACACGTCCTTTGCGTAAGGATTCGAGGCGGCGGTTGCGCACCATTTGCGGCATCGCGCCGTGCAATGAAGTTGCTGAAATGCCCAATTCGATCAACTCGTCGGCCAAACGCTCGGTTTCGATCTGAGTCGAGGCAAACACCACGGCTTGATCGAGTTCCGGATCAGCGAGCCAGTGCATCAGCATTTTGTGTTGGTGGTGCGAGTTGTCCGCCCATTGCAAATGTTGGGTGATGTTGGTGTGTTTTTCTTGCACGCTGGCCAACATAATTTGTTGCGGTTCGATCATCAGCGCCGCGGCCAACTTGGTTTCGCGCGGGGTAAATGTCGCAGAGAACATCAATGTCTGCTCGCGATGCTCGCACGCATCGGCAATCGCGTTGATCTCATCCGAGAAACCCAAATCGAGCATGCGATCGGCTTCGTCCAACACCAAGGTATGCAACTGCGACAGGTTAATTCCGCCTTGCTGTACCCAGTCCAGCAAACGACCGGGCGTGGCCACGACCAATTGCGCGCCTTTTAAACCTTGTTTTTGTTTGAAATACGAGGTGCCGCCGACGATGGTCGCTA
The DNA here is from genome assembly GCF_055380425.1 of Puribacter membranae. Lineage (NCBI taxonomy): Bacteria > Pseudomonadati > Pseudomonadota > Betaproteobacteria > Burkholderiales > Burkholderiaceae > Puribacter > Puribacter membranae. The sequence goes on from NZ_AP040167.1 coordinate 1,094,724, forward strand.
CGCGAATACCACGGGTATTTTTGACCAAATTGATCGCGTCCGACGATACCTGCTGCGCCAACTCACGGGTCGGACACAACACCAAGGTCATGGGCGCGTTCGACGGGTTGTTTTTGCCTGAGCCAATCGCATTCACAATCTGCTGCAATGCCGGTAATAAAAACGCTGCTGTTTTACCGCTGCCGGTTTGCGAAGCGACAATCCAGTCGCCCCCTTGCAATGCGGCGGGAACCAAAGCCGCCTGTACCGGTGTCGGCTGGGTGTAGCCCAAGGCGGTGATGCTGGTTAATAAAGATTCGGCCAAGCCCATGTCTGCAAAAGAAATTGGGCTGGTTTCGTGTTGTACTGTAGTCATAAAAATCCATGATGTGCCATGCGCGCGCAAAAATTGAGCCAACCGGCGCACGCAATCGTGGGCAAGCTGTCCAAATAAAAAGCAAAGTTAGAAAAAAGCTAACGCGCTGACGGGGTATAAAAAACATCGACCGTCAGAATAGACACTTCACTGAAATGAAGGAAAGAGCGACAGGATAAAGCTGTAATCGTCGCAAAAGACTGGGGGCGATGAGACAAAAATTGAAATCGATTCATGTGTGATTTCAAAGGTGGCGCATTATGCCACAAAATCAAATACTTGTGTTGAGAAAGCTCGAAACAATTCAAATCCGTCTGTTTTCTGAGAAAAATAGTCAACAATTGAGTGTGCGGCACGCATCCACATGATTCGTCATGCGCACCAATCCACCTATTGACCCATAAGCACAATAGCCTCATCGAGCCGACATCGCGTACAATACGCCTTAGTCAAAAATGAATACAACACAATCAACAATAAAGGAAAGGCGCATGAATCAAAACGCCCGCAAAGACATCAAAACCCTCACCGGCCACGAAATCAACGAGCTGGAACACATCACCATGACCAAGGCGCGCGAGTCGTGGCATATTTTTGGCATCATGTCCGAGTTTGTACACTCCGCCGAGCAGTTGGCGAATATTCGCCCTGCCGTGAGTATTTTCGGTTCCGCGCGCCTGCGTCCCGAAAATGCGTATTACCAAAAAACCGAGGAATTGGCGCGTCTGTTATCGAACGCGGGCTTCAGCGTGATCTCCGGCGGCGGCCCAGGCATTATGGAGGCGGCCAATAAAGGCGCCTTTGGCGGCAAGGGTCAATCAGTCGGGTTGAACATCGTCTTGCCGCACGAACAGATGGGCAATCCGTACCAAGACATTTCGATCAACTTTCGCCACTTTTTCTCGCGCAAAGTCGCATTCGTCAAATACGCCACCGCCTACGTCGTGCTACCGGGTGGCTTTGGTACGATGGACGAGCTATTTGAGGCGCTGACATTGGTGCAAACCGGTAAAAGCCGCCGTATGCCGATTTATCTCTACGGCTCGGAATTTTGGAATGGTCTGTGGGCCTGGGTGCGCGAGCAACTGCTGGGCAAAGGCATGATCAGTGAGCCGGATTTGGATTTGGTACAGATCACCGATGACCCGCAATTCATCGTCAACAGTATCTTTGACTTTTACGAAGAGCGCGGCTTCGCCCCAACCGACATTGAGCGCGCGCAAATGCTGCAACTGTAAGTGCCTTGGCTACGCCCTTGTGCACTCCACTTCATTAAGCGCAAGCCGTCAAAGATTCGAATCAGCCTGCAAACTTTGCTAAAATGCAGGCTGTTTGATTTTGTCCCCACAACCCCACAAAGACACACTATTTATGGCAGTTTTCACCCCCGTCACCCACGAAGAACTCGAACAATGGCTCGCACCGCTCCACTTGGGCGCACTGGTTGCGCACAAAGGCATCGCCAGCGGCATTGAAAACTCCAACTTTTTTGTCACTCTGGCGCGTGATGGCGTACATACCGATTATGTTTTAACGATATTTGAGGTGCTCAAGGCCGAACAACTGCCCTTTTATCTCGAATTGATGCAGCATTTGGCGCAAAAGGGCTTGCCTGTTCCACGCCCGTATGCGGACGAACACGGGGCATTGTTCCGCACGCTTGCGGGCAAACCAGCCAGTTTGGTCTCCAAGCTGGCGGGCAAAGACACCAGCGAACCAAGTCCGGCGCACTGCGCCAGCGTTGGCCGCACATTGGCGCAGATGCATTTGGCAGTGGCGGATTTCAAAGGCACGCAACCGAATCTGCGCGGTTTGAGCTGGTGGCTGGAGATGCAGGCTAAAGTGGCTGAATTCTTGCCCGAGCCGATCGCCGCACTGCTCCACGACGAGATCAAGCTGCAAAACGAATTTGCACAGACCGAGCTGTATCGCGCATTACCCACCGGCGCAGGACACTGCGATTTGTTCGTGGATAATGTGCTGTTTGCCGACGAGAATACACCGGCGTTCATCGATTTTTACTTTGCCGGTGTGGATCGTTTCCTGTTCGATCTGGCCGTGACGGCGAACGACTGGTGCATCAACCGCGCCAGCGGTGAGTTTTTGCCCGAGCAGTTGAGCGCATTATTACAGGCCTACCACTCAGTTAAGCCGTTGACCGAGGCCGATCATACGGCATGGCCGATGATGTTACGCGCGGCGGCCTTGCGTTTTTGGATTTCGCGCCTATATGACTATTATCGAACCCGTTCGGCGCAAATGCTCACACCGAAAGACCCGACCCATTTTGAACGCATTTTGACCCTGCGCCGCGCCATGCACAGCGACAACACCATTTGGATTTGAGAAAGCCCAGCGAATGACCCCGACACCCAAAGACACCGCCATCGTTCCACTCTCCATCATGCGTATGCCGATCTCGCATGCGTTTGTATGGATTAAAAACGCCATCACGCTGATTAAAGCGCAACCGCTGATTATCCTGTTAGCCAGCACGTGGATCATCTTTGTCGAAATGCTGCTCACCGGCATCTTACCAGGCGTGGGCATGGTGCTGTTTTTATTGATTGCACCCGCATTGGCATTTGGCATGGCCGATGTGTGCCAAAGCATCCGCATTCAAGAGAACACCTCACCTTTGGCCATTTTCAGCCCGCTGTTCAATAAAGTACGCAATCGTCTGCTCAGCCTCGGCCTGATTTACGCCACCATACTTTTTGGCGTGTTTCTCATCAGCCAAACCGCCATCGATCAAAACGCGCTCAATGAAACCTTCAAAAATGTACTCGCGCTGCAAGAAATCGACAATCTCGAAACCATGCGCACTCAATCCAAAGAAGTCTGGGCGCAACTGATGGAGCAAAAAGGCTTATTTCTGGCTTTCGGCATGATGATCGCCGGCTCCATGTTGATTCAAACCCTGCTGATGTATTCACCGCTGTTCACCGTTTGGCAAAACGCCCAGGCACCGCAGGCCGTTTGGCTCTCCATTCGCACCATCTTCATCAATATTTTGCCGATTGGCCTGACCATCGTTCTGATTTTCGGCGTATTTGCCACACTCAGCCTGATCATTTCGATCCTCGGAATGCGCACGCCTTCCCTGATGATGTTCATCATCATGGGGCTGTGGGTGCTGTTCAACGCTGTGGTCAACGCCGTTACCTATACCAGCTACTACGACATCATCCGTACCAGCCTGACCAACAGCGTACAAGGCAATATCGACCAAATTTTGGATGGTTCTGCCAAAGACCGCAATGCAGGCTAAAACACCGAAAAACTCAATCAACACAATAAAAATGCAAAATCCGTTAAATCCGTATTGACAAATCAATCAAACGCCCGCATAATGCGCAACTCAAGGCGAATTAGCTCAGTTGGTTAGAGCGACGGAATCATAATCCGCAGGTCCGGGGTTCGAGTCCCTGATTCGCCACCAAACATTAAAAAAGCCGCTTTTACAGCGGCTTTTTTCTCATGGTCGCGAATCGGGAAAATCCTCATGCCCACTCAAGAAATCGCTCAAAACTACCTTCGTGTGACGCAAAACGTCGCCGATGCCTGTGTGGCAGCGCAGCGTTCACCCGAGTCGGTATTGTTACTGGTGGTGAGCAAAACCCATCCGATGGCCAGCGTATTGGCAGCATACAACGCAGGTGCGCGCCATTTCGGTGAAAATTATGCTCAGGAAGGCACGGCGAAAATCGAAGCCTTGGATGAACACTTACCCGAAAATCAAGCCGTCTGGCATTTCATCGGCCCATTACAAAGCAATAAATCCCGCGCCGTCGCGGAATATTTCGACTGGGTACACTCGGTGGACCGTCTGAAAATCGCACAGCGTTTGAATGAACAACGCCCTGTTTCACGCGCGCCGTTGAATATTTGCCTACAAGTGAACATTGACGATGAGGCGAGCAAAAGCGGCTGCTCGCCCGAAGAAGCACCCGCGCTGGCGCTGGCCATTGCAGCCTTGCCCAATCTGCACCTGCGCGGCCTGATGGCCATTCCCAAAGCTATCGATCATGCCGCACCACACGCCGAGCAGTGTGCGCCCTTCGTCGCACTGAGCCAATTATTCAGCCAAATTCAATCGCAGTTACCCACAGCGCAGGCTGCGCATTTCGACACCCTATCCATGGGTATGTCCGATGATTATCAGCAAGCCATCTCATCCGGTAGTACCATGGTGCGCATCGGCACAGCCATTTTTGGCGCACGCGCGTATACTGCGCAGACCTCAACCACTCCAGATCCAAAAGGATAATCCATGCAGATTCCGACGCCTCATATCGCATTTTTGGGTGGTGGCAACATGGCCACCGCCATCATCACCGGCATGATTCAAAAAGGTGGGGTTTTGCCCAAGCAAATTTCCGTGATCGAGCACAACGAAGCACAACGCGACCGCCTGAGTAATGATTTGTCGGTGGTGTGCTACGAAAACACCGCATTTGCCCACGCGCAAATGCCGAGCGCGCCGGACATTTGGGTTCTGGCCGTGAAGCCGCAAAACATGCACGAAGCTTTGCAAGAATTATTACCTGCGCTCAAACCATCGCAGATGCTGTTAAGCATTGCCGCCGGTTTACCAATCGCCACCCTGTCTGCGTGGAGCCATCAGCATGAAAAAATCGTGCGCACCATGCCGAACACACCCGCCTTGGTCGGTCAAGGCATCACCGGCGTATTCGCACCTGCCATCAACGACACCGAGCGCAACTGGGTGAACGAGATTTTGCAATCCATCGGCCAAGTGGTTTGGCTCAACGAGGAGTCACAAATCGACGCCGTCACGGCGATTTCCGGCTCCGGCCCCGCATATGTATTCTACATGATGGAGCAATTAACGCAGGACGCACTGCAATTGGGCTTTGACCCGGCCACTGCCAAACAATTGGTCCAGGCAACCTTTGGCGGCGCCGTCGCATTGGCCGGTGAATCGACCGAGAGCATCGCGACCTTGCGCGAGCGCGTGACCAGCAAAGGCGGCACGACAGCGGCGGCTTTGGCTAAATTCGCCGAATGCGGCTTGGATCAGGCGATTCACGCAGGCGTTGCCGCATGCAAAGCCCGCGCCGAAGAATTGGCAAAAGAATTATCGGCATAACAACCATGGCAAAAAGTAAAAAAACCAAACCATTACCCATCGACAAAATCCTGCAACAGCAAGGCTTCGGCACGCGCGCCTACTGTCGCGCACTGATCGAAACTGGAGAGATACTGGTCAATCATGAGGTCTGCGACGATCCTGACGAACTGTTCGATTTGGATGGTTTGAGTTGGCAAATCGACGGGCAAACGTGGCACTACCGTGAACATGTATACCTGCTGATGAACAAGCCGGCGAACTACGAATGCTCGCAAAAACCACAGCACCACATGAGCGTGCTGTCGCTACTGCCCATACAACTGCGTAATCGCGACGTACAATGCGTCGGGCGACTGGATGTGGACACCACGGGATTATTATTGATTTCAGATGACGGGCAATTCATTCACAAAAACACCTCGCCCAAGAAAAACGTGGATAAAGTCTACCACGCGACCTGCCGCCATCCATTGACCGATGAAATGCTCCATGCATTGACCACAGGGGTTTTACTGCACGACGAGAACGAAACGCTCAAAGCCATTTCCGCGCGCGTATTGGACGCACAGCAGCCGAACGTATTGGAATTGGTGCTACGCGAAGGCAAATACCATCAAGTCAAACGCATGGTCGCCGCTGCGGGTAATCGCGTGGACGAATTGCACCGCGTGCGCGTGGGTGAGTTTGAGTTGCCCAACGACTTGCCCATCGGCGAGTGGATTTATTTAGACTGAAACGGAGCCAAACCCGTTACGTTTCATCTGCCAAACACAACATATCAAACGGCACATCAAACGCATTGGGTAAAAAATCAATCTGCGCCCACGCATCAGCCACACCCACCGTGATCGGTAGTTGCATGCCTTGCGCACGCCAGTTGGCCAATGTGCGGTCGTAAAAACCACCACCATAGCCCAAACGATAGCCCTGCGCATTAAAGCCAACGCATGGCGCGCACAATACGGCCAAATCATCAGGCTGCTCGCACAGTTCGTGTGCTTCGTACATCGGTTCCAAAATACCATACGCGCCGGTTTGCATCGAGGCCAATCCACGATACGGCGCGAATTTCAGCGGTGCTTTGGGCTGCTGCACAATCGGCAAATACACGCGACCGCCGCGCGCACGCCATTCATCCATCAACGCTTGCAGATCAATCTCCGCTCGAAACGCCCAATACAGCGCAATCGCGGCATTCGGCTCAACGCACTCGGTCAACCACGCCCACAACTCCCGCGTTAATTGCTGCGCGCGTCGTTGCCGCTGCTCGGGCGTCAGTGCCATGCGCTGCGCCAAGAGCGTACGGCGCAACGCCGCCTTATTTTCGCCGAGATTGTGTGTTTCAATACCGCTTTGTGCGGTCAAGTGGCAGACCTTGCCACTTTTTATCGGTACAATAGCCATACATTTTAATTATCGTTCAATCATTCCGCGCGTGAGCGACGGACTATTTGGGAGCATACATGTCGAGTTTAAACCAAATTCGCACAGGTGCGGTTGCTTTTACCGTATCGGCCATCCTCAGCAGCGCCACGATGACAGCGCTGGCACAAGAATCCACGCCCGTGGGCAATACCAGCGCTTACGGCTCGTTGACCTTTGGCCCGAATTCGCAAGACGAAACGTTTAAACAACTGCGCATCGCCTCGTTACGCAATGACGCGCCGCGCGCCGCGCAATTGGCCGACCAACTGTCCGGCTACCCGCTGGTATCTTACGTCGAATACTACCGTCTCAAACCACAGTTGTACAACAAAGACGGCACCGGCAATGTAAACGCGCCCGACGATCAAATCCGCGCGTTTATCCAGCGCTACGAAGGCCAAGCATTGGCCGACCGCATGCGCAACGACTATTTGCATGTATTGGGCGCACGTCGCGATTGGGACAATTTTAACCGCTACTATGCCCAATACGAAGTCAAAGACGACACCGCCGTTGAATGCTTTTATCAGCAAGGCAAACTCGATCGCGGCCTGAGCGCCAGCACCATCGCCAGCACGCTCAAACCTCTGCTGAACGACAGCCGCGCAGCCAACAGCAAAGCCTGCCAACAATTAACCGAGTCGCTCGCCGGTCGCGGTTTATCCGAAGAGGACACCAACTACTTCACCGCCCTGTCCGCATACAACAGCAGCGCGCAAGGCTCACGTTTGGCCGGTTACAGCAAAAATGCTGGTTCTGCGGCACGCATGGCCAGCCTGATTAACCAAGCGAACAACGACAGCACCGGTGCACTCGCGGGCACGGTAAACAACGCCAGCTCCGGCATGTCGCCGCAGCAAGGCGCCTTGACCCAAGCCTACTACGGCTACAGCCAAATTCGCCGCGCCAGCTCCGGAGCCGCATCGTTTTATCGCAACGCCTATCAGCAATACCCGAAATTGCAATTGCCCGATGATGTACTCGGCTGGCAAGCGCGCGCCGGTATGCGCGAAGGCAACTGGAGTCTGGTCGGCCAAGCGATTGACAAAATGAGTGATGGCGAGCGCAACACCAGCACATGGCAATACTGGCGTGGTCGCGCCTACGCCGAGCAAGGACAGAAAACCCAGGCATCCATGTTCTACGAACAAGCTGCTAAAAATTACGATTTTTATGGTATTTTGGCGCGTGAAGAGTTGGGACAAGCCATCACCTTGCCACCCAAAGCCACACCGACCGAAGCCGAAGTCGCCGCTGCGAGCAAAACACCCGGATTCGAGCGCGCGCGTAAATTCGCCGACATGGACATGATGCTCGAAATCAGCCGCGAGTGGAATTACCCGTTGCGTAGAATGGATGATCGTCAATTGCTCGCCGCCGCCGAATACGGTCGCCGCGTGGGTTTACTTGACCGCATGATCAACACCTCCGATCGCACCAAAACCCTATACAACTTCAACCAGCGCTATCCGACGCCCTACTTATCTACCTTGCAGCGTCATTCGGCCAACGCAGGGATTCCCGCAGCATGGGCGTACGGCATCATTCGTCAGGAGTCGCGCTTTGTGACGCTGGCCAAATCCTCCGCCAGTGCGCACGGCTTGATGCAAATCATCCCCGAAACTGCTCGGATACTGGCTCGCAAACAAGGCTTAAGCAACTTCCAGTTAAGCGATTTAGGCAATATCGATACCAACGTCCAACTTGGCACCGCCTATTTGGGACAAATCCGTGACCAATTCGGTGGCTCCATGCCGTTGGCCTCCGCCGGTTACAACGCCGGCCCTGGTCGTCCGGCGCAGTGGAAACGCAGCTTGACACAGAATGTCGATGGCGCGGTGTTTGCCGAAACCATCCCATTTTCTGAGACACGCGGCTACGTGAAAAACGTCATGGCCAACACCATCTGGTACTACCTGATGATGAACCAACGTCCGCCGAAATTAAAAGACTTAATGGGAACGGTCACACCGTATTGATATTGATTCATCTGAAAATAAGGGGCGCATCATGCGCCCCTTATTCATATCCGATCACTCCGCGTTTCAACGTTTCTTTAGCATAATCTCCGTCGGATCAGCGAGCGCCTGCCCATTCTGACCATCTGCATTACGGATATACGGAGCGATTGTCTGCCGCGCCGATTGATACGCCGCGTCTTTTTGCAAATCATTCCAGCCCAGCGCCACACCACGCGCGCGCAGGCCATTGATTCTGGAGGCCGCTACTTTACTCTGCGCCCGACGCAGATAAGCTTTCGGCAAACCATTCAACGCCACATCCAGATCATTCGGACGATTGCACACCATCGCCATATCACAGCCCGCATCCAGCGCAGCACGCACCCGCTGTACCACATCGGGGTAAATCATCGCCGCACCCGCCATGCTCAAATCATCGGTGACAATCGCGCCATGAAACTGCAACTGCTCGCGCAGTATACCCAGCCATTTTTTAGAAAATCCCGCTGGAGCAGCCTCTACTTTCGGGTAAATCACATGCGCCGGCATCACCGCGCCCAAATCCTGCGCCAAAGCCGCATACGGCACGGCATCGTCGGCCAAAATCCGCTTTAGGCCGCGCCGATCCACCGGCATATCGACGTGCGAATCTGCCACCACAAAGCCATGTCCGGGGAAGTGTTTGCCACAACCGACCATCCCCGCGCGCAGCATCCCATGCAGCAAAGCTTTTGCCAACGTCGCCACCACATCAGCAGATGGTGCAAACGCCCGATCGCCAATCACCGTGCTGCCACCGTAGTCTAAATCCAGCACCGGCGTATAGCTGTAATCCACGCCCACCGCGCGTAATTCCACCGCCAATACATAGCCCACCTGCGAGGCGACTTTCAACGCACGCAGCGGATTTTTCGCATACAGCTCGCCCAGCGTGCGCATGGATGGCAAATGCGCAAAACCATCGGTTTTAAAACGCTGCACACGCCCACCCTCATGATCCACGCTGATGATGATGTTCGGACGAATGGCGCGAATAGCGCGAATCAATTTCGTTACCTGCGCGCGATTTTTAAAATTACGCCCGAACAAAATCACGCCGCCAGTCATCGGATCCGCCAGACGACGATGATCCTCATCGGTCAAGGTCAACCCCGTCAAATCCACGATCATCGGACCCAAAGCCATATTGCGCTCCGCCATTCTTTTCCCCTATATTTTTTCCGCCACCACAAACGCACACACCATATCCGCCTCATCGGTCATGCTCACGTGGAACGACAGCCCGCGCTCGGCGCACCATGATTTCAGCGGCTCATTGAGCACCGCCTCCGGCTTGCCCGACGGCGCATTGACAAACTCCACTGCGCGCCAACTCATCGGCTGGCGCAGCCCCAAGCCAATCGCCTTGGAAAACGCCTCTTTCGCCGCAAAACGAGTTGAGAGGAACAGCAAACCGCGCTCGCGGTTACGCTCAAATCGGCGCTCAAAAATCGCCCACTCACGCTCGCCCAAAATACGTCGGGCAAAACGCATACCACGCACCTCAAACGCCGCATGAATGCGCGAGACGCGCAACAAATCCGTGCCAATGCCCACAATCATGCTTCGCCCCCACTCTGCGTTTTCACCGATACATCGGCCAACGCCCGCAGCTCGCGTGCCACCTGCCGCGTTAACAATGGCCGATCCAACACATACTGCGCCAACATCGCCTGAAACAACTGCTTGGCCTCATTCTGCGTGCGACTCGCCTGAAAATCACCCGCACGCAAATCCAAAATTGTTTGCCCCGAAACCTGAATCTGCGGATGAATATTCTGCTCGCCAGAGCGCGTCCAACGATGCGCCGCCACATCAAAATCATACAAAGCCATCGGCTCTGCCACATCAACCGAATCGAAATCGGGCGCAAAACCCAATTCACTCAACAACGCCAACTCAAACTGACGCAACACCTGCGCCTGCTCACTCGGCGAATGCGCCTGCAAACTCAACTGCGCCAAGCCCCGTTGATACGCATCAAACAAACCCGCATGCACATCCGCCTGCGCCAGCGCCCGCTGCAAACACTCATTCATATAATAACCGGAAATCAAGGCCGCGCCTTCGAGCATCGGAATGCCCCCCACCCACTCCGCATCCAGCAGCGTGCGCACCGAACCTTTGCCCGAAAAACCGATGGACAAAGTTTGAAACGTCTGAAAAATACTCGCCCGCCAGCGCGTATACGGACGTTTCGCCCCCTTCGCCACGATCAACAAACGCCCGTGACCTCGCGTAAACACATCCAGCACCAAACTCGTCTCCGACAACGGATAACTGTGCAAAATATACGCCGGCTGATGCAAAACCTTCGTCCCGGCGCGGGTGCTGTTACTCACGACCTTATTCAACGCCGCCGAAAGCGGCGCGTCAAGAGAAGAAATCGGAAGGTCGTTGATAGGAGGAGGCATAAATGAAAAGGGTAAAAATACACAGCGCCAATACAGCGAGATCAAGCATCTCATTGCGCTTATGTGTAGTAGCCACGACTTGACCTGACAGACAGTTATTAGGCTGTCGCTAAAACTGACTCGGTTGTCTGAAATGTCCGATTCAGTTGTTTCTCGATAGCGATATGTTTGCTATCTAAAAAAGTTTGCATGGGTGTTTTACCAAAGCAATGCTTCCCTGAGTGGGTTCGTTGCTCGTTGTAATCCAGCACCCATGCGTCCAAGTCGACTTGTAACTCTTCCAAACTGTTGTATATTTTACGCCGAAATGCGGTGGCGTAGAATTCGTTTTGTATGGTTTTGTGGAAACGTTCACAAATGCCATTGGTTTGCGGATGCTTGACCTTGGTACGCGTGTGCTCAATGTCCTCTAAGTCCAAATATAACTGATACTCATGCGTTTCTCGGTTGCCACAGTATTCACTGCCTCGGTCTGTAAGGATGCGTAACAGCGGTATGTCGTGCGCCTCATAGAACGGTATCACACGGTCATTAAGCAAATCAGCCGAAGTAATGGCGTGTTTTTGTTGATACAGTTTGACAATCGCCAGCTTGCAGTAAGTGTCGATGTAGGTTTGTTGATAAATCCGCCCCACGCCTTTAATCGTGCCGACGTAATAGGTGTCTTGCGAACCCAAATAGCCTGGATGTTCGGTTTCGATTTCACCATGCGCTTGTTTCTCTTCGCGAGCACGTTCGAGTGCAAACAGTTGGTCTTCTGTGAGTATGATGCCGTCTTGTGCGATTTTGGCTGATAATGCTTTGAGTCGCTTCTGGAAGGTTTCTAAGTCATGGCGTAACCAAATGGAACGAACGCCACCACCTGAAACAAATACGCCAACTTTGCGTAATTCATTGCTCACTCGGTGCTGTCCATACGCGGGTTTGTCTATGGCGAAGTTGACCACCGCTTCTTCTATTGACGGGTCGATACGGTTCTTGAGTATCGGTTTACGGCGACTGATTTCTTGTAACGCCGCCTCACCTCCGCGCTCATACAAATCTCTAAACCGATAGTAACTGTCTCGACTAAATCCCATCGTCTTGCAGGCTTTTGAGACACTGCCCAAAGTTTGGGCTAAATTGAGCAAACCTAATTTATTTTTGATAATCTTGTGACTTGATTGAGTGTTCATTTCTGACTCCTTTGTTTCCTATATGATAAACAAAACGTCAGATTAAGTCTTAACTAATACAGCTTATGCTCAAGCGAAGATTGTACCGAAAAATACGCTATCCGTGCGACTGCACAATGCCAGTCACACCCACAAATAAAAAATGGTGGGCAAATTAATTTGCCCACCCTACACCCAAACTATCCCAATGCTTAATACGAAGCTCGTCCATCCGTCGCTGTAACGCCAACGAACGCTGTCGTTTCATCGGTCGGTTTGTTGTCTGAGCGTTTGCTTGCAAACGCGAGTTTCAAACCGACCCAATCTTAAGCGTTCATTGCTTTGCGTTACCGCGAACTTGATTTTTTTGACTACTTTTTTGATCAAGCAAAAAAGTAGTCGCCTCGCGGCGGAGAGCGCGACGGTAATACCCCCTAAAAGGGCGGCATCTAAAAGTAGAATCAACACAAGTCCTGCGTTTAGTGCAGGACGCGTGAGTTTGTTAAAGCCATCATACGCGTTTGCGCTGGAGTGAATCCACCGAGCGACATATGAGGACGGTTGTTATTGTAACACCACAGCCACTGTGTCGCCTCGATTTGAGCGTGTTCGAGTGACTCAAATAATGTCTGATTGAGCAATTCATAGCGCATGGTTCGGTTAAAGCGTTCAATGTAGGCGTTCTGCTGTGGGTTTCCAGGTTGGATGTAGAGCAGTTTAATGTCGTGCTTTTGCGCCCATTGTTGGTAGTGGTGGCTGATGAATTCAGGGCCGTTGTCCGAGCGTATCGCTTGAGGTTTACCACGCCATTCAATGAGTTGGTCGAGATAGCGCGTCAGCGTGGTTGCGGGGATTGAGAAGTTGATTTCTGCCAACAACCCTTCTCGGTTGTGGTCGTCAATGACGTTGCATGAGCGGATGCTGCGCCCATCCTCGAGGTTGTCGTGGGTGAAGTCGATTGACCACGTCACATCCATTGCGTCGGGCACTTCGAGTGGTTGCGGTGTTTCTCGGTCAAGGCGTTTGTTGGGAATCAGGCGCAAGTTGAGCCCGAGTTTGCAGTAAATGCGGTAGATGCGTTTGTGGTTGTATTTCCAGCCCAAGACGTTGCGGATGTGCAGGTAGCATAATCGAAAGCCCCATGTGTTTTGTCCTTTGGTGGTGGTCAACTCGATCAGTTTAGCGGCTATCATGGCGTTGGCTTGCGCGCGCGTTGGGATGTGGCGAAAGCGTTTTTCTGAGATACTCATGAGTTCGCAGGACGCACGGATGCTGATGTTTTTATCGTTGTGCAGTTGTTGCGCCATCTCTTTACGAGATGACGCGCTTACTTTTTTGCAAGGCACTCCTTGAGGATGTCGGTGTGCAGCTGGGATTCGGCATAGAGTTTTTTCAGGCGCGTGTTCTCGGCTTCTAAGGCTTTGAGGCGGCTCATGAGGTTTGCGTCCATGCCTGCGTATTTGCTGCGCCATTTGTAGAAGGTGGCACTGCTGATGCCATGCTCACGACACAGTGCGGGTACGGGTACGCCTGACTCGGCTTGTTTTAGAATGCTGGCGATTTGGCTGTCGCTGAATTTGGATACTTTCATGTAAAACTCCTTTGGGTTAGTTTAAAGGGTTCTACTTTTAGGTGCTGGCTTTTTTAGGGGGTATTACCCGACCAACAAAACCTCTCGATAACACCAAAATTTCCTACTCTACACTCGGGGGATTATGTTCCTTATAATGCTTCAATAAGTCTTCATTTCCTGAGAGTACCTCTAACATCATCTGCATCATGATTATGGGACCCGGAGTAATTTTGTCTACATCAATATCTTTTCCATCAAAATCAGGGTTGGTGGGAATCTCAAACTCCACTATCCACCACACTTCAATTTTTCTCAGCAGATCGAACAGCTTTTGAAAGTTATCTTCAATTTTAAAATTTATACCTTGTAAAACTAATTTAGGTAAATTATGAGCAAGAGAGTTTCTAAGCTTCTTAAGAGCTTCAAATGATTCGAGATCTATTTGATTAATGGCACCTCGAGTCCGCAACCAACTAAGTGATGCATACAAAACACTATTATTTAATGAAAGTACTTTTAATTTATATTCACTGCCAATTATCTCTCCATCTTCAATATTCCAACCAACCATATAAAACGAACGAATTCGATCAATAATTGATTCTTTCAGAATCTCATAGGCAGTAAGAGGGAGGCAGAAATTAGCCGCTCTTGCATTACTTTAGGAGAAAGAAACCGTTCCCATTGCGTATAGACGGGCTCTTTGTCCATTATCACATACCCAATAAGCTATTCAACTTCACTCATACCCCAAATTCCGCAAACTCGCCTCATTATCCGCCCAGCCCGAGCGCACTTTGACAAACACTTCGAGAAACACTTTGCAGCCGAACAGTTTTTCCATATCCTGCCGCGATTCGGAGGCGATGCGTTTCATGCGTTCGCCGTCTTTACCAATGATCATGGCTTTGTGCGCGTCGCGCTCAACCAAAACTGCGGCGGCGATGCGGTAGAGGTTTTTTTCCTCGGTAAATAGTTCGATGGTGACGGTGCAGCCATACGGCACTTCGTCCCCCGACAGGCGGAAGATTTTTTCACGGATGATTTCGGTCGCCAAAAAGCGGGTTGGACGATCGGTGATGTCGTCTTCATCGAAAAACGGCGGGTTTTCGGGCAGCAGTGGTTTGATTTCGTCCAGCAGCACTTGCGTTTGCACGCCTTTTTTCGCGCTCACGGGAATGATATGTTTGAAGTTGAAGCGCTCGGAGATTTTTTGTAAAAACGGTAGTAAATCGTTTTTCTTTTCAATTTGATCGACTTTGTTCACGACCAAAATCACGGGGGTGGCTTCGGGCAAAATTTTGAGAACAGCTTCATCCTGCGGCGTGAATTTCATTGCTTCGATCACCCAAACCACGGCATCGACTTCGCCAAGTGCCTGCGAGACGTTGCGGTTCAGCACGCGATTGAGCGCGCCGCCGTGCTTGGTCTGAAAGCCGGGCGTGTCGACGAAGATGTATTGGGTGTTGTCTTGCGTGAGTACGCCGTTGATGCGGTGACGCGTGGTTTGAGCTTTTTTCGAGGTGATGGAGACTTTTTGCCCGATCAATGCGTTCATCAGCGTAGACTTGCCCACGTTGGGGCGCCCAATGATGGCGACAAAGCCGGTGCGAAAGTCGTCGGGGAATTCGGTCATATCGTTTTGAATGTCTTCTGACATGGTTGTTTCCTAAAGAATTGGGGATGTTAGATGGTTCGTGCGCGTTCTGCGGCAGCACACCGAAAAGAATGGTTTATTTTAGCCGTTTTTAGCTGCTTATGAACGTTTCGCCGATTTTGTGCCAGTCGGTGTGCCATCGTTCAGTTGTGCCATCGCCAAGCTGGCGGCGTGCTGTTCGGCCAATCGGCGGGTGCTGCCTTCGCCTTGTGTGCGAATCTGCAATGCGGGGATTTCGCATGAGACGGTAAATAGTTGCTCATGCGCCGCACCGTCAATCGCGACAATCTCGTATTTGGGCGTGGGCAGTTTTTGCCCCTGCAAACGCTCTTGCAACTGGGTTTTGGCATCTTTACCCGCAGTATTGGGATCGAGTTCGCGCAAAATCGGCGTGAACAATCGGGTCACGACTGCCTGCGCGGTAGCAAAATCGGCGTCGCAAAAAATCGCACCGAAAATGGCTTCGACCGCATCGGCAAGGATGGAGGGACGCTCCAAGCCGCCGCTTTTGAGTTCGCCTTCACCGAGGAAAATATAGCGTTGTAATTGTAGCTCTTGCGCGATCATCACCAAGGTTTCTTGTCGCACCAGATGCGCGCGGATGCGTGAGAGTTCGCCCTCTTTGAGCTGGGCGAACTGGTGATACAGGCAGTAGGCAATGGTGCAGTTGAGCACGCCATCACCTAAAAACTCCAGCCGTTCGTTGTGCTCGGCCGCGTAGCTGCGGTGGGTCAAGGCCTGTTGCAGGAGTTTTTTTTGCTTGAAGCGATAGCCCAGTTGCTCTTGCAATCGGTCTATCGGTGAGGTGCTGGTTCTCATATTGTCTGTTATTGAATCGAGTGACCGATGCGCGACATATGACCAAAGTTCATCCAAACAAAGTAGGCTTTGCCAATGATGTTTTGCTCGGGTACAAAGCCCCAGTAGCGGCTGTCGGTGCTGTTGTCACGATTATCGCCCATCATGAAATACTGACCTTGCGGTACTTTGCATTCAATGCCGGTGTTGTTCGGCAGATAAGTACAGGCCGAAGTATTGCCCGCGAAGGGGAACTGTTTGAGTTCGTTCGCATTGATCACCGGCTGCTTTTCGATGGTCAAAATATCGTGCGTCACCGCGCCTTCTTCGGACGCCTTGGACAGGATCAGACTCAAAATCGGCTGATTGCTATTCGGATAGGTCGGGTATTCGGCTGCCGGAATGTCGCCGGCTTTCGGGGTCAAATGGTAGGTTTGACCGTTGACCGTCAAAACTTTGTTTTCATAACGAATCACGTCGCCCGGCTCACCCACCACGCGCTTGATGTAGCTTTGCGATTTGTCCGGTGGAAATTGAAACACGACAACTTCACCTTTTTTCGGGTGATTCATCGGCACCACCACGTCGTTGGTGATCGGCATGCGCAGGCCGTAGGTGTATTTATTGACCAAAATGAAGTCGCCCACGTACAGATTCGGCAACATCGAGCCGGACGGAATGCGAAACGGCTCGACCACGAACGAGCGCAGTACGAACACCAAGGCAATCACACCGAACAAACCCGCGGTGTATTCGAGCCACGCGGGGCGTGCCAAAGCGGCGCGGACTGCATCGTCATATCCACCCGTCGCTTGGGCGCGGATCGCATCGGCGGCTTCACGACGTTTCGGTGCGAAAATGAATTTATCGAGCAGCCAAAAAATACCCGTAACAATAAACAGTACCAACAATAATGTGCCAAACCACATATTTGATTTCTCCCTTAGTCATCCACTCGTAGAATTGCCAAGAATGCTTCCTGCGGCACCTCGACCGAGCCGACTTGTTTCATGCGTTTTTTACCGGCTTTTTGTTTCTCTAACAATTTTTTCTTACGCGTGATGTCGCCGCCGTAACATTTGGCCAACACGTTTTTACGCATGGCTTTGACGTTTTCACGCGCAATGATCTGCGCACCAATCGCGGCCTGAATCGCCACATCGTACATCTGACGCGGGATCAATTCGCGCATTTTCGCCGCGACCTGACGACCGCGTGAAGCGGCGTTTGAGCGGTGAACGATGATGGAGAGTGCATCGACTTTTTCGCTGTTGATCAGCATATCGACCTTGACCACGTCTGCCGGACGGTATTCTTTGAACTCGTAATCCATCGATGCGTAGCCGCGCGAGGTGGATTTGAGTTTGTCAAAAAAGTCCATCACCACTTCGGCCATCGGCATCTCGTAGGTCAATTTCACCTGACGACTGTGGTAAGTCATGTCAATCTGCACGCCGCGTTTTTGCGTACACAGTGTGATCACACTGCCAACGTATTCCTGCGGCATGAATAAATGCACAGTGACAATCGGCTCGCGAATCTCGTTGATTTTCGACGGGTCGGGCATTTTCGATGGGTTTTCCATCTGTACCATCGTACCATCGCGCATTTCCACCTCATATACCACCGACGGTGCGGTGGTAATCAGGTCCATGTCAAATTCGCGCTCCAAGCGCTCCTGCACGATTTCCATGTGCAATAAACCGAGGAAACCGCAGCGGAAACCGAAGCCCAAAGCCTGCGATACTTCCGGCTCGTATTGCAAGGATGCGTCGTTGAGTTTCAATTTTTCCAGCGAGTCGCGCAAGGCGTCGTACTCGGACGATTCCACAGGGAACAAGCCTGCAAACACCTGCGGCTGAATTTCCTTAAAGCCGGGCAACGGTTTGTCCGCCGCCGGTTTGGCCTGCGAATTCACATGCGTGATGGTGTCACCCACTTTCGCAGCGGACAACTCTTTCAGGCCGGTAATGATGAAGCCCACTTGTCCGGCGGACAACTGCGGCAGATTTTTCGATTTCGGCGTGAAAACACCCAAATGCTCAACGCCGTGCTGCGCACCGGTCGCCATCATTTGAATTTTGTCTTTCGCTTTGAGCGTGCCATTGACCACGCGCACCAGCATGACTACGCCAACGTAGTTATCAAACCAGGAGTCAATAATCAAACACTGCAACGGCGCATTCGGATCGCCCTTCGGCGGCGGCACGCGCTCGATCAGGCGCTCCAACACCTCGTCCACGCCCAAGCCCGTTTTCGCCGAACACAACACCGCATCCTGCGCCTCAATGCCGATCACATCCTCAATCTCGGCAATCGCATTGGCTGGCTCGGCTGCGGGCAAGTCGATTTTATTCAGCACCGGCACAACCTCGACACCCAGCTCAATCGCGGTGTAGCAGTTCGCCACTGTTTGCGCTTCCACACCTTGCGACGCGTCCACCACCAACAGCGCGCCTTCGCACGCAGACAGCGAGCGCGACACTTCATACGAGAAGTCAACGTGTCCTGGGGTGTCAATCAGATTCAGATTGTAAATTTCACCATTTTTCGCTTTGTATTCGAGTGCGGCGGTTTGCGCCTTGATCGTAATCCCGCGCTCACGTTCAATATCCATCGAGTCCAGCACCTGCGATTCCATCTCGCGCTCGGACAAACCACCACACATGTGAATGATGCGGTCGGCCAAGGTCGATTTACCGTGGTCAATGTGGGCGATGATTGAGAAATTACGTATATTTTTCATGTAAATAACTTAAATAAATCCGATTCGAACCGCTCTCAAGACATAGCGGTGACAAAGTTTAATTAAAACGCGTTATTTTACTTGAAAGCGCAAGTTTTCGGGTGGCTTTCGGGCTTTTGCCCTCGAGCACGCACTCAGGACTCCAGTTCATCATCACCCAAAAAACCATCCCGTCGGAAGGTCAACACCAAAGTGTCTCGATGACCATGCTCATCGACCGGCTGAATCGGCGTGGACTCATGGATCACTTTTGCATCGTCCATCCACAGCAACGACCACGGCTCGGTCAAGGTAAACCGCTGCCCCTTTGGCCCGTCCGCCTCAAATACGCGGGTTTCAGCGCCCTTAATCCCAACGCGATCGAGCAAAAATACCATGACGAAATCAACCCCATCGCGGTGCGCGCCCTCAGGCGTTGGACGACCAATGCCGTCCGTGGTATCAATGCGAAACTGATGCGCCTCAATGTACCATTGATCCGCCCCCTCGCCAACTGGCGCAACCTCCGAGCACATCTGCGCCGCGCTCTGAATCAAACGTTGCCATGCCGGATGCGCAACCACGCCCTGCTCCATCGGCTCGAACCAACGCCGCATACCGCCGTGCAAAGCGTTGTACTCCACCGGCTGATAATGCGCGCGATGTTCGGTTTGCGACACTGCGCCATCACGCACGACAAAGCACGAATGCCGCCGCAAGCGATAACGTCCGCCGTCTTTGAGGTATTCATCGCGACACAGACGATCCCACGCAGGCGTGAGCGCGGCGAGCGCCTCCATAGGCACATCCACCGCCGCGCACACATCGGCCGCCCCCATCACCACCATCCCTTGCGCACGCATGGTTACAACACATTGATCAACAGGGATAACAGGTGGGGCAATCAGTAGGGACATGATGAAAATATTCAGGGTTGGGATAAAAACACATCGAGCAATTCAAAAAACCGTTCGATTTCGGATCGCGTATTGTAGTGCAAAAAGCCCAAACGATTCACGCCTCCTTGCTCCATCAACCCCAAAAGCGTGACCAAACCCTGCGCATAAAAATGCCCATCGCCGACGCACACATCGTATTGACCACAAAACTCACTGAATGCGCGCGGCGAACGCCCCGCAATCTGAAAAGCAAACGTCGGCGTGCGCCCCTGCACTTCGCGCCGTCCATACAAAGTAATCTGCGGATAAGCCGCCAGACGCTCCAAGAAATACGCCGACAAATCCTGCTCGTGCTGATGCATCCAAGCAAAACTGGCAACCAGCCGCTCGCGCAGCGTGGCCGTCGCAGCTGCATGCCCGGCCAATCCGACCATCGCAGCCATATCTGCCAAATATTCGACCGTTGCGCTCAACGCAGCCAAACCCTCAAAGCTCTGCGTGCCCTGCTCCCACTGATGCGGATTCACGCACGCGGCCGGCTCCACCTTATACGGCTGTAAACGCTCCAAATGCTCGGTTTTTGCGTACAAAGCCGCCACATGCGGCCCCGTGAATTTATACGCAGAAATCGCCAAAAAGTCGCAATCCAACGCCTGAACATCCACCAAATGATGCGGCGCGTAATGCACCGCATCCACGAAAGTCAATGCACCCACGCTTTTGGCCAAGGCAACCACGCGCGCCACATCCACAATCTGACCGCTGACATTCGAGGCATGAGTCACCGCGATCAATCGCGTACGCGCATTGAGCAAACGCGCCAAATGCGCATAATCCAAATCCAAGGTTTCGGGATCCAGGCGCACCTGATGCACCGTCACACCGCGATCCTGCGCGGCTCGCTGCCACGAGGACACATTGGAATAATGATCCAGCGCACTGACAATAATTTCATCGCCCGCCTGCCACGTTTGACTCAGCGCCCGCGAAAAACCAAACATCAAATTGGTCGCAGTCGGACCAAAGACGATATTCTCAGCCTGCGCATTAAGTAAAGCCGCCACCGACTCGCGTGCCTGCTGCATCACCGCGACGGTTTGCTGACTGGAAAAATACGGCGCGCCCAAATTCGCGTTATAGCGGGACAAATAGCCCGTCATCGCATCCAGCATCCGTTGCGTCACCTGCGCCCCACCGGGCGCATCAAAAAAAACCGGCGTGCGTCCGGAAGGGGCTATTTGTGACAAAGCAGGCAGCAGCGCACGCACGCGCGCTACCTGCGTCAAACTATCGTGAACGATCATAAAACTCCCTTATTCCGTTATTCCGGCTGACGTGCGGTCACAACGAACAAATCATAATTACCCGGGCGATCCGCGCGCGTGGCATGAATGTCGTTGGCATCGTGCCAAAACAGCGCGTCATTGAGCACAATGTACTCACCCTCTTGGAAACGGCGCTCGATAAAAGCCGGACTGTCTTTGGCCTGATGCACGCGGATTTCGCCGCCATTGAGGTCTTCATAATTGATCATGAACATCCCAATGCGATTAAAGCCATCCTGATGCACGCCCTCCGGTGCGACCTCGGCCATGCCGTTGGGTTGTGCAAAAATACGCAGTTGATGAATTTCGATTTCCACGCCCTCGGCCAGCTTCGCCTGCGCACAAAAGTGCGCCATCATTTCCTGAAAACCGGTACTGGCGCAGCATGCGTCCTCCATATCCTCGTACTCACGCACCACGCCGCCTTGAAAATGATTAGGGTCTTAGGAAGCAAACGCATTAAAATAAGCGCTAAGCTCTTGAGACCAAATGAAAAACAAGTACTTCAACCATTCAAAAATTAGCGAAGCAAAGTTTCGTCAGATTTTAAGGTATTTTGCTCTAGATTTAACAGCAACCGAATGTGCCGCATTAAGCGGTATATCCGTCCGTTCAATCAACAGCATATACCTCAAGATTCGTCGTCGCTTGGCGATTGTTTGCCAGCAAGCCTCACCGCTTAAAGGCGAATTAGAAGCCGACGAATCTTACTTTGGTCCGCATCGAGTACGTGGTAAACGCGGACGAGGAGCTTCAGGTAAAACCATCGTGTTTGGCTTACTCAAACGCGATGGAAACATCTACACTGAGATTGTGCCGAATGCTTCAAAAGCCAGTCTGCAAGCCATTATCCGCGGAAAAGCAGATATTAATAGTATCATTCACACCGATGGCTGGCGTGGTTATGATGGCTTGGTGGACATCGGCTTTGATAAACACTTTCGGGTCAATCACGGTGCAGATGAGTTTGTGAATGGTTCTAATCATGTAAATGGGATAGAATCATTCTGGAGTTATGCCAAACGTCGTTTGATGCAGTTTAACGGCGTTCCGAAAAACACTTTTTTACTACACTTGAAGGAAACTGAATTTAGGTTTAATCACCGTAAGACTGATTTATATAAAGTCATTCTTAAGTTACTTCGTGATCAACCTTTGTAGCATTCTGCTTCCTAAGACCCATGATTAATATCCTCCGACTGCGCAAAAGCTCGCTTGGGTAAGCGACGCACGCTGCCGTTTTCATAGACAAACGCACTGAAACGACGTTTGCGAAAGCCGCCGTCTTGATACGAATTTTCGGGAAGATTGTTGAAAAATGGCGCCAGATCAGCCAGCGCTGGCGCGGATAAAGCGCCCATGGACAAATAAAATGGATTGTGTGTTGGTGCATTCACATGCAACATGGTTGTCTCCTTCACTTGTGGTAAAGTGTAGTAGCCACGACTTGACCTGACAGACAGTTATTAGGCTGTCGCTAAAACTGACTCGGTTGTCTGAAATGTCCGATTCAGTTGTTTCTCGATAGCGATATGTTTGCTATCTAAAAAAGTTTGCATGGGTGTTTTACCAAAGCAATGCTTCCCTGAGTGGGTTCGTTGCTCGTTGTAATCCAGCACCCATGCGTCCAAGTCGACTTGTAACTCTTCCAAACTGTTGTATATTTTACGCCGAAATGCGGTGGCGTAGAATTCGTTTTGTATGGTTTTGTGGAAACGTTCACAAATGCCATTGGTTTGCGGATGCTTGACCTTGGTACGCGTGTGCTCAATGTCCTCTAAGTCCAAATATAACTGATACTCATGCGTTTCTCGGTTGCCACAGTATTCACTGCCTCGGTCTGTAAGGATGCGTAACAGCGGTATGTCGTGCGCCTCATAGAACGGTATCACACGGTCATTAAGCAAATCAGCCGAAGTAATGGCGTGTTTTTGTTGATACAGTTTGACAATCGCCAGCTTGCAGTAAGTGTCGATGTAGGTTTGTTGATAAATCCGCCCCACGCCTTTAATCGTGCCGACGTAATAGGTGTCTTGCGAACCCAAATAGCCTGGATGTTCGGTTTCGATTTCACCATGCGCTTGTTTCTCTTCGCGAGCACGTTCGAGTGCAAACAGTTGGTCTTCTGTGAGTATGATGCCGTCTTGTGCGATTTTGGCTGATAATGCTTTGAGTCGCTTCTGGAAGGTTTCTAAGTCATGGCGTAACCAAATGGAACGAACGCCACCACCTGAAACAAATACGCCAACTTTGCGTAATTCATTGCTCACTCGGTGCTGTCCATACGCGGGTTTGTCTATGGCGAAGTTGACCACCGCTTCTTCTATTGACGGGTCGATACGGTTCTTGAGTATCGGTTTACGGCGACTGATTTCTTGTAACGCCGCCTCACCTCCGCGCTCATACAAATCTCTAAACCGATAGTAACTGTCTCGACTAAATCCCATCGTCTTGCAGGCTTTTGAGACACTGCCCAAAGTTTGGGCTAAATTGAGCAAACCTAATTTATTTTTGATAATCTTGTGACTTGATTGAGTGTTCATTTCTGACTCCTTTGTTTCCTATATGATAAACAAAACGTCAGATTAAGTCTTAACTAATACAGGTAAAGACTGTCAAGTACTTTTCGGATAGAAAAGCCTTCACTTCGTTTTGATCGGGCAAAGCCACGGGGTTACCGTGACTGTTGCCCACCGATTGAACTTTTTTGAGCTCAATGGAGCATTACGATAAAAGCACTTACACAAACTTGCAACAAAAATTCTTATTTTTAAAAGAAAAAGACAACCGCTGATCCATTCCGTTAGATACAGCTATTTGAACCACGCCCGCACTTTTTGCGCCTGCGCGCGGACTTCAGCGATTTTGGCTGCGGTGGCTGGCGCAGCATTACATTTTTGAAATGCAGTGCTGTCAATTTTTTCGCAGAAGGTATTCCAATCAAAGTAAGTCACGCGCGAGCCATGATTGACCCAATCAACCCGCATCCCCGAATACATCAGAAGCTCACCTTTTGCCCCCCACTCCAGATCATCGACATGACCCACACATTGATTCGGGTCAGGATAACGACGCAGATAGCGAACCAGCTGCTGATCCACCCACAAAATCTGATACACCACATCATTGGAAAAGCACCCTTGCCCCTTACTTTCAGACTGTCGTCCTTCAATATTAATCAAGGTAATGTGCCGACCCTCCTTGCGCTGTTCAAACATCTGCGCTCTGTAAATATCCACCTGAGCCAGCGCGCTCGGATAAGGTTTTTTCAGCTCTTTCGCCGGCAGGTCAAATACATTCTGCGGATTAAAAATTTGAAAATACAAGGCATACGGATGCCGAGTTCGAAAGGTATAACGCCCTTTGGCCTCATCCCAGCCGACGCACTCGACGGGCAGCGATAAATTGCACCCAGGCATACCCGTAAACGAGCGCCCTTGCACATGCATCGTTCCTGTTAATAAATAAGCACCGCCATTCAAAACCACAGGAAAATGCGCACTTCCCTCACCCTCTGCACCCAAGGCAGCGGAAAACTCCAGCGTAAACGGATCACGCTCTCTGTTTAATTGAGTCCGCACAATCACGTGCTCTAACTGCGAAAATCCCCGTTCAGGAGAACGCTTAGGTAAAGCAAAATGCAGCACCTCACCCTCACGCCGTACCGCCGAGGCAGGTAAAGTAACGTTCTCTGTATCGGACTGAAGGCATGGGGTTGATAAAAATCCGCAGCGGCTCCAACTGGAATTCAACCCCATCGTCGTGGTTTTAGGATAATAAAGCGCTAACACACGCCACTCCTGCGCCAGCAAATCCTGTTTTTGTGCCGCAGACAGATCGCCGCTGGCGCTGTGCAAATCCATGGCAAACTCAATCATGTCATCCGCAGCCATCGCCGCGCCGCAGCCAAAACCTAAAAATCCACACAAAAACCAGCCAAACCACCGCGTCCTCATTTGGGTACTCCTTATATTGGGTTCGATGCTGTCATCGTTGTTTCATCGTTATTTCATTGTTGTTTTATGGCTTAACCCGACCACCTCATTATAAAGCCAGAATGATTATCATAATTTTTTACGCCTGCCCTTGAAATAATCACATTCAGCCATCATAATTAGCACTCAGAGGGTGAGAGTGCTAATTTCTCTCTGAAAACAGCACCACCCCAAGTTTTTTCAGCTTTATCTATTTGATTTTAAACCTATTTTGAGGATTAAGGAGCTTTCCATGAACATTCGTCCGTTACACGACCGAGTGATTGTTAAACGAGTTGAAGCCGAGCGCACCACAGCGTCTGGCATCGTAATTCCTGACAGCGCGACCGAAAAACCGGATCAAGGCGAAGTTTTGGCCGTCGGTCCAGGCAAACGCAATGACCAAGGCGTGCAAGTTGCTTTGGACGTCCAAGTAGGCGACCGCGTGTTGTTCGGCAAATACGCCGGCCAAACCGTAAAAGTGGACGGTAACGAAGTGCTCGTGATGCGCGAAGAAGACATCATGGGTGTGATCCAAAACTAATCGAAAAGTACGTACACAAGTACAACTACTTTTTATAGTCAAACATTTACGAAGGAAAAGTTATGCCAGCTAAACAAGTATTATTCGGTGATGCAGCCCGTGCAAAAATGGTTGAAGGCGTGAACGTCTTGGCCGATGCAGTAAAAGTAACCTTAGGCCCTAAAGGCCGTAACGTGGTTTTGGAACGCAGCTTCGGCGGCCCTACCGTGACCAAAGACGGTGTGTCTGTGGCCAAAGAAGTGGAATTGAAAGACAAATTCCAAAACATGGGCGCGCAAATGGTGAAAGAAGTGGCGTCACGCACCGCGGATAACGCCGGTGACGGAACCACTACTGCAACCGTATTGGCACAATCCGTCGTACGCGAAGGCATGAAATACGTTGCCGCCGGTATGAACCCAATGGATCTGAAACGCGGTATCGACAAAGCGGTTGCCGCTGCGATCGAAGAATTGCGCAAAATCTCTAAACCGACCTCTTCTAACAAAGAAATCGCTCAAGTCGCAACTATTTCTGCGAACTCAGACGAATCCATCGGCACCATCATCGCCGAAGCCATGGACAAAGTGGGCAAAGAAGGCGTGATTACCGTTGAAGACGGCAAATCATTGCAAAACGAATTGGACGTGGTTGAAGGGATGCAGTTTGATCGTGGCTACTTGTCACCGTACTTCATCAACAACGCGGAAAAACAAGTGGTTGAAATGGACAACCCATTTGTTTTGTTGTTCGACAAAAAAATCTCCAACATCCGTGACCTGTTGCCAGCGTTGGAACAAGTGGCCAAATCAGGCCGTCCACTGTTGATCATCGCCGAAGACGTTGACGGCGAAGCATTGGCGACTCTGGTTGTGAACAACATCCGTGGTATCCTGAAAACTGCCGCTGTAAAAGCCCCTGGCTTTGGCGACCGTCGTAAAGCCATGCTCGAAGACATCGCAATTTTGACCGGCGGTACCGTGATCGCTGAGGAAACCGGTTTGACTTTGGAACAAGTGACTTTGGAGCACTTGGGTCAAGCCAAACGCGTAGAAATCGCCAAAGAAAACACCACCATCATTGATGGCGCAGGTGTGTCTGCCAACATCGAAGCGCGTGTGAAACAAATCCGTGCACAATACGAAGAGTCTACCTCTGACTACGACCGCGAAAAATTGCAAGAACGCGTGGCCAAATTGGCCGGCGGTGTTGCGGTGATCAAAGTCGGCGCTGCTACCGAAGTTGAAATGAAAGAGAAAAAAGCCCGCGTAGAAGACGCATTGCACGCAACCCGTGCGGCTGTGGAAGAAGGCATTGTGCCGGGCGGTGGCGTTGCATTGCTGCGCGCGCGTGCGGCCATCGCTGGTTTGGCTGGCGCCAATGCTGAGCAAAACGCCGGTATCCAAATCGTACTGCGTGCGATGGAAGAGCCATTGCGTCAAATCGTGTTGAACGCCGGTGACGAGCCAAGCGTGATCGTCAACAAAGTGATGAGCAACACCGGTAACTACGGTTACAACGCTGCAACTGGCGAATACGGTGATCTGGTTGAGCAAGGCGTTTTGGATCCAACCAAAGTGACCCGCACTGCGTTGCAAAACGCCGCATCGGTTGCCGGTTTGGTCTTGACCACCGACTGCATGATCGCTGAAATTCCAGAAGAAAAACCAGCAATGCCTGATATGGGTGGCATGGGCGGTATGGGTGGTATGGGCGGCATGATGTAATTGCCCAACCGCTTAACTTAGCAATACAAAATCCCCAGCCCTTGGCTGGGGATTTTTCATGCATCAATCTGACGGTAAATCCTCATTAATATTCGGATAATCTCCATGTTTACTTCATGAAATGAATATAAGCATTTGAGAAATAAGATAATTTCGCCCGCTCACAGCACAATCAATAGAATTAAACTACAATGTCAACCCAGCACACTCCGAGTGTGTTGTTGCTCATGACGCTGAACCGTCAACGACACTCGTCATGATGGTAAAACCCAGCAGAATCCATTGATAAGGAGATTTATATGAAAAAAGTATTACTGACTTCCGTTGTGATCGGCGCGCTGGCTCTGCAAGGTTGTGCAACAGGTAACATGAACCCTCCTGGTTCCGCTGCTTCCGCAGGCATTGGCGCATTGGCCGGTGCAGCTGCAGGCGCCATCATCGGCTCAACCACGGGCAGTGATAAAGTCGGTCGTGATGCAGCCATCGGGGCGGCAGTCGGTGCATTGGGCGGCTATGTTTGGAATAACCAAATGGAAAAACAACGCGCGGCGATGGAAACCGCCACCGCCGGCACAGGTATTGATGTGACCCGCACGGCGGACAATCAATTGAAACTCGACATTCCGGCCGACGCAGGCTTCGCGGTCAATCAAGCGAATATTCAGCCGCGTTTGCAAACGGTATTGAATACCTTTGCGACCACGCTCAACACGAACAACACCACGACCGTACGCATTGTTGGTCACACCGATAACACTGGCTCGGACGCGATTAACTATCCGCTGTCACAACGCCGCGCCGACAGCACCAAAAACTACTTGGTTGCCAAAGGCGTGAACGCTGGCCGCATCAGCACCGAAGGTAAAGGCTCGGTTCAACCGGTCGCCAGCAATGCGACTGAAGCAGGCCGTGCGCAAAACCGTCGTGTGGAAGTGTTTGTCGGTCAGCCTGCCGCACAGTAATTCAAATGTTGATTGATTTTCAACCCCGCCTCTGGCGGGGTTGTTTTTTATCGAACGAGCATTCTTTTTCAATAAAATCTTAAAAAATAAAAAATAACTCTATAAAAAAGCCATAAAAATATATTTTTTAACAAAATTTACATAAAAATAACAAACACATTTCATCCATAAATGGTAAATTAGCGCCCTGCTTCGGTTCATTTAATCTCATATTGCCCATCATTGAATTCAATGCACCAAAATTGATCCTTCAAAAGCAGTACTCCGTTATTAAAATAAAACCATAATTGCCGTTTCATCCACAAAGGAGAAATACATGCAGACACTGCACAATATTATTAACGCCATCAACGATGTCCTTTGGGGCTATGTATTGATTTATCTGCTGCTCGCGGTGGGAATCTATTTCACCGTGCGCTTTGGCTTCGTACAGTTTCGTGCACTCAAACGCGCGACACAGGTCACATTCGCCAAACCCGAAGACCCGAATCAGATCAGTTCGTTCCAAGCATTTGCCACCGGTTTGGCCAGTCGCGTCGGCACGGGCAATATCGCGGGTGTCGCCACGGCCATCAGCATTGGCGGGCCGGGCGCGGTCTTTTGGATGTGGGTGACGGCATGGCTGGGCATGGCCTCGGCCTTTGTCGAAGCGACATTGGCACAAATTTTTAAAGTCAAAAATGACGACGGTACCTATCGCGGTGGCCCAGCCTACTACATTCAGCAAGGCTTAGGCTCGCGTCCATTGGGCATTGCCTTTGCCCTGAGTTTGTTGCTGGCCTTTGGTTTGGTGTTTAACGCCGTACAAAGCAATTCAATCAGCGATGCGCTATACAACGGCTTTGGTCTGGACAAAACCTTGACCGGCATCATCACCGTTACCTTATCCGGCGTGGTGATCTTCGGCGGGGTTAAACGGATTGGTCGCGTCGCGGAAATTTTGGTTCCGGTCATGGCTATTGCCTATTTGCTAATTGCCTTTTATGCCTTGATCGTAAATTTTTCGCACCTGCCGGGCGTGATCAGCACAATTTTGAGCCACGCGTTCACCGGTGAAGCCGCTCTTGGTGGTGCCGCCGGTTCAGGTATTAAAAAAGCGATGGAGATGGGCATCAAACGCGGTCTGTTCTCGAACGAAGCCGGTATGGGTTCCGCGCCCAACGCGGCCGCATCCGCCTCCACACCGCACCCTGTGAATCAAGGTCTGTTGCAAATGCTCGGTGTATTCATCGACACCATCGTGATCTGTACCGCCACCGCATTCATCATTTTGCTCTCTGATGCCTATGTACCGGGCACCGGTGCGAAAGGCGCGGCTCTGACCCAAGCGGCAGTTGACTACCACATGGGTGGTAACGGCGGCGCAGGCTTTATGGGCATCGCGGTATTCCTGTTCGCCTTCACCTCGATCATTGGTAACTACGCCTATGCCGAGAGCAACATCAAATTCATCAAGGAGAACAAAACCGTGGTGATGATTTTCCGCCTGATGGTGCTGGGCATGGTGATGTTCGGCGCGACCGGCAGCTTGCCACTGGTCTGGGATATGGCTGATGCGTCCATGGGTTTTATGGCGCTGATTAACTTGGTTGCGATTTTACTGCTGTCCAAATACGCCATTGCCGCATGGAAAGATTACAGCGCGCAGCTCAAATCCGGCTCGGATAATCCTGTGTTCAAAAGCCGTACCATCAGCGGTTTGAGCGATAAACTGGATAATGATTGCTGGAAGTAATCGCAGTATCTACCATACAAAAAGAGGCGTTTAAAACGCCTCTTTTTTATGCCTATCAGTCAGTTTAACCCACCCAGCGGCGCGCGTTTTGGAACAACTGCATCCACGGCGAGGTGTTCAAATTTGCCCAATCCTGCGGTTTCCATGAGAAGAGTTCGTTACGGAACACGCGCTCAGGATGCGGCATCATAATCAACACGCGACCATCGGTGGTGGTAAAGCCATTCAATCCCAGCGGCGCGCCGTTTGGATTTTGCGGATAGACTTCGGTCGCTTGATGCGCCGCATCTACATAGCGCAAAGCCACTTTATTCTGCGCCTGCACCGCGGTCAAATCCGCCGCATCGGCATAGCTCGCGCGCCCTTCGCCGTGGGAAATCACCACCGGCAGCACACTTCCCGCCATACCCTGCAATAAAATCGACGGTGATTCGGTGATCTCGACCTGCACCAAACGCGCCTCGTACTGCTCCGAGGTGTTGCGCACGAATTTCGGCCAATGTTCCGCCCCCGGAATGATGCCTTTCAGATTGCTCATCATTTGGCAGCCATTGCACACGCCCAAGCTGAAGGTATCGGGACGCGCGAAATACTCGGCGAACTGATCGCGCAGCGCATCGTGATACAAAATGGTTTTCGCCCAGCCTTCGCCCGCACCCAGCACGTCACCATAGGAGAAGCCGCCACACGCCGCCAATCCTTTAAAGTCCTGCAAATGCACGCGCCCCGCGAGCAAATCGCTCATGTGCACGTCCACCGCTTCAAAACCGGCCGCCGTGAATGCCGCCGCCATCTCGACGTGACCATTCACGCCCTGTTCGCGCAAAACGGCGACTTTCGGCTTCGCACTCATCGCCAAATACGGCGCAGAAACGGCCGCATCCGGTGTGAAGGTTAATTTCGGGGTCAAGGCCTGTGGCGCGCGTCCGTACTCCTGCTCAACACAGGCCGGATTGTCACGCAGCTTGGCAATATGGAACGAAGTTTCCTGCCATGCGGCATGCATCACGCCCAGCGGCAGTTGCAGTTTCGCCTCGCCGTCTTGCCACACCGAGAATTCCGCTTTTTCCTGCGCCACATCCATCACCTGACCGACGATATGGCTGTGTGCGCCCAAACCATGCGCGCGCAAAATATCCATCACCGCGGTGGTGTCGTCTTTGCGAATTTGTAGAACCATGCCCAACTCTTCGTTGAACAAGGCTTTCATCAACGCCTCATCACGCTGAACCGCGATTTGCACGCCATTGATTTTGAAATCGCCTGCATCAGCGGAGTTTGGATCAACGGTCAACAGGTCGACATTCAACGCCACCGAAGTTTGTGCGGCAAACGCCATTTCCGCCGCCGCTGCGAACAAGCCCCCGTCCGATTTATCGTGATAGGCCAAGACATGACCCGCCGCGCGCAAAGCCTGCAAAGCGGCAAACGCATTTTTCAGCATCTGCGCATCGTCCAAATCCGGCACATCATTCGCCGCGCCGACCTGCCCGCTCACCTGCGCGAGAATCGACTGCGCCATGCGCTGTTTGCCCGCCGCGATATCAATGAGTAACAAGCGCGTGGTTTCATCGGACTTTTGCAACTGCGGCGTGAGCGTCGCGTTCACATCTGTTACGGGTGCAAAAGCGGTCACAATCAACGACACTGGCGATTTCACGGTTTTGCTCGCGCCCGCGTCCGACCAAGTGGTTTTCATCGACAACGAATCTTTACCAACCGGAATCGAAATGCCCAATTCAGGACACAGCTCCATACCCACGGCTTTGACCGTGTCGTACAGCTTCGCGTCTTCACCCGCCACGCCACAAGCCGCCATCCAGTTGGCCGAGAGTTTGATTTGGCTGATTTTCTCAATCGGCGCAGCAGCGATATTGGTAATCGCTTCGGCAATCGCCATGCGTCCCGACGCAGGCGCATCCAGCACCGCCAGCGGCGTACGCTCACCCATGGCCATCGCTTCACCGAGCGTACCCGCGTAGTCGCGCAGCGACACGGCGCAGTCGGCCACCGGAATCTGATACGGCCCGACCATCTGATCGCGCGCGGTCAAGCCACCGACGGTACGATCACCAATGGTAATCAGGAAGTTTTTATTCGCCACGGTTGGATGGCGCAATACGTTCAGCGCGACCTCGTTCAAATCCAAACCGACCACATCCACCGGCGTGCTGTTCTGCGTCACGCGCTGTACATCACGGGTCATTTTGGGTGGTTTGCCGAGCAAAACTTCCATCGGCATTTGCACGGGATCTTGCGGATTGACCACGCCCTCGCGTGTGTCCAAAACTTGCAATTGCCGCTCGGCGGTGGCCGTGCCAATAACCGCAAACGGGCAGCGCTCACGTTCGCACATCTGCGCAAACAAATCCAAATGCTGCGGCAAAATCGCCAGCACATAGCGCTCCTGCGCCTCATTGCTCCAGATTTCACGTGGCGACAGGCCGGATTCTTCCAACTGAACTTTCGCCAAATCAAAAATCGCACCTTTTTTCGCGCCATCAACAATCTCAGGGAAGGCATTGGAAATACCGCCCGCGCCGACATCGTGGATCGACAGAATCGGGTTGTCCGCGCCGAGTTGCCAGCAGCGGTCGATGACCTCTTGCGCACGGCGTTGGATTTCAGGGTTGCCGCGTTGCACCGAATCAAAATCGAGCTTCGCGCTGTTCGCACCCGCGTTCATGGACGAAGCCGCGCCACCGCCGAGACCGATTTTCATGCCCGGGCCACCGAGTTGAATCAGCAATGCACCTTCGGGCAAATCGCGCTTGCCAACGTGCTGCGCATCAATATTGCCCATACCGCCCGCGATCATGATGGGCTTGTGATAGCCGTAGACCTCATCGCCGACCTGCTGCTCAAATGTGCGGAAATAGCCGGTCAGATTCGGACGGCCGAATTCATTGTTAAACGCCGCGCCGCCAATCGGCCCAGCCAACATGATTTGCAACGGACTGGCGGTGTGCTCCGGCTTGCCATATTTTTGCTCCCACGGACGTGGCGCGTCGGGCAAATGCAGATGGGACACAGTAAAACCGGTCAAGCCGGATTTCGGCTTACTGCCCTGTCCGGTCGCGCCCTCGTCGCGAATTTCCCCGCCCGAACCCGTCGCCGCTCCGGCGAACGGTTCAATCGCGGTCGGGTGATTGTGCGTTTCCACCTTCATCAAGGTATGGGTCAACGCGGTATTGCTGCGGTACACACCGTTCGCGTCGGGGTAAAAACGTTCCACCACCGCGCCCTGCATCACCGCCGCATTGTCGTCATACGCCACCACGTCGCCCTCAGGGTGTAGCTGGTGTGTGTTGCGAATCATTTTGAACAGGCTCATCGGCTGCTGTTCGCAATCAATGATGAAGTCCGCGTTAAAAATTTTGTGGCGGCAATGCTCCGAGTTCGCCTGCGCGAACATCATCAATTCCACATCGGTCGGGTCGCGCTGAACTTTTTGGTACGCATCGACCAGATAATCCATTTCATCCTCGGACAGCGCCAAACCCAATTCAACATTGGCCTCAGCCAGCGCCGATTTACCGTTTTTCAACAGAGGAATCGTTTGCAACGGCTGATTTGGCAATTCGAGGAACAACTCATGCCCGTCATACTCGCCCGCGAACCACGACTCAGTCATGCGGTCGTGCATGCTCTGCGCCACTGCCGCCAGCTCATCTGCACTCAAGGCTTTTTTGCCACCGAGCAAACCCTTGCCCAGTACCAAGCCATACTCAATCCCGCGCTCGATGCGACGAATGTGCGTCAGACCCGCGTTGTGTGCAATGTCCGTGGCTTTACTCGCCCACGGCGAAATCGTGCCGATGCGCGGCACCACGGTCAAGCTCACCTCGTCAAATGCGTTGCTTTGGTGCGCTTCACCATACGCCAGCAAGCCGTGCAAAATGGTCAAGTCCTCTTCAGACAAAGCCGCATCCGACCACACATAGTGGACAAAACGTGACTGAATATCCTCGATTTGCGGGAACTGCGGTGCGATTTTACCCAGCAGATTGGACACACGAAAACCAGAGAGCGCACGCGAACCGTGCAAAAGCGTAATCACAGACATGAGATTTCCTAAGAAATACGGGTGAAAGGGCAATTTGAATAGTCGTTATTATACGTTTTGTGAGGGCTTATCGCCTTGATTTTTTTGAGTAAAAGCGAGCAAACCCCGAAATGCACCCTAGAAAACGCAATCCGTATTTTTGAGGTATTCACCGGTTATCTGGTTTTAACTGTAGGGTGTGCAAAAATTGATTTGTGCGCCATTATTTTTTGAAACATGGGGCGGGCAATCGAGTTTACCCACCCTACCTTCTGGATAGAAGAGTTACGTTTATCGTAAGAAGGGAGCTTTATTATTGCCACACCACTGCAGCAAACCTTGTTGAACAATTTGTGTGCTAGAAAGAGTACCTTCTATCACCGAGAATACCCCAAAAAGTGCCTGAATTGAATCAATACCTTTTACACGATAGGTTGAGTCATTCAGTTCGGCGATGCCTGAAATACTGTAACTACACGACCATGCACTGTCATTATCTTCAACTGGCTTTCCGATCAGTATCGTAGCTACTGCGACAAGCTCTCCGCGATCATTACATATATCTAAATCACGCGACAAAAAACAATTATCCCGATTTAATTTCGTATTGTTCATTGTAAAAACCCTCAGTTTATTAAGATTTTTATGGTTCCTCTATGCGTCAAAACGTTAGCGCCGCACGCAAAGGCTCGGCCAAGTGCGGCGGCTGGACTTTACCTAAAGCAATACGCTCACATTGCTGAAACCGCGCAAATTCATGGATTGCCTCGACAAACGCATTGAGTAGCGCATCTTCTTCCAGCTCATGCCACTCAAAATACAGGGCTTTGACTTCCAAACAGCGTTCTTTTCGATGCGCCTTGCAATCAACCCGCCCGACAAACGCATCGCGGTAGAGTAACGGCAGGCAGAAGTAACCATATTGACGTTTGGCTTCCGGCACATAGCACTCAATTTGATAATCGTAGTCAAACAAAGTCTTAAGCCGATCGCGTTGAATCACACTGTTATCAAATGGCGAGAGTATGCGCATGCGGTTGCTCACTTTGGGCAGCGGACGCTCAAACGCTCCTGTCGGCGCAATCAACACCTCGCCACTGCTCAATTGTATCTGTTCCACTGTGCGCTGCGCCAAGCGCTCATTAACCGAATGTTTGATTGCCTCACGCAGCGCTGTTCTGCGCCGCAGATAGCTCAAACCTTTGAGTGAAATCACGCCATGACAGCGCAGTTGCTGATCAATCATGTGTTCGGCAAATTCGGCCATAGTGGGCATACGGGTGTCCACATCCGCAGGCAATACACGCTCGGTCAAATCATAGACTTTTTGGAATCCCTCACGACGACTGACCATCAAGTCACCTTCCATGTACAACTGCTCCAGCGCTTTTTTGGCTGGCTTCCAGTCCCACCAACCACTGCTTTTGGAACGACTGCTCTCAACGTCTCGCGAGCGAATCGGGCCGTCGGAACGAATACGCGCCAATAATTCATGCATCAATTGCGTATTACGGGTTCGATACCAATGGGTTTGACCACTTTTGATCGCCTGTTTGTATGGCAAGGAAAAACGAAAATCCGTCATGGGCAAAAATGCCGCCGCATGCGCCCAATACTCAAAAACATCACCCTCCTGCAAGACCTGATTGATCATGCCAACGTCAAAATCGGGCACGCGCGAGTACAACACATGGTGATGCGCGCGCTCGACCACCGATATGGTGTCAATCTGCACATAGCCGATGTGCTGGATCGCTTGACGCACGCCCACTAAGCCGCGACCGTAGGGCTGTTTTTGGAGCAAACCCTGTGCCGATAAAGCCAAACGGCGCAAACGTTTCATATCCTGTGGGCTTTTAACTTGAATCATGATCGCGCTCGCCTCAATACAATGAATGCATGATCGGAATCACTCAATGCGCCGCTTCCCAGTTATCGCCCACGCCCACTTCAGCCACCAGCGGCACGGAGAGTTGCGCGACATTGGCCATGCATTCGGGGATCAGTTTTTTGAGCAATTCGACCTCGGCTTCCGGCACTTCGAGCACGAGTTCATCATGCACCTGCATGATGAGTTTCGCGCCGAGTTTGCGCTCGTCCAATTCACGCTGCACGCGCACCATGGCGAGTTTAATCAGATCGGCAGACGTACCCTGCATCGGCGCATTGATCGCGGCGCGTTCAGCGCCTTGGCGTTTGCCCGCATTGCGATTGTGAATATCGGGCAGATACAGGCGGCGGCCAAAATGCGTCTGCACATAGCCATGCTCGCGCGCGAACTGTTTGGTGGTTTCCATGAATTGCAGCACGGATGGGTACTGGATGAAGTATTGATCCATATACTGCTGCGCAGCGGTGCGTGAAATACCGAGGTTATTCGCCAAGCCAAACGCGCTCATGCCGTAAATCAGGCCGAAGTTAATCACTTTGGCCATGCGCCGCTGGTCAAACGAAACGTCTTTCAGCTCAACGCCAAAAATCTGCGCGGCGGTACGCGCGTGTACGTCGTCGCCATCTCGAAATGCGTCCAGCAGCCCGGGGTCTTGCGACAAATGCGCGAGGATGCGCAGTTCGATCTGCGAGTAGTCGGCCGACATCATGACACTATTCGGCGGCGCGATAAAGGCGGTGCGGATTTTACGCCCCAGCTCGGTGCGCACAGGGATGTTTTGCAAATTCGGTTCGTTCGAGGACAAGCGTCCGGTCACTGCGACCGCTTGCGCATAATTGGTATGCACCCGCCCCGTGCTCGGCTCGATCATGCTCGGCAGCGTGTCGGTGTAGGTGGATTTGAGTTTGGACAGGCCGCGGTATTCGAGCATGGCTTTGGGCAGCGGATAGTCCTCGGCGAGTTTTTGCAGCACTTCTTCGTCGGTGCTCGGCGCGCCTTTACTGGTTTTTTTCACCACGGGCATGCCGAGTTTTTCGAAGAATATTTCGCCGATTTGTTTCGGACTGTTGAGGTTAAACGGCTGTCCGGCCAATTCGTGTGCGGTGTGTTCCAATGCCAACAATGCCTGTCCCAGATGGTGCGACTGCGCATGCAATTCGTTCACATCGAGTAACACACCGTTGCGCTCCATGCGGTACAGCACCTCGGCGGTAGGCAGCTCGATGGTTTCGTACACGGTTTTCAATCCCGCATCCGCCGCGATCTGCGGGTACATAATGGCGTGCAGTGCAATGCACAGAGCCGCATCCTCAACCGCGTAGCGTGCGGCTTTGTCAATCTCTACCTGCGCAAACGGAATCTGGCTCGCGCCTTTGCCACACATATCCTCATACGACAGACTGGAGACGTGCATATAGCGCGCGGCAATCGCATCCAGACGATGCTGCGCCGTGGAGTCGAGCACATAGGATTCGAGCAGCGTGTCGTGTACCACGCCGTTGAGCACAATGCCGTGATTGGCAAACACATGACGGTCGTATTTCAAATGCTGGCCGATTTTGTGCTGATCGGGATTTTCCAGCCACGGCTTGAGTTTCGCCAAAACAGTATCCAAATCCAACTGCGCCACCGATTGCATGCCCTCATGCGCCACCGGCACGTACCAACCCGCATCGCCCGTGACCGCAAATGATAGGCCGACCAAGCGCGC
Organism: Puribacter membranae; assembly: GCF_055380425.1. Classification (NCBI taxonomy): domain Bacteria; kingdom Pseudomonadati; phylum Pseudomonadota; class Betaproteobacteria; order Burkholderiales; family Burkholderiaceae; genus Puribacter; species Puribacter membranae. Next base: position 1,132,712 of record NZ_AP040167.1, read on the forward strand.
TTTGAATGAATTGAGCGAAGTGGTTTCGGTATCGAGCGCGACCAAATCGGCTTGAGTAATCTGTGTCAGCAATTCATCGAGCAGCTCGGGCGTATTCACAATCGTGACCTGAGCGTGAAACGGCGTCAATTCAGCAGGTTCGCTTGGCTCGCTGGGTTTTGTTGGCAATGTTTGTGTCGCTTTGCCGGATGGTGTAGATGGTGCGGATGACTCAGATGGCTCGGCGAATAAATCATCGTGGTGCGTGTTGTTTTTGACCTCATTCGATACAGGCGCATCCTCCAACTCTTTCAACCACGTTCTGAATCCCGAGCGCGTGTAAATCGCTTTGAGCGCGGCGGTGTCCGCGCCGTTGTAGCGCACATTTTGCCAATCGGGCAAGGACGGCGATAAATCCAAATCGCGCACCACGGTCACGAGGCGTTTGGCCTGTGGAATCCAGTCCAGCGCCGCGCGCAGATTTTCGCCGACTTTGCCTTTGACGGTGTCCGCTTGCGCAATGATATTGTCCAAAGTGCCGTATTCGGTAAGCCATTTCACCGCAGTTTTCGGACCAACTTTGTCCACGCCGGGGACGTTATCCACCGAGTCGCCCACCAACGTCAGGTAGTCAATCATGCGCTCCGGCGGCACACCGAATTTCGCCGTCACGCCCGCCTCGTCCAGCGCGTCGCCGCTCATGGTATTGAACCACAGCACTTCGGCGTTGACCAACTGGGTCAAATCCTTGTCCCCCGTCGCCATCACCGTGCGCCAGCCCGCCTGCTGCGCGCGCTCGGCCAATGTGCCGATCACATCATCGGCCTCTACACCGTCCTGAATCACCACCGGCCAACCCAGCGCACGCACCGCCTGCTCGATCGGCTCAATTTGCGCCACCAAATCATCGGGCATTTTCGCGCGATTCGCTTTGTATTCAGGGTACCAATCGTCGCGGAAGGTTTTGCCTTTCGCATCAAAGACGCACACGGCGTGCTCGGTCGGCACGATGTGGCGCAGGCGTTTGAGCATCGCAATCATGCCGTACAGCGCGCCGGTCGGCTCGCCCGTCGGGCTGCGCAAATCGGGCAGGCCGTGATAAGCGCGGTATAAAAAGCTCGAACCATCCACCACCAGCAAGGTGTTTTGCGGATGATCCAAAAATTTATTCAAGGTACTCATAAGCGTGCTCACATCAGTCTGAAAATAGCGAAGAATACCGAATGATACCGTAAAGCAGATGGATGCTTGCGCTATAATTGCCTCAGTTTTTAGCCCAAAGGTTTGAGGAAACCCTATGAACGAAGCCGAACTCGCCGCACTGAATCAGCGTTTTGCCATCGCACACGCACACACACAATTGCACATCGAAAACGGCCTCGGCGAGCTGCCGATCATTCACCTGCACAATGCGCATGCAACTGCGAAAATCAGCCTCTACGGTGGGCAAATACTATCCTACCGCCCCCACGATACGACCCATGAATTGATGTTTCTCAGCGACAAAGCCTTTTATCAAAAAGGCAAAGCCATTCGCGGCGGTGCTCCGCTGTGCTGGCCATGGTTCGGTGCTGATCCTGAAAACCAAGGCCGTCCATCGCACGGATTCGCGCGCACCCGCCTGTGGCAACTGCACACAACCGAATCATTGAGTGATGGCGCAACGCGCGTGGTACTCGGATTGAATGATAGCCCCGACACATTGACGCTCTGGCCGCATCGGTTCGCGCTCGAATTGGAGATTATTATCGGTAAAACGCTCAAACTCACCCTCAGCACGCACAATCTGAGCGAGCAGCCGATGAGCATTTCACAAGCGATTCACAGCTATTTCGCAGTCGGTGACATCGCGCGGACGGAGGTCGTTGGTTTGGAACAACTGCGCTATATCGACAAATCCAAAGCCGGACAAAACACCCTACGCACGCAAGACGGAAGCATTCAAGTTGAGCAAGAAGTGGATCGCATTTATCTCAATAGTTCAGGTGAAGTTCAGATACACGATCACGCATGGCAACGGCGCATCCGGATTCGCAGCACAGGCAGCCAATCAACCGTGGTATGGAATCCGTGGATAGAGATTGCCGCGCAGATGGCCGATTTAAATGACGACGATTACCAACGCTTTATTTGCGTCGAAACCGCCAATGTCGCAGACAATACCATCAAAATCGCCGCACAAGATCAGCACCGCATGGGGGTCGAATACACGATTGAACCACTGTCATGAAAGCATAAAACCACTTCTCTTCGAAGTGGTTTTATCATCCCTATTAGACGGCGTCTCATATTTTGTCTCATCTCGCCCAAATAAAAACGGCTCACATCGCTGTGAGCCGTATCAATTCTGGTGGCCTGGGGCAGAATCGAACTGCCGACACGCGGATTTTCAATCCGCTGCTCTACCAACTGAGCTACCTGGCCAAACACTTGTTTTTCTTTTGAAAAATCAAGAATTGAAATTATACAAGGCGTTTTGAATTTGGTCAATCATTCCGTTGAAATTTTTTATCAAAGAATGATTGACCGTACATCAACATCATCGTTAAGCCAAAGCACTGTTGCGATTCATCGCCGCAACAAAGGCGAGGAAGGACGCAGTGACAATGTTCGAATGCAAGCCCACACCGTAAGTCGGCGCTTGGTCCGGATGCGCAACCTGCACATAACACACGGCCTCTTGCGACGTATTACCCACTTCTGGGTGAATGTCGTGTTGCGAGTATTGCGTCACGGAGAATTTCGTACCCAATGCTTGGTTCAACGCAGAGGCGAACGCGGATAACGGTCCATTGCCTTGACCCGTGATAACTTTTTCTTCGCCATTAACCACGATGGTGGCGGAAATGGTTTCCACGCCGTCTTGGTGTTCAATGCTGTGTTTGACGTAACGCACTTTATCCGATGGCTCCACGAAGGTTTTGTTAAACACGCCATAGATTTGTTCGCTGGTCAATTCTTTACCCGTTTCGTCGGCCAAAACCTGTACCGCACGCGCGACTTCAACCTGCAACAAACGCGGCAGTTCAAAGCCGTAATCGCGCTCAAGCAGGTAGGCCATGCCGCCTTTGCCTGACTGCGCGTTCACACGAATCACTGCGTCGTAACCACGACCGAGGTCAGCCGGGTCAATCGGCAAATACGGTACTTCCCACATCACCGTTTCGTTACCGGCTGTGCTTTGGCGCTCTTTCTGACGGGTCAGACCTTTTTTAATTGCGTCTTGGTGCGAGCCAGAGAAGGCGGTGAACACGAGTTCACCCGCCCACGGATGACGCGGGCTGACCGGCAGTTGTGTGCATTCCTCGACCACTTGCACCACTTCCATAATGTTGGAGAAGTCCACGCCTGGGTGAATGCCTTGCGACCAGAGGTTGACCGCGAGATTGGCCAAGCAGACGTTGCCCGTGCGCTCACCGTTACCAAACAAACAGCCTTCCACGCGGTCGGCGCCTGCGAGCATACCCAATTCGGCGCACGCCGTACCTGTACCACGGTCATTGTGCGGGTGCAGACTGATCAACACGCTGTCGCGATTCGGCAGGTTTTTGTGAAAGTATTCCACTTGGTCGGCGTAAACGTTCGGGGTAGAAACTTCGATGGTCGCCGGCAAGTTGAAAATCATTTTGTTTTGCGGTGTCGCGCCCCAGCGCTCCATCACCGCCGCGCAAATTTCCACCGCGAAATCAGCCTCGGTCATGCTGAAAGTTTCCGGTGAATATTCGAGCTTCCACTCGGTTTGCGGGTATTGCTTGACCGCAGCCTTGATGTCGTCCACTGCTTTGAGCGCGAGATCAATGGTTTCTTGGCGATTTTTGCCAAATACTACTTCGCGGAACAACGGGCTGGTCGCGTTGTACACATGCACAATCGCGGTTTTCGCGCCTGCCATAGCTTCAACGGTGCGATTAATCAGATCGGTACGACCTTGGGTCAATGCCTGAATCGTCACACCCTCAGGGATGCGGTTCTCTTCGATCAGGCGGCGCACGAAGTCAAATTCGATTTGCGATGCAGACGGGAAACCGATTTCGATTTCTTTATAACCCAGACGCACCAGCAAATCCCACAAACGCAATTTTTTATCAATGTCCATCGGGTCGATCAAGGCTTGATTGCCGTCGCGCAAATCGGTAGACAACCAGATCGGCGGATGGGTCAATGTATTGTTCGGCCACTGGCGATTCTCCAGTTTAATTTGCGGATATGGGCGGTACTTCTTTGCCGGGTCTAAAGTTCGAAATGTGTCGTTCATTTTGCACCTGTCTCTTTAATTAACTAAAAAATATTGCAAACACCATAACAAAAAACCTCGGCACAGCGTTTGCTGAAAATTTGCCGAGGTTTGATAAACTTTGGATACTGAACAATTCTAAATAAATTCCTGTATCCTCAATTCGTACGCGCAAACAACGGCTGGCATCTTAGCAACAAAGAAGCCAGCAATCGCAACGAGAAGAGGGGAGTGAAAAATTCAGTCATGCGCAAGACTATAGCCTAAAAAATTTTATCCGTCAAACAAGAATATGTAGTATTTATGATGAAATATCGCTATCGAGACAATAGAGAAAATCAATCTCACACATGTTCACGCAAGGTCGGATACGCCGCTTTCAAATACACCACCATGGAAATCACGGTCAATGCGGCGGCAATGTAGATCAACCAAGTGCCCACCAGACGGGTATCTATGCCAAAAAATACACTGTTGAACAACAGCATCGGCAAAGCAACCATCTGCACCGCTGTTTTCCATTTGCCCAACTGATTCACCGCCACCGCCGTGCGTGCGCCGATGCTGGCCATCCATTCGCGCAAGGCGGAAATGGTGATCTCACGACCAATGATAATCAATGCAATCAGGCCATGCACACGCTGATCGTGCACCAGTACAATCAAACACGCCGCGACCAACAATTTATCCGCGACCGGATCGAGAAACGCACCAAACGCACTGGTTTGGTTCCACTTGCGCGCCAAATAACCGTCCAACCAATCGGTCACGGCGGCAACCACAAACAGCACCGTCGCCAGCACATCGCGCATCATGGCGTAGTCACTGAAAGGCGCGTAATAAATCGCCACCAGTAAAGGAATCGCGATCACCCGCGCCCACGTGAGAATAATAGGAACATTCATTGACATAAATGGCAAACTTTCTAATTGAAATATCAATCATTAAAAATAAAATTGGATAACTGAATTTTAATCGCTTCGTCCGTCATCGTGTAGCTGTTTGTAGATTTCTTGTGCTAATTTTTCGGAAATTCCGTCAACTTGCGCCAAATCCTGCACACTGGCGTTTTTGACACCGGCCAAACCGCCAAAACGTTTGAGCAAGGCCGAGCGGCGTTTCGCCCCCACGCCTTCAACCTCTTCGAGCCGCGACACATTGCGCGCTTTCGCGCGCGCCGCGCGCATTCCCGTGATCGCAAAACGATGCGCCTCATCACGAATCTGCGCGATCAACATCAACGCGGGCGACAGCTTGCCAAGTTTCACCTCGGCTCGCCCGTCGGCAAAAACCAAAGTTTCCAAGCCGACGCGCCGCCCTTCACCTTTGGCCACACCGACCAAAACACTCAAATCTAGCCCCAAACCTTCGAATACCTCACGCGCCACGGACAACTGCCCCTTACCGCCATCGACCAGCACTACATCCGGCATGTGTTTGGCAAACTCGTCATTATCCTCGCTTTGCAGCAACGCAATTTTTTCGTAGCGTCGCTGTAGCACCTGTTTCATCGCAGCGTAATCATCGCCGGCGGTGATGTTTTTGATGTTGTAGCGGCGGTATTCATTATTCTGCATGGCGTGGTTGTGATAAACCACGCAGGCGGCTTGTGCCGCCTCGCCCGAGGTGTGGCTGATGTCGAAACACTCCACACGAAAATCGGATTTTTCTTCGTCGGATTCCAGTGCCATCTGCAAAACTTTGAGTAAATCCTCGGTACGCGCCTTGGCGCTGGCGGATTCTTGCAGGCGGCGCAACAGTGCCAATTGCGCATTATTGAGCGCCATTTCCAGCCAAATTTTGCGCTGTCCGCGCGGCTGTTTGACCCAAATCAATTGCCGCTCAATGCTTTCATGCAGCAATTCGCGCACACTCGCCGACGGTAAAATCGCGCTGATGATCACGCGCGGCGCGGCACTGCTCAGATAATGTTGGCTGATGAAGGCGTCCAATACATCCTGCTCGCTGCAGTCCTGCGTGTGCTGTGGGAAAAAGGCTTTGTCGCCCAAATGCCGCCCGCCACGCACCATCGCCAAATTGACGCAGTAGCGCGCATCTGACTGTGCCACGGCGATGATGTCGGCGTCGGTGTCATCGCCGGTAGATTCCACGGCCTGCTGCTTCATCATGTTGGACAACGCCGCAATTTTGTCGCGGTACAGCGCGGCGGATTCAAAGTTCAATTCGCCCGCCGCCGTTTGCATTTTTGCCTGCAAATCATGCAGTACCTCATCCGACTCGCCCCGCAAAAATTTCACGCTGTCGGCCACGTCTTCGGCATAGCGTTTCGCGTCAATCAACCCGACGCACGGCGCGCTGCATCGATCGATTTGATACAGCATACATGGGCGCGAGCGGTTGCGATACACAGTTTCGTCGCAGGTACGCAGGCGAAACACCTTTTGTAGCAATTTGATGCTTTCTTTAACCGCGTAGCCATTGGGAAACGGCCCGAAATACTGATGCACCTTGTCCACTGCACCACGGTAATAAACCATGCGCGGGAATTCGTGCCGCGTCATTTTGAGAAACGGATAGGATTTATCGTCACGAAACAGAATGTTGTAGCGCGGTGTCAGCGTTTTGATCAAATTGTTTTCAAGCAGCAAGGCTTCGGTCTCGGTACGCGTGACCGTGACCTCAACGCGCACCACCTTTTGCAGCATCAGCGCGATGCGTGGCGACAGTCCGGTACGGTTTTGAAAATAGCTCGAAACACGCTTTTTCAAATCCTTGGCTTTACCCACATACAAAACCTCACCATTCGCACCGATGTGACGATACACGCCGGGCAAATGCGGCAAAGAGGCCAGCAATTCACTCGGATCAAACGCCTGAGCCACGCTCGCTGACTCGGTGGATGATGCCTTGGCTTGTTCGTTTTCTGTCATACAATCATCATTCAAAGTAGGAGGCACATTATTTGGCTCACGCTTGGAAATCATTCATGCGCCAACGGCGTTTTACGCCCGTAACCCCATTCCAAACCGTTTCTATATACTTAAGGAAGCACGGAACAACCCAAACCAGTCTGCGTTCTGAGCAAAAACATTCAGAACGCGGCGCAGGATAGGGGTCGTAGTCGCTCTACGACAGCCCCTATTCTGCAACAAAGTTCTGGGTGTTTTTGCCAGAACCCTTCGGGCTGAAGATGGGCGCGTGATTAGCTTTGTTGTGACGCTTGTCTATGAAATGACCATAGACTGCGCCCCACGCCTCGTTACTCATCACGCCCATCGCCAGCGCAGACGGTAGGGGTTATTCCGTGCTTCCTTATGTAACCGCTTTCACAGCCATCATGGAAAACCTCGGTTCAGCTCAAAATCTTTTGTGTTTTGAGCAACAAACCCCCGTATTTCCGCGCAAATCCCATCCGAAGAGGAATTTCCTCAGTTAAAATGGCGACAAATTACAAATTTGTGACAAATATGAATGCGTCATCAAATCAACCTGCGTTTTTCTAACGTTTCACTTTACTCAACGAACTATCTACGAATAAAGGTTTTACCATGTTTAATCGTTTTATGCCGAAAGAAGGTAAATTCTTCACGCTCTTTAACCAACATGCCTCATTGATGACCGCCACTGCCAAAGAAATGGTGACATTGTTTCAGGACATCGAGAACGCCGAAGTACACATCCAAAGCATCCGTGAAAAAGAGAAAAAAGCGGATCGTTTGACTTACGAAACAGTCGATTTATTACACAAAACCTTCATCACGCCACTGGATCGCGACGTCATTCTCAAACTCGTGACCAACCTGGACGACGTTATCGACATGATGGAAGACGTCTCCGAGTGCGTTTCATTGTATCACGTCACCCAAACTTCCGAAAACGCCCAAAAGCTCTGCGAAATCATTCTCGCCTGCTGCGAACGCCTTGAACTGGCCGTTAACTATTTGGAAGACACCAAGAACACCACTGAAGTCATCCGTCTGGCCTCTGAAATCGAGCGCCTCGAATCAGAAGCCGATCGCGTCATGCGCACCGCACTCTCGCGTCTGTTCCGCGAGGAAACCGACGCCATCAGCGTGGTCAAATACAAAGCGATTTATGAATTGCTCGAATCCATCACCGACAAATGCGAAGACGTCAGCAATATCCTGCAAGGAATCATGGTTGAAAACGCGTAAGCGCCTCCATCCGTTTTCACTCAACCATTTTTCAGAGGTTAACTATGTCTAACTCGCTACACATCGGACTGGGCATGATGATTTTTCTCATCGCTCTGGCACTGATATTCGACTTCATGAACGGTTTTCACGACTCGGCCAACTCGATTGCCACCGTCGTTTCCACCGGCGTTCTAAAGCCGCACCACGCAGTCATCATGGCTGCCACATTCAACTTCATCGCGTTTTACGTTTTACCCCACAAAGTGGCCGCCACCATTGGTAAAGGCATCATCCAAACCTCGGTGGTGGATCAATATGTCATTCTCGGCGCGCTCATGGGTGCCATCATATGGAATGTCATCACCTGGTATTACGGCATCCCATCCTCTTCATCACATGCCTTGATGGGCGGTTTGATTGGCTCGGCAGTGGCCAAAAGCGGCTTTAGCGTGCTCATCGCCGACAAAATTTTACAAACCGTTTTGTTTATTTTCTTATCACCGGCCTTGGGGCTGTTACTGGGTTCAACCTTGATGCTGATTGTGTCGTGGCTGTTTTTCCGAACGGCACCGGCCAAAGTGGATCGCTGGTTCCGTCGTTTGCAACTGTTCTCTGCGGCCATGTACAGCTTGGGGCACGGCGGTAACGACGCGCAAAAAACCATGGGCATCATCTGGCTGATTTTATTGGCGGGCGGCGCCTTGACCGTCAACGATCCTCTGCCGCTGTGGGTCGGCTACTCGTGTTTCGGCGCGATTGCCTTTGGTACTATGTTCGGTGGCTGGCGTATCGTTAAAACCATGGGACAAAAACTGGCCAAACTCAAGCCGGTCAGTGGCTTCTGTGCGGAAACCGGCGGTGCGATCACCCTGTTTACCGCCACCGCCATGGGCGTTCCGGTCTCCACCACCCACACCATCACCGGTGCGATTTTGGGTGCAGGCTCCACCATGAAGGCGTCATCTGTGCGTTGGGGTTTGGCAGGCAATATCGTTTGGGCATGGATTTTGACCATCCCCGCGTCCGCTTTTATCGCCGCGATTTCCTGGGCGATTGCCGCGAAATTCTTGGGCTGAAATACCCGTCAAAATATAAAAAGCAAGTCGTACCGACTTGCTTTTTTATTGCCAAAATCACGCTTCCATCAGCATTTTTGCTGACGCACCATCTCAAATAGACACACGGCTGTCGCCGCCGCCACGTTCAAGGATTCGCCCAGAGCCATCGGAATGGTCACACGCGCATCGGCCTGCGCCAGTAATGCCTCGCTCAATCCCGCGCCTTCATTGCCCATCAGCCATGCGATGGAGCGGTTCAGATCATGCACATAAATGCTTTGCGTTGTATGCGAGCTGGTGGCGCACACATGGATATGGGCTTGTTTGAGTTGCGCAACCGCCGCCCGCAAATCAATGCGTTCGCGAATCGTTAAACCAAAATGCGCCCCCACACCGGCGCGCAGCACTTTGGCCGAATACGGATTGACGCAATGCTCACTCAGCCAAATTTCGCTCAGACCCGCAGCCGCACAACTGCGAATGATGGAACCCATATTGCCGGGGTCTTGAATACCGTCGAGCAACATCACATTACCGGTCACAGCCTCAGTCGGTAGCGCAAACTGTTGCGGTCTACTCACCTCAAAAATCAAGGAGACGCCCTGCTCCAAACTGCTGATGTCGCGAAATACCGCGTTGGCCAATTCAATCACCGGAGCGCCTTGTACCGACACCACACGCAGCAATTGCTGCACCTCTGTATTATCCAGCGCCGAGCTGCCGACCCAGACGCGTGCGATTGAACTGGCTCCAGCCTCTGCGCTTTGATGCTTGAGCAATAGTTGGCAGGCATGCACGCCCTCGACCGCCATCAAGGTGTCCGTGCGTTTGGGCTGATGAATCAGACGTTTGAGTGCTTTGACTTGCGGATTGTCTTTGGATGAAATCAACATATTATTTGCTCTTAAATTGCAAGGTGCGCACCGGCGCGAAACTCATACGATGCTCCGGCGTCACGCCGTGACGTTGCAAGGCCTGCAAATGCACCGCCGTCGGATAGCCTTTGTGCTGATCAAAACCATATTCAGGATAAAGCGCATGCAGCCGCAGACAATCGGTGTCACGCGCCACTTTCGCCAGAATCGAGGCGGCGGAAATACACGCTTCCTTAGCATCGCCTTTGATCATCGCCTGACCGGCATAACGCGCTGCCGACAGACCTTTCGGATAATGATTACCATCCACCCAAACCCAGTCGGGCTGGATATTCAGACCTTTGACGGCGCGCGTCATCGCCAGCATACTGGCCTGTAAAATATTCAATTCGTCAATTTCCGCGACGCTGGCACTGGCCACCGACCACGCGGCCGACTGCGCGCGAATCTGATCCGCCAAATACGCGCGCCGTTTCGCACTCAGTTTTTTTGAGTCAGCCAAACCTGCAATCGGCTCATTCAGAACCACTGCTGCGGCAAACACGGCTCCGGCCAACGGGCCGCGCCCTGCTTCGTCCACGCCGCAAATGACGCGTGTTTGCCCGACTGAGTCCCATTCAGAAACCACCACCGAAAACAGTTCACTCTGCATCACGCCATCCATCACGCTTGCGTTGAGCGACTTTGGCGACGCACGGTTTCGATTGCCTGCGCGCACAGATTCGGCGTATCAGCGATCAGCGAATGGTGCAAATCGAGCAAGCGCTCGTGAATCGTCGCGTTCACCGCGTAGCGATTGACCTCGTGCAACAACGCATCGGCCAAATGCTCGGCGGTCGCGTCGTCTTGCAAAATTTCGGGGATGAAGGATTCTTGCATGAGGATATTCGGCAAGCCAATCCACGGCTGCAAGGCCACTTTCGGGTAAATTTGCGCCGACAACCATGACGTTTTGTACGAAATAATCGATGGTTTTTTGTACAAAGCAACTTCCAAACTGGCCGTGCCACTGGCCACGATGGTCGCATCCGCCGCCTCCATCACACTGCGCGCCTGCCCGTCAAACCAGCGTATCGATAGATTCGGCGCGCATTCGCGAGCAATTCGCTCCAACTCAGGACGCAAATTGGTATGCGCCACCGGGACCAAACACTGCACCTCCTGCGCCGTACCCGCACGCTGCGCAATCAACTGAGCGGCTTTGAAAAAATTCGGCGCGTTGTAGCTGACTTCCGATGCGCGCGAACCAGGCAATAACGCCAGACAAAAACTTTCTTGAGACACATTCAACAAATCACGTGCCGCAGCGGTATCAGCCTGCAACGGAATTTGCTTGGCAAACGGGTGACCGACATAGGTTGCGGGAATACCCGCCTCATCATAAATTTTTTGCTCGAACGGAAAAATCAGCAGCATATGATCGACCGCTTGGCGAATTTTTTCAATGCGTTTCGGACGCCATGCCCAAATGGACGGGCTGACATAGTGCATAGTGGGTACGCCTTTGGCGCGCACCGTTTTTTCTACGCCCAAATTGAAATCCGGCGCGTCAATGCCGATAAACACATCTGGACGCTGGCTCACCACGCGCTCAATCAATTCGCTTCGCATCTTCAGAATTCGAGGCAAATGGCGAATCGGCTCAAAGTAGCCGCGCACCGCCAAAGACTGCGATGGCCACCATGACTGCGCGCCCTGCTTTTGCATGGCCTCGCCCACAATGCCCGCGCTGTTGACCTGCGCGTAGTTGGCCTGCGCGCCTTGCAGCAGCACCGCCGCCAACTGATCGCCCGAAGACTCACCCGCCACCAAAACCAAGTTCACCGTTTCTGCGTACATGACACCCATTCATTCAATATCAAAAATTCGGCGGGCACTGCCCGCCATATTCATCATTTCTCGCCACGCCCACGATCGGCCGCTTTTTTTGACTCAGCCTATGTTTTAACTCAGCCAATGCGTTGAGCCATCACCCTCATCGGGTAATTCCACGATCGGAAATGCGTAAAAAATCAGACATCACACGCATCACCGCCGCATTGTCGGGGTCGGCCAGCGCTGCCGCATCAATGGCTTCAACCGCCTGCTCGGTGGTTAAATCTTGACGAAATACCATTTTATACGCACGTTTGATCGCAGAAATTTGCTCCGGCGTATAGCCACGGCGTTTCAGACCTTCCGAGTTAATGCCAAAGGCTGCACTCGGACTGCCGCCGATCATGACATACGGCGCCACATCCTTGAGCAAAATACTGCCGCCGCCCACCATTGCATGTGCGCCAATTTTTACAAACTGATGTACGCCGGTCATGCCACCAATGATCGCCCAATCCTGCACATAAACATGACCTGCCAATTGCGCATTACTGGCCAAAATGGTGTGGTTGCCCACACGGCAATCGTGCGCCAGGTGCACATAGCCCATGATCCAGTTGTCATTGCCAACAATGGTGACGCCTTCATCCTGAGCCGTGCCCAAGTGAAAACTGCAAAACTCGCGAATCGTATTGCGATCGCCAATCACCAATCGGGTCGGCTCGCCCGCGTATTTTTTATCCTGCGGTACACCACCGAGTAGAATGTGATGGCCGATGACGTTATCCGTGCCAATCGTGGTGTGTCCCTCGATGATCGTATGCGAGCCAATCTGCGTTCCTGCACCGATGACCACATTCGGTCCGATCACGCTGTACGCACCAACGCTCACACCCTCGGCCAATTGTGCTTTCGGGTCAACCAATGCGGTTGCATGGATTTGTGTGCTCATAATTAACCGTTTATTTTTAATTAAATGTTAGCTATTGGATGCAGGCGCTTCAATTCGGTAGGTACAAATCAAATCGGCTTCTGCCGCAACCACGCCGTCTACTTTCGCGCACGTCGAAAAATACGCGAAGCTACGCGCCACTTTGGTCAAGCGCGATTCCAACACCAATTGATCGCCCGGCTCAACCTGACGCTTGAAGCGGACATTGTTCATACCCACGAAATAGTACATGGCATCCGGATGCAATTCGTTCACCCAAAGCAATGCAGACGCCTGCGCCAATGCCTCCATGATCAGAACGCCCGGCATCACCGGCCGTTTCGGGAAATGTCCCACGAAAAAAGGCTCGTTCATGGTCACGTTTTTAATCGCCACCAAACGCTTTTGAGGCTCGACCTCAATCACCCGATCAATCAATAAAAAGGGATAACGATGCGGCAAGCGTTTTACCACTTCATTAATGTCGTACCCCGAATCTGTCATAGTCAAGCTCATGTCTGCCTCTCAATGCTTACTTATTTTCTGTATCTGATACATGCTCAGATTTTCTTTCCAAACCACGAATCCGCTTACGCAAATCCGCCAGATGACGAACCAACGAAGCATTTCGTTCCCATTCGCGATGTGTGCTGGCTGGGTAAACCCCTGTATATTGTCCTGCGACTGTCACGTCCGAGGTAATCGCTGTGCCACCGGACACCACCGTATGATCGGCAATCGTCAAATGCCCGCCCAGCATGGCCGCACCCCCAATCATACAGGACTTGCCAATGATCGTGCTACCGGCAATGCCCGCACAGGCCGCAATCGCCGTATGCGCACCGACTACGCAATTATGCGCAATCTGCACCAGATTATCAATTTTGACATCGTCCTCGATCACGGTATCGGTCAGCGCACCCCGATCAATCGTGGTATTCGCGCCGATTTCCACGTCATTGCCAATCATCACGCGGCCAACCTGAGGAATTTTTTGCCAGCCATTGCCCGTCGGGGCAAAGCCAAAGCCATCCGAGCCAATCACCGTACCGGCATGAATCACACCACGCTCGCCAATTTCACAACCCTGATAAATCGTGACGTTCGCATAAACTCGTGTCCGCGCACCAATGCGTACCTGCGTACCGACGCGCACTCCCGATTCAATCACCACGCCATCGCCAATCTGTGCATCGGCTTCAATCACAACATACGCGCCAATCCGCACATTTTGCCCGATCTGTACCGTATCGGCAATCACCGCCGTCGGGTGAATTTCGCTTGATTGTGGCGCTTGAGGCAGGTAACAGCGTTGCGCCACCATCGCATACAAAGCATACGGCTGACGGCAAACGGCAAACGTGGTCTGTGTGCCGTTAAATGTCGGTTGGGTCTGCAACCATTCGTAGTCGGCCTCGCTCAAGGCGATCACGCTCGCTTGACAATCGAGAAGTTGCGCGCGCATTTTGGCATTGCTCAAAAAGGCAAACGCGCCCGCACCTGCCAGATTCAGGGGTGCCACATGCGTAATGCATACATCGCCCAAAGCCACGCCCGACGCCAAATGTATCTGTGCTTGTACCGCTGAAAATAAATCAGCCAGTGCTTGTGGTTGAACCAACACTGGCTTGAATGAAGTTACCGTACTCATCTACCTGACTTTCCCGCATGGGTCATTTTGACTAAAACAACCAACAATGGCCCATGCTCCGATTGCATTATTTCAAACGTTCCAATACACGTTGGGTCATGTCGTATTGCGGTTTGATGTACACTGCTTCTTGCACCACCAGATCATAACCATCTTTTTCCGCGATGTCGCGAATCACTGTATTGGCGTTTTTGAGTAAATCTTGCAGCAATTTATTTTGAGCTTGGGCCAATTCGGTCTCAAACGCAGTACGCTCAACGTCAAACGCTTCCACCGCCTTGCCGATTTCGGCTTCGCGTTGTGCGCGTTGCTCATCAGTCAACTTGGGGAAATCTTTCTCATAAACCTGTTGCTTATTGCGGATGTCTGCGGCCTTTTGCTCCAAACCGCGCTCGCGCGATTTAAAGTTTTTATCCAAAGTCGCGCGGGCATTTTTTGCAGGCGCCGATTCGGCCAGCAGTCGATCCAAGCTCACATAACCAACCTTGAAGTCCTGAGCCATCGCCGAAAAAGACGGAAGCGCCAAAGCGATCGCCAAACCAACCGCGACTTTTTGAGTTGCCCATTTATTCGTCCATTTTCTTGCATTCATCACTTCCACCTTTATCATCATGTTCATTCATATACATTAAACAGATACAGCCTGCATCATAGCAGATTAGAACGAGGTACCAATCTGGAATTGGAAACGTTGCTCTTCATCACCCGCTTTTTTCTTGATCGGAATACCATAGCTGAATTTCAGCGGTCCAATTGGCGATGCCCACAGCAACCCTAAACCGGCTGAATAGCGCATGCCTTCGCTACCTGCCACATAGGCGCTGGATTTTTGATCTGCCCAGACACCGGCCGCATCAGCAAAGACAAACAATCGCGCCGCCTTGCTCTTGGTCATCCCCGGGAATGGGAACTGCAATTCCACATTGGCAATCGCTCGTTTGTTACCGCCGACATAGTTATAACCGGTTTGCGTCGGATCATTCGGGTTCCGGGTTTCACGAGGGCCAACGGTGCTGCTGTCGTAGCCGCGAACCGACCCCAAGCCACCGGCAAAGAAGCCATTGTAAAACGGATAAACCGAGCTGCCCAAACCTTTACCGTAGTCAAACTGGGTGTTCAACGCCAGAGTGAAGCGCTTGCTCAACGGCACATATTGCTGGTACTGATACGACAACGTGTAGTATTTCAAATCACCAAACGGCGCAATGGAACCCAATACTTTCTGGTATTGACCACGGCTCGGCATCACCACCGAATCACGCGTATCGTAGCTCCAGCCCAAGGTCATGGCGTAGGTCATGAAATGATTTTTATCTTTACCGTACTTTTTCATGAAGTCCAAATAACCCACAGGACTTCTGGTTTGGTCCAACTCAATTTTGTTGTACTCAGGGTTCATCCCCAAATACAAACGATGACGTTCAGTCAAAGGAATGCCGTAAACCAAATTCAGACCGGCTGTGGTATACACCGACGTTGACAAATTCAGCTTCGATTGATCGGTCCGACGATAGTACGCACCCACCGTTTGGCTAATACCATCTTTGGTAAAGTAGGGATTGGTAGTGGAAATGCTGATATTGCGCGATGATTTGCTGGTGTCAATCGCCACGGACAATGACTGACCGCTGCCCATAAAGTTGTTTTCGGTAATCGAGCCGGACAAGGTGACTTTATCACTGGTGCTGTAGCCCAAACCGAGCTTCAAGTCACCGGTTGGTAATTCGTTCACACTGTAATTCACATCTACCTGATTATTAGTGCCTTGCACGGGAACCACTTCAACGTCCACCTTGTCAAAGTAACCCAAACGGTCAATACGGTCGCGCGACAAGCGTACTTTCGCTCCGTCAAACAGGCCGCTTTCCATCTGGCGCACTTCACGACGAATCACGAAGTCTTGCGTTCGGCTATTACCCGTAATATTCACACGGCGCACATACACGCGCTCCATCGGATTAACCGCGATGACGACATCGACCGTATGATCGGCGCTGGGCTTCGGTTGAACATCGACCTGAGCCAATGCGTAGCCGTCTTCGCCCAAACGATCATGAATATTTTCGACAATTTTGCTGATTTTTTCACGCGAATAGGCACTGCCCATGCGGTATTTCAATAATTTTTCAATGTCGGCGCGCGGTGTGCCTTTGGTGTCGCCGACCAGCGTCAAACTACTCACGCGATAGGGTTCACCTTCTTTGACCGTCAAATTCAAATCCACACCATTTCCTTTGGCCGATGGCATCACGCGTACATCCGTGAAGTCAAAATCCAAATAGCCACGATCATAGTAATACGCACGGATGTTTTCCAAATCCGCTTTCAAACGTTCTTCGGAATAAACGCTGTCCTTGGTGTACCACGAGAAAATACCGTTTTTGTCCATTTCCATCTGATTACGAATGGTGTAGTCGGATACATGGGTATTGCCTTCAATATTGATGCCACGAATTTTTGTACTTTTGCCTTCTTCAACCTTGACATTGACGATGACTTGATTGCGATCTTGTTTAATCACTTCGGTAGTCACCGATGCATCAGTCAAACCGGAGTCACGATAGGCTTGGGTCAACTCGGCTTTGATTTGCTCCAATGCCGCCGGATTGTACGGCATCCCTTGTGCAAAGCCTTTCGATTTCAGGGTTTCTCGGAAGGCTTTGACATCCAAACGTTTCATGCCGGTGATTTTGAACTCCGAAATAACCGGACGTTCGCTAAGCTTGATGTGCAAAACCGAGCCGCTCAAATTCGCACTCACATTTTCATATAAACCCGAGTCGTATAGGGATTTCACGACCACGGCTTCGGAATCCTTGGAATACGTGTCTCCGACCTTGATCGGCAAAATATTGAAAACCGTGGTCGGGTCGCTGCGCTCCAAGCCATCTACCGTGATATCCGAGAGGACTGTGCCTACCGCAGCCTTTTGAGCAGTGGCTTTGGCTGGTACCGCAACGGCTTTTGCTTTGGGCTGTGATGCAGTCACCGCGGTCTGTGCCCACGCAGGACTGGCTGCCAAAGCCCCTACCATGATGATGGCCATATATCCGGGTGTGAAGCGCAGGGTATGTTGTTTTGCAGACATGTTATTCCTATTTTCCATATGAGTTAACGTCTTTTGGCTTTCTGAACCGACTGATGCGATGTGTTCCAATTGGATCACGCAAACCAATGCGCGTCATTGAACAGTGCAATACCCATCAGTAGCAGCAACAGTAGAAAGCCTATTTTTTGTCCAACCACTAAAAATTGTTCTGGCAAAGGCCGCCCTCGGACGGCTTCTGCGGCGTAGTATACCAAATGACCGCCGTCTAATACAGGAATTGGCAATAAATTTAACGTTCCAAGACTGACGGATAATACGGCCAAAAAACCGAGAAATTGTGTGAAGCCGCCATGTGCGCTATTGCCCGCATGCTTGGCAATCGTCACCGGTCCACCGATGTTTTTCACACTCAAATGGCCTGTGAGAATTTTATATAAACCCTTTAAATTCAAGCCCATTTGTTCGATCGTGGTGTTCACGCCCAAATAAATCGCCTTGAAAAATCCACGATGTTCGGTCACCATCGGCACATCCGCAGCAACCTGTATACCCACACGCCCAACCGTGATTGGAGCTTGTCCGGGTTGATTGACCGGCAGCGTTTCGGCCTTCGGCGTGATTTCCGCAGAAAAAGTTTCGTTTTGGCGCTGAACCATCAAGGTCACCACGCGATTCGGACTGGCATGAATGGTATTCAAAATTTGATTGCCGCTGGCACGAACGCCATTGACACCGATCAAAACATCACCGACCTTCAATCCCGCCTGCTCCGCCGGAGAACCGGCCACCACCAGACCAATCGGCGCATTTTTTTGGTACAGCGCCAAACCAACCTGCTCTTGCCAATTTTGTTGATCCAAACTGATCTGAGCCAAGGACAATGGCGAGCTGGTGTGCTCATTGCCTGCCGTGTCGCGCCATTTCAGCGTGATACTGCCTTGATCCAACAGGGTTTTAATCACCGTAGTTTGAACATCTGCGTAGTTTTTAACCGGCTCTTGATTGATTTGCAGCACCGTATCGCCATCTTTGATGCCGGTTTGTGCCAATACCGACTGCGTATTCGGCGAGGCCAACACTGGCGCAGGCATTTTCGCCGTGCCATATTGCAGCCCCGCAAAGACCACAGCGGCAAAAATTAAGTTCACCAGCGGACCGGCCGCGACAATCGCCATGCGCTGCCACACCGAGCGCGAAGCAAAGCTGCCTGCAACGGCCTGTGACTGCGACTCTTTGGTCGCTATGCTGTATTCGCCACGCATTTTGACATAACCGCCCAGCGGAATGCTAGCGATGCAAAACTCCGTGCCTTCACGGTTTTTCCAGGTGTACAAGGGTTTGCCAAAACCGACGGAGAATTTTTCAATCGCCACGCCCGCACGTTTGGCCACCCAATAGTGTCCCCACTCGTGGATGGTCACCAGCACCAAGATGGCGACTAAAAAGGAGAAAAACTCGATCATATAATATTCCTATCGCAGACCAAGCCAAAGACTGACATGGTCTGTCACTATTGAATGGACGCTTTAATATACGCATGCGCCCACGTTCTAACCTGCGCATCAACGGCACAAACGGCCTCTAAACTATCCGGCGCATCGGGATGTAAGGCATTGAGCGCCTGCTCGTTGACCCGCGCGATGTCCAAAAAGGCGATTTGACCGTCCAAAAACGCAGCCACGGCCACTTCATTGCTCGCATTGAGCACAATCGACGCCGCGCCGCCCGTTGTGAGCGCGTCAAACGCCAAACGCAAATTGGCAAATTTCTGCAAATCCGGCTCAAAAAACGTCAGTTGTCCGACGCTGGCCAAGTTTAACAGATTCACTCCCGAGTTCATCCGCGCCGGCTCCTGCGCGGCGTGTCCCAACGCATGGGCAATCGGCACCCGCATGTCGGGATTGCCCAACTGCGCCAAACTCGAGCCATCGACATAATCGACCAAGGAGTGAATCACACTCTGCGGGTGAATCACCACATGGATGCGTTCTGCCGGTACACCAAACAACCAATGCGCCTCAATGACTTCCAAACCCTTATTCATCATGGTCGCCGAATCCACTGAAATCTTGCGCCCCATTTGCCAACGCGGATGCGCGCACGCCTGATCGGGCGTAATATCGCGTAACTGCGCCAGCGGCGTATGCAAAAACGGCCCACCGGAAGCGGTCAAGGTCAAACTTGCGACACCGCGCGCATTCACGCCGGTGATTGATTCGCCACACGGCGGCAAACATTGGTACAGCGCATTGTGCTCACTATCAATCGGCAACAGCGTCGCGCCATGCTCGGCGACCGCCTGCGTCATCAGCGCACCGGCCATCACCAGCGACTCTTTATTCGCCAATAACAATTTTTTACCCGCGCGCGCCGCCGCCATGGTTGGCAGCAACCCCGCCGCACCGACAATCGCCGCCATCACGGTGGTGACTTCGGCAGCACTGGACACGTCACACAGCGCTTGTACACCGACCAGAACTTCAGTTGCACATCCGGTTTCATTGGCCACCGCCTGCAAACGCGCCCGCACATCCTGCGCCACCGCCTCATCCAAAACCACGGCATATTTCGGCTGAAATTGCACGCACTGTTTGACCAACAATTCCGCCTGAGCATTACCCGTCAGTGCAAATACCTCAAACTGCTCGGGATGACGCGCAACCACGTCCAAGGTTGAGCAACCGATCGAACCGGTCGCGCCCAATACCGTAATGACCTGTTTATTCATAAAGCCAATTCAATTCAAAATGATTAACCGCGATGCATCGACAACCAACTGAGCAAAACGATCTGCAACGGCAGCACCGGCAAAATGGCATCAATACGATCCAAAATCCCACCATGACCGGGCAGGCTGGAACCGCTGTCCTTCACGCCCGCGCAGCGTTTGAGCCACGACTCAAACAAATCGCCGATAATACTCTGATAGGTCAAGAAAAACGCCATAATCAGCACCACGCTGACCGAAATGCGCAAATCAGCAAAGCCATCTGGCTTGAGCCACAGCGCAATCACCGCCAAATAAATCGTCACACCAATCCACGCGCCCGCAGCACCCTCAATCGTTTTACCCGGACTGATAGATGGCGCCAATTTATGTTTGCCCAAGGCGCGACCCGTGAAATACGCAGCAATATCCGCGATCCAAACCACTGCCAACAAACCGAGCAAAAACCAACCTTCCTGCGGCGATTGACGAATGTACAAAAAGCACAAACCGGCAGGCAGCAGTACCAAGGCACCACACAGCATCAACAACCAACGATTGCTCACTTTCCAGCCAAAATACAACCACAGCGGCACGATAAGCAGCCAAAAAGCCACTGAAACAAACATCGCCATAGAAAAGACCCAAGGATGGTAATGGTTGGCAAACGAGATCCACAGCAAGGCCAGTAAAACCGGCATCAGCATGACATACAAAGCCTTTGGAATCTGTGGCAGCTTGGCCAAATTCGCCCATTCCGCCGCCGCCCACGCCATCAAAATACCCACGCCCGCAAACCACACGCGATTCGGCGCAAAAAACACCATACCGGCAAAAACCAGCAACATAATAATAGCGGTGATGATGCGTTCTTTAAGCATCTCGTCTCCCAATCATTCTAAGATTTCCGTTCAAATCAGTCGTCACATAAATAATCAGGCCAATTCCGTTATTCGTCCCTTAGCACGGGCGCTGTTGGAATTGGCCGTTATCTGAAGCATTCGATTTATGCACTGACATTCTGCACTTGCGCACTGGTTCGACCGAAGCGGCGTTCGCGCTGTTGGTACGAATCAATCGCCTTGGCAAACTGCTCGCGGTCAAACTCAGGCCAATACACCGGCGTGAAATACAATTCAGTATAAGCCAGCTGCCACAACAAGAAGTTCGATACGCGCGCCTCACCACCGGTACGGATGAATAAATCCGGCTCCGGCAAATCAGACAGTTGCAAATACGGGCGCAATTCGCTTTCTTCGACAAATGCATCAACCGCCACACCTTGACGCGCGCGCTCGGCCAGCATTTGATTCATTGCATTCAAAATATCCCAACGGCCACCGTAATTCGCACATACGGTCAGCGTCATCACTTCGCCATCCACCGTGGTGTCGTGCGCTTGCTTGATCAAGCCCTGAATCGTCTGGTCAAACGCCTCCAGCGCACCAATCACGCGCAAACGAATACCATTGTCAGCCAAGGCCTTGATTTCACGGCGTAAACTGCGCATGAACAGCTTCATCAAAAATGACACCTCGGTCGGCGGACGACGCCAGTTTTCCGAGCTGAACGCAAACAAGGTCAAATGACGCACGCCCATATCCACGCAAGCGCGCACCACTTCGCGCACCATTTGCACACCGCGCTTGTGCCCCCAAACACGCGGCAAGCCGCGCGAAGTCGCCCAGCGACCATTACCATCCATGATAATCGCGATGTGTTGGGGAATCGCCCCGACCTCAGGAACGACTTGGGTGCTGCTGACCGCTGAAGCTGGCACGGCGGATGAAGGGGACTGTGTACTCATAATATTTTCTGCTCAATAATCCAACGCGGCGCTCGCCACGCGGAAGGGACATTGTGACGATGGATGACGTCAACGCAAATCGTGACTACAAAAACCAACTCACTCGAACGCTCACTCGTCATCCACATACGCAACAATGATTAAACCGTCATGATGTCGGCTTCTTTTTGTGTCACCAGTTTGTCAACTTCCGCCACAAATTTATCGGTCATTTTTTGCACATCGTCCTGCGCACGACGCTCATCGTCCTCAGAGATGTCTTTGTCTTTCAACATTTTCTTCAAATGCTCGTTCGCGTCGCGGCGGATATTGCGCACCGCGATTTTGGCGTTTTCGCCCTCGTGTTTGACCACTTTCACCAGCTCTTTACGACGCTCTTCGGTCAAAGCCGGCATCGGCACGCGAATCAAATCGCCCATGGACGCAGGATTCAAGCCCAGGTCCGACTCACGAATGGCTTTTTCCACCGGCGCGATCATATTCTTTTCCCACGGCTGAACGCCGATGGTGCGTGCGTCGATCAAGGTCAGATTGGCCACTTGTGACAACGGCGTGGGCGAACCATAGTAATCAACGTGTACTTGATCGAGCAAGCTCGGATGCGCACGGCCGGTGCGCACTTTGCTCAAATCATTTTTGAGCGACTCGATGGATTTTTGCATTTTTTGGTCGGCGTTTTGCTTGAGTTCTGACACAGACATAATGGCTCCTTGAATGGGTATTTTCACTATTTTTCAGGTATTAACCACTTCTGGTTAAATGCTCGGCGCGAGCACTCTGGCTCGCGCGCGTGAACTACGCTATTTTACTTCATTTTTCAGGGGAATCGGTAAAAATGCGGCGCAAGGACATGAGAAAACGCGAGGCATTTGCCTCGCGTCTCTCGCGTTTACCGTAATGGAGTGTTATTGAAGCGCTTTTAAAAATCGCCTGCTTAGAAAAACGCCTGAATACCGGTCTGCGCACGCCCCAAAATCAGGGCATGAATGTCGTGCGTGCCTTCGTAGGTGTTGACCACCTCAAGGTTGACCAGATGACGTGCGACGTTGAACTCATCGGAAATGCCATTGCCGCCAAGCATATCGCGCGCCAGACGCGCCACATCCAGTGCTTTACCGCATGAGTTGCGCTTCATCATCGATGTGATTTCCACTGCCGCCGTACCCGCCTCTTTCATGCGTCCCAGACGCAAACAACCTTGCAGGCCCAGCGTGATTTCCGTTTGCATATCGGCCAATTTCTTTTGAATCAATTGGTTAGCGGCCAACGGGCGACCAAATTGCTGGCGATCCAGCACATATTGACGAGCGGTATGCCAGCAATCCGCTGCCGCACCCAATGCCCCCCAAGCAATGCCGTAACGCGCCGAGTTCAAGCACGTAAACGGCCCTCTGAGACCGCGCACATCAGGAAAGGCGTTTTCAGCAGGGACAAATACCTCGTCCATGACGATTTCGCCGGTGATTGAGGCGCGCAGGCCGACTTTGCCGTGAATCGCCGGTGCGGACAGACCTTTCATGCCTTTTTCGAGGATGAAGCCGCGAATCTCGCCCGCATCGTCTTTCGCCCAAACGACAAACACATCGGCGATGGGTGAGTTGGTGATCCACATTTTGCTACCGGTGATAGAGAAACCACCGTCCACCGCGCGGGCGCGGGTGAGCATACCGGCGGGGTCAGAGCCGTGGTTCGGTTCGGTCAAGCCAAAGCAACCGATCCATTCGCCTGCTGCGAGTTTGGGTAAGTATTTTTGCTTTTGCGCCTCGGTACCAAAGGTGGCAATCGGCAACATCACCAAGGAACTTTGCACGCTCATCATCGAGCGATAGCCTGAATCCACTTGCTCAACGGCATAGGCGATCAGACCATAACACACGTCGTTCAAACCCGAACCGCCATACTGCGGATCGATGGTCGCGCCGAGTAAACCGAGTTCGCCCATTTCTTTGAAAATCGCGGGGTCGGTGGATTCGTTGCGGAAGGCATCACGCACGCGCGGCGCGAGCTTTTCCTGCGCATACGCCGTCGCGGTATCCAGCACCATGCGCTCTTCATCAGAGAGTTGGTCACGCAACAGCAGAGGATCGTCCCAGACAAAGCTGGCTTTAGTGGTAGCAGTCATACAGGCCTCTTTAACAAGTTGGAAAAATTAAAACTGTGTTTATCATCAGCCAAAATGTTTACAAACGCAAGCACCACTTAAATCAGCGCATTCAACCACCGACTCCAATGACCGATGATGCCAAGCCTCAAAACAACGCGACATACTGCAACAACAATTTTTCGACCCACGAACGGATATTCAGCGGATGATCGGCCGCGCGCTTTTCTTGCGCCAATTGCTGGGTAAAAGCGTGCAATTTCAGCAAAAAACCATGATGATGCGTTTGCGTGAGTTGGCGCAATGCGGCTTGTGTCTTGGGATAATAGCGCGGCACACCACCGTTTTGCGCCACCATCGCCAAATCGTACAACCAGCGTTGCAGCCACGTCATCAGCGCGAGCATATCCACCGTGCGCTGCTCTTCGCCTGCCAGACGAGCTTTATTCGCGTCGGCAATATGCTTTTCAAATGCCGCTGCTGTGGCGACCACATCCAATTTTGAACCTTTGCTCAGCGCTTGAATCCATTGATTTTGGATGGTGAAATAATCGGTATCAATCAACTCGGCCACGCGCATCACTGCGCCGTTTTCCTGCTGTAAATATTCCGCCCAATTCGGATTGGGTTTGAGCGCGTTCAAATAGGCCAATGCGTCTTCGGCGGACGGCGCAGGCGCGTTGACCAACTGACAACGGCTGACTATCGTCGGCAGCAATTGCCGCACATCATGCGCCAATAGAATAAATACGGTGTGCGCAGGCGGCTCTTCCAGCGTTTTGAGCAGCGCATTGGCCGCATTGCGATTGAGTTTGTGCGCCGGATACAGCACCACCACGCGCTGACCGCCGCGATGGCTGGTCTGGTTGACCATATTGTCCAGCGCGCGAATATCATCAATCGTGATTTCTTTGGATGGCTTTTCGGGACGCAATTCTTCAATCGGATGCGCCGTATTCATAATGCTCGGGCGCAACAGCCGATAATCGGGGTGGCTGAATGCAGCCAACAAATCACAAGCCGCGCACTGCCCGCACGCATGATGCGCCGACGTTGGCGCATCGCACAGCAAACTAGCGGCCATCGCCTGCACCAATTGCTCACCGCCGGTATCTTCGGGCACAATCAGCAAATACGCGTGCGCCGCACGCTGAGAGTGCTGACGCTCAAACCATTGCTGAAAAACCGTCTGATGCCAACTCAATGGCGTGGAAACACTCTGGGTCATATCGTTATTCAATCGTCAATTGTAATTGCGGTCGCGCCACAATCGCCGCGCGAATCTGCGCCTTCACCTCATCCAGCGAGCGCGTGCTGTCGATCACCGCCATGCGTTGCGGCGATTGCTCGGCGCGTTGTAGATATGCCTCGCGCGTGCATTTGAAAAATCCAAATGATTCTTGCTCAAATTTATCCAAAGCCTCTTGCGTCTGCGCCGCACGTTGGGTCAAGCGCGCACGCGCTACATCCAGCGGCACATCGAACAGCAGCGTAAAGTCCGGCTGCAAATCGCCCTGTACCCAACGCTCCAACTGCGTAATTTTATCAAACGCCACACCGCGTCCGCCGCCTTGATAGGCAAAGGTCGCGTCGGTAAAGCGATCCGAAATCACCACCTCACCCCGCGCCAACGCAGGCAAAATGACCTGTGCAATGTGTTCACGGCGCGCGGCGAACATCAGCAGGGTTTCGGTTTCCAAATCCATTTTCTCGTGCAGCAGCAACTCACGCAAACACTCGCCCAGCGGCGTACCGCCCGGCTCGCGGGTCAAGACGGTAGTGCGCTGTGCGGTGATTTGCTCGGCCAGCCACGCCATCGCAGTGGATTTGCCCGCACCATCCACGCCCTCAACGGTAATGAATAAACCCTTTTTGTTCGAATCGTTCATGCTTATTGTTTCAAAATATATTTGCGTACCGCCGCATTGTGGTCGGCCAAATTATTGGTGAACACGCTGCTGCCGTCCCCTTTGCCAACGAAAAACAGCACATCGCTGTCCGCCGGTAAAAACGCCGCGCTGATCGAGGCTTGGCTCGCGGTGGCAATCGGCGTTGGCGGTAGGCCGCGCCGTGTGTAGGTGTTGTACGGCGTGTCGGTGCGCATCATCACCGTGGTCAAATCGCCTTTGAATGCCTCGCCCACGCCGTAAATCACCGTCGGATCGGTTTGCAACGGCATGCCTTTTCGCATTCGATTGACGAACACCGCCGCGACCATTGGACGATCCGCATCCAAGCCCGTTTCCTTCTCAACGATGGATGCCATGATCAAGGCCTCATACGGCGTTTGGTAAGGCAAATTCGGCGAATGCTTTGGCCACAACTCGGCTATTTTTTTGTTCAACAGATCATGCGCGCGCTTGAGTACCGAGGTTTCCTTCTCGCCTTTGCGGTACAAATAAGTGTCGGGGAAAATCAGCCCCTCGATGCTTTTCGCATCCGCCGGTTCGGTAATGCCAACGGCCCTGACCAAATCCGCATCGGACAAATCCTGCGCATCGTGCTGCAAATCGGCTTTGGCAAACGCTTGCTTGATTTCACGCCACGTCACACCCTCGGCAATACGAATTTTGCGTTGGGTGATTTGCCCCTTGGACAGACGCGTGAGCAATTGGCTCAACGTCGCTTTGCTGTCAAACTCGTATTCACCGACTTTGTAATTACTCGAACGGCCGGTCAATGTGGCCAATAACTTCACCTGAAACGCACTGAGTTTGCCACCATTGGCCTGCGAAATTTTGGCCAATTGATCATAGGCCGATTGCGCAGCTTCACCACGCTCCAAATAAATGCTCTGCGGCTCGGCCATCGTTGGCGCGACGGGCGCAGACAGGCGCATGTTCGCCCAGATCGCAAAAATCAGCAGCAGTAAAGCCACGCCCAGCAAACGTTTGAACCATTTCATCAATCTATTTACCTCATTGTTGAATCGCCCGAAAAGGCGAATTTTTCATGTGACCGGCATCATTTTAAAGAACTTATCGCCCGCACATGATGTTTTTCGAGTTTTATTGCGACCCCTCTCCCTCCATGGCCTCATCGGGGTGCGACCAATTCGGCTGCTGTCGTATCGCCACCAGCCAACGCGCTATCTGCGGATAATCTGCCACATCCACATCAATTTGATCCAACCAAAACAAATACGCCGCGCAACTGATATCGGCAATCGAAAAGCCCGAAGGTAACAAATACTCTGACTTAGACAACGCACGGTCCAAGGTATCCAAATCCACCAAAACTCGCCGACGCAGATACGCCAAAACCTCTTGTGGCTGAGCTGACAGATGTGGCCAGAGCATAGCAAAACGCAGATTCGGTACGCTAAAGCCAACCCGATTTGCCTCCCAGGCCAAACACTCGACGATCGCCAACCAATCAGCCTGCGTTGTGCCACACAACTTCTGAGTTTTTTGCGCTAAATACTGCAAAATCGCGTTCGACTGACACAAAGTATACGCGTCATCGAGTAAAACCGGCACTTCGCCAAATTTGCTTGACTGCGCAAAAGATTCGCCGCGTTCAGTTGGGGGCAAAGACAAATCAACCCAACGATACTCATGCGCCGTCTGCGTGAGCAGTAAAAAAAGACGCACTTTGTAGGAGTGCCCCGAATCGGTACTGCCGAATAAAGTCACCATTGCTTGGCTCAATATTGCTCGTGCTTATATCGCTCAAACAGCCCGCTCAACCGTCAGCGCCACACCCATGCCACCGCCAATGCACAGGGAAGCCAAGCCTTTTTTCGCGTCGCGGCGTTGCATCTCATGCAGCAGCGAGACCAAAATGCGGCAGCCTGACGCGCCAATCGGATGACCGAGCGCAATCGCGCCGCCATTGACATTAATAATATCGGTGTTCCAGCCCATTTCCTGATTAACTGCGGCCGCTTGCGCGGCGAAGGCCTCATTGACCTCCATCAAATCTAAATCCGCCGCCGTCCAACCGGCTTTGTCCAAAGCTTTGCGCGAGGCGTACATCGGTCCCATGCCCATGATCGCGGGGTCAATCGCTGCACTGGCAAAAGCTGTGATCGTGGCCAACGGTGTCAAGCCGAGTTCTTTCGCTTTGTCCGCGCTCATCACCATCACCGCTGCCGCACCGTCGTTGATACCCGAGGCATTACCTGCCGTCACCGTGCCCGCTTTGTCAAACGCAGGACGCAGTCCGGCGAGGCTCTCGGCATTGGTTTTACGATTGATATATTCGTCGGTATCAAACACAATCGGGTCGCCTTTGCGCTGCGGAATGCTCACGGCGACGATTTCGTCTTTGAATTTACCGGCGTCCTGCGCGACGATGGCTTTTTGCTGTGACGCAAGGGCAAATGCGTCCTGCGCCTCGCGACTGATGCCGTATTTTTTCGCCACATTTTCAGCGGTAATGCCCATGTGGTAGTTATTGAACGCGTCCCACAAGCCGTCATTAATCATGGTATCGACCAAAGCGGCATTGCCCATGCGGAATCCGTCGCGCGAATTCGGCAATACATGCGCCGACGCGCTCATATTCTCCTGTCCACCGGCGATGATGATATCCGCATCACCGCAAGCGATGGCTTGCGCCGCGAGCATCACGGCTTTCAGCCCCGAGCCACACACTTTATTGATGGTCATGGCCGAAACGGTGTTCGGCAAACCGGCTTTAATCACGGCTTGGCGCGCGGGGTTTTGCCCAGCACCGGCGGTCAAAACTTGCCCCAAAATCACTTCGTCTATCGACTCCGGCGACACGCCCGTTTGCGCCATCAGCGCTTGAATCACCGTTGCGCCCAATTCCGGCGCAGAAACTTTGGCCAAAGAGCCACCAAATTTGCCGATGGCCGTGCGTTTGGCCGCGACAATGACAACTGATTTCATCTGTTCCTCACTTCATTAAAAAATTCATAATACGATCAAAAGTTTTGCCATACGGTGGCGCGAGCAAACTGGCCGCACTCCAACGCGCTTGGTAAAACACCGGCCGCAGTTTGCTAAAGGTCAAAAATCCTTCGTAACCATGATAATGCCCCATACCGCTCGCACCCACACCGCCAAACGGCATATCGGTCTGCGCGACGTGCAGCAGCGTGTCGTTCACACTCACACCACCGGAAATCACATGATTGAGCAAATAATCCCGCTTTTTGCCATCATGGGTGAAGGGGTAAAACGCCAGTGGACGCGGGCGCGAATTGATGTCCTTGACCACCGCCGACAGATCCGTGTAGGGAATCACCGGCAGAATCGGGCCGAAAATTTCGCGTGTCATCAATTCTATATCCATCGGCGGATTGATCAGCAAATGCGGCGCCATTTTGCGCGCGGACGCATCAAGCGCCTCGCCGTCAAACACAGGAATCACCCGCGTTCCAGCACTTTTCGCCTCATCCAGTGCCTGCGTCAAACGATCAAACGATTTGCCATCAATAATTGCGGTGTAATCCACGCTGTTCTTGCCCGTGTAGCGCTGTTGCACAATGGCGCGCGCGATTTGAATGAACTCTTCTACCTTGTGCGCGGGCACATACACATGATCGACCGTGACACAAATTTGCCCTGCGTTCAAACATTTGGCGTACATGATGCGTTCCACCGCCAGCTTGAAATCAAAGTCGTCCAAAATAATCGCTGGTGATTTTCCGCCCAGCTCCAACGTCACCGGACACAGGTTCCGCGCCGCAGCGGCCATCACCGCGCTGCCGGTTTGCCCCGAACCGGTGAAAATCAAATGATCAAACGGCTGCTTGGAAAACGCCTGCCCCGCACCCTCTTCGCCCTCAAAAAAGCACAGCTTTTCAGGCGGAAAATAATTCGCCAACTTATCCTGCAACAGCCGCGTGAGGTGACGCGAGTTCTCCGACATTTTCACCATCGCGCGATTGCCTGCGGCGAAAATCCCAATCAGCGGC
This sequence comes from Puribacter membranae, assembly GCF_055380425.1. Classification (NCBI taxonomy): domain Bacteria; kingdom Pseudomonadati; phylum Pseudomonadota; class Betaproteobacteria; order Burkholderiales; family Burkholderiaceae; genus Puribacter; species Puribacter membranae. The sequence continues at coordinate 1,162,924 of NZ_AP040167.1, forward strand.
CCCAAGGATAAAAACAGCGGGAAATTCCACGGCACGATCACGCCAACCACACCCAGCGGCTGGGCAATCACCCGATTTTTCGCGCCGAAAAAGCTTTTTAAATCGACCGTGCGCCGTTGCGGTTTCATCCATTGTTTCAAATGTTTTTTACTGTGGTGAATTTCATTGAGCGTCGGCAAAATTTCGGACAGCAGGGTTTCATGACGCGAGCGGTTGCCAAAGTCTTGGTTAATCGCGTCGCAAATGGCCTCTTTGTGCTCGCGTACAAACTGCGCCAAGCGATCCAGCTCAGCGATTCGCTCAGCATAGTCCGGCACAGGATGCGCTAAATACGCCGCGCGCTGCGCAGCCAAGGTCTGCGCCATGCGCTGCTCTATTTCCTGTGCGCTTATGTCCTGCGCGCTTATATCCTTCGTGATTGACTGAGCTAAATTCGTGTTTTCTGTATTCATGCTTATGTTTCTCCCGCTCAAACGATTATTTCAATAAGAAACACCGCTCAAAATTATCCGTGGTGATACGCCCAACATCCTCCAGACGCATGCCTTTCAAGTCGGCAATCGCCTGCGCCACATGACGTACATACGCCGGCTCGTTTTGTTTGCCTCGATATGGCATCGGCGCAAGGTACGGCGAATCGGTCTCAATCAGCAGTCGATCCATCGGCACATACGCAGCGGTTTCATGCACGACTTTGGCATTTTTAAAACTCACAATCCCCGAGAACGAAATATAAAACCCCATGTCCAAGGCTGCTTTCGCCATAGCCACATCCTCGGTAAAACAGTGCATCACACCACCAATTTCATCGGCTTTTTCTTCACGCATGATGGCAATGGTGTCATCCTTCGCATTGCGCGTGTGGATGATCAACGGTTTGCGCGTCTGTTTGGCCGCCGCGATGTGGGTGCGAAAACGCGCACGTTGCCAATCCAACGCATTGCCCTCGTTTTTCGTCCAGTAGTAATCCAAACCCGTTTCGCCCGTAGCGATCACCTTGGGATGTGCGAGCATAGCGATCAGCTCGTCATACGTCGGCTCATGCACGTCCGCGTAATCGGGATGCGTACCAACCGATCCATAAATATGCGGATGCGCTTCGATGATCGTCCGAATCCGCTCCCAATCCGAAATATCCACGCTGATCGCCAAGGCGCGCTCCACCTGATTGGCGCGCATATTCTCCAACAGCTTGGGCAAGTTGTTGTACAAATCTGGAAAATCAATATGGCAATGGCTGTCTACAAACAAGGTATGGCTCGCAAAAATAATGATTGAAGGTATGGTTTTCGTTGCGTCGATTATACAAGCGATTACCGAGCATCACATAAAAAAGAACGGTCATCCGAAAATGACCGCTCTTTAACACATCAAACGGATTTGTCAGGTTTTAATCAAACGTTTGCTCGCCGCGTCGTCCACTGTCCAACACGTGACTCATACCCGGACGGCTCACGATCAAGCTGTCCGGCGGCGCAACCACGCTGGTGTCTTTATTGGTGTATGGCAGCAGATGCAACACATGACGCATCGCGTTCAAACGTGCACGTTTTTTACAATCGGATTTGACCACGGTCCACGGCGCATCGGCGGTATCGGTGTGATAGAACATCGCTTCTTTGGCCACGGTGTATTGATCCCATTTATCCAATGAAGCCAAATCGACTGGCGACAATTTCCACTGTTTCAACGGATGGTGTTTGCGCTGCATGAATCGACGACGTTGTTCCACACGGCTGACCGAGAACCAGAATTTGATCAGAATGATGCCGCTGCGTACCAAGTTGCGCTCAAACTCCGGACATTGACGCATGAATTCGGAATATTCGGCATCGTTACAGAAGCCCATCACGCGTTCCACACCCGCACGGTTGTACCATGAGCGGTCAAACAAAACGATTTCACCGGCGCTTGGCAGGTTTTGGATATATCGTTGGAAGTACCATTGCGAACGTTCGCGGTCGGTTGGTTTTTCCAACGCAACCACACGCGCGCCACGCGGATTCAAATGTTCCATCATGCGCTTGATCGTACCGCCTTTACCGGCTGCGTCACGACCCTCGAAAATAATCACGACGCGTTGACCGGTTTCTTTGACCCAGTTTTGCAGTTTCAACAATTCGACTTGCAAACGGTATTTTTGTTCTTCATACGTTTCGCGTTGCATACGGTTTTTGTATGGGTACGCGCCTTCACGCCATTTGTCGGACAAGATGTCATCCGGATGGCCTTGTTCTTTCAACGCTTCTTTGCGCTCCGCCACCACTTGACCACGCAGGATGCGATACATCAGCGCTTTGTCATCAGACGACCATGTGTCCACAATGCTTTTCACCGCATTGTGCGCTACGGCTTTTTTGTTTTTCGCTGTGCTGTTGGCAACAGCGTGTTTCATCATATCAGACACGCCTTGCATTTGGCCGTGTGCACGACTTTGTTGGCGCTCATCCAACTCGAATTTCACTTGCTCTGGCAATGGCTTTTGTGCCGCCGGTTTGCGTGCTGTTCTGCTTGTCGCTGCTTTTGCAGCAGGCTTTGCCGCTGCAGCGCGCGTTGGTGTGCGAGTGGATGTGCGCGAAGTTGTGCTTGATGTCGCGCGGGCGGCTGGTTTTTTGGCCGCAGTGCTGCGTGCGCTGGCTGTTGTTTTCGCTGCGGCTTTTGCTGGGGTTTTTGCCGATGCTTTTGCTGCGGCGGTTGTTGCCGCTTTTGCTGCAGTCGTGGTACGCGCTACGCGACGGACTGGCTTGGGCAAAACCGCCGGATTGACATTTGCCTCTGTTGACGTTTGTGCTGCTGTATCGGATTTGTTGCTTTGAGTTGCCATCTATTTCTCCTAACAAACGATGAAAATTGAAACCTATACTGCGAATCATTATACGCCTAAGCATTGTGTATACGCAAAAAACATTGTGCAAAATGTGTATGGTTTTTCTGATGAATCAAACACATTGCATCAATATTGTTGAGCAACTGTTGCGCCCCAACAGGTATACAAACAGCAAACAAAAATCCAACGATTTAAACTCACCCACATCAATGACTTTGTCGCAAGCAACAAACCTCCGCGATTATTTGGTTTCCAGTTTGGCAATGTTCAAAGCCAAGCATTTGATGCCAACACCTGTTCCAAAGTTAATGTACGCGCGCGAATCTTCACCGCTGCCTTCGAGTTTAACAATCACACCATCACCAAATTTTGCATGACGCACCGACTGTCCCATGCGATAGCCGAGCGTGGTGTTTTCCTTCGCTTTGTACGAGCCGAACGATGGCGCGCTGTTCTCACGCTCAATCGCCGTTTGCTCCCATGCGCTGTATTGCGACACGCGCGGCGTGAGCCATTTCAAATGCTCTTCGGGCAATTCATCCAAAAAGCGCGACTGAATGCCGTAGCGCGTTTTACCGTGCAACATACGATTGCGCGCCAAGCTCATATACAATTTATTGCGCGCGCGCGTGATCGCGACGTACATCAAACGACGCTCTTCTTCCACGCCATCGCTGTCGCTCAAACTGTTCTCATGCGGGAATAACCCCTCCTCCAATCCGAGGATAAACACGCTGTGAAACTCCAAACCTTTGGCAGCGTGTACGGTCATCAACTGCACCGCATCCTGTCCTGCTTGCGCTTGATTATCGCCTGCTTCCAAAGCCGCATGACTGAGAAATCCGGCCAGCGGTGTGAGTATGCTCGCGTCTTCGTTCGCACTGCTGGCTGTCACGTCGGTGGCGTAACCCTCAATCTGTGTGAATGCGGCCGCAGCCGTGACCAATTCGTTCAAGTTATCCACGCGATCGGCGCCCTCTTTTTCCGCTTTGTAATGCGCAATCAAACCGCTGTGTACGATGATGTGATCGACCAATTCCGGCAGCGACAAATGTTGCGTATCAAAACGCATGCCATCAATCATGCGATTGAACGCGCTCAACTTCGCACCCGCCGCGCCACTCATGGATGATACCGCCGAGAACAGCGAACATTGATGCACACGCGCCAAATCCTGCAACTGCTCTAAAGTGCGTGAGCCGATGCCACGCGCCGGAAAATTCACCACGCGCGAGAATGACGTGTCATCGTGCGGATTATCAATCAGTCGCAAATACGCCAGCGCGTGTTTGATTTCAGCGCGCTCAAAAAAGCGCAAACCGCCGTACACGCGATACGGAATTCCCGCATTGAACAGCGCGTGTTCGATCAAGCGCGATTGTGCATTCGCCCGATACAGCACAGCGATTTCGCTGCGCGTAATGCCGTTGGCAATCTGCGCCAAAATTTCATCCACCACAAACGCCGACTCGGTGAAATCCGATTCCGCTTCGTACACGCGCACCGCTTCGCCATGCCCGCGGTCGGTCCACAACTCTTTGCCCAAACGATTGCTGTTGCCACGGATCAGTGCATTGGCCGCGCCCAAAATATGGCCGTAGGAACGGTAATTTTGCTCCAGTTTAATCACATTGCCCTGCGCAAATTCCTGCTCGAACAAACGCATATTTTCCACGCGCGCGCCGCGAAACGCATAGATGGATTGGTCGTCGTCACCCACCGCCATCACGGCGGTATTTTTTCCGGTTAATAGTTTGAGCCATGCGTATTGCAAAGCATTGGTATCCTGAAATTCATCAACCAAAATGTGTGAAAAGCGGTTTTGATAATGCGTGCGCAGCGCTTCGTTATGGTTCAAAACTTCATACGAGCGCAACAACAATTCAGGAAAATCAACCACGCCTTCGCGCTGGCATTGCGCTTCATACGCTGCGAAAATTTCCTGCATCCGGCGTTGAAACGGATCGCTCGGCTCGATGTCGTGCGCGCGCAGACCTTCCTCTTTCGAGCCGTTGATGAAGTATTGCACTTGTTTGGGCGGATAACGCTCGGTGTCAATATTCATGCTTTTGAGCAGCCGTTTGATCGCCGAGAGTTGATCCTGCGTATCGAGAATTTGGAAGGTGGCGGGCAAATTCGCATCGCGGTAGTGCGCGCGTAAAAAGCGATTGCACAGTCCATGAAACGTGCCGACCCACATGTGTCGCGTATTGATCGGGATCAATGAGGACAAGCGCGTGGTCATTTCCTTCGCCGCTTTGTTCGTGAACGTCACCGCCAAAATCGACGCGGGTGACGCTTGACCGGTTTGCATCAGCCACGCCATGCGCGTGGTCAGCACCCGCGTTTTACCCGAGCCTGCTCCCGCAAGGATAAGCGCGGATTGATGCGGCAGCGTGACCGCTTCGAGTTGAGTGGGGTTAAGCGAGGAGAGGTTTTGTTCTAATACGGTCATTGTGTGCAACTTCGTTGAAATTCATTAAGGTTGCATTCTACCGTGTTTCCTTCCTGCTCATAAAGAATTGGGGCTGCACAAGCAGCCCCAATTAACCCTCGATATACGGTACGCGCTGATTTACGCCACCGTATCCAATACCCGAATAATCGTATCGAAAATCTCGCTGATTTGCGCTTCGTTGATAATCAGCGGCGGTGAAATCGCAATGATGTCGCCGGTCACGCGAATCAATACGCCTGCCTCATAACATTTGACAAAGGTTTCGTATGCACGCGCACCGACTTGCCCATCGCGGGTATGCAGCTCGATACCTCCGACCAAGCCGAGATTACGCACGTCTTTAACGTGTTTGTGACTGTCCAGTTTGTGAATTTCGTTTTCAAAATGGGGCGTGAGCTGCGCCGCACGCTCAAACAATTGTTCATCCTGATATACGTCCAGCGTCGCGCATGCCGCCGCCGCTGCGATTGGATGACCGGTGTAGGTGTAGCCGTGGAAAAACTCGATCGCGGTAGCGGGTGCACCATTGACCACGGTGTCGTAAATTTCGTTTTTGCACACCACCGCGCCCATCGGCACCGCGCCGTTGTTCAAGCCTTTGGCCATGGTCATGATGTCCGGCGTAACATTGAAATACTGCGCGGCAAACGGCGCGCCGAGGCGACCAAAACCGGTAATCACTTCATCAAAAATCAACAGCAAACCGTGCTTGTCGCAAATCGCACGCAGTTTTTCCAGATAGCCTTTCGGTGGAATCAATACGCCGGTGGAGCCCGCCATCGGCTCGACAATCACACCCGCGATGGTGGAGGCGTCGTGCAGCGCAACGAGGTTTTCCAGAGCATCGGCCAGATGTGCGCCCCACTCGGGCTGCCCGCGGCTGAACGCCGCATGTTCGATGCTCAACGTATGCGGCAGATGATCCACGCCCGGAATGATATTGGCAGAGAAATGTTTGCGGTTGTTACCAATCCCGCCCACCGAAATACCGCCAAAGCCCACACCGTGGTAGCCACGTTCACGCCCAATGAATTTCGTGCGCTGCGCTTCGCCTTTCGCACGATGATAGGTCAATGCCATTTTCAGCGCTGTGTCTACCGCTTCGGAACCCGAGTTGGTGAAAAACACTTTGTCCATGCCTTCCGGTGTGATTTGCGCCAACTTGGTCGCGGCTTCAAATACCTTCGGATGTCCCATTTGAAACATCGGCGCGTAGTCCAATTCCTGTGCCGTTTCACAAATCGCCTGAACGATCGGTGCGCGGCCATGACCGGCATTCACACACCACAGTCCCGCCGTACCGTCTAAAATCGCACGCCCATCGTCCGAGGTGTAGTGCATGTCTTTGGCTGACACCAGCACGCGCGGAGCGGCTTTATACTGTTTATTCGCAGTGAACGGCATCCACAGATGCTCGGTATTGATACTCATGGCTGCTCCTTGAAATAATAGAATTTATAGCAATAGTCAACGCATCATACCCGAAAATTGGTTCAAAAATAGATACACTTTTTCAAGCAAACACACACCATTTAGGCGTACAAACGCAGCATCGTAAATAATCCCATACTCACCAACAGCGCCAAAATAAAGCTGTTGCGCCAGGCAAATACCGCCACCGCGACGATTCCGGCCAGTAACTCAGGATTGTGCCACGTCAAATTCACCTGCCCTTGGTGCATCAAAATATCCGGCGCAATGACGGCCATGATCGCCACAGTGGGCGCGTAGCGCAGGGCGCGCTGAATGCCGCGCGAGAACTCAAAACGACTGGGTGTGAGTAGAAAAAAACTGCGCGTTACCACCGTCACCGCGCACAGCCCAATGATCGCTGTCAGCAACCATGCATGTTGTCCCCAGCTCATCAGGTATCCTCCAAAGTTTCGCGCTCGTGAATACGCTTCGGCCATGCCTTCGGCCACAATTTCGGCCCGACGACTTCGGCAAACATGGCCACCGCCACACCAACCACAATCGCACAAAAAACCCATAACTTATTCGGCAGACCATGCAAAAACACAGCCGTTAATGACGATGCCACGCATCCGGCCAGCGCAGGCCAGTTATCCACCATTTTCACAATCAAAATCAGCAAGGTCAACGAGGCCACCAAAGCCAAACCCCAATCGCTCGGCACAAAACTGGCCAGCACCACGCCCAGCAGCACACCGATTTGCCACGCCACAAAATTCGCCAGACCCAAGCCTATGAAAATCGCCTTTTGCTGCACATCCGCGCCAGTAACCGCATTCGCAGGACCATGCTTAAAACGATTCAGAAAAATCATCAGCGGCACATCACCGGTCAAAAAACCATACAGCAGGCGAAAACGCAGAGGCAAGGCGCGGAAAAACGGCTTGGTCGTACCGCTAAACACCACAAAACGCAGATTTACAATAAACGCCGTCAAAAAGATCAAAGGCAAACTCGCGCCGAGCACCAACATCGAGAGCACCGCCAACTGCGCCGAACCCGCGTACACCAGCCAATTGATCAGCACCACATAGCCCGCAGGCAATCCCGCCGCCACCATCGCCACCGCTGTCACAATCGCCCAAACCAGCATCGCCGGCACGGTGGGCAACAGCAAGGTAAAGCCCTCGCGCAGCCACGCCTTCGCCTGAGCACGCTCTGCTTCACTCTCGGTACTCTGCTCATATAAATTAAAAAACCGCAACAGCGCATCCATGCCTATCCTTTCACCATGCGCCACATTATATCTGAGCGCTCCAACGCAAAACTATCGCTCAAAAATTAAACTGTATCGCGCCAACGCACAATACAGCCGCCATTGCCGTGCATTCGTAACGCGCATTTGTGACGCCATCAGGCCATAAGAACCATGTACAGAAATGTAAAGAGACCAATCATCGTCAACGGATCGGCAGACGACTCATTAGAGAAATACGTAGAACACATCAAGCGCAAGTTTACGCTTCACACACAGGAGGAAACATATGAAGGTGTCAATAACAACCAAAGCCCTATTGCTCTCACTCTCATTGATCGGTATCAACGCCCAAGCCCACAACCTAAACTGGGGCAACAACCCCAGTTGGTCAATGAGTGGACAGAACGGACAGCAGCGTGCCCATCCATACAGCGCACCGCAAAATCGACCGGATGCACAATGGCAGGCGCAACACAGCCGCCAAGCGCAAAAATACGGACACGATCAGCGCTATGGCTACAAAAAACCGAAAAATCCGTACAACAACGGTATCAACAGCCCGAACCACAAGTTTTATCGCGGTGGCCAACTGCCTGCGCAATATCGCGGTGATCGAGGGCAACGCTACGTCATTGTCAATTGGCACGACCATCGCGGCCTATACGCACCACCGGTCGGTATGCGCTGGAATTACATTGACGGCCGCTACATCCTCGCGACCATCGCCACGGGAATTATCTACAACATCATTTATGGTAGCTAATAGATTATCTTGATGATTGTTTATCAATGATTTGGGTGCGTATCACGCACCCATTTTTCCACCAAGCAAAGAAAGTCAAACCCAAACTGCAAAGCCTAAGACTGGCAGTCACACCATCGCCACAAGGCTATTGCCAACACGCAACGGAATTGCCCTCGCTCGCCGTTCGCTTATCCTGTTGATCAATACTGAGTGTGCCGCAACTCATATCACCACCGTCATTTGCTATGGGCGTCGCCTTCAACTCGTACACCGTCGGCACCGTTACAGTGCTGCTGATGACGTAGCCTTTGATGGTTTGATCGGCAATTCTCAAATACTGCCCCGATTGCAGACGATTACGCTCCATGGTTTGTTGCAAAGCGTACAATTGCGCCACCGCCGCGCGCCGATTCGACTCCTGCACATGGCGATTGTAGCGCCCCACCGAAACCGTCGCCAAAATGCCGATCAGGGCGATCACTAACAACAATTCCAACAAGGTAAAGCCGGACTGATTCGCCCCCTTCGTTTGCCCCACCTGCCAGCGGCTGTTTTTAAAACCCTTTTGATTGATCTGATTCATCACACACCTGTTATAAACGTTGACGCGCAGTGCTGATTGAGCCGGGGCCATATTGCGCATTGAGCAGTGTTTTGAGCTGTCCATCATCTTGCAACGATTTGACCGAGCGTGCGGCGCACACTTGCTCCGCCGGACACGCTGGATAGCGCCACTCACTGACTTCCAAAACCATTTGACCATTGACCTGCACGCGCGATGTCACGCGAATATGCGGCGTCCATGCATCAGCACTGTTCTTCGGTAGTTGATACCATTCAAACAGGCAATTGTCGCTACCCCAACGCGAATCGCTTGTTCTGGCAAGAGCGGTTTTACCCTCAAACCCTGCCAATGCGTCCGCCTTCGGGACGGTACTCTCAATGCCTGTACGCATACGCACTACGCAAGCATCATGCGCCACGGCAGACGCCGCGTTTTGATCGAGTACCTCCAGCCGATCGGCCATCTGCCGCACCGCACCGCGCTGCGATTGAATCAGTGCAACCGACGCCGCAGCCAGCACGACCAATAGAATCAACACGGTCAACAGCGCTACGCCGCTTTGTCGTTCACTCCGAGCCGAAGGTTGAGTCAAATGATGCGACGCGCTCATTTCGCTGACTCCTGAGGAACGGCGGCCAATGGTATGGTTTGCGGCCGCACCAACACATCCAATTCGGTGGTTCTATAAGCTTTTGCAATGGACAGTTCAATATCATTGGAACAACTTTTGGCTTGACTGCCACCCGCCACTTGATCCGCTTTATCCATTTGGGTGGTTAGGCAAATACGAAGCAATTGACCTTTACCCTCATCTTGACCAAGCATCCATGAATGACTATGAACATTATTTAATAGAGCAAATGTATCCGTGTCCGTACCACCATTGCCACTGCATGCCAACTCACCACTGGTGCGAACACGGTAGATATTTTCAACCAGCCCCCAATTATTCGTTTTCTTAACCTCATGCCCCACGCAGTCATAAATAGCACCAGAGGCATATTGCCAATATTGAATAATCAACTCATCGCCTTTGCACTCATTGATGGTGCATTTTTGGACTGTAACGGGCTTTGCCAGCGCCGCACTTGGATGCGCAGCCACAGGTGTAAAACCAGCTCGTGCAACGTCACGCTGAATATTGCCCATAACGATGAATGCCTGTGAGGTTTGATCTTGTTGCTGAGTCAAATGTTCCTGATCCGAGGTCACGCCCGCGACATAACGCTGCACCGCGACCACGATCACCAAGGTCAGCGCCAAAGCGATTAATAGCTCAATCAGCGTGAAACCGGACTGACGCGGATGCGACGAATGGTGCCGTTCCATCATTTCACCTTCACCTGAATACAACTATTTCCCGCGCCAGCGACACAGCCGCCGCGCTGAACAACGGTGCGTTCATTCCAAGCTTGCCATTGCAGACCCACTTCACGACCCGTATCAATGATTTGCGCCGAACCTAAACCCGCAGTATTTGCCTGAGCGATTAAATCCGACTTATCGACCTCACTAAGAGAATGATTGAGTTGACTTCGCTGCTGCGCATTGAAAACAACCCAATACGCCCGTTGCAGCTCATCATTGGCCGCCGTATCCTGCAAATTGCGTGTGTGCAAACCCATTACACCTGCGACCGCCACTGCCAAAATCAAGGCAGCAATCAGCACCTCAAACAGGCTAAAGCCTTGTTGCATCGGCTGGCTGGGTAATGGCTTTAATTGAATCATAATGAAGTTATTGGCCCGAAGCCGGAGAAATGATCGTTTTGGGCAATGTTAAGCTACTATTCGACTGACTATTCGCGGTTTGAATCCGTCCATCTGCGGCAATGGATATTATTTTCGATATTTGATTCGTACTATTCTGCACAAGCACGGAACCATTATAGCCATTGGCCCCACCTCGTTCGTTAAAAACAAACCTGTCACGACTCCCAGAGTCAATCGTCAATCCATCGGCTAAGGGCTGACTGCGCGCCAAAATGACCCCGCCTGCGGTTTTCACCACCCATGCTTGCCAACCTTGCGCATTACCGTTACAAGCCGGCGACACTGCATTTAACTGATCGGGGGTTACTGGACAGATTTCCACCTTGGTCTGATGAGCTTGCGCATACGTTCGCGCTAACTCGATATGATCACGTAACTGCAATGCCGCTTGATCCACTGCCCGACGCGCCATGAGTCGTTGATAATTCGGCATCGCCATAGAAGCCAAAATCGCGATCACAGCGATGACCAATAGCAATTCGAGCAGAGTAAATCCGCCGGAGCGACGCGAATTGCGGAGTGGATGGGCATGGAGATTCAATTGGGTTCAAAACACTAAAAAGAAAATTGCATTAAACATGTGACAATAAACCGTGCGCATCATACCAGAGTTCAAAATCGGCTGGTAATTCTTTACACACCACTGTTTATAAGGCTTTTAGCCTAAAACACTGTTCACTTGGTCAAAAATAGCACCATTTTCAGCATACTTGACCAGAAACTATCAAAATCCCCTCATTTCCTAAATATTTATGTGCATAATTCATATTAACGATCAGAACAAGCCAACGCCTTCTGAACCGACGAGACAATAGTATTTCAAATACTATATTACCCATGCAAAACCATTTATTTAAAAGGATTGACGATGAATAATGCTGACTTACTCGCTCGCAAAAATGCTGCTACCCCACGCGGTGTGGGTGTGATGTGTGAATTTTACGCTGAGCGTGCCGAAAACGCCGAAATCTGGGACGTTGAAGGCAAACGCTACATCGACTTTGGCGGCGGCATTGCCGTGGTCAATACCGGTCATCGCCATCCTAAGCAAATCGCCGCGATTGCCGAGCAACTGAATCATTTCACCCACACCTGCTATCAGGTCGTGCCATACGAATCCTACGTTCGCTTGGCCGAACGCGTGAACGAAGCCGCGCCGATCAAGGCTGCGACCAAAGCCACCTTCTTCACCACCGGTGCAGAAGCCGTGGAAAACTCGATCAAAATTGCGCGTGCCTACACAGGCCGCTCCGGCGTGATTGCCTTTTCCGGCGGTTTTCATGGTCGCACCATGATGGGTTTGGCCTTGACGGGTAAAGTCGTGCCGTACAAAGCAGGCTTTGGCCCGTTCCCTGCCGAAGTATTCCACGCACCCTATCCGGTGGAATTGCACGGCGTGAGCGCGCAAGACTCCTTGGACGCCATTACGCATATTTTCAAATCCGACATTGACCCGGCACGCGTGGCCGCGATCATCCTCGAACCGGTTCAGGGCGAAGGCGGTTTCTACGCAGCACCAGCCGAATTCATGCGCGGTTTGCGCAAAATCTGTGACGAACACGGTATTTTACTGATCGCCGACGAAGTACAAACCGGCTTTGGCCGCACCGGTACACTGTTTGCCATGGAGCACTACGACGTAGAGCCGGATTTGGTCACCTTTGCGAAAAGCTTGGCCGGCGGTATGCCGCTGTCCGGCGTGGTGGGTCGCGCTGAAATCATGGATGCGCCTGCCCCAGGCGGTTTGGGTGGCACCTATGCCGGTAACGCACTGGCCATTGCCTCTGCACACGCGGTCATGGACATCATCGAATCCGAAAACCTATGCGAACGCGCGAATCAATTGGGCGACAAAATCAAAGCCTTCTTGACCGCCCTGCGTCCGCAAGTGCCTCAAATCTCCGACGTGCGCGGTCCGGGCGCCATGAACGCGGTTGAATTCATTGATCCGGCGACCGGCAAACCAAGCCCTGAATTCACGCAAAAAGTGCGTTTAGCCGCATTGAAACGCGGGTTGCTATTGCTCTCATGCGGCACCTATGCCAACGTGATTCGCTTCCTCTACCCATTGACCACTCCGGATGCTGTATTTGACGAAGGCTTGGCGATTTTGAAGGACGCACTGCTCGAAGCAGCACAGTAATTTTCTACGCAGGGGCGCAAGATATGCGCCCCGCGTCACAAACACCAAGGATACAATATGCTCAAACTCAAAGACCCTTCATTATTCAAACAACAATGCTACCTCAACGGCGAATGGGTATCCGGCACGGACACCACCGAAGTGACCAATCCGGCCACCGGCGAAGTCATCGGCCATGTGCCGAAACTCGGTCAAGCTGAAGCAGCCAAAGCCATCGCTGATGCCAACGCCGCATGGCCCGCATGGCGCAAAAAAACCGCGAAAGAGCGCGCAACCATACTGAAAAAGTGGTTCGACCTGATGATCGCCAATGCCGATGACCTCGCATTGATCATGACCAGCGAGCAAGGCAAACCACTGGCCGAAGCCAAAGGCGAGATCATGTACGCCGCCAGCTTCATCGAATGGTTCGCCGAAGAAGGCAAACGCATCTACGGCGACACCATCCCGACACACGCAGGGGACAAACGCATCATGGTCACCAAAGAGCCGATCGGCGTATGCGTGGCGATCACCCCATGGAATTTCCCATCCGCCATGATCACGCGCAAAGCAGGCCCTGCGCTCGCAGCCGGCTGTCCGATGATCGTGCGTCCTGCCGACTTGACCCCATTCTCCGCACTCGCATTGGCCGAATTGGCACAGCGCGCGGGTATTCCGGGCGGCGTATTCCAAGTCATCACCGGCCGCTCCACCCTCATCGGTGCGGAATTCACGACCAACCCAACCGTGCGCAAACTCTCATTCACCGGCTCCACCGAAGTGGGCCGCAAGCTGATCGAACAATGCGCGCCAACGGTGAAAAAAGTATCGATGGAACTGGGCGGCAACGCACCGTTCATCGTATTTAATGACGCCGATCTGGACGCAGCAGTCGAAGGCGCCATCGCCTCCAAATACCGCAATGCCGGTCAAACCTGTGTCTGCGCGAACCGCCTGTATGTACAAAGCGGCGTTTATGACGCATTCGCGCAAAAGCTCGCCGATGCCGTAGGACAACTGCACGTCGGTAACGGCGTAGATGCAGGCGTCACCACCGGTCCAATGATTGACGAGAAGGCCGTGGAAAAAGTCGAAGAGCACATCGCCGATGCCGTCGCCAAAGGCGCAAGCATCAAGATGGGCGGCAAACGCCACTCACTTGGTCACTCATTCTTCGAGCCAACCATTCTCACCAACGTCACACAGGACATGGCTGTCGCAAAAGAAGAAACCTTTGGCCCACTGGCACCACTGTTCAAATTCGAGAGTGAAGATGAAGTCATCGGCTATGCCAACGACACCGAATTCGGCCTCGCCTCGTATTTCTACAGCCGCGATATTGGCCGTATTTTCCGCGTATCCGAAGCACTCGAATACGGCATGGTCGGCGTTAACACCGGTCTGATTTCCAACGAAATCGCACCGTTCGGCGGTGTGAAGCAATCCGGCCTCGGCCGTGAAGGTTCCAAATACGGCATCGAAGACTACCTCGTCATCAAATACACCTGTTTGGCGGGCTTGGATAAATAAATCCCTCACTGAAATTTAAAATCCGCACAAAAAAATAGGCAAATGAAAATTTGCCTATTTTGTATTTCATTGTCCGATGACTTCGAGCCTTAACCTTAACGCGCTTTGAAATAATCAACTTTTTGCACACTCGCCAAAGGAACTTCCCAAACCACCCCTTGTACCGACCAAGTGGATGGGTCTGGGATCAGGGATAAATCAAAAATTCGTTGCCAGCTCTGCTCTTTGATCTGTGCCAACTGCGCTGCACTCAGCTGACCGCTCTCTGCCAATTGTTCAAACCACTCATAATCTGCATCATCCAATGCATGGTAATGATCATTCAGCACTGCGTGCCAAGCATCAAAATTACTCAACAATACGCTTTCTGGTGGCAAATCCAACTCAAGCCGAACCCCCAAAGTCCCACGTGGCAGCATCGTGCCGCAGCGCAAATCAGGGCGAGCACGGGCTGTACCCGCCCAATAACGCCACACCCAAACGGGATAGCGCACATCCTGCGACGGAACCCCGACCCGAGTGCTTAACTGCTTGCTCATCCAATCATAAGCTCGGCAAAAATCCGGATCACTCAACGCTGCATTTGTGCGCAAAATCCCTTCACGCTGCAAAATGCCCCACTCATCCACCGTTCGAATGGTCCACAGTTTCATACAGCGCACACGACTTTACAGCGCCTCGCGCATTTGATAAATAACCGTTAATAGACTCCCACCCAGCTGTGCGGAGCGCTCCCCATTCCAACCCACACTTGGCACCGGCGTATCCGCGGTGTCTTTGAACGGCATTTCGATGGTAAAGGCCACACAATCAAACTGGCTGCCCACCCAATTGCTTGCCAATTTCAGCAAATCCTCATCACCAAAAGTCTTATCGGTATAGCCGTGCACCGTCTGGAAATCCGGTGTGATCGCCTGCCAAGTCGATTTGAACTGATTTTGTAGCTGCTCTTGTTTTTTAGAAAAGCTGCTGTTGTACTCACAGCCCGCGACAAACACATGCGGAATTTCCTCATCCCCATGAATATCGAAAAAGGCATCTACACCCGTTTGCAGCATTTTCTCTCGCACCCAATACACCTCTGGGCTGAGTTCCAATGTCGGCGTGAGCCATTCACGATTCAAGTTCGCGCCTTTTGCATTGGTACGCAGATTACCGCGCACACTGCCGTCGGGATTCATATTCGGCACAATGTAAAATACAAATTGCTTGAGCAATTCACGGCTCACGCCATGCTGCACATCCAACAATGCATCCAAAACCCCTTCGACAAACCACTCAGCCATGCTCTCACCCGGATGCTGACGCGCGGTGATCCAAATATTTTTTTTGCCCTGAGCGGGTTGGCCCACACGAACCAAATCCAAAGTGTGACCGTCGGGCGTAATGCCCAGACACTCAACTGAAACCGCATCCGAATAGGTCATCGCGCGGCCAATCAACGCCTGATGTTGTTCCCAACTGTATGGCTCAAAATACGCCACCCACATCACATCGTGCTCGGGCGTATGTTTCATGGTCAGCACCTGCCCATCGCAAGCGGTATCAATGCGGAACCAATACGCGCGATCATAGCTCGCCACCGCCTGATAGCCTGTCCAAGCCTTCGGATAGGCACTCTGCCCGACGTTTTCAATACGCATCACGCACGCTTCGCCCTTCACACCCGAAAGGCGAAAATGAAACCACTGCATGAATTCGGATGCATTGTCGGGTTTTAAATTTAAGCGAATATTGTCGGGCGTTTCGGCCTGAATCACATCAATCGAACCCGAGTCAAATTGGCTGGAGATATACAACATATGAAAACCTTATAAAAAATACTCAATCAAATCAATATCAGTCAGTAATGAGTGCCGCAGAGCCAAGTACTTGGAATTGCGCTGCGTCTGATCGCGCCGTTGATAAGGTAAACAACATTTTTAGAGTCGCATTTGGCAGAGACCACTGATAAGCAACCATTTTGATAGCACCATTCGGTACTGTATTCATTTCTTCATTCACTCTCTGTTTAACCATGAATGGAGCTGGCGCTTGTGCAACCATTTTTAGAAATTGCTGTTGTGCTACGACGCTATCCGCCTTTAGTCCATAAACAGCACAGAAATGGGTTTTTTCCGGAATCGCCAATACAAATGTACCGTACATATCTGGAACCGGCCAAGCATCACCAGCACGTCCTTGTAAAAATTTTTTGGCTTTTTCTGGCGGCAGTTTAGGCAACGGTGCTAATTTTCGACGTAACACATCTAATTCAGTCAGATGTTTTACGCAAGTAGAAACATAGATATTGATAAAAGAATGGGCTTGGCATTGTGCCAATTTATCTGCGGAAGAATTATTTGCCGAGACGCCTTCGCAATTAATATCCTCGGCAAAAGCGGATTGCGCAAGGAGAGAAATCACTCCACCCATGATTATTTTCTTCCACATAGTCAATCCCTTTACAAGAACCATTGCACAATTTGTGCCAAGCGCACGGCTTTCCAAACCATAGTAATGTCGATGAGTATATCAAGCATTCGCGTAGATTAACACTCAATAACCCATGCTTAATAAAAAACGGAGCATACCGCGCTCCGTTTTTCGTTGATTTACACTTCTTCGCGCGACGCACGTTTGCGTTCGTGCTCTTTGAGGAAGCGCTTGCGCAGACGAATGGATTTCGGTGTGACTTCAACCAATTCGTCGTCCTCGATGAATTCCACCGCGTATTCAAGCGACATCTGAATCGGCGGCACGAGGCGCACCGCTTCATCGGTACCCGAGGCGCGCACATTGGTGAGCTGTTTACCTTTGACCGGATTGACCACCAAGTCGTTATCGCGTGAGTGAATACCGATGATCATACCTTCGTACAGCGGGGTGTTGTGCTCGACGAACATACGACCACGGTCTTGCAGTTTCCACAGTGCGTAGGCAACAGCCGCGCCGTCCTCTTGCGAAATCAGCACGCCATTGCGACGACCCGGCATTTCGGCTTTGGTATCCACGGCTTCGTATGCGTCAAACACGTGACTCATCAGGCCGGTACCGCGCGTCATGGTCATGAAGTCGCCTTGGAAACCGATCAAGCCACGCGCCGGAATGCGGTATTCGAGACGCACACGGCCTTTGCCGTCCGGTTGCATGTCTTGCAGATCGCCACGACGACGACCGAGTTCTTCCATCAGTGCGCCTTGGTGGGTTTCTTCCACGTCCACGGTCAACATTTCGTATGGCTCGCATTTCACGCCGTCGATCTCTTTGAATACCACGCGTGGACGCGATACGCCTAGCTCAAAGCCTTCGCGACGCATGTTTTCAATCAAAATGGTCAGGTGCAATTCGCCGCGACCGGACACTTCAAACACGGTGTCGTCGTCGGTGTCTTTCACACGCAAAGCGACGTTGTGTTTCAATTCTTTTTCCAGACGGTCGCGAATCTGACGGCTGGTGACGAACTTGCCTTCGCGCCCTGCCAGCGGCGAGGTGTTCACCATGAAGTTCATGGTCAGGGTCGGCTCGTCCACCGACAGCATTGGCAATGCTTCCGGCGCATCCGGCGCACATACGGTCGCACCGATGTCCAAATCTTCGATCCCGTTGATCAACACGATGTCGCCTGCTTCGGCTTCGGTCACCAGTACGCGATCCAAGCCTTGGAATTTCTGCACTTGGTTGATCTTGCCGGTGTTGATTTCACCCTCGGGGCCGTTCATAAACACCACGCTTTGTCCAGCTTTGATACGACCACGCGCAATACGGCCAATGGCGATTTTACCGACATAGCTGGAGTAGTCCAGCGAGGTCACTTGCATTTGGAACGGTAAATCAGGGTCTGATTCACGCGTTGGTACGTATTGCAAAATCGCTTGGAACAGCGGATCCATCGTGCCTTCGCGCACGCTGTCATCCAGTGAGGCAAAGCCGTTGAGCGCCGATGCATATACCACCGGAAAGTCCAGCTGCTCATCGGTCGCGCCAAGCTTGTCAAACAATTCAAAGGTTTCGTTAATCACCCAATCCGGGCGCGCACCCGGACGGTCAATCTTGTTAATCACCACAATCGGTTTCAAGCCGAGCGCCAAAGCTTTGCGCGTCACAAAACGCGTTTGTGGCATTGGCCCTTCGACCGCATCGACCAACAACAACACGCCATCAACCATGGACAAGACGCGCTCGACCTCGCCACCGAAGTCCGCGTGACCCGGGGTATCGACGATGTTGATGTGCGTGCCTTGATATTCCACGGCACAGTTTTTCGACAAAATCGTGATGCCGCGCTCTTTCTCAATATCACCACTGTCCATCACGCGTTCATCAATTTTTTCATTGTCGCGGAAGGTGCCCGATTGACGCAATAATTGATCAACCATGGTGGTTTTGCCGTGGTCAACGTGGGCGATAATTGCGACGTTGCGCAGTGCGCGTTGCTGTTTCATAAATCACTCTTTCTATTAAAAAATCTTTACTGCTGACTTGACTCCGGCAACGCCGTCATCAGTACCTTTTGTGGTGACAAAGTGCCATGCGACACGCTTGCCAAGCCAATTAATCGTTCATGCCAATACACCCGAACGGTATCACAATCCGCGTGCGTCATTTTTAGCCGCTGTCCTTGCACAAAGCGCGCAGCCTCGGTCTGTGGCAACTCAATCGCCGGACAGTTTTGCAACAATGCGTCCAACGGCAATAGCGCTTGCGCACGCTCATCCTCGGCCATCGCTTCCAACTGTTCCAGCGTCATGGCGTCCTGCAAATCCAAGTCGCCCACACCGGTGCGCTGCAATGAACTCAAATGCGCGCCCACACCCAAAGCCTTACCCATATCCTCGGCCAGCGTGCGAATGTAGGTGCCTTTCGAACACCGCACTTTCAGCACCACATTCGGATACGCAAAACTCAGCGTTTCCAGTGAAACGATGGTCACCTGCCGCGCTTCGCGCTCCACTTCGATGCCTGCCCGCGCCAACTCGTACAACGGTTTTCCATCTTTTTTCAGTGCCGAATACATCGGCGGCACCTGCGCGATCTCGCCCGAAAACTGAGGCAATATCGCATCCCATTGTTCCCGCGTAATCACGGTATCGGATGAAAACGTTGTTTCACCCTCCATATCGCCCGTCGTCGTGCTTTTACCCAGAACGATACCTGCCACATAGGTTTTATCCGCATCCAGCAGATCATTGGCCAACTTGGTCGCATGACCAAAACACAAGGGCAGCAAACCATCGGCCAGCGGATCGAGCGTACCGGTATGCCCCGCCTTGTCCGCGCCGATCAGCCATTTCGCACGCCCCAAAGCCTGCGTACTGGAAATCCCTCGTGGCTTATTGAGCAACAATACGCCGTGTATCGCACGACGCTTGCGTTTATTGGCCGCCTGACTGCTCATCGTTTTCTTCAAAATCCACCGCGCGGCTGGCATTCGCCTGCGTAATCAACGCGGACAAATCGGCAGCCTTCGCCTCGGTGCTGTCGTATTTAAAATGTAAGGTCGGCACAGTATGAATACGCAACATTTTGAACAAAGCATTGTGCAAAAAACCTGCGGATTCGTTCAGTGCCTTTTCCACCTGCGCAGGCTCCGCACCCATGACGGTGAAATACAATTTCGCATGGGCGTAATCCGGTGTCAATTGCACTTCCTGTATCGTCACCATGCCAATGCGCGGATCGCGCAACTCACGCTGAATCAGCACCGAGACATCCTTTTTGATCTGCTCGGCGATGCGGCGCATGCGCTCTGTCGGTGCTTTTTTTGCCATCTTTTTTCTCCAAACGAACGAAAAAGCGGGGTTTTGACACACCCCGCATTTTCCGTTCACACATAATTACAGGGTACGAGCGACTTCTTTGACCTCGAACACTTCCAATTGATCGCCTTCGGCAATGTCGGTGAAGTTCTTGATCGACAAACCACACTCGAAACCTTCTTTGACTTCTTTCACATCATCCTTGAATCGTTTGAGTGAGTCCAGTTCACCGGTATGTACCACAACGTTGTTGCGCAGTACGCGAACCATCGCGCCACGTTTGACCATACCTTCGAGTACCATACAGCCGGCAATCGTACCGATTTTCGATGCGCGGAATACTTGACGAATTTCAACCAGACCGAGGATTTCCTCTTTCTTGTCCGGTGTCAACATGCCGGTCATCGCCGCTTTCACCTCGTCTACCGCGTCGTAAATCACGTTGTAATAACGAATATCCACGCCCAAATGCTCGGCCAGCTTACGTGACGAAGCATCGGCACGGGTATTAAAGCCGAGAATCACGGCGTTCGATGCGCTGGCCAAGTTGACATCCGATTCGGAAATGCCACCCACGCCCGCGTGCACGACGTGCACCTTGACTTCGTCGGTCGAGAGTTTTTGCAGGGATTGGCTCAAAGCCTCTTGCGAACCCTGAACGTCGGCTTTGATCAACAAGGTCAATGTCTTCACATCGCCCGCCGTCATTTGCTCGAACATATTTTCCAGTTTCGCCGCCTGCTGTTTGGCCAATTTCACGTCGCGGAATTTGCCCTGACGGAACAAGGCGATTTCGCGCGCTTTGCGCTCATCGGCCAACACCAACAGCTCTTCACCCGCCGCCGGAACATCCGACAAACCTTGAATTTCCACCGGAATCGACGGACCGGCTTCGTTCACCAATCGGCCATCCTCGTCCAACATCGCACGCACGCGACCGTACACGCTGCCCACCAAAACGTTGTCGCCCTTTTTCAGCGTACCGCTTTGTACCAAAATCGTGGCGACCGCGCCCTTACCTTTGTCCAACTTGGCTTCAATCACCAAGCCTTTGGCAGGCGCATCCACCGGCGCTTTTAATTCCAAAACTTCGGCTTGCAACAACACGTTTTCGAGCAATTCATCAATACCCATGCCTTTTTTGGCCGACACTTCGATGAACGGTGCATCGCCACCGTATTCTTCCGGCACGACCTCTTCGGCCACCAACTCGGTTTTCACGCGTTCGGCATTGGCTTCCGGTTTATCAATCTTGTTGACCGCCACCACGATTGGCACGCCAGCCGCTTTCGCATGTGCCACCGCCTCTTTGGTTTGAGGCATCACGCCGTCGTCCGCCGCGACCACCAAAATCACAATATCGGTCGCCGCCGCACCACGCGCACGCATCGCGGTAAACGCTTCGTGACCCGGGGTATCGAGGAAGGTAATCATGCCGCGTTCGGTTTTCACGTGGTACGCGCCAATGTGCTGAGTAATGCCGCCGGCCTCACCGGAGGCAACACGCGCACGACGAATCGCGTCGAGCAAGGAAGTTTTACCGTGATCCACGTGCCCCATAACGGTCACGACCGGCGCACGGGGGAACAATTCCACATCGGCGTGCTCTTCATGTTCATCCAAGAACGCATCCGGATCATCCAATTTCGCCGCAAAGGCTTTGTGACCCAATTCTTCTACCACAATCATCGCGGTGTCTTGATCAAGTACTTGGTTGATCGTGACCATCTGCCCCATTTTCATCAGACATTTGATGACTTCGGAAGCTTTGATCGCCATTTTGTGCGCCAAATCGGCCACGGAAATGGTTTCCGGCACGTGAACCTCGTGAATCACCGGCTCGGTCGGAGCGGTAAATCCACCTTGATCTGCATCGGCCTGATGGCGGTTTTTGTGTTTGGACTTACCGCCCGCACGCCAGCCACGATCATCGCCCACTGCCCCACGGGTTTTCAAGCCGCCACGGCCGCGACCGCCATCATTTTGATCCTTGCCCGAAACCCCTTTTTTAGGTTTTTTGTCTGCTGTGGTAGAGGTGCTTGTTTCGGTGGTTGCCGGTTTTGCTGCGGGTTTGGCTTCGCCTTCCGGTTTGACCGGCTTGTGCAAAGTGCCTTCAGCTTTGGCCACGAGTTTTTTCGCTGGCTCTTCTTTCCAACGGTTGAGTTTTTCGGCTTCGGCCTGCGCCTCACGGCGACGGCGTTCACGCTCGGCGTTTTCTTGGTTTTGCAGTTCACGATCAGCGCGTGCTTTTTCGAGCGCAGCTTGCGCTTGTGCGGCGTCTTGACGCGCTTGCTCCAAGGCTTTATCCAAACGTTTTTGCGCTTTGCTCTCAGCACCGTCCGCTTTTTTGGCATCAACCGCAGCTGCCGCAGGTTGAACGGCTGGTTTTGCAGGTGCAACTGGGGCAGGCGCTGTATCAACGGACGCAGCCTCAATGGACGTTACCTCAGCAGGCGCGGTCTCAGCGACTGCTTCCACAACCGGCGTTTCCGGTGTTTCAACGGCTGTCGCCGTCTCTTGTTCCGCTTGCGCACGCACTTTGGCATCGGCCTCTTGGCGCGCTAATAATTCTTTCGCGCGAGCCAATTCGGCTTCGCGTTTGGCGATTTCGGCCTCATCAATGACCGCTGCCGCCGGCTTTTGCTCTACCGCAGGCTCGGTTGCCGCTGTTGTTTCGGCCAGGGCGTCACGCGCCACGAACGTGCGTTTTTTCTTCACTTCCACCTGCACGGTACGGGTTTTGCCCGTTGCATCGGCTTGACGAATTTCGCTGGTTTGTTTTTTGGTAATGGAGATTTTTTTCTTGGCACCATCTGCTGAACCATGCGCGCGTTGTAGCGATGCCAGCAACAGGGCTTTGTCGGCCTCGGTTACTTCGTCGGTGGCAGATGCTTTGTTCACGCCCGCACTGTTGAACTGCTCAATCAGCAATTCAACCGGCATTTTGAGTTCTTGCGCAAATCCGGCCACGGTCATTTCAGTCATAGATATTTCCTTTTTTGTCGATGTCTGCCCGATTATCGGCACAGACATCATCACTTCGTTGTGTTTCTCAGTACAGCTGGGGCGGGTTTATTCAAACCAATGTTCACGCGCTTTCATGATGATGGCGCTGGCGTCATTTTGCGACAGCGAGCTCATTTCCATCAATTCGTCTACCGCCAAATCCGCCAATTCATCGCGCGTGGTGATGTTGTGATCGGCCAACTGCGCCGCCAAGGCGGTGGTCATGCCTTCCAAAGCGAGCAAATCCTGAACGGTGCTGGCTTTTTCTTCCTGCGCAATTGCTTCGGTCAAAATCGCGGCGCGGGCGCGTGAGCGCAACTCTTCGACGATTTCTTCGTCAAACGCTTCGATTTCGAGCATTTCCGAGACCGGCACGTAGGCCACTTCTTCCAAGCTGGTGAAACCCTCTTCGATCAGAATTTCCGCGACTTCTTCGTCCACATCCAATTTGCTGGTGAACAAATTGAGCAGGGTTTTGTTTTCTTGCTCGTGTTTGGCGGAGGATTCTTCTTGGCTCATCACGTTGATTTGCCAACCGGTCAACTGGCTGGCCAAACGCACGTTTTGACCGTTGCGGCCAATGGCAATCGCCAAATTATCTTCGTCCACCACGACTTCCATCGCTTTTTGATCTTCGTCCACCACGATGGAGTTCACCACCGCCGGGCTCAAGGCGTTCATCACGTATTGCGCCGGTGATTCGTCCCAAATCACGATATCAATCGCTTCACCGCCCAATTCGTTGCGCACGGCGGTTACGCGCGAACCACGCACACCCACGCAAGTACCCACCGGATCAATGCGCTGATCTACTGCGTGTACCGCGACTTTCGCACGCACACCCGGATCACGCGCCGCGCCTTTGATCTGCAAGCCACCTTGTTCGATTTCAGGTACTTCCTGCGTGAACAATTCGATCAAAAACTCTGGACAAGTGCGTGACAGGTGCAATTGACGTGCGCCGCGCGCCGTTTGATCAACCTCTGCCACATACGCACGCACGCGGTCACCTGAACGCAAATTCTCACGTGGCAACATTTGATCGCGCGGCAAAATCGCCTCTACACGACCCGATTCAACAATCGCTTGTACTTTATCCACGCGTTTGACCGTACCCATCATGATTTTATCGCCGCGCGCGAGAAAGTCCTGTAACAACTGATCGCGCTCCGCATCACGGATACGCTGCAAAATCACTTGTTTTGCGGTTTGCGCACCGATGCGGCCGATTTCCACCGACTCGACTTCTTCCTCGATGTACTCGCCCACGCTGATGTCGGCAATTTCCTCTTTCGCTTCCCATTCCAAAATTTCGCGATCCGGCTCTTGCAAACCTGCTTCGTCCGGAACAACTTGCCAACGGCGGAAGGTTTTGTATTCGCCCGTTTCGCGGTCAATGTGTACGCGCAGATCTAAGTTGTCTTCTTCAAAACGACGCTTCGCCGCAGAAGCCAATGCCGCTTCCAGCGCGCCAAAGACGATTTCCAAATCGACATTTTTCTCACGCGCCAAAACATCGACCAATTGCAACACTTCACGATTCATTTTTGTTTTCCTTTGAAATTATAAACGGGCACCAAACGCGCCTTATCCACATCCATTAAGCCGAACGTCAACACCTGCTCAGCACCCTCATGTTCAAAAACCATACTTAACTGTTCGGTCTCCGGCGCAGACTCATTCACAGCCTGCAAAACACCGGTAAAATTTTTACGACCATTCATCGGCAGTTTTAATTTAACACTCGCCTCAGAACCCGCAAAACGCACAAAATCACTCAGCTTTTTCAGCGGTCGATCGATACCGGGCGACGACACCTCCAGCCGCTCGTAATTCACATTTTCCACCTCGAACACATACGTCAACTGACGGCTGGCTGCTTCGCAGTCCTCCACCGTGATGTCGCGCTCATGCTTCGCATCATCCATGAACACACGAATCAAGCCATTCGCCGCGCGCTCCAAATCCACCAATTCATAGCCCAAACCAGCTATGGTTTGCTCAATCAATTGTTCCAAATTCATCTCAAACCCATCAAATATGCATCAAAAAACGCATAAAAAAATGGGCTCCACGCATGGTGCCCATCTTTCTCTGAACTGCGTAGCCCGATCAATACCACTCGATCTGCGGACGGCCACGCCCTTTAATTAAACTGCAATTATACGCGCTAAATCCTTAATTATCAAGTATTTTTCAACCATCTACGCACAATAACGCCACACCCCGCACATATTTCACAAATAATCTTTCAGTCGATAATACGCCATCCCCAAAACCTGTGCCGGCGTGCGCAGATATTTCCCACCTGGGAACGGCAAATGCTTGATTTTACTGAACATATCAAAGCGTTCCGCTTGACCGCGTACCGCTTCTGCGGCCAGCTTACCCGCGATACCGGTCAAAATCAGACCATGCCCTGAAAAGCCTTGCAGATAATAGACATTGTTTGCCAAGCGGCCAAAATCCGGCGCACGATTCATGGTTACATCGACAAAACCACCCCAGCAGTACTCAACCTTAGCTGATTCGAGCTGTGGAAAGGCACGCAGCATGGTTTTGCGCATCGCTACCGGCAAATTCGGCGGCGTGATGCCCGAGTAACTCACGCGCCCACCGAACAGCATGCGATCGTCGTTGGTCACGCGGAAATAATCCAGCACAAAATTATTGTCGCACACCGCAATGCGGTTTTTGATCAGGCTATCCGCCGTCTCTTTCGGCAAATGCTCGGTCGCGATGATGTAGGTACCGACCGGCATGATGCGTTTGGCGATTTTCGGCACCAGCTCGTCAATATACACATTGCCCGCCAAAATCACAAATTTGGCCGTCACCTGCCCTTGCGCGGTTTTCACCACAGCCGGATCGGTGTACGCGATGTCCGTGACCATGCTCTGCTCAAAAATACGAACACCCGCGTCCAGCGCGGCACGAGCCACGCCCAGCGCGTATTTGAGCGGGTGCAAATGTGCAGAGTTTTTATCCAAAACCCCTGCGTGGTAGCGTTTGGACGCAACCCACTCCGGCATTTCATCCGGCTGAATTTTTTGCAAATGCGGATAATCGTACGCTTCGCCCAGGCGATCCGCCCATTCAAACAAACCCGCGGTGGACTTGGGTTTGACGCTCGCGGTCATATAGCCGTCTACCCAGTCGCAATCTATGTTGTACTGACGAATGCGCTCACGCATCAAATCCAACCCTTCGATGGTCAGATTAAATGCGCGTTTGGCCTCATCCATCGACATGGCTTTTTCAAACGGCTCTTCGCCGCAGGCATAACCGGCAATCGCTTGCCCACCATTGCGCCCCGAAGCGCCCCACGCGATGCGGCGCGCCTCGAGCAGCACCACATCAAACCCCGCATTGGCCAACTCCAATGCCGCGGACAATCCGGCCAACCCCGCGCCAACCACGCAAACATCGGCGGAGATCGTGCTTTTTAAAGGCGCTTGTTCGGGTAAGGCCTGAGCGGTCGCGGCGTAATAGGAGTTTTGAATCAGTTGGGCGTCTTTGGTAAACATGGCTTTGAGAAAGAATAAAAGTAATGGTGCATAGGGTAAAACAAAAACCGCCGCCATGCACAATCGGATGGCGGCGGCGAATTAAAGCGGCTGGTGTAAACAGTCGGATTACTTCGGCATGCGTTCCACATAGGCTTTGCACTGTGGCGTCTCCGCCGCCTCCAACCAGTAATTTTCAAATTCAGGCTGGTCGGATACGTCGCCCAGCGCACTCAAGGAGTTCTTAACCACAGGATATCCCCGTTCGCGTAAAACAACTGCCAGTTGCTCAAAACCCTGCCCCGCCAATTCATTCACTTTCTGTTCATCGGTCTGCTGCATTGCCTGAGTCATCGTATGATCAAACAGTTTGAGTTGCGCGGCATTTTGAGGCAAAGCCAATTGCTGTTCCAGCCATGCAATATCTGAGCGAGGTGATCGCTCGATAATCCGATTGAGTACCTCAGGACGAAAATACACCTGCCGCATACACCCAAAGCCGATCGGGGTAAACTCCAAAGCGTTCGGCTCCTTCAAGCGATTCACCTGTACGCCCGCCGAAAATGCCTGTTTCAGCACATGTGAAATATTTGGATATTTCAACGACGCTTGCGCCGTTTGCGCCAGCGCCGTCTGCGTTACGCCCAACAGCAACAGCGTACCGAACGCTGCGACCCATCGATTGAAACCATGCCGAGTTTTCATATAGCCTCCTTATCGATATCAACATCAGGTGTGTCGCAGCCCTGTCACGGCTGATTTACTTAGAATGGAAACTTCATCCCTCCCGGTAGATTCATGCCTTGGGTCACTTTACCCAAATGCGCCGCACTGGCTTCCTCGACGCGACGCACCGCATCATTGACCGCCGCAGCGACCAAGTCTTCCAGCATATCTTTGTCGTCTTCGAGCAGCGACGGATCGATTTGTACCCGCTTGACGTCGTGTTTGCAATTCATGGTTACTTTAACCAAGCCAGCGCCCGATTGACCTTCGATTTCAATGCTGGCCAATTCGTCTTGTGCCTTTTTCATGTCGTCTTGCATTTTTTGCGCCTGCTTCATCAAGCCGGCCAATTGATTTTTCATCATGATATTTTCCTTTACAGTCAATAGCTTATTAAATATTTATTTATTCTGGCATGATCGAATTGGGCAAAATCATACCATCAAATTCATGCACGATCTGCTGAATCGTCGGATGCTGGGTGATCGCTGCGCGCGCCTGCGCCAGATGTGCCTCGCGCTCTTGCAAAGCCAATTTTTGTGGGCTAAAGCGCACTTGGCCACTCTCAGCAATATGCACACGCAGTGTCGGCGTCGGCTGGTGGCGCGCGCTGAAATAGTCGTCCAAATTCTGCCGCAGGACTTTGAGCGCATTGTCATCGGTCGCCAAGCTGGCCTTTTCACAGCGCAGAACCAAGCGGGTCGCGCTCAATTCGATCAATTCGCTTTGATACGGCAGTTGACGCGCGTAGGCTTTCAGTCTGAGTTGATTCACGATGGTTTGCCATTGTTCACCCAATGTCGCTAAATCGTTGCTACCACTAACGTTTGATTCAGAGCGGCGCAAATCGGAAGATTCGGGCAGTGCGACTGACGATGCGAACGCCGCAGCCAATTCAGTCTGATTCTCGGTCAAGCGCGGTGTGTTTGTTGGCGCATGATTGGGAAGACTCGATTCAGCGGGCGCTGCCACCTTTTCTCTCGGCGCAGCAACAGCCTCGATGCGCGCCACAGGCGCAGCATCGAACGTAGCATCGAACCTATTATTGGGCACAGTTTTGGATGGTGGTCGCGCAACTTCAGGACGGATATTGGGCTTGACCGACGGCGCGCTCACGGCGGCCTGCGGTTTTGAAGTTGCGCCGACTACTTTTTTGCAGCATCAGCCTGAAATTGTTCGGGGACGAACGCCAACAGCCGCAGCAGCATCATGGTAAATCCTGCCTGCGGGTCGGGCGCGAGGTGCAGCTGCTCACGCGCCTGCGTGACAATGCTGTAATACAGTTGTACCTCATCCGCGCCCATGTGCGGCGCGAGCTCGCGCACCATTTTGCTCAACTGCCAGTCCTCAGGCAAAGCATCGGGCACAATTTGCGCCAAACTAATGCGATACAAGACTTGCGCCAATTCGATGGTCGCGTCGTAAAATGAGGCCGATCCGGCCGCCATTTGCTCGGCCACCTGCACTAACGCCACGCCATCGCGCGCGATCAAGGCGCGCAAAATCGCCTCGATCTGCGCCGAATCGGTCGCGCCGAGCATTTCTTTAACCGCGTTCGCACTGACATTGGACGCGCTGTACGCAATCGCCTGATCGGTCAAGGACAGCGCATCACGCATACTGCCGCGCGCGCCTTTGGCGATCAAATGCAGCGCTTCTTCGTCAAATGCGACATTTTCGGCACTGAGAATTTTTTGCAAATGCGTCACGATGTCTGCGGGCGGCATTTGCTTGAGGTTAAATTGCAAACAGCGCGAGAGCACCGTCGGCAGCACTTTTTGCGGATCGGTAGTCGCCAAAATGAACAGCACATGCGCCGGTGGCTCCTCCAGCGTTTTCAACAGCGCGTTGAAGGCATTTTTCGAGAGCATGTGTACCTCGTCAATGAGGTAGACTTTGTAACGCCCTGCAGTCGGCATGTATTCGGCATTTTCGATCAATTGGCGCATATCATCCACGCCGGTATTGCTCGCCGCGTCGATTTCGAGCAGATCCACAAATCGCCCTGCATCAATCTCCTGACAGGTCGCGCACACGCCGCACGGAGTGGCGGACACGCCGGTTTCGCAGTTTAAAGATTTGGCCAAAATGCGTGCGATGGTGGTTTTACCCACGCCGCGCGTGCCGGTGAATAAATACGCATGATGCAAACGCTGAGCATCCAAGGCATGAGACAAGGCTTTGACCACGTGATCCTGCCCGACCAACTCGGCAAATGATTTGGGACGCCATTTTCGCGCAAGGACTTGTGAACTCATGTTGTGCTTTCCGTATGCTCCAAAATGCTGCAAAAGAAATAGGCGATGGACTATTTGCCATCGCCCATTGGGGAATTAGTTGGCGAGCCTGACTCCGGCACTTGAGTAAAACGGCTGTGGCTGCTTCCTTCCGGACCTGACCCGATTCACCGTCCCCCAATGCGAAGGGACCCGCCAACGCGAATTATAACACGAGCCGTTTGGCAGGCACAGAATTCTATTAAAAAATTAGCAAAAGCCACCCAATATAATTACTTTTAAAAATAAAAGAATAAACCTTATATTCAATTTAATAATAATAAAAGTAGGATAAATTCGTTTGCAATCAGAGACAAGACCATTAAAATGATCGAAATTTTTTATAAAAAATAATTATTTTTATAACTTTTAAATCTAAATTTTCTATTCAATTGAAATCAAAAGGAATTCTATTATGAGCCGTCTGACCATCCACACCGTCGAATCAGCCCCCGAAGCCGCACAAGCACGCGTGGCCACCGCCTTGAAAAACAACGGTTTTTTACCGAATCTGATCGGCGTATTGGCCAACGCCCCGACCGCGCTCGAAATGTACCAAGAAGTCGGCGCGATCAATGCGAAAACCAGCCTCACGCCTGCTGAACGCGAAGTGGTGCAAATCACCGCCGCCGTCACCAATGGTTGCGGCTTTTGCGTGGCCGGTCACTGCGCGCTGAGCACGAAGAAAAACCTGATGTCGCCCGAGTTGATCGAAGCATTGCGCCACACCAGCGCATTGAGCGATGCGAAATTGAACCAACTGGCGCAATTCACCCTCGCCGTGATGCACAACAAGGGCAATGTCAGCGACGCCGAGTTCAACGATTTCATCGCCGCCGGCTACAACCAGCAGCAAGCGGTCGAAGTCATCCTTGGCGTGGCCTTGGCAACCCTGTGTAATTACACCAATAATCTGGCGCAAACGCCGATCAACCCTGAATTACAGCCATACGCTTAAGGAAGCACTATGTCTGTCGAAACCTTATTACACACCATCAGCGAGCACGCTCAATCGCACTTACGCCCCTTGGTCGGTGAGATTGACTGCAAAGGTCTGTACCCCACCGAGTACCTGCATGAATTGGGTGCGATCGGCGGTTTTGCTGCAATCGGTGGCCGCGAATTTGGCGGTTCGGATTTGGGATTGGCCGCGCAAATCCGCGTTTTGAGCGCGGTCGGTGCGGAATGCGGCGCAACGGCGTTCATGGGCTGGTGTCAATCAGCCTGCGCGTGGTATCTGCGCCAAAGCAGCAACGCTGCCGTACGCGCGAAATATTTACCCGACATTTTGAGCGGTAAACAATTGGCCGGAACCGGCATGTCGAACACGGTCAAGCATCTGGCGGGCATCGAAAAGCATTTGTTGCAAGCGCAGCCCGTTGAGGGCGGCTATGTGATCAACGGCGTTTTGCCGTGGGTGTCGAATCTGGGCGCCGATCATGTGTTCGCGGCGACGGCGCAATTGCCCGATCAACGCTATGTGATGTTTATGGCGGGCGGTCAAAGCGCAGGCGTGACGCTCAAGCCGTGCGCGGAATTTTGCGCGCTCGAAGGCACCGGCACGCTGAATGTGCGCTTTGAAAACGTCTTTATCTCACACGCCGACGTGCTGGCCGAACCCAACGAATTTGCGGCCTATATTCAACGCATCAAATCCGGTTTTATCCTATTGCAAATGGGCATCGGCGCGGGCGTGATCGAAGGCTGCTTGAACGTGATTCGCCAGAGCAATATCGGCGCGGTCGCCGAGGTCAATGCCTTTTTGGACGACGACGAGGCCAGCCTGCGCGCCGAGTTGGACGCGATTTTGGCGCAAACCTTGCCATTGGCCGACGCCGTGTACGCCGGCGCGATCAGCGACGAGCAACGTTTACAGGTACTGAAACTGCGCTTAGCCGCGTCCGAATTGGCCTTGCGCGCGGCGCAGTCGGCCGCCCTGCACGCAGGTGCAAAGGGTTATCAAGTGCGCCACGCAGCCCAACGCCGCACCCGCGAGGCAATGTTCGTCGCCATCGTCACACCGGCGATCAAACACCTGCGCAAGGAAATCCATGCGCTGGAGCAAGCGTCAAAATCACCTGCCGAAACCGCGTTGGAGCAGGCATCATGAGCGCAGCACCGATTTTACAAGCGCACGACATCGCTTTGGGCTACGCGCAGCCCAAAGCGGAATTCAACCTCGTGTTACAGGATTTTTCGCTGGATTTGGCGCATGGTGAATTGGTCGCGCTGCTCGGTCCGAGCGGCGTGGGTAAATCCTCGCTGCTGCGCGTTTTGGCCGGGTTGGATCAACCGCACCGTGGTCAGGTACAGATTTTCGGACAAACCATCAGCCGCCCTCATGCGCGCGCGGCGTTTGTGTTTCAACAGCCCAGCTTATTGCCGTGGCTGACCGTGCGCGAGAACATCGCGTTTGGCCTGTCGTTCAAAAACCAACCGCAGATCAGCAAAAACGAGGCTCAGCAGCGCGTGCAATCGGCCATGCAGGAAGTCGGCTTGAGCCACGCGGCCAATGCCTACCCTTCGGCCTTGTCCGGCGGGATGGCGCAGCGCGTGGCATTGGCACGCGCGTTGGCACGTCAGCCGGAGATCATTCTGCTGGACGAACCGTTTTCCGCACTGGACGAGATCACCCGTGGCGAGATGCAGGAATTGCTGCGCCAAATCGTTGAACGCCACCACACCGCCGCGGTATTGGTCACGCATGATATTGACGAAGCGCTGACCGTAGCGGATCGCGTATTGCTGCTGGGCAATAAACCCGGCCGCTTGATTGGGCAATGGTCGATCAATGCGCCGTATCCGCGCCAAGAGGTCGCGCTGAATATGAATGCGCTGCGCGTGGATATTTTGCAAACCTTGCACCGTGGCCGTTTGAATGCCTCCGAGGCCATCGAAGACTACGTGATTTAAATGCGATTGACCTTACCCACTTTAAGGAAGCACGGAACAGCCCCTATTCTGGAACAAAGTTCTGGGTATTTTTTGCCAGAACCCTTCGGGCTGGAGACGGTAGGGGTTACTCCGTACTTCCTTAATCATTTTTAACCACTTTTACCTCATAAAAAGGCTCACCATGATCTCTCGTCGTGAAATGCTCAAACTCAGCAGTTTATTCATGCTCAGCGGCAGCCTGCCGTTATTACAGGCGTGCAATCAGCGCGCGGAAAAATCGCCCGATGCGCCATTGCGTATTGGTTATCTGCCAATCACCGATGCAACGCCACTGTTGGTCGCGCATCAGCAAAAATTATTCGAGGCCGAAGGCGTGGCGGTAGAAGCGCCAAAAATGTTCCGTAGTTGGGCGCAGTTGGTCGAGGCGTTTATCAGCGGCCAAGTGAACTTGGTGCATTTGCTCTCGCCGATGACCGTTTGGGCGCGCTATGGCAGCCAAAGCCCGCTCAAAGTTTTGATGTGGAACCACATGGCTGGCTCTGCCTTGACCGTAGCGCCGAGCATCAACAGCATCAAAGACCTCGGCGGAAAAACCGTGGCGATTCCATTCTGGTACTCGATTCACAATGTGGTATTGCAATATTTGCTGCGCGAAAACGGCCTCGAAGTCACCGAGCAAGCAACACCAACAGCCAAACAGGTGAAATTGGTGGTCATGGCACCATCGGACATGACACCGGCTTTGGCGGCGAACAGCATTGCTGGGTTCATCGTCGCCGAGCCGTTCAACGCCTCTGCCGAGCAGCTCGGCGTCGGTAAAGTCTTGCGCTTTACTGCCGACGTGTGGCGCGATCACGCCTGCTGCGTATCGGTGATGCACAGCCGCGATGTGGAACAGCGCCCCGAATGGACGCAAAAAGTGGTCAATGCGCTGGTCAAAGCGCAATTGTGGACGCAGGAGCACCGCGTACAAACGGCAGCCTTGATGTCCGCTTCGGGCGAACACAAATACACGCCGCATTTGGAACCGGTTTTGCAAAAAGTACTCGCGCCGAACAGCAAAGATTGGCAAGGTTATATTGATCGTGGCGTGATTCGCCATCCCGATTGGCAACAATCGCGCATTGACTTTCAGCCGTATCCGTATGCCAGCTACACCGAAAAATTGGTGCAAATCCTCCAGCAGACTTATATCGCGGGACAGCACGATTTCTTGGCAAAACTTGATCCGCAAACCGTCGCCAAAGAATTGGTGGATGACCGTTTTGTGCGTCAGGCAATTTTGGCGACGCAAAGTCAGGCCAAATTCAATATCCCCGACAGTTTTAGCCGTCAAGAAACCTTGGTGGTCTAATTCGGCACTATATGATGGACAACACCATGAGCAACCACATCGCACACCCCGTTAATCAATCAACGAACGCGCCAACGGTCGGAGCAAAAACGCTGCTCTCGCCAACGACGACACCGCATCTGCTGGCCGTGATCGGCCTGCTGGTTTTGGTCGTGCTGTGGCATTTCGGCGTGCAGTGGTTGCAGGGCAGTATGCCGATTGCGTCACAATTGGCGCCTGCGCCCACGGCGGATAGTTTGTGGCAATTGCTCAGTCAGGGGCAATTGAACGCGCACCTGATCGCCAGCCTGCGGCGGGTTTTGATCGGATTGGCTTTGGCCTTGCTGATCGGTATTCCGATTGGCCTGTTGGTGGGTCGCTCGGCCTTGTTCGAGCAGACCAGCACCGGCGCCTTTCAACTGCTGCGCATGATTTCGCCGCTGTCATGGATGCCGGTGGTGGTGATGTTATTTGGCATTGGCGACGCGCCAATTTATTTTCTCCTGACCTTTGCTGCGGTCTGGCCGATTATTTTGAATACCTCCGCGGGCGTTAAATCGATTGATAAACAGTGGTTACAACTGGGTGCATCGCTGTCGGCGACGCCGTGGGAAACGCTGTCGCGCATCATTTTACCCGCGGTGTTCGGCCATGTCCTGACCGGCCTGCGACTGGCGATCGGCGTGGTGTGGATCGTGCTGGTGCCATGCGAAATGCTCGGCGTGACCAGCGGCTTGGGCTACTTCATCCTCGATACCCGCGACCGCATGGCGTATTCAGAGCTGATGGCAGCGATTGTGCTGATCGGTCTGATTGGTTGGCTGCTCGATGCCAGTGTGCGCTATTTGCACCGACGTTGGGGTTAAAAACCTTCATCATTTAAAATACACCCGCGTAAATGTTGTAGACTGCGCGGGTGTTTTTTCTTCAATGATGCGCCCACATGTACTTTAAAAATACTCCTGTCAAACTGACCGACTCGCGCCGCCACGGTGCGGGAACGGAACTATTCATCGTCGAAGGCGATTCGGCCGCCAGCACGGTTGCGGCATTGCGCGATGGACAATTTCAGGCGGTTTTGCCCATGCAAGGCAAACCATTAAACGCGATCAAAGCCTCAGCCGAGAAAGTGGCTGCATACCCGCTGTTCAAAGCTCTGAACGAGAGCTTGGGCATTGACCACTCGCGCCCAACGGCGGATTTATTCGTCTGGGATGATTTGCGGTTTGAACGGCTGGTGTTGCTGTTTGACCCCGATGCGGACGGTATCCACAGCGGTGCGCTGATGTTGATGTTTGTCTACCAATACTTACGACCACTGCTCGATCAAGGCCGTGTACTGATGATTCATGCGCCGTGGGTGCAAATCAGTTTGACCGAACAGCAACCGCTCTACGCCTACTCCGAAGCGCAGGCTTTGGCACTGACGCAGCAACTGCGCGCGCAAGGCAAAACCCCGCAAGTCGTGCGCTATCGCGGTTTATCGGGCATTGATCGGGCGATTCTGATGCAAACCTGCATTGACCCCGCCACGCGCAACGCGCGCGTGATGACTGAGCAAGATGCCTTGGCGGCGATTGAAATATTCGGGGCAAATGCCTGACGAAAAATCCTCTATGTACCCAAACCCGCCGACTCGGACATCTGCACATCCGCACGCTTGAAAATCACATGCACGATACAGCCGGGTTTGAGGTAGGCATTTTCCAACTCAACGTTTTCGGTGATTTTCAGTTCAGCAGAGTGCAGGCGTGCGATTTCCTTGACAATCGCCAGCCCCAGACCGCTGCCGCCTTTGTTCTCGCCCAATACGCTGTAAAATGGCTCAAATACCTGCTCGCGCTCATGCGCGGGAATTCCGGGGCCATTGTCCAGTACGTACAAATGCGCGGCCAAATGATCCTGCGTCACGCGCACGGTGACATCGGACTGGGTGTAGTGACAAGCGTTATCAATCAGGTTTTTGATCAATTCACCGAGCATCACCGGCTGGGCAAACACCGGTACTTCCCAATCGGGCGCTTCAAACGCGATCAATAGCCCCGCCTGCATCGCGTGGTCGGCAGCATTGACCAATTGATCACGCGCCGCCTGCACCAGATCGACGTTTTTCCAGTCTGTGCCTTCGTTGCTGATGTGTTCGGTACGCGCCAATGCGATCAATTGCGATACCAAGCGCGCCGCACGATCGGCGGAGCTGCTGATGTGCTCCAGACTCTCGCGCCGTTGTAGCGAGCTTTTGGTATTGAGCGCCAACTCAGCCTGCGCTTTCAGTCCGGCCAGCGGCGTTTTGATTTGATGCGCGGTGTCGGCCAAAAAGCGTTTTTGCAGACCGACGTTGCGCCGCAAGCGACTGAGAATATTGTTAAAACTGCGCACCAGCGGCTGCACTTCCTCAGGCGTATCGTCCAAAGATAAATTGCTCAAATCGTTTTCATTGCGTTGTAAAACGCTCATTTGCAGGCGATTGAGCGACATGATCCCGCGCGTCAAGCCAAACCAAATCAGCATCACCGCAATCGGCAGAAACATCAATTGCGGCAAGGTCACGCCCTGCAAAATTTGCCGCGCCAGCGCGCGGCGCTTATTCAGCGTTTCGCCGATTTGCAGCAATACCAAGGTGTCAGGTGAAAATTTCACCGTCAGCGGCGAGGTGGCGTTCAATTGCAACCACACATACGCCATGCGGTAGGGTTCGCCATCAATTTTGGTATTGTAAAATTGCACGCGGTTCAACTCAATCGAGTCAAGCAAAGGCGGCTGCGGCAGCTTCGCCCAGCCTTCAATCGACACGCCATCGGCGGTGATGAGCTGAAACACCCGCTTGTCCGTGCCATCATCGGCCACCACATGCCACGGCGTGCCGACTTGCTCAGTGTGCACACGCTGCTGCAACAGTTGGATTTGATTGTTCAGACTCTGATCGAAGGGTGAGTCGGCAATGCTGCGCCCAATCGGATAGGAAATCAGCATGGACAGCGGCCACAGAATAATCAGCGGCAACAGCATCCACAGCATGATTTGCCCAAACAGCGATTTGGGGCGGGAGGTTTGGAGTCTACGCCACATTGGCTCGGTTCAATGCAAGTTAGGGACTATATTAGAGAGATTTAAGGAACCGCATCCGGCACCTCTTTCGGTTTTTCCAGACAATAGCCCAGACCGCGAATGGTGGTAATGTTCAAGCCCGACGGCTCCAACTTTTTGCGCAGACGGTGCACATACACCTCAATCGCGTTGTGACTGACCTCTTCGCCCCACTCGCACAAATGATCGAGAATCTGCTCTTTGGACACCAAACGCCCCGTGCGATTGAGCAAAATTTCCAATACGCCCAATTCGCGTGCCGACAGATCGATCAACTGATCGTTCACCTGCGCGCTGCGCGAGACCAGATCAAAGCTCAAATTACCCAACTGAATGCGGCTTTGACCAAACCCCGCTTGGCGGCGCGTGAGCGCCCGCACGCGCGCGAGCAATTCGTGCAGGGAAAACGGCTTGGCCATATAGTCGTCCGCCCCCAAATCCAAACCCTGGACGCGTTGTTCCACCGAATCGGCAGCGGTCAAAATCAGTACCGGCGTGTACATGTGACGCGCACGCGCGCGACGCAAAACCTCCAAACCGGACATTTTCGGCAAACCCAAATCCAGAATCAGCAGATCGCATTCCTGCGTGGACAGCGCAGCATCGGCCTGCTGGCCATCGTTCACCACATCCACCGCGTAGCCGGTTTCGCGCAAGGCGCGCGAGAGACCGTCTGCGAGCACTTCATCGTCTTCTGCTAACAGTATGCGCATATCCACTACTCCACATTAAATGAACCGAGGCATTCCATTCACGCAAATTTACCCCAGTAAACGCCGATTCAATTGAGATAATTGCTCAGGCGTACCTACATTCTCCCACAAGCCGTCGAAAAACACACCCTGCGCGCGACCCTGCTCAATCGCTTGACGATAATAAGGGCTCATCGCTACTTTTTCACCGGCTTGGATCGCGGCAAACTCGCGCATATCGTACAGACCGATATTGCCAAAGGTCAATGCACGCGCCGCATCTGAGCGCATCGGATCATTCAAGGCCAACAAACGTTCACCATCCAGCGCAAAATCACCCTGCGCATGAAAATCGGGATTGTCCACCATCACCAAAAACATTTGCGGCTGCTCGCTGCGCGCCAACTCTGCGGCCTTGCCATGCAATTGCGCATAATCATAGTCCGTGTACACATCTCCGCTGACCGCCAAAAACACCGAATGCGCACTGAGCGTGGTCAATATCGGCAATGCCTGTGCAATACCGCCCGCCGTTTCCAGCGCCGCGCGCTCCGCCGAGTAATACAACTGCACCCCGTAGCGCGAACCATCGCCCAAATACGCCGGAATTTGCTCGCCCAACCACGCATGGTTAATCACGATTCGGCGTATACCCGCGCGCGCCAGCGCTTCGATTTGCCACACGATCAGCGGCTTACCACCGACTTCGAGCAAGGGTTTGGGCGTCACATCGGTCAAAGGACGCATACGCTCGCCCCGTCCGGCGGCAAAAATCATCGCGACATCAATCATGCTGCACCCTTAAAAAGTATAACCGACCTGCGTGGTATCATCTGTCCCTGCTTTCTGTGCCACATCATCGAGCAGGCGCAACAGCGGCGCAAACTCGCGGTAACGCGCGGCCACCTGACGCGTGTATTTGAGCACCAGCGGCAAGTCTTTCAAATAGCCCGATTTGCCATCGCGGTGATATAAGCGCGCGAAAATACCCAGAACTTTCAAATGACGTTGCAAACCCATGAACTCAAAATCGCGGTAGAACACGTCAAACGTGTCCGGAACCACCAATCCGGCCGCTCGCGCCATTTCCCAATAGCGCGCAAGCCAATCAATCTGCACGTCTTCCGGCCACTCAATATACGCGTCGCGCAACAACGACACCGCATCATAGGTAATCGGGCCATAGACCGCATCCTGAAAATCAATAATTCCCGGGTTAATGGCCATA
Source organism: Puribacter membranae (assembly GCF_055380425.1). Lineage (NCBI taxonomy): Bacteria > Pseudomonadati > Pseudomonadota > Betaproteobacteria > Burkholderiales > Burkholderiaceae > Puribacter > Puribacter membranae. The sequence continues at coordinate 1,202,104 of NZ_AP040167.1, forward strand.
TCATCCGGCGCGCCGTCCACCACCATCAAATTGCGGCTGTGATAGTCACGATGCACCCAAACTGAGGTTTGCGCGGTGTTGTTGTCTAATAAAGCGTTGAATACCTTGGTCAAGGCGGCCGTTTGCTCATCCGTCAATGAATATTGGTAATGCACGCCCAAATACCACTGCGGAAACAACATCATTTCATCCAGCAAGCGTTGGCGGTCATAATCGGGCAACACATTCGGCTGACTCGCAGTTTGCAACTGAACCAGTGCTTTTAACGCCTGCCGATACAACGCATCGGCCTGCGACATATCCGCATTGAGCGCGGTCAGATAAGTGGTATTGCCCAAATCGCTCAACAATAAAAAGCCCTGTGCCAAATCCTGCGCCAGAATTTTCGGCACATTCACGCCGCTGCCACCGAATAACTGCGCCACATGAATAAACGGCGCGCAATCCTCGTGCGTTGGCGGCGCATCCATGACAATCAGGCTCGGCTGAGCGGACTGCGTTGTTTTCACCCGGAAATAGCGGCGAAAGCTCGCATCCGCCGAAGCCACCGCCAAGCTATCCACCTGTATGCCCCATGCTGGGGGCAGCGTGTGCAACCATTGCTGGAGCAGCGCGACCCGTTCATCGTTCGGTAATGCTAATTCTGTATGTGCTGTCGTAGTTGTCATTGTTGATCCATTATCCATTGATCCGTTTCAAAACGTTATTTTCTCGGCGAAAATCCACCATCGCCAAAGCCAGCGCACTCAATAATCAGGTACAATGAGTCCGCTTTTGCTGTCGTCGCGTATTCTACTCGATTTTATGTGGTCAATATAGCCCATCACCGTTGCAATCCGGCGTTACAATTGGCTGCTCACTTGTGCCAAGCGCATGGAGCAGCACAGCAATCCCTTTACTTGAACCATTGCTTAAAACATTGATCGCCCATGCTATTTGCCGGAAAAACAGTCACTGCGTCGCATACCCCATTGGTCAATCCCTTGACCAAACACGTTCTGCGCGCCTTGGTGTTGCTCTCCTGTGCAAGTGCCTTGGTGGAGCCGGTGAGCGCGCAAACCATTTCCGAAGAAGTCTGGGTAGCACCTGCGCCGAAAACCGCGCCGCCCGCCGAGGAGGTTTTGCCCTATTGCCAAGATCTGCAAGATGCAAAAACCGTTGGTGCGACCGACAACACCGGCAATACCTTAGCGGTGTCCGATAGCGTCACCGCCGTGGTCAATCAGGACATCTATCTCAAAGGCAAAGCCTGCATCAGTCGCGAAGACACACGCGTGCAAGGCGACACGATTCATTACGATTACCCGAGCGAGCAAGTATCGGTCAACGGCAATGCGAAAATGGTCAAAGCCGACGGTGGCTCCATCGCCGGTCAAAACCTGCAATACAATCTGTCGAGCGAAACCGGCCGCGTGACACCGGCGGACTTCACCGTCAGCAAAACCGATGGACGCGGCAAAGCCGAATCCTTGACCCTGCTATCCAGCCGCCGCGCCCTGCTCTCGCAAGCGCGCTACACCACCTGTCAGGCGGAAGACCCCGATTGGTACATCAAAACCGACTCGTTGATTTTGGATCAGGACACAGATCAGGGCATCGCGCGCAACGCCACGCTGGTATTCAAAGACGTACCGATTCTGGCCAGCCCGTACCTGCGCGTACCGCTGGGCAATAAACGTCAATCCGGCGTATTGACTCCGACCTTCGGCTACGCCTCGAGCAACGGCGCAACCATCGTTGTGCCCTACTATTTCAACATCGCACCCAATTACGACGCCACGCTTTATCCGGCTATTTTGGGCGAACGCGGTGTGCGCTTGGGTGCGGAATACCGTTATCTGACGCGCTGGGGTTCCGGTCAGTTGTATGGCGAATATATGCCGAATGACAAAAAGACCAATGACGCACGATATTATTGGATGGTTCAGCACACCACGCGCGGCGACTTGGGCAAAGGTCAATGGCGCGCCGATGTGAATTGGCAAAAAGTCTCGGACAAAGACTACATCGATGATTTTGGCTCGCGCATTGCCGATACCGCCTCGCGCACGATTCCGAGTACATTCAGTCTGCAATACAAGGACGACGATCTGTACATGCGCCTGCGCCGCAAGACTTATCAAACCTTGCAGGACAGCGCGAACAGTGTCGAAGTCCCGTATGACTTTGAGCCGCAGTTAAACGTGAATTACAAAAAGCGCTGGGGCAACTGGGTATTCAATACCCAAGCCGAATCGATTCGTTTCACCCATCCCGACAAAACCGACCACGCACGCGGCTGGCGACATATTGTTTATCCGAGTGTGAGCTATGAATGGCGTCAACCCGGCGCATTTTTCATCCCAAAAATCGGAGTTCATGCCACACAATACAATCTGAGCTATGTACCGAGCAATACCGGCGTGGTGTATGACAAAAACGCCACGCGCGTACTGCCGATCATGAGCTTAGACAGCGGATTGGTGATGGAGCGACGCGCGCAATGGTTCGGTAAAAACGTGATTCAGACCTTGGAGCCGCGGCTGTATTACGCCTACATCCCGTACCGCAGCCAAAACCAAATTTGGAACTTTGACAGCGCCTTGGCCGATTTGGACTTCTCGCGCATTTACACCGAAAACCTATTTACCGGCAGTGATCGCATTGCGCAAGCCAATCAAATCACCACCGGCGTGACCTCGCGCATCTTGTCACAAGACACTGGTGAAGAATTACTGCAAGCATCCGTGGCACAACGCTACTATTTTGACGAGCAAAGCGTCACTCTGCCGAACACCACCACAACCAACACCAGCCGCAAATCTGACGTTTTGGCCGCCATGTCGGGACGCATCGCGCCAAACCTATGGGCGCAGGGTTTCGTTCAATACAATATGGACAACAACAAACTGCTGCGAACCGACGCGGCGATTCGCTGGCAACCCAGCTTTCGTCAGGTGTTCAATCTCGGCTACCACGAAAACCGCATTCTCAAAGAACCGGCCAAAACCGTGTACGTCGCCACGCAATTCCCCGTCAGCTATGTGTCAAATAATTTGTACGCCGTGGCGCGTCTAAACTACAACCTGCAATCGAAAAAAGTCAACGATGTGTACGCCGGATTTGAGTACGCCCACGATTGTTGGATTTTCCGCTTGGTCGGGCAGCGCACGCAAACAGGGAACAACAAAGCGAGCAACTCGATCCTGTTCCAGTTGCAGCTCAAGGGACTGGGCAATTTGGGACAACGCGCCGACCAAACCATGGCCGGTCAAATAGATGGCTACCACGCCGTGGATTTTAAGGATACGCCTTAACCATATCCAAATCTCTATCCATCAAGCGATAGAGAATCGATCAAACCATTCATCATGTTTGAATCCACTTCACTTGATTCGGCGCGACGCTCTTAATCGTTTTGTCACGGCACGCGAATCCTACATAACCCTAAAAAGCAGTATTGTTAGTGCTTGAATGGAGCCAACAATATCGTGGTTTCCGTAGTCAGCACCCCATGGATGATGCGCACCTGTGCCAAGATTTCGTGAAACTCGATCAGATTATCGGTTTGTACTTCAACCATCAAATCCCAATGTCCATTGGTACTATAGATTTCCACAATACTGGGAAAACCGCGCAAAGCCTCAATCACTTTGGCCTCTTCTTTGCCTTCCGCGGTAATGAACATCAATGCCTTTATCTGGCTTTTCTCCACCTCTGGCTTGAGCGTGACGGTGTAGCCGGCGATCACGCCGGATTGCTCCAGTCGATCCAAGCGATTTTGCACAGTGGTTCGCGAAACACCTATCTTTTTAGCTAAATCAGAAACCGATGTGCGTGCATTGACGCGCAGTAGACTGATGAGTTTTTTATCTGTTTTGTTAAGCATATTTTGTCAAAGTGAAAGTTTAAATTGTCTTTTTGCCAAAACTATTTAATAAATTGTACGCTTTTTGAAGTTTTTTATTGCACATTTTGTCATTAAAATTCGCCAAATTATTTTTATTTCATAATTTTTTCACAATAACTATCCTACACACGGAGACTGAATGATGAAAACACGTTTTATTGATTTGAGCGATATGGTGGCATTGATTAACCAACACGGTTTGAAAAATGTCTTGGCCGAGCTGACTGATTTGATCCAAAAAGATTTTACCCGTTGGCAAGATTTTGACAAAACCGCTCGTGTGGCGAGTCACTCTGAAATCGGCGTGATTGAATTGATGCCGACTGCGGATCAACATCGCTATGCATTCAAATATGTGAACGGCCACCCACAAAATACCAAATACGATTTATCGACCGTCATGTCATTCGGTGGCTTGGCGGATGTGCAGACCGGTTTTCCTTTGCTCTTGTCCGAGTTTACCTTGGCGACGGCGGTACGCACTGCGGCAACCTCGGTGATGGCGGCACGCTTGTTGGCTCGTCCGGATTCACGCGTTATGGCGCTGATCGGTAATGGCGCGCAAAGTGAATTTCAAACCTTGGCGTTCCACTTCATCATGGGCATCAACGAAGTTCGCTTGTTTGACATTGACCCAGAAGCAACCGATAAGCTCATCGACAATCTGAGCGCCTATCCGGAAATCAAACTGATTCGCACAAGCTCTACGGCCGAAGCGGTCAAAGGTGCGGATATCGTGACCACCGTCACTGCGGATAAAGCATACGCAACCATCATCACACCGGAAATGATCGAACCGGGCATGCATTTGAATGCGGTCGGCGGCGACTGCCCGGGCAAAACCGAATTGCACGAAGATATTTTGCGCATGGGTAAGGTATTTGTCGAGTTTGAACCGCAAAGCCGCATCGAAGGCGACGTTCAGCAAATGCCTGCCGATTTCCCTGTGACTGAATTGTGGGAAGTGTTCCAAAACCTGAAGTCAGGCCGCGATTCAAATACCCAAGTGACTGTATTTGACTCGGTTGGTTTTGCGCTGGAAGATTTCAGCATGTTGAACTATCTGTATCAATTGTCTTCTCAATACAAATTGGGCGGCGACATTGATTTGATTCCTGAGTTCGACAACCCGAAAAACCTATTTGACTTTATCCGTCATCCACAGTCACTGCCGCACCAATTAATTGCTTGATGATTTTCATCAGTGCGTTAAGTTCGTAACATCTTATTACAACCGATATAAAAAGGAGACAACATGAAAAACACGATGACAACTATGAAAGTGGCCGCTATTGCGCTCGTAGGTGTGCTCGGCTTGGCCGCATGCCAACCGGCACCGAAGAAAACCGCAGCACCTGCGGGTGATGCAGCGGCAGGTGCAGGCAATGCCCAGCCTTTGGTTATTCGCTTCGGTACCGATGCGACGTATGAGCCATTCGAGTACACCAATGATAAAGGCGAAGTGATTGGCTTTGATATTGACACGGCAAAACTGATCTGCGAAGAGATTAAAGCGCAATGTACTTTTGTCAATCAGGCGTGGGATGGAATTATCCCGGGACTGCAAGCGAAAAAATATGATGTGATCATGTCTTCTATGGCGATCACTCCGGAACGCAAACAATCCGTTGATTTCTCCAACAAAACCTCGGACACACCCAATGCGTTCTTGGCTAAAGAAGGCGCCAACTTTGAGGTATCTGACGCCGGTTTCAAAGGAAAATCCATTGCGGTTCAGCACGGTACGGTTCAGGATTTTTATGCGACCAAATACTATCCGAGCGCCAAAGTGAAGCGTTATAAAACCACTGAGGATGCGTATGCCGATTTGATTTCAGGTCGCGCAGACGTGGTATTTTCAGACGCAATGATTCTGTCCGAAGGCTTCATGAAATCGCCACAAGCCAAAGGTTTTGCAATTTTGCCAACCACCATTCCAAACAGCGCCGACTCGGCCGTATTGGGTGATGGCGTCGGCATGGCGGTTCGTAAAGGTGATAAAGAGCTGCTCGATCAACTCAACAAAGGCTTGGATGCCATTCTGAAAAACGGCAAGTACAAGGCATTGGCCACCAAATATTTTGGTGACAATGCCAAGTACCTGTACTCCAACGACGCCAATTTCTAAGTCTGACTTTTCCATCCAGCAAAGCACCTATTTCATTTGACCTGTTTCATTTGAAATCAGGTGCTTTTGTGCAATCTCATGCGTCATACACGACCAGCAACCCATTCGATCAAAAAATGTGTTCGCGCTAATGGATCGTTGGATCGTTATTGAGTAAGGGGCTTTCGTATGTTTAATCATTTTGATGATGTGGTTCGCTATATGCCGCTGATTTTGTCAGGTGCTTTTCTGACCCTGCAATTGGCATTGGTGACACTGGCGCTTTCGATGGTGCTGGGGCTGATTGGCGCCAGTATGATGATGTCCAAAGTGGGCTTTATCCGTCGTCTGGCGGTGGCGTATTCGACTGTAATTCGTGGTGTGCCGGATTTGGTGTGGATGTTGTTGATCTATTATGGCGCTCAAATTTTGATCAACGATTGGGCGGATCGTTTGGAGGTCGTACCGATTGAACTGAATCCATTCATGGCCGGTGTATTGACCTTGTCCGTGATTTTCGGCGCGTATTTTTCAGAAACATTTCGCGGGGCGATTTTGGCGGTACCTAAGGGCTTACCCGAAGCGGGGCATGCGTATGGCATGAGTCCTTGGCAAGTATTTAAACGCATCACCTTTCCGCTGTTGATGCGCTTTGCGCTGCCGGGTATTCGCAATAATTGGCAGGTGTTGATTAAATCAACCGCGCTGGTGTCGATCATCGGTCTGGATGATATGACACGCATAACCGATCAGGCAGGTGGCGCGGTGCATGCCTCATTTTTGTTCGGCTTGGTGGCCGCGGCGTTGTTCCTCGCGATGACCAGCGTATCTTTCTGGGTGTTTCGCAAACTGGAAGTTAAATATGCCCGTGGGGTGAGAGGATATAGCTATGGAAAATAATTTTTTCACCATGCTTTGGAAAGCCTTTTTGCATTGTCTTCAGGGCATTCCATTGACTTTGGAACTGACTGCGGCTTCGGTCATTGCGGGATTCGTTTTGGCCATTCCTTTGGCAATGATTCATGCTCAACGCGACACTTGGGGCGCCAAAATAGTTCGTGCTTATACCTATTTTTTCACCGGCACGCCGTTGTTGATTCAGCTTTATTTGTTTTACAAAGGCATGCCAGAGTTTGGCTGGGTACAAGACCTGATGCAAAAAGAGAGCTGGTCGTTTTTGAAAGAAGGCTTCTTCTGGGCATGGCTGGCGTTTACATTGAACACGGCTGCGTACAGCACAGAGATTTTCTCCGGTGCGATTCGCAATACACCTCATGGCGATATCGAGGCAGGCGAGGCCTATGGCTTGACCAACCGGCAGATCATGAGCCGCATCATTTTGCCATCGAGCCTGCGCCGTGCGCTGCCTGCGTACAGCAATGAGGTCATCATGATGCTGCAAAGTACCGCTCTGGCATCGGTCGTGACCCTGTTTGAAATCACTGGGCAGGCGTTGGATTTCAATACCAAATATTATCAGCCGTTTCCTGCGTTTATTTCAGCCGCCATCATTTATTTGATTTTAACGTCATTGATGGTCTACGCCTTCCGTCGTCTGGAGCGTAAATATCTGAAACATTTGGCATTGACTCATTAAAAGATAAAAGGATAACCCCATGAGAACAGAAGTAATCGAGTTAATCAAAGGCGGCATCGGCATTCAATACGAATTGACCGTTTTGCACTTTGGTGACGAGCGTTCTGAGCGCAAAGTGTATATTCAGGGCAGTTTGCACGCCGATGAAATGCCCGGCGCTTTGGTCAGCTACTATTTGCGTCAAAAGCTGGAGCAGCTGGAGTCTGAAAATCGTTTGAATGCGCACATCATTTTGGTACCGATGGCCAATCCGATTGGCATGGCGCAAAGCATTCAGTACACGTCGTTTGGCCGTTTTGATTTATTCACTGGTCGCAATTTCAATCGCTTGGGCGATCTGAATTTATACGAAATGACCACACGCCAGTTGCACGACGATCAAGTGACGCTGGGGCAAGATGCGCAGGAAAATACGCGCCGGATCCGCCAAGCCATGGGTAAAGCCATTGCCAGCTATCAGCCGAATAATGCGATTGAATCACTGCATCACAACTTGGTTCGACTCGCTTACGATGCCGACATCGCGCTCGATTTGCACTGCGATTGCTGGGCCATGATGCACATTTACACCTTGCCTGGCTTGTGGCCGCAATTGGAGCCTTTGGCACGCTATATTGGCAGCCATTGCCAACTGGTTGCGGACGACTCCAATTCCAACTCCTTTGACGAAGCGCTGTCCACGGTGTGGTTGAAACTGCAAAGCGACTACCCTCAAGCGAATATTCCTTTGGCCAATGTCGCTACGACCGTGGAGTTACGCGGGGTGCATGATTTGCGTCACGAAGATGCCGAACAGGACAGTCAGGCACTCATCAACTACTTCATTCAGCAGCAATTGATTACACCGGATGAACAGGGTGTGCCGCCAATGCCAAATCTATTGGCCGAGCCAACGCCACTCGCGGGGGTTGAAACCATCGTGGCGCCGGTCAATGGCGTGGTGGTGTTCCGCGTACAGCCGGGGCAAAACGTTCAAGCAGGCGATGCGATTTTGGATCTGGTCGATCCGACGCGCGGGCAGATCACCACGGTACACGCGACGATTGACGGATTCGTCTACGCGTGCAATACCTTGGTGCCATTTGCGCACATCGGCTCGGAGCTCGCCACCATCGCGGGCGCCAAAGAGTTAGCGCACGGTGCGCGTCTTTCCCCTTGATCCTATATCCCACAGCAGGAGCATCCTATGTATAAACTGGAAGTCAGCGGTATTCATAAAAAATTTGGCGACAACGACGTGCTACATGGCGTGGATCTCAATGCCAAAGCAGGCGACGTGATCAGCATCATCGGTTCTAGCGGTTCAGGCAAAAGCACCTTCTTGCGCTGTATCAATCTGCTGGAATCACCGAACCAAGGCAAAATTGTTTTAAACGGGGAAACCTTGGCCTTAAAAGCGCAGAAAACCGGCGAGCTACAGGCGGAAGATCGCAAACAGCTGCAAAAATTTCGCAGCAAACTGTGCATGGTCTTTCAGCATTTCAATCTCTGGCCGCACATGACGGTGCTGGACAATTTAAAAGAAGCGCCCATGCAAGTGCTCGGTGTATCCGAAGCCGAAGCCGTTGCGCGTGCGAAAAAATATCTCGAAAAAGTCGGCCTGGTCAATGTCGAAGAGCGCTACCCAGTCGCCTTATCGGGCGGTCAGCAGCAGCGCGTGGCCATTGCGCGGGCGCTGTGCATGGAGCCGGAGGTCATTTTGTTTGATGAGCCCACCTCCGCGCTCGATCCAGAGCTGGTCGGCGAAGTGCTCAAAGTCATGAAACTTCTGGCGCAAGAAGGACGCACCATGATCGTCGTCACGCATGAAATGGGCTTTGCGCGTGAAGTCTCCAACCACTTGATTTTCCTGCACAAAGGCAAAATCGAAGAGCAAGGCAATCCGCGTGAAATTCTGGCCAATCCTCAATCGGAGCGTTTAAAGCAATTTTTATCGGGAAATTTAAAATAATCCGAGTGAATCAATAAACCATTCACTTTGCTGTTATCCATAGAATAAGGGAGCCAAAGCTCCCTTATTCATATCCATCATCGCAACACACATCCTACACCCGCATCAGGGTGGATTTGCCAAACAAACTATCTACCAAGTCCACCGCCAGTTGTGCGGTCTGATTTTTCACATCAAACGCCGGATTCAGCTCCATGATATCCAGCGAGGCCAAGCGCCCTGTGTCGGCGATCATCTCCATGCACAATTGCGCCTCGCGGTAGGTCGGGCCACCGGCAACGGTCGTACCCACGCCCGGCGCGATACTCGGATCGAGGAAATCGACATCAAAGCTCACATGCAAATGCGTGTTGTCGGTCATGCCGTACAACGCCTGCTGCATGGTCGCGCGCATGCCCTCTTCGTCAATAAAGCGCATATCGAACACATCCAAACCGACTTGATGCACCAAGCGTTTTTCCCCCTGATCAACACTGCGAATGCCTATTTGGCGCACCACATCCGGCGTGATGGCTGGTGTTTGTCCGCCAATGTGCGTCAAAAGTTCGGGGCCGATACCGCATAAAATCGCAACCGGCATGCCGTGAATATTGCCCGTCGGCGTTAACTCATTGGTATTGAAATCCGCATGCGCGTCCAGCCACAGCACGCGCAAATCCTTGCCCGTTTCACGACAATAGCGCGCCACCGCGCTGATGGAGCCGATGCCCAGACAGTGATCACCGCCCAAGGTAATCGGCAAACGACCATTTTTCAGTGCCTCGTAGTACGCTTCGTGCAACGACTGGTTCCACTGGCGCACTTGCTCCAAATGACGGTAGCCGTCGGTCGGCGGCAGCCACGGATTCGCCGGCCCCACCAGATTGCCGCTGTCCTCGACCTGCAAATGATGCGCCCGCAACATCGACTCAATTCCCGCGACGCGCAAAGCTTCAGGCCCCATCGATGCGCCGCGCGCACCTGCGCCAATATCCGTTGGCACGCCGATGAGTTGAATGGTTTTGCTCATGTGTTGCTCCTTTTATTATTGGTGTGAATATTCGTTTTTCAGTTTTTCAATCAATGCCTGTACCGCTTGTCCACGGTGACTGAGTGCGTTTTTTTGCACCTTATCCATTTGCGCTACGGTCACGTTCCATTCAGGGATGAAAAAGTAAGGATCGTAACCAAAACCACCATCGCCTCGTGGTTCATCAATCATTTGCCCCCACCATTGACCGTCGCAAATAATCGGCTGCGGATCATCTGCCGAACGCACCAATACCAACACGCAGTAGTAATACGCCCGACGATCGGACATGCCGCGCAAATGTTCGCGCAATTGTAAATTATTTTGCGTATCTTTATCCAAATCCGGATTGAGTAAAGGCGTGAACAAGGATGCATAGCGCGCAGAAAACACGCCCGGCGCACCGTTTAACGCCGGTACGCACACGCCTGAGTCGTCTGCCAACGCGGGCAAACCGGTGTGGCGCGCCGTATGCCGCGCCTTGTGCAGCGCATTTTCCACAAAGGTATGAAACGGCTCGTCACATTCCGGCACGGCAAACTGCGCCTGCGGGCGTACCGCGATCGACAAAGGCGCGAGCAAACGCTCAAACTCCACCAGCTTTCCCTGATTATTCGACGCCAAAACCAACTCTGAAAACATATCGTCCCCCTGATTCGTTCTATTGGGTTGTTCTATCCAACTATTGCCAATCACCACGCAACTGCCGCACCGCCGCCTCCAAATTCGCCGGTGTCGCTTTTTCCGGCGCGATCGGCTCACCCACAGTCACCTCGACTTTGGAAAAGAAACCGCGCACGAATGGCTTGCTCATCGCCGCGCCATTTTTGCGTGAGAAAAAAGAACCCCACAAGCCCCGCAGCGCAATCGGCACCACCGGCGCGGAATGCAAAGCCAAAATTTTGCTAATCCCCGCACGAAACGGTGCCATCTCACCATTGGCCGTCAAGTGCCCTTCGGGAAAAATGCACACCAGTTGCCCATCCTCCAGCTCCTTTTGCATCTGCAAAAACGCCTCTTCCAGCACAAACTCATCCTCCTTCGCACTGGCAATCGGAATCGCCTTGAGCGAGCGAAACAGCGCGGACAGCACCGGAATCTTAAAAATCCCCGCATCCATCACAAAGCGAATCGGTCGCGGACTGGCCGCCATCAAGAAAAACGCATCGACGAACGACACATGATTGGCCACGATCAAAGCCGCGCCTTTCGCCGGAATCCGATCACGGTGGATAAAACGCACACGGTACATAATCGAGGTCAACACCCACGCCAAAAAGCGCCACAAAAACATCGGTACCAAGCCAAAAATATACACCGCCACCAAAATATTCAACAGTGTCACCACCAGCAAAATCTGCGCTACATTCAAGCCCAGTAAGGTCAAGCCCATCGCCAACAGTGCCGCCGCCACCATAAATAAAGCGTTCAAAAAATTATTCGCCGCCACGATGCGCGCACGATGCGACGGCGCAGCATAAGTCTGCACCATCGCGTACAACGGCACGCTGAACAAACCCGCACACACCGACATCATCAGCAAATCTACGAGCAAACGCCAGCTCGCGCCCTGCGCCAAAAACGCCGGCACATCCATCAACGCACCGCCATCAGCCTGTCGGCTCAAAGCCAAAATCGCAAAAAACAGATCTATGCCAAACACGCTCATGCCGATCGCGCCCAGCGGCACCAAGCCGATTTCCAACTGATTGCGCGACAAGCGCGCACACAGCATCGAGCCCATCGCAATACCGATGGAAAACGTCGCCAGCATCAGCGTCACGCCACGCTCGTTCACCGCCAAAAGATCCTTGGCCAGCGGCGCAAAATGCGTCAAAAACGTCACCCCGAAAAACCACAGCCACGAAATACCGATCATCGCATGAAACACCGCCATATCCTCGCGCGCGATGCGCAGATTTCGCGTGATTTCCGAGAACGGATTCCAATTCATCCGCACCGCCTGAATCGGCGGCGCGCTCGGGATGAAACGGCTGAACAACACGCCTGCCAGCGCAATGATCACGATCAACGCACTCAAAGCCTGAACGCCCGCGTCACCGCGATGCACCAATTCGCCCGCCGTGATTGATCCGGTCAAAATCGCGATGAAGGTCGCCATCCCGACCAAACCATTGCCCGCGACTACCTCTTTCGCACCCAAAGCCTGCGGCAAAAACGCATATTTCGCCGGCCCGAACACCGCCGAATGCGTACCCAGCAGCAAAATGCACAAATACAGCAGCCACGCATGATGCGCGAGCAAACCATACGCAGCGAGCAGCACGATGAACAACTCAAACAGCTTCACCCAGCGCATGATCGCCGCTTTATCGTATTTATCCGCCAACTGCCCCGAAGTCGCTGACAGCAACAAAAATGGCAAAATGAACAAGCCCGCGATCAAATTGCTCGCCAAAGCCGGCGCCAAACCGCCGTAACGCACCGCATAAAACGAGGTGAGCAAGGTCAAACCGGTTTTAAACAAATTGTCATTGAAGGCGCCCGAGAACTGCGTCAAAAAAAACGGTAAAAACCGTCGCGTCGTCAACAAGGAAAAGGAGCTTTGCGCCATGCCGTATCCACTGTGTTCTTTTGATTCATAATAAAAAGCGGGCAAATAAACATCTGCCCGCTCTTTGCCTTAACCAATCACCCGATTTTTATTCGTCCGTTCCTGATTTTTCAGGGTCTTCCGGCCAATCGCGAATATACGCCTTGAGCAATTGATTTTCCAATTTTTGCGCCTGAATCATGCTTTTCGCCACGTCAAACAGCGACAACACGCCCATCAGCACATCGCCTTCCATCACCGGCACATAGCGCGTGTGCGAGTCGAGCATTTTTTGACGCATTTCATAGACGTCCAACTCCGGTGTCAACACCAGCGGCTCGCGTGCATACGCATCCGCAACCGTTTGATCCGCCACTTTACCGCCGTTGCGATGAATCGCATGCAAAATCTCGCGGAAGGTCAGCATACCCACCAATTTGCCTTTTTCTAAGACCACCAGCGAGCCAATGTCTTCTTCAACCATTTTCGCAATGGCATCGCGCAGATACTTATCCGGTGCGGTGGTATATAGGATATTGCCCTTGATGTTCAGAATTTCAGCGACTTTCATGTGTTTCTCCAGGAGTAATTGGGCTAATTGTAACCATAACTTCAGGGGTTGGCTACTGTTTTAGCCTCAAATAATTGGTTCAAACTGACATCATGCGCCGCTGTATGCTGCAATTCGGTCAAATAACGCGCCCACGGCAGATTTTGCTGCTCGGCCAAATTAGCAAAATACGGCGTATCGAACACAAAGGCGTCGTACACATCGGCCAGCCGTACCTGTTCGCCATCGGCGATCAAGGCCCAACCGTAGCCACCATCTGTGCGCTGGATTTTTCCGACCCAACCGCGCGCTTGCAAACACTCGACAATATGCGCCAGCTCCTCGCTGTTGAGTTTGATCTGCTGCTGCAAAGCGCTCCAGCTCATCATGCGCGCCGGTGATCGTTGCGCTTGATGCAATAAATACAGCACCATCAAGGCCTCAGGCAAACGGTCGCCTGCACGCGCTTCGCGCCGCCAGCGTTCGTATTTGAGAATCGGCAGATTCGCGGTAATCCCCGCACCGAACAAAATCCCCATCCAGAACACATACAACCACAGGAAAAACGCGGGGACGATGCTGAATGCCCCGTATAAAATCGCGTAACCTGAAAAATATTTGAAAACCGCCGAGAATGATTTGGTCAACAACAGGAACACCAACGCAGCCAAAAAACCGCCGACTAAGGCATCTTTCCATAAAACTTTGCGATTAGGCACAAACACATACAGCGCGGCAAACGCCCCCATCGACAGGACAAAAGGCAACAGCCAATTCAGCAACGGCCCGAGAAGCGGGATGTTAATCAAACTCAGACCATGCATCACAAAGTTAATCAAAAACAACGCGCCGCCAAATACAAACGGCCCCAAAGTAATCACTGCCCAGTAAATCGCCAGATTGCGGCGAAACGAGGTGGACTTTTTGATCTGCCAAATATCGTCAAAGGCGCGATCAATGATGGACATCGTTGAAAGTGATGAAAAAATCAAAAATATACCACCGACCAAGGACAGACGCGAGCTGCGTTCGGTAAACGTGGTGATCTGCTGCATCACGACCTTGCTCATGCGTGCGGGCATGAGGTTTTCGGTCATGAAGTTCTGAATTTCTTTTTGAAAACCCTGAAATTGCGGCAAAATGGTCAAAATCGACAGCACAATCACCAGCAACGGCACCAAAGACAGCACTGTCGTGTAGCTCAGACTACCGGCCACCTGCGGCAAACGCAGCGCGCCCATACGCCGCCACAGAAACGCAGTGGCGGCCTTAAGGGTTTTCGCGTGTTCTAAAAACTGTTTGAATAATTCTTCGATCATGAATGCGTTCGATTAAGTGAATCCGTATTGATTTTAATATCTTGTTTTTCTTGGGCTTTGGCATCAATCGTTCAAAACGAGCCGACCCAAAACACGCTCATTTTAAATGGGTATCCGTAAAAAAGATATTCCGAACCCAAGATATTCTGCCTTTGCACGCGGTTTATCGATTCCAACGAATGATCGCGGCTATAATATCGCTACGCACGCCGTCAAAACGCACCGGAGAATGTTAGAAAATATGGGCAAAAATGGCGTGCTCAATCAATCACCGTCACTCCCGCGCAAGCGGGAGTCCAGTTTGTCATTCTAACGGATGGTTTTATTAAAAACTTCTGGATACCCGCCAACGCCGGTATGACAGTATATTTTTAGATTTGCTATCCAAGTATTCAGCGAGTATTACAGCGAGCATTATGAACTCAACCACCAGTACCCCGCTCCAAGCCTTAGCCAAATGGACCGCCGCCAGCGTCGCCCTGCTGTGTGTGCTGTGTGTGCTGTGGGAAAGCATCGGCGCACCGGTCAAACCGTTGAGCGAAGGCTTTCCGTGGCTCACGCTCAAAGCGGTTCCACTGCTGCCGCTGATTCCTCGTCTGTTTCGCGGTGAGCGCCGTGCCTTTCAAATCCTCAGCCTGCTGATTTTGCTCTACTCCACCGAAGGCTGGGTGCGCGCTTTCTCCGACATCAGCCCGACCAGCCGCTTATTTGCTTGGGTGGAAATCGCGCTGTCGCTGGTGATTTTTGTGCAGGCCGTACGCTACGCGCGTAAAACCCGCCCGACCGCACCTCCCGCCAATCTTGCCAACACCCCAGCTAAAGAGCGCGCACCACGCCCGAGTGGCAAATCGCAGCTCATGATGTATGTGTACGCAACGCTGCTGTGCTTGACCGGCATGTCCTTTATGTACGCACCCGACGGCAGCGAATCAGCGCGCTTTTATCAGGTGGTCTGGCTGATTCGAGCGGCCTTCGTCGCGCTGAATCTATGGCTGCTGTTCAACCTCATTCGTCAAGGACGCGCGCAAGCAAGATGCGCACAAACAAAACGCGCACAAACCGAATCATCCAACAACGACCATGAGCCAGCCTGATTTCTCCGCCCTTCTCGCCCAGCTACGCAGCCTCATCGGTGAGAACCATGTGCGCACTGGCGAAGCGGCAAAGCCCTTTCACACCGACGAGCGCAACCGCTATCACCGCGCACCGCTGGCGGTGGCCTTGCCCGAAAACGTTGAACAAATCAGTCAAATCGTGCGCCTGTGCGCCGCCCACACCCCAAAAATCGCCCTGATTGCCCAAGGCGGCAATACCGGACTGGTCGGCGGCTGCGCGGTACTCGAACACACACCGAGCCTGATTCTCAACCTCACACGGCTCAATCGCATCATCGCGCTGGATACTCAAAACCAAACCATGACCGTTCAGGCCGGCGTCACATTAGCGCAGGTACAGCAGCACGCCGCCGCGCACGGCCTATTGTTCCCGCTCAGTCTGGCCTCGGAGGATTCCGCCACCATCGGCGGCAATCTGGCGACCAACGCGGGTGGCACGCAAGTGTTGCGCTACGGCACGATGCGCGAACTGTGCCTCGGCTTGGAAGTGGTATTGGCTGACGGACAGGTTTTGAGCGAGCTGAACACCCTACGCAAAAACAATACCGGCTACGATCTGAAGCAACTCTTCATCGGCACCGAAGGCACACTCGGCATCATCACCGCAGCGGTATTGAAACTATACCCGCAGCCCGTGCGCCGCCAAGTGGCACTGATCGGCGCGACCGATTTGCCACGGCTGATGCAGGCGTTTGACCGACTGCGACAACGTTTTGACGCGAATTTAACCGCGTTTGAGCTGATTTCGCCCTACGCCATGCAACTGGTCTGTGGCCACCTGCACTGCGCGCACCCGTGGGCGCACACGCCGAATTTATACAGTGCTTTGATCGAACTATCACAAACGCACAACGAGAATGATGCGCAATCGTGCCTCATGCCCTTAAACGAGCTGCTGGAGCAAAACCTCATTGAGCAGGCCATCGTCGCCGACAGCCTCGCGCAGGCCGAACACCTGTGGCGGCTGCGCGAGCAGATTTCCGCTGCGCAAAAAGCCGTTGGCAAAAACGTCAAGCACGACGTCAGCGTGCCGATCTCGGCGATTGCCACATTCATCGCAGCAACTGAAGCCGCGCTCGAAGCGGCCTACCCCGGTATTCAGACCGTCGTGTTCGGCCACATGGGCGACGGCAATGTGCATTTTAACGTCAGCGCGGGCGCGGCCTTTGCCAACGCCGACGAGCTGATGGCGCACGAAGAAGCGATCAACGCCATCGTCTACCAACAGGTTGAATATCATCACGGCAGCATCTCCGCCGAGCACGGCATCGGCCTACTCAAAAAAGCACGGATGTTCGACATCAAAACACCGGTAGAATTGCATCTCATGCGCGCGCTCAAGCACACGCTCGATCCGCACAACCTGATGAATCCACACAAAGTTTTACCCGATTAACCCAAGCCACAAAACCCACACAAAAGCACCCTACAATACGCGCCATGAATTCATTACAACTACAAAATGAGACAAGCGCCGAGCCTGCTTTAATTCACGCCTATTGGCAAAAGCAATTGGATCAACGTGAACAAAATCGACAAAAGCGTCGTTTGCGCACCCCCTTGGCCATTGATTTTTGCTCGAATGACTATTTGGGCATGGCGCGCGCGCTCAATCACAGCGAGATTGAGCCAAACGATCATCCGTTTGCCCAAAAGATGGCACAACTTGCCGCGCAATTTAGCGCGGCACACGGCTCAACCGGTTCGCGTTTATTGTCGGGGCAAGCGCACATCATCAGCGAGCTGGAGCGTGCCATCGCGCAGTTTCACCAGACCGAAGCGGCACTGCTGTTTAACTCGGGGTTTGATGCGAATTTGGGCACACTCGCGGCGATTGGCAACCGACACACAGTATTTTTATACGACGATCTGTGCCACGCCAGCCTGATTGACGGTATGCGTTTGTCACTCAGCCCATCGGTTTACAAATTTCGCCACAATGATTTAAAGCATTTGCACGAATTGCTCGAACAACACGCGGGCAAAACCATCGTCATCGTGGTTGAATCGCTCTACTCGATGGATGGTGACATGGCGCCGTTGCGTGAATTGGCCGAGTTGGCAAAACAATACCGAGCCGCCTTGGTGGTGGATGAAGCGCACTCCACGGCGGTGTTTGGCGAACAGGGACAGGGTTTAACGCAGCAATTCGGCGTTCACAACGACGTCACCATCCGCATCCACACCTATGGCAAAGGCATGGGCTGCCACGGCGCAGCAGTGGTCGGCAGCCAAACCTTGATTGACTACCTCATCAATTATGCGCGTGCCTTCATTTACACCACCGCATTACCACCGGCAAGCTACGCAGCGATTGCGCGAGCGTATGCGCAGTTGCCGCACAACCAACACCAACGCACGGCTTTGCACAACGTCATCCACGGGTTTCAACAACTGCGCGCCCATTACGATTGGCCAACATTGGGCGTGACCTGGCTGGCGAGCGACACAGCGATTCAAGGACTGGTGATCGGCGATGTCGCACGCACCCATGCGGTTACCCACGCATTACACGCGCAAAACTTGGACGTGCGACCGATATTTTCGCCCACTGTACCGGCAGGCAGCGAGCGCCTGCGCATTTGCCTGCATGCATTCAATACCGACGATGAAATGCGCCTGCTGTGCGACACCTTGTGGCGTGCGCTGTCCGCGGAGGTGCAGCCATGAGCCACGCCTACACACCGATTACCCTCACCGGCATTCACACCGACATCGGCAAAACGGTGTGCGCGGCCGTATTGGCACGCGCGCTGCAATGCGACTACTGGAAACCGATTCAGGCAGGCAGTTTGGATCACACCGACAGCGACACGGTACGCCGCTTGAGCGACACCACGCGCATTCACCCCGAAGCCTACCGACTGCAATGGGCCGCATCGCCGCACACGGCTGCGCGTGCGGAGCAGGTGACAATTGCGCTGACCGATTTAAACGCACCCGCGACGCAGCAACCGCTGCTGATCGAAACCGCAGGCGGCGTCTGCTCACCGATCAATGATCAAGACGTCGTCGCCGATCTACTGGCGCATTACCACTGGCCAACGGTGTTGGTCACGCAGCACTATTTGGGCAGCATTTCGCACACGGTTTCCGCGATTGACGCGCTCAAAGCGCGCGGCATCCGCATCCTCGGCCTGATTGTGAATGGTGACGCGCATGCCGAATCGGAGCAGTTCATCACGCAGTACAGCCGCTTGCCCATACTCGCGCACATAGCCCGCATGGACGAGCTGTCCGCGCACAATGTGGCGCAGCAAGCCCTGCGCATCGCGCCGCAACTGACTGTTTTAAAAGAATATTGGACATTATGAAACAAACATTAAACCTGACCGAACGCGACCGCGCCGTCATCTGGCATCCATACACGCCGATGAAACTGCGCCCAAATGCACTGGGCATCGTGCGTGGCGAAGGCGTGCATTTATACGATGAGCACGGCAAAGCCTACATCGACGCGGTGTCCTCGTGGTGGGTTAATCTGCACGGCCACTCGCACCCGCAGATTGCGCAGGCGATTTACCAGCAGGCGCAAACGCTCGCACACTGCATGTTTGCCAATCTCACGCACGAACCGGCGGTGCAATTGGCCGAACGTTTACTGGCGATCACACCCGGCGAGATGCGCCATGTGTTCTACTCGGACAACGGCTCCTGCGCGACCGAAATCGCCATCAAAATGGCGCTGCAAGCCTTCACCAATCGTGCTCAACCGCGCCGCACCATCGTGGCTTTGGCCGATGGCTACCACGGTGATACCTTCGGCGCGATGTCCGCCAGCGGCCGCGGGCTGTTCACCGAACCGTTTGACGACAAACTGTTCAACGTCACCTTCATCCCCGCGCCCACACGCGAGCGCGCAGCGGAGAGTTTGGCCGCGTTGCAAAAAATATTGGCCAACGGTGACGTCGCCGCATTGATCGTCGAGCCGTTGGTGCAAGGCGCTGCGGGGATGCAAATGCACGATGCCGACGCGCTGTCGCAGCTGTTCGCCGCCGCTAAAGCCGCCGGCGCGTATGTGATCGCCGACGAAGTGATGACCGGCTTTGGTCGCACCGGCACACTGTTTGCCTGCGATCAGCTCAGCGTCGCGCCCAATATGATTTGCCTGTCCAAAGGCTTGACCGGCGGCACGCTGCCGATGGCGGTAACGCTCTGCACCGACGCAGTGTATGACGCGTTTTACAGCGACGATGTGCGCCACGCGCTGTACCACGGGCACTCCTACACCGCTAATCCGATTGCCTGCGCGGCAGCGTTGGCCAGTCTCGATTTACTGTTAACCGACGAATGCGCCCAAGCACGCGCCATGATTGCCGATGCGCACCGCGCCTTCGCTGACGAAATGACCACGCATGCCAAAATCGAAAACGTGCGTACCTGCGGCACGATTTTAGCCATGACCATCCGCACCAGCAGCGGCTCGCACTACCTCAGTCAGGAACGCGACCGCATCTACCACTACTTTCTGAACCGAGGTGTGCTGCTGCGCCCGATTGGCAACGTGCTGTACCTGATCCCGCCGTACTGCATCAGCGCAGCGCAATTACAGCAAATTTACGCGCACATCCGCGATTTTTTACAGACCGACGGCTCTGCCGACCTCAACATCGTTTAACCCTGACAGCGAAACACACCATGACCTACGAAACCCACTGCCCGCAATTGGCGCAACTCCTGCCGGAAATCATCCGCGATGATCGGCAGCACGCGCGCTGGCTCAACACCCTGTCCATGATGGAGTCGGTCGGCGCACGCAAAATTGCGGGCTACGTTGACCCGATTCACGTGGACGAGTTGACGCTGCAACACGCCTTTGAAGAAGCCCGCCACGCGCACTACCTCAAACGACAAATCAGAAAAATCGGCCAAAAACTTTCCGACTACCGCCGCGATAGCCTGCTCGCGCCACGCGCCAGCTACCGCTACCTGCATCAACTCGACTGGTCGTGCTCGCGCTACCTCAAACAAAAAGGTCTATCTGGGCGCGCGCTGAAAAACCACAGCTATCTGTACGTCACCTACCTGATCGAAGTGCGCGCCATGAAGCTGTACCACACCTACCAAGCCGCATTGACCGAGGCCCATTCGCCGGTGCATGTCCGCAGCATCATCAAGGAAGAAGAAGGTCATCTCGCCAACATGAGCAGCCAGTTACAAGCGATTGACCCCAACTGGCAAGCCCACTGCCACGACCTGCAAATAGAGGAACAAAAACTCTTTGAACGCTGGATTGAGCAGCTGCAAAACCAACTGCACAACCCAATGCAAACCACACCCCAATAACAAAATCCATGAGGAGCACAACCATGCAAACAAATGCAACCCTACGCCACGACTACACACTCACCGAAATCGCCGCGCTGTACGAACAACCGCTGATGAGTTTGATCCACCAAGCGCAAACCATCCACCTCGCGCACCACGAACCCGAAGCAATCGAAAAAGCCGTGTTGCTCAACATAAAAACCGGCGCCTGCCCCGAAGACTGCGGCTACTGCTCACAATCCGCGCACTACGACACCGGCCTCGAACGTGAAAAACTCATGCCGCTGGACGAAGTGCTCGCCGCCGCGAAAGAAGCCAAAGAAGCCGGTGCAGTGCGCTTCTGCATGGGTGGCGCGTGGCGTAGCCCTCCGGCAGCGGCCATGCCCGCGTTGATTGACATGATTAAAGGCGTGAACGAACTCGGCCTCGAAACCTGCATGACGCTCGGCATGCTCAAGGACGAACAAGCGCGTCAGCTCGCCGATGCCGGTCTGGACTACTACAACCACAACATCGACACCTCCGAGGAACACTACGACAAAGTCGTCACCACCCGCACCTTCAACGACCGCCTCGAAACCCTCAACCAAGCGCGTCAAGCCGGCCTCAAACTCTGCACCGGTGGGATTTTAGGCCTCGGCGAATCGCGCGCCGATCGCGTCAGCATGCTCAAAACCCTGACCGAAATGCAACCGCATCCTGAATCCGTACCGATCAACCGCCTCGTACCGATCGAAGGCACACCACTGGCGAACGTTGACCGCGTGGATGACGAAGAATGGATCCGCACCATCGCCGTCGCCCGCATCCTCATGCCCAAAACCACCCTGCGTCTGGCCGCTGGTCGCCACGAACTCGACTGGGCCGCGCAAACGCTGTGCTTCATGGCGGGTGCCAACTCCGTGTTCTACGGCGAAAAACTCCTCACCACGCCGAATGTCGCAACCGATGAAGACGATCAAAAAGTATTCAAAATCCATGCTGAGAAACAAGGTGCGTGTATGGTGAATTAAAAGAAAAAGGTGGGCAAATTAAAATTTGCCCACTCTACTTGCTCTATCGACCAATTCGATAATTTAATTGAAGTACGTCCCTATGTACCATTTTCATTAAAAATGATAAAATCCGACCCAAATATAATTTCTTTGGGGTTTATTATGAAGCTAGTGTGGCAGGCTGCCATAATTGTTGGCGTAATTGTGTTTTTTATCAATTTATACAACAAAGATGAAGTTGAAAACATTCCAAACAAGGTGATACTCACAGAGCAGCAACTAAAAGATATTACAATGTTTGCTGATGACTCATCCGAATTTGTTAGACAAAATAATTTCAATATTTCATCAGTAAATTACGATCTTTGGGAGTTTGCCAAGAAAGCGCAAATGACTGGCTTGGGATGTGATGAGTTAAATTTTGTTGGCCTAAGCGACAAATCGACCACAAATAACTTGATCTTCTTTGCTAACTGTAATAATGGTTTACAGTTGCGTTCAGTTTCAGGCAAAATCACCGCTATTCAAAAATATACAATTAAAAAGAACTGAATTTAAGCCGCTAAGTAGCCCGTAGAGCAATAAGTGATGTTTACACATTGCGCCGAATGTGCCAACTTCAGAACCGAGCGATTATAATACATACGGCGCAATGCACCTTCCGTTTATTGCGCCTTACAACATATCCACGAAGTCGAACTAATCATCGCTGTCAGGCAAATGAACGCTTCTTTTTTCAGGAAGGTTTGTTGTCTGAGCGTTTGCCTCGCAAACGCGAGTTTCAAACCGACCTGACTCAAGCGCTCATTGACATGCATGACCGCGAACTTGATTTTTTTGAATGGTAATACCCCCTAAAAGGGCGGCATCTAAAAGTAGAATCAACACAAGTCCTGCGTTTAGTGCAGGACGCGTGAGTTTGTTAAAGCCATCATACGCGTTTGCGCTGGAGTGAATCCACCGAGCGACATATGAGGACGGTTGTTATTGTAACACCACAGCCACTGTGTCGCCTCGATTTGAGCGTGTTCGAGTGACTCAAATAATGTCTGATTGAGCAATTCATAGCGCATGGTTCGGTTAAAGCGTTCAATGTAGGCGTTCTGCTGTGGGTTTCCAGGTTGGATGTAGAGCAGTTTAATGTCGTGCTTTTGCGCCCATTGTTGGTAGTGGTGGCTGATGAATTCAGGGCCGTTGTCCGAGCGTATCGCTTGAGGTTTACCACGCCATTCAATGAGTTGGTCGAGATAGCGCGTCAGCGTGGTTGCGGGGATTGAGAAGTTGATTTCTGCCAACAACCCTTCTCGGTTGTGGTCGTCAATGACGTTGCATGAGCGGATGCTGCGCCCATCCTCGAGGTTGTCGTGGGTGAAGTCGATTGACCACGTCACATCCATTGCGTCGGGCACTTCGAGTGGTTGCGGTGTTTCTCGGTCAAGGCGTTTGTTGGGAATCAGGCGCAAGTTGAGCCCGAGTTTGCAGTAAATGCGGTAGATGCGTTTGTGGTTGTATTTCCAGCCCAAGACGTTGCGGATGTGCAGGTAGCATAATCGAAAGCCCCATGTGTTTTGTCCTTTGGTGGTGGTCAACTCGATCAGTTTAGCGGCTATCATGGCGTTGGCTTGCGCGCGCGTTGGGATGTGGCGAAAGCGTTTTTCTGAGATACTCATGAGTTCGCAGGACGCACGGATGCTGATGTTTTTATCGTTGTGCAGTTGTTGCGCCATCTCTTTACGAGATGACGCGCTTACTTTTTTGCAAGGCACTCCTTGAGGATGTCGGTGTGCAGCTGGGATTCGGCATAGAGTTTTTTCAGGCGCGTGTTCTCGGCTTCTAAGGCTTTGAGGCGGCTCATGAGGTTTGCGTCCATGCCTGCGTATTTGCTGCGCCATTTGTAGAAGGTGGCACTGCTGATGCCATGCTCACGACACAGTGCGGGTACGGGTACGCCTGACTCGGCTTGTTTTAGAATGCTGGCGATTTGGCTGTCGCTGAATTTGGATACTTTCATGTAAAACTCCTTTGGGTTAGTTTAAAGGGTTCTACTTTTAGGTGCTGGCTTTTTTAGGGGGTATTACCGAATCCTTTTTGTATCAAGACAAAAAGGATTCGCCCCGCGGCGGAGAGCGGCATTCTCAATCACACGACAAAACCGAGTCGGATACAAGTATCCGACCTACACATTTTTGCGCTCCGCCCAATTGTCAAAAAGTAGATTCGCGCTAAAATTATGCGGGAAGTATCATTGCGGGCTTGACCCGCAATCTCCATGTTAGGAGATGCCGTATCAAGTACGGCATGACCGCATATTCGGTCTGACAGCATGCCCCTGACGACTCAGTACCGCTTGATTTGCACCCGCAAAATAAAACAGGACGCAACCGCGTCCTGTTTTACCTTCCTTTAATGTGCCAACCCTTCCGCCTTGGCGGATGTCGCAGGCTTAACCACCTCCGGTACTGCTTCTTCCGGCTCGGTCACCGCTGTGAGCGGTTTTTCGAGCGCATGGTCGAGCACTTCGTCGATCCATTTGACCGGAATGATTTCGATGCCTTCTTTGACATTGTCCGGAATCTCGGCCAGATCCTTGACGTTTTCATGCGGGATGAGCGCAACGGTGATGCCACCACGCAATGCGGCGAGGAGTTTTTCTTTCAGCCCACCGATGGCCAGTACTTCGCCACGCAGGGTGATTTCGCCGGTCATGGCGACGTTGGCTTTCACCGGATTGCCGGTCAACGCAGACACGAGCGCGGTGGTCATGGCGATACCGGCGGACGGGCCGTCCTTCGGTGTGGCACCTTCGGGTACGTGGATGTGAATGTCTTTTTTCTCAAACACGTTGTTCAAAATGCCCCAGCCGTTCGCACGCGCACGCACGACGGTACGCGCCGCTTCCATCGACTCTTTCATGACATCGCCGAGCGAACCAGTGCGGGTCATGATGCCTTTGCCCGGCATGACTTGCGCTTCGATGGTGAGCAATTCACCACCGACTTCGGTCCATGCAAGGCCGGTGACTTGACCGACTTTGTTTTCAGTCTCGGCAATGCCAAAGCTGAATCGACGCACGCCGAGGTAGCTGTCGAGGTTGCTGCTGTCGACTTTGACTTTTTTCTGCTTCGGATTGAGCAGAATCATTTTCACCGCTTTGCGGCAGATTTTCGAGATGTCGCGTTCGAGCGAGCGTACACCGGCTTCGCGTGTGTAGTAGCGAATGATGTCGCGCAGCGCTTCGGTGGTCACGCTCAATTCGCCCGTGCGCAAGCCATTGTTTTTAATCTGTTTGGGCAGCAGGTATTTGGTCGCGATCGAGAGTTTTTCATCCTCGGTATAGCCCGAGAGGCGAATGGTTTCCATACGATCGAGCAACGGCCCCGGAATGTTGAACGAGTTGGACGTCGCGAGGAACATCACGTCGGACAAATCGTAATCAACCTCAACGTAGTGATCGGCAAACGTGTGGTTTTGCTCGGGATCGAGTACTTCGAGCATCGCCGAGGCCGGATCGCCACGGAAGTCTTGCCCCATTTTGTCGATTTCATCGAGTAGGAACAATGGGTTTTTCACGCCGACTTTAATCAGGCTCTGGATGATACGACCGGGCAACGCACCAATATAGGTGCGGCGGTGACCACGAATTTCGGCCTCATCACGCACGCCGCCGAGCGCCATGCGCACGTATTTGCGGTTGGTGGCACGGGCGATGGACTGCCCGAGCGAGGTTTTACCCACGCCCGGCGGCCCGACCAGACAGAGGATCGGCGATTTGTTTTTGTCCGCGCGCTGTTGCACCGCGAGGTATTCGATCACGCGCTCTTTGACTTTTTCCAGACCGTAGTGGTCTTCGTCCAGCACTTTTTGCGCACGAGCGAGGTCTTTGTTGACCTTGGTGACTTTTTTCCACGGAATCGAGGCGAGTGTTTCAAGATAGGTACGCACCACGCCCGCTTCGGCAGACATCGGCGACATGAGTTTGAGCTTTTTCAACTCGGAATCGGCTTTGTCTTGCGCTTCTTTCGGCATTTTGGCGGCGAGGATTTTTTTCTCGAGCTCTTCCATGTCGGCGCCGTCTTCGCCTTCGCCAAGTTCTTTTTGAATCGCTTTGACCTGCTCATTCAAATAGTATTCGCGCTGGCTTTTCTCCATTTGGCGTTTGACGCGGCCGCGAATGCGTTTTTCCACTTGCAGGATGTCGATTTCGACTTCGAGCTGGCGCAGGACGTTTTCCAAGCGGGTTTTGACGCTGCGCAATTCGAGCATTTCCTGCTTGATTTCGAGCTTGATCGGTAAATGCGCGATGATGGTGTCGGCCAAATGTGAGCCGTCGTCAATCGTCGCCAGCGAGTTCAAAATCTCAATCGGGATTTTTTTATTGAGCTTGATGTAGGACTCAAACTGTGCCAATACGGTGCGGCGCAAGGCCTCAACCTCGGCGTTGTCATTATCGGTGTCGTCCAAAATCTCAACTTCGGCCTGCAAAAACTCATCGCTGTCGGTCACAGCGGTCAGTAAGGCGCGTGATTTGCCTTCGACCAGCACTTTCACCGTGCCATCGGGCAGTTTGAGCAATTGCACAATGCGCGACACGCAGCCAATACGGTAGACATCATTGGCATTCGGGTTATCGTTTTCGGGGTATTTCTGCGCGACCAAAACCACGGTTTGGTTGCGCTCCATCGCCGCTTCCAGCGCACGGATGGATTTTTCACGCCCGACGAACAGCGGCACAACCATGTGCGGCAGCACCACAACGTCGCGCAATGGCAACAGCGGGTATTGCTCGGCGTGGTGTGCACCTGTTTTAGCAATCGCTTGAGTATTTTCTGACATATGAACTCCAATACTGCGCAAAAATCATTCGCTTTGCGCTTTTATCAATGTTGGGCGTTTGGGAATAAATGAATGAGGAAGCACAGAATAACCCCTACCGTCTGCGCTGGTTGATTAGCGTGATGAGTAACGAGGCGTGGCGCGCAGTCTATGGTCATTCCCTAGACAAGCGTCACAACAAAGTTAATCACGCGCCCATCACCAGCCCGAAGGGTTCTGGCAAAAAACACCCAGAACTTTGTTGCAACATAGGGGCTGTCGTAGAACGACTACGACCCCTATCCTGCGCCGCGTTCTGAATGCTTTTTGCTCAGAACGCAGACTGGTTTGGGTTGTTCCGTGCTTCCTATTGACAGTGTAATGCTTTTTTGCCATTTCGGCACGCATCTCATTCGTGCTGCTAGCATTCATTTGATGTGAAGCATCCAAATAAATTGCCCTTTGCGCCAATGTGTTGTACATAAGGGCAAAGGGCAAGAATTCAAGGCTGTTTTTCACAACCGCAGCCAATTCATTCGGATAATGAAGGCTCAGTCGTGATTAAACTGCCTGATTGGTGAAAGTGTTGCAGCTATTCGGATCGGCGCTTTGCAAGCCCTGTTTGAACCAGCGCATACGCTGCTCGGACGAACCGTGGGTGAAACTATCCGGCACGACGTAGCCTTGCGAGCTTTTTTGCAGATAGTCGTCGCCGATTTTATGTGCGGCATTCATGCCCTCTTGAATGTCACCATCTTCCAAAATCTGGTACTTTTGATGAGCGCGTGCCGCCCAAACACCTGCGTAGCAGTCCGCCTGCAATTCCATACGCACCGACAAGGCGTTCGCCTGCGCTTCGGACACGCGGTTGCGCATGGCACTGACTTTGCCTTCAATGCCGGTCACATACTGCACATGGTGGCCGACTTCATGCGCAATCACATAGGCTTGGGCAAAATCGCCGCCCGCGCCCATTTGCTGTTCCAACTCTTTGAAAAAGGACAAATCAAGGTAAATTTTTTGATCGCCCGGACAATAAAACGGTCCTGCCGCCGCTTGTCCCAGACCACAGGCCGTCTGCGTGCGGCCGTTGTACAACACCATGGTCGGCGCAGGATATTTGCCACCAAAAGCCTCATTCCACACCTCTTTGGTACTTTGCAATACTTTGGAGGCGAATACCGCCTGCTCATCCGCCGTGCGCAAGCCTTTGCTGCCGGTCGATGAGGCTTCCGAACCGCCGGTCATGCTGTTGATCGCGCTGACCGTGCTCAAGGTCGTGGTCGGGCTGATGCCGAATACAAAATACGCCACCGCTGCCAAAATCATGCCGCCAATGCCGATGCGCCCTGCGCCACTGCCCAAAATGCCACCGCCCGATGATGTGCCACGGCGATCTTCAATATCATCGCTTTGCTGTAAGGGATCCAAACGCATGATGCTTTCCTTCTAAAAATAATTAAACAGCCTTATTTTACCCAAATTGCATGGATTTAGGCTTATTTTGCCACACCGCGCTGACGCACGGTTTCAAACAAACACACGCCCGAAGCGACCGAGACATTCAAGCTCGATACCGAGCCGGCCATCGGGATATTGACCAGCTCATCGCAATGCTCGCGGGTCAAGCGGCGCATGCCCTCGCCCTCGGCGCCCATTACCCAAGCAATCGGCCCAGCCACCTGCGTTTGATACAGGCTTTTTTCCGCCTGATCGTCGGTGCCGACCACCCAAATATCGTACTCCTTGATCTCACGCAAAGTACGCGCCAAGTTCGTCACCATGATGTAGGGCACATGCTCTGCCGCGCCCGAGGCGACTTTAGCCACGGTGGCGTTGATTCCGACCGCCTTGTCCTTCGGTGCAATCATCGCATGCACGCCCGCCGCATCGGCCACGCGCAAACACGCCCCCAAATTGTGCGGATCGGTCACGCCGTCCAAAACCAGTAAAAATGGTGCACCGGACACGTTTTCCAACACATCGTCCAAACTGTGCGCCAACGGCATATCTTCGACCAAGGCGGCCACGCCCTGATGACGCGAATGCCCGACCAAGCCGTCTAAACGGTGACGCTCCACCAAACGCGGCTCAATCCGCACCTGCGCGAGCATACCGATGAAGTTTTGCATGCGTTTGTCCGCGCGGTTATGCTCCACGTAGACTTCTTGCACGCTGCGCGGCGCCACGCGTAAACGCGCCTGCACCGCATGAAAACCAAACAATAATTTTTGTGCCATGTACATTCTTTCTTCAATATGTCGGCATTGTAACGCATTTCAATCGCCGCTCAGCGTAAAAACCGCATGATGTGACGTGGTTCTATGGCGTAAAAAAGCGGTATTCGCTCATCGAATACCGCCTGATACATCGCCAAATACATCGGGCAGATCATGCGTCGCATCATTCATGCAACGCACGATCAAACGTTTACAGCCGTTCATATATTCCTACTTTACGCGGGTGCATCATGCGCCGAAGGTACCGACTCCTCTGCGACTGGTTTTTGCACCGGTCGCAGCGTAAACACATCCACTTCGTGTTCACGCAGCACGCGCCACGCCGCCAAGTTCACATCCGAAATCACGGCCAAACGACCATTCTCTGGATCAATCAGCCACCAAGTGATTTCCAAAATATAACCTTTATCACTGATCGATGAGAGCAATACGCGCGGCGGCGGATCGTTTGCCACACGCGGTAGCCCCTCCACCGCCTGCGCAATTTTCTCCATGATGAATTCCAGATCAATGTCGTAGTTCACCGGAATTTGTGTGCTGAGCCAATTTTTCTTATCGCGCAGCGTCCAGTTCACCACATTATTGATCACCAGATTTTCATTCGGCATCAAAATCTCGTCACCGCTCGGCCCTTCGATCAAGGTATAACGCGAATTGATCGTACGCACAATCCCGCGCGTGCCGTCGGAGGTGCTGATCAAATCACCGATGCGAATACCGCGTTCAAGCAGCATCACAAAGCCGGACACATAGTTACTGGCGATTTTTTGCAGCCCCAGACCGATACCGACACCGAGCGCACCGCCGAACACCGACAAAATCGTCAAATCAATGCCTGCGGCGGATAAGCTGAATAGAACTGCGACCACCAGCAAAATACCGTTGAGAAAGCGCACCAACACCATGCGCGCGGACAAATCCATCTCGGCCAAGCGCCCCTTAGGACGATTCAGCAAGGCATTTTCAATCTCATGCGATAGCCACTGTGTGATCAGCCACAGTACCATCAAGGTCAACACCAGCGTCAGGCAATCGAGCACCGAGATATGGCTTTTACCGAGCGTCACGCTCCAACTGTCGAGTTTTCGCAATACGCCGTCTAATTTACCGATGTAATCGAGAAACATGATGCCCCAGATGAACACCATGGCAGAGCGCTCGATGGTAGAGCGGCCTGCACCCGCAGGCAGCGCCCGACGCACTACATACAAAAACAGCCGAATCATGAACCACGCACCGAACAACCACGCCAAGAACTCAAACCAGATGGCGGAAAGCTCCTGCTGATGATAAACCTCCATCGCCACATGCGCGAATAACCACAGCAGCAGTGGCAGCAACATGCGCATCAAAATATTGACCCAATTCGGTACTTTATGCTGCAAATCGCGTTCACTAAAAATTCGTTTGACCCACCAAGTAATGCCATAACCGAGCACAATGATTAACGCCGTCACCGCCATGGAGGTCGGGGTAATTTGTGCGAGCAGCTCGTTCACGCCGTTCACTGCTGGCGCTTGTTTACTCAATGTTTGTTCAATACCTGTCATATGGTTGGAACTCCCTGTTTTTTGTGATTCAAATACTCGACATACGTCAACTCACGATACCGGATTGCCCGCATACGCCACCGCATCGGCGGCGTGTGCACGCCAATTATCGACATAGCGCTTAATCACCGTCGGCGACTGGCGGATAATCACCACGTTTTCCGCATTGCTGCGCTGAGCACCGTAGGTGAAATTATACGAGCCGGTCACCACGGCGGCATTGGCCGTATCGTGATCGAAAATCATGATTTTGTTGTGCGCATTTTCATAACGCGTTTCCAGGCGCACCGGAATACCGGCCTCGTACAAGCGAACCCCGTCCGAACCGCGCGCATTGCTGACCATTTGCGCATCCAGCAAAACCTCTACATTCACACCGCGTTTGTGTGCGCGGATCAAGGCATTGGCAATCGTGTCATCGGTGAGCAGGTACGCCTGTACCAAAATATTGCGCTGCGCATTGTTGATCATGCCGATCAAGGTGCGCTGAATCTGGTCTTCGGGAGCAAACAACGCAGTCACTTGCGCCGATGCAGCGGGTGCGGCATTCGCGCTGGACGGTGTCGCGGATTCGGCGCCCTCCCTCGGATTCAAACTGAGGGACGCATCATTTTTTGCTACCGTGAGGCTCGCTTCATGCGGTGCTGTCGGATTGACCGCCGTTTGATTGAACACATCGGCAGCGCCCAAGCCATTGCCCTGCCACTTGGCACCCACAGCAAAGCCCACGCCCGCCAGCGCAAATCCCATCAATAGGTATTTCACCGCGCCCCAACGCATGTTCAATCCTTTTTCACGTCGGCCACGCGTTTACGCAAATACGCGGCAAAAAAGCCATCGGTACGGTGTAAATGCGGCAACAACTGCAAATAACCCTCACGCTCGGCATCCTCCGGCAGATCAATTTTCTGCGCGAGCAATAAATCTCGCGCCGACACGCGCTCAAACTCAGGATGCTCGGCCAAGAATGCATTCACCACGTCCTGATTCTCAGCGGGCAACACACTACAGGTCGCATACACCAGCGTACCGCCGTCTTTAACCAAACGCGACGCACTGCGCAAGATGCTGCCCTGCAATTGACTCAGGCGCGCCACGCTGTCCACGCCATGGCGCCATTTCAAATCGGGATTGCGGCGCAAAGTACCCAAACCACTGCACGGTGCATCGACCAGAACGCGGTCAAATTTACCTGCCAAGCGTTTGATTTTTTGATCTCTTTCGCTTTCGATGGCAATGGTTTGCACGTTCGATAGGCCGCTGCGCGCCAAGCGCGGTTTGAGTTTGGCCAAACGGTGCGCCGCCACGTCAAACGCATACAATCGCCCCGTGTTGCGCATCATCGCGCCAATCGCCAACGTCTTACCGCCCGCGCCCGCGCAAAAATCGGCGACCATCTCGCCCCGTTTCGCCCCGAGCAAATGGGTCAGTAGTTGGCTGCCTTCATCCTGCACCTCAATCGCACCCGAGGTGAACACATCCAATTTTTGCAAAGACGGTTTTTTCAGCAAACGCAAGCCCAACGGCGCCATTTCGCAGGGCAGCGCATCAATGCCTGCATGCTCAAACGCCTGCACGACCTCGGCTTTGCTCGCCTTGATCGTGTTCACGCGCACATCCAGCGGCGCGGACTGATTCAAGGCGGAGGTCAGTTGCAAAGTTTGCTCCTCGCCATACGCGGCGACCAGCGCCTCGAACCATTCATCGGGCAAATTGCTGCGCACCGCTGCCGACAGGCTATCCACCGGCGCGTTCAACACCTCTTGCAACCAAACGAATTCTTCCTCGGTAATGGCCGCCTGCAAACTCGGCAAATCCACGACTTTTTGCGCACCGAGCAAAACCAAGCGCCGCCCCAGCGCGCCCGAGCCGGACTGCGCCAAATGCGCGAACACGCGGCGATGGCGCAAGATCGCATAAATCGTCTCCGCCACGATGTGACGGTCGCGCGCGCCCAATTCCTTGTGAGCGCGTAAAAAACTCGATACCTGTTTGTCCGCCGCCGTTTCAAATTGCAACACATCCAGCAACAGCACCTGCGCGCTCCACAGACATTGCGCCAAACGCTTGCCCGCCTCGGTCGAAGCGGCAATTTTCGGAATGCTCGGGCTGGCGTCGGTTTTACTGCCTGATCTGCCGCGCGGGTTTTTGCCAGTCGAATGTTTATTTCGGGCGCTCGAATCGGGGTAACGCTCGGCATACGTCGGCTCGCCCGCATTTGCCTCGGCCAACGCGGTTTCCAGTGCCTGGCGCCGCGCAGCCAACGCTACGGCACTCACCGCCACGCCATCGGCACGCACAAATACGCCGCCGGACTGCACGCGCTCTTGTTCTTGCTTTTTCGCGGCTTTTTGCGCCAGTTCAGCGGCCAAGCGTTCTTTTTTGCTCGGCTTTTTGCTGTAGGATTTTTTCTTTGCTTCAGTCATGTTCTGCTTTCGTTATTTTTAGTGGGGCGCCATCCTCCAAATAGGTGCGCCCATGGCTTGAATTTGCGTCTATATCTATGGGTGATGACGCTGATTGACGGCACACCCGAATGGTTCGCATCATACTGGATTAATGTGGCCAAAATGCGGTATCGCCACACTGACGGACGTGGGTTAGCCAAACACCCACTGCGCCGGCGCGCCCAATTTCGGATGCAGGCGAATACCCGCCTCATCCCAAATCAAACCATCTTCAACAAACCACTGCACCACCTGCGGATACATCCGATGCTCGGTCTTTAACACCCGCGCCGCCAGCGTATCCGACGTATCATCGGCCAGCACCGGCACGCTTGACTGCATCACAATCGGCCCGTGGTCTAATTCGGCGGTCACACCGTGTACCGTCGCACCGTGTACCTTCACGCCCGCCGCAAGCGCCTGCTCGTGCGTGTGCAGACCTTTGAAATTGGGCAAAATCGACGGATGAATGTTGAACATGCGGCGCGCATAGTGATTTGTGAATTCGGGCGTCAAAATCCGCATGAAACCCGCCAACACCAGCAAATCCGGTGCAAACGCATCCATTTTCGCCATCAATGCCGCATCATACGCCTCTCGCGAGGCAAAATCCTTGTGACTGAGCACCACGGTGGGAATGCCCTGTTCCTGCGCAAACGCCAAACCAGCTGCATCCGCACGATTACTCACCACGGCGGCAATACGCGCCAAACCATGTGCCTCCCACGCCTGCCGTTGCGCGTGCTGCACGATGGCTTTCATATTACTGCCGCCACCCGAGATTAAAATAACGATGTTTTTCACAATCAACTCTAAATTATTCAATTATTTCAATTAATTACAGGGCGACATTATACCCGAGCCATCGTGCTCGGGATGAGAATATGCGATGAGCAAAAAGAATTAAGCCAAGAATAAAAAGATACTCGGACGCTTATTCAGCTCCAAGCCCTGCCCCTGTTTCAAACGCTTTTGCCACTCGCCAACGCGGTGCATACGAATCGTTTCGGATGGCAAGGTCAAATCAGCGGCGACGCACAGTTGCGTACTCGCATTTAACGTTTTGAGCAAAGTGTCCAACAATTGCATATTGCGGTACGGCGTTTCGATGAACAACTGCGTCTGCGCATGGGTTTTCGACTCAGACTCCAGACGTTTAAGCTCTTTCAACCGCGCCGCTGCATCAATCGGTAAATAACCGTGAAACGCGAATTTCTGCCCATTCAAACCACTGCCCATCAGCGCCAGCAGCAATGACGACGGCCCGACCAAAGGCATCACGCGCACACCCGCCGCATGCGCCGCCTCGACCAAGCGCCCGCCCGGATCAGCGACTGCCGGACAACCGGCGTCCGAGAGCAAACCCACATCATGCCCCGCCAATATCGGCGCGAGCATATCCTTCACCACCGCATCCGGCGTTTTCACATTGAGTTCCGTCAGATGCAATTCCTGCAACGGCGTCTGCGTACCTGCGGCTTTCAAAAACTGCCGCGCCACCTTCGCCGTCTCCACCACAAAATACTGCAAACGCCCGGTCGTCTCCACTACCTGCGGCGCCAACACCGCACGCAAAGTATCTTGCGCACCATTCGTGCCATATACGCCGAGGGTATTGGGAATAAGGTACAAAATGCCGAGCTGGGAAGTAGTTCGAGAATTCATGAATGCCAAGTTGAGTTAAGTCGAAAAGAAGGCCTGAATTGTACCATGCGAAATCAACGATTCTTTAAGTGATGTGCCTACAGCACGCCTATCATCAAAATGAGAGTACATAAAAAATGGTGGGCCAATCACATTTACCCACCCTCCTTGCTATAACAATTATTGTAAAATGGCTAAACATCTGTTTAATAACTCTTGATTATCTATGATGACCAAATTTAATTTTTTTCTACACCTCGTAATATTTTGAAACAACATTTTTGGAGGATCGTAAAATGCTTTGGCCTGATAAATTAACTTCCCTTCACTGTTATAAGAAAAATATCTATCAATAGTAACAACTACACCATCAAATTCCTGACCAATTATTTGATGTGATGTCTTTTTGGATTCCTCTGAGTATTGCTTGTGATACTCATTGCCAAATCTAGATGGTGTAAATCGCAAGATTTCCCATTGGCTACGGTAATACCCCCTAAAAGGGCGGCATCTAAAAGTAGAATCAACACAAGTCCTGCGTTTAGTGCAGGACGCGTGAGTTTGTTAAAGCCATCATACGCGTTTGCGCTGGAGTGAATCCACCGAGCGACATATGAGGACGGTTGTTATTGTAACACCACAGCCACTGTGTCGCCTCGATTTGAGCGTGTTCGAGTGACTCAAATAATGTCTGATTGAGCAATTCATAGCGCATGGTTCGGTTAAAGCGTTCAATGTAGGCGTTCTGCTGTGGGTTTCCAGGTTGGATGTAGAGCAGTTTAATGTCGTGCTTTTGCGCCCATTGTTGGTAGTGGTGGCTGATGAATTCAGGGCCGTTGTCCGAGCGTATCGCTTGAGGTTTACCACGCCATTCAATGAGTTGGTCGAGATAGCGCGTCAGCGTGGTTGCGGGGATTGAGAAGTTGATTTCTGCCAACAACCCTTCTCGGTTGTGGTCGTCAATGACGTTGCATGAGCGGATGCTGCGCCCATCCTCGAGGTTGTCGTGGGTGAAGTCGATTGACCACGTCACATCCATTGCGTCGGGCACTTCGAGTGGTTGCGGTGTTTCTCGGTCAAGGCGTTTGTTGGGAATCAGGCGCAAGTTGAGCCCGAGTTTGCAGTAAATGCGGTAGATGCGTTTGTGGTTGTATTTCCAGCCCAAGACGTTGCGGATGTGCAGGTAGCATAATCGAAAGCCCCATGTGTTTTGTCCTTTGGTGGTGGTCAACTCGATCAGTTTAGCGGCTATCATGGCGTTGGCTTGCGCGCGCGTTGGGATGTGGCGAAAGCGTTTTTCTGAGATACTCATGAGTTCGCAGGACGCACGGATGCTGATGTTTTTATCGTTGTGCAGTTGTTGCGCCATCTCTTTACGAGATGACGCGCTTACTTTTTTGCAAGGCACTCCTTGAGGATGTCGGTGTGCAGCTGGGATTCGGCATAGAGTTTTTTCAGGCGCGTGTTCTCGGCTTCTAAGGCTTTGAGGCGGCTCATGAGGTTTGCGTCCATGCCTGCGTATTTGCTGCGCCATTTGTAGAAGGTGGCACTGCTGATGCCATGCTCACGACACAGTGCGGGTACGGGTACGCCTGACTCGGCTTGTTTTAGAATGCTGGCGATTTGGCTGTCGCTGAATTTGGATACTTTCATGTAAAACTCCTTTGGGTTAGTTTAAAGGGTTCTACTTTTAGGTGCTGGCTTTTTTAGGGGGTATTACCAGAGCACCCCCAGAATATGCAATGAATATCATGTTTTCATTACTGAATAAAAAAAGCAGGCAGTCTTTTAAGGGATGGACACTGCCTGCCAAAAGGAAATTGTTAAGCCATGGTATGAATGGTGTCTTTAAAGCGTTTCCACGATATATAGAAAAATACCACTGCAATACCTAACAGCCATACAAAAGATGGCCATACCACATCAAATCCAGCATTGCGGTATAAAATGGCTTGAGCTAAGGAAACAAAATGCGTCGTTGGGGCAATCATCATCACGTGCTGTACAATTTCCGGCATACTTTCACGTGGAGTTGAGCCGCCTGATAGCATTTGCATCGGAATCAATACGAGCATCATTAACAAACCAAACTGCGGCATAGATTTCGACACGGTGGCCATATAAATACCCATCGAAGTGGTTGCAAACAGTGTGAGTAAGGCGCCAAAGAAAAAGAGCGGCAAACTACCATCAATCGGGACATGCAATACACCCTGAATCACGACTTTTAAGCCAACAAATACTGCGATCAATACCACAAGACTCATTGACCAGACTTTGGACATCATGATTTCAAATACCGTTACTGGCATCACCATCAAATGTTCAATGGTGCCATGCTCACGTTCACGAATCAGCGCTGCACCAGTCAGAATAATTGAAAGCATTGCCACGTTATTAATAATCCGCATGACACTCATAAACCATTGATTTTCCAGTGTTGGATTAAAACGGGAACGTATTGCCAAATCTATCGGTAGCTGGCTAATTTCACGATTGCGAAGTACATATTCATTTACTTCAGATTGAATGATCTGCTGAATATAACCTGCGCCAGACATGGCTTGGGTCATTCGGGTTGCATCCACATTAACCTGAATTTCTGCTGCATCACCCGACAGTACATCCGACTGGAAATTACTCGGAATATTGACCGCAAAGGTAAATTCACCTGCGTCCATGCCTGCATCCATCGTGCCAAGCGTGGTGGTTTTACTGATAAAATTAGGCGGATAAAAGGCTGAAGAAATCCGTTCCGACAAGGTAGAGTGATCCTCATCCACAATCGCAATCGGTGCCATATTCAAGGTATCTTTGACCGCTGTTGATGCGGTATATACTGAGATGGTAAAGGTGTAAATAATTAACACCAACATGATTGGATCGCGCCAGAGACTCCAAAGCTCTTTACAGCCGAGCTGGTAGATATTCTGTAATTTTGTGAACATCTTATTGCTCCTGTTTCTTCAGCAAGGCAATAGCAGCAAACATTACTACCGGAACAGCCATGGCCATGATCCAAATGGCCTGTTTCAAATCATCAAAGCCCAAACCTTTATTAAAAATTCCACGACTGATATTGACCATATGCGTTGCCGGATAAATTTCCCCAAACCAGCGTCCAAACCCATCCAAAGACGATACAGGATTGATAATTCCAGCAAACTGCATAACTGGTATCAAAGTCCCAATCATGACTAAAAACATTGAAGCAATCTGGCTTTTGGTAATAGTAGATGCCAATAGGCCCATACCTGTGGCAAAAATTACAAACAAAAAAGAAGCTAAGGTCAGAGCAAAGAAGCTACCTTTTACAGGTACATCAAATAAAGTAACCATGACCAAACACATAAGGAAATAGTTCAACATTGCCAACAAGATATATGGAATCTGTTTACCAATTAAAAATTCTGTCCGCGTCACTGGTGTGACATACAAATTCACAATCGAACCTAATTCTTTTTCTCGCACCACAGATAAAGCAGTCAACATGGCAGGAATCAACAGTAATAATAAAGGCAATACTGCGGGGGTCATCGCAGGTAAACTTTTAATATCTGGGTTATAGCGGTAACGAGTTTCAACACTCACAGTACTAGATGTTTTATAACCACTTTGTTCCAATGCTTTTTGCATCAGCCAATACGTGTGAATCCCCTGCACATAACCTTGCACAGTTTCTGCACGCTGTGGCATCGCACCATCAATCCACGCAGCGACTTGCACCTGTTCACCACGAGCAACATCACGAGCAAAATTTGGCGGAATTTCTATCGCCAAGGAAATATCCCCACTACGCATACGCTGATCAATATCATCATAGCTTTGCAGCGCTGGCTGTTCGATAAAATAACGCGACCCTGCAATACTCATGCTGTAGTTTTGACTTAAGCTCGTTTGGTCACGATCCAACACAGCGAATTTGAGGTCTTCAACATCCATGGTGATGCCGTAGCCCATGACCAGCAGTAAAATTAATGACCCCATTAAAGCCATGGTGGCGCGAATCGGATCACGCGCCAACTCCAAAGATTCACGCCAGGCAACACTCAATAACCGGCGCAAACTGAATTTTTTTGGCTTGGCATTCAGTTCTTTACTGCCATTTGTTTCAGCAATACTTTTCGCCAAATCATTGGGCTGATCTTTAGTGCCTGCACCAGCATCAATCAAATAACCGATAAAAGCTTCTTCAAGTGTTTCAGCATGGCGGTTTTTTATCAGCTGTGCTGGTGACGCACTGTCAAGCACTCGTCCAGCGTGCATCATTGACATTCGGTCACAGCGCAACGCTTCGTTCATAAAATGAGTTGAAATAAAGATCGTGACCCCATCATTACGCGACAAATTGATTAAATAGCGCCAGAAATTATCACGCGCAATCGGGTCAACCCCAGATGTTGGTTCATCCAGAATTAAAATTTCAGGATTATGCACCAGTGCCACTGCGAGTGATAAACGCTGACGCACGCCCAAAGGCAAATCATCGGGCAGTTTTTCTTTGACTTCTTCCAGGTCAAAACGCTCCAGCATGAGCTGTACACGTGGCTCAATCTGTTCTTTTGGTACATGAAATAATTTGGCATGTAAGACCAAATTCTGCACAATGGTCAGCTCGCTGTATAGGGAAAATGCCTGCGACATATAGCCGACACGGCGACGAGTTTCAATATTGTTGCCCTCTACAGGCTCACCAAACAGCCACGCCTGACCTTCTGAGGCTTCTAAAAGTCCCGTCAGCACTTTCATGGTGGTGGATTTACCACAACCATTCGAGCCTAAGAAACCAAATATTTCACCACGCTTAATTTTAAAATTAACATGATCTACCGCAGTAAAATCACCAAATTTCACTGTTAAATCTTGCGCTTCAAGAGCATAGCTTTCTGAACCGTAGTCAGGTAAAGGCGGAATCACCACAGGCTCATAGCCGAGCTTTTTTTCTTCTGGCAATAGTTGAATAAAAGCATCTTCTAAACTGTTACATTGCGTTTCAGTCAATAATTCTTGTGGTGTGCCAGTTTTTAAAATCTGCCCATCATCCATCATCGCCAGCCAGTCAAAGCCTTGTGCTTCATCCATATAAGCAGTAGCAACAATAACACTCATCTGTGGACGAACTTTGCGAATGCGGTTAATCAGTTCCCAAAATTGCGCCCGTGCCAAAGGGTCAACCCCTGTGGTCGGCTCATCTAAAATCAGAAAATCGGGATCATGAATCAAAGAACAGCACAGACTTAATTTCTGCTTCATCCCACCCGATAATTTACCCGCAGGACGGTCGAGAAAATTGTACAAGCCTGTGCTTTTGGTCAGATCATCAATCCGTTTGCGTCGCTCGGCAGCATCATGCCCAAACAGACGTGCCACAAACTGTAAATTCTCTTCAACCGATAAAGTTTTATATAGGTTTTTCCCTAAACCCTGCGGCATATAGGCAATATGTGGGCAAACACGGGTACGGTGTTGTTTATCGGCAATATCACCGCCCAACACCTTTAAGCGACCTTGCTGTACAATTTTCGCCCCTGACAGCAAAGCCAATAGACTGGATTTCCCCACCCCATCTGGACCGATTAAACCGATCATGCAGCCTGCTGGTAAGGATAGCGACACTTGATTCAGTGCAACCGTTTTTCCATATTTCAGACTAACATTTTCAATTTCTGCAACAACCGATCCTTTTTCAGATTGTTGTGTCATCATTTAACTGTGTTCTCTAAAAATGTCGGCCAAGCTGCCTGATCATCAATTTTGATATATGCCACACCTGGCAAACCTGTTTTGACTTGTTCGATATATTTGTTCAATAAAGTTGGATCAATTTTCGCTTTAACACGGAACATCAGTTTTTGACGTTCGCTTTCCGTTTCCACCGATTTTGGTGTGAACTGTGCAGTATCGGCAACAAAAGACACTGTAGCTGGAATCACCACATTTTTCGCAGCATCCAATACAATACGTACTTCTGTTCCAATAGCAATTTTACCTGCAACGGTTTCAGGCAAAAAGAACGTCATATACACATCAGATAAATCAATCAGATTGAGCACACGCCCGCCCGCTGCCACCAACTCACCCGGCTGCGCGACACGGAACTGAACACGTGCTTTTAATGGTGCACGTAACTGTGCATCATCCATATCAAATTTAATCCGTTCCACCGAGGCTTTGATGGCATCGACTTGAGAATGTGCGGCTGACACTTGGCTTTTAGACGCAACAATTGCCCCTTGGGCACTTTGTACCTGTGCTTTGGCTGCGCTTAATACCGCAATGGCTTGCTGTGCTGCGGCACGTTCATCATCCAGTTGTTGCTTGGACGATGCGCCTTCTTTGGCTAAAACTTCGGTACGCGCTAAACGATTTTTAGCCGCCATCAGTTCTGTTTCACGCTGTTGTACCATGGCTTCAGCGGCGGCTTTTTCGCTGATCCGCATCGCCACTTGTGCTTCCGCTGTCGCAATCGCATCCTGGGCTTGACGCTGTTGTGCTTCC
Source organism: Puribacter membranae (assembly GCF_055380425.1). Taxonomy (NCBI): domain Bacteria; kingdom Pseudomonadati; phylum Pseudomonadota; class Betaproteobacteria; order Burkholderiales; family Burkholderiaceae; genus Puribacter; species Puribacter membranae. Next base: position 1,243,649 of record NZ_AP040167.1, read on the forward strand.
AATTCACGTAACTGGGCTTCTAAAGTCGAAATTTTAACCCGCGCCAAGATTTGACCAGGCTCGACAAAGTCACCTTCTTTAACCAAAATTTCTTCTAACTGGCCAGATAGCTTACTAGATACGTTAATTTCAGTGGCTTCAATACGTCCATTGCCACTGACTAAGGCATCAGTGTCTGGCTTATTCATATTTTTCCAGATCAGATAAGCGACCAACCCTAAAACAACGATGAACCCAGCAATGGTTATTTTCTTAAAATTCATGTTTAATTACCCAATATTTTAAATTTTTTTTGCAAATGCGGTGTCACCACCCAAGGCAAAATAAAGACTGACATAGGACTGCATTAAGCTACTTTGCGTTTCAATCAATTGCTGTTCTGCACTAAGTAAATTGCGCTGTGCATCCAAAACGTCTAAATATCCCACAGCACCGTTGTCATAACGCAGTTGTGCCAGCCGTGCAGTTTCCTGGAAAGCACTGAGTCCTTGTTTCTGAATCCGTAATTGTTGATCTAAATATTTCTGTTGAACCAGTGCATCAGAGACTTCACGGAATGCGTTCTGTACCGTCTTTTCATACTCTGCCACTGCAATCTCTTTACGCACTTCTGCTAAGGTCAAATTATTTTTTAGACGACCCGCAGTAAAAATAGGCACACTGATACTAGGAGCAAACGACCAAACACTGCTGCCAGATTTAAATAAATCGTCTAAATCTGCACTGGCTGTTCCAAAACTGCCCGTCAGTGCGATACGTGGAAAAAATGCTGCGCGTGCCGCATAGATATTGGCATGCTTAGATTTAAGCATTGCTTCCGCAGCATGAATATCAGGACGGTTCAACAATAAGTCTGAAGGCAAACCCGTTTGTAGCATACTTGTTTTAAAAGTCACTTGATCTAAATCTGTTTTAGGCAAAGAAATCGGCTGTCCCACCAATTGCACTAAATAGTTTGCAGTCAGTGCACGGGATTTCTGTAATTCAGCCACTAAAGCTTGACCATTACTGAGCATTGTTTTTGCTTGCATGTATTCCACTTTAGAGCCTGCACCCACCTCAAAACGGCGCTTAAAAATTCGTACTGATTTTTCATAATTCTGTACAGAGCGCTGAGCAAAATAAATGCGTTTGTCTAGTTCAGAAAGTGTTAAATAACTTAGAACTGTCTGCTGAATAAGACTGTTGCGTACCGCTTGCACATTACTCTCTACTGCAAAGAACTGCTGTAAAGCTGCTTCATTCAAGCTGCGTATACGCCCCCATAAGTCCAGCTCCCATTGGTTCATACCCAAACCAACAGAATACTGGCTGGTCGTCATTTCTCGGCCAACATAAGATAAATCGGCAGGCACATGATTACGTTCCATACCTGCATTCCCGCCAATATTGGGGAAAAGCTCCGCACGTTGGATACCATATGCTGCTTGTGCTTCATGTATCCGTAATGAAGCAATTTTTAAATCTTGATTGGACACTAATGCCAAATCAACAAGATTAATTAGCTGCTGATCATTAACATAATTGTCCCAAGATAAGACTTGGTAGTTACCTTGAGTTTGCAATGGATATGTTTGAGACAGAGCCACTTGATGTTCTGGGAGAGGCGTTATTTGAGAACAACCCACAAGACTTGATGTCAATACGACACACATCCATTTTAAAGAAGTGAATTGCATAACCTCATTCCCCCCAATAATTTACAGCATGATATAAATGTGAATGGTTGAACATATTTTTTAAATGCACATGAACCAACTGCCTTAATCTCAGTTCAATATTAAAATTTTGATCGACCATCCATTTATGTACCAGCCCCATTAAAGAAGTCATAATAAAATCTGCGACCATTTCAATATCAACATTTCGAGACAACTGCTCCAAAACCAAAGCTTCTTTCAACCATTTAATATTATCTGATTCACGCACACTCTGTGAATTAACAAGATATTCATTTAAAGCTTTATTTGATTCCAACCCATAAAATCTCAACCAAAAATAAGCACGATATTTTTCACGATAGACATAAACATCATCTGCCACATTTAAAAGCAAACTATTAATCGCATCCAAACCATATTTATTTTTAGTAGATAATTTAGATTTCTCATTAAGCCAATTTTCCAAATAATCCAAAACACGAATTAACAATTTATCTTTAGAGCCATAACGACGTGTGACTAAGCCTCGGCTATATCCTGCATTCACTCCAACAGCTTCTAAAGTAAATGCACTTACCCCACCTTCCGACAAAAGCTTAATAGTCTGCTTAACCATTTTAAGATCTGACTCAACAGCCCTTGCCTGTATTTTTTTATTAATAAAAATCTGCTCAGATTTTTTACTTTTTTCCAAAATACTTGAATTTTCAAAGCCCAATTTATCGCCCCCCTAAAGACAAATAAAAAAATATTGTTAGCAACAACTTTTTTCTAAATAATAGTATATACCTTTGTACAGGCGAATTCAAACATGAGGTGCGACAGTTTGAAAAGTCTTATGATAATCAACAAGCTGAGCAAATTTCTCTAATGGTGTAAGCCAATCTAACGCTTTTCTAGGACGAGTATTCAGTGACATGGCAACTTGATTTAAATAATGCTGATCTGCCTGATTTAAATCAATCCCTTTAGGTAAATATTGCCTAATTAAACCATTCATATTTTCGCATGTGCCTTTTTGCCAGGGTGAATGTGGGTCACAGAAATATACATCTATGCCTAAATCTTCTTCAAGTATTTTATGTTCTGCCATCTCGCGTCCACGGTCATAGGTCAACGTTTTACGCAGTTCTGCAGGTAAATATTTCAGAGCTTCAGTTAAAGCCTTGCGCACTGATTCTGCCTTTGCATCAGGTAATGTTGCCAAGATACAGAGCCGTGTATTTCGTTCAATAAGTGTTGCTATCGAACTTTTATTGTCTTTACCTTTAATTAAATCAGCTTCCCAATGACCCGGTATTTTTCTTTCTTGAACTTCGGCTGGGCGCTCATGAATAGTTTTAATATCCTGTAATATAGAATCTTTTTTAGGTTCACCGTTAGCTTTTCGCTTTTTATTTTCATGACGCAGACAGGATAATAAGTCTTTTTTCAACTCACCCTTTGGTAATGCTCGTATCGTTGAATAAATCGTTGTATGGCTTACATTCATTGTTTGATCCAAATCAGGAAATGTCTTTAAACGTTTTGCTATTTGCTGAGGAGACCATAAACAACGGATCGCTTCAACAATAAATTTCCAGAGGATTGAATCGATTTTGAGTTTTCTGTGACCACGTCTACGTCTAGCGAAGGTGTTATCAGAAGCATATCGAGCTTGATAAACGTCATTGATGCTATTTCTTTTAAGCTCACGATAGATCGTACTAGGATGTCTTTTAATGAGTTCAGCAAATTTTCTGGCTGAAAAGCCTTCTTTTCTTGACTCAAGCATTAATGCAGTACGATCTTCAAAGTTAAGATGATGGTATGACAATTTTATATACTCCATAAACCCTTTAAATTAATTAGGTGGTTTGGTAATACCCCCTAAAAGGGCGGCATCTAAAAGTAGAATCAACACAAGTCCTGCGTTTAGTGCAGGACGCGTGAGTTTGTTAAAGCCATCATACGCGTTTGCGCTGGAGTGAATCCACCGAGCGACATATGAGGACGGTTGTTATTGTAACACCACAGCCACTGTGTCGCCTCGATTTGAGCGTGTTCGAGTGACTCAAATAATGTCTGATTGAGCAATTCATAGCGCATGGTTCGGTTAAAGCGTTCAATGTAGGCGTTCTGCTGTGGGTTTCCAGGTTGGATGTAGAGCAGTTTAATGTCGTGCTTTTGCGCCCATTGTTGGTAGTGGTGGCTGATGAATTCAGGGCCGTTGTCCGAGCGTATCGCTTGAGGTTTACCACGCCATTCAATGAGTTGGTCGAGATAGCGCGTCAGCGTGGTTGCGGGGATTGAGAAGTTGATTTCTGCCAACAACCCTTCTCGGTTGTGGTCGTCAATGACGTTGCATGAGCGGATGCTGCGCCCATCCTCGAGGTTGTCGTGGGTGAAGTCGATTGACCACGTCACATCCATTGCGTCGGGCACTTCGAGTGGTTGCGGTGTTTCTCGGTCAAGGCGTTTGTTGGGAATCAGGCGCAAGTTGAGCCCGAGTTTGCAGTAAATGCGGTAGATGCGTTTGTGGTTGTATTTCCAGCCCAAGACGTTGCGGATGTGCAGGTAGCATAATCGAAAGCCCCATGTGTTTTGTCCTTTGGTGGTGGTCAACTCGATCAGTTTAGCGGCTATCATGGCGTTGGCTTGCGCGCGCGTTGGGATGTGGCGAAAGCGTTTTTCTGAGATACTCATGAGTTCGCAGGACGCACGGATGCTGATGTTTTTATCGTTGTGCAGTTGTTGCGCCATCTCTTTACGAGATGACGCGCTTACTTTTTTGCAAGGCACTCCTTGAGGATGTCGGTGTGCAGCTGGGATTCGGCATAGAGTTTTTTCAGGCGCGTGTTCTCGGCTTCTAAGGCTTTGAGGCGGCTCATGAGGTTTGCGTCCATGCCTGCGTATTTGCTGCGCCATTTGTAGAAGGTGGCACTGCTGATGCCATGCTCACGACACAGTGCGGGTACGGGTACGCCTGACTCGGCTTGTTTTAGAATGCTGGCGATTTGGCTGTCGCTGAATTTGGATACTTTCATGTAAAACTCCTTTGGGTTAGTTTAAAGGGTTCTACTTTTAGGTGCTGGCTTTTTTAGGGGGTATTACCCTACCATCAAGTATTTCAAGATAACTCTTGGCATCTTTAGTGCTATTGAAGTAGTTTATTTCAATGTTATTTTTGTTTGTTATTGTTAAAACTCTATTTCTATTGAATAACATTTTAATAAAAACAGCGATTTCTTTATTTGTCCTGATTTTATCCGAGAGTTTATATTTGACAATCGACTCGATAGAGTTAATTTGAGCACTTATATCTCTCTCTTCTTCCCAATTTGCTAACGTCTGGAGTTTGTCATAGGAAAACAAACATCTCCCTTTGTTGACTTTTATTTTTTCAATAAATTCATTCAATTGATAGCTACGCAAACGTTGCGCTTCATCAATAATAACCAAATCGTAATCGATAAATTGAGCTTGAGAATAATGCTTTATCGGGGTAATTTCCCACCCATTCGATCTTAGTTCTTCCTGTCCATCATTGAGATATCCACAATGAATAATCAATGCTTTCTTTCCCTTTTCTTTAAGTTGTTTCGCAATATCATATATTAATAAGGTTTTCCCAGTTCCTGCGCCACCTGTAATCGAAATAAATTTGGCTATTTCTGATGAATTTAAAGATTCAATAACTTTAGTCTTTAGTTCCTCTTGCTGATGCGTTAAAAAATATTCGTTATTTAAAAACTTTCGAGTAGTGTTAAATGGAGAAACCAAATAATCAGAAGGATTGAATAACTCATCAATAATTTCACTATCATTAGCCATCTGTTGGTTCAGTAATTTTACTAGAACCTCAAACGTTGTTTTCTCTATCTCGCTCTTGCTTGTTAAAAAATATAACTCTTTAGAATCCGATATAAAAGAAAAACTATACACCTCTCTACCTATAAAGCTAAGATAATACTTATTTCTTATTAGCTGCTTTCTAATTTCTTCCACCGTACACTTACGTTTAATTTCTATATTTATTATAGAATCCTCACTAAATCGTAACAAATCAAACTCTTTGCCAATCTGTGGGATTTTATATCCCACATAAAACTTATCAAATACTTTGATAGAAGGCTGTAAAGCCTTGACACAAACAACTAGATCCATCATATCAACTAGCTCTGCATCTCTAATCTCTATACCATAATGCTTTACAAAGCCCTCAAAAACATTTTTTTCCAATGAAACATTTGCTTGCAATAATGATTGTATGTTGATGCTTTTCAAAATATATACCTCTCTCCACTATAATCAGACCAGATAAGCCTTAAGAGTCACTAAGGCTTTGTTAGAACGCCCAACCACTCCTTGGCAAACTTCTCCTGCCCCGATGCACCGAAGTGGCAGTTATCAAAGCGATCAAGTTCATTGAGCAGTAAATCCGTGTCTATGCCTGCACGCGCATTCCATGTATTCGCAATCAGTGATTTTTGTGCGCTACGGATGGCGTTGTCTTCCCGCCACAGTGGATTCATCCAGCATTGTGAGGTGATGGAGATGTAGACCGGAGCATTCATACCACGTTGACGCAGGGTTTCGAGCATGGCGGTGAAGCGCTGTTGGTATTGTTCAGCAGACATTTGTTTGATGAAGTCGGATTCGCCCTGATGCCAGAGCATGTGGGTGATGCGGTAGTTTTTTTGCAGGCTGTCGAGCGCGCGCTGCATGCCTTGGTAAAACGGTGGATTCTGCTGCCATTGTTCGACTGAAGAACCGCCGACACCATTGGTGCTGATGATGATGCGATCGGCGAGGCCTTGTTCGATGGCGAGATTGCCGAGCAGCGTCCATGATTCGCCTTCTAATCCGGTCGCGCCGAGTAGCGGCGACTGAGCGAGGTAGCATTGGCCGTCAAAGTAGTTGAGCACTTGGTCGCCGTGTTGGGTCGCGTGGCGTTGTCCGGCGTGGTTGGCGGAGTTGGACTGGCCGCTGATGAACAGTACCCAAGTGCGCTCGGTTTGCGCGGGGCATGGTACGGCTTGTTTGCCCGGATAGCGTATCAGGCGGTGGATGCTGTCGCCTTGAATAGTGTTGCGCGCGCTGTTTTGTTGTTCGGTTTGTAGGGTTTGTTGCTCAATTTGTGCTTGGGCATTATTGCCACGCTGTGATACGGTTTGTTTGAAACTTTGCCACCATTGTTTGTGCCAATAGGGGTTTTGTTGGTACGCGCCGGCGAACCATGCGGCAGCCAGTAGCAGGATGATGCCGATGAGTGTGATCCATTTTTTGTAGGCGTGATTCATGCGGGTATGGTATCAAATGAGTGGGGGTTATGTGAAAAACCACCGACGTCGCCGCCGGTGGTTTTCATTCCGCTTTAATAAATAGGGACATGCCCAATTCGATTTAGTGGAATTGTTCTTCTTCGGTAGAACCAGTCAATGCTTTGACGCTTGAAGAACCACCTTGGATCACAGTAGTCACGTCGTCGAAGTAACCTGCGCCCACTTCTTGTTGGTGAGACACGAAGGTGTAGCCTTGTTCACGAGCGGCGAATTCTGGCTCTTGAATCATTTCGACGTAGTGGCGCATACCTTCGCCACGTGCGTATGCGTGTGCAAACTTGAATGTGTTGTACCAGTTGCTGTGGATACCGGCCAATGTGATGAATTGGTATTTGTAACCCAATGCTGCCAAGTCTTCTTGGAAGGTCGCGATTTGTGCATCGGTCAGGTTTTTCTTCCAGTTGAATGATGGTGAGCAGTTGTATGACAACAATTTACCCGGATTTTTCTCCAATACGGCTTGTGCGAATTCGCGTGCGAAGCCAATATCAGGTACACCTGTTTCACACCATACCAAATCAGCGTATGGCGCGTAGGCAACACCACGACTGATGGATTGTTCCAAACCGTTTTTCACGCGGTAGAAGCCTTCTTGAGTGCGCTCGCCTGTCAAGAATGGTTTGTCGTTGTCGTCGTAGTCAGAGGTCAACAAGTTGGCTGCTTCTGCGTCGGTACGTGCCAATACGATGGTTGGTACGCCCATGACGTCAGCTGCGAAACGTGCAGAGATCAATTTTTCTACGGCTTCACGGGTTGGAACCAATACTTTACCGCCCATGTGACCGCATTTTTTAACCGCTGCCAATTGGTCTTCGAAGTGAACACCTGCCGCGCCATTGGCGATCATGTTTTTCATCAATTCGAATGCGTTCAATACGCCGCCGAAACCTGCTTCTGCGTCAGCAACGATCGGCAAGAAGTAGTCAACGAAGTTTTCGTCGCCTGGGTTGATGCCGCGTGACCATTGGATTTCATCCGCACGTTTGAAGGTGTTGTTGATACGACGAACCATGGTTGGCACTGAGTCGTATGCGTACAAAGATTGGTCAGGGTACATAGTTTCTGAGGTGTTGCCGTCAGCAGCCACTTGCCAGCCTGACAGGTAAACGGCTTCCAAACCAGCTTTGGCTTGTTGCATCGCTTGACCCGCAGTGATCGCGCCAAACGCATTCACGTAGCCTTTTTTCGCGCCACCGTTCACCAAGTCCCACAATTTTTCCGCACCGCGTTTGGCGATGGTGTATTCCGGTTGCAAGCTACCACGCAGACGTACAACGTCTTCTGCGCTGTAACCACGTTTTACCAATTTCCAACGGGGATTTTCTGCCCAGTCTTTTTCTAATGCTGCAATTTGTTCTGCACGTGTTGCCATGAGACTACTCCTTTGAATGAAAAAACAAACCGAAATGGCGCGAATTCCCGAGGGAATTATGACCAGTGAATGATGAGCTAAATATCTTATGTCTTATATAAGACCTAACTAACTGAATCATACGCAAGCGAGGCCCATGGCGCAAGTGTTTTTCTGCAAATGATGAGCAAATTTTGAAAATAATCCATATTTTTCATATATCAATTAATTTATTCCACATTGTGGAACTATTCATAATAAATAGGGATCAGCTCTCTGCGCTTGTTCCATTATCCACACAGCATGGGTGCAAAAAAATCCCTGCTCAAGCAGGGATTTTTTAAACATTATCAAACCGAATATTATTTTTTCGAAGTGGCTTCACTCACGGTTTTACTAATTGGCTTGGTGATATACGATAGTACGGTACGTTTGTCACCCATCAGGTCAACCTGTGCTGTCATACCGGGGCGCACTTGAATGGCTTGGCCGGTTTTACTCTTCAAGTGCGCGCCTTCGATCTGCACGCGCACGCGGTAGTAAATCGGTGATTGACCTTGGCGCAGATTCTGCGGCTCCTCATTCAACGCATCCGGACTAATGTAGATGACTTTGCCATCCATCGTGCCAAAAATGGAGTAGTCATATGCATCGAGTTTAACGCGCGCCGGCATACCATCGCTCACACTGGCCATGTCGGCCGGCATAACTTTGGCCTCAACAATCAGCGCATTATCGGTCGGCAGAATTTCCATCACTTCTTCACCCGGGCGCAACACACCGCCCAATGTGGTTACTTTGATGTTTTTCACATAGCCGGTTTCCGGCGCAATCAAATCGGTATGGGACAGTACCTGCGCACGATCGGCCAAAGTTTGCTCCTGCGTACTCAAATCCTCACTGGCTTTATTCAGCTCGGTATTAGCATCTTGCAGATATTTATTACGCGTATTGGTAATTTGTAATTGAATTTCATTGGCCGAACGCTTCATGCGCAGCAATTCAGCTTGACTGACATCGCCGGTTTTAACCAAAGGCTCATTCATTCGAACTTCTTCTTGAGCCAATAAGAGACTGGTTCTTAACTGCGCAACTTGTTGATTCAAGCTCTGACGACGCTGTGAATACAGAAGTTTTTGAACACTGGCCAATTCCGGATAAGCGGCTTCTAATTTCGGGTCGATGACAAACGGTCGTCCCAGAACTTCTGCTTGCAAACGAGCTACCGTCATACGCAAAGCACTGACTTTACCCAATGCATCTGAATGCGCCGCCGCTGCACGCTCTTTTTCCAAGATTGCAACTACCTGCCCTTTTTCAACCTTATCGCCTTCTTTTACCCGTAGCTCTTGTAGTACACCACCATCTGCACTTTGTACCAACTGCGTCCGATCACTGGCAATGACCTGTCCGGCAGCGGTAATGGTTCGGTCAATTTTGGTAAACGCCGCCCATAAAAACAAGACGATGAACGCGATGACTGAAATCCGCAGCACTGCACGAGCATTTTTGAGCGAACCATCCGGTCCCGCACCTAAAAGTTTTAAAAATACATTCATCATTCACTACCTTTTACTTCGTTAGCTGGGGCCGAAGATGGATTGTCTCCAGCCGCAGAAATATCTGAACGATCCACTTGGAACATCCGAACGCGCGGTTCGGTTGATGAGTCTGCTGAAGCCGCGCCCTCCTTCGCAGCCGTCACCACACGCACAGGAATCTGTTGAGCATTTGCGGGTTGCGCATGAGGCGCGGGTTGCGGAGTGGCCACGGGTGGATTGGTACGTGCCGCATTGGGTTGAGCCCCTTTCAGGCGCGCAATCACTTCGTCTTTCGGACCATCCAACACAATTCGGTTATTGGCGACCACAATCAAACGGTCAACAAAATTGAGTAGCTGCAAATTGTGTGTCACCAAGACCAAAGTATGTTCTGGTTTGAGTTCCTCACGCAATGCAAGCATACAGCGATCCGCCGTCTGCTGATCCATAGAGGCGGTCGGCTCATCCAACAACCAAATCGATGGTTTGCTGATCAACAAGCGTGTCAAAGCCACGAGCTGCTTTTGTCCACCTGACAAACCACGACCACCTTCGGTAATCGGCAATTCCAAACCTTTCGGGTGGCTGGAAATGGCCAGCGCCAAACCCGTACGTTCCGCCGCCGCCTTAATCACTTCATCACCCGGATCCATTGTCCCGATCAGCAGATTTTCCCGTAAGGAGCCGCTGAATAAGCGATGATCTTGCTGCAAATAGCCGATTTGCTCACTCAAAATTTGTCGTGAAATATGACTCATGTCCACGCCATCGAGTAATACCTTACCCGTTAACGGCTGATACATACCTGACAATAAACGCAACAAGGTCGATTTGCCCGAGCCAATGGCACCCAGCACACCTACTTTTTGTCCTGCTGCAATGTTCAAAGCGGGAATATGCATGCTGCCCGGCGCATTTTGGTAGGAAAAGCGCACATCTTCCAATTGGTACTTACCGTGTAATTTATCCAACAAAATCACGCGTTCGGCATTGCTGTTATCCATTTGCAATTTATAAACCGCCTCAATACCGTCTAATGCACCCTTGGCATTACCATAACGCAACAACACTTGATACAACATGGCAATCGGCGCCGTCACGCGCGAGCTCAAAATCGATGCAGCGATCAAACTACCCATTGACATATGGCCTTCGGTAATCAAATACGCACCAATCGCGATCACTGCGATATAGGTCATTTGTTGCAGCGTACCGATGATGTGTGTGCCATTTTCCGATACTTTACGCAGTTTCACCTCTTGCTTGATGGACTCATCGTTCAAATCAATCCATTTGGACAACATATTCCACGAGCCGCCACCGGCTTTAATGGTTTCCGCACCCTCAATGGTCTCTACCAACTGCCCCATTTTGCGGTTGCTGACCTGCATGCTTTCCTTGGTCAAGCGCTCGATCTTTTCATTGGTCATCAGTCCCATGATAATGCCAATAATAAGGAATAAAATAATCGGCAAAGTCACCCACGGTGAAGCAATCAACGAAATAATCAGCAAGAAAACAATACCAAACGGCATATCCACCAAGAAATATAAGGTACTGGAGGACATAAACGCGCGAATGCTTTCATAGCCGCGAATTTGAGCACCGAGCGAGCCGAGTGAATTGGGCAATTGATCCATACGCACCTTCAACAGCCGCGAATAAATTTCACGCGAAAGTTTACTGTCCATATCGACCACGTTTTCCTCGGTTAAATGCGAGCGTGCGTGTTTCAGGATAAAGTCAAACAGCATGGCCAGCAAAACCCCGCCGGTCAATACGGCCAAAGTTGAAAAGCCTTTGGTCGGAATCACCCGATCGTAGACCTGCATGGAGTACAGAGAAATCACGACTTGCACCAAGCTGATCAGCATGGTGGCGACGCCTGCCTCGTATAAAGGTTTGCGATGCGCCTTAAAAACATCTTTGAATAACTGGAACGCCGGCTTATCGGACATTTTGTCGCGCTCATTGGCAAAGTGCATACGAACGCAATTGACCTCGGCTTTACTGGGGATTTCCGACCATTGATCCAAATAGTTTTGCGATACCCAGTTACCACTGGCGGACTGATTACGGATCAATATCCAACCCTGCTGCGCATTCCAAACAATCGCCGGTAAACGTGCGGGATCAGGCTGCTTGGTCGGCACATCCAAACGAATATCCAACTCATCGGCAAGCTTGCCCAAAACGGTATTCCAGTCATGCAAACCGGTTTCAATATTGTTAATCTCAGAGGCATATTGTGTCACCAGCGCATGCAATTGCAAGCGATCTATCTCGGTGCCTTGCAGGCGTGCGGCCTGCGCAATCGCCCACATGAGCGAACTTTTCTGATCCACTTTTGGCGCTGCCGGTGCTGCTTTTTGCACCGCCTCTTGCTCCGTTAAGTGCTCGGGCGTTTGTATGGGTGCTGTCATTATTTTGTATCCTCGTCTGAACCTTGTAAAGTCGTGTAAATTTTTAATCGGCGATTGGTTGCCAATAGCGATGCTTCCACATCCGCCAAGCTGGTCAAAGTTTGCGTTCGCTCGCGTACCGCATTAAGTAAATCCAGCCACGATTTTTTACCCACGCGGAATAGACGGTCGTACGACTCACTGACCTCTTGCGTCAACGCAACGGTTTTGGCTAAAGACTCACGCCGTACTTTGGCAAACTCGTATTCACTCACATCTTGATTGATTTGAACCACCAAATCGCGACGCGCTGTATCTACATCCAATAAGGCGGCGCGGTATTGATCACTGGCGGCACTGCCTTGAACCAAAGATGAAAAACCGTTGCCAGTACTGTATTCAGCCACAATGCCAACAGTATCAACCGTGCCATAGTTTTGGTTGGTGACACTGTTAATGGTACGTTCGGCTTTGAGTGAAATCGCTGGGTAAGCCTGTGCTTTAGTCACACCCGCTTGGTGCTCTGCTGCCTGCGCAGCATATTCCAAGCGATGGATCGTCGGACTGACGGCCAAAGCTTGGGCAATAATGTCATTGGGCAATTTGGTGTCCGCTGTAATATTTTGACTCAGCATCTCGCGATCCAATTGGCGACCAACCAATTGATTGAGCGCAACCAGTGCCGAAAACTCAGCCGAACGATAGCTGGCCTGTTCTGCACGCGCTTGTCCCAAACGTGACAAACTCTGATTGACATCACTTTGTGTTGACACCCCCGAACTCATGCGTCGGGTAATCAATTCTGTGAATTTCTCATGCGCAATCACACTCTCATTCGAGGCCTGCAATTTTTTATGCGCCGCATACCATTGGGCATAAGCATTAACCACCCGAACAGCGACATCTCGGCGTGCTTCTTCAACCATCCAATCGGCCATACTTTTTTTCGCTTTGCTCATTTGCAAACGGGAATACAAGCCACCACCGAGCAAAGGTTGTTTTACCGAGATCACAGTAACAGGATCGGCTTTGCGATTTTTCGACGATACGTCGCCATACAGCCGAGTCGCCGGCTGAGCAGAAACAGTCACCGCTGGTCAAAAATTCAATTTGGCGGCCAAAACCTCTTTTTCCGCCGATTTTTGGGTCATCTGTTTTGATTTAATGCCCGGATAATTTTGGAATGCGCCGTCAATCAAATCGTCCACCACATCGGCAAACGAGGCTGCGGATGCCAGAAGCAATGCCCCTGCCATCGCAGTTTTCATCCATTTTAGTCGTTGAGCTCTTCGCATAAAAAAGCCGCCTCCATTCACACCCTCAGGCGTATTACCGCTGTATTGCTTCATAAATCACATTCATTTCAAATTCGATCATTGATCAACAATCCGCTGATGACATTACTGAGATTGCGCATTGCTTTGCGAAGCTGCCTCAGAAGTCGGCTCAGATGCCTGATTCGTATTTTCAGCAGGCTTGCGCTTAAATAGCCGCTGATACCATGCGGTTTTGGCCTCGAAACGTTTGGCATCCACAATATCAAAAGGGATGACTTTCACCGACTGGCCATCAATCAAAATTTCCGTGGATACCGAGCCTTTACCCAACTGTGCCGTATTGATCCAAAACCACACATGATGCGGGTCTCGGGTGTATTTTGGCAAACGGTCTTGCTCTGCCATGACGGCTCCGGCCGAATTACGCCACTTCACATCGATGGTTCTGGCTTGAATATTCTGATCCCAGCCCAGTGTCATATAGGCATACACCATATCGCCGTAATAGAACTGAGTTTTGGATTTTTTCGTGCTTGCGGCTTTACTGTCCACCGTATTGAGTAGCACCACATGCATATCACCCGGCTCGACACGCACCTGCCCCACAGAGCGCAGTGACGAGCAGGCGACCAAACCGAGCGATAAAACAAAGAAAGTAAATGACCAAAAGATTTTTTTCACAAAAGCCTCAAAATTAAATTTAAATATCTCAAAAGAGGTATATATACGCCATAAAAAAGCAAGGGAATATTTATACAGCCTATCGGATATTCAAACTCTATCCACACTATTGAAATTTTTGTTATTTTATCAGCAAAAAGATAAACAGTTTGCTGTGATGTGGCTCAATTATACTTGATGGCAGTATATAAAAGAATATTTGCACTCAAAAAAGGGACAGATATATTTTGTTTTTAGATTAAAACTGTCCCACCAGCTCGCGCACCACTGCGGCTAAATTAACGCGCACATGGCACTCATTAGGTGTTTCGGCATCGGCATAAGTTTCCCCGCCTTTACCGGTTAGTACCAAATACGGCTGACAACCCGCCGCATGCGCGGCCAGCATATCGTTGAGCGTATCGCCCACGTAAATCACATCTTTCAAACGCACATTAAAACGGTCGGCAATATCATTGAGCATCACAGGCGAAGGTTTGCGGCAGCTGCATCCTGCTTCAGGCGTGTGCGGACAGAAGAAAATAGCTTCGAGTTGTCCACCCGCCGCAATGATTTCATCATCCATTTTTTGATTGACCGCGTTCAATTGTGACACCGTCAGCAGCCCTTGCATGATGCCGGGCTGATTGGTAGCCACGACCACGCGAAAATCCGCGCGGTGCAGCTGCGCCAAAGCATCCAAGCTGCCTTCAATCGGCACCCAGTCATCGGGATCAGCAATGACGCTACGGTACTCATTGATCACACCGTCGCGGGACAAAATGATGAGCTTGGATTCCTTCGGTTCAGTTTTTGCCCCCATGAGTGCGCTCCCGTCCGATCTGAATCAAACTGCCAATTGCGAAATATCGGCCACGCCATTCATCAAGCTGGCCAAATCCTGCAATAATTTCAAACGATTCGCACGCACCGCCGCATCATCGGCCATAACCATGACATCGGCAAAAAACGCATCGACCGGCTCGCGCAGTGCAGCCAGCGCGCTCAAGGCTGCTGCATAATCATGTTGGCTGATCGCCTGTTCAACCGCTGGGCGAATGCTGCTCATGGCTTTGGCCAAATGTTGCTCGGCGGCCTCTTGCAGTAACGAATCATTCAACGATGGCGCAATCGCTTCGTTTTTCTCCGCCGCTTTGCGCAAAATATTCACGCAGCGCTTGTTTGCCGCCGCTAAGTCCTGCGCTTCAGGCAACACGGCAAACGCCTGCACCGCCTGTAATTGCACCATCAATTCGGACAAATCATCAGGATTTTTGGCCAAAACCGCTTCGATTTGCGCCGGCGCATAACCTTTATCTTTCAGCAAACCACGCAAACGATCAAGCATGAATGCTTGTACCTCCGCCACGCTGTTGCTCACCTGCGCATTGTCGGCGAACTGCGCCTGCACCTGATTGAGGGTCGCAGACAAGGACAAAGGCAGTTGTTTTTCGAGCAACATCCGCACCACGCCCAGAGCATGGCGACGCAGTGCGAATGGGTCTTTTTCACCGGTCGGCTGCAAGCCGATGCCCCAAATACCGACCAAGGTTTCAAGTTTGTCGGCAATCGCGGCAATCAACCCGACTTGCGTCGCAGGCAATTCGTCACCGGCAAAACGCGGCTGATAATGCTCAGCACAAGCCGCAGCAACGTCCGCTTTTTCACCATGATGCGTGGCGTAATAGCGCCCCATCACGCCTTGCAACTCAGGGAATTCACCCACCATGTCGCTGACCAAATCGGCCTTGGCGATGTACGCGGCACGTTTCGCATCGGCCACATTCGCGCCCAATTGCTCAGCCAAATACGCGGCAATCGCCTGCACACGCGCCACGCGCGCGCCTTGCGAGCCGAGCTTGTTGTGGTAAACCACGCTTTGCAGTTTGCCGACCATCTCGTCCAGACTGCGTTTTTTATCCTGCTCAAAGAAGAACTGCGCATCGGCCAGACGCGGGCGCACCACGCGTGCATTACCCTCAACGATTTGACTCGGATCGTCAGTGAGCACATTCGATACCACCAAAAATTCATTGACCAAGGCGCCTTTATCATCGGTCATGGCAAAGTATTTTTGATTGGTCTGCATGGTCAAAATCAAGCACTCTTGCGGTACAGACAAGAATTCAGGTTCAAATTCAGCTTTATACACCACCGGATATTCGGTCAACGAATTCACCTCGTCGAGCAAGGCCTCAGGCATGATGACCTGATACGCACCCGCTTTGTTTTTCAACTGCTCGTAAATGCTTTCGCGACGCACTTTGTAATCCGGCTCGACCATACCTTCGGTGCGCAAAATATGTGCGTATTCATGCGCATTCGGAATATTGATCGCAGTTTTACCCAAAAAGCGGTGACCATCGGTCACGCGATCGGCTTTCACGCCAAATGCCGTCACCGGCAACACATCCGCACCGTACAGCGCCAACAGACGTTTGACCGGGCGGACGAACTGCACATCCTGCTCCGCCGTCGTACCGGCGTGAATCTGATAAGTCATGACCTTAGGAATCGGCAGTTTCGCCGCCGCATCGGCCAAAATACCTTGCAACACTTCAGACAGGACCGCGCCTTTTTGCGTATGGCTGAGGTAAAAAATATCCTGCTTGCCATCGTTTTCGATTTCCAAATCGGCCGGTGTTTTATCCGCAAAGCCCATCGCGGTGAGCTTTTTCACCAGTGACGCGCTCGCTTGACCGTCAGCGCCCAAGCCAACCGACACCGGCAACACTTTATCGCGCTTTTGCACATCATCGGCCTGGGTGCGCACACCCTCCACCAGCACGGCCAAGCGTCGTGGTGTGGCATACGGATGCACCGCGCTGTCTTTGGCGGCCAAACCGTGTTTGACCAGACCCTCATGTACGCCTTGGGCAAAAGCCTCGGATAATTTTTGCAGCGCCTTCGGCGGTAATTCTTCGGTTAATAATTCAATCAATAATGGAGCAGACATAAATCGCTTTCTTCGTATCAGTCATTGTGCGTCGCCGTTGAACCCAAACAACGCCCACGCGTGCGTTCTCAATAGCCATAGCCGCGTATTTTAACAGATGCTCTCTCGGCTTTGGGCTAAAATACCACTCATACCCCCGCATTCCACCAAGTTATACCAAATGACACCACAACAACGAAAAACCATGCCATCACGCTTCTATTACCCACCCCCTTGGCCGAATACACCGGAGATCACCTTGCCCGACGAGGTATTTCACCACGCCGTCACCGTCCTGCGCATGCGCGTGGGCGACGTCTGCGAACTGTTTGACGGCAAAGGCCATTGCGCCACAATTGAGCTCATACAGATTGATAAAAAATCAGCGCGCGCACGTTGGCTCAGCACACCCACATTGCGCATTGACAACGAATCAGCGCTGAACATCACACTGGCACAGTGTTTGTCCTCCGCCGAAAAAATGGACTGGACGATTGAAAAAGCGGTGGAGCTGGGCGTGAACCGCATCGTGCCCATTTTCTCCACCCGCAGTCAAATCAAGCTCTCCAGCGAGCGCAGCGATAAAAAAATGGCACACTGGCAACGCATCATCGTCTCGGCCTGCGCCCAAAGCGGGCGCAATGTTTGTCCCGAATTACGCGCACCGATGAGCCTGAGCCAATGGCTTGGGCAAAGTACCGACGAGGACGCAACGGAACACGAACCTACCTGTCGTTTGATTCTGCATCCCGACACGCAACTGCCGCACACCCTGAGTCAACTGCCCCAACCGGCCACGCGCACAATTCACCTACTGGTCGGTTCTGAAAGCGGATTTGACGACAAAGAACTAATTTTAGCCAAACAGGCGGATTATCAGGCGACCCTGCTCGGCCCGCGCGTGCTGCGCACGGAAACCGCCGGATTGGCAACACTGGCTGCCATTCAAGCACTTTGGGGTGACTTTTAAAGTAAAGTTGAAACTTTGCCCGGGCAAGGCTCCAGTTAGTCGCTGGCTAAAAACTTCGCGCACGCAGCTACATCCATTCAAAATCATGCTAATATAGCCGCATCAACCCTGATGAACGCGGGCTTTATATCAGCTTTTATATGGGCTTTGGCGCACAAACACAGCCAACACATCGGGCGCGAGCTTTTCCCAACTTTTTAAAAAGGACAACAACAATGAGTTTATTAGACAGCGTATTGGGTTCCGTACTCGGTGGTAACAACAACAGCGGCAACAACAGCCTGCAAGGCGCTCTGCTCCAAGCCGTCATCACCCAAATGCTGGGCGGCGGTCAACAAGGCGGCTCCAGCGGCGCTTTGGGCAATATCCTCGGCAGCGTATTGGGCGGTGGCCAACAGCAAGGTGGCGGCGCACTGGGCAACATCCTCGGTAGCGTATTGGGCGGCGGTCAACAAGGCGGCGCAGCAGGTGGTTTGGGCGGCTTGCTCGGCAGCTTACTGGGCGGCGGCGCACAAGCTCAACAACAAGCAGGCACACAAATGGCCGGCGGCTTGGGCAACTTGACCGATATGTTGAGCCAATTGGGCTTGGGCGACCAAGTGAAATCATGGGTTGGCACCGGTGAAAACTTGCCCGTAACTGCGGAACAAATTCAAAACTCTTTGGGTCAAAACGGCACTTTGGGTCAAATCGCCAGCCAAGCCGGCGTATCTGAAACCGAAGCAGCAGGCGGCTTGGCCGAATTGCTCCCAGGTTTGATCAACAAACTTACCCCGAATGGTCAAATTGATGCCAATGACATCACCTCGATTTTGGGTAGCTTATTGGGTGGTAACAAGCAATAATCCGTTATCCCCTATAAATCGTCATTCACAACACAATTGACGAACCAAGCAGGCGACCGATCAAATGATTGGCCGCCTGTTTGGTTTTTATGCCCCGACAAAGCCAGAACACGTTACAATCAAACCATCTACATAGCACAACACAAATACACACATCAGATCATGCTGTTTAACCCAACCCTCAAAGAAGTCCGCCAGTTTTTCTACCATGCTTGGCACAAATCCTTGGCCAATCAAGCCTTGGCACCGATTGAAACCATCGCGGTCAAGTGGATGCGCGTGCATCCCGAATACCACGCCGTACTCAACGGCCCGATCGAAGCCCTCGAATCCGCGCAATTTCTACCCGAGGATGGCCAGACCAACCCATTTTTGCACCTGTCCATGCACCTATCCATCAGCGAACAGGTGTCCATCGACCAGCCGCCCGGCATTCGCGCCGCCTACGAAAAACTCAGCCAAAAGCACGATGACGAACACACCGCCGCGCACATCATCATGGAAGCACTCGGGCAAATTCTTTGGCAGTCGCAACGCGACCAAAAAGAACCCGATGGCGCAGCCTACATCGACATGATTTTGCGTGCCGCCGCCGATTAAATCGATCGCCGACGAACCCTTGACTCTACTTTTTAGGAGAACACCATGAGCCTGTTTAAAACCAGCAACGTATTCAAAGACAACCTCGAACAGTTTCCACCGGTGGACATTGTGGAACGCATCGACATCACCCAAGGCGACAAACCGCAAGGCAGCATTCTGAACGCGGATGGTCAACGCGGCTCACTTGCGCTGTACTACTACCTCTACAAAACCATGGGTGAACTGGACATCTACGCGGCACGCCGTGGTCTGGAACTCTACGCCGAGCACACTGCCGATGCGCGCGCCAATCCGGGCAAACATCCGAACATTGACCGCCTAATTTTGATCGAAGCAACGCACAAACCGATGGAAATGAAGGTTATTTACAAAGACGGTGAACAACCGGCCAGCAACTGGGATGATGAACGCAAAGAAGACTAAGCGCGTTCAATCGCCCATCTCCTTGGAGAAAAGCACAAATAAAAAACGTAACCGATCTGGTTACGTTTTTTTATCGCATTGTTGCACCCAATATCGGTACGAACTGCTCATCAAACCGTTTCCGGTGCGCATGAACGCTCCTGCAACCGAACCCAATGAAACAGCAGTTGCTCCACCTGCGTCAAGCTGCGCTCACGCAATTCGCGCCACTGTTTCAAATCATGCGCACGGGTTTTCCCGACACCGGCAGCGTAATTGGTACACACCGTGATCGCTGCGTAATCCAAAGCCAATTCTTTGGCCAAAATCACTTCCGGCACCAAAGTCATGCCCACCACATCGGCGCCGTCTCCGACCATGCGGCGCACTTCGGCACGGGTTTCCAGACGCGGCCCGTCGGTGCAGGCATACACCGCCTCTTGCACCAATTCGACGCCCAGCTTTTGTCCCGAACAAATCAAATTATCGCGCGTCGCACCGTGAAACGGCTCGCTCATATCGGTGTAAACGATGGGGTAATCGGGGCCTTCATAATAAGTATTTTTACGTCCCTGCGTGTAGTCCAAAATATCGCTCAACACCACCAACTGCCCCGGCTGAATGTCCTCAACCAGACTGCCGACGCTGCCGACCGCACAGATATTGGTCACACCGATTTTTTGCAGCGCCCAAATATTCGCGCGAAAATTGATCTGATGCGGTGCGAGTGTGTGCCCGTAGCCATGACGGTTGATGAATGCCACTTCCACACCCGCCAATTCGCCCAGCGTGACGGCACACGACGGCTCGCCAAACGGTGTGCGCACGATTTCACGGCGCACGTTTTCCAGTTGGGTCAGTCGTTGTAGGCCGCTTCCGGCGATGATTCCGAGCATATTTCTCTCCCTGTTCCTAATGAGTCTCATTGACCTAATTTGCCTGATTCAGCAATGCCAACATCTGTGCCTCGTCAATCACACGCACGCCCAGAGCATTGGCTTTATCCAATTTCGAGCCGGCGGATTCGCCCGCCACCACATAATCCGTTTTAGCCGAAACGCTGCCCGCCACTTTTGCCCCCGCTGTTTCGAGCAACGCTTTGGCCGCATCACGCGCGAGCGTCGGCAAAGTACCGGTCAATACCACGGTTTTTCCGGCAAACGCACTGTCAGACGCCGCCTGCTCAGGCAATTCGTCCCAGTGCACCCCCAATTGTAACAGACGTTCGGTGACGCTTTGATGACGCGCATCCGCCCAAAAATCGACGATCGCTTGTGCCACCACCGGCCCGATGTCCGCCACCATGAGCAATTCCTCTGCATGGGCCGCACGAATCGCCGCCAGCGTGCGAAAATGCTGCGCCAGCGATTTGGCGGTGGCCTCGCCCACATGACGAATACCCAACGCGTAGACAAAGCGCGCCAGCGTGGTTTCTTTCGAGGTTTGAATCGCATCGAACACGTTTTGCGCGGATTTTTGCGCCATGCGATCCAATTGCGCCAGTTGCTCAACCGTTAACCGATACAGATCATCCGGTGTTTTGACCAAGCCCACATCCACCAATTGCTCAATCAATTTATCGCCCAAGCCGTCAATATTCACCGCCTTGCGCGAGGCAAAATGCATCAGGCTCTGCTTGAGCTGCGCCGGGCAAATCAAGCCGCCGGTGCAACGCGCCACCGCCTCACCTGCTTCGCGCACGATCGGCGAAGCGCATTCGGGACATTGCGTCGGCATGATGAAGACACGCGCATCCAGCGGACGCTTTTCGATGATACTCATGACCACTTCAGGAATCACATCGCCCGCGCGCCGCACCACGACTGTGTCACCGATGCGCACATCTTTGCGCGCGACTTCATCGGCATTGTGCAATGTCGCATTGGTCACAATCACGCCGCCGACCTCGACCGGCAACAGTCGCGCCACGGGCGTGATCGCGCCGGTACGCCCGACCTGCACCGTGATATCCTGCACCACGGTGGTCATTTCCTGCGCGGGAAATTTATGGGCAATCGCCCAGCGCGGCGAACGCGACACAAAGCCCAGCGCCTCTTGCTGCGCGCTGTCATTGACCTTATACACCACACCGTCAATGTCAAACGGCAGCTCATTGCGCCGTGCGCCGGTCTGCGCATAAAAATCCAACAAACCCTCTGCGCCGCTGACCAGCGGTTGTGCCGTGAACACCGGAAAGCCTAAATCGCGCAACTGCGCCACGATGTGCGCAAAACCATCGGTCTGAAACACCTCGACGCTGTCCTGCATTTCACCCAAACCATAGGCGAAAAACGAGAGTTTGCGACTGGCGGTGATACGCGAATCGAGTTGACGCAGGCTGCCCGCCGCCGCGTTACGCGGATTGGCAAACTGCTTCTCACCTTTATCCGCCTGCGTCAGATTCAGTCGCTCAAAATCAGAGCGCTTCATCAACACCTCGCCGCGCACCTCCAACACCTCGGGAAACTGTTTGCCTTGCAAGCGCAGGGGAATCGAGCGTATCGTGCGCACATTCGCGGTCACATCCTCGCCAGTCTCACCATCGCCGCGCGTCGCGGCCTGCACCAAAACGCCCTGCTCATAGCGCAAATTGATCGCCAGCCCGTCAAATTTCACCTCACACGCATATTCGACACGCTGCCCCTCTGCCAACAAACCCGCGCTACGCAATTCATCCTGCATCCGCTGGTCAAACGCGCGCACCTCCGCATCGCTAAAAGCATTGGCCAGCGAGAGCATCGGCACGCGGTGACGCACTTTGGCAAACTGCGACAGCGGCGCACCGCCCACCCGCTGCGTCGGCGAATCAGCGCTGGAAAACTGCGGATGCGCCTGCTCCAACGCCTCCAATTCACGAAACAGCGCGTCGTATTCGGCGTCACTCACCGTCGGCGCGTCATTGACGTAGTAGGCAACGTTGTGCGCGCGCAACTGCTCGCGCAGTTGCGTGATTTGCTGTTCGATAGTCAGCGCAGGCTCGGGCAAATCGGAAAATAAATCTAAATTCGACATCGTTATTTTTCAGGTCAGGCGTTTGTTTGAAGCGCACATCGGGCGAGATACGACAGCGTAATGACAGTCAGCAGATGCTCACTGCTCAGCCGAGCAGTAAGCGTTTGGTCATCAACGCACCGACCGGCAATCCCAGCTCGCTCAGTTGCCGCACGAAAATACGGGTTTGCAGATGGGCGATTTTCTTCAACTCATCCACCGAAATTTCCTCGCCCACATGGTTTTGCCACTGCGCATCGAGCGCATCGGCCACAAATTTCATATCGCTGATGAGCCGCTGAATCGGTTCCAACGGCTGCGCGTCCGTACCCTCGTCCAAACGCAATTCAATCCGCGCCAATTCGACGCAGAAAGACAAAGTATGCACGTACATCACCGCCATCTGACTGCGCAAAAAATCCTGTGCGCGCGGATTATTCACGTCATTCATCACTGCGTACACCGGCGTGTTGCGCCCACTCGATTCACTACGAGCAACATAAATACCGCGCTCACTCAGCACCGCGCCGCAGGCGGTCAACTGCTGATGCACTTCATAGGCTGGCCACAGGCCGTTCTCTTTGTGCAATTGCAGAATGATCGGCTGACCGACGCGACGCGCCAAGGCGTGTAAAAACTGCGCGTAGTCGCTCAATTCATACACATCCGGCAAGGTATCAATGTGCCCGGCCAAGCGTTTGCGCACGGCTTCGGCCAGACCGAACCAGCGTTGGATCACCTCTTCTTGCGCGTAATGACTGCGATTGGCCAGTTGCAAAGTCAATTTGATCGCACTGTACGGCGCGCCGGCCTGCAAATCCTGCCACACCCGTTTGCTGCCCGACTCCAAACTGATTTGCCCGGCGCGTGCGCCATACAATCGCATCGGCAGCGGTGTATCCAAGCGCAAATCATACAAAGCGCGCTCAATGTCCTCTGCGGTTTTCGGCTGATTGACCGTGATCACAATCTCGGCGTCAATCGCACGAATCGGGTCAACGCCCTGCGGATGCGCGGTGTTCAGCCAATGTTCAAAACGGGCAAACGGCGCGAATACTTCCCACGTCGCACGACGTTTCATTTCCTGTGCGGTGATGCGCTGCGCGATGCGCTCTTTTTCTTCCTCGTCATCCAGATCAAAAGTCACCGGTACGGTTTTGCCCGTTGTCGGTGGCTCGGCGATAATCGCCGACATGATTTCATCCGGCGTCGTTGCTGCCGTTGCTGTCATTACTCTGGCGGGTTCGGTAGCGGGTGACTCAGACAGCACAACCTGCGCGACTTCCTCCACATAAGGCTCCTGAGCCAACGCCATCGGTGCGCTTGGCGAATCCGGTTCTGAATCCGCTGATGCCGCTCCTGCATTCTCCATTGGGTTTTGTACCGACTCCTCGGTGGCAGCGGTGGCAGTAGGGATGATGGTTGCCGCCGTCATTTTGTCCAACGCCGCTTGTACGCGTTCGGATTCCAAGCGCACATCCGCCGTGTTATCAGTTAACGGCGGCGCCTCATCGATCACCGAAGCAGGGATAGTAGCGACATCATTTTCCTCCGCCTCATGGGTAGATTCTTCAAGCTCCACAACGATTTTCTCTTCGGTTTTGTGCGTTGCTTCATGCGCCGCGTCAGGTGTCGTTTGCACGCTGATTTCAGCATGATCACCGAGTGTTTCTTCCTCAAGCTCCGCGGTCACGGGTGTCTCTGGCTGCTCACTCTCAACTTCGGCTGCCGATAAAGTCGATTGAATGGATTGAGCCACAGGATTCACCGCAGCCGCTGCTGGCGTTTCAGCATGATATTCAATCGCCGGACTATCCGTCGGCTCGCTCTGCACCGACGCAGGCGCAGACGGCCACGTCTCGGGCAGCGGCTCCTGCTCCGGCACATACGCCGGATAGCGGTGCTGGCTCGGCGGCTCCACCGCCAATTCAGCCAATTCGGCTTTGCGCGCCTCCTGCGCCTTTTGCGCTCGGTGCACCTGCCAGTAACTGTACGCACCGACGGCGAACAGGAGCAAGGCCAAAACCGCTAAGGTCGATAGTTCAAATTCACTCATAACTCGTCATTCATTCCAAATAGTGCATTTAACTCAACTGCTCTGTTGTAATTTCAACGCCGATTCCATATCCACCGCAACGATCCGCGACACGCCCTGCTCCTGCATGGTCACACCGACCAATTGATCGGCTATTTCCATGGTAATTTTGTTGTGCGAGATGAACAGGAACTGCGTTTGCGCCGACATTTTCGCCACCAGTTGCGCAAAGCGGTCGGTATTGGCATCGTCCAGCGGTGCGTCGACCTCATCGAGTAGACAGAACGGCGCAGGGTTCAGGCGGAACAGCGCAAATACCAGCGCAGTCGCGGTCAAAGCCTTTTCACCACCCGAGAGTAAATGAATGGTGGAGTTGCGTTTGCCCGGCGGTTGTGCCATCACCTGTACGCCCGCATCGAGAATTTCTTCGCCGGTCAAAACCAGTTTTGCTTCACCACCGCCGAATAGCTCTGGGAACAGTTCACCAAAGTTTTTGTTCACCTGATTGTAGGTGTCCATCAGCATATCGCGCGACTCTTTGTCAATTTTCTTGATCGCGTCTTCCAGCGTGGTCATCGCGTTCGTCAGATCTTCGGACTGCGCAGTGAGGAAACCTTGGCGCTCCTGCGCGACTTTTAATTCATCCAGCGCCGCCAAGTTGACCGCGCCCAAGGCATTGATTTGATTGTTCAATCGGGTAATTTCCGCCTGCAACACCGAGGCGCGCGCGCCATCGGCGAGCGTCGCACGCAGTTGTTCGCGGGTCTGCTCGATGTCCACTTCGGCCTCGCGCAACTGCTCGGCAAATTGCTCTTGATTCAGGCGCGCGGCTTGCTCGGACAATTGCAATTGCGTGATGGCCTCGCGCTTCGGATCGACCTCGCGTTCCGCCGAAATTCGCGCCTCGTCCAACTGTCGCAAATCATGCGTGAGCGCGTCCAAAGCGGTGCGCGCTGCGGCCAACGCCTGCTCGCGCTCCACGCGCACGGCCAACGCCGCCTGCAAACCATCGTGATGATTGTTTTGCTCAAACTCCTGCAATTCGATGGTTTGCTCTTCGAGGTTGTTGTGCAAAACTTCCAACTGCTGCTCGGTCGAATGCTGGTTGTACTCAATGTCGGCCAAACGTTGCGCCAGATTTTGCACACGGTACTGCGCATCGCGCGCTTGATTCTCCACCTCGCGCAGACTGGCGCGTTTATCGGCCAAACTGCGCTCGAGCGTTTCATACGCCGATTGCGCGGACTGCCACGCCTCTTGGCGAGTGAGTAAAATCGCGTCGCCTTCGTCAAACAGCGCTTGCGCCTCCATTTTCTGCGCTTGCAACTCTTCTTCGTGAATTAAAATTTCCGCCAATTCATCGTCAATCTGCGCATGACGGGCATTGCGCTGTTCGCGCTCCAAATGGAGCTTTTGCACCTGCATTTTCAGCTCATGCACGCGCGCGGTGGTGCTTTGCAACTGCGCCCGCGCGCTGTTGTGCTGCTGCGTCAGGCGTTCCACCTGCGCTTGAAATTCGTGCAAGCCGCTTTGCGCCTGATCGACCAGCATATCCTGCGCGCGCAACTGCGCCTCGATCTGCTCAATCTCCTGCGCGCGCGCCAGCATCCCCGCCTGCTCGGACTCGGCGACGTAAAAACGCAGGGCATTGCGTGAAAGGCGATGACCTTCGGGCGTGACCAGCACGCCGCCTTCGGGCAACTGCTCGCGCAATTGGTAGGCATCGTTCAGCGTATTGGCGACATATACACCGCGCAACCAATCGGGCAATAGCTGCGTGAGCGTCGGGTCGTTGGTCTTGATCAATTGCGCCAAGGGATGCAAACCGACCACTTCCGGCGCGCGCTCGGTCACAGCGACATGGGCGTAAAAACTTAAACGCGACGGCGGAATGTCATTGAAATAGTTTTTCACCCAGTCAATGCGCGACATTTCAAAGCCGTTCATGCGCTCGCCCAGCACCGCCTCCAGCGCATTTTCCCAGCCGGATTCGATGTGTAGTTTTTGCCAAACGCGCTGGCGCGTCGCGAGCTGGTGTTTGTCCAGCCATTCGCCGAGCTGTCCTTGGGTTTGGACTTTTTCCTGCAATTGCGTGAGCGCATCCAGTCGCGCGGACAATTGCGCAATGCGCGCCTGCTCGTTCAAAGCATTGGTGCGCGCCTGATTGAGCGCGTCTTGCGCCTGCGGCAACTGTGCATCCACCTCGTCCAGCGCGGCCTGCGCGGACTCTTGGCGCGACAATTCGTCGGCCAACTGCATGTCAAGTTGGTGGTGCTCTTTCGCATCCTGCGCGCCCGGGGCGATTTTTTCCTGTTGCAGGCGTTCACGACGCAGCACCAAATTGCCCAACTGTCGGTCGGCATTGCGCTGATCATCGGCGGCGCGTGCGACCGATTGTTCTGCCTGCGCCAACTGCGCGCGCGCATCCTGCATTTTCTGCATGGATTCGCGGTGACGCGCTTCAATCTCAGGCAGATCTTCATGAGCGACGGCGAGCTGTTCACTCAGCATCGCTTGATCTTCCAGCGCTTGTTCGCGCTCGGCGGTGAGGTTGTCCACGTCGTCGAGCAATTGCGTTTGCCGTGCCTGCCATTGCGCCAACTGCTGTTTGATCTGCTCAATCTGCGCTTCAATCCGCGCACGTCCTTCGGTCATGAAGCGCAGTTCGGTCTCGATACGCGAGACTTCGGCGTTGGCCGCGTACATGGCCGCCTGCGCGCTGTTCAGATTATCGGACAGCTCGTAATGCTGCACGCGCCGCGCTTCCAGTTCTGCCTCTGCATGGCGCAGTTTGGCGATTTGCGCTTCCAAATCGTTTTGCGCCTGTTGAATTTTCTCCGTGATTTTGTCGCGCTCCGCTTGCGCTTCGTCGTAGCGCAAAATCCACAGGTAATGCAGTTTGTCCTGCGCGGCATTTTGTAAATCGCGGTATTGCTGCGCGACTTTGGCCTGCGCATCAAGTTTTTCGACTTGGTTGTTCAATTCGCGTAGGATGTCTTCGACGCGAGTCAGATTGTCGCGTGTGTCGTTCAGGCGATTTTCGGTTTCGCGGCGGCGTTCTTTGTATTTGGACACGCCAGCGGCTTCTTCCAAAAACACGCGCAATTCTTCGGGTTTCGCTTCGATGATGCGCGCGATCATGCCCTGACCGATAATCGCGTAGGCGCGCGGCCCCAAGCCGGTTCCCATGAAAATATCCTGCACGTCGCGGCGGCGCACCTGTTGGCCGTTGATGTAGTAGCTCGAACCGCCATCACGCGTGAGCACACGACGCACGGAGATTTCGGCGTATTGGCTCCATTGACCGCCCGCGCGACCTTCGTGGTTGTCAAACACCAATTCGACCGACGCGCGCGCCGAGGGTTTGCGATTGCCCGAGCCGTTGAAAATCACGTCGGCCATGGATTCGCCGCGCAACTCGGATGCGCGTGACTCGCCCAATACCCAACGCGTGGCGTCCATAATATTGGATTTGCCACAACCATTGGGGCCTACGACCGCGACCAGTTGCCCCGGCAGTTGAAAGCTGGTGGGGTCAACAAAGGATTTGAAACCGGCTAATTTAATTTGAGTTAAACGCACTGCGAACCTTTTTTATCCAGCGATGAGTGATGACGCGTCTCATCGGTTATGTTTTCAAGGAAGCTCGGAATAACCCCTACCGTCTGCGCTGGAGATTGGCGTGATGAGTAACGAGGCGTGGCGCGCAGTCTATGGTCATTCCCTAGACAAGCGTCACAACAAAGTTAATCACGCGCCAATCGCCAGCCCTTCGGGTTCTGGCAAAAAACACCCAGAATTTTGTTGCAGAATAGAGGCTGTCGCAGCATCGTATGATTAATAACTACGACCCCTATCCTGCGCCGCGTTCTGAATGTTTTTTGCTCAGAACGCAGACTGGTTTGGGTTGTTCCGTGCTTCCTTAACGCTTGGCTGTCAAAACGCATGAACAACGGCGTAAATAGGCGTTATCATACCATTTTCAGCGTATTTTCAGGTGGATTTCAGCGGTTTTCCAAACAATGATTTCGCCTGCACCTCGTTGATTTTTTCATTTATAAACATAAACTTACAACAACAAAACAAAAATCATCATGATCCACGTCCGCCCCTGCATCGAAAGCGAGCACAGCGCCGCCATTTTGGCCATTTTTAACGAAGCCATTGCGAACCTCACCGCGCTATACGAATACGAGCCGCGCACACCCGAATTCATGGCGCAGTGGTTTACCGAAAAGCGCGAGCGCGATTTCCCCGTATTGGGTGCGTTTGATGATGCGGGTAGCTTGTTGGGCTTTGCCACCTACGGCGTATTTCGCAGTAAACCGGCGTACAAATACACGATCGAGCATTCGATCTATATTCACCACGAGCACCGCGGCAAAGGCGTAGGACGCGCGCTGTTAGAACCGCTGATCGAGCAAGCAAAGGCTCAGGATTATCACTGCATGGTCGGCGCAATTGACGGGGCGAATTCGGCCAGCATCCATCTACACGAGCAGTTTGGCTTCAACTACGCCGGCACGATTCATCAGGCAGGATTCAAATTCGGCGAGTGGCTGGATTTGGTGTTTTATCAATTATTGTTATCCACACCCGAGCATCCGGTGGATGGCTAAATTAGCGTATTAAAATCAACGTATTAATGACACATTCTGGCGAATATGACGATAGCTGCGCAAGTGTTCCGAATTACCATTCAAATAATAGCGGTACTTCAGCAGATTACACATTTGCAACGTTGCGCGTTCATAGACGCCTGATGGCTGAAATACATTACGCGCAATAACAAAGTGCGCCGCATCCTCAATCGCACAGGTTCGATATCGCTGTTGTTGCAGCACAATCGCCGGTAAACGCTCCTGCACAAACGCCCGCATCGGTGCCAGCCGCGACACATACGAGGTTTCACCGCGCAGCACCTCTCCCAGTGCATCTCGTCGCGTTTCCACCAGATCAAAAAAAGCATCAGCCAATTTTTTCCATGCCTGCCAATACGGCTTACGCGCCACGATGTAATTACAAAATGCAAAGTTATGAGAGCAAGTTACCAGCTCATCAAGCCGAATGTCCAACCCGAGCGCATCCACCACTTGCTGCGATAAGTCAAAGATTCCCGGATGCCAAAATTCGCCCTGCTCAAACGGATTTTGAAAATACGCTAACTGCGACCACGCCGTCGCCACCAAAAACACATCCGTATCTGCCTGATGTGGCGCCATGAGCGCCTTTAATTGCTCAGCCGCCAGCCCTGTTTTCGTGCCAAATTTGGGCGACAAAAAGCCATAAAAAGCGCTATCCGCCAAATCATTTTGCTCTAAAAAATTTTTGATCACCCAAAATTCATACCACTCAGGGCACAGATTATCGGTGTTATCCAGCGGAATAAACCCCGGATCCAGTTGCGCACGTGTTTGCTCGTTATAGTAAATTTGATAAAGGTGAATGGCGCTCATATTGTAAATTCAATGACATCTGTTCAATGAGATGCCATGCGCAAGGACTTGAGCGCCAGCCATGCGCGTTGTTTTTGCAAGGCATCGGTTTGCATGGCACGTACACTTGGCAAGCAAAGCAAGCGCTCATGCGCTGCCAGCGGCGCATCCTCGCCCAAAAACAGAATATGCAGATTCGGATACTGCGCCAAAATCGTCGGCAACGATGCGAATAATTCAGACGACACATTCAGGATGTGCAACTGCGGCCACGCGGGCAAGGCCGTTGGCACAGCACGCACCGCCTCTTCGAAATCAGCGCTCTGTGTCATAACGCTACACACCACGTCGCGTACGTCCGCATTGATCGCCCACAGCATCCCCGCAAGCACATAGCATTCGGCAGCATTCAATGAACCTGAAACATCCGCCATGACGACCCAGTAGCGTGCTTGCGCAATGGCTTCGGGCAGCGCCAACTCCGACACCGTCATCGCCTCCGCGTCAGCCTGAGCGTCCATGCCGCTCCTGTGGCGCCAACGCACATCAATGCCCATCGCGTATAGCCATGCATCGTGTGCTTCGGGGTGGGTTTTGTGCAAATTCATATCAAGTATTCTTTAGAAAACGCGGAATAAGTATGTTTTCCAGCTCAAGGATTTACATAGGTCAGCACACTTGACAGCATCCGCAATTTTAACATTTTGATTTTGTTCAAATTTTGTCAGGGTTTCCCTGAAAAAATTTCTAATCCTAAGCACGGAAAAAGTAGGGGTTTACTTTTTCCGTATTTCCTTTACATATTTCGACATCAGCAGCGCATCTTCGCGCCCCGCCTGTCCATCGGTGTTCATAACCGCATAATAAGCTTTTCGCCGACCGACTTCAACAAAGCCCTGACGCGCGTACAAACGCTGCGCTGCGAGATTAGACACACGCACTTCCAAATGAACCTGTGCAGTTTGCTCGGGCAATTGGCTCAAAAACGCCTGTAATAACCGTTGTCCCAGCCCTTTACCCTGCGCGTTTGGCACAACGCCAACACTCAAAATTTCGCATTCGTCCAAAAACAATCGCGCAATCAGATAGCCAACGACATCCTGCGTATCGCGCAAAACCGTACCCGTATATTCGCCGCTACCGAGCAGTGGCGCAATCGCCAGTACCTGCTCCACCGTCCACGGATCGATCTGCGTGACCTGCTCAAGCTCTGCAACGGCGGGCAAATCCTCAGCCGTCAAAATCTGCGTCGTGTATACCGAAGCCACCGACTCATTCATGCGCCAACACCTGTGTTACGGCATGTTCCGCCTCGCGCTCAGCGATGGTTTTCGCCACTTTATCGCGTACATACAGTGGCTGTACCTGTTCGGGGCGCAGCACCACGCCCGCCTGCCACGCCCCATTACTCCACAAACGATTGACCAACGGCGCAAAGTCCGCCGCATGCGGTGCACTGTGGTCAATCTCCGCCACGCGCAGCGGCACACGATCGTTCGCCTGCATTATGGCTTGCTGAATGACATCAAATGCCTCTATCGCATTACCGACCAGCACGCACGGCGCATCAATTAAATTTAAGCGATCAACAAATACCGCCACATCATCCAAACTCGGCTCTACCCGTGTGATCAACTCGCCTTCGCGCCGTTCATAATGCGCCCAATACACCTGCTGCATCCGCGCATCCATCGCCACGATGATCTGGGTTTCTGCGCTATGGCTCAATCCGGCCACCGCCAGCGCAGCCAGCGACGACAAAGCCAATACCGGCTTGTGCGCGGCAAAGGCCAAACCTTGCGCGACCGAGACAGCCAAGCGTACACCGGTGAATCCACCCGGACCGACACCCACCGCAATCGCATCCAAATCGGCGAACGTCGCCTGCTGCGCCGCGAGTAGCTCGCGTACCATCGGCAAAATCATTTGCGAGTGTTTTTGCTCCGACCACTCATGGCGCGCCGTCAACTGCCCGCGCCATTGCAACGCAACCGAGCAGTATTGATTCGATGTGTCCAGCAGCAGCACATTCGGTAAATGCTCAGCATGGTGCATACGCTCGACCACCTTCACACCACTTCCGTTCGCACAGCGTGTACCGGCTCGCGATCCTGCACCAGCAAAACCACCACTTCGCAAGCAATGCCTTCGGAGCGCCCCAAAAAGCCGAGCTTCTCGCAGGTTTTCGCCTTCACATTCACCGCGGAATAAGCCGCACCCAAATCCGCTGCGATATTTTCACGCATGGCGGGAATGTGCACCATCATTTTCGGCGCTTGCGCAATGATACTCGCATCCAAATTACCCAAGACATAGCCCTTATCGCGTACCAACGCATACGCATGGCGCAACAATACGCGGCTATCCGCGCCCTTAAAGCGCGGGTCGGTATCGGGGAAATGTTGTCCGATATCGCCCAAAGCCAACGCCCCGAGCAAGGCATCAGTCACCGCGTGCAGCAACACGTCGGCATCCGAATGACCCAGCAAACCCTTTTCATACGGAATGGTCACACCGCCGATAATCAGCGGACGATTTTCCACCAAAGCATGTACGTCAAAACCTTGACCAATGCGAAAAGGCAATGACATTGCTTGAGCGAATGAATTATTTTGACTCATATTTTTTATCCTTGTCCCAAAGTCTGTCAAAACGGCGGCGATATTGTAAATCCACACCGTTATTGGTACCGCCGCGCAAAATCACTTCCCAGTTGCGCGACAATGACCAGGTAATTTTCAGCACACTGCTGACCGTGTCAATCCCTTGCTCGTAAGCAATGCCAAAGCGATCGGTGAATTGCTTGCCAAAACCGACATAAGTCCCTGATGTACCATCTTTTTTGCCCACGGCACCGACACTGATGTTGTCAATCCCAAATTGGTCGGTGATCTTGCGTCCTTGGTCGGTACTGAGCAAAATCGAGGCCGCACCGGCAATCGCGCCAATGTCGTTTTGCCCCAAGTCTGCGGTTGAGCGGCCAAACAACAGCCATGCGAGTTTTTCCTCATCCGGCATATCGGGATTTGAGGTTAGGCGCGCGCGCGGATCGGCCAAGGTACCGTTCAATTCGACGCCCACTTCGGTCGAGCCGGCCACCCGCGTCGCCATGATATTCAAACTCGGATCGTCCAATGGGCCGGCAAATGTGACCAAGCCACGTTGCACGGTCAAGGTTTGACCGTAGAAAATATACGTCCCGCGCGTGATTTGCACCGTGCCATTGGCACGCAATTCAGGGTAATCTGCGCTGGAATGCACGCGCAATACGCCACCCAAATATACATCCGCGCCACGACCTTTGAAACGGAAACGATCGCCCAAATTCACATTGATATCGGTCTCGGCCGCATACACTCTCTCGGCTTTGGCTTTCGTACCGGGTGCTTGGACAAAACGCACATCGTTATCCAGCTCCGGTGCGCGGGTTGGCGGCAGATCAATGAGGGCCTTATCAACCTTGATATTACCTTTGATCGAGAACACGCGCACACCGTCAAAGCCCAAATCCGTCGTACCGCTGAGCACCACTTCGCGGTCAGGACGCGCGAACGGACGCAACTGATTCATCACCATGGTGGCTTTCACGCCCTGAGTTTGCCCCGCACCCCAGCCGACCGTGCCTTTGACCGACAAAGTACCTTCGATCCCTTTGGCCTCAAACTGTTCAAAAATAATTTGCGATGGCTCAACGCGCAGACGCGCCACGCCGTTATCAAAGCGTATCCCTTCGTCCACATGATAAAAACTCAGATTTTGCCCCGTCACCACACCTTGCGGTGTCCACGACGCGAGCGTACCGCGAATGTTTAGATCCGCCTGAGCCTGTCCATCAATGCGCACATTCACACCGAACAGTTGATTGAATTGTTTGAGCTGACTCAAGCGCGCTTGCACATTCAAATTTAATGGCGAAAGACCAGACACGACCCAGCCGGATGCGCTGTTGACCAAACCCAATGTCCCCTGAATGCGGTTTTGCCCGATATTATTGCCGTTCAACACGCCCGACAAAGCCATCTGCGTACCGGCCATGCGGCCTTGGAAATTCAGCTCGGTCAATTCAAGCAAATTGCGCCGACGCACATCGAGTGCGATATTGCCACGTTCGCGCTCAAAACGAAAACCGCCCGCAGGCTGCGCGCCCATCGCGATGTCCCACTGTCCGCGAATGGCAAAATCATCCGACGGATAAAACGGCAGCGTAATCGCCAGCCACGACAGCCAACGGTTGGCCACGAGATTGCTGACGTTGCCTTGGCTGTTGATGCGTTGCCCTTGCATGGCAAAACTGTTGATGTTCAACTGCGCTTCCTGCACACGCGCGACCACATTGCTGAGTTTAAACTCTTTGTTCTCATAGGCAATTTGCGCGGTTTGCGTCAATTGAATATTCGGCTGTCCCACATTGTTCAGTTGATGAATCTGTCCGCGCCAACCATCATCGGTGATGCCGCCCGAACCGGAGGTCTGCCCGTCCAAAATCCACTGCACCGCGGCATGATCTTGCGCAGCCTCACGCACCAAAATATTGCCGGCAAAACGACCATTGAACTGATGCGCCGCTTGCGTGCCGCGCACCGTGGCGTTCAGTTGACGCAAATTCACCGGTCCGACCGCGTAGCCGTTCAAATCGACATCGGCGTTCAGCGGCCCGTTGTTACCGCTTTCCCATTGACCTTTGAGATCAATCGATTGAATTTTATTGTTAAAAAATACCAAATTCGCGCCCTGTGCATCCAAGCGACCGCGCGGTTTGGTCAGCGAGCCGGTCAAGTCGCCCGTGGCATTCAGACGTCCGGCAAAGCCAAATTGCAACTGCGCCAAGTTCGGCGCGCGCACGTTCAATTGCAAGCGATCATTGTCTTTACCCAACGCCCCTTTGGCCTGAAACAGATTATCGCCCACGGTCACGTCAACGTTGCGCGCCTCAATGCGATCGGGTGCTTGAAACGTAAAATCGAGCTGACCTTGGGCATTGGCATCCGCCCAGCGACTCGATGCCAATTCACCTTTCATGTCCAGCTTGAAATCCGGTTTCATTTCGCCGCGCACATCAAACGCACCGGCCAATTGACTGCGCGGAAAATCGCCCAAATCGCGCAGATTGAATTGTTGAACGTTCAGTTTGCCCTCAAACGGCATCAACTCTTGGGATTGCTGAATCTTCCCGACCAAACTCAATTCCGCCTCGCCTAAGCCTGCAATTTTGAACTGTTTGATGTCGATCAGTCCGCCACCCATCTGCACGTCGGTCGCGATGCGCATATTGACCGCGCCGGATTGTGCCAACTGCGCCACATAGTTTTGCGACTGTTGCTCAATTTGAATGGTCACCGTGCCGTCCAGCGCGGTTTTCAGCAGTTTGGCGTAGATGGATTGGAGGTTCATATCCGTCACCGCCACGTCGATTTGACCTTTTTTATTGGCAAATTGACCGTTACCGACCAGCGACCCGCCGCCCAACAAACCGACCTTCATATCATTGAGATTTTGCTGCTTATCGGTCAGCGTGAACTGCCCTTGCCCTGAAACAACGGGAATACCCAGCTCGGCCAAGGTCAGCGGCAAGTGATTCACCAGCGTCCAGTGACCTTGCACCGGCAAGCGTTCAGCGGTAGCGGCTGTGGGCGATGGAGCAGGTACATCTGCAGAAGCGCCGGTAGTATTCCCATTGGCCGGATCGGTATTTAAAGCCACATCCAAATTGGCCATCGGCAAACTCGCCCAAAACAATTTCGGATTGATGTGTTTGAAATCCAGATGACCTTGGTGAATGTAAAAACCATCCAGCAATTGCACACTCAAATTGCCTTGGCCTGTCAAATCACCTTGATTGCTACCCGCGCCAGAGCTTGCGCTCAAATCCAAATTCAGGCGTTTAAAATCACCCTTGGCTACCAGTTTGGCCGAATAATCATTGCGTTCATCGTGCAATACCGCGTCGATTTGCCCATCAAGCACGAACGGTTTTTTGCCATTGATCGCCAATTGCCCCGAGTACTCGGCGTCGCCTTGACGCAGATGCGTTAAGTTAATGCGGTGCTGCACTTTATCGGTACTCACACTGCCGGATACGTCCTTCAGTTCGGTGGTTTGCAAGCCTTGAATCAAATTGACTTGCGGCACAGACAAATTATCGACCGTGAACGCCAGCGGCATGGTGATCTGCTCTAACGGCTCGGATTTTTTTTCAGAAGGCAGTAGCGCGATGTCCAAGCGCTGCGCCGCCAAACGATCGACCTGCCAATGCACAGGCAGCACAGACCAATGCCAATCGCCCGATACATCAAAAAGATCAACGTGCACCGTACCCAAATGAATTTGCATGGATTGCGCGCTGCCACCGTGCGCCAAACTACCCGAAACCCACTGTGATTGCACACGGCCACCGGATAATACTTGGGTCACCTTCCACAGCGCCCGCGTACCGCGCTCGGATTGCGCGGCAATCAACACCGTGCCAACCAACAGCACCAGCAGCGCAACCAGCGCCAACAAGCCGCCCGCAAGCCAACGCCATTTGGACGCCTTGCCGGATGACTTGTCTTTTGGCGCGCCTGAACTCGTTTCTGCCGAGTCAGCGGAATCAGCGCCGAGGTCATTCACCTCACCGTTCCGTTCAGGCAATGCCGGAGGATTTTTTTGCTCGTCGTGCATCAAAACATAATCCCAATTGAAATATGCGGCGCAATGCGTTTGCGCGGATAACCATAGGCAATATCAAATTGAATCGGTCCGACCGGACTGCGCCAACGTGCGCCTACGCCGATCCCGTGATACAGAGGTCGACTTTTCAAATCATCGGTCACACTGCCCACATCATAAAAGACCGCCGCACCCCATGAATTATTGAACCAGTGGGTATACTCGGCAGAGGCCGTCGCCATATACCGCGCCGGTAGCACCACATTGTCCGCCATCGCATCAGGATCACCAATGCTTTGATAGCCATAGCCGCGTATCGAGTTACTGCCTCCGGCTTTAAACAACAGGCTGGACGGCACATCAAACCAATCACCTCGGGTATTGATCATCCCCAATTCAGCCCGCAACACGAGCGAGTCTTTTTTCAAGAAGGGGAAAAAATGTCGATAGCGCCCATACGAGCGCACAAAGTTGGTACTGGAACCCATCGCCTTGCTGGCCACGCCAATCGAAGCATCAACCGCATAACCTTGGCGCGGGTACGAATTATTATCCACATTGTGTTTCGACCAATCCACACTCAAAACCCACGCGCGGCTACGAAACTCATCCAGTCGGCTATTGTAATAATCCAGATTGTATGAAACCGAGGTGCGCTCCAATTTGCGCGAGTAATGCAAACCCACCTGCGACGTACGGTCAATCACATCCAAAGTGCGATCATCATCCACTTTGGCAAATAAACTCCACTGATAGTGATTTTTGTTCTGCGGCGTGGTCAGCGAAGTTTGTCCAATGCGCTCCTTCTGCTGCCAATCATAGCGAATATCGTAAATCCAACCCCGTTTGAATACGTTGTAATGGCTATATTGCGTTTTGGCATGAAAGCCGCCATCGGTGCTGTAGCCAACCACGCCTTTGAAATTCGATGACGGCAACTCAATCACATTGACCTTGATCGGCGTGAGCTGGGCATCGTTCGGATCGGGATTAATATCCACCACCACGTTGGAAAAATACGGCAAATCCTGTAAACGCTTTTGATACGCCAGTAATTTTTCGCGGCTATACGCCTCGCCCTGCTCAATGGTATTGACATTGGTCACAATCGAACTGCGGTAGCGCCGCAAACCCGAGACCTCAACATCACCCAAAGTAAAATACGGCCCCGAGTCCAGCACCGCGCTCACATCTACGCCCGTGCGCGGCAGATCAACCAGCGCCTCGGTGCTTCTAAAGCGCGCACCGGCATATGCATCCGAGCGGATTTTACGCAGCAGCAAGGTTTTGGCCAGCGACCAATCATTTTGCGTGAATGCCTCATCTTCCTGCAGCGACCAGTCAAACACCAAATCATTCGCGCGCTGCGGATCCTGCTGGGTAATCAAGCCCTGCATGTCCAGCTTGGCCGAACGCACGATCGCCTGCTCACCGAGTTCAACTTTAATCGTATAGCTCGGCAGCTTAGAGACAGCAGGCGTGGCGGTTTCCGCTTCCGAACCCGCATCCTGCAGCTCGACACTGCGTCCGAACGAGCGCGTCGCTTGGGCGGCTTGTGTCGCGCTCAATTGCGCATCCGTCCCCACGGTTTTCCCCGTGCGGTCATCGATGATCATGATTCTGCTGTTGAAATAGCCCTTGGTCGCCAACAAACTGGCCGCCTGCTCCGCCGCATGGTCAATCAAAAAGTCCAAATATTCATCGCGAATATCCTCGCGCGCGCGATAGCGAACAATATCCAAATACTGTTCCAACAGCGCTTTTGCCTCGGCCGGCGCATCAATATTGATCGAATAATTATTCGCATACGCAGGCGCGCTCAGGCTCAGCAAGGCAGCACCCACAGCCCCACAGGCCAATCGGCGCACCCAACACAGAGAAAAAACAGACATCCTTCGTATCATCAATTCAATCAATCATCTTTTTTATTCATTTATACGAGTAATGCACCCATCCGCAACGATTCCGCCCAAAAGGCTTAAATTCGAGTAAAATAACCGCAAATCAGATGCGCTACGGTCGCATTTCGCACATACCGCATTGTAAACAATTCTCATCCACTTGATGATGAAAAGGAGTAATAAAAATGGCACGTTACGAATCGGACTTCACCCTGTTTATGAAAGAAATGAACAAAAAACAGCCCGACCTGTATGAAAAACAACTCGAAGGCCGCGCCCGCCTGTGGGACAAGCCACAAGACACTTCATTGCAACGCCAATTTGACGCAGCCAAAATCAAAGACGACGCTCATTAAACCGCGCCGATTTGCGTCCCAACGATTCACTTTATGAATCCCAAGACACCCCACCCGAACGCCGAGACCAGTGACGCATTGGACTCGGCGTTGGCACAAATGGAACAACTGGCCGCAGCCAGCCAAAACGCCACGCCCGACATTGTGGATGGCTTGGCATTTGCACGTTTGTACGGCGAACCGCTGTTCAACATGCCGCAGGATTTATACATCCCGCCCAATGCGCTCGAAGTCTTTTTAGAAACCTTCGAAGGCCCGTTGGATTTACTGCTCTACCTGATTCGTAAACAAAATTTCAACGTCCTCGACATCCCGATGGCGCAAGTGACCGAGCAATATTTGATTTACGTGGATCAAATCAAAACCTACAACCTCGAATTGGCCTCCGAATATCTGCTCATGGCCGCCATGCTGATCGAAATCAAATCGCGCATGCTGCTGCCTGTGACCAAATCCGACACCGGCGAAGAGGTGGACGACCCGCGTGCCGAGCTTGTCCGACGCCTGCTCGAGTACGAACAAATCAAACTGGCCGCACAAAATCTCGGACAAATGCCGGTCGTCGGCCGCGACTACCTGCACGCCCAAGCCGAAATCGACCACACGGTGCAAAAACAACTGCCCAATGTCAATGTGGATGACCTTAAATCCGCGTGGGCCGACATACTCAAACGCGCCAAACTCAACGCACGCCACACCATCACCCGCGAGACTTTATCCGTGCGTGAATTCATGACCGGCATTTTGCGCAAACTGCACAACCGCCGTTTCATGGAGTTCTCCGAGCTATTCGACGACATGATTGAGCAAGG
This sequence comes from Puribacter membranae, assembly GCF_055380425.1. Lineage (NCBI taxonomy): Bacteria > Pseudomonadati > Pseudomonadota > Betaproteobacteria > Burkholderiales > Burkholderiaceae > Puribacter > Puribacter membranae. Next base: position 1,283,798 of record NZ_AP040167.1, read on the forward strand.
CGAAGGTCGCGCCGTATTGGTGGTCAACTTCATCGCCATGCTCGAACTCTCACGCGAATCGCTCATCGAAATCACCCAAGCAGAAGCATATGCGCCGATTTATGTGCGTTTGAGCTACCAACCGCAATAGGCACTTCTATAAGTCCAAATTTCGTCGCGACACATCATTGCGCACAAAAAACTAAAAAGGAGATAGATATGACACATACACCCCACATCCAACTGTTTCGTGAACAGCAAACAGAAGCCGAAATCGACTACCCGCGCCCGGAGCGACTGGTCAACGGCAATCCGAAACGCACCACATGGAATCACTTTACCAACCACAGCGGCGAAGTATTCATGGGGGTTTGGGCCTGCGAAGTCGGTAGCTGGCAAATCGAAATGGGCTTGGGTGAAGACGAATATTTCTACGTCACCGAAGGCGCGGGCGCATTGATCGAAACCGACGGCACGCGACGCGAATTCCGAGTCGGTGACGCCGTCATCATCCCCGCCGGATTCAAAGGCATTTTTGAAGTCACCGAACCGATGAAAAAACATTATGTGATTATTGACCGACAAGAGCAAATTGCTTAAAAACGACGCACATCCCTCAAGTTAGACTCCATTGACCTACGCCCCGCGTAGGTCAAATTGTTTCAACTGTCGACGTAGATTTTTATAATCAGGGCACATGCGCGCCACCTGCGTCCAAAACACCGCACTGTGATTCATCTGCACCGTATGCGCCAATTCATGCGCCAGTACATAATCCACCAGTGCCTCGTCCAAAAATACCAAACGCCAATTCATACGAATCAGACCATCGCGCCGACACGTACCCCACAGCGTTTTTGCATTGGACAGCACAATATCGCGATAACGCAAACCATGATGCTGCGCGTACCACTGCGCACGCTGATGCAGATACGCCAACAAATAATCGCCCAAGGCATTTGCCAAAGCATTTTGGTAACTGGCGCGAATATCCGCCTCACGCGCACCCGCGCGGGTGCGTGGTCGTTTCACCCACACAATCTGCTCGCTCAACGCTGCATCCGGCAATTGCTGCACCGTCCCCCAACGTATCTGAACCGTTCGCCCCAAAAGCCTGAGCGTTTCGCCATCGGCCACGGATAAATCGGGCATAAAACTGCGGTGGCGACTCGGCGTGTCCGCATGCGGCGACGGACTCAAATGCCGCAGAATCCAATTGGATTTGCTGTGCAAAATTCGCTCGATTTCAGAGACCGATACATAGGGCGAAGCACGCACGCGCAAGCCCTGCGCATCCACCATCATACCCACGGTTTTGCGACGTGAGCGCTCCAAGCGATACGGCACGATTTGCTCACCCAGAACCACGGTGCGCACGGATTGCGTCGCTGTCTTTTTTGAATGGGAGGTCGAGTTGGGTGACGCTTTCGGTGTGGGCGCAGATGCGCCATTATGGTGTGGATTGTGTGAAACAGGCGCGACCGAATCATCCTCCCAGCCAAATAAATCCGGCTGTAGGTGATTTTTAAATTGTGCCAACCAATCTCGTATACGTCGCATAAAACTTCAAAACTTTTAAAATTGTAATTAAGCCAGCACGGGGCAACCCAGCTCATATTTATGGATACCATTGTAGCGCACTTATGCCGACACACTTTTCATCGCATTTGCACTCATCAGGTCGCTATCGAATGTGCACATTACTTGCGAAAGCGAAGTGAGTATCGGTTACAATAGGTGCTTTAAACATTGACTCTTTCGTTAGCGCCATGAATCCATCTGCAAGCCCATCCACGCCGTCTACGAACACCACACCGCACGTCAGTTTCATCGCCTATCCCATCGGTGCATGGTTAATCGCCATCCTTTGCGCCGGTGTGTTCACGCTGAACAGCACGCATCCGGAGCGCTATAACATCATGCAAATTTTGATCGCCGCCAGCATGGCCGCTGCCACGGTGGGCGGCACGCTGTATGTGCTGTCATTACTGGCTTTGAAACGCTATCCGTCGTTCAAAAGATCCTTCACTTTGGGCTTTTTGACCGCGCTGGTTTGCATCGTCATCGCGCTGTTACTCAATAAAGTCATGTTGTCCTTTGTCATGGGCGGTGTATTTTTACTGATTTCAGCCGTTTTGCCGTTTTTCATGAAAAAGCGGGTAGCGGTGTGAGTTATAGCGGCGTGAATTAAACACGACCGCGCCCAAACCACTCATTCAATCATTCAAAAACAGCGTCTGAACATCGCTCAAAAATCGCCAGCCCAAATCGGTCACGCACAGACGCTCTGCCTCTTTCACCATCAAGCCTTTGACCTGCGCCTGTGACAGCGCAGGTTCCAAATCAACCACACTCAAACCACTGGCCATCTGCATCTGCGCCAAGGTCGTTCCATCGCGCAGACGCAGCGCATTGAGCATGTATTCAAACGGCAGTTCGGCGCGCGTGAGCATTTGCTCAGTTTCCACCGCATTGCCTTGCGCCACCGCATCCAAGTAGCGCTGCGGATGCTTGAACCGTGCCGTACGCACAATCCGATCGTGTTGACTGATCTTCCCATGCGCACCGGCGCCGATGCCGATGTAATCGCCGAATTGCCAATAATTCGTATTGTGCTGACATTCATGCTGCGGCTGCGCGTAAGCCGAGACTTCGTAATGACGCAGACCGGCACGCGCCAATTCCGATTGAATATAGTCTTGCATATCCAGCGCCAACTCATCATCCGGCACGCGCGGCGGATGACGGTGAAACAGAGTATTCGGTTCAATCGTCATGTGATAGTAGGACATATGCGTCGGTGCAAAAGACAGCGCCGTCGCCACATCCGCGCGCAACTGCGCCATCGTCTGCTCAGGTAAGGCAAACATCAAATCCAAATTGACTTTGGGAAACAACGCATACGCCTGCTCCAGCGCATATTTCGCCTGATCGGCGCTGTGAATGCGACCAATTCGGCGCAGCAATTCGTCATCAAAACTCTGCACGCCCAGAGATAAACGGTTCACCCCCGCATCGCGAAAACCGCGCAATTTACCGACCTCCAGCGTCCCCGGATTCGCCTCCATGGTGATTTCCATCTCGGAAATATGCGGTAAGCGCGCGCGTACCGCCGCGAGCAATTCATCCATCGCTCGCTCAGACAGCAAACTCGGCGTACCGCCCCCGATAAAAATACTGCTTAAACGCCGCCCCCAAACCTGCGGCAAAACGCTTTCCAAATCGGCGATCAGCGCCTGCACATACGGCGCTTCCCAGTCGGTCGCGGCTTTGCCCAATTCATGTGAATTGAAATCGCAGTACGGGCATTTGCGCACGCACCACGGAATATGGATGTACAGCGACAGAGGCGGCAAGGCACTCAATTGAATGTCACTGGCGGCTGCGCGCGGTGCAGAAGAAGGATAAAACTGAATGGTGGATTGCATGAACGGTGATTACTCTAATGAAATGATGTTGCGTCGATGCGCCATTGTACCCAAGAAAAAACCAACCCGAAGGTTGGCTTTATCGAAGGTTGGCTTTATTTGACTCGCTGATTCACTTATTTTTTCTCATCTTTAGCTGAGTCGCCATGAATCAGGTTTTGAATTTTCGCGCCCAGTCGCATCACTTTGGATAGGGTTTCAGGCTTGAGGCGAATCATTTCCTCCGCCCATGAGCTGGTGGTTTTCATCAGCGTCAGGGTTTCTTGAATTCGCGCCATTGACTCAGGCGTTTCCATCTCTGCCGACGGATCGTCCAGACAGTCTTGCAGGGCCTGAATCACCGGATTGAATTCACGCACTTTGCGCTCGTGTACCACGGTGCGCATCAGCTCCCACGCGTCGGTCGAGGTGCTGAAGTAGTCGCGTCGGTCGCCAATGATGTGCACGACGTGAATCAGATTCCAGTTTTGCAATTCTTTCAGGCAATTACTCACGTTTGAGCGCGCGACGCTCAAAGTCTCGGTAATTTCTTCGGCATGCATGGGACGGCCATAAAAAAACAGCAACGCGTGAATTTGCGCAACTGTTCGGTTGATGCCCCACTTGGTCCCCATTTCGCCCCAATGGAGAATAAATCTTTCGGCGATCGGTGTTAGTTTCATGCCGAAAATAATAAACTTTCTGAATCCTTCTGTCAATGCTGAAACCCATGTAACAAAATCAAGCCCAAAAATCGCCAATAAACCATGAATTTTCACGTTTTTAACGAATTTTTAGCAGTTTAAACGGGTGAAAAAACCACGGTTTCGCGGCCATGATACCGCTTACACCACGCTAAATGACAAACGCCGACCCCGGATGCACGGATTTGAGCGCGCTGACCCAGCGCTTGGCCGACAAACCGTACAGCGCTTTGACTTCGTCGGCGCGGGCGTACAATTGCGCCCATTCCAACTGCATCGGCGCGCCTTTGAACGCCAAGGCAATGCGATTGCCCTCATGGATTTCCGGCAAAGCTATGACGCGCCCGCCGAATGCTTCGTGCAGATTGCGCATGTTTTTCTCGAAACTCGGATGGTCGCCAAACAGATTGATCGTCGCCATGCCATCGGTGTTCAAGGCCTCAAAACAGGCACTGTAAAAAGCCACCGAATCGCACACCGGCCCGCGAGCACTGGCGTCGTACAGATCAATTTGCAGCACATCAAACGCCGCTTTCTGCGCCTCAACCCACAGCGCCGCGTCCTGCTCCACCACCTCAATCCGCTCATCCAGCGGCAGGCGAAACATGCCGTATGCCGCCGCAATCACGTCAGGATTCAGCTCCACCACCGTTGAATGGCTGCCGGGTAAATATTTATAGGTGAACTTGGTCAACGAGGCGCAGCCCATGCCCAGTTGCGCCACACGTTTCGGCTCATCCCGAAACAATAAATACGCCATCATCATGCGCGCATACTCCAGCACCAACTGATTCGGTCGGCGCACGTTCATCGCGCCCTGTACCCACGGCGTACCGAAATGCAAATAGCGCACATCGCCGATTTCGGAGAACGTCACCGGCTCCTTTTGGTAGCGGGTTTTGCTCGGTTTTGAGGTGGATTTTTTGGTGGTTTTCATCGGTGTATCATCTTCAATTAAAAAGGTCTAACCCAGTCATGTGAACAAGGCAATCAACTCATAAACCTCGTATAATAGCACTTTACAATATGATTTCACTGCATTTACAAGGGGATACTCATGGCACAACACCACTCACTACTGATTTTAGGTTCCGGCCCAGCAGGCTATACGGCGGCGGTCTACGCAGCGCGTGCCAATTTGAACCCCACTCTGATTACCGGCTTGGAGCAAGGCGGGCAACTGATGACCACCACCGATGTTGAAAACTGGCCGGCCGATGCGGACGGGGTGCAAGGCCCTGATCTGATGGCGCGTTTTCAAAAGCATGCCGAGCGTTTCAACACGCAAATGATTTTCGACCACATCCACACCACACATCTGAACGAAAAACCGATTCGCTTGGTCGGCGATGCGGGCGAATACACCTGCGACGCGCTCATCATCGCGACCGGCGCATCGGCGCAGTATTTGGGCCTACCTTCCGAAGAAGCCTTCTCTGGCCGTGGCGTATCCGCCTGCGCGACCTGTGACGGCTTTTTCTACCGCAACAAGCCGGTTGCCGTGGTCGGTGGCGGCAATACCGCCGTTGAAGAAGCCCTATACCTGTCCAATATCGCCAGCCATGTCACCGTGGTTCACCGCCGTGACACCTTCCGCGCCGAACCGATTTTGGTAGACCGCATGATGGAAAAAGTGAAAGAAGGCAAAATCACACTCGAAACCAAACAGGTTTTGGACGAAGTTTTGGGCGACGCATCCGGCGTAACCGGCGCGCGTTTGAAAGCCTTTGAAGGCGACGCGACCAAAGAAATCAAAGTCGACGGCGTATTCATCGCCATCGGCCACAAACCGAACACCGACATTTTCGCCGGTCAACTGGACATGGAAAATGGCTACATCAAAACCCACAGTGGTTTGAATGGCAATGCCACCGCAACCAGCGTTGAAGGCGTATTCGCCGCCGGTGACGTACAAGATCACATTTACCGCCAAGCGATCACCAGCGCCGCTTCCGGCTGTATGGCCGCGCTGGACGCGCAACGCTATCTCGAAGCGCTGCACGACAAAGCGAAATAAGCATTTGAACCCAATCGCCCTTCGCGCATCAACTGATTGGCTCCTTATGGATTCTTAATTGGTTCTGAACGAAGGGCGTTTTTACACCCGTTTTACACCTGTCGCACCTTATGAAAGCAAAATCCTACGGCCTGACCGATTTAGCCCAACTGCAAAAAGACCTGAAAAAACAGGCCGAGGCGCGCGCGCAGGCGGAAAAGCAGGCGCGTGAACAGCAGGCGCTCGAACAACGCATGAGCAGCGAGTTTCTCAACGAAGTGCGCGGCGTCACACCGATCAAACCCAAAGACCGCTACATCCACCCGACGCGTCATTTACCCGAGCCGACCGTGCGCGTGCAGCACGATCATGAAGAACAGCATGCACAACAGCGCCAGCAGCACAACCGTCAATCCGACCAGTTTGACACGCGTCATCTGCGTGACGACGAAAATGGCACCTATTTGCGCAAAGGCATCCCCGAAGCGCTGCTGAAAAAACTGCAAAAAGGCGCATGGCCCATCAGCAGTCGCATTGACCTGCACGGCAAAACCGTGGAAGAAGCACGCATCGCAACCAGCGCATTTCTCTATCAGGCAGTTCAGCAATCACAACGCGTGGTCAGCATCATTCATGGGCAAGGTTTCAACTCTGCCGATAATCAAGCCACACTCAAAAGCCATGTCAAAAATTGGCTGGTGCAAAATCATCACGTTCTGGCCTTTTGCCACGCCCCCAAAGACGCCGGCGGACACGGCGCAGTCATCGTTCTACTGCATCAAGACCGCCCGAAACAGGCCATAGACAAACACCATGACTGACATCGGCAATTTTCCCACCACCGTGATCAAACTTGTGCCGTGGATTGAAGCGCTCGGCATCATTGCCTTTTGCATCTCCGGATTCATCCGCGCGCAACAGCACAAATTCGACCCGATTGGCGTATTCATCATCGGTTTCGTCACCGCATTCGGCGGCGGGACACTGCGCGATCTGCTGCTCAATCGCCGACCGTTTTTCTGGGTCGATCATCAAAACTACGTCATTGCGCTGTTTGTCCTTTCATTGGTCGCCGGAAAATTCCTGCACTTCATGCGCCGCGTTTTCACCAACAAAAGCATGCTGATTGCCGACGCACTCGGCTTGGGACTATTTACCATCACCAGCACCGCCATCGCGCTGGATGCAGGCATGCCCTACTTCGTCGCCTCCATGTATGGTGTGATCGGTGCCGCATTTGGCGGTGTCATCCGTGACGTGCTGTGCAATGAAACCCCGCTGATACTGGTTGATTCCGAACCTTACGCCACCTGCTCTTTTACCGGTGCGTGGATATACTTGATGCTGATGCACTTTAACGTACAAGCGATTATCAGTCTGGTACTCGGTAGCGCCTGCGTGGTAATTTTGCGTTTGATGAGCATTAAATGGAAATGGCGCGTGCCGAGTGGGTTCTAATCCCGTTACAATAAAAAATTACAGTGCACCTTTATTACAGTCTTCACAGCAGGTCAATCCAATGATTAAACCTTATAAAGATTTATCCTCCGAAGAAAAGAAACGTGATTGGAAAGACATTACCTATCAGGTAGTTTTAGTCGGAACCGTCGCAGGTGCAATTTGGTTATCCGCCGATCGCACTGTCCACACACGCCGTCCCGTATACGAGTCGAGAGAAGCATGTCTGGCTGATTGGAATAACACTCCTGCAGACTGTGAAGAAGATCGAAGCTCTGGCAGTGGTGGTCGACGTTGGTATGGCCCTGATGTCGATGATAATGGCCGCGCCTATCATGCTGATGGTCACACCTCGGACGGTCATACGCATTTAGCCGCACAAAGCTTTCGTGGCTCATCAATTACGCGCAATGGCTTTGGTCGAGGCTTCTCTCGAGGCGGCTGATTATGATTCGTGAACCGCACACACCCCGCGTGAATTGGCAAACCAAAATGCAGGAGATCGGTTTTGGCTTTCACAGTATTGATGGCCTTTATTGGCAGGAAAGCTATGCCTATCGATTCACACCCGAACAAATTGATCTGATTGATGACGTCACGTTAGAACTTCATCAGATGTGTCTTGAGGTGGCTGGCGACTTAATCCGGCGAGGCGATCTGTCTCGTTTAGCCATTGAACAACGATGGCAAACCCATATCGAATCGTCGTGGGAAAAGCGCGAGCCGGGATTATTGGGTCGAATGGACTTGGCTTACGATGGTCATAATCCGCCTAAACTGCTCGAATACAATGCCGACACGCCAACTTCATTGATTGAGTCCAGTTTGGCTCAATGGTTATGGCTGAAAGATGTTCACCCCGAGGCAGACCAGTTCAATAGCCTGCACGAAAAGCTCATTGCCCGGTGGCAGTTCATCCGAAATTATTGGCAAAGTCATGGTTCGGCGACGCATCAGGACTCTTCCTTGCACTTTTTGGGGATTTATACGCAAGAAGAAGACGCTGTTCATTTGGATTACTTGCTGGATACCGCCGTGCAAGCCGGATTTGCCTGTAATTGGCTGAATATGGACAAAGTGGGCTGGGATGGTGAATACTTTGTTGACCACGAGGGTGCAGCCATAAAACACGCATTCAAGCTATACCCGTGGGAGTGGATGCTGCGCGATGAGTTCGCCCCACATTTATTTAATCCGCACATCCGATGGATTGAACCCGCATGGAAAATGCTGCTGTCCAACAAAGGATTTTTAGCTCATTTATGGCAAAAATACCCCAAACACCCCAATTTGCTGGCAACTCACTTTAGCCTCGCCGAATTGCCCCATGCTCACAGTACTGGTTATGCTCGAAAACCGCTGTTTTCACGCGAGGGTACCGGAATAGAACTGCATTTTCCAGACGGCAAACAAATCGTCGAATCCCTACAAGAGCCTCCTCATGGCTGGATTTATCAAACACTGTATCCTCTGCCTCGATTTGAAAACAGTTGGACGGTTATCGGCTCTTGGTTAGTCGGCGACGAGACCGCAGGAATGGGGATTCGTGAAGATATATCCCCCATTACCAAAGATACCAGCCATTTTTTACCGCATTATTTTAAATAGGATTTGCCATGCAAGCTTTAAGCACATTACCTAATTTTTTAATCTACCTTGTTAGTGCATTGGCCTGTTTGCTGTTGTTTGTCACCGTGTACATTCGCTTGACCCCTTTCCCAGAAATCAAGCTCATCCGCGAGGGAAATCACGCTGCAGCGACTGCTTTTATCGGCGCGTTGATCGGTTATGTTTTACCATTATCATCAGCCATTGCACACAGCACGGCACTCAATGATATGCTTATCTGGGCCTTGGTTGGTTTGGTGGTTCAATACAGTGCGCATTTAATCACCCGCCTTTTAATTCCGAATCTCAATCAAGATATCCGCAATAACAATCAAGCGATGGGGACAATCAGCGCCGGACTTTCTGTCGTTTTTGGCCTGCTCAATGCCGCGTGCATGGTCTACTAATTCGCTCGTATTGGCTAGCAGTTTGTCCACTTGCACAGTTAAAATGCCATCAATGATCACCCTCACTCGCATGATTGCGCGTGTATTTCGGTAATTCAATGGTGAGATCTTTGTCCGCAACGATGGCTTGGCACGACAGGCGCGATTGTGAGGTCAAACCCCACGCCATATCAAGCAGGTCTTCTTCTTGCTCTTCGATTTCATTGAGTGAGTTGTAGCCTTGACGCACGATGACGTGGCAGGTGGTGCAGGCGCAGACTTTTTCGCAGGCGTGTTCAATGTGTACGCCATTTTGCAGCAGGTTGTCGCAAATCGACATGCCCGCTTGGGCAACAAATTCTGTGCCATTCGGGCAAATATCGCTGTGCGGAAGTACGGTAATTTTAGTCATAGTCTTGTTTATCGCTTATAAGTTATCAATCGATTGCCCCGACAAGGCTTTGGCAATCGCTTTGTCCATGCGGCGGGCGGCGAAGTCTTCAGACGCATGCGAGAGCGCATCAAATGCGTTGTGCAGCTCGCTGATCGGCATGGTGTCGTTCTGCGCGGCAATGCGTGCCACTGCGTCAACCCGTGCGTTCAAATCGGTACGCTCGGACTCGTTCAGTAATTCACCGTCTTCCCTCATTGCACTGCGAATCGCTTCGATCATGCGTTGTGCCTCAACCGCGACTTCGCGCCATGCGCGCGCCTGCATGTCTTGTTTGGCATGTGCGTTGCCGTCGGTAAGCATTTGCGCAATCGCTTCGTCGGAAAGGCCATAGGAGGGTTTAACGGTGATTTCGGCTTGTACACCGCTGTTCATTTCGCGTGCAGACACGGTGAGTAAGCCGTCGGCATCGACTTGGTAGGTCACGCGCACCCGTGCTGCACCGGCAACCATCGGCGGAATCCCGCGCAATTCAAAACGCGCGAGCGAACGACATTCGGACACGAGTTCTCGCTCACCTTGTACGACGTGAATCGCCATGGCGGTTTGCCCGTCTTTGAAGGTGGTGAATTCCTGCGCACGCGCGACCGGCAGCGTGCTGTTGCGCGGAATGAGTTTTTCGGTCAGGCCGCCCATGGTTTCCACGCCCAAGGACAGTGGAATTACGTCGAGCAGCAGCCAGTCGTCGTCCGCTGTGCGATTTCCCGCGAGCAAATTCGCCTGCATTGCCGCGCCGAGCGCGACCACTTGATCAGGGTCAAGGTCGTTCAGCACGGGGCAGGACACATGTGCGGCAACTGCGCGTTGGACATTGAGCATGCGCGTTGCACCGCCCACCATGACCACGCCTTGTAAATCGGCGCTGGAGAGTTTCGCTTGCGCGAGCGCTTCGTCCAGCACGCGGATGGTTTTGTCCACCAGATGTTTGCTCATTTCAAAAAATTGCGCTTGACTGAGCATCAGGTTGACCACATGACCGTCGGATAAGTTCGCGCGAATCGATGTCACGCCTTTGGTCGTCAATGCCTCTTTCGCCGCGCGACTTTTGGCTTGCAGCAGTTTCACGTCCTGCGCGCTAAGATCTGCATCAATCGCGGACAAATGCGCCTGCTCCAGAATCCAACAATACACGCGGTGATCAAAATCATCTCCGCCGAGCGCGGTGTCACCGTGTGTGGCGAGTACCTCGAATACGCCTTTGCTCAGTTTCAAAATAGACACGTCAAACGTCCCACCACCCAAATCGTATACGGCGAACACGCCTTCCTTGGCCTCGCTGCCCTCGGCGTTGTCCAAACCATAGGCAATCGCCGCCGCAGTCGGTTCATTGAGCAAACGCAAGACATTCAGCCCGGCGATTTGCGCCGCGTCTTTGGTCGCTTGGCGTTGCGCATCGTCAAAATATGCAGGTACAGTGATGACAGCACCGACCAATTCGCCACCCAGCGCCGACTGCGCGCGCTGGTTCAATGCATTCAAAATATCCGCCGATACCTGCACGGGGCTTTTCACGCCTTGTGCAGTTTGTACGCTGACCATGCCCGGCGTGTCCACCAATACATAACCTGCGGAAGGTAACTCACGCGCATCCGCATAACCGCGCCCCATCAGCCGTTTGACCGAGCCGATGGTATTTTTCGGATCGCTGCTCTGGCGTGCTTGCGCCTCCACCCCGACAATGGTTTGCTCAGGAGAATAATGCGCCACCGAAGGCAACATCGCTCGTCCCGCTTCGTCTGTCAATACCTGCGGAAAGCCGTGACGCACCGTCGCCACCAATGAGTTGGTTGTGCCCAGATCAATGCCGACTGCCAAACGGTGTTCGTGCGGAAGCGTGGATTCGCCGGGTTCGGAAATTTGTAATAGTGCCATGAATAATTATTGAGTTGAGCTTGGCAACTGCGCCAAGAAATTTTCGATAAATTGATACTTCGCCAAGGTCTGCGCCACGCCATTCCAGTTATGCGCCGCGCTGTGTTCGGATAATTGCGCCAATGCCTGTTCATGTTCGGCCAAAACTTCACTGCGCACGCTGTCGGATTGGCCTTCTTCCAGCGCTTCGCGCCATTCCATCTGTCGCATCAAAAAAGCAGGCGGCAGTGGTACGCGTGCCTCTTGCTCGGCCAACTCCGGCGCATGCAATTGAAGCAAATATTGCGCACGGTTCACCGGCGATTTGAGCGTGTCGAACGCCTCGTTCGCAAACGTTGCCCATTGCAGCGCCATGCGCTGCTCGACTGCGCTTTTGTTGGCAAACTGATCGGGATGCACGCGCGCGATCACTGCACGATGGCGCGCGGCCAAATCCGCAGGATCAATCTGAAACGACACCGGCAACTGGAATAACTCGAAATAATTTTGTTTCATACGTTCAGCAAGTACACCTTTTTATAGTCCATGGTTCATCAATAATAGTTGCCGAACCAGCGGCGGGTTCTGCGTTTATACACTTCAAAATCCACCGCAAAAGCACTTTGGATGATTTTTTCTTCGCGCGGAATCACGTAAAAATCCATGATGACAAAATACGCCAGCGTGAATATCAGCAATCGCGGCTGCATCGCCATCAGCGGAATGACGAATAAAATCAACAACATCCCTAAGTAAATCGGGTTGCGCGTATAACGGTACAAACCGCTGGTAACCAATTTTTGCGGGGTACGCCCCGGATGCACAGTGGTTTTGCGCCACAGCAACGTCAACGCGCCTGCCAACAGCAACAATAAACCCACCGCAAAAATCGACACCGCGACCAGACCGATCGGGCGCGCGAGGATCAATGCGAACGAGGGATAACGGCCAAACACGTATTGTCCGGCCAATAAAGCGAGCATGAGGAAAAACGGTTGAATATTCATAATGCGCTATTTTTCTGCCAAACCAACGAAATCAACTAAACCGACTCAACCCACTGAGCTGAACGCGACCAAAGCCACGCCGTAGCTTCGCCCCCCCATCGTCTCGTTACACCGTGAAGGACTCACCGCAACCGCACTCGTCTTTGACGTTCGGGTTATTGAATTTAAAGCCCTCGTTCAGTCCTTCGCGCACAAAATCCAGCTCCGTGCCATCAATATACGGCAGACTTTTCGGATCAACCAACAGCTTCACGCCGAAGGATTCAAACACTTGATCATCGCCCTCTACCGCATCGGCGTATTCCAACTTATACGCCATGCCCGAGCAGCCGGTGGTTTTCACGCCGAGACGCAAACCCACGCCTTTGCCGCGTTTGGTCAAAAAGTTTTGTACATGCGTTGCCGCCGCTTGTGTCATGCTCACTGACATGGTGTACTCCGTTTACTTTAACACTGGGTAATTCTTAATTCGACAGGGTTGCGGATGGCCATCATTTTTACAAATACCGTCCAAATACTGATAGCGTATTTTCCACTGCTGGCCGATGCGAGGCCATTGCTTGCGCGGCAGTTCGGCCTGCCAATCGCGCGTACTGGGCCTAAAGGCAATGTAATCACCCTCTGCCGGACATTCGGTCTCCGGTTTTTCCGTGACACGCTTCACATGCAACACTTCGGCATGGATTTGACCGAATTTGTGATCAAACACGTGTAGGGTCAAATCGCACTTCTGCCACGTCGCTGCTTGCGCCCAACAGGGCGCAATCGCAGCAACCAGCAACAGCCCAACGCGCCGCATCACCGCTCACTTCACCGTTACGTCATCAGGCAGAGTGTTTGGCCTTGTAATCCGCCACTGCCGCCTTGATCGCGTCCTCTGCCAAAATCGAGCAGTGGATTTTCACCGGTGGCAATGCCAACTCCTCAGCGATGTGTGAGTTTTTGATTTCCAAAGCCTGATCCACGGTTTTGCCCTTCACCCACTCGGTCACAAGCGAAGATGAGGCGATTGCCGAGCCGCAACCATAGGTTTTGAATTTCGCGTCTTCGATCACGCCCTGCTCATTGACCTTGATTTGCAGCTTCATCACGTCGCCACACGCCGGAGCACCGACCATGCCGGTACCCACGCTGTCATCGCCCTTGTCAAACGCGCCAACATTGCGTGGGTTTTCGTAGTGATCCATTAATTTATCTGAGTATGCCATTTTGAACTCCTTTTCTGTTCTCTATTCCATTCATCGTATGAGTCAACTGCGTTTGCTTTGACGATAAAGCAAATACAGCAAAGGACCAAACGAGCCAATCAACAAGGTAATTACCAGCCACGGCCATTGATTAATGCCTTTGGCTTTCGCATCCTGCCACATCCACACCAAAAACAAACCCAGTGCGATGGCCAAATCCGCCAACACCTGTAGCCCTGCGGTATTGGCCAACTGATAGGTCAGAATCCCCGTCGCGCCATGCTGCGCTACCGCCAGCGCGGTCAATGCTGCAAAAGCTAAAGTAACGATCCACAATAGTGCTTTCATAGTCATCTTCCCACCGTATGACTTAATGCGCGGCCCATTCGACCGTATTCAGATCGATGCCCTCTTTGTACATTTCCCATAGCGGTGAAAGCTCGCGCAGCTTGCCGATTTTTTCTTGCAACAGTTTCACCACAGCGTCAATTTCCGCTTCGGTTGTGAAACGCCCGACCGAAAAACGAATCGAGGAGTGCGCCAATTCATCCGAGCGACCCAAAGCGCGCAGCACATACGACGGCTCCAATGAGGCTGAGGTACAGGCCGAACCGGACGATACCGCCACATCCTTGATCGCCATCATCAGCGATTCGCCCTCGACGAAGTTGAAGCTGACATTCAAATTGTGCGGGACGCGTTGCGTCATGTCGCCATTGATATGCACCTCTTCCATCGTGGATAAGCCTGCCCACAGACGATCGCGCAAGGCTTTGATGCGTGCGCTTTCTTCATCCATCTCCTCTTTGGCGATGCGGAAGGCCTCACCCATACCAACGATTTGATGCGTGGCCAAAGTACCCGAACGCATACCGCGCTCATGGCCACCACCGTGCATTTGCGCTTCCAGACGCACACGTGGTTTACGGCGTACGTACAGCGCACCAACGCCTTTCGGACCGTAGGTTTTGTGCGCGGAAAAGCTCATCAAATCAACTTTGAGTTTTTGCAAATCAATCGCCACTTTACCCGTGGCTTGCGCCGCATCCACATGGAAAAACACGCCTTTGTCGCGGCACAACTCACCAATCGCCTCGACGTCCTGAATCACGCCGATTTCGTTATTGACCATCATCACCGAGACCAAAATGGTGTCGGGACGAATCGCGGCTTTAAGCACGTCCAAATCAATCAGACCGTTTTCCAGCACATCCAAATAGGTCACTTCAAAACCTTTACGCTCCAATTCGCGCGCGGTATCGAGAATCGCTTTGTGCTCGGTTTTCACCGTGATGATGTGTTTGCCACGGTCTTGATAAAACTCGGCGATGCCTTTGAGCGCGAGGTTGTTCGACTCGGTCGCTCCGGAGGTAAACACGATCTCGCGCGGGTCCGCATTGACCAATGCGGCCACTTGCGCACGCGCCTCTTCGACCGCCTCTTCTGCTTCCCAGCCATACGGGTGCGAGCGCGAAGCAGGGTTGCCAAAATGCTCGGTAATGTACGGAATCATTTTCTGCGCCACACGCGGGTCAGTCGGCGTGGTCGCCGAGTAGTCCATATAAATCGGCATGACTTTTGTATTCATAAACAGCTTCCTTCACTTAGTCGTTATATCGTTGTTGTATTGTGGTTGCATCTTTTTTATGAGCTTGCTCACACTGCGGCGTTGCTCATCATGGTTTTGCGCTTGTTCAAGCGTTGCGCACTTTCGTGTAACTCATTGCGCTGATTCTGCTCGCGCACCAGATCGGCCAAAGACACCGACGAGAGGTAATTGAACATTTTTCGGTTCAAATCCATCCACAGATGATGCGTCATGCATTTTTGACCGCCCTTACAGTCCTCTTTACCCTCACATTGGCGCGCATCCATCGGCTCGTCTACCGCGACGACAATATCAGCCACCGTAATCTCGGACATCGGCCGCGCCAAGGTATAACCACCACCCGGACCGCGAACACTATTCACCAGACCGAATCGACGCAATTTGCCAAACAACTGCTCCAAATAGGACAGAGAAATTTCCTGCCGCTCGGCGACCGCCGACAGGCTGACGGGCGAATCGCCCTCGGCCAAAGCCACGTCCAACAGTGCGGTAACGGCAAAGCGTCCTTTGGTGGTGAGTCTCATGGTGTTCTCCTGTTATATATAGACACTGTATCGGGTAATTCACCAGACCAGATTCATCGGTATAAAACCCGATCAACCCAACCGTTTTGGCGACTTTTCGCTACAATGTTGCTGTGTGTTTTTCCCATTCAATACCCAGTCAATTGAACGGGTATTAACATTGAGGCAGATTCTAACATAAATCCGATAAAATTACTCGGGTATTAAAATATTTTTTACAAAAAGACCACCCTTCATCTCACTACGCAGACCACCACTATGAGCCGCAAAAATCCAAACACCCTGTGCGCTACCCAAGCCCGCGATACCGACAGCATTCACATGGCCAACCCGCCGCTGTATCAAGGCTCCACCATTATTTATAAACACGTCGCAGATTTGGCCAAAGCGCACCACGAATACGAGAGCGGCGCAGAGAGCTATACCTACGGCCGCAAAGGCACGCCGACCTCATTGGCGCTGTGCGAAGCACTGGCCGAGCTCGAAGGCGGCCATCGCGCCTATCTATGCCCATCGGGATTGGCCGCCCTGTCCACCGCCCTGTTATCGCAACTGAGCACAGGCGATCATGTGCTGATGGTGGATACCGCTTACGGTCCGACACGCCAATTGTGTGACGATCTGCTCAAACGTTATGGTGTGAGCACAACCTACTATGACCCACTGATTGGGTCGGGTATTGAGGCACTCATCCAAGCGAATACACGTGTGATTTTCCTCGAAAGCCCGGGTTCGCTCACTTTGGAAATCCAAGATGTTCCCGCCATCACCGCCATCGCGCGCCAGCACAACATCACCACCATCATTGACAACACTTGGGCAACACCATTGTATTTCAAAGCTTTCGAGCACGGCGTGGACATCGTGGTACAAGCCGTGACCAAATACCTTGGCGGCCACTCCGACGTTCTCATGGGTGCGGTCATCGCCAACGAGCGTACCTACAAGAGCGTGCGCAACACCGCCCATCAAACCGGTCAATTTGCCGGCGGCATGGACATCGCGCTGGTCTTGCGCGGTTTACGCACTTTGCCAGTGCGCCTGCGCGAACACGAGCGCAACGCCCTGCGCATCGCGCAATGGTTCGAATCGCAAGACGCGGTAGAGCGGGTGATTCACCCTGCGCTGTCATCGCATCCGCAACACGCACTGTGGCAACGCGACTTTCTCGGCGCCAGCGGCCTATTCACCGTCGTTTTCAAAGCCCACTACACCCCCGCGCAAATCAACGCGATGGTTGAGCGCTATCAATACTTCGGCATTGGTTACAGCTGGGGCGGTTTCGAGTCACTCGCCCTGGCTGTACACCCGAATCACCTGAACCAAGTTCGTACCGCCACCCAAGTCGGTCCGCAATCCATGGTGCGCTACCAAATCGGACTGGAGGATGTTTTCGACCTGCAGCAAGACCTGGAGCAAGCGCTCAAAACGTTGTAACAGCGCTAACCCATTCAAAAGCACATCACACAAAATCAGGCATTTCGCCTGATTTTGTATTTAAAATTCATCAATTCGTCATAAAAATAATCAAAATTTTTGTTTGACCTATCGACAAAAAGTATTTAGACTGCGACCTCCTCTGCGCGCATTTGTGTGTGTTGTTTTTCCACCGTGTTCACGTTTGACTGTGACACGATACAAAGGAGCGAGCTATGAGTCGATATTCGGTCTCCGCATTCCCAATTACCAGCCCTCTCGCACTATTCAAGCTGGGCGATTTATTCAAAAACATCCAAAGCCTTTTCACACGAAAACAAGCAAACCCCACTGACGACATGCCGAAAGAGCCTATTTCCGGCACTGTGTCCGTGGTCATTCCCGCGCTGAATGAAGCCAAGCGAATTGCCGAGGTGGTGCAATACGCTCTATCAGACCCCGCCACCGGCGAGGTCATCGTGGTCGATGACTGCTCAATAGATCAAACCGCCGAACTGGCACGAGCGGCAGGCGCACAGGTCATCACCAGCTCGATGTTGGGCAAAGGTGCATCCATGCAGGATGGCATTGCGATTGCGCAATACGACATCATTGTTTATTTAGATGGTGATTTGACCGGACTGCGTCCCAACATCATTTCCGATCTGATTCGCCCGATCGTGGAAGAAGGCAAAGACTTTATCAAAGCGCGCTTTGGCCGCAGCGGCGGCAGAGTGACCGAATTGACCGCCAAGCCGATGCTCAAACTTTTTTTCCCTGAGTTGAGTGAATTTTCACAGCCTTTAGGCGGCATCATCGCCGTGAAAAAATCCCTACTGAATCAACTGCATTTTGAGGATGGTTACGGTGTGGATATCGGCCTACTGATTGACACCAATATCGCCGGAGCACAATTGGCTCAAGTAGACATTGGCGGATTGGAACATGATAGCCAAACCTTGCATAGCCTTAGCTTCATGGCGCAAGAAGTCAGCCGCGTGATTTTGGAACGCGCCAAAGCGCAAGGCCGTTTGAGCATAGACCAAATCATGTCTATTTTTGAACTCCAGCGACAAAACCAGACCCATATTGACCGAGTTCTGGAAAAGCTCAGTGATTGCAACAAGCTGGTTCTACTGGATATGGATGGCACAATTACCCAAGAACGCTTTGTAATTGAACTGGCGAAAAAAGTCGGATGCATGGATCAACTGTCCGAACTGCTGGACACGCAAGTGGTGGACTCAGCCACCCGCAGCCAAAGCATCATTCAACTATTTCGCTTCACCCACAAAAGCCAGTTCGAACAAGTCGCGCGCGAACTTCCTTTGCGTGATGGCGTGATCCAAGCGGTGAACGAATTGCGCCGGCGTGGCTACAAAGTGGGCGTGGTCAGCGACAGTTATTTTGTAGCAGCGGAAATTATCCGCCGACGTATCTTTGCTGATTTTGCTTTGGCACATGTGGTGATGTTCGACAACGGCGTTTGCCAAGGCACGCTATCGCTCAATGCTGCATTTTCACACGACGACGGCTGCAAACAACATACACTGTGCAAAAGCAATGTACTGCGTCACATCATCGATCAAAGTCCACAGCTCGCCAATGGCCAAACCATCGCGATCGGCGACAATTTGAATGACCTGTGTCTGCTACAGCAAGTTGATCAAGGCTACACCATTGAACCGAAACACCCGGACATGCACCAAGACAAGCTGATTGAAATTCACAACTTTAACGAACTGATCCGGCACATGAGCCAAAATCAACCTTATCCTTTGGATACTGAGCATCAAGTGTAAATTCGCCGATCACAGCTCATACAGCTCCAGCGGCAAACCATCGGGATCGGTGAAAAACACAAATCGCCGCCCTGTGAACTCATCCACGCGGATATCCTGCACCGCCACACCGGCCGCAGTCAATTGCGCCGCGCAGCGCGCCACATCTGCAACCGAAAAAGCCAAATGCCGCAAACCGCAGGCCTCCGGATATGACGGTCGTGCGGGCGGATCGGGAAAGGAAAACAGCTCGATTTGCGCGCCGTCAGGCAAAACCAAATCCAATTTATATGAATCGCGCTCCGCACGGTAGTTCTCGGCCAACACACGCAAGCCCAAAATCTCGGTGTAAAAATGTTTGGACACCGCGTAATCCGAACAAATGATCGCCGCGTGGTGAATGCCTTGTAGATTCAGCATATCAGCTCCTATAGGTCATGCGTTTGAGTGTGCATTGAGTGTGCACTTTAGCGCTCATTGTACCGAGATTAACGCCGATTAAAAGAAAAACGGCGCATCTGAGTGCGCCGTCTTCATACGAACATTTCGATTACATATTACCGTAGTTCGGACCACCCGAACCTTCCGGTGTGACCCACACGATGTTTTGCGTTGGATCTTTGATGTCACAGGTTTTGCAATGCACGCAGTTTTGCGCATTGATTTGCAAACGCTCGCCCTCAGGGCTGTTTGCATCCTCGACGAACTCATACACACCCGCCGGACAATAGCGCGCTTCCGGTCCTGCGTAGATTTTCCAGTTCACGTTGACCGGTACGCTCGGATCTTTCAGCGTCAAATGCGCCGGTTGGTTTTCCTCGTGGTTGGTATTGGACAGGAACACCGATGAGAGGCGGTCAAACGTCAATTCGTTGTCTGGTTTCGGATAAACAATCGGTGCGCATTGCGCCGCTGGCAACAGGCATTCGTGATCGGCCTTAGTGCGGTGAATGGTCCATGGAATATTACCGCCGAGCAATTTTTGCTCGATACCGGTCATCAATGTACCCACCGTGCGGCCTTTTTTGAACCATTGTTTGAAGTTGCGCGCACGCCAGAGCTCTTCTTTCAACCAGGATTGCTCAAATGCTTCTTCATACGTCGGCAGTTCGTCACGCTCACGTCCTACTGCCAACGCTGGCGCGATGGCTTCAGCGGCCAACATGCCGGTTTTGATTGCGGCGTGCGAGCCTTTGATGCGCGAGGCGTTCAAGAAACCGGCGTCACAGCCGACCAAGACACCACCTTTGAAATACAGTTTTGGCAAGGACAAAATCCCGCCCGCCGTAATCGCACGCGCGCCGTAGCTGATGCGTTTACCGCCTTTGAGGTATTTGGCAATCGCCGGATGGGTTTTAAAGCGTTGGAATTCTTCAAACGGTGACAGATACGGATTGGCATAGTCCAAACCGACGATCTGACCGATGGCAATTTCATTGTTGTCCATGTGGTACATGAATGCGCCACCGTAGGTGTCGGATTCCAACGGCCAACCCGCAGCATGCACGACCAAACCTTCTTTGTGCTGCTCCGCAGGCACTTGCCACACTTCTTTGATACCAATGCCGTAAGCTTGCGGATCTTTACCCGCGTTCAAGTCAAATTTGCTCATCAAACGCTTGCCCAGATGACCGCGCGCACCTTCGGCGAATATGGTGTATTTCGCGTGCAACTCCATGCCCGGTTGATATTGACTCGTCGGCTGACCGTCTTTGCCAATACCCATATCACCCGTTACCACGCCTTTCACCGCGCCGTTTTCATCGTACAGCACATCCGCAGCGGCAAAGCCCGGATAGATTTCAACGCCCGCCGCCTCGGCCTGCTCGCCCATCCAGCGAACGACATTGGCCAAACTGACAATATACGCCCCATCATTGTGGAAACATTTAGGCAACAGCCACAGCGGTGTCGATTTCACACCTGTTTCCGACAAGAACAAAAACTCATCCGCCGTCACCGGCACATTCAACGGCGCGCCCAGCTCTTTCCAGTTCGGGAACAACTCATTCATCGCGATCGGATCCATCACCGCACCCGACAAAATATGCGCGCCCAACTCAGAACCTTTATCAATCAAACACACATTGATGTCGGCGTTCAACTGCTTCAGGCGAATTGCCGCCGCCAAACCGGCCGGACCACCGCCCACGACCAAGACATCATATTCCATCACATCGCGCTCGATGTTCGTATCCATACGGCTCTCCTAAAAAAATCAGTACCAAAAGTGATCAATCACTCTGCTGTGAAGCCAGCGCATCAAAAACGCGCACAAAATTGCTCCATGATTGCAAACAGTCCAGTATCTTACCATACTCACCTAAATAGGCAATAAAAGAACGACCGTTCTTTTAATTTTTTACACAGAGACATGGCAATCACGCGTCATTCGCCTTGCGCCATTTTCACGGCCCCAATCAAACCAGCAAACATAAAATGACGCTTTTTTAACGCCAAACAACTACCCAAGCGTCCTCCACAAACGACAAAAAACCCCGAAAACGCAGTGTTTATCGGGGTTTGCTTGCTAACCAGTGGTGTCTCTGGTCATAAAATTGGTGCAGGAGAAGCCCTGAACATTGACCTAAAAACCACTGTTTACAAGGGGCTTGATTCAAACCTTGCAAAAGTTACCAACAAAGTTACCAACAAATTGAAATCCACCCCCCTATTTTGATCCAAAAACCGACCTCAACCGCACCCAAAAAACAGGTGAACGAAACACCCCGCCACGTTCAAATA
This sequence comes from Puribacter membranae, assembly GCF_055380425.1. Classification (NCBI taxonomy): domain Bacteria; kingdom Pseudomonadati; phylum Pseudomonadota; class Betaproteobacteria; order Burkholderiales; family Burkholderiaceae; genus Puribacter; species Puribacter membranae. Next base: position 1,305,907 of record NZ_AP040167.1, read on the forward strand.
CTATCTAAAACTCACCTTAATAATCCCAAGGACAAAGCGGGGGATTTTGTCACTTTTCCAACTTTTCACAGTCTGAACCAGTCCAAAAACCGAATCACCGGCCATTGAGCCCATCACGCACGCCCCAAACGCACCCAAAAACCGCAATACCTCTAAAACCCGCGTCAATTCAGTGTTTAGACACACAAACCCAGTAAAGTTCACGGTTGGAATGAAGCGAAACGACAAAAACCCAGTTAATTAGCGGCCTCCAGAGGTTTTTTAGCTTTCCATGATTTTTGCCATTGGCTACCTGCTTAATTTTTCTGGAACACTGGAACACGCCCTAAAAATCGCTCTGAAACCCGCATAAATAGGGCGTTTAGCGTGTTCCAAAACGCTCTGGAACAGTGGTCTAAAATTCTGGAACACTGGAACAGATTTTCACTCTTTGGAATGAGGGTGGGGGTTGAAATTTCTCAGGTTTTGGAATTGGTGAAATCTACGAAATAGAACCCCCGATTGCTTATCCAAACACCGACATACACACCCAGTACCCCCATCAGCATAGCGACACACGACCATACAGAAAAACGCACCCAATGGATGCGCTTTTGTCTATGGCGACACTGACCACGCTACTCAATCACCGAAGTCTTGAATACATAGCATCGTTGCGTGTCCTTATGGGCAGGAAATCGTACCTTTGAAGCGGCCTCTTTGCCATCCTTACCACCCCCTTGAATAATGCCACGCTCCAATAACAGTCGCGCTACCGTTTTATGATTGTAGCCTTTGCATATTTCCTGCTCAAACACTTCACGCATCACGTACCAGCTCATAAAACAACTTTCCTTATTATCTACCCATGTTTCTTGTCCATCCTCAAGCTCTTTTACGTAGGTCTTGGCCGGTTTGCCATTTTGATCGACCAGCCGCTTATAGCCCGCCATATTTGACGTTTTCGGCGAACGGTCATCCATCACCCTATGCCACCACTCAAAACGTGAGTTTTGATGCGCTTCAAACCACGCCCGTACCTGTACCAAGGCCTTTGTTTCCTCCGAGTTACCCGCACCGCCACGCTCACTTAACCAATCCTCGAAACACATAAACGCCGCTACCTCAGCCTCTCCTTGTTTCCAGCCGGTCACGCCTGCCCGTGTCGCCAACTCACCCGCCACGGCCACCAATGCAAAGCGCTGTACCACCCGCGCCACCTGACCATGTGCGCCCGCCGGTGTCCATTCTTTTGTTAGTCGGTCAATATCGGCACGTACGCCATCCCTGATTGTGTCTAATTGCGGCTGTAACCACTCGATGAAGGCAATACCCGCCGTACCGTAATATTTTCGCGTGACTTGCTTTAGGCGGTCACTCATGGCCGCACCCTCTGCACCACTGTACCGTTCAAATATACTGCCTTGCCCGCCGTCCGCTTCGTTCACATTCGCACGGATATTCACCAGCCGCGTTTCCTGCCCCGCTTTGATGGTCTTGCCGTTTTCATCCATGATATCGGCCAAACTCTTTTCACCATTGGACAAATAGATTAAACGCCACTCAAGCAAAGGGTTAACACTACGAGCCGTACGCACCGAACGCCCCTTGCCATTTTCGTTGCCAAACATATACACGACCTGACCAATGTCTTTCACGTCTGCTTGTCCGATTTCATCTAATACCAGCAAAGTATCGTTGTATTGTGACGCTGTGGCTTCCAATGCGGTGCTGGTGTTATACCAAGTTTTCATGAATTTGTTCGAGCCGAATACCGACGATGCGACGTATAGCATGGTGGATTTACCAATCGAACTTTCACCGACAAAATGAAATCCGCCAGATGTGACCCCCGTAGGCTCTAACAACACACCGGCAAAAGCACAGGCAATGGCAAACACCACGCGCGAATTGCCCGCGCACGGTTGCGCTACATGCTCTATCCATTCGGCCAATGCGCCCGATTGTTTGAAAGGTGATCGCCAGATTGTTTCTGATTGAAGCAATATACGCTCGTCCTCCGGCTCGCCAATCGTCCAATCAGGCAAGACAAATGCCCCTTTAAACCAGCCCACACGCTCAGTACAAAAGGCATAGGTATAAACGGAACAATCCCTTATATAACGGCTCAGTAACTGGCGTGCCTCATGGCTGGTACTCATTTCAAGCCCTGCATCAAACAAGTTTTCACGAATAGCCACGCCATCACCCGCCAGCATCCGAGCAGGTAAAACCCACTTTTTAGGCGCACCTAAAGGATCGCTAAACTCCAAGAGAAGCCCCCAGCCATGCCCGTGTTCATCACGAACTTTAGCCGTAACCCGCAACGGGGTACAAACCCATTGAGGCCTTTTTACCTCGCCCCGATTGTCTAACCCGTGATACCAAACCCCCTTATCGTCACAGGTGAAATGCGAGCCACCGACAAAACGGCCATTACTGCCGCGCCCTGCGGTGGCTACGCCGTTCTGTGCGTTGTTTTGTGTGTCTTCCTTGGTGTTGACCTTGGTTTCACTTTTGGGCGTGCGTGGCGGGCTTTCCTGCGGTTCTGTGGACGTGTCCGACGGTGACACATTGGCCGCCTCTGCATAGGCTTCTACGGGAACAGCGTCATCGGTGTGCATCGGTTCAGCCTGTGCAGGGGAGGGCGTGGAGGGTGGCGCGGGTGCAGGTACAAACGCATCCAGACAGGCCATAATCTGAGCCTTGACCGCTTCAAGCCCCGCATCACCCAAACGCACGCCCAAATCGTTGAAATCCGATTCATCCGCTTCCAAACCATCGGGAATGCACACCATCGCACCGGCCAACGCCGCCGCTTTGTGCGCCGCCTCCACGCCGGTATTGTGGCCGGTCTTGGTTTCGGTTTCGGTGTCGTTATCCGCGCATATCAACATCCGCGCCGCTGGGTAGGATTGTCGTAATGCCAGACAGACAGGAGCAAGGTTGCCCGCATCAAAAGCCACCGCCACAGGGTAGCCCGTGGCCTCGTACAATGTGGCCGCCGTAGCGTAACCCTCAGCCACCAGCAGGATATCAACCTCGACCGTACCGGCATTATTTACGACCGCGTCATTAACACCGCCAATCATGTGCCACAGGCCGGATTTACGACCGCCCTTTAAAAACAACTTCACCCCATCCGGCTGAATCCGTTGCAGATTCCACAATGTGCCTGCACCATCACGCACCGGCACGAGGATATTGTACGCACTGCCCGCCCGCTCAAATCGCACGCCGTGCGCCTTCACCTGTTTGCGTCCGAGGTAGAGGCTGGGGGCGTGCTCAATCGCATTGCTCCAGAGGGTTTGCGCTTCGTTTTGGGAGCGGCTGTGGGCTTTTGCCGTCGCCTTGGCCTCACGTTCGGCCTGTGCTTGTCGTTCGGCTTCACGCTGTGCCAATGCCTCAGCGGTCAGCATCGAGGCCGGCGCGTTACTGGCCTGCCCTTTAGGGTCAAAGCCGCGTTGTTTCGCCTCGTGTATCAGTGAGCCGATACCGACACGGCCACCGGCGCGTATACTTTTCCAGCGCGTTTTACAGGCCTTTGCATCGTAGTTGGCCGCCGTCGCGCTCCATTCATCCCAGAGGCTGAACCCTTCTTCGCCATACTCGGATTTCAAGGCCATGCCGCACTTGACCCACAGCGCGGTATCGGACGCATCCAGACAGGCCAACGCCCGCCGCGCGGTTTCCATCGTTACGGGATAGTTACGCATGAGCCTCCCGTTGGTTTCGTTCATCATGCACGACATCCGGCAAAGCGAACCATTGCGGCCGTGCCAGCACGTATTCAATCATGCTGTTCACTTCAAATGCCAGTCGCTCAAATACCGTCGGTTCGCTCCACAGCCATTCAGCCGTACATTGCGCCGCATCGAAACTCACTTCAATATCAATATAATCATCATGAACGCGGGTAGAGAATAGATAGCCCTGCGGGTGCTCAATCACCGTGCGGCCATGCCATGCACGGCGCTCTTCATTGGCCTCATTGACCAGCGCACCCATCAGCAAAGCCCGCGCCTGCGCGTCGGTGAAATCCTGCCCTCGCACCGCATAGGATACGCCGTGTGAATTGGTGAATTGAATCGCTGACCGTTGGCCGTCCTTGACTTGGCTGTAAATCGCCACCGACAACACCACCATACCATCACCCCCCGAACGGTCTACCGTGATAACACCAGCGTCTAAGGCACGGGCAATACTGCCCACGGGCGTGATGTGGTTGGCTGAACTCAGTACAGCCGCAGAATTTTGAACAGAGGATTGAGCTTGTGCAGACGCACGAGAAATTGATTTAGGCATGATGCCCTCCTTGTGTTTTTAGATTGAAGACCGCCAATAAAAAGCGGGGGTGCTCTAAACTGCACAAGACAGCGGGGGGATTACTCCTTACCCACACCCCCAAAGACTGCATATCCACCCGCACATTTTGGGCGTATGGATAGAATGAGGGTACAACAAAACCGCCATTATCAGGGGCGGGGCACTGCTTGTGTTTTTTAGAAATTAAATTGTAACGTAAATTCATAATGACGTACTTCCTTTTTTGTTTTTGATCGAGCACACAGGACAGCATAACGCGGGGCGTGGGTAAAAAAACACGTGAAAAATAAATCGTTTGACACACCTTTTTACCCCGCCGCGCCGTGAGTGACCTACTTAGCCGACGGCTCAGACCGTGGATATTCGCGCTCCAGTTCGGCGTGCTTTTGTGCCTGCGCCACCGCCCGTACCATTGCTGATTGTTCGGCCTGCCCCCGCTCAGTGCAGACAGGGTACGCAAATTCCCCTAAATCCGACACATCCGCACCGCTTTGAGCCAATACCGCCGTCAATCGGTAAATCATCGCCTGAATGTCGGTCAAAACGTTCAAAGCCTGCTGACGCACGCGCTCACTCTCAATGCTATACTTCCCTTCATCCACGCCAAACTGAAACAACGTCCCCAGCCCTGAATATGCGTCACCAATCGCAACAATCGCCTCTGACACATCAAACGCATCATCGACCAGCCGCGATACAAAGGTTTTCAATATGGCCGCATCATCTACCGACAAACGCACCTCTGAAAAATCCCCCGTGGACAACATCGGATAACGACGTGTCAAAATCAATACAGGGTCATCGTTATCCAAACGCTTTGACCGCGCTACAAATGAATCCAAAGACACGGACGAACAACCCCGTAACACAGCACCAAAATCACGCATAATAAAATCCTTTCAATTCAAAACCCGCACCAGCGCGGGGTGAATGTAATTCCACAATGAAGGCGGATGATCCACACGCTCACCCATGCCCCAGCCTGCCAACAATACCGATTTACGCCGCATCATTCGCCCCCTTTGTCGCATCCCGCAGTTTCGGGGCAAGGTAGCCCATCGGGTCAGCAATCCAGCGGCGAACCTCACCCGCGTCCCACATAGTGCACCGCACGCTGAATCGAATCGGCGGCGGGGCCTTGCCCTCGTGCGACAATTTCCGCCACGTCTCACGACTCACCGGCAAAAACTTGGCGAACTGTTTCCAGCGCAGTTTCCCCACGGTGGGCAATTCGTTAATATCCACGTTATACGTCTTCATATAAAAACACCTTTCACTTGATTTACAAATGTAACGCCGTGCGTCACAGGGGGAATGGTGATTGATTGTCTAAAACCGCTCCACCCGCTATTTTGCACTTAGCCAAACACCTGATTTTGTAAGGGTTGCCGCGCTACGGGCGAATCTTTGCACTGGTGGCAAAAGATTACCCCCCCGCAAAAAATAAACTACGCGCAAACCCTGATTCTGTGGGCTATAATGGGCAATATGTGGGGATTGTGAAAGGGCGTGCGTATGGAAAATGAGGAAGAAAAGGACTGGATTGCGAAGCTCAAAAAATTCAAGCTATCACATCTATTAAATCCATCTTCTATTGTTATCGGTGCATCAATTTTGGCTTGTATGCTGGCACTAAGTGACCCATGGCAGGGCTTTGATCATTTTCTGACATCAGGCTTGATTTACTTTGGTTTGATGTTCGTTGTATTCATTGTTATCAGTCCTTTACTATTCCCGATTGCCTTAGCGATAGGGGCGGCAGAAGGTATATTTGACGCATTCAAATCAAAATCAGATTAATTAAGGCCGACCATTTTTTAACCATGTCCAAACGCAAAAAGCACCGCAAACACGAATACACCCCACCCGAACAAGACAAGCCTTTAGCGGCCGCTCAAATCATTACCGCATCGGCAATGGCCGCCGTATGGTTTGGTGGGGCTTGGTACTACGCCGGTGGCTCGTGGGGGCTGTGGTTTATTCTGGTGATTGTCTTGATGCCCTTCATGTATATGTTTGCACCAGTCTTTGCGGCCATCGGCTTAATCATCACCATCATCATAGAATCACTCAGCCACAAATTGGCCGCCGCACGCAAAGTTCAACACATCAACACCTCACGCCCCTACGACCTCGCAGAGATTCGCCAAAGCGCACGGCAGGCCGCCGGACTGTCCGACGAAGCCTAATGCCATGAGGTCAGTCGCAAACTAAACCGATTCAGCGGCCAAACAACCCAGCCACACACAGGCCACACAGGCCATCAAAATGCCGCACCGCAGGGCGTGCGCACCCTCGGATGAATATCGCTTTACCATCGCCCGACATATCTCAGCCAAACGCACCCAATCACCCGAAAAGCCCTTCAGTACAGGCCAGAACTAAACCAAATCATAGCTTTTCTATATAACCCGAGGTTATTATTGCGAGTCCTACGACCCGCAGTTTAAAGAATAACGTCAGGGACCCCGCCGCCTCATTGCCCACATACCACCAGTCGACCATGAGCAAGGAAGGGAAGATATTTATTGTTCCAAGGTTGTTCCAGAGTTGTTCCAAGAATATATGTGTATTCTGGAACAGACAATTATTAATATAATCAATCGGTTACGTTTTATTTTTCGCTTTGTTCCAGTGTTCCAACTTTTTTCGTATGTTCCGGCCTGTGAAAATTCATCCAAACACGCAAACCCTTGACCATCAAGGATTACAGACACAAATCACACGCCCACCGTGAACTTTACTGTGCACTATAAACTAATCCCAGTAAAGACGTGGCTTATCAGGCCATATACCTTTACTGGGATTCATCACCACGCACGCCCATCCGCCGCGCTATTTGCCTCTGCACCGCCTTCACCCGCTTGGCTACGGTGCTAACCAACTACTCTCAATGTTGGCCGTGCCACGCCCTCATATCGTTGCCCATAGAGATAGTCTGCCCATGTCTGCATCATCTCAATGCGTTCAGCCATGAAGTCCTTTGAACCATAGGCGCGTGATACTTCGTTACCTGTGAGGTGGGATAACTGTACCTCTACGATCTGCTCTGCATAGCCACAGCGGTTCATAATGCACTTCTTCGCCAATCCCCTGAACCCGTGTACATCCTGCACGCCCTGATACCCTAAGCGTTTGAGTGCGTTACTCATGACCGCATTGCTCATAATCGCAGTCTTGCCACCATTCATAGAGGGGAATAGATAGCGGCCTCCACCTGTGATTTTGCGTAGTTCTTTGAGCCTTTCAATCGCCTGGGTGGACAGCGGCACATAGTGTTCAGTACGCATTTTCATACCATAGCGCCGCCCGTCTGGTTCTACTTCATCGGCGGGGATAATCCACAATGACCGTTTAAAGTCTATATCGCTCCAACGTGCGCCGATTAATTCACCATGACGTACAAAGGTGAGGGCAATGAGCTGTAAGCCTATGCGCGAATGTGGCTCTTTTAGCCCGTCTATTGCCCTCAGTAGTTCCCCCACCTTGTCCAGTGTTACATGTGGATGGTGCTCAGTTTTAACCTTTGGCACAATGCTACCCACCAACACACCAGCCAGCGGATTATGCGGTATCAATCCATGCAGTTCAGCATGGGCGAATATCGCACGGCACGCCTGAAACATTTTGCGGGCGGTTTCGGGTATGCCCTTTTCAAAGGCAATCACTTTGAATACATTCAGGATGGTAGGCTTGTCGGTCAGGTGAGCTATGGGATAGAACCCCAGTGCAGGCAATAGGTGGTTTTCGATTTTCTGCCATTGTTTCGGGGCGTGGTTTTTGTCTGCCTTCATACTCCACACCGTAAACCAATCGCGTGCGACCGCTTCAAACGTTGCCCCCAGCTCCATGACCTTTTTAATTTTCGATTCTTTGCGCTCAATACTGGGGTTTTTGCCCTTTTCCAGCGATTCACGCATGGCCGCCGCTTTTTCCCTTGCATCCTTTAACGACACATCGGGATAAACCCCCAGCGAAAGCGTCTGCTGTTTCCCACCGTAGCGATACAGGAAACGCCACCACTTAGAACCATTCGGGTTCACAAACAGGTAAAGCCCGCCACCATCGGGGATTTTTTGCACTTTGTTGGTAACTTTAAAGGCCTTTACTTGAGAATCGAGTAGTTTCATTTTTTTATACCCTGTATTCATGCGGCTTTGCGCGGCGTTGTTGGTAACTTTTTTGGATAGATTCAGGTTCCATCTTAGAATTATAGAAAGTTACCAACAAAGTTACCAACAATTTTTTATCCACCCACCATTTCCCAACGTCGCCCACGTTTAGCAAAAAACCAGCAAAAATCAGCATTTAAAAGAAAAATCCCTCTGTAAACCGCATAAATACTGGACTTAGAAAACAAAAAACCCCGAAATCGCAGTGTTTATCGGGGTTTGCTTGCTAACCAGTGGTGTCTCTGGTCATAAAATTGGTGCCCAGGAGAAGACTCGAACTTCCACAGTATTGCTACCACTAGGACCTGAACCTAGCGCGTCTACCAATTTCGCCACCTGGGCATTAATTGAGTGATTAGTCACACGTTCGCCATAATTTTGCTGTATCGTGTACCAATCTATTTCAATCGAGGCTCGCATTATAGCGCGTTTCATTTTCTATAGGTACTATTTACTTTATTTTTTATCATAATTTATCAATGAAATCGAATTCTAAAAAAACGTTACAAAAAAAGAACAACACCACCTCTCACTCTACGCAGCCATCCACGACGGCTAAACCCCTTACGAGCCGCGTCAAAAAAAACCAACAATCCGTGGCTTTGCTGACACCTCGCGTGAAAAATACACCCGCACCGGCACCAGAGCCGACTCCTTCCACCCCCGCACCATCAGCCACACAAGGTACACGCATTGACAAAATGAGTGGTTTGCCGGGTAAATCGGCCATTTTTGATGTGATTTTCACCCACGCGTCGATTTATAAACGCCCGATCAATACGTTGGCGCTGGCGCAAGAGTTGGGCGTTCCGCCGGCAAAAGTGTCGGGTTTGCAAAAATTATTGGATCAACTGGCGCAGGCAGGCGACATTAAAATCTCCGCCAAAGGCCTGCTCTCGCCGAACAGCGAGCACAATCTGGTGTACGGCACGTTGCAAGCGCACCGCGATGGTTATGGTTTCATCATCAACCCGAATGGCGAAGATGTGTTTGTGAACGAGCGCAATATGAATACCGCATGGCACGGCGATAAAGTGGCCGTGCGCATCATTGGCACCGCGCGCAATGGCAAACGCGAAGGCGACGTGGTTGAGGTCACGGAGCGCAAATTATCGCAGGTAGTCGGTCACGTCATTTATGAAAATGGTGTCTGGCTGGTCAATCCGGACGATGTACGCCTGCGTTCCGACATTTTGCTCGATGCAAACGATTTGAACGGCGCAACGGCCAATCAAGTGGTCGTGGTGGCGCTGAAAACCTATGGCGACAGCTATGCCATGCCGACCGGTCGCGTGGTAGAGGTGTTAGGCAACGCCGATGATCCGGGCATGGAGATTGAAATTGCAGTACGCAAATTCGATATCCCGCATGTATTTTCCGAGGCAACCGAGCGTCAAACCGCGCAATTGCCCGATACCGTGATTCCGAGTGATTTAACCCATCGCGTTGATTTGCGCGATGTGCCATTGGTCACGATTGACGGTGAAGACGCGCGCGATTTTGACGATGCGGTCTATTGCGAGCCGATCAAACGCGGCCGCAAAACCACGGCCTATCGTTTGCTGGTGGCGATTGCCGACGTGAGCCATTATGTGCGTGACAAAACGCCGCTGAACGAGGACGCAGTTTTGCGCTCGACCAGCGTCTATTTCCCGCGTCGCGTCGTGCCAATGCTGCCGGAAAAACTGTCCAACGGTCTGTGCTCGCTCAATCCGCATGTAGATCGTCTGTGCATGGTCGCCGACATGGTGATTGATTTGGACGGGCAAATCACAGCATATCAATTTTACCCCGCCGTGATGCACTCAGCCGCGCGACTGACCTACACGCAGGTGTGGGAATACGTTTCCGAAGGCACGGGTGTGTTGACCGAGGCGCACAAAGCGGTTGCGCCGCACATCAAAGATTTGTACGCGCTCTACCAAATTCAGCTCAAGGCACGCGAAGCGCGCGGTGCCATGGAATTTGAAACCACCGAGACCTATATCGTGTCGGATGAGCAAGGCAAAATCAAGGAAATCTTGCCTCGCACGCGCAACGACGCACACCGTCTGATCGAAGAATGTATGCTGGCGGCCAATGTCTGCGCAGCAGAATTCATCGCGCAATGCGAACGTCCGAGTCTATACCGTATCCACGAAGGTCCGACGCCAGAGAAACTCGAAGCCCTGCGCCGCAATCTCACGCTGGCCGGATTGCGCATGGACGGCGGCGACAAGCCAACGCCCAAAGATTATGCCAAAGTCATGGCGCAGGTCGCAGGTCGCCCCGATGCCGTTACGTTACAAACCCTGTTGTTGCGTTCAATGCAGCAGGCAGTGTATTCACCCGATAACCAAGGGCACTTCGGCCTCGCCTACAGCGCATACACCCATTTCACCTCGCCGATTCGCCGTTATCCCGATTTGTTGGTACACCGCACGATCAAGGCGATTTTGCATGGCCAACGCTACGCTCCGCTGGTGGATGGTTTGAACCTGCTCGAAGACACACGCAAAAAAGTGCTTGCCAACGACGTTAAGCCATCATTGAACCAAAAACCCGCCCCGAGCGACGCGCAGCACAATGTCTGGGTACGTTTGGGCGAACACACTTCCATGTGCGAGCGCCGCGCCGACGAAGCCAGCCGCGACGTCACGCTGTGGCTCAAGTGCGAATACATGAAACAGTTCATCGGCGAAACCATGACTGGTCGCGTATCATCGATCACCCAATTTGGCGCATTCGTCACGCTCAACGACGTATTTGTTGACGGACTGCTGCATATCTCGGAGTTGGGACAAGACTATTTTGAATACGACGAAGCCAGTTACAGTCTAAAAGGTCGCGTATCCGGCAAAATCTACCGCTTGGGCGACGAGGTGCAAGTGCGCATTGCCGCGGTGGACTCCGACACGCGCAAAATCGATTTCGTCCTGGAAAGCCAACTGAGCTCGGGTGAGACCAAAAAATCGTCGCATTCGGGTCATCGATCAAGTGCTCAATCAGGCGCTCAATCTGCAAAAAAACCGCAAACCTCGGCAAAATCTGCGGAGCGAAAAGACGCACCCCAACGCAACGGCGACAGAAAGAGCAAACGCTCGTAATTCATGGTCGTATTCATCCGCAATGTTGATTCACAATGCAAAAAACCCCAGCCAATTGGCTGGGGTTTTTTTGATACGTCATTCGTAACGCACTACACCGTCACTTCAATAAGCGCGCCAAACTCTGCTCCGTCCACGCCGCATCCGCCGGATTCAACACCAAAAAGCCCGTGTTCACCTGCGCCGTCTGCGCATAGCTGCGACCATCCAAGGTAATGTCATACGGCTGACCACGCTTGGCCGTCTCGTTGAGCACAGCCACGCCACGGTCATTGAGCACGATCAGCAAATACGGCTTCGCATGCGCGTCCGTGCCCAAATGATACGAATACACCATGGAGCGATCCACCGCGATGGACTGACGCACGGCGGTTTCCGAGGCTTGATCCCCATGATTCGCATGGTGCGCATTATGCGAAGAGTGCTGCGCCATATTCTGACACGCCCCCAAGCCCAACACCGAACCAATCAAACAACTGATAAGTAACACACGTTTCATGGCATCCTCCCTATTGATTCTATTATTCTATTGATATGAGCATTAACCCGGAACAGTCAGTAAAGAATGACACGGATAACCGGCCAATTTTTCACGACCGCCCAACCCATCCAACTCGATCAAAAAGCTCAGGCCGAGCACATTGCCGCCCATCTGCTTGACCAGTTCGGTCACAGCGTGCGCCGTTCCGCCAGTCGCGAGCAAATCATCGACAATCCAAACATTCTCACCCGGCGCAATCGCATCGGTGTGAATTTCCAAACGATCCGTGCCATATTCTAAATCATAATCAAAACCAATTCGGCTAAACGGCAGCTTATTCGGCTTACGCACCGGCACAAAACCCGCATTTAACTCATACGCAATGGTCGGCGCAAAAATGAATCCGCGCGCCTCCGTACCGATCACTTTATCGATTTTCAGGCCGTCGCAATGCGACAGCAAGCCGCGAATCACCGCCCGCAAACCCTGCGCGCTTTGCAAGGCCGTGGTGATATCATAGAAAAGGATCCCCTTTTTCGGATGATCGGGAATCCGTCGAACCAAATCCAATAACTCAGCATTATTCATCGTACTGATCTCATACCTTTAAAAATACAAACAACCCCGCCACCGCCGATATCATTCAGAACATCAATGGTGGTCAGGCATCTCATCAATGAGTGCGTCGGCATTGTACCGTGTGCGATTATACAGATACCACACATAGATCAAAGCCATCAACACCGTAATTAATACCACAAAAATCACAATGGACTGATGCAAGGTCATACCCGAGTTTTTCAACAAATAGTACATGCCCAACATCACCAAAATACTCAAGTTCTCATTAAAATTCTGTACCGCAATCGAATGCCCCGCCGACAACAGCGTATAACCACGGTGTTGCAACATCGCATTCATCGGCACGAGGAAAAATCCGGCCAAAGCGCCAATCCCCATCATCAGCGGGAACGCCATCCAAACCGAGCGAATCCAAATCATGCTGATCAGCGATATACCAAAAAACATCCCGATCGGAATCACACTCGTGGCTTTCCGCATCGAAATATAACGCGCAGCCAATACCGCACCGAGGGTACTACCGACACCGACAAACGCCTGCATATACGAGGCCTGCTTCAAATCCTTGCCCAAATCCAACTGCGCCCAGTCCAGTACAATAAACTGCATCACCGCCGCCACCCCCCACAGCAGCGTGGTAATCGACAAAGTGATTTGCCCCAGTTTATCCGTCCACAACACTTTCGAGCTTTGGATAAACTCGCGGGTCAACGCCACCGGATGGATATGCTGCTTGCGGTAGCGCACACCACTATCCGGAATCATTTTGTTCAGAAACGCGGCGATGCCGTAAATCACACAAATCATTGTCACCGCTGTCAAACCGGGGCTAAGCGACCACGTTGGATAATGCCCGACCAGCCAAGTATGCACGCCGGGCGAGGACAAAAATCCGCCCAAGACCGTACCGAAAATAATCGACAATACCGTCAAAGTCTCAATCCAACCATTGGCCGCGACCAAATCCTTGGCCGGTACCAATTCCGTCACAATTCCATATTTGGCCGGCGAATACGCCGCCGCGCCCAGACCGACAATCACCATCGCCATCAACGGCGACACGCCCAGCAACATGATGGAACAACCGACCACCTTGATTAAATTGGTGATGAACATCACCGTACCTTTTGGACGCGAATCGGCAAATGCGCCGACAAACGGTGCAAGTACCACATACGCAATGGTGAAAAAGAATTTGAGCAGCGGTTCGGTATCGCCCGGCGTCGGATCATTCAAAATCTCGCGCAACAAGGCAATGCTGGCCAAAATTAAAGCGTTATCTGCTAAAGACGAAAAAAACTGAGCGGCTAATACGGTATAAAAAGGACGCTTCATATAAATGTGTGTATATTTGACTATTCTGACGTACTCGGAGCAACAGCGTCATATCCGCTACGCCAGCCGTGCGATTTTCATATTATTGGGAAACAGTGCAACCTGATCTTTATATCACAGAACGCCCCTATCCGTTATAAAGATTTTCACCCATACGCCTATTCATTAGCGTTGATCGCGCTCCGAGACTGCGTCCGCGCATGGATTTTTTACCCAAATCACTCTACAATGACACTCAGTCAATTTCAAAATTTTTAGTCAAAGCCCATCATGCCGCGTCCGATACTCGCCACCATCCACCTGAACGCCATCGCCCACAACCTCGCACAAGTTCGCCGGCAAACCGAGTTCAGCGAGACACGGATGTGGGTCGTGGTCAAAGCCAATGCCTACGGTCACGGTGTCAAAAACATCTATCCCGTATTGTGTGAGCGCGCCGACGGATTGGCCATGCTCGATTTTTCTGATGCCAAATTCGTGCGTCAAATGGGCTGGGAAAAACCCATCCTCATGCTCGAAGGCTGTTTCAGCGCGGACGACTACCGCAAAGCCTTCAAACGCAAACTCTCCGTCGTCATTCACCACCACGAGCAAATCGAATGGCTCAAAGCCGCGCTCCCATCCGCACACGAAGATGAAATCATTGATATATACGTCAAACTCAACACCGACATGAACCGCGTTGGTTTTGCTTGCGACGAGGTGGATGCCGTGTACGCGGAACTGCGCCAGCTACCACACGTCGGTCAAATCGGCCTGATGACCCACTTTGCCAACGCCGACCTACCACGCGGCGTGGATCACGCATTGACCCGATTCAAACAAAGCACCGAAAAAATCCGCCTGACACATCCGCACGCGCCCTTATCCATGGCCAATTCAGCCGCGCTTTTGACCCGACACGATACCCACGGCGATTGGGTACGCCCCGGCATCATGACCTACGGTGGCTCACCGTTTGCCGACAAAACCGCCGCACAATGTAATTTACAGGCTGCCATGACCCTTTCCAGTGAGCTGATCTCAGTGCGTACCATCCGCGCAGGCGAAGGCGTCGGCTACGGCTCGCGCTTCATCGCCCCGCACGACATGCGCATCGGCGTGGTCGCCTGCGGTTACGCCGACGGCTACCCGCGCCACGCCACCGATGGCACACCGGTGCTGGTTGACGGCGTGCGCACACAACTGGTCGGACGCGTCTCGATGGACATGCTCACGGTGGATTTAACACCGATTCCCGATGCACGCATCGGCTCATCGGTCGAACTGTGGGGGAAAAACATTCCGATTGACGAAGTGGCCCGCGCCTCGGGTACGATTGGTTATGAACTGATGTGTGCGCTCGCCCCGCGCGTACCGGTGCGGGTGCAAAACGAATGAGCCAACCGATACAACACCACAACTCGCCCAATCACGCCACTGATTGACGTTGAATCGTCTGCGCAATAAACCGCGCCTCATGCGCGATTTCGTGCAGCATCCCGTTCGGTGACAGATAAAAGCCGCACAAATACAAACCATCTTGCCCGACAAAACGCTGCTTTTGAATCGGCTGTTTCAAATCCGCCAAACGCTCATCCGAAATAGTCAACCACGCGCGCAAATTATGCCGGTAGCCCGTCGCCATGATAATCGCATCAAAGTCCTGCGCACGACCATCCTCAAAATACACGGCCTTCCCCACGATTTTCTGGATATTCGGATAAACCGTAATGTGACCTTCACGAATCAACCGCATCGTACCGATGTCCAGTAACGGCACGCGGTTCTCCTTGCGCAATTGTTCCGCTGGGCCATAGCGGTGCTTTTTCAAACCATATCGGGCAATGTCGCCAATGTAGTAACGAATAATCGGCCAATTGATTAAATCCGCGATTTTCGGCGGCATCCACTTGGTGAATTTACTCGCTTCCAAAATCGGCATGCCCCACAAATCACGCGGCAAAACGTTCACCCCCGAGCGTACCGACAACGACGGCGACGCACCATGCTCGTGCAGACAAATCGCCTGCTCACAACCCGAATTGCCAAAACCAACCACCAACACCTGCTGCCCCGCAAACGGCTGACCATTTTTGTACTCAGAGCTGTGTAACAGCCGGCCTGTATAAGTATCCAAACCCTCAAATTCAGCCATTTTCGGCTTGTGATTCATTCCCGTCGCCATAATCACATAATTCGCCAGATAATGGCCTTGGCTGGTCTCAACCCGCCACAGCCCATCACTTTGGCGTTCAATTTTCTGCGCCGTGGTATTGAACTGCGGATGCAGGTCATTCTCACGAGCATATTCGACCAAATAATCAACAACGGCGTTTCTCGGCGGATATTGCGGCTGATCTACGGGATAACTTTTACCGGGAAGCTGCGACCACTGTTTACTGGTGTGTAAATGCAAGCGCTCGTAATGATTGCGCCATT
Source organism: Puribacter membranae (assembly GCF_055380425.1). Taxonomy (NCBI): domain Bacteria; kingdom Pseudomonadati; phylum Pseudomonadota; class Betaproteobacteria; order Burkholderiales; family Burkholderiaceae; genus Puribacter; species Puribacter membranae. Next base: position 1,322,289 of record NZ_AP040167.1, read on the forward strand.
TTTGCCCGATGTGTTCGGCCTGCTCCAAAATCACAAAATCAGTCAAACTCTGATCTTTCAAGCATTTGGCGCAGGCCAAACCCGCTGCGCTGCCGCCAACAATCACCGTATGAACTGCGTGCATCGTGGGTCTCCCTTATGTTGTATTGATACTCGCATCATAAAACGAACCTTGAGGATATTCAACCGGCCAATAAAAAAGCCCCAACGATCCGTTGGGGCTTGGCAAGCTGAAAATATGCTCACATATTACATATCCATTCCACCATTCACGCCCAAGACCTGACCGGTGATGTAATCGGCTTGGCTTGAGGCGAGGAACAGCACGGCATTGGCAATGTCTTGCGCTTGGCCGAGTCGCGCCAGCGGAATTTGGCTTTGCAGCGCGTCAATTGCGCCTTCACCCATCGCTTGCGTCATATCGGTCGCGATAAAGCCGGGCGCAACGCAGTTCACCGTGATATTGCGTGAGCCGAGCTCTTTCGCCAGCGCACGAGTCATGGCTTCAACCCCACCTTTGGCTGCGGCGTAGTTGGCTTGCCCCGGATTGCCCATTTTGGCCACGACCGAGCTGATGTTGATGATGCGACCGTTGCGCGCTTTCATCATGCCGCGCATCACGCCACGCGAGAGGCGAAACACACCGCGCAGATTGGTGGCGATGACGTCGTCGAACTCTTCATCTTTCATACGCATGGTGATGTTGTCGCGGGTTATGCCGGCGTTGTTGACCAGAATGCCAATTGCGCCGACTTCTTGTTCAATTTGACTCAATACGGCATCGGTTTGCTCGGCGTCGGCGACATTCAGCACCAAGCCACGGCATTTCGGGTTAATGCTTTGCAAATCCTGCTCAATCACTTGTGCGCCGGAAGCCGATGTGGCGGTACCCACGACGGTGGCGCCGTGGCGCGCGAGTGTCTGCGCAATCGCGCGACCAATGCCGCGTGAAGCGCCGGTGACCAAGGCGATTTTTCCGTCCAAAGTTTGAGTTGTCATAGTGTTTCCTTCAGCAATTTTTTGTGATGTTAGATGAACAATGGTTCATAAAAAAACAGGGCGAACTTCGCCCTGCTCTATGCAAATTTAGTTGTTCAGTGCCGTGCGAATGGTATTCAGGCTGGCTTGGTCAACCAAGGCATGACCGGCCAGACGCGCGTCAATGCGTTTGGCTAAACCGGCCAGCACTTTGCCCGGGCCGCATTCGACCATATCGGTGACGCCTTGCTCGGCGATGAATTGCGCGCACTCAACCCAGCGCACGGGATGCCATGCTTGGCGTACGAGCGCGTCTTTGATGCGCGCCACATCGGTTTCTATGCGCACATCGACGTTGTTCACCACCGGAATTTCAGGCGTATGTAAATTCAATTCTGCCAACGCGGCTTGGAGTTTTTCCGCTGCCGGCTGCAACAAGGTGGAGTGGAACGGCGCAGACACAGGCAACACCAGCGCACGCTTTGCACCCGCTGCTTTGGCCAGTTCGCAGGCTTTTTCAACCGCACCTTTGTGACCGGCGATCACGACTTGGCCGGGCGAGTTAAAATTCACCGCCTCGACGATTTCGCCGGTAGCCGCTTGCGCATCGGCGCAAACTTGTTTCACCACCGCGTCGTCAATACCCAAAACCGCTGCCATGCCGCCAACGCCAACCGGTACAGCGTTTTGCATCGCTTGCGCGCGCAGACGTACGAGTTTGACCGCATCGGTCAAACTCAATACATTCGCCGCAGTCAGTGCGGAATATTCGCCCAAGCTGTGTCCGGCCATGATGTCGGGTTTCGCACCTCCCGCCTCAAGCCATGCGCGGTAAAACGCGACCGACGCAGTGAGCATCACCGGTTGGGTGTTCACTGTCAGGTTTAAATCCTCTGCCGGACCATTTTGCATCATCGCCAGCAGGTCAAGTCCGAGCGCGTCGGAGGCTTCGATGATGGTATTTTTGACTACGGACAAATCGGCCATGTCGTTGAGCATGCCAACGGCTTGCGAGCCTTGGCCAGGGAATACAAACGCTAATTTCATGAATACTCCGTTGAGATTTAATCAATATTAAGCCGAACGCTTAGAAACGCATCAAGACCGAACCCCAAGTAAAGCCACCGCCGACGCCTTGCATCAACACGGTTTGACCTTTTTTAATGCGGCCGTCGCGCACGGCGGTATCCAGCGCCAACGGCACCGAGGCCGCCGAGGTGTTGCCATGTTGATCGACCGTCACCACGGTTTTTTCCATGGGGAAGCCCAAACGCTTGCACGCGCTTTGGATGATGCGGATATTGGCTTGATGCGGGATGTACCAGTCCAGTTGCTCAATCGGCATATTCACCGCAGCCAGAGTTTCCTCGGCGCATTCGGGCAACACGGTCACGGCGGTTTTGAACACGGCCTGTCCGTCCATTTTGATGCGCGGATCACCCATCACTTTGCCTTGGCGAATTTTCGCGTCGCCGTACAGGACATTGGCCAACTCGCCGTCCGAGTGCAGTTTGCACGCGAGAATACCCGGCTCGTCCGACGCGCGCACCACCACCGCGCCCGCGCCATCGCCGAACAGCACCGCTGTCGTGCGATCTTGCTCATCGAGTACGTCGCTGATGGTTTCTGCGCCGATGACCAGCGCGGTTTTGATTTGTCCCGATTGAATCATCGAGTTGGCGACGGACAAGGCATAAACAAAGCCGGTACATGCCGCCTGCACGTCCATTGCGAAGGCGTTTTTCGCGCCCAATTTGGCTTGAACCAAGCACGCGGCCGACGGGAAAATCATATCCGGCGTGGAAGAGCCGATGATGATGAAATCCAACTCCTCGGCACTGACACCGGCCATTTCCAGCGCATTGCGCGCGGCGATCTCGGACAATACGCTCACCGGCTGATCATCGTTCGCCCAATAGCGCTGGGTAATGCCCGAGCGCTCGCGAATCCACTCGTCAGAAGTTTCCACACCCTGCCGCGCCATGCGCTCCACCAATACTTCGTTGGAAATCGGCTCGTTCGGCAAGCAACGCCCCGTACCGATGATTTGTGCGTAAATGGGCTTCTGACTCATAGTTATCTTTCTTCGTTAAAATCTAAACAAATTCGCACCCCAAGTGAACCCGCCACCGACACCTTGTACCAGCACGGTGTGTCCTTTTTGAATGCGTCCGTCACGAACCGCCGTATCGAGTGCCAATGGCACCGAAGCCGCCGAGGTATTGCCATGTTGATCCACCGTCACCACGACTTTATCCATAGGAAAGTCCAAACGCTTGGCCGTTGCTTGGATAATGCGGATATTCGCCTGATGCGGAATCAACCAATCGAGCTGCTCCGCGCTCATCTTCGCCGACTCCAGCACCTCAACCGCCACGTCGCCCAGCGCCGTGACCGCGTTTTTAAAGACCGCTTGACCATCCATATACATATACGGATTGCCGACCACTTGCCCGTTTTGAATCGAGCTGGAAACCTGCAAAATCGAATTCAAACGGCCATTGGCATGAATTTTACTGGCCAAAATACCCGGTTCGTCTGAGGCAGATAATACCACCGCTCCCGCACCGTCGCCAAATAAAACACAGGTTCCGCGATCGCGCCAATCAAGCATACGCGAGAACACCTCCGCACCAACAACCAGCGCCTTTTTCGCCTGACCCGCACGAATCATGGCGTCTGCCGTGGTCAACGCGTAGACAAAGCCGCTGCACACCGCCTGCACATCAAATGCCGCCGCATTGTCCGCGCCGATTTTCGACTGCAAAATACAAGCCGTGCTGGGGAAAGTCATGTCCGGCGAAGTCGTCGCGACAATGATCAAGTCAATCTCCAACGCGCCCACGCCCGCCATTTCCAAAGCAGATTGCGCGGCGAACATCGCCAAATCGCTGCTGGTTTGATTCGGGCTGGCAATGTGCCGTTGGGTGATGCCGGTGCGTGAGCGTATCCACTCGTCCGACGTTTCCACGCCGTCCTTGGCCAAGCGAGCGGCCAGCTCATCGTTGCTCACCGCCTCGTTGGGTAAATAACTGCCGGTACCGATAATTTTTGAATACATGATTGCCTCGCAATGCACTGATGATGCGTATTAAAGCCCCGATGACCTTTCATTCAGATACAGTAAAACAAAGGCAGGCGGGCTATTTCCGAGGAATATTGTACGCACAACCGAAACATAAAACAAAACACGGTCGTTCGCTTTTTTGCGCGATCAATTTTTATTTTTGATTATTTTTATTGAATTGACGCCATTTGCGCTTATCTCTCACGCTATTAACCCGATCTTTGCGGCTAACGCGCGGGTCAATTTTTAATGGCCGATAGACTTCCACTCGATCCAAATCGTGCAAAATCGTATCCAATGAACGACGATGACTGAAAATACCAACCACCAATTGCTCCAACGACCACTCCGGATGTGCGGCCAAAATTTCGCTGCACGCCAAAGCATCGCGCACCGTCGCGCCCTCCTGCATCGTTAATTCACGGCGAAACCATGTGGTGTCACTCTCAGCGTAGACCACACTGATCGAAATAGTCGGCTTATCCATACAGCGCTTTCGCCTGTTTCACAAACCCATCCATGAAGGTCTGTGCAATCACATTGAATACCGGCCCGATCGCCAAGGCAAACAACTTATTGGAAAACTCATAATCCAGATCAAACACCACACGCACACCCTGACCGTCCTTTTGCGCCGAGGCCAAAGCAACCGGTTCGAAGCGCCATTTACCGACCAAATGCTTGAACGGCCCATCGCGAAAACGCATCTCCATCGCCGACGGCGGCGTATTGCGATTCACCGTGCGAAACGATTGATGCAGACCACGAAAAGCGATTTTGATCGTCACATCCATACTCGTTTCCGTCCGATTGTGCATGGTCACACCGCCGCACCACGGCAAAAATTTCGGGTAATCCTCCACCCGCTCGACCAGATCGTACATCTGGGCTTGAGAATACGGTAACACAACGGTTTTATGAACTCGAGGCATAAGGCAAACTTTGGTACAATAGCAAAGATAATAAGCGGCATTGTAACGAAAAACCCCGCTAAAAACCACAGGAACACCATGAGCATCGTCAGCAACAAAAAAGCCTACCACGACTATTTCATCGAAGAGAAATACGAAGCCGGTCTCGTCCTCGAAGGCTGGGAGGTCAAAGCCATCCGCGCCGGTCGTGTCCAGCTCAAGGACACCTACGTCATCGTGCGCGACGGCGAACTGTGGCTGCTCGGCGGACACATCAGCCCGCTGCTCACCGCCTCCACCCATGTGCGCCCTGATATGACGCGTACGCGCAAACTACTGCTCAAAGCCGATGAAATCAAACGCCTGATTGGCAAAGTTGAGCAACGCGGCTTCACCCTCGTTCCGCTTGATCTACATTACAAAAACGGCAAAATCAAATGTGAAATCGCACTGGCGCGCGGTAAAGCGCAGCACGACAAACGCCACTCCGAAAAAGAACGCGAATGGCAACGCGAAAAACAACGTGTCATGAGCCAAATCAATCATCGGGATTAAAATTCACCTGATTCGTACACAAAAGCTCGCGCACAACGCACAAAATCGCTATAATAACGTCCTCAGTAATTGAGGTATAAGGATGTGCGCGGGTGTAGTTCAATGGTAGAACGAAAGCTTCCCAAGCTCTAAACGTGGGTTCGATTCCCATCACCCGCTCCAGCTTGGTGCATATCCGCAGTACACGTTGTACAATAGTAAAACGCAACAGAGAGGTGGATGAGTGGTTGAAGTCGCACGCCTGGAAAGCGTGTATACGTTCATAGCGTATCGAGGGTTCGAATCCCTTCCTCTCTGCCAAAGCTTTTTAAAAACAACAAGTTACAACAAAGACTCATAAAAACCTCCTGCATTTGCAGGAGGTTTTTTCTTAGGTAGAAGGGTTTTATTACTGCGTGGTGCGCTCGCTTGGCTCAGACGGTTCTGATGGTAGGGTTTTGGAAACCAAGCCACCACCGAGGACTTTGTACAAATCGGCTCGGTTTTCCAGCAAGGTTTGTTGGGTTTGCAGCAGCGCTTGTGCCGACGCGTAGCTGCTGCGCTCGGCATCCAACAGTTCGAGCGAGCTGGATACGCCGTGCTGGAAGCGCATATTGACCAGACGATAGCGCTCGGCAGTGGCTTTATCGCTGCGTTGTTGCGCTTGGTATTGTTGCAGCAGGGTTCGACGTGCGATCAGAGCGTCGGCGACATCACGAAAGGCGGATTGCACTGTTTGCTCGTACTGCGCCACGGCAATATTTTTACGCACCTCGGCCAAATCGAGATTGGCTTTGTTCTGTCCCCATGTGAAAATCGGCAGGGTGATTTGCGGTACAAAACTCCACGTCGCGTTGCCACCGGTGAACAAGGCGCTTAGCTCCGCACTGCCGCTACCAACCGTGCCGGTCAGGCTGATGCGCGGGAAAAATGCAGCGCGTGCCGCACCGATATTGGCATTGGCCGATTGCAAGGCGAATTCGGCTTGGCGCACGTCGGGGCGTTGATAGAGAATTTCGGACGGCAAGCCGACCGGCAATTCGCTATTGGCAAACTGCGCGGTCAATGGCGCCTCGGCAGGTAAATTTTCCGGCAGCGGCTGCCCGACTAAGAGCACCAATGCGTTGCGCGCCTGATCGCGGTTGCGCTCGGCTGCGGCGTAATCAGAGCGCGCCGCTTCGATCTGCGACACAGCGGTATCGACGTCAATCGCGGAAATCACACCGGCTTTGAATTTGAGATCCGTTAGGCGTTTGCTTTCCTCGCGGGTTTTAAGCACCCGCTCGGACAGATTCATATTGGCCTGCGCACTGCGCTGGGCAAAATAGGCTTTGGCCACGCTGGCGATCAGACTGATTTGTGTGGCATCGCGCGCCTGTTCCTGAGCGAAGTATTGATTCAGCGCGGCATTCGACAGGCTGTTCACCCGACCAAACAAATCCAATTCAAACGCAGTTACGCCCAGCCCGACGTTATACGACTCGGTAATATAGCTGCGCCCAACCGCACTCAAATCCTCGGCCACGCGCGCTTTGGTGCCTGTGCCGGTCGCACCAATGGCGGGCAAGCGATCCGCTCGTGCAATGGCGTACTGCGCCCGCACGGCTTCGACATTCAATGCGGCGACACGCAGGTCTTTGTTATTAGCCAAGGCCAGTTCAATCAATTGGCGCAAACGTGCGTCGGTGAAATATTCCTGCCAGCCCAGATTGCTGGCTGCAACAGCGCCGGTTTGCGTCGCAATGTTTGCGGTTGGAAAACTCGGCGCCACCATCACGGTTGGCTGCTGATACCTCGGCGCCATGGAGCAGCCCGACAGTATGACCACCAGCAACGCACCGGTAGACCAAGGTTTTAATCTGTTCAACATCATCTTCATCCTTACTCTTTTGCCTTGTCCGCGTCTGACTTTGGCTCATCCGCGTGGTGCAAAGCTTCGCGTTCCTGTTCAGTTAACCCTTCCTCGGCCTCATGCACATACTGTTCCACCAAGTCAGGCGTCATACCCGCCGCCACAGCGTGCTCGTGAAAACGCTCTTGCTGGCGTTGGGTGTCTTTGAACCACGAACGCACCGCCGTGTAGAACATCGGTACGAAAAATACCGCCAAGCAAGTCCCCACCAGCATGCCCCAAAATACACTGGTACCGATGGCGCGCTGACTGGCGGAGCTGGCGCCGCTGGAGAAATACAGCGGCACGACCCCCATGATGAACGCAAGCGAAGTCATGATGATCGGACGGAAACGCAAATGCGCCGCCGCCAACGCCGCCTCGAAAGCATTTTTACCCTGTGCTTGCAAGTCTTTGGCAAACTCGACGATCAAAATTGCATTTTTCGCCGACAGACCGATCACGGTGACCAAACCGACTTGGAAATAAATGTCATTCGACAAGCCTCGCCCCCAAGTGCCCAAAACCACGCCGAGCAAACCGAGCGGCACGACTAAAATCACCGACAGCGGAATCGTCCAACTCTCGTACAACGCAGCCAAGCACAAAAACACCGCCAAAATCGAGAACGCATACAAAATCGCGGATTGCGAGCCAGAAGCCTGCTCCTCTTTCGACTGGCCGGTCCACTCAAAGCCGAAGCCCTCCGGCAGTTTGGCCGCCAATTGCGCCATCTCCGCCATCGCCTCACCACTGCTGTGACCGGCACTCGCGCTGCCGGTAATCGCCATAGACGGATAGCCGTTGTAGCGCACGGTCTGCATCGGTCCTGTGACCCACGAGGTTGTCACCATACTCGATAAAGGCACGGCCACGCCGCTGCTGTTGGTCACGGTGAGTTTCAAAATATCCTCAGGCTGCATTCGATCGCGCACATCCGCTTGCACGATCACCCGTTGCAGGCGACCGTTGTTCGGAAAGTCATTGACGTAGCTTGAACCCAAAGCGGTGGACAGCACATTGGCAATGCTGGCAAAACTCACGCCCTGCGCGCTGGCCGCATCACGGTTGATGTCCAGACGCAATTGCGGTGCATCTTCCATGCCATCCGGGCGAACCTGCGTCAATAGTTTGCTTTGGCTGGCCATACCGAGCAACTGATTGCGCGCCGCGAGCAAAGCCTCATGCCCTTTGCCACCACGATCCTGCAATTGGAAATTGAACCCCGAACTGCTGCCCAACTCGGGAATCGCCGGCGGCGTCAAGGCAAAAATAAAACCGTCGCGCACCTGCTGCATCATCGCGCCAGTGACCCGTCCTGCGACCGAAGTTGCATCCGAGCCTGCGGCTTTGCGCTCCGACCAGTCTTTGAGGGTGATAAAGCTCAGACCCATATTTTGCCCTTGTCCCGTGAAGCTAAAGCCCGCAATCGCCACCACATTTTCCACCTCGGGTTGCTTCATAGCGAACTGCTCCATGGTCTGAATGGTTTTGAGCGTGCGCTCCTGCGTCGCACCGGGCGGTAATTGAATACTCGCCAGCATATAACCCTGATCCTCGGTCGGTAAAAACGAGGTCGGCAAGCGCATCATCACAAACGCGGCAATCGCGATCAAAGCCACATACATCAACAATACCCGTGTGCCACGACGCAGCAGCCGCGCAACACCGTTTTCATATTTTTTCGCGCCATGCGTGAATTTGCGGTTGAACCAGCCGAAAAAGCCGGTTTTCTCATGGTGATCCTGCGTGATCGGCTTGAGCAGCGTCGCGCACAAGGCCGGTGTCAAAGACAGCGCCAAAAATGCCGAAAACGCAATCGACACCGCCATCACCACCGAGAACTGCCGATAAATATTCCCCGTCGCCCCCGAGAAGAACGCCATCGGAATGAACACCGCGATCAGCACCACGGTAATCCCGATCACCGCGCCGGAGATCTGCGACATGGCCTTGCGCGTCGCCTGTAGCGGCGGCAGTTTTTCATCTGCCATAATCCGCTCGACGTTCTCCACCACCACAATCGCATCATCGACCACAATCCCGATCACCAGTACCATGGCGAACATCGACAGCACATTAATCGACATTCCCACCGCCTGCATCACCGCGAATGCGCCCAGCAAAGCAATTGGCACGACAATGGTCGGAATCAAGGTATAGCGAATGTTTTGCAGGAACAGCAACATCACGAGAAAGACCAAAACCATCGCCTCGGCCAAGGTTTTCACCACCTCTTCAATCGAAATACCGACAAAGGTCGAACTGTCGTACGGCACCTTCGAGTGCACGCCCGCTGGGAAATACGGCTCTAACTGCGCCAATTTCGCCTTAACCGCTTGGGACGAGGCCAATGCGTTGCCATCACTGGTCAACTGTATACCAAGGCCGACCGCCGGTTTGCCATTCAGCCGTGCCGAGGTCGCATACGACTGTGAGCCGAGTTCAATCCGCGCCACATCCTGCAAACGCACCACCGAGCCATCGGTATTGGCGCGCAGCACGATATTGTTAAACTGATCGACCGTTTTCAGTTGACCCGGAACGGTAATCGTAGCGGAAATCGTTTGCCCTTGGCTGTTCGGCAAATCGCCCAAACTGCCTGCCGAAACCTGCGCATTTTGCGCCGCAATCGCGCTGGTAACATCGGTCGCACTCAAATTCAGACTACGCAATTTGTCCGCATCAATCCACACGCGCATGGCGCGCTCGGCGCCAAACAACGTGACGCCGCCAATGCCTTCGACCCGCTGCAATTCCGGCTGAATGTTGCGCGCGACATAATCGCTCACCGCCGCCAGATCCGCATTCGGATCATCGGAGGCAAACATCGCCACCATTAGGAAGTTGGAATTGGATTTTTCTACCTGAATCCCCGTCTGCCGCACTTGACTGGGCAAACGCGGCTCGGCACGCGACAGGCGATTTTGTACATCCACCTGCGCCAAATCGCTATTGGTACCGGTCTTGAAGGTCAAAGTCAGCGTACCAACGCCGTTGGACAAGGAGGTGGCCTCCATATAATCCAGCCCCTCCAGACCATTCATCTCGCGTTCAATCACCGACATCACGCTGTCTTCCAAAGTCTGCGCGTCCGCACCGGCATAAACGGCGGTCAAGGTAATGGTCGGCGGCGCCACCTGCGGATACTGCGATACCGGCAGCATGCGAATCGAAACGATACCGGCGAGCATAATGAAGATCGCCACCACCCACGCAAAAATCGGGCGGTCAATAAAAAATTTTGCCATCACGCCCCCTTATGGTTTGGCCGATTCGGCGGGCTTAGTCGATTCGGCAGGCTTGGCCGAGTCATTTTTTTGCTCACCCGCTGCCGCTGGCTGCGCATGGGCATCCGGCGCAGCAGGTTGTGCGGTGGGTTGTACCTCGGCCTGCCACGGTTTTGTCTGAACCTTCTTCGAGCCACTCATTTGTACCAACGCCATCCCGTCAACAATCACTTTATCGCCCGGGTTCAAGCCACCGGTGACGACCCAATTAGTGCCTTGATTTTGGCTGATGGTCACAGGACGCGGCGCAAACGTGCCGTCTTCGTTCGCCACCATGACGATGTCGCCGCTCGTGCCGCGCGTGACCGCTTGTTGCGGTACCAATACGGCGTTGTTCACCTGCGCTTGCGGAATTTTGACCTGAACAAACATACCCGGCATCAGCAAGCCACCCGGATTCGGCACTTCGGCGCGCAAACTGACTTGACCGGTGTTTTCGTTGACGCTCAAATCGGTGAACAGCAAACGCCCCTTGATGCCGTATTCGCTGCCATCGTCCAAAATAATGGTAACCGGCACATTGCCGTTGATCATCTCCAGCTTGCCTTCGCTCATCGCTTGGCGCAATTTCATCACTGTCGAGGCGGATTGGCTCAGGTCTACATACAGCGTGTCGGTCTGCTGAATCAAGGCCAATTGCGTACCGCCGGCTTGACTGACCAGCGCGCCTTCAGTCACCAAGGCTTTGCCAATGCGACCGGAAATCGGCGCCAAAACGCTGGCGTAGCCCACATTGATCTGTGCCGAGCGGATCGCTGCGTTGGCGCTTTGTATCTGTGCGCGCGCCAAACGCTCCTGCGCAATCGCCGCGTCGAACTCTTGTTTACTGATCGCATTGGCCTGAACCAGCGGACGATAGCGCGTCACATCCGCCGACGCTTTGGCCAAATTGGCCTGCGCCGTGGCCAAGCTGGCTCGTGCAGTTTCTAAATTCGCCAAATACGGCGCATTGTCGATTTGAAATAACGATTGACCGGCTTTGACCTCGCTGCCTTCGGTAAACAGGCGCTTTTTCACCACACCCGTCGCCTGCGCAATCACCAGCGCCTCACGAATCGGTTGCAAGCGTCCGGTCAACTGGCTGTCCAGCGTAACCACGGTCGGCTCGACGGTCAGTACGCTGACCACCGGCGCAGGCGGCTGTTGCGCGCCGACCTGATTGGCATTTTTGTTACACGCGCTCAGGCCAAAGGCGGCCACCGCCGCCAGCGCCAGCACACCAGAGCGCCCCACGCAGCGCATATGATTCTTTTTCTTGTGTTTCATGATCCCATCCATTGTATCAATGCCATCCCAAATCCGATTCGACTCACCCAGCCACTCGAACGGCGAAGCTGGTTCCATCGCTCTGAAGAAAACAAGGGCAAACAGTTATGTGCGGCACCCTATTCGCCATCACATCCATGTAGTCCATAAGCCCGCTCAACATAATCAGCCCATTAGCGACCAGCTCATATCGCTGCGTCGCGGCCATTTCATGATAAACAAAACCGCTTGAACTCAGGCGCGAATTATACATACATTTGCTAATGTATGTTAAATCCATTTTGGCGCGCATTTTGTGTTATCCTGCACCACGATAAACCATCCGCATGTCGTCTTCATGATCATTTGTTAATTTTTATGCGCAAAACCAAAGAAGAAGCCCAACAAACCCGCAGCAACTTATTGAATGCAGCGCTGAATGTATTTTACGAGCGCGGCGTATCGAAAGCCTCACTGGACGAAATTGCCAAAGCTGCCGGCGTGACGCGCGGTGCACTGTATTGGCATTTCAAAAATAAAGAGGATTTATTTGTAAAAAATTAACGCGTTGTTTACAGTATTTTCGGAGAAAATACTGAAATGAATATGCACAAACGAGTCCGCCTAACCCCGTTAGACCGAGAGGAAATATGGCGCTTATATCAAGGTCGACAATGGAAGGTGACGCACTTGGCAGAACACTACCGAGTAAGTCGCCCTACCATCTATTCAGCGCTGAAAAAAGCGCGTTTACAACAATTTGCACCGAGCGACAGCACCAATGCTCGCTATCGTTCGATCCAATATGGGCTTAAACGATTGGCTAAAATTGAGTTGAGTATCCAAGCTCGACTCAAGCGTGAAGCTCAAAGGTATAACAAATCCTATCCCGGCGAAATGGTACATGTTGACACCAAACGTCTGCCCCTAATCAAAGGGCAAAACAACACGCAACCTCGCGAATATCTGTTCGTCGCGATAGACGACTACTCGCGCGAACTCTACGCCGCCATCCTGCCCGATAAAACCCAATTCAGTTCTGCGCAGTTCCTGATGGAACATCTGCTGGCTCAATGCCCTTATGAGATAGACTACATTTACTCAGACAACGGCAAGGAGTATAGAGGTACACCCCATCACGCATTTGTTCAAGCCTGCGCACAGCACAACATCGGGCAGCGCTTTACTCGCATCGCCAGACCTCAAACCAATGGCAAAGCTGAGCGAGTCATTCGTACCTTGATGCAAATGTGGCACGAGAAAATTCAATTTAAAGACCCGTTGCACCGACAAATTGAACTTAATCGCTTCATTAACTTTTACAATACCGTTAAACCTCACAAATCATTAAATAACTTAACCCCCTACGAGATACTACAAAATTACTTTTATCAAACAAACTGTAAACAACCCGATTAATTCTTACAATACCATTTTGTACTATCGTTGTGAACAGACAGAGCGCAACCACAGCATTGTTGAATTGACCCGCCAATACCACCGTCGCTGGGATCTACTGCTCAACAACATCATCAACGAATGCAAACGCAAGCAGATTTTGGATCAAAGGCTCAACACCGAACGAGCCGTACTGCTGCTCATCTCAACCGCTTCGGGTTTGACCGCCAAATGGCTGGACAATCCGCAGGCATTTAATCTGTTGCAACACGCGCCGGCGATCATCCAAACCTGCTTTGATAATCTGAAAAACAGCCCGTATTTACGTGATGCCTCATGACAAACACGGTCCGAATGATGCAAAAATGCCGCACGCACTGTCAAAAAAGCGAAAATATGCGCTACCATGCGCGCACATTCACAAAAAAACCTAAAATACAGAATATGATTTAAATTAATGACACAACGTTATTAATAATACATCTCTTGTTCCAAGGTCGCGTCAAACGCATCCTGCCGACGAAGACCTATATTACCAATAGCACACAGAGCACAAACGATCATGAACCACTTCACTTGCCCGATCTGTTTTCACGAATTCCCACGCAATAGCGACGAAATGGGGCTTCGTCAATTCACCGGCCAAAACTGCCACGAATGCGGCCACCGCGCAACCGAAGATGAGGTCACCAAAGCCTCGCGCACCGTAGCACGCTATATGCTCGCGCGCAGCATAGACCAAAATTAAGAAAACGCGGAATAAATATGTTTTTCAGATCAAGGATTTACATAGGTCGGCACACTTGACAGCATCCGCAATTTCAATATTTTGATTTTGCTCAAATTTTGTCAGAGCTTCCCTGACAAAATTTCCAATCCTAAGCACGGAAACAATAGGGTTTTACTTTTTCCATATTTCCTTAAGCCTCAGCCACATCAGCGCCACGGATGCCGCACCCACGCCTGTACGCTGGCGCGTTGCCATTGATGAATCGCGTACGCGCGCAGTGGCGCGGGTACATCATCACCGTGCGCCACCAACCGCATCAACATCATGGCCAAATCCGTATCGGCAATACAATATTCGCCGAACAAATTCTGCGCCCCATCCGGTAATAAACGCGCCACACCCGCTACCAATTTATCCACCGAGCGACGCGCCTCATCCGACAGTGCCGCCCGTTGCGCCCCATAGAACACCACCTCGGTATCGCGTTCCGCGCGAATCGGTAGAAAATCACTGCGCAACCACGCCTGTACCAGCCGCGCGGTCGCGCGCTGCTGCGGGTTTATCGGATAAATCGCATGATCGGGGAACATATCCTCCAAATACTCCGTGATCGCCGAGGATTCGGACAACACAAAATCACCGTGAGTCAAAGTCGGCACGCGCCGCGTCGTCGAAATCGCCACATACTCAGGCGCATGCTGCGCCCGCTGCGTCAAATCCACGGTATGCAATTCAAACGGCAAGCCCTTTTCCGTCAATGCGACGAATACCGACATCACATATGGGCTGGCCAAATCCTGATCGGTATATAAATGCAGCACATTGCCTGCGCCCTTGTCTGTCTCTGTAAATGCACTCATCACAACCTCCCGCTGTTATTCAACCGAACGAACACCACCAAAATTCGCCAACGCCGCCGTATCGTAGTGCGCCAGCGCCTCGGTCTCGGCCAAAGCCGAACGCTCCCACGCCTGCATGGCCGGATGTGCGAGCATCGTAGCCAAATAGGCGCGCGACTCATCGGATAACTCGGCGTGCTCAGGGACATTATAACTATGAAAACGCCAGATCACCGGCGCAAACATCGCATCCGCCACGGAAAACGCGCCCAATAAATACGGTTGATCGCTACTCGCGCCAAACTGGCGACGTGCTTCAGTCCAAATCTGATCTATGCGCGCCACGTCCGATGCCACCTCAGCAGACAGAGGCGCACCCTGCAAACGCATCTTGATGTTCATACCCATCGCGCCGCGCAAGCTGCCAAATCCCGAGTGCATTTCCGCACTGACCGAACGGGCGCGCGCCCGCGCCAGTCGATCGGCTGGCCACAGATGTTTGGCAGGAAAGGACTCGGCTAAAAACTCAGCAATCGCCAAGGTATCCCAGATTTGAAACTCATTTTCGAGGTGCAAACACGGCACCAAGCCGTTTTGTGAATAACCGCGATGTAAATCATTCGGCCCGCGTCCAGCGACACCGACCATGCGCTCGGTAAACGGCAGATCAAAATGCTTCATCAACAACCACGGGCGCAACGACCATGACGAATAGTTTTTATTACCGATGAACAGCTCCATAGCAACTCCTTTACTGTGAATATTTTTTAATAGATATTTCGTAGCCACCACACAGAAGTCGTGATGCAAACGACTTTGAGCTATATTAGCGCGTCCAAACACATGCAACAATCGATGTTTTTTCTATTAATATGTGAATTAAATTCACATAGCAATTTAAAAATCATGAGAGATTTACCACCCCTGCCCGCATTACGCGCCTTTGAATCCGCCGCTCGGCTGGGCAGCGTGACCCGCGCCGCCGAGGAATTGCACCTGACGCACAGCGCCATCAGTCACCAAATCAAGCAATTGGAGGCATTGATCGGCACGCCGCTGTTTGAACGCGAGGGCAAACGCATTGCGCTTACGCCCGCCGGTCGGGTGTACGCCTACGAGGTGCGGCAGGCGCTCAGTTTCATCGCGCAGGCGACGCAGCACGCATCGCGCCATTTACGCGAGGATGTGTTGCACATCTCGCTGCTGCCTTCGTTTGCCACGCATTGGTTGATTCCGCGTTTGCGCGATTGGTACGAAAAACATCCGAATATCCAGTTGATCTTGAATGCCAGTTTGGAAGTAGTCGATTTTGAAACCGACAAAGCCGATTGCGCCATTCGCATGGGCAATATCACCCGCGATGGTACCAAGCAAATCACGCTGATGTCCGATTGGCAGATGCTGGTGGCCGGAGCCAGCGACCCGCGCTATCATCTGGAGCAGACGGTGGAAGAAGCAATAAACGCCCGCGGATTTTTCATGATCGTCAATGATCGCGGGCTGTGGGCGAGCCAATACCAGACCAAGCCTGCGGACAATGTGCCTTCGTTAAGCGTGAATGACTCAAACCTTGCGCTCGCGGTGGCCGAGCAAAATATGTGCTTACTGCTCACACGCTGGTCGATTGCGGCCAACGGCATTCAGGCCGGTCGGCTCAAGCAAGTATCGCGCAGCATGGTGCTGCACGAGAGCGCCTATCATCTGGTGTGGCCGGATCGGAGCAATCAATCACACGCCTTGGTGCTTTTTCAAAATTGGCTGATCGAGCAATGCAAAATGTTTGAACAATTCACCCAATTGCGCTTAAAACAGTTGGATGAACGCTGAAATCCGCGCAGCAACCCCACGGAAAGTGCGCGGGAAAAGCCGATTTTCGGTACAATAACGTCTTCATTTTAAAAAGAAAGTTTGTCACATGAGCCGTCAACCCAATACATTGGAAATCGAACAATTAGAAGCCATCGTCATTGATGCCTTGGACGATATGAAAGCCCAAGACGTCACAGTCCTGAACACCGAAAGTCTGACCGACGAATTTGACCGCGTCATCATCGCCACCGCGACCAGCAACCGCCAAACCCGCGCACTGGCGAACAACGTGCACGAAAAAGTCAAGGATAACGGCGGCGACGTCCTCTCCACCGAAGGCGAAGACACCGGCGAATGGGTACTGGTCGATTGCGGCGACATCGTGGTTCACATCATGCAAGCGCCGATTCGCGCCTACTACAACCTCGAAGAACTCTGGGATCCGTCCAAGTGAGTTTTCATCAGTGAATATCAATCAGCGCGGCAAAACGACCTCCACCGCAACATCAATCGTTGCATACACCAAAAAGCATCTGTCTTCATGGCTGGGAACCGCGCTTTTGCTCATCATTCTGCTCTGGGGCGTAAATGCGTGGCGCACGCGCGACGTTCCTAACGTTGCCCCCGGATTCACCGCACCCATGTTGGACGGCAGCACGCTGAGCCTCAGTCAATTGCGCCAACAGCACCCCGACCGAGCCATCGCCCTGATTTTCTGGGCGGAATGGTGCCCCATCTGCCGTACCGAAGAACACAGTATCAACCGGCTGATTCGCGATAAAAACCTGCTGATCATCCCCATTGCCACCCAGTCCGGTTCGGCCAATGAGGTGCGTCGCATCCTGAGCGAGCGCGGCCACGACTGGAATATGCTGCTGGATGAACAAGGCACACTGCTCAATGCTTTCGGACTGGTGGCTGTGCCCTCGTTTTTGGTCATAGATACCGACGGCCAAATTCGTCATATTCAAACCGGCTACACCAGCGAATTGGGCATGCGTGTGCGTATTTGGCTCAGTCAATTCTGAATCAAATCAATCGCTTACAAAAAAATCGCGCCCCAAACACACTTCCTAAAAATCGCTACGTTATAATATAACAGTTCAGAAACCGCTGAACCTAAATGATTTAATGACAATCAATTGATTTCACTACCGTTTTTCCAGTCGAAATCACAAAAAGGGAGTTTCATATGACGATAAATATTCAATCTCACAAACTGTTGTTAAGCGCCATTGCAGCAACAATCGCACTGGGCGCCTGCGCACAAGCGGAAAAATCCAATCATGCCGGCGCCAACACTCCGGCACCAAGCAGCGCTGCTCCGGTAACCGCCGCAGAGACCGCAGCCCCTGCTGCGTCGACGCAAGCCAATCCAAACGTTCATATTCGACAATACAAAGCGGCTGATGGCGCCATGCTCACCGCCCGCTACGATACCTCAACAACACCGCCTCAAGTCACACTGACGCTCGGCGGTCAGAATGCAACATTGAAACAAACCGAAGCATGGGCAAAAGGCGCGGTGTATCAAGCGGGCGATTTAACTTGGGAAGCCAAAGGCCAAGAAGCCACGCTAAAACAAGGGAAAAAAATCGTAAAATGGACTGAGACCCAATAAATTCCAGTCATACTTTAATAAAAAAGCACGGTTCACCGTGCTTTTTTCATATCCAAGATCTGCGCCACCGCCCACTGCGCTGCCGCCATACCAAAACTGGCTGTGACCATGACCGAGGAGCCAAATCCAGCACAGTTCAATCCCTGCGGAGCCGCTGCCATCGGCGCATCACCCACAGCGCAAACCGCTGCACTCGCCGCCGGATAACGCACCGCTTCATCGGAGTACAGCACCGGCACATCCATTTTGATGGGCTTTTTGGATTGTTGAACTGCGCCCGCGTGCGTTGAGCGCGATGAGCGTGATTCACGACGCAGTTGCTGGCGAATTTTCGCCAAAATCGGGTCTTGAATGCTGTATGCCAAATCGCTTTGCACGATGCGCGTCGCATCGGTTTTACCGCCCGCCGCGCCGCAAGTCAGCAGTTTTTGCCGCCGCTGTTTGCAAAACGCAATCATCGCCAACTTGGCTTTGACCTGATCGGTGCAGTCGAGCACCACGTCTGCTGTCGCAGGCAATAATGCCAACGTGTCCGCATCAATAAAATCATCCACCTCATGCACCGCGCAATCGGGATTGATCTGCGCGATGCGTTCACGCAACGCGGTGATTTTCGCCTTGCCCAGATTATCGGTGACCGCCTGAATCTGCCGATTCACATTGGATTCAACCACATGATCGGCGTCAATCAAGGTCAGCGTGCCCACGCCGCAGCGCGCCAAAGCCTCCACCGCCCAGGAGCCAACACCACCAACGCCGACCACGCACACATGCGCCTGCGCGAGGCGCTCGGTCGCGCCGTCACCGTACAGGCGATTCATGCCGGCGAAGCGGCGGGATGGTTCTGTCGTTTGGCTCATAAGAAATAAAAAAGATAGGCGTTATGGAACGTGTTCGGCGTTCGGTATTGGGTTCGTAAACGGCTCGTGGTATCATGCAAGCCGAATCCGCCGAAAAAAATAATGATGCAAATCCCCGCTATTGTAGCCGTTTGCCATCATTTTTTCTATCGGCGAACCCAGTAAAAAGATTAAGCATGATTGAGAAAAACCATGTCCGAACACACTTTAAACGAAATAGAACACGCGAAACTGAACGGCGAAACCGCGCGCGTGAACTGGCATGAATTGCAACGCTTCTTCGCGCAAGGCGTGGTGTTGCACGTTGCCGAAAAGCTGGACTTAGTGGACGTCGCTACCAAAATGAGTCTGGATGACATCCACACGGTCAAAACTTGGTTTGACGCGGGTGAGCTGGCTCACGTCAGGGACGAACTGGCGACACGCTGGTTTGCCGACAACACCGAGCTGTGGACAGTGGTGGTGAAACCCTATATTTTGGTGCAGGAAACTGCCGCCACGCCACCAACCACGCATTGAAAGTACGCCCCATGAGCCAACAGCCGCACGCCACACCCCTGTCACCGCCGCGCATTTACCGCGTTGGCGGAGCGGTGCGCGACGAACTCATGGGCTTGACGCCGAACGACGCCGACTACGTCGTGGTGGGCAGCACGCCCGAGGCCATGCTGGCGCAGGGCTACACCGCCGTGGGCAAGGACTTCCCCGTATTTCTACACCCCGTGAGCCACGATGAATACGCGCTGGCGCGTACCGAGCGCAAAACCGCACAAGGCTACAACGGTTTTGCCGTGCATTTCTCGCCCGACGTCACGCTGGAGGAGGACTTGGCGCGGCGTGATTTGACCATCAATGCCATGGCGCGCGAGGTGTTGGATCACCATCCAAACGACGGTCAGGACACACTGGGCGAATTGATCGACCCGTACAACGGCCAACAAGATTTGCGCGATCAAATATTGCGCCACGTCTCACCCGCCTTCATTGAAGACCCCGTGCGCATCCTGCGTCTGGCACGCTTTGCCGCGCGCTGGCCGACATTTACCGTCGCACCCGAAACCATGCAATTAATGCGCACGATGGTCGCGAACGGCGAAACCGCCGCCCTCGTACCCGAGCGCGTCTGGCAGGAAATCGCCCGTGGACTGATGGAAAACACACCCTCGCGCATGTTTGAAATTCTGCGCGAATGCGGCCTGCTCGCACAATGGCTGCCCGAAGTGGACGCGCTGTTCGGCGTGCCGCAACGCGCCGACTACCACCCCGAAATCGACACCGGCGTCCACGTCATGATGGTGATAGATTACGCCGCCAAGCTCAATCTCAACCTCGAATCGCGCTACGCCGCGCTGTGCCACGATTTGGGCAAAGCCGCCACACCCGCAGACGTTTTACCGCGCCACACAGGGCACGAAGCACGTGGCGTGCCTCTGGCCAAAGCCCTCTCCGAGCGGCTCAAGGTCCCGCGCGCCTGCGCCGACTATGCGCGACTCATTACTTTTGAGCACACCAATTTTTACAAACTGAGTGAATTGCGACCCAGTACGGCGCTGAACATCATCAAGCGCTGCGACGGTTTACGCCGTCCCGAGCGTTTTCGCGACCTGCTGCACGCCTCACTCGCCGACTCGCGCGGACGCGGCGGCGATTTCCCCAACCAGCCCGCGCTGTGGTACGACGCGTGGCTGATGCTGCTCGATACCGTTTTAAGCGTGGATCAAGGCGCCGTTGCCGCCGACCACGAAAATGAGCCGGCGAATATCCCCAACGCCATTTTAGAAGCGCAATTGCACGCCATCACGCCCGTCTTACGCGCATGGCAGGCAAGCGTGCGCACCGACGCCACATAAAACCAGAGGAGGAACCATGGCACGCACCCCATCGAATATGCTCGCATTGAACACACCCGCACCCGACTTCGCGCTGATCGAGCCGGCCAGCGGACGCACCGTTCGTCTCGCCGATTTTAACGGACAACCGCTGCTGGTCGCATTCATCTGCAACCACTGCCCCTTCGTCATTCACATCCAAGCCGCCTTTGCACAAATGGCCGCAGAATACCAGCAGCGCGGCGTCGCCGTGGTCGCCATCAACGCCAATGACGTTGCCAACTACCCCGACGACAGTCCCGAAAAAATGATCGAAGCCGTGCGCGAACACGGTTACAGCTTCCCCTATCTGTTCGACGAAACGCAAACCGTCGCACGCGCCTACGATGCGGCCTGCACGCCCGATTTTTACCTATTCGACGCGCAACACCGCTTGTACTACCGCGGCCAATTTGACAATGCCCGCCCGGGCAATGACGAGCCAGTCAACGGCGCGGACTTGCGCCACGCACTGGACGCCGTTCTGGCGCAACAACCTGCACCCGAAGGGCAAAAACCATCGCTGGGTTGTAATATCAAGTGGAAAGTCTCAGCCAATTAACGCTCTGAGACATATGCTCTCAGACATATGTTCTGAAACAGAAAAAAACGGCGAACCTAAGTTCGCCGTTTTTCATCTCGTCCAACGTATTTACGCTTTATTGATTTTTGTTGCGTGTGCCGCGATTGCTTGGGCGCGGCGCTCGTGTTGTGCGCGCAGCAGCAGCGCCATCATTCTGGCGACGCGCGCCGTACGGTGAACGCGATTTGCGTTGCGCCGCGGTTCGATCGCCACTGAATGAGGTATTTTGACCGTCTTGCGTGCGTTGATTATTGTGGTTCCGATCTGCGCGGTCCGTGCGATCCGTACGATTGGTGCGATTACCACGAACGACTCGACCTGCTTCAGTCGCCTCACCCGCCGCTTGAGCGCGCGGGTTTTTATTGCGCGTCACGCCACCGCTGCGGTTCATCGGCGCGCCTTCCATATGGGTGCGCAGGCTTTGTCCGCGTTGGGTTTTGCCGCGTTGCGCCGTGGTGCGTTGCTGAGTGCCACGTTGCGCGCGATTTTGTCCCAAGCCGCTTGGCTGGCGTGCTGCGCCACCGATTCCCGCTGAGCCGCGTTTCGCATCACCACCCGCACGAGCACCACGCGTGCCACGGACTTCGCGTCCGGTCAATCCGGCATCGCGGTTGTGATCGACGCCAAAGGCGCTCATCAGGTGTGCGTCTTGCGGCACGGCTTCGCCATCGTTATGCGCGTGTTTGTTGCGTTGTGCGCTGCTCGCGGTGTTCAAGCCCAATTCGCGCATGAGTTGCAGCACTTGCGGGCGCTCCCACTCTTGCGAACGACCTCGTTTGAGTTGGCTTGGCAAAATGATGGGGCCGAAGCGCACGCGAATCAGGCGACTGACGGTCAGGCCAATGGCCTCGAACATGCGTCGCACTTCGCGGTTGCGCCCTTCGGAAATGACCACGCGCAACCAGCGGTTCGCGCCTTCGCCACCCAGATGTTCTACGGTGGAGAAGCTGGCCAAGCCGTCTTCGAGTTCAATGCCGTTTTTCAGTTGATGCAATTGCGCATCGGTGACTTCGCCAAGCACGCGCACGGCGTACTCACGCTCGTGTCCGTAACGCGGGTGCATCATGCGATTGGCAATATCGCCGGAAGTGGTGAGAATCAGCAAACCTTCGGTGTTGAAGTCGAGTCGACCAATCGCCAACCATTTGCCTTTGCGCGTGAACGGTAATTTGTCGAACACGGTCGGGCGGCCTTCGGGGTCGCTGTGGCTGACGATTTCGCCTGCGGGTTTGTGATAAATCACAATACGCGGCACGGTCGGCGTGAGCTTTTTGCGTTGTAGCAGTTTGCCGTTGATGCGCACTTGGTCGTCATCGGTGATGCGTTGCCCCACGTGCGCGGGCATGCCATTGACCGAAACGCGACCGGAGATAATCAATTCTTCCATATCGCGGCGCGAGCCGATGCCCGCATCGGCCAGTACTTTTTGCAATTTGACCGTACCGTCCAAATCCACTTCGCTGTGCTCGTGTTCGTGCTCAATCGCACCGAACGCTTCGTCCTCTACAGCGGAAGCAGTATCCGTCACACCAACTGCTTTGCCTGTGTGTTGATTTTGTTTGCGCGCCGAACGCACGCCTGCGCGGTATAAGCGCTGACCGGTGCGGGCTGGTTTGTTGCTTTCGGATTTTTCTTGCCAACCCCATTGCTCAGGCAATGAGTCGTCGTGCGGCTGAGACTCTGATACACGTTCTGGGGTGCGATTGGGTGTGGTTTGTGCTGTTGCATCGGCCGATGTGGCGCGTTGAGTGCGTTTGCGCACGCCGTGTTTACCACGCAGTAGGGTACTTTTCTTTTTTGCGGGTTTGTGTTCTGTATCACTCATGGTGTTCATTCTGTATTCTGATGTGGCGCATACGCTCGATGCGAGCATTTATGCGATGGGGGGATTGTTGTGTTGTTCCGTATCCGCGTCGGTACTGTCGGCGTCGACATGATCGCTTACATTGGATGGGGGCTGCGGTTCGGTTGAGGATAGATTGATGTGCTGCGGCTCTGTCGTGATTGAATGACTATCAACTTCAAGTACGGGTGCTAAGGTTTGAATCGATTCGGTCATGCGTTCTAATTGTTGCTCATCGAGCATGACAGCATCCGCAGGGTCGGCTGCGTCCATGTTGGATTCGGGGGCTTCTTGATCCTTGGCCGCGTCATTGGCTTCATGTGTGACCAGCTCCAATTGGCCGGTATCGCCGTCTTCTTGCCCCAGCAATACGGGTAATTCTTTTAACGACAGCAAACCGAGATCATCCAAAAAGTGTTTGGTCGTTGCCCACAACGCGGGTCTACCAGGGACTTCCCGATGGCCTACGGTATCAATCCAGCCGCGCTCTTCGAGCGATTTAATGATGTGCGACGATACCGTGACGCCACGAATATCCTCAATATCGCCCCGTGTAACCGGCTGACGATAGGCAATGATGGCCAAAGTTTCCAACACCGCACGCGAGTATTGCGCCGGCTTTTCCGCACGCAGTCGATCAATATAGGGCAACACGTCTGCCGCCGTTTGAAAACGATAACCGGTCGCAACCTGTGTCAGATGCACCGCGCGTTCCGACCACTCGGCTTTGATTTCATCGAGTAGCAATCGCAAGGTATCATTGTTGATGTCTATATTGAGTGCCGCCTTGATTTGCGCCAAGCTCATCGGCGCGTCGTGACAGAGGATCAGCGCTTCGGTAATGCGTTTGATTTCATTAGGTGTCATGGGGACTGCTCAATGGGTTGTAGCATTATGCTAAAGTTCATCAATTGGGTAAATCCGCAATCGTAGCATTTGTTGTATTCCAACCATTCGCTTAAACCTTGGCTCGCGCCAGAGTAAGCTACCGCATACAATCAAAAACAATGAAACTAAAAGAATAAATAAGAAGATGATCAATCAAAACCAATGAGATAGGACGGCGGGTTTTGACTATTATAATTTTTCTGGACTATGTTGTGGTTGCGGGGGCAGGATTTGAACCTACGACCTTCGGGTTATGAGCCCGACGAGCTACCATGCTGCTCCACCCCGCGCCAGAAAAATAGTGTTGTTTTGGAAACAACAAGTTCGGTTGGCGGAAGCGGTGAGATTCGAACTCACGGAGGGCTCTCACCCTCGGCGGTTTTCAAGACCGCTGCATTCAACCGCTCTGCCACGCTTCCGTAACCAAGACGAGTATTATAAGGGTTATTTTAAATTCATGCAAGTATTAATTCATTTTACGACAGAAAATCGCCCATGACTCACCAAAAACCGCATATAAAAAAGCGCCCGTTTAATCACCGGCGCTTTTTGTATACATGTACGCATCAGATTTTTTTCATTACCAAGGTGCCATTCGTTCCGCCAAAGCCAAAGTTGTTGCTCATGGCAATCTCAATGGTCGCGTCACGCGCGACATTGGCACAATAGTCCAAATCACAGCCTTCACCCGGATTGTCCAGATTGATGGTCGGCGGTGATTTTTGGTGCGCTACGGCCAACGCTGTGAATACCGATTCCACACCACCCGCGCCGCCCAGCAAATGACCGGTCATGGATTTGGTCGAATTGACAATCGCATTTTTCGCCGCATCGCCCAATGCACGTTTGATTGCTACCGTTTCAGCCACATCACCGAGAGGCGTGGATGTGCCGTGCGCATTGATGTAGTTCACCTGATCTGGATTCACGCCCGCATCGCGCATGGCGTTGCGCATGGAGCGCATGGCGCCGTCACCGTCTTCACACGGCGCGGTCATATGATTGGCGTCCGCGCTCATACCATAACCCGCTAACTCAGCATAAATTTTCGCGCCGCGTGCTTTGGCGTGCTCGTATTCTTCGAGCATCAACACGCCAGCGCCTTCGCCCATCACAAAGCCGTCACGATCGGCATCCCACGGACGCGACGCACGCGCGGGTTCGTCATTACGCGTCGAGAGCGCGCGCATATTGGCAAAGCCAGCCATCGCCAGCGCAGAAATTGTAGACTCCGCGCCACCGGCCAACATGGCGTCGGCATCACCATACTGGATCATGCGCATGGCTTCGCCGATACAGTGCGTACCAGTGGTACACGCAGTAACCACCGCCAAATTCGGGCCTTTTAAACCATACATGATCGACATGTGACCGGAAATCATATTGATGATCGAGCCGGGAATCAAAAATGGCGACACACGACGCGGGCCCTTGCTGAACAAACTCTCGCAGTTGGTTTCAATCAACGGCAAACCGCCGATACCCGAGCCAATGATCACGCCGATGCGCTCGGCATTTTCCTCGGTAACGTTAATCCCCGAATCGCGGAACGCCTGAATCCCTGCCGCCAAACCGTAATGAATAAAGGTATCCATCGTGCGCGCTTCTTTTTGCCCGATGTATTCGCTCACGTCAAAATTTTTCACTTCGCCGGCAATTTGGCTACTGATCGCGCTGGCATCAAACTTGCTGATCGTCGCAATGCCCGACTGACCGGCAATCAATTGATTCCATGTGCTGGCAACGTCATTGCCTAAGGGCGTCACTGCGCCCAAACCCGTGATGACCACTCTGCGTTTACTCATAGCCTACCTCTTTGTTCCGCGTACAGGTTCAAAACAGCGCACCGCATCTGTTTTGAATCGCCGTCTATATAATAAAAGAGACCTAACGGGTCTCTTTTATCGTGACACTTTAAAAACCGTCAAGTCGTTTGGACTTAATCAATTATTTAGAATGTGCTGTTACGTAATCAATCGCTTGTTGAACGGTCGCGATTTTTTCTGCATCTTCATCAGGAATTTCGCATTCGAATTCGTCTTCCAAAGCCATCACCAGCTCTACGGTGTCCAAAGAGTCAGCACCCAAGTCTTGGGTAAAAGATGATTCGTTTTTGATTTCGGCTTCGTTCACACCCAATTGTTCAGCAACAATTTTACGGACGCGTTGTTCGATGTTTTCCATGTTCTCTCCATTGGTCGAAAAAATAAATCAGTTGATTTACTGCGCTATTGTAACAGTATTTTTTATGCGATTGACAAGTTTTCCTGCGTTTTTTAACGGCACGATCGTTCGTTTTTGCCCTATTTTACAAGCAGTTACGATCAATTATTTACAGTAATGTATTTTTAATGCAATTTAATCAAACCACGCCAAAACCGATTCGAACACTCGATTTTGGCGTTAAGTTCATTTAAAAATGCTTATCCGCATTGATCAGGTCATAAATTACAGCGAATCAATCGCATTTAACCACTGTTGCGCAAACCGGCTGCCAAGCCATTGATCGCGATGTGAATGCCATCTTGTACCGCTTCGGAGTGATCGCCCGCACGGTAGCGTTTGAGCAACTCAACTTGGAAATAGTTCAGCGGATCAAGATAAGGTAATCGGTTGCGCAGACTGCGCGCCAGCGTCTGATTGGTCGCCAGCAGCGCACTGTGCCCGGTCACGATGAACAAGGCATGCACGACGCGCTTCCATTCGGCAATGATTTCACCGAAAATGCGCTCGGCCAGCGCCGCATCCTCGACCAATTCGGTGTAGCGTTTGGCAATCGCCATATCGGTTTTGGCAATCACCATATCCAGATTGGAAATCACCGATTGGAAAAACGGCCATTGCTGATACATCTGGCGCAACTCGTCCCAGCGCGTTTCATCCGCTCCGACCCACTGCTCAATCGCCGAACCGACGCCATACCAGCCGGGCAACATCATGCGCGCCTGCGCCCACGAGAATACCCACGGAATCGCGCGCAAATCTTCAATGCGTTGTGACGGCTTGCGCGACGACGGACGCGAACCGATGTTCAACTGTGAAATTTCGTTGATCGGCGTGGCAGCACGGAAAAAATCGGTGAAGCCGTCGGTTTCATAAACCAGTTTGCGATAAGCTTTGAAACTCAAATCGGACATTTCGCTCATCGCGGGTTCAAAACGCGACCAGTCGCTGGTTTCGCCGACGTCATTGGCCACGGCTTCCATCGACGCTGCCACCAGAGTTTCCAAATTACGCAACCCCATATCCGGGTCGGCGTATTTCGCACCAATCACTTCGCCCTGCTCGGTCAAACGGATTTTGCCGGTCATGCAGCCCGCCGGTTGCGCCAAAATCGCTTCATATGACGGGCCGCCGCCGCGCCCGACCGAACCGCCGCGCCCGTGAAAGAACGATACCTGTACTTTGGCCTGATTCGCGGTCTCGATCAGCGCCTGTTGCGCCTCGTACAACGACCAAATCGAGGTCAGGAAGCCGCCGTCTTTGTTACTGTCCGAGTAACCAAGCATAATTTCCTGCTTGCGTTCACGGCGATTGAGCCATTCATTGACCAAATCAATGCCGAACCAGTCGTGCATGATCGCAGGCGCCGCACGCAAGTCTTCGATGGTTTCAAACAACGGCACGATGCCGAGCGCGCAACGCGGCTCGGGTTGACTCGCCACCAAACCGGCTTCTTTGAGCAGCACCGCCAGCTCCAACATATCCGACACGCTGGTGGATTTGGAGATAATCGACTGCTCAATCAGGCGTGCGCCAAACTGCGCGCGCAGCACGCGCGCTTCATTAAAAATCGCCAGTTCGTCGCGCAGCAAATCGCTTTGGGTGACCCACGGGCTGCTCAACACGCGCGCCGAATGCAATTGCTCCAGCAAAATTTGGCGGCGTTGCGCCTCGTCCAAGGCTTTGTAATCATCCACCAAGCCCGCACTTTTGAGCAACTCGGCCACGCAGGATTCGTGAATTTCGGAATTTTGACGCAGATCAATGGTCGCCAAGTGAAAGCCGAAAATATGCACCGCTTCGATCAGCTCGTTCAAACGCCCTTCGATCAAAGCCGCGCTGTTGTTCGCGCGCAGCGAATCAGCCAACACCTGCAAATCCTGTGCAAATTCCTCTGCGCTGGCATACGGCGGCAGACTTTTAATGCGCGGCTCCGGCGTCGCGATCATGTCGCACAGCGTCAGCGCAGTTTTCGCCATGCGCCCGTACATGCCAACGACTGCCTGACGATACGGCTCATATGAGCGATGCTGCGAGTCGTCGCCCGACTGCTGCGCCAAAGCGAGCAGCGGTGCACTCATCGTGGTGATTTCCGAAGACAACGGCAATTCCTGCCCCAAAGACAGCAGCTCGTCCAAATAATGCGCAAACACGGCTTTCGCCTGCGCATGGGCACATTCGCGCAAGGTTTGCGCGGTGACGAACGGATTGCCGTCGCGGTCGCCGCCAATCCACATGCCCATGGTCATCGGCAATAATTCCTGCACCTCCGGCTCAGCCATACCGAGTTGGCGCGCCATTTTTTGGTAGCGCAGAACCAGCGATGGAATGCGTTTCAAAAAGGTGATTGGATAGTAGCTGACCGCGTTATTGATTTCATCGATCACATGCAATTTGGATTTACGCAAAATCGCGGTTTGCCAAAAGGTTTTGACCAAACGCTCGATGTCCGCCAGCAGCTCCTGCTCGGTTTCCTCATCCAACTGCGCCGAATCGCGCAAGGACAAACGATGCGCCAATGCGCGCGTCAAATCCAATATCGTTTTGCGCTGTACCTGCGTCGGATGCGCGGTCAACACCGGGACGACCATGACGCGCGACATCGCCTTGAGCGCGTCTTTGGCCGACACGCCACGCGCCTGTAAATTCGCCAAGGAGCGCGCCAGCGTCCCGACCTGCGGCTGCGCACCCTGCAAACGGTAGTAACGGCGACGGCGAATCTGATGCACGTCTTCGGCAATATTGGCCAGCAGTGAAAACAGACTGAATGCACGAATCACGCGCAAAGCCTGTGCATTGCCCAAACGTTCGCACAGATCGACCGAAATTTTGCGCGCTTCGTGCGCCGCGTTTTGCTCCTCAATCGAGCCGGACAGACCGGATTCGCTTTTACGAAAGCGCACCGCCGCCTGACGAATGGTCTCAGTATGATCGAACGACTCATCCCCTGCATAGGTACGTACCGCATCACCCAATATCCGTCCCAATAGGCGAATATCGTTAATCAACGGCAACTCCTTTTCATCCGGCGTGATTTGAAATAGCGGGGTCATGGGCAAAGACGACAAAGACATGGATTCCTCTCAAACAATCAAATAGACAAACAATGAATCATTTCGGTCACAGACGCGCGTAAGAAAGCACGGAACAGCCAGCGCAGATGGTGGGAATTATTCCGTGCTTCCTTAATTCTTCGATGCACAGTCTAACACGACTGCACTGGTGAACGATGATCCTTTTTGGCCAAAGCGGGATTTTTGACGCACGAAAAAAACACCAACTTCCCTAAAGATAGGACTGTTTCCGAAAATCAACATAATTCTGCGTTATGATACAAACATAGTAAAAAAATAGAATTTTGATAATTAAATGTAGGAATTTTTTTGAGTGATGTTCTGAAAAGGAGAAAAATATGGGATTCAAACCTCTCCCCGCAGCGATAGCTGCATTGATTACGCTCGTTATCTGGTTCTTCATTCCAATTCCTGCCGGCGTCACACCGCAAGCGTGGCATCTACTGGCACTGTTCATCGGTGTGATCGCGGCCATCATCGGCAAAGCCATGCCCATCGGCGCGATTGCCTTCATCGCCATATTATTGGTCGCGATCACCGGCGTCACCGCTGACAAACCGGGCGCGGCGATTCAGGATGCCTTGAGCAGCTTTGCCAATCCGCTGATCTGGCTGATCGGTTTTTCCATCATGATTTCACGCGGTTTGATCAAAACCCGTTTGGGTGCGCGCATCGGCTACTATTTCATCTCGATTTTCGGTAAAAAGACCTTGGGCATCGGTTATGGCTTGGCGCTGTCCGAATTGGTGCTTGCGCCAGTCACACCGAGCAACACCGCTCGTGGCGGCGCGGTGATTCACCCCGTTATGAAATCCATCGCCGCGAGCTACGATTCCGATCCCGAACAGGGCACACAAGGGCGCATTGGTAAATACCTCGCGCTGGTGAACTACCATGCCAATCCGATCACCTCGGCTATGTTCATCACCGCGACCGCGCCCAACCCGCTGGTGGTCAAGTTGATTGCAGACGCCACAGGCGCAAACATCCAACTGTCGTGGAGTACATGGGCTTTGGCCATGCTGTTGCCCGGTCTGGCCGCGATTTTATTGATGCCGCTGGTATTGTTCTGGCTCTACCCGCCGGAAATCAAAAATACGCCGAACGCCGCGCAGTTTGCCAAAGAAAAACTCGCTGAAATGGGCAAGATGAGCCATGGCGAACGCATCATGCTGACGATTTTTGCGGTGCTGCTGTTGCTGTGGGCAGGTGTACCTGCAATGATTTTCGGCAGCGCTTGGGCGGTTGATCCGACCACAACCGCTTTATTGGGCTTGGTGCTGTTGTTGCTGACAGGCGTATTGACATGGGACGACGTGTTGAAAGAGAAAAGCGCGTGGGACACCATCGTTTGGTTCAGTGCGCTGATTATGATGGCCTCCTATTTGAATAAACTCGGGCTGATTGCGTGGTTCTCGCAAAGTTTGCAAAGCGGCATTACCCACATTGGGCTGGGCTGGTTTGCCGCCAGCGCCTTGCTGCTGCTCGCGTATATGTATGCGCATTACTTCTTTGCCAGCACCACGGCACACATCACAGCGATGTTCGGTGCCTTTTTCGCTGCCGGTATTGCCTTGGGCGCGCCGCCGATGTTATTCGCCCTGCTGATGGCCGCCGCCTCAAGCCTGATGATGACGCTCACCCACTATGCAACGGGTACGTCGCCGGTGATTTTCGGCTCGGGCTACACGACACTGGGCGAATGGTGGAAAGCGGGATTCGTCATGAGCGTGGTCAACCTCATCGTCTGGGTGGTGGTCGGTTTCGGCTGGTGGAAAGTGCTGGGCTATTGGTAATATTATTCATGTTTGGCATCGCACGATAAAAAACGCACCCACTCTGGTGCGTTTTTTATCTCACCTCACCTCATGCGCCACGCCATCAACCCGCAATAAATAACCGCGTACCGCACATTCGGGATAAATGTCCTGCATCAGCGTGACGTATTCGCGCAGTTGCTGCTCATACGCCATCAGCGCCACCGCATCCCAGCCGCTTTTGTAGTCCAAAACGCTGATCGTCGAACCCTCGCGCACCCAGCGATCCATACGTTTGATCTGGCCATCCGCCGTCATCAGGCTCATTTCATTGTGCGCCTCATCGTACTGCGTCGGGTCAAACCATGCGCGCCATTGCGGTTGATGAACAATCGTTTCGCACCACTGGCGCACCTGCTGCGCCTCAGACAGGCTGATCGCGTAGTGCTCGCTCAGCCATTCGTCGTTCAATTCATGCGGTGGATTCGGCTGGCTGAACCATTCCAACGCCTGATGCAGCACCGAGCCTAATGTGAGCGCATGGTTATCCTGTGCAAGCGGCACCATGGGCATTTGCCTGTTCAATGCCGCTTCATCCGCCTCAATATCACTGTACACATTGACTGCTGTGGTAGCTGCGGCAGTGTTGACCCATTCATCTTTTACAGCAATATCCACGTGTGCCGAACACGCTTCCCGCCACTGCGCCGCGTGGCTGCTCCACAATTGCGGCTGGTCGGGTAATACGCCCGAAGCCACCGGATCAAGGCTCTGAACCGCATGCAGCAACTGTTCAAACAAGCCATTTTTCGCTGGCGATGCGGGCTTTTCGGCATTTTTATCCGCAGCATCATCCTCATCGCCCAACTCCTGCGCCGCACTGACCACCAGCATTTGCCGCGCGCGGGTCATCGCCACATAGCATTTATTGAAATGCTCCTGTTCGTCCAAAGCCCTCGCTACCTTGCGCCGCTCGCTGCGCCACGCGCCGATGCGCTCGCCCGTGCTCACCCACGACACATGTGCGGGTGCAGAATCATCCGGATGCCAGTCAATCAGCCAGTAGTTCGTCGGCGTGCGCTCCGCCGAGGTTTTCATATCAATCAAAAAGACGATGGGCGCTTCCAAACCTTTGGACGCATGTACGGTCAAAATCCGCACTGCATCACGCATCCCGAGCGGCTCGCTTTCCGATTGTCCATCCTGCGCACGCGCCTGCGAGCGTTTGAGCGCGTATAAAAAATCCGCCAAGCTCGGGTAACGCCCCGTATTCACATTCAAAGCCAACTGCAAAAAACTCTGTAAATTCGCTTGCACCTGCGGATTGAGCCAGCTCGGGACGACACGCGCATAGGCCTCAAAAATTCGCCCTTGTGCGTAAATTCGATCCAGCACATCATGCACCGGCAAATAGCCCGCGACCGCCTGCCACTGACTGAGCAGAGCAAAACTGTCGTGCCAATGCGCCTCGGTTGCTTCGCCAAACGCCGCCAAGCGCCGTTGCCAAACCTGCCAATACGACAAACGCTCGCCCGCCGACTCATGGCTGTGTGCCCACGCGCGTAATTGCAACAACTGCGCGTCGGTTTTGGCGAACATCGGATTGCGCAGTACCTGCATCAGCGCCCAATCATCATCCGCGCGCATCAGCCACTGTACCAGCGCCATTAAATCCAAGGCCTCCAGCGTATCGAGCAAACCGCCGCGACGCGAGCTTTCAAACGGAATGTGCGCTTGGCGCAGCAAGCGCTCGTAGTTGACCAAATGCGTGCGCCCATAAATCAAAATCATCATGTCGCCGTAGCGCGCCGGACGGTGGCTGTGCATCTGCTCATCCCACACCGGATAGCGCCCGACCAACTGTTCAATCGCTGCGACCAACTGCGCGCTTTCGCTGTCGCGGATGGTTTGCTCCACGACGTATTGCGGTTGCACCAGCCAATCGCGCGGTGCGGCTTCAGCCTGCTCAGTCACCGTCTCAGACGACTCGTCCGATCCCGCCGATTCCACTTTCGGCAACCCCAGACACGCAACATTGCCAACGACTTTGCCTGTTTGCGCCGTGCTGTGCGGGCTGAAATCCACCAGCGCGCAATCGGGCTGCGTGAACATTTGATTCACCCAGTCAATCACTGCCTGGCTGTTGCGCCGCGTGAATTGCGTTTGCAACACCACTGCGTCGTACTGCTCGCACAGCAAATCCTGCGCCCGATCGAACAAGCGCGCATCCGCGCCGCGAAAGCGATAAATCGACTGTTTCACATCGCCGACCAAAAAGACTCTTGGCTTGTCGTCATCGCCCTGATACGCCGACAGCCAATCGTGAATGATGTGCCACTGCAAGGGGTTGGTGTCCTGAAACTCATCGAACAATAGATGTTTGTAACGTGCATCCAACTGAATTTGCATGAATGCCGCCGTCGTTTCATCGTGCAATAACTCAAAACAACTGCGCGACACATCACCAAATTCGAGCTGATGGCTCAAGCGTTTTTGCGCGCGGTCAATGCGCAGCAGCGCGTCCACGCACGGCCAAATATGCGCGTGCAAACGATAAGCCTTCAAGTCCGCTTCTCGTGCGGCTTTGACTGCAAAGGCCTCGTTAATGACTTCGCGCGCTTCTTCAAACGACTCTTTATCAATGCGTCCGTCCAGACGCTTGAGCTGGTCTTTGTCCAATTGAAATTTTTGCTTGCTCAAGGTATTGGACTGCGTTCGGAACGGATTGAGCGCCTGCCACACAGTCGCTGCATCGCCGCTGTCCAAAGCATTTTGAATGCCCTGCGCACGCTCGGCTTTCTCCGTTTTGCCGGCAAACATCGCCGTCAAAATCGTGTTCAGCGCCTCGCCTGCAGTCACTTCGCGATACCACGCGTGCAGGATGTCCGCTTCGCCGCCATTTACATCAAAACCCGACTCCAACAAAATTTCCTCGCGCAGCCGTGCCAACGGCGGCTCTGTGGATGTGCCTTGCCACAGTTCGATTTCATTGCCCAAATTCAAGGCGGCATTGAGCATATTCTGCGTGACGAACTCGCCCAACTGCCCAAGCAATTGCAAATAATGCGCGCGCACGCTCTGGCCGTCAGCGCGATTGAATTGGCGATAAAACTCATCCCACACGGCTTGGCGCAACGCGTCATTATCCAACACCAGCGTTGCATCACGCGCCACGCCCGAGCCCATCGGCGCGGCCTTGAGCAAGCGGTAAAACCACGCGTCGAAGGTGTAAATCGGAATCTCCTGCCCCGAGCCGAGGATGCGATCATACAGCCCCTGCGCCACGGGCAAACGCTCACGCGCCGCCGACTCGGACAAGCCGCGCTCGGTCAGCAAGGCCAGTACCTGCTCGGTGGAACCATCGGCCATTTCGCGCAGCAGTTGAGCCACGCGGTCGCGCATTTCCTGCGCGGCCTTTTTGGTGAAGGTGATGGCTAAAATTTGCTTCGGCTCAACCCCTTCGAGCAGCAGTCGAATGATGCGCGCAGTCAGCAACCACGTTTTACCACTGCCCGCGCAAGCACGCACCACTACGCTGCACGCGGGATCCAGCGCGGCATGAGTGAACGCTACGCCGTCAATCGGCTGCTCGTTTTTAAAATACGCATTGAAGGAAGTATGGATGGGTGCGCTCATGATGCGTCTCCCTGCCCCGATACCGTCCCCCACACTGGCGCGGCATAATCTTTGCGGCACACCGCGCGGTAATCGCAGTACACACAGGCACTTTTTTCGCCAAATGCGACCAGCGGCGCGCCCTGCGCCATCTGCAAAAATACCTGCTGCACCTGCTCGCGCAATTGTCGTGCCTGCTGATGAATATACGTCGCATCGCCTAAAATCGCTTCGGGCAAAGTGCGATCGGCATGGCGATCCACACCGACATAGCGTGCATCCACAATCTGTTCAGCCGCCCCTGTTGCTTCAACCGCCGACTCAATTAAATTGATGTAGAACGCCAACTGCGTGTCCTCATGATTGCGAATACTCTGTTGATAACCGCGTACATTATTGGTTTTGTAATCGATCAGTGACCATTCGACTTCGCCCAATTCGTTCATTCGCTCATCCACCTGATCAATGCGCCCGCGCCAGTGCAATTCATGCACGGCGTGTCCCGCCGCATCGACGATGCTTTGCGCGCGCGTGACTTGTGGCGCGTATTCGCTGTGTTTGACTTGCCAACCCTCGCGTTCGCGCGCCTGCCACCACTGGACAAATGCGGCGGCGTAGCCGTGAAATTGCTGCTGTACCGCCCAATAGCGCGGATTATCGGCGCACAGCGGCAGCAAGCATTCGTCCACCGTTTGCGTAAATACGCTCAAATCCTGCTCGGGTGTCGCGGCATCGCGCTGACGGTGAAAACGCTCCACCACGCTGTGCCACAAATTGCCTTTATCGCTCGGGCTGATTTCGTCACTCGGCCATTCGTGCGGCGCCATTTGCAACACTTTTTTCGCATGGTATTGATAGGGACAAGCAGCCAAAGTGGTCAAATCGGTAGCGGAAATCTGCCGCGGCAAGTACTGCGCCACCGTGACCGCACTGCGCGGCTGCACCTGCGGAACGACGGTACACTCAATGCGTTCGGTATCCAACACTTCGCCGCCCTGTGCGCGCAGATACTGCTGCAACCACGGACTGAGCGCATTCGGCGCGCCGTCTTTTTGCGCCGCAAAACTGGCGCAGACCTGCGCATTGAGCGCAAAAATATCCAGCAGCGCGGTGCGCATCTGGCGCTGTTTGTCCTGCACGGTCGGCAAACCCAAATCCTGCCGCACCGTCCAATTGAGCAAGCCCGAATCCACCGCCGCGCCGGGTAAATTACCCGCATCCGCGCCAAGCAACCACACCGCGTCAAAGGTACGCAAGCGCGTATTGCCCAGCGGCAATAAAATCACCTCTTCCACGGTTTGCGCCGACTCGCTGCCCAAACTCGGCGGACGGTAGGTCAGCCGCTCAACCTCGGTATTCATCAGGCGCAGCAGCGTCGCAAAACTCAGCGGCGCGTCGTTTGCCACCCACGTCCAGCGGTGCAGCAACGCACACCACAGTTGACCGGCATTATCCTGCTCCAGCGCAGACCACAGGCCGAACTGCTTCGCCCAGTCCATCAACTCTTGCGCCCACACCGACAGCGTGCGCGGCGTTTGCCAACGGCGGTGCTGATTTTTCGCCTGCGCCAGCAATTCATGCACATCCGCATATGCAGTGTCCATTTCGGCAGCGCTCAAATCAGCCAGCGGCATCGCGCGCGTTTTCACATACGCCCATTCCTCAAGCCAGTCATCCCATGTGCGCCACACGCGTGTCTGCTGATAACGCTGCTGCCGATCGGCCAAGGCATACAGCACAGCCACAGCCGCCGCTTTGCGCTCGCTCGACCAATCCGCCAGCACCATCGGATGCGTCAGCCACTGCATCAAATCCTTGGCCCATACGGCTTCGTGCAACAATTGCAAACCCTGAAACCACGCACTCGCCGCGCGCGACGTGGACAGCAGCCAACCGGTATCATCCCGAATGTCCACACCCACACGCCGCAACAAAGCCCAAACGCGCCGACTCACCTGTCGATCCAGCGCCACCAATGCGATTTGACGCAAACCCTGCTCGCGCCAACGCAACACCTGTCGCACGATGGTCTGCGCCTCATCCTCTAAATTGTGCGCACGGAAAAATTGAATGTCTGAAGTCATTTCAGGTGAATCAACGGCACAATCGCCCGACCAACGCGCGGCCAAATCCCCCGCGATACGCGTGATCGCCGCTTGCCGTTGTTTACCCACACGCACCTGAACCGCCTGAATGTCCAGCACGCACACCCGCGTGTGCTGCGCGTAGGTGTGCCAAAAATCCGTCTCATGCGCCGTCCACGGACGGTTGCGCAGTACCCAAACGCAGTCGTAAGGACGCGGCTCGCGCCGACACATCTGCTGCAACACCGCCAAATAGCGCACCACCGGCGTTTGTTTGTCCACGTCGGCTTGCCAACAGTGTAATAAAATCGCCAACTCCTGCTGCGCGATGCGGTGCGTCTGCCGCTGATACACCGTGGCAATCGCCTGCTCCACCGAATTTTTCACCCACTGCACGTCACGACCGGCGAGCAAATGAATGCTCAACTCGTCCGACATATCGATTAACTGCCGTGCCAAGCCGAGCCAATCATCGCTGTGCTCAATCTGCTGCCCCAATGCTTCGCGCAGCACCTGCGCCTGCGGCAATACCTGCATCCAATTGAGCATACGCTCGGTGTCGTGCGCATCCCAGTCCTGTGCGCCATTGGCCTTCGCCCAATCCATCAGCGTCATCAACGGTGGCATGAGCGAGGCTTTTTGCGTCGCGCGCGCGTGCTCCGCCCATGCGGCACGGTAGGCCAGAACCATCGAATTATCAGGGACAATGAATAGCTGTCGTTGCAGCGGCGTTGTCGCCGCCTGCTTCACCATGCGCGCCACCACCTCACGCCAAAATATCGGCGAAAAAGTGCACGCGACGAACTGCAACGCGCCGTTTAAATCAGCGGATGCAGCGGCATGGTGACAGTCGTCATGGAATAAGTCGGCTTGTGTGGACATGAACAGTGACTCAGGGGTTAGCGGTCAGAATAAAGCGTCTTATTATAATCGCCTTCCGCCGATGAAATCCCGAAAATCGGAACAACGCACCGGTGCTGCGTTATCCATGGATCGTGTCAAGCATGCGCCTCAAAATGGCTGAACACCCGATCCGGCATCCACGCAAAATGTTTCATATCATTCTGGCGCGTGGTGACAAAGCCGACATGCCCGCCGTTATCGGTGTAGCACAGGGTCACGCCTTTACCGACCTCGTTCGCAGTGGCCAAACTGTGCGCAGGCACAATTGGGTCATTGGCGGTATTCAAAATCAAGGTCGGCACGGCAATACCGCCCATGAATTGTTTGGACGATGATTTTTGCCAGTAGTCCTCGGCGTCTTTGAACCCATGCAGCGGTGCGGTGAAGTCATTATCCACGTCGAAAAAATTACGCGCAGCGCGCACCTGCGACACGGTCATCGGCAGTTCGG
This sequence comes from Puribacter membranae, assembly GCF_055380425.1. Taxonomy (NCBI): domain Bacteria; kingdom Pseudomonadati; phylum Pseudomonadota; class Betaproteobacteria; order Burkholderiales; family Burkholderiaceae; genus Puribacter; species Puribacter membranae. Next base: position 1,360,751 of record NZ_AP040167.1, read on the forward strand.
GAAATTGTTCGAGTTTGAGCAGGGCTTTTTGTTTGAGCGTGCCGAGAAAATTGCGCATATACACGCGCTGATTAAAGCCGCTTTGTAGCGCAATCGCGCCGGCCTTGAGGTCGTGCGGCGCACAAATGCCGACCGCGGCTTTGACCCATCGGTCAGCCTCTGCGCCATTTTCACCCAGCCATTTGAGCAAGGCATTGCCACCGAGCGACACCCCGCCGACGAACAACTGTGCGCTGGGAAAACGCTGCGCCATGTGTTTGAGCACCCAGTCGATTTCTGCACTAAAACCTGAGTGATACATCACGCGCTGACGGTTGATTTCGCCGCTGCACGAGCGCCAATGCACCACGACGCCGCTCCAGCCTTTACGCTGCGCCATGCGCATCAGCGCTTTGGCATACGAGCTTTTGCTCGAACCTTCCAAGCCGTGAAACAAGATGAATATTTTTTGCCCCGCATTCGCGGCGGATTCGAGATTTACCCAATCCAAATCAATGAAATCATCATCCGGCGTATCCCAGCGTTCGCGCGCATAACTCGGCATATCAAACGGCAAAATCACCGGCAAAATGGTTTGAACGTGGGCATTATTGGCCCACCACGCAGGGCGAAAAATTCCTCGATGCACACTCACACAAACATCCTTTTGACTTTAGGAAGCACGGAACAACCCCTACCGTCTGCGCTTCCTTTAAATGGTACACACCGTGACAATTCGATGCTCCAGTTCCGCCGCAAAATTCGGCGCGACCAATTGCGGGCTGTAGACCACAAACACGTCTTCCAATCGCTCGCCCAGCGTCACGATGCGCGCACTGCGCAATTTGATATTCATCTCGTGAAAAATATACGAAATGCTGTACAACACGCCCGGGCGATCGGTCGCCGTGAGTTTGAGGACATACTCGTCATTACCGACCGGCATGAGCGACATGCTTGGCTTGATCGGGAAATTGCGCGAGCGCGAGGTCAGACGACCCAAATTCGGCGCCCGCAATTCGCTGGTTTTTTGCATGCTCTCACTCATCTGCGCATTCAATTCCGCCAAAAAGGCGTCGTCCACCGTCACATGCTCAGGCAAGGTGACTTGAAAGGTATCCAGCGCCATGCCCTGCGCGCTGGTATAAATGGTCGCATCAAAAATCGAGTAGCCGCGCTGCTGAATCACGGCACAAATACGGGCGAACAAGTCCGGTTTGTCCGCGGTATAGACCATCAATTGTACGCTGTTGTCCACGTCGTTCAATACATAATGCTGCGATGCGACCAGCACAGCCTGATCCGATGGTAACGACTGCTGCGATTGCTGCAGCTCCGCCGCCAAAATATGCGCCGTATGCCACGCAATGGTCGCCGCGTCGTGACGAATGAAATATTCGGAGTTGAAATGCCGCCACAGCGCATCAACCCGCACGAGAAACTCTTTACTCGCACGCGGTAAATTCAGCAGCAATGCGCGGCTTTGTTCCTGACGTTGCTTAATGATGGTCGCGCGCGGATGTTGGCTCTTACCCTCCAGCACATGCATGGTTGCACGATACAAATCAGCCAGCAGTTTATCCTTCCACGCATTCCACACCTTCGGACTGGTGCCACGAATGTCGGCCACAGTCAGCAAATACAAGGCACGCAGGCGTTCCGGCGTTTTCACCTTTTTAGCAAAGCGCAGGATAACATCGGGGTCGGACAAATCCTCTTTTTGTGCAAACTGAGACATGGTCAAATGCTCGGCCACCAAAAATTCAACCAAGGCCGTTTGCGACTTATTCAACCCATGCTGTTTGGCAAAGCGAACCACTTCCACCGCACCCAAATCCGAATGATCGCCGCCGCGTCCTTTGGCAATATCGTGGTATAGACCGGCGATGTACATCAACCACGGTTTGCCAAACTCGGCCATCACCTGATTGGCCAATTCGTGCTGATGCAAATGCTCTTGCAAGGTAAAGCGGCGCAGATTGCGCATCACCATCAAAATATGCTGATCCACCGTGTAAATGTGAAACAAATCGTGTTGCATTTGCCCGATGATTTTACGAAACACCGGCAAATAACGCCCCAAAACCCCCATCTGATGCATCAAACGCAAGGTGTGCGTGATGCCGCTCGGTAGTTTCAAAATACGTAAAAAACGCTGTCGGTTTTTCGGATCATGCCGAAACGCCGGTGTAATCAATTCGCGTGATTTGAGCACCGCATCCCACAAGCGCGAGGTGCAACCGGTCAAACCGGAACGCGAGCCGTACACATAAAACACATCGAGCAATAAATGCGGCTTGCGCACAAACACGTCATCGCGCGTGATGTCCAGCTCGTGATTGACCTCGACAAACTCGGGAAAACCCTTGATTTTATGCACTCGGCGCGGCATATCTTGCGGCGCCATGTATTCGTCAAATTTTTGCAAAAATAAACTCATGCGCACCGAATTCACCCGCGCCGCGATGTAATATTTTTGCATCAACAACTCGCTCGCCAATTTACCATCGTCATCACTCAGGCCAAACGCCTGCGCCAATGATGCCTGCAAATCAAATAGCAAACGATTTTCCGCCCGACGCGTGAGGATGTGTAAATGCGCGCGGATCGCCAACAGCAAGGTCTCGCAGCGAACAATCAAACGCGCCTGTTTTTGATTGAGCCAGCCGATGTCGTGCAAATCCGCCCACGACTGCGCCAAATGCGCCGCTTTGGACAACCACAGCATCAGATGCAAATCGCGCAAACCGCCGGGCGATTCTTTACAGTTCGGCTCCAAGCTGAACGGCGTTTCCTCAAAACGTGCGTAACGCGCACGCATTTCCGCGACTTTGTTGCGCCAAAACGCCTGCAAATCAAAGTTCGCAAAAAACTGCTGTGAAAACCGTTGAAACAAACCCTCATCACCCGCCAAAAAGCGCGCTTCCAACACCGCCGTTTCTGACGCCAAATCCTCGTGGCAAAACGCCAAACACTCCGCCACCGTGCGCACACTGTGGCTCGGCGCCAAGCCCATATCCCACAAGGAACCGAGCCATCCCTCCACCGCCGTATTGATTTTTAAACGTTGCGCCTCAGAAAGCAGCGCATCATCCAGCAGCACCAGCAAATCTACATCCGAATTAGGCAGCAAATCCCCACGTCCATAGCCACCGACCGCCGTCAGACACACATAGCGGCGTAAATCCGTTGGCACATGCTCATCGAAATGCGCCTGCCAAGCGGTTTGCACCGTGTGATCGGTCAAGGAAGTCAAGCCGCGAATCAGCCGACGAATCGCGCGGGTCGGAACACTGGCGCAATACTGTTCGATCAACTGCTGACGAGCCAGCGAATAAGCGGAGGAGGTTTTCACAACGCGCTCCTAAAAATAAATGCGAGACTGTTAGTCAAGCCCTCGCCTCTGGGGAGAGATAAGAATAGAGTTTTATCAGCAATCAACCATGACTAATCATGCGGACTTTTTACGACCGAACTCGGTCAACAACACCAAAGCCACACCGATGAAAATCGCCGAGTCGGCCAAATTAAATGCAGGCCAGTGCATCCCCTGCCAATGGAAATCGAGAAAATCCACTACCATGCCAATGCGCAAGCGATCGATCATATTGCCCAGCGCGCCACCGGCGATCATGGCAAAACCCATATTTTGCAAGGTTTTGTCGCGGTTCTGGTAAATCTGTACGATGAAAAACACCGCCGCCGCGATTGCCAAAACGGTAAAAAACCAGCGCTGCCAACCATCGTGATCGGCCAAGAAGCTAAACGCCGCACCCGGATTGTAGGTCAAACCGAGATTAAAAAACGAGGTCACCGGCTCAAACTGATGCACGGCATATTTTGCCTCAACCGCAAATTTCGTGATTTGATCCAACGCAATTACCAAGGCAATCACCGCGTAATAACGCGCCATACCCACTTTTTGTGTCATCGTATTCTCCCAAAAACCATAGGGGCAAACGTTGCCCCTATTTTGTCACTATCGTCAATCAAGCAAACTGTCGCGTCTCACCGCCGCCAAACAGATTGCCCACGCAGCGCGCGCACAGCGTCGGATGTTCGGCATTTTGCCCCACATCGACCGTGACATGCCAGCAGCGTTCGCATTTTTGTCCTTGCGCCAATTCCACTTGCACATTTGGCTCACCTTGCGCCACTTCTGCCGCCGAAGTGATCAAGACGAATTTCAAATCATTGCCCAAATGTTGCAACAGCGCCGCATCCGCCGCCGGTGCGCTGATGTGCACCTTCGCTTGCAACGCCGAGCCAATCTGGTTCGCGCCGCGTGCGTCTTCCAAAGCTTTGTTCACATCATCACGCAAGGCACGAATCCGCGCCCAGTCAGCGAGCAATGTTTCCGCATCTTTCGGGGTCGGAATCGTGTGATACAGCTCGGTGAAAATCGTTTCCTCATCCGAAACACCTGCCAAAATCGGCCATGCTTCCTCAGCGGTGAAACTCAAAATCGGCGCCATCACGCGCAGCAGAGACTGCGTGATGTGCCACAGCGCAGTTTGTGCACTGCGACGCGCCACCGAATCCGGCGCACTGGTGTACAAACGGTCTTTCAAAATATCCAGATAGAAGCCGCCCAAATCTTCGGAGCAGAAAATTTGCATCTTCGCCACCAGCGGGTGAAACTCGTATTTTTCCGCATGCGCGAGCAAATCAGCCTGCCATTGCGCGGTTTTCGCCAGCGCGTAGCGGTCAATTTCGAGCAGCTCATCCACGTTCATCAACTGGGTGTTCGCGTCAAAGTCGGATAAATTCGCCAGCAAAAAGCGCAGAGTATTGCGAATGCGGCGATAGCCTTCAGACACACGTTTTAAAATTTCATCGGAGATCGACAATTCGCCCGAGTAGTCGGTCGCGGCCACCCACAGACGGATGATTTCCGCGCCCATTTTATTGGCCACGGTTTGCGGTGCAACGATGTTGCCGACCGATTTACTCATTTTGCGCCCTTGCCCATCGACCACAAAACCGTGGGTCAACAGCGCATCATACGGCGCACGGCCATCGAGCATCGCGCCGGTCAGCAGCGACGAGTGGAACCAACCGCGGTGCTGATCCGAGCCTTCGAGGTACAAATCCGCCGGCCATTTCAGGCTGGATGCGTGCGAGCCGCGCAGCACATGAAAATGCGTCGTGCCCGAGTCAAACCATACATCCAGTGTGTCTTTGTTCTTCACATAATCGGCCGCGTCGCTGCCCAAAAATTCGTTGATGTCCAGCGTTTGCCACGCTTCAATGCCGTTCGCCTCAACCAGCTGCGCCACGCGCTCCAGCAATTCCGGCGTGTTCGGGTGCAATTGCCCCGTCACTTTATGCAGGAAAAATGGCATCGGCACGCCCCATTGGCGTTGGCGCGACAGTGTCCAGTCCGGACGGTTGGCAATCATGTTGTGCAAACGCGCTTTCCCCCACGATGGGAAAAATTGCGTCGCTTCCACTGCGCGCAAAGCGGTGTCACGCAAGCTCTCGCCGTTCACCGGCTTATCCATCGAGGCGAACCACTGCGTCGTCGCACGGTAGATCAACGGCGTTTTGTGGCGCCAGCAGTGCATGTAGCTGTGCGGGTATTGCACCACTTTCAGCAATGCACCGACCTCTTTTAGTTTCTCAACGATGACCGGATTGGCTTTCCAAATATGCATGCCACCGAAGAACGGCAGATCGTCGGCGTACACGCCGTTCGCCAATACCGGCGTCAAAATATCGTCATTACTCACGCCATGCAAAGTGCAGGAGATAAAGTCATCCACACCATACGCCGGCGCGGAGTGCACAATCCCCGTGCCCGCGTCGGTGGTCACATAGTCGCCCAAATAAATCGGTGACAGGCGATCGTAAAACGGATGATGGAATGCGACGTGATCGAGTTTGTCACCCGTGGTTGTCGCGACAATTTCGCCGGTCAAACCATAGCGTTGCAAGCAGGATTCAACCAAGTCAGTCGCTAAAATCAATTGGCCTTGTTCGGTGTTGACCAAGGCGTACTCCACCTCAGGATGCACGTTGAGCGCTTGGTTCGACGGAATCGTCCACGGCGTCGTTGTCCAGATCACGATGTGGCCTTTTTGCGCCACCGGCACGCCAAATGCCGCGCTCAGTTTATCGTGCTCGGCAAACGGAAAACCCACGTCAATCGCCAAATCGGTTTTGTCTTGGTATTCCACTTCCGCCTCGGCCAGCGCCGATTCGCAGTCAAAACACCAGTTCACCGGTTTCAAACCGCGATAGACGTAGCCTTTGTCCAAAATTTTGCCCAGCGCACGGATTTCGTTCGCTTCGTTGGCAAAATTCATGGTTTTGTACGGATTGTCCCACTCGCCCAATACGCCCAAACGCATAAAGTCCACTTTTTGCGACTCGATCTGCTCAGCAGCGTAAGCGCGGGATTTTTCCTGCACCTCACGCGTGGGCAAACCACGCCCGTGGATGGACTCGATTTTGTTCTCAATCGGCATGCCGTGACAATCCCAGCCCGGTACATACGGTGCATCAAAGCCCGCCATCGTGCGCGATTTGACGATGATGTCCTTGAGAATTTTGTTCACCGCGTGACCGATGTGAATGTCACCGTTCGCATACGGCGGGCCGTCGTGCAGAATGAATTTCGGACGGTTTTGCTCGGCAGCGACTTGACGAATTTTGTCATAGCGTTTTTGCTGATGCCATTGCGCGACCCATTGCGGTTCGCGTTTGGCCAGATCACCACGCATCGGAAACGGCGTGTCCAGTAGATTAACGGGGTAGGAATTCTTTGCGCTCATAGGATGTTGGACTATCAAAACAAGGTGTGCGCAGCGCTGTCTTAGGCAAGTTCATTCCCGCCCAAAAACGCCGCAAAGACGCGTATTTTACCTGATAATCAATGCTTTATCAGTAGGAAATCAGCAGGTTGCGAAATAGAATACGCTATGAGCGTTCAATGAGCACGGGAGAGAGTGCGTTTAGAGCGAATGTTCAGCGAAATAGATACTGCACGCATCAATATCGGCTTCAATCGCGCTGATCAAGTCATCGAAACTATCAAATTTTTCCTCATCGCGAACCTTATGCAGCAGCGACACGCACGCCATCTGCCCATAAACCGACTCGTTAAAATCCAGCAAATGTACCTCGCACCAACATTGACCATTGCTGTCCACGCTGGGTCGCGTACCAATACTTGCCGCACCCTGAACCACCCGATCGGGAAAGCCCGACAAACGCACCGTGACCGCATACACCCCCTGCGTCGCCAACTGCGCCGGCATCTTCAGATTGATGGTCGGAATACCGATCGTGCGTCCCAATTGCTTACCACGAATGACATGCCCCGACAAAGTCAGCGAATGGCCGAGCAATTGAACCGCTTTTTTCAGCTCACCTTTGGCCAACAACGCACGAATGCTTGAGCTGGATACACGCACGTCATCCTGTAACACCGAATGCAGGTTCTGCAATTCGTAGCCGTATTGTCCTTGCAGATTACTCAGCAAGGCAAAATCGCCCTTGCGCTGTGCGCCAAAGCGAAAATCATCACCAACCATCAATAATTGGGTATTCAACCGCTCATTTAACACCGTCTGTACGAACACCTCAGCCGGCATATTCGCCAGTTTTGCATCAAACGGCAAAATCACCACTTGTTCAATACCCAAGCGTTTCAATACCGCCACTTTATCGCGCAACGGCATGATCTGCGTGGGCAAAGGCACACCGCGTAGCTGCGCAAAATACGCCTTCGGATTCGGCGCAAAGGTCACCACCGTTGGCACCAAACCACGCTCTTTGGCCAAGGCAACCAGATTACGCAGTACCGCCGCGTGCCCAAGATGTACACCATCAAAGTTACCGATGGTGAGGGCAGATGGCGGTTTTTGGTGCACAGACCCTCTTAATCTACAAATACTCATATCATTTGAATGTTTAATCATGGCTTAAAATAGGCATAGCAGATTCTGCAGGCGCATAATCGGACGCTAAAACATCGTATCGCGCATCATACCATGCCGATCGAATACCCAATACCCCCTGCACAGCATGATCCAACCAATCGCTACGAAATGCCCGTTCAGCATAAATTTCGGGATAATGGTTAACCCAATGATCATTTACCCAAAGCAGCACAGGAATACTGTAGCCACTTAAGTGTTTTTGCGTATGTCCAGAAAAATTATCGTTATGGCCAACTTCTTGTCCATGATCGGAAAAATACAAAACACTGACCGAACGATCCGCTCGCAAAGCCTGAGTCGTTCGCATGATTTGCGCCAACACATCGGCGCCGCAGTAGATTGCATTATCATACTCATCGCGCGCCGTGAGGATATGCGGTAAACGTTTCTGTTCGATTAATTGTTTCCGTACGCCATCATCCACATCGGAAAAAGGGGAAATCGCTTTGGGGCAACGCTGATGGTAATAAAAATGCTGCCCCATCAAGTGAATGACAATCAATTCTCTGGAGGATTTTTGTCTGCGCAGCCAATCATCTAAAACAGGCAGTAGGCTGTAATCTGTACTGCTGCTATCACGCCAATTACCATGATTGACAAACGATCGAAAATCCATACGACGCGCCAAAACATCAAACCATCCCTCTTGGCTCATTTGATTAGACAGCCACGCTGTAGAAAACCCTGCTTCGCGCGCCATTTGTGTCACAGCGGGCGTATTCAGCCATTCATCAGGATGTTCTCGGGTCGCTGGCGTTAAGCCCTTAGTCAAACTCGGCTGAGTGAATGCATCGCTGGACCACGCCTCACGAAACAATATACTTTGGCCAGGCAACTCACGCAACGTTTGTGACAGGGGTGCTGTCGTATCACGAGTATAGCCATACAGTCCCCAATTTTCACGGTTACCACTCTCGCCAATCACCAATACAACCGTTTTGGGCGAGGTATCCATTACCTGAACCCTCCACTGGTCTTTTTGCGCATCAATCATATGTAATCGCTGATCCATTTGGGCAATTCCTTGCTGCGCTTCCGAGTGATATTTAAGCAAGACCGGCCACCGCGCCACAGGATTTTGACGCAACATGGTCGGATTAAAGCCAACGACGATCAAGAGCAGTGATAACACACCAGCAGTAACCACAGAGTACGAATGAGGTTGATAGTCCCGCTTCAATAATACTAACCAAGCGATTACCAGCACCACAAGCGCAAACACCAAACTGGCAGCAATTGAGCGCCAATGTTCTCGAAAGAACTCAAAACTTTCCTGAGTATTGGTGTTAACCAAGGCCTCAACCAATAGGCTTGGCGTGGGTGCGGAACCAAAAAAATGTCGGATGACGCCTTGCACACCTATATCCACGACAAACATCAGCGTCAGCCACCATAAAAACCATGCAATTTTCTTCGACTGATTGAAAGCACTGAAACCAACCACACCTGCACCACACATCAGCGACCACCATCCAGCCAATTTAGCCGCTGTACGCCAATCCAACAAACCCAAAAACCAAGCAGTACAGCAGAAAAATAGGCCAAACAAAAGGCCTATTAAAAGTTGTGAGCGAACAAGGGGACGCAATGCCACGGAAAAACGGTTAAGCAAAGAGTTTCTCCATAAGGTAGTCACACATCTTCTTTCCGCATATGCGGGAACAGCAGCACATCGCGAATATTCGGGCTATCGGTCAAAAGCATGATCAGACGGTCAATCCCGATCCCACAGCCACCTGTCGGCGGCATGCCGTATTCGAGTGCGCGGATGTAATCGGCATCGTAGAACATCGCTTCGTCATCGCCCGCGTCTTTCGCCGCGACCTGCGCCATAAAGCGTGCGGCTTGATCTTCGGGGTCGTTCAACTCGGAAAAGCCGTTGGCGATTTCGCGGCCGGTCATGAATAACTCAAAGCGTTCGGTGATGCCCGCCACGGTGTCGGATGCGCGCGCCAATGGCGACACTTCCACCGGATAGTCGATGATGAAGGTCGGATGCCACAGCAGGTGCTCGGCGACTTCTTCAAACAGCATCAATTGCAACGCACCCAAACCGGCGTTTTTCACCTGCGGATCGTCCATGGTCACGCCGTGTTTGCGCAATTCGCCACGCAAAAAGTCGGTATCATCAAACGGTGAGCCGATGTATTCCGGCGCGTATTTTTCAATCGCTTGAATGATGGTCAAGCGGTCAAACGGCTTGGATAAATCCAGTTCCTTGCCTTGATACGTCAGATTGGCGCTGCCGGTCGCACGCGCGGCGACCTCACGCAGCAGTTGCTCGGTGTAGTCCATCAGCCAGCGATAGTCGGTATAGGCCGCATAGAATTCCATCATGGTGAATTCGGGATTGTGACGCGGCGAAACACCTTCGTTGCGGAAGTTGCGATTGATTTCAAACACGCGCTCAAAACCACCGACGACCAAGCGTTTCAAATACAACTCGGGCGCAATGCGCAGGAACATTTGCATATCCAGCGCATTGTGGTGCGTGGTGAACGGTTTGGCCGAAGCACCGCCCGGAATCGGGTGCAACATCGGTGTTTCCACCTCCATAAAGCCGTTTTCAACCATAAAATCGCGCACGGCGTTCATCGCTTTGGTACGCTTGATGAAGGTAGCACGCGTTTCCGGCGAGACAATCAGATCAACGTAGCGCTGACGGTATTTCAGCTCTTGATCGGCCAGTCCGTGGAATTTGTCCGGTAATGGACGCAGCGATTTGCTCAACAGGCGCAGTTTCGCGCAGCGTACGGATAATTCGCCGTGTTGGGTTTTGAACAAAGTCCCTTCGGCGGCCACGATGTCGCCCATGTCCCAGTGTTTGAACGCGGCATGGATGTCTTCGCCCACGCCTTTGTCGTTGATGTAAAACTGAATTTGCCCCGTGCCGTCCTGTACCGTGGCGAAGCTGGCTTTGCCCATGACGCGCTTGAGCATCATGCGACCGGCGATAGAAACTTGTACGTTTTGCGCTTCGAGTTCTTCGCGCGTGGTGTTGGCAAACTGCTCTTGCAAAGGTTGCGCGCGGTGTGCCGGTACAAAGTCGTTCGGGAATGCCACGCCCTGCTCGCGCAAAGCGGTTAATTTACTGCGGCGCTCGGCCATAATCGCGTTTTCGTCGCGTTCTTCGATCATGCCTTCGGGCGTATGTGATTGGTGTTCAGTCATTTTGTGCTGTCATTGGGTTAAAAAATGCGTCGCGCTGTATTAACTTGTATCGCTTGTTTCACTTGTAGCACGCACGCGCTCATAAATGATTATTGTGTGTTCAGAAGTGCTTTTTGAGCATCGTTCGGCTTGCCCAGCCAAACGGTTTTCTTGTTTAACTGCGCCAAGCCATAAATTTCACGGGTCGGCGGGTTAAACAATATGATGAGGTGATTGTCACCGCAGTTGTGCATTTTGCAGGTGTTGAGTAACACCCAGTTGGTTCCATCCTGTTGAACCACCCGAGAGGGGGCGGAAGGTCCCGCACCATGTCGCACCCATGCAGGCATGGGCACATTGGAGCGCACGAACAGTTGGCGCACTGAGGCGCGGAATTTTGGATTGCGATTCCAGTCGTGGTAGTAGCTTTGTTCAACTTCGTGCTGCGTCAGCGTGTTGAAATCCGTGATCGGCGCGGCCTGCGCCCATGAGGACGCACCCAAACCGAGTACACTCGCGATCAACATTGCGCTGCCCATGCGTTTAATTGAATGACTGATGCTCATATCAAACCCCCTGTTTCAAGCTCGCTTCGATAAAGGCGTCTAAATCGCCGTCCAATACTTTTTGCGTGGCAGAAATTTCGACGTTGGTACGCAAATCTTTAATGCGGCTGTTGTCCAACACATACGAGCGAATTTGATGTCCCCAGCCCACATCGGACTTGCTCGCCTCGAGTTTGTCCTGCTCGGATTGACGTTTGCGCAGTTCTAACTCATACAAGCGCGATTTCAGCATCGACATCGCTTCGGCACGGTTTTTGTGCTGCGAACGGTCATTTTGACACTGCACCACGGTATTGGTCGGAATATGCGTGATACGCACGGCGGAGTCGGTTTTATTGATGTGCTGACCACCCGCACCGGACGCGCGATAGGTGTCAATGCGCAAATCCGCCGGATTGATTTCCACCTCAATCGAGTCATCCACCTCAGGATAGACGAACACGGAGGCAAACGAGGTGTGGCGGCCGCCAGACGAGTCAAACGGCGATTTACGCACCAGACGATGCACACCGGTCTCGGTACGCAACATACCATAGGCGTATTCGCCATCGATTTTCAAGCTCGCAGATTTAATACCCGCAACGTCACCCGGTGACTCTTCGAGAATCTCGACTTTAAAATCCTTGCGCTCGCAATAGCGCACGTATTGGCGCAGCAACATACTCGCCCAATCGCACGCCTCGGTACCGCCCGCACCGGCCTGAATATCCAAAAAGCACGGCTGTGGATCGAGCGGATTGGAGAACATGCGGCGAAACTCCATTTGCCCCACTTCTTCGTCCAATGCTTCAACATCGACAGACAAGGCCTCCAACGTACCGGTATCATCCTCCATCTGCGCCAGCTCGAACAGCTCTGCTGTGTCTTTTTGATGCGCTTTGAGGCGGTCCAGCTGTACGACCGTGCCCTCCAGCAATTTTTTCTCACGACCCAAATCCTGCGCGCGTTTGGCGTCGTTCCAAACGTTCGGGTCTTCCAGCTCCGCGTTGACTACGACCAGACGGTCTGCTTTTTCAGCGTAGTCAAAGATACCCCCATAGCGCTTCGATGCGCTCTTGAAGTTCGGATAGCTGATTGGATAGGGCGTTTATGCGTTCAATTTCCATAGAAATATACTTTATCAAAATTCAGTTAAGCCCCTGTTTTTTCAGGGAAACGTGCATTATAAAAGTTTGAGCCGGAAATTACCACCCGAATTATCGACTCAAGCCGCGATTGCGTTTATTCACCACAGAATCGCACAGTACTTAAACACCCACGCCCGATAACTTGTTGCGACGCTGCAAAAACCCGTAAACACCGAGCAAGCCAAGCATGGCGCACACGCACACCAAGCCAATGGCCATAGGCGCCGAGATGGCTTGCTGGCTCAAAAAGCCACTCACCAGTGCCGACAGGCTCATTTGCAAGCAGCCCAAAATTGCGGAAGCGCGTCCAGTACCCGCCGCAAACTCATTCATCGCCAAGCTATTGGCCGGTGCCATCACCCCGCCGAACAAAAACGAAATCGCCACCATCGGTATCACGAAAGAAACCACGCCGCCCATCGGCTCCAGCAACAACATCAACACACCGCCAACCAACATCAGCAGCATGGAAACCCGCAAAATCACCGGCGCGGTATATCGTTTAAGCAGCTTGGACACCATAAAAAAGCCCAGACTGATAATGCCCGCATTGGCCGCAAAAAACAGCGAAAACGCCAAAGCCGACCAGCCAAAAGTATGGATGAACAAACCCGGCGCCAAAGTCACATAGGTCAAAATAATCGCCAACGCCCACGCAGAGCAAAAACTGTAAAACACAAAAGCGGTGTTTTTCAAAGGATCAAACAAACCCAAAGGCGCGTCATGCAAACGCGCACGATCCCTTGGCATCCAGCGCCACAGCGCCAGCAGCACCACACTCGCCATCAAGGCCAAGGCCATAAAACTGGCGCGCCAATCCAAATACAGCAGCACCAGCGCACCCATCACCGGCGCCAAGAAAGGGACAACATTCAACATACCACCCAAAAAACTGTACTCGCGCGCCGCCTGATCACCCTCAAAATAATCACGAATCAAGGCCATCGCACAGACCGAGCAGGCACTCGCTCCTATACCCTGCATCACGCGATAGGCAATCAACCCCTCCAGCGTCTGCACGGTAAACAGCAAGAGAGACGCGAGGATAAAAATCAAAACGCCCAATAAGGACACCCGCCGTTTACCGTAGCGATCACCCAAAGGCCCGAACAGCAGTTGCCCCACACCCAAAGGAATCAAATATGCCGCCATCGACAGATTGGCCTGAACCCCAAACGCCGTCACCAAGCTGGGTAAGGCAGGCAAATACCAGTCAATCCCCAAGGGGCTAAACAAAATTAACAATCGCGCGGACAATGCCGCCCATTCACTCATGCTTTTTGGATTCATTATTTTTTAAGTCAAGTTAAAGAAAACTCGGAATAAGTATGTTTTTTAGCTCAAGCATTTATAGGAAGCATACTTGAAAGCATCCGCAATTTTAACATTTTGATTTTGTTCAAATCTTGCCAGAGTTTCCCTGACAAAATTTCCAATATTAAGCACGGAAAAAGTGAAACCCTACTTTTTCCGTAGCTCCTAAAGTACACCGCCATATGATTCAAATCGATATGACGTGCGACAAAAATATTCAGGCCACAGTTTACACGCACCGCCCCAAGGAGGAGCGCAAATACTTGTCTAAACCGTCTGCTCGGCGTGTTAAAATTAGCCGCTTATAAGGGTAAGAACCTACCCTTTTGGCATCAATCAACGCACTCGAAACCGAACGCGCACGGATTGATACACAAAGCGCACCGAATGAGTGTGGCCTCTATCGCCCGCCAATATATAGTAATCTATAGCAATCGCCACTCATGCGCCGCCACCGCCATATCACCAAAGGATTGTAATGCAGTCGCTCTGGATGCTCGCCGCATCATTTTTCTTTTCCCTGATGGGAGTCAGCATCAAATTCGCTTCGGAGCAGCACAATTTGGCTGAAATCGTGCTGGCGCGCGGCATTCCGAGCGTTCTGCTGCTGGCTGGATTTGCACTGTATCGCGGGCGCGAGTTGTTCGGACAGCATTTGCGCGTACACGCCATACGCAATCTCAGCGGCGTCATTTCGATGTGGATGGGTTTTTACGCCATGCTGCATCTGCCTTTGGGCTTGGCGACCACGCTGAACTACACCTCGCCATTGTTCATCGCCGCATTTATGCTGTATATCGGCTATTATTCGGGCATTTTGCGCGAGCAATGGCTGCGTTTCGGCGCGGTGGTTCTGGGTTTTATTGGCGTACTGTTCATTTTTAACCCGTTCACCGAAACTCAGCTCAATCATTTCGCAATTCTGGTCGGTCTGCTGTGTGGCGCATTGGCTGCCGTCGCCTACATGAGCGTGCGCAGCCTCGGTCAACTGGGCGAACCGGAATGGCGCACCGTGATGCTGTTTTCCATGAGCATCACCGCGACCGGTCTCATCGGCATGACGGTTTTGGGCTTCTCGCCCAGCCCGACGTGGCAGTCCGTACTCGCACTGCTGGGCATCGGCAGTTTTGGCATGATTGCACAATTGTGCATGACGCGCGCATTCGGCTCGGGACATCCGGTACTCACCGCCACGCTGCAATACAGCACGATTATATTCTCAACGATCTGGGGCGAAATTTTCTGGCGCGAACACATCAGCCTGTCCGGCTTCATCGGCATGGCGCTGGTGATGATTGCCGGATTGTCCGCCACATTGTATAGTCTCAAACACAAACAATGATCTTTTGGAGAGCATTATGACGGTCTACGACAACCTCATCAACGCACAACAACTGCACAATTTACCCGCTAAAAGCACCTTGATATTGGATGTGCGTCACAGCCTCGCCGATTTTGCGCAGGGCAGACGCTTGTACGCCCAATCACACCTGCCCAACGCGCATTTTATCGATATTGAAACCGATCTATCGGGTGAAAAAACGGGGCAAAATGGCCGCCATCCCTTGCCCGATTTGGATGTCTTGGCCGAAAAACTGCGCCGCCTCGGAATGAATCAGGACACGCAAGTGGTCGCCTACGATGATGCGGGCGGCATGATGGCGGCACGCGCATGGTGGCTGCTGCGTGCGCTCGGCCACACCGCCGTTGCGGTGCTGAATGGCGGCATAGCCGCGTGGGAGCGCGCGGGTTTTGCCTTGACCGATGAGCAACCTGCGCCGAACACCGATGGTAATTTTCAACGCGGCGCTTCACTGATGCGTGTATTGAGTGCGAATGACGTATTGGCTCACCTGGACAGCGCCGAGCAATTACTCATCGATGCGCGCTCACCCGAGCGCTATCGGGGTGAAGTGGAACCAATCGATCCGATCGCCGGGCATATTCCGGGGGCGCTGAATTATTTTTGCGCCGACAATCTGCTCGGGGATTTCACCTTCAAATCAGCGAGCGAACTGCGCACGCAATGGCAGGCATTGTTGGGCGAAGCGATCGACAATCATACCGACCGCGTTGTCCACTACTGCGGCTCCGGCATCACCGCCAGCCACAACCTGCTGTCCATGCACATCGCGGGGCTGGACGTATCGGCCAACGGCGCGGGCTTGTACGCCGGTTCGTGGTCGGAATGGATGGCCAACCCGCAACGCCCACGCGATCCGAGTTGATTTTGAACACCATCGCGGCGCAAATTATCTATTCAACTTGAATACGATAGAAAAACGATAGCGGTAGGCAATCGCTTGTCCGCCGCGTGTCGCCGGTGTAAAGCGATATTGATTCAGCACCGTATCGTGCGCCGCACGATCCAAACGCGCATAGCCACTGCCTTGGACCACATCCACCGCCGACGCGCGGCCATTCGGCTCGACCATAACGGACAGTACGACCTCGCCTTGCTCGCCATTCTCCTTGGAGAACTCGGGATATGCCGGACGGGGATTGTGCAAATGTCCACCAATATGCGTGGGCAAAGTCAGCACTGCATGATTACTCTGCGCACCGCCGCCTATCGTCTCAGACGATTGACTCTGAACGCCATTTCCCACCGCATGACGGGCATTTTGCCCCTGTGCCGATGCACTCCACGGCTCTGATGGTCTCGTGTTTGGCTTGTTTGCCAGTGTGTTTACCTTGAGTCCGTCGTTGGTTTTGACTGACGAAACCGTTTCTGCGGTAGGTTCGCTGGTCGTTGCAGAATGCGCGGTGGATGCAGAAGGTGTAACGGAAGGCTCGGAAACTGCTGCCGTATCATTGTGCTCAGACGGTGAACTGACAACGTGTGCGCTCACCCACTGCGGTGACTGGAAACACCCTTCCCGCAAAGCAATACCAATCGCGCCCAGATGAATGAGCGCGATCAGCAAGAGGATACTGAACCAACGCCGCCCCCTCATGCCCAGCCGGTCAAATCATTAAAATGTCGCATTGAGCTTCAGCCAGAACTGACGACCCGGCTCGTTGATGCGCGTACCGACCTGTCCGGCTGCGGCAACGTCGTAGGCCGTTGCTTTGCTGATATGCTCGCTGTAGGTGCGGTTAAAAATATTATCCACGCCCAGATTCAGGCTGGCGTTCGGACTGATTTTCCAACCCGCGTTAAGCGATACCACGCCGTAACCGGCGCTGGCTGTTTTCAAATCTTGCCCCACGATATTGCCCTGTCCCGGGGCAATGCGGTTTTGCCCTGCCACAGCACGCAGCAACAAGGCAGCGGAGAATTTACCATCATCGTAGCCAATCGAGGTTTTCGACTCCAGCGGCGGGGTTTGTGCCAACGGCAGGTTGTCCGTGGTGTTTTTGCCTCGGGTATAGGCCAAACTTTGGCCGATTTTCCAATTCGGCGCAAAGTGCCACGTCAGCTCGGCTTCACCGCCCCAGCGTGCGGCGTCCACATTGCGCGCCTGTGGTGTGCTGTTGCTATCGACCAAGATGAAGTCATTCACACGGCTGCCAAACACGGACAGGCTCGCAGACAGGTTGTCTACCGCGTAAATCACGCCCGCATCCAATTGTTTGTTCGATTCTTTGTTGAGTTTAAAACTGCGGTTGCGCTCCCAAAAATCCGGCGCGCGCTCGCCCACACCCACGCCGGCGTAGGATGTCCACGCACCATCGCGACGCTCAAAACGCACAAAGCCTGAATGGAGTCGGTAGGTTTGATCTTCCCACGGCGTGCCTTGAACCGCAGCGTAGTTGGCGTATTTTTCTTGATACTGCGCTTGGGTTCTGTCGTGACGATAGCCCGCAACCAATCGGTTTTTCTCATCCATCAGCCAAGTGCCTTCGGCATAAACCCCCAGATTGCGGAACTGTTGATCGTTCTGGCGCGGATTCAGGGTGTAGCTTTTCATGCTGTTGCCATTGCGCAGCGTGTGCTGATCATCCATCCAATCCAAGCCCACTTTGGCCTGCACCTTTTCAAAGCCTAAATCGGCTTGTAAACGAGCGGTATCGGTGGTGCGGTCAGGGTTGTTCTCCATTTTCATGCCGGCATTGGGGCGCAAGCTGTAATTGTCCATCACATGATCCACATAGCTGTGGCCGTATTGCGCTTTCAACTCGCTCAACCACGGCGTCAAATCGCGGCGTGCAACGCTGATATTCCACGCATCGCGGTCAAATTGAATCCCGTCCATCGCGCGGTCGGCGTAGGCCGCGTGTCCGCGACTGCGATCATAGCTTGCCTCGATGGTGGTTTTCTCATCCGGCGTGATGCCGACTTGTAGATTTTGGCTGTTGCGTTTATAGGCCGAGTGAATTTCCTTGCCATTACCATCGCTGTAATTTTCCGCGCGGTTATCCACCCAATTCAGACGCACGTAGCCGTATTTCCAGCCCGCGGTCAAACCCGCATAAGCATCAAAGCGCTCCGCGCTACCCGCCGTCAAACTGCCATCGAACTTTAACGTAGCTTGGTCAAAGCGCGGCGTCTGGCGCACAAACTGCACCGAGCCTGCGACCAAACCCGGGCCTTGCGTCACCGACTGCGGGCCTTTGGTGATAATTACTTCATCATAATTTTCAGGATAAATATACGCTGTCGGCGGATCCATACGCCCGCCACAGCCGCCAAATAGGTGATGATCATCCGCCGTAATCGCCAAACGCGAGCCACCCAAGCCACGGAACAGCGGATCGCCGTCAATCCCGCCTTTGCGAATCACCGTCATATTCGGTACGGTTTTGAGCAAAAACGCACCATCGGGCGCGGGAATCGGCTGGATCGGTGCTTTCGGGTTGATTTTCGCCACATTCGGTTTGAGCGTCGGCGTGGAAGTCACCACAACATCGTCCAACACCGCTTCGCCAACCGAAGTTTGGCTCGCGCCCTCTTGGGCATAAGCGGTTAAAGCGAACACGCTCAGCAAAATAGCGGTCATCGGTTTGAGCAAAAATACGGTTTTAGCCCCGCGGGGTGTCGCGCGCAACATAAGCATCCTTTTTGAAGAAAATGAGTGTTTCAAAAGCAAAATTGTGGGCTTATTGTAGAAGCGCGATTCGGGTGGGTAAATCAAAAACCACTCGGTCATGTCATATTCTCACGCCACCTGAGAAAGACCGATAAAAACAATTCTCATTCCGAATATTTTTTAGGGTTTTTGGTTTGGGTTTGTGTGGGCTAAAAATTAGTGGCTTTATTGAAAAGCTTATAAAACATGAGCTTTCAAACTGTTGCAACGGCACAACGCAATACACCACCAAAGAAAAAACCATTTTATTTTTATGGTCTTTTGGTCACAAATTTTGCGCAATCTTCGCTCCAACAGCATCAAAAAAACCTGCGCTCGTTGCCGAAATCGCAGGTTTTTTGATTGGAGATTTTCTGATGAGTTAGGCTGCGCAAACCGCTAAGGTCTGGCGCAAGATCGCTTCATCCGCCGTTTGTACTTTGGCCTTGCCGATGCCGTCCAACAAGACGAATTGAATCTGCCCCGCTGAACTTTTCTTGTCCAGACGCATCATCTCGATCATGGCGTCCACGCCCAAACGCGGCGGCTGTATCGGCAATCCGGCGGCTTCGGTCAAAGCGCCAATCCGCGCCAATTCATCGGCGCTCAGTTGCCCCAAACGATGCGACAAATCCGCCGCCAAAATCATGCCCGCGCCGACCGCTTCGCCATGCAGCCAGTTGCCATAACCCATACCCGCCTCAATCGCGTGACCAAAGGTATGACCAAAATTCAAAATCGCGCGCAAGCCCGATTCGCGCTCGTCCTGCGCCACGACCTCGGCCTTGATTTCGCACGAGCGCACAATCGCATGGGTTAATGCCGCCGCATCGCGCGCGCGCAACGCAGCCATGTTTTGTTCCAGCCATGTGAAATACTCGGCATCGTAAATCGTGCCGTGTTTGATGATTTCGGCCAAACCGGCGGACAATTCGCGCTCGGGTAAGGTGTTGAGCGTGTCAATATCAGCCAGTACCAACTGCGGCTGGTAAAACGCGCCGATCATGTTTTTGCCTAACGGGTGGTTGATGCCGGTTTTACCACCGACCGATGAATCCACTTGTGAAAGCAAGGTCGTCGGCGCTTGAATGAACGGTACACCGCGCATATAGCTGGCCGCCGCAAATCCGGCCATATCTCCGACCACACCGCCGCCGAGCGCAATAATCGTGGTTTTGCGGTCGCACTGCTGTGACAGCAGCGCGTCGAAAATGCTGTTCAGCGTTTCCAGATTTTTATACGCTTCGCCGTCGGGCAATTCGTGCACATACACGGTTTTACCCAAATCGCGCACGAGCTGCGCCATGCGCTCAGCGTACAGCGGCGCAACCGTGGTGTTGCTCACAATCAACACGGTTTTACCTTTGATCGCCTGTTGCAAAGCCTGTGCGTTGCATAAGGCATTCGATTCGATGATGATCGGGTAGGCGCGCTCGCCCAGTTCAACGGTAATGGTGCTCATAGCGATTCGTTATTTCAGGTTAATTGAGGATTGATCCGTAGTCACTTCGGACGCGGCCTGCTCGCTCAGTTTTGCGATCAGTTGCGCAATGATGTCGGCGACCACGCGGGTCACATGTCCGGAGCCGGTTTTCACCACGATGTCGGCCAAGGATTCGTAAATCGGGTGGCGCTTTTGGTACAGCTCGGTCAAGGTCGCCAAGGGGTCTGCAGTTTGCAGCAGCGGACGGTTGCGATCATAGCGCGTGCGGTTGTACAGGCGCTCAGGCGTGGTGGACAGGTACACAATCCAGCCGCTGCTTTTCAATACCTGCTGATTCGCCTCGCGCAGTACCGCGCCACCGCCTGTGCCCAAAACCACCGGTTGTTTGGCGCATAATTCGGCGATCATGCGCTGCTCGCGTTCGCGAAAGCCCGATTCGCCCTCAATCTCGAAAATCGTCGGAATACTCGCACCGGTGCGGTGTACGATTTCTTCATCCGAGTCATAAAAATCCCGCCCCAAGGTGCGCGCCAACATTTTGCCCGCCGTCGATTTACCCGCGCCCATCAGACCGATCAGGTAAATATTGGGCGCTTGCCCGAGCAGGACTTTTTGCGCGGGACTGATGGCAATGCTGGTTTTGTAGTGTTTCGGCGTCATTGAGAAGGTCGTTTTAATCAGCGTTGGGGTTCGTTAACTTTTATTCGTCAATCGTTACGGTGTCGGACTTTGAGGGCAAAATATTACCACGCGCGTCTAAAAGATGCGGCGTTAAAAAAATCAGCAGCTCGTTTTTATTGACCGCGCGCGTGGTGGTTTTGAACAAATTACCCAGCAGCGGAATGTCGCCGAGCAACGGTACTTTGTCCACGGCTTTTCGGTTGTCTTCCTGATAAATGCCGCCAATCACCAGCGTACCGCCATTATCAATCGTCACTTGGGTTTTGACGTGTTTGGTGTTGATCGCGTAGCCCTGCGTGGTCATCGCACCCACGCTGTCTTTGGTCACGTCCACGTCCAGCACGACTTCGCCATTCGATGCAATTTGCGGGGTGACTTCGAGCTTCAGATTCGCTTTGCGAAACGACACGCTGGTCGCGCCCGAGCTGGTCGCCTGCTGGTACGGAATTTCCGTGCCTTGCTCAATGATGGCTTTGACGTTGTTGCTGGTGACCACGCGCGGATTCGAGATCATTTTGCCTTTGCCGTCGGTTTCCAGCGCGCTGATTTCCAAGTTGATGAAACGGCTCATGCTGGAATTGAACAGACTGACCGCAAAGCTCGCCGGATCAACGCCACCGGCACTGACCAATGCGGGAAAGTTAATCATGCTGCTGCCGGTCGTCGGCGCTACGCCCAGCCCTTGAATGCCCGAGGTTTGCCCGCTCAGTTGCTGGACTGCGCCCAGATTGCTGCCAAATACGGCGCCCTTGCTGGTATTGGCAGGGATTTGAACCGGCACATCAATGTATTCACCCGAGCCATTCGGATCGAGCACCCGCTCATAACCTATTTTGTATTGCGTGCGGCTCAGGTCATTAAAGCCCAATTTAACGCCAAGCTTGCGCGAAAACGAGTCTTCAGCCTCGACAATCCGCGCTTCGATCAGCACCTGCTCTTGCGAATACCGCTGCCTCTGCATCCTATCGTTGGGCACATCAGTCGCATAGGTGTTGGAAACGAGTTCATTGCCACGCACATAAATCGCACCGCCGAGTTGCTCCGTGCGCAAATTTTTCGCACGCACAATCACGTCCAAGGCCTCTTGCCAACCGGCCTGCTTCAAATTCAATGTGATCGTGCCACCGACCGATTCATCGGTCACAATATTCACGCCCGCGGTTTCACCGAGTAATTGTAGCAAGGCGCGCACGGGAATGTCCTGAAAGGCAAAATCCATGCGTTTTTCATTGGCCTTCGCGGTATTGGTACTTTCTGCCACACCCGTAGACACATTCACCGTCAAACCGTCCACAGCCTGCGCCTGCGCGCCAAGCGCCGGTAAAAATATGGCCAATATGCTCCAACCGATGCGTTTGACCGCATGTTGCACGGGGTTTTGCGTATACCGTTTGACATGATATTGCGTCTTATTTTTCATAGTGAACCGTTTGACCATTGATTAATACCTGCATTTTTGCCGCATCGAATTGCAACACGCGCCACTGCCCGCGCCCGATGCGCATATCCGGCACGACGCGATACACACGCTCGCCCACTCGCACCAGCCCGAACCGCTCCGATCCCGTTTCCATCATGCCCACGTATTGAATTTGCTGAGCCTCTGCTTGGCTCAAATCAGGCATGATTTGTACCGTTGGTTTAAGCGGTGGACTCAAAACGCCGAAATCGGTTGTACCCAAATCATAGCGATCATGCCGATTGAGGTTCGGTATTGAGGCCTTGGGCGCCCGCTCCGACGACGCCACGGCTTTTTTCTCCACAGCAACGCCCACGGTAGTAAATACGTTTTCGGGGATCTGTTCGTCCAATCCCATACTGCGGATCAAGCGACGATCAAGGTTTTGCAACTGCTGGTTCAGACGACTGACTTCCGGTTGCCCGTGAATACCATGCATCTGACGCAGCTCGGTATTCAACCATTGTTTCGCTTGCTCCGGTGTTTGGGGGGTATTGCCAACATATCCCCGAAGCACCTGCGACTTGGACAATTGATTCGACGTATTCGCCGACTGGGTTTGATCACAGGCAAACAGACCGAAAGATACCGAGATCAAAGCAATCGGCATCCACATACCGCGCCATTGACCTTGCCATCGCAAGATGCACTTTTCGAACTTTGCGCTATTTCGTCCCATTGCGCTCCGCCTTTTTGACATTCTCTTTGAAACACCAAAAACGCACCGACCAACGCACCTGATCAGAACCCACCGCTTCCAGATCAGACGATACGACGCCCAGCCATTCATTATGACGCCCCAAATCCGAGGCAAATCCCAATATGTCGGCATAAGTGCCTTGCATCGAGATACTCAATACCGCCGTTTGACTCAGCCAATCCGTTGAATACTTCAACGGTTCACGATGAAATGTGCGGGCATTTTCTTTTACCGCATAGTCAATAGCATCTGCCAGCGCTTTGCGTTCAGTCTCCGACGGCTCTTGTAACTTCAGCGACACCACGCTCAGATTGCGCTCGCGCGTTGATGCGAGCAAACTCGCCAACCACTGCGCTTCCTCATCAGCTCGGATCATACGTGCAGGCGGCACCAATTCCAAAACATCCGGTGGGACTGCGAGCGCTTGACGAATCTGCTGTTGGGTCGAGCGAATGCGCATCAACTCTGTTTCCAACAGCGCCACACGCGGCCACACCAGCATCAACATCAAGCACGCCAATAACGCTATGCCCAACAAAGCCAAAACCCAACGTCGCACCGTATTTGGCCAATGCGCCATCTGCGCCACATCCAAATCACGCCAATGCAATTGCTGCCTCAGAGATTGCCTCATCGCATCCCCCACATCTGGCTGATGAATGAGCGCATACCGCGATCCGCGCCGGGCGCAGTTTCTTCAACCTTCACCGGCTCCGTCGCCAAAATCCAACGGTGCATCGGGTCAACACCTTCAATACGCATAGAAAAACGCCACCATGTTTGCCCCGCCACATGAACCCCTGTTACCTCACTGATACTCAATGGCGGCGTCGGATAACGTGCCCGAATCTGCTCGGCCACCGCCTCGATGGCCGCACCATCCTGAGCCAGGCCGTCCAATAGTAAATGCTTATTCACCACTTTTGCAGACAACCAACGTACCCGTCCGCCCTGCGTCCATTGCGGCAATTCACCCATCCAATCAAGCTCGCCGGCCACCATTTGCCGTAAAAATCGCGGCATCTGGCCAATCGACTCCTCTTGCACGGCACGCTGTTGTTTGAGCTGCGCCCATTCACTTTGTAAAGTCTGGTGCGCCTTTACCGCTTGATTCAATCGCCCATCGACCCACATCCACGAGGCCAATGTCAACAGCGTCACCAGCAGCAGGGCGAACACGATTTCCAAAACAAAGCGCCGTACCGGCTGAACTACTTGCCCGTCAGGCCATAAATTTAATAGCCTCATGCGTCCACCTGCCCTGCCAAAAGCCACACGGCAGCCAGTCCATTGGCCGGTTTTACCGCCAATGACGACATATGCCCTGCGCTCACATTATCCTCAGCCAAACGAAATGGCAGGCCAAAACGCGATTGCAATAAAGCAATGGCCTCAGGCCAATTAACCGCCTTGCCCGTGACATAAACGCTGTTCAAATTACGCCAAACAGGCTGCCCCAGCCATGTGGCCACATACTGCTCCAGTAAATCGCCCACAAAGCGCGAGGGAAAACGCACGCCTGATTCCAGCGAAGCCTCATCACCGCTGTGGTACACAAAACCAACCCGCGCGGACTCCTGCTCGGTCAAGACATGGTAGAAAGAACGCACGCGCCCATCCGCCTCAACCAACCAAAAAGCCAAACCCTCCGACTCAATGCGGCATACCGCAACCGGTCGATTCTCAATCGCTCGCGCTTGGTAAGCCAAGCCCCAAACCTGCGGCTCCGGACAGACCCATTTCAACTGCCAATCGCTATCGACAAACACCCGATGAATCGATGCCACATCCGCCTGAGGCGCTACAGCCAACAGCACCGTCATCAAGCGCTTTTCGCTCCCCACACTCTGCACCGCCCAATCGTAAAACACCTCGGATTGACTCAAGCCCAGCGTCTGCGTGACATAACGGCTCATTTGATACGATAGCTCCTCAGCATCCAAACCCATCGGCAAACTGACCTCATGCAGCTGCAACCACTGCGTCGGCAGCAACACTGCCACCAGCCCCGAACGCGCAATGCGCTTCGGCAACAGCGGCAACAAGACCTGAGCCAAGGCCTCAGGCTCCGCCAGACGCCCCTCTTGAAACGCCTGCGGTACCGAGCAAGCTCCCTGCGTCAGCATCCGTGCGCCTTGACGTACGACATAACGCACTTCCTGATTCACCAAAGTCAGTGCCAATATCGGCGGGCGTATCCCCAACCAAGACTGCACTTTCTGCCAAATCATAAGCTTGCTCCCAAAATATCGCCGCTCAATTAAAAACCATTAAAAACACTTATTAATCAGATTGTTACAGAAAAACTCCACGATCGATTCATACAATGGGCAGCGTCTTTTTCAGCGCAGCCAAAAGATTCGGCGCTTTTTTCCACAAACAAACTGCGAAAGTATACAATAAGCGACCTTATTGAATCATAGAAATACTGCCTTGTGCCGTTCTAAAAATACACTTATGAGTACAGAAAATTCCACACCGAACCCAAGCAACTCCGGCTCGAACCTCAGTCACATCCTCAAAACGCTGTTGCTTTGGGGGTTATTTGCCGCTGTGGGCGCCGCCATCGCCATCACGATCGCGGTAGTCATCGCGTGGCGCCAGCTACCGCCAATTGATGCACTCAAGGACTACAAACCGCGCATGGCTATGCAGATTTACAGCGCAGATGGCGAAATGATCGGCGAATTTGGCGAGGAACGGCGCAAACCGGTGAACATCAACGAAGTGCCCGATCATTTGAAAAAAGCCCTGTTGGCGATTGAAGACGCACGTTTTTACGAGCACGATGGCGTTGATTACTACGGTTTGGCGCGCGCGTTTGTCAACAACCTGATTCCCGGCGGCGGCAAACAAGGCGCCTCCACCATCACCCAACAGTTGGCAAAAAACTTCTTTTTGACCAGCGAACGCACCTACACGCGTAAATTTTACGAAGCCCTGATGGCGAAAAAAATCGAGCAAAACCTCACCAAAGACGAGATTCTCGAACGCTATATGAACCACATTTATCTGGGTGAACGCGCCTACGGTTTCGCCGCCGCCGCCGACATCTATTTTAACAAAGACATCAAAGACCTCACATTGGCTGAATCCGCCATGCTCGCGACACTGCCGCAAGCACCGAGCAGCAACAACCCCGCAAAAAACCGCAAACGCGCGGACGAGCGTCAACGGTATGTTTTGGAACGCATGTTGGAACTAAACTTCATCACCAAAGCGCAGTACGATCAAGCGCGCGCCGAAGTGGTTAAAGTGGCCGACACCAAAATGGCGATTCGCAACATTAATTACTCCGTTCACGCCGAATATGTCGCCGAAATGGCGCGTATGCTGATGTTTGACCGCTACAAAGACGCAGCCTACACCGAAGGGCTGAAAGTTTACACCACCATCCGCAGCAAAGAGCAAAACGCCGCGTACGAAGCCGTGCGCAAAGCGGTATTCGCCTATGATCGCAAATACGGCTATCGCGGTGCGGAAGAACATTACGAGCTGCCAACCACCCCCGAAGAGCGCAAAAAGAAATTGGCAGAAATCTTCGGCTCTCATCCTGATTTTGACAAATTGCGTGCCGCAGTCGTCACCTCGGTCAGTGGCGGCGTGATGAAAGGCATTTTGTCAGACGGTGAAAACATCGAAATCTCCGGCGCGAATTTAGGCCCGGCTCAAAAATTATTGGGCGCAGCCGGTAAAAAAGGCATTCGTCCGGGTGCCGTCGTGCGCGTGGTCGAGTCCAATGACGGCGACACCTACAAAATTTCACAAGCGCCTGCGGTACAAGCCTCGTTTGTCGCAATGGATCCGAATGACGGCGCAATTCGTGCTTTGGTCGGTGGCTTTGACTTTGGCTTGAGCAAATTCAACCATATTACCCAAGGCTATCGCCAGCCGGGTTCCACCATCAAACCGTTCATTTACTCGGCCGCCATGCAGAAAAACGGCATGAACCCGAACTCCATCGTCAACGACGCGGAAATTCAGGTCGGCTCATGGAAGCCGAAAAATGCCGATGGCCGCTATTTGGGGCCAATTCCCCTCTCCACCGCATTAGCCTCCTCGCGCAATATGGTCTCGATTCGCCTGCTGCAAAGCATCGGCAACGACTATTTCCGCAGCTACGCCGAACGTTTTGGCTTTGAAGGCAGCCGCATTGACAAATACCTCACCGTTGCACTCGGCGCGATTGAAGTCACACCGTATCAACTCGTCGGTGCATACGGCGCATTTGCCAACGGCGGTTATCGCGTTGACCCCTATTTGATTACCAAAGTGGTGGACCGCGATGGCAAAACCATTTTAGAAGCCCAACCACGCAAATCTGGCGATGAGAAAAACCGCATCATCACCAAAGAGAATGCGGCCATGGTTGACTCACTGCTCAAAGGTGTGGTTCGTAGCGGTACGGCGCGCGCCGCACAGGCTCTGGGTCGCTCGGACATCGCGGGTAAAACCGGTACGACCAACGACTCGGTGGACGCATGGTTCGCAGGCTACCAGCCGAATCTCGTAGGCGTCGCCTGGATGGGCTTTGACACCGGCAATAAATCCTTAGGTGCAGGCGAATTCGGTGGCGGTTTGGCATTGCCGATCTGGATGGATTACATGCGCGTCGCTCTGCAAGGCAAAAAGATCGAAAACCGTGAATCCTCTTGGGGCGCAGGCACGGGCAATATTTTGGGCGGCAACGCACCGGTTCAACGCAATCCGACCGATCCAAGCCTGACCATTGACGGTCAACCGGCCCCACCGATCGAAGAACTCAAAGTCGATCCGGGCGCCGTACCGTTACCAGGTTCTGAAGCACGTCAATCCTCTGAGAAAACCAACGAAGCGGACGTCAAAGCCGCTTCGGAGAAAAAACTCAAGGATTTGATTGATCAGGCCACCGAACAACCGGCCAAACCGTCGGTACCACGCGAATCCGGCAACTAAAGATTGGCAAACGGTTTCATAAATATATTTACCTAAAAGAGCAGGTAAAACACGGGGAAAGCGGGTCAATAGACCCGCTTTTTTCATGCAATTCGTTTACAATTGACCTATTGAATCTCATCATTTAAAAAATCAAAAATAGCCAATTTTATGCCATTACGTACCGATTATCAGCCCTACCCATTCGCCATCACACAAACCCATTTGTCGTTTCGCTTAAACGCGCAAACCACCACCGTCACCCATCGCATTTCCTTTGAACGCAAGGATGCCGACTCAAACAGCGATCTGGTTTTGGACGGTGAACATATCCAGTTACAATCCGTTGCCCTGAACGAAACGCCGCTCACACCGGCACAATACAGCCTCACCGACAAAACCCTGACGCTGCACCATACGCCCGCACGCGGAGAATTGACCCTCACAACCACCTGTCAGCCGATGGAGAATACCAGCCTATCGGGTCTATTCGCCACCGGCGAGCATCTGATGACGCAATGCGAAGCTGAGGGATTTCGCCGCATCAGCTACTTCCCCGACCGTCCCGACGTACTGACGGTCTACACCGTCGAATTGATCGCAGACAAAAGCGTGTACCCAGTGTTATTGGCCAATGGCAACCTATTGGAAAGCGCAGATTTGGACAACGGCTGGCACAAAACCGTTTGGCATGACCCGTTTCCCAAGCCGTCGTACTTATTCGCGATCGTCGCGGGCAAATTGGCGCACATCGAGGAACCCATCGAACACAACGGCCAGAGCAAACTGCTGCAAGTCTACGTCGAACCCCACGATTTGCCCAAAGCGCAATTTGCCATGGACAGCCTGAAAGCCTCTATCACGTGGGATTTGCAACGCTACAATTTGCCGCTGGATTTAGAACGCTTCATGATCGTCGCCACATCGGACTTCAATATGGGCGCGATGGAAAACAAAGGGCTGAATATTTTCAACACCAAATACGTGCTCGCCCATCCCGAAACCGCGACCGACAGCGATTTTGAAGGTGTCGAGGCGGTGGTGGGACACGAATATTTTCACAACTGGACAGGCAACCGCGTGACCTGCCAAGACTGGTTCCAACTGAGCCTCAAAGAAGGCTTGACGGTCTATCGTGACCAAGAATTCTCCGCCGATCAGGCAGCGCAAGGTCTATCCGAATCAGCCGCAGCCTCCGCGCGAGCGGTGCAACGCATCGCCAACGTCAACACCCTGCGCTCGGCGCAGTTTGCCGAAGATGCAGGACCGATGGCGCATCCGGTGCGCCCGAATGAGTACGAAGAGATCAATAACTTCTACACCATGACCGTGTATGAAAAAGGCGCCGAAGTCGTGCGTATGTACGAGGCTTTGCTCGGGCGCGAGGGCTTTCGCAAGGGCATGGATCTGTATTTCGCGCGTCATGATGGTCAAGCGGTCACCTGCGACGATTTTCGCATGGCCATGGCCGACGCAAACGGCGTGGATTTGAGCCAATTCGCGCGCTGGTATGAGCAAGCAGGCACGCCGCAAGTTCACGCGCGCGGCCAATACAACGCCACCAAACAAACCTATACCCTGACGCTGACGCAAGACAACCCTCCGGTTGGAATTGAACTGGATCAGGCGAATTTCCAAAAACCGCCGCTGCTCATCCCCATCACCTTGGGGCTGCTTACGAGTGAAAGCACAACACAACACCACCTCGGTCAAAGCCTCGCACTGGATGAATCCGGTGTCTTGAACAAAACAGTGCATTTGACCGAGCGCGAGCAAAGCATCACCTTCCACAACATCCCGTGCGCACCCATTCCATCGCTGAATCGCAATTTCAGCGCACCGATTGAGATGCACTACGACTACAACGATGCACAACTACTCACCCTGCTGCGCCACGACACCGACGCGTTCAATCGCTGGGATGCGGCACAACAACTGTTCACCCGAGCGATTCTCGGCGCTTTGAACGCGCCCGAATCCGCTCATCTGAGTGCAGACTTGATCGAAACGCTGGAGCGCATTTTGCTCGACGCGCATTTGAGCTCATCATATAAAACGCAATTGCTCAGTTTGCCGAATTTCGCCACGCTGGCGCAGAAAGTGCAGCACACGCAAGCGCTTGACCCGCAGAAATTGTTTGCCGCGCGCAAAGCTGTCGGCAACGCACTGGTACATAGCTTGGGCTACTATTGGTCGGACACCTATGTGCAGTTGAACGACGGCGCGGCCTATCGTTACGACGGCGAATCCGCAGGCAAACGCAGCTTGAAAAATCTGGCCTTGGCGTATTGGGCCAAGTCCCGCGAACGCAAAGGTGACGCATGGCGCGCAGTACGCAACCAGTATCAAAACAGCGACAATATGACCGATCGCATTGCGGCATTGAACATCGCCATTGAATATTTCCATGATGACAATGTCGGCGCCGGCGCGCTGATCGAAGATTTTTACCAACGTTACCAAAACGAAGCGCTGGTCATCGACAAATGGTTCAGCGCACAGGCCGCACGCAGCAGCGGCACATTCGCGCAGATGCAAGCGAGTCTGAACGCGCTCATGGCGCATCCGGCGTTTGTAAATCCCAATCCAAACCGCCTGCGCTCGCTGATTTTCGCATTTTGCAATATGAATCCGCACCACTTCCATCAAGCCGATGCTGCAGGCTACCGTTTCTGGGCGGAACAAGTATTGGCCATCGATGCAAAAAATCCACAGACTGCATCGCGTCTGGCGCGCAGCTGCGAGAACTGGCGTTTGTTTGCCGAGCCGTATCAAGGCCAAATGAAGCAAGCCTTGCAACACATCGCCGCCGCGCCGAATCTATCGGATGATGTGGGCGAAATTGTGCGCAAGGCGCTGCATTTACCCAATTGAATGAACTCAGCCTTGAGAGCGAATACAAACCGAATAAAAGCGTAGGAACAACATCACCGCCGTACAGACCGATTTTTTACTTTATAGAAAGAGCACCATGAAACGCAAATCCCTATCGCGTTATCTGATTGAACAGCAACGCGAATACAACAACATTCCCAACGATTTACGGCTGTTGCTGGAGGTCGTCTCGCGCGCCTGTAAATTGATCAGCCGCTCCATTGCCAAAGGTGCATTGGGCGAAGTCTTAGGCTCAGCAGACAGTGAAAACGTCCAAGGCGAAGCGCAGAAAAAACTGGATGTGTTGTCCAACGAAATCCTGCTCGAAGCGAACGAATGGGGTGGTCATCTCGCGGGCATGGCCTCCGAAGAGATGGAAACCATTTACGAGATTCCGAACCGTTTCCCGCAGGGCGAATATTTGCTGGTATTCGATCCGCTGGACGGCTCATCCAATATTGACATCAATTCGCCGGTCGGCACGATTTTCTCAGTATTGAAAAAAGTCGATCACGACCACAGTGTGGACGAGGACGATTTCCTGCAACCGGGCCGCGATCAAGTGGCCGCCGGTTACGCCATTTATGGCTCGCAAACCCTGATGGTACTGACCACCGGGCATGGAACCCATTGTTTCACCTTAGACCCTGAACTCGGCTCATGGATTTTGACCCACGAAAATATGCAGATTCCAAAGGCAGCCGCCGAATTCGCCATCAATACCTCTAACGAACGTTTCTGGTACCCGCCGGTACAACGTTACGTCAAAGAATTACAAGCCGGCGATACCGGCCCGCTCGGCAAACACTACAATATGCGCTGGGTTGCTGCGATGGCAGCCGACATTCACCGCATCCTAACCCGTGGCGGGATTTTCATGTATCCGGGCGACCAACGCACCGGCAAAAACAGCGGCCACATCCGTTTGCTGTACGAAGCCAGCCCAATGGCGATGATCGTTGAACAAGCAGGCGGTTTGGCAACCAACGGCGTGGACAACATCCTTGATATGCAACCCGAATCCCTGCATCAGCGTGTACCGGTGTTCTTGGGTTCTGCCGAAGAGGTTGAACGCATCACCAACTACCACAAAAACACATAAACTCTAAAATAGCGTTAAAAATCAAAAAGATGGATGCGTGACTGACGCATCCCTCTTCTCTTTTCAGCCAAGCGCCACACACGCAACAGCACAAAAAGGCAGCCCGATTTGTGTTAAAGTAATGGCTATTGCACACGTGCGCAAACCCCTATAACAAGCGCAAAGTAGGTCGTTACTTTGCGCTTCACTATATCAAAGGACGAATCATGGCCAAAGCAGACAGCAAAGCCCCCGTAACCCAAGCCGCCAATAGCTCCGAGAAGGCCAAAGCCCTCGCCGCCGCATTGGCACAAATTGAAAAACAATTTGGCAAAGGCTCGATCATGTGTCTGGGCAGCAACGATACGCCGCCAGACGTGCAAGTGGTCTCCACCGGTTCGCTCGGTTTGGACGTCGCGCTCGGCGTCGGCGGTCTACCGCGTGGCCGCGTGATCGAAATTTACGGGCCGGAATCCTCTGGTAAAACCTCATTGACCCTGCACGTCGTGTCCGAAATGCAAAAACTCGGCGGCACTTGCGCCTTCGTCGATGCCGAACACGCATTGGACACCCAATACGCGCAAAAACTCGGCGTCAACCTGAACGAATTGCTTATCTCTCAGCCCGATACCGGCGAGCAAGCACTCGAAATGGTGGATGCCCTCGTGCGCTCTGGCGCTGTTGACCTCATCATTGTCGACTCAGTTGCCGCATTGGTACCACGCGCCGAGATCGAAGGCGACATGGGCGATTCATTACCCGGCCTGCAAGCGCGTCTGATGAGCCAAGCCCTACGCAAACTCACCGCCTCCATCGGTCGCAGCAACTGCACCGTGATTTTCATTAACCAAATCCGTATGAAAATCGGTGTGATGTTCGGCTCACCCGAAACCACCACCGGCGGTAACGCCCTCAAATTCTACGCCTCAGTGCGCTTGGACATTCGCCGTATCGGCGGCCTGAAAAAAGGCGACGAAGTCGTCGGTAACGAAACCCGCGTCAAAGTGGTGAAAAACAAAGTCGCGCCACCGTTCAAAGAAGCCGTGTTTGACATCCTCTACGGCGAAGGCATTTCGCGCGAAGGCGAAATCATCGACATGGGCGTGGCGCAAGGCATCGTCGAAAAGGCCGGCGCATGGTACAGCTACAAAGGCAATAAAATCGGCCAAGGCAAGGACAACACGCGCGAATACCTGCGTCAAAATCCGGCATTGGCAGTGGAAATTGAAAACCTCGTGCGCGACAAACTCGGCATCAAAACCCGCGCCGTGGCCAAAGCTGCCACC
Organism: Puribacter membranae; assembly: GCF_055380425.1. Taxonomy (NCBI): domain Bacteria; kingdom Pseudomonadati; phylum Pseudomonadota; class Betaproteobacteria; order Burkholderiales; family Burkholderiaceae; genus Puribacter; species Puribacter membranae. The sequence continues at coordinate 1,394,284 of NZ_AP040167.1, forward strand.
TCTGCACCCGCAGAAGCCGATGCAAAAGATGAATAAAGCCACACCCAGCCTTTGCTAAAATAAGGGCAGGTTCAACCTGCCCTTATTCCTTCATACCGAAACCCAAAGAAATCGACCATGTTCAGCTACCGCCACGCCTTTCATGCAGGCAACCACGCCGACGTACTCAAGCACATGACGCTCCTGCACATTTGCCAATACATGACGCAAAAAGACAAACCGCTCACCTACATCGACACTCACGCCGGCGTGGGCATGTATCAATTGGGCAATCCGATGGCGCAAAAAAGTGGCGAACACGAAACCGGCATCAGCAAACTTTGGCCGCTGTGGGAAAACAAAACCACGCGCAACGAATTGCCCGAGCTACTGCAAAAATACCTCAAATTCATTCACGAGTTGAATGCCAGCGGCGAGCTGAAACACTATCCCGGCTCACCGACCGTCGCTTCGCACAACCTGCGCGAGATTGACCGCATCAAAATTTTTGAACTGCATCCGACCGATATGCGTCTGCTGGACGACAATTTGCAATACATCCAAAAGCCCGGTGTGCACGACGACAAACGCATTTTGTTCAAAACCGTAGATGGCTTTGTCGGGCTGAAAGCGAATGTACCGCCGCCTTCGCGCCGTGGTGTCGTGCTGATCGACCCGTCGTACGAGCTCAAAGACGATTACAGCAAGGTCGCCAAAGCCATGAAAGACGCCATGACCCGCTTTCCAACCGGCACTTATGCGATCTGGTACCCTGTGTTGGCGCGCCCCGAGTCGCGCAATCTGCCGGTACAACTCGAACGCATTGCCAACGATGCCGGCGCCAAATGGCTCAACGTCACCCTGATGGTTGACCAAGTACAACCCACGCATCTGGCCGCTGGTTTACAAGCCTCCGGCATGTTCGTGTTCAACCCGCCCTGGACATTGGCCAGCGATTTGCAAGCGAGCCTCAGCACGGTGGTTGAACACCTAAAAACCAGTTCAGCCGGTAATTACCAAATCACCAGCGGCGGGCAGTAATCGTCCAATAATATAGTAGGGGTTCAATTCATTGAACCCCTATTTTCCATGCTGCTCATTCAAGCTCTCCACATCATTTTTGCCTCAGCGACAAAATATTGCCTCTTCAGTTTGTCTTAATTTCATCGTGTTTTAATCACGCCGCTCCGTACACGATTCTGTGAACGGCGGTTTTTCGAAACACACACGTTTAAGGGACACAACATGAACACTTCATTGAAACTGGCTTTATTAACTTCTATCGTTGGTTTGACTTTGGCCGCTTGCGGCGGCAATGAGAAAGTTGAGACCAAACCCGCGGCTGCGCCTGCTGCTGCACCAACCACCTCAACCACTGCGGTAGCCACACCCGCTCCGGCTCCGGCACCAACGGCAGCTTTGGCCAAAGACAAAAACGGTTGCCCGGCATATCCGAAAAACGAATGGATGCCTGAAGCCGACGCGAAAGCCAAAATCGCAGAGATGGGCTACAAAGTGAAAACCTTTGAAGTCACCGGTAACTGCTACGAAATGTATGGTCACGACAAAGATGGCAATAAAGCCGAAGTGTATTTCGACGCGAAAACACTGGCCATCGTGAAAAAGGGCGACTAATCCTATGATCGAACGGCGGTATTGGTCATAACACTACAGAGCCATACCGCCGCTCACCACTGTCGGAGCAAAGCATGAATCAAATCAAGGTTTGGGATCCGCTGGTGCGTATTTTGCACTGGGGTTTGGCCATTTTAATTTTTTCCAATTTTTTAAACGAAGACGGTCATACCGCGCATCGCTGGATCGGCTATGTCGCCACCGGTTTTGTCCTCGTACGCATTGTGTGGGGATTTGTAGGAACGCAACACGCGCGCTTTAGTGACTGGTTTCCCAGCCCTCGCCGCGTGATAGAATACACCAAGCTCAAATTATCCGGCCAAGCGCCGCGCTACGTCGGGCACAACCCTTTGGGTGCGGTGATGATGTTGGCGCTGTTGTTACTGGTCATCAATCAAGGCGTGACCGGCTATATGATGGGCACGGATCTATTTTTCGGCGAGAAATGGCTCGAAGAATGGCACGGATTCACTGCCGATCTGATATTGGTCTTCGTCGGACTGCATGTTTTGGGCGCGATTTTTGAAAGTATCAAACAAAAAGAAAATCTACCGTTATCCATGATTCACGGCTACAAACGTGCCGATGAACCCAAAGCCCATGATTAACCCTCATTAACCCACAGCACATAAAAATAACTCATCATGACCTCACTCTCTCCACTGCAAATCATGCTCATCCCGTCCTCATTCATTGCCTTGTCGGGCGTGTTGGCCTTAACTTGGCAGCCCTCGCATCGCATGCGCAGTCTGATTCAGCACTTTGCGGTTGGGGTGATTTTGGCGGTCTTATCAACCGACGTTTTCCCTGAGATTGCCAAAGAACACGCGGCGGCCGAGGTGCTGATCGGCTCTTTTGCCTTGGGCGGTTTTTTCATGTATTTGATGAAAAAACTCACCGACCGCTGGGAGCGTCAAGCGCACGCATCGGGCAATACCGGCACCAACATCGGACTGATTTCAACCACATTTATTGACGCGGCTATTGACGGCCTGATTATTGGCACGGGCTTGGCGGCCAACACCGCCACAGGCTTGATCTTGGCTGTCGGCTTGTCGGTGGAAATGCTGTTTTTGGGTTTGTCACTGATGTCGGAAACCATGAAGGGCAAACGCATGGTTCTGCTGACGTGTGTTTTGGGTCTGGTGATGTTCGCGTCGATGTTCCTCGGTTATCACTTTTTGAAAGATGCATCGCCGACCATCATCGCTGCCATTTTGTCGTTTGGCGCCGCTGCATTGGTATATCTGGTCACCGATGAATTGCTGATCGAAGCCCACACGATTGAGGAAACGCCGGTATCCGCATTGTGGCTGTTTGCGGGGTTTCTGTTGTTTTGGGGCTTTGAGTTGTATACCATCTGACAAACAAAAGGCTTGGTTATCCAAGCCTTTTGCAGTCATACCGCACGCGCCTCATTCAAAAACCGTTGTAGGGGCTGATACGCCAAGTAGGTCTCCAACACGGTTTGCTCCAGCTTGGCACTGCGCATTTGCGCATCGCTCAAATTGCGTTGAACCCACAACGCTTTGAATTTAATCCACTCGATATACGGACTTTCGGCGCGCTCGCCCGTGAATCCTTGCGGTGGACGCACCAGCCGATCGCCATGCAGTCGGCCAAAATATTGCGTGAATGTCTCGTCCTCAATCACCCGCATCAGCTCCGCACCGTTGTGCAAAATATGCAGGCGAATCTGCTTGAGCCACTCGGGGCTGGGCGCATGCGCACCGCCGCCGATCATGCTCGAATCGGGCGCAATGTGCAGATAAAAACCCGCGCGGTTAAAATCCGAGCGTTTGCCGCTGGAAACAACATGAATGCCAAAATGCGTCTTGTATGGTGCGCCGTCGCGGGCATAGCGCGCGTCTTTGTAAATTCGAAACAGGCAGTTTTTCGGCTCCACGCCGATCAGCAAGGGATCGTACGGAATCAAGACGCCAATCAATTCATCGGTAAAATCCAGCAATTCGCTGTGCAACTGTTGATAGCGCGTTTTGTGTTCGTTAAACCATTCGCGTTTATTATTCGCCGCCAGTTCACGCAAAAATGGCAAGGCATCACTGGGCAATCGCATACGCACTCCTTTCGGGCTAATTGACTGATGGACGGTGGATGAGTTTGTTATAATACGCGCAATCTCCATCCAAAACCCAACGCCTTGCTCTGCGCTTTCGCGGCAAGGCGTTATCGTGCAACCCCATGATTACCATTTCCAATCTGCGCCTGCAACGCGGCCAAAAAGTCCTGCTCGAAAATGCCAACGCCCGCATTGACGTCGGTCAACGCGTCGGCATCATCGGCCGCAACGGCACGGGCAAATCCAGCCTATTCGCGCTATTGCGTGGCGAGCTGCACGCCGATGCGGGCGACGTCATTATTCCCGCGCATTGGGTACTGGCGCATGTCGCGCAGGAAATGCCCGAGACCGATGAGTCGGCGCTGGATTATGTACTCGCGGGCGATGGCGAGCTGGTGGAACTGAATGCCGAGCTCGCACGCGCCGAGCAAATCGACGACGGCACGCAGATCGCACACTGCCACGCCGAACTGGCGCGCATCGACGCGTACAGCGCGCCTGCACGCGCGGCGCAGCTGCTCAACGGCTTGGGCTTCGCACAAAATTTACAAAACAATCCGGTCAGCTCCTTCTCCGGCGGCTGGCGCATGCGTTTGAATCTCGCACGCGCACTGATGTGCCGTTCCGATTTATTGCTGCTGGATGAACCGACCAACCATTTGGACTTGGACACCGTGCTGTGGCTGGAACAATATCTGAAAAGCCATCCCGCAACCCAGCTCATCATCTCGCACGACCGCGATTTCCTCGACGCGCTGTGTACGCACACGATTGAGGTCGCGCAGCAAACCCTGACCAGTTATCGCGGCAACTACACTCAGTTTGAACGCACGCGCGCCGAGCGTCTGCTCCAGCAGCAAGCACAATACGCCCAACAGCAGCGCCACATCGCGCATTTACAAAGCTATATTGATCGCTTCCGCGCCAAGGCAACCAAAGCGCGCCAAGCGCAAAGCCGCATCAAAGCACTCGATCGGCTCGAACTTATCGCACCCGCACATCTGGATTCGCCCTTCACCTTCGAGTTCGCCGAGCTGAACGATCTGCCCAACCCGCTGATGCAGACCGACGGCATCAGCCTCGGTTACGGCGACACGCCATTGCTACAAAAAGTCGCCTTCAGCATCCAGAGCCACGACCGCATCGGCCTGCTCGGCATGAACGGCGCGGGTAAATCGACCCTGATCAAAGCGCTCGCACAGGAGCTGACACCACTGACCGGCGAAATCACCACCGCGCAAAACCTGCGCATCGGCTACTTTTCGCAACAGCATCTGGACACCCTGCGCGAGGATGAATCGCCGCTGTGGCATATGCAAAAACTCGCACCCGATGCCAACATCCAAGTGCTGCGCAACTACCTCGGCGGTTTTCACTTTCAGGGCGACCGCGTGGCCGAATCCATCGAAAATTTCTCCGGTGGTGAAAAAGCCCGCCTCGCATTGGCACTGCTGATTTGGCAAAAGCCGCATTTGCTGCTGCTGGACGAGCCGACCAACCACCTTGACCTCGATATGCGCCACGCACTCACCATCGCGCTGCAACAATTCAACGGCGCGCTGATCGTCGTCTCGCATGACCGCAGTTTACTCGCCAACTGCGTGGACGATTTCTGGCTGGTGGCCGACGGCACCGTCAAACCATTTGACGGCGATCTGGATGACTACCGCGCATGGTGCTCGCAAAGCTGGCAACTATTCAAACAAAGCACCCACGACAAAAAAACCGATCCAAATAACGAAAATGGTGAGGGCGAATCCTCACAAAACAAAAAAGAAGCGCGCCAGCAAGCCGCCCAGCGCCGAACCGCACTGAACGCCGCGCAAAAACCGCTCAAGCAAAAATTAGAAAAGTTAGAAAAACAGCTCGAAGCCGCACAAAAAGAAAACGACGAACTGCTAAACTGGCTCGCCTCCGAAGCCGCCTACGCGACCGAGCACAAAGACGAGCTCGCCAGCGCCGTGCGCCGCAACAGCGAACTCACCGCGCAAATCGCCGAGCTGGAGGAGCAGTGGTTAGCACTGCATGAAGAGTTAGAAACCATCGAGCAAGCGTTGGAATGATCGTAAAACCAAACCACTGACCGAGCATCAATGATGCGATGGCAATAAACGCATCACACCATATCCAGCCAAAATCCCGATAAACAAGGCACCCGGGGCGCTGGCGCCCGTTAGCAGCAACATGATGAGCAGTACAGCGATCGGTTTACCCATGCCTGCCGTAGCAGCCGCAGTCATGCCCGCGATCAAGGCAACGGTTACCGGCGTGCTTGGCCAGCATGCGACCGCGACAAGGCTTAAAACGGCACCCGCAAACAGCAGTGGGAAAATTTCACCACCACGCCAACCACTACTGAGGCACAAAGCCAACGCCAGCGCCTTCAATAAGCCCAGACCGAGCAGCGCCGGCCAGCCAACTTCTACGCCATATTCCAATAAGTGCACCAGCTCATGGTGCCCTGAAAAGCGTACCAGAGGCACAGCCGTCGCCAACACAGCAAACACGGCACTGCCAGCCAAAGTCTGCACCTTGGGCCCGCCCAATTGATTCAGCGCATGGGTGATGTATGGACGACTGAGGCGCAACACAATGCCGGCACAAGCACCCAATAGGGCTGGAATAATGGCCCACAGCAGGTCACTGCCATCTCGCGGCGCAATGTAGGCAGGCAAAGACAATTGAAGTTGCCCATTCGGAATGAGCCAGTGAGCCACCCATACAAAGCCGGCAAAACCAGCAACCGCGCCTAAAAATTTAAGCGCCAATGGTGTGGGTTCATCATCCATATTTTGGCTGGAGAGGTTGGGCGTCGACTCAGGCTCTATATAAACCGCTGCCGCTGGTGGTGCGCCGTATAAACCCGATAGCGCGGCGACCGTTCCGGTGTCGCCGATCAAGCGTGCTTCCGCTCGACTTCTGGCAATCAATAGCGCCACGACGGCGGAGGCTTCGGAAACCACAGCGACCAGACCAGCCTCCGGCCCGACGGCGCCACCAAAACCAACTGCGACAATCGCAGACAGCGCCAGAAACAAGGTACTGCGCTTTTTCAGATGCAATACATCGTGCGCCTGCGCCAATTGGGCATTTAAATCCGCATCCTCTGTGACATTCCGAATCAGTGCAATCAAGACGCCACCCAGCATAATCACAACAGGGATATACCAGCGCGCATCGGATAAAGACCAGACCTAGTGATTGAGCGTATTCATACACCACAGGGTCACGGCGGCCAAGGCGCCAGCCAAGGCACCGTAAATAGCGGCAATAGCAGCAGAGCGCATCATCACAGCCCTTTGTTCAGGCAAGAACAACCACAGGTGTGGGTAGAATCATAAGCTGTGTGCAATAAGTTTTTTGGCATAGGTTCGCTCCAATGGGTCAAAGGCGTCGCAACCATCATTTATTGTCCTTGTTTTGCTGATGAATACTTTGCAGGATGCTATCAGCCACGGCTGTTGCCGTAGCAAAAAACAGACCCAAACCACACAATACGTAACCAATGGTGAACAATTTTCCCAGCGTCGTATGCGGAGAAAAATCGCCATAGCCCACCGTAGCAATCGTGATCACAGAAAAATACACCGCATCAATCAGCTTCCACCCCTCCACCCACCAATAAAATACCGAAGCCACACCGATGAGTGTAAAGGTCAGCGCCAATAATATACGCACCTGAGGCGTGCGAAAAGCAATGGTCAGACCCGAGCTGAGTTGTCGCAAAGAATCCATATCAATATCCTTTATCTATTATTCAAACGATACCGATAAAAGACATCGTAATCAATAGATATGGGGCGCAATCGCAATAAGGATATCCGATGAATACATCAGATATGCTCATCTTTCGCGCCCCATACCGATAAAATGATCCTATGGTTTTTAACCCTGCTGTGCCTAATCGCTCATCAAAGGCTGTTCATCGTATTGGATGCAATACCGATGATCCGGCTTATATTTATAAATACTCAAGCTTAGGCAAGCGCATGGGTCAAATGATGCTCAGTCACCCAGTCGTTTCAGCTCAAATGCCGCCCAAATCAAGCTACAGCCGACAAAAAATGCCCAGAACATAAATACATACAACAAGGTCACTGCGGTCAAACTTGGATTCATCATCAGCAACACCCCACCCAATACATAGAGCAAGCCGATAAAAAAGCTGCCCCACGAACGGCTTCGATCGTCACTACCTTTGGCATAACGGCCAAAAAAGATCAAGATCAAACCGTTGACCAGCATGGATACCGCAAACAATGCCACGATCAGATTTAAAGACACCATACTGGCCAGCGCAGGATGCATCAGCAGTAAAGCACCTGCGACCAAGCCGATCAGACCCGCTATAAACAACCATACACGGCTCTGTCCTGTACTGCCGGTAAAGGAGCGGACAATATTGAGTACACCGTCAAACATCCAGAACAAACCCAGCCAATAAGTCATGGCCACCAAAGTTTTAAGCGGTGTGGCCCACAACGCGGCAGCCAATAAAAAAGCAGCAATACCTTGCACGAGCGGTATCCACCACCATTTGGATAATTCTTTTTTGAGTGCTTGTGTCGAATCAGTCATGAAAATCTCCTGTTCTATATTTTGAAATAAGTAATTGAACCATCCCGCCGCTCGAACATCCATGCAACGTTTCGCGACTTTACCCATACATAAATATAAAGTAAAATGAATTATTATTTCAATTTCGATAAGCTATTGGTTATCATGCTGACACAACGCCGTCTACAACATCTATTGGTACTTGCCCAATACGCGCACTTTGGGCGGGCTGCCCAATCGTTGCATATTTCCCAACCGGCATTGACCAAAAGCATCCAATCACTCGAAGCCGAATTGGGCGTGACCTTATTGGACCGCCAGCGCGGTGCGGTTGCATTAACTGCGTTTGGTGAACTGGTGGTCAAACGAAGCAAATCTTGGCTAAGGCAGAAGACGATTTGCGTCGAGAAATCAACATGCTGGCGAGTAATCATATCGGATCGCTGCGTGTCGCCATCGGCCCGTACCCCAGCGTGATTTCAGGCTTTGCCAGCGCAGCTCGGCTACTCGAAAAGCACCCGAGCATTCGCATGATGGTGCGAGAGGCAAGCTGGCTTGACATCATCCATCTGCTGAACGCCCAGACCATAGACCTCGGCATCACCGAAATCAGCCGTTTGAATCAATACGATCATTTTGTGACAGAAGCAGTGGGTCAGCATGGCGGCTATTTCTTTTGCCGAGTCGGACATCCTTTACTGAACCATACAAGCATTCACATTGAGCAATTGCTTGAGTTCCCTTGGATTGCCCCTCGTCTGCCTGCGCGAATCGCCAATAGACTGCCCAAAGCGCTGGGTCAAGCAGGAGAGATTGATCCGGCAACCGGCGATTTGATACCTCAAGTCGAAATCAGCACACCTTTGCAAGCGATCAGATTTCTCAAAAACAGCAATGCCATTACCTTGTCCACGCTCACCGCTATGGAGCGAGCACTGCGCTCTGGTGAAGTCGTGATCCTACCGTTAACAGATTTCCCCATCCAAACCAACTATGGTTTTGTTTATTTGGAAAACAGATCTTTGCCGCCGGCGGCCATCGCCTATATACAAGAAGTGCGCGCAGTAGAAAGCAGCATACTGCAACGCGAAGCAGAACTGATCAAACAATTCGATCTGCCTTTGCCATCAACCCAAACACTGCCGGAATAAGGCTGTCATTTAAAGACATTGCATCGGGCATGTGTGAGTGCCGCATTGATATACCGCGTGTGGCAAGTACCGTTGTCATAGTGCACCTTGTAAGTGTTGGCATCAACCAACTCATAGGTAACCACCAGCGCGTATCCGGGTTTACGAAACACCAAGTCTTTGCCATAAGAACTTTGGCTCAACTCCGCTTGATCCTTTGGATAACGTCCCTGCTCGCGATGAAATGACTGAACCGCAGCAAACAGCGGCTGGACATACGCCTGTGCCGATCGTTTGGCCGTGGTTTCCGGTGCCATGAAAGCACACCCTGTGACCAACGCGCCCATCCCGAAAATCAACAGTGATTTCGTGTTACGCATATCTCCTCCTTTTTGGTTGAATACGCCTTCGCTGCACAATCGGCATCACAGGATCAATACCACCTCGACCTCATCAACCACATCATACCGAGTTTTTCACCAATACATTTCATAAGCCGCCACAGCGACAATACCCTCACCTGACATCACAAGCCCACCGCCACAGCTCCCACCATATACTGCCCCAATTCATACGCCTGCTGCACATACTCATCCGCCACAGCACTGCCGCGCACGATCAGTTCAGGCTGCGCCAGACGCATGCCGTAGCCGATCATAATCCGCGCGATGGCACTGACCGCACCGCGCCCATCGTTGTCACAGCTGATCATCAGGCCATAGCTGCGTCCGGCGGTTTGCTCGCGAATCTGATTATAGCTGCGGTCAAACACCGCCTTGACTTCGCCCGCCATATAGCCGAAATTTTCCGGCGTGGCGATCAACCACGCCGCAGACTGAACGAGGTCATCCAGTGTCACGTCACGTGCCATTTTAAATACGATGCGGATGCGTTCGTCTACCTCTAAAGTCTGATTCAATGCGCACGCGCCATCATGCGCCGCCTGCGCGAGGCGCTCGTTATTACCCGTCTGGCTGTGGTAAAAAATCAGCAGTTGTTTCATAGATGCGTCCTTATGGTCCCAGCGTGGTCACCCATGCGTGTTGCGTATCAGTCCGCCAAATCTGTGCGCCCGCCGCACGATAGCGCTCAAGCACCGCTTCACGCGGATGCGCAAAGGCATTATACCGTCCCGCTTGCGCGACAGCGATTTTGGGAGCAACGGCGGCGATCAGCGGCGCACTCGAACTGCCATCACTGCCGTGGTGCGGCATGAGAATAATGTCGCTGCGCAACGGCACGCCGCTGACGGAATGCGTGCGCAGCGCAATTGACGTGGATGAGGGCGCTTGAGGTGTCGGATCAACCACCATCTTGGCCTCCGCCAGCATATCCATATCACCGGTGAGCAATATGCTGCTCATGCCGTTGTCATTCGGCTGATGAACTGAAAATCGCAGCACGCAGCTTTTTTGATTGTCCGAAGCTTGAGCATCGTTGAGCGCGGCGTTATCAGGCGAAAACACGGCCATCGTCACGCCATCTATCTGCTGCGTTTGTCCCGCCGAGCACAGCTCATGCGGTATATCTGCCACGCCCAATTCGCGCAATTGCGCTGTACTCAGCGAAGTCAAAATTCGCTTGACCGGCAACACGCTGGCGATACTGTCCGCGCCACCCGTGTGATCGCGGTCATTGTGCGACAGCACCAGCGTGTCAATCTGCCGCACGCCCATATAGCGCAAATGCGGTACGATCACGCGCGCACCCGCATCGGCGTCGCTGCTGTATTGTGGCCCCGCGTCGTATAGCCAGTTTTGCTGCGCGGTTTGCAGCAGCACCGCCGTCCCCTGCCCCACATCCATGACGGTAATGCGCAACTGCCCCTCGTTGACTGTCGGATAATTCGGCGGAATCGACAGCAGGCCAACCATCGCCAGTGCGCTGAACACCACCGCAGCGCCATAACGTTTGAACGACACCCGTCCCCAACCATGCCACAGCATGCGCACCGCCGCGACCAACACCAAAGACAGCACAAATACCGCCACCACCTGCCACCACTCGATGCGCCCGCTCCAGATTTGCTGCTGTGCCAGCGGCGCGATGCGCTGCAACCCATGCAATACCGATTGCAAAATATGCGCCATCCACTGCACCGGTTGTACCCAACCCAACAGCGCCAACACAGCCACACTCAAAAATAACGGCAGCAGCAGGATAGACACCAGCGGAATCGCGATGAAATTCACCCACACACCGAGCAAAGACACCTGCCGAAAAAACAACAAAGTCATGGGTAACAACGACAATGATATGCCCAACTGCGCACCACTTACGCCGACCAACCAGCGCGCCAAACGCCGCCCTCTCGACATCTCATTGAGCGACTCCTTAAGCGATTCATTTAGCGATTCGTTTTGCTCAATCCCCACCGAATCAAACGCCACGATCAGCCACGCCACCGCGCCGTAGGACAGCCAAAAACCGACCAACAACACCGCGAATGGATCAACGACCAGCAACCACAGCACGCTAAAGGCCAACACCCGCAGCCCCGAATGCGCCACACCCAAGCGCGATAAAAACAACCACAGCGCAAGCATCCACACCGTGCGCTGCGCAGGCAACCCCCAGCCCGAAACCAGCGCATACAGCAGCGCGCCGATCAGCCCGACCCACTGCGCGACATACAGCGCCGGAATGCGCTCGGTCAGATACACGCTGCGCCGCCAGAGGTGTTGCGCCAGCCACGCCAAAATCCCCGCGAGCAAAGTCACATGCAGCCCCGAAATACTGACCAAATGCGTCACACCCGTGTCTTGAAATAACCGCCACTGCAAACCCGAAATCGCCGTCTGATCACCCAGCGCAAGAGCTTTAAACAATCCCGCAGCCTCAGCCGAGCTCACTCCCGCCAAAGCCAAATCCATCTGCCGTAAAGTATCAAATCGCCAGTTCTCAATCGCAGCCAACACACCCGAATCCGTGCCCAACAATCGAGGCAATCGCTCCGGCGGCGTATCCTTGTACAGCCGCACATACGCCAGCGCCTCAATGTCATTCGCCAGCCAATAGCGCGTTTGATCAAACACCCCCGCATTGCGCGTCGCGTGCGGTGCGCGCACATGCACGGGCAAACGCCACACCTGCCCGACACGAATCGCAGCTATCCCTCCGGCAGGCAAATCATCCTCCGCCCACGAGAGCGACATCTGCACCGGCATATTCGGCAGGCGCTCGCGTTGCGCCGCCGTTGGCAGTACCAACATCCGCCAACCATAATCCGTACGCGTCGGCATCGCAGCAATGTGTAACTCCATCATCTGCACCGTGCGATTCCACTCATCGGGAATCACACTCGAGCTACGCTCAGCCCAGCGCACATTCGTCCATGCGAACATCAGCGCAGCGAACAACGCCACGCCAATCAACTCATAGACCCACCACTTTTTAAAGGAAAAATAACGACGGAGAACCCGCCATAAGAGAACAGCAACAGCGCCAACAGCCAAGCCACCCACGCCCACCCATGGACGCTCCAGCACAAACACCCCCGTCACCACGCACAATGCCACCACCGCATAAACCAGCGCACGCCACGGCCAACGCATGGTCACACCTCGGGCAAAATCGCATGCAAACGCGGCATCGCGTTCAACGTATTGCGCCACAAAGCCACGGACAAATCCACCTCAGAAATACCGCGCACCTGTGCCAACACCTGCGCAATCCGTGGCAAATGATACGAATAATTCGCCTCGCCTGCGCTTAACCAACTCGGCGGGATGTCCGGCGCATCGGTTTCAATCACAATGGATTCCAAAGGCAGGCGCGCGGCCAATCGACGAATCTGCCGCGATCGCTCATACGTCAGCGTTCCGCCAAATCCCAGATGTAAACCCATTTTCACAAACACATCCGCCTGCACATCACTGCCATTAAATGCATGAGCAATGCCATTTTTGATACCCAACTCACGCAAATATTTCCCCACCGGATCAACCGCACGGCGCACATGCAACAACACCGGCAAATCAAACTCACGCGCCAGTTTCAACTGCTCGCGCAAAAACCATACTTGCGTATCCCAGTCCAAATCCGCGACAAAACCATCCAGCCCAATCTCACCGAGCGCCACAAAACGCTCATCCGGCAGAGCAGATTCAATCGCCGCGCGCAAAGCCGCAATCGCCGTCTCACGCGGCATCTCTCGCACCACCGTCATCACATACATCGGATGAATCCCCAATGCGTAAAAACTCCCCTCATGCGCGTGCGCCACTTCGCGCACGGTGGCGAAATTAAACGGCGCCACCGCCGGAATCACCTGCGCCACCACACCCCGCTCACGCGCACGCAACCAATCCCGCGAGCGGCTCACCTCAAACTCAGGCGCATCAAAATGCGTGTGCGTATCAATCCACATGATTCAATCGGTAAAAACAGTCAGAAATAAAGAGGCTCTGATAGTACACCAAAGCCCCCGATTCAGTGCACCACTTTTCGCCGTAAATATTCCACCATCGTCACCATCCACAGCAAAATCACCGCCAAAAATACCGGCAACCACGCATAGCCGAGTTGCGTGGCGAGCCAGCCAAACAACGGCGGCGCAAAAGTCGTCCCTACATACGCGCTCGCCATCTGCACCCCCATCACCGACTGCGAATGCTGTTTGCCAAAATTGCTGGGCGTCTCATACAACAAACTGGGGAAAATCGGAGCACAGCCCAAGCCCACCAAAAAGAACCCCAGATAAAACAACGGCAAACCCGACACCAGCATCAAGGCCACACCCAGCGCAATCAAACCCTGACCCAGACGAATCATCCGCCGCGTTGACCAATACATCATCAAAAAACCCGACAAAAAGCGGCCAAAGGTAATACCGAAGTAATACACCGCCACCCAACGCGCCGCCGCCTCCGGCGAAATCTGCTTGACCAAAACCAAATAACTGCCGCCCCACAACCCCAAACTCGCCTCAATCGAGCAATAGCAAAAAAACGCCGCCAAAACCGGCTTGACCCCATTCAATCGCACAATTTGCCGAATCGACAACGCACCACCAGCGCCGTGCGACGCCCCCGCCAAACCACCGGACGCGGTATGGTGCACCGCCGCCTTTTGCCACAAGGGCAGAGAAACCAACAACACCACGACCAAAGCCAATTGCAGCAAACCAATCACCCAATAACCCAAATGCCAAGAATCATGACGAGACAAACCCCACGCCATCACCATCGGCCCGATGGTCGCGCCCACGCCCCAAAAACAATGCAACCAGCTCATATGCTTGGCCGCATAATGGTTCGCCACATAATTATTCAGCGCCGCATCGACCGAACCCGCGCCCAAGCCCAGCGGTATCGCCAATACACACAACAAAGCAAAATGATGCGACAGCGCAAAACCCAACAACGCCAAAGCCGTCATCAACACACTGACCAAAGTGATTCGCCCCACGCCGAACCGGCGAATCAGCCGATCACTCAACACGCTGGAGATGATCGTCCCAGCGGCAACGATCATCGAAATCACCCCCGCCCACGAAATCGGCACACCCAAGCCAACGTACATCGACGGCCATGCCGCACCGATCACCGAATCCGGCAAGCCCAAGCTGATAAAAGCCACATAAATAATGAGCAACAAAAGACTGGAAATCATGGTTCATGCTTTCTAAAAACCACCGAAATAAAGCCATCGGGCTGCACCGCCAAGGCGTCGGCCAATCGCCGATCACTCAATCAACAGCCATAAAATACAGCAAAAACAGCCCATTGGCCATTCAAACCAACCGAATTAGCCGCGCAGCGAAATCAATCGTATTATTAAAACGTTTTTTGTTTTAATAGAAACAATATGCTATAATCCACTCAAATGATGAGGAGTTAATCATGACCGCCATTCCTAAAACCTTAGCTCAAACCGATATGACCGATGACAAAGGCGCATTGGCCAAAATGGTGATGAAGCTGCTGGAGCATTGGCAACTGTCCACCGAAGATCAAGCCGCCCTGCTCGGATTGGCCAATACCAACCGCTCTGCGCTCACGCGCTACCGCAAAGGCGAAGCCATCGGCACCAGCCGCGATCAGTACGAGCGCGTCGGCCATCTACTCGGCATCCATAAAAACCTGCGCCTGCTGTTCCCGCACAACCGCGATCTGGTCTACGCCTGGATGAGCACGCGCAACCGCGCGTTTGACAACCGTACGCCGGTCGAAGTCATCCGCGAATGGGGCTTTGCCGGATTACTGATGGTACGCGCCTATCTCGAACGCGCCCGAGGCGTGTGATATGCAAACACTGCTCACCCAGATTACGCTCACCGAAGTCAACCACGACGTGATGCGCAACATCACCTCGATTCGCGTGTCACAAGATTTATTTGACGACCTCTCCGACACACCCGATGACTGGGCGCTGGCGCAGGCGATAGAAGCCGAAATCAAACCGCCGCTGTACCAATCCGCCACCCCTGCAATCCATCGCCCATTTGAAACCGCCGACTGGGACAACGCCATCGGCTACCCATTCACCCACTGGCAACAATCGCGTTTTTCCGATGGCACCTTCGGCGCATGGTACGGCAGCGACAGCATCGCCACCACCGTACACGAAACCGTATACCACTGGGTCAACGGCCTGCTCGCCGACGCGGGCTGGAGCAATCCGCGCGAACCCATCCTCACCGAGCGCAAAGTCTACCGTGTGCATTGCCACGCCGCGCTGCTCGACCTGCGTCCGGCACTGGCGCAGCATCCCGAACTCATCCACCCGAGTGATTACAGCGCCGCGCAAATCCTCGGCACACGCCTGCACCGCGAAGGCCACCCCGGTTGTATCACCGGCTCGGCCCGCCACGCCAAAGGGCACAACTACGTCGTACTCAACCCCAACATCCTCAGCCAACCACGGCACGAATGCCTGCTGACCTATCGCTTTGTAGGACAAGGTCAGCCAGTACAGGTGGAAAAAACACAGGGGAAGATTTGGATGCGGGTGGTTTAGGTCATTGAGTAAGCTGGTGCAAGTGCACCGCATTTGCCCACCCTACTTAATTTCGTAATGAACAACCTTCAAGGTTTAGTCTAACGCCAAGCTAACCGGCGAGCCTTAGCCCGTCCGATTGAGTGCCTTGTTATACGCTTTGGTCTCTATATTCTGGTGGTGGTAGAACAGCCAACGCCTCACCCGCTCCACGATATACTGGGAGACTTAATAAATTTTCAGTTTCACAGTGTGTTGGCTGAGGATATTGGAAGTAATGAAGATTTTTTGCTGCCACAAAGAATAGCCTTCGTCTTTTTTGTGGAACACCATAATCTGCTGCCATTAATTCTCTATGTGTGACTTCATATCCTATTTCGGAAAATGACTTATAAATTTCTTCAATCATGTTTGCGCTTTTAACTTGAGCCAAGCCGTAGACATTCTCCATAACAACGATTTCAGGCTGCAATTCTCGAACATGTCTTATGTAATCTCTATACAAAACACCTAGTGGATCGTTAGTAGCTTTTTGCTTTCCAGCAACACTGAATGGTTGGCAAGGCGGCCCTCCGATAATAACGTCAGGAAAACTTCCAATTATTGCTTTAACGTCAGCTGGGTTTAATTGTGTAATGTCGGCACGATGAAAATTCCATTCTGGCCTGTTTGCTTTAATGGTCGATTCAGCCCATTCTTCTATATCAGTGGTAAAACATGTTCTAAATTGCACTAAATTGTCAGATGCTTGTTCAAAGCCTAAATCAAGGCCGCCTGCACCTGAAAAATATGAAGCAATTTTTATCTCTCCGCCTTTGTTGAGGCGTTCAAAATATTTAGCCACTTCACCTGCTAGCGCTTTTGCAAGACCGACAGGAACAGCGTTCCCAATTTGTTTTTGAACCTGCCCAAGTGTGCCTTTAAATTCATAATCTATGGGAAAGTCTTGCAAAATTGCAGCTTCGCGTGGCGTTATGTATCTATCTTCAGTTGGATGCACAAACTTATTGAAGATATATGCAGTTACTGTTAAAGACGGCTTATCTTTTTCTAATCTTAAAAGCCGCATATTTGGCCCACCAGTTTTTTTATCTCCCGTTCTAATAAAGCTTTCATGCTGCAAATGATTAGGCAAATCACCCATCTTTCCTCCTGGGGGAAGATGGGTGATTCTTTCTAATACTATTCCCGTATATTCTCTTGTTTCATGGTTGGGAACTTTCATAACTCTTCACCTCGCAAAACAGGCTCTTCAAGTGTTATGAGGAAATCAAAAGCCCTTCTAAGATTGTCATTTCTTAATACTTTTTTGCCGCTCATGTTCTCTAAATCACTTTCTAGCCCCCATAGCATGGATAGGAATGGAGCAACGTATTCTTCTCCATGCCTATATGCTGGCAGATTAGAAATGATAGCTGTTTTAATATGTGGAAAATCCTTTACATGCGTACCAATTTTTAATGATTGATAGATGCCTTTTTTAATATCATCAGTTCTATCCATCCCTGCGCTTGTTTTCCCATCGCTGATTGATTCTTTTTGAGGCCATCCATCACGCTCTTTTGCGATTATGGGAGGATGCCCACTAGCGTTAGCTAGGTAATACATTTTATTTTGGCGATCTTTTGTAGAGTAAGCATCTCTAGCCACAAGCCAATCATTTATACAGCCATCAATAAATTTCGAATTTTTTGGATTCATAATAAAATCAACCAATGGTCGGAAAGGCCACATTGGATCACCAACTTTCCCAAGATCTATTGTCCCGCCATTATGCAGATATATAGCTGAATCACAAGCTCGCAGTTGCGAGCTTGTGATTACAGCATTTTCGTGGTTGCCTTTAAGGCATGTTTTGGGAATGTTGAATAAAAAAGGATATGTTAATAGGGGTGCTGATTTTACTTCAGCCAGTATAACCATGCCGTTTTTATGCTTTAGAACGGCATCTGCAAATTCAACACCACCAACAGCCAAAACTTCGACTAGCTGTGGGTGTAATTTTTCAATGAATCTTAAAATTACTTCGCTACTTAATTTTCCAAGCGCTCCAGATTGCGGCTTGACTGCCTTTTGATAGGACCAAATTGATTTATTTATGTAGCATGGAGAACAGAGATTTATAAACCCAAGATGAGCATTATATTTTTTTGTAATCCCGTCGCATTGCTCAATTGATTTCTCAATGCCAGATGTTGCGTCTACATAAGCGGCAGACATAACAAGATCAAAACAAAATGCTTTGATATGTGAATCTTTATTCTGAAGCCACAATAGAAGCCTATCTACTTCTGGCCGCCATGGATAATCAATAAGCGGTTCACGACCTTCTAATTTTTCTATATCAAACGACATGAATACCTCGGTTTATTTAGAGAACGCATAACACTTATGCGTCAACATGACACATAATATGCCATTAAAAAAATTTAATTCATTGATTTTTCGGATCAATACAATCAAAGCGGGTTTGATAGACAGCATAACAAACACTTAAAAGCATCATTCGTTTCTCAATACCTGTGTGCATTGTACAACTGCGCACATTCACGCACAATCCATTTACCTCAAGCCATTATTGCTAATCCGATGCAGTAAAAAGCAGTTTCGTATCATGAGCGTTCATCGCTCTTACAGGCGCACCTCATTCAACTCGCCATCCCGCAACTCCAACACCCGATCCGTGGCTCTGGCCAGTCCCAAATCATGCGACACGAGAATAAAGGCGATACCCAGCTCGCGCGCGAGCTGGCGCACGAGGGCGAATACGCGCTCGGCGGTTTCGCGATCGAGATTGCCCGTCGGTTCGTCGGCCAGCACGCACGCTGGCTCGGTCACGAGCGCGCGGGCGATGGCGACACGTTGGCGTTCGCCGCCGGAGAGTTGACTCGGCAGATGTGCGACCCGCTCGCCGAGGCCGACTTTTTCGAGAATGGCACGGGCTTTTTCGTGTGCATCGGCGCGTTTCATGCGGCGAATCAGTAGCGGCATGGCGACGTTGTCCAGTGCGGATAATTCAGGCAGCAGGTGGTGAAATTGGTAGACAAAGCCGAGGTGCTGGTTGCGCACGACGTTGCGCTCATTGTCCGAGAGCTTGGAGTAGCTTTTGCCCAGCAGGCTGACTTCGCCGCTGTCGGGTAAATCCAGCCCGCCGAGTACGTGCAGCAGCGTGGATTTGCCCGAGCCGGACGAGCCGATGATGGCGACACATTCGCCACGCTGTACCTCGATCGAGGCGGATTTGAGCACGCTGACGGCGAGGTCGTTATCCGTGAAGGATTTGCTGATGCCTTGCGCGGATAACACGGTGACGGATGCGTTTGGATTCATTTGAGTCATTGAATTCATTGGATTCATGATTACCCCTGATTATTCGTAACGCAAAGCACGCGCCGGTTCGACCGCAGCGGCTTTTCTGCTCGGGTAAATGGTGGCAAGCAGGCTCAGGCCAAAGCTGACCACGGCGATGGTAACGACCTCTTGCCAGCGAATATCGGATGGCATGCGGTTGATGAAGTACACGCCTTTGGGCAGCAGCTCAAAGCCGAGCAGATGCTCGACGCCCGCGACGATCGAGCCGATATTGGCGGCGACGAGTATGCCGAGCAGCACGCCGATGATCGTGCCCAGACCGCCGATCAGTGCGCCCTGTATCATGAAAATTTTCATGATGCTGCGGCGCGACGCGCCCTGTGTTCGTAGGATGGCGATGTCGGCTTGCTTTTCATTCACGGTCATGACGAGCATGGAGACGAGGTTAAAACCGGCGACGATGGTGATGATGAGCAGGATGATGGTCATCATGGTTTTTTCGGTTTTGACGGCGGAGAACCACGCGGGGTTGATGGTGGTCCAGTCGCGTGAGAGCACTTGGAAACCGCCTTTTTCCGCTGCGCCTTCGATTTGCAAGCCAACTTTTTGCGCTTGATCCATATCAGCGACTTTCACACGCAGACCGCGATTGCCGTCACGGAATAGCCGCGTGGCGTCGCCCACATTGATAAACGCGAAGGAGTTATCAATCTCGAAATGCCCCGAGCTGACGATGCCCACCACTTTGAATTCGCGCATGCGCGGCATCATGCCGGCAACGGTGACGTTCGCCTCGGGTGCGAGCAGCGTGATTTCCTTGCCCAGCGCAAACTGATTCGGGCCGGTTTGCAAACCAAGCGAGCGTGCCAGCTCTACGCCGAGCACGATATTGAAACTCTCGTCGGTCAGCTCGCCCAGGCTACCGGCGATGAGTTTTTGCCCGACTTCGGATACTTGATTTTCCTCTTTCGGGTCGATGCCTTCGACCTTCACACCGATCATTTCACCCTGATACAGGATGATGGATTGGCTGCTCATGTACGGCGCGACGCCCTGTACCTGCGGATTTTTCGCGATCAATTGCGTGAGTGGCTGCTCCCAGCCCTCCGGCGTGTTTGGTGAGGCGTACACCTGAATGTGCGGAATCACCGAGAGCATTTTTGCGCGGACTTCTTTTTGAAAACCGTTCATCACCGACAATACGATGATCAACGCGGCTACGCCGAGTATGATGCCGATCATCGAGAGGATGGAAATAAACGAAATGAAGCGGTTTTTACGCGCACCGCGCGAGACGCTGGTGTAGCGCCAGCCGAGTAACCATTCAAACGACCAATTCATAGTATCCTGTATTCAAATTGCAAGAGATTGTTAGGCTGAAACATACCCAAAACAAAGCCGATAGTTTATCATTCTTAGCCTCAGATTCTTGATTATTCCGCCATTCATGACGCATTTACCCCCATCTGCCCCCGTTTTATACCTGCAAGCGACCGATGAGCGCTTTTTTGACGCACTTTGGGCGAACGCCACGACGCAGGAGCGACAGCAATACGCCTTTTTACGCACCTTGCAGCAGGCCAACTACCAGTACCGCGCGCAAATCCTGTCCGAGCAACCGATACACACCGCCGATGTCTGCTACGCACTGGCGCAACGCGGTTTATCGGCGGATTTAGGGTTGGCGCCATGGCTCGCAGCACACGCGGGTGTGACTGCGGCACAGCAGGACATTACTCAAACGAGCGCTGCCACATGGCTACGGCTCACGCCGGTGCACTGGGCGGCAGCGCGCGACCACGTGAATGTACACCGTTTTTATGGCGATATGATGGCGGCTCAGGATCGCGCGGATTGGCACGCTATTTGGCTCAACCTCGCGCCGTGGCTGGACGAAATGAGCTGGACGCTGTTTCCCATTGAGTCCGATGCGACTGTTTACGCCCGCGCACCGCAAGGTTTTGACTATTGCGCGCCCAGTTTGGATTATGCGCAAAGCGACATGCTGGAAGCATTTTTACCGAACGGCAGCGATTTAAAACGCTGGCAAAAACTACTGACCGAGCTGCAAATGCTGCTGCATGCGCATCCCGTCAACACCGCCCGTGTACAACGCGGCGCACGCCCGATCAACAGCCTATGGCTCGATCAAATCGCGCCCGCCAGCGCCATGCCGCACGACGCGCTCAACACCGCGCCACCGATGCCCGACAGCACCCCGACGTTAAGCTTCGCGCACAGCTTGGCCGATATTGCCGCGGCATTCAAACCGTTTGCGCAGCAGGTTCAAGACGGACAAACCGCCTCATTGATCCTGCTCACCGACACGCTGAACGACACACCGATGGCGGTGGCGCATCATTTCACCTTCACACCGCCGAGTCTGTGGCAAAAAATCCGCGCTCGCTTAGGTAAACAAGCACCCGCCAACGCACACCCATTCGGCTGGCTAAAGCCCTGTTGTGAAAGTCATGAGGCGCAACCATGACCAGTCTGATCGCACGTACCTTTCGCCCCGCCGATGCCGAGCAGTTACACGCGTCCGGCTATTCGCCCCTACTCGCGCGGCTGCTCGCAGCGCGTGGCGTGCGCAATGCTGAGGAAGCGCAGCTCGATTTCGCCCATCTGCTGCCACCGACGGATTTACTGAATATCAACAGCGCCGCAGCACATTTGGCTGACGCATTGAGCCAGCACAAAAATTTAGTGGTGATCGCCGATTACGATTGCGATGGGGCGACCGCCTGCGCGGTCGCAGTGCGCGGTTTGCGCGCCTTGGCCAAAGCGATTGGTTCGCATTCGCACATTGACTTTCTCGTACCGAACCGTTTTGATTACGGTTATGGTTTGTCACCCGAAATCGTCGAGCTGGCCGTGCATTTGCACCAGACGCAGCCGAATTTCCCGAAACCCGACCTGCTGATTACCGTGGACAACGGCATGGCCAGCATCGCGGGCGTTGAGCGGGCGAATGCACTCGGCGTGCCGGTACTCATTACCGACCATCATTTACCCGCGGACGAGACGCCCAACGCAGTGAGCATCGTCAATCCGAACCAGCATGGTTGCGGCTTTGCCAGCAAAAATCTCGCCGGTGTCGGCGTGATGTTCTACGTACTGATCGCCACACGCTCGGAACTGCGTCAGAGAGCCGCATTTACCGCCGCCGAACCGAATTTAGCCGAGCTGCTCGATCTCGTTGCGCTCGGCACGGTCGCCGATGTGGTCAAACTCGATCACAACAACCGCATTCTGGTCGCGCAGGGCTTGCGCCGCATACGGCAAGGCAAAATGTCAGCGGGCATCGGCGCGCTGCTGCAGGTCGCCGGACGCGATTTCACCAAAGCCTCCACGTTCGATCTTGGTTTTGCCCTCGGTCCACGACTGAATGCGGCGGGACGGCTGGACGACATGACGCTGGGGATTCGCTGTTTGCTCAGCGATTCGACGCACGAAGCCGAGCAACTCGCGCAGACACTAAACGAGATGAACGACGAGCGAAAAGCGATTGAAAAGCAAATGCGCGAGGAAGCCGAAGTCAACGTCGCCGCGCTCAACGTGGACGCGCACAACAGCATCTGCGTCATGCACGAAGAATTTCACCAAGGCGTCATCGGCATCGTCGCCGGACGACTGAAGGAAAAATACCACCGCCCGACCATCGTATTCGCACCGGATGGCAATGAGTTTCTCAAAGGCTCAGGCCGCTCGATTGCAGGCATCCACCTGCGCGATGTACTGGATTGGGTGAACAAACGCGCGCCCGACACCATCGTTAAATTCGGAGGGCACGCCATGGCCGCCGGGCTGACCATCGTTCGCGAACATTACGAGTTATTCAAACAGACCTTGGAGCAAGCCGTCCTCGCCATGAGCGAACCGGATGCATTCATCAAACAAATCAACACCGATGGCGAACTCGCCCCCGCCGACATGACGCTGGACAATGTCGAGGCAATCCATGCCCAAGTCTGGGGACAAGGCTTCGCCCCGCCGCTGTTTGAAGGCGTATTTGAAATCGTTGAACAACGGATTTTAAAAGACGCGCACCTCAAGCTCACCCTGCGCAACGACGCGGGCACGCACAGCGCAATTTGGTTTTTCCACGCACAAGAAATGCCCTCACCGATCCACGCCGCGTATCAAATGCAACGCAACGAATGGAACGGCAATGTCAGTATTCAATTATTGATCGATTTTGCGCAGGCGATGGAAGAATAATGCTCGGCATCATTCAAATGCCGCAGGGCGGGTTAAAACCCGCCCCTACCAACATCATCCTTGAATCAACATAACGCGTGGGCAATGCCGCTACGGTTTATTGCGCCTACATGTGCCATCAAATCACCCGACTCAAATCGCCTTTACCCTCACGCACCACCACAATTTCATCCTCCGTCAAATCCAGTACGGTGGTGGACTCGGGTTCGCAGTGGCCGGAGTCGATGATGAGGTCGACGCGTTTGCCGATTTTCTCAGCGATATCGTCGGCATCACTGAGCGGTACATCATCGTCCGGCAACATCAGGGTGCAGGAGAGGATGGGTTCGCCCAAGGCTTTGAGCAAAGCTTGCGCGACGGGATGATCCGGCACACGCAGGCCGATGGTAGCTCGTTTGGGGTGCAGGGTGCGACGCGGAACTTCTTTGGTCGCAGGCAGAATGAAGGTATAAGCGCCCGGCGTGAGTTGTTTGAGCAGGCGATATTGTTGATTATCCACGCGCGCGTACTGCCCCAATTCGGACAGGTCGTGGCAGACCAATGTGAGATGATGCGAGAGTTCGATTTGGCGAATCTGTAAAATCCGCTCCATCGCTTCGCGGTCGCCGAGCCGACAGCCGAGCGCATAACCGGAGTCGGTGGGATAGACGATCACGCCATTGCGCTCAATGACCTCAACTGCTTGCGCGATCAGGCGCGCCTGCGGTGATTCGGGGTGAATACTTAACAGGGCGGCCATGACGAACTCCGTGAATAAATTTTATAAATCGGTGGAATCAATCAGCGCGTAGGCTGAGTGGTTGTGAATCGATTCGAAGTTTTCTGCTTCTACGGTGAATGCGATCACGCCTTTTTGCGCGCGCAGCACACCGGCCACATCGCGCACCAGATCCTCGACGAATTTCGGATTGTCGTAAGCGCGCTCGGTGACGTATTTTTCATCAGGGCGCTTGAGCAGGCCGTATAAATCGCAGGAACCTTGCTGCTCCACTTCACGGATCAAATGATGCAGGTCAAAGTCGCTCAACGCATCCGCCGCCAAATCCATGTGCGCGGTGACGTGTGAACGTTGATTGTGCGCGCCGTAGTCAGAAATTTGTTTGGAGCACGGGCACAGGCTGG
Organism: Puribacter membranae; assembly: GCF_055380425.1. Lineage (NCBI taxonomy): Bacteria > Pseudomonadati > Pseudomonadota > Betaproteobacteria > Burkholderiales > Burkholderiaceae > Puribacter > Puribacter membranae. Next base: position 1,419,259 of record NZ_AP040167.1, read on the forward strand.
TCATCGGGATCAGCACGGACAGCTGCACACGTGCTCCGTTTTTATCCGCTGTACCTTTGAGCGTGATTTCGTAATCCATCAGGCTTTGAATACCCGAAATCGGCGCGGTTTTTTTGATGAAATAGGGGAAACGCACGATGATGTCGCCCTCTTCCGCTTCGAGGCGCGCCAACATATCGACCGTGATGGCTTGGAAACGGCTCAACGAGAACGCCTCGGTATGCTCCTCCAGCAGAGAAATAAAACGCGACATGTGCGTGCCTTTTTTGTCTGCGGGCAGTTTGACGGTCAACTGGTAGTGACCAATGGTCGCTTGCGCGCCAGCACCGAAATCCATCATCATCGGGAAACGCACGTCTTTGATACCGACGCGGGCGATCACCATATTGCGCGGGTCGTGGCTACTTTGAATATCGGGAATGTGTGAATGTGTCATTGTGTTCGCTTCAGTTGTTGTGCTTAATTAGGTTCATAAAATCAGTGGCGCTCTCAACTCAGCCATGCACATCGAAGCAGCGTCGCCGCTGCATCTTTGCGTGCCAAAACTGGGTACGATTGAATTGAGAACGGTTCTCAAGTAGAACTATGCCACAAATTGGCGAACCTTGCTGGCGACCGATTCGGCGTCCAAACCCAGACGCTGATAGATCAGGTTGACATCGCCTTGATCAATGAACGCGTCGGGTAAACCCAAATGCAGGAATTTCGGCGCGTAGCCGTTGGCGGCGCACCATTCGGCGACCGCACTGCCCGCACCACCGGCGATACACGAATCCTCAATGGTGACAATCTGCGTGTGGGTTTTCATCAATTCGTGCAGCAGCGCTTCGTCCAAGGGCTTGACCCAGCGCATATCCACCAGCGTCGCGTCGGTTGCCTCGGCGGCTGGATGCGCGTGGTGCAGCAATGTGCCAAAAGCCAAAATCGCCGTGGCCTGATCGGTTTTCGCACTGCGGCGCACAACGTTGGCCTTGCCCAACGGCAACGGCGTCAATTCATCGGATACAAGCGCGCCCACACCACTGCCGCGCGGATAACGCACCGCCGCAGGGCCGTTATACGCATACGCGCTGTTCAGCAAAGCGCGGCATTCAGCCTCGTCCGACGGCGTGGCGATCATGATGTTCGGAATACAGCGCATATACGCCACATCATACGCACCCGCGTGCGTTGCCCCGTCCGCACCGACCAGACCGGCGCGGTCTACGGCGAAGGTCACATCCAGATTTTGCAAGGCAATGTCGTGAATGATCTGGTCATACGCGCGCTGCATGAAGGTGGAGTAAATCGCCAACACCGGCTTCATGCCGTCGCAGGCAATGCCAGCGGCAAACGTTGCGGCGTGCTGCTCGGCAATGCCCACGTCAAAATAGCGCGTCGGAAATTTGGCCTCGAATTCGACCAGACCCGAGCCTTCGCGCATCGCCGGCGTGATGCCGATGAGTTGATCGTCCGCCTCGGCCATATCGCAAATCCAGCGACCAAACACTTGGGTAAAGGTTTGTTTGACCGGCGCATCCGGCGTTTCGATACGGACAATGCCCAAACTCGGATCGAATTTGGCCGGACCGTGGTAGGAAATCGGGTCTTGCTCGGCATACGGATAGCCGTTACCTTTTTTGGTGACGACGTGTAAAAACTGCACGCCGCCGAGTTGTTTGATGTTGTTGAGCGTTGGAATCAACGAGTCCAAATCATGCCCGTCAATCGGCCCGATGTAGTTCAGACCAAAAGCCTCAAACATCGTGGCGGGTACGAACATGCCCTTGGTATGCTCCTCGAAACGCCGCGCGAATTCGAGCACGCCCGGCGCACCCTGTAACACCTGCTTGAGTTTTTCGCGTGCGCCGGAGACCAAGCGACCGCTCATGATTTTCGCCAAATGGCGATTGAGCGCACCGACGGGCGGTGAAATCGACATATCGTTGTCATTCAAAATCACCAGTAAATTGATACCCTCGGTCACGCCCGCGTTGTTCATCGCTTCAAACGCCATACCGCCGGTCAATGCGCCGTCGCCGATCACGGCGATGTGCTGGCGTTGCGGCTGTTTCAGTTCACGCGCCGCAACCGCCATGCCCAGTGCGGCGGAAATGCTGGTCGAGGAATGCCCCGTGCCGAAGGTGTCGTATTCCGACTCTGCGCGCTTCGGAAAGCCGGAAATTCCATCGATTTGACGCAAATGCGCCATTTGCTCGCGTCGTCCGGTGATGATTTTATGACCGTAGCTTTGATGACCCACGTCCCACACGATTTTGTCATCCGGCGTGTTGAATACATGATGCAGGGCAATGGTCAGTTCTACCGTACCGAGGTTGGACGACAAATGACCGCCGGTTTGCGCCACCGAATTGAGGATAAACGCGCGCAATTCCTCAGCCAATTGCCCGAGCTGCTCGCGCGAGAGTGTACGCACATCCGCCGGTGAGGCTATGTTGGGGAGAATCGGAGCGTTGTGTGCTGTGCTATTCATAATCGTTGTTTAAAAATAATCGTTGGCGACCTTAAACAGTCTTTCGTGGCTTAATCGTGAATTAGTCGTGGTTTAAAACAGTCGTTCATGGCAATACGCGGTCAAATCGGCCAAACACTGCACGCCCTGCGTGTATTCGGGCGCGGTATTGATTTGATTCAAACTCATCAGCGCATCTTTGTACAAAGCTTGCGCGTGCTCGCGCGCACCGTCAATGCCAAGGGCTTGAACATACGTCGGTTTATTCGCCGAAGCGTCTTTGCCCGCCGTTTTACCCAAGGTTGCGGTGTCTTGCGATGCATCCAAAATATCGTCGACGACTTGGAACAGCAAACCCAAATCCTCGGCAAAACGCGATAATGCGGCGGTTTGTGACGGCGACAGCGGATTTTGCCCGCACATCGCACCCATCATCACACTGGCGTGCAGCAATGCGCCGGTTTTCAAGCGATGCATGGTCTGCATGGTTTCACTCGCCATCACCTGACCGACGTGATGGCAGTCAATCGCCTGGCCACCCGCCATACCCGCAACACCCGAAGCACGTGCCAAAGTACGGATCAGCTCAACCTGCGCTTGTGCCGACAACTGCGTATTCAGTTGCTCATGCGCCAGCACATCAAACGCCAGCGTTTGCAAGGCATCACCCGCCAACAGCGCCTGCGCCTCACCGTAAACAATGTGTACCGTTGGCTGGCCGCGTCGCAAATCATCGTCATCCATGCACGGTAAATCGTCGTGAATCAGTGAATAAGCGTGAATATACTCCAAGGCCACGGCGATCTGCATCGCCACCGCCGGCGCGCCGCCGACCAGCTGCGCCGCCGCCAAAGCTGCCAGTGCACGAACGCGTTTCCCACCATTCATCACCCCGTGGCGCATCGCCGACAACAGCGGCGAGTGCACAGCCACCGCGTGCTCGCGGTAGGCATCCAAACCCTCGGCCAAAGCCTGTTCGACCTGCGGGCGCATGCGTTGCGCCCATGCATTGAACGCTTCGGCCTCGCCTCGGATTGTTACCGTCGCCAAAACCGACGTATCGTCGTGCATCATGCCTCACCCTCGTTCAAATCCAGCGGACGCACCATATCGGCCTCGACGATTTTCACCTGCTCCTGTACTTTTTGCAGCTGCGACTGACAATATTTGACCAAAAACGCGCCGCGTTGATAGGCCCGCAACGATGCCTCCAGCGGCAAGTCGCCATTTTCCATACCGGCAATCAATTGCTCCAATTCACGCATCGCCGCTTCAAAATCAGCAGGCGATTTCTGGCTCGTTTTAGGTGTTGATTTGGGTGTCGCTTTGGCAGTTGCCATAGTGTCCTCGATATTCAAACTCAAGCGTATCCAATCGCACCAAACAGGCGCAAAATGAATACGATAATAAGTCGCCATTTTACGCCAAAAATGCCCAAATCAACACAGTAAAACCAAAAACCGCGCGCCCATCATCCACAAACAGCCCCAAATACGGTATCCAAGGGTATAATTCACCCGTTTGTTTAGGTGCTCCCTCCCTTGGGAATGACACCGTTTACCAGACGAATGGCTGTCCATCCGTGGACATGACCGCCGGGACCGAGCTGCCATCGCAGCCGCCGGACTTACTAAGGGATAAAACCATGACCCATCCGGGTAACGCAACCGAACTGTCTATGGGGCAGACACAACTGCCCGTCTCCGTCTACTTTGACGAATGCTTGTATCAACGCGAACTCGAACTGCTGTTCAAAAACCGCCCGCAATACGTCGGTCACGAGCTGATGGTGCCGAATGAAGGCGACTATCAAGTCCTCGCCAGCGAGCAAAACGGTCGCGCGCTGATCCGTGACAAAGGCCAAGTACGCCTGCTGTCCAACGTCTGCCGCCACCGCCAAGCCATCATGCTGACCGATCGGGGCAACGCGCAAAATATCGTCTGCCCGCTGCACCGCTGGACCTACGACCGCGCAGGCAAACTGCTCGGCGCGCCGCATTTTGCCGATGATCCCTGCCTGAACCTGCACCAAACACCTGTGCAGAGCTGGAACGGCATGCTGTTCAAAGGTGGTAGCGAATCGCAAGTCGCGCGCGATTTGACCCAGATGGGTGTGGCCGATAAGCTCAATTTCGATAACTACGCGCTCGGTCGCATCGAGCAACACACCTGCAATTACAACTGGAAAACCTTTATCGAAGTCTATTTGGAGGACTACCACGTCGCGCCGTTTCACCCGGGTTTAAGCGGTTTTGTCACCTGCGACGACCTCGCATGGCAATTCGGTGAGCATTACAGCGTGCAAACCGTCGGCGTGTTTAACCAACTCGCCAAACCCGGCTCGCCCGCCTACCAAAAATGGCACGACGAGGTACTCAAATACCAAAACGGCGCACCACCGGCGCAAGGCGCGATTTGGCTCACCTACTACCCAAACGTCATGGTCGAATGGTATCCAAACACGCTCGTGGTCTCCACACTATACCCGCAGGGATTGAACCAAACGCTGAACGTGGTCGAATACTACTACCACGACGACATCGTCGCGTTTGAACCCGACTACATGGAGGCGCAACGCAACGCCTACATGGAAACCGTGCGGGAGGACGACGAAATTGCCGAACGCATGGATCAGGGGCGGCGTGCGCTGTACCAGCGCGGCGACAACGAAGTCGGCCCATATCAAAGCCCGATGGAGGATGGTATGCAGCATTTCCACGCGTGGTATCGGCGCATGATGGCACTATAAACATCTACAACCTTTTTGAGGCAAGCCGTGAATTGTGGACATCTTCTCCACAGTGCAGCTCCACAGTTTGTCCTTGGCCTTGACGTAGAATAAGCGGCGTTGTTCATGACACTCAACCCGCTTATCTTACAAAAAATGAATACCCCACATCACGCCAGCAGCATCGAAATTCTCAAAAGCATTGCCCTCGAAGCCGGCGCCATCGTGCGCAAAGGATTCGCCGCCAGCAAAGAAATCACCCACAAAGGCACGGTCGATTTGGTCACCCAGTACGACGTCGCCACCGAGCAATTCATCATAGAAAAACTACGTGCCGCTTTTCCCGAGCACACGCTGATCGGCGAAGAAACGCATCGTGGGGATTTCGGCACAGTATTTGAGAAAGCCATCTACATCGACCCGATTGACGGCACCACCAACTTTGTTCACGGCATACCGCATGTAGCGATCTCCATCGGCGTGTATGAGCACGGCGAAGGCGTGATGGGCGTGGTCTACAACCCGATTTTGGACGAACTGTTTTGCGCAGTGCGCGGCGAAGGCGCGTGCTGCAACGGCAAAACCATCCACGTCAGCACGCAGGACACTTTGCAACAAGCCTTGATCGCCACCGGATTTCCGTACAGCAAAGTGGAGCAAGGCGCCGATTACGCATGGGTCATGCAAACCATGGACAAAATGCTGCCCCATGTACGCGACATTCGTCGGCTCGGCTCTGCGGCATTGGATTTATGCTACGTCGCACGCGGTACGATGGACGGCTACTATGAAATCAACCTCAAACCGTGGGATGCCGCCGCCGGACTCATCATCGCGCAGGAAGCCGGCGCCCTCGTCACCTCGGTGGATGGTTCACCCGTACATTTTGAGAACACCACCGTAATTGCCGCCAATCCGAGCTTACATCAGCAGATTGTGCAGCAGTTGCAATAAAACCGTAGGCTGGCGATGACGTACCGAACCCCAGCGAAATATTATTGAAAAATCCATCATAGGTCGGATACTTGTATCCGACATCAATCTCCACAGAAACCTCTGGTAATATTTATATGCCTCCCGTTAACCTAACGCCCAAGGTAAGCGGCGCCGCAAGGAGCGCAGCGACTGAAGGGCACCAACAAGGGCCAGGACAATGGCGAAGCCATGGCCCTTATTGGCGTCCGCTTGACCGCCCAGTTAGGCGACAGTTTCGGGCAAAGCATATGACACCTTGTTTTCGCTGATTGTGATGGCGCCGGATGATTGCAGCTCAGCCAAGAGCAGTGTCAACTCTTCGCCTGGGAGTTGCTTCTGGAATAGCGAGAGGATGGTGCTCGATAGCGTTTTAACCGTGCGTGGCCTGGACGCGCCGCGCTGTTTCAGGTTGGCAATGACGACCGCAGTTTTTTCCTGAAGGGTCTTGGAGTTTGCCGCTTTGAGCAACGGAATTTCGCTGATGTCTTTAGATCTGGTTGCACCGATCTTCTGTGACTTCAGATGCTGAATAAGTGGGTCAAATCCCGTGTCTTTGGAGATGATGTGAAAGTAGGCCGTTGGGTCTTGTTGCGCCAATCTTCCGATGTAGTACGCAATGTGAAAGTCCAGCGCATTGCTCCCGTTGGCTGCAATCTTGATGTAGGCCGCCCGCTCGCCCAGTCGTTGAGCAACTGATGCCAACTCAAAGGGGATCTTGGTTTGGCTTGCGCCAACGAAGATCAGAACCTTGAAGAATTCAGCATCAAGGCCAGCAAGTGACGCCGGCTGAACGTTCTCAAGGTCGATCAGCACATAGTTGATTCGCATGGCTCTACCCTTGTTTTACTGTTGCCTAACTATACTTATGCGTCACTATGTGTCAAATAACATTCTTCAAATTGACACATAACACGCCACTAAAAAATACAACTATTTGATTTTTAATTGAAAGACAAAAAAATCAGCCTATATTCGGTCATCGTACTGGACAAAGACCATCATTCTTAAATTGATCCGATACACCGAGATAATAACGCTCTCAACAAATAGTTACAATAAAAACACCGTCGCCAACCCGAGGAAAATCAGAAAGCCCATGGTATCGGTGGCGAAGGTCAGCAGCACGCTGGAGCCGACCGCTGGGTCTTTGCCGTATTTTTCGCGCATGATCGGCACAAACATGCCCACGCTTACGCCGACCAGCATATTGCACACCATCGAGGCCATCATCACGGCGGCGAGCGGCAGGCTGCCGGAGATCATGTAGGCAAAAATCGCGGCAATCACGCCACCGGCCAAGCCGGCGAGCACGGTCACGGAGAGTTCTTTTTTAATCAAATCGCGTACATTCGAGCTGGTCACTTGCCCGAGCGCGAGTGCGCGGATCACCAGCGTCATGGTCTGGTTGCCCGAGTTACCGCCAATCCCCGCAACGATGGACATGAGAAACGCGAGTACGACGATGTGCGCGACGGTATTTTCAAAGCGTGAGGCGACATACGAGGCAAAACCGGCGGTACACAGATTGACCAGCAGCCACGGCGCGCGGTTGCGCACGGCGTTGAGCACGCTGGAGAAAATATCCTGCTCTTCTTTCAAACCGACTTGCGCCAAATAGTCTGCCTCGCCCTGTTCACGAATCGCATCGACCACTTCGTCAATGGTCAAACGGCCGACCAAGCGCCCTTGGCCATCGACCACCGGCGCACTGACCAAGTCATAGCGCTCAAATGCTTGCGCCGCGTCGTCCATATCGTCCAGCGGATTGAGCTGGAACACTTCTTTGCGCATCACGTCGCCGACCAGTATATCCGGCTGATTGACCAGCAGGCGGTTCAAACTCAGACGCCCGAGAAATTGATTGTCGTCATCGACCACAAAAATCTGGTCGGTCTGCTCGGGCAGGCCATCCATTTGTCGCAACTGCGCCAACACCATTTCCAGTGTCACATCAGGGCGCGTGGTGAGCATGTCGTAGTCCATCGCCGAGCCGACCACGTCGTCGGGGTAGCTCATGGCGGCGCGCAACTGCGCACGCTCTTCGAGCGGCAGGCTCTCGGCGACTTCTTCCACGACCTCGCGCGGCAAGTCATCGGCCAGATCGGCAATCTCGTCGGTATCGAGGTTTTTCGTCGCCGCCACCATCTCTTGGCGGCTCATGTCGGCGATCAGCGTTTCACGCACCGAGTCGGAGACTTCGAGCAAAATCTCACCGTCACGCGCCGGATCGACCAAACCCCATACATGCAAACGATCGTCCAGCGGCAAGGCTTCGAGTACGTAGGCGATATCCGCCGGATGCAGACCATCGAGCACCCAGCGCATTTCCGTATCCGCGTGTGCGTTGACCGTCATCAGCTCATTCATATCCGTGGCCACGCCACGCACGTGCGCCTCGCGCCAATTGAGCAAGGTGTGCACCATTTCCAGCGCCTGAGCAGCCTGCTCGGTCTCGAAGTGTTGTTCGGATTCGCCCTTTGATTTGCCGTCCTGAGGCAGGTCATCGGTTGGCGTCGGATTGAATATTTTGTCTGAATCTGCCATTTTTATATGCTCAATGCGAATGAACTTGCTCGGTTGCTTGCTCTGTTGATTTGGAAAACGCCATTAAAACAATGCCCGATAAGGCGCAGGCAAACGCCACTGTGTGATAAATCGTCCAGACCTCGTGAAACCAGGTCACACCGATCAAAGCCGCCGTCAGCGGCAAAGCCACGGTCATCACGCCCGCGCGATTGGCCGGAATCCATTTTAAACCATTAAACCACAGCCACGGCGCAATTTGACTGGCCGCCACAGCATAAAACACCATCAATGCCCATCCGCCCCACGAAATCGCCGCCCAGTTCACTTGACCGAGCTGCGTGAGCGCCAGCGGCGTGGTCAAAACCAGCCCGAAGGTATTCATCGCCACCGCTACCTGTTTGGGCGAATAGCCACGACTCAAATATTTCGCGCCCACCACGTAAAACGCCTCGCACAGCAGCGCACCGACCATCATTGTGTTGCCCAAAATCGTTTGCCCTGCATCCGCTTTATTCAAACTCAAACTCATCACGCCCAACACCGCCAAGGCAATGGTCAACACACTTGATCGGGTCAAATGCTCGCGCAGCACCCACGCGGAAATCAGCGCGATCACTGCGGGGAGCAAACTCATGATGATGCCCGCCGCCGTCGCCGAGGTGTGCGCCACGCCGTACAGCATGCATAACGTGAACAAAAAATTGCCGAAAAACGACATGCCGAACAGCACCCAGCGATCGTGTTTCGGTACGCTCGCCACTTTACCGCGCCACGTCAGCAGCCACGGCGCCATAAACACCGCTGCGATCAAAAACCGCACCCACGCCAGCGCAAACGGTGGAAACACCGTGAGCAGCTCTTTGGACAGCGCGACATACGCGCCGACCAGCATCATCGAGATCGCGAGCGCGGCATACGCCGTCGGCTTGCCCCAATGATGTGGATTCAAGCTGGAAAAGAATGATAGCGGCGGATCATGACGCACCAATTAAATCCCCTCGTCATCTGGAATTTGCGCGCCACCCATGCGCCGCAAAATCACGTTTGCGCGACGACCGAGGTTGCGGTGCTTGCGATTGGCATCGTAAAATTTCGGCGCGGGTAGCATCACCGCGAGTTTCGCTGCCTGCTGCGCGCTCAATTGATTCGCATCGCGTTTGAAATAATGCTGTGCCGCCGCCTGCGCGCCAAACACACCCTCGCCCCACTCGACTGAGTTCAGGTAAATTTCGAGGATTTTATCCTTGGGCAGCATCAGCTCCATCACATAGGTCATGCCGATTTCCTCGGCCTTGCGCAGATAACTGCGGTTGGACGAGAGAAACAGGTTTTTGGTCAACTGCATGGAGATGGTCGAACCGCCCGAGATGATTTTACCGCGCCGTTCGTTGCGTTTTTTTGCGGTGTCGATGGCGTTCCAATCCACGCCGTCGTGCTCGACAAAGCCCGCATCCTCAGAGGCCACGACGGCTTTTTTCAGATTGTCCGAAATCTCGCCGTAGCTGCGCCAATCGCGCTCCAGTAAAAACTGCCCTTTGGCCGGAATCAGGCGCATTTGTTCAGCCTTCATAAACGCCGTGAACGGATGCACACCCAAGCTGTACAAAGCCAGCCATGCGACGCACCAGATTTGAAACACCACAAAAATGGCGAACAGCGAATAGATATAGGGCTTGAGCCAATAACGCCACATTATGCGTCCCCTTGTTCGATTCGTCTAAACAGCGGCGCCGTGTCCGGTGCAACGCCATGCCAAATATAAAAGCTTCTCGCCGCCTGCTCAACCAACATACCCCAGCCGTCCGCAGTTTGCGCGCCATGCGCACGCGCCCACGCGAGAAATGCGGTTGGTTTGCCATACATCATGTCGTACGCCAAAGCATTCGCCGCAAACGCCACGCCCGACGGCGGCGTAAATGCGTCAGACAAGCCGCTCGCGGTCGCATTGATAATCACATCGTATTCACTGGCGACCTCATCCGCCCACGCCGCCACGCGCAGCTCACACGCACCAACCACCTCATGAAAATCTGCGTTTTGCTCAATCTCGGCCAACCAAGCCTGCGCCTTGTCCAAACTGCGGTTTTTCACCACGACGTGGGCCGGCTGCTCATTTAAAATCGGGCGCAGTACACCGCGCGCCGCGCCGCCCGCACCGAGCAGCAACACGTTTTTCCCATGTAAACGCACGCCCAGATTATGCGTGATGTCACGCACCAAGCCCACGCCGTCGGTATTGTCGGCTTTGATTGTGCCATCGGCAAAACTCAAGGTATTGCTCGCGCCCGCCCACCGCACATCCGCCGAGCGTTCGTGCGCATAAGCAAACGCATCCAACTTAAACGGCACGGTGACGTTGCAACCACGCAAACCCTGCGCGCGCAAAGCATCAAGCGTATTCGCAAAGCCATCAACCGGCGCCAATACGCGCTCGTAGCGCAGCACGATACCCAACTGCGCGGCAAACTGCGCGTGGATTTCAGGCGATTTGCTGTGCGCGATCGGATTGCCGATGACGGCGAAATATTGAGCAACTTCGTTCATAATGCTATTTGAAAGTAAATATCATAACTAAATCATTAACCGCCGCATTGTACACCGTGAAGCGGGTGAAATTGCAGATTCACGGCGCGAGAAGCCCTATTTTTCCCCGTCGCCAAAAGAAAACCGCCCAAGTTGACTTGGGCGGCTGTGCATCACATGATTAAACCGAGACCTGCATCAGATAAATCCGCGCATGCTGGCAAAAATATAGCCAAAAATACACGCGGTGGTCACACCGATCAAGCCCGGCAAAATAAAGCTGTGGTTGATCACAAATTTACCGATGTGCGTTGTGCCGCTGCGGTCAAATTGAATCGCAGCCAAATCGCTCGGATAGGTTGGCAAAATGTAGTAGCCGTAACACGCAGGTGCAAACGCCACGATCACACCCGGCGGCACGCCAATGCCCAATGCCAGCGGCACGAAGGCGGCAATTGCAGCGGCTTGCGAGTTCACAAATTTAGAAATCAAAAGCAACATCAGCGCATAGGTCCATGGATGCTGCTGCACCACGCCACCGAGCATATCTTTAATCATCGGCGTGTGCACTTCAAACATCGAGTCGGCCATCCACGAAATCCCAAACACCGCCACCAGCGCGATCATACCGCTGCGGAAAATTTCATTTTTACCGATTTTGCTCGCATCCACTTTGGTGAAAATGACCATCAACGCACCCGCCAACAGCATGAAAATCTGAATGGTATTCACCATATTCAGACGGGTCAATTTATCCTTGATCATCCATGCCGGACGCAAGTTTTCAAAAGCACCGAGCAATGCAACCACGGCAATCGCACCCAAGAAAATCCACATCGCTTTCCAGCTTTCCATCGGCAGCTTTTTGCCCAGCAAAGTCGTGGAGTCGCCGTACACATATTCACGGTTTTCTGGTTTGGAAATGTACGCTTGGAATACCGGATCTTTATCCAAATCTTTACCACGGAACCAACTAAAAATCCCAATAGCCAAAACCCCCAGCATAGACGCCGGAATGGTGATTGACAGCAAATCCAAATAACCGTTAAAGCCATTGAGCTTCGTGCTCGCGCCCATCAAAAATGCGGTCAAGGACACCACCGCCACCGATACCGGACTGGCGATAATACCGATTTGGGATGAAATCGAGGATGCCGCCATCGGACGCTCAGGACGAATATTATTTTTAATCGCGATATCATAAATAATCGGTAACATCGTGTACACCACGTGCCCCGTACCGCACAGCATCGTCAGGAAAAACGTGGTAAATGGCGCGAGGATACTGATGTATTTCGGATTTTTACGCAAAACTTTTTCCGCCAACTGCAACATCACATCCAAACCACCGCTGGCTTGTAACGTCGCACTGGCCGCAACCACGGCCAAGATGGTGAGCATCACATCAACCGCAGGCTTACCCGGCTGGATTTTGAACAAAAACACCAGCATAAACAAACCGATACCACCGAGCAAACCCAGCGCAATCCCGCCTTTTTTCGCACCGTAGAACAAACACAGCAAGACAACGGCTAATTGGATGGCAAATTGCGTGCCCTCACTTAAGTTGGTTAGAAAGTCCATTGTTTTTCTCCTCTTTTCCTCTACTAAAGCGTCTTACACGATCACTGCAATGCTATTTGGATTATACGCTTGAGTGATAACGATTTAATGAAAATATGTACCGAACTTATAATACCTTCTGGTAAAAAATTCTGAATAATTCGCACGATTTAGATAATCTTTTTATGTACAATCGCATGCAAGCCATTCACGCCCCATCTGCTCAAAAAGAGTCGCGCCATGAGTCCACAACCATACCCAAGACCGCACCCAAAACCACACCAGCCATCACAAAAAATTTGGGATCAGATTTTAGAAAATCAGCCCGCACTCGCTTGCTGGAAGCCTTGGTTGAACAAACACGGCCTGGATGGCTCACTGATTGATCATACCGATAGCCTTAGCTTTGTCGATCATCAACTGCGCAAAGCCATCGTGATTGAATACAAACCTCAGGACACACACCCCATTGCCGCTTGGGTTAGTATCTTTGGCGATTTACCGAGTGAAACAATCGACCAATTAGTCCTCATTTTCAGCGATATTCAAAAAGCCCAAAGCATATTTCCTGCACTCGTTCAATCGTGGTTAGATCCGACCATGACCGCCGAGCAAATGAAGCAAACCATTTCCAATACCTTATAAAATATTTTCACTTTATCAAAGTCAAAGGGGCAAATTTCTCGCCCCCTTTTATTCACTCCTTCATTCACCCTTTCATTCACCCTTTCATTCATTGCAGCCGATCAAAAAACGGCTGTTTTTTCTGATTTATCAATGAGCTACTTATGCTATAATTTGCGCCTCGCATCGAGGAGCGTTGCAACAGTCACTCTACTCACCGACTATCAGGCTCGATGCACAGCCCTTCAGAATTTCAGAATGAATGGCTACCTCAACGACGCTCACTTTTCCCTTTTATAGTGTGTTTAAAATTTAAAAGCGGTTTTAAGTGAGCGAGTTTTCCGATCACATAGATCACTCCGATCCTCCGATCACTCCTCACTGCCCGACACTTATTTTGGATTTCAATCGCGCATGCATGCGTTTTTGAATCAGTAAATTTTATTGGAGCAGATTATGTATATCACCGAAAACGCCCACATCGCCGACATCGCCTTGGCTGACTGGGGTCGCAAAGAACTCAACATCGCCGAAACCGAAATGCCGGGCTTGATGGCATTGCGCAAAGAATACGGCACGAGCCAGCCGCTCAAAGGCGCACGCATCGCCGGTTCATTGCACATGACCATTCAGACCGCCGTGCTGATTGAAACCTTGCAAGCCCTCGGCGCAGAAGTGCGCTGGGTGTCGTGCAATATTTTCTCGACCCAAGACCACGCCGCTGCCGCTATCGTAGCCGCTGGCACGCCGGTATTCGCGTACAAAGGCGAATCATTGGAGGACTACTGGGCGTTCACCCACAAAATCTTCGACTGGGGCAATGGTTCGTATGCCAACATGATTCTCGATGACGGTGGTGATGCAACCATGCTGCTGATCCTCGGCGCGAAAGCGGAAAAAGATCTGAGCGTGCTCGACAACCCAGGCTCACACGAAGAGACCATCCTGTTCGCCGCCATCCGCGAGCAACTCAAAACCGATCCGAAATGGTATTCCACTCGCTTGACCTCAATCCAAGGCGTGACCGAAGAAACCACCACCGGCGTAAAACGTCTGTATCAACTGGCCAAAGACGGCGATTTGCCGTTCCCAGCGATCAACGTCAATGACTCCGTCACCAAATCCAAATTTGACAACTTATATGGCTGTCGCGAATCACTGGTCGACGGTATCAAGCGCGCGACCGACGTGATGATCGCCGGTAAAGTCGCCGTGGTCTGCGGCTACGGCGACGTGGGCAAAGGCTCAGCGCAATCTTTGCGCGGTCTCGGTGCGACCGTTCTCGTCACCGAGATCGACCCGATTTGCGCGCTGCAAGCCGCTATGGAAGGCTACCGCGTGGTGACCCTCGAAGACGTGGTTGAAACCGCCGACATTTTCGTCACCACCACGGGTAACAAAGACATCATCACCGCCGCGCACATGGCGAAAATGCGTGACCAAGCGATCGTGTGTAACATCGGTCACTTTGACAATGAAATCGACGTCGCCGGTATCAAAAATCTGCAATGGGACAACATCAAACCACAGGTCGACCACATTGTGTTTCCTGATGGCAAACGCATCATTTTGTTGGCCGAAGGTCGCCTGATTAACCTCGGCTGCGCCACCGGTCACCCGTCGTTCGTGATGAGCAACTCGTTCACCAATCAGACTTTGGCGCAGATGGAGTTATTCGCGCATGGTGACAAATACAACAATGAAGTCTATGTTTTGCCAAAACATCTGGATGAGAAAGTCGCGCGCTTGCACTTGGAGCGCATCGGTGCGAAACTAACCGTGCTGACGCCAGAGCAGGCGGACTACATTGGCGTTAAGGTTGAAGGACCGTATAAACCGGACCACTACCGTTACTAAAAATATTCGAAAAAAGTAGAACCCTACTTTTTTCGGTTGGCTTGAATGCTCCATTGAGTCAGGGCAACCCAGACTCAATGGACGATAAGTGCGATACAGACGATATGTTTTAGCAGAAACCTTGCATCTAACACAGGAGAAAACTCATGGCTCGTTGGTTGATTCACTGGGCAATTGCCACGGTTGCATTGTTGACTTTACCTTATTTGTTCAATGGCGTGCACATTGACCAAGGCATGACCGCCTTGATCGCCGCACTCGTTTTGGGTTTGATCAACACGTTCATCAAACCCGTGGTGAGTTTTCTCACTCTGCCTTTGCAAATTCTCACACTCGGTATCGTCACACTACTCATCAACGCAGGACTTTTGTACTTGGTCAGCAATATTGTCAAAGGCTTTACCATTGACACATTTGGCACAGCGTTTTGGGCGGCGATTGTCTACAGCTTGATCACATGGGCATCCAGCTCATTGCTCCTGCCCAATCAAGCACCGAAGCCATAAATTTCTATGCCACGTTTGGATCAGGTTCTCGTCACGCAAGGTTTGGCCGATTCGCGCGCGCATGCGCAGCGCCTGATCGGTGATGCACGCGTGCGCTGGCACAACGGTCGCGAGTGGCAAACGCTGAAAAAAGCGGCGTACGAATTGGACGACACCGCTTTGCTCGAACTCATCCCGTCGGACACGGACAAATACGCCTCGCGCGCGGGTATGAAGCTCGCCGGTGCGCTGGCGCACACGCAACTGTCCGTCACGGGTTTGAACGCTTTGGATTTGGGTACGAGTACCGGCGGCTTTGCCGACTGCTTATTGCAGCACGGCGCGGCGCACGTCGTTGGCATTGATGTGGGGCACGACCAGCTACACACGCGTTTGCAGACAGAGTCACGCCTGACCCTATTTGAAAACCTCAATGCACGGCATTTAGACGCCGAGACCCTAGCGGAGCGCTGGGACGATTGGGCGAGTGACACGGGTGTGCGTGATCTCACGCCGATCACACATCATTTTGATCTGGCGGTGGCGGACTTATCCTTCATTTCGCTGACCAAAATCCTACCGATTTTTGCACCAAACGAATCCAGCTTGCTCAAACCCAATGGCCACATCCTGATGCTGGTCAAACCGCAGTTCGAATTAGACGCCGAGGCGCTGTCCAAAGCAGGCATAGTCAAAGATCCCGCGCGTTACAGTGAAGTACAGAGCAACATCATCCAAGCCTGCCTCGCGCAACATTTGACCGTATTGGACTATTTTGAAAGCCCGATCACCGGCACCGACGGCAACCGCGAATTTTTCGTATTCGCACAGTTCCAACCCGACTCAATCATTGACATCAAAGAGACATCATGAGCCTTTCTATTCCCGTATCTTTTGAATTCTTTCCACCGAAAACACCGGAAGGCGAAGAAAAACTCCTGCACACCGTGACCGAACTTGCGCCGCACGCGCCCGAATTTTTCTCCGTCACCTACGGCGCAGGCGGCTCCACGCAAGAAGGCACCTTCAACGCCGTGGCCAACATCCGTGCGCAAGGCCACCAAGCCGCACCGCATCTGTCCTGCGTCGGCGCGACACGAAGCAAAGTCACCGAGATTTTGGACGGGCTCAAAGCGCAAGGTGTCAACCGCATCGTTGCGCTGCGCGGCGACCTGCCATCGGGCATGGGCGGCATGGGCGAATTGAACCACGCCTCCGATCTGGTCAAACTCATTCGTGAACACAGTGGCGAGCATTTTCAAATCGTCGTGGCCGCCTATCCCGAATACCATCCGCAAGCGCGCACCCCGCAGGACGACCTCAAACACTTCGTGAACAAAATGCACGCGGGTGCGAACATGGCCGTCACCCAATATTTCTACAATGCCGATGCCTACGCCCGTTTTGTTGACGACGTGCGCAAAGCCGGTGTCAATGCACCGATCGTACCGGGCATCATGCCGATCACCAATTACAGCCGTCTGGCGCGCTTTTCCGAAACCTGCGGCGCAGAAATTCCACGTTGGATTTTGCTCAAACTCGCCAGCTACGGCGACGACAAAGCCAGCATCCAAGCCTTCGGCGAAGAAGTCGTGGCGCAACTGTGTGAGCGCCTGATCCAAATCGGCGCACCGAGCCTGCATTTTTATACGCTCAACCAGTCCGCGCCGACGTTGGCGGTGTTGAAGAAATTATGATGGTTTGGGGTGGTGCGGTATTGTCCCTTTTTGTGCCCACCCTCACTCTGATTCAAAACACATGTGTACGATGACACACAAAATGCCAATTGAACTGACACCGTACCATACGCAAGCGTCGTTATAATGATTTTTCCGAACATACCAGACGATCAACAAGAAGCCATTTTGCGTACATTTGCACGCAAGAAGCGTATCGTCTTTTTATGTTCCTATCTGCCTTTTATCCTATTCATCTCCCTTATCATTATTACGAATGTTTTTAACATTACGCTGCCATTTGGGATACTGCATTTTTTACTATTTAGCGTTATTGTCGGCAGTTTTTTCTCTTGGAATTACCTTCGCTGCCCCCATTGCAACAACAAGCAAGACCACCAAACATGGGCTGAAAAACCAACTTGGTGGGCTCGTGGTGAAGGAGTCAATATGATGACCCGACAGTGTGTATATTGTGGAGTTTATCTGCATCCCAAAGCATGGGAACATGAATTGTGGTCACGCGAATGGCGTAAAAGGCATGACTCAAGATAAACCCACCGCCCTCTTCATCCTCGGCCCGACCGCCTCCGGTAAAACCGCGCTGGCATTGGCTTTGGCGCAACAGCGGCCAATCGAGATCATCAGCGTGGATTCGGCGCTGGTGTATCGGGGTATGGACATTGGCACGGCGAAACCCTCGCGCGCGGAGCAAGCTATTTGCCCGCACCATCTGATCGACATCATCGAGCCGACCGAGGCGTACAGCGCAGCGCAGTTTGCGGCGGATGCGCAGCGTTTGATTCACGAGATTCATGCGCGCGGGCGATTGCCGGTATTGGTTGGCGGAACGATGCTGTATGTCAAAGCGCTGCTGGAGCCATTGACCGAATTGCCCGAATCAGACGCACAGATTCGCGCGCAGATTGATGCGCAGGCAGCAGATTTGGGCTGGCCTGCCATGCACGCACAATTGGCGCAAATTGACCCCATCACTGCGGCGCGAATCGAGCCGAATGATGCGCAGCGTATCAACCGCGCCTTGGAAATTTTCCACATTTCAGGCAAACCGATGGCAGAGTGGTTGGCGGAGGATACCACCACGCATGAGTTGTCATTCAAACCAATTTTGACTGCGCTGATTCCTGAGCCACGCGCGATTTTGCACGAGCGTATCAATCAACGCTTTGTCACCATGCTGAACGAAGGATTTTTAGACGAGATGCGAACCTTGCGCGCGCGTGGCGATCTGCATTTGGGCTTGCCGTCCATGCGCTGCGTCGGCTACCGTCAGGCGTGGGAACACTTAGATGGCGCGTATGGGTATGATGAGCTGATCGAAAAAGGCCAAGCGGCGACGCGCCAATTGGCGAAACGGCAAATGACGTGGATACGCGGGATGTCGCAGATTCAGGTATTTGATTCCGCCAAACTAACTGCTGCGAATACAGATCCATTGTTGAAATGTATCCATGAGTTAATTGATTCATTTCAAGATCGCTCAACACCAATTCACTCAGCAACGTAGGTCGGATACTTGTATCCGACACATGGGTTATAACGCCATATTTTCTTGAAATTTAGGTGGAATATCGGCGATTGTTGTCGGATACAAGTATCCGACCTACCTATCCTCAAGCTATCAAAAAACACCCCGACTTTCATCGGGGTGTTTGTTCAAGCAGACTCAGCAATTGATTATTTCACCGATTCGACCAAAGTGAATTTACCGCCTTTGGCTTCCAAAATCGCCACTTCTGCGTCTTTACGCTCGCCATCCGGCAGGAAAGCCACCGTACCGCTCAAGCCATTCACGCTGACCGTTGGCAAGGCTGCGGCAATTTTCACTGCGTCCGGCGCACCGGCTTTTTTGATCGCTTCAGCCAATACCATGACCGCATCATAGGTCAATGGCGCGTAGGCTTGCACCGTTTGGCCTTTGAATTTTTGCTCGTATTGTTTGGTGAAGTCCGCGCCGCCTTTCATCGCATCAATCGGAACAACGGTAGATGAGCAGAGTGTGCCTTCGCCCGCTGCGCCCGCCAGTTTCAGATAGTTGGGCGTACACGCCGCATCTGGCATGAATACGAAGCTGGTCAAACCGAGTTCGCGTGCTTGTTTGGCCAATACCGCACCGGTGTCGTCGTAGCCGCCCCACATGATGCCTTCAGCGCCGGATGCTTTGATTTTGGTCAGCAGTGATTTGAAGTCAACCGTTTTGTCGGTGGCCGACTCGCGCATCACAACGTCCATACCCAATTCTTTGGCTTTTTTCTCAACTTCGTCGGACAAGCCTTTGCCATATGCGGTCGCGTCATCCAAAATGGCGAATTTTTTCACGCCCTTTTTCTGTGCGTAGACGGCCAATGCAGGGCCTTGCATGCCATCATGCGCGTCCATACGGAACACGGAGGTCAAATTGTCGGCCATTTTCGGCGCTTTTTTGGTCACGTCGGGGTTGGTGCTGACGGTCAATGAGGCAATGTTGGCACGCGCATAGATCGGATTGGCCACCATGGTCACGCCGGAGTTGTAGTGACCCACCACGGCGACGATGCTTTTGTCATCAGCGGTTTTTTGTGCCACGGTCGATCCGGTTTTTGGATCGGCGGCGTCGTCCTCAGATACGATTTCAATTTTGTATTTTTTACCACCGACTTCCAAGCCGCCTTTGGCATTGATTTCTTCTGCCGCCAAGACCGCGCCATTGGCAAAGTCCAAACCGGCACTGGCTTGGCCACCGGACAATGGGCTACCCGTCGCGATGCGAATCACGTCGCCTTTAGCGCCGGCATCACCTGATTTGCCACCGCACGCACTTAAACCACCGGCAACTGCCACGGCAACCAAGGCCGCCAACCATTGTTTTTTCATCATGATGTACTCCTGAATATCGATTATTGAATTTCAATTATTTTTATCGGACCAAATCTCTAATTATTGGTTCGCCGCTGCTGAAGCGATACGTCCGACACTAAAAAACAGCTATGGCGCGCAGTCTAATGGCGATTGTGGATAAAAACAAGAGTACAGGCTTGATAATTGATAAATAAATCCGTAACTATTCTTAGCAGAATTCCGATCAGCGGCATAAATCACTGCCAAACCACGCCATCTTTGCATTTTTTTGCCATTTGTTCGAGGTATTGCTGGTGCAGATTTTGATCGCTTTCATCCACAGTGATCGCCGATAAAACCAGTTGACGCACGTCGAGCACGACGCCGGATGCGTTTTCCGTCGAGCCGTGGTGGATGTCGATGCTCAAGGTTTCCTGCCCGCGCGTCATGGCCAAATACACTTCGGCGAGAATCTCGGCGTCCAGCAAGGCGCCGTGCAGCACGCGGTGCGCGTTCGATACGCCGAGGCGCTCGCACAACGCGTCCAAGTTATTGCGCTTACCAGGGAACATTTGCCGCGCCATGTGCAGGGTGTCTTCCACCGCGCAAATGGTCTCCATCGGCGCGCGCTGGATGGCGGCCAATTCGGCATTGATGAACTTGGTATCAAACGCGGCGTTGTGAATCAATACCGTCGCACCGTCGATGAATTCGAGCAGATCGTCGGCAATGGTTTTGAACAGCGGTTTGTCGCTGAGAAATTCGGTGGTCAAGCCATGCACCGCGAGCGCACCTTCGTCCGAATCGCGTTGCGGATTGAGGTAATGATGAAAGTGTCGGCCGGTGAGTTGGCGATCGATCATTTCAACCGCGCCGATTTCCACCAGTTTGTGTCCCAGTTCCGGCTCAAAACCGGTGGTTTCCGTATCGAGTATGACGTAACGCATGTTTATTCCTCATTCTGTTCGGCTTGTGTTTTTTCTTGCGCTTGTGCCTGTACGCTGGCGACGCCGCGATTGGCCAACTCGTCCGCACGCTCGTTGTCCGCATGACCGGCGTGACCTTTGACCCAGTGCCAGCTCAAATCGTGGGTGTGCAGCAGCGCATCCAGTGTTTTCCACAAATCATCGTTTTTGACCGCTTGCTTGCTCGCGGTTTTCCAACCGCGCGCTTTCCAGTTCTCCAGCCATTCGGTCACGCCTTTTTGCACGTATTGCGAGTCGGTGTAAATGTCGACTTGAGAGCGTTTTTTCAGCGCACGCAATCCTTCGATCACCGCGAGCAACTCCATGCGGTTGTTCGTGGTATGCGCTTCGCCGCCAAATAACTCCTTTTCGTGCGCACCGTAGCGCAACAGTGCACCCCAGCCTCCCACGCCCGGATTGCCTTTGCACGCGCCATCGGTATACATTTCTACTGTTTTTTTACTTTGCATCGATCTATTCTGTTCAATACTGATTTGTTGCTATTGGGGCGCCTGCGTCGAGTTGTCTGTCCGCGCCGCAGGCTGCACCACCCATTTTTTACTGGCTTTTTTCTCATCAATCAGCCCGACCAAGGTAGGCGAATATACCCGTTTGACCACCAACAGCGCGTACACCGCACCGGCAAACCCCCACCAGCGATCACCGGCTTTGTCCAGCCACAGGCTGCGATTAAGCCATTTATCCTGCGTCACATACGGCGTATAGCAAGCGTATTTGCCCTGCATCACGTCGCAATTGAGCAGCTCAATCCAGTCCTTGAGCCGACTGATGTGCAACGGCGGATGCGGCATATTGCGGTACACGCCAAAACGTTGACCGCTTTGAAATTTTGCCTGCAAACCCCATAAGCTAAACGGATTAAAGCCCAAAATAATCATGCGTCCTTCCGCGCGCAACACGCGGTAGGCTTCGCGCAAAACCCCATGCGGGTCGGGATGCTCGTCCAGCGTGTGCGGCAAAATCACCAAATCCAAGCTATCACTGGAAAAGGGCAGTACCGAAAAATCGCCCACGTCCAAACGCCGCACGCCATCCTCATCCGGCTGGCTCGGTTGCACATGCACATCACCGCGCTCAATCGCGTAACGCTCGGAGCAACGATTTCCCGCCAATCCGGCAATCCGCCCATAATGCCCCAATTGAATGGCATAATATCCAAATGCATCACTCAACCATTCATTGAGTAACTGTCGCTCCCATGCAGTGACCGCCTGACCGGAAACACTGTCCCAGTAGGCCACCGGCGCCGTTTTGGATGCGCGCCCCGCATCGGAAGAAGATGGACTATGCGTACTCATAACTGATTTTTGGAAATGCCCTATGACTCATCAAACAGCGGTTTCATCGGCTTCACCGACCAATAGATCGCACCATAAACCGCACTACGAACTCATCGCCCTGCCCGCGCGCAGCGACAACTACATTTGGTTGATTCGCAACCAAACCCACGCATGGGTCGTCGATCCGTCGCTAGCCGAACCTGTGCGTGATTATATCGCGCAACACGGTTTGACATTGGCCGATCTTCTGATCACGCACCACCATTACGACCATGTGGAAGGCATTGTCGAGTTAGCACCATGGGTGCAAGGGCGCATCATCGGCGACTCTGAGCGCATCCACGGCCTGACCGAACGCCTTCATGCGCCGACCGAGTTCACGCTGTCGTTTAGCGACGTCCACGCGCAGGTGCTAAGCACGCCCGGGCACACCTACGATCATGTGAGCTACTACTGTCCACATTTGCTCCAAACCCCCGTGCTATTCTGCGGCGATGCCCTGTTCAGCGCCGGATGCGGTCGAATTTTTGATGGAACGATGGCACAAGCCTTTGAAACCATTGAACAATTCATACAGTTACCAGATGAAACGCTCGTCGCGTGTGCGCATGAGTACACCTTGAGCAATTTGGACTTCGCCCTGCGCATCCAGAGCGCGCACAAGGCCACTCAAGCCCATTTAAATCAGGTAAAATACGCGCGCGAACGCGGACTGCCCAGCCTGCCAAGCAGCATTGGGCTGGAAAAACGCATCAATCCGTTTTGCCGCGCGGTCAGTATCGGACTGTCAACCGAACCGCTGGATACGGCTTGGATTGAAGGACTGAATCATTTGGCGCAGAGCGTCCAGTTGCCTGCCGTTTCGCTGGCCAACGTAGACACCCGCGAGCCGAATGCCCGAAAAGCACTGGCCTTGGCCTTGTTCACATTGTGTCGTGAACTGAAAAACCGAATTTAACGACGTTTTGCCGTATTCCATCGCACACGACCGAATCGGCAAAGCGCCCCACCCAAGCGCGATGAGCCGCTTGGCATGAAGGAATTTTATGTTGCGTAAAACCCCTGGCAAGCGAGCAGCCGCGCCACAGAGCCTAAAATTGCGTTTGGGCGCACAAGCCACTCTGATTGCGCTGTCCGCGCTGTTTATGAGCGCCTGTTCCACTCCACAAGGCACGAGCACTACCGGCCAGCACAAAATCCAATCGGCGCACTCCAACGACATCTGGCAACGCATCCGCAACAATTTCTCCATGCCGGAGTTGGAAAACCAAGAGGTCTACGCCCGCGAAAACTACTACGCAACCCGCGCCGATTACGTCGGCCGCATGGCGACGCGCTCGGGCGATTTCATGTACCTCATCATGGACGAAGTTGAGCGCCGCCGCATGCCTTCCGAATTGGCACTGCTGCCATTTGTCGAAAGCGCCTTCGTCACCACCGCCCGCTCACCCGTTTCCGCCTCCGGCCTGTGGCAGTTTATGCCCGCAACGGGACGCGATTTTTCCCTACAACAAAACCGTTTCGCCGATCAGCGCAACGACGTCATGGCCTCCACCAACGCCGCATTGGATTATTTGCAACGGCTGTATGATCGCTTTGGCGACTGGCATCTGGCCTTGGCCGCGTACAACTGGGGACAAGGCAACGTCAACCGTGCGATCAATCGCTCCGTAGCAGCAGGCGGCTCAGGCAAATACACCGACATCAATATGCCCGCCGAAACGCGCCAATACGTGCCCAAATTACAAGCGATCAAAAATATCGTACGCAATCCGTCTCAATACGGCATCAGCCTGCCCAACATCCCCAATCGTCTGCGCCACGAAGCCGTCCTCGTCACACGCGACATTGATGTATCCAAAGCCGCTGATCTGGCCAATCTATCCGAAGACGAGTTCAAACGCCTCAACCCCGCTTACAAACGCCCGATCATCGTCGCCGCACTCAATAGCAAAATCCTCGTGCCCGCCGATCGCGCCGACGACTTTCGCCGCGCATTCAGTGACAAGCACCGGCAACTGGCCAGTTTGACCACCTACACCACGTACAGCACCGAAGCATTGGCCGACATCGCCAACAAATACAACACCGACGAAAACCGCCTGCGCGAACTAAATGGCATTCCGTACAACCACAGCTATGTGCGCGCCGACTCCACCCTGATCGTGCCGCGCACCCGTGCCACCGACGAAATCTCCTACTTGGCATTAAACTCCAGCGTCCGCTCCATCACCGGCGACGTCGGCATCACCGATTACAACAACTACAGCACACCGACGCTCGTGGCTGACGCGGGCAAAAGCACCAGCAGCAGTATCACTGCACCCGGCAAATCCAGCACCGGTTTAGTAGCCGAGGCCAGTGATGCCGACCAACTCGGTACACTGATTAGCAGCGCACCGAGCACGTCCAACACGCCAGCGTATGTACCCACAGTGGCCAGTGTCGTCAAACCCGCCAGCACACCGACCATCCGCAACACCGTTGAGCCACGTGTGAACCAGCCGGTGACAACGAGCATCGCCACCACCCAGACAAACTCAAGCAGCGCTCGCTCCGGCGACATTCTCACTATGCCGCCGGTCGCCAAATCCGCCGCTGACCCGATTGCGCAACTGACCGCAAACAACACCACATCCGGTACCTCCGACGCATCGAACGTCATCGACAACAACACCGAGGCAGACCAGCTTACCGCCCAAGTGACAGACTCCGCCGAAAACACCCAAACCGTTGAACGCCTGGCCGAAAACAACGATGCGACGATAGAGACAGCACCAACCACTCAAATCGCAGACGCTGCCGCGACAAACAATACCAACAACGCCAACACCACCACGTCCACCCAAACCCTAAGCCCCACAGAAAAAATCGTGGCGGCAACGGCTGTGAGCGCGGCGGTATCCACAGCGAACGAACCCAACCGAGTCGTGGTCAAAACCAATTACCGAGTGCCGCAAACACCGCCAGCGAGCCAAGCGCCTGTAAAGCCAACGACGGTTAAAACACCGGCACTGGTAAAAACCCCGACAACCAGCCAAAACAAAGCAGCCGCCAACAACAAATCCAGCGCGCAGCCGCCAGCCAAAGCAGCCGCCACAGTCAGCAAGCCCGCACTTAAGGCCAACCAGCAACCCGCCGAAAAAGTAAGCAGCAAAGCATCCGCATCAACCAGAGCTGTGCCGGTAAAACCCGAGCCGAAAAAAGCGGAAAGCAAGTCAGCGCTGAAAGCAGCGCCACCCAACACCGCCAAAACCAAGGTGGTCAACACGCAACAAACCACCCAAAAACCAGTGACTGCGGGTAAAATGCCGGTCAAAGCCGAGCTGAAAAAGGCCGAGGTCAAACCAAAAGCCGCAACAGCAAGCAAAACCCCGGTCAAAGTGCCCGCTCAAACAACACCAACAGCCGCCACGAAAACCGCGGTCAAACCCGCAACACCAGCGACCAAGACCGGTACTGTCAAACCGGTGGTGACGCCGAAGAAAAAATAAGTTTGTCAGCAACACAACCACATCCGGCAAGCCCATCGTCGGACGGAACAACGAGGAGAACAACGTGGGATTTTTACAAGGAAAACGAATTTTGATTACCGGCGTGCTATCGAATCGCTCGATTGCCTACGGTATTGCGCAGGCCTGCCATCGCGAGGGCGCAGAGTTGGCGTTCACCTACGTCGGCGAGCGCTTCAAAGACCGCATCACTGAATTTGCCAATGAATTTGGCTCGAACTTGGTATACGAGTGTGACGTCAGCGATGACGCGCAGATCGATGCCGTATTCAGCCAATTGCGCCAAGTATGGCCACAATTGGACGGCTTGGTACACGCCATCAGTTTTGCGCCGAAAGAGGCGATTGCCGGCGATTTTCTCGAAGGCCTGTCGCGCGAAGCGTTCAAAACCGCGCATGATATTTCGGCGTACAGCTTCCCCGCATTGGCCAAAGCCGCACAGCCCATGCTCTCGGAACGCTCGGCGCTGTTGACCCTGACCTATTTGGGTGCGGTGAAAGTTGTTCCGAACTACAACACCATGGGCTTGGCCAAAGCCTCACTGGAAGCGTCCGTGCGCTATTTGGCCGGCAGCATGGGGCCAAAAGGCGTGCGCGTGAACGGCATCTCTGCCGGACCGATCCGCACCTTGGCGGCCAAAGGCATCAAGGGCTTTGACAAAATTTTGAGCGAAGTCGAAGCAACCGCGCCAATCCGTCGCAACGTGACGATTGAGGACGTGGGCAATGCAGCAGCGTTCTTGCTGTCCGACTTGGCCAGCGGCATCACTGGCGAAATCACCTACGTCGATGGTGGCTTTAGCCAAGTGGTCGGCGGTATGTCGGATTTTTAAGCGCTTCTTTAAGAAGCAAAAAAGCGAGCCAATTGGCTCGCTTTGTTTTTTACCAACGACCGCCACCCGCACCGCGACCAGCGCCCATACCACCCATACCACCCATGCCACCCATGCCGCCGCGCTCCGGCGCAGAGTAGACGATCGCATCGTATTCGGCTTGACTCAAATGTTGAGGTTGATACGCACTTGCACCGGACTGTCGTTTGAGAGTCGTATCAAACGAGCGCAGATGATTGCGCGAGCCACGGTTGAGATTGGTATAGACCCATTTAATGTCCGCACGCTGTGTCTGCCGTGTCAATTGATTCAAATCGGCGATATCCAATTCTTCGATCAAAGCACCCACTTTGAGCGCGTCCACATTCGAGCGCGCACCTTGGGTCACCAGTTGTTGGTACAACCGCGTGAATTCAGGGTCAGTAAATTCTCCTGCGCGCTTGCCCGCCGTCGGATCGGTAAGGCGGTACGTTTGCAACAAGCCTTGTACTGCACGCTGATGTTGGCGCTCACTCTGAACGATATTGCTGAAATTGCGTAGACCGGTACGCTCGTACAGAGCTTGGTAGACATCGCCGGCGAGTTTTTCTTCCTCAACCATGCGCAACAAACCGCGCACTTCCTGCTCAGACAACGGATTGGTCACCGTAGTTTGCGCATAGGCGGGAACACCACTCAAAACGGCTGCGCCCAGCAGCGCCGATGCCCAATAACGGTAGATGGATAGATGTTTCATACTGACCTCCTGAGTTTAATAAACCTGTACTCAATCCTTAAGATCACTATAACCCCATTCTATGAATCCATCATGTCCCTCATGTAAAGTTTTGTAAAACACAAAACGGATTCAATTCCGCGCTTGCCAAATATTGCGACAACGGGTTTCGCGTAACCACCACGTCGAAGCAGCACCCAATACCGCCAGCAAAACCATCACCGCCATGCCATATTGCCAAATGCTCAGATCGTAAATACGCACGCCGTTGTTCAGCGCACCATGCCAACCCAAATCCATCACCCAGCCAAACAACGGCTGCATCAGCGCCGCCGCTAAAAAGCCCCCCATATTCGCCATGCTGGTCGACATACCGGACAGATGCGGAGGATTGACCTCTTTGGCACACGCCCACGTTAGACTAAAGCTGGAAGTCAGCACCCCCAACAGCGCGAATAAACCATAAGTCACGGATAACGGCAATGCCACACACGAACCGAGCACCAGCCAAATGGCGGCGTACAAATGCGCCGCGGTGAGCACCACAGGTTTGCGCCAACCCAAGCGATCAGACAGCGTACCGATGAAAAAACAGCCAATGGCAAAGCCCCCAAACCACAAGGACAAATGCACCGACGCCACTGCGCGTGACACACCATGCACCTGCATCAAATACGGCGTCGCCCACAAGCCCGCAAAGGCAAAAAACGATCCGGATATCCCCGCATTGGTTAAAATCGTCGGCCAAGTATCGCGATTACCCAGCACCTGTTTAAATCCGAACCACACCTGCGCCCACGGCATTTGCGCCGCACCCCTCGAGGTTGGATTCGGCGTATCACGCACCAACCATCCGCACAACACCGCCCCAATCAGCGATAGCACCCCAACCAGTACAAATACGCTGCGCCAACCAAACATCTGCGCGCCCTGTGACAACGGCGATCCAGCTAAAACCGAACCCAAATTACCGATCAACATACACACGCCGACCAAGGTCGCAAAACGCGTTTCCTCAAACCACACCGCGATCAGTTTGAGCATCGCAATGAAAGTCACCGACACGCCCAAGCCTATCAGCGTGCGTCCCAGCAAAGCCCACGAAAAGCTGGGTGCCAAACCGAACAGCACACTCCCCGCGCCACCCATCACACCGCCCAAAATCAAAATCCGGCGCGGCCGCCAAGTGTCGGCCAAAACCCCCGTCGGAATCTGCATCACGGTGTACACATAAAAATACGTCGCCGCGAGCGCCCCGAGCGAAGCCGCCGAAATATCAAACGCAGCGGATAAATCAGTCGCAATGCTGGTGGGCGCAAAACGCTGGAAAAACGACACAATATAACTCACCGCCACCACACCCAGCATTAGCCAACGCTGCTGCTTCTGGCTGGCGGTCAAAACCCCATTCGTCATACTTCTCCCCACGATCGTATTGAATTCATTGAACGTGCCGAATGGATGAGTGCAAACCCGACACCGATTTACGCCGCCGACCAGCGATCAAAAAAGGCCTGCAAACCCACATTCGCCTCATGCAGTTTATCTTCCCAGTCCTGCACCGAATTCTCACCAATGCGGTCGGTGATGTACTTCACAGACAACAGCGGGATACCCTCACGCTGACACACCGCAGCCACGGCAAAATTCTCCATATCCACCACGTCCGCCTGCGCGATCACCTCGGTTACAAACGAATCGCCGGTATTACACACATGTGAATAATCGACCCAACGGCACAAATCAATTCGCGCCAGATCAGCCGAAAAATCATACCAATACGGCACGCCGAACTCTTTCACCTTTTCCATATCGCGGTCCAAAAAACGCCCGCAGGCCAAGATCGAGCCGACCGCCTGCGTGGCCGAACCGGCCGTACCGACATTCAGCACAAAGTCTGGCCGCTGTTCACGCACCGCCGCATACACCGCCAGTGCGGCATTCACCTTGCCAATGCCGGTTTCGCAATAACGCACCTGACAACCCGCAAAATCAATCCGAACCCGCTCGGCCGCAATCGCATAAGTCACCAAAATATTCATCTTATCCACGCTTTATGTCGATCATCTATAAAAAACGGGGGTGTTAACACCCCCCGTTTCCGCGTTTGATATTCATCACGACGCATCCAGCCAATCCAACCCATCATCCTCGCACACGGGATTGATCGGTATCATGCGCTGTTGCGTCGCATTACAGTCGCACTATCCGACATTATGCCGGTTGCTCCGGCTTTTTATCGTCCACATTCACCGCGTGCTCGTCTGCAATCGCTTGACCGGCATTTTCGGTTTCTTCCTGCACCAGCACTTCCGCCACCGAATGATGTGCGCCCGCGCCCACTGCCGAAGTTCCGACGCCGACAGCGGCGGCAGAAATCACTTGAGCCAAACGTTGACCTTTGCTCAATGCTCCGTCGGCCGACTCAGTGGCTTCTGCAGGAGACTCTACGGCCGTTGTTTCGGTAGTTGCCACGACAGCCGTTGCTGCCGGAGCAACACTTTCCAACACGCCCACGCTTTCAGCGCCCCATTCCTCGGACACGCTATCGGACACACTGGAAACCAGTGGCGCGCTGGCTGCTACACCGGCTGCGCCCGCTGCCACCGCAGTATTAGCGCCAACAGGGCTGCCAGCCTGTTCGGCTTTGCTGACATGATGAGCATCATTTCCATTGGCCGCGCTTGGGCTACTCGGCGCATTTGGTTTTGTACCCGCCGGTGGTGGTGTGTTACCTTTACCGCCTTTATTTTTGCGCCACAAGAACCACACGGCCAAAGCGAGCAGCGCCAGTACCGCGAGTACAAACAGCCACGTCGCATTTTGCGATTGTTTCGGACGAGTCACGATCACATAGGACGGTTTGTCGGCAATGTCCATGAAATTGATGGTCATTTCGCGACCGGCGTTTTTGATCTCTTGCCCATCCACGCTGACGATGTCATTGGCGAAATTCACTTTCAGAACAATGCTCAAGCCCTCGTTTAAATAAGTTTGGCGGCGGGCGCTTTGCAGCGGCAACAGCGGTTGCACGTCCGAGCCGATCAAGGCGCCTTGTGCGCTGTTGCGCTGAACCATGCCTTTGATGTCCGTCACATGTGCGAAAAATTTGACCGCATCAAAGCTGAGATCGCCGGTTTTTTCATCCAGCGTCACGCCGACCGGCTTGTCCATTTCGTCGCTCATTTTGTATTTCAAAACGCCTTCGTCCTCGCATTTGAAATTCTTGCTGTCGCTGACGAAAATTTTGCAATCAAAGCCTTCCATGCGCTCGGTCAACGCAGGATTTTGGCCTTTTAAGTTATTGAATACTTTGGAAAAATCATAGGTGGTCACGACTTTGACGTGGCCTTTGGCGTCCACATCGGCTTTGCCATTGATCTCCACGCAGGCAAATAAAGATAAACTGACCCCAATCAGTGCCAAGCGCATCAAACCGCGCTGCCACCATGTGGATGAACTCGGATGAGTTGTGTGTGTGTGTCCGTATGCTTTCATACTGTCCTCATGTGCCATACATTGCGTAGATGGATATATCGATGAGGAATGTGGCGCTGCACATCCCGATATAAAAATACCATAAGTTCAGTACATTAAACTGACATTATTTGACCCTCAAGGGACGATATATGCCCAATGTGTGTTTTACCCGCTTTTTCTACCACTTTTGTGGTTTTTTATACTTTGGGCTGTTGTTTTTGTGTCTCACTCTTTGTGTGCAATCCAGTGCGCCACGATCTGCGGGTTGCTTGCCTCATCGCTCAACGGCGCTTGCGCCAATAGGCGGTGTCCGGTTTGTTGGGTGAATACCGCCAAGTCATCCACCGCCGCCGGATCGGTGGTGATGACTTTGAGAATTTGCCCTGCGCTCATCTGCGCCAAAGCCTTTTTGGTGCGCAAAATCGGCATCGGGCAACGCAGGCCATGCAATTCTTCGGTACGACTGACCTGCGCGTCAATCGCACTTAATTCGGCGGCATCCATGATGAGCATTTTGTACTACCCGCTATTGTTATGCGACGAACTCAATCGGCGCGGGTTTCATCGGAAAGCCCAACGCTTCGCGCGACTCGTAATAGGTTTGTGCGACTTTACGCGACAGATTGCGAATCCGTCCGATGTAGGCGGCGCGTTCGGTCACGGAGATGGCGCCACGCGCGTCCAGCAGATTAAAGGTATGCGCCGCTTTGAGTACCTGCTCGTAAGCAGGCAACGCCAATTTGCGCGCGCCTTCGATCGCTTCGCCCGTATCGGGATTCTCGCCCATCAGCTTTTTCGCTTCGCGTTCATGGTCGGCAAAGTGTTGGAACAGCACATCGGCATTGGCGTATTCAAAGTTGTACGTAGACTGCTCCACCTCATTTTGGTGGAACACGTCGCCGTATTTCAACTCGTGCGTCACGCCGTTTTCTTCCCAACGCGTCCACACGAGGTCGTAGACGTTTTCCACTTTTTGCAAATACATTGCCAGACGCTCCAAACCATAAGTGATTTCGCCCAGAACCGGCTTGCAGTCAATGCCACCGACCTGTTGGAAATAAGTAAACTGCGTCACTTCCATGCCGTTGAGCCAAACTTCCCAACCCAAGCCCCACGCGCCGAGCGTCGGATTTTCCCAGTCATCCTCGACAAAACGCACGTCGTTTTCGTTCAGATCCAAGCCCAATGCGCGCAATGAGCCGAGATACAAATCCAAAATATTTTCCGGCGCCGGTTTGAGCACCACTTGGTATTGATAGTAGTGCTGCAAACGGTTCGGATTCTCACCGTAGCGACCGTCTTTCGGACGGCGCGACGGCTGCACATACGCGGCACGCCAGTGTTCCGGCCCGATCGCGCGTAAAAAAGTCGCCGTGTGGCTGGTGCCCGCACCGACTTCCAAATCGTAGGGTTGCAGCAATGCGCAGCCTTGCGCATTCCAGTAATTTTGCAGGTCTAAAATGGTTTCTTGAAAAGTTTTCACCGACCGTGTCATTGTGTTCCTCATTGATCAACTGAATCTATTTGCCGTTCATAACGGTTAAGATTTGGGGTAGGGCGTCATTGTACCCGATGAGTTCGCTTTTGAAATAGCTTGTATCGCTCTTTTGAGCTTAAATCACTGCTCGATGGCACTATAATGCACCATAAATAGCCGGGTTGCCCCTTCATTTAACATCATTGATATTACCTCTAAATCCATGCGCCACCACAAAAAACCCATAGCCAAAAACCACCCGTTTTTTAAACCAAAGACTCAAGCCCAAGTCGTTGATCGCGGAGCCGAGCACTCCTACTATCAGCAAGCTTATGATTTTTTTATGAGCAATGATTTAGCATTGGCCGAGCAAGCAATCCTAAAATGTAAGAATTAGTCGGGTTGTTTACAGTTTGTTTGATAAAAGTACATTTGAAGTATCTCATAAGGAGTTGAGTTGTTCAACGACTTATGGGGTTTAACGGTGTTGTAGAAATTGATAAAGCGATTAAGTTCAATGTGTCGGTGCAAAGAGTCTTTAAATTGAATGCGCTCGTGCCACATTTGCATAATAGTACGAATGACGCGCTCTGCCTTTCCATTGGTCTGAGGTCGAGCAATCCGCGTGAAGCGTTGACCGATGTTGTGTTGCGCGCAAGTTTGAACAAACGCGTGATTGGGCGTACCTTTATACTCTTTGCCATTGTCTGAGTAGATGTAGTCTATCTCGTAAGGGCACTGAGCCAGTAGGTGCTCAGTCAGGAATTGCGTAGAACTGAATTGGGTTTTATCAGGCATGATGGCGGCGTACAGTTCGCGTGAGTAGTCGTCTATCGCGACGAACAGATATTCGCGAGGTTGGGTGTTGTTTTGCCCTTTAATCAGCGGCAGGCGTTTGGTGTCAACATGCACCATTTCGCCAGGATAGGATTTGTTGTACCGTTGAGCTTCTCGCTTGAGTCGAGCTTGGATGCTTGCTTCAACTTTAGCCAATCGTTTAAGCCCATATTGGAGCGAACGATAGCGAGCATTGGTGCTGTCACTCGGCGCAAATTGTTGCAAGCGGGCTTTTTTGAGTGCCGAATAGATGGTCGGGCGACTCACTCGGTAGTGTTCTGCCAAGTGCGTCACTTTCCATTGTCGGGTTTGGTATAAACGCCATATTTCCTCTCGGTCTAATGGCGTGAGGCGGGTTCGTTTGTGCATGTTCATTACAGTATTTTCTCCGAAAATACTGTAAACAACGCGTTAATTTTTTACACCTAAAAGCATTAACTATTCAACCCAAATCCATTGAATACCTGAATCTGCAATCGGTCATTTATTCCGCGCAAACTCGTTTCGAGTTGGCCGAATCGGTGATGCGAAAAATTGTGCATATTGACCCAACGCAGACCAATACTTGGTCCAATCTGGGCAGTATGTGCAGCAAAGCTGGGCGTTACCCTGAAGCAGTACAGTATTTGCTCAAAGCGTTAACGCTTGAGCCACAGCATTTTAACACCATCATGAATTTAGCCGTGACCTATGGCCGCATGGGCGAACGTACTCACGCACGGCAATATTATGACAGGGCAATTGAGTTGAACCCAAACGATGCCCAATTGCACTTTAACAAAGGTTGCTCTTACCAAGATGATTTTGAATACGACTTGGCTGTCCAGTCTTTTGAGCGATCCTTGGCATTAGACCCCTCGCAACGCGACGCGCGCACCAACCTTTTATTTTTACAATATTATCAACTGCCCTTTGACGCGCAGAACGCCACGCAAAAGGCCAAAGCCTTGGGGCAAATACTCAGTCAAAAAACCAATAAATTAACCCTCACGGCACAACTCGACGACCCACTTCGTCGCCCTCTGCGTGTTGGATTGGTCTCAGGTGACTTACGTCGCCATCCAGTCAGCCACTTCCTCAAGCCATTGTTGCCGCACATTGATACCACACAAATACAACTATTCGCCTATGCCAATCATGTGGTCGAAGATGAAATATCCAAACAACTGAAACCGTATTTTTATCAATGGCTGAATGTTCATGCAATCGGTGATGATCGCATGGCCGAGAAAATCCAAACCGATCAAATCGATATCCTAATTGACCTGAGCGGACACACGGATCAAAATCGCCTGCCTGTGTTTGCGCGTAAACCCGCACCGGTACAAATGGCCTGGTTGGGTTATTTTGCCACCACAGGTCTGCCGGAAATGGACTATATTTTGGCCGATGCGATCTGCGTTCCACCCAGTGAAGAAGCCCTATTCTCAGAACAGGTCTGGCGCATGCCGCACAGCCGATTGCCCCTTTATCGACCGGACATCATTCACCGCAGCCCCTTACCCTGTTTAAGCCAATCCCACTTCACCTTTGCCTGTTTTCAAAATCTGGGCAAAGTCAACGATCAAGTGCTACATACTTGGGGACAAATTCTATCGCGTGCACCAAAAGCGCGCTTGCGACTGCAAGGCCAACAATTATCCGCACAAACGACTCAAGACCAACTCATGACCCGAATGCTCGCGCAAGGCATTGACACAGAACGCGTCAGCCTGCATGCGTCGCAGCCGTATAGCGAATTTATCACAAGTCATGCACAAATTGATGTACTGCTGGACACATTTCCTTATCCTGGAGGAACCACCACCGTCGCCTCACTCTGGCAAGGTGTCCCCACCATCACCCTTACCGACAGCGGTATGCTCGCACGCCAAGGGGAGCAACTGCTCCGTTCGGCAGGGCTAGATGACTGGGTCTGTCACAGCGTAGAAGAATACATCGAAAAAGCCGTGAACTACGCCAACAACCAAACTACTGCATCAGAACACACCCCGTGGCAGCACTTGGCACAATTGCGACAAAACCTGCCCGAACAGTTGGCACAAAGCCCCGCCGCAGATGCCGCCTCATTCGCCCGCGACTGGGGTAACGCCCTGCAAGCAATTTGGCAACACGCTCATTCCGAAAAACAACATCAACCCACCAAAACCTAATGTTCGAATACACCACAAATAGGCCTGAAGATGACCCAAACGATAGGCAATCTCTGGTATTTTGATTACAATAGGCAAAACAGCGGGCAGCAATCACGTCACACATCCAAAAGTAAAGGACTTCGATGAAAACCATCCACATGACCACGCTCCTAATGACAAGCGCTATCTTAGCGGCCTGCAGCACACCGATTCAAACCATGCCGCCTCAAGAAGCCATTCGATTCGGTCAAAACCAATTTTACGAAATGCCCAGCTACCGCATGGACATGAACAGCAAACTCATCAGCATGAGTATCCATGGTGCTCAAAGTGAGAATGAGAATGAAGCCAGAGAAGCCGAAAGCATCAATAAATATTTCAATTTCTTTGGCAAAAATTTCATATTCAACGGTACAGGCATATTTGACACCGTCAACGATCAATACCAAATCATTCCCGAATACGGCTACGAAGCCAAAAATGTCAACGCACGCATTCGCTTCCCCATCGTTTTGGATCGCAAAGCCAAAGCCCTATACGCCGATTTGAGCGCATTGGACGGGATCGTCACCAATTTGGACAACGCCGGCAAATACTCACGCTTTGACCTATCCAAACTGCCGATTCCCGAAGACGCGGATAAAAAGCTGGTGGATGTCATGCGCAAATACACCAACCTCATATTCGACAAGATTCCTGCCGAGGCCATCAGCGAGCAGCCGTTAAACGCAGAAGACCGTAAAGTCAGCGCCGTGCGCAAATTACAATTAACCCTCAAGCCGATAGATCAAATCACACTGTATCCGGAAATGCTGAACGACATGGCCGCAATCGTGTTCCCGAGTTCAGAAAAGGACAGAGAGGACTTCAAGCAAGATACCGACAAACTCAGCCAAGAGATGAATAAGCTGTTCTCCCCCGAGTCACGCGACATCTACACCTTCGCCTTCAATCGCGCCGGACAAATTGTGTCGATGAAGGCCGACTCCAACTACATCCTCAACTCACAAGCTGATGAGGAGACTCTGGACAAACCAAGCTCCTCAACTCAGACAGGCGACACACCGAAAGCAGGCATTCAGCTTCATTTTGTCACCGACATAAACATCCGCGACATTGGCAAAGCCAAACTGATCGACCCGCCAACCGCAGAGAACAGCGTGGATGGCATGGAAAATCTAAAACGCAGCCCGCTGGGTAAATCGTTCTTGGGTAAATACGAAGACAACGCGAACGATGAGACTTGGCAAAACAGCGATGCGGCTGTGATGGATGCTGCTGCGACCGCAGAACCTGCCCCAAAAGCACGTAAATCCAATAAAAAGAAACGTCGCTAAGCTGCTGACATTATCTCGCAAGCATTAAAAAGGCGCCGATGGCGCCCTTTTTTATGGATAAATCATTCATGCGTGATGAGTGATGAGCCAAACCTCAATGCCACAGATAATACGCTGCACTACAGGTCAGTGCCGAATTTTTGACGTCCGTGCGCTCAAACATTTTCTCGCCGACTGCTTGCAGATTTTGCCGTTGGCGCATTTGACGAATCAGCTCCTCGCGTTCTCTACTGGAGAGAACCTTGAGCATATCACGCGCCACGCAGCGACAGCTAAATTGCAATTGATCCGGCGCCATTTTCAGCGAGGATATGTAACGGTTGTTCGGCGCTTGCGCCACACAGGTTTGCGTGGCCAAACCCAGCCAAGTGGATGTGCTTTCATCCGCCCGCGCAGGAGAGAATGTAGCCAACAACGCCAGCGCACCAACACCCGCAAGGACTCGTGAAAAACGTCGGATCATATCCGCCCCACCATTCATGTCATTCATTCCGTTCACCATGTCCGCTCACCAGCCCATGTAGCCACGGAAATGCGAGCGCGGATAAGGCCCGTACCAAAACGGGTCATGCGGCCAAAAGAATGGGTTGTAGTAATACCGATCGTGGTAATAAACCGGCTGCGGATTCGCATCGCGGTATTGTTTCAACGCGTACAGATATTCTTTGAGGAATGGCGCCTCGACTTCTTTCGGACACACACCGAGGTATTCTTGCCCCAGCAAGCCAACACGTTCACCATTGGCCGGCGTGCAGTATTCGACCAAACCTTTTTGGTAGGCTTTCAGATAGTCGTTTTTAAAGCGCGATACATCGCTGATGCTACCCGCTCGTTTGCCGGACTGACAGGTGGAGATCAGTTGATCGACACTGCGTGTGGTCAATCCTTTTTGCCCGTCGGCGTAGCCTTGTGCCTGCGGATCAACGCTTTGGCACTGCTCGCGCGTCATGCTCGCGCAGCCACTCATCAGCAATACCGCCATCAAAGCCCATGCGTATTTCATCGTTTTCTCCCAATGAGAAACTATCGTTGCCTATCATTCCATGCGGTTCGGCACCAGAATTTCACGCGAGCCGTTGCTCTGCATCGGCGACACCACACCGCTGCGCTCCATTTGCTCGAGCAATCGCGCCGAGCGGTTGTAGCCGATGCGAAACTCGCGCTGAACCGAGGAAATCGAGGCTTTTTGCGTGCGCATGATGAAAGCCACCGCTTGATCGTACAATGGATCGGCTTCGCCATCGCCATCCTCGCCGCCTTCTCCGTCTGCGCCCGCGCCTCCTGTTAAAACGTCCTCGATGTAGTTTGGTTGACCATTTTCGCGCAAGAATTCGGCCACGCGAATCACCTCATCGTCCGAGGCAAACGCGCCGTGCACGCGCACCGGCAGTCCCGTTCCGGGTGCGAGATAAAGCATATCACCCTGCCCGAGCAAGGCTTCTGCGCCCTGCTGATCGAGAATCGTGCGCGAGTCAATTTTGCTGGAGACTTGGAAGGCAATGCGCGTCGGTACGTTCGCTTTGATCAAGCCGGTGATAACGTCCACGCTCGGACGCTGCGTCGCCAAAATCAGGTGAATACCGGCGGCGCGGGCTTTTTGTGCAATACGCGCGATCAATTCCTCCACCTTTTTCCCGACCACCATCATCAGATCGGCCAACTCGTCAATTACGACGACGATCATCGGCAGTTTGTCCAACGGCTCGGGATCGTCCGGCGTCAGACTGAACGGATTTGGAATGTTTTCGCCTTTGGCGCGCGCTTCGTCAATTTTTTTGTTGTAACCCGCCAAGTTACGCGCGCCGAGCGTACTCATGAGTTTGTAGCGCCGCTCCATCTCGCCGACCGTCCAATTGAGCGCGTGCCCCGCTTGACGCATATCGGTCACAACCGGACAGAGCAGGTGCGGAATGCCTTCGTATACGCTCATTTCCAGCATTTTCGGGTCAATCAAAATCAGGCGAACTTGCTCCGGCGTCGCGCGATACAGCAGCGATAAAATCATGGTGTTAATCCCGACCGACTTACCCGAGCCGGTGGTACCGGCCACCAGCAAATGCGGCATTTTCGCCAAATCGGCCACCATCGGATTGCCACCGATGTCTTTACCCAGCGCGACTGTGAGCAGCGAGTGCGCCTCGTGGTAAATTTGCGAGCCGATGATTTCGGACAGACGCACGATTTGGCGCTTCGGATTCGGCAACTCCAGTGCCATGAAGTTTTTGCCCGGAATGGTTTCGACCACACGGATGGACACCAGCGCGAGCGAACGCGCCAAATCCTTGGACAAATTCACAATCTGGCTGCCCTTCACGCCGGTCGCTGGCTCGATTTCGTAACGCGTCACCACTGGCCCCGGATAGGCCGCCACGACCTGTACCTCCACGCCAAAATCGCGCAGTTTTTTCTCAATCAAGCGCGAATTAAATTCCAGCGTATCGTGCGCCACGGTTTCTTGATTGCGATCGGCCGGATCGAGCAACGCCAATTCCGGCAAAGATTTGTCCGCCATTTCGGTGAACAGCGGTACCTGCTTTTCCTTCTGACGGCGCTGCGATTGCACCACCGGCGGCGCTGGCGGCTCGATGTGTACCGGCACGGTTTTCTCGACGCGCTGCTTTTCCTGCGCCAATTCACGCTCGCGCACCGCGACCAGCGCCTCGCCGACTTTCTCATCCTTTTTCGCGTCAAAATAGCCGAGCAGTTTCATCACCGACAATTCCAGCATCGTACCGACGCGCTCAAACACCGACAGCCACGAGAAATTAAAAAACCAGCTCAAGCCCGCACAAAACAGCACCACCAGCAACAAGGTCGTGAAAATTTGCCCCAGAACCGAATTCAAGCCTTTCGCGATCATCTCGCCGAGCACGCCACCGTGATCGTAGGGCAAAGGAATCGCCCAGCCGACGGTGTGCAAATATTCCAGCCCCACGCTGCTCAACAACACCACGGCAAAGCCCAAACGAAACAGCAGCGTATCGCGCTTTTCCTGCTCCGTTTTCACCAAAGCCGCACGCTCCTGCGGCGTGTACAAACTCAAACGCAGAAAACGCCGCACACCACGATAGATCACCCAGCCGCACAGCAGAACCCACCAATACGCCGACAGGCCAAACACATACAACAAAGTCGCCGACACCCACGCACCCAAGCTGCCGACCCAGTTGTGAACCTCTTTCACATCCGAACCCGCGTGGAAAAACGACGGATCGCGCGGATCAAAACTGACCAGCATACTCAGCAAAGCCAAGCCCAGCAAGGCCAAAACAATCCATTTGGCCTCGCGGAACAACTGCTGTGTGCGCTCAGAAAACGACGAACTTTTTAAAACTTCAGGGGTAGTGCCCATGTGATACCTATTCAAACAAGTGCCGACCCCGTCACACGGACGAGGTCAAAAAATTCAATGCCTGATATTCTAACGTGCTACGGTAAAAATCGCACGGAAAATACTGATTTGATTGATATTTGTTTTTTCAAGCGATCAGTTTCGCCCAAGAGCATCTCAATAAAAAACCCAAACGGTTCGTTTGGGTCAGATCATGATGAAACCCCGCGAAAAGCGAGGCGACGCAGCATATTTAACACACATCCAAAGTGGACAACAGACGTTTAGAAATCCAGCCCTCTTCGCCCTCATAAATACGAATTTTGTACCAAACGCTCGGCTCACCCTTTAAATCCAGCGTATCACTCGGTACACGCGCCTCAAGCAGACCCATTTCGGGGTGGGTATAAGCCACCCGAACCATCCCCGTGCCCTCGGTTTCCGGATCAATGATGGTCACCACCCGATTGACCGGCAGGGTGAACGATGAAGTTGCTGTGGTGAATAAAATCTCTTTGCGGGTCGTGGTTTTACTGGGGTCCGGCTGAACCGTTTGCTCATCCAATTTGAGGACATAGGTATTTTGCGGCAATACACCGATAACCGAGCCACTCAATCCCGCCTCCGAACGCATATTCGCGCTATCGGAGCTCACAAAATAATCAAACATTTTGCCTGTCTGCGGATCATGGCAGGTATCGGACGCGGTATAGGCAACGCCATACACCGCTCCGGACTCTTGCTCTTTGATGTTCAAATAACGATTTCCCAGATAAGCCAATACGCCAATAAAAGCAGCAATGAGAACCAAGATACCCGCGCGATAGCTATTCATGACCACTCCTTAAAATACCAATAAACGCTTACAACTCCAATGCCCACAACTCATTCAATTGTTCCCGCCGACGAATCACCCGCGCATCCGCACCATCGACCATCACTTCGGCCGCGCGCGCGCGCGTGTTGTAGTTTGAACTCATGCTAAAGCCGTACGCACCGGCGGACAGTACCGCCAGCACATCACCCTGTTTCACTTTCAACGCACGATCACGCGCCAGCCAATCGCCCGACTCACATACCGGCCCGACCACATCGTACACCTGCGCGGCAACGTCATCATGCTGCGTGCAATTTTCCACGCCGACCCACGCTTCGTACAACGCAGGGCGGATGAAATCATTCATACCCGCATCAACGATGGCAAAATTTTTGTCGTCGTTGTGTTTGAGGTATTCCACTTGGGTCAGCAACACACACGAATTCGCCACCAGCGAACGTCCGGGCTCAAACAACAAATCATGCGTAAAGCCCGCGTCGCGCAGCCCTTTGAGCGACTGCTCAATCAACTCGCGCGGTGCCGGAGGGGTTTCGTCGCGATAACGCACGCCCAAGCCACCGCCCAAATCAATGTGTTTTAACTCAATGCCATGCGCACGCAACTGGCGTACCA
The DNA here is from genome assembly GCF_055380425.1 of Puribacter membranae. Classification (NCBI taxonomy): domain Bacteria; kingdom Pseudomonadati; phylum Pseudomonadota; class Betaproteobacteria; order Burkholderiales; family Burkholderiaceae; genus Puribacter; species Puribacter membranae. The sequence goes on from NZ_AP040167.1 coordinate 1,460,878, forward strand.
GCTCAAATAAACGATTTTGCGCATCGAAAAACGGCGACAGCTCAGTGATTTGCGAGCCGATGTGGTAGTCAATACCGATCACATCCAAACCGGGCAAACTCACTGCGCGCTGATACACCGCGAGCGCATCGGTGTGTGCCACGCCGAACTTATTCGCCTTCAGACCGGTGGAAATATACGGATGCGTTTTCGGATCCACATCGGGATTCACGCGCAAGGACACCGGTGCGCGTTTACCCATACGCAGGGCGATTTCGTTGATGCGCTCCAATTCGGGCGCGGATTCCGCGTTGAAACAAAAAATGCCCTGCTCCAGCGCAAACGTGATTTCACGTTCCGACTTTGCCACACCCGAGAACACCACACGATTGGCAGGCGCACCCGCCGCCAAAGCACGCGCGATTTCACCCTCGGACACCGTGTCAAAAAATGCTCCGCGCTCGGCAAACAGACGCAAAACGCTCAAATTCGAGCACGCCTTGACCGCATAGCACACATGAATGTTACGTTCATCCGTCGGGTACTGCCACGCCGCCCAATCTGCCAACAACTGCGCCTGCGAATAAACGTACAACGGCGTGCCAAAACGTTTGGCCAAATCATTCAACGCGGTATTTTCTAAAAACAACTGCGTCCCGTTATCAGACGGACGCAGCGACAATTCGCTCACAGGGTACGACGCACTCATTGATACACTTTCTCTCAAACAATTAATCTTAAGGAAGCACGAAGTAACCCAAACCAGCCTGCGGGTAGTGGTTACTGCGTATTTCCTTAATTCACATTACTTTTTAACGCCCATGCCCGACGCATCCACCGGCGCGATATGCATGGCGCCATCGATTTTCTGTTGCTCCACCGGCACTTGCTCCGGCGGCATGACCAACGGCCCTTTGAAACCGCACGCACTCACGCACGCACTCGCTACGCCCAGCACCGCCGCCATTTTCATCACCGCCCACAAAATCAAAGCCCGATTCATATATAATCCGTCCGTTGAGTCAATCATGGAAAGCGCTATTATGACCGAAACCGAATACTTACAACAGGCAAAACGCCTGTTTGATGCCATCCTGTCGCACATTGAGGACACGCACGACGATTTGGAAACCCAAGCGCACGGCGCCGTGCTGGAAATCGAAAACGACGACGGACAAAAAGTCATCATCAATCAGCAAGCGGCCATGCAAGAGGTCTGGCTCGCCTCGCGTGCGGGCGGCTATCATTTCAAGTTTGATAACGACGCATGGGTCAATACCCGCGACGGGCGGGATTTTTGGGATTATTTGGCAGAGGCATTAACGGGACTGGCGTGAACCGCTTAGAAGAATCGATTCAGTTCGCCCCCAACAACGCAAAAGGCGGATAAACGCCACCTTTTGCCATCCAACTCATTGTGCATACCGCCTACAGCAAATCTACGACCCCCTCAACAAAGCCTGCGTCTGACCGTGTTTTGCCCACTGCCGCATGAGCAAAATAAACAGCAAACCGAGGACAAAAAACACCACTTGCGTTTGCGAGGGTTGGGCATCGTAACCCATCAACGCATTTAGTGCGACTCCCACCGGATGATCATTCGAAATCCAGTCGCTGCTGTCCCAAATCGGATTCAACCCACTGTGTAAAGTGCCCATCTGCACAAAAATACGACCGATTTGCGAGGCCATGCCCGCCGCCAACAGCAACACCAAGCCATTGGTTACGGCAAACAAATGTTTCATCGAAATGCGGCTCAAGCCCTGATAGACCAAAAAGCCCAATAGCACGCCCAAAGCCAAACCGACCAAACCACCGATCATCACATCACTGCGATCCAAACCGCCTGAGGGCGAAGCTACGGATGCGCTGTGCGGCACCTCATTCTGCGGCGATGTTTGTGCAGTCACATCCGGTGAGGACGCAGATCCATTTTGTGTTAAATCCAACTCGGCGGGCAATGGTGCCTGGGAGACCGATGCGGAAGCAGATGTGCCTGTTGATGGTGCTTCTGATGCAGCGGTTAAGTCCAATACCTCGGACAAAGCCGCTTTATTTTGCACCGTATCAGACGCCGATGCAGGCAGAGCCGCAGATGTAGCTTTCGCACCTTGAGTCAAATCCAGCGCCTGCGCGGGTAAGGCCGTCGCTGCGCTTGCATCAGCGGCGGGCGCAATGGACATTGTTGCATCGGGTAAATTTGACGGGATCGGGGCGTTTGCCGTCATCGCACCGCTGACAAACAACACGGTCTCCGCCCCCTCACGCATGACGATCATGGAGACCGCAATGGCTACCGCCGCCAAGGTTTTCTGACCAAACTGGACGGATTTTCCAAGCTCGCGCGCCTGTTGCACCATTTCCCGCCCATGTTTTTGTGACCAGACGATGTGCCATGTGAGCATGAGGAAGGCCAAACCCAAAATCAGTATTTGCATCCAATCTTGCCCCGTACCCTGCGCCCAGTCGTTGATATAGCCCATGCCGAACGCCAGCGCCACCGAACCCAAAACACCCAAAACCAGCCCCAACCATAGCCAACGGCTGCGTTGGGGAATACCTTTGGTGGCTGCGGCCATGATGCCGATGAATAATGCGGCTTCCAAAGCCTCTCGAAAAACAATTAAACCAATTGCAAACACGAATTTTCCCCTATTTTTATCTCATCGCGCTCACTGAGCGATGATGACCCCTTGCGCCGTGGCCAGATTGAACTCACCAAAAAAGACGTAGCGCCCCGGTTTGAGCGGCGGCACGAATACGGTGATGCGCCCACCACCTTGAACAATTTTTTCAAACTTCATTTGATCGGACTCGAACTCCTCAGGGGTTCGATCCAAATTGGTAACGACCAGCTTGAGCTTAGCGCCCGCAGGCACTTTGATTTGGCTGGGATAAAAGCGATGGTCTTTAATAGAGATATTGGCGGTCAATACCTCGTCGGCATGCGCCACGCCCGCACTGAGTAACAATGCGAGTGAAAACGAAGACGCTGCCACTTGTCTAATAGTTTGTTTCAGTCTGTTCATACAATGCTTTCTAAAGAACAAATAGGGTTGAGGGTTAATTCGGCGTGGTAATCAGCGACACTTTATGCACGCCCGAATTTTGTATTTGCGCCATCAGCGCAGCGATGTGCTGATAAGCGGTATTTTTATCCGCACGCACATGAATCTGCGCATGACCCTGAGCGCCCGTCTGCTGGATCAGTTGGCTTAGAGCTGTCTGATCAACCGGCGCTTCGTTCCAGTACACTTGTCCGTCAGCATTCAAAGACACCTGAATGCTTTGCACATCGGCCGCCTGCATCTGCGTACTGGCCTGCGGTAAATTGATTTTGACCGAGTGTTGAATCACGGGCATGGTGACGATGAAGATAATCAGCAAAACCAACATCACGTCCACCAAGGGGGTCATATTGATTTCTGACATAACCTCTTCCTGAGACTGGTATTCAGACAGATTCATGCACGCACCTCCACACCATTAGCCTCTGAGCGAGCGTTTTGTCCAACCGGCTCTGAGAACGGACGATTCATCCGCGAACCGGTCACGAAATAGGCATGCAGGTCATGTGCAAAATTGCCCATTTGCGCCATGAGGCTCTTTTGTCGGCGCAGCAATGCGTTGTAGCCCAACACTGCCGGTATCGCGACGGCCAGACCAAAGGCGGTCATAATCAGCGCCTCGCCAACGGGGCCGGCGACTTGATCCAAACCGACTTGCCCCGATTGTCCGATGCTCAACAAAGCGTGGTAAATCCCCCAAACCGTCCCGAACAAGCCGACAAAGGGCGCAGTACTACCGATGGAGGCAAGTACCGACAAACCCGCGCCCAAGTGTGCCGACGCATTGTCCAATGCGCGGCGCAAACAGCTATTGAGCCAGTCGCTCAGGCTGAGTACGCCATGCAAATCATCCTGACTGCTGTGGTGGTGTTCCACCGACTGCAAGCCCTCTAAAGCCAAAGTACGAAACAGATTGTTTGATTCGGGCGCACCCAAGGATTGAACGCCTTCGGCAAAGTTTTTGTTGTGCCAAAATCGAGTGGAAATCGAGCGCGCGTTTTGACGCACGCGCCAAAATTGAATGGCTTTGTACGCGATCACAATCCACGTCACTACCGACATGACCAACAAAACCAGCGCCACGAAGCGCGTAACAAAGTCACCTTGTTGCCAAAAATGAGTTAAACCATATGAATTCATGTTGATACCGTATTAGTTTTTGGGTTGAAATAAAATCGGCAGGACAAACGATCGGCTGTCACAGCCGTCATTGCGCTTAAAACGCGCATAACGTGCGCTGTTTAAAGCAAACTGATCCAACGCCACATTGCCGCTACCATTGATAATTGATGCCGAGGTTACTGCGCCTTGCGCATTGCGCGAAATGCGCAGGGTGACCGTGCTGCTTTTGTTCAAAACGCCCGGATAACGCCGATTAAACGAGGTCAATGCGCTGCACGTTTGTGCCGAAGTGCCATTCGCCGCCGTGCCACCGATCGGATTGGCCGAGGGTGAATTGCTTTGCGCATCAGACTGTGTCGATGAGCCCGTTGCAGCCGACTGTGACGAGGCGGCAGACGAATCGTGTGTTGGATTGACCACAGGCTTATCCGCCGTCGGGCGAGGCAGCTTAGGCTGCGCAATTGATTGAGCACTCGGCTGAGAAGGCGTAACACCCTTGAATTTTTTCATGGGGGTAGCCGGTTGGTGCGGCGGCATGCTGTCCACTTGCTCCTGAGGCGTGGTCGACTCTGATCGCAATTGAACCTGAGTTTCTTCAATACTCGCCCACGCCAAATCCGGCACTTGTGACAAAGTACGCACCAACAAAAATCCGAGCGCCCCATGCGCCAAAAGCACCAACACACTCAACACCGAAAGGGTTTTCACCTCGTCGGTTTTCAATGTGCGCCGCATGGCCGGAACCACATAAGCACTTTCGTTGTGTAACTGAAATGACCTCATGAATCAGCCCACATGCGCAATAAGTTGTGATAACAGCCGGTCAACTGCACCAAGGCCGCACCATCATCGGTATGACCGGCCTGCGTTCGCTCATCACGCAAATTGACCACAGAGACATCTAAATCAAACAGCAAACGTCGGCGTTCATCCGAACGCACCATAGACTCGATCCAGAAAAAGGAGCAAATACGTGCACCGGAGGTCACAGCCTCCACCCGATGGATGCTGGACGAGGGGTATAAAATCGCATCGCCTGCGGCTAATTTGACGCGATGTTCGCCATAGGTGTCCTCCACCACCAGCTCGCCGCCTTCGTAGCTATCCGGCTCGGACAAAAACACCGTCATAGACAGATCGGTGCGCACCCAATCCGGATGCGCCTTGCCACGAATGGCATTGTCAATATGATTACCAAATGAGTTCATCGAGCCATCGTAGCGATTAAACAACGGCGGATAAATTTTCTTGGGCAAAGCCGCACTCAAAAACAAGGCATTGCGCTGCAAAGCTTGCAATATATACGCACGCGCCATCACGCTTTGTGGTGCATCCTCGGGCAACTGCCGATTGTTTTTCACCTGATTGGATTGCGTGCCGGCGGTAATCGCGCCGGACACCCATTCCGCTGACGCGATCAGGCTTTGACAAGCGGCCAATTCTTGTGCCGTCAATAGTTGGTTTATTTGTAACATCATACGAATACCTCTTTTGAAATACGTTCTAAATCTGTATGCGCACACCCTCAACGAGGGTATGCGCGATGGTCGATTAGAACTTCATCGTCAGATTCAACTGAGCCGCGCGTGAGGTTCCCGGCACGACGTGACCACGGTAAATCCCTTCGTAATAGCGTTTGTTGAGCAAATTAAATACATTCAACTTGGCCGTGAGGTTTTTGTTGAAGTTATACTCAATCATCGCATCCACACGGCGGTAGCCGTCGATTTTGGTTGTATTGGTATCCGCTGTAAAACGTGAACTCACCCCTTCAACACCCAAACCGAGCTTCAAATCCGGCATAACCTTGTAGGTGGTCCATACGCTGAAAGTATTTTTCGGCGTATTGGCCGGGGTATTGCCGACATTGGCCGCCGAAGTACCGACGCCTTGATCGATTTTGGCGCGCATATAGGCATAATTGGCGTACAGCTCCCACTTATCGGTCAGACGACCGCTGGCTTCCAGCTCAAACGCATCGGTATGGCGTTTGCCCGAGAGCAAATAAATGTCCGGCTCGGCCAAATCGGTATTGCGCTCATTGGTTTTCTCCGAACGAGAAATCGAAGCACGCAGCGCCAAACGGTTATCCAACAAATTCCACTTGGTTCCCAATTCAATGTTGCGGGTTTTCTCCGGCGGCGTGTTGGTTCCGCGCGGGTCAAGCTGATACAACTCCGCCGACGGGTTAAATCCTGTGCTGTAAGAGGCATAAACCATACCCGCATCATTCGGCGCATATATCAGACCGAAGCGCGAGCTAAATTCTTTGTCCGTGCGGTTGTAGCTCAGATTTTGGGCATTGGTATAATCAGCACTCATGCGGTCATAGCGCAGCCCCGCCATGAATTTCCATTTGGGCGCAAACTGCATAACATCCTGTACATAGGCACTGTAGGTATTGCCCTTATAAGCACCTTGGAACGCCTGCGTGAAACTGTCATTAAAATTAGCAGGAAGCGTCGGATACAAGTCACCACCGGCAACGGTGGTCGCCGGATTGGCGATTGAGCTGACGTTATTCCAGCGTGTGGCTTTTTCGTTCAAAACCTCTACGCCCGCAATCAATTCATGACGCACAGAACCGGTATCAAAGGCGTGGTTGAAATCGCTTTGTAGACCCAAGGTTTTTTCGGTTGCTCCACGCGATTGGCGCGAACGATTAATCACCGTACTATCGGTAATCACACTCGTACCCTGCGCCAAACGCGGCGCGGTTCCGCGCAAGCTGCGGTCATATTCCGCATGACGCACGGTGGTTTTCCAAGTTGCGCCATTGCTGAACATTTTTTGATAGCTGGCCGTGGCAATTCCGGTCTTGTTTTGCTCGTAATCCGCATTGGCCATTCCGTAGAAGCGCTCAATTGGAACATTCAACGGTGCATTTTGGAAATACGGCACACCAAAGTCCGGCGTATTGTCGGTATTCAGATAGTAATACGACAGATTCCATTCATCGTCCGTACCTGCGCCGATGGATAAAGTCGGCGCCACACCTGTGCTTTTCTGATCCACGCCGGTACGGAAAGATTTAGCGTCTAAATTCATAAAATTCAAACGAAATGCCACGTTATCGGTAATCGGCGTGTTCAAATCGGCGGTCACACGGCGATAATCGTTGCTACCACCGGTCACATTAACTTCGTGCATGGCCACTGGCTTGGCGGTTTTGCTCACTTGGTTAATCACGCCGCCGGTCGAACCGCGCCCAAACAGCATCGAAGATGACCCCTTGAGCACATCCACCTGCTCCAAATTAAAGGTATCGCGGTTGTACTGCGCCACGTCGCGCATATTATCCAAATACAAATCCGACACCGCCGAATAACCACGCAAAGTGATATTGTCGCCAATCCGGCCGCCTTCACCGGCGTTGAACGTGACACCCGCTACATTGCGCAGTGCTTCGCGCAAGGTCGTCGCATTTTTCTCATGCATCAGCTGTTGCGTCACCACCGTGACTGCTTGTGGAATGTCCTTTGGGTCTTGCGCGGTTTTACCTACGCGGGTTTTTTCCGCCTTATAGCCTACTTGCTCACGCGTTTTATTGCCCTCTCCCTCGATCACCACTGTCGGCAAGCGCTCAGTGGCGGTCGATTCCGCCGGTGTTTGCGCCCAAGCCGAATGGCTGCTCATCAACAAGGACAATGCAACCCCTGTCACCAATCCACCCTTTGAACTCGGACGTACACACCCCACCTGGCGTACAGAATTCAGCGAATTGTTTTTAACCTCATCATCTAATTTAACCATCATCTCCCCTTGAGAAAATTTGAACCGTGCCAGACTGCCTGCCGACACTGCCGTAAGATTTTTAACGAATCATTAATGCAGGATGGCAATTATACGGATTATCTCGATAATGTAAATGATAATTATTACTATTCGCATTATGTTGCTCAAATAAGACATTGATTCAAAAACAATCAATGCGCCTTAAAAGAGAGAACCACAAACCGAATGTTTAACAGGGAAAATAAAAGAAAAGAAATGAAAGGAAAATAACAGACGAACGAATGCATAAAAAACGGGTTGAACACAACCGTTCAACCCGCTCTCAATATCACTCATACCACAGCGATCACTGACCCACTGTTAACTCCTGTATCTGACTGCGCCCTTCGCGCCAGACTTCGAGTTGCAGGCGCGTCCCGGGTTTGCTCTCGCCGATATAGCGCGCGAAATCGCGGATGGACTCAACGACCGCACCATTGATTTTGGTGACGACATCTCCGGCTTGCAGACCAGCTTGCGCCGCTGGCGAACCTGCTTCAACCTGCGCAATCACAACGCCTTGGGCTTTGCTCAGACCGAGTTCTTTGGCCATGTTTTCGGTCACGGGCTGAATGCTGACGCCGACGCGACCACGCTCAACCTTGCCTTTGGTGCGCAGTTGTTCGGCCACTTGCAGCGCGTCGTTGATCGGGATGGCAAGGGCAATGCCCGAAAACGCGCCGCTCGGGGTGAGAATTTGCGAGTTGATGCCGATGACTTCGCCGGACATATTGACCAGAGGGCCACCGGAGTTGCCCGGATTGACCGCTGCATCGGTCTGAATAAAGGATAAATAATCACCGGTATCGCGGTTGATCGCGCTGACCACGCCGGCGGTGATGGTGTTTTTCAGGCCAAACGGTGAACCGGCAGCCACGACCCATTCACCCACTTTGAGCTTGTTGGAGTCGGCCATGCGCAGGAAGGGTAAATTGGTCGCGTCGATTTTGAGCAATGCGACATCGGTGCGCGCATCGCTGCCGATGACTTGGGCTTTGAATTCGCGGTTGTCTGACAATGCAACGGTGATGCTGCTCGCGCCATTGATGACGTGGTGGTTGGTCAAAACGTAGCCGTCCTGCGAGGTGATGAAGCCGGAGCCTTGTCCCGCTTCGCGCTCGGTCGGCGCATTGCCGCCTGCGTTGGGCGCGGCACGGCCACTGCAGCCGGGTAAGTCTGGCCAGATCATGCAAATGGGATGGCCGCGCAAATCCATGCCTTGCTGCGCGGATACTTTTTCACTGACGCGAATATTGACCACGGCGGGTGAAACGTAGTCCACCAATTTGGTAAAGTCCGGCAAGCCCGTGACCAGCGGTGCGCCCTGTTGCGTCGGCGCCGGCGTATGGATGGGCGACTCTTGCGGTGTGACCGCTGCCGTGTTGTTCTCCTGCGCGTGACAGCCGACCAATGCGCCACTGAGCGCAAACAGCAGGGATGGCAGCAGCCAATACCGTTTACCGATACGGGAAAATAGGTGGTGACGATTCATGGGGCAATCCTTTGGATATACAAGAAAACGTTGAAAAGACGAGAAAAGTATAGTCTATTCTTTGTAAGAAGGCGTAAAACGCGACGCATTATCAATAATGCTTTTGGATTAAGTATGGACAAGCCGCGCAGAAACAAGAGGATACCAACGATTAACGCCCATCTCGCCTTGTAATCAATGACGACGCAGCATTCGTGGTGCATTTTCAGCCAATATTTGGAAAAGTTTGCACGCTTTGCGCACGACTTTATATCTTTTGGTGCAAACGATTCTTTACATTAAACAATAGCCTCGTGCATAATCGGCTCTGGCAAAAAGTCAAATCACTTTGCCGAACAATAATGATTACCATAAAACAGACAACGAGAGGCTGACCATGCCCACACATTTTTACGATGAAATGTATGCGGACACTGCCAAAACCAGTGTCCGTGCGCACTACGCCGCACTGAACGACTGGATGAGCCGACAAACCGCCGAGCTGATTGCGGAGAAACGTCAACAAGCCGATTTGATGTTTCGCAAAGTCGGTATTACCTTCGCGGTCTACGGCGAAGGTGCGGACACCGAACGCTTGATCCCCTTTGACCTGATTCCACGCGTGTTTCCGCAGTCCGAATGGAGTGCGCTGGAAAAAGGTTTGCGCCAGCGGGTGCAGGCGTTGAATATGTTTTTGTACGACGTGTATCACGAGCAAAACATCATCAAAGCGGGATTGATTCCCGCCGAACGGATTTTTAACAACAGCCAATACCGCCCCGAAATGCAGGGAGTCAATGTCGCGCGCGGCATCTACTCGCACATCAGCGGCATTGACATCGTGCGCGCAGGCGAAGGCGAGTTTTATGTGCTGGAAGACAATCTGCGCGTGCCATCGGGCGTATCGTATATGCTCGAAGACCGCAAAATGATGATGCGGCTGTTCCCCGAGTTATTCTCCAAATACCGCGTCGCACCGGTGGCGCACTACCCCGACCTGTTGCTCGAAACCCTGCGCAGCGTCGCACCCGCAGGCATTGACAACCCAACCATCGTGGTCATGACGCCGGGCGCCTACAACAGCGCGTATTTTGAGCACGCCTTCCTCGCGCAACAAATGGGCGTGGAGCTGGTCGAAGGACAGGATTTATTCGTCGATGATCTGCATGTGTATATGCGCACGACCAACGGTCCGAAACGCGTCGATGTGATTTACCGTCGGATTGACGACGATTTTCTCGATCCGCTGGCGTTTCGCCCTGACTCCGCGCTCGGCGTGCCGGGTTTGCTCAATTGCTACCGTGCCGGTCACGTCACACTGACCAACGCGATTGGCACGGGCGTGGCGGACGACAAATCGATTTATCCGTTCGTCCCCGACATGATTCGTTTTTACCTGTCCGAAGAACCGATTTTGAACAACGTCCCGACCTACCAATGCCGCAAGCCGGACGAACTTGAATACACACTGGCAAATCTGGACAAATTGGTGGTGAAAGAAACCCACGGCGCGGGCGGCTACGGCATGTTGGTCGGCCCAGCGGCGAGCAAAGCCGAAATTGAAGAATTCCGCCGCGTGTTGATCGCCAAACCGGAGCAATACATTTCGCAGCCCACCCTCGCGCTATCCACCTGCCCGACCTTTGTCGAGTCAGGCATCGCGCCGCGCCACATTGACCTGCGCCCGTTCGTTCTCTCAGGCAAAGAGGTGCAACTCGTACCAGGCGGTCTGACCCGCGTCGCACTCAAAGAAGGCTCGCTGGTCGTGAACAGCTCACAAGGCGGCGGCACCAAAGACACTTGGGTTTTGGAGTAAATATGATACGGCACACAAAACAATGGCTAGTCGGCTTCATCAGCGTACTCGCGCTACACAGCCCGCTGAGTAGCGCCGCACCACTCGCTGAACGCAGCGCCAGTGCATGTCAACTCAACGGCATTCCCAATATTGATGGCCTGTTTATTGGCGTGACTGCCGATGAGTTCTTACGCCGGCACCCCACTGCAGAAAATCAACCGAACTTTGCCGGCAACCGCAATCCACGTACGAGCCGACTCGACTTTCCCATGCGCAATGGCGTGAGCCAAGGTGAACTCAAAGGCATCAATAGTATTGGACACATAGCTACGCTGGATGGAGTGGTGTATTCCTACAGCGTCAGCTTCTTGGATGCCGGAGCCGATTACGACACCCCTTTGGAAACCTTTAAAAATATGCTGGTGGCGCGTTACCAACTACCCGATAACGGCTGGTACAAATGGCGCGGACAAGCGTTGCGTTTACGATGCGGCGACATTGAGCTGGAAGTTCATCAAGACCACGGGTCAGGGCACACCGCCATAGGTCCGGTATTTTTTGCTCGCAGCCTATATCTGCAAAAAATCGCCGACAGCTTGCGTTAACCGCCCCTCCATAACGCCAACACACAGATAAAACAAGGATGCATCATGCTACTTTCACGCACCGCAGATCACCTGTACTGGCACGCACGCTACATCGAGCGCGCCGAAAACACCGCACGCATGCTGGGTGTGAACTACGACACCCTACTCATGCCACACGAGCCGCAAAATGAAATCAATCTGTGGCGCGCCACGCTCGGGCTGTCCGAGCTCGAACCGCAATTTCTCGAACTCTATGGCGAAATCAGCACCGAAAACGTGTTGCGATTCATGGTGACCGATCAACGCAACCTATCCTCCATCGTCTCCTGCCTGTGGTCAGCGCGTGAAAATGCCCGCGCCGTACGCGACAGCCTGACCTCGGAAATGTGGGAAACGGTCAACGATATGTGGCTCGAATCCTGCCAATGGGTCAAATCCGACCGCGCGATCACCCAAGTGCGCGAATATCTGGACTGGATCAAATTGCGCTCACACCTGATTCTCGGCGTGGCGCTCGGCACCATGCTCAAGGACGAAACCTTCAACTTCCTGCGCATGGGCACATTCATCGAACGCGCGGACAACACCGCACGGCTGCTGGATTTAAAATTCTTTGAATCGTCCGAGATTCGGCAAAAAACGCAAGACGCCACCAACGCGCACGACGACACCAAAGACTTCTACCACTGGGCCGCACTGCTGCGCTCCGTTTCCGGCTTTGAAGTCTACCGCCAGACCTATCATGACGTCATCACGCCCGCGCGCGTGGCCGAACTGCTCATTTTCCGCAAAGAAATGCCGCGCTCGCTCGCCGCCTGTCTGATCGATTTGAACAAAAACATCGCGCATGTGCGCAACGCGTATTCACAAAAAACCGAGCGATTAGCAGGTAAAATGCTGGCAGACCTGCAATACGGTCAAATTGAAGAGGTTTTGCAATACGGCATCCACGAATATTTAACCGAATTTTTGGAAAAAGCCTACGCCCTGGGACACCAGATCAGCCAAGACTTCTTGGTACCACTGAATCCGGCGCACAGCAAAAGCACGTCCCAGTGAACACACCCGCAACGAATGAACGTATGCGTTTTGAAATTACACACAACACCGACTACCACTACGAAGACCCCATTTCGTACCTGATCCAGCTGCTGCGCCTGACACCGCGCAGTGATGCCGGTCAGACCGTGATCAACTGGCACATAGGCGCGCCCACGCGCCTGCACGCCCAAATTGACGCATTTGGCAACCACACGCACCTGCTGACCCTGAACCAACCCACAAAGCAACTGCTGATCGAAGTTCACGGCACCGTTGAGGTCAACGAAGACGCCTCATCCAACCGCCGACCGGCCAAAAACAGCCGCATATCGCCGCTGATTTTTACCCAAGCCACGCGCTACACCACCGCAGATGCTGAATTGAACGCCTTTGCACAACCATTCGCACAGCCGAACGGCATGCTGTCCGAAGACAACGCCCTGCGCCTGATGCAAGCCGTACATGAGCGCATCCAATACGTAAGCGGCGTAACCACCGTACAAACCACCGCACCGCAAGCATTCGCCCAAGCACAGGGCGTGTGCCAAGACCAAGCGCACGTTTTCCTCGCCGCAGCACGCGCCATCGGCATCCCCGCGCGCTACGTCAGCGGCTACCTCAATACCGGCGACATCGGCCACCTTGCCAGCCACGCTTGGGTTGACGTCTACACCGATCGCCACGAGTGGCTCAGTCTGGACATCACCCACAACTGCATCACCGACGGGCGACACTGCCGCCTCGCCATTGGCCGCGACTACGACAGCGCCGCACCGGTGCGCGGCTCACGCATGGGCGGCGGATTTGAAGCACTCAACGCCTACGTTCACGTTTCGGCACAAGGCGACGATCCGCACGTACTGTGGATGCAGCAGCAGTGATTCACGCTCAGTGAGTCAGCAGAAATCGTCCACGTCCATCATTTCGCCAGTAATCCACGTTATGATTGGCACTTATTGAAATCAATCCCATAACGTTAGATCACAAAGGACTTCAATCATGCGACTACTCCACACCATGCTGCGCGTCGGCAATCTCGAACGCTCCTTGGCGTTTTACCAAGATGTATTGGACATGCAACTGTTGCGCAAACAGGATTATCCCGAAGGACGCTTTACCCTCGCCTTCATCGGCTACGGTGATGAGGCCAACCACACCGTAATTGAGTTGACCCACAACTGGGATACCGAGCAGTATGAGCTGGGCAACGCCTACGGCCACATCGCCATCGAGGTGGACAATGCGGCAGCGGCCTGCGATGCGGTGCGCGCACGCGGTGGCAAGGTCACCCGCGAAGCAGGACCGATGAAGCACGGTACGACCGTGATTGCCTTTGTCGAGGATCCGGACGGCTACAAAATCGAGTTCATTGAGAAAAAGTAATCGGCTGTGTTCAGCCACTGATGATTCGCCGATCGTTCATTGAGCGTTCACTGATCATTCGCGCCAGACGTCACAAATTCGCCCATTTCTCCACAATTGGCTTATAATTTCGCATCCTTTAAACTCCTTATGACAAGGTTGCTATGACTTACTGCGTCGGCATTAAACTCAATCAGGGCTTGGTTTTTCTCTCAGACACGCGCACCAATGCCGGCGTCGATTTAATCAATCGTTTTCGCAAAATGACGGTATTCGAGGTGCCGGGCGAGCGCACCATCGTGTTGATGACGGCGGGCAATTTGTCCATCAGTCAGTCGGTTGTGCAGTTATTGCAATCGCAGACAGGCAATGACGCGAATAGTTCCTTGTGGAATGCGGCCAATATGTTTGAAGCCGCGCGCTTGGTCGGCCAAGCCACGCGCGAAGTGCATGCGCACGATGCGAAGGCATTGGGACAGTTTAACGTCGATTTTAACGTCAGCTTCATCATCGGCGGGCAGATTTATGGCGAGGAAATGCGCTTGTTCCAAATCTACGCCGCAGGCAATTTCATCGAAGCGACGCAGGAGAATCCGTTCTTCCAAATCGGCGATGCCAAATACGGTAAACCAATGTTGGATCGCGTGATCACGCCGGAAACATCCTTGGACGATGCGGCCAAATGTGCTTTGATATCGATGGATTCGACCTTGCAAAGTAATATTTCGGTCGGTTTGCCGCTGGATCTGCTGGTGTATGAGCAAGACGCCTTGCGCGTGACCAAATTCAGCCGCATCACCGATGAAAACCCGTATTTCCAAATGATTCACCGCGAATGGGGCAAACGTCTGCTCAGTGTTTTTGAAGACATGGCGCCGCCGATTTGGAATGCACACCCTGAATTGAGCGTGAGCGACGAGACCGACAAACTGGTACGCCCAATCATCGCTCAACGCCGCGTAAGCATGGTTCCGTCCGCCACCCAACCGAACACAACTGTCAGCACGGGGCAGGAAGCGAAAACGCTTATCGCCATACAAACCATGGCCGAACACTACTGAGCATCGCGGCAGAATGCTTCATTTTGCCGCCCACGAACACTGTTTCATCAACCCTAAAGCGACACATGCCCGACACCATTCATACCAACACGCCTGAAGTGATCACCATCGTTACCCGCGAGTCGCGCTTGGCTCTGTGGCAAGCGCACCACATCCGCGACCGCCTGAGTGCGCTTTATCCCAATATGACGGTGAAAATTCTCGGTACCACCACGCGCGGCGACCAGATTCTCGATCAGAGCTTGTCCAAAATCGGCGGCAAAGGCCTGTTTGTCAAGGAACTCGAAGTCGCATTGCACAACGGTTCAGCGGATATCGCGGTGCATTCGCTCAAAGACGTGCCGATGAATCTGCCCGACGGTTTTGCACTCGCCTGCGTGACCGCGCGCGAGAATGCACAAGACGCGTTCATCTCCAACCAATACGCCTCACTGGAAGATTTACCCGCAGGCGCCGTCGTCGGCACCTCCAGCCTGCGCCGCTCAGCGCAATTACAAGCGCGCTTCCCACATTTGAAAATCGCCGCACTGCGTGGCAATCTCGACACCCGTTTTCGCAAATTGGACGAGGGGCAATTCGACGCCATCATTCTCGCCGCCGCAGGTGTGATTCGCTTGGGACTGAAAGAACGTGTGCGCTCATTCATCCCGCTGGAGCACGCGCTGCCCGCTGCTGGACAAGGTGCGCTCGGCATTGAAATTGCCGCGCACCGCAGCGATCTATTGGCGGTGTTGCAACCGCTGATGTGCACAGAGACTTTCGCCTGCACCGCTGCCGAACGCGCCGTATCGCGCGCATTGGGCGGCTCGTGCCAAACACCACTTGCCGCACACGCCATCGTGGACAATGGCGAGCTATGGCTGCGTGCCAGCATCGCCCTGCCGGACGGCTCACGCGTCCTGCACGCGCAAGCACGCGGTGCACTCAACGATGCGGAGCAAATCGGTAACGCTGTTGTCGCAGATCTGAACCGCCAAGGCGCGCAAGACATCCTCGCCGCATTGACCCACTGGGTCGCACCCGAGCCGACGGCTTAATCGCTTGTCTCACACGGCCTCACGCCCCATGCGCACCATTGTCCTCACCCGCCCATTGCCCTGCTCCAACGAATTGCAGACACAATTGAGGCAGGCGGGTTTGCGCGTATACCACCTACCAACACTAAGCTTGAGCGCGTTTCAGGACGATGGCGCAGAAGCCCGCATCCGCAAGCATTGGCCCAATTACACCGTCGCCATGTTCGTTAGCCAACACGCCGCTGCATTCGCTCATCAGCACATGACGCGTTTGGGCTTAACTTGGCCAGCCGACATCCGCTTCGCCGCCGTTGGGCAAGGCACGGTAGATGCCCTGCGCCAACTCTGGCCTGCGCACCAGCTTTTCATCCAGCCTGCGCCCGCCGACACACAGGACAGCGAAGGCCTGTGGCGCGCCATTGGTGCGCATCCCGAGTTGCAAAGCCCTCAAAATCTGCTCCTCATCCGCGCCGAACAAGGTCGCGATCTGTTGCTGCAACTCACGCAACAAGCCCGCTGGCACAGCGATATTTGGCCGTGTTATCGCCGCACACCGCGCCATTGGGATGGCGACGAGTTGGCGCAATTTACCCATGCCTGCGCACAAAATACCGCGCTGGTCATCACCAGCATCGAAGGACTAAGCGCGCTCATCGAGCAACTCAGTCCCGAACTTCGCCACACCGCACAGCAACAGCGTCTGATCGCCATTCATCCGCG
Source organism: Puribacter membranae (assembly GCF_055380425.1). Lineage (NCBI taxonomy): Bacteria > Pseudomonadati > Pseudomonadota > Betaproteobacteria > Burkholderiales > Burkholderiaceae > Puribacter > Puribacter membranae. The sequence continues at coordinate 1,477,877 of NZ_AP040167.1, forward strand.
TATTGCGCAATTCGCCCAAGCGTCAGGCTTTAGCGACGTGCATGTGTGCCTACCGAGCCAATTGACCGAGCAGTTACCGCAACTGGCGCACATTTAACGGTAAACCCGCCACACACCCACCCCCACAATCAACGCCCCACGCAAAAACCCACAGGGCGCGCACATTGTTTTACAATACAGGCAAAACCCATTCAAGGAGCCGCCATGAGCAATACCCCCGAAAACCAGTTGAACACCTCGGTCACAGACAGCACCACCGCAAAAAAATCCAGCGGTTTGGGATTCAAATTGGCGCTGACCCTACTGGTTCTACTCGCCGGAACCGGCGCAGCAGGCTATTTGGCTTACGAGCGCGGCATGGCCAATCCGTATTTGCCCGAAGTTTTACAAAAGAAAACGCCGGAAACAGTCACACTGACGCCTGTATCACCGACCGAACCAACCGCACCGACCGCACCTGCAACACCCGGCACGAGCAATGAATCCGCGTCAGCCACAGCCCCAAGCGGCGCCGTAACCGGCAATGAACAGCCAGCCAATGCGACCGGTTCATCCGCAGCAGCAACAACGACACCGCCAGCCGATGGCAGCGCAACGCCGCCTGCGACCAATCCAAACGCCGCTGATAATGCCGCCACCGCAGCACCGAATGCAGCACCGAATGCAAACACCGCAGCCAATGCCGCTGCACCAACCGCCACGGCACCTGCGCCTGCCGCAGCCAAACCGCTCATCAGCAATGCCGTTACCAGCGCGCTGTTGACCACCATGGATGCGCAAAATCAATGGCAAGCCCTGCAATACGACTTTCACCAAAATTGGGATACCGCCAACGCCTTGCAACAAATCCAAATGCTGAAAAACCAATTGCAAGCAGCGAACAACAGCGCGCTCCTGCCCTCAATCAGCGCCCTGACCCAAGTGGAAGGCCAGATTCAAGCATGGAACAGCCTCAACCCGAAAGCCAACTTGGCCGCTTTGCAACAAAGCATGAGCGACATCGGCCAACTGCACATCCGCACCACGCAAGAACAGCAAAAAGCCGAAGAACAAGCTGCACCGAGTGGCTGGTGGAACCGTTTCATCGCCACGCTCAAACAGGTTTTTGAAGTCAAACGCGTGAACACCAACGAAGTGCAAGCCTTGGACAACGCCACCGCCGCGATTGTCAAACAAGGCATCAACGCCAACCTCACCACCGCCCTGTGGTCCGCGCGCAGTGGACAATGGAGCGTGGCGCAAGAGCAAATTCGCATGGCGAGCAGCACCATTGCACAATATGGACAAGGCTACAACCTCGACGCACTCAAACCGCTGATCGACAACACCGGCACCTGGCCGAGTTCACCTGATTTCGCCGTCGTACAACAGGCACTCACCCAAGCGCGTGCGCAATTGACCGCACAAATGCAAAGTGAGTCCGGCGTGAGCGTCACACCTGTCCAACCAACACAAGCCACACCGCCTGCAGCACCCACGAGCCAACCCAACTCAGCCGACGCAAATAAAGGAGTGTCACTATGACGCGTAAAATCATTTGGACGCTGCTGTTGATCGCGATTGCCGGTGCGCTGGCGTACGGCATGAACCACTACCCCGGCAGCGTCAGTTTTGAATGGTTCTCATGGCGCATCAGCATGTCGGTGTACGTGTTTATTCTGCTCGGCTTGATCGCGTTTACCCTGCTGTTCTGGCTCTGGCGCCTGTATCGCGGTATGGTTGCATTGCCCAGTCGATTCAGCGGCTGGCGTGAACAAAAACGTGAGCAGCGCGCCTTGGCCGCATTACAAACCGCAACCATCGCCCTGCAAGAAGGCCGCTGGGCGCACGCCGAAAAAGCCGCGAAAATCGCCGCACGCCGCCCCGAAGCGGTCGGCTTGGCCTCCTTACTCGGCGCAGCCAGCGCTCATGCGCGCGCCGATCAAAGCAGCGCGACCGAATGGCTCAATCGCTTGGACGAATTTCCCGAGTTTGCCGACGCCAAATTTTTGCAACAGGCGCAAATGGCTTTGGACAATCAAGACAGCCTGCAGGCATTGACGCTGCTCGACAAAGTATCGCCGAATCTGCGCAAACACAGCCTGCGCTACAAAGAACTGCTGCTCCAAGCGCAAGCCCAGTCAAACAATTGGCACGAAGTCAAACAACTGGCCTCCGAGCGCAAAACCGTGATTTCCGCCGAGCAACAAAACGAATGGATGAAACGCGCGATAGCCGGCCTGTCCGCCGACGACAGCCTGTCACTCGATTATCTGCGCAAACTGTACAAAGACATGCCGGACGAAGTGCGTGACGATGACACGGCCATGCAAACGTACATTCAAGCGCTCCTCCAGCGCCACGCCTACGGCGACGCGCGCATGGTGATCCAAGAAGCCATGCGCAACCGCTGGCGCCCCGCGCTTTTGCCCGACTATGTACGCGCAGCACAGACCGACTCAATCACCGATCAGTTAAAGATGTGCGATGCTTGGCAGAACCTCGGTTATGCCGATGACGCGCTGTACACCACCGCGGGTCAACTGTGCATTCGGGCGCAAATGTGGGGACAGGCGAAGAAAAACTTTGACGATGCCATCCGCCTGAACCCCTCCATCGTGAATTACTCGGGACTGGCGCAGGCATTAAACGGTATGGGCGATACGGCGGGCGCGCAAGCGGCAGAACATCAAGCCAGCCGACTCAACCAAGTCAATGTATTGCACCACGACAATTAAACGTTAAAATTCAGCGTTAAAAATAGAGGAGCGCACGATGATGAACCCCAGCAAAGTAACTCGTGCGCGCCTGAGTCATCTGACCGATCTGCCCAATGTCGGCTCAGCCGTAGCGGACGATTTGCGCTTACTCGGTATCGAGCATCCAGCGCAATTGATCGGTCTGTGCCCATATGCGCTGTACGAGCGGCTCAATCAAATCACCGGCCTGCGTCATGACCCGTGCATGTTGGACACCTTCATCAGCATCACGCGATTCATGAATGGCGAGCCAGCTCAACCGTGGTGGCACTACACCGCTGAACGGAAGACCCGATTGAACACCGAAAAATTGTCATGAAAAAGGGATGCGCGTGCATCCCTTTCCTATTCATGTCACACCATCACTCCGCTCGTCGAAAGCGCGGATCATCCGACCATTCATCCGCCTGACGCTGCTCCTGTTGCTTTTGCCAATCGGGTTTGTGATTCTCGGCCAACTCGACCAAAGCCTCGCGCAGTAAATCCATGCCCTCGCCGGTTTTCGCACTGATGTAGATGCGTGCAATACGACCGTGCTCGTCGCGCTCGATTTTCGGCTCATGCCCCGACAAATCGATTTTGTTCCAAATCAGCACCTGCGGAATCTGATCGGCGCCGATTTCTTTGAGCACCTTGTTCACTTCGTCAATCTGATCCAAACGCACATTGCTCGCCGCATCGACCACATGGAACAGCACGTCGGCGTGGATGGTTTCCTCCAACGTCGCGCGAAACGCGGCGACCAATTGGTGCGGTAGCTCACGCACAAACCCAACCGTGTCCGAGACCACGATTTGCCCCGCACCTTCGACATACACTTTGCGCGTGGTGGTGTCCAAGGTGGCGAACAGTTGATCGGCCGCATAGCTGCGCGCGCTGGTGAGCGTATTGAACAGCGTTGATTTACCCGCATTGGTGTAGCCAACCAGCGAGACGTTCAGGGTGTTGCTGCGCGCCCGCGCGCTGCGCTGAGTCAAATGCTGTTTCTCAAATTTGGTCAATTGCGCCTTAAGGTATTTCATGCGCTCGCCGATCAGTCGTTTGTCAATCTCCAACTGCGACTCACCCATACCACCCATACCGCCCATACCGGATTTACCGCGTTGACGCTCCAAGTGGGTCCACAAACCAGCCAAACGCGATTGATGGTATTCCAATTGCGCCATCTCGACCTGCAGTTTGCCCTCATGGCTTTGCGCGCGCTGGGCAAAAATATCGAGAATCAAACCCGTGCGGTCCATGACCTGCACTTCGAGTTTCGCTTCCAAATTGCGCTGTTGCGCGGGGCTGAGGCTGTGGTTGAACACCACGATTTCCGCGCGATACTCATGCACGGCCAGCTTGATTTCCTCAACTTTACCGCTACCGGCAAAGAGTGCGGCATCCGGAGTTTTGCGACTGCCGGTGACGGCGCCGACCACTTGGCCGCCATCACTTTGCACCAGCAGATGCAATTCCTCCATCGACGCTTCAAAATCGCCTTTACCAAAATAAATCCCTACGATAATGGCTCGCATATATATTCCTATCTATTATTCTAAAAACAACCAACCCGCTCACCTAAGCGAGCGGGTTGGTCTAAATACGTGTCGTATGGCAATGCCACATCCTGAGGATGCGCGCTACCGAAACACCATCCGATTATTCTGCGCTGGCAGTCGGTTGGATTTCTTGAATGTTCACAGGACGCGCCGGAACAATCGTTGAAATCGCGTGTTTATAGACCATTTGGGTGACCGTGTTGCGCAGCAGCACAACGTATTGGTCAAAAGATTCGATGTTTCCTTGCAATTTAATACCGTTTACCAAGTAAATAGACACCGGTACATGCTCGCGGCGCAGGGCATTTAAAAACGGATCTTGCAAAAGCTGTCCTTTGTTCATGATTTATTTCTCCAAGGGCAAAATGAATAGAATTATTTTTGTGCATTCCGAAATGATCGAAACGATAGGGTTATGTGATATTAACACAAATTATTTATACATGACTTTTTTTGTCAACTGTTCGTCGCAAAAGCGCGAATTTGTGCGTATGAAACCGCTCTCAGAGCGCTATCCGAGCCAATCTCCACAATTAACCGCGTGCAGCATACGGATTTTTGCTCGATTTAAACTCGATGCGCAAAGGCGTTCCTTGCAATTTAAATGCCTCGCGAAAACGACCTTCGAGATAGCGCTGATAGGTTTTCGGCACATTTTCCAACGAGTTACCATGAATAATAATGATCGGTGGATTTTGCCCACCTTGGTGCGCGTAACGCAATTTCGGACGGTTCGAACCTTGACCTTTGCGTGGTGGCGCTTGATGCTCGATCGCCGCCTGCAACACACGTGTCAATTTCGGCGTCTGCAGCTTGGCAAAGGCCGCTGCGTGCGCCTCCAACACCGATTTGAGCAGACCATCCACGCCCTGACCTTTAAGCGCGCTGGTAAAATGAAAGCGCGCAAAGTCCAAAAATGGCAGCTTACGCACGATATCGACCTTCACGCGATCTTTTTCATACGCATCCACGGTATCCCATTTGTTCACCGCGACCACCAACGCACGCCCCGACTCCAAAATGAATCCAGCCACGTGCGCATCCTGCTCCGAAATATCCTGATTGGCATCCAGCATCAAAATCGCCACATTCGCGTTCGAAATCGCCTGCAAGGTTTTGACCACGGAAAATTTTTCAATGGATTCAAACACTTTTCCACGTTTTCGCAATCCGGCGGTATCAATCAGCACAAACTTTTGCCCATCGCGTTCAAAATCAATCTCAATCGCATCGCGCGTCGTACCCGGCATGTCGAACGCAATCACGCGCTCTTCACCGACCAGCGCATTAATCAGCGTGGATTTACCCACATTCGGGCGACCCACCACCGCGATTTTAATCGGTTGCAGACTGCGGTGTTTGGAAATGGCCTTGTGTTCATCCGGTTCTATTTCCTCATCCGGCGCAGCCAGCAAGCGCGAAATGCCGTCATCGTCCAAATGCGCGAACGGATCATCGCTCGGTAAATCGGACACATCCAGCCAATCAGGCGTACCCGCATTGCGCTCGGGAATCTGCTCCAACGCATATTCGAGCATCTCGCGCACGCCATCGCCGTGCGCACTGGAAATCACCACCGGCTCGCCCAATCCGAGCGCGTAAAAATCCGCCGTCACGGTCGCGTGGCGCATTCCTTCGGCCTTATTCACCGCCAAAATCACCGGACGACCGGTTTTTCGCAAATCGTCGGCAATGATTTGATCGTGCGCATTCAATCCCGCACGGCCGTCCACCAAAAACACCACCAAGTCGGATTCGTCAATCGCCTGACGCGTCTGTTTCGCCATTTCATGGTAAATCCCGTCCTTAGCCACCGGCTCAAAACCACCGGTATCAATCACCAAAAATGGCCGCTCGCCCATGCGTCCCTCGCCATAATGGCGATCGCGCGTCAACCCCGCGTAGTCAGCGACAATCGCGTCGCGTGAGCGGGTCAAGCGGTTAAATAATGTGGATTTGCCGACATTCGGACGGCCAACCAAGGCGATAACAGGTTTCATGTATTCCTAATACTGATGTGATCTTGCCGATTAGTGCGGCAATAATTTCAATTTTGCTTCCAATGACTCGACCGTCACGAGATCCGCCGGCTGCGCCTTTTTTGCGGTCTCAATCGCCGCTTTCAGCACTTCCTGCGCTTTGGCCGTGTCGCCGCTCATCATGTAAATATCGGCTTTTTTCGCCGCAAACACGCTGGCGTATTGCGCCACCGGCGTATCCAAAGTCTTCAACGCCGCATCCTTTTGGTTCAACTGCATCTGAATATCGGCCAAACGCAAACGCGCCGCGCCTTGATTCTCCGCCTGACCATGCTCGATCACCCATTGCAAAGGCGCTTGCGCTTGATCGTATTTACCCTCCGTGGCCAACACCGCCGCCATTTGCAAACTGGCCAACGAAGCATAATTCGTTTTACCAAAGCTGCCTTGCAAACCCGCCAATTTGGCCGCCAAATCAGCGTCTTTCTTTTGAATCGAGGCGTTGAACGACGCAAACGCGGCCTCAGCTTGCGCGACTTGGCGTTTTTGATACCAGCCGTAGCCTTGCCAGCCAAAGTACGCAATCGCACCCGCGACCACCACACCGGTAATCAGCGTGCCCCACTTTTCCCAAAATGCTTTGATCTGCGCTATCTGCTCTTGTTCTTCCAAATCGTATGCCATAAATCCTCTGCCCTTTAATTACCTTTAATGGATGAATTACTTATTAAATATCTGATTTTATTGACTTTATTCGTCAAACGTACCCGCGATCGCTTGCAGCAACCACTGCGCTGCGTCCGCCGATGGTACCGTAAGCTGCGTCGGATTGCTCGCGTCACCGCGCAAATGTTTGATCGTCAGCGTGCCGTTGTTCACCTCGTCTTCGCCGATAATCAAAGCGTAGCTGGCCTGCGCCGCATCCGCTTTTTTCATCTGTGATTTAAAACTGCCCAATCCGTCCGCACCCGCGCAGTGCAACACCACGTCCAAGCCAACTTGGCGCAAATGCCCTGCCACGCCAAAGGCCACACGCTCCGCCGCCTCGCCTTGATGCACCACATACACGTCACAGCCGACATCGGCCTCTTTTGACAATACATCTTGCGTGAGCAGCAGCAAGCGCTCCAAACCCATGCCAAAACCCACCGCAGGTGTCGCTTTGCCACCCAAAATTTCAAACAAGCCATCGTAGCGACCGCCGCCGCAGACCGTGCCCTGAGAACCCAAATCCGTGCTGATCCACTCAAACACCGTGTGCGAGTAGTAGTCCAAACCACGCACCAGACGCGGATTCACCGTGAATGCCACACCCACGTCGGACAACAAACGCTGCACCTTGGCAAAATGCGCACACGACGCTTCGCCCAAATGCTCGGTTAATTTGGGTGCATGATTCACCAACTCCTGCATCGCCGGATTTTTCGTATCCAAAATACGCAGCGGATTGCTGTGCAAGCGGCGTTGCGCTTCCTCATCCAGCAAGTTTTGGTTCGCCTCAAAATACGCAATCAACGCCTCGCGGTGCGCCGCGCGTTCACTCGCCACACCCAAGGTATTGATCTCCAAACGCACGTTCAAACCCAAATCATCCCACAAATCGCGTAGCATCACGATCAGCTCCGCGTCCATGTCCGCACCCGCGTAACCCAGCGCCTCCACGCTCAATTGGTGAAACTGGCGGTAGCGACCTTTTTGCGGGCGCTCGTGACGAAACACCGGCCCCATGCTGTATACGCGTTGTGGGCCGTTGTAGGTCAGATTGTTTTCAATCGACGCACGCACCACGCCCGCCGTGAATTCAGGACGCATGGTCAGCTCGTCGCCATTCAAACGGTCGGTAAAGCTGAACATTTCTTTTTCCACGATATCCGTCACGTCGCCAATGCCACGCGCAAACAACGCGGTCTGCTCCAACACCGGCGCGCGCATATTGCGATAACCATAGCTTTTCAGCCAGCCGCGCAGAATGGTTTCCAAGGCTTCCCACTGCGCCGCTTCATCCGGCAGAATGTCGTTCATGCCTTTGACGGCGCGGAATTTTTCTACTTTCAAATTACTCATCATTCAATCATGCTTTTACTAAAATTGTAGGGCGCAATAAACCGAAGGTGCATTGCGCCGTATGTCTCGATTATGCCACCCATTTATTGAAACACATGCGGCGCAATGCGCATAAACCGCTAATTGCGCCCGACGAGCTTCAATCGATTTTTATTGCGATGAAACAAATACTTTTTGGGACTTGTAGTAAACAGTCCATGTGTTTGATCTCAATGCTTTATAAAACTCATCACTCAATTTTATGATCTTTTCATAAACAGGTTCAATTACAAATTGCCCCTTAGTGTCAATAAGCCCCCATTTCCCGCCAACAGAAACTTGAGCAAGGTTATTTGAGGTAAAGCCGCTTGTATAATCAAATTGAGGAGAAATTACCAATTGACCATTGCGATCGATAAATCCCCACGAACCATTTTTCTGTACAGCCGCAAACCCATTACTTTGAAAATAGTGTGCTTGTTCGAACTGTGGCTTAACAACGAATTTTCCATGTGTATTAATTAGACCATATAAACCACCCTGTTTCACAAGAGCTAAATTATTCGACTCAAACACATAAGCATCTTCAAACTGCGGCTTAATAAGAATGCGATCATTGCGATCAATAAAGCCATATTGACCATTTTGCTTAAACGAGGCCAAACCATTGACACCAAAACGCCATAACGATTCAAACTTGGGCGGAATAACAATATTACCTTTCATGTCAATTGCGCCAACTTTATTTTGCTCGTAAATAAGGGCGCGATCTTTGGACATAAAACCCGTTGTTTCCTGAAACACGAATGGAATCTTAATTTCACCTCGTGAATCTATATATCCCCACTTACCATTTTTCTTTACGGCCGCCAAACCATTTGGAGCAAAACCATAAGACATATCAAACTGCGGCGGAATGACCAGATTGCCCTCTCTGTCAATAAATCCCCTTTTCCATCTCAACTCAATCATGGCCAAATCATTCGAATCATGTTCCCAAACTCGATCATAAAGAGGAGTGATCACAATTTGTCCTTGCAAATTAATAAAACCCCACTTATTGCCTTGTCTAACAGGAGCAAGTCCATCGGACGAAAACTCTCCAACCTCATCAAAAGCCGTTGTTTTCCTCCACGTACCATCTGCATTTAAAAAACCACAACCATCTCCATTCAAACACAGAGGAAACTCAGCCGCCTGAACAGTGAAAACCAATGCTGGCAAAAACAATAGACCGATAATGGACTTTAGTTTCATGTTTTAAATTATCATTTGATTGAATTTTTTAAATAACCCGCAACCCTTTTGTTTCATTAACACACATCGGTGTGCGTTAGTTTTTACAACAACCCCGTCAAATTTCTTTATACCGTGTATTTTTGCTTAACGTATTCTTCCACAATCGCCTGAAACTCGGTGGCGATGCCATCGCCCTTAAGCGTTTTCACGCGTTCGCCATCGACGTACACCGGCGCGACCGGCGTTTCGCCCGTACCCGGTAATGAAATACCGATATTGGCGTGTTTCGACTCACCCGGCCCGTTGACCACACAGCCCATTACCGCAACGGTCATGGATTCGACGCCCGGATAGATATCTTTCCACACTGGCATTTGCGCACGCAAATAGTTTTGGATGCTGTCAGCCAGCTCTTGGAACACGGTGCTGGTGGTGCGGCCGCAGCCCGGACAGGCCACGACCATCGGGGTGAATTGACGCAAGCCCATGGTTTGCAAAATTTCTTGTGCGACGATCACTTCTTTCTCACGTTTGCCATGCGGCTCGGGCGTGAGCGAGATGCGGATGGTGTCGCCGATGCCTTGCTGGAGCAATACCGACAAGGCGGCGGTCGAGGCGACGATGCCTTTACTGCCCATGCCCGCTTCGGTCAAACCGAGGTGCAATGCGTAATCGCAGCGCTGGGCGAGCGATTGGTACACGGCGATCAAGTCTTGTACGGCTGAGACTTTGCATGAAATCACGATTTTGTCCGCGCCCAAACCGATGTTTTCCGCAGCTTGCGCGGATTCGAGCGCGGAGGTAATCAATGCCTCAACCATGACCTGCTGCGCCGTCCACGGTGTCGCGCGTGTGTGGTTTTCGTCCATGATGCGTGCGAGGACTTTTTGATCGAGACTGCCCCAGTTCACGCCGATGCGCACGGCTTTGTCGTATTTGGCCGCAACTTCGATCATTTGGGCAAATTTGTCGTCGCGGGTGGAGCCGGCGCCGACATTACCCGGATTGATGCGGTATTTGGACAGGGCTTGCGCGCAGTCGGGGTATTGCGTCAGTAGTTTGTGACCGTTGTAGTGAAAATCGCCCACCAGCGGGGTGTACACGCCCATTTGGTCGAGTTTTTCACGAATATATGGCACGGCCTGCGCGGCTTCGGGCGAATTGACCGTGATGCGCACCAGTTCGGAACCGGCTTGCGTCAGCTCTTTGACTTGAATTGCGGTGCCGAGTGCGTCAACGGTATCGGTGTTAGTCATGGATTGCACGACCACCGGATGCGTGCCGCCGATGATGACTTGATACGTGCCGTGGCGCACCACGACTTCGTGTGTGTGGTTGCGTGCGCCGATGCCGACTTGAACGCCCATAATCACTCCTGATGATTGATTGTCAATTATTGTAGGTTCTCAATGCGAACCACGGTATTGCGGCCTTTGAGCAATGGTGCTAAGTCATACGGCTGACCTTTCCAGCTCATATCGACTTTGGTGCCGTCACCCAATTTGACGCGCAGTGGCGCTTCGCCTTGAACATTTTGCTCGGTGTCCGGTTGTTGCAAACCGGTCAACAGAATTTTGCCCTGCGCATCTTTGATTTCCACCCAAACCGGTCCACGGAATTTGAGATTGAGGGTGTCACCCGCAGGTGCTGTTGCTGCTGCAGGTGTGGCGGTTGCGTCTGTAGGTGCTGCTGCGGCAGGCGCGGCAGGCGCCGTGGTATTGGCCGTTTCTGGCGCTGGTGTTGCGGCTGGTTGCGCCGGCGGTGTGGCCACTTGCACTTGGTTCGGCGGTGTGAGTTTTTGCGCGTCGTCACGGCCTTTGAACAGGCGTGCGCCAAAAACCCAGTAGGCCAACAAGGCCAACACAAGCAGACTCAGCAACACCAAGCCCAATTTCGGTAGTCCCGAACGCCCCATGCTGGCGGTTTGCTTGATCGGCTTTTGCCCTTCTTTGATACCGACCGAGGCCAATGCACTGGCAGGTTTGAATTGGCTCGGCAGCAAGGCCATGGCTTGCGCTTGATCCGCGCCGACCGCTTTGACGTATTGGCTCACAATCCCGCGCAGTACCACCGGCGTATTGAAAGGTGTGAAATCATCGGCTTCCAAAGCCTCTAAATAGGCAGCGGGACGATTGGTGCGCTGCGCCAAGTCGCTGATCGATAAACCGCTGGCCAAGCGTGCTTTGGCCAAATACTGCCCCAAACTCTGTGCGGATGGGCTTGCTTCGTTGGTGAAATTGGTTGGATTATCCATGCTCATTGTCCAATATGATCCAGATGTGTTCTAAAAATAGGGGTTAGTACCATTAAAACCATTGCCATTGTTCGGCACGCAGCCATTTGGCCTCTTGCGACGCGGGGAACTGCTTTTGCAGCCGCTCTGCCGCACCCGTTCGTCTGTTTGACGAGCCATGCTCAATGCGTGCGAGCAGCCACAGCGTTTCCGGCGTTTCCAGCGCATCACCCAATAGTTTTTGCGTCATTTGCCAATCCGCTTGCGCCGCACGCCATTGCAATTTTTGCACCGCCAAATGTCCACGGTACAGATACGCCGTGGCAAAGTCCGGTCGCATCGCCAGTGCCGCATTGATGTATGAATCGGCCAACTCGTACTGCTCCAGGCGCGCCGCGCACACGCTGGCATTGACCAAAGCCTTGTCCAAACTGCCATACAGCGGATCGCGCAACACCGGCGACAATTCGTTCAAACCTTGCGCCATACGGTCGGTTTGACACAAATACCACGCATAGCTGTTGCGCAAGTCGCTGGTGGGCAAACGCTGCGCCTCGCTCAAACTCAGCGCCTGACGAAAATGTGCATCGGCCTGTGCATTTTGGCGCAATTGCGCGTAGATCAAGGCCAACAACGTATGCCCCGGCACATAGCCCGCATCACTATCGAGTGCGATTTGCGCCTCCTGCACCGCTACGGCCACTTGTCCCGCGTGGTAATAACGCGCCGCCAACTCGGTGTGTACCCGCGCCTGCGCCTGAGCGTTGTTGGCATTCGTGCTCGCACAGGCGCTCAACCATCCTGTCGCACTCAGCAGACTCAAACCCAAAGCGAATCGAACCCAGTGCGCGCGGATATTCATGAGCGCTCACCTGCATTCGATGCAACATGGGGTGTGTCGTTGAGCGCATCAATCTGCGATTGCATTTGCTCAAACGAAATCACATTGGTCGGTCGCGGGGTGAAAATCAATTTTTGCTCCGCCGCGCGTTCGTTGCGCCGTGTGCGATCCAGCACCTGTCCGGCCAATTGCCCGCACGCCGCGTCAATATCGTCACCGCGCGTTTTGCGAATGGTGGTGACGATGCCTGCTTCGAGCAAGACTTCGCCAAACGCACGCACTTGGTCGCGCGAAGACACTTTCAAACCCGACTCAGGAAACGGATTGAACGGAATCAGATTGAATTTGCACGGCACATCGCGCACCAGTTTAACCAACTCTTTGGCCTGCGCCACGCTGTCATTGACCCCGCGCAGCATGACGTATTCAAAGGTCACAAAATCACGCGGCGCTTTTTCCAAATAGCGCAAACACGCGCCCATCAGCTCACGCAGCGGATATTTTTTGTTCAACGGTACCAGCTCGTCACGCAGCGCATCGTTCGGCGCGTGCAAGGACACAGCCAATGCCACCGGACAATCCTCTTTGAGCCGATCCATCATCGGCACAACGCCGGAGGTCGAGACCGTGACGCGGCGACGCGACAGCCCGTAGGCGTTGTCATCGAGCATGAGGTTCAGTGCAGGCACCAGCGCGTTGTAGTTGAGCAGCGGTTCACCCATGCCCATCATCACCACGTTGGTAATCACGCGATTGCCTTTCGGATCGGCGCCGAGCGCATGATTGGCCCACCACAGTTGGCTGATAATTTCCGCCGTGGTCAGGTTGCGATTAAAGCCTTGATGCCCCGTGGAGCAAAAGCGGCAGTTGACCGCGCAACCGGCTTGGCTGGACACGCACAACGTGCCGCGCGAGGTTTCGGGAATGTAGACGGTTTCCACCGCATTACCCTGCCCCACATCGGTCAGCCATTTGCGCGTGCCGTCGGTCGAGACGTGATCGCTCAAAATCGTCGGCAGGGGTAAGCTGCATTCAGCCTCTAAGCGCGCACGCAAAGATTTGGCCAAATCGGTCATTTGCTCGAAGTTTTGCGCGCCCATGTGGTGAATCCAACGCAGCACTTGACGCGCGCGGAACGGCTTTTCGCCCATCTGAGCGAAAAATTCGTTCATGCCCTTGGCATCAAAATTGAGTAAATTGGTGTGCGTTGTCATAAATCACTTAAGCCATTCGGCGCATTCGTCGAATTGAAAAAATCGAACCGAAGCCAATCGAGCCAAAACCAACTGAAAAACCACGATAAAACCACAATAAAACAGCGGATACTGCGTTCGCCTAAAAAGACCAAAAGCGCGAGCCTACCGCGCCGCGCCTTTTGGATATCGTTTGCCCTCATTCAGCCCAATGAAGCGGCGACCGAATGTTTACGTCATCACTTCATCAAACGGCAAACGAATCGTCCGATTCATCCGACTGCTACGATTAGCCGAAGAAATATTTGATTTCGATGGCAGCGTTTTCGAGGCTATCAGAGCCGTGAACCGCGTTCGCATCAATTGATTCGGCGAAATCCGCGCGGATGGTACCGGCAGCGGCTTCTTTCGGATTGGTCGCGCCCATCAATTCGCGGTTTTTGGCAACGGCGTTTTCGCCTTCCAACACCTGAATCATCACCGGACCGGAGATCATGAATTTCACCAAGTCGCCAAAGAAAGGACGCTCTTTGTGTACTGCGTAGAAGCCTTCTGCATCGGCTTGGCTCAAATGTTTCATTTTCGCTTCAACGATTTTCAAGCCCGCGTTTTCAAAACGGCTGTAAATTTGACCGATGACGTTTTTTGCCACTGCGTCCGGTTTGATGATAGATAAAGTGCGTTCGATTGCCATGTTGCCATGCTCCTGTACAAATAATGAATGAATAACTGCTGAATCAAGCCGCAACCCATGCCTCGCATGGATTCACGTTGAATGATGATGACCGATGGGCGATTCCGTAAAAAACCGATCAGCCGTGCTTAAAATCACTTGCAACTGTTTAAAAAATAGACAAAATGCCTTTAAACAACGCCGCGCATTATACCACAGCATTTATCCGCAAAGCATTGAATTAACGACCAAAGCCGATTTTTTTGCCCACTTTTGCCACCCCATTCTTCACATCTTTTTGCAGGCTATTTAAGGAAGCACGGAACAATCCAAACCAGTCTGCGTTCTGAGCAAAAACATTCAGAACGCGGCGCAGGATAGGGGTCGTAGTTATTCTACGACAGCCCCTATGCTGCAACAAAGTTCTGGATGCTTTTTGCCAGAACCCGAAGGGCTGGTGATTGGCGCGTGATTAACTTTGTTGTGACACTTGTCTAGGGAATGACCATAGACTGCGCGCCACGCCTCGTTACTCATCGCGCCAACCAACCAGCGCAGACGGTAGGGGTTATTCCGTGCTTCCTTAAGCTCATAAGGGTACAAAAAAGCCCCGAGTGCAATCGGGGCTGATGCAGTATAAGTATTCGCTCACGCATCCGAAGTCGAGGCAATTTTGTGAATGCTTAAATCCGCGCCGTTATATTCCTCTTCGTGCGTCAAACGAATGCCCATCGTTGCCTTGAGCGCACCATACACCAGTGCACTGCCCAACACCGCGACCACAATACCCAACAGCGTACCGAACAATTGAGAGAAAAAGCTCACGCCGCCCAAGCCACCGAGCGCCGTTTGCCCGAAAATCCCCGCAGCAACGCCGCCCCAAGCGCCGCACAGACCATGCAAAGGCCACACACCGAGTACATCGTCGATTTTCAAGCGGTTTTGCGTCAGGGTAAACATATAGACAAACAAGGCACCCGCAACCGCACCCACGAACAAAGCCGCGATGGGGTGCATCAAATTCGAACCGGCGCACACTGCGACCAAGCCTGCCAAAGGACCGTTGTGGATAAAACCCGGGTCATTTTTGCCCGCGACCAAAGCCGCCAACGTCCCGCCCACCATCGCCATCAATGAGTTCACCGCGACCAAGCCGGAAATGTCGGCGATTTTTTGTGCGCTCATCACGTTAAAGCCGAACCAGCCAACCGTTAGCGTCCACGCGCCCAAAGCCAAAAACGGAATATTGGACGGCGGATGCGCCGCAACACGCCCTTCTTTCGAATAGCGTCCACGACGCGAGCCGAGCAACAGCACCGCGACCAAGCCCATCCAGCCGCCGACCGTATGCACCACGACCGAACCGGCAAAATCCTTGAACTCCTCGCCAAACCATGCCTTGAACACGCCCTGCACACCCAGATTGCCGTGCCACACCATACCCTCAAAAATCGGGTAAATCAGTCCGACCAGCAAGGAAGTTGCGATCACCTGCGGCAAAAATTTCGCGCGCTCGGCAATCCCACCGGAAATAATCGCCGGGATCGCCGCGGCAAACGTGAGCAAGAAGAAAAAGCGCACCAGCTCCACGCCGTTATTCTGCACCATCGTCTGTGCGCTGCCGAAAAAGTGCTCACCATACGCAATGCCAAAGCCAACCAAAAAATACGCCAAAGTGGACACGCAAAAATCCACCAAGATTTTCACCAGCGCATTCACCTGATTTTTGCGACGCACCGTACCCAGCTCCAAAAAAGCAAAGCCTGCGTGCATCGCCAGCACCATTACAGAGCCGATGAGCAAAAACATCACATCAACGCCACTTTGCAACTGTAAAAATTGACTAATACTCACCGCTTGATTCGATGACTCCACCATAGGCTCCTTATCCAGACATTCAATCCACACCTCGCGACAGCGAGATTCCAATCAACGCGTGCATGGTAAATTCATGTCGGAGCACCCAACAGCCCAAAATAACACAAGGCCGCGTCTAAATCGGTGCAACTGATGTATTTTGAAATATTTTGGTGCAACCCCTCGCTTGTTCAGGAAAAACCATTGCCATGCAATCCCACAACCCCATAGCGAAACAAAACAGACCGAGGAATGTATAATGAACCCATCATTCAACCAAGGAAAACCCATGCTACTGAGTAATTTAGAAACCCTGCCCGAACACCGCATCGTCAAACATCTGGGTCTGGTGCAAGGCTCCACCGTGCGCAGCAAACACGCCGGACGCGACCTCATGGCCAGCGTGAAAAACGTGTTCGGTGGCGAATTGCGCGGCTACACCGAGTTGCTCGAAGAGTCACGCAAAGAGGCCATCGCGCGCATGCAGGAACAGGCACGCCAACTCGGCGCCAACGCCGTTTTAAATATCCGCTTTTCCACCTCGGCGATCACCGCCGGTGCAGCCGAGATTTTTGCCTACGGCAGCGCCGTGGTGATTGAACCGCTCCACTCGGCAGATTAAACATGGATGCACTGTTTCAATTGATCGTCTTTATCGGCATGATGCTGCTCGGCTTTTTCTTTGGCCGACGCGCCGAGCGCAAACATTACCAAAGCATTTTGGCGCGCGAAGAAGCCTTGCGCCACATCCTGCTCACCAGCGTAAAAGAGCCGCCCGCCGAACTACAAAACGCACAATTGGTGATGGGCAGCGTCGTGGTCGCATCGGATTATTTCAAGCAATTCGTCGCGTGGCTGCGCAGCCTGTTTGGCGGACACGTCGCCTCATTTGAAAGCCTGCTGGATCGCGCACGACGCGAAGCGATTTTGCGCATGAAAGAAAACGCCCAAAAGCAAGGCGCAAACATCATCTACAACGTCAAATTCACCACCGCCTCGATCAACAAAGACGCCTCCAGCTCCTCAACCGTGGAAGCCATGGCATTCGGTACGGCAGGCTATCTGCCACCGTCCGAAACGCCAGCGACAGACCGCACCACCGCCACTGCCTAATAAACAACACCGATACCATGCAGATTGAAAATCCCAAACTCGACGAGCGACACAACCCCAACATCACGCACGAGCCGGCCTCGCGCGAACTGTGGCAACTGTTGGTGCAAGTTGGCTTGCTTTTGCTCATCCTATTTGGTCTTGCGCGCGCATTGGCTTGGGGCATCGGCCAATATTTACCGTATGCCTATGAACAACGCTACCTCGCGCCGCTGGCGCAGGCTTTGCTCGAAGGCACGCACACGGACGACAAACTACAAGGTCTGGCCGACCAACTGGCGCGCAACATGAATCTACCCGACGGGATGCAGGTCAAAGTCCACGTCAGTCCCGAGCCGGACGTAAACGCATTCGCCACCTTCGGCGGCAATATCGTCGTCATGCAAGGTTTGCTCGAAAAAGCCCCGACCGAGCAGGCACTGAGCATGGTATTGGCGCATGAAATGGCGCATTTGCAGCACCGCGATTCACTCAAGGCTGTCAGCCAAACCGCAATGCTTCAGCTCGCCCGCGCTGCGATTTTCGGCCAACAAAGCGCGATCGACCAAAGCCTCATGCTCGGTATGCTCTCCTACAGCCGCGAGCAAGAAACTGCCGCCGACGAAACCGCGCTCGGCACGCTACACGCGCACTACGGCACGGTCGCGGGCGGCATCGAGATGTACCAGCTTTTGGCGGACGAAGAGAGTAGCCACAGCACACGCCGCTGGCTACCGCAATGGCTCGCCACCCACCCCGATACCGCACAACGCCAAACCCATCTGCGCCAATACGCCCAAAGCAAGGGCTATCCGACCGAAGGCAAAACCACGCCGAATCCGTGGTTCAAGGCCAAGACGCCCCAACCATAAACCACCGCATGAATCGCGTTTCACGACCTGCCGCTACGCTGTGGCACAAATACCTATTGATTGCCGGGCTGTATCTCGCGCAAGGATTGCCCGGCGGTCTGATCGCCTACACCCTACCCGTGCTGATGCGCGAGCAAGGCGCGGCACAAATCTGGATTTCCGCATTTAGCCTGATCGGTATTCCGTGGTCGGTGAAATTACTTTGGTCGCGCGTGCTGGATCAATCACCGAGCAAGGCGAGCTACATCGGCTTATCCTTCATTCTGACTGCTTTATGCTGGCTCGCTCTGAGTATTCAGCCGATCGCCACCGCATTTACCGAGCAGAAAACCACCCTGATGGTATTGATTCTGCTGTTAATGGCCAATTTCATCATGGCCAGTCAAGACATCCTCACCGATGGCCTGACTGTGCGCCTGCTGAACGATGAAGAGCGCGGCTTTGCCAACAGCCTACAAGTGGTGGCCTACAAGCTGGGTATGCTTATCAGCGGCGGCCTATTTTTGAGCCATTACTCCGAGTTGGGCTGGCAAAGCGGTATGCAATTGATTGTGCTGATTTTGGCGATGGGTTATCTGCCGGTGCTGTATCAATTGTGGTGGCGACGCGATGCGGCATTGCACCATTCGCTCCGCTCAACGAGTCAAACGCAGTCACCGTCCGAACACAAGGCACAATCATTGTGGCGCATCATCCAAGGCTTTGTGCGCACAACGGGCGTGCCGTATTGGCTGCTGCTGTTGATCGCGTACAAACTGCCCCACGGCTTGATTTCCACCGTGGTACGCCCTTTTGCCGTGGATTATGGCATGAGCAAAGCCACCATCGGTCAGGCTGCGAACTATGCGATTATTTTTGGCGGCATCGCGGGACTATTCGCCGGATTTTTATGGCGTTGGCAGCGCAAGCATTATCAAAAACTGCTGCTGTTGCTCGCCTGTATGCAACTGCTATCCAATATGGGCTATGCCGCCTTGACCTATCTGCCGCCCACGCCGAGTCTATGGTGGGCAGTCAGTTTGTTTGAGCCGGTGGTGGACACCATGTCCACCGTCATTTTATTTGCCGCAATGATGCATTATGCCCGCCGCGCCTACGCCGGCGTGGATTACACCTTCCAAGCCACGCTATTTGTCATCGCTGCCAGCAGTATGCATCTGATTGGCGGCTGGCTGACCGACGCTTTCGGTCACCGTGCGGTCTTTGGGATGGCAATGCTGCTATCGCTGGTGACAATCGGATTGATCTTGAAACCATTGCAGCATTTTGGTTCTGACGACGCAAACGAGCAGCCTGTGATGGAGTAAATCAAGCCGCTATTTGGGCAGCGCATACGGGTTTAAACAACTTCAGATACAATGCCCACATTGCTCAATCCAAATGAGCTGTTTTTTGATACAAGGAGTCTATGAGTGAAATCATTGTTTAAACATGCCGTTGTCGCCTTCAGCGTCGCCGTAATCAGTTTAGTGGGCGTGATCGATGAGGCGCAAGCCGCTCGACTGGGAGGTAAAAAATCCAGCGGTATGCAGCGCACCACGCAGCAAACCACCCCGAATTCTGCCCAAAATCCAACGGCCAACACGCCTGCGCGCAATCCGCAAGCGAACGCCAGCACACCCAACAACGCCCAAAAACCCAGTGCCGCTCGTCGCTGGATGGGGCCGTTGGTCGGCATTGCCTCTGCTTTGGGTATTGTCGCCTTGCTCTCGCACTTTGGTCTGGGCGAAGGCTTTGCCAGCATGGTCACTTTATTGTTAATGGTATGGCTCGGTTTCATGTTGTTGCGCATGGCGTTGAACCTGTTTCGTGCAAAACAACCGCAAGCGGCAGGAGCCCACGGTTACAACCGTTCAGCCGAACCAAGCGCGCGCAGCTCATCACCGTTTGCAACCGACACCGGCTCCACCGCTCAAACCCAAGTGACGAGCACGGCCAGCCATGTCAATCAAGATGAATTTTTGCGCATTGCCAAAAGCTTTTTCATCCGCCTGCAAGCGGCCAATGACAAAAAGGATCTTGACGATTTGCGCCGTTTCCTCACGCCGGAAATGTTCGCCGAGGCACAATTGCAAATCATGGAACGCGGCAACACTGAGCAAACCACCGAGATCACACAATTGAACGCCACCGTGTTAAATATCGTCACCGAAGGCACGCACGATATCGGTTCCGTGCGCTTTACAGGTCAAAGCAAATGCAGCGATCAGGTCATGGCGGAGCCTTTCTCCGAAGTGTGGCACTTCACCAAATGGAGCAACCACCCTGACCAATGGTCATTGGCGGGCATTCAGCAAGACTAAAAACCACTGTGCGTACAATGTAGATACAAGGTATGCCAAGCAAAAGGGGCAAAACCAATGGTTTTGCCCCTTTTGCTTGTGATGCGGACTTACGATAAACCATCTGCCCAATAACGCATTGCCTTAATATTCGCTCACCGGCACACACGCACAGAACAAATTGCGGTCACCGTAGACGTTATCAATGCGCGCCACAGGCACCCAGTATTTGCTCTGACGCAAGCTGTCCACCGGATAGGCGGCTTGTTCGCGGCTGTACGGGTGCGCCCAGTCGGCGCTCATGAGCATTTGCGCAGTATGCGGCGCGTGTTTGAGCGGGTTGTCATCCTTGCTGATTTCGCCTTTTTCGACTGCGGCGATTTCGGCACGAATGGTTTTCATCGCGGTGATGAAACGATCGAGTTCTTCCAGCGGTTCGGATTCGGTCGGCTCAATCATCAGCGTGCCCGGCACGGGGAAGCTCATGGTCGGTGCGTGGAAGCCAAAATCCATCAGGCGTTTGGCAATATCATCCACGGTGATGCCCGCCGTGTCTTTCACGCCGCGCGTATCGAGAATACATTCATGCGCCACCAATCCGTTGGCACCCGAATACAGCACCGGAAAGTCGTCTTTGAGCGCGTGCGCGATGTAGTTGGCCGAGAGCATGGCGACTTTACTCGCCTCGGTCAAACCGGCTGCGCCCATCATGGCGATGTACATCCAGGTGATCGGCAATACGCCCGCGCTGCCATACGGCGCAGAGGATACGCCGCTGATGCCGTTCGGATTGCGCTCGTAACCAACGCTGGTGAGATTCGGCAGAAACTCGGCCAAATGCGCGCCAACAGCAACCGGCCCTACGCCCGGACCGCCACCGCCATGTGGAATAGCGAAGGTTTTGTGCAAATTCAGATGCGATACGTCGCCGCCAAACTGCCCCGGCGCGCACAGACCGACCATCGCGTTCATGTTCGCGCCATCGACGTAGACTTGACCACCGTGTTGATGCACGATGTCGCAGATTTCGGTTACGCGGGTTTCAAACACACCGTGCGTGGACGGATAGGTGATCATCAGCGCGGCCAAGTGATCACTGTGCTGTTCGGCTTTGGCGCGCAAATCATCCACGTCGATATTGCCTTTATCATCGCACGCCACGACCACCACTTGCATATTGGCCATCGACGCTGAGGCCGGATTCGTGCCGTGCGCAGAGGATGGAATCAGGCAGATATTGCGGTGCGCTTGACCACGGCTGGCGTGGTATTTTTGGATAATCAGCAGACCGGCGTATTCGCCTTGCGAACCAGCATTCGGCTGCAAGCTCACCGCCGCGTAGCCGGTACATGCAACCAACATCTGCTCCAATTCGGCAATCATGCTGCGATAGCCTGCGGTCTGCGCATCGGGCGCGAACGGGTGGATATTGGCAAATTCCGGCCAAGTGATCGGCAACATTTCCGAAGTCGCGTTCAACTTCATGGTGCATGAGCCGAGCGGAATCATACTGCGATCCAGCGCCAGATCTTTATCGGCCAATGAGCGCAAATAGCGCAGCATGGCGTGCTCGGAATGATGCGAGTTGAAAATCGGGTGGGTCAAATAGGCACTGGTACGTGCCAACTCGGCAGGAATGCTATTGAGCGACGGCACTTCATTCAGTTGCGCCGCGCCAAACAGCGCCAACACCGCATTGACCGTATCCAAATCGCTGGTTTCGTCAAATGAAATACCGACGTGCTGCGCATCGATCACGCGCAAATTCAGACCTTTGGCATACGCGGCCGCATGAATGTCTGCGGCGTTGTTGACGCTCACCATCAACGTATCAAACCACGTTTGATTAACCAGCTTCACACCGTGCGCGGTCAACTGCTGCGCCACCGCCGAAGTGAGCGCATGCACCCGCTGGGCGATTCGTTTCAAGCCATCCGCGCCGTGATACACCGCATACATGCTCGCCATAATCGCCAGCAGAGCCTGCGCGGTACAAATATTTGAGGTCGCTTTTTCGCGGCGAATGTGTTGTTCGCGGGTTTGCAGCGCCAAACGCAAGGCTTTTTTGCCCTGCGCATCGACCGATACGCCAACCAAACGACCCGGCATGCTGCGTTTGAACGCATCACGCGTTGCCATGAATGCGGCGTGCGGACCACCGAAGCCAAACGGCACGCCGAAGCGCTGCGAATTGCCAATCGCAATGTCCGCGCCCCATTCGCCTGGCGCTTTGAGCAAAGTCAAGGCGAGTAAATCGGTCGCGGCAATGATGGTTTTGCCCTGCGCATGGAGTTTTTCCGCCCACGCGCTGTAGTCAACGGTCTCGCCACTCGCGCTCGGGTACTGTACCAGCACGGCGAAACAGTCGTTGTTCAAACTTTCCTCGCCGCTGACGCAGGTGCGCACCTCGATGCCCAGCGGCTTGGCGCGGGTTTCGATGATTTCGCGGGTTTGCGGGAAAATGTCTGCGGCCACATAAAACACGTTTGAATCGCTTTTCGATTGGCGCATCGCCAAGGTCATCGCCTCTGCCGCCGCCGTGCCTTCGTCCAGCATCGAAGCATTGGCAATGTCCATCCCCGTCAAATCCATCACCATCTGCTGGTAATTGAGCAAGGCTTCCAAACGACCTTGCGAAATTTCCGGCTGATACGGCGTGTACGCGGTGTACCACGCCGGATTTTCGAGGATGTTGCGCAAAATCACCGCAGGCGTATAGGTACCGTAGTAACCCTGCCCGATCAGGCTGGTGTTCACGGTGTTTTGTGCGGCGTGCGCGCGCAAACGCTTGAGCGCGGCTTCCTCAGACAAGCCCGCGCCGAACGCGCCCAAATCAAAGTCTTTGCGGCGAATATTCACAGGAACGACGGCATTAATGAATGCGTCCAAGGTATCGTAGCCCAAGGTCTTGAGCATCTGCGCCTGCTCGGTTTCGTTCGGACCGATGTGGCGATTGGTGAAAGTGGTGGAGGTCATGATCAAACACACCTTAAAAAATAATTAACAAATTGAATAGATTTGGACTTATTCAGAACCGTCGATGATTTCAAGCTTCACTTCGGGAAATTTCGTATCTTTAGGTAGATCTGGATACAATAATTCGGTCAACTTGGGATTTTTGGCTAAACCCGACCCTTCGACAAACTTCCAAACACCATCACTGTTTTTAACAGCCAAAAAGAAACCATTCATTCTTCCTGTGTGGTTACTCATCGACATAGTCTGCACTTTAGGTATTAAGCGGAACACTCGGTTCTGCCCTTGGATCTCGGGCCATGGCTTTTCAAATTGGAGCTCTTTAACAACGGTGCCATCCTCTGTGAGGGCTTGCATAGCGGCACTCGTCATGGCATAAAAAGTCTTATATCCAACGAGATTTTTGATGGCATCGTCGGTATAGTCAACAACACCTTGTGCGTTATTTTGTTGAACAAACACACCGATCTCATGAGCGCGCTTCATCATCACTTCCTCATCTGCAGAAGTGCTTTGCGCGTGCGCCGTCAGACCAAAACTCAACAACAGCCATATCACCAAAAGCTTTAATGTACGCATCAATCCATCCTATTGATCGCAACAGAACCTCATATGCAGACAAGGTATTGACTGCATATGAGTGTAAAAAACCGCAATTACGCGTTTTCCGCTTCGTATTGTTCGGCGGTCAACAAGCCTTCTACATCCGCCGGATTGGCCGCTTTGATTTTGAACATCCAGCTACCGAAGGCGTCGCTGTTGACGTTTTCCGGCGTGTCAGCCAACGAGTCGTTGGTCTCGACGATTTCACCGGAGATCGGCGCGTAGATGTCGCTGGCGGCTTTAACCGATTCGACCACGGCCACAGCTTCTTCGGCCTTGACCACGCGGCCGACTTTAGGGAATTCCAAAAATACGATGTCGCCCAAGGCTTCTTGTGCGTGGTTGGAAATGCCGACGGCAAATACGCCGTCGCCTAAATCCTGAACCCATTCGTGGCTGGATGCGTATTTCAATTGTGCGGGTGAAGTCATGATGTTCTCCTCTTTGTTGGGTGTGTTGATTCAATCAATCAGTTACTGCTGATGTTGGGTTAAAAAATTAAATAATCAAATTTAAACGGTTGCCAAAATAGCGCCATTGCGCACAAACGGCAGCTTGACCACTTTGGCATCCAATTGTTTGTCGCGAATCGCCACCTGTACGGTATCGCCCAGTGCGACGCCCACCGGCACGCGCGCGATGGCAATGGATTGCTGCATGGTGGGGCTGAAGGTGCCGCTGGTGATTTCGCCTGCGCCGTGTGCGGTATGGACCACTTGATGTGCGCGCAAAACGCCTTTGTCGAGCAGAATCAGACCAACGACTTGCGCCGTTGCGCCATCCTTGACCAAAGCGGTTTTGCCGATGAAATCGCGTTCGGATTTGAGATCCACCGTCCATGCCAAACCTGCGTTCAGCGGGCTAACGGTTTCGTCCATGTCTTGACCGTATAAATTCATACCGGCCTCCAAACGCAAAGTGTCGCGCGCGCCCAGACCCGCCGGTTGGACACCTGCGGCGACCAATGCGTCCCAAGTGACTTCGACCAAATGGGCGGGCAAGGCAATTTCAAAGCCATCTTCGCCGGTGTAGCCGGTGCGTGCGATCATCCACTGTGCACCGTCGTTGTCGACGAACGCAGCGTTGAACGGTTTGAGCGATTCGGATGCAGCTTGGATAAACGGCAGGGCTTGCCACACTTTGGTGCGGGCATTCGGGCCTTGTACCGCGATCAGTGCCATATCGGGACGCGGGGTGATGGTTAAACCGTAAACACCGGCGCTATTTTGTTCATTCAGCCAAGCGATGTCTTTGTCTGCCGTGCCGGCGTTGACCACCAAGCGGAAGTAGTCTTCAGCAAAAAAATAAACGATCAGATCGTCAATCACGCCGCCTTCGGGGCGCAACATGCATGAATACAGGGCTTTGCCGGAGGTTTGTACTTTATCGACGTTGTTCGCCAAAACATAACGCAAAAAGTCGCGCACTTTGGCTCCGTGAATATCAACCACGCGCATGTGCGAGACATCGAACATCCCTGCATCTTTACGCACGGCGTGGTGTTCTTCGATTTGCGAACCGTAGTTCACGGGCATATCCCAGCCGCCAAAATCAACCATACGCGCACCGGAGGCGATGTGCTTGGCATGCAATGGGGTGTGTTTGAGTGTAGACATGGTATTCGTCCAAAATAGGTCATAAAACATTTGCAACGATGGCCACGCCATCACCGCACGGATTCCCTATTCTGTCCCTGATACCTGAGAGATTGTGGCAAATGCAGCATTTGCGCGCCCCTTCGGTGGTTTTGCCTGCGCTATACCGCTGCGCCGAAAACGCTCTCCAGAAATTATTCCAACCCGTTTGGGTTTCAACCTGCCAGTCCTTTTGCCTGAGAGTTTTTGGGGTACACCTTCGGCGATCACGCGGCTCAAAACGCACGGCGCAATGCTCTCCCAGCAGGTGGCGTAACTCTATCGGTAAAGGTTGTTTTTGTCAATTCGTGTATCCGGTTTCACGACGCTTTCGGGCGTACTGACACGTCCGATCGCGATTTTACGCCGATGAACCACTCGCTCATCATCGAATCATCTTCCTGTGTGTCAACGAATGTGACTTGATTGGCATTGCTTTAGACAACTCAACCAGACCATTGAGCAATAGGATATGCAGCGCAACACCCCATCCATGATTCATAAGCATTTTTTAGACCACGTCATTGGGCAAACCGAGTGGATATCGTTCTATACAACCGAATTGCCGACACATTGTCATTAAATCGAAAGCGAAAATCACAAAATAAGTGGCGCGGAACTGATAAAATACACGACTAAAAATACCGATTACAGATGGCAGGTCAAAAATCGCAGATGTCATGGTCAAACGTCGTGAATGCACTATCCCATCGATTAACCACGTACAGCCCATCCGCACAGAGGAGTGAACCTTGGTTCCTATGAATACCGCACAACAACAAACCATAAACGCGCCGTTGGAACCGTTTTCCGTTCACTGGGCACAAACCACCGCTGAAATTGAAGAAGTACAACGCCTGCGCTATAACGTCTTCGCCGACGAACTGGGCGTGAAATTACAGGGTGAACACGGTTTGGATCGTGACCAGTTTGACGCCTACAGCCGCCACCTCTATGTGCGTGACAACCAAACCGGCGAAGTCGTCGGCACCTATCGCATCATCACGCCCGACGTGGCACAAAAAACCGGTTGGTACACCCAACAAGAATTCGACATCTCCGACCTGCTCCAATCCGACGAAGCATCCACGCTGATGGAGGTCGGACGCGCCTGCGTGCACAAAGACTTTCGCAACGGCTCAGTGGTCTTGCTCCTGTGGAAAGCCACGCTCAATTTTGCCAAAGAAAACGGCTACACCATCATCATGGGCTGCACCAGCGTACCGATTGGCGCGCACGCACCGGCGATCGCTGATGTCAAAGAATTACTCAAAGAATCCGGCGCATTTACCGAGCGCTTTCACATCACGCCACACATTCCGTTCACACCCGAGCAACAAACGGCGGTCCATCCCGACGTCAAAGTGGTTTTACCGGCTTTGTTCAAAGGCTATGTGCGTTTGGGCGGTAAAGTCTGCGGCGAACCGGCCTATGATGCGGACTTTCACTGCGCCGATTTTTTCACCTATTTGCGCATGGACGACGTATCCCGTAAATACGCCCGTCATTTTGAGGTCGCTTAAAAACAAGCGCTTCAAAACATACATAAATAAAAATCTTCTGACGCATATCCATCAGATCACACAAAAACACACGCATTAAAGGCTGCAACACAGTGAACACTCTCAATAAAACGCCGTCATGCCCACGCAAGCGGGCATCCGGTTGTGATTCTAATTTATTGTTTTTAGTGGCGATTCCGGACACCTGCTTATGCAAGTATGACGGCATACTTCTTAAATCGTGTACTGAAGTTTAATATGACCCTATTGATCAACCATCTGAAACACAAGCATTTGTTTTATCAGGATTTTTTCATGCTCATTCTTAGTAAGTAGTCCGTAAGTATCGGCATGCTACTATTTTTCAGTTTCTATGGCCAAAAGTCCAATCCATTCTGCGTTTACGCATCATTATCTATTACAAGGAGAACCTCATGATTTTAGTCATCAATTGCGGCAGTTCATCGGTCAAATTTGCGGTCATGGAACCGCTCGAACAGGTCATGCTGGTCAGCGGTTTGGCCGAAAAATTGGGTAGTGACAACGCAGAAATCGCCATCAAAATCGGCGAAGAAAAAGAAGTGTACAAACTCGGCAATGCCGCGCACACCGAAGCGCTGGCCAAATTGGTTGAGGTCTTGAGAGCCCACGGCTTGCTCGAAAAATTGACCGCAATCGGTCATCGCACCGTACACGGCGGCGACTATTTCAGCGACTCTGTGCTGATTACGCAAGAAACGGTCGACAAAGTCACCGAATGCAATGCCTTGGCGCCATTGCACAACCCTGCCAACCTGCTCGGTATCGCAGTCTGCGCGGAGCAATTGCCCAACTTGCCACAAGTCGCCGTATTCGACACCGCATTCCACCAAACCATGCCGGACTACGCCTACCTGTACGCCACGCCGCGTTCATGGGAACGCGACCACCATGTGCGTCGCTACGGTTTCCACGGCACCAGCCACCGCTACATCACGCAAAAAACCGCTGAATTGCTCGGCAAACCACAGTCCGACCTGAACATCATCAGCGCCCACTTGGGCAATGGTTCGAGCGTTGCCGCCGTAGTAGGCGGTAAAAGCGTGGACACCTCGATGGGTTTCACACCATTGCCGGGTTTGATCATGGGCACGCGCACCGGTGACATTGATCCGGCCATCATCACCTATATGATGGAGCGTCTGAACGTTTCTGCCGAAGCGGTATTGGATTTGATGAACAAAAAATCCGGCTTGCTCGGTATTTCCGAGTTGACCAACGACTGTCGCGAGTTGACCGAAGCGGCGAACAAAGGCAATTCCGCAGCACAATTGGCATTGGACATGTTCTGCTATCGTCTGGCCAAATACATTGCCGAATACATGGTTCCGTTGCAACGCATTGACGCGCTGGTGTTCACCGGCGGCATTGGCGAAAACTCTGCCATCATCCGTGAAAAAGTATTGGGGCATCTGCGTTTCCTCGGCTTCATCGTTGACGCTGCGGTCAATGACAAAACCTACGGCGGCAAAACCGCTGTCATCACCACCGCCGGCAGCACGCGCGCGATGGTCGTGAACACCAACGAAGAACTGATGATCGCGCTCGACACCTACCGTCTGACCCGCACCTCGGGCAAGGCAGAGCATGTGAGCTTTGAAAACTATTGATTGAATGAAACGGGTGCGTGAACCTTGATACAATCAAGTGTTCACACACCCTTATTTTTTGACAAAGGACACTAAAATGTATGCATTGTATGTCGCGCCAATGGGCGCAGGTTCGGACATGAAACCCGTGGTGAACGGCTTGGTCACCGAATTACAAAATACAGGCTTAAAAGTCACCCCATTCAAACCGATTGGCCAAGGCGTTGCGGTTGAAAAAGCCGCGCAATTACTCGCCACTGGCAACAGCGACCAATTGATGGAAGACATTATCGTCGCCTACTACGCCGCCGCAGCCGACGCACAAGTCGTCGTGGTTGAGGGTGTGGTCGCGGATTTTGAACAAGCCGGCGCACTCGCGCCCTACGCCGCACAATTGAACGGCCAACTGATTCGCAATCTGCAAGCCGACGTCGTATTCGTCGCAGCCAAACCAGAGCACGTACAAGCCATCTGCACCGATTTAGCGGTACAAAACCTGCACGTTGCCAAAGGCAAAGTCATCGGCTCAATTGACCAAACCGCCGCTGTCGCCAGCGCATTGAACATCGCTGACATCAAAGCGCGCGCGACTGCCGAGACCGAACAATTCTTCTCCCCACCCGAGTTCCGTCACCTGCTGATCGAAAAAGCACGTCAGGCCAACAAACGCATCGTACTGCCCGAAGGGGACGAACCGCGCACCGTCAAAGCCGCCATCATCTGTACCGAGAAAAAAATCGCGCGTTGCGTTTTGATGGCCAAACGCGAAGATGTCGAGCGTGTTGCCGCCGAACAAGGCTTGACCGTACCGGCAGAACTCGAGTGTATGGATCCGGCATTGACCCGTGAAAACTACGTTGCCTCATTGGTCGAAATGCGCAAAGCCAAAGGTATGACGCCAGAAAAAGCACTGGAAGAATTGCAAGACACCGTGATGCAAGGCACCGTGATGATGGCTCTGGACGAAATCGACGGTCTGGTCTCCGGCGCGGTACACACCACCGCCAACACTGTGCGCCCAGCACTGCAAATCATCAAAACCGCGCCGGGTGCGAACATCGTCTCCAGCGTATTTTTCATGCTCATGCCCGATCAAGTGCTGGTCTACGGTGACTGCGCGATCAATCCGAACCCAACCGCTGAACAATTGGCCGACATCGCAATTCAATCCGCCGACTCCGCCAAAGCATTCGGCATCGAGCCGCGCGTCGCGATGATCTCCTACTCCACCGGCACATCGGGCGCAGGCCCTGAAGTGGAAAAAGTGGCCGAAGCGACCAAAATCGCGCAAACCCAACGTCCTGATTTGGCGATTGACGGCCCGTTGCAATACGACGCCGCCTCGGTCGAATCGGTTGGTAAATCCAAAGCACCGAATTCCAAAGTCGCCGGTCGCGCCACCGTGTTTGTCTTCCCAGACCTGAACACCGGTAACTGCACCTACAAAGCGGTACAACGCTCGGCCAACGTGATTGCGGTTGGCCCGATGTTGCAAGGTCTGCGCAAACCGGTGAATGACTTGTCACGCGGTGCACTGGTGGACGACATCGTCTTCACCATTGCATTAACGGCGATTCAAGCGGTACAAAAATCAGCTTAATGATTGATTAAACTGCTTAAAAACGATAGGGGCGCATCACAGCGCCCCTATTTGTTTTTCCTATGTGTGTGTTTCTCATCGAAACACTTACGAACCCGCACACACCCGAATATTTTGCCCCATGCTCAAGCCGTTGTAGCGAATACGACCGACGCACTCGACCGGCACTTCGAGTACCCGCGCGCATTCGGCGGCAATGGTTTGCACGAAAAATTCCATATCGCGCACCACTGTGTGGCCGATGTAGGCTTTGATGTAGGCATCCAGTGCGAACAATTCGAGAATGCGCTCAGTCGGTGTGTAGGCAATACTCAGGGTGCTGCCGTGCGCGGGATTTTGGCTGCGCAGACACAGGATCGGCAGGTCAATCACATGCTCAATCTGGGTCTGCAATTCGGGCGCAGCGTTGCTAATGGTTTTCAGCGGCGCAGCGACGTGCGCGGAATCGTGTGTTTGCCAAGTCATAGCTTTAAACCGATCTATTTATACGGCCAATTTAGCCGCGCCGCTGCGCTTTTTTAAGCCGAAATGCACCGCCAATGCCACCAACGTCGCCACAATCGCTTTAAAAATCAAATCGGCATAGACGATTTGCACCATTTCCGCCGTGCTCATGATGCCGTAAAACGCCAGCAAGGTGAACAAAATGGTATCCAGCGGAATGCTGATCGCGTTGCTCGACAACGCGCGCGTGAGCCAAGAGCGCTGCATCATATTGTGGTAAATCACGGTATCGGTCAACTCGCTGATCAAAATCGCGCTGAATGAGGCAAATAGAAAACGCAGTCGATGCGGCTCGTCTGCCATCAAAAACCAGCCTGCCGTGGCATTCACCAGCAAAGCCAAGGCAATGGCAAGATACACCGCCTTCAGGCCAAACATGTGCAGACGATCGCGCAAGGTAAACACCGCACCGAAAAACAGCGTACCGATGCTGAGCAAACCGTAGCCGCCGGGCAGCGTAATGAAATGATTCAAAGTAAGGTTAGCGAGCAAAATCGCCAAGACATATAA
Source organism: Puribacter membranae (assembly GCF_055380425.1). Taxonomy (NCBI): domain Bacteria; kingdom Pseudomonadati; phylum Pseudomonadota; class Betaproteobacteria; order Burkholderiales; family Burkholderiaceae; genus Puribacter; species Puribacter membranae. The sequence continues at coordinate 1,509,417 of NZ_AP040167.1, forward strand.
AGCAGTCCAAATGACAACCATGATAGAGACTCCAAAGTCCGCAAAATAGGCGGAGGGAAAATTAAGAAAGCCCGACGGAAACAGTCCGAAAGCGGCGCGAATTGTAACACAAACTGGACTCAAAGCCAGCACAAAGTCAGCGCATACCCACAAGATGCGCGAAGATTCGCGCGCAGAGCGATGGAGGCGGCGTATAATAAAAGTATGATTAAACCGCTTGGAGGATCTCATGAAACACAGCAAACAACTGTTTATACACTACACCACCCTGTGGGCGCGATTGTTGCAACAGGCGGCCGGCTCATCCGATCCTGCGACCTATCTGCTCGAACACGACGCGCGCACGCCGCTGTTTTATTTGGAAGGCATGAGCCGCGTGCTGATGAGCGCACAAGATGACAAAAAAATGGCGCGCCTGAACGAGCAGTTTAAAGCGCTCGAAGACGGTTTGGGCGTGATGGATTACTACACGGGCTTGCTCAAGGATTTCAAAAAAATCAAGCAGTTACCTGAATTTCAACAAAATTTGGAAACCCATCGCACGATCGCCGCCGCGCAAATGAATACTCTGTTGGAGCAATACGGTTGGCTCGATAACTTCGACACCACCGCAACCGATGGCGCCGAGGCGCAATCTGATCGCCTGAAAAAAATTCAAAAGATGTACAAAAAAATCGACTGGCTCAGTGATAAAAAAATGCGCAAGGCATTGAAAAAGCACTACAAAGGCGCGCTGGCCGAGTTGAAGCAACAACTCAAACGCCCGATCACAGAAGTTGAGCGTGACATGCATGAGCTGCGCCGCGACGTGCGCTGGTTGAGCATCTATCCGCAGGCGTTCAAAGGTTTTATCAACCTCGCGCCGAGCGAACCGATGCCGGAAGCATTTGCCAAATACGCGACCGAGACCATCGTCCAATCACCGTTCAATCAATTGCCGCAGGTTGAGGGCATGACGCACATCCTGTATCTGAATACCCATGCGTACTACGCCATGAGTTGGCTGATCGCCGAACTCGGCGCACTCAAGGATCAAGGACTGCGCCTGCTCGCATTGACCGACTGGCTGGTTGAGCATAAAAAACTCTCGCCATCGCAGGCCAATCAAGCCGTCGTGATGATCATTGGCAACGATCAATTGGGTGTGGAAAAACTGTTGGCAAAAGCGCAAGAAGCCGTGGATCAAATCCGTCAAGATAAAGTGTTTTCACAACTTTTAGCGTAAATTGTTTGGAAATAACCCATTGTGAATCCAGCCAACGCGTCCATACTGACCGCCGCGCAAATGCGCGCGGTGGACAGCGCCACCATTCACGACGAACCGATTGCCTCGATAGACCTGATGGAGCGCGCGGCATTGGCCTGCGTGGACTGGCTGCTGGCACACATGCCGAGCAACACGCGCTACCACATATTTTGTGGACTGGGTAATAACGGTGGCGACGGTCTGGCGATCACGCGATTGTTACGCGCGCGTGGTCAAACCGCATGCGCCTATCTGATTGACCACAGCACCGGAGATGCGTTGATGAGCGCCATGAGTTCCGACGCTGCGAACAATTGGCAGCGTTTACAGACGTTGGCAAACCAACAGAACGCCTCCACAGAGCATATCATTGAATGCATGATTGAGCGCATTCAGCACATAGCCGAGTTACCCGAACCCTGCGCATTCACTGAGCGCGATTGCCTGATCGATGCATTGCTGGGAACGGGTACGACGCACGCGGCGGAGGGGTTGTTGGCACAGGTGATTGAGCGTCTGAATGCACACACCGCGGCCGCACTCATTGCCATTGATCTACCCTCGGGTTTACTGAGCGACGCGCATACGCCTGCAGATTGGCCAGTGATACACGCCACACACACTGTGACCTTTGAATGCGCCAAGCCCGCCTTGCTCTGGCCGGAGAATGCCGAGCGCGTCGGCGACTGGCAGATTTTACCCATCGGCTTGAGCCAGCAAGCCATCACCGCGCAACACAGCGCGATGCAATGGGTGACGAGCGAATGGGCGCAAGCACAGCGCACAGCACGCGGCAAGTTTGCGCATAAAGGCACATTCGGCCACGCATTGCTCATCGCGGGTGCGCACGGAACCATCGGCGCGGCGATTTTGGCGGCGCGAGCGTGTTTGCGCAGCGGTGTGGGATTATTAACCGTTCACAGTTCGAATTGCGGCTATACGTCACTGCAAACCGCCGCGCCCGAGGCCATGGTACACACCGATGCGAATGAGCGCGTTTGGAGCGAGACCATTAATGCCGCGTCATACGACGCCATTGGAATCGGCTGCGGCATCGGTCAATCTGCCGAAACCCGCCATGCCTTGCGCGCGTTATTGCACAGCCTCGCCCAACAGCCCAAACCACCCAAGCCTCTTGTTCTGGATGCCGACGCATTAAATATCATGGCGAGCGAGCCGGATTTATTGGCATTGCTACCACCGAACAGCATCCTCACGCCGCACCCGAAGGAATTTGAGCGCTTGGTCGCGCATTTGCATTGGGATATCTCAACCAACGCGCTGCGCCAGCAGGCACAACTCATGTTTGCACAGCGCTACGATGTGATTATCGTACTCAAAGGAGCGCATACCTGCACCGCCCTGCCCGACGGGCGCAGTTTTTACAACACCACGGGCAACCCGGGTATGGCCAAAGGCGGTAGTGGCGATGCGCTCACTGGTGTGATTTTGGCGCATTTGGCACAGGGCTATGCGCCAGACATCGCCGCAATTTTAAGTGTCTATCTACATGGCGCAGCGGGTGATCGGGCGGCTGAGCTATTCGGCCAAACAGCGATGTTACCCAGTGATTTGATTGCGTGCTTGCGCTAAAGCGCAAGGCTCCACGCATTCTTAGTCCGCATCAGGCGTGCGTGCCAACCACTCACGTACAATGCGATTGAATTCATCCGGCGCATCCACCATCATCCAATGCCCCGCACGCATAGCGGTGACCTGACTGTTCGGTAGAGCAGCAATTTTCTGCGCCCACTCTGGCGCAAAGAACTGAAACGGCTTGCGCGTGCCATAGACAAACAGCATCGGACAAGGCGGGATGAACTCCGCTGATGACCGATAGCGCGCCTTGCCGCCGAACCACGCCTGAAAATAAGGGAAATTCATACCCTCATGAATAGATTCAGGCGCAGCAGGCGCGCGTAAAACCCGTGCAATCCGACGCGTGAGCGGCGTCGCCCAACGGCGCGGCAAACGATAGGACACAGCCAGCGGTAATTGATAACCCAACATCATCAACTTGTGCTTGAGCGGCAAACGACGCGTAAACGCCTCCGACGTATCGCCAATATCCAGACCGATCAGGCGCGCTACACGCTCAGGATGAGCGCGCACATAAGCATAAGCAAAAACCGCACCCCAATCATGCGCCATCAAAATCACGGGGCGATCACTCACAGACCGAATTGACTCATCCAACCACGCCACCACCTCATCCATGCTCAACGCCCGACTTTGCTCATCCGCGGCAAAACCCGGCAAGGTGAGCCGCACACAGCGATAATCCGCCTGTAAATCCGCCACCTGCCGCGCCCACAGCGCGCCAGTATCCGGCCAGCCATGGAGCATGACGATGGTGTCTTCGCCCTGCCCATCAATTTGAATATGGGTATTCATAGGATGTACTCCACTCAATCTCCTAAGCATTAAACAGCGAAAATGCAGCAATTCTTATTCACTACAATCCCGAATCCACTCACCACCCATCAACTTTAATGTTCATGCAGTAGAAAATCTCAGGCAAACAGCGTAAAAGCTCAGTATTTACTGAGCATGTGAGACGTTAGAAAAGCCATCGTAATATTGCTTTGTTACCCGCCGCTCAGAGCATCCGCTCCAAAGGCAGCCACGATAAAAATTGCACCCACGCCCGTTTGAGCACACCTGTTTCAGGCTCGTGTTCGAGCATGATATCTTGTCCTTGCGCTGTACGTGTTTGCCACGTCAGATTGCCTTGTGCGTCTTGCTTGACTTGATAGGCAAGGTCAGGCATTTGTGCGTGCAGTTGCGTCGTCATATTTTGCGCCAGTTGCGGATGTTCTGCCACGATCCCCATTTCGGTATTGAGCCGAGCCGAGCGTGGATCTAAATTAAAGGAGCCGATAAAAACACGCTGACCGTCCACGGAGAATGTTTTGGCATGTAAACTTGACGCTGAATTACCAGTCAAAAATCGATCACGACCTACTTTGCCGGATACCGTTTTTTTCAACTCGAATAGCTGCACTCCTGAATCCAAGAGCGCGTGGCGATATTTGATATAGCCGGAATGAACGATTGAGACATCCGTCGCATCCAATGAGTTGGTCAGCACCGATACGTGAACCCCCTTGGCACGAAGCTCCTTAAATGCGTCCACCCCTGATTGCGTAGGAACAAAATAAGGAGAAACCAAAAGCAACTCACGTTGAGGCTCTTGCAATACCTCTTTAATCTTTGCACCAATGGCGGTTTCGGGGTTATCCAAGCCCAAACCTTTTGCCGGATCATCGCTGATTAAACGGATGGGCACCCAATCAAATGCGACACTGCCGTTTTGTAGCTCAATGCCTAATTGTGATTGATGTAAAGCCTCGATATAAGCGCGCGCTTTAGTCGTTTCTTGCTCTTGCACACTCAAATCAAGCGCTTGCTCGGGTACATCTTTGGTCACAATAGAGGCCAAGGGATAGACCGAAGCGCTATACCAATAGCGATTAAAATCGGCCGTTATCTCGGGTACGACTTGCCCTGCCACCAAAGCATCCAAATCCACAAACTGCGTGCCGTCACCCACCTCAAAATACTCATCGCCCACATTGCGCCCACCCACCACGCTCACCTGATTGTCCGCAGTAAACGATTTATTATGCATACGGCGATTCAAGCGCGGAAAATCGGTTAAATAACCCAGCGCACGAAAATCGCGATTAACAAATGGATTGAACAGACGAACTTCAATATTCGCATGGCGATCCAAAGTCTGTAACGTCGGATCCATACCTCGCGTGTTATTGTCGTCCAACAACAAACGCACCCGTACCCCGCGATCAGCCGCCTGTTTCAAGGCGTGAAACAGCATCTTGCCGGAGATATCGTTATGCCAAATATAATATTGAACATCCAAGGTATGTTGCGCAGCGGCAGCCAGCGAAGCACGCGCCACAAAAGCATCGTAGCCGCTGCCCAAAGGATACAAACCCGACAAATTCGGATGCGCGTTCACACTCGGCGCCAAAGCCCGCGACAAAACAGAATCCTTATTCTGGTGTGCAGGTTCGGTATTTTGAGACTGCTCAAACGCAGGCAATCGGCTCATTGCACTCCAAACAAACAAACCGGCAATCAGCACCGCCCCAGTCAATAACCATTTGTTTTTTCGCATCACTCAACCCTTTTTCGAATCATCACGCCACGGCTGATCGATAATCACAACCCCAAATCTGCCCAGAGTCCGTCAATTTTACTTTTCACCGCCGCATCCATGACAATCGGCGTACCCCACTCGCGCGTGGTTTCGCCCGGCCATTTATTGGTCGCGTCCAGCCCCATTTTCGAACCAAGCCCCGACACCGGAGAGGCGAAATCGAGGTAGTCAATCGGTGTGTTGTCCACCAGCGTGGTGTCGCGCGTCGGATCCATGCGCGTCGTGATCGCCCAGATGACTTCATTCCAGTCGCGTGTGTTGATGTCGTCATCGACCACAATGATGTATTTGGTGTACATGAATTGGCGCAGGAACGACCACACGCCGAACATCACGCGTTTGGCGTGACCGGCGTATTGTTTTTTGATCGACACGATCGCCATGCGGTACGAGCAGCCTTCCGGCGGTAGGTAAAAATCGACGATTTCGGGGAATTGTTTTTGCAGCAGCGGCACAAACACTTCGTTGAGCGCCACACCAAGCACAGCTGGCTCATCCGGCGGTTTGCCGGTGTAGGTGCTGTGGTAAATCGGATTTTTGCGCATGGTGATGCGCTCAACGGTAAACACAGGGAAAGTTTCCTGCTCGTTGTAGTAACCGGTATGATCGCCAAACGGCCCTTCGAGCGCGGTTTCGTTCGGGTGCAAAACACCTTCGAGTACGATTTCGGCATTCGCGGGGACGGTCAAATCATTACCGATACATTTCGTCAAAACCGTACGGCCGTGGCGCAGCAGTCCGGCGAATTGATACTCGCTCAATGTGTCAGGCACAGGTGTGACCGCACCGAGTATGGTCGCAGGGTCACAGCCGAGCACAACGCTGATCGGGAACGGCGTATTCGGATGCGCGAGACAATGATCGCGAAAATCGAGCGCGCCACCGCGATGCGCGAGCCAGCGCATGATGAGTTTATTGCGCCCGAGTACTTGTTGGCGATAAATACCGAGGTTTTGCCGAGCTTTATGCGGCCCTTTGGTCACGACCAAGCCCCACGACAGCAGCGGCGCGATGTCACCCGGCCAGCAGTGCTGGATCGGCAGTTGTGTCAGATCGACGTCGTCACCTTCGAGGATGATTTCATGCACCGCCGCGTGTTTTTCCATTTTCGGACGCATGTCCCAAACCGCTTTGGCCATTTCACCCAGCTTGCCGATTTCTTTCAGCCCTGCGGGCGGTTGCGGCTCTTTCAAATTCGACAGCAGTTGACCAATCGCGCGCAGCTCGCTCACATCCTGCGCACCCATGCCGAGTGCAACACGACGCGGCGTGCCGAATAAATTCGCCAAAACGGGGTAGTCGTATTTTTTGCCTTCATGCACGACGTTTTCATAGAGCAGCGCCGGCCCGCCCTTGCGCAAGGTGCGGTCGCCAATCTCGGTCATCTCCAGCACCGGTGAAATCGGCTGGTGGATGCGTTTGAGTTCACCCATTTTTTCGAGTTGGGTCATGAAGTCACGTAAACCGGTGTATTGCATAAAACAAATCGTCCACAAAATTGAATCGTCTGATAAACAGGCTTTTACTTCATCTTAAATACTGAAAAATAACCGAGAATCGCTGTCGTCATTATCGCAATGAGAACATCCATACTCACAACGCTTAGCGTCATTTTTTCATCAGCCAACGGATTGACCAAGAACCAAAGATAACTGGCAAAGGCGCTGAAACCAATCAGTAACACATAGTTAACCATCGGCTTTTTGAAGCGCAACACACTGGCAAATATGCCAACAATCAGTGCAGGCACAATCGCCAAGACATAACCACCAATAGCAAACACAGGCAGCGAAAGCAGCATCAATGCAAACAACTCAACAGATGACAATCCTGGCTGATTGAAAAAAGACACTCCAAGCAAAAAACCCAAGAAAATCAAAGTCCCTAAGGGTGGCGCGAGCAATGTGAACAGCAATACTTTCTTCATCTCACCATCAAATCACAGACTGAATCGGTTTAAAGCTACCCGCCCCGTCTTTTTCCAAATGCAAACGTTTGTGGTGGAACTGCGTCAACTGCGGGTGGTGCGACACGCTGACCAGCGTCATATCGGGCAAAAATGCCAGCATGGTTTGGTACAGTGTTTTCTCGTTTTCCTCGTCCAGTGCGCTGGTGGCTTCGTCCAAAAAGACGTATTGCGGCCGTTGCAAAAACAGTCGGGCAAACGATAAACGCTGCTGTTCGCCGCCGGAGAGCAGCCACGACCAGTTATTGTGCTCATCCAGCCGCCCAGCCAAATGCGATAACTGCGCCATTTCCAGCGCGGTTTCATACGCCGCGTCATTGAACCGCTCCGGCGCATCGGGATAGGACAGCGCCTCGCGCAATGAGCCGATTGGCATATAGGGTTTTTGTGGCAGGAACAGCATTTTGCCTTTGCTCGGCACATCGATATGGCCTTGGCCAAACGGCCACAGATGCGCAACCGCTCGCAAAATCGTGCTTTTGCCCGAGCCGGATGCGCCGGTCACGAGCCAACGCTCGCCCTGAGTGATTTGCCAGTCCAGATCAACCACCTGCGGCAGTTCACTCAAACGTCCGTCTTCGGTCTTTTGCGGGCGCGCCAGCGTCGCGTGGGTCAGCGCCACGCCGCCGACATTGTTCACCGCGACGTGCAGATTCGACTGGGCGTGCAGTTGATCCACTCGATTTAAATCTTTATCCAGATTGAAAATCCGCGTGCTGGAGCCGCGTAATTCCGCCCAAGTACTGTAATTATCAATGAACCAACTGAGTGCCTCGCGCAGCTCGCCAAAGGCGCGCAGCACCTGCATGATCGCGCCAAAAGTGATTTGCCCCGAAAAATAGCGTGGCACGGCAACAATCACCGGGAAAATAATCCCAATTTGTCCGTAAATATTTTGAGAAAAACCCAGCGCCTTAATGCGGTACATATAGTGATACCAGTTGGCGCGGATGATGGTGAAAAAATGACGCGCGCCGCGCAGGTGATGCGCATCGCCTTGCAAAAAGCTGATGCCCTCCGCGTACTCGCGCGCACGAATCAGGTGGTAACGAAAATCAGCGTTGTAGCGTTCGCGCAGTACATTGATTTTCACCAATCGGCGACCGATAAAGTGAATCGCCACCGAGCCGATGATGGTGTAGACAATCACCGCCCAAAACATATAGTCGGGAATGTGAATCGCATGGCCGAATACGGTGGTATCCAAATCGCCAGACAGTTTAAGCATGGCTTTGGAGTATTCATACACCGACAACGAGGCCAAATAAAAACCAAAAAACAGCCCGATCGCCATATCGGTCAGGCGGTTTAAATCCTCGGCAATTCGTTGATCGGGGTTGTCCTGACCGTGAATTTGCTCCAGATGATAAAAACGATTTTGTGAAAAATAGCGCTCACTGAACTGCTCGGTGAGCCATGTGCGCCAGCGAATTTGTAGTAACTGGCTGAAAAAGATGCGATACACGCCGACCAAAATTCCTGCGAAGGCCAGCTTGGCAAACCAAATCAGGCCGGGGATAAACGCCGCAACGTTTTTATTTTTCACATCCTCCCAAAACACGCCCGACCATTCGATCAGCTCGACACCGATTTTCACATTGATCGTTGCCAGCAACAGCACCAAAAACGACAAACCCCATGCGTGAATACGCTCGGCGCCGATTTTCGTATAGCGCAGCAGCCCATAATACACCGCCCCAATCGCTGCCAATGCAGCCAGCACCGCAAAAATGCGCTTGGCAAACGAACCCCATGCGCCCGCACTCAAAGCCGCATCAGTAGCGATCACATAGGTACGCGCCCAGTTGTACACCGCGTCATTGGTCACCAATAAAATCAGCGCCAAAATCAATAACGTGGCGATCAGCAATGCACCAACGCCCCCCCAATATTGACTGGCAAAGCGCACAATATCCTTGAATTTGGCCAAACTGGCACTGTCCAAAGCAGTTTCATTCTGCCGGACATCCGGCAAAGGCTGCTCGATCCATGCCAACTCGTCATCTGTGTTCAAAGCGCTATGAGTTTTTTTTGTCGTTGTCATTCTGTGTTATTCAGCTCAGTGGGTTGATTATCGTCAATGCGCCGATCGCCGGATCGGCAAGCATTCAGCCTGTTTGGGACAAATTGGAGCAAATTGCACTATTGGGGGCAGATTGTACCATGCCCATTCAGCCGTGTTATCAAGGAAATCGGGCTGATAGGAGCGTTAATCCCGGCCGTCATCATAAAAAATCCGAGGCTCGCCAAAGCCTCGGATTGTTTGTCTCATACGAACTCGTTTGCCGCATCAAGCGATCATGCGATACACCAGCAAAATCCACGCCGTACCAACGGTCAAAAACAGCACCGTATTGAGCAGCGTCACCAAGCCGCCGTACCAATAAATCTCGCTGGTGGTCAGGTAGCCACTACCGGCAAACAGCACATTGGCACTGGAGCCTTGCGGCGTAATCGCGGAGTTAAAGTTGGTGGCGAGCAGCAGCATCATGGCCAACAGCGTCGGATTCACACCCGAAGCGATACCCACCGCTAAAAACACGCTGAACAGCGCCATCATCTGTGCGGTCTGGCTGACAAACAGGTAGTGGATCAGCACATAGCCGACCACCAAAATCACATACACCCAGACCCACGGCATGCCGGTAACGTAGTTGGTCAAAATTTTGCCCGCGTAGCTCATAAAGCCCGAGCTATTCAATCCGGTGCTGAGTGCGTACAGCAGAGCAAACCAAATGAAGGTGGTCAAAGCCGTACCTTGCTTTTTCAAATCATCGTCATTAAACGCTTTGGCAATCAGCAATATCGCCAAACCGAGCAAAGCAACGGCGGTGCGCTCAATGTTCAGATTCGGGAACATTTTGTTGATTTGGTCGGTGAACGCCCAGCAAAACACCATCAGCACAAAGATCAAAGCCGTGAGTTTTTCCAAACGCGACATCGGCCCCAACTCAGCCAGCATTTTTTTCGCCATGATCGGCGCTTGCGGTGTGGCTTTTAATTCCGGCGACATCACTTTGAACAAAAACCACGGGATCAGGATAAAGCCGGCAATGGAAGGCACCAAGGCATACAGTAACCAACTGAGCGGCGTGATGTTGACGCCGAGCGCCCTGGCCATTTCCACACCGGCCAGATTCGCCGCCATCGCCGTCACCCACATCCCTGAGGAAATGGTCAACCCGGCAAGCGAGAGCATCATCAAATAGCTGCCCAAGCGTTTTTGCGTGCCGCGCTCAGGGTCGGAGCCGCTGTCCATCGCCAGCGACAACGCAATCGGATACAGCACGCCCGAGCGCGCGGTGTTGCTCGGGAACGCAGGCGCCAAAATCATGTCCGTCGCCATCAGCGAGTAGCCCAATCCGAGGCTGGACTTGCCAAACCATTTGATCATCGTCAGTGCGATGCGTTTGCCCAGACCTGTTTTAACCACCACATTGGAAATCATAAAGGCGACGACAATCAAAATCACGAAACCTTGCGAAAAGCCCTCATAGGCTTTGGCTGCGGGCATGGCTTTGGTAAACACCACCACCGCCGTGGCGATCAAAGAGGCCGCCAAAATCGAGGTCGCGTTGATAATGATGGCCAAAATCGCCGCGATAAAGGCCACGAAAATATGCCATGCCTGATCGGTTAAGCCCGCCGGATGCGGCACAAACCACAAAATCACCGCCAGAATCAATACCCCGATCAATTTTACCGACTGACTCATGATGAACACTCCTTGTTATTTGAATTTATGCGAGTCTTTTTGGGCAGAAAAAGGGGAACGAAGCCCCGCTGCCCAGTTGTTATTCTTATGAAACAGCATACATCGTAGCACCATGACGGTGCAAATTCAAAGTCAATCCAACCAAAAGAAACGGCGGTTTTATGCCGATTTACCAATAAAACCGAGAGAATAGAAAATTATCGCGAAAAGGTCATTCCGCCAACCGCCTCAACGGTTTTTCGCCTTGCTTGACGTGGTACGACGATCAGTTTTTGTGGTTTTATGGGATTTGCCCGCTTGATTCGCACCGGTTCGGCTGCCGATGACCACTTTGGCTGCGATCAGCGCCGCCAGAGCCGTCACCGCCAACCCGAGGGGATCGGAAGGAAAAAACAGTTGTGTCAACATGCCCAATTCGCCAACGATCAGGCTGAACAGGCACGACCACAGCGCGATGGATTTGTACGCTACCGGCGATTGATTGGTTTTTTGCACCACCTTCGCGACAATCAGGCCGACGATGATGAGCCACAACTCTTGTTGAAAAAACATGTCACACATTCCTTGAGGATATTGAGGCAAACATTCGGCCGTCATTGAATTGGCGACATCAGACATAAGCCCATGCGCCTGCACAGTTTCTCGAATAAAGAGGCATGATTGCGCATAGCCGTTTGCTCATTTGGCGGGTATAATACCAAGTTTCGTCAAAGCCTTCTCGGGCTTTTGGTTGATTGGGCGCAAAAAGCATTGGATCATCACCTAGTTTTCGCCCCCCTGTTTTCGTCCTCTATCGCAGTCACACATCACTTTATGGCTTTGTTCGTTATCGGCTTAAATCACACCACCGCTCCGCTGGCCTTGCGCGAGCGGATCGCGTTTGCGCCGTCCGAGCTGAACCATGCGCTGCCTGAGTTGCAAAACAGCCTGAACGACCCCAACGACACACAGGCGAATCAGCCCCCTGCGCAACTGGCCGTATTGTCCACCTGCAACCGCATGGAGGTGTATCTGAGCCATGCACACGAACACAAGCACCCGGAGCGCGCGATTTTGCAGTGGCTGGCGACCTACCACGATGTGCCCCTGAGTGAGTTGACCGAGCACATGTATATTTTGCAAGACGAATCCGCGCTCAATCACGCGTTCGCCGTCGCCAGCGGCATGAACTCAATGGTGCTGGGTGAGCCGCAAATTTTGGGACAAATGAAACAAGCCGCACGCATCGCGTTCGAGGCCAACACCATGGGCAGCGAGCTGCGACACTGGTTTGAAAAAAGTTTCGCCGTGGCCAAAGACGTGCGCACCAACACCGCGATTGGCGAACACTCCGTATCCATGGCCGCCGCTGCGGTCAAACTGGCCAAACGTGTCTTCGAAGACTTTCACCGCCTGCATGTGCTGCTGGTCGGCGCAGGTGAAATGATGGATGTCGTCGCCGCACACATCGTCGGTGCGCAGCCGAAAAGCCTCACCGTCGCCAATCGCTCGCTCGAGCGCGCGCAGGCATTACTCGCCGCGCACCCGACGCCCAATGCACAAGCGATTCGCCTGACCGAACTGGCCGAACAATTGGCACGCTTTGACGTCGTGGTCACCTGTACCGCCAGCACCCTACCGATCATCGGTCTGGGCATGGTCGAATCGGCGATCAAAGCACGCCGTCGCCGTCCCGTGGTCATGGTGGATCTGGGTGTACCGCGCGACATCGAGGCAGCCGTGAGCCAGTTGGACGACGCCTACGTCTACACCGTGGATGATTTGTCCAACATCGTTGCACACAACAGCGCACAGCGCACTGCCGCATTGGCCGACGCGCAAAAAATCGTGAACGCGCAAGTACAACAATTCATCGAAGAACAAAAACGCCGCACCCACCGACCGCGCGTCCTGAATCTGCGTGCGCGCGCCGAACGCGTGCGCCAAAACGAATTGGAACGCGTCTTAGGCTCGCTCAACAGCCTGCAAGAACGCGGCGAGTTATCAAGCGAAACGCACAAAACCCTGCAAAATCTCTGCGCGCAACTATCGCAACGCCTGACCAACAAACTCTTGCACGAGCCGACCGTCGGCGTGCAAAACCCCGACGAAACCGTGCGCCAAGCATGGCAACTGGTCTCCAACCACTGGCTCAACGATCCGCACACAGAGCCGAGCAATGACACCCCCGCCAACAATGACAATGGCGAGCATTAGCCAGTCTGCTCAGTCCAAACCATTTCGTATTATTGCGTACCACAGTGCCCATCGTATCATCTGACGCAGCCTATTTAAGCCCCAGTGGCGCGCACGCTTTGACCCCACGAACCGCAACTCAACCCCAATTCAGACGCTTATGAAACCCTCCATGCGCGACAAGCTCAATCAACTGATTGATCGCCACCTCGAAATCAACCAATTGTTGCAATCACCCGACGTCACCGACGACATCGACAACTACCGCAAACTCACGCGCGAGCTATCCGAAATCACGCCCGTGGTCGAAACCTTTCAACAATACACACAAACCGAAGCCGACATCATCAGTGCCGAAGAGATGCTCGCCGATCCCGAGATGAAAGCCTTTGCCAATGAAGAGATTCAAAACGGCAAAGAGCGTCTGGAACAATTGCAAGTGCAATTGCGCACCATGCTGATCCCCAAAGACGAAAACGACACGCGCAACGTCATGCTCGAAATTCGCGCCGGAACGGGCGGCGAAGAATCCGCACTGTTCGCAAGCGACCTGCTGCGCATGTACAGCCGCTACGCCGAGCGACGTGGCTGGCGCGTCGAACTGATGAGCGAATCACCGTCCGATTTGGGCGGCTACCGCGAAGTCATCGTCGAGCTGTCCGGCACCGACGTATACGCCACCATGAAATTCGAGTCCGGCGGCCACCGCGTTCAGCGCGTCCCCGAGACCGAAACGCAAGGCCGCATTCACACCTCCGCCTGTACCGTCGCAGTCATGCCCGAAGCGGCCGAAGTCGGCGAAGTCGAACTCAATCCGGCGGATTTGCGCATTGACACCTTCCGCGCGTCCGGCGCAGGCGGTCAACACATCAACAAAACCGACTCCGCCGTGCGTATCACCCACATCCCGACCGGCACTGTGGTCGAATGCCAAGACGACCGCAGCCAACACCGCAACAAAGAAAAAGCCATGAGAGTCTTGGTGACGCGCATTCGCGACGCACAGGTTCAGGCGCAGCACGCCGAGCAGGCCGCCACGCGCAAATCGCTGGTCGGCTCGGGCGATCGCTCAGAGCGCATCCGCACCTACAATTTTCCGCAAGGACGCATCACCGACCACCGCGTCAATCTGACGTGGTACAAAATCGATGCGATGATGGAAGGCGACTTGGACGATATGTTCAACGCTTTGGCCGCAGAATATCAGGCCGAACAGTTGACCGCATTGGGCGAGGATTGAGCAGGATTCATTCGGTCGCTCATCAAACAAAAAACCCGACGCGACGTCGGGTTTTTATTGATACTGCAAACGGGTATTACATACCCTTAGGCATATTGTCATAGAACGCCGACTTGCTGGCCGGAGCGCTCACACGACGCACACCCGTGAATTTGGTTTTCCAGTAGCCGGATTCCAAAGTGTCAAAACGCACACGCGAGCGCGAATTCGGCGCATGAACAAACATACCATTACCGACATAAATACCCACATGCGAATTGCTAAAGCCACGGGTATTGAAAAACACCATGTCGCCCGGACGCACTTCCGAGGTCGCAACGCGCTCACCCATTTGCGCTTGCTGCGCCGCCGTACGTGGCAAATTTACACCGACTGAAGATTTGTATACGTATTGAACATAACCGCTGCAATCCAGACCGGTTTCAGGGTTGGTACCGCCAAAACGGTATTTCACACCAATCAATTGCATGGCTTTGCCAAGTAATTTTTGTGCAAAACCATCATCAGCAGCCATTGCCGACGTGCTGCCCAAGCTCAAACTCAGAGCCGTTGCCACGACCGCAGCCGCTTTCATCCATTGTTTTAAAATCATTTGTTCTTCCTACGGCCACTGTTGCACCACGACGCGACAGAAAAAGTGTTTCGCGCCAACACACAGCAGCTTTGTTGTTCGATACGAACCACCAACCTCCCAATCGGCTTCGTTCGCTCCATCAACCTCTAAAAATTACGCCAAAATCATAGACTTAGCAAATTAACTGGGCATTTTACTCCCCCAAAAGAGGGTTGTCAAACCGAAGGCCGATTTAATTGCCTCTTTTGCATGAAAGTTTGGTTGCAAAACCGAGCATAATCATCAAAACAATCGGCTCACCCGATGCCGGATGAGCCGATAATTTTTGATTAAAATCAAAAAGTTGCGTAAAAATCAGATTACTGCGGCACATAACCGGCGGCAGCGTCCGCGCCATCACCAAAGAAAAAAGCTTCGCATTGTTTGAGCAGATACTGACGTGCGCGCGGATCGAGCATCGACAGGCGGTTTTCATTGATCAGCATGGTTTGGTGTTTGAGCCATTGCTGCCAACCTTCTTTGGAAATATTCTCAAAAATCTTTTGTCCCAATGCGCCCGGCACCGGTGGAAAATCCAGCCCTTCGGCCTCAGTACCCAAACGCAAACATTGAACCATGCGAGCCATAGTCACTCCCCTTTATTTTGAAATGGATTAAATTTTCTTCACAAAAATTTGTGAACGACGTTGCCAATTATAAATCTTCTGCCGATTATCGGGCAAATCATTGACCGTACCGGGCACAAATCCGTGCTTGAGGAACCAATGCGCGGTACGCGTGGTCAGCACGAACAATGCTTTCATACCCTCGCGACGCGCACGCGCCTCAATGTGTTCGAGCATCCGCTCGCCAAAACCCATGCCTTGCATCGACGGATCGACCGAGAAACAGGCCATTTCACCCATTTGTTCTTCTTTGAACGGATACAGCGCGGCACAGCCGAAAATCACATTATCGTACTCAAGTACGCTGAAAAATGGTAATTCGGCCTCTAATTTTTCGCGCCCGCGCGGAACCAGCGTCCCATCCTGCTCCAACGGAGCGATCAATTGCAAAATCCCGCCCAAATCATCGACCGTGGCCACACGCAGACTTTCCAAACTGTTCTGCGTGACCATACAGCCAACGCCATCGTGTTGGAACAATTCGAGCAACACACCGCCATCGAGCTTGGCCGGTACGATGTGCGCGCGCGGTACGCCCGCGTTGACCGCATCGCACACCGCCGCCAGCGTCTGGCGCAGGAAGCTGCCCACCGGCAAGGTTTCTTCCAGAGCCTCGGCCTGACGCACGTCCAAGGTTTGAATCTGTTCGCCGTGCTCATCCAGTACATCCTCGTGCGAGAGAATGATCAGTTTGTCGGCATGAATCTGACTGGCGACCGCTGAGGCCAACTCCGGCGTGGAGAGGTTAAACACCTCGCCCGTCGGTGAGAAGCCCAAAGGTGAGAGCAACACCACCTGATCGGCCTTGAGTTGCGCCTCGATCGCTTCGCGGTTGACCTTGCGCACCACGCCCGCGTGTTGGTAATCCACGCCATCCAGTACGCCAACCGGTTTCGCGGTGATGAAGTTGCCCGACACCACATGGATGGATGAGCCGGCCATCGGCGTATTCGGCAGCCCTTGGCTAAACGCCGCCTCGACCGACAGACGCACCGCACCGCAGGCCTCTTTGACCGCCTCCAGCGTATCGGCACTGGTGACGCGAATGCCGTTGACGAATTCGGATGGAATCTGGCGCAGCATCAATTGTTTTTCAATCTGCGGGCGGGCGCCCGGAATCAGCACAATGCGCATACCCATCGCAATCAGCAGGCTGACATCGAACACCAAATCCTGCAAATCGCCGTTGTCAATCAATTCACCGCCAAAAGCAATGACAAAGGTTTTGTTGTGAAAGGTATGTACATACGGCGCGACATCGCGCAGCCACTGCACGAACTGATGCGGCAGTACCGTTCGCATTTCTGCCACGGTAGTTTCAGTAGCGGGGGTGATCGGGGTCATGGGCATATCTATCGAATGAGCGGTAACAATTCAGCAGGCAAAACGAGTGCAAATGAGTGCATTGAGCACTGCCGCGCGGCCATCAGGTATCAAAGCAAATATAAAAATGGATTGAGGGCGAAGACTTTGTATTGTAAAACAAAGCGTTTTAAAAAGTGGATATTTTCCGACCGATCGCATCTATCTTTCGGCGAATGATCTATCTCCGCGTAGAACAGCAGTCCAACAAACAACGCCTGCGCCTTAGCCCAAACGCGCGCCGAGCATTTCCTGTGCGTGCTCACGCGTGGCGCTGGTGATGGTCACACCGCCCAACATACGGGCGATTTCGTCGATGCGCTGCGTCTCATCCAGCACATCGATGGTCGAATACGTCGCACCGTTCGCCGTGGCTTTCGAGACGCGCCAGTGGTGCGTCCCCTGCGCCGCCACCTGTGGTAAATGCGTCACACACAGCACTTGGCGACTGGCGCCAATTTGTGCGAGCAGTTTGCCCACGACCTCGGCGACTGCGCCGCCAATACCCGAATCCACTTCGTCAAAAATCAGCGTCGGCACCGGATTGACCGCGCTGGTGATCACCGACAAAGCCAAACTGATGCGTGCCAATTCGCCACCGGAGGCGACTTTGTGTAAAGCTTGCAGCGCCACGCCCGCGTGACCGGCCACTTGAAATTCAATCGCGTCCATGCCGAACGCCGATGGCGCTGCGTCGCTGATCGCGATATCAAAGCGCCCGCCGGTCATGTTCAGCGTCTGCATGCTCGCGGTTACGGCTTTGGCCAATTGTTTCGCGGCTTTTTGCCGCGCTTGGCGCAATTTGAGGGCATGTTGCTCAAACGCGGCGTAGGCATTTTGCTCGGCCAATTGCAGCGCGTCCAAATCCATGCCGTGTTGCAATTGCGCCAGTTGACTTTGCAAATCGTGCCAATGCGCGTGTAAATCCTCCGGCTCCACCCGCAATTTGCGCGCCTGCTCGTGCCACGCGCTCATGCGACGGTCGATTTCGTCCCAACGCGACTCGTCTAAATCGGCGCGCTGGCTGTAGTGATTAAGTGCATGACCGGCCTCTTGAATCTGAATCAAAGCCGAATCCAACAATTCAAGCGTTTCGTTCAGCCGTTCATCCAGTCGCGCCAACGCCGATACCGCATTCATCTGCTCGCGTACTTGGTCAGCCAGCGCGCGGTCATCCTCCACCAAAGCGTGCGCCGCCGCCGAACTGCCTTGGATCAAGGTGCTGGCATGTGCCAAGCGCGAATGCTCGGCGGACAGCGTTTCCCACTCGTCCGCCTGCGGCGCGAGCGTGTTCAGTCCATCCAATTGCCAGTTGAGCGCGTCGATGCGCTCACCCATGTGGGCGCTGTCCTGCTCGGCTTGCACACGCGCTTTTTGTACGTGTTGCCAGTGTTGGTAGGCGGCGCGCACGGCGACACGCAGCTCGCCCAGTTGCGCGTGGTTGTCCAGTAAATCGCGTTGTGACACGGGTTTGAGCAGTAATTGATGCGCGTGCTGGCCGTGAATGTGTACCAGTTGCTCACCCAAATCGCGCAATTGCGTCAGGGTCACACTCACACCGTTGACAAACGCGCGGCTCTTGCCCTGGGTGTCAATCGTGCGACGAATCAAGAGTGTATCCGCTTCATCCCCACTCAATTCCTGCTCGTCCAGCCACGCGGCGACTTCCTTTGAAATGCTCAATTCGGCGGTGATGTCGGCCTTGTCGGCGCCCTGCGCGACCAAACTTGCATCGGCGCGCTCGCCCAACAGCAAGCCAATCGCGTCAAGCAAAATCGATTTGCCCGCGCCCGTCTCGCCCGTGAGTACGGTAAAGCCCGACTCGATGTCCAAATCGAGGGCTTTCACAATGACGAAATGACGCAGACTGAGACGCACCAGCATGGTTAGCTCACTATTGAATTACAGAGGACGCGACGGATTGAGCTGCCAATTGAGTTTTTGGCGCAAAGTCGCAAAGTAGTTGTACGACAGCGGATGCCAGAACACCGCCTGATGCGGCGCGAGGCGGATGTGCAGTTGATCGCCCTGCACCGCGTAGGAAAACACTTGGGTATCGCAGTGAATCGCCGCTTCGCGTTTGGATGTAATTTCAAGCTGAATCCGACACGAATTCGGCAGAACAATCGGGCGATTGGACAAAGACTGCGGCGCCACCGGCGCAAGCGTGATTCCCGCCAACTGCGGGTGCAAAATCGGGCCGTTGGCTGCCAGCGAATACGCGGTCGAACCGGTCGGCGTGGCGATGATCAGCGAATCGGCGCGCTGGCGGTACATGAACTGCTCATTCACATTCACGTTCAGCTCCAGCATCCCTTCGACACTGCGCCGCGCCACCACCACGTCATTGAGCGCGGTTCCGGTGAACAGCACTTCATTCTCACGCACGACTTTGACCTGCAACATATCGCGCGCTTCCACCTCAAAACGCTTGTCTACGAGGATTTCGCGCAAAGCATTCGGCGCATCGGCCAGTGCAATATCGGTAATGAAGCCCAAATGCCCCTGATTCACGCCGATCAACGGCAAACCATACGGCGCGACCTCGCGCGCCACGCCCAGCATCGTACCGTCGCCACCGACCGAAATCAGCACATCAGCGGTCTGCGCGATCTGATCAAGCTCCACTCGCGGGTAATCGGTGAGCTGGAAATAATCATGCGTGCGCGCCTCAATCACCGCCTGCTTGCCCAAATCCGCAATGATGCGCAACACCTGCAACAGCGGCTCGGGCGAAGTGTCCGGCGCAAGCCGACCCACCACGGCGACCGTGCGAACGTCTAAATCATAGGAGCAATGGGGAAGGGTGCGGTTTGAATTCATGCGCGCATTGTAAAGCATTGCGTCAGTCGAAACAATCTGAACGCGGTACGACGTCGCGCAAAGCCAACTCAATGCAACCCAACGCGCTCATTTACGCCAAAATCGCCTCAATCGCACTCAACTCATCCGCCGCGAAGTCCAAACGCTGCAAGCACGCCAGCGAATCACGCAACTGCTCCGCACTGCTCGCGCCAACCAACACCGAAGTGATGCGCGGGTCTTTGAGCAGCCACGCCAGCGCCATTTGCGCCAGACTTTGACCGCGCGCCTGCGCCAACTCATTCAGCGCCCGAATCTGCGCCAATCGCGCCTCGGTAATTTGATCGCTTGTCAGAAAACCATGCGCCTTACCCGCACGCGAATCGGTCGGAATGCCGTGCAAATAGCGATTGCTCAACATCCCCTGCGCCAACGGCGAAAATGGAATGCAGCCAACGCCTTTATCCGCCAGCACATTGAGCAAACCCTCCTCCACCCAACGGTCCAACATCGAATAACGCGGCTGATGAATCAGACACGGCGTGCCCAATTCGCGCAGCATGTCGATCGCCTGCGCAGCCAACGGCGCAGGATAATTCGACAAACCGACGTACAACGCCTTACCCTGCCGCACCATCAAATCCAGCGTACTCATGGTTTCGTACAGCGGCGTGTCGGGATCGGGGCGATGATGGTAAAAAATATCCACATAATCCAGCCCCATGCGTTTCAAACTCTGATCCAAACTGGCGACCAAATACTTTTTCGAGCCAAAATCCCCATACGGTCCATCCCACATGGTGTAACCGGCTTTGGACGAAATAATCAATTCATCCCGATACGGGCGAAAATCGCGTTTGAGGATGGCGCCGAAGTTCTCCTCCGCCGAGCCGGGCGGCGGCCCGTAATTATTCGCCAGATCAAAATGCGTCACACCGCAGTCAAACGCCGTGCGCAGGGTCTGCCGATAATGCTCAAAGCTGTCCACGCCGCCAAAGTTGTGCCATAACCCCAAGGAAATCGCAGGCAGCTTCAACCCGCTGCGACCGCAACGGCGGTATTGCATGTCCTGATAACGATGTGCTTGTGCCTGATAGTTCATTGATATGCTCCCAATAAATGAAGTGATTAACAAATGCTCTCACCTCTTGGTGAGAGACTGAAATACAGTCACAGTAATAAATCCGTAAACACAAAACCGTCGCGCGCCACCGTTTCGCCCAGCGTAAAATCCACCGCCTGCGCAAACATGGGCCCGTCAAAAGCAAAGCTGTGAAATTCGCCGTTTTCACCGCACGGATCAACATCTGCGGGCAAGTCGCGCAACAGCGTTGCATCGAATATACGCCCCGCAAAGTCTTTGGACAATTGTTTCGGGTCAACACAGGTCAGCACCGATCGCAAACCCGCCACCACCATCGTTTGTGACAGTTCACGCGTATCCGAACCCCAGAGCGGGAAAATCGGGCTGATGCCCGTACCCTGCAAGCGCTCCTCTCGGTAGCGGCGCACGTCTTCGAGAAACAAGTCACCAAAGGCGAAATGCGTCACGCCCGCCGCCCGCGCCTGAGTGACGAATTCGCTCATGACTTGCGCGTATTGCTCGTTACTGCACGGATAGGGAATGTAGATGATCTGCAACGGCAAACCCAAACGGTCGGCCTGCCGTTGCAGCAGCTTGACGCGCACGCCGTGCATGGCGACGCGATTGAACGCTTGGTTCACTGTGCAAAACAGCCCCGCCAGTTCGATCTGCGGGTCTTGACGCAAGGTGTGCAGCGCCCACGCGCTGTCTTTGCCACTGCTCCATGACAGTAGGGTTTTGTGTTTGCTTTCGTTGATTGCATTGTGCATCGCTGTCCTTTGGGCGCAGTGTTTGGTTGCACTGTGTTTGGTTGCGCCGTATTTTGTATTGATAACATCGGCTCACACTATCACTGCGTGCGCGGTATTGTCAATCACACATCCCGCCAGTTTGTTACAATACGTCATACTTTTTTATGCACTTGATTTGACATGAGCTTAGACGAACGCGCCAGTCGGCTGCTAACCACTTTGGTACATCAGTACATCGCACAGGGCACGCCTGTGGGATCGCAGATGCTCACGCACAGCGCGGGGCTGGCGCTCTCGCCCGCAACCGTGCGCAATGTGATGGCCGAGCTGGAGCATCTGGGATTTATCACCAGCCCACACACTTCGGCCGGACGCATTCCGACACCGGCGGGCTATCGTTTTTTTGTGGACAGCATGATGACGGCAGGGCAATTTGCCGCCGAGGACACCGCTGAGTTCGCCACGCCGGAATTTTCCGCCGACACGCCAACGCGCATGGCGAACCAAGCGGCGCAAACATTATCGCAGTTATCGCAATTTGCGGGCATCATTGCCACGCCGAAACGCTCGCAGGTATTCGGCCACATTGATTTTCTGCAACTCTCGCCCAACCGCATCCTCGTGGTGATGGTCACGCCGGAGGGCGATATTCAAAACCGCTTGTTGCAGTTGAGCCAGAGCTTCACGCCCAGCCAATTGGTCAGCGCGGCGAACTATCTGAACAGCCACTACACCGGTAAAACCTTTGAGCAGATTCGCCTCGAACTCACGCACGAATTGCACCACCTGCAACGTGACGTGTCGTTTTTGATGCAGCAGGCACTCGCACAGTCCGAAAGCAGCGCCCACGACGACGAAACGCTGATCGTCAAAGGCGAGCGGCATTTGCTCGACGTGTCTGAGTTCACCAACAATATGGAACGGCTGCGCATGACCTTTGACCTGTTTGATGAGAAAACACGCTTGTTGCAGCTGCTCGAACACACGCGCACCGCAGGCGGCGTTCAGGTATTTATCGGCGGCGAATCTGAGGTTTTGCCGTTTGATGGCGTGTCGCTGATCTCCGCGCCGTACACGGTCAACAACCAAGTGATCGGCACGCTCGGCGTGATCGGTCCGTCGCGCATGGCGTACGAAAAAGTGATTCCGCTGGTTGATGTGACCGCCAAATTACTCTCGCGTGCGATGCAAAATTTCAATTGATTGAATTCATTTAAACCCAAAATACAAAGCTTTTCATGTCCTCACGCATAACCCAAGCCATTTTATTGATCAATTTAGGTTCACCCGATGCACCGACTGCGCCTGCGATTGCGCGCTATTTGGCGGAATTTCTCGGTGATCGCCGCGTGGTCGATATCCCCAAATGGCTGTGGTATCCGATTTTGCACGGCATCATTTTACGTCGCCGTCCGGCGCGGCTCGTACCGCTGTATGAGATGATTTGGAACCACGACGTCGCGCCCGAAAATGGCGCACCGCTCAAGGCCATCACGCAGGCGCAGGCGAGCGCCTTGCAGCAGCATTTGGACGCGCATCACGGCGCGCAGGCATTCAAAGTATATTGGGCCATGCGCTACCAAAATCCCGCCATCGGCGCGGTACTGCAACGCATCGCTGATGAAGGCATACAGGAAGTCATCGTCCTGCCGCTGTATCCGCAGTACTCGATGACCACCACCGAAACGGTGTTTGACGAAATAGATCGGCAGATTCGCGCGCGTGGCTTGACGCTCCAACAACGGCGCATCACCGAGTACCCCACGCATCCGCAGTACATTCAGGCTTTGGTTCAGTCGATTCAGGCATATTGGCAAACGCACGGGACGCCGGATTTTGCTGCCGGTGACCGAGTTTTACTCAGTTTTCACGGTTTGCCTGAGCGCAATGTCCGCCTCGGCGACCCGTATCAGGCGCAGTGCAATGCCACGCACCGAGCGCTGACCGAAGCCCTACGCGATGCACTCGGCGTACCGCCCTCTGCGGTGCATATTGCCTATCAATCGCGCTTTGGCGCGCAAAAGTGGATCCAACCGTATGCGATGGAGGCGCTGACGCAGTTGGCACAATCGGGCGCACGTCGCGTGGACGTGCTGTGTCCGGGTTTTTCCGCCGACTGTTTGGAAACATTGGAAGAGGTCGCGCATCAGCTCAAAGCGGTGTTTTTAGAAGCGAGCGGCGCACAGTACCACTACATCCCGTGTTTGAACACGGACAGCGCGCACATCGAAATGATGGCACAATTGACGCAAGCAACCTCATCGACCCCATAGATTGAATCAGATCTCAGCTAAAGAACAACAATAGAAAGTTTCCCTTGCCGTTTAAAACCTATCCGAACGAACACATCGGCCGCCTCGAATTCATCATCCTAATTGCATTGATGATGGCGATTGGCGCTCTGTCGATTGACACCATGCTGCCTGCGTTTCCGCGCATGACCCATGATTTTGGCCTGCAGGCCGAACAAGCCAACCATATTCAATGGGTGGTCTACGCCTATATGATCGGCTTTTCTTTTGCTCAGTTGATTTACGGTGCGCTCGGTGATTATTTCGGTCGTCGACCGATAGTCCTGCTCGGCTTGAGCATTTTTGCGCTGGCTTCGATCGGCGCCGCGCTTTCGCCCAGTTTTTACTTCCTGCTCGCCATGCGTGTCCTGCAAGGGATCGGGCTGGCCGCGATGCGCGTGCTCACCGCCGCGATGGTGCGCGACCGCTTTTCGGGACACGCGATGTCGCAGGTGATGTCGATGATTATGATGGTGTTCATCATCGTGCCGATTATCGCGCCGAGCTTGGGGCAATTGCTGTTGTTTCGCTTTGAGTGGCACAGTATTTTTTGGGGCTTGCTGTTGTATGCCGTGCTTTTGGGCGCGTGGTTTACCTCGCGCATGCCGGAAACGCTGGATCCGAATTTTCGCCGTCCGATCTCACTCGCCAGCATGTGGGACAGTCTCAAACAATGCGTTCACAATCGTTCGACCTTGGGCTATGCGACCGCGGTCGGTCTGATGCAGGGTGTGCTGATGGCCTACATCGGCTCGTCCGAGCAGATTTTTCAGCGCGATGTGTACCAGCTCGGCGAGCACTTTCCGCTGATGTTTGGCGCGATTGCCATGTCGATGGGCTTGGCGGCGTTCACCAACTCGCGCTTGGTCGCGCGCTTTGGCATGCGACGCATGGCGCACAGCGCGCTGTGGCTGTTTTTAACGCTCACCAGCGTTTTGACGGTGTGTGCGTGGGCTTTCAACGGTCATCCGCCGATTGCTCTGTTTGCCCCCTTATTGGCGGCGTGTTTGTTCTGCTTTAGCATCATGATGCCGAATTTCAACACGATTTCGCTGGAGCCGATGCGTGCGATTGCTGGCTCCGCATCATCATGGACCGGTTTTTACACCAGCTTGATCGGTGCGATTTTGGGCAGTTTGATCGGGCAGGCGTTTAACGGCACGGTGCTGCCGTTAGCGCTTGGTTACTGGCTCATCGGCCTGCTGGTGTTGGCCACGGTATTTTGGACGGAACGACGCTTGCCACTGCATTTGGGTTCGGACGACGCGCATCACTGATGTGCGCATCGCACTCTATAAAAAAATCGCTCCTTTAAGGGAGCAATTTTTTAATGTGCATCTATAGTTTTCATGGTTCGATGGCGCACCAATACTTGATTTTCGTGTAAAAAACCGTTTGCAACCATGCGCTGCGCCAAAGTCTGCGCAATATACACCGAACGATGTTGTCCGCCGGTACAGCCGATGGCGATGGTAACGTAGCTGCGGTCATCCTGTTCAAATTTCGGCAACCAGCGTTGCAAAAATTGCTCAATGTCCCCAATCAGTAATTCGGTATCTGACTGCGCTTGCAAAAACGCCTGTACCGGCGCATCCAAACCGGTCAACGGCCGCAAATTCACATCATAAAACGGATTGGATAAAACCCGCGCATCAAACACAAAGTCGGCATCCAGCGGGACACCATGTTTGAAGCCGAACGACTGAAACAGCACGGTCAATCGGTCATTTGGCAAGCTCAACACCTCGTGGATGTACTGTTGCAGTTGCTTGGCTTTCAACTGACTGGTGTCAATCACCACCGATACCTCAATCAACGGCATCAGGCGCGTGCGCTCCAGATCAATGCTGTCCTTGAGCGACTGATCGGCGCCATCAGCGGACGCTGCCAAGCGTGATAAAGGATGACGTCGACGCGTTTCGGAATATCGCTTAACCAAAGCGCTGTTATTGGCGGTCAAAAATAGGCTGTGTACCGCCTGACCTTGCGCGCGCATGGCCACAATCTGATCACGCAGTTTTTCAAAATCCGCAGACGAGCGCGCATCAATGCTGATCGCCAAGCGCGGATACGTCGCGCGATTCATTTCTGCAACCAAGGATTCCAACAAATTGGCTGGCAAATTGTCGACGCAGTAGTAGCCCATGTCCTCCAAATGCCGCAAGGCCACGCTTTTGCCTGATCCGGATAAACCGGTGATGAGTACCAAATTCATAATCAATACGCGCTTTTTGCCCGATAAAATTTAAATTTCGCCCTGTATATTGTGGCTGGATCGATCCACACGCGTCTCATCCATCGCCTGTCGTTGGCGCATCATGAATTCTTGCAAAGTGTTAATCCCGCGCAATTTGAGCACCGTATCGCGCACAGCCGCCTCGACCAAAACCGCCAAGTTACGCCCTGCCGCGACCGGCAACACCACTTTGTGAATATCCACCCCCAAAATGTTTTCGGTCAAATGCTGCATCGGCAAGCGCTCGTATTTCGTATCCATCTCGTTGCGCTTAATCAGTTGGGTAATCAGACGCAATTTGATTTT
Organism: Puribacter membranae; assembly: GCF_055380425.1. Taxonomy (NCBI): domain Bacteria; kingdom Pseudomonadati; phylum Pseudomonadota; class Betaproteobacteria; order Burkholderiales; family Burkholderiaceae; genus Puribacter; species Puribacter membranae. Next base: position 1,536,014 of record NZ_AP040167.1, read on the forward strand.
GCGGCGCACCGCCGTTTCACCAAAAATCGTTTTGATATCCAGCAAGCCAATGCCGCGCACTTCCAACAGATTTTGCAATAACGGCGGGCAACGACCTTCGATAAAATCCGGCGCGACACGCGCGAAATCCACCTGATCATCGGCCACCAAACCATGTCCGCGCGAAATCAACTCCAACGCCAATTCGGATTTACCCAACCCCGATTCGCCCGAGATCAGTACACCCACGCCCAACACGTCCATCAGCACACCGTGGCGCGAGCAGCGCTCGGCAAACAGGCGGTTAAAGTACACGCGCAAATATTCAATCACCCGCGCAGACGTTTCTGCCGAGCAAAACAGCGGAATCACATGCTCTTCACACCATTGAACCAAAAAATTCGGCGGTTCTACGCCATCGGCCATGATTAAGGCTGGCGGCTCGCCGTGGTGCAAAAAGTCGTTGAGGTATTCGAGCCTGCGGGTTTCACTCAGCCGGTCAAAAAAATCACTCTCCGCTTGCCCGATCACCTGAATGCGCGAAGCGTGAATCAAGTTCAAATGCCCGACCAGCTCTGCCGATCCGGCGTGCGAATCGGACAAAATACGAAATGCGCCATCCAATCCCGCACGCCACTTGAGTCCAAGCGGCGCTGAAACATCGTTGTATAAAGTAGCGATTGATTGCATGGCAAATCCTGTCTGCGAAATCAGGAGCGCTTACGCCAAACTGCGACGAGCCGGTTCCCAAGTTTGTACCCGTTGCAGCACCTCACCGGCAGACTCTGCCGCCATCAAGGTCTCGCGGTTATTTTTATCACTCAGAAACTCGGCCAACTCCGACAGAATCTCCAAGTGCTGCTGCGTGGCCTGCTCAGGCACCAGCAAAAACACCATCAGGCTCACCGGCTGCGCATCAGGCGCATCAAACGCCACCGGCGTATTCACACTCACCACGGCGGCCACAGCTTCTTTCAAGCCCTTGATCCGTCCATGCGGAATCGCCACACCCTTGCCCAGCGCGGTCGAACCCAGACGCTCACGCGCCAACAGGCTGTCAAACACTTTCGAGCGCTCCACGCCCTGATTGTTTTCAAACAAAATGGAGGCGTATTCAAACACGCGCTTTTTGCTGGACGCATCGACGTTTAGCTCGATGTTTTGAGTCGGTAAAAGCTTGGCAAGTAAATTCATAAATCTGCCTTTAATTGAGTAAATATTAAGCTGATGTAGAAGGTGCATTATAGCCATGCACCGCCATAAACACAATGAAAAGCCCTTGTGCTTTGCGCGACGATTTTCCGAATCAATACAATCCGCCCAAACGCCCGTCACAAGCGCCATCAAACCTCAGTGAGCAACCACAATCACCCAAAACAAAACCCCGCTGTTATGACAACAACGGGGTTTTAACAACAGGGTGCGCTCTTGCGCAGTTCATAAATGGATAGGGTCTTAGGAAGCAAACGCATTAAAATAAGCGCTAAGCTCTTGAGACCAAATGAAAAACAAGTACTTCAACCATTCAAAAATTAGCGAAGCAAAGTTTCGTCAGATTTTAAGGTATTTTGCTCTAGATTTGACAGCAACCGAATGTGCCGCATTAAGCGGTATATCCGTCCGTTCAATCAACAGCATATACCTCAAGATTCGTCGTCGCTTGGCGATTGTTTGCCAGCAAGCCTCACCGCTTAAAGGCGAATTAGAAGCCGACGAATCTTACTTTGGTCCGCATCGAGTACGTGGTAAACGCGGACGAGGTGCTTCAGGTAAAACCATCGTGTTTGGCTTGCTCAAACGCGATGGAAACATCTACACTGAGATTGTGCCGAATGCTTCAAAAGCCAGTCTGCAAGCTATTATCCGTGGAAAAGCAGATATTAATAGTATCATTCACACCGATGGCTGGCGTGGTTATGATGGCTTGGTGGATATCGGCTTTGATAAACACTTTCGGGTCAATCACGGTGCAGATGAGTTTGTGAATGGTTCTAATCATGTAAATGGGATAGAATCATTCTGGAGTTATGCCAAACGTCGTTTGATGCAGTTTAACGGCGTTCCGAAAAACACTTTTTTACTACACTTGAAGGAAACTGAATTTAGGTTTAATCACCGTAAGACTGATTTATATAAAGTCATTCTTAAATTACTTCGTGATCAACCTTTGTAGCATTCTGCTTCCTAAGACCCATGGATATTAAGCCAATTCAGGAACAACGTTCAAAGCGATGGTTGCGTTCACATCGGTAAACAAAGCCACAGCCACTGAGTATGCGCCGACGGCTTTCACATTGCCTTCGATCACGCGAACTTGTGATTTAGTCACTTCAAAGCCTTTGGCTTTCAATGCTTCAGCGATATCCGCATTGGTGATCGAGCCGAACAAACGACCATCTACGCCCGCTTTAGAAGCGATCTCAATGCTCTCGCCTTCCAATTTTTCAGCAACTGCTTGCGCCGCCACCAATTTTTCGGCTTGAACTTTTTCCAGCTCTGCACGACGCGCTTCAAACTCAGCCATCGCTGTTTTGGTCGCACGACGCGCTTTACCTTGAGGAATCAAATAGTTACGCGCGTAACCGTCTTTGACTTTGACCACGTCGCCCAATTGGCCAACGTTCAATACTTTTTCCAATAAAATAATTTGCATGATTTATCCTTTCGTTATCCAATACGCGAGCATTATTTGTGGTTGTCGCAGTATGGCAACAGAGCCAAGAAACGCGCACGTTTGATGGCAGTGTTCAACTGACGTTGATAAATCGCGCGAGTACCGGTCAAGCGCGCCGGAATGATTTTGCCGTTTTCAGCGATAAAATCTTTTAATGTATCAACATCTTTGTAGTCGATTTGTTCAACACCGGCAACGGTGAAACGGCATACGCGTTTGCGTTTGAACAATGGGTTTTGTTGTTGACGGCGTTCTGGACGACCGTTTTTGCTACGTGGAGCTGCCATGATGCATTTCCTTTTTCAAAAATTTCAATTAATCAATCACCGGGCTGATGTGCGTGATGTGCAACCGTAATTTGACACTTTTTAAGCTTTTGCGGTTTAAAAATCCTTGTACCTTGTAGTATGCACCCACCGTACAAGCATCCACCGCCACCGCCGCATCCCCCATTGCCACAGCGGCAATTTCAAACTGGGTTTGGCGCGGGCTTCCGACTTCTGTTTGCATCGAATCGTGCGTTAACACCAACTCGACAATCGGACAACCGGCTAAATTTTTGCGCATCGGTGTTTTGTCCACCAAACACGCTTCTAATGTCAATCGATTTACGTGCGACGCGCTCATCAGCCGTCACATATTACTGAGCAGATTCTTCGGCTGAAGCAACTGGTTTGTCAGCAGACTTTTCAGCGGCTTTCTCAGTTGACTTGAGCATCACAGACGCGCCAGTTTCGGCTTTGTCCAACTTAACAGTCAAATGACGCAAGATCGCATCATTAAAGCGCAAGTTGTGCTCCAACTCATCCAATGTCTCTTGCGAGCATTCGATGTTCCAGCACAGGTAATGTGCTTTGGCCAATTTTTGAATCGGGTAAGCCAATTGACGGCGACCCCAGTCTTCAAAGCGATCCACTTTGCCGCCTGCCGCAGTGATTTGAGTCGTGTAACGCTCCATCATCGCAGGGACTTGCTCGCTTTGGTCAGGATGTACGATCAGTACAATTTCATAATGACGCATAGATTCTCCTTGTGGATAAAAACCCTCCGACGCGTCGTTGCCGGTAGGGTAAGAAAGAAAACGGTGATTGCCAAACAGCAATCACCGCAATCGCTAACTGGCGGAGACGGAGGGATTCGAACCCTCGATACAGGTTTAAGCCCATATGCTTCCTTAGCAGGGAAGTGCCTTCGACCTCTCGGCCACGTCTCCTAATCTCACACTGGTTTGACCCTGAGTGCAAAATAGACCGTAATTATAGTTAAAAACCATCGCTCAAGTCAATTAAATCCGAATGATCTTGAGCAATGTTGGTATTTGGCAATGTTTGAGTGTCTGTTTATGGCCATTACAGAATCACGGTCAACAGCGCTTTGTCTTTGCCTTGCATATTCGGAATCGCGACAATGTGTCCGCCTCCGGCGGCTTCCTGTACCGCAATGCCTTCTTTGCGCATTTCGCCCAAGGTCACGATTTGATTGCCCGACGGATGGATGATTTCGAGCGTATCGCCCACGCGGAATTTATTTTTCACGTCAATGGTTGCCCAGCCATCGGCGTCTACGCTCATGACATCGCCGACGTATTGGCTGGTTTTCGCGCTGGAATAGCCGCTAACGTAGTTTTGCATCTCGTGCGATTGGTGACGCTCAAGGAAACCATCGGTGTAGCCGCGATTGGCCAGCCCTTCGAGTTCCGCGTATAGCTCGGGGTTGAACGGACGACCGGCGAGCGCATCGTCAATCGCGCGACGGTAGGTCTGCGCCGTGCGTGCGACGTAGTACAAAGATTTGGTGCGGCCTTCGATTTTGAGCGAATCCACGCCGATCTTGATCAATTTTTCGACGTGTTGTACCGCGCGCAAATCTTTTGAGTTCATGATGTAGGTACCGTGTTCGTCCTCCATAATCGGCATCATTTCGCCGACGCGCGTGGCCTCTTCGATCAGATAGACTTTATTGGCGAGCGGATGGCGTTTGATTTCGGTGGAGGAGAAGCTGTCATTGGCTTCATCCCACGCTTGTTGCACGTCAAAATTGATTTTCTGCACATCGCCCGCGTCGGTGTCGGCGGTGTCGTGCATTTTGTAGTCCCAGCGACATGAATTGGTGCAGGTGCCTTGATTCGGGTCGCGGTGGTTGAAGTAACCGGATAGCAGGCAACGCCCTGAATAGGCAATGCACAGTGCGCCGTGCACAAACACTTCCAGCTCCATATCGGGGCATTCTTGGCGAATTTCGGCGATTTCATCGATCGACAATTCGCGCGACAAAATGATGCGCGACACGCCCATTTTTTGCCAAAATTTCACGGCCGCGTAATTGACCGTATTGGCCTGAACGGACAGGTGAATCGCCTGCTCCGGCCACTTTTCGCGCACCATCATGATCAAACCCGGATCGGCCATAATCAACGCGTCGGGCTTCATGGCGATCACCGGCTCAATGTCGGCCATATAGGTTTTGATTTTGCTGTTGTGCGGCAGCAGATTGGAAGCGACGTAGAATTTTTTGCCGCGTGCGTGCGCCTCAGCGATACCCGTTTTCAGTGCATCGAGCTTGAATTCATTGTTGCGCGCGCGCAGCGAATAGCGTGGTTGCCCCGCATATACGGCGTCGGCGCCAAAATCATAGGCGGCACGCATCTTGTCCAGCGTACCCGCTGGAAGTAATAGTTCGGTTTTCATGTCATCGTCCTTAGCAAGAGGAAGGCCGGGTTAATTCCCTGTTGAGCCTGTTTCAAATGAGGCGGGCATTTTAGCACACATGGCCGGATGCTTATTGCGGGCATTTGATGCGCTTGACTCCACATTCCCTCTTGACAAGGTCTGTATGATGAAACCAACTAAACACGATTGATATCAATAAAAATGAGGGAGTTCGTATGAAAACAATCCATGCAGAAGTGGTGATTTTAGGTGGCGGAACGGCGGGAATGGGCGCGTATCGCGCCGCACGCGCCCATACAGAGAATGTGTATTTAATTGAAAACCACGCCTTTGGCACGACTTGCGCGCGCGTCGGCTGTATGCCGTCAAAACTACTGATTGCTGCGGCTGAAGCCGCGCATCAGGCGCAGCACACCGCACCGTTTGGCGTACATATTGAGGGTGCGGTTCGCATTGACGGTACAGAAGTCATGAGCCGTGTGAAATCCGAGCGCGACCGCTTTGTCGGTTTTGTCGTGAGCGATGTTGAGGAATGGCCGGCGGACAAACGCATCATGGGGACTGCCCAATTCATTGACGCGCACACCATCCAAGTGGACGAACACACGCGCATCCACGCCAAGCGCATCGTGATCGCTACCGGTTCACGCCCGCACATCCTGCCCGAATGGCAGGCGCTGGGCGACAAATTGATTGTCAACGACGATGTCTTTGACTGGAACACTTTGCCCAAACGGGTAGCGGTGTTTGGACAAGGCATCATCGGCTTGGAACTGGGGCAAGCACTCGCGCGACTGGGTGTACAGGTGGATATTTTTGGTCGCAGCGGCAATTTGGGCGGCATCACCGATCCCGTGGTATTGGCCGAAGCCAAAACCATTTTTCACGAAGAATTGAACCTGCATTTGAACACGAAAACCCATGTAGATTTGGACGAACAGGGGCAAGTGGTGGTGCAGTTCGAGGAGAATGATCAAAGTCACCAAATCACGGCGGATTACCTACTGGCCGCGACAGGACGCACGCCGAACACGGACAACATCGGTCTGGAACATTTAAACATTGAAATGGAGCGTGGCGTACCCAAAGCCGATCCGTTGACCATGCAAACCAGCATCCCGCACATTTTTATCGCCGGTGACGCCTCTAATCAATTGCCCCTGCTGCACGAAGCGAGCGACCAAGCGCGCATCGCCGGTCATAATGCGGGCGGCTTTCCTAACATAGAGCCGGGCTTGCGCCGCAGCCCGATCGCCGTGGTGTTCAGCGATCCGCAAATTGCCGTGGTCGGCACGCGTTTTGCGCAACTGGCAGCACAATTTGACCTCCCGAATGAAGTTCTGATCGGCGAGGTATCCTTCCGCAACCAAGGGCGCAGCCGCGTGATGTTGAAAAACAAAGGCCACCTCCGCGTGTATGCCCAGCAAGGCACAGGTTTATTTTTAGGAGCGGAAATGGTCGGCCCTGCGGCGGAACACATCGCGCACCTGCTCGCATGGGCGCATCAGCAAAAAATGACCATCCAGCACATGCTCGACATGCCGTTTTACCATCCGGTGATCGAGGAAGGTCTGCGCACCGCCCTGCGTGACGCGCACAAGCAGCTCAAATTAATCACATCAGCGGACGAAGCACGCGAGCATTGCCCGGGCGAATAATGCTCAGTGACTCCTGAGCGCACGATCAAGCATAAAAACCCGCTCATCTGAGATGAGCGGGCGAGTTCATTCAAACCGATTTAAGAAAACGCGGAATAAAATGTTTTTCAGCTCAAGAATTGATATAGGTAAGCACAGCTGACAGCATCCGCAATTTTAATATTTTGATTTTGTTCAAATTTTGTCAGGGTTTCCCTGACAAAATTTCCAATGCTAAGCACGGAAAAAGTAGGGTTTTACTTTTTCCGTAGTGCCTTAACTGGTGGTCGGCATGATAAAGGCATTGCCTTTTTGCGTCGTGCTGGACCAGCGTTGCGATACCGCCTTGACCTTGGTATAAAAACGCACGCCTTCCGTGCCGTACACATGATGGTCACCAAACAAACTGCGTTTCCAGCCGCCAAAGCTGTGGAACGCGAGCGGTACCGGAATCGGCACATTCACGCCCACCATGCCCACTTGCACGCCATCAACGAACGCACGCGCCACCGCACCATCGGCGGTGTAAATACTCGTGCCGTTGCCGTATTCATGATCATTGATCAATTTCAATGCCGAGGCGAAATCCGGTTCGCGCACCACGCACAGCACCGGGCCGAAAATTTCTTCTTTGTAAATCGTCATCTCCGGCGTGACGTGGTCAAACAGCGTACCGCCCAGGAAATACCCCGCCTCATTCACAATCGGATGCGCACGACCATCGACCACCAGCGTCGCGCCCTCTTTCTCGCCCTGCTCGATGTAACCCGCGACTTTCGCTTTATGCGCCGCTGTGATCAACGGCCCCATGTCTTTACCGGTGTCTTTGTTATCCGCGCTGATGCCATTGCCAATATTTAAGGTGCGCGCACGTTCGGCCAAGCGATTGACCAACTCATCGGCCACATCACCCACCACCACCGCAACCGAAATCGCCATGCAGCGTTCGCCCGCCGAGCCATACGCCGCGCCGGTCAAGGCATCGGTCACCGCATCCATATCCGCGTCCGGCATGACGATCATGTGGTTTTTCGCACCGCCCAGCGCCTGCACACGTTTGCCGTGCGAAGCCGCCGTTTCATAAATGTACTGCGCAATCGGCGTGGAACCGACGAAGCTCACAGCCGCCACATCCGGATGCGTGAGCAAGGTATCGACCGCAACTTTATCGCCGTTGACCACGTTAAACACACCATCAGGCAAGCCGGCTTGCTTGAGCAAATCAGCCAAAAACAAACTCGCCGACGGATCGCGCTCGGACGGTTTCAGCACAAAAGTGTTGCCACAGGCAATCGCCATCGGGAACATCCACATCGGCACCATCGCCGGGAAGTTAAACGGTGTAATCCCCGCGCACACGCCCAGCGGCTGGCGGAAGCTGTACAGATCAAAATCCGCCGCGACTTGGCTGTTGTACTCGCCTTTCATCAATTGCGGAATGCCGGTGGCGAACTCGACCACCTCAATGCCGCGCTGAACCTCGCCCATCGCATCGGAGAATACTTTCCCATGCTCGCGTGTAATCAATGCGGCCAATTTTTCCGCGTTTTGATTGAGCAATTCGTAAAACTTAAACATCACGCGCGCGCGTTTGAGCACCGATTGGTGCGACCAGCTCGGGAACGCCGCTTTTGCCGCCGCAACCGCCGCGTTTACATCAGCCACATCGGCCAACGCCACCTGAGCGGTGACTTCGCCCGTCGCGGGATTGAATACGTCTTGGGTGCGTGAATTTGGGGAGCGGACTGTTTGCCCGTTGATGTAATGCGAAATTGTCATAAAACTTCCACTCATGTTATTTGGTTAATAATGGCCTAATTATGCTGAATTTTATGCAATATCAATAGAGCCATTTTCTGTGTCGTAGTCACAACAACTCAGCCAATCACGATATTTTGTGTAAATCGTTGTACGTCAGCAAAAACACCCCGTCCTCCGAACCGCTGATATCGAGCCACGTCAGCGGGAGATGTGAAAATGCGCGCATGGCGTGTTCGTACTCGTTGCCGATTTCCACCACCAAAATACCGTTGGGTTTGAGGTAATTTTTCGCCTGCGCCACAATCGTGCGCACCAAATCCATGCCGTCTTCACCACCGGCCAGCGCGATGTGTGGCTCGGCACGGTATTCGTCGGGCAAGGCCGCCATACTTTTGCTGTTCACATACGGCGGGTTGGAAAAAATGATGTCGTACTGTTTCCCTGACGGAATCGCTTGGTACAAATCCGATTCGATCAGTTGTACCCGATCCGTCAGTTTGTACTGCGCGACATTCTGCCGCGCGACCGCCAACGCGTCGGCGGAGATATCCACCGCATCGACCTGCGCATCGGCAAACACATCCGCCGCCATGATCGCCAAACAGCCCGAACCGGTGCATAGCTCCAGAATATCGGTGACCGCATCGGGATCCACCCACGGTACAAATTCATCCAGAATCACTTCGGCAATGAAGCTGCGCGGCACAATCACGCGCTCATCGACATAAAATTTGTAGCCGTATAAATACGCTTCATGCGTCAGATATGCCAGCGGTACTTTGCTCTGACAGCGCATCGCGACCAAGCTTTCCAAACGCGTTTGCGCATCCATCGGATATTCTGTGTGCCAATCCGGCTCTAAATCAACTGGCAAACCGGCACAAAACTGCGCCGCATACACCGCTTCATCGTAGGCATTGCTCATGCCATGACCGTGATACAAATCGGCTTGGGTCAACTGTTGTTCAGCCTGCAAGACCACTTGTTCAAAGGTTGCCATCCCTGCTCCTCATTGATTATTCCAGCCCGTCGGCCAAGCTTTGTCCGTATTCATATACGGTTTGCAGCAGCGCTAATTGATCGGGCTGATCGCTGTACTGTTGCCCCAATTCATTCAACTGCGCCAGCCACACATCCATCTGCCCATCACCGATCAGGCGCTGCGCGCGCCAGTCGTGCCAACGCGCCTGCTCATCCGCCGAGAGTGTGTGCGGGAAGTGCCGCGCGCGGTACAACCACCACAATTCGACCAAACGCGCGTCTTTGAAATTCGGCTGCTTGCCATTCGGCTGCATGTCTCGTGGCTGACGCTGCGCATCCATCGCCTGCTCCGCAGCGCGATAATCGCTGTCCGGTACAAAACCGCCGCCGTACAGCATTTCCTCGGCGCTGCGCCCCGCGTCGTCATACTCACGCTCAAACACCGCCGCCCAGTCGATTTTTTGCAGCGCGGCAAAATGCCGAACCGCGTTCGACTCGTGCTGCTCCACCGCTTCCCAATCCACGCCACAAGCGGCCGACTGCGTGTCGTTCAAGGTCTTTAACTGCGCAATCACGACGGGTGATTTATTGATGTGAATCGTTTTGATCGGTAAACGCGTCAAGCCGCGCTCGCCCAACTCCGCCGCAGACGTGAACAGGCGCTCGCGAATCTGTGCCACCGACAAGCCCAGCAACAGCGCCGGATCGGCGGCCAAATCCCAAACAATCAACTCGTTTTTATTGGTCGGATGCGGCGCAAGCGGATACACCACCGCAAGGTAGCGCCGTTCCGCACCAAACATTCCCGAAACATGCAAAAACGGCTTCGGTGATTTTTTTAAGTCAAACGGCCAGCCGATTTCGTCCTGCACCGCCTTTTTTTGCCGCAATTTCAGCGCAAATTCAAACAGACGCGGTTGCGTGTTTCTTAACAATCGCGCAAACGCAATCGTCGCACGCACATCCGAGAGCGCATCGTGCGCACTCTCATGCGCGAGGCCATTGGCCGCGGTCAAATGCTCCAAACGCAAACTGGTTTTCCCCGTTTCCGCATCGGTCGGCCAAACAATCCCCTCGGGGCGCAAGGCATACGCGCAGCGCACCACATCAATCAAATCCCAGCGGCTACAACCGTTTTCAAACTCGCGTTTATACGGCGGGAACAAATTGCGCCACAGCATAAAACGCGTCACTTCATCATCAAAACGAATCGTGTTATAACCCACGCCGATGGTATCCGGCGCAGCCAACTCACGCACAATCGTCTGCGCAAACTGCGGCTCCGGCACGCCACGCTCATTGCACAACTGCGGCGTGATGCCGGTAATCAGTGTCGATTCGGGCGAGGGCAAATAATCCGTCGGCAACTGGCAATACAGCATCAGCGGCTCGCCAATTTCATTCAAATCCATATCGGTGCGCACGCCCGCGAACTGCGCAGGGCGGTCTTTGGCAGGCGACAGGCCGAAGGTTTCGTAGTCGTGCCAGAAAAAAGTAGAGGAGGTTGAGGTATTCGTATCGGTTTTCATGCGCGCATTTTAGCCCAAACTGTGCGGCGCCATCCGTGGATTCAGCCGATTCCGTGGAATATCCACCCAACAATACATCCCTGACAAGCAACCGCGTGATTTATAATGGGGTTTTGAACAGCAAAATACCTTGCCAACCACTCAATAGGCCAACATGAACACCGAATCCAAACGCAGCACCCTCAGTCTGAAAGACAAACCTGCCACAAAATCAACCGAGGGTAAAGCCAAAAAACCGCTGCGCAGCGGTGCGAAATACGCACCCAAAAAGCCGAATGCGCCTCGCACAAATCATGCCGCAGGCGCAACAGCTCCGACCGGCGCGCGCGGAAAACCACAGAACAGAACATACGATAAACCTCGCAATTCTGCTGCGACTACTGCGGCGCGAGCTCACACCAGAACCCCCAACACAACCCATGCGGAGAAACCCGCGGACAGCGCCCGCTTGGACATTGACAAGCTGCACGTCTACCGCCTGCCGCCGAGCGGATTGGCCTATCAGATTTCATGGGCGGCGCATTTGCTGGTCGCGGTGGGAGAAGGCTATTCCCTGCAACAACTGTTTGCCCAGATTCGCATGGATGAGCAGGCACGCCCGAACGTACAACGCCTGACCTTTGACGCACTGCGTCACTGGGGCACGACGCAGTTTTGGCTCAAAAACCACATTGCCACCCCGCCTGCCGAATGGATTCAGGCCGTGCTCTGTGTCGCGCTGACGCAACTGTTGTTGCAAGAAGAAAACGAATTCACGCTGGTCAACGAAGCCGTGTTGGCGATTGACAACAATAAACCCCACGCCAAAGGCATGGTGAACGCGATTTTGCGGCGCTTCCTGCGCGAGCGCGAGGCGTGGCTGGCTCAGGCGCAAGAAAACGAAGTCGCGCGCTACAACCATCCGCAATGGTTGATTGACCTACTCAAAGCGCAGTATCCGAACGATTGGCAAGCGATTTTGCGCATCAACAACAGCCATCCGCCGATGACCTTGCGCGTGAATACGCAACAATACAGCGTGCCGCAGTATCAAGACATGCTCACCGCCGCCGGTCACGGCAGCCAACCGTCGGATTTGTCGCCACAGGCCTTGTTGCTGGATACGCCCTGCGCCGTGACGGCTTTGCCCGAGTTTGCCAAAGGCGCAGTCTCGGTGCAGGATGCGGGTGCGCAATTGAGCGCGCAGTTGATGGATATTCGCGCAGGACAACGCGTGCTGGACGCTTGCGCCGCCCCGGGCGGCAAAACCGCACATTTGTTGGAACAATACAACGACATTGCCTTGACCGCGATTGAAAAAGACCCCGCGCGCGCGCAGCGCATCCATGACAACCTGAATCGTCTGGGTTTATCCGCACAGGTTTTGGTGGTGGATGCAAACAATGTGCATCAGTGGTGGGATGGTCAGCCCTTCGAACGTATTTTGCTCGACGCGCCGTGTTCGGCCAGCGGTATCGTGCGCCGCCACCCCGATATTCGCTGGCTGCGCCAAGCGGATGATTTAGACAGTTTGGCTCAACAACAGAGCGCACTTTTGCGTACAATGTGGAAAGTATTGGCAGTCGGCGGACGTTTGGTGTATTGCACATGCTCCATTTTTCTACCAGAATGTGATGGCATTATTGAGACGTTTATGCAACATACGCCCAACGCACGTCGCGTGTACCCAAGCGTATTGACGCAACTTCAGCAAACCGAACGCATCGGTCAGCTATTGCCCAATACGCAAGCGGCACGCAACCACGATGGATTCTTTTACGCTGTGCTGGAAAAAACCGATACACTTGGATAAAGTACGGCGTATACAATACCGATGAGCGGCAGAATAGCGACTCATCGGAATCAATCAGAGATCATTGAGCGGATGAAATGACACAGTTTTGGATGAAGGCACTCAGACACAAAGCGGCACGCGACAGCGTGTACGGTTTGGTCTGCGCGTTCATTCTGTCTATCGGCTTGCTCGGCGCTGCAAGCAGCGCCCGCGCCGACATCACCACCCAATACGCCACCATGACACGCCAATCCGATGGCGTCTACGCGCTCAACGCCGACTTTCGTCTGAATATGCCACAACAGCTACAGGACGCGATCAACCACGGCACACCGGTGTCGTTTCAAGTGGAATTCCGAATCAATCGCCCGCGTTGGTATTGGTCAAACGAAAATTTAGTATCCACCAGCCGCGAACAACGCATTTCGTTCAACAGCCTCACGCGCGAGTACCGCGTCAATTCCGGCGTCAATCAGTACCGCTACAACACGCTCAACGAAGCCCTGCTCAATGTCTCCCGCGTCAGCCAATGGCGCGTGCTCTGGCCGAATCAGTACAGTGCTGGCGAGCCGCTCGAAGGCTCGGTACGCATCAACCTCAACACCTCCAGACTGCCGCGCACCTATCAGCTCAACTCTCTGACCAACCAAGGTTGGGGCTTGAACTCGGGATGGTATACCTTCAATTTCACACCGCGCTAATCAGGAACTGACGGATTAGCATATGGCCAAACATTTCAAAGCACTGCTGGTTCTGATTATCGTGCTCGGCGTCTCCCTGCTGATCGCACTGGCATTGGCCACGCGCAGTACCGACTCGTTCGCATACAATTACACCACTCTGCTGTACCTGAACATCGCCGTGATTTTCACCATGTCAGCCTTGCTGCTCATGCTCGGCTACTGGCTGTTTCAGCGTTGGCGTAAAAATGTCTTCGGTACGCGGCTGCTGACGCGTTTTGCCTTTTCATTTGTCTTGCTCGCCGTGGTTCCCAGCGTCTTGCTGTTCTTCATCTCCACCCTCTTCGTCTCGCGCACCATCGACTCATGGTTTGGCTTAAAGCTCGACAGCGCACTCAACGCCGGTATTGATTTTGGCCGTGATCGACTGCTGCGCACGCGCGATTTGACGCAGGAGCAGTTGGCGCGTTTGGTCACCCAAAATCCCAACGCCTTGAACAACCCCAACAATGCCGAAGCGCAAGCTTGGCTGCAAAGTAACGGCTGGCGCACCATTTTGGGCATCAACGCACAAGGCGTCATCACCTGGCGCATTGACCAAACCGGCAGCGATGAGGCCAATATCACCCAGCATTTGCCCATCTTTAATCAAGACACTTTGAGCAAAGTCGGCACGCAGTGGGTATTGATAGAGGACGATGCGGACAACCTCATCGACCCGAACGACACCGCCGTACCACGCCAATACATTCACGCGATTCAAGCGCTCGGCACCTCCGCCAAAACGCCGCAGACAACCCGCTGGATTTACGCGCAAAAGGTCATGCCGAGTGATTTCTCCAGTCGCGTGCGCGATATTCAAAACGGTCTGCGCGACTATCAGGCCACCGAAGTCTCGCGCATCAGCCTGCGCCAACTGTATCGCGTCACCTTGGGCATCATTTTATTGGTGACTTTGCTGGCTGCACTGGCTGCAGCATTCCTGATTGCGAACCGCATGATTCAGCCGATTCTCTGGCTGGCGCAAGCCACACGCCAAGTGGCTTCAGGACATTACGCCCTCGTGCCGCAGCGCGTCAAAGGCTCGGACGAAATGCTGCAATTGGTTGACTCCTTCGGCGACATGGCGCAAAAACTCAACGTAACCCAAACAACCTTGGCACACAACCAGCACGAGCTTGAATCGGCCAAAGCCTACTCCGAAGCGGTGCTGGACAACCTCTCATCCGGCGTTCTGGTATTCAACCAAAACCTGCAACTGCAATCGTTCAACCAGACCGCGCAACGCATGTTTCACACCGATTTGACGCAATACGTGCAGCAAAACCTGCGCGACATCGAGCCGCTGTCCGCGCTGCAATCGGCGATTGAAAATCAAATGCAGACGCAATCGACACCGGAGACCGGTGTGCAAAACGACGCTTGGCGCATTCAGCAATCGCTCGCCAATCCGGCCTCGCCGCACCACGACGACATGACCCTATCGATTCAAGGCTCGCGTTTTTTGGCACAGGACGAAACCTACAGTTGGGTGCTGGTATGCGACGACGTCACGCCGATCATTTCCGCACAGCGCACCTTGGCGTGGGGTGAAGTAGCGCGTCGTCTGGCACACGAAATCAAAAATCCGCTCACGCCGATTCAACTCTCCGCCGAGCGCCTGAATGTCAAACTGTCGAAAAAACTCGATACCGACGGCCAAGCCTTTCTCGAAAAAAGCACGCGCACCATCGTCAATCAAGTCGCCGCACTGCAAAACATGGTGGACGAATTCCGCGACTACGCGCGCACGCCCGAAGTACAATTCGCCCATGTCGATTTGAACCATTTGATCGAAGAAATTCTCACGCTCTATGAAAGCGGGCAAAACCAACGCTACCGAATCGAAATGCAATTGGAAGCCGGACTGCCCGGCATTTGGGCGGATGCACAACAACTGCGCCAAATCCTGCACAACCTGATTAAAAACGCCATCGAAGCCTACCCGAGCAATGCCGACGGCTTGCCGATCATCCAGATTCAGACCGAAGCCACCACCTTGCAAGCGGACAGCCTGATGCCGACGCAGGCGGTCAAACTCACCATCCGCGACAACGGCAGCGGCTTTGCCGAATCCGTATTGGCACGCATGTTCGAGCCGTACAATTCCAACAAAACCCACGGCACAGGACTGGGCTTACCCATAGTGAAAAAGATTCTTGATGCGCACCACGCACAGATTCGCATCAAAAATATCGTGGAAAAAGACAAAGACGGGCAGATTTTGGGAGCGCAAATTGGTATACTATTTCTCAACCTCACGCACGAAGACGCACACACAACGAGCGCACAGTTGCTATAATGCGACCCATGCAATCAACGCTCTATCAACAGCAGATGACGATCAGTAAGAAAACGGTACAACCATGGCAAACATTTTAGTAGTTGACGATGAGATGGGCATTCGGGAGTTGCTCTCAGAAATTCTCTATGACGAAGGTCACGTCGTAACACTGGCGGAAAATGCCGAACAAGCCAGACAAGTGCGCCAACGCATGCGTCCTGATTTGGTACTGCTGGACATCTGGATGCCCGACACCGACGGCGTCACCCTGCTCAAAGAATGGGCACTCAACGGTCAACTGACCATGCCGGTCGTTATGATGAGCGGCCACGCCAGCATAGACACCGCTGTGGAAGCCACGCGCATCGGCGCATTGGACTTTTTGGAAAAGCCAATCACGTTGCAACGTCTGCTGCACACCGTCGCGCAAGGCCTCTCGCGTTCATCCGCGCCCGACATCAAAGAAGTCGTCACGCAGATGTCTGCTCCGTCGATCAAAGCCAAAGCGGAACACGGCGCACAGTCAGCCGAACACCTGAACAACAGCACCGACACATCTGAGATTTCACTGACACAAACCCATACTCTGGGCGAATCGGCACCGGGTTTGGTACAAACCACCTTACTCTCACCCACCGAGCAGTTGTTGGCAAATATTGACTTGACCTTGGATTTACGCGAAGCACGTGATCGCTTCGAGCGCATCTATTTCGAGTTTCATCTGGAACGGGAAAATGCCAACATCACCCGCGTCGCCGAACGCACCGGCTTAGAACGCACACATTTGTACCGCAAACTCAAACAATTGGGCATTCCGATTGTCAAAGCCAGCAAACGGTAAAGCGACGCATCGACCACAAAAACGGCAAGCGTGTGCTTGCCGTTTCTTTTATTTCTTCCGTGATTATTTCTTCCGTAACTCAGAAGGCGACCAATCGGGGTGATGCCACAGATAACGAATATCCTTATTGCGCCAGATCGTTTTGATTAAATCAGCCAGCTCCTCAAAAATCATCACGAACACATGATTCGTGCGCACCGGACGACTTTTAACGCCGTATTCAATCGTTCCCGCGTCGCGCTCATCGACAAACGTGCCAAACAGCCGATCCCAAATAATGAACACGCCCGCGTAATTGCAATCAATCTGTTTTTCGCCACAGCCATGATGCACGCGGTGATGCGACGGTGTATTGAAAATCAACTCAAACCACTTGGGCAAGCGCTCAACCGCGCGCGTATGAATGAAAAACTGGTAAAACAAATTCAATTCATACAACAACGCCACCACGCGAAAATCCACGCCTAAAAAAGCAAACGGCGCCCAGACGACAAAGCCGATGCCGAACAGCGGAATCGGTGCAAGCAAAGACTGGCGCAACGCCACACCGAAATTAAAATGATTCGAGCTGTGGTGAATTTTATGCGACACCCATGCAAAACGCATTTTGTGCGCCACCACATGAAACAGCCAAAAACAAAAATCTTGGAAAATGAAGATCAGCACATAGGTCCACCAATGATATTGGATATCCAGTTGCAAACCGTGATGCTGCACCCACGTCGCCAGCGCCCCGACAAATAGGATGATGTACACCGCATCGGTGGACTTATACAGCACCGAGCTCATCATATTGGCCAAGGTTTCACGCACATCGTACGCATCCTTACCCTGCCGGATCAGCACGCGATTTTCCCACCACATCAGCGTGATGAACACAACGCCAAAACCCATAATAATCAGCAAGGCATGAATAATTTCCTGCATCGTATCCTCTATTGTCTATTGTTTATTGTTTAATTTAATCAAATACCAAACACCGCATACGCCCAGCGCGTCCACAACTCGCGCCAAATAAATTTGGCCTGATGCCACGGCGAGCGATACACCGAATAAGGCGTCGGCGCAGGCACCACCGGCAAGTCCAAATCGCGCGCCATCGCCTGCGCCCGCGCCAAATGCCAGCGATCACTGACCAAAGCCACCTGCGCAAAACCCTGCGCATTCACAATGGCTTGTGCCTCACGCAGATTCTCCAGCGTCGTGGTGGAGCGCTGCTCAATCCAAATGCGCTGCGTCGGCACGCCGCGCTGCACCGCATAATCACGCGCCAAAGCCGATTCCGACTGCTCTCGCGCAGGATCTTTATCACGAAAACCGCCGGTGAAAATCACCGCGCCGACTTGCCCTGTTTGGTACAGCTCAATCGCGTAATCAACCCGCGCACGCAAGGCATTCGACATCACATTATCTTTGGTTTTTGCACCCAAAACCAGCGCTGCACGTTGCTCCAGCGGCACTTCAGTCAGATGGCCACTCAACCGATAGGGCGGGTAATCCTGTATAATTGCACGGATTGTCAGAATCACGCTCAATGCTGTCAACAGTATAAACAGTACAAAAACCCATATCCACCATTGGCGACGTATCGTTAAATTGAGATTCATGGATCAATTGTAAAGGATTCTCAATCGTCTTCACAATAAATCAACAACGATACCGTATTATGGTGCGTCGCCCATCCCTTAAATTTTCAACACGGACAAACAGCATGGCAATTCAATGGTTCCCCGGACACATGAACTCGGCGCGCAACAAGGCCGCCGAGACCATGGAAATCACCGACTTGGTGATTGAGGTCGTGGACGCCCGTTGTCCGATGGCTTCGAGCAATCCGATGGTAGAAGAAATGCGCCTGTTTCGCCAGCGCCCCTGTCTGAAAATCCTGAATAAAGCCGATTTGGCCGACAGCAAGGTGACGCAACAGTGGCTGGACGCGCTGAACGCACAGAAAAATACCCGCGCCATTGCGATGAACACCAAAAATCCGGGCGCGGTCGGACAAATCCTGCCGACCTGTCGCCAGCTTGCGCCGCACCGCAATGACGCGACCAAACCGCTGCGCATGATGATTATGGGCGTGCCCAACGTGGGCAAATCCACTTTGATGAATGCCCTACTCAAGCGGCGCGTGGCCAATGTCGGCGACGAACCGGCGGTGACAAAAACCCAGCAGCGCATCGAATTATCCAGCGACATGGTTTTGACCGATACGCCGGGCATGCTCTGGCCGAAAATCGAGCTGGACAGCGACGGTCTGATGCTCGCCGCCAGCCACGCGATTGGCGTGAATGCGTATTTTGAGGACGAAGTAGCGATTTTTGTCGCAGAAATATTGCGTACACGCTATCCGCAAGCACTGAAACAGCGTTACAAAATCACGCAGGCTGCTGATTTGGACGACGTGGGCGTGATTGAGCAAGTCGCGGCCTACCGTGGCTATCGCGCCAAGGGCGGCAAAATTGATTTTGAGAAAGCCGCGCATACGCTGTTGCAAGACTATCGCGATGGCGCGCTGGGCGGCATCAGCCTCGAAACGCCCGACAGCCGCGCACAGATTATGGCCGAACACGCCGAACAGCAGCGCATCAAAGCCGAACAAAAAGCCGAACGTGAACGCAAACGGCAAGAGTTTTTAGAAAACAACCGCCGCAGCAATCTTTAAATTAAATCAAGGAGAACAATAAATATGCGTACAAAAGTCACCCATTTATTTAAAGAGTTTTTATCGAATGAGCAATCATCCGGTATCGTTCTGATCATTGCGACGATCATCTCTTTGCTGATCGCCAATTCAGGCATTGGCAGCAGTTATGTTGAATTTTGGCAAACCAAAGTCGGTACGAACGCCGGCGGCGTGTATCTGAATCTGTCGGTGGAACATTGGGTTAACGATGCCTTGATGGCGATTTTCTTCCTATTGATTGGGCTGGAAGTGGAACGCGAAATCTACATTGGCGAATTATCCAATCTGCGCAATGCGATGTTACCGATTTTTGCAGCGATCGGCGGGATGCTGGTTCCGGCAGGGTTTCACTATTTTTTCAATGCGGGTACGCCAACCCAAGGCGGCTTCGGCATTCCGATGGCAACCGACATTGCGTTTGCGCTCGGCGTTTTGGCGCTGCTCGGCGACCGCGTGCCGATGAGTTTGAAAATTTTCTTGACGGCGCTGGCGATTATTGATGATTTGGGTGCGATTTTGATCATTGCACTGTTTTATGTGGGCGATTTCTCAGCCACCTATTTTGGCTTGGCGATGGCGATTTACGTACTGCTGTTGGTGTTTAACCGCATGGGCATCACCCGTTTGTGGTTCTACTTCATCCCCGGTATTTTCATGTGGTATTTCATGTTGCGCTCGGGCGTGCATGCGACCTTGGCCGGTGTGCTGTTGGCATTCGCCATTCCGTTTGGCAACGGTGACAAGCATTCGCCGTCGTATCACTTGCAACACGCCCTGCATAAGCCGGTCGCATTCATCATCATGCCGATTTTCGCCTTGGCCAATACCGGTATCATTTTGTCGGGCAACTGGTTCAGCGGACTGGGTTCGGACAACAGTTTGGGGATTATGAGCGGTCTGTTACTCGGCAAACCGATCGGCGTGGTGTTGATGACTTGGATTGCGGTGGCCTTCGGCATTTCCAAATTACCCGATTCGATCAACTGGCGCCACATCATCGGCACCGGATTTTTGGCGGGGATTGGTTTTACCATGTCGATTTTCATCACGCTGCTGGCTTTTGATAATGCCGCGACGGTGCAAATGTCAAAAATCACCGTCTTGCTTACCTCACTGTTGGCCGGTGTCGCTGGGTTTTTGATCCTGCGCTCCGCACCCAAAGTGACGGAGGAAGTGGTCGAAGAAGGTTAATTAACTCAGCAAGAACAACGGGAAGCTTCGCTTCCCGTTTTTTTATATATTGTTTCGGCATGCCGTTTTGGCCTATCGCCATTATTTTTCCTCGGGGAAAATCTCCTGCTGCCCCGCTTGTTTGGCCAGCATATTTTTCAGCATTTCGATGCGCTGTTTCGGTGTCATCTGCGGTTTGGCGGAGTGGTTGTCATGTTCATGCAAACCGTGTTGCATTTCTTTGATGAAACGCGAGGCTTGGCGGTTTTCAAAATCGCGCCCACGGCGGCGTTTTTGACACCAGGTGATATGCAAACTCAGGCGCGCGCGCGTAATGCCGACATACATCAGCCGCCGCTCTTCCTCAATGCGCAAGGGGCTTTCGAGCAACTCGTCGCGCGGCATGTGCGGCAGCAACCCTTCCTCCACGCCCACCAAAAACACATGTGGGTATTCCAGCCCTTTGGCTGCGTGCAGTGTGGACAGCCGCACCGCGTTGTCCTCGCCTTCGCCTTTGTCCATCATGCTGATCAGCACCATCGATTGAATCACCGCAGACAGCGCCAAATCGTCTTCTACCGCGCGGCGTTTGACCCAGCCAATGAAGTCGCTGACGTTGCTCCATTTGCTCTGCGCTTGCCGCTCGTCAAAGTGGTCGTATAAATAACGCTCATAGGCGATGGTTTTGAGCAACTCATCCAGCAGCGCGCCGGCCTCTTCGCCTTTGGCATGCTCGGCTCGCGCTTCAAAGGTGTTAATCAACTCGCCAAATTCATGCAAAGGCTCCAACTGCCGTGGCGTGGCGCGATTGGCAAAGCCCAACTCAAACAACGCCTCAAATAGGGAAGTGTTGCGCTCGCCCGCATAGTTGCCCAGCAGCTCTAATGTGGCCGCGCCGACACCGCGCTTGGGCGTAGTCACCGCGCGAATGAAGGCCGGATCATCCTTGACATTGTTCATCAGGCGAAAATACGCCATCAGGTCGCGAATTTCAGCGCGATCGAAAAACGATTGTCCACCCGACATCACGTACGGAATGCGCTCCTTACGCAAAAACTGCTCGAATACGCGCGCTTGATGATTGCCTCGGTACAAAATCGCGTAATCGGAGAATTTCGCCTGATGCGAGATTTTGTGCGCTTGCAGTCGCATCAACACATTTTGCGCCTCCAGCTCCTCGTTCTCCATCGGGATCACGCGAATCGCCTCACCCTCGCCGTGTTCCGACCACAGTTTTTTCTCAAACAGCTTCGGATTATTCGCAATCACCGCGTTGGCCGCATTCAAAATCCGCTCGGTCGAGCGATAATTTTGCTCCAGTTTGATCACCTTGATCTGCGGAAAATCGGTTTGCAACAATTTCAAATTGTCCAAGGTCGCACCGCGCCACGCATAAATCGCCTGATCGTCGTCGCCCACGGCGGTGAACATCGCGCGCGTGCCGGTCAGCAGCTTGATCAGCTCATACTGCACCGTGTTGGTATCCTGATACTCGTCCACCAAAATATAGCGGATTTTCGTCTGCCAGCGCTCGCGTACCTCGTCGTTGCTGCGCAGCAACTCCACCGGCAAACGAATCAAATCGTCAAAATCCACCGCCTGATACGCCTGTATCGTCGCGTTATAATTCACATACACGCGCGCAAATTGCAACTCGCGCTCATCGGCCGCGATACGCAGCGCCTGCTCGGGCGTGACCTGCGCATTTTTCCACAGTGAAATCGTGCCCTGCATGGCTTTGAGCAAGGCTTTGTCCGTGGTGGCGCTCAACTCCTGCAAAATTGAAAAACAGTCATCCGAATCAAGGATGGAAAATTTCTCCTTCAGACCCAAATGCTTGCCCTCGGCGCGCAAAAATTTCACGCCGAAGGAGTGAAAGGTTGAGATATTCAGATTTTTAATTGATGCATCCGAGACATTGCCTAATAGCTTTGCCACGCGCTCGGCCATCTCCTTGGCCGCCTTGTTCGTAAAGGTCACCGCCAAAATATGCTTGGCCTCGTAACCACAATCCTGAATCAGATGCGCGATTTTGCGCGTGATCACCCCCGTTTTACCACTGCCCGCACCGGCCAGAACCAGACACGGCCCGCCCATATAATCCACGGCAGCCTGCTGTTGGGGGTTGAGGGTGTTTTTTGTTTGCTTACTCATAAATCCAATAAAAAACACTCGCAGAAAAACCCCGAGTGTCTGTCCAATAATATGCGCTATTTTAAACGAGGCGGCGTGGGTTTGCCCACCCAAATAGAGAAAAGAAACGACGATCGGCTACTGCAAAAAACCGGATGCCAAAATCGCCAATCCGACCCAAAGCAAATACACCGCATTCATCATGCCCGAAAACGCATTCACATAAGCCAAGCGCTGCGACGTAGCACCTGCCTGTGCCACCATGGCAGGCAGCAAAGAACTCGGCGGCATGGCGGCCAACACCCCAAACACCAGCCAAACAGGATGCGTCCAATCAATCCACCGTACTGCCAGCACCATGATCGACAATACCGCAAGCAGACGTACCACCCACAGACCGAGCATATCGTAAGCCAAGCTGAACCAACGCACCTTTTGAAAACGCAAGGACAAAGCAAAAAACGCCAAAAAAGAAAACAACCACTTGCGCTCCGCTTGCGTCGCCGACATTAGCTGTTCAAGCTGCGGAATGTGCGCGCTCACCGCGAAGTAAACACCCACAACCAATAGCGTAATCACCGCATAATTATTGAGCAATTGCCGCCAACGACCGGCCACAATCGAAACAGATGCAGCGCTGCGATACGAACGTCTGATCCATACCGTCAACACCGTTAGCAAAGCCACAAAACTACCCAAATCAACGAACACAAACCACTTCAGATACTCATACATTCGCCCGGACGAAGCCGTCAACAGCAAAATAATGATCGAGCCACGGCTCCCCCCGCCAAAGGTCGCACTCATCAGTGCCAAATCAGGTGAAAAGCGCTCTGTGCGCTGCGCCAAACCAAGTCCCAGCAACAGCACCACACAAGGCAAAGCAAAACCGATCACAAAAGCCAATAAAAAATCAGCAGGCTTATTCACCAACCTCAGCGACTCGATGACAAACAGCGGTAAAAGCACCTTCAGCACTGCAAATTCCGCCCATTGCGCGAGCTGAATTGCTCGGCTTTTGGCAAAAAATCGAACCAAAATCGCGGCCACAATAGCCAAAACGATTGGCCATAAAATAGTTAATAAACGATCAGCCATTCACCACCAACCATGATATTCGACATCAAGCCCCCAGCTATGTGTAACGACCAATCTATTGGTACGGATCATACGACCCACGCTAATTCAGGTCACAAACGCTATTACGCGACACTCGCCCAGTAAAAATAACGCGAGCCGGGCGCACCATGGGTTTGTCCATGATACGCATTGACCCGATGCAACCAATCGCCCTGCACCTCTTCAAAACCCGCGCAGCGCAGCATATACGCCAGCGTCGCACGCGTCTGCACGCACGCCAAAGGCAAAGCATCCACCAACGAATCATCCGACCAGCTCGTTCGCGACCAAATACCCTCGATGATCAACACACGCCCGCCCGGACTCAGACGACTGCGCAAATCAGTAAACGTAGCGATCGGATCGGGGAAATAACACGCCGACTGGCGCGCGGCGATCAAATCAAACCCGCTCAAACCCAAATCCTGCAACTGCTCCGCCGCTCCCACCACAAAATCCATCGGTGGCAAATCAGCGTTGTCGCCATGCACACGCGCATGCTCCAGCATCGTCGCCGATGGCTCCACTGCCGTCACGGCATATCCGTGTTTGGCCAAAAATCGTGAAAACACCCCCGTGCCTGCGCCCAAATCCAAGGCGCGTCGATGAGTCGCATCAATAGAAAAAACCGCAGACAAATCCGCCGCCCATGCGTCGAATTCGTCTGCGGCAATCGAGTGTCCATCCTGCGCTTCGTAATCGGAGGCGCCGACGTCGTATAGGGCGTTGACGCGCTGTTGTTGTGTCATGATGATGTGAGCGACGTCAAAGTGGAGATAAATCCGCATTTGCCGATGCAATTACCCCGCCGCCCAAACACACCTCACCATCATACAGCACGGCGTATTGCCCCGGAGTGACCGCCCACTGCGGCTCGGGGAAATTGAGGGTGAAGTGTTGCGCATCCTGCACGGTCAATCGGCACGGCGCATCGCTCTGACGGTAGCGGGTTTTGGCGGCAATATCCAAATTCTGCGGCGCATGACCGGCGATCCATGAGGCGTCTTCGGCGTGCAACTGCGTGGACAATAAGGCCGGATGGTCGTGCCCTTGCGCAACGTAGAGAATGTTGTTTTCAATGTCTTTGTGCGCAGCAAACCACGGCTCGCCGGTGCCTTTTTTGTCGCCACCGATACCGATGCCCTTGCGTTGTCCGTAGGTATAGAACGACAGACCGACGTGCTCGCCGACGGTGCGTCCGTCCAGCGTTTTCATCGGTCCTGGATGCGTCGGCAAGTAGCGATTGAGAAAATCGCGGAATGGACGCTCGCCGATGAAGCAAATGCCGGTGGAGTCTTTTTTCGCGGCATTGGACAGGCCGAGCTGATGCGCGATATCGCGCACTTGGGTTTTCGGCATTTCGCCCAGCGGAAACAGGGTTTTGGACAACTGCGCTTGATTCAGACGATGCAGAAAGTAGCTCTGGTCTTTGCTCGCGTCCAAGCCTTTGAGCAGTTGATAGTGGCCATTCACTTCGCGCACGCGCGCATAGTGGCCGGTGGCGATCAGCTCCGCGCCGAGGCTCATGGCGTAGTCGAGAAAGGCTTTGAATTTGATTTCGGCGTTGCACAGCACGTCGGGATTCGGGGTGCGTCCTGCGCTGTATTCGCGCAGAAATTCGGCAAATACGCGGTCTTTGTATTCGGCGGCGAAGTTGACCGCTTCGATGTCCACACCGACGGTATCGGCGACCGATGCGGCATCAATCCAGTCCTGCCGCGAGGAGCAGTACTCGGAGTCGTCATCGTCTTCCCAGTTTTTCATGAAAAGACCGATGACCTCGTAACCCTGTTGTTTGAGCAACCACGCGGTGACGGATGAGTCCACACCGCCTGACATGCCCACGACGACGCGCGGCTTGCTCATTTTATTGTCCTCGTAAATCGGTCAACTGCTCTAAATCAAGGCGGCGACCGGCTTGATAATCGCGCAGACATTGCGCCACGATTTTGTTGCGATGCATGGATTCGTTGGCCATGATTTCGTCGTAGGTCAGCCATTCCGCGCCGATGATGCCTACATCCAAATCATGTGACACGGCATTTTCGCTGACTGTACCGATGAAGGTGAAACGCAAATAGGTGATATCTTTGTCCCAGCGATCCGATACATAAATGCCGAGCAGTGCACTGGGTACAAAGGCGTAACCGGACTCTTCCAAAACTTCGCGTTGAACCGCCTCGATCAGGCTTTCGTTGGCCTCCCAGTGTCCGGCGGGTTGATTGATTTTGACGCCGCGACGGGTTTCTTCGCGCACCATCAAAAAGCGCTTTTCGTCGCCAAACATGCGTTCAACCACAGCGGCCACAGTCACATGCGGCGTCCAAACGGGGAAATTTCTACGGATTTTGTGCATATCGTTCACTTTGCAGGGTTCGTTCACGACGGGCGTGAACCAATTTAAATTAACCGCTTATTTTACCACACTCGCCTGTTTCAAAGACATGACAGACGTCAGAACCCTGCTGATAGTGACCCGATACGTGTACAAATGGCACCACTTTTGAGCTTACAACCACGCAAGTGCAACACGATAAGTGATGAACGAGGCCAAATACGCCAGCACGAACAAATATCCCATCGTGATCAACGGCATTTTCCAGCCGCCGGTTTCGCGCTTGATCGCCGCAATCGTCGACAAACACTGCGGCGCGAACACAAACCACGCCAAAAGTGAATACGCCGTCGCCAGCGACCACTGCTGTGCAATGATGGACGACAGTGCAGCACCCGCATCATCGCCTGCGATCGAATACACCGTGCCCAGCGCGCTGACCAGCACCTCACGCGCCGCCAATCCGGGAATCAGCGCCACACTGATTTGCCAATTAAAACCAATAGGCGCGAACACATAATTGAGCACATGGCCGATCATACCGGCGAAGCTGTACTCAATCGCCGGCCCCGTCGCGCCATCCGGCGCGGTTGGGAACGAAGCCAAAAACCACATGATAACGGTCAAGGTCAAAATAATGCCACCGACCCGACGCAAAAAGATCGCCACGCGTTGCCACAGACCGAGCAATAAGTTTTTCCAACTCGGCGCATGATAATCCGGCAACTCCAGCATCAAGGTGCGACGGTGTTTGTTTTGCCCAAACCACTGCAACACCCACGCCACCACAAACGCACCGATAATGCCCGCGAAATATAGGATGAACAAAGCCACGCCCTGCGCGTTTACACCCCAGCCGAACTCACGCGCCGGAATAAACGCACCGATCAGCAAGGCATATACCGGCAGCCGCGCCGAGCAGGTCATCAGCGGCGCAATCAAAATCGTCACCAAACGATCGCGCGGATTGGCAATCGTACGCGTCGCCATGATCCCCGGAATCGCGCAGGCAAAGCTCGAAAGCAGCGGAATAAACGAGCGTCCCGACAGACCCACCGTCCCCATCACGCGATCGAGCAGCAGCGCCGCGCGCGGCAAATAGCCCGTTTCCTCCAACAGCAAAATAAAGAAAAACAGCACGATGATCTGCGGCAAAAACACCAATACCCCGCCGACACCGGCCACCAAGCCATCCACCACAAAGCTGCGCAAGATGCCGTCAGGCAACAAACCGCCGAGCCACTCGCCAACCGTCGTGGTAGCCGTTTCGATCAAACCCATCGGCCATTCAGACCACGAAAAAACCGCTTGGAAAATCACAAACAGCAACAAAGCCAGCGTGACCGAGCCGAACAGCGGATGCAACACCCAGCGATCAATCTGATCCGAAAGTGTCATCGGCATGGCTTGTTCCAAATTCAATTCGCGCAAAATCGTGCGTACCTGCGCCTGATCGTCATGATGTTCTGTATGAGGATTCTCGTGCGAGGCTACGCGTAGGTCGCCCCCATGCTCTGCATGCTGATGAAGCGGATGCGCGGGCGGCGGCGTGAGCTGTTTCACATCCGATAAAACCGTGACCAATTCGCCCACGCCACCGTTTTTCACTCCGACCGTTTCCACCACAGGCACACCGAGACGACGACTCAATACCGCTTTATCAATCGTGATACCGCGTCGTTTCGCCACATCGCTCATATTCAACGCGACGATCATCGGGATGCCCAAACGTTGTACCGACAACACCAGACGCAAACCTCGGCGCAAATTGGTCGCATTCAGCACGCAGACCACATAATCGGGACGTTTCTCACCACGCGCTTTGCCCGCCAGCACATCGCACGTCACCTGCTCATCGGGTGAGCGCGGATACAGGCTGTAGGTGCCGGGCAAATCGAGAATACGCAGGGTTTGTCCAGACGGCGCGGTAAAGCGCCCTTCTTTGCGCTCTACCGTGACACCGGCGTAGTTCGCTACTTTTTGACGGCTGCCAGTCAAAGCATTAAAAATCGCGGTCTTGCCGCAATTGGGATTGCCCACCAAGGCAACCAAAGCACCGCTGGGAAATAAATGAATCGTTTGTTCGGTCATACGCGGCTTTCGGAATTCGGTTCGACAGAGTCTGTATTTGCATCATGATCCAGCACGTCTACCCAAATGCACGCGGCCTCCTCGGGATGCAACGCAAAGGTCGAGTGACCGATGCGCACCACCACCGCGCCTTTGCGCAGCAGTGAGCGCCGACGAACGGTGACGTGTTCACCTTGTAAAAAGCCGATTTCCTCCAGCCACGGTTGCCAATCGCGCGCATCGGTAGGCACGCGCAGTTGTCGGATGATCAGATCCTGACCAACCGGCGCTTGGTTTAAATTGAGTAATGAAGTCATAGTCGCTTGCTGCCAGCAGGCATGTGGTGCTTACATAATGGTGGCATTACGAGAGGTCAGTCGAGGTAAAGGCGGCCTTCTTCGGTGATTGAATGCGAGCAAGTGCATGAAGCAGAATAATCAACCAGAACGATCCAACGAACCATCAATCCGCGCAATACCCTCTGTAACGCCAAGGTTATTTTCGACGCTATTATAGCGCAAGCGCGCCTTGATATAAATGCAAATTATTATCATTAACCGTGTTGTTGTTTGGGTTTATGCCAAAAAACAACGTTTGTTCATGAACAGCACCTCGTCGCTCCCCAATAAGCAAAACCCCCACAAACAGGTGGGGGTTTTGTTGACCAATCAGACTTGAATCTATCAAAGATCAAGCGCCCAGATAGGCCTCTTGAACCTTCGGATCGCTGAGCAATGCCTGCGCATCACCGGTCATAATCATATTGCCCGAATCCATCACATAGCCACGGTCTGCCGCTTGCAGCGCCAGATTCGCGTTTTGTTCCACCAAGATTACGGTCATGCCCTCTTTGGACACTTTATCAATCACTTGGAAAATAGTTTCGGTCAACACAGGCGACAAGCCCATAGACGGCTCATCGAGGATCAACAGCTTCGGTTGGCTCATCAGCGCACGCGCCATCGCCAACATTTGCTGCTCACCACCGGACATCGTACCGGCCAATTGGTTCGCACGCTCTTTCAATCGTGGGAATGTGGTAAACGCATAGTCCACACCGCGATCAAACGCCGCTTTGTCGTCGTGCAAATACGCGCCCATTTGCAGGTTTTCCACGATGGTCATGCGTGCGAATACACCACGCCCCTCCGGAACCATGACCAAACCTTGCTTGAGCAATTCCCACGTCGGGATGCCTTTGATCGATTTGCCTTGGAAACTGATGTCACCGTTTTTGTACGGCAGCAAGCCCATCAATGCCTTGAGCGTCGTCGTTTTGCCCGCGCCATTCGCACCGATCAGCGTGACCAGTTCACCTTGATACACATCCATATCCACGCCTTTGACCGCTTGGATACCGCCGTAGGCCACTTGCAGACCTTTGATGCTCAATAAAGGTTGTTGATTTGTATTCATAGCTGTACTCATGCGTGATGCCCTCCCAAATACGCCTCGATCACTTTCGGATCTTTACGCACATTTTCAGGCAGACCTTGTGCCAAAATTTTGCCGTAATCCAATACGGTCATTTCGTCGCACAAGCCCATAACCAGTTTCACATCGTGTTCGATAATTAAAATCGTCACGCCGTCATTGCTGATTTTGCGCAACAATTGGGTCAACTCGACTTTCTCGGTCGCGTTCATCCCCGCTGCCGGTTCATCCAAAGCCAATAATTTCGGTTCAGTCGCCAAAGCGCGGGCGATTTCCAAGCGGCGTTGATGACCGTAGGACAGATTTTTCGCCACGTAGTCGTGGTATTTGCCCACGCCCACATAGTCGAGCAATTCCATCGCACGCGCACGAATCGCTTTTTCTTCATCGCGCACGGATTTCAAGCCCAAAATCGAGCCGAGCACACCACCGTGCGTGCGCACATGACGCCCGACCATGACGTTTTCGACCGCCGTCATTTGACCGAATAAGCGGATGTTTTGGAAGGTACGCGCAATACCGGCTTTGGCCACTTCATGCACCGCGGTCGGCTCGTACGGCTTGCCATCCAAAATAAATTCGCCTTGATCCGGCTCGTACAGACCGGTGATTACGTTAAAAAATGTGGTTTTACCGGCACCGTTTGGCCCAATCAGGCCATACACGGTATTTTTCTTCACTTCGATGCCCACATCGGACAAGGCTTTCAAGCCACCGAAGCTTTTATGTACGCCCTTCACTGAGAGCATGACATTGTTTTGACTCATCATTCTCTCCTTCACGCGACGGTTTTGGGTTTATTGGCGACATTTTTGCTGATGTCGTCATCTTTTTTATCATTGCGCTCCGGCGTTGGCCACAATCCTTTCGGACGGAACAACATGATCAACACCATACACAAGCCCAAAATCAACTGACGCAAAATCGCGGTATCGATCAACAATTTACCAAACACCGCCTTTTGCATCGGCTCAACGGTAAAGCGCAGAAACTCGGGCAAGAAATACAGCACGACCGCACCCAAAACCACGCCCGGAATGTGCCCCATACCGCCCAAAACCACCATGGTCAGCACCACGATCGACTCCATGAACGAGAACGATTCCGGTGAAATGAAGCCTTGGAACGCTGCGAACATACCGCCCGCCACACCGCCGAAGGTAGCGCCCAAGGAGAAGGCCAGCAATTTCACGTTACGCACGTTAATACCCATCGCCTTGGCCGCAATATCATCCTCACGCAGCGCCATCCACGCACGACCCAAGCGAGAGTATTGCAAACGATAGCAAACAAAGATTGTGACCGCAGCCAAAATTAGGAATAAGTAGTAGTACAAAAATTCCTTGGTGAACTGAATACCGCCAATGGTTAACGTTTTATCCAACGGATAGCCAAAGATACTCACGGGATCAATACGATTAATCCCACGCGGACCGTTGGTCAAGTTGAACTCGTTTTTACCCAAGTTGTTCATGAAAATACGGATGATTTCACCAAAGCCCAAAGTCACGAGCGCCAGATAATCGCCACGCAATTTCAAAATCGGCGTACCGAGCATAATCCCAGCAATCGCCGCCAAACCAGCGCCCAGTGGAATAATCACCAGCAGCGGAATATGCAAGCCATCAGGGAAATGTTGCTGAAAAAATGCAAAGTTATCCGACAAATGCGACGATGACAGCAAAGCCACCATGTACGCACCCACCGCATAAAACGCAATGTAACCCAAGTCCAACAGACCGGCAAAACCCACCACAATATTCAAACCCAGCGCCAGCATGACATACAGCAAAGCCATATCAATAATGCGCACCCAAGTCGTACCACCCAACTCTCGGGCGATAAATGGCAAAACAGCCAACAAAACAATGCACAAAATCACCCCAATCATGGAGTCTTTCGGGCTTAATTTTCGTAAAAATCCCATCATATCCTCCTCGACTTAAGCGCGGTCTGCGACACGTTGACCCAACAACCCGGACGGACGGAAAATCAGCACCACCACCAGTACGACAAACGCGAATACGTCTTCATACTCCGCACTGATATAGCCTGCGCCCATCGCCTCGACCAGCCCCAAAGCCAAACCACCGACCAATGCACCCGGAATATTGCCAATACCGCCCAAAACCGCCGCGATAAATGCCTTCATCCCCGGGATAAAGCCCATATAAAAATGCACTTTGCCACCATAATTCGAAGCGAACAAAATACCCGCCACCGCAGCCAAAGCCGCACCAATCATGAAGGTAGCAGAAATAACGCGGTTTGGATTCACGCCCATTAAAGCGGTTACATTCACATTCTCAGAAGTCGCGCGCATCGCCCGACCCAGCTTGGTATGGTTCACCAAAACAAACAGGCCGCCCATCATAATCACCGACACAATCATGATGATAATCTCACGCATGGTGATACCGACATTGCCAAACAAATTGATGCGATCTGCAGGGAATACATCAGGGAATGGGAAATGCTCACGCCCCCAAAACTGCATGGCCAAAGCTTGCAAAATGAAAGACACACCGATTGCGGTGATCAGCGGCGCCAATTTCGGCGCATGACGCAACGGACGATAGGCCAAACGCTCAACCAAGAAGCTGGTGATCATACATGCCACCATCGCGGCCAAGGTCGCGATCAATAACGCAAGCACGGGCCCCAAGCCCGCTTTGACCAGTAAAGTAGTAACCGTCATCGCCACCATCGCGCCGATCATGAATACTTCACCGTGGGAAAAGTTAATGATGCCCAAAATACCATATACCATGGTATATCCCAGGGCAATCATGGCGTACAAGCTCCCCTTAATCATGCCATTAATGAACTGTTGTATAAACAGATCGAATGCACTCATCGTCGCACTCCTCTTTTTTTAATAAAAACCCTATGATATGGCGAGCATATCGTCGTGATTTGTGTGTGATACAGACTGTTGCAAAGAAATGTGGAACGGGTGACGGGACAAAAATTATTATGTTGTTGTCTCTACCCAGCCCTTGCAAAAATCCCATCTAAAAATAATAACGGTGAATCGCCTCTGCCCCAAAGCCCTGAACACAAATTCAAGCTCAATGGAGAACCCCAGCATTATTCAATGCTGGGGTTATTTGGAGATATTACTTAATGATGTCAACAACTTCCAACTTGTCTTTTACTTCAAAAATGGAGATTGCACCACCTTTGATGTCACCGATTTGATCAAATGCGATTTGACCAATCAGACCTTCGAAGTTGACTTTTTGCATTGCCGCAGCAATCGCTTCTGGGTCAGTTGAGTTAGCAACCTTCATTGCTTCTACAATCGCATAAGTAGCGTCATAGGAGAATGGAGAATAAATCTGAACTTTTTGACCTGGGAAAGCTTTTTCGTAGTTGGCAACAAAGTCTTTGCCTTTAGCCATTTTTTCCAAAGGCATACCGGCTACCGAGCAAACAGTACCTTTACCAGCTGCAGCGGACAACTCAACGAATTTATCGGTACACGCGCCATCAGCCGCAACCAATTTCGCAGTCAAGCCCAACTCTTTCATTTGTTTGACCAATGTCGCTGCGGTGTCGTCCATACCGCCCCAGAATACGAAGTCCGGATTCAAGCCTTTGATTTTGGTCAACACAGCTTTGAAGTCGGTGGTTTTGTCGGTTGCCGCTTCGCGGATGGCCACAGTAGCGCCGCCCTCTTTCATGGTTTTTTCCACTTGATCGGCCAAACCTTTACCGTATTGAGTCGCGTCATCCAAAACCGCAATGGTTTTGCCGCCTTTACCCAACATGTATTTAGCCAATGCAGGACCTTGTTGCGCATCGGTCGCCACTACGCGATATGAGCTAACAGAACCTTTAGGAGTTTTGTTGCCTTTGAGGGTGTAGTCAGGGTTGGTTGAAGAAGGAGAAACCTGTACCAAGCCGGCTGTAGCATAAACGCTGTTCGCTGGGATAGAAACGCCTGAGTTCAAGTGACCCACCACGCCCACGACTTTAGCATCCACCAGTTTTTGCGCTACCACAGGACCTTGCTTCGGATCGCCCGCGTCGTCTTCACCGACCATGGCCAATTTCACTTTTTTACCGCCGATAACCAAATTGCCTTTGGCATTGATTTCGTTCACGGCCAGTTGTACGCCGTTTTCATTGTCTTTGCCCAAGTGTGCGATACCGCCGGTTTTCGGTGCACCGCTACCGATTTTTACGCAGACTTCGTCAGCCGCCAATTTACCACAGGCGCTGTCGCCGCCAGCGGCTGCGCCGCCTGCTGCTTTATCTGCGCCGCCGCCACAAGCTGCCAAAGCAATTGCGGCGGTCAAAGGCAATAATTTAAACATGTTGTGCATCAGTTTTCTCCAAAAGTTAGATTCAAGTACAAAATAAATACTTAATCATATAAATATAGTTAAAGTGTCGTGTTTAATTGACCAGTACAGCAAACGCGACATGGCGAGATTATTATTCAGCC
Source organism: Puribacter membranae (assembly GCF_055380425.1). Classification (NCBI taxonomy): domain Bacteria; kingdom Pseudomonadati; phylum Pseudomonadota; class Betaproteobacteria; order Burkholderiales; family Burkholderiaceae; genus Puribacter; species Puribacter membranae. Next base: position 1,570,262 of record NZ_AP040167.1, read on the forward strand.
CTTGATGAAAAGCAAGCCGAAATTGCACAATTTCGCCACTTTTTGTCATGGCGTGGTGCGTTATTGATGCAAAATTCCGCAAATGTGCGCAACAATAAATAAGCCCGAATCGCATGGCGCGGTTTCGGGCTTATTTTGCTGCGTATGGCGAATGAAACTTACTTATTTCACCCCTTCTTTAGAAACGACATTCTGAGTCTTATTCTGCTTGCTTGATTTGTGGGTGAACAACCGCCACAACACACCAGAAACCACGGGGACAAATGCTGCGGCGAAACCAACCAAAGCGATCGTGCTCAAATGATCGCGAACCGCAATATGATAGCCAAACAGATTGACCTCCAGCGAGCCAAAGAAATAACCACCCCACACAAAGGTAATGACCCAAAGCACCGCGCCGATGATATTCCAACGTTGAAACTTCGCCATAGTCATATTCGAGATACCGGCCACAAACGGCACGAAAGTACGAATCACCGGCAAAAACCGCGCGATGACCAAGGCCTTACCACCATGCTTTTCATAAAAGTCATGGGTTTTACGCAAATGTTCATGCGAGAACCACGGCGTGTCGATTTCATAAGCCTTATTCCCGACTTTTCGACCAATCCAATAATTCACGGTATTGCCCAACACTGCGGCAGAAATTAACAAAAACGTCAGCACCCATGCATTCATCAATCCGTCTGCAGACAAGGCGCCCGCCAAAAATAATAAGGAATCGCCCGGCAAAAACGGAAAAATTACCAAGCCGGTTTCACCGAAGACCACCGCAAACAAAATCGCGTAAATATAGTTACCGTACTGCAAAATCAAAGAACGCAACTCCTGATCAATGTGCAGCATCAAGGTTAACAAACTGTGTAGGGTTTCCAAAATAATCCTTGTGATAAAAAGTTCAACGACGCACGCTCAAACATATATTCAAGCATATGTTTAAACGCATATTCAAACGCGCGCATCATAACACAGCGCAGTCCGTTGATTATGAATGGATTAAGGACAGAAAGCCCCTATCGTCTGTGTCGAGAGCCATGGTTTTCCACGCGTCCTTATGCGTCCTTATAATTGCCCGCGTGGATGATGTTGCGCATGCACATTTTTCAAACGTTCCTGCGCCACATAGGTATAAATCTGCGTGGTCGATATATCCGCATGCCCCAACAACATTTGCACCACGCGCAAATCTGCCCCATGATTGAGCAAATGCGTGGCAAACGCATGACGCACCGTATGCGGCGAAATCAGGCTCGCAGGAATGCCCGCCGACAACGCATATTTTTTAATCACATGCCAAAACATCTGCCGCGTCATCGCACTGCCGCGCGCGGTGACAAACACCTCATCGCACGAGCGTCCGCGCAGCAGCGCGATGCGCGCCGTGTCCAAATACTGCTTGAGCGTCTCGCCCGCCTCTTCGCCAAACGGCACCAAGCGGGTTTTATTGCCCTTGCCCGTCACGCGTACCACACCGTCGTTCAGACTCACATCCAACATACGCAAGCCCACCAGCTCGGACACGCGCAAACCACTGGCGTACATCAGTTCCAGCATTGCGCGGTTGCGCACGCCCAAATCAGTTGCATCGGGCGCGGCCAGCAGCGCCTCCACTTGCGCCTCAGACAGATTTTTCGGCAAGCGTGCCGTGGGTTTGGCCAGCATCAGCCCCGCAGTCGGATCGTCCGTGCGCAGATTGCTTTGCAACAACCACTGGTAAAAACGTTTGAAGCAACTGATTTTGCGATTACTGGAGGTGCTTTTTTTGACGGTTTTGCTGGTGAACAATTCAGCCAAATACGCCTGTAAATCTGCCGTGTCCGCTTGCACCAACGATTGGTGTCGCACGTGCATAAAACGCGCCAATTGCCGCATATCCGAGCCGTAGGATGCGAGCGTATTTTCGCTCAGGCCGTGCGCCAGCCACAGTTGGCTGGTGAACTGGTCGATTAAATCCTCATCGTTGGGGTGCATGGCAGATGGCATGGCTATTCAGTATGTGTAATAAACAAAAATAAAAAGCATGCGGCGATTATCCCACAGTCCGCCGCGCATCCGAACCATTTACCCAAAATAAGCCCCCTAAAAGTTGACTAAATTAATCAACTTTAGTATCATTTCGTCATCAAAGGGAGTAGCCCCTAAAGCAATGCGTCGTCAATACAGTGCTGTTTTTTCTTCGCACTCGGCGTATTGTGCGTTCAACGTTTCGCTGTTTTCAAAAATGGCGACACATCTCGGCAACCATGCCTTGATGTGACAGCACATGTGACACCGTACGCGGGCAAGACTTTGACTTGTTTCTGATGACAACAGGTCAGAGTTTGCCGTATGTACTTATCCGAGTTCACACATCCTCACTCATACACCTGTTTCCGCATCTGAAGCGCATTCAAACCTAACCTTTTGAAACAGGAGTTGTCATGCAACACACACATCTATTCTCGTTCCCTCACCGCACGGAGGTGCTATGACTTTAACCAGCATTGGCACGCCGACGATGTGGGTCGGCTTTATCATCCTCGTCTTAATTGTTTTGGCCATTGACCTGTGGGGCTTAGGCGGTAAAAAAGCGCACCGCGTCTCACAAAAAGAAGCGCTCGCCTGGACCATCGTCTGGATTCTGCTGGCGTTTGCTTTCGGTGGCGCATTGTGGTGGTATCTGCTGCAACAAGGCCACGACCCTGCTTTTGCCAAAGATAAAACCATGGAGTTTTTCACCGGTTATCTGATTGAAAAATCGCTGTCGGTGGATAATATTTTTGTATTCCTGATGATTTTCAGCTTCTTTGCCGTACCGCCTGAGTATCAGCGTCGCGTGTTGCTCTACGGTGTGTTGGGCGCAATCATCATGCGTGCGATCATGATTTTTGCCGGCGTCGCATTGGTGACCAAATTCCACTGGCTGATGTATGTATTTGGCGGATTCTTGCTGTTAACCGGTTTGAAAATGCTGTTCATGGCCGATAAGGAATCCGATTTGAACAACAATCCGTTGCTCAAATGGCTGCGCTCGCATTTACGCATCACCAATGAATTTCACGAGGAAAAATTCACCGTGCGCATCAACGGCGTGCTGTGGTTCACCCCACTGTTTTTGGTGTTACTCATGGTCGAGCTCTCGGATTTGATCTTCGCGGTGGACAGCATTCCGGCGATTTTCGCAATCACCACCGATCCGTTCATCGTGTTCACCTCGAATATTTTTGCGATCATGGGCTTGCGCGCGCTGTACTTCCTGCTGGCTGACTGGAACGAACGTTTTCACCTGCTCAAATACGGTCTGGCCATCGTCTTGCTGTTCGTCGGTACGAAAATGTTGCTGCTGGACATCTACAAAATCCCGACCAATGTCTCGCTTGGCGTCGTCGGCGCGATCATTGGCAGCTCGATGATCATCAGCTGGATGCACACCGGCAGAAAGCACAATACCGAGTAACCAGCGCATAAGATTGCGCTTCATATAAAAAAACGGCAGATCATTCTGCCGTTTTTTTATTGCTCTGTTTTCGGTGATTTATTCGTACACAATGCCCTCGTGTGCCAATAACCAGCGTTTCACGCCGATATAAAAACCATCATCATGCTGTGCAAAACCGCCAATGCCATTCGCACCGACCACGCGGTGGCACGGCACGATCAACGGATATGGATTTGCGCCGCACGCACCGCCGACTGCTCGTGGCGCACCGCATTGAATGAGTTGCCCCACTTGTTTGTAGGTGAGCACTTGCCCCGCTTCCAATCCGCTGATCACGCGCCAAACTTTTTTCTGAAATGCCGTACCCTGATCCTGCAAGGGTAAATTGAAATGAAACGATGGATTCGCAATATACGACTCAATCTGTCGGCACACACGTTGAGCCAAATCACAATCAGACGCCAATTCCTGTGTGTGCGACGGTAAATACACCAATTCCAGCACATGCGTACGCGCGTCATTCAAACGCACACCGATCGCACCAAATGGCACATGAAGAATGGCGTTATAAGCCGTTGCTAAAGGATTCATGATTGTTCTTTTGCCAAGTCAATAATGGCATTAATGGCGGAACGTGCTTGCGGACTATTGTGCCAACAAGTTGACCCCATGCGCTCAGAAATCGCGCGAGTAATCACCGCCGCGTCTTCATCAACCAGCTGACGCAAGGAAGAAAAACCCAACTCCTCCAAGCGTCGAACCACCGTTGGTCCCACGCCTTTCAACGCGCACATCAAGTTAAACTCATCCTCGGGAAAAGGCATAACACACTCCTTTTGAAATTAATGATGATGGCGCAACATCATCAAGATGGGCAGCCCCGCGTAATCATGTGACTCGCTTTCTGCTCAACTCCCACTTACCGATACAACTTAAATTCCTCAGTCTCTTTAAGCCAACGCGCCTCGTCCACGCTTGCCAAATGTTCCAAATCCGCAGGCGTAGTCGTCGCATCATCCACCCATTCGCGCAACAGTGGCGAGCCATTGATGAGATCAATGGCGAGGCGGTCAAATTCGTATTCATACCCAAAATCACGCCACAGCGGATAGTCTGGGTGAACCGTGCGAATGGCTTTGAATGCCAACGCCATCAAGCGCCACGGGCGAAACGCCTCATGATCGTACGCCGGATGATCGACGTGAATTTGTATCCCTTGGCACAGTTGACCTTGATGTTTGTGGAAGGTTGGCTCAAACCAGCAGGTGCGTAAAATACAACCGTTTAACCACTGCGGTGCGGTTTTTTGCATATACGCCAAGACCGCCTGCGCATTGATATCTGGCGCACCGAATAATTCCAACGGTCGTGTCGTACCGCGCCCTTCAGACAAGATCGTACCCTCCAACATCACCGTACCCGCATAAGCGCGCGCCATCGACAAATTCGGCGCATTCGGACTCGGATTGATCCAGCTGCGTTGGTGTTGTGGCCAACCATAATCCGGCGCCGACTGCGTATCCCAGCCCTGCATCGGAATCACGCGATAATCCACATCTAAATGGAAGGTGCGCACAAACCAGTGCGCCAATTCACCCAAGGTCAAACCATGCCGCATCGGCATTTCGCCCGCACCGACAAAGCTTTCCCAACCTGCGCGCAAGCTCAACCCCTCAACGGGACGCCCCGCCGGATTCGGCCGATCCAAAATCCAAACCGATTTACCATGCTTCGCCGCAGCTTCCAGCACATAGCGCAAGGTCGTGATAAACGTATAAATACGACAGCCCAAATCCTGCAAGTCCACCAACAGCACATCAAAGCTCGCCATCATCGCATCGGTCGGCCGACGTACTTCGCCATACAGACTAAAAACAGGAATACCATGCGCAGGATCGGTGTAATCAGGCGACTCCACCATATTGTCCTGTTTGTCACCGCGCAAACCATGCTGCGGGCCAAACGCCGCTGACAGCTTGATTTCAGGTACTTTCGCCAATGCGTCCAAGGCGTGATCCAGCTCCGGCGTGACCGACGCCGGATGCGCCAAAAGCGCCACTCGGCGACCGCGCAACTCGCGCTGCAAAGCGCTGTCGGACAGCAGTCGATCCAGTCCAAATACTGTGTTCTGAGGGTGAGATGTGTTGAGGGTTGAATTCATAGTGTGTTTATCAATGTTGATACGTGCAAGGGTAATAAAAATTGTGTGCGTACATGAAAATCGGGCTTTTCAAGCTCATCGTGTCGAATGGCCCAATAGCTTTTGCGATGATCTGTGGTTTCCATAATGGCGGACAAACCGATCTGCCACGTTGGATGCTGTGGCCACCGAGACAACAAATCTGCGGGCGAAACCGTTGCCGTCAGTTCGAATCCCTGCGCATGCTGTTTCAATGCGATGCTCGGCGCTGACGAACACTGAAAAGACTCATCCCGAATCCGATAATCATTGAACCGATACACCGCCCAGCAGCCTGAAGGCGCAAAATTAAATTCAAAATAATCGTCCGCGCCCGGCACAGAAACAAAGGCTTCGCAACAGGTATGCTGCCACAGATTATCACACGCGACGGGCGCAGTTGGCGCTGGCAACGCAATACCGATTGCGCGCTGCTGATCGGATTGAGGGTGCGGTTGATAACGGCAGTGAAACGAAAAAACCAAAAATCCATCGGCGCGTACAGCAACACCCGCCTCAACCGCCATCGGAATGGCGGGAATATACGCGGGGTGATGGTGAAGCGTCAGCATCATTAAATAGAAAATCGGTGGGGTACGCGCACGGATTACAGCGACTCGACCCGCACCTCAATGCTTTGCAAACCGCTCAAACCTTTGGGCAGCGGGAAACGCACGGATTCCTCGACACCCTCCAGCACGCTGACCGAGCGCGCGCCCAATTCTTTGATGCGATCCAGCACCGACTCGACCAACACTTCCGGTGCCGACGCACCGGCCGTCACGCCGATTTTACGCGCATTGGCAAACCACGCCGGTTGCAGATCATTCGCATTGTCCACCATATACGAAGCCACGCCCATTTTCTCGGCCAGCTCGCGCAGACGATTCGAGTTTGAGCTATTCGGACTGCCCACCACGATCACCACCTCCACCTGCGGCGCGAGTACTTTCACTGCGTCTTGGCGATTTTGCGTGGCGTAGCAAATGTCCGCTTTTTTCGGCTCAGTGATCAGCGGGAATCGGGTTTTCAGCGCCTCAATCACGCCCTTGGTATCGTCCACCGACAGCGTGGTCTGGGTGACGTAGGCCAGATGATCCGGCGTTTTCACCTGCAATTTGGCGATGTCCGCTTCGGTTTCGACCAAATAAATACCGTCCGCGACCTGCCCCATCGTGCCTTCCACTTCCGGATGTCCTTTGTGGCCGATCATGATGATTTCAAAGCCACGCTCGCGCATGCGCTTGACCTCGACGTGCACCTTGGTCACCAGCGGGCACGTCGCATCGAAAATATGCAAATCGCGTCGTTGCGCTTCGGCACGCACCGCCAGCGATACGCCATGCGCGGAGAAAATCACGGTGCTGCCATCGGGTGCTTCGTGCAGCTCCTCGATAAACACCGCGCCTTTATTTTTCAAATCATCCACAACATATTTATTGTGAACGATTTCGTGGCGCACGTAGATCGGCGCGCCGAATTGCTCCAATGCGCGCTCGACAATGCTGATGGCGCGATCAACACCGGCGCAAAATCCGCGCGGCTGTGCCAATACAATAGATGCGTCCTGCATCATGGATGATTTATCTGACATCACAACACCCCAATCACTTTGAATTCTAAACGCAATGGCTTGCCCGCCAATGGGTGGTTAAAATCCACCACCGCGCCACTTTTATCGTCGTTCCAGCCCATGAATTGCCCGCTCATACGGTAACCGTTCGGCATGGCAAATTCCACGAAATCGCCTTCGCCAAAAGTATCTACCTGCGGATTGCCCTCGAGCAACAACTGACGCGAAACCACTTGGCGCAGTTCCGAGTTATAGTCGCCAAACGCCTCATCCGCCGCCAGGTCAAATACCTCATGCGCACCCTCGCTCAAACCCAGCAGTTTCTCCTCCATAAACGGCGCGAGCTGTGCCTGACCGACGGCGACCGTTGCCGGATTGCCGTTAAACGTCGTTAAAAAATCGCTGATTTCCTGCCCATTGGCATCCAAAACCGCCAAGCGGTAATGCAACGTCACGTGCGAATGCGCCTCAATGGCTTGCTTAAACTCTGACATTGGTGTTTAATCCTGTAAAAAAGAGACACGGAACCCGTCCGATTTCTAAAAAGTCATTGAATCATAAAGGCAGCGCAACACAACTCACTCGCCCTATTTTCACAGCAGGATTATAAACGATATGTCCATCACCGATTGGCCTGTTCACGACCGACCGCGCGAGAAATTGCTCAACAGCGGCGCCGGAGCCTTGACCGATGCCGAGCTACTCGCAATTTTCCTGCGCGTGGGCGTTCACGGCAAAAGCGCGGTCGATTTGGCACAAGAATTGATCACACATTTCGGTACGCTGGCGCAACTGTTCGCCGCGCCTTTGGACGAATTGTCGCAAATCAAAGGCATGGGACAAGCCAAATATGTGCAACTGCAAGCCGTATTTGAAATGAGCCGCCGCGCACTCGCCGACAGCGCCAGCCAACACACGGTCATCGCCGATTTGCCCGCACTCAAAACCCTGATTCAATTGCATTTACGCAACGCCGCGAGCGAGCAATGCATCGCCCTGTTTCTCGACCCATCACTGCGACTGATACACATCGAAACCCTATCCGAGGGCACGCCGACCACGCTCAATCTGCATGTACGCACGCTGGTACAACGCGCACTGAGCGTGAATGCCCACGCCATCATCCTCGCGCACAATCATCCGAATGGCAGCGCACAGCCGTCCGAAGACGACATTCATACCACTCAGGCATTACAAGAGCACCTACGCCCGCTTGGGCTGTACTTGATTGACCACTTCATTGTTGCCGACGGGCAAACGCCGTACAGTCTGGCCGAAAACGGCTGTATAAGCACATTATTTTGAGCACCGCCCCATGTATTGATGCGTATTTGGATCAAATCCTATGCCAATATCGCCACACTTTCAGCACGAACGCGACGAAGCACTTGTTTTCAAAACCAAATTCCCGTATAATTGCGCGTTCTGGAAACACTTTTTGCCATATTCACCCTACAGTCGCGGCAATACGTACATTCATCGTACGCGAATTCACTGAGGGCTGGACAGATTCACCGGCGAAGTGTGCGAACCTTTAAATTAACCGAATCACTTTGACTTGAGTCGTTCACGTTGTTCTAAGCAGTCGTCTCGACTACGCGACACCAAAACAACGATTTAACCGCCATCGGGTCATATTCACAAGCATCAAAGGAACTTTCATGGCACGCGTATGTCAAGTAACGGGTAAACGCCCAATGTCTGGGAACAATGTTTCTCACGCGAACAATAAAACCAAACGTCGCTTTTTGCCAAACTTGCAAAGCCGTCGTTTTTGGGTAGAGTCAGAAAACCGCTACGTGCGTTTGCGCGTATCAAACGCCGCTTTGCGCACCATCGATAAAAACGGCATCGACGCCGTATTGGCCGATTTGCGTGCCCGTGGCGAAATCTAAGGAGAACCATCATGCGCGATAAAATCAAACTCGAATCCACTGCAGGTACCGGTCACTTCTACACGACCGATAAAAACAAACGCAACATGCCAGAAAAAATGGAAATCAAAAAATTTGATCCCGTGGCACGTAAGCATGTGATCTACAAAGAAACCAAAATCAAATAAATCATTGATGACTTGATTCTGTTTCTGGGTAAAAATGACCTGCGAAGCACCTGTAAAAACCACCTGAGAAGGTGGTTTTTTATTTCGCCCTATACACACTTTCGCCAACGATCCGCACAGAAAGTATATGATTTTCCGCTACAATACGCGTTTTGATATGGCGCAAGCAAGCCAACGAACCATCTATCGCAAACCATTATGACCCGCATACAGACCAACACTCCGCGCAAGCACATCCAGTGGCTACTCATGGCCACTTTGGTGGCGTTGGGCCTGTTCATCCTCTGGCCGATCTTGCGTGAGTTAGGCTATCGCTCGGGCGATGACGCGATCGCATTGCGCGTATACGAATGGCGCGACGAATTGAAGCTTGAGGCATTGGAACAACAATACGATCTACCCAAAGGCCTGCTGTCCGCCGTCATGCATCAAGAATCCGCTGGCAACCCGACCGCAGAGAGCTATCGCGGCGCCCAAGGATTGTTTCAATTCATGCGCGCCACCGCGAAAGACATGGGCCTGGATGATCGCACGCACCCGCAGGACTCTGCTCAGGCGGCGGCCAAATACCTGAATATGCTGTATTTGCGCTACAACAAAAATCTGGAGCTGACCTTGGCCGCCTACAACTGGGGTTTGGGTAACGTTGACCAGTATATCAAACCGAACCCCCGCAGCAAAAACAGCAAGACCAAAAAGAACGACGATGGCGAGAGCAATTACAGTACATTTCGCCTGACCAAGATGCCGAACGAAACGCAGAATTACATCTCGCGCATCAAAATGTTGCGCACCACTTATTATCTGCGCTGACCATTTCAGCCACAAAAAAAGCAAGCCTGCGGCTTGCTTTTTCTACGCTCGATGCGCACTTACTCGCAACGAATGGCTTTGACTTTCAGCTCGTAACCTTTTTCCGCCTCAACCAATAACTGCGCGTTTTGACCAACCGGCAAGGTGACTTTATCGCGCACATGTCCAAACGGCAAACCGGTCAGAATCGGCACGCGGCACCGCGCGCGCAAATGCGCCACCATTTCATCAAAATTGTAGCCATTGTCGCTGTCGTACAATTGATAACCATTGAACTGGCCGAGCACAATCGCTACCTGGCTTTCTAAAATCCCCGCGTCGCGCAATTGATACAGATTGCGCTCAATGCGGTACGGATGCTCGTTAATATCCTCTAAAAACAAGATACCGCCCTTAATATTCGGCAGATACGGCGTACCGACCAATTGATTGATCATGGTCAAATTGCCGCCCCACAAAATACCGTCGGCTTCAAAGCGATACGGCTGCGGCCGTTTCACCGTGATGATATCCTCGCCCGCTTGAATCAGATTCCAAAAATGCTTGAGCATGAATGGCGACGGCGTTTCCGGCCCAAAATCAAAACTGAGCATCGGCCCATTGTACGAGGCGCAGCCGGTTTTAGCGTAGTACGCCAAATTAAACGCAGTAAAATCACTGTGTCCCATCAAACACAACTTCGTCTGCGCAATGCCGTCAAAATCAATGTGCTCCAACAAACGCGACAGGCCGTAGCCACCGCGCAAAGCCATTACCAAATTGGGGCGTTTGGCTTTGATGTCCTCGCTCGGATTGATAAATCGAGTCAATGCATTGATTTCATTCAAACGCTCTTCATCCGTTCCGGCGAACCGCTGCATCTGACGCAAAGCGCACGCCTGACCGGTCACGCGCCAACCTTGGCGAACAAAATAATCCACGCCACGCGCGATGGCATTGCGGTCTTGCGGATTACTCGACGGCGCGATCAGTTGCAATACGGGCATGATGATCTCCTGCTTTATTGAGTTGATGGCATTATTTTACGCCACTTACCCTTCAATTCCCTGACTGTCCAAATATTCTTCGTAATCGCCTCTGTAATCCACAATCTGACCATCCCCCTTAACCTCGATGATGCGTGTGGCGACATTACCAATGAATTGACGGTCGTGCGAGACGATGAATACCGTTCCGGCGTATTTTTCCAAAGCCAACTGGAGCGACTCGATCGACTCCATATCCAAGTGATTGGTCGGTTCATCGAGCATCAATACATTGTGACGCCCCAAAATCAAGCGACCAAAGCTCATGCGGTGTTTTTCACCACCGGATAAAACACTCACCGGCTTGACCACGTCTTCACCGGAGAACAGCAGTTTACCGAGCACGCCGCGAATCACCTGATCGTCGTCACCCGGCTGACGGTAGTTGCCCATCCATTCCATCAGGTTTTCGCTCGAATCAAAATGCTCGGCCACATCTTGTGCCATATAGCCAATGTCGGCATTTTCCGACCATTTGACCGTACCGCTGTCCGCTGCCAAATCACCCTCAAAGATACGCAACAAGGTGGTTTTACCCACGCCATTGCCACCGATGATGGCAATTTTGTCACCCGCTTCAATCATCGTGGAGAATTTGCTGATGATCGGACGATCAAAGGTTTTGCTGATATGCTCCACCTCAACCGCCAAACGATGCAACGGTTTATTTTGCTCAAAGCGAATAAACGGATTTTGGCGCGATGATGGTTTCACCTCAACCGTATCCGCCTTGATCTTCTGAATCATTTTTTGACGGGAAGTCGCTTGTGAGGCTTTCGATTTATTGGCCGAGAAACGCGCCACAAACTCTTGCAGCTCGGCAATACGCTCTTTCGCCTTGCTGTTTGCTGCCATTTGGCGCGCGCGCGCCTCCGCCGAAGCGAGGCTGTAATCGTCGTAGTTGCCAGCATACACGGTCAGCGTGCCATAGTCCATATCGGCCATGTGCGTACAGACCGCATTCAAAAAGTGTCGGTCATGCGAAATAATCACCATGGTCGAGTCGCGCTCATTGAGCACACCTTCGAGCCAGCGAATCGTATCGATGTCCAAGTTATTGGTCGGCTCGTCCAACAGCAACACATCAGGATTGGAGAACAATGCCTGCGCCAACAGCACACGCACCTTTAAGCCCGGCGCAACGGCGCTCATCAAGCCTTGATGCAATTCCAACGGCAAGCCCACACCCAGCAGCAGCTCGCCCGCGCGCGCCTCAGCCGTGTAGCCATCGTACTGCGCAAACACGCTCTCCAGCTCCGCCGCGTGCATATAGTCGTCCTCGGTCGCCTCCAGATTCGCATAAATCGCATCGCGTTCGGTCATGGCCTGCCACATTTCCGTGTGCCCCATCATCACCACGTCCAGTACGCGCATATCTTCGAACGCAAACTGATCCTGACGCAATTTACCCAAACGCACGTTTGGCTCGATCACCACTTGACCGGAGGATTGCTCCAGATCGCCACCCAAAATTTTCATAAAGGTTGATTTACCGCAACCATTCGCACCGATCAAACCGTAACGATTGCCCTCACCAAACTTCACATTGATGTTTTCAAACAATGGCTTTGCGCCAAACTGTTGAGTAATATTGACTGCTGATAACACACACACTCCATCCGACAAACTGATAAAAAATCCAAAACAAAACACGCTAAATGAGCCATTTAGCGTGCATCGTCCAACTTATTCCTGCGCGACCTTAATACGTTCGGGATACAACTTCACCCCCATGCGCTCACGCAACGCCGCCATATACGCGCTCGCCGCCAAATTTTCATTCGGCGTATTCCACACGCTTTGCGCCCACTGCGTCATTTGTGCCAATTGCGGCGGCGGCAAAGACTCCTCTTTCACCACGCGAATCAGATCCACGCGATCGGTGTCCGCCACCACGGCCAACGCAGGCAAATTCGCCAGCGGCAGATTCATCGCCTTCACCGCAATCGCCGGTGTCGCCACGTCGCTACCGAGCCAGCTTAAATACTGCGCATTGCCAATGGACGCACTCGCCGACTGATTGGCCAGATTTTTCTGCGCGTCTTCGCTCGCTTTGGCCACAGCCGCCTCACGACGCAATTGCTGCTCAACCTCGGCCTTCACCTCATCAAAGCTGCGCACGCCCGCCGGACGATAGTTCACCACACGTGCCACCAACAAATCACCCGTCGGTAACGCCATCACCGGCGCAATGTTTTTTGATTCCGCTTGTGTCGCGTTGAGCAAAGCCTCGCGGACTTTTGGATCTTGGAACACCACCGGTTCATTCGGCATCGCTTGACGCAGAATGCCTTTGCCCTGCTCGACCTTCGCATTAAACATGTTTGCCAATGCGGTCAAATCCTGTGGCGCTTTGGTGATCTGCGCATCCAAGCGCTCCGCCAATTTCTTTTGCACCACTTTTTCCAACACCACTTTGGACTGATTCGGATCTTGACGCACCTTCGCCAACTGCTCCGGTGTCGCATCGGCACCAAACACCGCCTTAATATCCTCATCACTTAAACTGGATGCGGCGCCACCGCCACCCGCAACCGGAATCACAGCGTAATCCACATCGAACGCATCCGGCACATTGAACTGCGACTTGTGCTGGTCGTAATAAGCCTGAACCTGATCGGGCGAGACCGATACCTGCGCCATATACGGCGTCAAATCCACCGATTTAATCTCCACCAAGCGTGCGCGACCAAAGAATTTGGTCATAAATTCGGCGCTCACCGGCAAATTCAACGCACGGTAGGCCGGAACCACTTGCTCTTTCACCAAATCCGCACGAACACCCGCCTGATGCATCGCCGGTGTCAAACCCTGCTGTGCCAATGCAGCTTTATACGCCGCCTCATCAATGCCACCTTGTGCATTTTTCGGCATGCCCTGCATCTGCGCAAGCGCTTGAACCAACTCCGCATCACTGACCGTCATTTTGCCGCTCGCGAGCAAATCCTCAAACAACACGTCATTGCTCATTTGCGTCAGAAACGCCGCTTGCGCTTCCGGTTTTTGATAATACGCGGCATCAAAATGATCACCCATCTGCTGGCGCGCATTGTCCACGAAACGACGATAGCTCGCGTTAAACTCCTGCTGTGTGATTTCGCGCTCGCCCACTTTGGCCAAAGCCGTGTCGCTGGCAGAGCTATTAAATGAAGCAACGCCGGTCAAAACAAATGCCGGCAAGATCAGCAAAAGCAAAATAAATTGGAGCCAACGTTGATGTGTTCGCACAAAATCAAACATAACAAACCCTTAATAAATATGGATGCCGCCCAATACGCATAGACACGCGCAAGCACGCAGTAACACACAAACCATACGAGCTTGCCAAAATGCAATCACCGATCGCCATGCGGCCAAAGATAAGCTCGTATTATAAAGGAGCACAAGAAAAAAGGCGAACCGAAGTTCGCCTTTGATCGATTTATTGGCGGAGCGGACGGGACTCGAACCCGCGACCCCCGGCGTGACAGGCCGATATTCTAACCAACTGAACTACCGCTCCAATATTCATCGCCAGACTCAATATGCGTGGTGGGTGTTGAGAGGGTCGAACTCCCGACCTACGCCTTGTAAGGGCGCCGCTCTACCAACTGAGCTAAACACCCGCATATTGTTCTGCTATTTCCCAAAAACCTCTTGGATTTTTGAGAACAAAAAAACGAGCTAAACTCGCTTTTTTGCACGCACACTTAAACTGCTCTGTGCGTTTTGTTTTGGCGGAGCGGACGGGACTCGAACCCGCGACCCCCGGCGTGACAGGCCGATATTCTAACCAACTGAACTACCGCTCCAAAACCGTTTGTACTGCTATGTCACTTTTTTAAGACTGGTGGGTGTTGAGAGGGTCGAACTCCCGACCTACGCCTTGTAAGGGCGCCGCTCTACCAACTGAGCTAAACACCCAATCTTAAAATAATTAGTTTACAGCATCTTTCAATGCTTTACCAGGACGGAATTTAGGCACTTTAGCTGCCTTAATTTTGATTTCCGCGCCAGTTTGTGGGTTACGACCAACACGCGCTGCACGTTTGCCCACAGAGAAGGTACCGAAGCCAACCAAAGTTACAGTACCGCCTTTTTTCAAAGTTTTCTTAACCGCTGTAGTTACAGCGTCTAATGCACGACCAGCCGCGGCTTTTGAAATTTCTGCTTCACCAGCAATGAAATCCACCAATTCTGACTTATTCATTTATTAATCTCCACCAGCTAAGTTATTGCAATCCCCGATGTCACCAATCGTTCATCCAGTACAGCGAGGGCTATAGGTCATTCACAACGGGGCGAATTTAACCATAGTTTTCGCACGCCCGTCAAGCGATTTGCCAATTTTTATTTTCGCCCAAGCCAGCAAGCACAGGACTTTACAGCCAAAAACGCCCTGAAACCTGCTTAAAATCAGGGGCTTAGCTTTCACATTAACACCTTATTCGAGTTTTCAAGCACGCCCCTATTTTTTTCTGCTTGCCGCACCTGTTGCGCTGATAAAACACCCGTAATGAGCAATTTTAAATCGCTTGATGATGCCGTGCTGCTATGTTTTACGGCGCTTTTGCTTTAGAATGAAGGTTTATTTTTGCCATTCCCATAGATAGAAATTTGACAGAAAGTACCGCATGAGTCATTCCAATCATTCTCAATTGCACAATAAGTCTGCCGGCTGGTCCGCACTGTTTTCCGAACCGATGAGCGAGCTGGTCAAACGCTATACCGCATCGGTATTTTTTGATAAGCGCTTGGCCTTGTTTGATATCCAAGGCTCGCTCGCACATGCACAAATGTTGTCCGAGCAAAATATTATTTCTGCGCAGGATTTGGCGGATATTCAGCGTGGATTGACGCAAATTCGCGCGGAAATTGAGGCGGATCAATTTGAATGGCAGTTGGATTTGGAGGACGTGCATCTGAATATCGAAGCACGATTAACGCAGTTGGTCGGTATGGCGGGCAAACGCTTGCACACCGGCCGCTCGCGCAACGACCAGGTGGCGACCGACATTCGCCTATGGCTGCGCGCGCAGATTGATGACATCGTGGTGGCGCTGGGCAATTTGCGCAGCGGCTTGCTGGACGTGGCCGAGCGCGAGGCGGCCACCATTTTACCGGGCTTCACACATTTGCAAGTGGCTCAGCCGATCACCTTTGGCCATCATTTATTGGCGTATGTGAATATGTTTGCGCGCGACGCCGAACGTATGCTCGATACCCGAAAACGAGTCAATCGTTTGCCGCTGGGCGCAGCAGCATTGGCAGGGACAACGTATCCGATTCGCCGCGAACGCGTGGCGGAGCTGTTGGCTTTTGACGGTGTGTGCGAAAACTCGCTGGATGCGGTATCGGATCGGGACTTTGCCATTGAATTTTGTGCCGCCGCGTCTTTGATCATGATGCATGTCTCGCGCTTATCCGAAGAGTTGGTCAACTGGATGAGCCCACGCGTTGGCTTCATTGATCTGGCCGATCGTTTCTGCACCGGCTCCTCCATCATGCCACAAAAGAAAAATCCCGACGTACCCGAATTGGCGCGCGGTAAAACCGGACGCGTTTACGGCGATTTGATGAGCCTGCTCACATTGATGAAGGGCCAACCGCTGGCCTACAATAAGGACAACCAAGAGGACAAAGAGCCATTGTTTGATGCCGTAGACACCGTACTGGAAACCCTGCTGATTTTCACCGAAATGGTACAGGGCATCACGGTCAAGGCTGACAATATGCGTGCGGCAGCGTTGCAAGGCTTCTCGACCGCCACCGATTTGGCCGACTACTTAGTGAAAAAAGGCTTGCCATTCCGTGATGCACACGAAGCGGTCGCGCATGCGGTCAAGATATGCACGCAAAAAGGCTGCGACTTGGCGGATTTGACGCTCGATGAATTGCGCTCGGCCACCGACTTATCCACCGAACAACAAGCGTTGATTGAAGCCGATGTATCGCATTGTCTGACGTTGGAGGGCAGCGTTGCCGCGCGCAACCATATCGGCGGAACAGCACCAGAGCAGGTGCGTACCGAGATTCAAAAATGGCGCACGCGTCTGTGAAACATCAAGAACACATCTGATGAATACAAAAAGCGGAGTACTCCTCCGCTTTTCTTTTTGTTCACATCAGCATTTAAAATCAATTAAAACCACCTAAAAGTACGCTCGTTTCATTTTTTTCGGGTATTCAATTGCGAACGACAGCAATAAACAATATACTTATTCGCATTAAGCACCGTGGCGAGATTTAATTATCCAACGTCATTTTTAGTCATTACTACATTTCACCCAACCAAGCGAATACAATCATGCCCCATTCGATAGAAGACAAAAAACGCGCCATTACACGCCTGCGCCGCATCAAAGGCCAAGCAGAGGCGCTGGAGCGCGCTGTTGCCGACGGCGTCCAATGCGGCCCCCTGCTGCAGCAATTAGCCGCCATACGTGGCGCCATCAACGGCCTGATGGCCGATGTGCTTGAGGGGCATCTGCTGGAGAGCTTTGGCCACGCCGACTGCTCCATCACCGACATCAAAACCAATCCGGATCACGAACGCATCCACGACACCATTGATGAAGCCGTCACCTTGATTCGTTCCTACCTCAAATAATTCTGCGCTGACAAAGTAACGAACCCAAGCGTCGCACATCATAAAAAAAGCAAGCGTTGATTCACGCTTGCTTTTTTACATCATGGACTGAAATGCTCAGTCATTCACGCATCAGAACTGCGCCACGTCAAAATTACCCGCGCCCTCGCCCGCGTGCAAAATCGCCTGTGTCAGCGCCTGCGCCTGCGGCAACAAAGCTTGGATATAAAACGCGGAGGTTTGCACTTTGCTGTTCAAGAACACCGTATCGTTATTGCCCGCATCCAATTGCGCCTGCGCCGCCAATGCCGCGCGCGCACTGTGCCACGCGCTCACGACCAAACCGGCCAATTTGAGGTACAGCACCGAGCCGGCAAACACGTTGTTCGGTGCGGTTTTGACGTTCGCCAAGACAAACGCCACCACTTCGCGCAGATTTGCGTTTGCCTGCGCCAATGGCGCGGCCAAAGCTTTGAGCGCATCGTGCGCGCTCGCTTGCAACTGCGCCACCGTCGCGTCAATGTGCGTGCAGAATTGCTCGGCCACGGCGCCGCCATCGCGCGCGGTTTTGCGCCCCACCAAATCGTTTGCCTGAATCGCGGTCGTGCCTTCGTAAATCGGTAAAATACGCGCGTCGCGGTAGTATTGCGCCGCGCCGGTTTCCTCGATAAAGCCCATACCGCCGTGTACCTGCACGCCCAGACTGGCCATTTCCACCGATTGTTCGGTCGAGTAGCCTTTAACCAATGGCACCATGAATTCAAACTGCGCTTGCGCCTGCGCACGGGTCGCTTCGTCCGCATGACGATGCGCGATGTCGTTCAAACCGGCGGTGTGCAGCGCCATCGCACGACAGGCTTCCACGGTCGATTTCATGGTGAGCAGCATGCGTTTGACATCCGGATGGTGAATGATCGCCACCGCTTCGCGCGCCGAGCCATCCACCGGACGACTTTGCACGCGCTCTTTGGCGTATTGCACCGCCTTTTGATACGCACGCTCCATGATGCCGATGCCTTGCACACCGACACCAAAACGCGCCGCGTTCATCATGATAAACATGTATTCGAGGCCGCGATTTTCTTCGCCGACCAGCTCACCGAGCGCACCACCGTTGTCACCGAACTGCAACACTGCCGTCGGGCTGGCTTTGATGCCCAATTTGTGCTCCAACGACAGGGTTTGCACGTCATTGGCGGCCCCCAGACTACCGTCTTCGTTAATCAGGAATTTCGGTACGATGAACAGCGAAATGCCTTTGATGCCTTCGGGCGCATTCGGCGTGCGCGCGAGCACAAGGTGCATGATATTGTCGGTGTAATCATGGTCGCCAAAGGTGATGAAAATTTTGGTACCAAAAATTTTATAGCGACCATCGGCTTGCGGTTCGGCACGCGAGCGAATCAGTGCCAAATCGGAGCCGGATTGCGGCTCGGTCAGATTCATCGTGCCGGTCCACTCACCGGAAATCAGACGCGGGATGTAGGTTTGTTTTTGCGCGTCGCTACCGGCAGTCAGCACCGCTTCAATCGCGCCGTCGGTGAGCAAGGGGCACAGGCCGAACGAGGTATTCGCGCCATTGATCATCTCATTACACGCCGTGGCGATCAGTTTAGGCAAATCTTGCCCACCCACGGCTTCAGGGTGCGACAGACCTTGCCAGCCGCCTTGCACATATTGCTCAAACGCGGCTTTAAAACCCGGACTGGTGGTGACTTTGCCATCCTTTAGGAATGACGGCTGCTCGTCACCCACGCGGTTGGTCGGTGCGATCACGTCCTGATTGATTTTCGCCGCTTCATCCAAAATCCCCGCGACGGTGTCCATGTCTAAATCCATCGCCGTGTCCTGCATGATTTGTGGCATCTGGGCAATGTGTTCCAAGGCAAACAACATATCTTTTTGGGGTGCGATGTAGCTCATGATTCAACCTTTTTTAAAAATGTGCATCAAGTAACAACGACTTTTTCGTCATTCAATCAGCCATAAATGGCTCTGCTGTTTTAAGAAAACGCGGAATAGTATGTTTTTCAGCTCAAACATTGATATGGGCAAGCATACTTGACTGCATCCGCAATTTTAACATTTTGATTTTGTTCAAATTTTGTCAGGGTTTCCCTGACTAAATTTCTAATACTCAGCACGGAAAAAATAGGGTTTTACTTTTTCCGTATTTCCTTAAAAAAGTCCAGCGCCATGCGGTCACTGGACTTGTTTGCTATGTTTTGCTTTATGTGATTTGTACGCTCATTCGATCATCAAACCGCCGCGGTCAACTGCGGTACGATTTCAAACAAATCGCCGACAATACCGTAATCCGCAATTTGGAAAATCGGCGCGTCCGGGTCTTTATTGATCGCCACGATGACTTTGGAATCCTTCATACCCGCTTGGTGCTGAATCGCGCCGGAAATACCCACCGCAATGTACAACTGCGGCGCAACGATTTTACCGGTTTGACCGACTTGCAAGTCATTGGCCACAAAGCCCGCATCCACCGCAGCGCGTGACGCGCCCATAGCGGCATTGAGTTTATCAGCCAAAGCTTCGATGATTTTGAAATTCTCAGCGCTGCCCAAACCACGGCCACCCGATACGACCACATTGGCCGAAGTCAACTCAGGGCGATCTGATTGGGCCACTTCGCGTGATACGAATGTCGCACCGTTGCCTGCCGCTTGCACCGCTTGCGCCTCAACCGCAGCCGAGCCACCGCTCGCTGCCGCAGCATCAAAGCCGGTGGTACGCACGGTGATGACCTTGATCGGGTCAACCGATTGCACGGTCGCCATCACGTTACCTGCGTAAACAGGGCGCACGAACGTATCGGCCGATTCCACCGCCACGATTTCGGAAATTTGCGCCACGTCCAGTTTGGCCGCCACGCGTGGCAACACGCTTTTCGCCATCGAGGTCGCCGGTGCAACGATGTGGCTGTATTGGCTCGCCACACTCAAAATTTGTGCCGCTACGGCTTCGGATGTTTGCTCGGCCAAAGCCGCGTCGTCAAAGCTCAATACCTTGCTCACGCCTGCGACACCTGCTGCCGCTTGCGCCACCGCGCCGACGCCGCTACCGATCACGGCCACATGAATGTCGCCACCGATTTTTTGCGCCGCAGTCACGGCATTTAAAGTTGCGCCTTTGAGCGCTTGATTGTCGTGTTCTGCAATTACTAAAACAGTCATTTTGTTCTCCTATTCATTCCGCTGATTACGTCAACGATCAACCCAGCACTTTGGCTTCGTTGCGCAGTTTTTCAACCAAGGTCGCTACATCCGGCACGATCACGCCCGCGCTGCGCACTGGCGGCTCGGACACTTTCAAGGTTTTCAAACGCGGCGCCACGTCCACGCCCAATGCGTCCGGCGTGGTGGTGTCCAACGGTTTTTTCTTCGCTTTCATGATATTGGGCAAGGTCGCGTAGCGCGGCTCGTTCAAGCGCAAATCCGCCGTTACAACGGCTGGCAAACTCATGCTGATGGTTTCCAAACCGCCGTCGACTTCGCGGGTCACGGTGGCTTTGCCATCGGCAACGACCACTTTCGAGGCAAAGGTCGCTTGCGGAATGTCCAACAAGCCCGCCAACATTTGGCCGGTTTGATTCGCGTCGTCGTCAATCGCTTGTTTGCCCATGATGACCAACGATGGATTTTCTTGCTTCACCACCGCCGCCAATAGTTTTGCCACCGCCAAAGGTTGCAATTGCTCGGTGGTTTCGATCAAAATCGCGCGATCCGCGCCCAGCGCCAAGGCACTGCGCAGAGTTTCTTGGCATTGCGCCACGCCCGCAGAAACCGCTACGATTTCAGTTGCCACACCTGCTTCTTTCAAGCGCACGGCTTCTTCCATCGCGATTTCATCAAACGGATTCATCGACATTTTTACATTCGCAATGTCCACATCCGAACCATCGGCCTTCACACGAACCGAAACGTTGTAGTCAACCACGCGTTTGACCGGTACTAAAACTTTCATATTTCGCCCCCATCAATAGGAATCTATAAAATCAAGCCATCGACGATGGCCGGTTTGGATCGAACAAGCGGTCATTCGGCTGTCCATCAGCCTAAACCCCTCACGAAATCGCACATGCATTATACGCATTTTTGTAGGCATTCTGAGTCGCCTCGCGCTCCAATCCCAGCAAAAAAACTTAAATGCATCCCGAGCGATGATTCATACATCGCCATCAATCCGAAAAATAGCACACTCGTTCTTTTTTTTCAAATGTTTTTTTATTTTTTCACCATTTATGAAAGTTTTTTAAAAATTGGAACCATTTTCATAAAAAACTACGGCACACATTGGCTCCATACCGTCCAATCCACAAACACCATCAGCAAAAAACCCCGCTCATTGGCGGGGTTTATTTCTAAGCAGTGCAGAGGAGTGGCATCAATATCAATAGACCGCCATACGCCCAATCGGATGAAGCGACCTCAGCCCAACAGTAAACGCCCCAATTCCTCAACACTGTGCGCCACGGCACTCGGTTTACTCGCCAGCAAGTGGCGGTAATCGTGCGCCCCGTAGGTCACGGCAATGCTGCTCATGTGCGCGTTGTGCGCCATGTCAATGTCATAGCTGGTATCACCGATCATCACGGCGGATTCAACCGGCACATCCAGCTCCGATAAAATCTCATGCAACATCAACGGGTGCGGCTTAGAGACCGTTTGATCGGCGGTTCGGGTGGCGATAAACAACTTTTTCAACTCAGGACGCGTTTCAAACACATGGTTCAGCCCTATGCGCGACTTACCCGTGGCCACCGCCATATAGCGGTTTTGTGCACGCAACCTTTCCAGCAACGACCACACGCCATCGTACAAACTGACCTCCAATTCGGCGGTAAAGTAATACTGACGATAGCGCGCCATAAACGCCTGCATTTCGCTGTCGGACAAGGTGCGGCCGACCAAGCCGTTGGCCGCTTCGGCAAAGCCCAAACCGATCAGTTGCTGCGCTTGTTGCTTGGTGTATTCGCCCAAACCCAACTCGCTCGCCGCGCGACACAGGCTCTGTGAAATCATGGCAGTGGAGTCGAATAGCGTGCCATCCCAATCAAAAATAATCAGTTTGCTGTGCGCGAACGGTGGCTCCGTTGCGGTTGAAATGGATTCGGCGGATGGTTGATGCAATGAGTTGTGTGATGAATGAGACATCAGGTTTTTCTCCCGTTTTGTTTATTATGATGACGCTGGCACGCACCGTGCTTTTCACTCAAAAAGCGTCCAGCAACGCCAATGGCGTCCCATCAAAAAGATCGCCGATGGGCTGTTAGGCAAACTTCCTGAAGATATTTATCCGCGCAGCAAGGCACTGATCGCGCGCAATTCCTCCAGCACGCCGTTCATATCGGATACATCCGCCGGCTCCACCCATGCTTGCGTGGGCGCGGGGGTATCGTGCGCGATGTGGGTGCTTGGGTCGGCGGCGGTGTACGCAGCCGTTGATGCCGACGTGATTTCGCTTTTGCTGGCGCCCTTTGACGCAGAAGCGGCCACATCGGGCGGTGATAATTCAAACGACATCACATCTTCGGCCGCTTTTTGCTCCAATTGCAAACGCGCACCGGCGATGGTGAAGCCTTGTTCATACAGCAGTTCGCGGATTTTACGCACCAATTGTACCTCGTGCAATTGGTAATAGCGACGATTGCCACGCCGTTTCATCGGCCGTAGCTGCACGAATTCTTGCTCCCAATAGCGCAGCACATACGAGCGCACGTCACACAGCTGGCTGACTTCACCGATGGTGAAGTAGCGCTTGGCCGGAATCGGCGGCAGGTCGCGGGTGAGCACGTAGCCTTGGGGTTGCGTCATGGTTGTCCTATGGGTGTCGCGCGCGGATGCGCTCAGGTGACACGGTTCGGTTATTATTGTACACAATCAATGTGTTGCTGGGGCGTAAAACCGTCGTTATTAACGAGGCGAGTTAGACGCTCGCGCTCACCACACCGGATTTTTCAACCTGTTCTTTGAGTTTTTGACTGGCGTGAAAGCTGACCACGCGGCGCGCACTGATGGGCACGACTTCACCGGTTTTCGGATTGCGCCCCGGACGCGAGGCCTTGTCACGCACGGAAAAATTACCAAAACCCGATAATTTGACCATATCGCCTGATTCCAAACCCATACGGATTTCCTCAAAAAACGCTTCGACCATTTCTTTGGCTTCGCGCTTATTCAAACCCACTTGCGCAAACAGCAATTCGGCCAACTCGGCCTTGGTCAAGGTGAATGAGCCGTCCTCCATTTTGGCTTCTTCGATCAGTTCGTTGAGCGTGTCTAAAATCAGTTTATCGTCTTGGTTCATACCGCATCCTGCTTTGATTGTATTTATAAAATGTCCGCCTTAGTTAGCGCAAACGTGCGCCCAGTTGGCTCTGTAATGGTTCCAAAATCTGCGCCATCACCTGCTCGATTTGCGCGTCTTGCAAAGTGCTGTTCATGTCCTGCAAACGCACCCGATACGCCATGCTTTTTTCGTCCGGCGCGACGCGCTCGCCTTGATATACATCGAACAATTCCACCGACTGAATGATCGCGCACTCTGCACTGCTTTGGCGCAAATTGAAGATAAGTTCTTGAATTTGCTGCGCTAATATATCACGTTTCACGATAATCGCCAAATCGCGCGTGACCACTTGCTGTTTAGACACCGCCTGCGCCACCGGCAATTGACGGGCAAACACCGCCTGCGCATCCAACTCAAACAGAATCGGCGCACGCGGCAAATCGTGCGTTTGCTGCAAACGTGGGTGCATTTGCCCGAGCCAGCCGATTGCCTGCCCGTTCAAAAACACTTTGGCGCAGCGCCCCGGATGCGCCGCCGGATGAGCAAACGCCTCAAACGCCAACGTCGCAGGCGCGAACAAGCGCTCCAAATCGCCTTTGACATCGAAAAAGTCCACGTCAACGGTTTTCGCCGACCACTGCTCCGGCTGTACCGAACCATACGCCAACCCGGCCAAACGCAACGGTTGCGCGATATTCGGCACGGTCGATTCGGTCGCCTGTACGCTCGCATCACGGTGGAATACTTTCGCAATTTCAAACACACGCACGCGGTTTTGTGAGCGCGCCAAATTGGTTTTCAAATTGTGCACCAGCGAGCCGATCAACTGCGTGCGCATCACCGCCAGCGACGCGGCAATCGGGTTGAGCAATTCAATCGCCACCTGCTCCGGCACAGCAAAATCACGCTCCAATGCGGGATCGACGAAGCTGTAGTTCACCACCTCTTGATAATCCATCGCCACCAGCGCATCGCGTACCGCGTCCGCCGGACGCACCGCCTCGGGGCTGTCCAGCACCGTCAGGCGCGCCAACGGTGCGTGGGTCGGAATGTTGTTGTAACCGAACAGGCGAACAACCTCCTCGATCAAATCCTCTTCGATCGCCATGTCAAAGCGATACGACGGCGCCTGAACGTGCAGCACCTCACCGCTTGGCGTGTGTTCGCGCTCAACCTGCAATTGCAAACGTGACAAATCCGCCACCATTTGCTCGGCGGGAATCTCCACGCCAATCACTTTGCATGCACGCGCCACGCGCATTGAAACCGTTTCGCGTTGGGGCAGCTCGCCCACCACTTCGGAAACCGGTCCGATTTGTACGGGGTTTTCGTCACCCTCACCACCGCAGATTTGCTGCACCAAAGCCGTGGCGTACTCCAACGCCTCGATTTGCCCCATGAAATCCACACCGCGCTCAAAACGATGCGCCGCATCCGAGGTGAATTTGTAGCGGCGGGTTTTGCCCTGAATCACCTCAGGTGCGAAAAACGCCGCCTCAAGGAAAATATTCTTCGTGGACAATTCCGCCTTGCTGTCCCAGCTGCCCATCACGCCCGCCATGCCGACCGCTTTTTCGTCGTCGGCGATGACCAGCACATCGTCCTGCATTTCGTGGGTTTGCTCGTTCAGCAACTTGATCGACTCGCCGGCTTTGGCCATGCGCGCGGTCAAACCGCCGCTCAAACGATCCAAATCATAAACGTGCATCGGCTGACCGAGCGTGAGCATGACGTAATTGGTGATGTCCACCAGCGCGGAAATCGAACGATGACCCGCGCGCTCCAAGCGCTGAATCATCCACTGCGGCGTAGGCGCAGCCGCATTCAGATTCTTAATCACACGCCCCGTGAAGCGACCACACGCCGTCGGCGCGTCAATGCGAATCGGTAAAGTCGCGTCGCAATTCGGCGCCACCGGCTCGATCACCAACGGCGTCAACGACACCGCTTTTTCACCGCCGACCAGCGCACACACGTCGCGCGCCACGCCGCGCACCGACAAGCAATCCGCGCGGTTCGGCGTGAGTTTGATCGTATAAACCGTGTCGTTCAGATTCAAATAGCTGCGAATGTCCTCGCCCACCGGCGCCGCATTGTCACCACTCGCCGGCAATTCATACAAACCGCTCGCGTCGGGGTTAATCCCCAATTCCTTGGCCGAACACAACATCCCGCTGGACGCCACACCGCGCAATTTCGCATTTTTGATTTTAAAATCACCCGGCAATACCGCACCCACCGTCGCGCACGGCACACGAATACCCACACGCGCATTCGGCGCGCCACAAACGATTTGCAATGGCTCGGCTTGACCGATATTCACCTTGCACACATTCAATTTATCCGCATCAGGGTGTTTGTTGCACTCGATGATCTCACCCACGACGACACCCGTAAACGCGGGCGCGGCCGGCGCCATCTCCTCAACTTCCAAGCCCCCCATGGTCAATACATCCGCGAGCGCCTCGCTGGAAATATCGGGATTAATCCACTCGCGTAACCAATTTTCTGAAAATTGCATGTTTTCTCCAATCGAAAAAAGTACCAATCGACTTTTTTCGGTTTAAAACCCAATCTAAATTTTTTAGCGTCGCCTGCAAAGCCCATTACTCAACGCTTCTCAATACTTATCGTCATCCCCGCGCAAGCGGGAATCTACAAAAACCATTATCCATCCAACCATCACTGGATTCCCGCTTGCGCGGGAATGACGGCTGATATTTAAATACCGATCCGACCCAATGCGAATCAACTCGGATACGATATTCAATATTTACTTGTTCGGCGCAAATTGCTCAATCATCCGCACCATCGTTTCATTCTGTCCGCCAACTTCACTGCGCAACTGAATTCAATACTTCGTCATTGCGGGCTTGACCCGCAATCTCCTTGCCGCACCTCAAACACAATGAATTATTTCGGTGCAAATTGCTCAATCATCCGCGCCATCGTTTCATTCTGTCCGCCCACTTCACCGCGCAACTGAATTCAATACTTCGTCATTGCGGGCTTGACCCGCAATCTCCTTGCCGCACCTCAAACCCAATGGATTATTTCGGTGCAAATTGCTCAATCATCCGCGCCATCGTTTCATTCTGTCCGCCCACTTCACTGCGCAAGCCCTGACAGACCGTCTCGCGGTTGGTCTGCGGATGGTTTTGACTCACCTTCCACTTACCCACCACCTGCTTTACTTCAATTTCTATCCCTACCAACGCGCGCAAATTCGCCGCAATATACGCCTCGGACGCGTCATTCAAACCCCACGGCGTCGGCATCTGCTGCTCATGCTCGGCGGTCAAATCGGTGAGCAAGGTACGCAACCACGCCTCATCCTCATGCACCACCAATCGCCCCGACACATGCACCGCCGCATAATTCCACGTCGGTACCGCTTTGTGATCCACCGCTTTGCTCGCATACCAGTTCGGTGAAATATACGCATCCGCGCCTTGAAACACCAGCAACACATCCGAGTTCGCCGCCTGCCACATCGCATTCGCTCGCGCCACATGCCCACGAATCAACCACGCATCGTTTTTGCGCTCCACCAACAGCGGAATATGATTCGCCTGCAAACCTGCTTCGGTGTGCTGCACCACCGCCGCCAGCGGACATGCTTGCATCAGCGCAAGACATTCATCGGCGTCATTGACTGCAAAATGTTTGGGGATGTACATCGGACACCTTCAGTGTTATCTACTGCGTTTTTATCGCGAGCCAATCTTCGTTGACTTTTTCACGAATTAATTAAATTGAGCCAAAAACCGCAAATCATTTTCGTAGAACAGACGCAAATCATTCACGCCGTAGCGCAACATTGCCAAGCGCTCCAAGCCCGAACCGAAGGCAAAGCCCATATACTGTTCGGGATCAAGGCCAAAATTGCGAATGACGCTCGGATGCACTTGCCCCGCGCCGGAAATTTCCAGCCATTTACCCGCATTCGGCCCTGTGCCAAACGCCATGTCGATTTCAACCGACGGTTCGGTGAACGGGAAGTAGGACGGACGGAAACGCACTTGCAAATCGGTGGTTTCAAAGAATTTTTGTAGGAAATTGGTGTACACGGCCTTGAGGTCGGCAAAGCTCACCGACTCGGCAATCCACAGCCCTTCGACCTGATGAAACATTGGTGAATGCGTCGCATCGGAGTCCACGCGATAGGTGCGCCCCGGCGCGATGACTTTGATCGGACTGCCGGCTTTGAGCTCGCCCGACTGCATTTTCGCCACTTGGGTACGCGCATAGCGCACCTGCATCGGCGAGGTATGCGTGCGCAGCACCAGCGGATGGCCGCGTTCGTCTTTGTCGGCTACGTAGAAGGTGTCTTGCATCGAGCGCGCCGGATGATTTTCAGGGCTGTTCAATGAGGTGAAGTTGTACCAGTCGTTTTCAATCTCAGGCCCGTCCGCGACGTCAAACCCCATGGAGCGGAAAATCGCTTCGACGCGACGGGTGACGCGGCTCACGGGGTGAATACCGCCACGCGCCAGACCACGTCCGGGTAAGGTGACGTCCAGTTGCTCAGTCGAGAGACGTTCGTTTAGCTCAGCATCGGCGAGCGCTTGACGCGCTTCATTCAGCAGTTGTTCCACTTGCTGACGCACGGCGTTGACCTGCGCGCCACGCACTTTTTTCTCTTCCAAGGCCAAACTGCCCAGCGCCTTTAGCTCGCGGGTCAAGCTGCCCTCTTTACCCAAAAATTTGGCTTTGACATCTTCCAAGTCCGCCGGACGTGTAGCAGCTTTGAAGGCGGTGCGCGCCAATTCAACTATTTGATTTAAATCGCTCATGAAACCCTCATCGGATATGAATTATTGCGGATTGATTGTTTTAAAACGCTCGACAGTCATACCAAGCGGCTTAAAGCAATGAACCCAAACGCGGTTGTACAACAAAAAACGAGGCAAAACCACACGGCTTTGCCTCGCCTTTTTCAACGTTATTGTTACGATAACAACTTCGTTTACCCAATCGACTTACGCCAATGCGGCTTTAGCCTTAGCAACAATCGCGGCAAAAGCCGGTTTGTCAAACACAGCCAAATCGGCCAAGACTTTACGATCCATTTCGATCGCGGCTTTTTTCAAGCCGTAGATGAATTGGCTGTAAGTCATGTCGTTTTGACGTGCCGCCGCATTGATACGGGCAATCCACAAAGCGCGGAATACACGTTTTTTATTGCGACGATCGCGGTAGGCGTATTGACCTGCCTTCATCACCGCCTGTTTGGCGACGCGATAGACATTATTACGACGAC
Source organism: Puribacter membranae (assembly GCF_055380425.1). NCBI lineage: Bacteria > Pseudomonadati > Pseudomonadota > Betaproteobacteria > Burkholderiales > Burkholderiaceae > Puribacter > Puribacter membranae. Next base: position 1,599,466 of record NZ_AP040167.1, read on the forward strand.
CACGGAAACCTTTTGCGAGGTCTAAGACTTTTTTATGACGGGCCCGCGCTGTGACCCCACGTTTGACTCGAGGCATAGTATGCTCCTTTGTTTATGTTAGGGTTTAAGCGTAAGGCATCATCGCGCGGATTGCTTTTACATCAGAATCCGCTACGTTGGTAATACCGCGCAATTGACGTTTGTTTTTAGTGGTTTTTTTGGTCAGGATGTGACGTTTGAACGCTTGACCGCGTTTCACGGTGCCACCCGGACGAACCACGAAGCGCTTTTTGGCGCTGCTTTTGGTCTTCATTTTAGGCATAACAACTCCGTTTTTTCATATGAATCAAGGTGGTTTTGCGTGTACAAAACACTTGTTAACCCCATTCACTTTTTATGTCGAATCCACCACAGGGCATAGCCTGCCGTGGTGTTTTCGTTGATTTAAACCGTCCTGAACAAGGCTCCATCGGGTTTAAATTGGGGCAATACGCTGATCGGTACAACTGATCAGCGCGTCGCATCATTCTTATTTCTTGCGTGCCGGCGCCAGCATCATCACCATCTGACGACCTTCGAGCTTGGGCATGGATTCAACTTGAACCATCTCTGCCAGCTCTTCGCGAATTCGTTCCAACTGACGCATACCGATTTCCTGATGCGCCATTTCACGTCCGCGAAAGCGCAAGGTGACTTTGACTTTGTCGCCATCTTCGATAAAGCGCTTGATGTTACGCATTTTCACTTGGTAGTCATTTTCATCGGTACCCGGGCGCAACTTAATTTCTTTAACCTGAATAATTTTTTGCTTGGCGCGCGCTTCGGCGGCTTTTTTCTGTTCTTGATACTTGAACTTGCCGTAATCCATCAAGCGACACACCGGCGGCGTGGCATTCGGGGAAATTTCCACCAAATCGGTATCGGCTTCTTCGGCCATTTTCAGCGCTTCACGCCCCGACATGATGCCGATAATTTCGCCATCCGTACCAATCAATCGCACTTCACGTGCAGTGACTTCACCATTGATGCGATGTTGCATCTTTGCTTGCGTAACGATACTTTACTCCTGTCTAATCGATATTTTGGTAAGCAAAAAAAGCCCAAACGCTGTGTTTCAGCGTTTAAGCAGGCGATATGCTTACGATTGTGCCTCAGTTTGCCCGCTGTCGCGACCCAATTCTGTCGCGCCCATACGATTTTACGCCTCGACACCTTTTCGCTCGACATCGCGCACAATGTGTTCGATGAAGGCTGACACCGGCATCACGCCCATATCTTGATTGCCTCGTGCTCGCACGGCAACGGAATGGGCATCGCGCTCTTTGTCCCCAACCACGAGGATATAAGGCACTTTTTGCAAACTGTGTTCGCGAATTTTATACGTAATCTTCTCATTACGCAAATCTATTTGCACCCTAAGTCCTTGTTTTTCCAACTCTTGTGCCACTTGCGCGACATATTCGGCCTGAGATTGGGAAATATTGGCGATCACGACCTGCACCGGCGCGAGCCAAGTCGGCAATGCACCGGCATGGTTTTCGATCAAAATACCGATGAATCGTTCCAACGAGCCGACAATCGCGCGGTGTAACATCACCGGCGTTTGGCGTTGATCGTTTTCGTCAATATAGGTCGCGCCAAGGCGCTCCGGCATGAAGTAGTCGACCTGCATGGTTCCGCACTGCCACGAACGGCCGATGGAGTCTTTCAAATGGTATTCGATTTTCGGCCCGTAGAATGCGCCCTCGCCCGGCAGCTCTTCCCACGTTACGCCGGATGCGCGAATCGCTTCGCGCATGGCGTTTTCCGCCTTGTCCCAAGTTTCGTCGGAACCGATGCGGTCGCTCGGACGCAACGCCAATTTGATCGCGACGTCATTAAAGCCGAAATCCGCGTAAACCTTGCGAGTCAATGCGTTGAACGCCGCCACTTCGGACTGAATCTGATCCGGCGTACAGAAAATATGACCGTCGTCTTGGGTAAAACCGCGCACGCGCATGATGCCATGCAGCGAACCAGAAGTTTCGTTGCGGTGGCATTGACCGAACTCGCCAAAACGCAACGGCAAATCTTTGTAGCTGTGCAGTCCGTGGTTGTAAATCTGAATATGCCCCGGGCAGTTCATCGGTTTGAGCGCGTAGCTGCGGTTTTCCGACTCAGTGGTGAACATATTTTCTTTGTAGTGTCCCCAGTGACCGGTTTTCTCCCACAGGCTGCTGTCCAAAATTTGTGGCGCTTTGACCTCTTGGTAGCCGTTTTCACGATACACGCGGCGCATGTATTGCTCGACCTCTTGCCAAATCGACCAGCCTTTGGCGTGCCAGAACACCAAACCAGGGGCTTCTTCTTGCATGTGGAATAAGTCCAGCGCCTTGCCCAGTTTACGGTGATCGCGCTTTTCTGCCTCTTCGAGCATGTGCAGGTAGGCCGCCTGGTCCTCTTTTTTCGCCCAAGCCGTGCCGTAAATGCGTTGCAGCATTTCATTTTTTGAGTCGCCGCGCCAATACGCACCCGCGACTTTCATCAATTTAAACACCTTCAGCTTGCCAGTAGACGGCACGTGCGGTCCGCGGCATAGGTCAATGAATTCGCCCTCGCGGTACAGGCTGATTTTTTCGCCCGCCGGAATCGCGCCGATGATTTCAGCTTTGTAGTCTTCGCCCTGCGCCTTGAAAAAAGCGACCGCCTCGTCGCGATCCCAGACTTCGCGCGTGACTGGCTCGTCTTTTTTCGCCAATTCCGTCATTTTGTTTTCAATCGCGACCAAATCCTCCGGCGTGAACGGGCGCTTGTAGGCAAAATCGTAGTAAAAACCGTTCTCAATCACCGGCCCGATGGTCACTTGCGCATCGGGATACAGCGATTTGACCGCATACGCGAGCAAATGCGCGGTCGAATGACGAATGACGTCCACGCCATCGGCGTCTTTATCGGTGATGATTGCGAGCTGCGCGTCGGCATCCATCAGGTACGAGGTATCCACCAACTCGCCATTGACTTTGCCGGCCAGCGCGGCTTTGGCCAAACCGGTGCCGATGCTCTGCGCGACTTGAGCGACCGTGACCGGCGCGTCAAAACTGCGAACCGAACCGTCTGGGAGCGTGATGTTTACCATGATAATCCTCTGTTTAAACCATTAAAAAAACGAGCGTTGATACAAAAAAAGACCCACTTGCGTGAGTCTTTTACCTAATTTTACATGCTGCCCAAGGCGACTCACCGCGTCACAATTATCGTTGTGCCCGTTGTTGTGGTGATCGCGGTGGTGGCGCTGATAAACAACATCATAAATTCAATCAAAATTTTTGGTAGGCGATATTGGATTCGAACCAACGACCTCCACGATGTCAACGTGGCGCTCTAACCAACTGAGCTAACCGCCTATACAGGAAAGGTGCGCATTATAGCACGCTGCAAACGTTTTGACAAATATCGCTCACGAACGATGTATCTAAAAACGCATCAACGCCGCCTGAACCACAAAACAAACCATAAAAACGCCGTCACCGACAAGGTAATCAGCCCCCACATCGGAAAGGACAAGCCGAAAATCAGTGGCAGTTTGGCATTGCAAAAACCACTTGCAGCGAACATCTCCGGCCACCATTGTGCCATTGGCAGACGATTGACAAAATTCTCCACCGGATCAATGCCGCACTGCGCCGAGGGTCGCATCAAAATCGACACGTGGTACGCCGCCACCGCAGCCCCAGCCAGACCCGATAACGCCGCCAAAAAATCCGCCCAGCGCGGCAATCGCCCCAGCAGCAGCCCGAACAAGGCAAACAAGCCCATCACCCAAAAACCATAGCGCTGCATCACGCACAGCGGACACGGCGCAATGTCAAGCCAGCGCTGCAAATACTCCGCAGCCGCCAGTGGCGCAACGCACATCAGCAGCAGAGCGGCATACCACAGGCGGTATGAGATTGGTCGTTGACTAAAACGCAATTTTCCCATCGAATCTCTTTCTGTATCAATTTGCCATCAATCTGAATATTCTTAGCGCAAACACGCGCAACTGTACAAGATATTTCAGACCGACTCCAGATAAACCAGTAAAATAACGCTTGTTTTTGCAAAAATTTAGGATAAACGCAATGAAAGTATTGGTCATCGGATCGGGTGGGCGCGAACACGCCTTGGCATGGAAACTGGCACAATCGAACAAAGTGAGTGCGGTGTTTGTGGCACCGGGCAACGCCGGCACGGCAAAACTGCCGAAAACCGCCAACATCACGCAGGTGGATAACGCCGCACTGGTGCAATTTGCCAAGACCAACGCCATTGACCTGACCGTGGTGGGCCCCGAAGCGCCGCTGGCCAAAGGTGTGGTGGACGCATTTCGCGCCGAAGGATTGGCGATTTTCGGCCCGACCAAAGCCGCCGCGCAGCTCGAAAGCTCCAAAGCCTTTGCCAAAGACTTCATGGCGCGTCACAACATCCCAACCGCCTTCTACGGCGTCTTCACCGATGCACAAGAAGCACATGATTACGTGAACCAACACGGCGCACCGATTGTCGTCAAAGCCGACGGTCTGGCCGCAGGCAAAGGCGTGGTGGTTGCCATGACCGAAGCCGAAGCACACAAAGCAATCGACGATATGCTCGGAGGCAATCGCCTCGGCGATGCCGGTGCGCGCGTGGTCATCGAAGAGTTTTTAGCGGGCGAAGAAGCCAGCTTCATCGTGCTGTGCGATGGCGAGCACGCGCTGCCATTGGCCACCTCTCAGGATCACAAACGCCTGCTGGACGGCGACCAAGGCCCGAACACTGGCGGCATGGGCGCGTATTCGCCTGCCCCCGTGGTCACACCTGCCGTATACGAGCGCGCGATGAACGAAGTGATTTATCCAACGCTAAACGGTATGAAAGCCGACGGCATCGTATTCACCGGCTTTTTATACGCAGGCCTAATGATTTCACCCGACGGCTCGATCAAAGTATTGGAATTCAATTGCCGTATGGGCGATCCAGAAACACAGCCCATCATGCGCCGCCTGAATTCCGACCTGTTTGATGTGCTGTTGGCGGCGACGCAAGGCACACTCAACGAAGTGCAATTGGATTGGAGCAACAACGTCGCGCTCGGCGTGGTGTTGGCCGCCGAAAAATACCCGGACACGCCGCGCATCGGCGACGTACTGAGAATCGCAGAGGACAGCGACACGTGCGTGACCTTCCACGCCGGCACACAAATCAACTCCGAAAATATGCCCGTCACCAGCGGCGGCCGCGTGCTGTGTGTCACCGCCACCGCACCGACCTTGCGCGAAGCGCAGGCGCTGGCCTACGCGCACATTGAAGACATCCGCTTTACCGGCATGCAGTACCGTAGCGACATCGGCTACCGCGCCGTGGATTTGATCTGAATGCAATGATGAGTGCCGCCGAACATACGCCATCCGTGATTTTATTCGGCGGCAGCTTCAATCCGCCGCATCGGGCGCATTTTCGCATCGCCCACGCAGCATTGGATGCATTCGCTCCTGCGTGTATGCAAATCATCCCGAGCGGCCAACCGTGGCAAAAGCCGCACGTCGCGCCTGCCGAGCACCGTTTGGCCATGCTGCGATTGGCTGTGGTCGACGATCACGCGGATTGGTCAGCCCATGGACAGGCAAATCATACGAGTGCGTATCCGATTACCATCAATCCGTTGGAAATCGAGCGCGATCAGCCCTCCTACACCATTGATACCGTGCGCACACTGCGAAAATCCGCGCCCGACACACGCTTTATTTGGCTGATCGGCTCCGACCAACTGGCCAATTTTCACACCTGGCGCGACTGGCGCGACATCCTCACCTACACCCACATTGCGGTGGCGCAGCGCGCAGGGCACGAGATCAGCTACGAACAACTGAGCGATCCACAACTGTGCGATTACTACCGCCAAAACCACTGTGAGGTCTCAGATTCAGTTTGGCGCCAACAACGCAGCGGCCTCTTCATCGAGTTCCCCGCACCAGCCATTGCCGTCTCATCGACACAGATTCGCGCACAAATCCGCACCGGTCAGACCACACCGGACATCACAAAAAGTGTAGAAAAATACATACTCGAACACGATCTATACAAATAATCCAAAATTTTATGTTGCGTCGCAACATAAAACAATAATCGTTAATGACATAAATACATTAAAAAAATATTCATAACTCATTGATTTAATTGAAAATACAATCAAAATATCTTAATCCAACCAGATACGCCTCGACTGAAATCGTTTTATTACACTGCGACGCAACAACGAAAGATACAAAACACCGCTTGTCAAGCCAAAAAACCCTTGATATAGTCACGGCACCTTCACACACGCAAGTGTTTGAGCATGTCGCAAATCGATTGACTCACGCCTGATAGGCGTTCACTTCGCAACAGTCGGTTTGAGCATATCGCTGAATTCGTAAAGAAGTTTGGCAGGAGACAACCCTAGCAAGCATGTACTTGCTAAAAAACAATAAGAAACAAAAGGCGACCCCGAAACGGGTCGCCTTTTACATTCATATGGGATCGCTTTCAACCTATCGCATCCCTACCAAGTCCCCAACACCACTCCCGCAAACACCGCCACACCGAGCCAGTGATTGTGCAAAAATGCCTTGAAACACGCCATGCGCTCGCGCCCACGAATCAAGGTGTAATGGTACGCCGCAATGCCCATAGCCACCAACAAGCAGACAAAATACAACTCATTCCAACCCGCTTGCATCCCCAGCAGCCACATCATCACGAAAAACAGCGCATAGCAAATCATCACCGCCGCCACATCGTATCGACCAAAGGTAATCGCTGAGGTTTTGATACCGATTTTCAGATCATCGTTTTTATCGACCATGGCATATTCGGTGTCATACGCAATCGTCCAAAACACATTGGCGATCAGCAGCCACCACGCCACTGCCGGAACCTGCCCCTGCACCGCCGCAAACGCCATCGGAATACCAAAACCAAAGGCAATGCCCAAATATGCCTGTGGAATCGCGAAGAACCGCTTGAAAAACGGATACGAACCCGCCAAGATCGCCGCCACCAAGGACAATTTCACACTCAACGGATTGAGAAACAGCAGTAAAAACGCAGCCATCAAAGTCAGAGCCAAAGCCAGCAGCAACGCCTCACGCGTTGTCACCTTGCCCGAAGTCAGCGGACGATTGACGGTACGCTCAACGTGTCGGTCAAAATCACGGTCGGCATAGTCATTAATCACGCAGCCGGCCGAGCGCATCAGTACCGTACCCAGCACAAAAATCACGATCAATTTAAATGACGGCCAGCCGCCCGCCGCCCACCACAGCCCCCACAGCGTCGGCCAGAGCAACAATAAAATCCCAATCGGTTTATCCAAACGTGCCAACTGCACGTACAAACGCAAACGCTCCACAACACACCCATTCATTTAAACAATCACACAGCCATCGGCGTGTGCAACATCTGCACGCCATGCAAACCGCTTTCGCGCACCGCTTGCGCCAGCGCACGACACGCCGCCTCACGGCTGAAATTTTTACGCCAGATCAGCACCACGCGACGATGCGGCACATGCGTATCGGACTTTTTGCCATGCACCAGCGGTACATACGACAGCGGATAGTCCTCGCTTTGGATTTTTGGCACGGCCAAGGCGGGCAGAACGGTGATACCAATCCCTGCCGCCGCCATGTAGCGCAGCGTTTCGAGCGAAGAGCCTTCAAAATTGCGCTGCAAACCATCTTCTTCCACCTTGTACAACGGCGCATCCGGCGTCGCTTCCAACACATGATCGCGGAAACAATGCCCTGCGCCCAATACCAGCAAGGACTCTTTGCGCAGCTCATGACTGTTGATCTGCGCCTTTTTCGCCAGCGGATGCGCCTGCGGCAAAGTCACGAAAAACGACTCATCGTACACGGGTTCGACTTCCAAACCCGCCTCGGCAATCGGCAGCGCCAAAATCGCCGCATCCAGCCGCCCCTGTTTCACCCATTCGATCAAATGGTGCGTGTACTCCTCCTGCACGATTAGCGGCATCTGCGGGTAATGTTTAAACATATGCGACATCAGGTGCGGCAACAGGTACGGCGCGATGCTGTAAATCACGCCAATATGCAGCGGCCCGGCCAACGGGTCGCGCCCATGCACGACCATATCCTTGATCGCCGAGACCTGCGAGAGCACCTGTTGCGCCTGCGCCACCACCTGCTCGCCGACGGCGGTCACGCTCACATCCTGCATGCTGCGCTCAAACAAAGTCACACCCAATTCCGCTTCGAGTTTGCGAATCGCCACCGACAGCGTGGGTTGACTGACAAAGCACGCCGCCGCCGCACGGCCAAAGTGTTTTTCGCGCGCCAGCGCGACCACATAGCGCAATTCCGTTAAAGTCATCACCCCTCCTTGTATTTATTTTAAACCGACAACAATTCCGCGCGATTACCGAGCCAACGTTGCAAATGCATGTGCGCGGCATTGACATCATTCGCCATCAGCCAATCGGCCGCATCACGCGCCAACTCCAGCAGTGTCACATCGGTTTCCAAATCGGCAAAACGCAACAGCGGCAAGCCGGACTGACGCACGCCGAGAAACTCACCCGCACCGCGCAAATGCAAATCGCGCCGCGCCACCTCAAAGCCATCGGTGGTCTCGTACATCACCTTGAGCCGCTCTTTCGCAATCGGCGAGAGCGGCGTTTCAAACAGCAAAATACACTGACTTTTCGCCGCACCACGCCCGACACGCCCGCGCAATTGATGCAACTGCGCCAAGCCAAATCGTTCCGCGTGCTCGATCACCATCACGCTCGCATTCGGCACATCCACACCCACCTCGATCACCGTGGTCGCGACCAATACGTCCAGTTCGCGCGCTTTAAATTGCGCCATGACTTCGCGCTTCTCCGCCGCCTTCATTTTACCGTGAACCAGACCGACCCGCGCGTGCGGCAGCTGCGCACTGAGATTCTCAAACGTATCAATCGCAGTCTGCAATTCCAACGTTTCCGACTCCTCAATCAGCGGGCACACCCAGTACACCTGCTTGCGCTCAGTCACATCCTGCGCCACTTTCGCCACCACCTCGTCGCGTCGCCGCACGTCGATCAACTGCGTTTTCACCGGCGTGCGATTCGGCGGCAACTCGTCAATCAGCGCCACATCCAGATCGGCAAAGTACGACAGCGCCAGCGTGCGCGGAATCGGCGTTGCACTCATCATCAACTGATGCGGCGCGTATTGATCCGCACGCTTGCGCCCCACGCCGAGCACGCTTTCGCGCATTTTGCTGCGCAGCGCCAAACGCTGCTTCACACCAAAACGATGCTGCTCATCAATCACCGCCAAACCCAGATCATAAAAACGCACACCCTCTTGAATCAGCGCGTGCGTACCGACCACGATTTGGATTTCGTTGCGCTCCAGCGCCTCGTACACCTTTTGTTTATTCTTTTTCGTCACGCTGGAGGCCAGCCACGCCACCGTCACGCCCAGCGGCGTGAACCACTCGTTCAGTTTATAAAACAACTGCTCGGCCAAAATCTCCGTCGGCGCCATCACCGCTGCCTGCAAACCCGCGCCGACACACTGTGCGCAGGCCAAACCCGCCACCACGGTTTTGCCCGAACCAACATCGCCTTGCAGCAATCGATGCATCGGCAAGTTTTGTTGCACATCATCGCGTATGCTCGCCCATGCGCGCTGTTGCGCCCCCGTGAGCGTGAAACTCAATTGGGCTAAAAAACGCTGTACCAGCTCATTGTCCGGCAGACTGGGCGCGACCTCCTGCAAACGCGCCGCGCGCGCCTGACGCAGGGACAACTGCTGCGCCAATAACTCTTCAAATTTAATGCGCGCCCACGCCGTATGCTCGCGCTCGATCAAGGCATGCGGATGCACGTCCGGTGGCGGCGCGTGCAACAATCGCACCGCATCCTGCAAACTGCCCCACTCCGGTTGCAGAACATGCGCGGGCAAAATCTCTGGCAGCGCCACCGTTGCCAACGCACGCTCAATCAATTTGCGCCACGTCGGCTGCGTCAGCCCCTCCACCGTCGGATAAATCGGCGTGAGCGTCTGCGCCACCGGCGTATGCTCGGACACCTTCTCCACGCGCGGATGAATCATCTCCGTGCCAAAAAAGCCATGCCGCGCCTCGCCTTTGACCCGCAGCAATTGACCCGGCTTAAACGCAGCCAACTGCGAGCTGTAAAAATTCACATAACGCAGCACCAAAACCTCGCCCGCTGCGTCCTGCGTGGTCACCACCAGCTGACGGCGCGGACGGAATTTCACCTCATGTTCGATCACCGTCACCTGCGCCTGCGCAAACTCACCCAAACGCAGACCCGACACCGGCGTGATGCGCGTCTCATCCTCATAGCGCAGCGGCATGTGCAGTAAAATATCCTGATCGTTGCGCACGCCCGCTTTGGCCAATTTTTCAGCCAAAGACGGAGTGATTTTCAATGCGGCGGAAAAGCGCGCGGCGACGGTATTGTTCATAGCATCGAATTTTACTGTATTCAACCGCGCGCTAAAACCCAAAGTGCCGAAAAACGCGAACTATTTATTCAGCCAGGTTAATTGATATTGGCTATGACCCAACCCGTTCAAATGCCCGAGCACCTATCACGCACAGGCAAAGTTGCTGCACGGCAGGCGTATTCGATACCCATCAGCGAATATTGGATAGCCGCAACAATGCATCGTTGCGATCGTCGGTGATGTAGATTTTGCCCGACGGTGCGACGCGCGCTTCCACCGGCGCGCCCATCGGCTGGCTCGCGGTGCGTCCCCATGCCGAAATCACGTCACTGGTTTTGCCTGCGGGACGTCCGGCGGCATTGGCACCGATGGCAATCAGCCGATGACCGGTATCACGATAACCGTGCAAGGCGATGAGGTAGCGTCCGCGCAACGCAACAACGCTGCCGTCATTCGGATAGCGCGTGATGCCAAGCGGCGCGCTGTGTGCGGGCAGCAAACCCGTCGGTGCGATTTTTTGGCGACACACCGCCGCATGGCTGCGGTATTCGGGACTGGCGCGGTTGTTGTCAAAGCAATACGGCCAGCCGTAGTCGCCGCCCGCTCGAATCACATTCAATTCGTCATGCGGCAGGCGCGCGTCGCTCAATCGGCGGTCCGCTTGGTGAATGTTGTCGCGGCCATTTTCGGTCGCAATCAGTTCGCCTTGCGCGCTCCACGTCATGCCCATGGCGTTGCGCAGACCACGCGCATAGACGGTGGTTTTCGGTTGATTCAGCGGCGAGGTGATTTTCCAAATAGAGGCCGTTGCGCGCGCGCCGCTCGATTCTGCGCAAGGAAACTGCGGTGGCGTGCCGTTGGCATTTTCACAATTATTGGTTTTAGCGCCCATGCTCAGGTAGATGTTGCCATTGTTATCCAACAGCAGCTGTTTGAGCGGATGATGACCGTCGTCGGGCAGGCGATCAACGACGACTTGCGGGGTGATTTTGCCCGCGTCATTGAGGGATTGAGGATTCACGCGAATGATGCGGCTGGCTTCGCCGATGTACACCCAGCCGTCTTTGCCGAGCTGTATGCCGTGCGGCCGATCGAGTTTATCGAGAATCGTACTGCGTTGGTAGCGACCATTGTGCCAAGTCAAACGCGATAGTCGTCCGCTGTTGCGCTCCCACGCGCCCATTTCCGTGACCCAAATGTCGCTATCGGATAACGGCAGCACGCCGCGTGGCATTTTTAAGTCAGACGCCACCACGCCGACGCAGGTGCCACTGGGTGTTTTAACATTGACCTTGGACAAACCGTCGCACGCACCCGCCGACGGGTAGGGATTGCCCGCCTGCGCAATGCCAGCCCAGAGCACGCACAGTACGCCACTTCCGAGTAAATATGAGCGTTTTTTCATGATTCCCCCGAAGTGTTAAGTCCATCAAATGGTTAGAGCGCGCCGTAGGAATGTAAACCGGAAAGGAAGATATTCACGCCCAAAAACGCAAAACCGGTAATCAGCAGCCCAACCAGCGCCCACAGCGCGCTGCGCGTACCACGCATACCCGCCATCAGGCGCAAATGCAACCATGCGGCATAGTTCAGCCAGACGATCAGCGCCCATGTTTCTTTCGGATCCCAGCTCCAATATTTACCCCACGCATCGGCCGCCCAAAGCGCACCCAAAATCGTGGCGATGGTGAAAAATACGAAGCCGATTGCAATGGCTTTGTACATGATGTCGTCCAACACGGCAAAATCCGGCAGGCGTTTGGCCAAAGCCTTGCGCCCCAACAAAATGAAGCCGACCGCCGCCAGTCCCGTACCAAAATACAGCGCCCAGTAAGTCGAAATATATTCGGCGGTCACGCCTTTGCGGAACACCAGCGGCTCGATGAACAGCAATGCGCCGAGCACCCACAATGCGATGGTCAACCAGCGTGTGCGGCGTGCGTGACGCGCAGTCGCGGTAGCAAGCGCTTGCTCCGCGCCCGGAGCGTCCGCCTCCCCAGCCTTAGGCAATGCGCCGTAGGCCGATTGAAACGCCGGAGGCAGTTCGCTAAACGGCGTACCCACAAATTTGACCAAATAGGCAAAACCCACCATCGCGGCAATGGAGAATGTACCGTAGCCGACGAAATTCGCCGGTACGTGAATTTTCATCCACCACGATTGCAGCGCCGGAATCAGCGGCTTGATTTCGTGTTGCCCGCGATCAAGGCTGTACCACAGCAAAAAACCAATCGCCGCGACCACCACCAGCATCACGAACGCGCCCAATTGTTTCGTATCGTAATGCTCTTCGTAATATAGATAAAACGCCGTGGTCAGCAACGCAAACAGGATGAACACCTCGTACAAAGTCGACACCGGAATATGTCCGACGTCCGGCGCGATCAGATAGCTTTCGTACCAGCGCACCATCAATGCCGCCGAACCCATAACCAAACCGGCGTAGGTCAATTTACTACCCAGCCATGATATCGTGGTCAATTTTGGCCAAATCAAGCCAACCCAATACGCCACAGTCGCCAAGATAAACAGCACGCTCATCCACATCACCAGCGGTTGGCTGGCGAACATATATTTCAGCCCAAACACCGTTTCGCCGCGCGTCAAATCACCGCCGTACCACGATACCGCAAGCAAACTGATCGCTGCCACTACGGCAAAAATCCATTGCAACGGGCGCCAGAACCAGCCCAGCAAAACGATGGACAGCACGCTGAACACCAAGATGACTTCCTCGTACACATCCATCAAGTCACGATTTTTCAGGCCACCATAGGTAAACAGCGCGATCATCAGAACAGCGAACACGCCGTCGCGCCAACCCAAGCTCGACCAAAACGATGGTTTGCGCGTCGAAGCGTGTTGATGCACCGTCAAATCAATCGGCGTGAGATTGGGGTTGTTTACACTTGATCCCATGAGTCCATCCTTTAAATATTGCTAACGTTTAAACCACATCAAACTGAACATTCTAATGCGCGAGGCTACCGCGCTCTGCCTATGATTGCGTCGTCGGCGCAGACTCCTGCCGAGTCGATTCACCCTTCGCGCTATCCACACCCTCATTCACCGCACCAGCCACCTCGTTTTGCAGGCTTTGCCAATGTTGCAAATAATCATACGTTCGGCGTGTGCTGCTCATTGCCAAGGTCACTTGGTTGCCTACGCCATCCGGTGTAATGTGCAACCACACGCGGCGTTCGCGAATGAAAGCCATCGCCAACGTACCGATCACCAACATCAGCGAGCCAAGGTAAACCCACCATTGACCGGGCGAGCGCGTGGCCTGCAAGCCGCTGGCCTGTTTAATATCCATCCCTGCCAGTTCAACCAATACCGGCGAGCCGAAATTACGGTACTCGGACAGGCTATACAGCGCCATGCGCGTGAATTTTTGATGCTGCTCATCCCACGTCAATTCGGGCAATTGCGCTTGCGCGCGCGCTTCTTGCAAACCTTCCCACAATGCACCTTCGAGCAAACGCACGATTGATGTCGCGATTTTATCACGCTCTTGCGCAGAGACCGTAGACTCGATTTGCTGCCCCAAGGCTTCCAGTCCGCCGTTGGCATACGCATCCAAGGTTTTCAGCACCCCGCGCACCATTTCCTCGGTCGGCACATTGGAATTGACGTAACGCGCGGCGTAGCGTTGGGCAATTTTCATGCGCATCTGCGGATCGGCCAGCGCCGCACGCAAGCGCATGAAATCACCCACACCCATATTGTCGTCCGCCGGAATGCGGAAATAGCTGAAATCCTGCTCCAGACTGTCGCGCTGTGCGCTGATGATGACCGGTACACCGTCAATATCGACTGGCGACGCATATTGAATATACTCCGACGCATTGCCGCTGTCGTCACGCAACACGTAAGTTACGCTCGGACCGAAATTCTGAAACTCTTTTTTCTCGCCAGTCGGACGCATGGCGTGACTGAACATATCTTTGGCGCTTGGATTCGTGGCCTCATTGATCGGAAACACATTGATCGGTTTGAACTCGCGCCACTCAAGGGTGTAGTTTTTATTATTGAACGGAAACTCGCTTTTCCCGCCGACTTTGGCATCCAACGCCTTGCTCTCGCTGTGTGCGCCGAACAGCGGATGCACCTTCAAATGCATCATGGTCTCGTTCGCGTCAAAGCTGGCCTGATACAGCGCCACGCCTTTGTAGCGCAGCGGATGATTCACGCTGATGGTTTGGCTGAACTGCTCGCCGGTTTCCTTGTCCTGCACCGTCACTTCAGAGGCAAAATGCTTGGGCATACCGGTGCTGTAATATTCGACAATGAATTTGTCCAAGCGCACCCAAAACGGTAAATCCTGTAATAAAAATGAATTTTGGCTGTACGGCAATTCGACGAAATCCGCCGCTTGTCCTTCGGCAATGCGCACCGTGCCGCGATAGCTCAAAGTCGCATCCGACAGCACACCGCTGGCGGGTACGTCTTTATATGTCGTCGCATTTGCCAACGGTTTTTTACCCATGAACCAGACCTGCGCGCGAATCGACAGCTCCGAATCCATCAAACCGCCCAAACAAATCACCACAATCGCCAGATGCGTGAAAATATAACCCAAGCGATTGAACCGGCCGCGTTTGGCCGCGAAATACACACGCTTTTGCCCATTCGCCTGCGCTTGGCTGGCGCGCACCTGATAACCCAAACGCTCGAACAATTGCGCCATGCGCGCGGTCAACGTATCGACGTCCTGCGCCGAATGCCACTGCGCATGTTCCTTCATGTGGCGCAGGCTGTTGGTGCGATTGTGCAGTTTGAAACTGTGCATATCGTGCAGCATTTTCGGTGTATTGCGAATCAAACAAATGCTGGTGGACGCCAGCAAAAAAACCAGCATCGCCACAAACCACGCTTGATTATACACATCGTGTAAGCCCAAAACCTCGAACACACCCGCCCAAAAAGCGCCAAATTGATCAACATAGTTCAAACGGCTTTCATTTTGTTTGATGATCGTGCCAATCGCACTGGCAATGGCCACCACCGTCAGAATACTGACGGCAAAACGCATGGAGCCGATAAAATCCCACAAGCGCGAAGCAAACGAGGAAGCGGATGATTGAGAACGGTTTGAGCTCATTAAAAATAATGTACTTATTTAGTATAAAAGGGACACAGCAGGGTGTGTATTTCGGCGGCGGCATTGTCTCACCAACACCTGAAGAAACCCTGACAGGCGCTTATTTTCAGACACAACGGCAGAGATTTTAGCCATAAAAAAACGGGCAGTCGAAACCGCCCGTCATTGTAGCTTGTCACACGCGAAAAATTGTGTAGTTAATCAGTATATGCGCGCTCATACCACACAGCACTTCGCGAGACTGAATGCGACCTTGGAATGATTAACGCACACCCGCCATGTAGTCGGACACGGCTTTGATTTCCGCATCAGTCAGGCGCTTGGCGATGTCCTGCATTTGGTTTTGCGGACTGTTGGTGCGCACATCCTCGCGGAAGGCTTTGAGCTGCTGTACTGAATAGTCCGCAAACTGACCGGAAACGCGTGGGTATTTGTTTGGAATGCCCGCGCCGGTTGGGCTGTGGCAGCCTGCGCACGCTGGTACGCCTTTGCTCACGATACCACCGGTGTAAATGCGTTTACCCAAGTTTGAGCTGGCCGGATCGGGATTGGAAGCAGATGCCGGAACGAGCTTTTGTGTGTTGAACCACAACGCCAAGCTTTTCACGTCGTTATCAAATTGTTTCGGATCTTTGGACAGCAATTCGACCTGCGCACCCATCGTTGAAATGGTCGCATTGCCTTTGTCATCGAGCATTTTGCCACGCAAAGGCTCTTTGGCACCCTCTGCCGTTTTAAAATCATGCATTTGTTTTTCCAAATAGGCCATGTGTTGGCTGGCCAATTTCGGTTGCAGTGGCACAACGCTGTTACCGTCGGCATTGTGACACGCCGCGCACAGACCTTCGGCGATCATCTTACCGCGCTCAACGCCTACCGGCATATTTTGTACTTGTTCAATGGAGAACGGTGCCGCAGCGGCCGCTGGTGCAGCTTCTGCAACCGCAGGCGCAGGAGCTGCCGCAGCAGGAGCGGCTGCTGGAGCCGGCGCAGTGGCTTGTTGAGCGATGGCTACACCTGAAATCACAGCAACGATGCCTGCTGTTGCCAACAAATATGCATAAGAACGTTTCATAATTAGATCCATACTAAAGAGAAAGGTGGGACGGCTATTTTGAACCGAAGTTTAACAACCGAGATGTGACAACCGAGGCTGAATCAAATCAAGGTCAATTTTGGATGATTTGGGACAAACGCCGCGACCATCCGCCACGATTTATACAAAATTGCCGTTTTGCTCATTTGGCATTGTACAATAGAGCCGCCAAGAAACCAACAAATATCCTTAATTCTTACATGGATACTGGCTACATTGCGCAGCGTTGCCACCCATTTCCATTATCTGAAAGTTTTTTCATGTCGATTTTGCACCACAGTCAGTTTTTTACCACAGTAAATCACTATCAGGATTTACCGAGCGAGCCCTATCCTGAGGTGGCCTTCGCGGGACGCTCGAATGCGGGTAAATCCAGCGCCATCAATGTGCTGTGCAATCAAAAGCGTCTGGCGTTTTCGAGCAACACACCGGGCAGAACCCAGCACATTAACTATTTCACCGTGGGGCGTCGAGGTGAGACCTACGGCTATTTGGTCGATTTGCCTGGCTACGGTTATGCGCAAACACCGCTGTCGGTGAAGGAACATTGGAACCGCCTGCTGTCCAAATATTTGCAGGAACGCGATCAGCTCAAAGGCTTAGTTCTGATGGTGGACATCCGTCGCGGGCTGACGGAATTGGACGTGCAAATGGTACAATGGTTCGTGCCGTTGGCTCGACCGATTCATGTGCTATTGACCAAATGCGACAAATTGACGCGCAACGATGCGAACAAAACGTTGTTTGCCGTGCGCAAACAGTTGCAGGAGTTAGCTGGCGACTGGGGTACGGTGCAACTGTTCTCCTCAACCAACCGAGTGGGACTGGAGCAAGCGGGTGAAATCATTGGACAATGGATCATGCAAGCGCGACCGGAATCCAACACGACCGAATCGGGGCGCACCGAGCCAAACTGACATACAGTCGCATTGATTCAGCCGTTCTTAAAGCACTCTTGAGTTTAGAAAAATCGCCCCAATGTGAAGCACAAACCAAACATCAAATCAATTAAACTCATACCTCACTATACTATCCCTTAGGACAAATCATGGTTCCTCATCTCCGCACCGCTCTGAACGGCCCGCTTTTTGAACTCGAAAAATTGCTCTTGGACGCCACTCCGATGATTGAGCGCTGGTTCCGCTTGGAATGGCAGGAGCACACACCACCGTTTTACAGCTCGGTGGACGTGCGCAACGCAGGTTTTAAAGCGGCGCCGGTGGACACCAATTTATTCCCGGGCGGCTTTAACAATCTGGCCGAAGAAATGTTCCCGCTGGCCACACAAGCGGCCATGGCGGCGATTGAAAAATACTGTCCTGACGCGAAAAACCTGCTGATCATCCCCGAAAAGCACACGCGCAACCAGTTCTACCTGCAAAACGTCGCGCAACTGTCCAAAATCATGCGCCTGACCGGCCTGAATGTGCGCCTTGGCTCGCTTTCACCTGAGATTACCGAGCCAACCACACTGGAATTGGCCAACGGCGACACCCTCACGCTGGAACCACTGGAGCGCAATGGTCGTCGCCTGACCGTGGGCAACGGCTCGTTCGACCCCTGCACGATTTTGCTCAACAACGACCTGTCCAGCGGCCAACCGCTGATCCTCGAAAACATTCGTGAACAACACCTCCTACCGCCGTTACACGCAGGCTGGACCGTGCGTCGCAAATCCACGCACTTCACCGCCTACGATGAAGTGGCGAAAAAATTCGGCAAATTCCTCGGCATTGATCCATGGCTGATCAACGCCTACCACACCAGCCTCAAAGGCGTGGATTTCCACGAGCGCGTGGGTGAAGATGAGTTGGCGAGCGCCGTCGAAGCCACATTGAAAAAAATCACCAAAAAATATAAGGAATACGGCATCAAGGACGACCCGTTCGTCATCGTCAAAGCCGACGCCGGCACCTACGGCATGGGCATCATGACCGTGCGCAGTCCCGATGATATTCGCGCGCTCAACCGCAAACAACGCAACAAAATGGCGGTCATCAAAGAAGGTTTGGAAGTACAAGACATCCTGATTCAAGAAGGCGTACCGACGATCGAGCGCTGGGAAGGTCACATGGCCGAGCCGGTGGTATACATGATCGATCGCTACGTCGTCGGTGGCTTTTACCGCGTCAATTCGGAAAAAGGTCACGACGAAAACCTCAACTCATCCGGCATGCGTTTTGAGCCGCTGTCCTTCATTCCCGAGTACGAGCACGACCCAGAAGACAGCAACACCCTGTACAACCGCTTTTACCAAGCAGGCGTGGTCGGGCGACTGGCCATGCTCGCCGCTTCATTAGAGTTAGAGCGCACCGACCCGGAACGCGAAGAAGTCTAACCCCCTATCCCTCAAAGCCCCTCGCCCACTGGCGGGAGAGGGGTTAGGGAAAAGGCAAACAACCGAATCCGAGTGAAATACCATGGACATCCTCTTTATCGCCGACCCGCTGAGTCAATTCAAAATCCACAAAGAAACCACCTACGCAATGATGCGCAGTGCGCAAGCGCGCGGACACCGGATTTGGACGTGTTTGGCCAATGACTTACGCTCGGATGGCGCGGTACGCGCACACGCCCAACGCATCGAATTGATCGAACCGGCCTCGCAAACACATTGGCATAACGTCATGGAGCAAAGCGAGCAAGCCTTGTCCGAATACGACGCCGTCATCATGCGCAAAGACCCTCCGTTTGACGTCAACTACGTCACCGACACGTGGCTACTGGATGCCGCCGTGCGCCAAGGCGCCCGAGTATTTAACTCGCCCTCAGCAATTCGCAACCACTCTGAAAAAGTCTCGATCTTAGAATTTCCCGAGCTCACCGCGCCGACGCTGATCGCCAGCGACAAAACCAGCTTCCAACGCTTTCATGCCGAGCATCACGACATCATCCTCAAACCACTGGACGGCATGGGCGGCGCAGGCGTGTTTCGCGTGACCGAAAACGGCATGAACCTCGGCTCGGTGGTTGAAGTGCTCAGTGAAAACGGCGCACGCCCAATCATGGGGCAAAAATTCCTACCCGAAATCGCGCAAGGCGACAAACGCATCCTCATCATCGGCGGGCAAATCGTACCGCACGCGCTCGCGCGCATCCCACAAAACGGCGAAGTGCGCGGCAATATGGCCGCCGGAGGCAAAGCCATCGCGCAAGCCATGTCTGAGTCCGACTGGCGCATCGCACAAACCCTCGCCCCGATTCTGTGGCAACGCGGGATTTTATTGGCCGGCTTGGATGTGATTGGCGACTGCCTGACCGAAATCAACGTCACCAGCCCGACCGGGTTCCAAGAGATTTACAACCAAACAGGGTTTGATGTGGCAGGATTGTTTATTGAGACGTTGGAGCACGCGGTTAAATAACGCTTCACGCCAAGCACATCTGATAAAAAACAATCAACTTAATCTCGTGCGCTTGATGCCTGCGCCCACCAGCCGTGCACACCCGCGCCGATAAAAATCGCCGCCAGCACCACCAGCATACGCCAGTTACCCGTCCCTAAGCCCGCGAACGCAGGCGCAGGACACACGCCGCAAATTCCCCAACCGAGGCCGAACAGCACGCCGCCGAGCGCCGTTTGGCGGGTCAATTGAAAGGGACGCGACTCAAACGCATCGCCCGACAAGGAGGCTGCACGCCAACGCGGTACGAGTTGAAACACCAGCAGATTCACGCCAACGGCCACACCCAAGACCAGCAACAACCCCAAATCCTGAAACGTCAAAAACGCCAGCACAGTTTCAGGCCGAATCATGCTCGAATACGCCAAGCCAAAACCAAACAGCACGCCACTCGCCAGCGTCCAAAGCACCTTCATCATCACACCACCCCCAAAGCATTCATCAGAAGCGCGGTCACAATCGCCGTACTCAAAAATACCGCCACCATCCACATGGAGCCAACGGACAACGAAGCCATGCCGCAAATCCCATGGCCCGAGGTACAACCACCGCCCAAACGCGCGCCAAAACCGATGAGCAATCCGCCCACCGCCAGTCGCCACGTCGCAATGTCCGAGCCCTCCACCGGCAGACCGGCGAGCACGTACACAACGCCGCCCAGCAGCATACCGAGCGCATAGATCGCCCGCCAGTTGCGCGAATCGCGTAATGATGATTGTTGGAAAAACGGTAGCCGTGAGAACCACGACCACGTTGCACTGAACACGGTACTTGCGCCACCGAGCCGACCGGTGGTGACGAACAGCACCGCCACGCCTACACCGATGGCCAAACCACCGACGAGGTATCGTTCAAAACCATAGGGGAAAAATTCGTGCCACATACGCTACGCACCTCAAAGAAACAAAGGAGCGCAGGCTATCACACTTTCGCGAGGGCAATCAATCCACAGCGTGCACCTGCCCGCCACACACCGTAGCGACGCAAGGATTCAGCCCCATGGCGTAACTCAAATCCGCCGGACGCGCGATGTCCCACAGCGCAAAATCCGCCGCATAACCAACCGCCAATTGCCCAACCGAGTCCTGCAACCCCAACGCGCGAGCCGCATGACACGTCACCCCCGCGAGCGCCTCCTGCGGCGTTAGGCGAAACAGCGTACACGCCATATTCATCGCCAGCAAAATTGAAGTCAGCGGCGAGGTACCCGGATTACAGTCGGTCGACACCGCCATCGGCACGCCCGCCGCACGCAGCGCCGCAATCGGCGGCAACTGCGTTTCACGCAGAAAATAAAACGCACCGGGCAACAGCACCGCCACCGTACCCGCCTGCGCCATCGCCGCCACGCCCACCTCACTCAAATACTCCAAATGATCGGCAGACAAACCACCGCAGCGCGCGACCAACTCAGCGCCACCCTGATCGGACAACTGCTCGGCGTGCAGCTTCACCGGCAAACCCTGCGCTTGCGCTGCGGCAAACACCCGCTCGGTTTGCGCGGCTGAAAAACCGATGCGCTCGCAAAATGCATCGACCGCATCCACCAAACCCATGCGCGCCAACGCCGGCAACATCTCCTCCACGATATGCGTCACATACGCATCCGAATCACCCTCAAACTCCAATGGCACCGCATGCGCACCCAAAAAAGTCGTGCGCACACGCACACCATAATCCATGCCCAGACGACGCGCCACGCGCAGCATTTTGGCCTCATCCGCCAGCGTCAAGCCGTAACCTGATTTGATTTCCAACGTGGTCACACCTTCACTGAGCAAACGTCGCACACGCGGTACACTCTCCGCATACAGTTGCGCTTCACTCGCCGCTCGCGTCGCGCGCACCGTCGCACGAATGCCGCCGCCTTGACGCGCGATTTCCTCATACGCCACGCCGTTAAGCCGCGCTTCAAACTCATCGCTGCGACTGCCCGCATACACAATGTGCGTGTGACAGTCGATCAAGCCGGGCGTGATCCACGCGCCTTGAGCATCGTGCACCGTCTGCGCGCGCCAACCGACAGGCAAATCCGCCTGCGCGCCCACCCACGCAATGGCACCGTCACGCACCGCGAGCGCACCGTGTTCAATCGCACCATAATCAGCGCCGACCATCGTCGCCAAATGCGCGTTCAGCCAAATCGCATCCCACTGTGCTTCACTCATCTTTTTTCTCCAGCCGTGAAACCATGCGTGCCGCCAGACGTGCCACCACTCTCGCCGTATGTCCGTCCACATCAAATTCGGGGTTGAATTCGGCCAAATCCGCCACGCGCAATTTCCCCGAAGCACACACGCGATCCGCCACCGCCTCGACCACCGCGAGCGGCACGCCCAGCGCCGACGGCGCGCTCACACCGGGCGCAACCGCAGCGGGCAAAACATCCAAATCAATGGTTAAATAAATCGCATCCAGCGGCGCGATAAACGCCTCCACCTGCGCCAAAATCTCTGGCAAATGGCGCTCCTGCATCTGCTCATCCAATCGCCAATTCGCGCCCAACGCACCCGCCCGTTCAAACAGCGCCGCCGTATTCGCAAACTCGCTCACGCCCAAGCACAGGTAGTGAAACGCCCAGCCGCGCCGCGCGCACTCGTTCGCAATTTGTAAAAACGGCGTGCCGGACGAAGCGCGCTCATCACGCCGCAAATCAAAATGCGCGTCCAAATTGATGATGCCAATATTCGGCGCACGCTCAGCGTTGCGACTCAAATGCTCGGCCAAACCGCCAAAACTGGCGTAGGCAATTTCGTGTCCGCCACCCAAGCCGATGGGGAAAACGCCTTGAGCCAACAGCGCCGCCATGCGCGCTGAAAACTCAGCTTGCGCCAACTCCAGCTCATCGCCGATGCACCGCACATCGCCCGCATCCCACAACGCACCCGCCTGACCGGACACCGGAATATTCGCCAGAAATCGCCGAATCTGCGTCGGTGCAGCGCGTGCGCCGATGCGCCCGTGGTTGCGCTGTACACCCGCGTCACACGCAAACCCCAGCAACGCCACGCCGCCACGGCTGTGTTCATCCGCCAACGCGATGCGCTGATGCCAGCGCGCGCCCAGCTCGCCTTCGAGCGCATCCACGCGCCCCTGCCACACCGAGCGATCCACTGCCTGATTCATGCCTGCTCCTTTGTCATTCACTGAGCCATTCGATGCGCCGACGTTCAATTACGCCGACACCACGTCCGCAAATAATTCCGCACAATGCGCCACCAAGCCACCATACAGCACCAGTCCTTTGGCCGCCTCAATGTCCGGCGCGAACAATCGGTCTTCGCCATAGCGCGTCACCTGCGTGCGCAACAATTCGTGTGCCTGCTCCAAGCACGCCGAACTGCGCAGCGGGCGATGAAAATCAATACCCTGCGCCGCCGCGAGCAACTCGATGCCGACGATAGTCGCGGTGTTGTGCGCCATCTCGTGCAAACGCCGTCCGGCGAAAGTCGCCATGCTCACGTGATCCTCTTGATTGGCCGAGGTGGGCAAGCTGTCCACGCTCGCCGGATGCGCCAGCGATTTATTCTCCGAAGCCAACGCCGCAGCGGTGACATGCGCGATCATAAAGCCCGAGTTCACACCCGGATTATCCACCAAAAATGCCGGCAAACCCGACAAAGTCGCGTCAATCAACAGCGCCACACGACGCTCGGACAGCGCACCGATTTCCGCAATCGCCAAGGCCAAATTATCCGCTGCGAACGCCACTGGCTCGGCGTGGAAATTACCACCGGACAAAACATGTACGTCCTCTTGCTCACGGAAAATCAGCGGGTTATCGGTCACGGCGTTCGCCTCGATCAACAGCGTGCGCGCGGCGTTGTGAATCAAGTCCAAACACGCGCCCATCACCTGCGGTTGGCAACGCAAGCTGTACGGGTCTTGCACACGATCATCTTCCACCTCATGCGAGCGGCGAATTTCACTGTCGGTGAGCAAACGGCGATACAGCCGCGCGCTGGCGATTTGCCCCGCTTGTCCGCGCACCTCGTGAATACGCGGGTCAAACGGCGCGTCGCTGCCTTTGGCCGCATCAATCGCCATTGCGCCGACCACCACGCCCGCTTGATACAGGCGTTCAGCCATGAACAAGCCCTGCAACGCGAGCGCGGTCGAGACCTGCGTGCCGTTAATCAGCGCCAAGCCTTCTTTCGCCGCCAGCACCACCGGCGCGATGCCCGCTTGCGCCAGTGCGGTTTTCGCATCGACCAGCGCACCGTTTACAAACACCTGTCCTTCGCCCATGATCGCCAGCGTCATGTGCGACAGCGGCGCGAGATCGCCCGACGCACCGACCGAGCCTTTGGCTGGAATCAGCGGCGTGATGCCCGCGTTAAAAACGGCGATCATGCTGTCGATCACTTCCGCGCGAATGCCGGAGTAGCCGCGCGCGAGGCTGGCGATTTTCATTAGTAAAATCAATCGCACCACCTCAGGCGAAAGCGCCTCACCCGTTCCGACGGAATGCGACAAAATCAAATTGCGCTGCAACTGCATCAACTGCTCGGACGGAATGCGTTTTTTCGCCAACAAACCAAAACCGGTGTTGATGCCGTAGGCTGCCGCATCGCGTGATAAAACCTGCTCAATCGCCTGCGCCGAGGCATGGATCGCATCGTAGGCCTCATCGGCCAAGCGAATGTGCATCGGCTGCTGCCATACTTGGCGCAGCTCGGCCAAAGTCATGCGCCCCGGTTGGATAATGAGTGTGTTTGCTGTGTGTTGGGTCATCGTTAATATCCTCTTTTAATTATTTGATCATGGGCAAATTCAAACCGTTGCGCTGTGCGCAGGCAATCGCGCTGTCGTAGCCCGCGTCAGCATGACGCATCACACCCGAGCCGCAGTCATTGACCAGCACGCGCGCCAAACGCTGCGCCGCCGCATCCGTACCATCGGCGACAATCACCACGCCGGAGTGCTGCGAGTAGCCCATGCCGACGCCGCCGCCATGATGCAGCGACACCCACGTCGCGCCGCCTGCCGTATTCAGTAACGCGTTGAGCAATGGCCAGTCGGACACCGCGTCCGTGCCATCCTTCATGCTTTCGGTTTCGCGGTTCGGCGAGGCGACCGAGCCGGTATCCAGATGGTCGCGACCAATCACAATCGGCGCTTTCAGCTCTCCGTTTTTCACCATTTCATTGAATGCCAAACCGGCGATGTGGCGTTCACCCAAACCGAGCCAGCAAATGCGCGCCGGTAGTCCTTGAAACGCGATGCGCTCTTTCGCCATGTCCAGCCAGTGATGCACGGATTTATTTTCAGGGAATAGCTCTTTGATCTTCGCATCGGTTTTGTAAATATCCTCGGGATCGCCCGACAGCGCCACCCAGCGGAACGGCCCTTTGCCCTCACAAAACAGCGGACGAATATAGGCGGGAACGAAACCGGGGAAGTCAAACGCATTGCGCACGCCTTGATCGAAGGCGACTTGGCGAATGTTGTTGCCATAGTCCACGGTCGGAATGCCCATCGCGTGAAAAGCCAGCATGGCTTGCACGTGCTGCGCGCACGATTGCGCCGCCTGCTCGCTCAGGCGCGCGTGTTGTGTGTGATCGGCTTGTGCCGCTTTCCACTGTTCGACCGTCCAGCCGACCGGCAGATAACCGTTGATCAAATCATGCGCCGAGGTTTGGTCGGTGACCAAATCGGGCTTGATGCCGCCCTGCTGTGCGCGTTTGACCAACTCGGGCAAAATCTCCGCCGCATTGCCAAGCAAGCCAATGGACACCGCTTCGCCGCGCTCACAGTGATGTTTAACCAGCGCCAGAGCGTCGTCCAAATCCTTCGCCTGTTTATCGAGATACCGCGTGCGCAGGCGAAAATCAATGCTGCTTTGTTGGCACTCGATGTTCAACGACACCGCGCCCGCGAGCGTCGCCGCCAGCGGCTGTGCGCCACCCATACCGCCCAAACCGGCGGTCAAAATCCAACGCCCCGTCCAGTCGCTGCCAAAATGCTGACGCCCCGCCTCGACAAAGGTCTCATACGTACCCTGCACAATGCCCTGCGAGCCAATGTAAATCCAGCTACCGGCGGTCATTTGGCCGTACATGAACAGTCCCTTGCGATCCAGTTCGTTAAAATGTTCCCAATTCGCCCATTTCGGCACGAGGTTCGAGTTCGCCAGCAGCACGCGCGGCGCATCGGTATGGGTTTTGAACACACCGACCGGTTTGCCCGACTGCACCAACAGCGTTTCATCCTCATTCAGATTTTTCAGCGTCGCCAAAATCGCGTCATAGCACGCCCAGTCGCGCGCCGCACGACCGATGCCGCCGTACACCACCAAATGCTGCGGATTCTCCGCGACTTCGGCGTCCAAATTATTTTGAATCATGCGGTATGCCGCTTCGGTCAGCCAGTTTTTACAGTTCAGCTCCGTACCGCGCGGGGCGCGAATCACGCGCGTGGTGTCCAAACGGGGATCGTGTATGCTCATGGTGTGCTCCTGATTTTTATGGGGTGTTATGGGGCATATCCACGATGGTGAAGATCATGTCCTCGCATCGCGAAAATTTGTATAGACAACTTTAATTAGGTTTGAATCAGATGTCAATACTTATTTCTGCACCCGATGAAGCAATTTTGTACAATGCGAATATGAAACGAACCCACACCGCAGAACCCATATGACGCAAGAGCCCCACATTCCCGCCTTTCAGCGCATCAAAAATCTCATCCTCGAATCCATCCAAACCGGCGTGTGGAAACAGGGACAAGCCATTCCATCTGAGCTCGCACTGGCCAAACAATTCGGCGTCTCACGCATGACCGTGAACCGCGCCATGCGCGAGCTGACGCAGGAGCAAGTGCTCACGCGCGTGCAAGGCTCCGGCACCTTTGTCGCACAACAAAAATACCAAACCACGCTGGTCGAGATCAACAGTATCGCCAAAGAAATCCGTGCGCGCGGCCATGCGCACCGCAGTGAATTATTTTTACTGGAAAAAAGCAAAGCGAGTGAAGCGCTCGCCGCTGAGTTCGGCGTCGCAGCGAACACCTATTTGTATCACTCGGTGATGCTGCATTTTGAAAACAACGAACCGATTCAGGTCGAAGAGCGCTGGGTCAATCCGAGCGTCGCCCCCGAATACCTGCAACAGGATTTTTCACGCACCACACCCAATGAATATTTATTAGAAAATGTGCCGCTACAATCCGGCGAATACACCGTCGAAGCCCTGCCCGCACCGGAGGCCATCGCCGAGATGCTGCACATCAAAAAGCACGAAGCGTGCTTGGTGTTGCAACGCAAAACCCTGTCCATGAACCAAGTCGCCACACTGGTGACCATGTGGCACCCAGGTGCGCGCTATCAGTTTTCGGGGAAAATTTAGTGGCGGAATGGTAGCGCTGATCACGGGAACAGCAGCGCCCCCATCAACAATACCGCAAAAACCCATTGCAACTGGGCGGTCGCCGCGAGCAGCGCATTAAATGCCACCCCTTGCGCCGCACAAAACCGTCGATAGAGCGCAACGGCCAGTACGCCCGCGATCACGGGCCATGTCATCCGCCAAGCGAGATTCGTTTGCACGGCGAACCACGGCAGCAATACAAACGGCAGCAGCAGCTCAAGCGCATACACTGTATTCATCGCCGAGCGCCCCAAACGCACGGCGAGTGTGCGTTTTTGCACCACCGCATCGGTCGGAATATCGCGCGTATTGTTCACCGTGATGACCGCGGCGGCAAACGAGCCGAGCATGACACCGGCGAGTAGCGCCGCAAGCGACAGCGAAAAAGTCTGTAAATAATACGTCCCGCCCACGGCTGCCACGCCAAAAAACATCAGCACAAACAATTCGCCCAGCAGTGAATACGCGATCGGCCAACGCCCACCGGTATACGCCCAGCCGGAGATCAACGAGGCAATACCAATCAATAAAATCGGCCAGCCGCCCCACGCCACGAGCGCCGCCCCCATCAGCAATGCCAGCGCAAACGCCGCGCGTGCACCGCGTCGCACGGCACGCGCCGACAGCCACGCCTGCGCGGTTGCGCGCGGCGGGCCGAGACGCTCGGCAGTGTCTGCGCCGCGCTCAAAATCACCGACATCGTTGTACAAATTCGTACCGATTTGAATCAACATAGCCGCCAACAACGCTGCCAGCGCCGGCCACCACAACAGATGGCCTTGCTCAAAATAAGCCAAAGCCGTTCCGAATACAACCGGTACGGCACAAACCGATAGCGTTTTGGGCCGTATCGCCAGCCACCAAGCCGTGCATGGTTTCATCATCTTTTTATATCACAAAGTGAGCGCTGCACATCGAAGAACGCCCGTATCATTCACCCTGTACAAACCGCATTAACTCATCCAAATGCCCGCCAAAATCACTCATGGCGTGATCACCCTCGGGCACAATGATCTGTCGCGCAGCGATCAAATGACGGCGCATCTGTTCCGGGTCGAGCACTTCGTCGGCCAGCCCGATCAAAGCAAGGAAGCGCTCAGGATGCGTTAACGTCGGCGTGTAGTACGGTTTGAGTTGATCAACGTAATGACCGTTGACCTCTAAATCCAGCTCGTCTATCTCATAGCGCTCATGATTCTTGGACTCTTCCATATCGACCCACGGCGTAATCGCGGGATTGATCAGCCCGCAGCGCAAGCCATATTTTTCAGCCAAGTACAGCGCGTAAAATCCGCCGAGCGAGGAGCCGCACACGGCGGTGATGGCGTGCTGTGCAATCAGTTGTTCACACAGTTGAATCGATTCGAGCGGTGAAATCGGCAACTGCGGCATGATCGGCGCATTCAGGCCATTCTTTTGACAATACTGCGCCACCGTCAGCGCTTTATCCGACTGTGGTGACGAACGAAATCCGTGCAAATATAGTAAACGCACACGCCCTCCTTTGATCTTGTGATGGTTGCATGATGATTATTTGCCCGAGCGCAATTTTTTGACTCGGTCTTTGTGCGCCAGTGCTTGCGCGCGCGATTCGCGGGCGCTGTGCGCACGCGCCTGACGCAGGGTGGATTCGACATAGGCGATGTGCGCCTGCGCCTGCGCCGTAGCACGTGCCGCGTCACGCGCGGCGATGGCGTCATAGATGGCTTGATGCTGCGTACGCAATTTCTGCTTGTCGCCGCCCGCGCTGAACATATTGGCCAGATTTTTCTGCGTATGGCGGTGCAACATGGTCAGCAGGCTGTTGGACAGATGGCTAAATAGGACGTTGTGGCTCGCTTCGGCAATGGCTTGGTGAAAGCCGACATCGGCTTCGGATTGCTGCTCCAGATTGTGCGTCTGCGCCGCCACATCCATCTGCTCCAAACACGAGCGAATGCGTTCCAAATCGGTTTCGGTCGCGCGCTCGGCAGCCAGCCCCGACATCATGCTCTCGAATGCACGGCGAAATTCGAGTACGTCAAATTCCATGTAGTCGTGGCGCGAGAGCAGGCTTTGCCACAGCGATAAAAAGTCCGAGTGCAATCGCTCGGATACATAATGTCCGCCGCCGTGCCGCGTTTCAATCAGGTTGCGCGCGGCCAATGTACTCAGCGCGCCACGCACGCTCGGGCGTGAGACACCGTAGTCCTCAGCCATCTGTCGCTCGGACGGCAAACGTTCGCCGACCGCGTACACGCCGTCTAAAATGAGTTGCTCCAAACTCTGCGCGAGCTGCTCAGAGAGTTTGCTGGAGTGAATCCGAGGGGTTTGGGAAGCCATACGATGCCGACGCCTTTATCAATATATTTCGACACTGCCACACAACAATCATGCGGATATGTTGCAGCGCACACTTTATCGCTCATTATAGTTTTTCGCAGCGCGGGTATAAAGCCTTAAATGCTGCAAATACGCCTTCCACGCAGAGACACCACACCCGCATGCACATAATTTCACTCAAATAGGGAGAGAATAGTTGACCAATTGGGTAAAAATCTTGTACATTATCGCTCACGCTTTTTAATTGGTATGACCAATTTACCATAAAATACAAAATCATTCTGCATGAATCACCGTGTCACGTGTCGCGCCGTTTCGTTTCACCGCCCACGATGAACCCATGCACCGACGAAGCGATGATAGGAGACCACCATGCGCATGGACATCAATGCCACTGCTGCACCGTCAGTAACACCTGCGACACCTGTAGCACCGCCGAGCGATGTGTACCTGTTCGGCACTTGCGTGTTGGATATTTTCATGCCCGAAGCGGGCATGGACGCGATCACCCTGCTTGAAACGCAAGGCATCCGCGTGCATTATCCGCAGGCGCAAAGCTGCTGCGGCCAACCGGCCTACACCTCGGGGCATCCGCAAGAGGCGTTTGAGGTCGCGCGCCAGCAATTATCCCTGTTTGGGCAACCGTGGCCGATCATCGTGCCATCCGGCTCGTGCGGCGGCATGATGAAGCACCACTGGCCGACCTTGTTTGCCGATAGCGAATATGCCGGCGCCGCCAACGATATTGCCAGCCGCGTGGTCGAATTCTCCCAATTTTTATTGCACACGTTAAATTATCAACCTCAGGACAAGGGCACGCCGATCAACGTCGCCGTACACACCAGTTGCACTGCGCGTCGTGAAATGGGCGTGCATGAATCCAGTTGGGCGCTGGTTGAGCGCCTCGCCAATGTCACCCGCGTGGTGCACGACCACGAATCCGAATGCTGCGGTTTCGGCGGCACCTTCTCGATGAAACACCCGAATATCTCCGGCGCGATGGTCAGCGATAAAGTCGCCGCGCTCAAGGCCACGCAAGCGACCGAAATCATCAGCGCAGACGCAGGCTGTATGCTCAACATCGGCGGCAAAATCGCCAAAGACGAGCCGAACATGCCGCGACCGAAGCATTTGGCAACGTTTTTACTCGAACGCACGGGAGGCAAAGCATGAGCACTCCTTTTGACCTCAAACGCACATCGCAAACCGCGCGCGAACGCATTTTTGCCAAACTGAACGCCTCGCAGCGCGCGCCGATGCCGGAGCCGGATACCGCCGCTTACTACGCACAAGCCACACCGAAATGGTCGAATGAGATTGACCGACTGAAGCACTGGGCGCGCACCATGCGCCGCTTCAACACGCAGATTCATTGGGTCAATGCAGACAATTGGACAGAAGCCTTGTGTGCGGTGGTGCGCGACAAGCAGATTGGCAACATCCTATTGCCGATGAACACCGCTCATGGCCAAGCGGCGCATCAAGCCTTGGCTCAACACGCGCCCGAAATCCAATCCTGCGGTTTTGAACGTCCGATTGAGGATTGGAAAGACGAATTGTTTGATCGGGTTGACGCGGGCTTCACCAATATTTGCGCCGGCATTGCCCAGACCGGCACGCTGCTGCTGTGGCCGGATGCGCAGCAACCGCGCAGCATGAGCTTGGTGCCGCCGATCCACATTGCGCTGTTTGACACCACGACGCTGCACGATGATTTTTTCAGCGCGATGCAGTCGCTGAGACTGGCGCACAACACGCCGAGCAATCTGGTGTTGATCTCCAGCCCATCCAAAACCTCGGACATTCAGTTGACCTTGGCCTTTGGCGCACACGGACCGCGCGATTTGGTGGTGCTGGCGCAATTGCCCGCGCATATTGCGCTGGCCGACGTGGAGGAAGCCGCATGAAAACGCAGACGATTCATTTTCACCCCAAAGCGCACCCCAAAAGCGAAACCTTCAAAGCCAACGCCTCCGACGCACTGGCCGATGCGCCGCTGCGCAAAAGTCTGCGAACGGCGATGGACGGCCTGATGGCTAAGCGCAAATCCGTCCTGTCCGACGAGCACGAACTGCAAACCCTGCGCGATTTGTGCGAACACATCCGCCAGCGTTCACTGGCGCAATTGCCCGAGCTGCTCACACAGTTGGAAACGAACCTGACACGTTTGGGCGTGCAGGTGCATTGGGCGGAAACCACCGAACAGGCCTGCGCCATCATCCATCAAATCATGTTGGATAAAAACAGCACCTTGATGGTCAAAGGCAAATCGATGGTCAGCGAGGAAATCGAGCTAAACCACTATCTCGCCGAACGCGACATCGAGGCCATCGAGAGTGATATGGGCGAATACATCGTGCAAATGGCGGGCGAAAAACCGACGCACATCGTCATGCCCGCGATTCACAAAACCAAGGAGCAGATCAGCACGCTGTTTCACGAACACCTGCACACCACCGAGACGCACGATGTGGACGAGTTGATCCAAATCGGTCGTCACGCGCTACGCAGTGTTTATCGTCGTGCGGACGTGGGGCTGTCAGGTGTGAATTTCGCCGTCGCCGAGACCGGCACGCTGTGTTTGGTTGAAAACGAAGGCAATGGCCGCCTGTGCACCACCGTGCCACCCGTGCATATTGCGATCACAGGCATTGAAAAAGTCGTGGCGAAACTCTCCGACGTCGTGCCGCTGTACAGCCTGCTCACGCGCAGCGCGGTCGGCTTGGACATCACCACCTATTTCAACCTCATCACCGGCCCGCGTCGCTCGGGCGAGCTGGACGGCCCGCAGGAAATGCACTTGGTGCTGCTGGACAATGGCCGCACGCAAGCCTACGCCGACGAGCAAATGCGCAAAACCTTGCAATGCATTCGCTGCGGCGCGTGCATGAACCACTGCCCCGTGTACAGCCGCATCGGCGGCGCGGCCTACGGCACAACTTACCCAGGGCCGATCGGCGAAATTATTTCACCGCACATGATGGGATTGGAGGCGACCCGCGATCTGCCAACCGCCTCCAGTCTGTGCGGCGCGTGTGCCGAGGTCTGTCCCGTGCGCATCCCGATTCCGGAGCTGTTGATTCGCCTGCGTACCGAGGCGCAACGCGCGCCCGACGAGGTGGTTGAGCACGCCGTGCGTGGCCAAGGCGCATCGCACACATTGAGCGAGCAGATGGCTTGGCGCGCCTTCACAGGGATTTTCGCGCACAGCAAACGCTACAAACTGTTCAGTTGGGCCGCGACCCGTTTTCGCGCCCTCACGCCGAGCCAAAAGGCATGGGCGCAAAACCACACGCCGCTCAAACCAGCGGCAAAAACCTTGCACCAACTGATGGCTGAGCGCGAGCGACAGAATCCATAAATGCGCATCCGCACCAGCCAACCGAATTGACGGGGGTGTGTCGTGGCGAATCACATAGGGCAGACGACCCAAATCACACACACCACGGCACGCCCCGTTCAATCTGCGTCGTTGTTCATCGCATTTCGCACCGACGGCGTAGTCACACAACACCTAAACAGCAGTCTTGGCAGTACCACCGCAGTTATAGGTGAATTTTATATGTAGCCCTAAAGGAGACTCTTTCATGCAAACTTGGTTGCAAAACTACACGGCCGTCGGGGACAGCTTATGGCTGACTGCGGCGATTGCCGTCCTACCGATTGTGTTTTTCTTCGTTGCGCTCGCCCTATTGCGTTTAAAAGGCCATGTCGCAGGTTTTTTCACCTTGCTCATTGCACTGGGCGTCGCAATTTTCGCCTATAAAATGCCGGTCAGCATGGCGGTTTCTGCCGCTCTGTACGGTTTTGCCTACGGCTTGTGGCCGATCGCATGGATCATCATCACCGCCGTATTTTTGTACAAAATCACGGTCAAAACCGGTCAGTTTGACGTGATTCGCGCCTCGGTCGTGTCAATCACCGAAGACCAACGGCTGCAAATGCTGCTGGTCGGTTTCTCCTTCGGCGCGTTTTTAGAGGGTGCGGCGGGCTTTGGCGCACCTGTGGCGATTACCGGCGCGCTGTTGGTCGGGCTGGGCTTTAATCCGCTGTACGCCGCCGGTTTGTGCTTGATTGCCAATACCGCACCCGTGGCATTCGGCGCGATGGGCATTCCGATCACCGTCGCCGGTCAAGTGTCCGGCCTCGACCCGTACCACATCGGTCAATTGGCCGGTCGCCAACTGCCGATTTTGTCGGTGATCGTGCCGTTTTGGTTGGTTGCGATGATGGATGGCATGCGCGGCATTCGCCAAACATGGCCGGCGATTTTGGTCGCGGGCGTGTCGTTTGCGATTACTCAGTTTTTGACCGCCAACTTCATCGGGCCGGAATTGCCGGACGTGACCTCGGCCTTGGTCAGCTTGATCTGTTTGTCGCTGTTCCTGAAAAAATGGCAGCCGGAAGAAATTTTCACCTTCGATGGCATGCGCCAACCCAAACTGATCGGCTCCGCTGCCAAACAGTACACCACCGGCCAAGTGATCAAGGCATGGTCACCGTTTGCGATTTTGACCGTGTTCGTGACCATCTGGACGATCAAACCGTTCCAAGCGTTTTTGGACAGCTTCAGCACGTTTAAATTTGCGTGGCCGGGTTTGGATAAATTGGTGTTGAAAGCCGCACCGATTGTCGCCGCACCCAAGCCGTATGAAGCGGTGTACAAATTGAACCTGCTCGGCGCGGTCGGCACAGCGATTTTGCTCTCTGCCATCGTCTCGATCATCATTTTGAAAATGAAACCGGCGGACGCACTCAAAACCTTCCGCGAAACTCTGTACGAATTGCGCTTCCCGATTTTATCGATTGGCTTGGTATTGGCCTTCGCCTTCGTCGCCAACTACTCCGGTTTGTCATCGACATTGGCCTTGGTTTTGGCGGGCACAGGCGTCGCGTTCCCGTTCTTCTCTCCATTCCTCGGCTGGCTGGGCGTGTTCTTAACCGGATCGGACACCTCGTCCAACGCGCTGTTCGGCTCCTTGCAGGCGTCCACCGCACACCAAATTGGCATTGACCCGAATCTCACCGTCGCGGCCAATACCACCGGCGGCGTGACCGGCAAAATGATTTCACCGCAGTCCATCGCCGTGGCGTGTGCCGCCGTCGGCTTGGCAGGCAAAGAATCGAACCTGTTCCGCTTCACGGTCAAACACAGCCTGATTTTGTGTACGATCGTCGGCATCATGACGGTGTTACAAGCGTATGTGCTGCCGTGGACTTTGCATTTGTTTACTAAATAATAACCACATCAACACAAAAACAAAGGGGCTGAATCATTCAGCCCCTTTTGTATGTCACTCATTGTATGTCACTCAACTGCACTCAATCCAAGGCATCCAGCAGCTTTTGATGCACGCCGCCAAAGCCTCCGTTGCTCATCACCAAAATCTGATCGCCCGCACGCGCCTGCGCCTTGACCGCCTGCACCAACTCAGTCAGATCATCAAACGCACGCGCCTTTTCACCCAGCGGCGACAAAGATTCGGCCAAATCCCAGCCGAGTGCATCCTTGCCCTCGCTTGCTCCGTAGCCAAATACCAAATCCGCGTCACGCAAAGATTCAGGCAGTTGCGCCTTCATCACCCCGAGTTTCATGGTGTTGGAGCGCGGCTCCAGTACCGCCAAAATACGCGCTGAACCAACGCGTTTGCGCAGCCCTGCAACCGTGGTGGTGATCGCCGTCGGATGATGCGCGAAGTCGTCGTACACCGTGATGTCGTTGACCACGCCTTTGATCTCCATGCGGCGTTTGGGCATACGGTAGCGCGCAAACGACTCAATCGCGGTTTTCGGCTCCACACCCACATGACGCGCAGCGACAATGGCGGCCAAGGCATTCAGGCGATTGTGCTCGCCCGTGACATCCCAGTGTACGCGCCCTTGTAGCTGCCCTTCAAACAACACGTCAAAGCTGTCGTCCGCACCGACATTGGCGATCTGCCAATCGGCTGGCACACGCGCATCAGCAAAGCGCGTAATCGGCGTCCACGCCCCTTTGGCGAGCGTTTCATCCAGCGCGGCTTCATGCGCATTGGACACGATCAAACCATTATTCGGAATCGTGCGCACGAGGTGGTGAAACTGCGTCTGAATCGCTGCGAGGTCAGCGAAAATATCGGCGTGATCGAATTCCAAATTATTCAAAACCGCAGTGCGCGGACGGTAATGCACGAATTTACTGCGCTTGTCAAAAAACGCGGTGTCGTACTCGTCCGCCTCAATCACGAAAAACGGATCGTCGGTCAAACGCGCGGAAATGCCAAAGTTATTCGGCACGCCGCCAATTAAAAAACCCGGGTTCAGTCCTGCATCTTCGAGTAGCCAAGCGAGCATCGAGCTGGTGGTGGTTTTGCCGTGCGTACCCGCCACCGCGAGCACCCACTTGTCGCGCAGAACGTGTTCACCCAACCACTGCGGGCCGGAAATATACGGCAAGCCCTGATCCAAAATCGCCTCCATCAGCGGATTGCCGCGCGACACCACATTGCCAATCACGAATACATCCGGTTTGAGGTCAATCTGCGCGGCATCAAAGCCGCTGATGAGTTCAATGCCTTGCTCTTCTAACTGCGTGCTCATCGGCGGATAAACGTTTGCATCGCAGCCGGTGACGCGGTAGCCCGCCTGTTTCGCAATGGCGGCGATTCCGCCCATAAACGTGCCGCAAATGCCGAGAATGTGTATGTGTTGCATGCCAGTATCCGTGTGATTGGTGGGGTTCAAATAAGGCGATATTGTAACGCATCGCGGTGATTAAAAACATCGCAGGCGGCATTGGTGACTGTGTTGACAAGAAAATGGCATGTCCGTGACATGCCATACTCTACATACTCTACATACTCTAAATAAAGGAGCCGTTGCTCAAAAGATCATAGACCCAGACGCGCACGCGCTGCGCGATACTCCGCTTCCAGTTGATCGACCAATTGCGCCGTCGGCAAAATTTCGTCAATCACCGCAACGCCTTGTCCCACGCCCCAGATGTCCTTCCATGCTTTGGCAGCGGTATTGCCGCCCGAGCCGAAGTTCATTTTCGATTTATCCGCCACGGGTAAGTTATCAGGATCCAAACCTGCAGCGACGATGCTCTGACGCAGGTAATTGCCATGCACGCCGGTGAACAGATTGGTGTACACCACATCCGACGCGCTGGCCTCGGTGATGCCGTGTTTGTAGCCCTCGGACGCATTCGCCTCGGCGGTGGCAATAAATCGCGTGCCCATATAGGCCAAATCCGCACCCATCGCCTGTGCCGCCAGCACCGCCGAGCCATTGGCAATGCTGCCGGACAACACGATCAGGCCGTCGTAAAACTGGCGAATTTCACCGACCAAGGCAAACGGGCTGAGTGTACCGGCATGACCGCCCGCACCCGCCGCCACCAAAATCAAGCCGTCCACGCCCGCTTCCAGCGCTTTTTTCGCATGGCGTGCATTGATCACGTCGTGTAGCACGATGCCGCCGTAGGCATGTGCGCCGTCGATCAACTCTTTCGGCGGTGCTTGCAAGCTGGTGATGAACACGGGTACTTGGTGCTTCAAACACACCGCAATGTCCTCGGCCAAACGCCCGTTAGACGGATGTACGATTTGATTGACCGCAAACGGCGCAGGCTTTCCACCCGCAGCACGATCAGCTTCCAAATCGGCTTTCAATTCCGTGAGCCAAGCATCCAGCGCACCATCGCCACGCGCATTGAGCGCGGGAAACGAGCCGACGATACCGGCTTTGCACTGTGCTTTGACCAACTCAAGGTTGGACACGATGAACATGGGCGAGCCAATAATGGGCAAACGTAGCTGGGACAATGCGTGCGGCAAACTCATAAGGTCTCCTGAAATGATAGTGTTCAATGGCTGGGCAAAATACCTGCCACCACGGCCAATTTTTGAACGACCGTTCGGCGATTATAAACACAGCGCGCACCCGCGACAACCATAAATCAACCATAAAGAATGGGTACAGTAGCCAAACGAGTATACAGAAATGCGAAAAAAGCCACCTTCGTTGTCTATTTCGCGCTCACCACCTCCTCCATCGGTTAAATTTTTATATTATGAAATTAAAAATCGTAAAATGGAAAATAGCTTGCGCCATTAGTCACATTCACATACAATTATTTGAGTAGAATAGATATCTGCTGTGGCATCACACATCCAATCATAAATCGGAGCCAACGCCCATCTCTAAAGGAGCCATCACATGACCGCACTACAAGCCGAAGTCAATAAAAACTTTCTCGATACCGATCCGCAAGAAACGCAAGAGTGGATTGAAGCGCTGGACAATGTCATCGACAACCACGGCTCCGAACGCACCGCGTATCTGATTGACCAACAAATCGCGCATGCCCGTACCAACGGCGTTTTGCACGCATTCCATACCGAAACGCCGTACATCAATACCATCAGCGTGGAGCAGCAACCTCCACTGCCGGGCGATCAGGGCATTGAGCACAAAATCCGCTCGTATGTACGCTGGAACGCCATGGCGATGGTTCTGCGCGCGAACAAAACCACCAACGTCGGCGGCCACATTGCCTCATACCAATCCGCCGCAACCCTGTACGAAGTTGGCTTTGGCCACTTCTGGCACGCACCGTCAGCCGAGCACGGCGGCGATCTGATTTTTATTCAAGGTCACTCTGCGCCGGGCGTATATTCCCGCGCCTTTTTGCTCGGTCGTCTGACCGAAGAGCAATTGGTCAATTTCCGCCAAGAGGTTGATGGCAAAGGCATTCCGTCCTACCCACACCCTTGGCTGATGCCTGATTTTTGGCAATTCCCGACGGTATCGATGGGCTTGGGACCGATCATGGCGATTTACCAAGCGCGTTTCATGAAATACCTGCACAGCCGTGGCTTGATTGATACCGAAAACCGCAAAGTTTGGGCGTTCTTGGGCGACGGCGAAACCGACGAACCCGAATCACTCGGCGCCATCGGCATGGCCGGTCGCGAAAAACTGAATAACCTCGTGTTCGTCATCAACTGTAATTTACAACGTCTGGACGGACCGGTACGCGGCAATGGCAAAATCATTCAGGAGCTCGAATCCGAATTCCGTGGCTCCGGCTGGAATGTCATCAAAGTCGTCTGGGGTCGCAAATGGGATGCGCTGTTCGCCCGCGACAAAAAAGGCTTATTGGTCAAACGTTTGGGTGAAATGGTCGATGGCGAATTCCAAACCATGCGCGCGAAAAACGCACAGTACATCCGCGACACCTTATTCAATACGCCTGAGCTGAAAGAATTGGTCGCCGACTGGGACGATGACGACATCTGGGCGCTCAATCGCGGCGGCCACGATCCGTTCAAAATCTACGCGGCGTTCAAAGCAGCCACCGAATCGGTTGATCGTCCGACCGTCATTCTCGCGCATACCATCAAAGGCTACGGCATGGGCGGCTCGGGCGAGGCGCAAAACTCGACCCACCAACAGAAAAAAATGCACATCGACGACGTGCGCAATTTCCGCGACCGCTTCTCGATTCCAGTGTCCGACGAAGATTTGGAGAAACTGCCATTCGTCACCTTCCCTGAAGGCTCGCCTGAATTGGAATACATGCGCAATGCGCGCCAGAAACTTGGCGGCTATTTGCCACAGCGTCGCAGCACCTCCGACGAATCGCTGGTGATTCCTGAATTGGGCGCGTTTGACTCCTTCCTCAAAGCCACCGAAGAAGGCCGCGAAATCTCCACCACCATGGCGTTTGTGCGCATCCTCGGCCATTTGCTCAAAGACAAAAACCTCAAGGATCGCATCGTCCCGATCGTACCGGACGAATCGCGCACCTTTGGTATGGAAGGCTTGTTCCGCCAACTGGGCATTTGGAACCAAGAAGGTCAAAAATACCTGCCGCAAGACCACGAACAATTGATGTTCTACAAAGAATCCAAAACCGGTCAAGTATTGCAAGAAGGCATCAACGAAGCGGGCGCCATGTGTGACTGGATTGCTGCGGCGACCTCGTACTCAACGCACAACCTGCCGATGATTCCGTTCTACATTCTGTACTCCATGTTCGGCTTCCAACGCATTGGCGACTTGTGCTGGGCGGCGGGCGATATGCGCGCGCGCGGCTTCATCCTCGGCGGCACAGCCGGTCGCACCACGCTCAACGGCGAAGGTTTGCAACACGAAGACGGCCACAGCCTGCTGCTCTCATCCACCGTACCAAACTGCGTATCCTATGACCCAACATTCTCCTACGAGTTGGCCGTGATTATGCAAGACGGCTTGCGCCGTATGTACCGCGAGCAAGAAGACGTGTACTACTACATCACCGTGATGAACGAAAACTACGCCCATCCGGCCATGCCAGCAGGCGCGGAAGCGGACATCCTCAAAGGCATGTATTTGTTCCAAGCGGGTGCGAAAAACGCTGCGAAGAAAGTTCGTTTGATCGGCGCCGGCACGATTTTCAACGAAGTCATCGCCGCTGCACAATTACTCAAAGACGACTGGGGCGTGGACGCCGATTTGTATTCCGCACCAAGCTTCACCGAATTGGCACGCGAAGGCCAAGCGGTTGAGCGCGAAAATATGCTCCACCCGACCTCGCCGCGCAAACTCTCGCACGTCGAAACCCTGTTGCAAGACTCCGACGCACCGGTGATCGCCGCGACCGACTACATGCGCGCCGTGGCCGAGCAAATCCGCGCCTACGTGCCATCACGCTACACCGTGCTCGGTACCGACGGTTATGGCCGCTCCGACACCCGCGAAAAACTGCGTTACTTCTTTGAAGTGAACCGTCAGTGGATCACGGTTGCCGCACTCAAAGCACTGGCCGATGACGGTGTTATTGCCTACGAAGAAGTAGCCAAAGCCATCGCCAAGTACAATTTGGACGTCAACAAACCGGCGCCGTGGACTGTGTAATTATCGTCATAGAGAGGAAAAATCATGAGCAATCTCATCGAAGTCAAAGTCCCCGATATTGGCGACTATAAAAACATCCCTGTGATCGAGGTATACGTCAAAGCCGGCGACAGCGTCGCCGTCGAAGACACGCTGGTCACACTCGAGTCCGACAAAGCGACACTGGACGTGCCGTCATCGCACGCAGGCGTGGTCAAGGAAGTCAAAGTCGCTGTGGGCGATAAAATTTCCGAAGGCTCCGTAGTCGTGATGCTTGAATCCACAGCCGCCGCAGCCGCAACAACCGATGCCGCCCCTGCGCCAGCACCTACGCCGACTGCCGAAGCCGCTGCGCCAGCGCCTGCCGCACCGGTGGTTCAAGAACAATCGGCTGAAGCAAAACCAGCCGTGGCAACACCCGCAGTGACCAACGCCGACAGCGCGCCTGCCTATCCTGCACAACCGCTATCGAAAAACACCTACGCTTCACCATCCGTGCGTCATTTTGCACGCGAGTTGGATGTGAATTTGGACAACGTCGCAGGCACAGGGCCGAAAAACCGCATCACGCACGAGGATGTGCGCGCCTACATCAAAGCGGTCATGAACGGCGCAGCCGCTTGCCCAACGACGAATGTGGCTCAATCGTCCGCTTCGCTTGGCGGCGGTTTGGATTTACTGCCGTGGCCACAAATCGACTTCACCAAATTCGGCGAAATCGACGTACAGCCATTGTCACGCATCAAGAAAATTTCAGGTCAAAATCTATCGCGCAACTGGGTCATGATTCCGCATGTGACCAATAACGAAGTCGCCGACGTGACCGAGCTGGAAGCCTTCCGCGTACAGCTGAACAAAGAGCACGAAAAAGCGGGGATCAAATTCACCATGCTCGCATTTATCATCAAAGCCTGCGTGCAAGCCTTGAAAAAATTCCCTGAGTTCAACGCCTCTCTGGACGGCGATAACCTCGTCTACAAAAAATACTACAACATCGGTTTTGCCGCCGACACACCGAACGGCCTCGTCGTTCCGGTCATCAAAGCAGCCGATACCAAATCCATTTCTGAAATCGCGGTGGAAATGTCCGAGCTGGCGAAAAACGCGCGCGAAGGCAAACTCAAACCGACCGATATGCAAGGCGGCTGTTTCTCCATTTCGTCACTCGGCGGCATTGGCGGCACCTCATTCACCCCGATCATCAATGCACCTGAAGTCGCCATCCTCGGCGTTTCGCGCTCAAGCATGCAACCCGTTTGGAACGGCTCTGAATTCGTACCGCGCCTGATGTGTCCG
Organism: Puribacter membranae; assembly: GCF_055380425.1. NCBI lineage: Bacteria > Pseudomonadati > Pseudomonadota > Betaproteobacteria > Burkholderiales > Burkholderiaceae > Puribacter > Puribacter membranae. Next base: position 1,641,360 of record NZ_AP040167.1, read on the forward strand.
TTGTCACTGTCCTACGATCACCGCGTGATTGATGGTGCAGCAGCGGCGCGATTCAATGCCTATCTCGCCAGCGTATTGGCCGATTTTCGCCGTGTGCTGATTTAAAGGGAGCACCTTATGAGTCAAATCATTGAAATCAAAGTCCCCGACATCGGCGACTATAAAAACATCCCCGTCATCGACATTTATGTCAAAGTCGGCGACACCATCGCGGTTGAAGACGCATTGGTCACGCTCGAATCCGACAAAGCCACTTTGGACGTACCGTCCTCGCACGCAGGTGTGGTGAAGGAAATCAAGGTCGCTGTGGGCGATAAAATTTCCGAAGGCAGTGTGGTTGTACTGTTGGAAGCCGCTGAAACAGCCGAAGCGACCTCAACACCCGCACAAACGACCGAAAGCAAACCAGCCGAAACGCCAGCAGCATCTGCCGCAGCACCCGCAGCTTCTGCACCCGCCAGCGCGCCCGCACCTGCGGCCAGCACATACAATGGCAACGTGGACATCACCTGCGATATGCTGGTACTCGGCGCAGGCCCGGGCGGCTATTCCGCTGCATTCCGTGCTGCCGATTTGGGCATGGATACGGTTTTGGTGGAACGCTACGCCACCTTGGGCGGCGCGTGTCTGAATGTCGGCTGTATTCCGTCCAAAGCCCTGTTGCACACCGTCACCATCATGGAAGAAGCGCTGTCCATGAGCAATCACGGCATCAGTTTTGCCGCGCCACAAGTGGATATCGACAAACTGCGCGACTACAAAAACTCAGTGGTCGGCAAACTCACCACCGGCCTCGCGGGCATGGCAAAAATGCGTAAAGTCAATGTCGTACGCGGCATCGGCTCCTTCATCGATGCACACCATTTGGAAGTCACAGAAACCACTGGTACCGGCTCAGAAACCACCTCGGTGAAAAAAGTGATTCGCTTTGAAAAAGCCATCATCGCAGCAGGCTCGCGCGTGGTCAAATTACCGTTCATTTCCGAGCAAACATACGCCGACCCACGCATTGTGGATTCGACCGGTGCGCTCGCCTTGCCATTCATCCCGAAAAAAATGTTGGTCATCGGCGGTGGGATTATCGGCCTCGAAATGGGCACGGTATACTCTGCACTCGGCGCCAAGATCGACGTGGTAGAGATGATGGACGGCCTGATGCAGGGCGCGGATCGTGACCTCGTCAAGGTCTGGCAAAAATACAATGCGCATCGCTTTGAAAACGTCTATATCAACACCAAAACCGTGGCGGTTGAGGCCAAAGACGATGGCATCTACGTCACATTCGCCAAGGCCAATGAGCAATCCACCGCACCGGCTGAAGCCCAACGTTACGACTTGGTGTTGGTCGCCGTCGGTCGTGCGCCGAATGGGCTGCTGATCGGCGCGGACAAGGCTGGCGTGGCGGTGAGCGAACGCGGTTTCATTAACGTGGACGCACAAATGCGCACCAATGTACCGCACATTTTCGCCATCGGTGACATCGTTGGCCAACCCATGCTCGCGCACAAAGCGGTACACGAGGGCCACGTCGCCGCCGAAGCCGCACATGGCGAGAAGGCCTACTTTGACGCGCGTCAGATCCCATCGGTCGCCTACACCGATCCCGAAGTCGCATGGGCGGGCGTAACCGAAGACCAAGCCAAAGCGCAAGGCCTGAACTACGGCAAAGCGATGTTCCCGTGGCAAGCCTCGGGTCGCGCGATCGCAAACGGACGTGACGAAGGTTTCACCAAACTGATTTTCGACAACGACAGTGGTCGCATCATCGGCGGGACGATTGTCGGCACCGGCGCAGGCGATTTGATTTCCGAAGTCTGCTTGGCGATTGAAATGGGCGCGGACGCAGTGGACATTGGCAAAACCATTCACCCGCATCCGACACTGGGTGAGTCAATCGGCATGGCGGCGGAAATATTCAAAGGTACTTGTACCGATGTGCCGCCACAACGTAAGAAATAGGATTGACCTCACAAAAAAACGCCACCGAATTCGGTGGCGTTTTTATTCAGTTTGATTACGCTTCTATTGTACACGTCGCAAATCTGAAACGATCTGTAACAAATGCTTTTCACTCACACGGCTCCAAACATTGTATAAGCAGCTTTGCCCTGCCACCCTCACATAGGCCAAATACGCGGGGCCAACCCCGCCTTCCAAACCATATCCCATGCGGCTGCCATCAGCCCATGCTTTTTGTTTTGGCCACGCATATTCAGTAGTATTACCAACCGAGGTACCCGTTCCGGCCACACCATAGGCGCTTTTTAAGCTTGTTGTATCGTATGCCACTGCCCATCCACCCGAAAATTGTGCGCGACGCACTCCTGCACCGCTAACTTGCGCCGCACTGTCTTTGGGTAAAGCCAACAGTGCGCAACTGCGCCGATTTTCGGCCTTTTTCCATTCATTCAAATAAACCGGCGCAATCTGCTCTTTACTAACCGTTTGCCCCCAAGGAGGCGTCGTCAGATTGTGTGACGGACTACGATCAATCTCAGGTTGAGATTGGTTTTTAGGAGACTCCACCGAAGCGCACGCCGACAGTGCAAGCGCCACCGAAGCAACCAACATTTGGACCATAAAGATTTTTTGACGCATCGCTCACCCCCATTTATTACTATCAATGATGTTTCAGTATAACAGAGTCGCGCCAACCATAGGTCTGTTGAGCCTACCGCCAGCGACATCCAGCCAATCAAACTAAACCCAATGTGCATACGCCCACTGATTATCACTGGCAAATGCAGACCAGCGTTTATTCACCACCGATTCAGCATCGAGCAGTCGCAGCACTTCATCGGCAATCGCATCACTCAATTCAAGGTGTGTGGAAAAGCCCACACAAGACGCATTGATTTCGCCAAGTACATAGCGATCCGCACCGTTGTGATCAGTGTCGAGAATAAAATCCGCCGTCCAAATCAAAGGTAAATCATAGTCACCCAGTCGCTCGCGCAACTCGGGCAGCGAGCGACGAATCACCGCCACCAAATCCGGCCACTGCTCCGGCGTGTCGTAGCGATATTGCGCGCCGGAAAACAGCGTGGCGGAGAAAGCATCTGGCGTATCGGCCGGTTTTTTATGCACGATATTGACGACTTGGTCGCGCAGCATCAACACACGGATTTCACCTTCCTTAATGCGCGGTAAAAATGGCATATCGAGCAGCATGCCGTTCGCACCTTCGAGATAGCGAATGCAAAATTCCAAAAATTCTTGCAGGGATTTTTCTTCGGTATGGTTGTCTTTCGCTTCAGTGAGCTTGAGGCGCGCATCCCATGGAATATCGTCGTGGTATTGCTCTGGATGCAGCACCTCCACGCGCCAGATGCCTTCGCCGGTCGAACCGCGATTTTGTTTGATCACACGCACGCCGCGTTTAAGTGTTTTTGGCAAATTGTCTTTGAGCGCATCGAAGTGGTAGTAGGTGTAGACGTCTTCCGGTACGAACGCCGTGCCTTTGAGTCGTTCAATCGCGCTTTTCGCACCGTAAGCGATCATCGCGTCGGGATGTGGTAAGCCTTTGACACCCTGCATCACCAGCTCGCGTAGCATTTGAAAATATCCGACCTCGTTCCCCAAATTACCCGGATTGACACGACTGATGTAAGCATCGGCTTTGGTCAGGGTGTGCCGATAGATTTCACCTCGATTGACATCATCATAAAAAATAATTTCAGCCGTCCAGCCGCGCTGTTTGAGTGCATCAATAATCGCTTTGGAGTCCTTGCGAAAGCCGAACTCGCCTTTGTCCGTGCCCCCGCGTGCTTCAAAAATAACCACATGATTTTTCATCCGTTCCTCCTTTGAAAGGATATGCAGATGAAAAATATAATCGGCTTTTATGACCCAACCATGACAGATGACATCTGTGTCATATGATTTCGTTAAACTCAATCCGCGCGGTTACCCCGCATACGCAATTAAACCAATCGCCCCCAACGCCAGCGCGATACCGATTTTTTGTAGCGCATTGGTGCGCTCTTTGAGCAACCCAATCGCCAGCGCGATGGTGAACAGCGGGTACAGCGACACCAACACGCTGATGATCGAGACAAACGCACCCCGAAACGCATAATACATCGCCACATTCGCCACCACATCCAGCACACCGACCGCAGCAGCATAGCGCAGCAGCGATGCGTCATGCGACATACGGACGTGACCGAAACGCAGAGCGATCAACAGTGTCACCACCGACGCCGTGGCTTTGCCCGCAAACATCGGCCATAGTCCGGCTCGGTTTTCACCGATTTGATGAATCAGAATAAAGCTCAAGGCAAACGCAACACCCGTGCCAACAGTAAACAGCAAAACGCGCCGATTCAAGCGTTTCGGCTGCTCGCTAGCCAACAGGTGCGGCGCAGAATGTTTCCCCTCCTGACTGATCAGCACAATCGCCACCACCGCGAAGGCAATGCCCGCCAGCACACCGACACTTAACTGCTCACCCGTCATCAAACCAAACAACACCGGAATCAACGCAGCCAGCACCGAGGTGATCGGCGAAACCACGCTCATCGTTCCCTCAGCCAGCGCGGTGAAAAACCACCAACCCGCCAATGCCGAAGTGAGACCGGAGGCCGCGCCAAAGGCAATCGCGCGCGTATCCCAATCACCGCCGATCAGCCACGACAACAGCAGCAAAACCACGGCTGAGACTGGAAATGCCCACAAAACCACTTGCAGCGCCGGATGTCGGCGCGCGGCCAAACCACCCACAAAATCACTCACCCCATAAGCGGCCGCAGAAACCAAAGCCAAAATCAAATTCATACCGATTCTTTCAAATATTCGCCCATTGAGTATCGATTAAGTATCAATTAAGCGTCAAAACAGTGGGGGCAAACATAGCATAGATTCATCCGAATCACCTTGGAATTTCACTATAAAATGCAGTCTTGACTGAACACATCTGATCTCAATACGCTTTATGCCCGCCACGCCCACCGTTCGCAAAATCATCCACTTTGACGCCGACTGCTTTTACGCCGCCGTGGAAATGCGCGACGATCCGTCACTGCGCGGCAAACCGATCGCCGTCGGCGGAACCACGGCGCAACGCGGCGTGATTGCGACCTGCAACTACGAAGCGCGCGCATTCGGTGTGCGTTCGGCACTGCCGACCCGCCGCGCGCTGGAGTTGTGTCCGCAGTTGATTTTGCTCAAGCCGGACTTTCCACGCTACCGCGCGGCATCGCAGGCGATTTTCCGCATTTACCGCGATTATTCCGAGCTAATCGAGCCGCTATCGCTGGATGAGGCGTATGTGGATGTGAGCACTTGCTCTGCGCATCGCGGCAGCGCGACGCTGATCGCTCGTGCGATTCGTGCGCGGGTACACGAGGAAGTCGGCTTGACGGTTTCAGCCGGTGTCGCGCCGAATAAATTTTTGGCCAAAATCGCCAGTGACTGGCACAAACCGGATGGATTATTCGTCATCCGACCGCAGGATGTAGATGCATTTGTACGCGAATTGCCGGTAGAAAAACTATTCGGCGTCGGTCCGCGCACGGCGGAGAAAATGCACCGACTCAAATTATTCACCTGCGCCGATGTGCGCGAGCGCGATTTACCGTTTCTGATCGCGCAGTTTGGTAAACTCGGCTCGTCTTTGTATCAGGCGGCACGCGGCATCGACTCACGTGCTGTGCACCCACAGCGCCTGCGAAAATCAATCAGCGTCGAAACCACATTTGCGCATGATTTGCATGGCTTTGCGGATGCGACCACCCCCTTAGGCGAGTTGCACGCCGATTTATTGACGCGAATTGAGCGCCATCGCGCTGAAGCCTTGGTGCAAAAAACCTTTGTCAAGCTGCGCATGGCGAATTTTAAAATCCATACGCTGGAGATGAACAGCAACGATCTGTCACGCCCGCATTTTGAACAACTGCTCGCCAGCCTGTGCCAAAAACACGTCGGCGCGATTCGCCTGCTCGGTGTGGGCGTGCGCCTGCGCGAGCCGGATGGCGCGACGCAGTTGGATTTACTGAGTACATCGTGATCGTTAGCGCACACAATCAACGCACCCGAGCATCGACAAACCGACCTGCCGTTTTTAACCATTTTTGAACCAGGGCTTTATGTTAGAATGAATTTAGACCTTTGAATTGACAGAGATTTTTCAATAATCAAAGGCACTTAAAGTACCATCTAAAGCACCGCTTTAAGTTGCATTGCGTAGTCCTTCCCATGTGTGTCATAACCACCTCAGAAAGGAGTTCATCATGCCTGCTACACTCAAATCAGAACACGACCTCGTGCAAGAAAAAGAACGCTTGATCGCGGACATTCAACAATTATTGACCGATGCCCAAGGCATACTCACCGATGCGAGCGAGCACGCGGACGATCATGTGAGTCGATTGCGCGCGAAACTATCCGACAATGTGGACAAGGTCAAAGACTCATTGCATTCGGCCAAAAAACACACCCGCAAAAAGGCACGCGAAGCCGCCGATGCGACCGATGAGTACGTACACGACAATCCGTGGCAATCGGTTGGTGTCGCTGCAGCAGTCGGCTTTTTGCTCGGCTTGCTGGTATCCCGCCGCTAACATCGCGACGCTTAGATTATCCATGTCATCACGGCGCAAGCGTGGCTCTACGCCACACTTACGCCTACGCCGTCATTGATCTCATAGGAGCAGCCCTTGGCACAAACCACAGAATCCGATCACAGCAAGCCGCACAACCCAACAGGCGGCGCATCCTCAGCGTTTGAATCCCTCACCTCGAAAGTGGGGGCTTTGTTGCTCAATCGCATGGAACTACTGTTGCTGGAGGCTGGCTCGGCCAAACACACGATTTGGGCTGGCGTGGTTTTGAGTTTATTGGGTGTATTGTCGGTGTTCATGGCCGCGCTATTCACCCTGATATTGATTATTCTGGTGGTGCCGGAATCATGGCGCATCGGTCTACTCGGCGGTTTTTCGTTGTTTTTTATACTGTTCGCTTTGCTCGCATTTGGGTGGGTGCGTCGTGCGGTTCGCGCACCGTGGTTCGCCTCCAGCATGGGCGCGGTCAAAGAGGATTGGCAAACCTTAACCGAGCAAGTACCGCCGGTTCAAACCACTGAGCGTCGCCCATCGGTTCAGGAGAACGCCCATGAATAAAGCGGAATTGAATGCACGCAAAAAACGGCTGCTGTTGGAAGGCGAAGTTCTGCGCCTGCAACTGCTCAAAGACAAATTGCAGTTTCAGCACAATCTGCGCGCCAGCCACGCGGATGGCGCACTCAATATTCGAGGTTTGCGCGGCATACGGCGCTTGTTCAACCAAGGTTGGCTCAATCAGCCGCAGATTTTGAACACGGCTTTGTTGCTGTTGACCCGTTGGTTACCTGCCAAGCGCAACAGCCTGCTCACACGACTGCTCGTGCCACTGCTGCGCGGCCTCATCGTATTAAATGCGTTGAGAAAATCTAACCGCCCGCGCTCGTAACTTCAGCTCAAACCACACACAGCGCACTACCGATGAATTTATGACGCTGCGCGCACGGTCGCCTTCGATGCGAGCGCGTCGCCGTGGATGCCCGCATAGCTCGGCGCATCCGCCTCATCCGCAAACGTCACGTATTCATAGTTCGCTTCGTCGGCCAACACCGCGCGAATCAGTACATTATTCAACGCATGGCCGGATTTGTACGCCGTATATGCACCCAAAATCGGCGCGCCAATCACATACAGATCGCCAATCGCGTCAAGGATTTTGTGTTTGACGAATTCGTCGGTATAGCGCAGCCCTTCGGGGTTGAGGATTTTGTATTCGTCCAGCACAATCGCGTTGGCCAAATTACCGCCTTGCGCCAGTCCCAAGCCACGTAAAGCTTCCACATCCTGAATAAAGCCAAAAGTGCGCGCACGGGAAATCTGCCGCACATACGCATCACCGGTGAAATCGATCTCGCAGTGCGTGCCGGTATCGTCAATCGCCGGATGGTGAAACTCGATATCGAACAAGGCTTTAAACCCAAAATACGGATCAAGGCGTGCGCGCTTGTCACCCTCGGTCACTTCCACCGATTGCTTGATGCGGATGAAGCGGCGCAATTCGTTCTGCGCGACCAAACCGACGCTACTGATCAAATAGACAAAGCTCGTGGCGCTGCCATCCATAATCGGAATCTCCGGCGCATTGACCTCAATGATGATGTTGTCCACGCCCAGACCGGCGAGCGCCGACATCAAATGTTCAATGGTCAACACGCGCGCCGCAGGGTTCGCCGGATGCGCCAAGGTCGTCGCCATACGCGTGTCGATCACGTGTTCGGGCAGACAGGTAATATCAAGGTTGGCATCCACATCGGTACGGCGAAACACCACGCCGGTATTGACCGGTGCGGGCTTGAGGGTCAGTTTAACCTTGCGCCCTGAATGCAGGCCGATGCCCGTGGTTTCAATTTCCTGCGCAATGGTTTTTTGTACGATGGAATGAGCGGTTGTTCCCATGGCGGCTCCAAAAATTTCTTTGTCAATTAAGGAAATGCGGAATAACCCCTACCGTCTGCGCTGGAGATTGGTTTGGGTTGTTCCATGCTTCCTTAAATATCAATCACACTGTAATGATACCGTAAAAAAACAAACCCCATCACGATGGTGATGGGGAAAGAACTACTCAATCAATAGTTATTATCGGAAATCGAAACAGCGAATCAAGCGCTCAGACGACAGCAGAATAGGGTTACTCGCAACAGAACTCACCGACACGACGGCATCGGTAAGGCGATGGTGAAGGGGACACCACAACCATACCGACGCGACGATCCGGTGCGCGCCGCAGCTAACGGCTGAAACTGCTGAACGAGCTTGACTTCATAGTGCGAACTCGTCGTTCACCTGAGTTCGCGTTAGTCCGCCTTAGTCTGCTTGGCGGCGCAAAAATGCAGGCACATCCAAGTCCTCAAAGAACGCATCGCCGTTCACCGCACGTTGTTGTGTGGCTTGTGGTTCGCGTTGACGCGCCCAAGTCGGCACGTCCAACTCGTTGTAGTCGCCAAAGGTTGGAATGCTCGTGCGACGTGGTGCGGGTTCAGCCACGTTTTGTACGCTCGGCTGTACCCAGTCATTCACCGCAGATGGGGTCACTGCCGCATGGGCATTTGCATAGGCCGCAGACTGGATGGATGCGAGGTCTTCTACCGGTGCTTGAAAGGCAGGCGCCGCCGCAGCCGGTGCGCTGTGCAACACGCGTGTGCCGACATTATCGGTTTCTACCGCGCGCGCGCCGCCCAAACCGGTTGCCACCACGGTCACACGCAGTTTGTCGCCCAAGCTGTCGTCGTACACGAAACCGTAAATCACAGTCGCGTCATCAGAGGCGCTTTCACGGATGATGCTCACCACTTGGCGGGTTTCACGCGCTTTCAAGGTGTCGTGTGATGCGGAGATATTGATCAAAATACCGCGCGCACCGGCCAAATTCACGCCATCGAGCAACGGGCTGGCAACGGCTTCTTCCGCTGCAATGCGCGCACGATCCGCACCGGAGGCGGTCGCTGTACCCATCATCGCGCGGCCTTGTTCGCCCATCACGGTTTTCACGTCGTTAAAGTCGACGTTGATGTGACCATCGACGTTGATGATTTCGGCAATACCGGCTACGGCGTTGTTCAACACGTCGTCGGCAGCTTCAAATGCTTCTTCCATGCTGATGTCGTCGCCCAAAATTTGTTCGAGTTTTTCGTTCAAAATGATGATGAGCGAGTCCACTTGCTGTTCCAATTGACGCAAGCCTTCTTCGGCCACGCGCATACGGCGAGGGCCTTCGTATTCAAATGGTTTAGACACAACCGCAACGGTCAAAATACCCAATTCTTTCGCCACTTCCGCGATCACCGGCGCCGCACCTGTGCCCGTGCCACCGCCCATACCGGCGGTGATAAACACCATATTCGCATCGCGCAGCATATCGGCAATGCGTTCGCGGTTTTCTTCCGCCGCCGCACGACCGACTTCCGGTTTTGCGCCCGCGCCCAAACCGGACTCGCCCAGCTGCAATTTATTCAACGTCGAAGAGTGACGCAATGCTTGCGCATCGGTATTGGCGACGATGAATTCCACCCCCTGTACGCCTTTGGTGATCATGTGTTGGATGGCATTGCCGCCTGCGCCACCAACGCCAACCACTTTAATGACTGTTCCTTCTGGCGCTTCATTTAACATTTCAAAGCTCATGGTTTTCCCCTTTAAAGTGTTCCGTTACCGGAACGTGATACACAATTAAAACTACTTAAAACTAAACCCATCGCAAGTGATCGTCAGAATGTTTTGACGAACCAATCGCGCATGACTTTCAAAATCGAACGCTTCGTACCATCGTTCGCTGATGATTTTTCCGCTGCTTTTTTGCGCGAAACGCCACCACCACGGTGATCGCTCAAACGTGCTTCGACTTCGCCACGCTTTTCACGCGCCGACATCAGCAAACCCACTACCGTTGAGTAGCGCGGGTTGCATACGATATCGGCCAAATTGCCGTCGTACATTGGCTGGGCAATGCGCACCGGCTTCATAAATACTTCTTCGGCCAACTCGGTCACGCCCGGCAACAAGCTGGTACCACCGGTCAATACCACGCCCGAGGCGATCAGGTGTTCAAAGCCGGCTTCTTGCAAATTGCGTTGTACCAGTACGAATAACTCTTCCAAGCGCGGCTCAATCACAGCGGCCAACGATTGACGTTTCACACGACGCGCCACGCGATCGCCCACACCCGGAATCTCAACCACGCTCTCGGACGGCACCATGCCTTGCTTGGCCACGCCGTAGCGCAGTTTCAATTCCTCCGCTTCGGCGGTCGGCGTGCGCAGGGCCATCGCAATATCGTTGGTCACTTGATCGCCCGCAATCGGAATCACCGCCGTGTGGCGAATCGCGCCATCAACGAACACCGCGATGTCGGTCGTACCGCCACCGATGTCCACCAATGCCACGCCGATGTCTTGCTCGTCTTGGGTCAAAGTCGCGGTGCTGGAGGCCAAAGGCTGCAAACGCAAGTCGGACACTTCCAAGCCACAGCGACGGATGCATTTAACGATGTTTTGCGCCGCAGACACCGAGCCGGTGATGATGTGTACTTTCACTTCCAAGCGCATGCCGGTCATGCCGATCGGCGTGCGAATACCGTCTTGGTCATTGACTTTGTACTCTTGTGGCAAGACGTGCAAAATCTGTTGATCCGCCGGAATGCTGACCGCACGCGCGGTGTCGAGCACGCGCTCGATATCGTTTTGCGTGATTTCGGTGTCTTTCACCGCGACCATGCCGCTGGAGTTGAAGCTGTGAATATGGCTGCCCGCGATACCGGTGCACACGCTGCGCACGGTGAAGCCTGCGCGCAGTTCCGCTTCCTTAATCGCATACTGAATGGTTTGAATCGTTTCTTCGATATTCACCACCATGCCGCGCTTCATACCACGCGACGGGTGGTGGCCGATGCCGATGACATTGAATCCATTGTTCGGCAAAACTTCGGCAATCATGGCCACCACTTTTGATGTACCAATGTCCAACGCCACAATTAAATCTTTAGTCGGTTCGCTCATAGTTTTCCACCTGTGTTAATCATCGTCTCTGTATTCACACGATGCAATTTTTCGGAACGCATCGCAAATCCGTTGGGGTAGCGCAGGTCAATGTAGCCGCCTGCCTCCCCGATGTTGTCTTTCACAAAATCACCCGATTTGATCAAGCGCTGTACCCGCTCTTCAATCGCCGTCGGCGTGTCCGCACGTCCCATTTCAATCACCAAGCCATTGCTCAATGTCACCTGCCAGCTATAACGTTGTGACAGGCTGACTTTTTTCACTGTCCACCCCAAAGGCGCCAACCACTGCTGAAACAAAGGCAACTCTTGCGCCATCAAATTGGCCGCCTCGTCCGGCCCCTCAGTTTCCACCAGTTTGGCGCGCTGCGCCTCATCTACCTGTGCGTGGAACAACTGCCCCTCGGGGCTGAGATAGCGGTCTTTCCAAATCGCCAGCGGCTGATGCGCCGCAATACTGACCTCGATTTCATGCGGCCATACTCGGCGAATCGAGGTGCTTTTAACCCAAGAAATTTGTTGCAAGCTGTCCTGCACTTGGTACAAATTCATCGAGAAAAAACCACCGGCCAAACCGTGATCCAAATTACTCTGAATCAGATCATGCGTTTGCTTTTGATCCAACTGCTGCACATCGCCGACAAAACGAAACTGATTGATCGAAAAGTACGGACGCTGCAACAGCCAGCCCACGCCTGCGACGAACAGCAAGGCACAGGCCGCCCACACCATCATGCGGGTGACTGCTTGCATCAAATCGAGATCGTCCCAAAACGCTTGCATACCAAACTACCTTGTTTATTTATTCCGCTCAGGCGTGCGCTGCACATGCAGGCGCGCATCGGCCAAAATCGTCAAAACCAAATCTTCGTAACTCATACCTGTCGCACGCGCCGCCATCGGCACCAGCGAGTGATCGGTCATGCCAGGAGCGGTATTCATTTCCAACAAAAACGGCTCTTGGTCGCTGTCACGAATCAATACTTCCCCACGTCCCCAGCCCGCACAACCCAATGCGCGGTACGCCTGTACAAACATGCTTTGAATGCGCTGCGTCAAAGCATCCGGTAGCTCTGCCGGACACACGTACTGTGTATCGTTCGATAAATATTTGTGTTCAAAATCGTAGTTGCCATTCGGCGCTTTGATCTCCACCAGTGGCAAGGCATGCGCGCCGCTGCTCGAACCCAATATCGCGCAGGTCACTTCGCGTCCTTCAATGCATTGCTCAATCAAAGCGTGCGTGTCGTAGCGCCATGCCAATTCACACGCGGCCTGCAGTTGATCGGCAGTAGAAACTTTGCCCGCGCCGACAGTAGAACCTTCGAGTGGCGGTTTGACAAACAGCGGCAAACCCAGTTGCGCCACAATCGCGTCCGTGTCCACCTGTTCGCCACGCGCAAGCACCACGTATTTCGGCGTTTGCAAACCGTGTTGCAACCAAATTTGCTTGGTGCGTACCTTGTCCATCGCCAAGCTGCTGGCTAACACCCCACTGCCGGTGTACGGAATGCCGAGCAATTCCAGCGCGCCTTGCACCGTGCCATCTTCGCCAAAGCGACCATGCAAAATAATGAACGCACGGTCAAAACCTTCACGTTTCAGGTCAAACAGCTCACGCTCTTTGGTATCGAACAAATGCGCGTCCACGCCCTGTTTCACCAGCGCCGCGTGCACCATCGTGCCCGATTTGATCGACACTTCGCGCTCGGCGGAAATCCCGCCGTACAGCACCGCTACTTTGCCCAGTTGTTTCACGTCGATATTCATCATGTCCCCAATCTCACGCCTGACCCAATAATTCCACGACTTTTGCCGCCACACCACCGATCGAACCTGCACCCATGGTAATTACGATGTCACCGTTCTGCACATAGTCGGCAATCGCCTGCGGCATCTGCGCCACCTGCTCAACAAATATCGGCTCGACCTTACCCGCGACACGCAAAGCGCGTGTCAATGCACGACCATCCGCCGCAACAATCGCCGGTTCGCCTGCCGAATACACTTCACTCAACAGCACGCCATCCGCGCCCGAGAGCACACGCACAAAATCCTCAAAGCAGTCGCGCGTGCGGGTGTAGCGGTGCGGCTGGAATGCCAGCACGATGCGCTGATTCGGAAACGCACCACGCGCCGCGCTCAAGGTCGCCGCCATTTCCACCGGATGATGACCGTAGTCGTCAATCAGGGTGAACTCACCACCGCCTCGTTGCTCAGGTACTTTCACCTGACCGTAGCGCTGAAAACGACGACCCACGCCATTGAACTCCGCTAAAGCTTTCAAAATCGCCGCGTCATCCACATCCACCTCGGTACCGACAGCGATCGCCGCGAGCGCGTTGCGCACATTGTGTAAACCCGGCAAATTCAGCGTCACATCCAACACCGGCAACTCTTCGCCAAAGCCCGTGCGGCTGACTTTGAAGCGCATTTTGCCGTGCGCATCAACCACGTCATACGCGCGCACCTGTGCGTCCTCGCTCAAGCCATAGGTAATCACCGTTTTTTGTAAATTCGGTACGATTTCGCGCACATTCGCATCATCAATACACACCACCGCCGCGCCGTAGAACGGAATGCTGCGGGTAAACGCCACAAACGCGTCTTTCAGTTTGTTAAAGTCGTGCCCATAGGTGTCCATGTGGTCTTGGTCAATATTGGTAATCACCGCAATCACCACCGACAAATGCAGGAACGACGCATCGGATTCATCCGCTTCAGCCACGATGTAGTCACCTTGCCCCAAACGCGCATTCACGCCCGCGCTGGTCAATTTGCCACCGATCACGAAGGTCGGATCCAAACCGCCCTCACCCATCACACTGGCAACCAAGGAGGTCGTGGTGGTTTTGCCATGCGTGCCGGCAATGCCGACCCCATGACGAAAACGCATCAACTCTGCCAACATCACCGCACGCGGCACGATCGGAATCTTGCGTTCACGCGCCGCGACCAATTCAGGGTTGTCCTCAGAAATCGCGGTGGACACCACCAATACATTGCTGTTTTGCACATTCTCTGCCGCGTGCCCCAGGTACACCGTCGCACCCAGACTGCGCAGGCGTTTCACATTCGCACTCTCAACCGCGTCCGAGCCGGACACCCGATAGCCCAAATTCAAAAGCACCTCGGCGATGCCGCTCATACCCGCGCCACCAATGCCGACAAAATGAATGTTTTTGATGTTATGTTTCATTTTTTGCTTTCAGTTCAAATTTTATAAATCCCGCACACCGGCGACCTGCAAACACACTTTGGCCACATCCGCCGTTGCATTCGGCTTGGCCACCGTGCGTGCATTCGCCGCTTGTTGGCTCAGTTGTTCGCGGTTCAAACCGCGCAACAGCTCCGCCAAATGCGCCGGTGTCAATTGCGTTTGCGGCAACAATTGCCCCGCACCCGCATCCACCAATAATTGTGCGTTCGAGGTTTGGTGGTCATCGACCGCCGCCGGAAACGGCACCATGATGCTCGCCACGCCCGCCGCGGCCAATTCGGATACCGTCATCGCGCCCGCGCGGCAAATCAACACGTCCGAATCAGCGTACAAAGCCGCCATATCGTCCACGAACGGCACGCATTGCGCCTGTACACCAGCCTCTTGATAATTGCGACGCAGCGCATCAATCAACTTTTCACCCGCCTGATGCACCACTTCGGGACGCTCGTTGTCACTCAACAACGCCAGTGCTTTCGGCACATTTTCGTTCAAAGCCTGCGCGCCCAAGCTGCCGCCGATCACCGCCAATTTCAATGCGCCTGAGCGCGTGGCAAAACGTTCTTGCGGTGCGGGCAAATCAGCAATCACGCTTTTCACCGGATTACCAACCCATTCGCCATCCTCAAACACGTTTGGAAAACCGGTCAGTACGCGAGCCGCCATCTTGGCCAACAATTTATTCGACATACCCGCGATGGAGTTTTGCTCATGCAACACAATCGGAATACCGGTTAATTTCGCGGTCAAGCCACCCGGCACGGTGATGTAACCGCCCATGCCGAGCACCACATGCGGACGCACTTTTTGCAACACTTTGCGCGTCTGTACAATCGCTTTGAGTAGGCGAAATGGCGCCAGAGCCAAAGTTTTCACACCCTTGCCGCGCACACCGCTGAAATCCACACTATTAAATTCATAGCCGTATTTCGGCACGAGACGCGCCTCCATCGAATCCGCCGCACCACCGAGCCATGACACTTTGTGCCCCGCATCTACCAAAGCCTGCGCCACCGCCAGCCCCGGCATGATGTGACCACCGGTGCCACCGGCCATAATCAAAACGGTCCGAGGTCGTTGTGTTTTATTCGTGTTACTCATACCGGTTCTCCACGTTTCAAGCGGCGGTTTTCATAGTCCACACGCAAAACAAACGCCATCGCCAAGCAGTTGAACAGCAAAGCACTGCCACCATAGCTGATAAACGGCAAAGTCAGACCCTTGGTCGGCAACATCCCCATATTCACACCCATATTGATAAATCCTTGCACACCCAGCCAAATACCCACGCCTTGCGTGGCCAGCGCTTGAAAATTGCGCTCAAACGCCATGGACTCGCGTGCCACCATAAAAATTCGTCGTACCAACACCACAAACGCCAAAATCACCACCCAAACGCCGAGCAAGCCGAACTCTTCGCCGACCACCGCCATAATAAAATCGGTATGCGCTTCGGGCAGATAAAACATTTTTTGCACTGAGCTGCCCAAACCTTGTCCCCACAACTCACCACGGCCAAAGGCGATCAAGGACTGGGTCAACTGATACGCGCCGTTTTGCGCGTTCTCATCTTTCCAAGGATCCAAATATGCAAAAATCCGTCTCGCACGCCACGGCGTCACGATCACCAGCGCTGCAAACGCAGCCACCATGCTGGCAAACAAGGCGCCGAACACTTTAAAATTCACACCGCCCAAGAAAATCACACCCATGGTAATCACCGCGATCACCATCAACGCGCCCATGTCCGGCTCCAACAGCAACAGAATCGACACCAAGCCAAGCACCACGATCATCGGCAACACGCCTTTGTTGAACACGCGCAGATCTTGGTTTTTGCGCACGCAATAATCCGCCACATAAATACACGCCGCCAATTTCATCATCTCGGACGGCTGAAAATTCATAAAGCCCAAAGGCAACCAGCGCCGCGCACCATTCACACGCAAACCCACATGCGGAATCAGCACGATAATCAATAAAAACAGCGCGATCAAAAACATCACCGGCGCGAGTTTTTGCCAATTGTCACTGCTGACGTTGAATGCAAAAATCGCCACGCTAAAGCCCACCGTCAAGCTCAAACCATGCCGAATAAAAAAGTGGTAGCGCGAATAATTGTGAAACTTCGGCGAATCCGGCAAAGCGATACTGGCCGAATACACCATAATCAAACCGAAAAACATCAACAAAATCGGAATCCACAGCAGCACCGGATCAACCTCTTGCCAAGCCTGCGCGCGCAAACGGCGAACGCGGCGTTCATAGCCGTCATTCCTTTGCTCTGCTCGTCGCTCCAAGCCCAACACATCCAATATTCGCATAATGCCCGTTATCCCTACACTCAAATAAAATGAATCAGTCTTAAATCACGGTAAAGTAGTTGTTTACTTTTACCGTATCGGTTTATATCTGACCGCAATCTTGCGCCCATTCGCGCACCGTGCTGACAAACACCTCAGCGCGGTGTGCGTAATTTTTAAACATATCCAAGCTCGCACACGCCGGTGACAACAACACCGCCTGACCGCTCTGCGCGTTCTGCGCCGCATGCAGCGTGGCGGACTCGAGCGTATCGAATGATTGCATCGCCACGCCGGTGCCTTGCCATGCCTGCGCGATGGTATCGGCGTCTTTACCAATCAAACACACGAAGCGCACATGCGCTTTCACCGCATCCGTCATCGGCGTGAAATCCTGCCCTTTGCCGTCGCCTCCTGCGATCAATACAATCGGCTGCCCCAATCCTTCAATCGCCGCCAACGTCGCGCCGACATTCGTTCCTTTGGAATCGTCGTAAAAATCCACGCCATTCACGTTTTGAATCCACTGCACGCGGTGCGGCTCGCCCACATAATCGCGCAGACCGTGCAGCAATTTCGCCAGCGGCAAATCAATCGCGCGGCACAGTGCCAGCGCGGCCAAGGCATTCATCGCATTGTGACGACCGCGAATGCGCAGGGCATCGGTTGGCATCAAGCGTTGCACGCTAATCGGTGCGACGACTTCCGCCTGACCGCGTTTTTTCTTCTCAACGCCGCTCTCATCCGCCACTGCCACACTGAGCCATTCCATCGTCGCCGCGCTGTGGTTGCCTTCGCGCCACAGACCATATTGACCCACGGCAGTCGGCACGCTCACGCCAAAACTCAGCACGCGCGAATTTGGCTTGGCCATCGCATTCACGGCGGCATCATCACGGTTGAGCACCTGCACGGTGTCCGCACCGAAAACCTGCGCTTTGGCCTGCGTGTATTCCACCATATCGACATGCCAATCCAAATGATCTTGCGACAGATTCAGCACTGTCGCCGCATCTGGGTTAAAGCCGATGGCATTGCTTTGCGCAAATTGCAATTGGAAGCTGGACAACTCCAGCACCCACACCTGCGGCAGCGCATCCTGCTCCAGTGCACCACACAGCGCATCCAACATCGACGGACTGATATTGCCCGCCGCCAGCACGCTCACACCTGCCGCCTCACACAGATGACGGGTCAATGAGGTCACGGTGGTTTTGCCATTGGTGCCAGTCACCGCCAATACTTTCGGCTTGTAACCGTTATAGCCGTTATGCGCGTGCAACTCGCTCAATGCGCGGCTAAACACCGCCAATTCACCCAATACCGCGATACCACGCGCATTCGCCTGCTCAATAATCGTTTTGAGCGGCTCGGCGTGCGGACTCAAGCCCGGACTGAGCAGCACTTCGCTCACGCCATCCAAATAGTCTGCTGAAAAATCACCGCAATGCACGGTCACATCGGGATAGCGTTGCGTGAATGCAGGCAAAGCCGCCGGTGATTGGCGCGAGTCGTACACAGACACAGGCGTGGACGAACGCGTCGCGTAGCGCACCATCGCTACGCCCGACTCACCCAAACCGATCACCAACTGCTTTTGTGTCATTGCCTGATATCCCACATTCAATTAACGAAGTTTCAAACTGGCCAAACCGATCAGCACCAACATCATGGTGATAATCCAAAAGCGCACCACGACTTGCGTTTCGCGCCAACCTTTTTGTTCAAAGTGATGGTGCAGCGGCGCCATCAATAAAATTCGTTTACCCACGCCATAGCGTTTTTTGGTGTACTTGAAATAAACCACCTGCAAGGCCACCGACAACGTTTCCACCACGAATACACCGCCCATGATGAACAGCACCAATTCCTGACGCACAATCACGGCGATCGTACCCAGCGCACCGCCGAGCGCCAACGCACCCACGTCGCCCATAAATACCTGCGCCGGATACGCGTTGAACCACAAAAAGGCCAAACCTGCACCCGCCATCGCCGCGCAGAACACCAGCACTTCGCCCGCGCCTTTGATGTGCGGCAGGAGCAGATAACGCGAGTAATTGAAGTTGCCTTCCACATAGGCAAAAATTCCCAGCGCCACACCCACCATCACGGTCGGCATAATCGCCAAGCCATCCAAGCCGTCGGTCAGGTTGACCGCATTACTCGTACCCACAATCACGAAGTAGGACAAAATCATGAAGCCGAATACGCCCAGCGGCATACTCACGGTTTTGAAAAACGGCACGATCAAGTCAGCTTTGTTCGGCAGCGGCATGGTCATACCGCTTTTGAGCCATTCCCAAAACAGACCGAAGGTTTGCAGCTCCGAACCCGCAGATACCGAAAACGCCAAACCCACCGCCGCAATCACGCCGATGATGGTTTGCCACATATATTTTTCGCGGCTGGGCATACCGTTCGGGTCGCGGTTCACGATTTTGCGGTAATCATCCGCCCAACCGACCCAGCCAAAGCCCATGGTCACCAGCATCAAAATCCAGATAAAGCGGTTGGACAAATCCGCCCACAACAGCACAGAAATACCAATCGCGATCAAAATCAAGACACCGCCCATGGTCGGTGTACCCTGCTTGACCAAATGCGTTTGCGGCCCGTCGGTACGCACCGCTTGACCAAATTTCATCTCCGCCAGACGACGAATCACGCGCGGCCCTGCCACCCAACCAATAATCAAGGCCGTGCCCATCGCCAGCAATGCACGCAAAGTCAGATAATTGAACACAGCGAAAAAGCGCAGTTCCGGTGACAATTGTGAGAGCCATTTGGCCAATTCCAGTAGCATGTGTGTTCCTTTTCAAACTTTATTGTTCTGTTGTTTCCGGTACGCCGCTTGCCTGAGCCGCCTGCGCTTGATTCATTTCGAGCAGTGCATCCACCACGCGTTCCATGCCCATAAAGCGCGAACCTTTGACCAAAATGGTGTTCGCGCCGCCTTGAATGTGCGCGCGCACCACATCGGCCATCGCCGTCACATCGTTAAAATGCTGCGCACCAACGCCAAACGCCTGCGTCGCCTGACGCATCATCTCACCGGTTGCCAGCAGCACATTCACGCCGCATTGCGCCGCATGCGCACCAATCTCCGCGTGAAAAGCATCGCCATCATCACCGACTTCACCCATATCGCCGAGTACCAAAATTTTGCGCCCCGCTGCATTGGCCAACACGTCAATCGCCGCCAACACCGAATCGGGATTCGCGTTATACGTATCATCAATCAAAATCACGCTCTCGCCCAAAGCAGGCAAGCGGTGCGTTTGCAAACGACCTTTGGCCGGTACGAAATTCGCCAGCCCTTTGGCGACCGCGTCCAGCGGCACACCCATCGCGGTGGCGGCGGCACACGCTGCCAAAGCGTTGTGAACATTGTGCACGCCCGGAATATTGATCTGCGTGGTGCATTGCCCCATCGGCGTGATCAACTGCACGGTCGAGGCGTACAGGCCCAATTCGTAGCGCGCGCTATACGCCGCGTGCGCCGCCGGATTCAGGCTAAATTCATGTGTCGCAACACCACGCGCCTGTGCGCGCTCGCGCCAGATCGCCGCGTAGGTATCATCAGCAGGGAAGACCACCGCTCCGCCATCCGTCACGCTGTCAATCACATCGGCGTGCTCGTAGGCAACGGCTTCGACGGTTTGCATGAATTCTTGGTGCTCGCGTTGGGCATTGTTGATGACTGCCACGGTCGGCGCAACGACCGGTGCCAATTGCGCGGTCTCGCCCGGATGATTCATACCCAATTCAATCACCGCCGCACGGTGGGTTTTTTTCATTTCCAACAAGGTCAGCGGCAAGCCAATATCATTGTTCAGATTGCCGCGCGTGGCCAAATAGGCGTCGTCAAATGCCGCACGCATGATTGCGGACAGCATTTCTTTCACCGTGGTTTTGCCGTTGCTGCCCGTCACCACAGCCACTGGCACGTCAAACTGTGAGCGCCAGCTTTTCGCCAAATCCTGCAAGGCCTGATGCGTGTTGTCCACCACGATGTGCGGAATCGCAAAGCCTTCCGGCACACGCTCGGCCAACACTGCGGCGACTTGCCCCGGCTGTAATTTCGGCAAAAAGTCGTGTGCATCGAAACGCTCGCCTTTAAGCGCAATCAATAAATCGGTCGGCTGCATGGTGCGCGTGTCAATCGAAACACGCTTGAAGGAAACCGTTTGTCCGTTGATTTCGCAAGAACCCATAGTGTCTTCAGCGCTGCCTTCAGAGGTAACGGCAATGTCGTTGTTATCCGTTGTTTCGCTTACCGTTTGATTGGTCGCCATTGTTTGCCACAAAGCCAGCGCCTGCTCGGCCTGCACCAAATCCGAATACGGATGCTTCACGCCCTGCACGTCTTGGTACGGCTCGTGTCCTTTGCCTGCGATCAAAATCACATCGGATACCGCGGCCTGCTCCACCGTACGATTGATCGCGCTCGGTCGATGCACTTCAGCGCGTACCTGCTCGTTCTGCGTCATGCCCGCCAAGATATCGCGCACGATCTGATCGGGGTCTTCGGTGCGCGGATTGTCCGAGGTCACGACGACGCGGTCGGCAATTTTCTGCGCAATTGCGCCCATTTGCGGCCGCTTGCCCGGGTCGCGATCACCACCGCAGCCAAAAACACAGGTCAACTGGCCACCACGTTGATGGGCAATCGGCAGCAGCGCGGTCAAAGTTTTTTCCAAGGCATCCGGTGTGTGCGCAAAATCGACCACGACCAGCGGCTGACCGTCACCACCAAAACGCTGCATGCGTCCAGGTGCTGCCGCAATATCGGCGCAATCGGCCACACATTCAGCGACATTCAAGCCCAAGCCCATGCACACGCCCAACACGCCGAGCGTATTCATGACATTGAACTCGCCAACCAAACGCGAACGAACGCGATGCGTCATACCATCGACATTCAAGGTGAATTGGGTCAATGCGCCGGATTGATCGATCTCGCTGGCTTGTAAATAATGTTTCACGCCATTGGGCTGCGGGTTCAAGCCGTAGCCAATCACAGTCACACCGCATTGCTCGGCGATTTGCGCATAGCGCAGGCCTGCTTCGTCATCGGTATTGATGACTGCGGTTTTGAGCGTACTCCATGTGAACAGACGCGCTTTGGCGGCTTCGTAGCTCGCCATATCGCCGTGGTAGTCCAAATGGTCGCGCGACAGATTGGTAAACAGCGCAATTTCATACGCAACGCCATTCACACGCCCTTGTTCCAAAGCGTGCGAGGACACTTCCATCGCCATGGCTTTAGCGCCTTGTGTGCGCATGTCGGCGAGGTAGCGGTGTACTTCAATCGCAGGCGGCGTGGTGAAGCCGGTTTCCTGCATCGCATCAGGGAAACCAACACCCAGCGTGCCCATAATGCCGCACGGCAGATGGTGTTTGGCCAAAATCTGAGCGAGCCATTGCGCGCTGGAGGTTTTGCCATTGGTGCCGGTGATTGCGATCATGCGCATGGTGTCCGATGGCTTGCCATAGTAGCTGTGGGCAATGTGCCCCGCTAAAATATTGAGCTGCGGTACGACGCGCGCCGGAATCGTGAGCGGCGGCATGGTTTTGCCTTCTTGCCACAGCACGGCGCCTGCGCCGTTTTGCACCGCCGCGTCCACATAAGTGCGTCCGTCGTGTTTGTCGCTGTTCGGTGAGAGCGGATCAAACGGGTAGGCAACGAAGGCATCACCCGACTCGATCTTGCGACTGTCGCTGGACAGGTGTTTTTTCTGCTGTGCATAGCTGCCCAAGGCCGATAAAACCTGTGTTAGTACGGTCGCTTGCAGTGCGCTGAGTTGATTGGCTCGGGTATTCATGGTTTGGGTTTTCATTACATGGCCTCCTCGATGCCGCCGTCTTGATTGATCGAGGTTTTATACGGCGCGTCCGGTGTGACCGACAAAGTACGCAAGGTTTCCGACACAATTTGGCTGAAAATCGGCGCGGCGACCACACCACCGTAGTGGCCGTTCGCCGTCGGATCATCCACCATCACCGCCACGACAATGCGCGGCTCGCCCACTGGCGCGAGACCGGCAAAGGTCGCAACGTATTTATTTTTGTTGTAGCCATTGCCCTCGACTTTATAAGCCGTGCCGGTTTTACCCGCGACGGTGTAGCCGATGACCTGTGCGCGCGGCGCCGTACCACCCGGCTCGGTCGCCATGTGCATCATGGTGCGCATTTCTTTGGCGGTTTGCGCGGAGAAAATCCGCTGACCGGGCACCGGATCTGGGTTGTCGCGCTTGATCAAAGTCAAATCGATGATTTCGCCATCACGTGCAAACACGGTGTAAGCGTGCGTTAACTGCAACAGTGAAATGGCAATCCCGTGACCGTAGGACATGGTGGCTTGCTCAATCGGTTGCCAATTTTTGTAAGGACGTACCAAACCGGCAGCCACGCCAGGAAAACCAATTTTGTATGGTTTGCCAAAGCCCAACACCGTGAAACTATCCCACATCTCTTTAGGCTCAAGCATGAAGGCGATTTTGCTCGTACCAATATTTGAAGATTTTTGAATCACTTGCTGCACTGTCAACGTACCGTTGGCGTGCGAGTCGCTGATGGTCGCATCGCCAATGGTCATTTTGCCGCCACCGGTGGCAATCATCGTTTGCGGCTTGACTTTGCCTTTTTCCAGCGCGAGTGCGACAGAAAACGGCTTGAGCGTTGAGCCTGGCTCAAAAATATCGGTCACGGCGCGGTTACGAATCAAGTCCCGATCCATGTTTTTGCGCAAATTCGGGTCGTACGAAGGGTAGTTGGACAAAGCCAAAATCTCACCAGTGCGCGTATCAATCACCATCGCAGAGGCGCTTTTCGCACGGTGATGATCCACCGCTTCGCGCAGCGCAGTATGCACGATGTATTGCACACGCGCGTCCAAAGACAGATACACATCCTTGCCCGGATGCGCCTCGGTCATCACGCCTTCGTCCTCAATCACATTGCCCAGACGGTCGCGCAGCACTTTGCGCGCGCCGGGTTGACCTTGGATTTCTTTGTCGTAAACGGCTTCCAAGCCCTCTTGGCCTTCGCCTTCGATATTGGTAAAGCCCGTTAAATGCGCAAAAACCGCAGCTTGCGGATAATCTCGTTTGACTTCTTTTTGACTGTAAACGCCGGGGATTTTCATCTCTTTGATCTGATCGGCGATTTCTTGCGGCACTTGCCGTCGCAGATAGACAAAGCGTTTATCATCCCGCGCCACTTTTTTCCGAATCTCGGCGACGCTGATTTCCAATAATTTGGAGAGCTGGTTTTCCTGCGCCGAAGTCATTTTGACCTCTTCGGGAATCACCCAGATGGCGCGCGCAGGAATGTTTGAAGCCAAAACCACACCGTTGCGATCATAAATCTTACCGCGCGGCGCGGGGATTTCGAGCAAACGCGAGTAGCGCGCTTCGCCCTTGCCCTGCAAAAACTCGTTGTCCAGCAATTGAACCTTAATCGCCCATAACGCCAATGACGCCAGCGCAAAGGTCAACACCGCCAACATCAGGGTTGAGCGCCACGCTTCCAAAGGAAAGCTATTTTTGTTATTTTTTGCGGGGGCATTGGATGACCAGTTCATGGCTTGGCTCCCGCAGTCGTTGCAGCAGGTGCAGTAGATGCCGTAGCGGTAGTACCCGCATCAGCCGCACTGGTTTTCGGTGTCATATAGTAGGTCACGCTCGGATCAACCCGCTGCATATCCTGACGACTGACCACTTCGGCGATTTTGTCGTTCTTCGCGGCTGAAACCTGCTGAACCTGGCGCGTGCTCCATTCAATCTGCAATTGTTGCTCATACGCACGCGCTTGCTCGAGCTGCGTATTGAGCACGCGGGACTGATGGCGCACGTTGATCACCATCATTGCCATCACAATGACTGCGCTCAACAGGACGATGGAACTGCGCCAGCTATACATTAATATTCAACCTTTTACTCAAATCACCCGCAGGTGTTACCTATTCATTGTTTCTGCTTTTTCCGCCACACGCAAAATCGCCGAACGCGCGCGCGGATTGCTCAAAATTTCTTGCTCACTGGGCTTTTGCTTGCCCAGATCACGCAGCGGCAAACTCGGCAACTGCGCATCGGTCAACGGCAAACGCGCCCAATCCTGCGAATGTCGGCTGTGCTGCGCGATGAAACGCTTTACAGGCCGATCCTCGAGCGAATGAAAGCTAATCACCGCCATCCGTCCCTTTGGCTTAAGCAATGCCAACATCGCCGTTAATGCCGCATCCAAATCGCCCAACTCGTCATTGACTGCAATCCGAATCGCCTGAAACGTACGCGTCGCCGGATGCTGGCCTTTTTCAAACTTGCGAACCTGCCCTGCCACCACATTCGCCAAATCCAGCGTGGTTGTGAACGGCTGTTGCGCACGCCGTGCGACAATCGCCTTGGCAATCGGCTTGGCAAAGCGCTCTTCGCCATAATCGCGAATCACGCGCGCCAGCTCCGCCTCATCCACACTGCTCAGCCACTGCGTCGCTGTCAGCCCGCGTGTGTTGTCCATGCGCATGTCCAGCGGCCCGTCTTGACGAAAGCTAAAACCCCTTTTAGCTTCGTCAATCTGCGGCGAGCTCACGCCCAAGTCCAACAAAATCCCATCCACGCTCTGTGCCGACAAATGCGCCGACATGGTTTTAAAACTGTCATGCACCACATGCACGCGCGCATCATTTTTAGCCAATTCCTGCGCTGTTTGAATCGCGCGCGGGTCTTTGTCAAACACCCACAACTGACCCTTTTTACCCAACTGCGACAGGATCAAGCGCGAATGACCGCCTCGCCCAAACGTCCCATCGACATACACTCCGTCGGCCTGAATAGCTAAAGCGTCCACCGCCTCATTGAGTAAAACGGTGATGTGCGTTGGCGTATCCATACTCGTCAGAAAGTGAAGTTTTGGATGATTTCTGGCTTTTCACCTGCCAGTTTTTCATCCTCGATTTGCTCGCTCAACTGCGCATTCCAGATTTCAAAATGCGAGCCATTACCCAGCAGCTCGACGTTTTTGTCCAATTGGGCTTTGGCGCGCAAAGCCGGCGGAATCAAAATACGCCCTGCGCCGTCCCAAGTGACCGGCTCGGCGTTGGAAAAGTAAATCCGTCGCCAAACGCTCAAGGCCGATGGCCAAGTGACGATCTGCGCCGCCATTTTTTCCCAAACCGGCAAAGGCAGCAGCAGCAAGCACCCCTCAGGGCTGCGCGTAATGTACAATTGACCCTCACACTCAGCCATGAGCGCGTCACGGTGCTTAGCCGGAATCATCATCCGACCTTTGGCATCCAGCGTAAGAGGAGAATTACCGATATACACGTTGAACCCTTTTGCTTGTTTGATGGTACTTTGGGTCTAAATCGAAGGAGAATTTCTATTTTTTCCCACTAATAGACACTTTTTACCACGTTTTTCACAACTTTACGGCATGGCATCCATTCAGTCAAGCCAAATGTCGTTTTCCTCAATAAAGACAATGGGTTAGCACACTTTTTCTCAAAAATTCATGAAAAATTTTCTTATTAAAAACAAGGCGCTACGATAGGTTGTAAAAGTAAGCATTTAAGAAAAATATTTTTTGCATCAAACACACGCCCCCTCACATATCGGAAACCGTTTTCATGAGGCGCACAAAATTCCTAGAATGACTCAACAAGACACCAACGCCTTGATTTTTGCCACGCTGCCTCGATATAAACAATCAACCCAGTAAAAAATCATTGATCTACAATACACCGCCGCAACGCGTTACAATAAAGCCATGAGCAAAACCAATACCTCCGGTACATCCAGCAGCAACAGCACCGCACACACCCTGAATCTGGCCGGTCAGTTTCTGATCGCCATGCCAAACCTATCAGGCGACACCTTTGAGCGCACGGTGGTGTATCTTTGTGAGCATTCGGCCAACGGCGCGCTGGGCTTGATCGTCAACCGCACCGCCGACGTCAAGGTTTCAGAAATTTTGAACAAATTAGCCGCCGAGGACAGCGACATTCACTACGCGCCCTCAAACCGCGCCGATCAAGCAGTATTGCTCGGCGGGCCGGTACAAACCGAGCGCGGTTTCGTTCTGCACGCGCCGTTTCAGCAGTACACATCCACCGTGCGCATCAGCGAGCGCCTCGGCTTGACCAGCTCACGCGACATTTTGGAAGATTGGGCGCAGGGACAAGGGCCCAAGCATATGCTGCTGGCCTTGGGCTATGCAGGCTGGAGCGCCGGGCAATTGGAAGCAGAGTTGGCACGCAATGCGTGGCTGACCGTTCCGGCGGACGAACATGTGCTGTTTGAGACCCTGCCGAGTGAGAAATACAGCCAAGCCATGCGCCTGCTGGGCATCAACGAAACCATGATCAGCGATACCGCCGGACACGCGTGATGAATACGGCGCAAACCCTCATTGGTATTGATTACGGTTTAAAACGCATTGGCGTCGCCGTCGGCAACACCCTGACGCAGCACGCCGAGCCGCTGGAAATCATCCCCAACACCGACTTTCCGAGCGTGCTTGCGCGCCTGCAACGCCTGATTCAAGAATGGCAGGCCAACGCCTTGGTGCTCGGTCTGCCGCGCCACCCGGACGGCACGGCGCACACCATGACGCAGGCTTGTATGGATTTTCACGCGCAACTGTCGCAAGCGGTGTCGCTGCCCATTCATTGGGTGGATGAGCGTTACTCCTCCGCGGTTTTGCCCAACCAAACCCGACAAAATGCACGCGGCCAAACCCGTGCTGTGACGCAGGACGACCGCGCAGCGGCGGTGATATTGCAGCAGTATTTGGATGAGTTGACACATTAAACCGCCCAATCGCACCTGCCGTACACTGCATTTTTAGCCCAAAAATCAAACCAATCGGATAGAATAGCGAGCAATCCCTCTTTTACGGTGTTTGCCATGTCCCATCTCTCCGATTTCGACGCGCCCAACTCCCACATACCCGACGCAGAGCATCTGTATGGTCAATTGTTCAAACAATTGCACGAGCTGTTTAGTCGCGCCGCACAGCCCCCTGCGCTGATCGGCATCCATCGGGGCGGCGCATGGCTGGCCGAACGTTTGCACCACGACCTCGGACTGATCGAGCCATTCGGCACGCTGGATATTTCTTTTTACCGCGACGATTACGCCACCAAAGGCATTAGCGCGAACATCAAGACCACGCACATTCCCTTTGACATCGAAAACCGCGTGGTGGTGCTGTGCGACGATATTTTGAACAGCGGCCGCAGCGTGCGCGGCGCACTCAACGAGTTATTTGAATTCGGCCGTCCGGCAAACGTTTTACTCGCGGTATTGTACGATCGCGGCGGACGCCAACTGCCGATCGCCGCTCAAATCATGGGCGGCGCAGGCGAATTCGACCCGGCGTACAAGCTGGTGTTGGAACGCGACGCATCCAGCCGATTCTGCTTCCGCATTCCCCGACGAATTGACCCAACCGAACCATCCAAGGAGCTTTTATGACCGCTCACAATTCCATCAGCCCACGCCCCGTACCGTGGGCTGATTTACGCAACGCGCGCAATCCGCAGATGACCAGCGACGGGCAGCTGCAACACCTACTCAGCCTCGAAGGGCTGTCACGCGACATGCTCACCCACATACTCGACACCGCCGAGTCATTCCTCTCACTGAACGACCGCGATGTGAAAAAAGTACCCCTGTTGCGCGGCAAATCGGTATTCAATATTTTTTTCGAGAACTCAACGCGCACCCGCACCACCTTTGAAATCGCGGCCAAACGCCTATCCGCCGACGTAATCAATCTGAACATCGAAGCCTCCTCCACCAGCAAAGGCGAAACGCTGCTCGACACCATGGACAATCTCGCGGCAATGCACGCCGACATGTTTGTCGTGCGTCACAACCAAAGCGGCGCCCCCTACCTCATGGCCGAGCACCTGAACCAACTCGGGCGCAAAGACATCCACATCATCAACGCCGGCGACGGTCGCCATTCGCACCCGACGCAGGGCCTGCTCGACATGTACACCATCCGCCACTACAAAAAAGATTTCACGCAACTGCGCGTTGCGATTGTCGGCGACATCCTGCACTCGCGCGTCGCGCGCTCCAACATCCACGCGCTGACCACACTCGGCGTGCCCGAAGTGCGTGTGATCGGCCCGCAAACCTTGCTCCCAAGCGGACTGCGCGAAATGGGCGCGCACGTTTACCATGACATGAACGAAGGCCTGCGCGACGTAGACGTGGTCATCATGCTGCGCCTGCAACGCGAACGGATGCACGGCGCATTACTGCCTTCTGAGGCCGAATACTTCAAACACTACGGCCTGTCGCAAGACAAACTCAAACTCGCCCGGCCCGACTGCATCGTCATGCACCCCGGTCCGATCAATCGTGGCGTCGAAATCGCCTCTGACGTCGCCGACGGACCGCAAGCCGTGATACTGCCGCAAGTGAGCTTCGGCATAGCGATACGCATGGCCGTAATGGCGATTTTAGCAGGAGGCAAAGCATGAGCACCGCAGCACACACCGCATTGATCATTGAAAACGCCCGATTGATACACACCGCCGGCACACAAGCGCACACCGATGCGCACAGCTCCACCGTCTACGTGCTGAACGGACACATCGTCGGCGTCGACCAAAAACCTGCCGACTTTCCCGAACAGGCCGAGCACATTGACGCGCAGCACCGGCTGATGAGCTTCGCGCTGGCCGATTTGGCCGTGCGTCTGAGCGAGAAAGGCGGCAACCGCAACGACGTCATGGCCGACGTACTCCATGCCGCATTGCGCGGCGGCGTCGCCCACGTCGCCTGCCTGCCTGACGCCAACCCGATTCTGGACGAGCCACGTTTGGTCACGCAAATCAAACGCCAAGCCGAATCGCTCGATTTAGCCGAAATCTACCCGCTCGGCGCGCTCACGCAAGAACTCAAAGGCGAACAACTGGCCGAAATGGCCACACTGGTGGAGCACGGCTGCATCGCACTCAGCCAAGCCGATGAACCAATTCGCAACACACAGGTATTGCAACGCGCGCTCGCCTACGCCGCCAGTTTTGGCCTACCGGTTTGGCTGCGCGCCAACGACAGCTTTTTAGGTGGCGGCTTCGCCGCATCCGGCGCCTACGCTTCGCGTTTAGGGTTATCCGGCGTACCGGTTGCCGCCGAATCCATCGCCCTGTTCACCCTATTTGAATTATTACGCGGCATGGGTAAAAACGCACCGAAAGTCCACATCTGTCGCATCTCCAGCGCACGCGCGGTCGAACTCATCCGCGCCGCCAAAACCGAAGGACTGAACATCACCTGCGACGTCAATATGCACCACCTACACCTGATCGACTCCGACATGGGCTACTTCAACGCCCAAATGGTGTTCACCCCGCCGCTGCGCTCCGCCGCTGATCGCACCGCTCTGTGCACGGCCGTTTTGGACGGTACGATTGACGCCATCGTCTCCGATCACACCGCCGTCAACGCCGACGCGAAACATCTGCCGGTCGGCCAAACGCAAGCAGGCGCAGTCGGCGTGCAATGGCTACTCAACAGCGTGCTGCATTTTGCCCAAGAAAATCACGCCGATGCGGCGCACGCTTTGCGTGCCGTGGTTGCCGAACCATACGCTGTTTTGGGCTTGAATGCGCCTGAATGGGTCAATGGCGCTGCCGCCAACTTCGTGATTTTCGACGACAGCACGCATCAAACCATTAACGAATCGTACATCCAAGGCCGACACCTCAATACACCGTGGCTCGGCTACGAATTGAGCGGCACAATTACACAGGTGATTCACCACGGGCGTATGATTTAACCCGCCCACCCAAACAAAAGCCCCGCGCATGTATATGGGCGGGGCTTTGTTTATATCTCACTCAAACACCAATAAAAAACCCGCACAACTCAATGTTTCTGCGGGTTTGTCTATTGCTTAAATGTCGCTGGGTAACTCAGCGTGGTGCCCGGGGCCGGAATCGAACCGGCACGCCCCTTATTCAGGTAAGCGGCGGATTTTAAGTCCGCTGTGTCTACCAATTTCACCACCCGGGCAACATTTGTGGAGGCGGGGGCCGGAATCGAACCGGCGTAGACGGCTTTGCAAGCCGCTGCATAACCATTTTGCTACCCCGCCAATGTGACTTGGCATGCGCTTCGCATTTTAACTGATTTTAAAACGCACTGCTGTAAGAATAAAGGGAAGCGGACGTATTACGTTGCTTCCCTTTGAAAACTTGGAGCGGGAAACGAGGCTCGAACTCGCGACCTCAACCTTGGCAAGGTTGCGCTCTACCAACTGAGCTATTCCCGCGCTACAAGAGATTGAAATTATAGGATTGATTCCAAACTCTGTCAAGCATATTTTTAAATTTGATGTGTATTTTTTACAAAAAACTCATGCGTAATCGGGATGATTTTGCCACGCGTATGATAAGTTTTTGTTTTTATTGGTTTTGTTTTCCAATGCGCTATTTTTATTCAAAAGCAATTAAATCGCACTTAAGCCATGCGTTTTTTCGCACTCACGGTTTTTTTCTTAGCGCGTTTGACATTGCCGCCTTGCGTGACGCGCTCGTTGCCTTTGACCAGAACCTGTTTGGCACGCGGACGCTGATGGGGAACCTCTTGTTTGACGATGGTGACGCGACGCACGCCCGCGCCTTTGGTCTTGGTTCCGGTTTCTCCGGCCAAACTTTGTGCCAAAGTGGTTTTTTTCGCCGCGCTGCTTTCGGGGCGGTAGATCACCAGCAGTTTGCCGATGTGTTGTACCAGCGCGCAGTTCAATTTTTCGCAAATGGCTTGCGCATAGGCGGTGCGGGTTTCTTTGTCGTCGGAGAAGACGCGAATTTTGATGAGCGTGTGCGCATTCAGCGTACGCTCGATTTCAGTCATGACCGATTCGGTCAATCCGGCGTCACCTATCATGACCAACGGTGATAGTTCGTGTGCTTGCGCGCGTAAAGCCGAACGCTGCGCTGAAGATAAGGTTAAAATACTCATGGTTACTTCCGATGTCGATATATGGATGTTGCGTGCGGTTTGTGTGATTGTTATTGTCGTGAACACAAGCGCTTAAAGCAAATACGAATACGCCGCAGCAGGTGCTACGCGGCGCGTCGGGTAACATTATCGCTGAATTTGCGCCGTTTAGGCGGTTTTTTATCGCCAAAGTCGCACAAATGGCGCAATTGCAACCCGCTCATGATTTTCCCTAATTTCTCTAACGCATGGTTTTATGAAGAAAAATAAATCGAATCCCTCTTGGGTACACGCCCACATCAATGATCCTTATGTGAAAATGGCACAAAAGGATGGTTATCGCGCGCGCGCGGCGTATAAGCTCAAGGAAATCGATGATGAATATCACTTGATTAAAAGCGGCATGGTGGTGGTGGATTTAGGCTCCACACCCGGAAGTTGGTCGCAGGTGGTGCGTGAAAAGCTGGCGCATCAGGGACAGATGAATGGCCGCATCATTGCGCTGGATTTGTTGGAAATGGAGCCGATTGCCGGTGTGGACTTTATTCTCGGCGATTTTCGTGAGGATGAGGTACTGACGCAATTGCAAAATTTAGTCGGCGATGCGCGCGTAGACCTTGTTTTATCGGACATGGCACCCAATCTATCGGGTATCGCTTCGGTGGATGCGGCACGCATTGAGCATATTTCGGAGCTGGCCTTGGATTTCGCGCAAAATCATTTGCAACCGAATGGCGCGCTGCTGATTAAAACCTTTCACGGCGGCGCGTTTGACTCGATTGTGAAGCAGTTCCGCGCGATGTTTAAACAGGTACACATCCGCAAGCCAAAGGCCTCGCGCGACAAATCGGCGGAGACCTATGTTTTGGGGCGCGGATTGAAAGGGTAACAGAGGTAACAACGGCGATGCGGTAAACCGAGAGGTCGATTTTTCTGCATGATTGAATGTGAATTTTGCCTTACAATGCTTCGCTATTACATTGTATTGATGATTAAAAAATAATATCTGCGATGAAGTTGATCGCTTAGGAGTAAGAATTTGAAGAACAACGCTTGGACGCGCTGGCTATTTTGGGCACTGGGTTTGATGCTGGTGTGGTACACCTTTGGTCAGGTGGAGCAGTCAAACAAAGGCAAAATGCCCGAGGTGAGCTATAGTGAATTCATGACCAAAGTCAAAGCCCACGAAATCAAAGAAGTGGAAATTAAGGGCAATGAGCTGACCGCCACACCAAACGAAGGCGCGAAATTCACCTTGGTCGCGCCGAGCGACGATGCGCTGGTGGGCACACTGCTGAGCAACAATGTCAAAGTGACCGGTCGCCAAGTCGAAGGCACAAGCTTCTGGCAAAACCTGTTGTTCTCTCTCTTGCCAATTTTATTGCTGGTTGGGCTGTGGTTCTTCATGATGCGTCAGATGAACGGCGGTAAAAGCGGCGTGATGTCGGTCGGCAAATCGAAAGCGCGCTTGCAAGACGACAGCGCGAAGAGCGTCAATTTTAATGACGTTGCCGGCTGTGACGAGGCCAAAGAGGAAGTGAAAGAAATTGTCGACTTCCTCAAAGACCCGCAAAAATTCCAAAAGCTCGGTGGCAACATTCCACACGGCATCCTGCTGGTCGGGCCGCCGGGTACAGGTAAAACGCTGCTCGCCAAAGCGATTGCGGGCGAAGCGCGCGTGCCATTCTTCAGCGTATCCGGCTCGGATTTCGTCGAAATGTTTGTCGGCGTGGGCGCATCGCGCGTGCGCGACATGTTTGACCAAGCCAAAAAACACGCGCCATGTATCGTGTTCGTCGATGAGATTGACGCGGTCGGTCGCCATCGCGGCTCAGGCACGGGCGGTGGTAATGACGAACGCGAACAGACATTGAACCAAATGTTGGTGGAAATGGACGGCTTTGAAGGCAACTCCGGCGTGATCGTGATCGCTGCGACCAACCGCGCCGATGTACTGGACAAAGCCTTGCTGCGTCCGGGTCGTTTTGACCGCCAAGTCTACGTCGGCCTGCCGGACATTCGTGGCCGCGAGCAAATTTTGAACGTACACATGCGCAAAGTACCGGTCGCCAAAGACGTTGACGCCTCGGTGATCGCACGCGGTACACCGGGCTTTTCTGGCGCGGATTTGGCCAACTTGGTCAACGAGGCCGCGCTGTTTGCCGCCCGTCGCAACAAGCGTTTGGTCGAAATGAAGGATTTTGAAGACGCCAAAGACAAAATCTTCATGGGGCCGGAGCGCCGCTCCACCGTCATGCGTGAGGAAGAGCGTCGTGCCACCGCCTATCACGAATCCGGCCATGCCGTGGTCGCTGAACTATTGCCTAACGCCGATCCGGTACACAAAGTCACCATCATGCCACGCGGTTGGGCGCTGGGCGTGACATGGCAATTGCCGGAGTACGACAAATACTCCAAATACGCGCACAATATTCTCGACGAAATCACCATCCTGTTTGGCGGACGCGCCGCGGAAGAAGTTTTCCTAAACGCGCGCAGCACCGGCGCATCGAATGACTTTGAACGCGCCACCGCCTTGGCACGCGACATGGTCGCCCGCTTCGGCATGACCGATGCGCTGGGGCCGATGGTGTACGTGGACAACGAAAACGGTCCGGGCGGTATGAGTTTCAACCGCGCGGTGTCCGAAGACACTCAGCAACGTGTCGATGCCGAAATTCGCCGTATTTTGGACGAACAATACGCCTTGGCCAGACGCCTGCTCGAAGAGAATCGCGATAAGGTAGAAGCCATGACCAGTGCTCTGATGGAATGGGAAACCATTGATCGTGAGCAGGTACAGGACATCATGGCCGGCCTGCCGCCGCGTCCGCCAAAACACGCCGAGTCAGGCGCGGGCAACAGCGATGCCAATACACCGGCGGCGCAACCACAAGATTCGAATACCGAATCCTCACCGGCTGTATCGCCAACGCCCGTATTGGTTGGCGCGGCAGGCTCTGCCAACTTGGCCGAATCTGCTGAGTCCGCCGAATCCACCCAAGCCGCGGCAGACTCATCAACGGACACCGATCCAACCGAGCCGAAGGATGAGCGCCCCAATACACCGTTCAATACGCGCCCTCATGTGGATACAAACAATGCATCCAACGATGCAGGTGTGCGCCTCCCATCCGGCTCCAGCGGCAAGCCGCCTTTATTCTGAGGCTGACCACTCAAAAAAAGCCACTGCAAGGTGGCTTTTTTTGTGCCGCTTCGTCACAATATCGCCATGTCCGATATTCAACCGCTTCCGCACCTTTCGACTCGCCCGCCGTCCGCGCTGAGCGCCCTGCTGTTCGACTCCAACGAGACCGACGCCCGCTGCCGCCTGTACGAGCAGGCCGAGCGTGTGTGGCTATGTCCAGCAGACAGTGCTGCCGCCGATATTCACCGCGCCCTCCACGACATCGAGCAAGCGGCGCATGACGGCGCATTCATCATATTGAGCCTATCATTTGAGGCCTACCGCGCATTCTCCAGCGCCACGCATTTACCCGAAATCATCAAACCACAAGTGGACGAGGAGCTACCGCGCACACCGATATTGCAGGCGGTTGCATTCCGTTCGCTGCGCTTATTGGATAAAAATGCGGCTTTGGCGTGGCTGGATGCGCAGGCCAATCCGCACACCCAAACGCATCTGTCCACACCGACAGCGGCAATTTCTGCGGCGCAATTTCACGCCAATATTGCCGAAATACGCGAGCGCATCGCCGCCGGACAGACCTACCAAGTCAACCTCACCTTCCCGTATCGCGCACAACTGCGCGCCTTTGTTCCAAATGACGAAAGCTCTGCGGCGCACCCGAACAACAACGATAGCGTCCTGTTCGCCACGTTTGCGCAACTGGTGCGCGCGGTGAATGTGCCCTATGCCGGACTGCTGCTGCTCCCTGAAAACAGCTTGCTGTCTTTTTCGCCCGAACTATTCTTTGAGCTGGACGGATTGCAACTGCGCACCCGCCCGATGAAAGGCACCGCGCCTCTGGGCGCAACGCCCGAAGAAACCGCGCGCATCGCCGACGCATTGGCCAATGACGAGAAAAACCGCGCCGAAAACCTGATGATTCTCGACCTGCTGCGCAACGACGTCGCGCGTCTGCCGCAAACCCGCGCCGTACACGTGCCCGAACGATTCCACGTTCAATCCTACGGCTCGATTTTGCAAATGACTTCGACCGTTCAGGCCGAATTGCGCGCACAGCCGTCGCTTCTGGCGCTATTCGACGCGCTGTTCCCTTGCGGCTCCATCACCGGTGCGCCCAAGCACGAAACGCTGCGCATCATCCAAGGCATTGAACCCTACGCGCGCGGTGCGTACTGTGGCGCCATCGGCTACATTCAGCGCGATGCCAACGAACCAAGCCTGTTGCAAATGCGTATGAATGTCGCGATTCGCACGTTGGAAACCCGCGCCACACCGATCATCGAGCCGTATGGCATAGCGCGCTGGCCAATCCAATGTTCGGTCGGTGCAGGCATTACCTACGACTCGGAGGCAGAGGCGGAGTGGCAGGAATGCGCGCTCAAAGCCCAATTCCTTGCCCGCCACACCGCACCCTTTGAGCTGATCGAAACCATGCGCTTGATTCGCGAACCCGTTACTGCCCGGGTGCAACAATGGCGCGTACCTGAGGAATATTTAAACGCACATCGCGAGCGCATGATGCGCAGTGCGCAGATATTGAACTTCGTGTGGAATGAGGACGCATTTTCGGCCTGTTTGGAGCAGGCACGGCAGCATGCGCAAGCCCTCGCGGCAACTTCACCCAAGGAAAGCGCCCTGCGTCTGCGCATCAGCTTAAATTCGGATGGCACATTTACCGCGCAGTTGGCGCCATTGGAAGCCTGGACCACGCCGGTACCGTTTGCCGTTTACCCCGAGCCGATGCACAGCGCCAACCCCATGCTCGCGCACAAAACCAGTATGCGTGCGGCCTACAACCACGCGCTGGCGCAAGCCAAGGCCGAGGGACTATTCGATTATGTATTCGTGAATGAACGAGGTGAAATCACCGAAGGCGCACGCAGCTGCATACTGCTGCAATTGGATGGCGCATGGTACACCCCACCGCTGGCGAGCGGGCTATTGCCCAGCGTGGTGCGCACTTTAGAATTGCGCAACCCTGAGAAAAGAATCCGTCAGCAAAAACTGACTTTATCGGACCTACACCGCGCCGAACAGATTCTACTCGGTAATGCTGTGTATGACTGGCTGGAAGCTCAGCAGCTTAGGTCGGACATTGCACCTTGAGCAAGTATTCCCTGTTCAGTTTCTGCGTATAACGCCGCGGAATATGCGCCCGAATCGTATTGTTCTGTACCACTGCGGGATAACGGCAAATCTGTTGTTCCGCTCCATCCACGTGATGCCATAGGCTCCAGTACACAGTGGTTCCATCTGGCGCATTCACAGGCGCATCAAAAAAAGTAATGCCTTCGGCATCACCGATACTGCGTTCGCCTGCTTGTGCCTCCAGCGGAAATGCCCGCGCATTCAAAAAGCCAAACTTTGAATCATGTTGTACAACGTGATCGCGCATATACGGCCAAACATATTCGCGCAAAAAATACTGATCGGCAAAGCGTTCATCCGGTGACGTTTTGGTCAAATAATCTCCTACCATTTGACTCATCGGAGGTAAAGCGCCTCGAACGCAGCCCCATAGCCCAGCCAAAACCAACTCGGTATGGCTACCCGCATCGCGCATCATATGAAAAGGCTGTTGACTACACACCCAATCCTCTACTGCCAAGGCTTCACGCTTTGACACCACTGAATCAGCATCCCGAAAAATCACTCGACTGACATTTGGATCATCATAAGCCGCGAAACGCCACATTGCGCCAGGCCAAGTTTTGACCTCATCATCGACCAGCATGATTTGTGCCCCGTGTTCCCGCAGTCTCGAAAGAATAAACTCTGGCACACTGTCATCGACATAAAATCGGCAACGCCAATCGGGATACACGCGCTTTTGCTCGATGACGTTGAGCACGGCGGTTTCACAATACTTTGAGTCTGAACCAAACAGCGAAAACGCAATGATGCGCTCACCCGCTATCTCTGGTTTGGACAAAGCGCTCACATCCCACGCGAAAGGCGCGCGCAAACCAAAGCGCTGATGACGCATGGTCAATGCGGTCAAGCCATATTGGCGTGTATGATCCGTCTCACCCTGCGCGCCATAAGCATGAGCCAAGCCATCATAAGCCGCTAACAAATCCGGGTCGAGTGCCAATGCCCGCTGGCAGCAGTCAATTGCCACATCCCATTTTTGCAAGTACACTGCGCAGGTCGCCGCGTCGGTCCAGACCGAAGCAATGCGCGGGTGCTGTTTGACAAAATCAAGCGCCGTCTGTAAAGCCTGCTCGTACGCACCGCGTTCATATTGCGCCAAAAATTGTGCTTGCCACTGATCGGGACTCAAATTTTTTATGGCCAATTGTTTGGCAAAAAATGGATGTTGCGCCGCTTGTGTGCGCTTTTTTGCATGATTGTGGCCGGATTTTTTAGGCGCGCGAGACATTGTGAATCACTTATTTCAATTCATTAAACGCCATAGCGCTCACGGTAGGCTTTCACCGCCGCTTGGTACTGCACCAAATCCGGCGAGGACTGCGCATCCAAATAGCTCATCAAATCGCTCAAGTTGGCAATCGCGAATACCGGGATCCCAAAATCCCGCTCCACCGCCTGAACCGCAGAAAACTCGCCCACCTCGGTCGCATTGCCACTTTTTTCCATACGATCCAATGCAATCAGCACCGCCACCGGCGTTGCTCCCGCCGCGCGCAGCATCTCGACCGATTCGCGTACCGATGTACCTGCCGAAATCACATCATCGACGATGACCACACGTTTGCCTTCCAACGGCGCGCCGACCAGTACACCGCCTTCGCCGTGGTCTTTGGCCTCTTTGCGGTTGTAGGCATACGGCACATTGTGCCCTTTTTGCACCAACGCCATCGCGGTGGCCGAAGCGAGCGTGATGCCTTTATATGCCGGGCCAAACAGCGCATCAAATGCAAAGCCTTGCCCCATGCGTTCGATCAATACCTCTGCGTAGCCATTGGCCAGTTGCGCCAAACTCGCGCCGTCGTAGAACAATCCGGCATTAAAAAAATAGGGCGACAAACGCCCCGCTTTGGTTTTGAATTCGCCAAAACGCAACACGTCCTGCGCCAATGCAAATCGAATAAAATCGTGTGCTGTACTCATGGTTATTACCTGTTTTAATTCAATTGGATTTATGCCGCATCTGTCGCATCTTTGGGCACAGCAAAGCGCGCCGCCCAAATACCGACCTCATACAACAAACACAAAGGGATCGCCAGCAGCAGCATGGAGACTGCATCCGGCGGCGTGACCAGTGCCGATACGGCAAACGCACCGACGATCATATACGGCCGCCACTCTTTGAGCTGTTGAATCGACACGAAACCGAGCTTGACCAGCACCACCACCACCACCGGCACCTCAAAAGCCAAGCCAAATGCTAAAAACATCGCCAGCCCAAAACTCAAATAGCGATCAATATCGGTCGCCATCTCCACGCCATGCGGCGTAAGGCTGGCCATAAGTTTAAACACCGTCGGAAAGACGATGAAATACGCAAACGCCGAACCGACCAAAAACAACAGATACGAGGACACCACCACCGGCACGACCAATTTTTTCTCGCGCGCATACAAACCCGGCGCGACAAACGCCCAAACCTGATACAACACCACCGGCAAGGCGACGACAAACGACACCCACAGCACGAATTTAATCGGCACGAAAAAGTTCGAGGTCACTTCGGTAGAAATCATGCGTGCGCCTTCGGGTAGGCTGCGTACCATCGGCGCGGAAAACAGCTCGAAAATGCCGTTGCGCCAGTAAAACAAAGCCACGAACACGATCAACACGGCCGCCGCGCTGCGAATCAGACGATCGCGCAGCTCAACCAAATGCGCCATCCAACCATCCAAGCCAATCGCTTCGTCATCCTTTTGTTCGGGGGTGTTGAGTTTTTGAACCATAAATAACTTCAATTATTGAATCGTGCGGATCATGCGCGAAAATGGGGAATTAGGGAAAATTCAACAAATGGGGACAAATCGGCCTTTTTAAAAAAAACCGCGCGCGCGTGTTGATTTCTGATGCGCCCGATGAATCGACATACGCGCCGCCTCAGTTCGCACCCGTTTGGGTAAACGTTGCTGCGCCTTATACCACTGCGGGGTTTTACCCAATTTGACTTGCCAACTGGCGCGACCGGTGCGCCGCGCCCGCGCAATGGCCAAAGCATTTTGATAGGCACTGTTGTCCACCGGCTTACCCAGAGACAAGCTTTCATAGCCTTGCTGCAACTCATCGTGCGTGTCCTGCCACGACTGGCGCATCTGCTGTTCCGCCGAACGAATCTCACTCTGTACCGATTGAGCCATACCCTTGATTTCATTCAATTCAGCGGTATTCATCTCGCGCGTGACCTCGTCTTTGACCGTCTGAACATAACGCTGCGCGCGACCAAACAGCGCGCCGGCAATACGGGCGACTTTTGGCAAACGTTCCGGCCCCAAAACAATCAGCCCGACGATCGCGAGGATGAAAATTTTGGACAAACCCAAATCAAACATAGCGTATGTACTCGGCTAAAATGCGGTCAATTACGCGGAATGGCTTTTGTCTTTTTGTTCGGCGTTGATGGTTTTGTTATCCTCCAGCGCCTTGCCCACTTGACCCGCTTTTTCTTCCTCGCCCTTCATGCCTTCTTTAAAGCCGCGCACCGCTTCACCCAAGTCGCGTCCGGTGTTGCGCAGTTTTTTCGTGCCGAA
This sequence comes from Puribacter membranae, assembly GCF_055380425.1. Taxonomy (NCBI): domain Bacteria; kingdom Pseudomonadati; phylum Pseudomonadota; class Betaproteobacteria; order Burkholderiales; family Burkholderiaceae; genus Puribacter; species Puribacter membranae. Next base: position 1,682,219 of record NZ_AP040167.1, read on the forward strand.
AATCAACACGATGACCAACAGCAAAATAATCCAGTGCGTTAAGCTAAATCCACCCATGTCGTACTCCTCAATCTGTTTAAAATCAATCTGTTACTGAGCATTGGCAAAGCCGCGCCACGGACGCGGGCCTGCCAAAATGTGCAAATGCATATGATACACCTCTTGCCCGCCGGCTGGGCCGACATTCATCAGCACGCGAAAGCCGCCCTGCGGCAAGGCCGGTGCGCCATTGTCCAGTGCGATTTGTGGCGCGAGCGCCATCATGCGCCCAACCATCGCCGCACGTTCGGGCGTCTGACAGTCCGCCAGCGTCTCGATGTGTGCTTTGGGAATCAATAAAATATGAATCGGCGCGGCGGGATTGATGTCCTTGAACGCAACGAATTCATCATCTTCATACACCTTACCGGCAGGGATTTCACCAGAAACGATTTTACAAAAAATGCAGTCTGCACTCATATTGACCTCTATTTTTAATCCGAGTTAGTAAACACCAACTTTCAACATACCTTCGATTATTCGCTGCGCGAGGCTTTCTCCACCAAGCCCGACAAGCCCTCACGACGCGCCAATTCGTCCGCCACATCGGCCAACGTTAAATCATACTGGGCCAACATGACCATCAGATGAAACAGCAAATCCGCCGACTCGTACACGATCTGTTCGCGGTTTTCGTCTTTCGCTGCGATCACGACCTCTGTCGCCTCTTCACCGATTTTTTTCAAAATGCTGTCCGCGCCTTTGTGAAACAATTTGGCAACGTACGAACTGTCGGGGTTCGCGGTTTTGCGCGATTCGATGGTCGCGCTCAGTTGTTCAAACACGCTTTGCATATTCATAAACGGCTCTCAGTTGGCGGCATATCTGAATTCTCAACATCCGACGCATAAATCAGCGCAGGGTCTTTGAGCACCGGCTCGGTCACTTCCCAAGCCTGCGCATCAAAGTTAAACGATTCAAAAAAGCAGCTGTTACGCCCCGTGTGACACGCAATCCCGCCGACCTGCTCCACCGTCAGCAGCAGCACATCCTGATCGCAGTCCATGCGCAGGGATTTGACGTGTTGCACATGGCCGGACTCTTCGCCTTTGAACCACAGTTTGCGGCGCGAACGCGAAAAATACACCGCCTGGCGCAGCTCCATGGTTTTTTGCAATGCCTCACGGTTCATCCACGCAAACATCAAGACTTTATGCGTTTCATGATCCTGAACAATCACAGGAATCAGCCCCTGATCGTCCCACTCAATCCGATTGAATCGTTCCACTATAATACCTATTTCTCAAAATCGAAACATAAAGTTATCATTCACTAACTTTATTGCTCATTACCGAACACAAATTCCCTGCTCGGCCATAAATGCCTTCGCTTCTTGCACCGTATAGGTGCCGAAGTGAAAAATACTCGCGGCCAACACCGCATCGGCGCGACCATCCTTAATCCCATCCACCAAATGCTGCAAATTGCCCACGCCACCGGAGGCAATCACCGGAATGCGCACCGCATCCGCTACCGCACGCGTCAATGCAAGGTCAAAGCCGCATTGCATACCATCGCGATCCATACTGGTGAGTAAAATCTCACCTGCGCCCAGCGCATCCATTTGCCGCGCCCATTCAATCGCATCAATACCCGTGCCCTTGCGCCCGCCATGCGTAAACACTTCCCAACGCGGGGCATCATCCGGCGAGCCAGCCACGCGCTTGGCATCAATTGCCACCACGATGCACTGCGAGCCGTATTTATCACTCGCATCCCTGACCAACTGCGGGTTAGCGACTGCGGACGAGTTCATCGACACCTTATCCGCGCCTGCATTGAGCAAACGCCGAACATCCTCAACCTTGCGCACGCCACCACCGACCGTCAGCGGAATAAACACTTCCGAGGCCACATCCTCGATGATGTGCAAAATCAAATCACGATCGTCCGAGGTCGCGGTGATGTCCAAAAAAGTCAGCTCATCCGCACCCTGCTCATTGTATCGGCGCGCGATTTCCACGGGATCACCCGCATCGCGCAAACCGACAAAGTTCACGCCCTTGACCACGCGACCGGCAGTCACGTCCAGACAGGGGATAATTCGTTTCGTTAACATTATGCCAAGCCCAATAGCTCATCCGCGCGCGCCTGCGCCGCTGCGAAATCCAAATCGCCTGAGTAAATCGCGCGACCGCAGATCACGCCCTCGATGCCTTCGTCGGTCACGGCGCAGAGGTTTTCAATATCCGCCATATTCGACAGGCCACCCGATGCGATCACCGGAATGGTCGAAGCCTGCGCCAATTTGACCGTCGCGTCGATGTTGATGCCTTGCAACATGCCATCCCGACCGATGTCGGTGTAGATGATCGAATTCACACCGTAGTCTTCGTATTTTTTCGCCAAATCGGTGACTTCGTGCTTGGTGATTTTGCTCCAGCCGTCGGTCGCCACTTTGCCGTCCTTCGCATCCAGTCCGACGATGATGTGGCCGCCAAAGGCAATGCATGCCTCTTGCAAAAAGCCGGGGTTTTTCACCGCCGCCGTACCGATGATGACGTAGCTGATGCCCATGTCGAGGTAACGTTCAATCGTTTCCAAATCACGAATGCCGCCGCCGATTTGCACCGGAATATCGTCGCCAACCGTGTCCAAAATCGCTCGAATCGCCGCTTTATTCACCGGTTTTCCGGCGAACGCACCATTCAGATCAACCAAATGCAGGCGACGCGCGCCTTGCGCCACCCAGTGCGCCGCCATTTGCTCCGGCGCATCGGAAAACACCGTCACGCGATCCATTTCGCCTTGTTGCAAACGCACGCATTGGCCGTCTTTGAGGTCGATGGCTGGGATCAACAACATATCTTTCTCTCTTTAAATCTATGGGTTAAAAATTCGCTACGTCGGAAATACGTTAAGGTTTCCAGCCCGCAAAATTGCGGTAAATCTGCAAGCCCAAATCACCACTTTTTTCTGGGTGAAACTGGGTCGCAAAAATATTCTCACGTGCCACCGCACAGGTGAATGGCGCACCATACACCGATTCGCCGACCGTCAAATCCGCGTCAAACGGATTCACGTAGTAGCTGTGCACAAAGTAGTAGTGCGTATTATCGGGGATATTCGCCCAGAGCGCATGTGGACGCGTTTGCTTGACCGTATTCCAGCCCATATGCGGCACTTTGAGCGGCGCACCGTTTTCATCGCGCGCATCGTCCACGCGAAACCGAACCACCTCACCGGCGAACCAGCCCAAGCCGTGCGAATTGCCCTCCTCCGCATGACCGAACAGCATTTGCTCACCAACACAAACGCCGAGCAGCGGTTTGTTTTTCGCACCTTCGCTCAAAGCGTCGAGCAAGCCACTGGCACGCAAATTCGCCATACATTCGGGCATCGCGCCCTGTCCGGGCAAAATGATGCGCTCCGCCGCACGTACCACCTCAGGCTCGTGCGTGATGCGCACATCGGCCTCGGGCTCTGCAGTTTTCATCGCCTGCGCCACACTGCGCAGATTGCCCATGCCGTAATCTAAAATTGCAATTAAATTCATACCACTCATTCACATCATTTGGCCAGCGCCGGAATCATCGTCGTCAATCCATCCACGATAAACTCCACCGCCACCGCCGCGACCAGCAAACCCATGATTCGCGTCGCAATATTAATCCCAATGCGTCCCAACGTGCGCGCGATCGGCTGCGCCATCTGCAAGGTCAGCCACACCAGCCCCGCGATCACCACGCCGCTGCCGATAATCACCGCATAATCCATCGTGCGTTTCGCATTGTGCGCCATCACAATCACGGTACTCATCGCACCCGGACCTGTGAGCAACGGAATGCCCAGCGGCACCACACCGATGGTGTGTTTATGCTCCGCCTCGTCGCGCTCCTCCAGCGTGGTGCGTGCGCCGCCGGGTTGCGCGTTCAACATATTCAACGCCATCAGTAAAATCAACAAACCGCCTGACACCTGCAAAGATGCCGTGGAAATCCCAAAAAACTTAATGATGTGCTCGCCCAGCAGCGCACACACCACAATCACCGCAACAACGGTCAATGATGCCGCACGAATCGCATTTTTCTTTTGCACCTTTGTAAAATCGTGCGTCAAGCTGATGAACATGGGCAATATACCCAGCGGGTTCACCAGCGCGATTAAGGCGACGAAAACTTTGAGATAATCCATGAATATTTACCCGACCAAAGTCCCTTTGGTTGAGGCGACCTGATCCGCCGCACGCGCGTCAATCGCCACCGCCATGCGCAACGCACGGCCGAACGCCTTAAACACCGTTTCGATCTGATGATGCGCATTCACACCACGCAGATTGTCGATGTGCAATGTAACCTGCGCGTGATTGACAAAACCGCGGAAAAACTCACCGGTCAAATCCACATCAAAATTCCCCACACGCGCACGCGTGTACGGTACGTGCAATTCCAGCCCCGGACGACCGGAAAAATCAATCACCACGCGCGAGAGCGCCTCATCCAGCGGCACATACGAGTGACCATAGCGCACCATGCCCTTTTTATCGCCGACCGCTTTCGCAAACGCCTGACCGAGCGCAATCCCGACATCCTCCACCGTGTGGTGGTCGTCAATATACGTGTCGCCCGTCGCCTTCACCGTCAAGTCCATCAAGCCGTGACGCACAATTTGATCCAACATATGATCCAAAAACGGCACTCCGGAGTCCAAATGCCCCACGCCCGTACCATCCAGATTCAACTCAACTTCAATCTGCGTCTCTGAAGTATTGCGCACCACATGCGCTGTGCGTTGGATTTGCGTTGCACCCATTTTTTCCCCCAATATCAATTCACTATTCATTCGCAGGGGCGCATGGCTGCGCCCCTATCTCTATCTATTACACGCCTGCGCTGAATGAAGCGCTGATCCTATTCACACCGACAACGACGCGAATAAAGCCGCCAGCATCGCCGCATTCTCCTGCGGCGTGCTGATCGTGATGCGCAGACAATTGTGCAGCAGCGGATGCGCCGCGCTCATATTCTTAATCAAAACGCCGCGCGCCTTCATCCCCGCGAATACCTGATCCGCACTCAACGTGTCATCCAAACGCACCAGCACAAAATTCGCCGCCGTCTCATACACGCGCAACTGCGGCAATTTCGCCAGCTCAGCGCACACCATCGCACGCTCGGCGCGAATCGCCGCCGCCTGCTCGTCTAACACATCCGCATGACGCAGCACAAAAGTCGCCGCCGTCTCGGTCAACACATTCACATTATACGGTGGACGCACCTTATCCAGCTCAGAAATCAACGCTGCACTGCCCGCCATATAACCCAGACGAATGCCCGCCAAGCCCAATTTACTCACCGTGCGCATCACCAGCAGATTCTCAAACTCTGCCAAAGCCGACATCCAAGTCGCCTGCGCGAACGGCTGATAAGCCTCATCCACCACCACGATGCTGTCGCGAGCCGCTGCAACCACGCGGCGCATGGCTGATTCGTCAAACAAATTCGCCGTCGGATTATTCGGGAACGGCAGATACACCAGCGCCGGATGGTGCTGCTCAATCGCCGCGATGAACGCCTCCGCATCCAGCGAAAAATCATCCGCATTCAGTGGTATTTCCACCACATTCAAATGATTGAACACGCCTGAGAGTTTGTACATCACAAAGCTCGGCGCAGGTGCGAGCACCGTCACAGCATCGGATAACTGCGCACCCTTTTTAGCAATCGCCTGCGATAGGATGGCAATCAACTCATCCGAGCCATTGCCCAACAAAATCTCTTTATCCGCCGGAATCTGCGCGTAGCGGCGCAATTCATCCTTGAGCGCCGTGTACGTCGGAATCGGATAACGATTCATCGCCACCTGCGCCAATTCCTGCGCCAACTGCGCCTTCAAATCATCCGGCAGGGTGTACGGATTCTCCATCGCATCCAGTTTAATCAAACCCGTCGCATCAGCAACGTGGTATGCGCCCATGGAGCGGATTTCGGGGCGGATGCGATAAACAAAAGAACTTATCATAAACTGATACTCTTCCTAAAATTCATAAATTTTCTTGAAATTTCAATATTTGACACAATCTTTGATTTGCAATAGAATGACGACAGCTCATCAACCACAAGTATCTTGGTAAGAGTTGAAGGAGTAACGGGGCCGTCCACTTTGTGGGCGGCTTCAGCCTTTTAATGCCCAGTATTGTTCATATTTACTCTTGAGTTTTTTACGTTGATGATTATACTCAACCAAATATGCTGTCCAAGGCAAGACGTAATCACCCCTATCTGCTACCACAAGAACATAACTAAAATCGGTTAACGATATTACAAAACGTTCTTCGCTCCCCCTCTTTTCCTTCCACCAGAATACTTCTGATGTTTGGTCAGGCTTTTTATTATCAAACTTTTCCATCATTACTTTAAGCCAAGAAATTCTTTCACAACGCCGAATATTTGGTATTCGATCTTCCTCAACATGCCCCTCGGAAATCATATGCCAAAAAGTAGCGCTTTTATTGTCATATTTCGGATGTTTCTTTAAAGAGACCCTTTGCCCTGTACTCCACTTTGGCTTGGTAACTTCAAAATCCTGATAGAACTGCGCATATATTTGTTCCAAATATTTTGGCCAATCACCGTTGAACTTTATTAACGCAGGAAGCCAATCATTCATAATCAGATTTCCCCTGCCGGCTTTGCCATTGAAATAAATTAAACTTCGACTCCTGCCTTAATGTAGAGCGATTTAAATCATATCTAGAACGTTGTTTTATGCGTTCAATTAGTCTATTCTTGGCTAAACTCGCAGATAAACCCCTATTTACGTACCCTACTGCACCTATTAATAAATCAGCAAGTTGTAGCTGTTCTACTGCATGCGATTCAATTACTTGAACTCTCTGGATAATATTCCGATCGAAATCATATTGACTATTACACAACACCTCATGTAATTTACAAACCTTGAACCCACTTCTTGTGTCCTTTTTATCCAAATAAATACGATAACTCGCTTCTGGATTAAGGATTGTATTAATCAAAAGAAACATCATTTTGTAATACCAATCATCGTGAGTTTGTGCAAACTCATCGTGTATTAATCCATTCTTATTTGCAATGACCGCACGAAAGAACAAATCATCATCATCAAAAAAATAATCCACCACATCTAAGTAAAACAATAGTTTGGTTTCCGATACTTTGTTCCATTTAATCTCAAAGTTAGCAGGTAACTTATGTTTCTGCTTAATTTCACGCAGACGTATTGAAATTTCTTTAGTCTTTTCTAATGGACACCGAATCAAACCCAGAGTCATGACCGGCGATTGGTCATTTAACAAATGTCCCGATTCATCGCAATAAATATTAAAAATTTTTGACATATTCTTGTCCTAATGATCTTTGGCTAGAAAGCAGAAAAGTTTACTCAATCAAGCCAACCGAAACTCCGCACTCCGCGCATGTGCGGTCAAGCCTTCGCCATGCGCCAGCGTGGAGGCGATTTGCCCGAGGGTTTGTGCGCCGGCTTCGGACACTTGGATCATCGAGGAGCGTTTTTGGAAGTCGTACACACCGAGCGGCGAGGAGAAGCGCGCCGTGCCGGAGGTCGGCAGGACGTGGTTCGGCCCTGCGCAGTAGTCGCCGAGTGACTCGGAGGTGTACGCGCCGATGAAGATCGCACCGGCGTGACGAATTTGCGCAGCGTAGACGTTGGCCTGCGCGCTATCGGCCACAGAGATTTCCAGATGCTCGGGTGCAATACGATTGGCGATTTCACATGCTTCGTTCATGTCACGCGTCTGAATCAGGATGCCGCGATTTTGCAATGAGGTACGGATGACTTCGGCGCGCGGCATTTCGGTAATCAGTCGGTCAATCGCGGCTTTGACCTGTTCGATGTAATCGGCGGACGGACTGAGCAAAATGGATTGCGCCAGTTCATCATGCTCGGCTTGCGAAAACAAGTCCATCGCCACCCAATCCGCCGGTGTAGAACCATCGGCAATCACGAGAATTTCGGACGGACCGGCGATCATGTCGATGCCGACCTGACCGAACACGCGACGCTTGGCTTCGGCGACAAAGGCGTTGCCCGGACCGACGATTTTATCCACGCGCGGCACGCTGCCCGTGCCGTAGGCGAGCGCAGCGACGGCCTGTGCGCCACCGATGGTGAATACGCGATTGACACCGGCGACGAACGCGGCAGCGAGTACCAATGGATTGCGCACGCCATCTGGTGTGGGCACAACCATGATGATGTCCTGCACGCCCGCGACATGCGCGGGAATGGCGTTCATCAATACAGACGAAGGATACGCGGCTTTTCCGCCCGGCACGTAGATGCCGACGCGATCGAGCGGGGTAACTTTTTGCCCCAGCACCGTGCCGTCAGCTTCGGTATACGACCACGATTGGCCGCTGGCTTGGTTCTGCGCGACGTGGTAGTCACGCACGCGCTGTGCAGCAGCGTGTAGTGCATTTTTTTGCGTGTCGTTCAATCCGTCAAACGCGGTTTTGAGATCATCCTGCGTAAGGGTGAGTTCGCTCATTGCGGACACGTTGACACGATCAAAACGGTTGGTGTACTCGATCACCGCCGCATCGCCACGCGCACGCACGGCGGCGATGATTTCGGTCACGGCGTTTTGTATGCCTGCGTCGGTGCTGTCGTCAAATGCGAGGCGCTGCGCGAGTGCCGTATCAAAATTGGCGTCCTGTGTGGACAAGGTTAAAACGTGCATGGCTTACTTTCAGTATTGCTGTTGATTATTTTGCTGTGTGCGCTGTATGTGCGGCGTGCGCGGCTTTATTCGCGCCGCGTTCTATGAGAAATTGTAAATTGCGTTTGACCGCTGGCCATTCGTTCGCCGTGATGGAGTAAACGGCGGTGTCGCGCACCAAGCCCTGCGGCCAAATCTGATGCGCGCGCAAAATACCGTCCAACTGTGCGCCAAGCCGTTCAATCGCGCGGCGACTGGCTTGGTTCAGCCGATGGGTGCGAAACTCCACCGCCAACATCGGTGCGCTGTCACGTTCAGGCCATTGCTCAAATGCGTATTGCAGCATGAGCAGCTTCACACGGGTGTTGAGCCCGGTGCGTTGCGCGCTTTTCGCGTACCACGTTGAGCCAATCTCTACGCGCTGATAGTCGGCGGCTTTGACGATGTTCATGAAGCTGGTCATACCCACCGGCACAAAGCCGTTTTCGGTACGCTGCTTGATGGTCAACGGTACCATGCTCTGTGCGGCGTACAGCCCCAAGCGACGCTCAATCTCGGCATCCATATGCTCAGGGCGCGGCACGCCGGTGTACCACAGTTGCCACAGTTCGCCATCGGCGCAGGCGGTCTGTAATGCAGCGCTGTGCTCGGGGCGCGTGAGTTCGAGACGCACGTGTTCATCGGCTAAAATATGCTGATTCCATGTGGTTTCGAGACTCATGATGCGCTCCTTGTGTTTTATGTCCGCTCGCTCACCGCCTGCTCAAACGCCTGCATCAGCGGGCGCAGACGCGCGGCTTTGAGTTTGAGTGAGGCTTGGTTGACAATCAGGCGCGAGGAGATGTCACAAACGTGTTCGACCTCAACGAGGTTGTTCGCACGCAGTGTGCCGCCGGTGCTGACCAGATCGACAATCGCGTCGCCCAGACCGACCAATGGGCCTAATTCCATCGAGCCGTAGAGTTTGATCAGATCGACGTAAACGCCTTTGGCGGCGAAATGTGCCTTCGCGGTTTCGATGTATTTGGTGACCACGCGCAGACGCGCTCCTTGCTTGACCGCCGCGTCATAATCAAAGCCATTTTGCACCGCGACCGACATGCGGCATTTGGCAATTTGCAGGTCAATCGGGCTGTACAAACCTTCCATGCCGGATTCGAGCAGGACGTCTTTGCCCGCCACGCCGAAATCTGCCGCGCCGTAGCGCACGTAGGTTGGCACATCAGAGGCGCGTACGATGAGCACCCGCAATTGCGGGTCGTTGGTCGGGATGATAAGTTTTCGGCTGGCTTCGGGAGCCTCCAGCACTTCAATGCCCGCCGCGCGCAGCATCGGCATGGTTTCCTCGAAAATACGTCCTTTGGACAACGCGAGCGTGAGCATGTTTGAATCGGTCATGATAATCACAAGATAAACAGGTCAGGATTCAAGCGTTTGCAAAACGCATCACCTCACCGTTTCATCCCTTACTCCTCTGTTTCATTTCTAATTTTAAAAGCACGGAAAAAGTAGCTTTTTACTTTTTCCGTATCGTTTAAATATCGTCTTCAGTCGCACCGGTGACGCGCTCGATGTTCGCGCCCACGGCGTTGAGTTTTTCTTCCATGCGCTCATAGCCGCGATCAAGGTGGTAAATGCGGTCAACGATGGTGGTGCCTTCGGCCACCAATCCGGCAATCACCAACGAGGCCGAGGCGCGCAAATCGGTGGCCATGACCACCGCACCGGAGAGTCTGTCCACGCCGTGCGTAATCGCGGTATTACCCTCGATTTCGATGTTCGCGCCAAGGCGGTTCATTTCCTGTACGTGCATGAAGCGGTTTTCAAAAATGGTTTCAGTCACGCGCGATGCGCCTTCCGCAATGGCGTTCACCGCCATAAATTGCGCCTGCATATCGGTGGCAAAACCCGGGTATTCGGTGGTGCGCAGATTGACCGGCTTCGGACGGCCTTCCATTTTCGCGCGGATCCAGTCTTTGCCGGTTTCAATCTGAACGCCCATTTCGCGCAGTTTGTCCAGCGTGGCATCCATGATGGTCGGGTCAACGTGGGTCAGGCGAATTTCACCGCCCGTCGCGGCCACGGCGCACAAGAAAGTTCCCGCTTCAATGCGGTCGGAGACAACGGTATGCGCCACGCTGTGCAGGCGCTCCACGCCGTCAATCACCAAGCGATGCGTGCCGATGCCGCTGATGCGCGCACCCATTTCGACCAACATATTGGCCAAATCGGTGACTTCCGGCTCGCACGCGGCATTTTCCAAAACCGTTTGTCCATGCGCCAACACCGCTGCCATCAGCAGGTTTTCCGTCCCCGTGACGGTAATCATGTCGGTGGTGATGCGTGCGCCCCCCATCAAGCGACCGCCCGCACCGTATTCGCCGGTCGGCTGGCCGTTTTCGTCCAGAATCGGTGCTTGCGCATGGATGTAGCCGTGTTCAATATTGATGCGCGCGCCCATCGCTTGCAAGCCTTTGATGTGTTGATCGACCGGACGCGCGCCAATCGCGCAGCCACCGGGCAAAGACACCCACGCTTCGCCAAAACGCGCGAGTAAAGGTCCTAACACCAAAATTGAGGCGCGCATGGTTTTGACCAAATCATAGGTCGCTTTGGTGCTGATCGAGCCATAAGCATGAACAGTGATTTTGTCATGCTCCAGCGGCGAGACGTCCACGCCCAGCTCGCGCAGCAATTTCATCGTCGTGCGAATATCGCGCAGATTCGGCACATTGCGCAATTGCACGGGATCTCCGGTCAACAGCGTCGCGCACATGATCGGCAGCGCCGCATTTTTTGCACCGCCCACGCGGATGTCGCCGTTCAAACGCAATTGTCCTGCTCCGCCGGTGATTTTGAGTTGTTCCATGTTTGATCCTGATTATGATGAGATTTGATGACGTTTTGATGTCTGCGCATGATGCGCCATTGAATTATTTCGCCTGCTCGGCCGACCACTCGTCAGGCGTGTAGGTTTTCATCGACAGCGCGTGAATCGGCGCGTCGCTGCCCAAAATTCGCTCGCCCAAAGTGGCGTATACCGCGCGTTGGCGCGCGATGGTGCGTTGACCGGCAAAGCTCGGCGAAACAATGGTGGCGTAAAAATGCCTGCCGTCGCCGTTCACCTCAATGTGGGTGCATTCCATACCGGCGGTGATGAATTCTTTAATCTGTTCGGGGGTTGGGTTTTCCATGAATACGGCTCCAAAATATCATTAATAACGAAGTTTATAGCCACGCGCCAGCAGTCCCATAACCATCGCCGAGACCCCCACCAACGCGAGCAAAACAATGCTCAAACTGAGCCACGGACTCACGTCCGACACGCCGAAAAAGCCGTAGCGAAAGCCGTCTATCATATAGAAAAACGGGTTCAAATGCGTGGCTTTTTGCCAAAAGCTCGGCAAGCTGTGAATCGAGTAAAACACGCCGGACAAGAAGGTTGCTGGCATGATGATGAAGTTCTGAAACGTCGCCAATTGATCGAATTTTTCCGCCCAAATACCTGCCAGCAGACCGAGCGTACCCAACAAGGCCGCACCCAGCACCAAAAATGTCAGCATCCAGCCCCAATGAGCCAAGCCGGAAATATTCACAAACCACATGGTACTGAGCAACACGCCCAAGCCAACGGCAATTCCGCGCACCACCGCCGCACTGACATAACCGACGAAAATCTGTATCGGACGCAACGGCGTGAGCAATAAAAACACCACGCTGCCCATGACTTTGGATTGAATCAAGGACGACGACGCATTGGCAAAAGCATTTTGCAGCACGCTCATCATAATCAAGCCTGGTACCAAAAATGCGGTGTACTCAACGCCTGCTGGCGAGGGCGCGCGCCCCGACAAAGCATGACCGAAAATCAGCAAATACAAAAACGCGGTCATCACCGGGGCCGCTACGGTCTGCACGCCGACTTTCCAGAAACGGCGAATTTCTTTTAAAAATAAGGTCCAAGTGGCGTACATCATTGACCTCCTTGCGCACTTTGTGACGCGTTTTGTGTCGGATTTTGCACAGGATTTTGTACCAAGCGCACAAACACATCCTCCAAATCCGCCTGCGTCACCGAGACATCTTCCAGCTCGCCGCCGGCGATGCGCACGCTCGCCAAGGCACTTTCAACCTGATCGGCGCTGTTGAGCGTAAAGCTCAAGCGCTTGTGCAATTGCGCCGGATCATCTGACGTGACTGCGCCGAACGCGGCAATCGCCTCCGGCAAGGCGCTCAAGCGAATGCCGTTGCGCAATTTGATGTGCAAACGCACGCCCGCCAACTGCTGCAACAGCGTCGAGGTGCGATCCAACGCGGCGATTTGCCCTTGCTTGAGAATCGCAATGCGCTCACACAACTGCTCGGCCTCTTCCAAATAATGTGTGGTCAGAATGATGGTGTGGCCTTCGCGGTGCAGACGCGATATAAACGCCCACAATGACTGGCGCAACTCCACATCTACGCCCGCCGTCGGCTCATCCAGAATGATGACTTTGGGACGATGTACCAAGGCTTGCGCCACCAGCACGCGGCGCTTCATGCCGCCGGACAAGGCGCGCATATTGGTGTCGGCTTTGTCGGTCAGACCGAGGTTTTCGAGCAGCTCGTCAATCCACGCATCATTGTTTTTGATACCAAAATAGCCCGATTGCCAACGCAAGGTTTCGCGAACGGTGAAAAACGGGTCGAACGATAATTCCTGCGGCACCACGCCGAGCACGCGACGCGCCTGTTGATAATCACTGACCACGTCGTGCCCCATGACGCTCGCGTGACCGGAGGTAGCGCGACTCAAGCCCGCCAAAATGCTGATCAGCGTGGTTTTACCCGCGCCGTTCGGTCCGAGCAGGCCGAAAAATTCGCCTTGCTTGACCTCAAAACTGACGTGATTGAGCGCCAAAACACCTTGATTCGCCCCTTGGCCTGAACTCTGGCTCGGGTAGTGTTTGACAATATTCGCGATCTGTATCGCTGGATTCATGATGTGCCTGATTTTTAACTTTTTAACAAGGTTGTATTATAAACGCAAATGCCCCTTACTTCCCCCTTTGATTTGCCTTTGCTTGTCCTTTGATCGCCCATTGATTGTCCTTTTAACCACCGATTGGGCGTAATTTTGCTGAGATTTCAACAACAGCAAATAAGACGGCAAACCATGCAAAAAAACCCACCGAAGTGGGTTTTGGAAACGTGCAAACCGCTATCCGGCCAATTATTTCGTTTTGGCTTTCAAATCAGCGATCAAGGCGGGTACACCACCTTTGTTCACCGCGTTTTTAAACTGACCGCGGTAGGTATTCGATACTTTGACGCCATTGATCGCCACGTCATACGCGCGCCAGCCGCCTTGGTTTTCCATGTAGTAAATGACGGTATCGGTCGAGCCGTTATTGTGCTTGACGATGGTTTTGACCTCGTTACCTTTGGCCGGATACACGTCAATCGCAGTCACAGTGTTGTTCACCAGCTTGCCCGAGTAGGTGCTGACGAAGTAGCGACGCATCACTTGCATCAATTCCTCTTGTTGCTGCGGCGTGGCTTTATTCCAAGCAGGACCGACGGCGCTGGCTGTCCAGCGGCGGAAATTGACTTTGGGCATGATGTTGGCATCAACATAGCTCGCCACCGCCGCTTTATTGCCGGATTTCAAACCGGAATTGGTGCGCAAATCCTTCAGAATTTGATTGCTCATACTGAAAATGACGTCATCCGCCGGCGCTGCCTGCGCCACTGATGCGCCCGCGCCCAAGGCGAGAAAGCCCATGATCATCACACTTTTTTTCATCCAACTCATTAATTTCATCTTTAACCTTTCTTTTTCCTGAAAAACATACTTTTTGCTCAGGTTGAGTGCTTGTTAACGCACCACCCAAAGCTTTCGTTGACTTTTGATGATGTACCCGATTATTGAATCACGGCCGAACGCGGTGCCAATTCGAGCTTACGTGGCACGTTGCCATCGTTGCGCTCATTGTAACTGCCATCCTCGTCCTTGATTTGCGCCAAACGCCGTTGCAGCCACGCGTCGCGCACCATCACATACGGATCCAGCGCGGACTGATCGACCACATCGGAGGCTTCCAATAAATTGGTGCGCGTATCGAGCATTTTATAACCTTGCAAACTGTTGCGCAGCGGTACATTGGTCACATAGCCGATCGGATTGGCCAAAAAATCCACGGGTTTGCTCAACGCATCACGCACGGTAGACGGTCCGAGCACAGGCAAAACCACATACGGTCCGGACGGTACGCCCCATACGGCCAAGGTTTGGCCAAAATCTTCTTGATGCTTCGGGATGCCCCATGCGCTCGCTACGTCAACACAACCGCCAATGCCCAAGGTGCTGTTGAGCAACAATCGCCCGATGTCTTGGAGCATCGCTTTCGGCTTGCCCTGCAACAAATTATTCACCGCAGTATACGGCTCGCCCAGATTGCTGAACATATTCGAGGCACACAAGCGCGGACCTTCCGGCACCAGCTTTTTATAGCCTTTGGCAATGGGTTTGACTGCGGCCTTATCCACCGCCTCGTTGAGCGCGTATACATTGCGGTTCATGCGCTCATACGGATCGGCGAACTCTTCGTCCATCACATCGGCTGTATCAGTTAAAACGTCCGTTGAGGTGTCAATGGCCGTATCCGTTGCGGCATCTGTTGCAGCATCTGTTGCGTTTTCCGCCGAGACAGCGGCTGCCGTTGCTTCTGTCGCCGTTTCTGTCACAGCCGCCGTGTTTGTAGCCTGCTGTGCAACGCCATCGTTCATCGCCACAAGAGCGGATGAATCAGCACCGGATTTGGGTGCATCCGCTGATGGCACGCTGACATCCTGCGTGGTCGCATTCAGCGCAAACGAAGCGGGCGGCGTGCTTTCTGCGGCATACACCTGTGTCAGTAATACATCGTTCGCCGCATGAGTGGCATTCGCCGCACTTGAGCCGACGGCCAACTGAGGTAACTCGTCGGCTTGCGCCACACCGCACAGAGCCAATCCCACCGCTAAGGTGAGCGCCGATAAAGGTTGTTTCGCGTTCATCATGACTCCTGATTATTGACTGCAGATGGCATCACTGCTTCACATCCGTGCCGCCGGCGCTGCCCGCCGTATCTGATTTGGCAGACGATTCCATTTGTTTCACGCCGAAGTTTTTGATCAAATCTTCCAACTGCATCGCTTGCTCGGTTTCGATTAACTCGCCCCCGTCGGCGATCATATGCTCGGCATCCGCGCCTTGATTAATGCCGATGAACTGTGCGCCCAGCAGCCCCGAGGTGTACACCATCACTTGGCTGTCCTGCGGCAACTTCACGCCTTTGTGAATGTCCATCACCACTTTGGCTTTATATTCGCCTTGGTCATCAAACAGTTGAATATCGCGCACGCGACCAATTTCAATGCCGACCATTTTCACCGGCGCATCTTTTTTCAAAGAGCCGACACCGGCAAAATTGGCACTGACGCGGTAGGTTTCGTGCGAGGCGTTCCAGCTTTTACCACCGACCAAAAACGTCAGACCAACCACCGCCAGCGCGCCAAGAATGACAAACACGCCCACCCAAATATCAATTTTTCTTTGCTGTATCACATTACCACCTATGTTGTATCGACCGATCAATGGAACATCAACGCGGTCAAAATGAAGTCCAATCCCAATACCAAGAGTGACGATTTCACCACCGTGCGTGTGGTTGCCTGCGCCACACCCTCTGGCGTGGGTCGCGCTTGCGAACCTTCATACACCGCCAAAAAGCTGACCATCAAGCCAAACACCACACTTTTTACCAAACTGCCCTTCACGATGTCGGCATACACATCAACGCCATCGTGCATCATATTCCAAAACGCTCCCGCATCCACGCCCAGCCAGCGCACCGCGACCAAGTAGCCGCCAAATACGCCAACAATCGAGAAAATCATCACCAGCACCGGAACGACAAAGCCGCCCGCCCAGAAACGCGGCGCATACACGCGCTCCAGCGGATCCACGCCCATCATCTCCATCGCGGACAACTGTTCACCCGATTTCATCAGACCGATTTCCGCCGTGATTGACGTTCCCGCCCGTCCTGCGAATAAAATGGCCACCACCACGGGCGAGAGTTCACGTACCAAGGACAGCGCCACCATCAATCCGACCATCGCCTCAGAACCAACGCGACTCAAGGCGTAATACGATTGCAACGCCAGCACCGCGCCAATGAAAAAGCCCGACACCACCATAATCAACAGGGAGTAATTACCCAAAAAGTGGATTTGCTGAAGCAATAAACGGAAACGCGTAACGCATACGCCCACCTTTCCCAACAGCGCCACAAACATCCGCGTCGCAAAGCCCAAACCGCGCACTATTTTTCGCGTATCTTGCCCAATCTGCGCCGCTTGATCTAACCAGCTCATACTTGACCTCGCGCTTGATGTGCCGCATGCGTCGTCACGGCGGGCGCACTGTGCTCAAGGCGCTCTTCGCGCCCGTGAATGAAGCGACGCACAAACGGATCGTTTGAGAGCAATAACTCATCGGGCGAACCCTGCGCCACAATGCCCGACTGATGCATGATGTAAACATAATCACAAATCGCGAACGTCTCATGTATGTCGTGCGACACCACAATCGACGCAGCATTCAGACCATCCGTCTGCTCGCGAATCAAATTCGCAATATTGTCCATCGCAATCGGATCCAGACCCGTGAATGGTTCGTCAAACAGCATGATTTGCGGATTTTGTGCAATCGCCCGCGCCAACGCCACGCGCCGCGCCATCCCGCCGGAGATTTCCGCCGGCATCTTATACGCCGCATCCGCCAAACCAACTGCCTCTAATTTTTCAAACACCCGCGCTTTGATTTGCGATTCGGATAAATCCGTGGTTTCATGCAGCGGAAACGCCACATTCTCATACACACTCATATCGGTGAACAGCGCACCGAACTGAAACAGCATCCCTATCTTGGTACGCAAGCGTCGCAAATCCGCCGCATTGTCATACGGCAATGGCGCACCCAGCATCATGACGCGCCCTGAATCGGGACGCAACAAGCCGGCCACCAAACGCAACAGTGTGGTTTTGCCACAACCCGAAGGCCCCATCACTGCCACCGCCCGTCCCTGCTTCACAGACAAGGAGACATTGCGCACAATCGGCTTGGTGGGTGAGTAGGCAAAAGAAACTTGGTCTAATTCAATCATTCGTGCATTATAAAGCATATCCGTGTAGCCATTTCCTTAGCGCGCCACAACGTGCCACAACAATGGCCTGAAAACAACAAACCGCCCAAAGCAGGCAGTTTGTTTCATCGAATCGAATTCGCAATACATCAATGCCGTATTGCGCCATCCGATGTTAATTGGCTTATTTATTGAGTTTTTTGCGCAATTTTTCCAATGCGGCCAATTGAGCCACCGCAACCGACAATTCCGATTGCGCACGTGCGTAGTCGATATCAGACGCTTTGTCTTTCAGATCTTCCTCTGCACGCTGTTTCGCTTCCAGGGCACGAGCCTCATCCAAATCATGACCACGAATCGCAGTATCCGCCAAAATCGTAACGTGATTCGGTTGAACCTCCAAAATGCCACCAGCAACGAACACCAGCTCCTCATCCGCACCATTTTGAATGCGCACTGCACCCGGACGGATGCGGGTAATCAAAGGGGTATGCCCCGGCAAAATACCCAACTCACCGGTTTCACCTGGCAAGGCAATAAACTCGGCCGCTCCTGAGAAGACCTCTGCTTCTGCGCTCACCACATCTACTTGGATTGTACTCATACTGTTTCCTAAGCTTGTACCGCTATATTCCGCTCACATGTGTGTGTACCGAACTCAGCACACACCCATGTGCTTGCAACGACTATTTGGGTTGGCTAATGCCATTAGCCCATTTTCGCCGCTTTTTCTACCGCTTCGTCAATGCCACCAACCATATAGAACGCTTGCTCTGGCAAGTGGTCGTATTCGCCGTTGATAATGCCTTTAAAACCACGGATGGTTTCTTTCAATGACACGTATTTGCCTGGCGAGCCGGTGAAGACTTCCGCAACGTGGAATGGCTGTGACAAGAAACGTTGGATTTTACGCGCACGACCAACCAGCAATTTATCTTCCGGCGCCAATTCGTCCATACCCAAAATCGCAATAATATCGCGCAATTCTTTGTAACGCTGCAATGTTGCTTGTACGCCACGTGTGACAGAGTAGTGCTCTTCGCCAATCACATTCGGGTCAATCTGACGGCTGGTTGAGTCCAAAGGATCAACCGCTGGATAAATACCCAAAGAAGCAATATCACGGCTCAACACCACGGTCGCATCCAAGTGACCAAATGTGGTCGCTGGCGATGGATCGGTCAAGTCATCCGCTGGTACGTATACGGCCTGAACCGAAGTAATCGAACCTTTTTTAGTCGAAGTAATACGCTCTTGCAAACGGCCCATTTCTTCCGCCAAGGTCGGCTGATACCCCACCGCTGAAGGCATACGACCCAACAACGCAGATACTTCAGTACCGGCCAAGGTGTAACGGTAAATGTTGTCCACGAAGAACAATACGTCACGACCTTCGTCACGGAAGTATTCCGCCATGGTCAAGCCGGTCAAGGCCACACGCAGACGGTTTCCTGGAGGTTCGTTCATCTGACCGTATACCAGAGATACTTTGTCCAATACGTTGGAGTCTTTCATCTCGTGGTAGAAGTCATTACCCTCACGAGTACGCTCACCCACACCTGCAAACACTGAGAAACCACCATGTTGTTTGGCGATGTTGTTAATCAATTCCATCATGTTCACGGTTTTACCTACACCCGCACCGCCGAACAGGCCAACTTTACCACCCTTGGCAAACGGACAAATCAAGTCAATCACTTTGATGCCGGTTTCCAACAATTCTGTTGATGGGCTCAATTCGTCAAATTTCGGCGCCAAAGCATGAATAGAACGTTTTTCATCAGTCACGACCGGACCCGCTTCATCAATCGGGTTACCCAAAACGTCCATAATACGACCCAAGGTACCTGTACCCACAGGTACCATGATCGGTGCACCCGTGTTTTTCACGGTCACGCCACGGCGCAAGCCGTCTGACGAACCCAAACAAATTGTACGAACGATGCCATCGCCCAACTGTTGTTGAACTTCCAAAGTCAACGCAGAGCCATCCATGACCAGTGCGTCATAAATTTTCGGCATGTTATCACGCGGAAATTCAACGTCAATTACCGCACCAATACACTGAACGATTTTACCTTCTACCATTATTTCACTCTCAATCATGAATTAACTAAAATTCCCGTGACATCTTTGAACTCGTCATCGAGTTGGCGTCACACCACATGCTACTTGCCAAAAACTATTTAACTCTTGGCATCTTTTTTGTTTATCTTGTTCAGACAAACCGTTCATCTGCTCACGCAGGACAGCGACCATGTGCTCTCGATCACTTTTATTACGCATCATTGGGCATATTTCCAAAACCTTCACCCAATCCTCGCACACAGATTCCGAACTGTGGCGCACAACTGAATGACTACCCAAATCATTTTCCGCCTTTTTTTGGCAAGCGGCTAACCCGCCAACCAAGCCCACCATCGTCATACCAAACAGAATGCGCGCGAGCTGTGAGCACACACGCCGATGATCGGGTTTATACCGCAGCCGCGCCACCAACAATCTCTGACAGCTCTTTGGTAATCGCCGCTTGGCGTGATTTGTTATACACCAATTGCAATTCGCCAATCACGTTCTTCGCATTGTCTGAAGCTGCTTTCATGGCCACCATACGCGCAGATTGTTCGGATGCAATATTTTCAGCAACGGCCTGATAAACCAATGCTTCGATATAACGCACCAACAACTCGTCCACAACCGTTTCAGCCGATGGCTCGTAGATGTAATCCCAAGAATAATCTTTTTTCTCAGCATCGGTTTGCGCCAAGGTGCTTTTTGACAAAGGAATCAATTGCGCCACCACTGGCTCTTGCTTCATGGTATTGACAAATTGCGTATACGCGAGATAGACCGCATCCACTTCGCCCGCCAAATAAGCATCAATTTGTACTTTAACCGCACCAATCAACTCATCCATATGGGGGACATCACCAATATGAGTGCTTTCTGACACCACATCCGCACCAATTCGGTTCAAAAACCCTAGACCTTTACTGCCAATTGCGGTCATTTGCACCTTGCATCCGGCATCATTCCAGTCTTTCATTTGGGTGGTTGCGGCACGCAAAATATTGGTATTCAAACCACCGCACAAACCTTTATCCGTCGTGACCAAAATCAAGCCCACATTCTTAATCTGAGCACGCTCGGTCAAAAATGGATGCTGATATTCTGAATTGGCAGCACTCATGTGTGCTGCGATATTACGCACTTTGTCTGCGTATGGACGAGCCATACGCATACGCTCTTGCGCTTTACGCATTTTTGAAGCGGCGACCATTTCCATGGCTTTTGTGATCTTTCGCGTATTTTGTACGCTTTTGATCTTTCCGCGAATTTCTTTCATGCTGGGCATGGCTTAATCCTATACCAATTAGAACGCTGAGTTTTGTTTGTAGGCTTTGATTGCGTCATGTAAAGCGGCTTCGTCTTCTTTGCCTACTTCTTTTTTCGCTTCAATACCATCAATCAATGCGCCATAACTTGTTTTCAGGAAGTCAACCATGCCTTTTTCAAATGGCAGTACATCTTTGACTTCAACATCATCCAAGTAGCCGTTATTAGCGGCAAACAGTGATGCAGCCATTTCCCAAACTTGCAGCGGTTTGTATTGCGGCTGTTTCAGCAACTCAGTAACGCGGCGACCACGTTCCAGCTGTTTGCGGGTTGCCTCGTCCAAATCGGAAGCAAACTGTGCAAACGCAGCCAACTCACGATACTGCGCCAAGTCGGTACGAATGCCACCGGACAGCTTTTTGATCGCTTTGGTTTGCGCCGCACCACCCACACGCGATACGGAAATACCGGCGTTAATCGCTGGACGGATACCCGCATTGAACAAGTCGGTTTCCAAGAAAATTTGACCGTCGGTAATGGAAATCACGTTGGTCGGTACGAATGCGGTTACGTCACCTGCTTGGGTTTCAATTACTGGCAATGCGGTCAGTGAGCCGGTTTTGCCTTTGACTTCACCATTGGTGAATTTCTCAACGTAGTCTTCGTTCACGCGAGCCGCGCGTTCGAGTAAACGGCTGTGGAGATAGAATACGTCGCCAGGATACGCTTCACGTCCTGGAGGACGGCGCAACAACAATGAAATTTGACGGTATGCCCAAGCTTGCTTGGTCAAGTCATCATAAATAATCAAGGCATCTTGACCGCGATCGCGGAAGTATTCACCCATAGAGCAGCCGGCATACGGTGCCAAGTATTGCATAGCCGCAGAATCCGAAGCGGATGCCGCCACAATGGTGGTGTATTCCATTGCACCATGTTCTTCCAGCTTACGAACCACATTCATAATAGAAGAGGCTTTTTGACCAATCGCAACATAGATACACTTAAGGTCTTTGCCCTTTTGGTTGATAATGGTATCCACCGCAACCGCTGTTTTACCCGTTTGACGGTCACCAATAATCAATTCACGTTGGCCACGACCCACTGGAACCATCGCATCAATCGCTTTCAAACCGGTTTGCACAGGTTGATCAACTGATTTACGCCAAATCACGCCCGGCGCTACTTTTTCGATAACGTCTTTGTGTTGCGCATTGACAGGGCCTTTACCATCAATCGGATTACCCAAGGCGTCAACAACGCGACCGAGCAATTCAGGACCGACCGGAACTTCCAAAATACGACCTGTACATTTTACGATATCGCCTTCGGAAATACCTTCGTACTCACCCAAAACAACGGCACCCACCGAATCGCGCTCCAAGTTCAATGCCAAGCCAAAAACGTTGCCGGGAAATTCCAACATTTCACCTTGCATCACATCGGCCAAACCGTGGACACGACAAATACCGTCCGTTACAGAAACGACCGTGCCTTGCGTGCGCAAGTTAGCAGAGTCGTCCACACCTTGAATTCGATTCTTAATCAATTCACTGATTTCAGAAGGGTTCAGTTGCATGCTCATTGCTCCAAATTTATTCACCACTGCCAATCCCTTGATTGACAGATCTATTGCTGCTCTACGTGTTTATACCGTCAAAGCAGACTGCATGCGTGCCAATTTTGCACGCACAGACATATCCAACACTTCGTCACCAACCGTTACGCAAAAACCACCAATCAGGTTGCTGTCCACCGAGATTTCCGGCTTGAGCTTTTTGCCCAATTTTTTCTCCAAAGCGACAACCAACTCATGCGTCTCTTGTTCACTCATCGCATGCGCGCTAACGATATGCGCATCAGCAGAGCCTTCGTACGCATTTTTATGATCCAAAAATGCCTCATAAACCGCCGGCAACGCACCCACTCGACCTTGCATGACGATGGCGCTTAAGAAATTTTTATGTGATTCCGAAGAAGGCTTTAACACTTCTTCAAAAAGCGAAACCAATTGATTCTTCGCCACTTTGGGGTTATGCGCCAATTGACGAATTTGCTCCTGACCGACCAATTGCGCCGCATTTTCTAAAAACGCAGCCCAGCCAGACAGGTTGTTTTCTGCCTTCGCCACATCAAACGCGGCTTGTGCGTAAGGACGGGCGATGGTTCCGATCTCAGCCATATCTCACCCGCCTTTACAGTTGTGCTTTGTATTGCGCCAACAAGTCCGCATGGTTGTCCGCATTGATTTCACGACGCAAAATTTGCTCAGCACCAGCGACCACCAAGCCAGCAACTTGATCACGCAATGCATCTTTGGCACGAACCACTTCTTGCGAAGCATCGGCCTGAGCCTGCGCCAAAATACGTTGCGCTTGTTCAGTAGCATCGGTTTTTGCTTGAGCTTCGATCGCTTGCGCGCGCTTTTCCGCTTCCATCACGATATTTTGTGCATGCTCGCGTGCTTCACGCTCAAAGCTGACAGACTGCTCTTTTGCCGCCTCTAAAGCTTTTTTGCCTTGTTCAGCAGCAGCCAAACCGGCCGCAATTTTCTCACGACGCTCATCAATCGCCTTAATCATTGGCGGCCAGATGAACTTCATGGTGACCCACGCCAAGGTGAGGAACACCAAGGTTTGGATAAATAATGTTGCATTAATATTCACGACATCATTCCTTTAATTACGCAAGCCAATTGAATTGGATTGCGATAGACACTTACCGCACGTCATGCGCGATGCAAACCACTGCACACCGACACACGCGAGCGGCACTCAACGAATCTCTGTTGATTAGCCTTGGAATGGGTTTGCGAACGCGAACATCATAGCAATACCAACACCGATCAAGAAGGCCGCATCAATCAAACCAGCCAACAGGAACATTTTGGTTTGCAATTTATCCATCAATTCAGGTTGACGAGCAGATGCTTCGATGTATTTACCACCCATCAACGCAATACCCAAGCATGCGCCGATTGCACCCAAACCGATGATCAAACCGCACGCCAAAGCTACGAAACCAACTGCACTCATTACAAACTCCTTTTATTTAAAAAAAGTAAAGATAAAAACATCAAACAAAATTACCAACTGGGTTAGGAATCACCCAATTAATGCGCATCATGAGCTTGACCCAAATACACCAGAGTCAACATCATGAAAATAAAGGCTTGCAACAGGATGATCAAGATATGGAAAATCGCCCAAATCGAACCAGCAATCCAATGCCCCAACCCTAAACCAATGCTCATGCCCAGATTATCCCAGCTCCAAGCTGTACCCATCAAGGCAATCAACAAGAAAATCAATTCGCCAGCAAACATATTACCAAACAACCGCATACCGAGCGAGACTGCTTTTGCTAAAAATTCAATAATATTCAGCAATAAGTTAAATGGCGCCATAGCAATACCAAATGGCGCGCTGAACAACTCATGAACAAAACCACCAGCACCTTTAATTTTGAAGCTATAAAACAACATCAACAGCAACACACCAAACGACATGCCAATCGGGGCATTGATGTCAGCGGTCGGCACGATGCGGGTATACGGCAACGGCAGATGCAGAACGCCAATCAACCAGCCAGCCAAATCAACCGGAACCAAGTCCAAGGCGTTCATCAACACAACCCAGAAGAACACGGTCAAAGCCAAAGGCGCAATAAATGTACGATCACCATGAACGATCGAAGACGATTGCTCTTCAACCATTTCAACCAGTGACTCCACCGCCGTTTGTACGCGATTCGGCGTATCGGAGGTAACTTTGCGCGCCACCCACATCAAAAACAGCAAACCAATCAAACCCGTCAACACAGAGAAGAAAATCGTATCCAGGTTGATGTATGAAAAATCAACGATGTTTTTTTGCGGCTCGCCCGTTTGCGTCAAATTGGTCAAATGGTGAACAATGTATTCCTTCGCATTCGCGGGGGCGTGATGTCCAACTTCTGCGCTACTCATAAAAATCCTTTATTCTTTAACCGTACGCAACAACCCGAAATTGTGCGCCTTTAACACGACAATCAACCCCGCCCAGTAGGCAATCGGTTGAATTTGCGAGCCAAACTGTCGCCATACAATAACGGCCGCGACAATCGCCACTAAAATCTTAACGCCTTCACCAACAAAAAACCGATACACAACCGCTGTCGGCGACGCGGCCAAATACAGCGCAAACACAGCATTGGGCAAAATGGCGATCACACTACCAATCAATGCTGACCAAAGCGCTTGCTGGCCGAAAAAAGCCGACACCGCAACCACAATCGCCGCAAAAATCACTTGGACAAGAACAGCAAAACCCATATCATTCCAATTCTTTCGCGCCGACATCGCGGACTTAAACCCAGCAATACGATGCTTTGTAGGCTGACAACGTCATTATTATGTGCGCACAACCTTACCACTTTCTTTCAGTTTAAACAGAAATCTCAAATATGGATAAATTGCACGCCACAAAGTCTTTAAATTGTACCGACGCCTCTCCACAATGTCAACGCTATCTATGGCTTTTGCTCGGTTAATTCATCAATATTGACCACAACAAACATCATTCTACCTTTAAAAACGCCTAAGCGTAAAACTCAAGCACATCCACAAGCATGCCGCTCATCACCCATCGGACAACAATCCTCTGCGATATTGTATGGCCTGCGCGACATGACTGGCTTTGATCGTATCGCTACCCTCCAGATCTGCCACACTGCGCGCTACACGCAAAATTCGGTGATAGACCCGCGCCGACCAGTTGAACTGATTCATGGCCTTAACCAACAACTGCCGCCCCGCATCATCCGGCGTGGCAAATTCATCCATTTGCTGCACCGACAGACGCGCATTCAAGCACTGTTGCCGCGCCATTTGCCGCTCAAACGCTCGCACCACGCGCTCGGCAACAGTCGCACTGGATTCGCCCGTCGGCGCTTGGTGCAAATCCGCAGCCTCTACTGCCGGCACCTCGACCTGCATATCAATTCGATTTAAAAACGGTCCGGATAGGCGCGATTGATAGCGCGCAATTTGATCTGGCGTGCAGTGGCACGCCTTTTTCGGATGCCCTTGATAACCGCACGGACACGGATTCATCGCCGCGACCAATTGAAACGCCGCAGGATAGGTTACCTGTCGCGCGGCGCGCGAAATATGAATTTCCCCAGACTCCAACGGCTCGCGCAACACCTCCAACACTTTGCGATCAAACTCGGGCAGCTCATCCATAAACAGTACGCCACGATGCGCGAGCGAAATCTCACCCGGCCTCGGCGTCGAACCACCGCCAACCAAAGCCACTGCCGACGCGGTATGATGCGGCGAGCGATAAGGGCGGACGCGCCACATCTGCGGCTGAAATTGCCCCGCGCTGCTGAGTACGGTTGCCGACTCCATGGCTTCTTGGTCACTCATGGGCGGTAAAATACTTGGCAAACGCGCAGCCAACATGGATTTTCCCGTACCCGGCGGCCCGACCATCAACACACTGTGACCGCCTGCCGCCGCAACTTCCAAGGCGCGCTTGACCGCCGTTTGACCGCGCACATCCGCCCAGTCCAGCGCATAATGCGGCACTAACAGCGCACTTTCGGAAGACACCACAGGCTCCTGCGTATCGGGCGAGCGCAATTTGGCGCACACGTCCAGCAAGGATTTAGCCGACCAAATGTGTGCGCCGCTGACCAATGCGGCTTCGGCGCAATTGGCTTCGGGCAAAACCACAGTCGGCGTGGCAGCGGGCGCAGAGACCGCGGTCTGCGCTTCGCGGACAATACCGTAGGTCATCGCCAAAGCACCCGTGATCGGGCGCAGTTCGCCCGAGAGGGACAACTCCCCTGCGAATTCGTATTGCGCTAAATTTTTCACCTTGAGCTGACCGCTGGCGATCAAAATACCCAACGCAATCGGCAGATCAAACCGCCCCGACGCCTTCGGCAAATCCGCCGGCGCCAGATTGACCGTGATGCGCTTGGCGGGAAAATCCAATAGCGCATTTTGTATCGCCGAGCGCACTCGATCCTTCGACTCCTTGACTTCGGTTTCGGGCAAGCCCACGATATTGAACGAGGGCAAACCCGCCGCCAAATGTACTTCCACCGTGACGCGCGGCGCGGCCATGCCGAGCAACGCGCGCGAATTAATGACCGCCAAACCCACGAAATCGCCCTTTCTACTTATATTCAATGAACAAGCCTACACATTATTGCTCATGCTCGCTTGCAACGCACTTAATGCACCAAATGCATCCCTAAATTTTAGACTTTTTCCACCACAATTCGCGTCTGCACGCCATCGCGCAAGGGCTCGCAGGAAATCAGCTTAAACCCACCACTCTCCAGCATAAAAACAATGTCTTCGGGATGGTAGCGGTTGTGTTCCAAAAAGTGCTCAAATGCATCTTCAAGATCGGCGCGCGTTGTTTCGTCACACCACATTTGCGTATCGGGGTAACGGCGTTGCAAATAATCGCGCAGCGGTCGACGCACCACATCAATAACGCACATCCGCCCACCCACTTTGAGCCACTGATGCGCGGCCTTAAACATCTTGATCGGCTGCGTCAACTCATGCACCACCATATTCGCCATCACCATTGCCGCTGAGCTCGGCGCAATGTCGGCGCTCGGCTCGTTCAAATCATCCACGATAATGCGTCCATTACGCGGCAATTCCAGCGGATCAGCCAGCATATACGGCGCGACCTCAATACCGATCACCGACGCGTCGGGGTAGCGCTGCGCGCACGCCTGCACAAACTGCCCAATGCCTGCGCCCAAATCGACAATCGCATCACCTGCTTGATAATGAGTCGCAACCTGCTTGTCCCAAAAATCCCAAAATGCCGCGTCGTGACGCTGTTCAAAATTTTGCGTGATGCGTTCGCGCGCCACTTCACCATCACCACCGTGGTGTTTCAAAATACTGGCTTGCGTGGCCTGAATGGAAGCTGTTTGGCTCATGATATCCCCGTGCAAATCAAATCATCTGTCAAAACATATTCGACGAATTATAGCCGAGCCGCTTGATTGAACGATAAGAATTAACAGACCTATTGGAGCACATTTTTGCCATCAAAAAACCCGCTCGAGCGAGCGGGTTGATTGTGCAATCTATCAATCTATTATTCCACCGGCAAACCGGTCACCGGATCAAATTGCCCTTCAAACAACACCGCGCTCAAATAGCGCTCGCCCGAATCCGGCAAAATCACCACAATGGTTTTGCCCGCGAGCTCCGGTTGTTTGGCCAAACGCACCGCTACCGCTAACGCCGCGCCGCCCGAAATACCGGCGATGATGCCCTCTTCTTTGGCCAAACGACGCGCGTATTCAATCGCATCCTCGTTCGTCACCTGTTCGATTTGATCCACCACATTCAAATCCAAAGTGTCCGGCACAAAGCCCGCGCCGATGCCTTGGATTTTATGCGGGCCGGGTTGAATCGGCTCGCCGTTGCGCGTTTGCGTCAGCACCGGACTCGCGGCAGGCTCCACCGCCACCGACCACAACGGTGCTTTGCGTTCGTTTTTAAAATAACGCGAAATACCAGTGATCGTGCCGCCCGTACCCACACCCGCAACCAAAATATCCACTTTACCGCCGGTCGCATTCCAAATTTCCGGACCGGTGGTCGATACGTGAATCGCCGGATTGGCCGGATTTTTGAACTGCTGCAACAGCACATATTTATCGGGATCGGATGCGGCGATTTCCTCCGCTTTCGCAATCGCGCCTTTCATGCCCTTTGCGCCCTCGGTCAACACCAATTTTGCACCATAGGCCGCGAGCAATTTGCGTCGCTCCACGCTCATGGTGTCCGGCATGGTCAAGGTAATCGGAATACCGCGCGCCGCCGCCGCAAAAGCCAAGGCGATGCCGGTGTTACCGCTGGTCGGCTCGACCAACTCTTTGCCTGCCGTCAGGACACCGCGTTGCTCCGCATCCCAAATCATCGCCGCACCGATACGGCACTTGACCGAATAGGCCGGATTGCGCCCCTCAATTTTGGCCAAAACCGTGGCCTGCGCGCCCTCTTGCTCGGTAATGCGGTTGATGCGCACCAAAGGCGTCTGACCAATCGACTGCGTGTTGTCTGCAAAAATCTGTGTCATGTGAGTTCTCCTGAAATAATCCTTAAATACCCGAAGGCAGCGCTCAGTCACCGCCACGCTGAACCTAAAAACTGTTTGAGCGATACTTTATATTAAAATTACCGATATAGCAATATTTTCTTAATTCTAATTTAATATATAAAATCAAGCAAAATCATCTTCGATTTTATGGAAACCGCCTGTTTACACGCGCTCATTCAGCAGCTCTCAGACAGCCCCCACGCCACAGGATTTTTATAGAAAAAAGCAACACACCCGCGCGACAGAACCGCCCGGGTGTTGCCTATAGGCCGCAAACCAATCATTTTGTATCAATTTTTTCACAACCCCTCTTGCAATTTATTTTCGAGTCGGGCTATAATTTCGTTCTCGCGTAGAGGAGTCGCCAAGTCGGTTAAGGCACTGGATTTTGATTCCAGCATTCGAAGGTTCGAATCCTTCTTCCTCTGCCAAAAATAAAGTTAAATTGCCCGCAGTTCCGTATAAAAGCCTCGGAGGCGGGCAATTTTTTTTGGTACACTCACATAACCCTTGGTATTTTTGGCTGAGGCGTTTTTTCACGAAGCCCTCTTCTTGACGCTATCGGTGGCGATGCGGAAGTCTTGGTGAAAGAACTCTTCCAAAAAAACTTCCATAGGATTTGCACCATGTCCACAAATGAACTCATGATTTTCACGGGGAATGCCAACCCCAAGCTGGCTCAGGAT
Source organism: Puribacter membranae (assembly GCF_055380425.1). Lineage (NCBI taxonomy): Bacteria > Pseudomonadati > Pseudomonadota > Betaproteobacteria > Burkholderiales > Burkholderiaceae > Puribacter > Puribacter membranae. The sequence goes on from NZ_AP040167.1 coordinate 1,712,238, forward strand.
GTTGCTGATTACCTGCGTGTTCCATTGGGCAATGCCAAGGTTGGACGTTTTTCAGACGGCGAAGTGACTGTCGAAATCAATGAGAATGTCCGTGGTCGCGAAGTGTTTATTTTGCAATCAACCTGCGCACCGACCAATGAGTCGTTGATGGAAGTGTTGATTATGGCCGACGCACTGCGTCGCGCGTCGGCAGGACGCATCACCGCTGCCATGCCGTATTTCGGCTACGCGCGTCAAGACCGCCGTCCGCGCTCTGCGCGTGTGGCGATCACGGCCAAATTGGTGGCGAATATGCTTGGTGCTGCCGGTGTGGATCGCGTGATGACCATGGATTTACACGCCGATCAGATTCAGGGCTTTTTCGACGTGCCGGTGGACAATATTTATGCCTCGCCAATTTTATTGAGCGACGTGGTATCCAAGCAGTTTGAAAATTTGCTGGTGGTTTCACCGGATATCGGCGGTGTGGCGCGTGCGCGTGCTTTTGCGAAGCAATTGGAATGCGACTTGGCGATCATTGATAAACGCCGTCCGAAAGCCAATGTGTCGGAAGTCATGAACATCATTGGTGAAGTGGAAGGCCGCTCATGCTTATTGATCGACGACATGGTGGACACTGCCGGCACGATGTGCAAAGCGGCGGAAGTGTTGAAAAGTCGTGGCGCCATTCATGTATCGGCCTACTGTACACACCCCGTGTTGTCCGGTCCGGCGATTGAGCGCGTGAATGCGTCGGTACTGGATGAATTGGTGGTTACCGACACCATCCCGTTGTCGGCTCAGGCCGCCGCCAGTAGTAAAATCCGCCAGCTCAGCTGTGCAAAATTATTGGGCGAGACGATTATTCGCATCGCCAAAGAGGAATCGGTCAGCTCCTTGTTCAGCGAAGTCATCTGATTTTCATCTGACTTTTGAACAGGCGCCGACATATTTTGCGCGGTGGGTGTTTTGAACACGCGCCGCACAAACCATCTGGTCGCGGATGGACAGATTGATTTGAAATCGTTCAAATCATTTTTTATTTTTTGGAGCATATTTATGAAAATTACTGCAAATAGCCGTGCCCTGCACGGTACGGGTGCGAGCCGCCGTATGCGTCGTGAAGGTAAAGTACCTGGCGTCGTTTATGGTTCATCAGGTGCCGCTTTATCAATCGAATTGGATCACAACACTTTGTTCCACGCTTTGCGTAAAGAAGGCGTGCGCTACTCCGTTTTGGATTTGGAATTGGACGGCGCGGTGGAGCAAGTGATCGTGCGTGACGTACAAGTTCACCCATTCAAACCAATGGTTTTGCACATTGATTTGCAACGCGTGAATGCAGACGAAGCCGTTGTGGCCAAAGTACCGTTGAAATTCGTGGGTGGCGAAAACTCACCGGCAGTGAAATTGGCGTCTCAACGTGTGCGTCCTGCGGTATTCAACTTGAAAGTCTCTGCATTGCCGAAAAACTTGCCGAGCGTATTGATCGTGGACACTTCCAAACTGGAAGCCAGCCAAGCGATCAAAGCCAGCCAATTGACCTTGCCAGAAGGCGTATCTTTGGTCTTGGGCAAACAAAAAGACATCACTTTGGCAACTGCGGGCAAGTAACCCCAAGGTTTCACTGTGTTATCATGGCAGCCCACCGTTCGCGGTGGGTTGTTTACTTTTTAGACTCTCACCATCATGGCAGATACCACCAAACTCATCGTCGGACTGGGCAATTACGGAGCGGAATACGAGGACACGCGGCACAACGCGGGCTGGTGGCTGCTCGATGACATCGCGCGTGAATACGGCACAACCTTGAGCACGCAATCGAAGTTTCACGGCTTGGCCGGACGCGCACGCATTGCCAACACCGATGTTTGGCTGCTCAAACCGATGACGTATATGAATCGCTCGGGTTTAGCCATTGCCGCATTGGCCAATTTTTACAAAATCCTGCCCAAAGACATCCTCGTGCTGCACGATGAATTGGACATTCCCGCAGGCACGGCAAAAATGAAAATCGGCGGTTCCACCGGCGGTCACAACGGCCTGAAAGACACGCAAGCGAAACTCGGCACGCCCGATTTTTGGCGACTGCGCATTGGCATTGATCATCCGCGCAACAGCGGTACACCGCAGCAACCTGTAGTCGACTATGTACTCAAGCCACCCAAACAAGCCGAACGCGAAGCGATTGAGCAATCCATCGGCAAAGCGCAAACCATCATTGCCGATTGGGTCGCAGGCGACGTAGAAAAAGCCATGCGTCTGCTGCACCAAAAATAAAGCCGCCGATGACTCAGCCCCACATGAAAAAAAGCGTACAGCTCACACTGTACGCTTTTTGTTGCCATGCGCATAAACTCATCATTGCCGCTGAATCATGCGCGTAAACCCCATCAATAACGCGGCTTCAAAGCAATTTTACCGAGCGACTTGAACTGATCTTGCTGGGTAAAGACCGAACGCCCACCTTTGGCGACGACTTCCCAAGCAATCACACTGACAATATCGTCAATCGCACCTGGAACGGTCGGATCATCAATGAAATCAAAGGTACGCTCATCTTTCATCATCACCGGCTGCGCAAACGACTCATGCACAATCAACAGATCAGCACGACCATCGATGGCGGCCTGATAAATCTCCTGCAAATCAGTCAACACACCCGTGCCAGCGACCGCTTCCTGCATTTCCTCAATCGCCTTGGCACGACGCTCTTTTTGCAGCGGCTCAATCACATCAACCCACGCCTGCTTGCCCAAATCATGCTCGGCCATCGCGTTATAGTTAATCGCGCTATGCCCCACATAAACGGCAGGACGATCCGCGACATGCATCAAGTGACTGTTGTTTTGCTCAGTTGAAATCACCACACACGGCAGCCCCATTTGGTTGTACACCTTAACCAAAGCCTTATCGACCTTATTAAAATACTCACGCAGCATATTGTCCATCAGACTGGCCTGACTGCGTTTGTCGCTGTGCGTGATGTAGTGCGGATTCGCTTTGAATGGAAAATCATCGTTACGAATCTCCTCCACGATAGCGTCGTTAATCACCTCGTACAGCTGCACGCCGCCTTGCGACAGCACCATCAACAGGTACGACTCACTGCGGTTATACGCCTTGATCGCATCGCGCACCGCGAAGCGATCATCAATATACACGCCTTGCATCGTGGTTGGCCAAGTCGATTTCAGCATTTCCTTGGTGTCGTTCGACAAAAAAATGTGCAGACTGTCCAGATTATGTTGAATGTCAATTTGCTCAGGCAACGCGCTCAAGTCATCCAAAATTTTTGCAACCGGACGCTTGCCAAATTCATCAATCAAGCGCTTTTCCGCTTCCGCGCACAGGTTTTTCAATAAAATCGCGTCCTGCGCATTGTCAGGATGGGTACGGTGCGTGTTCAAGGAAATAGTCACACACGGATTGTTTTTCTCAGACGCCAGACGCGCCAAACGGCTCAAACGATCTACACTCATACAGACCTCCTTATCATAAAGTTGGATGAAGTCAAACTGCTGCGGGTACTCCTTTTCAAAAACTCAATCAATTCTTTTATTCAACTTCATTATAACCAATCAGTATGGACAAATGAGGCATAAAAAAACGCTCAAAATTCACAATCTTGAGCGTTTCTATCAACAATTCACCTTAACGGCTCGCTAAATCACGCCGCCGTGCAATCAAGGACGACCAGAACGACAACGCAATCAATATCAAACCGATCAGCCCCGTCACCACCTCGGGAACCTCAACGATCGAACTCAAAAACATCAATGACGCCAAGGCCAAAATCGCCCAATGCGCGCCATGCTCCAAATAACGATACTCGCTCAAGGTATCACGCTCAACCAAAAACACCGTCAAACTTCGTACCCACTGCGCACCAACCCCCAGGCCCAGCATAATGACAAAAATATCCTTACTGATCGCAAACGCGCCGATCACCCCATCAAAACTAAAAGAAGCATCCAGCACCTCCAGATACATAAACGCTCCGAGCGAGGCGGAAAAGCCCTTTTTCACCATCTGTGTCGCTTCGCTATAATCGTTTCCGCCGCCAAAGGCATCACTCAAGCTACCCACAAACACATAAATCACCGTGCCCATCACGCCTGCCAACAACCCCACATAACGCTTTTCAACCGGCAACGCAAAAATAACCAGCAACAGCAACAGCAATGTAATCCCAACCGCCATCATAGACAGTCGTCCCAATTGCGCCAAGCGGCGCTCTAAGCCGCCCAACCAATGAATTTCGCGTTCATGATCGAACAACCACGTCAGCGCCACCATCAGCAAAAACGAACCACCAAACAGCATCACCTCCACATGATGCAAATGCAGTTGATGGCTGTATTCATCGGGGTTATACACCGCCATATGGTATACCTGAGCAAACTCCATACCCGTCGCGAATGCCACAATGACAAAAGGCAAAACCAAACGCACCCCAACCACGGCAATCAAATACCCAATGGTCAAAAAGGCCACGCGAAACGCCGGACTCTGGCGTTTCAAGACAATCGCATTCACGACCGCATTGTCAAACGAAATGGACACCTCAAACACCACCAAAATCAACACGGCTAATACAGCTGACCAAGCCGCCATCTCATTAAATCGTCCACCGACAAAATAAGCCGCCACCAAAGCTGAGAAGGTAATCAGCCACGCACCCCAAAATTCACGAAACATCACGCTCAAAAATTGAATTACTCTCACAAAGAACCTTTATTTATTATCAACTTCATTGACGAATGGATTAAAAACCGCTCGCCCTGATTCCCCACTCGAAACGGGCGATGAGCCAAAACGGAGCTTTCTCAACAACCTCAAAGGCATCCTCGGATGCCTTTTCTCAATCCGACGCACGCGTAAAAAACATCACAACTTCGATTGAAGCAAGCGCCCCATTTCCGACGGATTGCGGGTAACGGCAATGCCGCAGGCATCCATGATCTCCAGCTTTTCCTGCGCCGTGCCCTTGCCACCCGAGATAATCGCGCCCGCGTGCCCCATGCGTTTGCCCGGCGGCGCAGTCACCCCTGCGATAAATCCGACCACCGGCTTTTTCATATGCTCTTTGATCCAGAGGGCGGCTTCCTCTTCGTCGCCGCCACCGATTTCGCCAATCATCACCACGGCATCGGTGTCTGGGTCATCATTGAACATTTTCATAACATCAATGTGTTTCAAACCATTGACCGGATCACCGCCAATGCCAACAGCAGTCGATTGCCCCAAACCAAGCTCGGTCAACTGCGCCACCGCTTCATACGTCAAAGTTCCCGAGCGCGACAATACACCAATGCGGCCTTTGCGGTGAATGTGTCCCGGCATGATGCCGATTTTCAATTCATCCGGTGTGATCACACCCGGGCAGTTCGGCCCGAGCAACAGGGTTTTGCGGTTTTCACGACGCATGCGGTCACGCACGGCCATCATATCGCGCACCGGAATGCCTTCGGTAATGCACACCACCAAATCCAAATCCGCCTCAACCGCTTCCCAAATCGCATCGGCAGCGCCCGCCGGCGGCACATAAATCACCGACACGGTGGCGCCGGTTTGCGCTTTGGCTTCGGCCACCGTGCCATAAATCGGCACACCCTCGAAGTTTTCACCGGCTTTTTTCGGGTTTACACCGGCGACGAAACATTCTTTGCCATTGGCGTATTCACGACACATACGGGTATGAAATTGACCGGTTTTGCCGGTCATCCCTTGGGTGATGACCTTGGTATTCTTGTTGATTAAAATACTCATGATGTCCTCTAATCTTTCAAAATAGCTTCACTCAGCCATGTTTCATTGAGCCGGCATGAATTCAACGCGACGGTTGCGTGCACGACCATCGTCGGTGGCGTTGTCGGCAATCGGTTTGTCCGCGCCGTAGCCTTTCGCCGTCAACGCATTCGCGGCAACGCCTTGTTTCACCAAATAGGCCACTACCGCTTTGGCGCGCGCATCCGACAGCGCCACATTGGCTGCTGCGTCACCTGTATTATCGGTATGACCGGAGATTTCCCCTTTGAGACCGTCCTTTTTCGCGCCGGCGGCAAATTCATTCAAACCGGCTTTATCGGCCTCAGGAATCACCGACGAGCCGGTGGCGAAATTGACTTTCAACAGCACGGCGCCCGCAGAGGCTTTCGCGCCTTTTACCATCAGTTTGTCGTCCAAGCTCACACTCGCGCCCAGACTGGCCAATATCGCTTTTGCCTTAGCCAGCAATTCATCTTTGGTCGCTTGATCGGCCACTTCACCGCTCAAGCTCAAACGATTACCCGCAAAAACAATACTCGCGCCTTTGGATTTGAACAAATCCACTACCGCCGCATCCAAGCCTTTGGCCGGTGCAGGTACTGCCGGAGGTGGCGGTACCGCACCCGTCGCAGCTTGTCCCTGAGCATTGGATGCCGCTGGTGGCAAATCATTCGGCTTTTTCTCACCGCACTGACTCAACAACCAGCCCAACAGCAAGGCCAACGGCAACAGCCACCAAAAACGTTTCACCCAGCTCGCGCTGGCTTTCGCGCCTTGCGCGCTCACGCCCAATGCCGTTGCGCCAGCCGCGGTCACACTCGCGGCTGCGCCGCCAACCGCTTTGTCCGCGCCGGACACCACATCTTTGAACGCATCAACCGAGCTACCGGCAATGTCGCTCACCGCCTCAACGGCCTCTCCGGCCAAACCTGCAACGCCGCTGGTGGCGGACTTGGCAATATCCACCGAACCTTCGGCAACATCACCTACGGTACCCACCACGCTGCTGACCACGGATTTGGCGGCTGAAACCGAGCTTTCGGCAATATCCCCCACAGCTTCCGCCGCTTCTTCAGCCAGATCAACCACGCCGGTGGCTGCGGTTTTCAAAACACCCACGACCTCTTCCGCCGCATGGCCGACTTTATCACCCACGCCTGCCACTACACCGGCGACACCGGCCATACCCGCCAAGCCAGCGAATTTACCATCGGAATCAACTGCATTGGCTGCAGCAACCACCTGCTCGGCCGCCTGCGCCATCGTGTCCGCAGAAATAATCGGCAAACCGGACTCGGCCAGAATTTTCTTGCCCAGCTCTTCATTCGTGCCTTTCATGCGCACGACCAACGGCACTTTCAAATGCACCTGCTTGGCCGCCGAAACCACACCCTCGGCGATCACGTCGCATTTCATGATGCCGCCGAAAATATTGATCAAAATCGCTTTGAGGTTCGGATTTTTGAGCATGATTTTGAAGGCTTCGGTGACTTTTTCCGTACTCGCGCCACCGCCCACATCGAGGAAGTTCGCTGGTTCGCCACCGTACAACTTGATGGTATCCATCGTGGCCATTGCCAAACCCGCGCCATTAACCAAACAACCGATATTGCCATCGAGCGAGATGTAGGACAGGCCGTATTTGGAGGCTTCGATTTCCGCCGCGTCTTCTTCGTCCAAATCGCGCATTTCGGCGATTTCCGGGTGACGGAACAAGGCGTTTGAATCGAAATTCATTTTCGCGTCCAACGCAACCACTTTGCCCTCGCCCGTGGTAATCAACGGATTGATTTCCGCCAAATCGGCGTCGGTTTCGACAAAGGCCTTGTACAAACCTTGTAACACGGTACGCGCACCACCGACCGATGCCTCCGGCATACCCATTTTGCGCGCCAAGTCGTCCGCTTGTTCATCGGTGATGCCGGTGATCGGATCAACGTAAAGTTTGTGAATCAATTCCGGTGTATGTTCGGCGACTTCTTCGATGTTCATGCCACCTTCGGACGAGGCCATCACGCAGACTTTTTGTGAGGCGCGATCCACCAGCATGCCGAGGTAGTATTCTTTTTGAATGTCCGCGCCCTCTTCAATCAGCAGGCGACGTACTTTTTGCCCCGCCGGACCGGTTTGGTGCGTGATCAATTGCATGCCCAAAATTTGCTCGGCGTATTGTTTGACTTCATCCATGGATTTGGCGACTTTGACACCGCCGCCTTTACCGCGACCGCCCGCGTGGATTTGCGCTTTCACAACCCAAACCGATCCACCCAGCGCCTGCGCGGCTTTGAGCGCATCATCCACTGAAAAAGCAGGAATACCGCGCGGTACGGGCACACCGTATTTTTTCAGAATTTCTTTACCTTGATACTCATGAATCTTCATGACAAAAACTCCTTCGAGTCATTGATAGTACATACAAAACGAGAGCATGCGCGCTCATCGGCACGCATGCTCGGAACGTGTGAATCCTAGCGCAAACATTCTACCTCATTGCGTTATCAATATACGCCTTTTTCATGTGGATTTAAGGAAATACGGAAAAAGTAAAACCCTACTTTTTCCGTGCTTAGTATTGGAAATTTTGTCAGGGAAACCCTGACAAAATTTGAACAAAATCAAAATATTAAAATTGCGGATGCTTTCAAGTATGCTCGCCTGTATAAATGCTTGAGCTGAAAAACAAATTTATTCCGCGTTTCCTTAAACACATTGAATTCAATGGTCAAAATCTACCCAAAAGCCGTCCTACATCAGCATGAAGTGCGCGGCTTTTTTAGTCGGACGACTCAGTTTTCGGCTGTTTATACCACTTCGGATAATAGAGTTTGACCGCCTCCGAACCTTCGGCCAGCGCGTGGCATTTATCGATTTGGAATGGCCGACCCGCCTTCTCCTCGCCCACCGCATTGCGGTGGCGTACATTCAACTCGACCGCGACGCCCTGAATGACCACGGTGGGCAGGCTGTTGGCCAATTCGGTCAAATGCGTACAGCCTTCCACGCCCTCGAATAGTTCGCGAATCGCCGGACGAAAGCCGTTGACGATATTCAATCCCACCATTTTTTGATAATCCGGCGCGATGGTCTGACATTGCGCCAAATACGGCGCGCCCAAAGTTTTGGCCTGCACCGCGACGATATTGAACGCATTATCCACCGTCACGCGCAAAATCATATTGTGCAGCGGCTCGGCAGGCGCGCGCAGCGAGCTGGCCAAGGTGAACGGATAGCTTTTGCGATCCTGCATCTGTGCTTCGATGTCCCAAAGCCCGTCCTCACGCTCAAACACCTCGTAGCAAAAACTGCGACGGTGTTTCAAGGTACGCGCCACCGGCTCGCCCATCGTCTCGATCTGTGAGCGCGTGATGTCTGCGGCGGCTTGGGTCAGTGGCGTGCTGTCGCCCATATGGATGGCGCCGTCTGCTGATAATGGATGATTCATTCCGTTCCTTTGCAATTTAAATCGTACAGTCGTGCTATTTTAGGCGATTTTTGGCAAAAAACAAGATACATCCACAAAGCTTCGTCCAAACACGTCGGCGCACGCCCGTTCAGGAAAAGCCTCTATCGGCAGCGCGTGAATCGGCTACAATAGCGGCTGTATTGATTAGAAAACAGAATTCACACGACATGAGCAACAACACCCATCCGCCGAGCCAGAATGAACCGATCATCGCGCCAACCACAGCACCGACCACGTTTGTCGAATTTGGCTTGGACGAGCGCATTCTGCGCGCCATCCATGATGCGGGTTACACCACGCCCACGCCGATCCAGGCGCAAGCCATTCCCGTGGTATTGGCCGGACACGACGTGATGGGCTCGGCGCAGACCGGTACCGGCAAAACCGCCAGTTTCGTGTTGCCGATTTTGCAAAAAATCCTGCCTTTGGCCTCCACCAGCACCTCGCCCGCGCGCCATCCCGTGCGCGCACTGGTGCTGTGCCCAACGCGCGAATTGGCGGTGCAGGTCGCGGACAACGCACAAACCTACGCCAAGCATACGCCGATTCGCACTGCCGTGGTGTTCGGCGGCGTGGACATCAAAACGCAAACGCCCGCCGTGCGCGCCGGTGTTGAATTACTCATCGCCACGCCCGGCCGACTCTTGGATCACTTGGAACAACGCAACGTCAACCTGAACCAAGTGCAGTATTTGGTCTTGGACGAAGCTGACCGCATGCTCGACATGGGCTTTTTGCCCGATTTGCAACGCATTTTGAATCTCCTGCCGAAACAGCGCCAAACGCTGCTGTTTTCCGCGACCTTCTCCGGCGAAATTCGTAAACTGGCCGAATCCTACCAAAACCAACCGATTCTGATTGAAACCGCACAGCGCAACGCCACCGCGACCAACGTCACGCAAGCGATGTACCGCGTTCAGGACAAAAACCACAAACGCAGTGCGCTGGCGCAATTGCTGCGCCAAGAATCGGTCGAGCAGGCCATGATTTTCGTCAACACCAAAATCGAAGCCCGCGATTTGGCACGGTTTTTGCAACGCGCTCAGGTCAATGCGCGCGCGCTGCACGGCGACCAAACGCAGACCGAGCGTTTGGCCACGCTGGACGAGTTTAAAAACGGCACCGTACCGATTCTAGTCGCCACCGACGTCGCTGCGCGGGGCTTGGACATTGCCGACATGCCGTGCGTGGTCAATTTTGACCTGCCGTACAACGCCGAAGACTACGTGCATCGCATTGGCCGCACCGGTCGCGCCGGTGCGAGCGGACGCGCGCTGTCCTTGGTCACAGAGGACGATGAGCGACTGCTGAGCGCCATTAAAAAACTGACCAAGCAGGAATTCGAGCTGCGCACCGTGAGTAAACCGGAACGTACCCGTACTCGACCAACATCGGAGCACAACGATCATGGCAGTGCCGAAGCGCGCATTCGCAACATCGAGAAAAGCGCGCCGCACCGCCGAAGCGCGATTGACGAGGATGAGCTCAACTACCTGCGTCGCCAGATGAGCGTGTCGGACGATCCGTTCTTTTCACAACCGTACGTAGCGAGCAGCGAAGCGAATCAAACCCATTCAAAACCTGATTTGGCACACACCCATTTGTCCAGCCGCATGCCGCTGGTAAAAACCAAAAAACCGGTCGCCGCGCTGTTTCAGATGAACAAGAAGAAGTAAGCATCGACATCATGATGACATAATGACCGACTAAAATTCGTCTATTATGATAACGTTTACCTACCAACAACAAACCCCACACAACAAAGGAGCCCCATGAGAGACACCAAAATTGTTGCCACGCTTGGCCCTGCATCCACATCCGAAGAGGTTTTGCGCGACATGATTCGCGCCGGCGTCAACGTGGTTCGTATCAATTTTTCCCACGGAACGGCGCAAGAGCACATTGACCGCGTCAATACCGTGCGCAAAATTGCCGAGGAAGAAGGCATCCACATCGGCGTATTGGCCGATTTGCAAGGGCCGAAAATCCGCATCTCCAAATTCGAAGACAAAAGCGTGTTTTTGGCCAACGGCAGCACCTTCGTTTTTGACAAACAGGCCGATGTTCCGGGCGATGCCAGCCGCGTCGGATTAGATTTCCCAGACCTGATCAAAGACGTCCATGCGGGCGACATCCTTCTGCTGGACGACGGTAAAATCCGTATGCGCGTGGAGAACAACACCGGCGACGCGCTCGAATGTATCGTGGAACAAGGCGGTAAACTGTCGGACCGCAAAGGCATCAACAAGCTCGGTGGCGGCCTGTCCGCTGCAGCATTGACCGCCAAAGACATGGCCGACATTTTAGTCGCCGCACAATTTCAAACCGACTTTCTCGCCGTGTCATTCCCGAAAAGTCGTGCCGACATGTATATGGCACGTGAACTGCTGCGCAACGCCGGCGGCGACGCACTGCTGATCGCCAAAATCGAGCGCGCCGAAGCCATTCCCAACCTCGAAGAAATCCTCGAAGCCTCTGACGGTCTGATGGTGGCACGCGGTGATTTGGCCGTAGAAGTGGGCGATGCCAAAGTACCGGCGCTGCAAAAAATGATGATCCGCAAAGCGCGCGACATGAACAAACTCTCGATCACCGCCACACAAATGATGGAGTCGATGATCACCAGTCATGTGCCAACGCGCGCGGAAGTCTCCGACGTTGCCAACGCCGTATTGGATGGCACCGACGCGGTGATGCTCTCGGCGGAAACCGCCTCGGGCGAATACCCCGTCACCACGGTGCAAACCATGGCTCAGGTCTGCGACGAAGCAGAGCTGTCCTCGCGCGTTGATCTGGATCGCGAATTACGCGACTACGTCTTTACCCGCGTGGACGAATCCATTGCCATTTCGGCCGTCTTTGCCGCGCACCATCTGAATGCCAAAGCGATTGCCGTGATGACCGAATCCGGCTCCTCGGCGCTGTGGATGTCACGCCACAACATCAACACACCGATTTACGCATTCAGCAAAAACATCCGTACCCTGCGTCGTCTGAGCCTGTACCGCGAAGTTACCGTGATGGACTTGTTGGACAAAGACATGCTGCCATACGAGGTTGCCAACACCGTACAAAAGATTTTGTCTGAAAAAGGCATTGTGCAAAAAGGCGACACCATCGTGATTACCCGTGGTTCAACCATGGGGAAAAGCGGTAGCTCCGACACCATGCAGATTCGCAAAGTGATGTGATTGCATGACGCATTATCGTTATCCGTAAAAAAGCCGTTGCAACTCGCAACGGCTTTTTGATGGATGAGCGCCTCACGCCCCGCTCAGATTCACCGCATGTTCGCGCGTTTCGTGGAACACCAAGTCGGGGTAGCGCTCCTTCATCATGTCCAAATTCACACGGTGATTGGCCAGATAGGTCAAATTGCCCGCCGCATCTTCGGATAAATTATTCATCTGCGCTTTTTCAAACTCAGCCAATTGGGTTTTATTCTCCGACGACACCCAGCGCGCGATGTGGGTGGACGGCGTTTCAAACATGACTTCCACACCGTATTCGGCTTGCAAGCGGTGCGCCACCACGTCAAACTGAAGCACGCCGACCGCGCCAAGCACGATGTCCGAACCGTTCATTGGTTTGAACACCTGCACCGCGCCCTCTTCGCCGAGTTGCTGCAAACCTTTTTGCAACTGTTTGATTTTCAGTGGATTTTTGATGCGCGCAATGCGGAATAATTCCGGCGCGAAAAATGGAATGCCGGTGAACGCCAACATTTCACCTTCAGAAAAGCTATCGCCAATCTGAATATTGCCATGATTCGGAATGCCGATGATGTCGCCCGCGAATGCCTCCTCGACGATTTCGCGTGCGTGCGACATGAAAGTTACGACCGAGTTCGCCGCCACATCGCGGTTCAAGCGCAAATGTTTCATTTTCATGCCGCGCTCGAATTTACCCGAACACACGCGCAAAAACGCAATGCGGTCACGGTGCTTCGGATCCATATTCGCCTGAATTTTGAATACGAAACCGGAAAATTTGCCTTCCGTCGGCATGACTTCGCGCGCGGTCGCATCGCGCCCCGCAGGTGCAGGCGCCCACTCCAGCAACGCATCGAGAATCTCGCGCACACCAAAATTATTGATCGCCGAGCCGAAAAACACCGGCGTCAGGCGACCGGCCAAAAATTCGTCCAAGTCAAATGAATGCGACGCGCCCTGTACCAACTCGATGTCCATGCGCAACTGCGCCGCTTCATCGGCAAACAGCTCGTCCAAACGCGGATTGTCGATGCCCTTGATGACCTCCAAATCGAGTACGATTTTTTCCGTCCCCGCCTCGAACAGCAGCACCTCATCGCGCAATAAATGGTAAACCCCCTTGAAGTTTTTACCCTTGCCAATCGGCCACGTCACCGGCGCACAGTTGATTTTCAAAATGCTTTCAACCTCGTCAAGCAAATCCAAGGGATCGCGCACTTCGCGGTCACATTTATTCATAAACGTGACAATCGGCGTATGCCGCAAGCGACACACATCGAGCAATTTGATGGTCTGCGTCTCCACACCTTTGGCCGCGTCAATCACCATCAACCCCGAATCCACGGCGGTCAGCACGCGATACGTATCCTCGGAAAAGTCTTGGTGACCGGGCGTATCGAGCAGGTTGACAAAATGGTCTTTGTACTCGAACTGCATGACCGAGGACGCGACCGAAATGCCGCGCTGCTTCTCAATCTCCATCCAGTCGGAGGTGGCGAATTTACCGCCCTTTTTGCCTTTGACCGTACCCGCCTCCAAAATCGCGCCGGAGAACAGCAGGAGTTTTTCCGTGAGCGTGGTTTTCCCCGCGTCGGGGTGGGAAATGATGGCGAAGGTGCGGCGATGCTCGACTTCGTGACGAATTTGGTTCAGATCAACAGACATAATAAAAGCGCGAACGCGCAAGTAGCAAAAAACCGCCATTTTACGTGAGATTGACCTCACTCGTGGCGGTTTTGGCAGCGGACTTCCCTCGGCAAAGCGGGATGATCAGCGGTATTGGCGCAAATACCACCATTCAAACGCACGCTTGAGCCAATGGAACAGCCGCATCGGCGGCAAAGCAATCGCGCGGCGCTCACTGCGCAACACCAGCGCGCCTTTATTCACCGAGTCAATGATGCACATCAACTCAACCTTAAAGCGCGTATCGGCAGGCTGCCCGTTTAACTCCGCCCACAGATTTTTCGCAGCGGCGACTGCTTGCAAATCAGCGATATGCGCTTGCTTGGGCATCCAATCCGGCCCGGGGAAACTACCCGAATCACCAGCGACGTAAACGCAACTCATGCCCTCGACCTTGCAATGCGCATCCGCCTGCAGCAAACCACCGGCCGAGCGCGGCAAAGTCGTGTTATCAAACCACGCATTGCCCGTCATGCCGGGCATAAACAGTATCAAATCGGCCTTAAATTCGCCGCCCTCGGTGCACACTTTGTCCGCCTCAAAGGCGACCATCTTATGCCCCAAATGCGTCTCAATGCCGCGCTTGCCCATTTCCGCCAACAAGCCCGACATCGCTTTCGGCCCCAAGCGGTTGCCCGGCTGGGCCGCCGGACTGAAAAACAGCAGATGAAAGCGCTCACGTCGCCCTTGTTGACGCAGCAGGGTATCAATGCCAAACAAAAATTCAAACATCGGCCCGCCGCGCATCGCACTCGGCTCATTGGGATTACCCGCAAAGCCGACGGCAATCGTGCCGGAATCCATCGACTGAATCCGATCGCGAATTTTTTCCGCCGCATCAATCCCCTCGCACGGCGTGATCGCGTGCTCAATACCCGGCAGCTTTTTAATAAAACGCCCACCCGTAGCAATCAGCAGCCCGTCGTTCACCACATCGCCCTGATCCGTATGCACCACGCGACCATCCGCGCTCACACCGGTCACGTTCGCCTGATGAAAACGCACGCGATGCCGCGCAAAAAACGACTGCAACGGCACGATCAAATCCTCGCGCGTGCGCAAACCATTCGGAATCCAAATAATGCCCGGTAAATAATGCAGCTCCGCACGCGGCGCAATCAAGGTGATTTCCACCTCTTGACTCAATTGGCGCAATTGTTTGACCGCTTTCAAAGCCGCAAAGCCCGCACCGACAATGGTAATGTGTTTCAAAATGTCTCCGTACCAATCTTATATACAACATAGGGCGGACACAAAATGTCCGCCTCATTCGGTTATCTTCAGCAAACGCCGCACGCCATGATGTGCGGCAATCGACTCTTAGTGCCTGTCATTATGCTGATTATCGGCTTGATTTTCAAACCACAACGCGCTCATGGCAGCAAAAACCACCGCCAAAGCCACACCGAGAATCCAAGTAAAGTACCACATAGTCACCTCTTTTCAATCATCGAATCGATTTAGTACAACGCCTTGTCATTGGCCTTGACGTACTCCACAGTCACTTTGCCGCGCATCACTCGATACGCCCACGAAGTGTAGGTCAAGATAATCGGCACGAAAATAATCGCGACCCACAGCATGACATTAAGCGTGTATTTACTGGATGCGGCATCCCACAATGTCAAGCTCATGGTCGGATTGTCCGACGATGGCATTACGAATGGGAACAATGCCACACCCGCCGTCAGAATCGTCCCCACAACCGCCAACGACATGGTGACAAAACCGAGTAAGGTGCGGTGTTTACTTTGCAACGCCAAGGTAGCCAAAACACACAGATATACCAGCGCCGGGAATATCCATAAAGCAGGCATCGATGCATAATTGGTCAACCAGCCACCCGGAACCATCGCCACCTGCTTCATCAGCGGGTTCATCGCCAGATTCGGATCGCTCATAGTCACAATGCGCATCCCTTCCATTTGCGACACCCACACACCGGCCAGCGTAAACGCCAGCAAATTCACGACACCCGCATACAAGTTGATCTTCTTAACCCGAGCCTGAATTACGCCTTCGGTGCGGTGCGCCAGATAGGAACCGCCTTGAAGCATCAGCAAGGTCAAACTGACCACACCCACCAACAAGGCAAACGGATGAAGCAACTGAAAGAAATTACCGCTGAAAAACGCGCGCATGGTGTCATCAATTTTGAACGGCACGCCTAAAAACAAATTACCGAAGGCCACACCGAACAACAAGGAAGGAACCGCACTACCTATGAAAATCGCCCAGTCCCAGTTGTTGCGCCAGCGATCACTGGCGATTTTTGAACGGTATTCAAACCCTACTGGACGGAAGAACAAGGCCGCCAACAGCAACAACATCGCCCAGTACAAACCCGAGAAGGCAATCGCATACACAAACGGCCACGCCGCAAAAATCGCGCCGCCCGCGGTGATGAACCACACCTGATTGCCGTCCCAATGCGGCGCAATGGTATTGATGACCGCGCGGCGCTCCAAATCGTTTTTACCAACAAACGGCAGCAACGTGCCCACGCCCATATCATGTCCATCCATGATGGCAAAACCGATGAGCAACACGCCGATCAACAGCCACCAGATTAATTTTAACGTCATGTAATCCAACATCATCGGCTCCTTATTTCACTTGTTCGGTCAAAACAGTCGGACCCAAGCGTGCGTATTTGATCATCAAATACATTTCCACAATCATTAGGCCGGTATAAAACAGCACAAAACCTGCCAACGATGCCCATACCTCACCGGCAGAAACACTGGAAGCAGACAAATGCGTCGGCAAAATACCATTCACCGTCCACGGCTGACGACCATATTCAGCCACAATCCAGCCCAAGCTTGTCGCTATCCATGGTGCCGGCAGCATCCACACAGCAAAGCGTAAAAACCCCTTTTTCTCGTGAATCACATTGTTCGCCGACGCCCAAAACGCATAAATAAACATCGCGATAAAGGTAAAGCCCAATCCAACCATGATACGGAAACCATAGAACAGTGGCGCAACCTTTGGCACGGTGTCATGCGCCGCTTGGCGGATCATCTCCGGCGTGGCTTGATTCAAATCACTGGCGTATTTTTTCACCAACAAACCGTAACCCAAATCATCCTGGTGTTGCAGCATGATGCTTTTCGCCTCAGCATTGCTTTGATCTTTTTTGTACGCCTCCAATGCCAATACGCCTTTCACGCCGGACTCAACACGCGTGACATTGCGCTCACGAATCTCCTTGATCCCCGGCAAAACCTCATCGGTGGAGCGCGTCGCAATCAAACCCATCGCATACGGAATGTGAATCGCCCAATCATTTTTTTGCTCCGCTTCATTCGGCCAAGCGATTAAATTAAAGCTCGCTGGCGCTGGCTCAGTTTCCCACATTCCTTCCATCGCCGCCAATTTAGCTTGTTGAAACTCGCCCACCGCATAGCCAGACTCGTCACCCAACACTACCACACTCAAGGCCGAAGCCAAGCCAAAAGCAGAAGCAATGCGAATTGACCGTTTGGCAAATTCGACATACTTGCCTTTGAGCAAATACCAAGCCGAAATCGCCAACACAAACACCGAGCCGGTCACATAGCCTGCCGATACGGTATGCACGAATTTACTCTGCGCCACAGGATTGAACAAAATCTCTGAAAAACTGGTCAACTCCATGCGCGTGGTGATCGGATTAAACTCAGAGCCGACCGGATTTTGCATCCAGCCGTTGGCGATCAAAATCAACACCGCAGACAAATTACTCGCCACAGCTAATAAAGCAGTTACCAATAAATGCTGCCCCTTGGACAAACGATCCCAACCAAAGAAAAATAACCCGATCATGGTTGACTCAAGGAAAAACGCCATCAACCCTTCGATCGCCAGCGGCGCACCAAAAATATCGCCGACATAATGCGAGTAATACGCCCAGTTGGTACCGAACTGAAACTCCATCGTAATCCCAGTGGTCACACCGAGCGCAAAGTTAATCCCGAACAACTTTCCCCAAAACTTCGTCATGTCCTTGTAAATCTGCTTACCCGACAGTACATAGGTCAACTCCATCGCGACCAAAATGAATGACAACCCCAAGGTCAAGGGTACAAAAATAAAGTGATACAGCGCCGTCACAGCGAACTGTAACCGCGCGGCATCCACCGCACCGGCATCAATCATGGTTGTTTCTCCTTACTATTTTGAACAGGTTGATTCGAAATCGGGTGAGCGCAGTGGGATGAACTGCTGTAGAGACAATCCAAATTGTCTTGGTTGACTTTAACTTTATACGGCTGGATGAACGCCAGCCATAGCGCGTATAAAACCGCTATTTTCAGCAATACTATCGCCAGCAAATGCCAGCCCAAATTCAGTTTTCGCACATGCAAAAAATGCTTCATAGACACCTCCCCCGACGCGCCCAAGAGGATGTACGCATACACGCCTCGACCTCGGTTTTCGGATGAAATTCAGTTGAAATACTGAATAAATAGTAGCACGCATTTTCTCCGAATTTTCTTTTATATTTGCACTTGATATATCAATATAATTTATTTTTATTATAAATTTTTGTTACACGAATATATTTTCTATTTAAAAAACAATAAGTTATTAAAAACCCACTTCGTTTATTTGTTTTTAAAAAAAACTGAAATATTAGAAATGCATAAAAGCAACACCAAAAAAGCAGGGGCATGAAAAGCCCCTGCCGACAACACAATATCCGATCAAAACAGTTGGTTTTATGACGCAAATCTCATCACGCTCAATAAAGGTGTGGCATTACGAGTGGTATTCTGTGAATGCAAATGCTGCGTGCGTACCATGCTGGTGTGTTGATCAAGCAAATCGGCCAAAGACACGCCTTGCAAATACTCCAGGATTTTCTGGTTCAGATGATTCCACAAATAGCGATCCAAAAAACCATTGAACCCCAAATCATCCGCCTGTTCAGCCGACGATTTATCCAGCGACTCACCCGATGCCGGATCAACCACCGTGATAATGTGCGCGATAGAGATATCGTCTGCGGGCTTTGCCAGCACATAGCCGCCACCCGGCCCACGCACACTTTTGACCAAGCCGCGCCGACGCAGTTTGCCAAACAGCAGCTCTAAATAAGACAGGGATAATTTTTGCCGCTCGGCAATCAATGACAGGCTAATCGGCGTCGCGCCGTCGTATTCGGCCAACTCCAGCAGCGCCATCACGGCGTAACGCCCTCGGATAGTTAATTTCATGCGAACTCCTTAATCAATGCGTATAGACAGCGAAATGCAATCGCGGCGCATGAGTCATCATGCGCACCGACGTTTCGTCAACGGATTAGATTAAAAAGCGAGAGGCGGCGCTCGTGGCCGCGCGTGCCACTGCCGTAAGAAGGATTGAAATGCCTGCGTCTGCGGTACCGGCGCGATGAGTTGCGTCGTCGGCAGACCAAAGACAAGCACCAGCGCCAACGGCAGCACCGTGGCTAAAACACTGGTCCAACAGAATTCGCAACTACCGAATGGACTGGTAAGATTCGGGGCGTTTTTTGCCGCAGCGCTTGCGCTACCGGATGCGCCGATTGACTCAGCGCCAATGATTGAATTAACCTTGGCGTTGGCTTTTAGCAATGGCAAGCCACCATCCGCCTCATCGGCCACCCAAACGGTCTGAATGCCCATGGCCGAACACAGTTGCACAAAGCGACCACCCGGCGACATTTTGGCCAAAATTTGGTAAATCGGCACCAATGCCAACGCCAAAAACAGGATCATCAGTCCTGTGGCGATGCGTTGACGGGTGCGTTGGCGAATGTGCATGATGATGAATAAAAGTCGAATGAACTGTGGATCAATCGTGTTCTATTCTATCACCATTGACCTCAACACCCAAGCCAAACAGCCCAATCCCCAACCGATCATGCACCCAATCATTCGCCTCGCTCATGCGCTGTGCGAATACACCCATCAGCGCGTCATTGTACGGCTGAAGACACACGGATTTTATGCGTCAAATCTTTCGGACGACGCGCCAGCGCCAGACCGACTTGTCGCGCGATGGCGGCATAGTGTTGCGCATGAACGCCGCTCGGATCAGCCGCGACGCTCGGCTTGCCCGCATCCGCATTTTCGCGAATCGCCATCGCCAGCGGCAGTTGACCAAGCAGCGGCACATGGTAGTCTTTGCTCATCGCTTGCGCACCACCTGCGCCGAAAATCGCTTCTTCGTGACCGCAGTTCGAGCAGACGTGCAGCGCCATATTCTCAACGATGCCGAGCACCGGAATATTGGTTTTCTCAAACATGACCAAGCCTTTGCGCGCATCCATCAGCGCCAAATCCTGCGGCGTGGTGACGATGACCGCACCGCTGACCGGAATTTTCTGCGACATGGTGAGCTGAATATCGCCCGTGCCCGGCGGCATATCGACGATGAGGTAGTCCAAATCGTTCCACGCGGTTTGGCTGAACAGTTGTTGCAGCGCCTGCGACACCATCGGCCCGCGCCACGCCATCGGTGCGTCGTTGTCAATCAAAAAGCCGATGGAGTTGGCCTGAATGCCGTAGCGCTCGTGCGGAATCATCAGTTCCTGCTCATTCAGCTCGGGCTTGCCATCCACGCCCAGCAGCGTCGGCACGGACGGACCGTAAATGTCTGCGTCCAGTAGGCCGACGCGCGCGCCTTCAGCAGCGAGCGCGAGCGCGATGTTCACAGCGGTGGTGCTTTTGCCCACGCCACCTTTACCCGACGCAACCGCAATCACGTTTTTCACATTCGGTGAGACATTCGTGCCCGCTTGCGCCAGATGCGCGTCAATTTTCGTATCCAATTGGATACTCAGCGGAATGCCGGCGGCTTTTTGCAGCCGCTCGCGCAAATCGGCGTGCTGACTCGCGCAAGCGAATGGCAAAACCAGATGCAGTTTGGTTAAATTGCGATCGACTTCGAGTTTTTTAATCGCGCGCAGTTCGCCTAAAGTGGTGGCGTTTTGTTGCTCATTGCCCGCCAATGCAGGCACTTCGTTCAATCGGTTCAATAAATCGTCGTGGCTCATATCTGCCCCTATGGTAAAATTGTGCACTTTTTCTTTTTTCTCAAATGGGTGAAATTGTACTCGGTATTGCGCATGTGTGTCGTGCGCGAAAGTTGAGCGTCACCCATGCGTACTACCATCATTCAAACAGAATACATACCTATGACCGCATCACGCCAAATTTTAGTCACCTCCGCCCTGCCCTATGCCAATGGTCAAATCCACATCGGCCACCTCGTTGAGTACATCCAAACCGACATCTGGGTGCGCTTCATGCGCCTGCAAGGCCACGAAGTCTACTACGTCGGCGCGGACGACACGCACGGCACGCCAGTGATGTTGCGCGCGGAGAAAGAGGGACTGACGCCGAAACAGTTGATCGACCGCGTTTGGATCGAGCATAAACGTGACTTCGATGCGTTTGGCATTTCATTCGATAACTATTATTCAACCGATTCCGAGGAAAATGAATACCTCTGTCGGACGATGTACCTGCGTCTGCAAGAACAAGGGCTGATCGAAGCGCGCGACATCGAGCAGTACTACGATCCGATCAAAAATATGTTCCTGCCGGATCGCTTCATCAAAGGCGAATGCCCGAAATGCCACGCCAAAGACCAGTACGGCGACTCCTGCGAAGTCTGCGGCACGACCTACTCGCCAACCGATTTGCTCAATCCGTACTCCGCCGTATCGGGTGCAACGCCTGAGCGCCGCACCTCAACGCACTACTTTTTCAAACTCTCCGACCCGCGTTGCGAGCAATTCCTGCGTGGCTGGGTACAGGGTTTGGCACAGCCGGAAGCGACCAATAAAATGCGTGAATGGCTCGGCGAAGGCGACGAACACAAGCTCTCGGACTGGGACATCTCGCGCGATGCGCCGTATTTCGGCTTTGAAATTCCGAACGCGCCGGGCAAATATTTCTATGTCTGGCTGGACGCACCCGTCGGCTACTACGCCAGCTTCAAAAACCTGTGTGCGAAAAAAGGCTTGAATTTCGACGAGTGGACAAAAGCCGATTCGACCACCGAGCAGTACCACTTCATCGGCAAAGACATTCTGTATTTTCACACGCTGTTCTGGCCGGCAACCCTGAAATTCTCGGGTCACCGCACGCCAACTAACGTATTCGCCCACGGCTTTTTGACCGTGGACGGCGCGAAAATGAGTAAATCGCGCGGCACGTTCATCACCGCCGACTCCTACATCCAGACCGGCATGAATCCTGAATGGCTGCGCTACTACTTCGCGGCCAAACTCAACGCCAGCATGGAAGATTTGGACTTGAACCTCGATGATTTCATCGCACGCGTCAACTCCGATTTGGTCGGCAAATACGTCAATATCGCCAGCCGCGCATCCGGCTTTTTGCTCAAACGCTTCGGCGGCAAAATTGACGATGCCGCCATGAACGACGAACTGCTGCTGCAACTACGCGCCGCCAGCGCGACCATCGCCGAGCTGTACGAAGCGCGTGAATACGGCAAAGCCATGCGCGCCATCATGGAGCTGACCGACGCGGTGAACGTATTCATCGACACCAACAAGCCGTGGGAACTGGCGCGCGTCGAAGGACAAGACACCGAACTGCACCGCGTATGCAGCATCTGCCTCGAAGCATTCCGTATTTTGACCGTTTACCTTTCGCCCGTATTGCCCACTGTGGCGGAAAAAGCCTACGCCTTCCTCAACATCGCGTCACAAATGTGGACAGACGTGGCTACACCATTGAGCAGCGTCAATGCCATCAACGCCTACAAACACATGCTCACGCGCGTTGAGCCGACCCACGTTGACAAACTGCTCGAAGCCAACAAACAATCCTTGCAAGCCACCGACAGCGCCGTGGTTGCCGCCGAGATCGAGCCAATCGCCGACACCATCACCATTGACGATTTCGTTAAAGTCGATCTGCGCATCGCCAAAATCCTCGAATGCAAAGCCGTAGAAGGCTCGACCAAACTGCTGCAATTGACCTTGGACGCAGGCGAAGGCAAAACGCGCAATGTGTTTTCCGGCATCGCCAGCATGTACCAACCCGAAGACCTCGTTGGCAAACTCACCGTACTGGTCGCCAACCTCGCGCCGCGCAAAATGAAATTCGGCATCTCCGAAGGCATGGTACTCGCCGCCTCTGCCAAAGACGGCTCGGACAACAAAGGCATCTACATCCTCGAACCCATCGCAGGTGCAGAACCCGGAATGCGGATTTCATAAACAGTCCCGACAAAAACCGCAAAAACACCGAAACGCACTTGCACCAACTCAATGTTTCTGTGTATAATGCGAACCTTCGCCGGTTTAGCTCATCTGGTAGAGCACCTGACTTGTAATCAGGGGGTGGTGGGTTCAAGTCCTGCAACCGGCACCAAATACAAAAAAGCCCAGTTAAAAACTGGGCTTTTTTATGCTGATTAATACAACTTCATACCAATTACCGCTGCGGCTCAATTACAAGCTCAAAGATCATAAAGCACTGCAAAAGCAGGTTTCATAAGACATATCCGCCAAACACAAAAAGCTGCAAAGAGCAAATCCGCCGCATAGAGCGCATTTCCTGAGATACTGAGCCTCAGTTTGCTCTTAAGATTTTAACGGACACAACCAAAACACACTTCTCTAGAGTAACTTAGTTGAAGACAATTGGCCAACTCCGCTGATACCAACTTTAATCGACAGGGCGAGCAAAATAATGTAAATGGTATTTTTGAAGAAGCTGTTACTAACGCTATTTCTGAGCCTGATCCCCAAAAAAAGAAACAATATCGAGGTAAATGTAACCAAGCCATATGAAAACAACTTCTTGATAATTAAAGCCAATGATATTTTGACCCAAAAACAGAATCTGAATAATTTTGCCAAATAAATAGCAGAGATTACTCGACTTCACAATCTCATGTTTGTCATCGGTTTTTGAAAATAAATACATCATCAAGATCGGCGACATGGCATTTGTCGCCCCTCCCACAACACCTGCTAAAAATCCAAAAGCCAGAGTGTTGCCAATACCCGTATTGATTTTAAACTTCTTAATGAAGCCTTTATGACTCAGATATTCACTTGCAACATATAAAAACGTCACCGCGGACATGGCGATATACATGATACCGGCCGACACAATGATGAGTAATTGAATGCCAACAACACCTCCGATAATGCTTGATAGTATTAATAGCCGATATTTTTTGAAATAAAACAGCGCTTCCTGTACAAATCTTTGTTTATTATTTGAGGACAAAACAATAAGGTTCACTATTAAACTCGGAAAAGCCATCATTGCAATGGCCTGGGGCAATGTAAATGCCAGTGATAGAGAAGTGGTTCCTATCATTGGATAAGCCATTCCACTAATTCCGTGCAACAAGGAGGCAATAGCAAAAATGAATATTTGGATGATGTCTGTTGATAAATTCAATTTTGGGCCGCCCTTGCTCCGATACGAAGTCTATTCATGTCTGATATGGCGTGCCGCGCATCGTTACTCACGATACCGCTTTTGACTTTAACCATGTATTGAAATCCCCCTAAATCTATATCGTTCATTTTTAAGAGATAGTTTAGCGCATCAATCTTTCATAATGCTGTCAAGTTGCTTTAGCGTATTATTGGACAAAGCGCGAAACCCAGCCAAGCACTCATTTTCGATTCTGCAAGAAACAAACTCGAAATAGATGCCTGACTCTGTGGTCAACCTTTGTTAAATTGTATTCAATTGCGCAATAAGTCAAACACGAAAAAGCCCAGCAAAATGGCTGGGCTTTTTATCGTTTTTATTAATCACACTATCACAAAATCTGCCGCAGTAAGCATGGGGTGAACAGTCGTTCCTAACACAGCAAACGCTACCGAAGCGCCGGCTCCACTACCATCCGCATCATAGCTCAACGCACCCGTAGTGGTGTTGTAGCAAATAAAATCATTACTGTCCGTAGCAATACCCGTTGCATTGGCGCAGAAATTGGCTGTAGCTAAGGCACCCAACGTTGTCAGTTTGGTAAAGATGGCATTTTCTAACTGAATGGTGTCATCAGTCACATTAAAGTCAGTAATAGTGTCTTTGTTACCCATGGCACTGAGTGCGGTATTAAACACAAAGGTATCTAATCCGGCACCTCCGTTCAGTGTGTCATTCCCACCCATACCATTCAAGATATCATTTCCAGCCGCGCCGTACAGCTGATTACCACTCGCATTACCACTTAGGGTGTCGCCATAGGCTGAACCATACAGGTTTTCAATATTGAGTATGGTATCTGTACCTGAGCCACCAGTCGCTTGTGCTGTCGTCAAATTCAGATTCACATTCACCCTTGATCCTGCATAGGCGTAGGAAACTCCATCCACTCCTGAGCCACCGTCCACTCGATCACTGGCTGTACCCGTGCCAACATAAATCAAGTCATTACCCAAACCGCCCGACAAGGTATTACCTGAACTATTACCATACAGCTTATCTGCACTACTCCCGCCAATTGCGGCCTCTATAATCACCCCATTGGCAATGGTATATCCACCAATAATTCCTGTGCCATAGGATACATAGCCCCCCGCATTCGCACCGATCAGGGGTGCGGCGCGCAGATCAATTGTGCAGGCAACATTAGATCCTTCATTGCTAATCGTATCCGTTCCACCTGCATCCCAAATGCACGACCAATAGCTTCCGACATCGTTGACTTTTGGCAATCGATACACATCATTTCCCGTTGCGGTGCTTGTATTCACCCCGTACAATTTTTGCAAAGCAGCTATATCCAGCGCCATGAGCGTACCTTGCCAACCGTAGTCGTAATATTCGGAGTAGTGACCTTTCCAACCATCGTTATAGCTCATGGTGGTCCAAATCCCTTGATTCATCTCATGGGTCCCCAATGGGTTATCGGACGTAACGCCAGGAAACTTGGTTGCATCGGCATCACCACCTCCATCATGAGGATGCGCCAACCCCATTGCGTGACCCAATTCATGGATAATGGTGACATAGCCGTAGGCTCCTTTATCCAAATAGCCCCAGCTTGCACTATCTTGATTAAAATACCCATAAGTACTGGGATAAATATTCTCCGGTATTTCATGTAGCCCTAAAGAATTCTCACCCATCGCACTTGAAGGCGCCTTCCACCATTTTAGATCTGTTGTCTCTGCTGTAGATTCGGCAAATTGTAAATTGCATACGCTGGAGTAATTCGCCAACGCCATTCGGAAAGCATTCTTTTCGGCGTCAGTCCATATACCACCAATAAAAGCACCGATAGAACTTTCTGATGAAAACAAAAGACCAGTGCCAAATGAATAAGTAATAGCGGTAGGACTGGTCGCATATGACCAGCCGCACCCCCAAATCAGTGAGTCCAAATAAACATTACCGTAACCACTGCCTGCGATAGAACCATTTTGCGTCGCCATTTCGTCCTCTATTACAAAAATGAAAATAACACCACTTCGCTATTGTTTTGGCATCCATTTACTGGACACCACTTCACAATATCGACACATTTTACCGATGTTTGGGCAATAAATGCACGATTTAATGACACAATCATCAATACGTGAGTTCCAAATTAGCTTGAACATAAGTCCCTGACGGGGTATATTGCATCCATCAGCGCGTATTTATCGGTATCGTTTATGAAAATGCGTTCTTTTTATTTTTCTCTTTCTGGAGGTTGGCATGTTGAAACAAACTTTGAAATACACCGCCATCATGGCGTGCATCGTCGGTTTGGCGGCTTGCGGTGGCAACAGTGGCAAATCAGGTTCTGCTGAAAAATCAGCAGCAGGCGGCGCAAGCGCAGACGGTAAGAAAACCTTGGTGTACTGTTCCGAAGGCAGCCCTGAGGGTTTTGATCCGGCGCAATACACCTCTGGCACCACGTTTGACGCCACCACCTACACGGTGTACAACACCTTGGCGCAATTCAAACGCGGCGAAACCTCAGTTGAGCCAGGTTTGGCGGAGAGCTGGGATGTATCGCCCGATGGTAAAACCTACACCTTCCACCTGCGCAAGGGCGTGAAATTCGGCACCACCGACTATTTCAAACCGGCGCGTGATTTCAATGCGGACGACGTGGTGTTCTCATTGAGCCGTATGGTCAACAAGGATTTCGCATTCAACAAAGCTTATCCAGCCGAGTTCCCATATGCTTCAGACATGGCATTGCCTGATAATGTTACCTCCATCACCAAAGTGGACGACAACACCGTTAAAGTGGTGTTGAAAGACGTAGACGCAGCCTTCATTCAAAACATCGCCATGCCTTTCGCCGTGATGCACTCGGCGGAATACGCCGCGCAACTCGAAAAAGCGGGCAAAGCCAGCGATCTGAACGTATTCCCTGTCGGCACAGGGCCGTTCACCTTCAAAAACTACCAAAAAGACACACAAATTCGCTTCGTGAAAAACCCAGACTACTGGAACAAGGACGACGTGAAAGTCGACAACTTGGTGTTTGCCATCACCAAAGACTCCTCTGTGCGCGCACAAAAAGTCCAAGCAGGCGAATGTAACGTCTCCGCCTATCCGAAAACCGCTGAAATCGACGCAGCGAAAAAATCCGGCAAAGTCACCGTACTGGATCAACCGGGCTTTAACGTTGGCTACCTCGGCTACAACGTAGAAAAAGGCCCATTGGCGAAACTCGAAGTGCGCCAAGCACTCGACATGGCGATCAACAAAGACGCAATTTTGCAAGCGGTATACCAAGGCGCGGGCGTGAAAGCGACCAATCCGATGCCGCCAACCCAATGGTCATACAACGACAAGCTCAAAGACGCGCCGTATGACGTTGAAAAAGCCAAAGAATTATTGAAAAAAGCCGGCGTACCGGAAAACTACGAGATCAACCTGTGGGCGATGCCGGTACAACGTCCGTACAACCCGAACGCCAAACTGATGGCCGAAATGGTGCAAGCGGACTGGGCAAAAGTCGGCGTGAAAGCGAAAATCGTGAGCTACGAATGGGGTGAATACCTCAAGCGTGCGAAAACCGGCGAACACGACGCGATCATCGTTGGCTGGACGGGTGACAATGGCGATCCGGACAACTGGCTCGGCGTGTTGCTCAGCTGTAAAGCGATTAACGGCAACAATTACTCGCGCTGGTGTAACAAAGATTTCGACAAATTGGTGACGGATGCCGTGCGCATCACCGACAAGGCCAAGCGTACCGACATGTACATGAAGGCGCAGGAAATCTTCAAACACGATTTGCCTTGGACCACCATGGCGCACTCCGTCGTGACCGTATTCACCACCCCCAACGTATCTGACTTCAAAATCAGCCCGTTTGGCGCAATGAATTTCCAAGGTGTTGACGTGAAATAATGCCTCGGGCAAACGGATGATACTACTGAATGTTTCGCTGTTTGCCCAAAATAAAAAGCCACTTCCGAATGATTGAGCCAAAACTCAATGATTCGGTGCAGTGGCTTTTTCCATATTGTTAATCATGACGATCGCTGTGTAGGACTTGAGCTAAAAGCAGCGTGCTTCGGCTCCCGTTCAAAACGCAGCAAAAGGTTTTGACATGCTGTCTTTTATTATTCGTCGTCTACTGTTGCTGATTCCGGTGTTCATCGGCCTGACGCTCTCGACATTTACCCTGATTCGTTTGGTTCCGGGTGACGTGGTTGAGGTCATGATGGGTGAACGCGCGGTCAATCCGGAGTTGCACGCCGCCGCGATGAAGCGTTTGGGGCTGGATAAGCCGCTCTTGGTGCAGTATTGGGACTATCTGATGCGTCTGTTGCATGGCGATTTTGGTAAATCGTTCCGCGACCAAATGCCGGTGCTGAATGATTTTTTTGCCCACTTTATTCCGACTTTGGAATTGGCATTCTCGGCCATGCTGATCGCTTCGATTATTGGCGTCACGCTCGGCATCATCGCTGCACTGCGGCGAGGCAGTTGGCTCGACTATACGCTGATGACCGGCGCTCTGGCGGGCTACTCCATGCCGATTTACCTGCTCGGGCCGATTTTGACCGGTATTTTCGCGCATGCTTTGGGTTGGCTGCCGGTGTCGGGCGTCATCAGCGTGACAAAGTTTTTGGATGTGGAGCCGTGGTATGGTTCGTGGCTGCTCGGTGCACTGTTTTCCGATCAGCCGGGCGCCTTTAGGGACGTCTTGTCCCATTTTGTCTTGCCGTCTATTGCACTAGCAACCATTCCTCTGGCGACGATTGCGCGGATGACGCGCTCGGCAATTTTGGAGGTTCTGGGCGAGGATTATGTGCGTACGGCGAAGGCGAAGGGGCTGTCGCCGCGCCGCATTATTTTGGTGCATGTGCTGCGCAATGCTTTGATTACCGTGGTGACGGTGATCGGTTTGCAAATGGGTACGCTGCTCGCCGGTGCGATTTTGACCGAGACGATTTTCAGTTGGCCGGGGGTCGGTAACTGGTTGTTGGATGGTTTCCACCATCGCGATTATCCGATTGTGCAAAACGGTATTTTGCTGGTGGCGTGTGCGCTGATGATCGTGAGTTTGTTGGTCGATGTTTTGTACGGTTTGATCAACCCACGCATTCGCACCGCGAATAATCAATAAGGGTCTTAGGAAGCAAACGCATTAAAATAAGCGCTAAGCTCTTGAGACCAAATGAAAAACAAGTACTTCAACCATTCAAAAATTAGCGAAGCAAAGTTTCGTCAGATTTTAAGGTAGGGTCTTAGGAAGCAAACGCATTAAAATAAGCGCTAAGCTCTTGAGACCAAATGAAAAACAAGTACTTCAACCATTCAAAAATTAGCGAAGCAAAGTTTCGTCAGATTTTAAGGTATTTTGCTCTAGATTTAACAGCAACCGAATGTGCCGCATTAAGCGGTATATCCGTCCGTTCAATCAACAGCATATACCTCAAGATTCGTCGTCGCTTGGCGATTGTTTGCCAGCAAGCCTCACCGCTTAAAGGCGAATTAGAAGCCGACGAATCTTACTTTGGTCCGCATCGAGTACGTGGTAAACGCGGACGAGGAGCTTCAGGTAAAACCATCGTGTTTGGCTTACTCAAACGCGATGGAAACATCTACACTGAGATTGTGCCGAATGCTTCAAAAGCCAGTCTGCAAGCCATTATCCGCGGAAAAGCAGATATTAATAGTATCATTCACACCGATGGCTGGCGTGGTTATGATGGCTTGGTGGACATCGGCTTTGATAAACACTTTCGGGTCAATCACGGTGCAGATGAGTTTGTGAATGGTTCTAATCATGTAAATGGGATAGAATCATTCTGGAGTTATGCCAAACGTCGTTTGATGCAGTTTAACGGCGTTCCGAAAAACACTTTTTTACTACACTTGAAGGAAACTGAATTTAGGTTTAATCACCGTAAGACTGATTTATATAAAGTCATTCTTAAGTTACTTCGTGATCAACCTTTGTAGCATTCTGCTTCCTAAGACCCTCAATAAATACTCCGATGGTTCGTGATTTTTGAAGGATAGTTTATGTCTGGTAACACCATCACTCCAAGCGCGCTCAACCCTTCACGCAGCGGCTCGCCAACGATGCCGTCGCAGTGGGAGTTGTTTTACCGCTCGTTCGTAGCCAATCGCGGCGCGGTTTTGGGCTTGTTCGCTCTGCTGATTTTGGTCTTTGTCGCGATTTTTGCCAATGTCTTGGCGCCGCACAATCCGTTGGAACTGTACACCGGTAAGGAGCAATTACCGCCCGCATGGTTAGAGGGTGGTGACGCGCGCTTTTTCCTCGGTACCGATGATGCGGGGCGCGACACGCTCTCGCGTGTGATGCACGGGACGCGTTACTCGCTATTCATTGGTTTGGCCGCGACGCTGTTGTCGGCGATCGTCGGCGTTTGCCTTGGTTTGGCCGCTGCGTTTTGGCCAAAGCGTCTGGGGCGCGTGGTCATGCTGTTCAACGATATTTTGATGTCGTATCCGAGCCTGCTGCTGGCGATCGTTATCGCTGCGATTTTAGGGCCATCGATGACCAATACGATCATCACGATTGCGCTGGTGTGTTTGCCGCCGTTCATCCGTTTGACTCGCGCAACCGCGATGGTGGAGTTGCAACGCGACTATGTCACCGCCTCGCGCGTGATGGGCGCGGGCACGCTGCGTTTGCTGTTCGTTACGATATTGCCAAACTGCCTTGCGCCGCTGATCGTGCAGGCAACCATGATTTTCTCCTCCGCTATTTTGGAAGCAGGCGCAATCGGCTTTCTCGGCTTTGGCGTACAACCACCGCTGCCTGAGTGGGGCGCAATGCTCGGTACGGCGCGCCAATACATTCAGAGCAATATCTGGATGGCGATTTTCCCCGGCTTGGCGGTGTTTATCTCCGCCTTAGCGATTAATTTGATGGGCGACGGTTTGCGCGACGCGCTGGATCCGAAGCTGAAACAGGTGTCATGATGACGGCGAATAATCCATTATTACAAATCGATAATCTGTGCGTCACCTTTGGTAAGGCCGAGCGCGCCTTTCGCGCCGTCGATCAGGTGTCGCTGTCGGTCAACGAGGGCGAAATCCTCGCCATCGTCGGCGAATCCGGCTCCGGCAAATCGGTGTCAATGATGGCCGTAATGGGCTTGCTGCCCGACAGCGCGACCATCACGGCGAATCAGTTATTGTTCAACAACACCAATCTGCAAACCATCAGCCCGGCAGCACGGCGCGCGATCATCGGCAAAGACATTTCGATGATTTTCCAAGACGCCATGACCAGCCTGAATCCGAGCTTCACGGTGGAAATGCAAATCGGCGAAGTGCTGCACGCGCATTTGGGTTTGCGCGGTGATGCGGTACGCACGCGCATTTTGGAGCTGCTCGATCAAGTGGAGATTTCCGACGCGAAAAACCGTCTGAACGTCTACCCGCATCAGCTCTCCGGCGGCATGTGTCAACGCGTCATGATTGCCATGGCGATTGCCTGCGAACCAAAGCTACTGATCGCCGATGAACCAACCACCGCGC
This sequence comes from Puribacter membranae, assembly GCF_055380425.1. Lineage (NCBI taxonomy): Bacteria > Pseudomonadati > Pseudomonadota > Betaproteobacteria > Burkholderiales > Burkholderiaceae > Puribacter > Puribacter membranae. Next base: position 1,744,280 of record NZ_AP040167.1, read on the forward strand.
TGGACGTGACCGTTCAGGCGCAAATTATGGATTTGTTACAGCGCCTGCAAGCCGAGCGCAATATGGCGATGATTTTGATTACACATGACCTCGGATTGGTCGCACAAAATGCGCACAACGTCGCCGTCATGTATGCCGGCCAAGTGGTGGAAACCAGCACCGTGCCGCATATTTTCGAATCGCCCGCTCATCCATATACCGAAGCATTGCTCGCAGCGATTCCTGATTTTTCCAATGGCGCAGAGCGTTTACAAAGCCTCTCCGGCGTGGTTCCGAGCCAATACGACCGTCCGGCAGGCTGCCTGCTCTCGCCGCGTTGCCCCTACGTACACCAAGCCTGCCACACGCCGCCACCCATGCAAAACACAGCGTTTGGGCAAGTGCGTTGCGTCAGCAACTCATTGGAACAACTACACACATACCGTACGCAATCAGGCGACGAAGGAGTAAGCGCATGAGCGCCATAGTACTGGAAGCCAAAAATTTAGCGCGCTACTATCCGGTCTCGCAAGGGTTCGGACAGGGCAAAAAATACGTCAAAGCCCTCAATGGCGTGTCCTTCACGCTCGAAGCGGGCAAAACACTGGCAGTGGTCGGCGAGTCCGGCTGTGGTAAATCCACCTTGGCGCGTCAACTGACATTGATCGAACACCCAACCTCGGGCGAACTGCTGATTAACGGTCAAGGCGTGACCCAACTCTCCGGTGCACAACTAAAAGCGTTGCGCACCGAGATTCAAATGGTGTTCCAAAACCCCTACGCCTCGCTCAATCCGCGTCAATCCATCGCCTACCAACTCACCGAGCCGCTGACCATCCACACCTCGCTGTCCAAAGCCGAAAAACACGAACGCGTGGTCGCCATGATGAAGCAGGTCGGCCTGCGTCCCGAGCATGCCTCGCGCTATCCGCATATGTTCTCCGGCGGGCAACGCCAACGCATCGCGCTCGCACGCGCCATGATGCTCAATCCGAAAATCGTCATCGCCGATGAGCCGACGTCCGCGTTGGACGTATCGATTCAGGCGCAGGTGTTGAACCTATTCATGGATTTGCAGGCGCAATTTCACACCGCCTATGTGTTCATCTCACACAATCTCTCGGTGGTGCAGCACGTCGCGCACGACGTGATCGTGATGTATTTGGGCAAAGTGGTTGAACACGGTAAAAAAGAAGATATCTTCGAGCGTCCTTTGCATCCGTACACCAAGGCTTTACTCTCGGCTGCACCGACGCTCAAAGCGAAAAAGGAACAGATCAAACTCTCCGGCGAGCTGCCCAGCCCGCTCAATCCACCTTCCGGCTGCGCACTGCATCAACGTTGCCCGCATGCAGTTGAACGCTGCGCGCGCGAAGAACCGGCGTTGCGCTCATTCGCGGGGCAACAGGTCGCTTGTCACCGGATTGAGGAAATCAACGGATAAGTTTGCCAGATACAATCCGCCTAAAAATCCGATGCCACAAAGCATCGGATTTTTTCAATTGAATGACGAGATCGTACACGGCGCGCCATTGCAATCGGGGCATCCAATATGCCCCAGACCGCACAAACAGCGCCTCTTAAATCGATTACCGCCCCAAATCCAAAGCACTCTCGCCCGCAATGCCCCAGTTCTCCTTCGGCACGTCGTGAATCCATACGCGGATGTTTTGCTTCGGCGCACCCACCGCGCGCTCCAGCGCCTCGGTGACTTCCTTGATCACCGCACGTTTTTGTTCTTCGGTACGACCCTCAATCATATAAATTTGTGCAAATGGCATGATTTTCTCCTCGAATCATTTATTTAAATTGACAACGCACCGTGCCTAAATGTTGGATATCCAAACTGACCGCATCGCCTTTTTTCACCGATACCGCTTCGGTAACACCGCCGGATAATACCAGACTACCGGCCGGCAGGCTTTCGCCGCGCGCCGCCAAGTGATTGACCAGCATCGCCACCGCATTCGCCGGATGATTCACCACGGCCGCGCCTGCGCCCAGACCGACCACTTGATTATTGATGCGCATGACCACGCCCATCGTCTGTAAATCCAATCCTTGCGGCGGTTTGACCACGCTGCCGACGATGAAACGCGACGATGAGCAGTTGTCCGCGATCACGCTTTTCAGATCGAATTTGAAATCACGGTAGCGCGAGTCAATCACCTCAATCCCCGCCATGATGAGCTCGGTTGCCGCCAACACATCACCCACATGACAGCCCGGGCCTTTGAGCTCGGCTTTGGTGACAAAGCATATTTCCGGCTCGACTTTCGGATGAATCAGCTCGTCAAACAACACGTCGCCCCCATCCGCCACCACAAATTCATCCACCAAAAAACCGAATACCGGATTTTCCACGCCCATTTGTTTCATTTTCGCGTGCGAGGTCAGACCCGCTTTGTAGCCAACGATTTTTGCGCCGCGCTTGAGTTTACGCGCTTTGATCGTATCCTGAATCGCATACGCATCGTCCCAAGTCATGTCGGGAAACTCGTCGGTGATTTTCAATGTATCTTGTGCATTCAGCTGACAGTTTTCCAGATGTTCGGCTAATTTTTTAATGTCTTTTTTATTCATTTTAATTGTTTCCTTTCGCTCACGCATTTGCCTGCTGGCGTTGCTTCGCCATGGTGATGGCGGTATCTTCGATCATGTCCTCTTGACCGCCGACCATACCGCGACGACCCAATTCAACCAACAATTCACGCGCCGGAATGCCGTATTTTTTCTCCGCGCGTTTGGCAAACAGCAGGAACGATGAGTACACGCCCGCATAACCGAGTGTCAACGAGTCACGATCCACGCGGATGATGTGATCCATCATCGGCACCACGATGTCTTCGGCCACATCTTGAATTTTGAATACGTCCACGCCGGTTTCAATGCCCATGCGATCACACACGGCAATGAACACTTCCATCGGCGTATTGCCCGCACCCGCGCCCAGACCTGCGGCAGCCGCATCAATGCGATTCGCGCCCGCTTCCACGGCGGCCAGTGAGTTGGCAATACCCATCGCCAGATTGTGATGGCCGTGAAAGCCCAGCTCAGTCTCAGGCTTGAGCGCAGCACGCACAGCCTCCAAACGCACTTTCACATCGTCCGGCAGCATATAGCCCGCCGAGTCGGTGACGTAAATACAGTTCGCACCGTAGCTCTCCATCAATTTCGCCTGCGTGACCAAACCTTCCGGCGTGTTCATATGCGCCATCATCAGAAAGCCCACCGTGTCCATGCCCCATTGACGCGCCATGCTGATGTGCTGCTCGGACACGTCCGCTTCGGTGCAGTGTGTCGCCACGCGGATGGTGTGCACGCCCAAATCCTTGGCCATACGCAGATGATCGACCGTGCCTATGCCCGGCAAAAGCAGCGCGGACACTTTCGCGTTTTTCATCAGCGGAATCACGGTGGACAAATATTCTTCGTCGCTGTGCGCCGGAAAGCCGTAGTTGACCGAGCTGCCGCCCAGACCGTCGCCGTGCGTGACTTCAATCAACGGCACACCGGATTCATCCAAACCGACCGCGACATTGCGCATTTGTTCCAACGTCATTTGATGTCGTTTCGGATGCATGCCATCGCGCAATGTCATGTCGTGAACGGTGACTTTTTTACCTTTTAAATCCATAGTATTCTCCTTCAGTTCACGCGCGATTACGCTTGGGCAGCAGTGGGTACGGGTACGAATTGACCGGTCAAAATTTCGCGCGCGATTTCCTCGGCGGTCTGTGCCGCGGCAGCGGTCATGATGTCCAGATTGCCCGCGTATTTCGGCAAATAGTCGCCGAGACCTTCAACCTCAAGGAACACCGACACGCGCTGGCCGTCAAACACCGGACCATTGACCAAGCGATAGCCCGGTACATATTTCTGTACTTCAGCAATCATGGCGTGTACCGACGCGGTGATTTCTGCCTCTTTCGGCTCACCCTCGACCAAACAATGCACGGTGTCGCGCATAATCAGCGGCGGCTCTGCCGGATTGATGACGATGATGGCTTTGCCCTTTTTCGCACCGCCGATTTTTTCAACCGCGCCTGCCGTGGTTCGGGTGAATTCGTCAATGTTTTTGCGTGTGCCCGGGCCAACGCTGCGCGAGGAAACCGTCGCGACGATTTCACCGTAGCTCACCGGCTGCACGCGCGAGACCGCTGCAACCATCGGAATCGTCGCCTGACCGCCGCAGGTAACCATATTCACATTCATTTCTTTTTTACCGATGTGCTCGGACAGATTCACCGGCGGCACGCAATACGGCCCGATCGCCGCAGGCGTGAGGTCAATCATGACCACGCCCAATTCATTCAGTTTGCGCGAGTTTTCCGCGTGCACATAGGCGGAGGTCGCATCAAACGCAATTTGTACCCCATCGCGCGCCACATACGGCAGCAGGCCGTCTACGCCTTCGGCGGTGGTGTTCAAACCCATTTCCTTGGCACGTTTCAGACCGTCCGACTCAGGGTCAATGCCAACCATCCACACCGGCTCCAGCACCTCGCTGCGTTTGAGTTTCGCCAGCAAATCCGTGCCGATATTGCCCGGCCCGATCAGGGCGCATTTGATTTTGCTCATGTTTTTTCCTTTAGCTCTAACTTTAAAAGCGATGATCAAAGGGACGCAGACGAGGCGCATTGCTGCAGACAGTACACGTAAAGTACGACAAAGCAATGCAACAAAGTATGAGCCCTTTTGACATCGCTTTTATCCGAAGCGAACGGCGCAAGTACCGATCCCATTGATGCTCATGCGCAGATAATCGCCCGCAACCACCGGAATCAACGGCGCCAAACTGCCGGATAAAATCACTTCGCCTGCTTTGAGCGGGATGCCGAGGCGACCGAGCGTATTTGCCAGCCACGCCACTGCATTCACCGGAGAGCCGAGCGCCGCTGCGCCCGCTCCGGTGGCGACGATCTCGCCGTTTTTCTCCAGCACCATGCCGCAGTTGATCAAATCCACTTCCGATGGTTTGACCAATTCGTTACCGAGTACAAACGCGCCGCAGGAGGCGTTGTCCGACACGGTGTCTTGAATTTTGATTTTCCAATCCTTGATGCGCGAATCGACAATCTCAAAACACGCCATCACGCCTTCGGTCGCGGCCAGCACATCGGCGTTGGTCACGCCCGGACCGATCAAATCTTTTTTTAAGACAAAGGCAATTTCGCCTTCGGCGCGCGGCGCAATCATTTTTCCGGTTGGAATCGCCGCACCTTCGGCGAACACCATATCATCCAGCAGATAGCCAAAATCCGGCTGGTAGACGTTGAGCATACTCATCACCGCTTGGCTGGTCACGCCGATTTTTTTACCGATCACGCGCGCGCCGCGAGACAGGCGGTGCGACAGCATCGCGACCTGCACCTGATACGCGTCCTCGATGGTCATATCGGGGTATTTTTCGCTCAACGGCGCGATCGGTTTAACCGTGGTCAGCGCCTGATCCAGTGCCTTGCCCAATTGGTTGATGGTTTTTTTATCCATGATGGTTTCTATCCTTATGCGCTTACAGTTTGACGCAAACGTTCTTTAATTCGGTGTAAAACTCCAGCGAATGCACGCCACCTTCACGCCCAATGCCCGAGTGTTTCGCGCCGCCAAACGGCGTGCGCAAATCGCGCAGGAACCAGCTGTTGACCCACGCCAGACCCACTTTCATGCGCTGCGCCACGCGGTGACCACGGCTGATGTCGCTGGTCCACACGGCAGTGGCCAGACCGTATTCGTTGTCATTGGCCTTTTGCAAAACCTCTTCCTCGGTGTCAAACGGCGCGATGTGGCAGCATGGACCGAACACCTCTTCCTTAATCACACGCGCGGTTTCCGGCAAGCCAGTCCAAATCGTTGGCTGCACCCAGCAACCGTCGTTCAAATCGCCTTTCATCTCTGGCACACCGCCACCAGTGACGAGGGTCGCGCCCTCAGCTTGAGCCAACTCATAGTAGGACAGCACTTTGCGTTGATGCTCTTTGCTGATCAGCGGCCCCATATTGGTGCTCGGATCATCCGGCACGCTCAGAACCAAATTCTCCGCACCTTTTTTCATCGCCGCCACAAACTTGTCAAACAACGGACGCTCGACGTACACGCGCTCGGTACCCAAACACACCTGACCACAGTTGGCAAAAGCCGAGCGCATCGTGCCTTCGATCGCCGCATCAAAATCACAATCGGCGAACACGATCGCGGCGTTTTTACCGCCCATTTCCAAGCTCACCGGACGCGCGCCTTTGGCCGCTGCCTTCATGATGACCTCGCCGGTGCGGGTTTCGCCGGTAAACGTAATCGCGTCCACATCGGGATGGGTGGTGACAAACTCACCCGCAGAATTCGGGCCAAAGCCATGCACCACGTTGTACACGCCCGCCGGAATGCCCGCTTCGTTCATCACTTCGCCGAGCAACGCCGCGGTTTGCGGGGTTTCTTCGGACGGCTTGACCACCACGGTGTTGCCGCAGGCCAATGCAGGCGCGACTTTCCACGTCATCAACAGCAATGGTAAATTCCACGGGCAAATCACGCCGACCACGCCAACCGGACTGCGGTAGCCGTAGTTAATCGCGGTTTTGCCGTCCGGTGTCGGGGTTTCAAAAAACTCGGTGGCGACGTTTTTCACCACATCGGCAAATACTTTAAAGTTCGCCGCGCCACGCGGAATATCAATGTGGCTGGCCAAGCTCATCGGCTTGCCGGTGTCGGCGCACTCGGCCGCGAGAAATTCGTCAAAGCGGCGGTTGATGCCATCGGCCAGTTTCATCAGGCGCTCGGTGCGTTCGGCGACGGTCAAGCGTCCCCACTCGCCGTCCAGCGCCGCTTTCGCCGCCGCGACTGCTGCGTCGACTTCGGCTTTGCCCGCTTCGTGTACCTGTGCGATGACCTGATTATTCAGCGGCGAGCGTTTTTCAAACGTCTTGTTTGTGGCGACATATTGCCCATTAATAAAGTTCAAAATTTCTTTCATGATCCATCCCAAAATAAACAATAAAACCTGTCGTTAAACCACCCTACGCCCATGTTCAAGACGTCACCCGCACATAGATGAGCTGCTACGAAGCAGACAACGCCACGATCGCGTCCAACCCCGCCTGCGCAATCATGCCGTCCTGCGCCTCGGAAGCACCCGACACGCCAATGCCGCCAATGCGTTGCCCATCCAGCACAATCGGCAAACCGCCACCAAATCCCACAAAACGCGCGCGCCGTACGATGCCTTCGCGCACCGCCACTGAGTCGCTTTGCAAGGCTTCGTGCCACTGCACGGTCGGCAGACCAAAGCTCACGGCGGTGTAGGCTTTGTCAATCGCAATGTCGATCGAGTGTAAAAATGCCCCCACTTGGCGGATGAAACCAGCCAGATGTCCGGCGTTGTCCACCAGCGCGATATTCACCGCCACGTCCAAATCCTGCGCCTTTTTCAGTGCCGCATCCAAAGCGGCCTGAACCGCTTCGGGTGTGATGCATGCGAGCTGTTGTGCGACTGGTTTTTTGACCTGCATAAGCACTCCTTGCTTTCACCTAAAATTTCGCCTCAAGTTCCGTCTCAATTTTCGCCGGAATCAGGTATACACCTCAGTGAACGATGGCACCAATACGCCGGTGTGGTAGAAAATCCCCGAAGCCAACTCGTCTTCGGTCCAAGTGGTCACCGGACGATCCGGTTGCGCCAAGTAGCCCAAACCGGCGAAGGTTTCATTGCGGTTGCCCGATGGGTCAAAGAAGTAAATCGTTTCGCCGCGCGTGATGCCGTGACGGGTCGGTGCGACGTCGATTTTGACCTTATTTTTCGCCATGACGTCCGCTGCTTTGAGCACGTCGTTCCACGAATCGAGAAAAAAGGAAATGTGGTGGATGCCCATTTTCGGCCCGCCGACAAAAGCGATGTCATGCGGCGTGTTGGTGCGAGTCATCCAAGTCGCCAATTGGAATGCGCCTTCCGGTCCCACAACGATTTGCTCGACCAAATAAAAATCCAAACAGTTTTTCATGAATTCGGTGGTTTCGGCGACTTTATTCACGCCTTCAGCCGGATTGAATTCACACATCAGCAAGCAGTGATCGAGCCAATGCACGCCCGCGCCGCGAATATCGTCCGGCCACGGATCAGGATTGGTGCTGCCCACATCGGTGCCGACAAATTCTTTTTGTGCATACAGGCGAAAATCATGACCGCTCGGCAATTGGAATTGCAACATGCGGCCGGTGAATGGCAATGTACCTTCGTTTAACATTTGTGTTTTCACACCCGCTGCTTCCACGCGCTGTTGGAATGCATCCAGCTCGCTGTCTTTTTCAACCTTAAAAGCGACGTGGTTAAAGCCCGCCTGATCGCTCGGCGTGAGGATCAGCGAGTATTTGTCCCACTCGTCCCAGCATTTCAGATACACATTGCCGTCGGCATCTTTGTGTGTGGTTTTTAACCCCAACACTTTTTCATAGTGCTGAACCGCTGCATCCATATCCATGACTTTGATGCTCACATGACCAATTCGTAAAACGCCCATTTTCGTCTCCTTATTTAGATAATTGATTTTGCTTGGTAGCAAAACCTTTAAAAAACGGTTTTTCAAAACTGCCCATCACCACCAATTCCAAATCGGTTTTGGGGGTTGCGCGACAGGCCAACGTGCAGCCCATCGCTTGCTCCTGCTCGCTCACATGAGCGCGACTGACCGGCCCGATGTGTTCCACTTCACCCGACAGCACCCGCACTTTGCAGACGCCACAGCCGCCGTTGTCACAGCCAACCGGTATGCCGCGCCGCCCCAGTCGCACCATGCCAGCCAATAAGGTTTCCGTCATGGCGCATGGATAGGATTCACCGGTTTGTTGCAGGTGAATCGTGACCTTAGGGCGAAAATCCCACACCATCGTTCGACCTCACAGATGTTTGAACAAGGGACTGCGCACCTGCTGCGCATCAGCCGCGGAAATGAATTTTTCCGTGTAGATGTCGCGCTCGTACAGTCGCCCCTGCATCAGCGTGCTGATACACGATTCGATCATCAGCGGCGGGCCACACAGGTAGGCTTTGTGCCCACGAAAATCATTGTTAAATTTCGCTTTGGCCGCGTCGTGTACAAACCCGCGAAAGCCATCCCACGCATCCGCCTCATCCACCGCCGAGAGTGCTGGTACATAGGTGAAGTTCGGGTGTTGCTGCGCCCACTGCACAAACAGATCATGGTCATACAGCTCATCGCGTGTGCGCGCGCCGTACACCAAGGTTATTGGCAAACAACAACCCTCTTCGAGCAAATCGGCAATCATGGATTTCGGGCTGGACAGGCCGGAGCCACCCGCCATGAAAATCAAAGGTACTTACGCCGATTTGCGCGTGAAAAAGCGTCCGTAGGGGCCGACCACTCTCACATGTTCGCCCACTTTCAAATCGTTGTGCACATAGCCGGTGATTTGCCCGCCGGGAACCTGTTTGATGTTCAACTCAATCAGATCACCTGAGGATGGCGAATTGGCCAGAGAGAACGCGCGCGCATCCAGCTCGCCCACCGTCAGATTGACGTATTGACCCGCTTGGAATTGCATCGGCTTGTCCAAACGTATCCAAACGCCCTTAATCGTCGGTGTGAGGTTTTCAATGCGTTCAACCACGCCGTCAAAGTCATCAATCGGCAGATTGAGCGCATCGGGTTCTTCGTCGATATCCGCCTCGATCACCACGTCAGACTGGAGCGTGGCGCAGCAAGCCAGACACTTTTGCTCCTCACGCTCATAATCCATCAGCGCGAAATTCGAGGCCTGACCGTGATCGACTTCGCCATCGGTGATTTGCACCTTGCAAGTTGCGCACAGGCCGTGACAGCAGGCGTGCGGTAGATAAATACCTTCGCGCAAGGCCGCATCCAAGATGGTTTGTCCGTCGTTGACCTCAATCGTGCGGCCCAAGGGCTCAATGGTTAAGCTGTAACTCATGGTGTTCTCTCGTACAACGTGGTTAACAATGAATGAAATGGTGTGGTTGCTCGTTGATCGTTTAGCTATACGACCCCTTGATGCCGGTCAAACCAGGCGTACGAAAGCGAATCACGTCTTTGTGTTTCAAGCCGTTTTCCGCCAAGGTTTTGCTGTAATCCGGCTGCCATGGCTGCCCAGATTTGAACCACTCGGCTTTGCTCCAGTCCACTTGGGCAAAATCCGGGTGATATCCGAAAAAGTCTTTGAACGGACCCTCGCACATCACGCCGAACGGTAAATCCGGCGGCAGCGGTACGCAAAACGGCGCACAGAACATCAAGTGATCTTCCCAGCCGATATACAACAACGGCGCAGGGAATTTGTCTAACGAATCTTTCGCAGCGAATTCATACGGTTTTTTCGTGTTCATCTCTCACCCCCATTAGCTGTTGCTGGTGGCTGCGTTGCGCCACATATTGAAGTTCTTCTCGTCTTCCGAGCCTTTGTAGTCGAAGTTATCGCGACCCACGTTGATGTTGTAATACGCCAGTACGGCCATCAATGGATCAAAACCTTCGGCGGTCGGATCGGTGCCTTCGTTAAAGCAATTGCCTTGATAAATTTGATGCACCGGCAGCCACGACTGGATGTATTTTTCCGGCTCGTTGTCAAAAATATGCTTACAACCGTCGGAACAGAAATGGTATTTGTCGCCTTTGTAGTCCGATTCGCGGTAGGCGATCTTGGTCGGGTCACCCGGCTCGGTGAAGAACATCGGAATTTGGCAGGTTTGGCACAGCATCGGCAAAGTTTTGTTGTAGAAACGATTGCCTTTGGCTTCTTCTTCCGCCCAGAATTCATAACGCGGACGGTAATATTGATCGAAAGTATCCGGATATTTCGAGGCCAACCAGTCCATATCTTCTTTGCTCGGCGCCCACGCGTGGAAGTTCGAAGCGGCGGAGTAGTTGTAGAACACCGCCCATGCTTGATGCGACAGATGATCTTTTTCCTTCTCGATCTGGTCAATCCATTGCGGCGGACGGATGCCGTAGCGCGCAAGGTCTTTGAACAGCGCACCGCCGTTTTCTTCGTAGTACACTTCCCACGCCTCTTTCCAGCTCATCACGCGCTTCGGCAGCATGTAGTCCATCATCATCGCCACGAGGGTCAACATGCGGTAGCCACGCCAGTTCCATTTGTCGATCCATTTTTGTACGATCGGCACGTTGTCCGGGTCTTGTTCCAAAATGAATTTGATCAATTCCAAACCGAGCGTCATGTGACGCGCTTCGTCTGACTGCGCCGAGAAACCAAAGGTCATGGTCGCCATATCGCCGTTGTACGCCGCACCGGAGACAAACGGCACGAACAGCAAGTTGGTCAACACGTATTCAAACGAGAAGCCAATGGCCACGAGGAACTCGAATGGCCCTGCGGACACGGCGTCTTCAAAGAAGGATTTCGGCACGGATAAATACCACACGCGGTCGTGCATGTGATTCCAGTCGTGCATGCCGTTGTAGTATTTGTTGTAGTTGCTCATCGCGTGAATCTGCGTGGTCGAGTGACGGATTTCGTCAAGCGCCTGCATCATGCAGGCTACGCGCGGGCCTGCGCCGGGCAAGCTACGCGCGGCATGCGCAAAGCCACGGTGCGCCATGTATTCGAGCGGTGATACGCCATTCAAAAACAGTTTGAGCGTGTTGATGTAGCGCGCATCCGATACAGTCAAATGACCGTTGCTTTGGCTAAAGGCGTCCATGATGGCGTACAGTTTGCGCTCTTTTTCCGCCTGATATTTCCAATACGCATCCATGGTCAGACGGAACGGGTCTTCCCATTTGTCCCAGTCATGAATTTTGATGCCTTCGAGTTCGGCGTACGGATAGACGGCTTCTTTCGATTGATAGGTGGTGTCCCACGCCAAGCCGCGCGTCATGTAGATATAGCGTTCTTTCAAACCCAATTTGCTTGATGTTTTTGCATCCATTTCCCACTCCTTAAATCAGTCGTTCCAGCTCAAGGTGAGCTCGTCATCGGTCTCGTCAATATGACCGGTCAGGGTAATCAGGTACACGTGCAACTCTTGTAAATCGAACTTGCGACCGAGTTGCTCTTCTACCGTTTCGCGTTTGACGACCATGCTTTTTTCGGCATTGATTTTTATCATGCCGGGATGATCTTCGTATTCGGCGTGCGGGTTGTCCGCCAAAATCGCTTCGACCAAACCGTGCGTCTCATTGGTTTTTTGCAAAGCTAAAAATACTTTGGACATATCTGTCTCCTGTAACAGCGTGACCGAATCACACGCCTAATTTTTGTAAACGCGCGCTCAATTGTGCGCGGCCATCCGCCACTGCCTGCGCACCCGCATCGCCGAGCGCCAATTGCGCCAATGGCAACAGGGCTTGCGCTGCGCTGTCGGCGTAGTGTTGCACCCACGCTTTGAGCGTTTCTGCATTTTCGGCGGATTCAGCCGCTGCGATTTTGATTTGCGCATCAACGAATTTCACGGTTTCGGCATACCAGTCGTTTTGGAAACGCACCATCAGCGACAGGCCTGTACCCAGTTTTTCGCTCATGTGATGCTCGTACACGCCATAAATCAGTGGGAACAGCAGGCCATCGAGCACCAAGTTTTGCGCGACGAACAGCTCGAACCAGTCTTGCACCACGAAGCTATCCTCAACGTATTTGCGCAAACCTTGCCATGCCGCATCGTTCAGCCATGCCTGTTTGCCCTGCTCAATCGCTTCGGGACCAGCCACCAACAAGCCCATGCGCGTGATGTATTGCGCAATCGCCAATTGATCCATGCCCAAAAACAAGCACGGCTGGGTGATGATCGTGCCGTAACCGTAGGCGCACATCGCTGCGTTGTTCATATTGCTGCCCCACGCGACATGACGTAACGGCACCATGACCGCGAGTACATTCGCTTTGTCCGCATCCGACCAGCGTTCCACCAAATTGCGTGTCTCTACGAACTCGAAATCAGCCTCGGCGGTTTCCTGCATTTTCGCGCGGGCGATTACGTAGCTGCCGTAGTAGAACTGGCGCGGGTCGCGGAAACTGTACCAATCCTTCATCTTGATCTTGGTGCGCGAAGCGTCAAACACCTCGTGCTCAGGATCCCAATACGGACGATAGTGGAAATTGGTGACCGCCTGCACGTCATAGGACGCCTCTTGATAACGGCTGGCGGGCTTGTCCCCAAAACGCCGCGCAATGTGGTCGTAGGTTTGGCGCAAAGGCTTGATCTGAACGGTTCTTAAATCAATCTGCATTTTTGTTCTCCTCCAAAGATGCTTTGACAGTTTGTTGGACATCCCGCAAACGCCAGTGCAATTCGCCCTCAGGCTGATGCACAACCGGCTTATTCGCTACGCCATCCTCGCTCGGTAAAAATACCACTTGGTTGCGTGCGCAAAATTCGATGAATGCCAACGCGGGCAAAATCAACTCAACAAAGATTTCAGGCTCACCCACGGAGAACTCAAAACTGATTAAACCATTGGCGCGAATATCAGCAACGCGCACCCATTTTCGATTCGGATCAAACGTATTTGGATGGTTCATGGCTTGTCTCCATTTCGGGTTATACCCAACCCATTGAATTGTATTTATCGGTATTGATGTTCTTGGAAGATACGCCATTCAACAATACCTGTAAAATTCATTTTTTGGATAGTACAATACCGATTAGGTATTTATAAGAAAACTCATCCGACCGATTCAGGTAGATGCAAGCCAGCCGCCGCACAATGGACTCATCGCAATCAAGGAGACAAAGCCATGTTGGAACTCAGGCAAATCAAGTATTTTCTGGTGCTGGCGCAAGAGCTGAATTTTTCGCGCGCCGCCGAACGGCTGTTCATCACCCAGCCGCCGTTGACGCGGCAGATTCAGCAATTGGAAGAACACTTGGGCGTGCAACTCTTCCTGCGCAATAACAAAAGCGTCACGCTGACCGTTGCCGGCAAATCTTTCCTCGAAGAAGCGCAGAAAATCATGGTGCTGGTACACGAATCCGAAAACCGCACGCGCTTGGTCAATGACGGCAAAGTCGGTTTGCTCAACATCGGTATTTTCGGCTCGGCGATTTTTAACGACATCCCGCAACTGCTGCTGACCTTTCGCACGCGCTATCCCGAGGTCAACATCGGCCTGTACCAGATGAGCAAGGCCGAACAAATTCACGCGCTGCGCACCAATCAAATCACCATCGGTTTCAACCGCCGTCTGCCGGTGGAACAAGACATCATGGTCGAAACCGTCTACTTCGAGCCACTGATCGTCGCCATTCACGCCAACAGCGAACTGGCGCAGTACGAGCGCATTCACTGCCAACATCTGCAAGGCAAGCCGATCATCCTCTACCCGAACGCCACGCGCCCGAGTTTTGCCGACACTGTGATTGCCTTTTTGCGCGACAACCACGTCGATGTGCAATACACGCAAGAGGCGCCCGACGTCGTCACCGCGCTGGCGCTGGTGTCCTCAGGCTTTGGCGCGTGCATCACGCCCGAATCGGCCAGCCGTTTGAGTTTGCCCAATGTGTTGTACCGCAAAATCGATATTGAACCGCAACCCACGGTTGAGCTGGCCTGCCTCTACCGTCGCGGTGACGACAATCCGGTATTGCACAATTTTCTGGATGTCATTCGCCACTACAAACATCAGGATATTTGACGCCGCCGTTGAGTCCTTTTGAACCCGCTCAAAAAAATGGGCTCACCTTGCAAACTGATTGGAGTTTCTGTGTATTATGGGCTCATTCGTGCCCATAATTCGCATGAAATATTGATCGTTCGATCGTTTTTGTTATCCGTATGTTCCTGAAAGGGTAAATCATGTCTGTAAACTTATTGGACTTAGCCAAATCATCACTGACCCCCATCTTGATCTCCAAAGCCGGTTCTTTATTCGGCTTGGATGAAGGCATCGCCTCCAAAGCACTGGGCGCAGTATTGCCGACTTTATTGTCCGGCGTATTGAATAAATCATCCACACCGCAAGGCGCGGACAGCTTGCTCAACGCCATCAAAGACGACAGCGTCGACAGCAATATCGTGAACAACTTATCCAGCCTGCTCGGCAGCGAATCCGGCGTGCAGACATTGGGCACGCAAGGCGGTAAATTGCTCGGTTTCCTGTTTGGTGACAAAGCCAGTGGCTTGGGCGAACAAATCGCCAGCATCGCCGGCGTTTCTGCCGAATCCTCCACTGGCATCAAAGGTCTGACCGCATTGGCCGCACCGGCATTGTTCGGCCTGCTCAAAAACCAAGTACTGGGTAGCAACCTGAATGCATCCGGCCTGAGCGCCCTGCTCGCCAACCAAATTCCATATCTTGAAAAAGCATTGCCTGCGCAAGTGGCTCAATGGCTCGGCTGGGGTTCGCTCGGCAGTTTCTTTGGCGGCATCGCCTCCAAATTCGGCAGCGCTCTCGGCGCCGCAGGCAGCGCCGCCACAGCGGCTACTACCGCTGCAACCGCTGTGGGCAGTACCGCTCTGGACACCGGCAAAAAATCCGGCGGCATTCTGAAATGGCTGATTCCATTGCTCCTATTGGGCGCAGTCGCTCTGTGGGCATTGCGCTCATGCGGCGCACCGAAGCCACACGATGCACCACCTCCTCCGCCACCGGCACCGACTGCGGGTGCAACGCCAGCAGCGCCTCCTGCGCCACCAGCCGCTCCTGCCGTACCATTTGATGCCAAGGCCGCCATTGCCGCCGCGCAAGGCAAATATGACGCCGCACTCAAGGCGCTGGAAGGTTCCGGTAAGTGCGATGCGCCTGCTTTGGCCAACGCCTTGAGCCTGTATGTGGTCAATTTCGCCTCAGGCTCGGCCGCTTTGCCAATCGGTGACGTAGCTGAGTTAAAAAAAGCCGTTCCGGCGTTGAAACTGTGTGCCAAAGACAATGTGAAATTGGTTGTGGTCGGTCACACCGACAACGTCGGTAACCCTGCGGCCAACCAAAAATTGTCCGAAGCGCGCGCCAACGCACTGAAAGCCTTGTTCGTGGGTCAAGGCTTGCCAGCCGCCATGTTCGCCGCCAGCGGTAAAGGCGACACGGAACCGGTGGGCGACAACAAAACCGAAGAAGGTAAATTCAAAAACCGTCGCATTTCGTACAGCGCGATGTAATTGAATGTTGAAAACCAAACGGAGCGATAATTCGCTCCGTGAGGCTATTGACAAAGTGGCACATACACCTAAACAAAGCTCCGTCATTGCGTTCCGCGAAACTTCGCTACGCTCGTTTTATCGAAACTTCGCTACGCTCGTTTTCCCGCATGATTTTATCGGGAATCCAGATAGTGACTCTAATTAAAGGTTTTTATTAGAATTTCTGGATACCCACTTGCGCGGGCATGACGGCATTTTCCTTAGATTTTGCAACAAATTGCAAGACAGAGAGTTTGTCAGCAGTCTGAAACGCAGTGATGATTCGCTCCGTTTTTATTTGTCCTTCGTTTCATTTAATGGATGCGGTCAATAAACCAACCCATCCATTGCCTTTCATACGAGACTGTGACTCGCTTGTTTAGCCGCTGCAACACTTGTAAAAAAACGGAGCGACATCGCGCTCCGTTTTTCGGCTTCATCAAACCAGCTTATGGTTTGTTAGCAGCATCCTTACTCACAGTCGCCTGTAATTTTTTCGAGACCTGCACCGCTTCGCCTTTCAAGTGTTTGATCGCTTGATTCAGCGGGAAGTCATTTTCACTGCCGTAGCGGAATGGCGGCTCATTCGGATCTTTTTTCGGCTCGTCTTCTTCCTTGGCCCATTCGTCCCACAAATCGCGCTTCTTGTCGGTGGCGACACCGCTGTCGTTGGACAAATGGTTCGGTAAATCCGACTCGCGCGAATAGTGAACCGTACGCGCATCGGCAAAATCATCGACGAAAATATCCGGAATCACACCACGCGCTTGCAAGGAGGTGCCATTCGGCGTGTAGTAACGCGCAACGGTGAGTTTCACACCGGTTTTTCCTTGACGATCGAGCGGCATCACTTGCTGCACCGAGCCTTTGCCAAAGGTTTGGCTGCCCATGATGGTGGCGCGTTTGTAGTCTTGCAATGCACCCGCGACAATCTCAGATGCCGAAGCGGAACCACCGTTGACCAAAACGACCATCGGTACGTTTTTGTAAACTTCCGGCAATTCGGCGAGGAAATCACCGACTGCATGCGAGTAGTCCGACGGCACAGATTTGTATTCGCGGTTCGGCGAGTTCAGGCCGCGCGAGGATACCACCACTTTGTCGCGCGGGATGAAGGCCGAGGTCACGCCAATCGCAGTTTCGAGCGAGCCGCCCGGGTCATTGCGCAAATCGAGCACGAGGCCTTTGAGTTGACCTTGGCTGTTCATTTCTTTGAGTTTGCTGACGAAATCTTTGAATGTCGGCTCTTGGAACTGCGTGATGCGAATCCATGCGTAGCCCGGCTCAACCATTTTGGCTTTGACCGATTGGGTTTTGATCACTGCGCGGGTGAGGGTTTTCAAAATCGGTTTGCTCTCACCGGTGCGCATGATGGCGATGCGTACTTCCGTGCCTTCTTGACCGCGCAGACGTGAGACCGCTTCGGTCAATCCGCGCATTTCGCTCACGGGTTTGCCGTCAATCGAAACGATCAAATCGCCCGAAAGGATGCCTGCTTTGAACGCCGGACTGTCTTCAATCGGTGCCACGACCATGACGCTGCCGCCTTTGCCCGGCTGAACCTCCATGCCGACGCCGGAGAATTTACCGGAAATGCCTTCTTTCAGCTCTTTGAAGTCTTTTTCATCAAAGTATGAGGAGTGCGGATCCAATTCTTTGACCATGCCGGAGATGGCGTTTTCAATCAATTTCTTATCCGACACTTCATCGACGTAGTTGTCTTTGATGAGCGCCATCACCTGCGAGAATTTCTGGATGTCCTCGATCGGCAATGCGCCCACGCCTTGCTGTTTGTCCGCATAGGCGGTCAAGCCCACACTGAGCAATACCCCAGCAACCGCGCCACTCAAAACCAAGCCTGCTTTTTTCATTGAATCAACCATTTCCGTAATCGACATGTGACATCCTTTTTGCGCGCACGCATCCATGTCCGTTAATCAAGTGTGTATGCAACGTTTTAAACGCATTTTGTGAAACGTAAACAAGTCATTGTTTTCACAATGACTTGTTCGCAGAGTGTAAACCAGATTTGTGTACATTCTCTGCAGACGCGTTATTGTACACAAAAAGCGGCAAACCTTGATGGGCGCGCTGGTTTTTGTTGCTCAGGTTTACTTGGCTTTGCCTTGGTTGGCCACCGCTTGCATCGCTGCGGCAATGGCGTCGGCGTCGCCCAAATAGTAGCTGCGAATCGGTTTGAAGTTTTCGTCCAATTCGTAGACCAGCGGTTGAGCGGTCGGGATGTTCAGATTGACGATGTCGTCGTCGCTGATGCCATCCAAATGTTTGATCAAGGCCCGCAAGCTGTTGCCATGCGCCGCGATTACCACTTTTTGACCTGATTTAATGGTCGGAACGATGGTCGATTCCCAGAATGGTACAACGCGCGCGACGGTGTCTTTCAGACATTCGGTCAGTGGCAATTTTTCTTTCGGCACGTTTGCATAGCGCGGATCGTTCGCCGGATTCATCGGGCTGTCTTCCGGCAGCGGATTCGGCGCGATCGCGTAAGCTCGGCGCCAAATCAACACTTGCTCATCGCCGTATTGTGCGGCGGTTTCGGCTTTATTCAGGCCTTGCAGCGCACCGTAGTGACGCTCGTTCAAATGCCAATCCGGGCGCACTTGAATATACGCTTGATCCATTTCATCCAACACGCCCCACAGCGTATGAATCGCGCGTTTCAATACCGATGTGTAGGCCACATCAAATTTAAAACCTGCTTCTTTGAGCAATTTACCCGCGCGTACCGCTTCGGCTTTACCATTCTCAGTCAAATCCACGTCCACCCAACCGGTGAAACGGTTTTCCAGATTCCATTGGCTTTCACCATGACGAAATAATACCAGTTGATACATAGCTACCCCTCTTTTCTAACGTGAGACAAAAATGGTATCCCGGTCGGCGCACAAACACTCTCTCTGCAAGGTGGGTGACGGCCAAGGGCATTCTACTTTATAATGCCAACCACACGGATAATGCCGAAGCATCATTAAAACAGCCGTATTTTACCGCAACCCCGCATCAAACGACAGGATAAAATTGTGGACTTTATTTTACAACCAACCAATCTGGCGCTTTTGGCCATCGCCATCATCTCTGGCCTCATGCTGTTGCAACCGGCTCTGCTCAAGGGTAAAGCCAAGCATGTCAATACCACCGAAGCCACACAACTGATCAACAAAAAAGCGCAGGTAATCGATGTGCGTACGCCCGAAGAATTCGCGCGTGGCCACATTCGTCAATCCAAATCCATTCCGCTCTCCAATTTCATCGAGCAATTGCCGTTGGCCAAGCTCAAGCAAGACAAACCCGTGCTAATCGTATGCGAGAGCGGCATGCGCGCACGCCGCGCCGCTAATATGCTGGACAAACAAGGCTACACCGACGTAGCGGTTTTAGATGGTGGTGTTCGCTCGTGGCAAGAAGCGCAACTCCCTCTGGTGAAAGGCTAAACCATGCAACACGTCCTCATGTACTCTTCCACCGTGTGCCCGTACTGCATGCGCGCAGAAATGCTGCTCAAACAACGCGGCGTCACCGAAATTGAAAAAATCCTGATTGATCGTGATCCGAGCATCCGCGACGCCATGATGGCGCGCACCGGTCGCCGTACCGTGCCACAAATTTACATTGGCGAGACGCACGTCGGCGGATTTGACGATCTGTCCGCGCTGGATCGCGAAGGCAAACTGCTGCCGCTGCTGAACCCAGCATCCGCCTGATTTTCATCACACATCCTTAACCAACCAAAAAAGGCAAAAAATGACTGAGCAAGCACAACAACCCACATTCGATCTGCGTCGCGTCTACCTCAAAGACGCCTCACTGGAAATTCCCAATGCACCTGCGGTCTTCCTCGAAAACGAAGCGCCAAAAGTCAACATCGAAATCAGCATTGAAACCCGCGCATTGGACAGCGACGCACACGAAGTGGATGTGACCGCAACCCTGAGCGCGACCTCAAACGACAAGACCTTCTTCTTGGTGGAAGCCAAACAATCCGGCGTATTTGAAATCACCGGCATCGAAGGCGAGCAGCTCGACTCGATTTTGAACATCGTCTGCCCGTCTATGCTGTTCCCATACCTGCGTGCCAACGTGACCGACCTGTTGACCCGCGCGACCTTGCCACCGCTGTACTTGAACGAAATCAATTTCGAACAAATCTACCACAGCAAACGTGAGCAAGAAGCCGCGACCAAGCAATAATTCATCGTTCGCATGAACATTGCCGTACTCGGCGCCGGCGCATGGGGAAGCGCGATTGCTTCCTCATTCGCCGCTACGAAACAACACCACGTCACACTCTGGGGACGTGAAGCCGATGTGATCGCTCAACTGCAGCACCATCGCATCAATCAGCGCTATTTACCGGATATCACACTGGATGCGTCGTTGCGCTACAACGACGATTTGGACGCCGTTTTATCGGCGCACCACGCGCCCGACGATTTGCTCATTCTCGCCACCCCGATTGCCGGTCTGCGCGATATTTGCCGCAAAATCGCCGCACACAATCAACAGACCAACGGCATGCCTGCCGCTGTGATCTGGCTGTGCAAAGGCGTGGAGCGTGACACCCACCTGTTTCCGCATCAAATCGTGCGTGCTGAATTGGCTCGCAACACACCCTTTGGTGTACTGTCCGGCCCCTCCTTCGCACAAGAAGTCGCGCAAAAAATGCCTTGCGCCTTAGTTCTGGCCTCGCACTTTGACGCGCTCGATTTGCGCTTCGTGCAACAACTCTCCAATCCCTATCTGCGCATCTACCACAGCACCGACGTCATTGGCGTAGAGTTGGGCGGCGCGCATAAAAACGTTCTCGCCATCGCCGCCGGCATCAGCGACGGCCTGAAACTGGGCATGAATGCACGCGCGGCACTGCTCACACGCGGCATCGCCGAAATGCGCCGCTTTGCCAACGCCCTTGGCGCCAATCCCGACACGATTTCCGGTCTGACCGGCGTGGGTGATTTGATTTTAACGGCCACCGGCGATCTATCACGCAACCGAACCGTCGGCCTGCAACTGGCCACAGGTAAAGCCTTGGACGACATCACCGCGCAACTCGGACACGTGGCCGAAGGCGCACTGTGTGCGCACGCCATGCTCGCATTGGCGCATGAGCACAACGTCCGCGCACCGATCACGCAAGGCGTGTGTGCGATTTTAGACGGCGTCGCTCCGCAAAAAGTGATTGAACAATTGTTGGTTCGCGACGCGATCAGCGAACATTGAGTTCATTTTTCGGCGGCACTTGCGCCATCACATACTCGCTGATTGCGGTAATCGACAGCGACGGATTTACGCCTGGATTGGCCGAGATTATCGAGCCGTCGCACACATACGCGTTTGCATAACCAAACACCCGCCCCTGCGCATCAATCACGCCCTGCGACGCATCCGCGCCCATCACCGCACCGCCGAGCACATGCGCGGTCGAAGCGGTATCGAATAATTGCTCGGTGAACAGCGTGTAGGCCTTGCCATCCATTTGCTCTGCGTATAGCTTGGCCAACTCTTCGGCGCGGGGAATATAAGCCTGCGGCCGCTCGCCCACATCCAATTCCGTTTTCAAAAAACCAAAACGATTGAGTTTAAACTGCAAGGTCGAATCCAGATGCTGCATGAACAGCATCACTTGGCTTTGCTTTGCCCAGTCTTTGGCAAAGGCGATTTGCAGATATTTTGTCGGATGTTTCAACCACTGCTGCACCATTTTTCCCAAACGCGTCCAAACGTTCGCACCATAGGCCATTGGCGCATGCGCCACCCGCCACGCGCCCGAACCGGCACCGTAGCGCACCGGCTCCAAATGACTATGCTCGTCGGTGTGCAGCACCGAACCAATCGCGATACCTTGACTGAAATCGGTATCGGTTTTTTCGGTCGCAATCGTAATCAGGCATTCGTTGTTGCTGCGAACATCCTTACCCACGCGATCGGACAACGCAGGCATGGACTGCTTATGCTTCAAAGTGAGCAGTAACTTGCTG
Organism: Puribacter membranae; assembly: GCF_055380425.1. Lineage (NCBI taxonomy): Bacteria > Pseudomonadati > Pseudomonadota > Betaproteobacteria > Burkholderiales > Burkholderiaceae > Puribacter > Puribacter membranae. The sequence continues at coordinate 1,766,355 of NZ_AP040167.1, forward strand.
GTGCCCAAAGCCCCCGCCGAAAACACCACGCCACGCGTTTTGATGATCTGAGTTTTGGGGCGAAACAGCGCGCGTGGCAAGCTCCATTCACGCGAATCACGCACGTGGATTTCGTAACCCTCCGCACCGTGTTCTCCCATCGGTTTCACGTCATGCACCAAGGTTTCCGCCAAAATCGTCGCGCCACGCTTTTGCGCCAAATACAAATAATTTTTGTCCAATGAGTTTTTCGCATTGTGCCGACAGCCGGTCATGCACGCGCCGCAATGCAGACAAGGCGCGCGATCGGGGCCTTCACCGCCGAAATACGGATCGGGTACGGTTTGCCCAGGTTTTTGCCCTTCGCGCGCGAAGAAAATCGACACCTTGGTCGCGTGAAATTCGTCTTCGCGGTTGATTTTTTGCGCGACGCGCTGAAGCATTTCGTCGCCCGCGCATAGCTTCGGATTCACCTCCGCGCCGAGCATGCGATACGCCGTATCATAAAACGGCGGCAGCACGTTTTCCCAGTCATTCAATCCCGCCCAACTGCCGGTTTTAAAAAACGCTGGTTTGGGAATCGGCAACGTGCAGGCGTACACCAGCGAACCACCGCCCACGCCCGAACCGGACAAAATATTCAGATGACGGAAAAAACTCAAACGCATAATGCCCGTCCATTTGAGCGCGGGCACCCATAGCCAGCGATTCATCTGCCAATTGGTCTTAGGAAAATCTTCCGGCCGATACCAGCGCCCTTTTTCGACCACCAGCACCTTGTAGCCCTTTTCGGACAGACGCAAGGCGCTGACCGATCCGCCAAAACCACTGCCGATGATGACGAAATCGTATTCGGTATTGAGCAAATCGATGGCGCGCATGAGGTCTCCTATTTGATTAAAATCATGTAACTTAATCAATCTTAGCTGAGTTTGTTTGGATTTAATAGATAAAGACGCAAAAAACCCGCAACTCTGCGGGCTTCTTTATTGGCGGATAATCAGCTCATTGATACAGCTCCTCAATCCATGCCCAATAAGCTCAAACGAAAGGTTTTGTAATCCGCCGGTTTGTTGCATTACAGCAGTACGCCAGTCATTGATGTCATCATTCGCGCATAGAAAACCAGTTTCTTATCTCCTTGGGTAAGTCGGTTCCGATAGTACGAGTTATTTTTTGGCACTTAACGTAGCGCTAACTGGTGCTGCGCGGCTTTATCGCGCAGCGGGTTGAGCGCCATGTTAAGTTTCTTAGACGTAGCCGCAATCATAGCGATTGATTCTGCACATTCCAATATTGATAGCCCGAACGCCGGTCATGTTGAGTTCGTTGCACTTTGGCCCTAGCCAGATTTCAGGTATCACCACAGCCATAGAGGAGATGGGTTCATCGTCCTCCCAAAAATTCGCTTCGACATATGGGACGATAGTCTGGCCAGATACCCGAGTTAATATTTCCTTGTACTCAACGCAGCGAATGGCTCGAACTTCTTGTTCCTCGACGAAAGCAGGATTCTTCAAAGCGATCAAGTCTTCGACAAGCGAGTAAAAACCCTGTCGTTGATCGTGAATCCATGTCATGAATTCATTCTCGTAAATATATTTTTGCCTTGCTTGGTGGGTTGCTTCAACAAGTTGGAGGTGCTTCTCAACCAAAGTCAGTGCATATGATTCCTGCGATTCGTACTGGCACGGGACTAACTGAATTTTTGCGAAATTAAGAAATTTCTCGCTAAACCCCAAAGCAAGACCAGTCGCATCATCCGCATAAGCCCGCCATTGACTTAGTATCTTGGGAGAGTGTGATAAGCTCAGAACACAATGATGATTGAACTGATCGTGCCAAAGAAATGCACGCTCAAATGATGCACGCAGATTTTCTGGAAGAGCCGCAATGAAATGGGTGTAACCCTGTTTTAACTCACGCTTGTCGTTTAAGAATCGGTAGTCCGTTAGCCAAACTCGACGGGATCCGATGATCCCATGTCCCCCAGCGACACTTGTGTAATGGTAGTAGATGGCATCCGACATACTTGAAACTTAACTATACTTATGCGTCAATATGACACATGACATGATTTTATAACGACGTATAACATTCCGACTTGGCAATTAGCTCATTAATTAAATAAGTTAACAAACAATATCAGTACGTTATACAAGCTAAACATGGACAAGTTCTTCATCCATATATTTCATCAACGATCTCATTGGGCGCATTAGAAAACGTATTTTTGCTGGTCTTAACCGCCCAATGAGTTCATTGACCGTTCTTTGGCTATCCTTTCGCCAACACTTCAGTCAATGCAGTTTCAAATCGCGCCACCGTACCGTCCACATCGTTCAGTTTGTCAATGCCGAACAGCCCCAAGCGGAAGGTTTTGTAATCTGCTGGCTCGTCGCACTGCAACGGCACGCCGGCGGCGATTTGCAGGCCTTGTTCAACAAATTTTTTGCCGTTTTGGATGGCATCGTCGGTGGTGTAGTACACGGCTACGCCGGGCGCTTGGTAGCCTTCAGCGGCGACGCTAATCAAGCCTTTATCCGCCAACAGCGCGCGTACTTTTTGCCCTAATTCGATTTGGCGTGCGCGCAGATATTCGAATCCAGCTTGCTCGGCCAATTGCATCATGTCGCGGAAGTATTTGATCGAGTCGGTCGGCAGAGTGGCGTGGTAGGCATGACCGCCGTTTTCGTAGGCTTGCATGATTTGCAGCCATTTTTTCAGATCAACCGCAAAGCTGTTGCTCGTGGTGGCATTGACTTTGGCAAGCGCCGCGTCGTTCATCATGACCATGCCGCAGCACGGTGAGCCGCTCCAGCCTTTTTGTGGCGCGCTGATCAGCACATCCACACCGGTGGCCTGCATGTCGACCCAGATCGCGCCGGAGGCGATGCAGTCAAGGACAAACAAGCCACCGACCGCGTGTACCGCGTCGGCCACGGCTTTGAGGTAGCTGTCGGGCAAAATCATGCCGGAGGCGGTTTCGACGTGCGGCGCGAATACGACGGCGGGCTTGATCTCGGCGATTTTGGCCACGACTTCGTCAATCGGTGCGGGTGCGAATGGTTGCTGCGAACCTGCGTTTGCTTGGCGCGCTTTCAACACGGTCACATTGGGCGTGATACCGCCCATTTCGATAATTTGTGACCAGCGAAAGCTGAAAAAGCCGTTACGAATTACCAAGCATTGTTCGTTTTGAGCCAATTGGCGCGCGACCGCTTCCATCGCATACGTACCGCCACCCGGGATGAGCGCAACGGCTTTGGCGTTATAGACTTTTTTCAAAGTTGCGGAGACATCGTTCATCACGCGCTGAAACTGCGCGGACATGTGATTGAGCGAGCGATCGGTGAATACCACCGAGTATTCGAGCAAGCCTTCGGGATCAATATTGGGTAATAGTGCGGACATGGTGGTTCCTATCAGTCAATTAAAAATCAGGGTATTGTCTCTATTTTAGCCGACTACGCGGCGCTTGCGCGATTAATTGAGCGCGGCAGAGTTGCAAGGAAATCAACGCAGCAACTGAATGGTTTGCTCGGTAAAGCCCGTCTCGTTCGCCTTATCGCTTACAGTCACAGCGCACGGTTCCTCGTCAAACGCAATGTCACCCTCGGCGACGGCGGTATGAACCGTTAGATTTTTGAAGTCGAACAAATCGGCGTCCATCAAATGCGACGGCACGACTGTGCCCATGGCGCGCGCCATATTCTCGACCCAACCCTTTTTCTTGCTCCATTCGGCGATCATGGCTTTCATCGCTTGGCGTTGCAGATTTTCCTGCGAGCCGCACAAATTGCACGGGATGATGGGAAACTGCTTGACCTCGGCGTAACGCGCCATATCCGCCTCGGCGCAGTATGCCAGCGGGCGAATGACGACGTGCTTGCCATCGTCAGACACGAGTTTGGGCGGCATGGCTTTGATTTTCGCGCCGTAAAACAGGTTGAGCAAAAAGGTTTCGAGGATATCATCACGGTGGTGACCGAGGGCGATTTTCGTCGCGCCCAATTCATCCGCAACACGGTACAAAATCCCGCGACGCAGGCGCGAGCACAGCCCGCAGGTGGTTTTGCCTTCTTCGATCACGCGTTTAACGATGGAGTAGGTGTCTTGCGTCTCGATGTGGTACGGCACGCCGACGCTGTCCAAATAATTGGGCAGAATCTCTGCCGGAAAGCCCGGTTGCTTCTGATCCAAATTGACCGCAACCACGTCGAAATGAATCGGCGCACGTTCACGCAGTTTGAGCAGCACATCGAGCAGGCCGTAGCTGTCTTTGCCACCCGACAGGCAGACCATGACTTTGTCGCCATCCTCGATCATATTGAAGTCGCCAATTGCCTGACCGACCAGCCGCGTCAGGCGTTTTTCGAGCTTGTTGTTTTCGTATTTTTGTTTCTGTTCGTTCATATTCAAGTTTTTATACTAAATTTTGTCAGGATTTCCCTGGCAAAATTTCTATTTTCGAAAAAAATAGGGGTTTACTTTTTCGATCTATTAAAAATACCACGCCCCTACGCCAATGGCGTCGCAGTCGCGGTAAATATCGGTTTTCGCGCTGGCAATGTACACCGCCACGATCGCTTTTTTGCGCAAAATCTGTTGTGCGATGTGATCGCACAGGGTTTCTTGCAACTGCACATGCTCGCCCTGCGTCTGCTCAATCACCGAGTTGCGGATGTAATCATAGTCAATCACCTCATCCAAACCATCGTGCGTCGGGCTGGCGTTTTCGCGTTTGACATACGCCACCACATTAAACACCATCGGCTGTGCACCGAATTTTTCATGGTCGTACACGCCGATTTTCACGTTCAAGCGCAAATTGCGCACATAAATGCTGCGGCACGACTCGATCAGCGCGGTGCGCTCGGGCGACAAAGGATGGGTAATCAACATGGTTGGCTTTCAAGGAAGAAACATCACATCGCGCGCCGAGGCGGTCAAATGCTGACCGCCATCGACCATCAAGGTCGTACCGGTCATGCTCGGCGCGGATAAAATATACAGCAGAGCGTGCGCCAAATCCTCCGGCGTCGAACCGCGCTGCAAAATCGTTTGGTTGTGCTTTTGCGCAAAATCCGCGTCGGACTGCTCGCCCGAGCGCAAGCTCAAGCCGGGGGCAATACCCATCACGCGAATGCGCGGTGCGAGCGCCTGCGCGGCCAATACGGTGCCCTGCGCCAGCGCGGCTTTGCTCAAGGTATAGGACAAAAAATCGGGGTTCGGATTGCACAATTTCTGATCGAGCAAATTAACCACCACGCCCGTGTGCTCAGGCGGCAATTGCTGCGCCAATTGCTGCGTCAACAGCATCGGCGCAAAGGTGTTCGCCCGCCAATGCTGCTCAAACAATTCGACTGACAACGGCGCCTGCTGCGTCAGCGCATCGTACTCGAACATCGACGCATTGTTCACCAGCACGCCGATCACGCCCAATTGCGCACACGCCTGCGCGAGCAACGTCCCCGCGCTGGTTGCATCGTCCAAGTCCGCCTGCACCGCACACGCGCGTACGCCGAACGATTGCAGCTCCTGCACCAGTTGCTCGGCCTGCGCCTGCGAATGACGGTAATGCACCGCCACGTCAAAACCCGCGCGCGCCAAGGCCACACACAGCACGCGCCCAATGCGCTGCGCCCCGCCGGTCACCAGCGCGGTTTTGGGTAAAGAGGAGGCAAATGCACAATCAAGTGGCGACATAGTATCAGTCGTTTAAAAAAGAGTGGACGCAGGCAAATGCGTTAAAATGTCATGGACGCTATTTTACTTGAAAAACACCATGATCAACCCGCAGAAAACACAGCCTTCTCAACTGCCCACACCCTCCTCAGCGCAAACCGCGCGCTCGGCACAATTGATCGAGCAGATCAAGCAGCAGATTGCAGCGCAGGGCGGCTGGATGGGTTTTGACCAATACATGAACGCCGCTTTGTACACCCCTGGTTTGGGCTACTACGCGAACGAGCTTTCGCCGTTTTCGATGTGGGCGGAGCAGGGTGACTTCGTCACCGCACCCTTGCTCACGCCACTGTTCGGCGCAACGCTGGCCGAGCAGGCGCTGGAAGTATTTGAGCTGCTGGAAAATGAACCGCCGTGCATCCTCGAATTCGGCGCCGGCACGGGGCGATTGGCCGCCGATATATTGCGCCATTTGGCCGAACGCGGCATCGCCGTGCGCTACCAGATCATGGAACTGTCCGCGACCTTGCAGGCGCAACAGCGCGCGACCATCCACGACGCATTGAGCACCATTGAGCACACGCATCAGATCGAATGGCTCGGCGAACTGCCGCACGCATTTGTCGGACTGATGATTGGTAACGAAGTACTGGATGCCATGCCGGTGCGTCTGATCGGTATGGATAACAGCCTGAGCTTTGAGCGCGGCGTATCGGTTGAACACGATCAACTGGTATGGCAAGACCGCCCCTGCGCCGAAGAATTACCCATGCCCGCCGACTGGCGCGAAGCGTTACGCACCAGCCAAGCGCACTATCTGTCCGAGACACACGAGCAGCAAATTGCCTTTATGCACGCGCTGGCGCACAGTATGCAACGCGGCGTGATAATCATGATCGACTACGGTTTTCCGGCACACGAGTACTACCACCCCGAGCGCAGTCGCGGCACCATGATGTGCCACATCCAGCACGTGGCGCACGACGAGGCGCTGTATTATCCCGGGGTGCAGGACATCACCGCGCATGTGAATTTTTCTGCGCTGCTGCCTGCTGAGGATGCCGATTGGCAGGCCATCGGCTACACTTCTCAGGCGAATTTTTTACTGAATAACGGTATTTTGAATTTACTTGCACAGATTGAACCCGAGCAGCAGCGCGTCCATGCCAACCGCGTACAACGCCTGCTGTCCGAGGCGGAAATGGGCGAGTTGTTCAAAGTTATGGCATGGAGCAAAGGACTGGATTTTGCCGAGGATGAAACGCTGCAGGGATTCATCCGTGGAGATCGTTTGCATCGACTATAACCACAAAGGGAGGTCAAATGACTGGACTGATTTTATCCAAAGACGCCGCGCGCTTTGCCGAGTTGGCGCGCGCACAGCAAGCGGATTTCACCGCACATACGGCGCACAATCTCACCGAGCTGGAGGCGCTGAACATCACACAAACAAACGACGTACAGTGGCTATTGGCCGAGCCATCACTGGCCGCCGCCGTTTTACCGCAGTTGCCCCATCTGCGCTGGCTGCAATCCACTTGGGCGGGCGTAGAGCCGCTGCTCGCCTTGCCGCGACGTGATTACACGCTGACCAATATTCGCGGCGTATTCGCACCGCTGATGGCCGAATTCATCCTCGCACACGCGCTCGCCTACGAGCGCCACGTCATCGCACATCACCATGCACAGCAACAGCGCCGGTGGTTCAACGACGGTCGCAGCTCAACCGTCGGCACACTGCGCAGCAAAACCCTGCTGCTGCTCGGCGTAGGCAGTATCGGCGCAGGCGTGGCGCACACCATGCGCCAAATGGGCATGCGCGTGTTGGGGATTGCCCGCCAGCCTCGTGCGGTCGCGGACATTGAACAGGTCGGCACATTCGCACAGCTACCCGAATTCCTGCCGCAAGCCGATTACGTGATCAACACTCTGCCCAATACCGCGCAAACCCAAGACTTCATCAACGCCGCATTTTTTGCCCAGATGAAGCCCACCGCCGTATTCATCAACGTTGGTCGCGGGCAAGCGGTCATCGAGAACGACCTCGCACAAGCCCTGCGCGACGGCGTGATCGCCCATGCGATACTCGACGTATACCGCGTCGAACCGCTGCCAGACGATCACGTGTTTTGGGACACGCCCAACCTCGTACTCACCTCGCACACCTCCGCGCCGAGTTTTCCGCAGGATATTTTCAAGGTATTTTGGGACAATTACCAACGCTACACTGCGGGGCAAACGCTGCACCACATCGTTGATTTTGCGAAAGGATACTGACATGTTCACCATTCGACCACTCGAAAACACCGCCGAAGACCACGCGCAATGGCTCGAACTGTGGCGCGGGTATTTAGACTTTTACGAAAGTGAAGTCAGCGCTGAAACCACCGCACACAACTGGGCGGGATTTCACGATCCGAGCAGCCCGCTGGACGCGCTCGCCGCCTTTGACGCGAATGGCAAAATGCTCGGCATCGTGCAGACGGTGATGCATGAATCCACATGGTCCGTCGCACCGCGTTGCTACCTGAATGATCTGTACACCATCCCCGAATCACGTGGACAAGGCGTTGGCCGCGCCCTGATCGAAGCGGTCTATGCTATGGCCAAAGCACGAGGCTGCGCCAAAGTGCATTGGTTGACGCATGAATCCAATGTCACTGCGCAGTCGCTGTACGACCAACTCGCGGTGAATGAAGGGTTTATTCAGTATGTGCATGCGTTGTAAAAACAAAGAAAAACGTAGGTCGCCATGAGCGCAGCGAATCGCGACGTATGGAATATCAAATCCAATGAGCGCCACACAAAATGATTAACTACCGACGCGCCTATCATGCCGGAGGCATTTACTTTCCCACCCTCAATCTGTTGGAACGTACGAACAATCATCTATTGATTGATCAGATTGATTTACTCAAAAAAGTGGTGATGGAAGTTCGAAAACGCTACCCCTTTGAAATCCATGCTTGGGTGGTATTGCCCGAACACATGCACATGCTCATGGGCTTGCCCGAAGGTGATGCGGATTTCTCGCAAAGGGTACGATTGATTAAGTCAAATTTTTCACGCCGGATAGCGACAAATGAATTGAGAAGTACCGTTCGGGTGCGACATCAAGAACGTGGCATTTGGCAAAGACGCTTTTGGGAGCACTTAATCCGAGACGAAGCCGATTACCGCGCGCATATGGATTACATTCATTACAATCCGGTCAAACACGGTTGGGTAGCACAGGTCAAAGATTGGCCGTATTCAACCTTTCACCGATGTGTCCAAGAAGGGATTTACCCAGAAAGTTGGGCGGGTTAAATTGCCCCTCAGCCGTGTTATATTGAACACCCATACGTCGCGATTCGCTGCGCTCATGGCGATCTACGGCATCGAGGCTACGCGCTCTTGAACCCCAACAGAATGCTACAAATAAACATCCCCCTCTTGTCTCTGCCGAATTACTCGTGCAGGAGAACCATAAGCCACAGTGTGTGAATGTACCGGCTGCAATACCAACGCGCCAGCACCGATAACAGAGTGCGCTCCGACTGAAACCCCGTGAATCAACGTAGCTCCGATACCAACCGCGGTGAATTGACCAATTCGACAATTTCCTCCCGTAGTCACACCGGGAGCAAGACTGGCAAAATCTTCCAAGACCGCATCATGTGCCAAACTGGCCTTCGTATTCACAATGCAATGTTGTCCAATCTTCGCACCCGCATTGACACAAGCACCAGCCATAACAACCGAGCCCACCCCAATCACTACACTTCGAGCAATAACAGCATGAGGATGAACCACCGAAACAAAAGTCAATTCTGGGCACAACGCTTGAATACGCTTTACCATGCGAAAACGAACAAAGTTATCACCAATAGCAACCACCACCCCATCAATCCAATGGCTTTCCACCAACGAGGGTAAATCCTCCTCCGTACCCAAAACGGTATAGTTCATCATCGAATAACCAATAGGGCGAAATGAATCAACCAAGCCAACGATTTGAGTTTGCCCATTCAATTCGAGTATGTCGATAATCAATTTAGCATGACCTGACGCACCAACAACGATGACCTTGTCCATATATTGTTCCTTTGAACATCAAAACGCTCAAGCAGGTGAGTGCAACGAACGAAACATAATCGTACATTTTGCTCTGTTAAAAATTCGAGCCTGCATGCAATGTAGTCATTTGTCTAACTCAAATGCCTCTCCTGCCGTGTCTGCCCATGTCCGCCCGCTTGCGTGCGCGTCTGCACGGTGAGGCCGCGCGTCATCCACGGCAGTTTGCCTTGTGCGCCGCTGGCGATGTAGTCGTTGGTGACGGCGCTGCGAATGGCGTCGTGTTCGTCCTCGGCTGAGGTGCTGATGAGCCATTCGGCCACGGCGATGTAGAGTTTTTCCAGCGGGATGCTGTGACTACGTTGCCACTGGTTTTTTAAATATTGCGTAAGCTGCGCGAAACGTTCATACGGCTGGTGCTGAACGATCAGCGGCAGTGTCTGCGCGAATCGGCCTGAGTTGGCAATGTGGTCCCAGTATTTGGCAAACAGTTTAAAGTCACTCAGTTCGTCGCACGTGACATCGCGATTTTCAATGATGTCGTACGGCGGTTCGGGGTTGTAATTCATGCGAAACTCGGGCGTATGGCGCGTGATCGGCGTGCCGCGCAGACGTTTTAAAATTCCGAGCTGTATTTCGTGCGCGCCCCATGTGTAGAGTTCGTTAAAGCCACGCGCAAAGCTGTCCATGGTCTCGCTTGGTAATCCGGCGATCAAATCGACGTGTAAATGCGCGGCGCTGTGCTCGCGCAGCCAGCGGATGTTGTCCTGCGCTTTGACGAGGTTGGTTTTGCGCGATATATGGCCTTGCACGGTGGTGTTGAGCGTTTGAATGCCGACTTCAAACTGTAAACTGCCCGGTGGAAATTGTGCAATCGCGTCCTTGAGCATCGCGGGCAGATGGTCGGGCACGACTTCAAAATGTACGAACAGCGGGTCATCGGGCTGCGTATGGATTTTTTCGAGGAAAAAATCGAGGATGCGTCGTCCGGTTTCGGGTTTGAGATTGAACGTGCGATCAACGAATTTGAATGTCCTCGCGCCGCGCTGATACAGTTTGTCCATCTCATCCAAAAATGGTTCGAGCGGGAACGCCCACGCGGTTTTGTCCAGACTGGATAGGCAAAATTCGCATTTAAACGGACAGCCGCGCGAGGCTTCGACGTAGATATTGCGTTTGGCCAAATCGTGATCGGTATACAGGTGATACGGCAAAATCAGCTCGTCCAGTTTGGCCTGCTCGCCCACATGCACTTTCATCAGCGGTTTGGGGCCGTGCAAAATCTGTGTGAGCAGACGCGGCAGGGTGATTTCACCCCAGCCGGTGATGACGTAGTCGGCGAGTTTGCAGATGGCTTGCTCTTCCACTTCGTAGGATACTTCGGGGCCACCGACGATTAGCACGACTTCGGGTGCGCGTTCGCGCAGCGCGCGCATGAGCGCGAGCGTTTCGTTTACATTCCAGATATACACGCCCAGCCCGATGACGCGCGGTTGCGACGAGAGCAGTTCGTCGCACATTTGCTCAATCGGGGTTTTGATGGTGAATTCGATCATGCGCGTGTGCGCCTGATGCGCGCCGAGATTGGCCAGCAGGTAGCGCAGGCCGAGCGAAGCGTGCGAATAGCGTGCATTTAAAGTGGTCAGGATAATCATGGCCCGCATTATATCGTGATATATTAGGCCGTATCATTTGATTAAAAGAGCACACAATGACCCGTTCTATCACCCTGAGCCGCCTACCGAATATGTACGCGATCACACGCCAAGCGCCCGACCGACCATTCCCTCTGTGGTCCAACGGCGCTGGCTTGGTTTCACTCACCCGCACGAAAAACGAGCTGTCCATCGTCTGCGAGCAGTCGCGCGTGCCGCACTCCATCCAGTCATCGACCGATTGGATTGCATTTGCACTCGAAGGCTCGTTTGGTCTGGACGAGCCGGGCATCGTGCTGTCGGTGATTCAACCTTTATCCGAAAACGGCATCGGCGTATTCATGATCTCCACCTACGATGGCGACCACCTGCTGATTCACCACAAGGATTTGACACTGTCCATCAACTTGCTCACCGCAGCGGGACATGTCGTTAAGGATGCATAAACTCATCAACTACGCCACGCCCAAATCCTTCACCGCCTGCATCACGATGTAGGTTGAGGTGTGGCGCACATACGGCAGGCTGGAAATGCGCTCAGCGAGGATATGCCGATAGCTGTTCATATCGCGGCTACGCACCTTGAGCAAATAATCAAAATTCGACGCGACCATGTGGCACTCCTCGATTTCATCGATTTTGTGCGCCGCTTGGTTGAATTCTTGCAACGCCGCCGCGCTGGTATTACTCAACGTCACCTGCACAAACGCGAGGTTCTCGCCCATCAGTTTCCCGTTATCAATTACCGCCGCGTAGTAGCGAATCACGCCTTTATGCATCAGCCGCTCCACGCGCGCCTGTGTCGCAGTGGGTGACAAGCCGACACGCTCGGCCAAACGCGTGTTGGCAATGCGTGCATCGGTGCGCAGGATGTCGATAATCTGAACATCAATCCGGTCAAATTCTCCGCTCAATTCGCCATTCATAGTTAATTCATCTATTCAAAATAAAAATAATTAATAATTTAACCACACAATTTAAATATTTTGGCGAATTTAATCAAGACAAATGTTTACACTTCGGGCATCAATGATCGATTCGGAGTATCCATGAACACCCCAAACCCATACACACCTGAGCAAACCTATCACGCCCTGCTGCACGCCGATTACCAGCACGAGCCTACCATCGTACGCGAACGCATCGGCCAAATTGACTGGAACGGCATGGCGCGCGAGCAAGTCTCCGAGCATGCGCAGGAGCTGGTTCAATCCGTGCGCCAGATCAAAACACCGAGCTGGATGCAAGCGATGCTCAATGAATACCAACTCTCGAACCCCGAAGGTCTGGCGCTGATGAGCTTGGCCGAAGCCGTATTGCGCGTACCCGACGTGGCCACGCGAATGGCGCTGCTCGAAGACAAAGTCGCCGATAAAGACTGGGCAGCGCACAAAAACCAATCGGACAGCACCGTGGTCAACGCCGCTACGCGCGGCTTGATCCTGCTCGAACAGGTGCTGGATGAGCAGCGCAGCGCGAGCGTCATTGGCACGCTGAAAAACCTGATTCGCCGCGTGGGCGAACCGGTGATTGACAAAATTCTTGCGCAGATTTTGAAACAGCTCGGCGGTCAATTCGTCCTTGGACAGACGATTGAAAACGCCTTGGACAACGCCAAACTGCTGCAAGAAAAAGGCTATACCTACTCCTACGACATGCTCGGCGAGGGCGCGAAAACCAAGGACGACGCACGGCGCTATTGGGAATCCTACCGCGATGCGATCATCGCGATTGGCCAGCATTGCAAGCGCGAAAACATCGCCGAAAATCCGGGTATTTCGATCAAACTGTCCGCACTGCATCCGCGCTACGAAGTAGCACAAACCGAAACCGTGATGAGCGAATTGTTGCCTGAAGTGCTCAAACTCGCGCATCTGGCGGCGGATTTCAATATGGGGCTGAACATCGACGCGGAAGAAGCTGAACGACTCGAACTGTCCATGCTGATTATCGAACACATCATGCGCGACGAAACGCTGCGCGAGTGGAAAGGTTTGGGCATCGTGGTGCAGGCGTACAATCCGCGCGCGCCGTATGTGCTCAAGCATCTGTATGCATTGGCGCAAACCCACGATCGCAACATCATGGTGCGTCTGGTCAAAGGCGCGTACTGGGACGCGGAAATCAAGCGCGCGCAAGTGCTGGGGCTGAACACATTCCCCGTATTCACGCGCAAATCGTTCACCGATGTGTCATATCTGGCGTGCGCACGTTTGCTGTTGTCCATGAATGACCGCATCTACGCGCAGTTCGCCACGCACAACGCCCACACCGTGAGTGCGATTTTGCATTTGATTAACGATCAGAAGCACTTCATCCACTACGAATTCCAACGCCTGCACGGCATGGGCGAGGCGCTGCACGAAATCGCCAAAAATCAAAACCTGTACCGCTGCCGCATTTACGCACCGGTCGGCCACCACCACGATCTGCTGTCGTATCTGGTGCGCCGCCTGCTGGAAAACGGCGCGAACGGCTCGTTTGTACATCAGATCGCCAACCTCGACATTCCTGCGGCGGACGTTGCATCCGACCCGATTGCCCGCGCCGAACGCATTTTGGCAGCGAGCGACGAGCCGGTCGAAAACCCCGTGCGTCCGGCGGCAGAACTGTTCCGTCAACGCCAAAATTCGCGCGGCTTTGATCTGAGCCAACGTGTGGTTTTAGACCAATTGATGGCTGAACGCGCACAGTATTGGCAAAGTCGTCCCGCCACTCAGGCAGAGGGCGCACAGCGGATGGCCAGCCACAATCCGGCCAACACCGCCGACATCATCGGTCACGTCGTGCGCACCGAACCGCAGCAAGTGCCAGAGCTGATGGCGCGAGCGCAAGCAGCGCAAGGCGCGTGGGCGCAACGCCCGGTGCAAGAGCGCGCCGAGATTTTGGAGCGCATCGGACACTTATTCGAGGCCAACACCACCGAGCTGCTCGCCTTGCTCACGCGCGAAGCAGGCAAATCGTGGGCGGACGCGGTGGCCGAGCTGCGCGAAGCGGTGGATTTTTGCTACTACTACGCCGCGCAGGCACGCCAGTTGTACACACAAAATCCACTCGAATCACGCGGTGTCATGGTCTGCATCTCGCCGTGGAACTTCCCGCTGGCGATTTTTGCCGGACAAATTGTCGCCAGCCTCGTCATGGGCAACGCGGTGATTGCCAAACCGGCTGAATTAACGCCATTGGTCGCTGAACGCGCGGTGCAATTGATGCACGAAGCGGGCGTGCCGCAAGACGCATTGATCCTCGCGCAAGGGCACGGCGCTGGCATCGGCGCAGCGCTGACCTCGCATCCCGACGTGGCGGGCGTGTGCTTCACCGGCTCCATGCCAACGGCGCAGCGCATTCATCGCGCCTTGGCCGACCACACCGCGCCGAGTTCGTTGCTGATTGCCGAAACCGGTGGCTTGAACGCCATGATCGTTGACTCCACCGCCTTGCCAGAGCAAGCAGTGCGCGACATCATCACCAGCGGTTTCCAAAGCGCGGGGCAGCGCTGCTCGGCGCTGCGCATGCTGTACGTACAAAAAGACATTGCCGACAAACTGCTGACCATGCTCAAAGGCGCGATGGATTGCCTCGTGATCGGTGACCCGGCGGACTTGACCACCGACGTCGGTCCGGTGATTGACGAAGTGCCGCAGAAAAAATTGCAAAGCTATATTGACCAACGCCAAGCGAACGGCCAAGTGCTGCACCAAAAAGCCGTTCCGACTGAACACGCCGCACGCGGTCATTTCATAGCGCCGACCTTGGTTCAGGTCAACGGCATCGCCGATCTGGGCGAAGAAATGTTCGGCCCAATCGTACATTTTGCGACCTTTGACGCGCACGATTTGGAAAAAATTTTGGACGACGTACACGCACAAGGCTACGGCCTGACGCTCGGTCTGCACACGCGCATTGAGCGCCGTGCGCAGGAGCTGACCGGTCGCGCGCACGTGGGCAATATCTACGTCAACCGCAACCAAATCGGTGCGGTGGTCGGCTGCCAACCCTTCGGTGGCTGTGGCTTGTCAGGCACTGGCCCGAAAGCGGGCGGACCGTTGTATCTGACCGCGCTGGCACATCTGCACGAGGACGACAACGCCACCTACACCGACATCCTGACCGCACGACAACTGCCGTGGGACGGCGTGTCGCTTGACAGCCCGACCGGTGAGCGTAACATCTACCGCGTGCGTGGTCGTGGCGAGGTGCTGTGTCTGGGGCCGAGTCTCAAGGATGTGGAGCAACAAATCGTGTTGGCTGCCGCCACGCACAACCGCGCCATCGTGCCGCATTTAATGCTGGAGGAGGCGCTCAAAGACGCCCCTGAATTGGCGCGCTACACCCGTGCGGCGCATGAGTTGAGCGACGCGAGCATTGCCGCCTTTTATGATTTTGACGCGGTGGCGTATTTCGCCGACGATGCACGCGCGCGTGAGATTCGTGAAGGATTATCGAAAATGGAAGGCGCGATCATTCCGTTGATTTCGTCCAACACGCGTCTGCATGATTGGGTACACGAGTTTCATGTCTGTACCGACACCACGGCGGCGGGTGGCAATGCCGAATTACTGGCCTCGCACAGCTAAGGCGCTACGGAAAAAGTAAAAACCTACTTTTGCCGCGCTTGCTGAAAATAAAAATCCAAATCACACAAAGAAAAACCCCAAGCATTCGCTTGGGGTGAGACTGTTTACAAAATGGCTGTTACGCCAAAAACAAAGTTCCGTCATTCCCGCATGATTTTAGCGGGAATCCAGTTTGTTTTCTAACCAATTGTTTTTATTGATTTTCTGGATACCCGCCTACGCGGGTATGACGGTTTTTTTTCTTAGGTTTTGTACCGAATTTCAATATCAATAGGGTTTGTCGGCAATCTAACCCCAAGCATTCGCTTGGGGTTTTTATTGGGATAAGCCTTCAACCATCAACGGGCTTTATCAATCGGCACGAATTCCTTACCCTTTTGTTCCAAAATGGTAATCATGCTGTCTTTGCGCTCGCCGCTTGGTTCAAACGCGATGTTGCCGCTCAAACCTTTGGCTTGAATGCCTTCCATCGCGGCAGCGACTTTGGCCGAGTCGTCGGTTGTACCGGCTTTTTTGATCGCTTCGACCACGGTATAGACCGCATCGTAGGCAAACGGGGCGAAGCCTTGCATTTTTTGCCCGTTAAAGCGTTTTTCAAAACGCTCTTTGAACGCGGCGCCTTCCGGCATTTCAGACAACGGGACACCGGTCACCGAGCAGAGCGTGCCAACGGACGAGTCGCCGGCCAAGGTGATGTAGTTGTCGGTACAGACCGCATCAAACATCAGGATTTTTTGTGTCAAGCCGAGCTCACGCGCTTGTTTGGTGAACGTGGCCGCGGTATCGTCCAAACCACCCCAGACCAGCCCGTCCGCACCGGTTGATTTGACTTTGGTCAAAATGGCTTTGAAATCGGTGGTTTTGTCGGTGGCCGCCTCACGGTACACCACTTCCATGCCGAGTTCTTTGGCCTTGGCTTCGAATTTATCGGCCAGACCTTTGCCATAGGTCGTCGCGTCGTCAATGATCGCTACTTTTTTGATGCCGATTTTGTTGGCGTAGGCAGCCATTGCCGGCCCTTGCATCCCATCGTGCGCCACCATGCGGTACGCAGAATTGGACCCGCTGGCGGTTTTCATTGCTTTGGCCACGACGTCGGGGTTACTCGCGCTCGGCGTGATGGTGAATAGGTTGGCTTTGGCATACACCGGATTGGCCGCCATGGTCACGCCAGAGTTGTAGTGACCGATCACGCCCAATACTTTGCCGTGATCGACAATTTTTTGCGCGGCAATTGTGCCTTGTTTCGGATCGGCGGCGTCGTCTTCGGACAATAACTCAATGGTGTATTTTTTGCCGCCGATTTCTACGCCGCCTTTGGCGTTGATGTCTTCAACAGCCAAACGTGCGCCGCTGTCGTTGTCTTTACCTGCCGTGGCTGTGCCGCCGGACAAAGGCGCGACACTGGCCAGATAAATCACGTCTTTGCCACCGGCAGAGCCGCCGCCTTTATTACATGCGCTCAAACCGCCCACCAGCGCGATCGACAAAATGGCAACAAGGCTGATTTTTTTATTCATGTACGTCTCCTATTATCGATTGAAATATGGATGATGCGAACCACGGTTCATTGGTGTGACCAGTGATTCCGCATAATGGCAATATATACCGAATTAGAAAATCTGTTACATATTTAATTGGTGCAGCGCAGCACGGACAGTACTTCTGTTTAGGCGTTGCGGCAGGCGCACGGCTGACCGTCTTTGAACACGATGAATTCGTTCTGCGCCATTTTATGCCAGGTTTCGTTGTCGGTCAGCGGCTGGGTGGCGATCACCGCGACGCGGTCATCGGGCGTGGTGTGTTCGGAAAAATCAATGCTGACGTCCGCGTCCTTCAGGTGCGCATCGGCAAACGGGTGCTGACGCACGATGTAGTGCAAATCGGTAGAGCAGTGCGCCCACATCGCTTGACCATTGGACAAGCAAAAATTGAATGTGCCGTGCTGCGCGATCTGCGCGACGATGCCATCGAGCGCGGTGGTGATTTCAGCGACTGACGGCGGATTTTTTGCCGTCGCGTTGGGATAGGATGAGCGCAAATGGTGCAACAGCGCGCAAAACGCCGCCTCGCTGTCGGTCACGCCGACCGGCTGATACAAGCCGTCCTCGGGCGCGACAAAGTCCACCAGATTGCCGTTGTGTGCAAACACCCAATGCCGTCCCCACAACTCGCGCATGAACGGGTGACAGTTTTCCAGCGCGACCACGCCTTGCGTTGCTTTGCGGATGTGCGCGATCACGTTAAGCGATTTGATCGGATACGAACGCACCAAATCCGCCACGGGCGAGCTGATGGACGGCTGACTGTCAATCAGCAAGCGACACGCGCGATCCTCGAAAAACGCAATGCCCCAACCATCCGAATGATGATCGGTCAAGCCGCCGCGTTTGGCAAAGCCTTCAAACGAAAACACGATGTCCGTAGGGGTGTTGCAATTCATTCCGAGCAATTGGCACATATCTGATCTGTCGCTATCGAGTTAAAAACCGTTTTATTATAAAAAGATATGACAAATTGATGTCAGAAATTCACCTGCACTGTGTTAAAATTTTCTGCGCAGTTTGGGTGCAATTTGATTATTTAACCGAAATTGCACGATGAAGAGAATAAATTGCCTCGTTTACACGCAATTAAACGCATTAGCCGCGTCGAGGCGAACCGATATTAAACGCAACAAGGAGCATTGCACTATGGAACGTCGATCATTTTTGAAAAAAGCCGGTGTCACAGCAGGCGCGGGTTTATTGGCCGCCTGTTCGGGTAAAGGAGTCACCGCCGCAGCCGGTGGCAGCAACGAAAAAGTAGAATGGACGCTGGCCTCCAGCTTCCCCAAATCCGTGGATGCGATTTTCGGCTCCGCTGAAAAATTCGCCGCCCGCGTGAAAGAATTGACCGGTGGCAACTTCACCATCCACGTCAAAGCCGCCGGCGAAGTCGTTCCGCCACTCGAAGTCTTGGGCGCGGTACAAAACAAAACCGTGCAAATCGGTCAATCCGCCTCCTACTACTACTTTGGCAAAGACGCCACATTTGCCTTTGACACCGCCATTCCGTTCGGCCTGACCGCGCGCCAGCACGTCGCATGGATGATGCACGGCGGCGGTATGGAGCTGATGCGTGAGTTTTTCAAGCAATACAACATCGTCAACTTCTTGGGCGGCAACACCGGCACGCAAATGGGCGGCTGGTATAAAAAAGAAATCAAAACCCTCGCCGATCTAAACGGCCTCAAACTGCGCACCAGCGGCTTTGCCGGCAAAGTCATGTCTAAATTAGGCGTAGTACCGCAGCAATTGCCTGCCGGTGAAATTTACACCGCGTTGGAAAAAGGCACGATTGACGGCGTGGAATGGGTTGGCCCATACGACGACGAAAAACTCGGCTTTTACAAAGTCGCACCGTTTTACTACTACCCCGGCTGGTGGGAAGGCGGCGCGAATCTGTCGTACTACGTCAACGCCGAAGAATACGCCAAACTGCCGGAGAGCTACAAAGCCGCTATCGCCGCCGCCAGCATGGAAGCACAAATTGAAGTGCAATCCAAATACGACGCCAGCAATCCGGCCGCCATGGCCAAACTGCTCGGTGAAGGCGCTAAGCTGCAAAAATTCTCCGACGAAATCATGAGCGCCGCCTTCAAAGCCACGCAAGAAGCCTGTGCCGAAGAAGCCGCCAAAAATCCGAATTTCAAAAAGATTTTCGATAGCTGGCTCGCTTTCCGCCACAACGAAATGCAATGGTTTGGCTTGGCCGAGCGCGCGTACGCCGAGTTCGCCGAAAGCCATCCGTGGAAACCGGGCGCTTAATCGAGTCGTCTTCGTCCGCAACCATCTCGCGCTCATTCGCACTCAGCCTATGGGCGTAGAAGTAAAAAACGCATCCTTTCGGATGCGTTTTTTGTTGCCTCAACCGTACTGCTTCGTACTGCTTCGTACTACTTGCTCGGCACGAAATCAAATGCCGGTGAGCCAGCTCCAGCACCTGTTTTTGGCGCAGGCGCGCTGGCATTGGGTGTGCTGACTGTAGGCGCAGTAGCTTTCGGTGCCGCAGCAGGCGCGCTCGGCTGCGCCGTTGGTTGCGCGGCATTCGGCGCCAAATCCAAAGTCGGTGCAGGAGCTGCCTTCGGTGCGGTCTGATTCACATTCAGATCCAACGGCGTTTGTACCGTCGGGCTACCCGTAGCGCCTGCACCAGCGGCCACCGCTTTTTTATTGGTGTGAATGATGCTCGGTACAAACAAAATCAACGCCACCATCGCCAACTGAATCAACACAAACGGAATCGCGCCGATGTAAATATCCAGCGTGCGAATCGCCTTATCCGCGACCGAGCGCAGATAAATCAGCGCAAAGCCAAACGGCGGATGTAGGAACGAAGTTTGCATATTCACCGCCAGCAGTACGCCGAGCCAGACCAAATCAATCCCCAACTTTTCCGCTACCGGCGCAACCAAGGGCACCAAAATAAACGACAACTCAAAAAACTCAAGGAAAAACGCCAAGACAAAAAACAAAATATTGATGAAAATCAAAAAGCCGATTTTGCCGCCCGGAATATTGCTGAGCAAATGCTCCACCCAGACATTGCCGTTATAGAACTGAAACACCGCGTTGAACACACTTGACCCGATCAGAATCAAAATCACAAAGCTGGTCAGTTTCAAAGTCGAATCCATCCCTTGACGCAGCAAACTCAGATTCAAGCGACCTTTAGCCATCGCCAAAATCACCGCGCCAAGCGCGCCCAAGCCACCACCCTCGGTCGGCGTCGCAATGCCCAAACCAATCGTGCCCAGCACCAAAAAGACCAAGGCCAGCGGCGGAACGAGTACGAACACCACGCGCTGCGCCATGTCGCTCAACATATTCCACTTAAACTTCGCATCCAGTTTCGCCAAAGAATATAACACGACGATCACACCCGCGAGCACCAAAATAAACGCGCGGTTGTACGACTCCTCCGCATTCACCGCGCCGAGCAAATGTTTGCCCTGCGCCACATCCTGCGTCGCCCAATGGTACACGCCCACCGCCAAAGCCACGCCGATTGCCACGATCAAAATCAAGGAACCCACGCCCGAACCACCACGCGCGGTGCGCTTGAAGGTGCGCGCCGATTCAGGCAAAGCAGGAACCCATTTGGGCTTAAAGATTGAAATCATGAAAATATACAGCGCATACAGCCCCATCAGCATCAGGCCGGGTTTAAATGCCGTCTGATACATATCGCCCACCGGTACATTCAACTGACTGGCCAACACGATCAACACCAACGACGGCGGAATGATCTGCGCCAACGTACCCGAAGCCGCAATCACCCCCGTGGCCACGCGATCGTTATAGCCATAACGACGCATCAGTGGCAAAGAAATCAAACCCATCGCAATCACACTCGCTGCAACCACGCCTGTGGTGGCCGCCAACAAACCGCCGACCAAAATAATCGCATAGGCCAGACCGCCGCGCACCGGGCCGAACAGTTGCCCGATGGTGTCGAGCAAATCCTCGGCCATGCCCGATCGCTCCAATATCAGCCCCATAAAGGTAAAAAACGGCACGGCCAGCAGCGTATCGTTCATGATCGCGCTTTGGAACACCCGCCCGGGCAGCGCCTGCAAACTGTTGGGATTATAAATACCGAGCGCAATACCAATCACCGCGAAGGTAAAACCGGTCGCC
This sequence comes from Puribacter membranae, assembly GCF_055380425.1. Taxonomy (NCBI): domain Bacteria; kingdom Pseudomonadati; phylum Pseudomonadota; class Betaproteobacteria; order Burkholderiales; family Burkholderiaceae; genus Puribacter; species Puribacter membranae. The sequence continues at coordinate 1,787,991 of NZ_AP040167.1, forward strand.
GCCAACGAAAACGAAATCGGGAAACCCGACAACAGAAAAAACACCAAGCCGACGAACATCAGCGGGGCGATATACTCAATCAAAAATTCCATGTGTGTACTCTATTGTGATTATTGCTTCGGGGTTTGCGTCGCAGCTGTGTCCGCCTGATGTGCCACAAACTCATCTTCCGGTGCCTGTGAACGGCGACGCAGTTGGCTAAACGGAATTAAGCCTTTGAAATACGCCACGCGTTTGATCAACTCTGAAATCGCCTGCACGATCAGCAGTGCAAAGCCAATCGGAATCAGCAATTTAAACGGCCACAACGGCAAAAAGCTATTACCCGTGGTTTCGCCGGAATGCCATGAAAAGCTCAAAAACGACAAACTGTGGTAAAAAATCAAAATCGACACCGGCAGCAAAAACAGAGCGAATCCGATCACATCCATGATCGCCTGTTTGCGCTCGCTCCAGCGCGAGGACAGCAGGTCAATGCGCACGTGCTCGTCCAAACGCAAGGTATACGCCGCGCCGAGCAAAAACATCGCGCCGAATAAAAACAACTGCGTTTCCGACATCGCATTGGCATAGGTTTTGTAAAACGCACTGGTGTCGAATAATTTGCGCAAAATGGCGTTGAGCGAGCACACCAGTACCGCCAACAGAACCGTCCACGACAGATAGCGCCCGATTCGTTCATTCAGTGCGTCAATGAAGCGCGAAATCCGCAAAAGCGTTTGCATAAATCCCTCTTGTTTCATGTAAATAGATCATTGGATTTTTGATGGTCGGCTGAAAACCGAGACAAGATGACCGCCGTTGGCGCCCTAATTCTGATGTGAAATCAAGACCGTAGATCAAAAATCGAGCGGATGATTCTAACACCGGACTGAAACCACGACAACACAAAAAGCCCAAACACTACGAAACATGCACTTAATTCGCCGCAACCTCGCCGAAATATCACCGAATAGCCGATAATTTTAAAAACCCATCTTGAGCGCACAGCGGCACGGACTTGGCAATTTCACCCGACTCGGGTCACGTTATCCGATAAAATGACGTCATTATTTTTTTAAACTCAAACGCGAAACGACCATGAACGCACCCGTCCATTTAGACCTCATTGCGCCAGACGACTGGCATATTCACCTGCGCGACGGCGACGCACTGGCTACCACCGTGCCGCACGCCGCGCGCCAATTCGCCCGCGCCATCGTCATGCCGAATCTCAAACCGCCGGTAACCAACGCCGCTCAGGCGCGTGAATACGCACAGCGCATCATGACGTACGTACCGGCAGGCGTGAATTTTACACCGCTAATGACGCTGTATTTGACTGACCGCACGACGGCGCAGGACATCCAAACCGCGCATGAAGAAGGACTGGTCAAAGCAGTTAAACTCTACCCCGCAGGCGCAACCACCAATTCCGACGCGGGCGTGACCGATCTGGCGCACTGCGACGCGGCGCTGAATAAAATGCAAGCGCTCGGTATGCCGCTGCTGGTACATGGCGAAGTGACCGACGCCGAGATTGACATTTTTGACCGCGAAGCCGTATTCATTGATCGCGTGCTGATTCCATTGCGCGCGCGTTATCCGCAGCTCAAAATCGTCATGGAGCACATCACCACCGCGCAGGCGGCGCAGTACGTCGCCACCGCCGAGGACGGCATCGCCGCGACCTTGACCGCGCATCATCTGCTGTACAACCGCAATCACATGCTGGTCGGCGGCATACGCCCACATTATTTCTGTCTGCCGATTTTGAAACGCGAAACGCATCGCGCGGCTTTATTGAGCGCCGCGACTTCTGGCAATCCGCGCTTTTTCCTCGGTACCGACAGCGCGCCGCACGCGCAGCCGACGAAGGAAACCGCCTGTGGCTGTGCCGGTTGTTACACCGCCTCGCACGCCTTGGAGCTGTACGCCAGCGCATTTGCGCAGGCGAACGCATTGGACCAGCTCGAAGGCTTCGCCAGTCTGCATGGCCCTGCATTTTACGGTTTGCCGATCAATACGCATCGAGTCCGTCTGAGCGCCACACCATCCGCCGTACCCGCTGCGTTTGACTATCTGGGCAACGACACACTCGTACCGCTGAACGCTGGCGAAACGCTGGCGTGGACGTTTGAAGGGCAGATTTAATGCGCACCGTACGATGGCTTCTGATCAGTTTGGCTGCATTGAGTCTGAATGGCTGCGCCGTGATCGCGGTTGCTGATGCGGCTGTTTCGGTCGCCGCCACAGCGGTTAAAACCACGGCAAAAGTAGCGGGTGCGGTGGTGGACGCCGCAATCCCCGATGGCGATAAAAAAGACGAAGACGAGTAATTCAATGTCATGCCGTTAGCATTCTCCGAAGCCTGTCAAATCAATTGGTTGGCGCCGTGGCTGGCGCACCTCGCACCGCGTTTTCCGACGCACACACCGGAGCAATGGGCGAATGCACCCGATCTGAAAATCGCGCTCAACGCCGCCGTGGACGAACTGCGCGCGCAGGGTTTGCCGATGCTGACCGGCCAAGGTCAAGCACTGCACTTCATCGCGCAAGCCGATTTACCCGAAGGCGTCGCCTACGAAGCCCACATCGCACAAACCGGCGGCGTGCCGACGCGGTTGAATCTGCACGATTTTTTCAACGCCTCGATTTGGCTCACCTTTCCTCTAACCAAAGCGGTGCTCAACGCCCGCCAATTCGAGCACATCGCCACGCACGGCGTGACGCATCAACGCGGCATGGCGCGCGACGCGCTGACGCTGTTTGACGAAAATGCCGCGCTGTTGGTCACATCCAATCCCACCATTGCCAACGCATTGCGTGCATTTGACTGGCACAACGCCTTGGTCGCGCCGCGCGCGCTGTGGGAGAACGTGTATGAACCGCGTGCGGATGCGCAAGCGGCCGTGTATTTATTCGGTCACGCACTGATGGAGAAACTGACCGCACCGCGCAAACCGATGTGCGCACACACTTGGGTGATTTTAGTTGAACCCGATTGGTTCGCATTGAGTTTGACCGAGCGTTTCATCCAGCTGGATCAACGTTTATCCGAGCAACTGCGCACCCATCCATTCCACACCCACGATTTTTGCCCGCTGCCCGTTCTCGGTGTACCGCATTTTTGGCAAGACAACGCCGATGCAAGCTTTTATAATGACACGAACGTCTTTCGTGCAGGTCGCCTGCGTGAGCGTACTTGATTTTCGCCTCCACTCACCCCTATTTTGGAATCGTCATGGCCGTTAATTTCCCCAACATCACCGCCGATCAACTCACGCCCGTCGCAGGCATCGAACTGGGCTTCGCGCAAGCAGGCATTCGCAAAGCCGATCGCAAAGACCTGCTCGTCATCCGCCTGTCCGAGGGCGCGAGTGTCTCGGGCGTATTCACCACAAACACCTTTTGCGCCGCACCGGTGCATGTGTGCAAACGCCACCTGCTGATTAACAACGGCATCCGCGCCTTGATCGTCAACACCGGCTGCGCGAACGCAGGCACCGGCGAGCAAGGACTGCGCGACGCCGAAACCACCTGTGGCGAATTGGCCAATTTACTGAACATCACCGACAGCCAAGTCCTGCCATTCTCCACCGGCGTGATTCTCGAACATCTGCCGATGGACAAACTCATCGGCGGTCTGCCCGACGCCATCGCCAATTTAACCGAGGACAACTGGTACAACGCCGCGCAAGCGATCATGACCACCGACACCCTGCCCAAAGCGGTGAGCAAACAGATTCAAATCAACGGCCAAACCATCACCATCACCGGCATTTCCAAAGGCGCGGGTATGATCAAGCCCAACATGGCAACCATGCTCGGCTTCATCGGTACCGACGCGCTCGTACCGCAAGCCGACCTCGACGCCATGATGCGCCGCATCGCCGATCAGTCGTTCAACTGCATCACTATTGACGGCGATACCTCGACCAACGACTCCTTCATCGTTATGGCCAGCGGCGCGTCGGACGTGGCGTGCAAAGCCGGATCGGTCGAATTTTCCCAGCTCGAAGCCGGACTGGTGGCCGTGGCGCAGGAATTGGCGCAACTGATCGTGCGCGATGGCGAAGGCGCCACCAAATTCATCCGCATCGCGGTGGAAAAAGCCGCCTCTGTCGCCGAAGCCAGAACCGTGGCCTACAGCGTCGCGCATTCGCCTCTGGTCAAAACCGCGTTTTTCGCCAGCGACCCGAATTTGGGGCGCATCCTCGCCGCCATCGGCTACGCGCAGGTGGACGGACTGGATGTCAACGCCATTGACGTTTATCTGGACGACATACACGTCGCCACCGCAGGCGGTCGCCACCCGAGCTACACCGAAGAGCAAGGCCAAGCCGTGATGAACCAAGCGGAAATCACCGTGCGCATCGTGCTCAATCGCGGCTCGGCCAATGCCAACGTCTGGACCTGCGATCTGTCGCATGACTACGTGAGTATCAATGCGGATTATCGGAGTTAATAATCTATTATCAGGAGTTACTCATGGATGTCAAATTCCATTGTTTACAGGTACTAATAAATGATGATTACGTAACATTAAATCAATTACAGCCATTGATAGACCTGAAGTACGAGCAAACAGAAGAAACTCATTTCCGATCAATGGAATGTCTAACAATTGAACCTCAATTCATCAGACTATATTTCCAATCTGGAGATCCTAGGCCATGGAATCCCAAGCTAGTGGACATCAGAACTCGGGCCACAGTAGATAACTCTCGGAAAAAAGATCAATTTGAGCCTAAATTACACTATGGACTACTTGATTTGGAGAGAAGCCAAGTATGGCTTCCCCATGTTGTTAAAAGCATTTTTAAAGAAGCAATTCTTTCACAACACAAAAATGCTTCTTTTAAAGAAATATTAGATGAAGATGAGTTTTTCAATACGATACAATCATTAAATCAAATGAAATTCGGCATCGCTCCAGATCAACTTCTTAATTCAATTAGTGATTTATCTCAAGCACTTACAAATGATGCAAATGGCTATGGTGCAAATTATGCTGAATTAGTTATGACTTTCAACAAAAACGAATCAATTACTGACAGAGTAAAATCTCTTTTCAAAAAAGCCATCAACCAAAAGTCCTCTTTTAAAAAGATTGGGTAATACCCCCTAAAAGGGCGGCATCTAAAAGTAGAATCAACACAAGTCCTGCGTTTAGTGCAGGACGCGTGAGTTTGTTAAAGCCATCATACGCGTTTGCGCTGGAGTGAATCCACCGAGCGACATATGAGGACGGTTGTTATTGTAACACCACAGCCACTGTGTCGCCTCGATTTGAGCGTGTTCGAGTGACTCAAATAATGTCTGATTGAGCAATTCATAGCGCATGGTTCGGTTAAAGCGTTCAATGTAGGCGTTCTGCTGTGGGTTTCCAGGTTGGATGTAGAGCAGTTTAATGTCGTGCTTTTGCGCCCATTGTTGGTAGTGGTGGCTGATGAATTCAGGGCCGTTGTCCGAGCGTATCGCTTGAGGTTTACCACGCCATTCAATGAGTTGGTCGAGATAGCGCGTCAGCGTGGTTGCGGGGATTGAGAAGTTGATTTCTGCCAACAACCCTTCTCGGTTGTGGTCGTCAATGACGTTGCATGAGCGGATGCTGCGCCCATCCTCGAGGTTGTCGTGGGTGAAGTCGATTGACCACGTCACATCCATTGCGTCGGGCACTTCGAGTGGTTGCGGTGTTTCTCGGTCAAGGCGTTTGTTGGGAATCAGGCGCAAGTTGAGCCCGAGTTTGCAGTAAATGCGGTAGATGCGTTTGTGGTTGTATTTCCAGCCCAAGACGTTGCGGATGTGCAGGTAGCATAATCGAAAGCCCCATGTGTTTTGTCCTTTGGTGGTGGTCAACTCGATCAGTTTAGCGGCTATCATGGCGTTGGCTTGCGCGCGCGTTGGGATGTGGCGAAAGCGTTTTTCTGAGATACTCATGAGTTCGCAGGACGCACGGATGCTGATGTTTTTATCGTTGTGCAGTTGTTGCGCCATCTCTTTACGAGATGACGCGCTTACTTTTTTGCAAGGCACTCCTTGAGGATGTCGGTGTGCAGCTGGGATTCGGCATAGAGTTTTTTCAGGCGCGTGTTCTCGGCTTCTAAGGCTTTGAGGCGGCTCATGAGGTTTGCGTCCATGCCTGCGTATTTGCTGCGCCATTTGTAGAAGGTGGCACTGCTGATGCCATGCTCACGACACAGTGCGGGTACGGGTACGCCTGACTCGGCTTGTTTTAGAATGCTGGCGATTTGGCTGTCGCTGAATTTGGATACTTTCATGTAAAACTCCTTTGGGTTAGTTTAAAGGGTTCTACTTTTAGGTGCTGGCTTTTTTAGGGGGTATTACCAAATCAACCCTTAGGTTATATTAATTGGGCTTATTTATCTCCAGAGCAGGAATTGGCGTATCTCAATCGAACTCAGCCATATGAATTTTTTACACAATTCAATCGACCTGGACCAGACAAAAAAGTATGGATTCTGTCTTGGTTTTGTGTTCCCCAAATGCATCATCAACTCGTTATGCGTACAGCCATTAAAAGATATATTTTTCCAAGACAGACAGTATATTTTGCGTACCATAAAACGCCTGACGACCAGAAAATTATGGTGAAATCGCTCAAGGGATATAAATTTACAGGGTAATTTTTATACAAATTGTTTGTAAATTAACTAATAAAACTAAGTAAAATTTAACAAAAATTAACATTAAAAGAGTAATTAATAGAATTTAGAACGCGGTAGCATATTTACATCGACATATTGATTGTCTTTTGAGTATGAAGGGTAAATTGTGAATAAAATCTATAAGTCTAAGTGGAGTCGGGTGACGCAAACTTGGGTAGCGACGTCAGAGTTGACCAAAGGAATGGGAAAAGCTGCCGCAGTTGTTTCGTTGATGGCGTTGTCCAATAGTGCTTTTGCTGCCGATTGTGTGGCCGCTGCGGATGGCTCGTATTTGCCAGGCAATACAATTCCCTCGTGTAACAATGTGGTGGCTGCAACGACCACACAGTCGGGTACAGCGGGCTATTATATTTTAACGCGTTCTCGTCTGCATGAAACCTTGACCGTAGGGGATAGCACTGTTACGGCAAATGTAACGGGAGGATATGCTGGCGTTGGTAACCAGTACGCCACGGGTGCTTCTGGCGCCGCAATTAATACGGGTAACTTAACTTTCAATGTCAAGGCAAATGGTGGTGTTAGTGGTATAGGTACACATTCAAATGTGAATATGACCACAAAAAATGTGATTTTGAACCTGACGGATAATTACACAGCGGGCACTAACAGCAGTGGGAATGTTGCACAGTACGGTGTTTTGACTGGTTCTACGGTGGATTCTGGTGAACGTGCTACCTATAATGGTCAGTATTCAACAATTACCACTGAGAATTTAACGATTAATCAAACGGCAACGGGTGGTAAGGTCAATCCGATTTTGAATAATGGCATACGCGCGATTCAAGGTGCCAATCAAAATTTGGGCAATGGTTCTGCTGGACAAGTGATTGTCAATGGTAATTTGGACATGACACTGACAGGTAATCGCTCAATTGGTATCTATGTTTCGGGCAATCAAAGCAATCATGGTGATGCAACCGCTGCTGGCGCGAATGGTTCTCTCACTCCCAAGGTGATACTCAATGGTGATGCAAATATCACCATTAATAAGGGTACGGATAGTTCTCTTATTGCTTGGGATAGTCATGGCGTTAAATTGGGTAAAGTTCGCTATGCAGGTGAGGGTGCTGGGATTTTGGAATCTCATGGGAAGCTAACCATTGACACGACCAAAGCATTGCAAGGTAGTGGGATTAAGATGATGCGCAATTCAATTTTTGACGCATCGGATGCAAAAGCCAGTACTGAAATCAAAACGAATGGTTATGCATTGGAAATTGGTGGGCATGATGATGGTTCAAGAAGCACAGGGACATTTGAACAAGCTGCATCAAATGGTGTGACAGCGAGTTTTAATAACGCAGTGTTTACCACCAATGGCACCAGTATTGACCTATTGATTACAGCAACAGGTACGCGTCGCGACTTGATTTTTGTGGATCAAGGGCAGGTGGATACCAAACTTAATTTTACGGGTGCAAATACCAACCTAACCGCCAACGCCAACGGCTATATTCTCAATGTGAGTGGGAACTATACAGCACCTAACTATTCATATTATTCAAATACATACGATGCTTCTGGGGTTAAATTACAGGGGCAAAATCTGTTTCAAGGCTCATCCGTTACTTTCAATGCGAGTGATGCGGGAAGCATGACGGGTTTGGTTTATAAAGGGTTGGTAAAAAATACGCAAACATTGGATTCAAGTAAAACGCCGACACTTAATTTAAATCTAAGTAATGGTTTTACGTGGAATTTGAATGCAAATGCGTCGGCTCCGAATGGTGATAAAACCACTGCACTTTTTGATACTGCTACTATATCCAGCGGTGCTGTTATTAATGGCGCATTTGACGACGCTGGTAATAATAACTACATCCTGTCTGGTAACGTCGTGAGCAATGGTGGTGTGATTAATTTGGATAATGCAACCCATGCAAAATACAACGATGTTTTAACAATTAATGGCAATTACAGTGGCTCAAATGGCGCATCTGTCCGCATGAATACCTTGTGGAATGCACCTGGAGATGCAGCCATCACTGTTGCCGAGGGAGGTGCTGATTCGGAATCCGATGTGTTGCATATTATTGGAACTGCAGATGGTCAAACCTCAGTTAACCCGATTGCTGCGGATGGAACGGTAAACATCATAGATGGTAGTGTTCAGCAAATTGCCTCAATAATCAATACGGTGCCTGTAGTGGTCGTTGATGGTGCTAATGCAGCAGGAACTTTTGTAGGTGTTGCAAAAACCACAGGTGCAACGGAAGTTCAATTGGCCAGCCGAGAAGCTGCAAATGGTGGTCGGGAATATTATTGGACGATGTCCGCCAAAATAGATCCAGTTAATCCCGTTAAACCTCCTATTTATACACCAACCGTACCAGCGTATGTGCAAATGCCCGTGGTTGATATGGAGCTTGGTTATACAACCTTGGGTACTTTGCATGAGCGTCGTGGTGAAAATCAAACCTTGGCTTGGGATGAGTGTGGTACTTGCGGCTCCGATGCAAAAGGTCAGACATGGGGACGGATATTCGGTAAGCATCTTGAACAAAACGGTAAAACCCGTTTGAATATGGACACGGATATGTATGGTTTTCAGTTTGGGCATGATTTTAAAATTAAGCGCACAGATGAAGGTGGTCATCGCCTAATGGGTGCTTATCTTGCATATGGCCATGCTAACACGGATTTTTCTGATAGTTATCGCGCAGAAAATGGTATTGTCAGTGCCGACAAGTACACAGGCAATGGTAAAACCAATGCTGTGAGTTTGGGTGTGACCCATACGCGTTATGCGCCCAATGGCAGTTATTTGGACTTGGTGGGACAACTGTCTTATCTGCGAAACAAATACAACTCGCGCGATGGTTATCAAGCCAGTCAAAATGGTTGGGGTGCTGCATTGTCTGCTGAAGTGGGTCGTCCATATGCCATCAGCAAGCATACTGCAGGTGAAGCGGGTTGGTTATTGGAGCCACAAGCACAATTGATTTATCAATATGTGGGTTTAAACGACTTTAACGATGGTGTTCGTCAAGTGAATGAGAAAGGACAGCATGGTTTGCGCGGTCGAGTGGGGGTGCGTTTGGCGCACAATGCCCAAGCTTCTGAAAAAAATTACCAGACGAAAACTTTCTATGCGGTCGCCAATGTATGGCATGACTTTATCAATTCCAAATCAGTAGGGATTGGTCGGGATAATCTGAGTGAAAAGTACGCGTCCACTTGGGGTGAGGTTGGAGTGGGTGTGCAGTTCCCAGTGGGTAAGCACAGTTATCTTTATGCGGATGCACGCTATGAGCGTGATTTGGGTAGCAGCAAGCGTGAAGGTTATCGCGGCACGATTGGTTTTAAACACACTTGGAAATAACCTTATCTGAGTAACAAATAAGCACTTCATCAATCCATGAAATGCTTTAATGGGGTAAAAATGAATATGCAGAATAAATTAATCGCTGTTGGTTTGGTTTTGTCACTCAGTGGCTGTGCGGGGGTACGCGATGTCAATCACAAATGGTGTCCTCCTGAGGTCGTCGCTCCAGTTGTTGTGACAGAGCGGGTGAATTTAGCGGCTGATGCGTTGTTTAACTTTGATAAGGCGTCATCAACTGACTTATTACCAGCAGGAAAAGCGACTTTGGAAAAGTTGGCAGCAACGCTGAAAGATGGTTATGTACAGGTCGACAAAATTACTTTGATTGGCCATACCGATCGTTTGGGTAATGATCAATATAACTATCAATTGGGTTTGCGTCGTTCAGAAACGGTTAAAGTTTACTTACAAGGTTTGGGTGTGACTGCGCCGATAACCACATCAAGTGCGGGTGAAACCCAGCCGATTACCAATTGTGAAGGAGTCAAACCGACACCTGCACTTAAGGCGTGTTTACAACCTGATCGTCGCGTTGCGGTTGAGATTACAGGTGTACGTAAAAAATAATAATGGTTCTCTTTTCGTTTGTATCTAGGTTACGCATCATTTTTGGTGTGATTTGAAAATCATTAATACTTAAAAGCCCAATGTTTAGTTGGGCTTTTTTATCAAACAAGCAAGGGGTATCATAAGAAACATAAATGTTAGGTGTCTATTTGATAAAATGCGGCTGAAAGTAACATTGCAATGGTGTATGCTTGATACATACATCACCGTTATGGTCGTTTAATGGCACATTTTTGAGGTTTTTTAATGATATTGGTTACAGGTGGCGCGGGATTTATCGGTGGTAATTTTGTGTTGGATTGGTTGGCAGGTTCAGATGAGCCGGTCATCAATTTGGATGCACTTACGTATGCGGGTAATTTGCATACTTTGGATTCGTTGAAAAGCGATGGGCGACATGTGTTTGTGCATGGCGACATTGGTGATACTAAGTTGGTATCTCAATTACTGAAGCAATACCAACCACGCGCAGTGGTGAACTTTGCCGCAGAATCGCATGTCGATCGCTCGATTCATGGGCCAGCAGATTTCATACAAACCAATGTCTTGGGTACATTTAATCTACTGGAGTCGGTGCGGGCGTATTGGACTGACTTGCCTGAACCTCAAAAATCCGAGTTCCGCTTTTTGCACGTCTCGACGGATGAAGTGTATGGTTCGCTGGAAAAAAACGATCCGCCGTTCACAGAAACCAATCGTTACGAGCCAAACAGCCCCTATTCGGCGAGTAAAGCGGCTTCTGACCACCTCGCGCGGGCGTGGCACCATACCTATGGTTTACCTGTGCTGACCACGAATTGCAGCAACAATTATGGCCCCTATCATTTCCCTGAAAAATTGATTCCACTGGTAATTCTCAATGCGCTCGCGGGCAAGCTTTTGCCGATTTATGGCGACGGGCAGCAAATCCGTGATTGGCTGTATGTGCGTGATCATTGCAGTGCGATTCGCAGAGTGCTTGAAGCGGGGCGTTTGGGTGAAACCTACAATGTCGGTGGTTGGAACGAGAAGGCGAATTTGGAGGTGGTGAAAACCATTTGCACCTTGCTCGATGAAATGCAACCCCGTACAGATGGTCAATCGTATGCAGAGCAAATTACTTTCGTGACCGACCGCGCGGGGCATGACCGCCGCTATGCGATTGATGCGCGTAAATTAGAACGTGAGTTGGGCTGGAAACCCGCTGAGACTTTCGAGTCGGGCATACGCAAAACTGTTCAATGGTATTTGGACAACACTGAATGGACGAGCAATGTGACCACGGGTGCGTATCGTGAGTGGACGGAGAAGCAATATGGTGCGTGATTTAAAATTACCGAAAATCTTAATCACGGGTGCAGACGGGCAAGTTGGTTTTGAGTTAAAGCGCACGCTCGCGCCTTTGGGTGAAATCATTGCCTTGGTGCGCGCGGATTTGGATTTATCTGATGCGGTTGCGACATTGGCTATATTGGATAAATATCAGCCCGACATCATCGTCAATCCCGCTGCTTATACCGCGGTGGATAAAGCCGAGTCGGATGTGGATATGGCTTATGCTGTGAATGCCCAAGCAGCAGGCGTGATGGCGCGTTGGGCTCAGAAGCATGGTGCCATGTTAATTCATTATTCGACCGATTATGTGTTTGATGGTACGAAGTCGGGTGCATACATTGAGAGTGACCCGATTGCACCGCAGTCGGTGTATGGCGCGAGCAAGGCACAAGGTGAGCAGCTCGTGCGCGAGGCGTGCGCAGCGCATTTTATTTTCCGCACCAGTTGGGTGTTTGGTGCTTATGGTGTGAATTTTCTCAAAACCATGCTCAATTTAATGAAAACTCGCGACGCACTCAATGTGGTCAACGATCAATTTGGCGCGCCCACCAGTGCATTTTTACTTGCGGATGTGACCGCACATGTACTGCGCGATGCGTGGTTAAAGCGTCAAAATGGTGAGTTGCCCGCTTACGGTACGTATCATTTGACCGCGAGTGGTTCGACCAGTTGGCATGGCTATGCGCAATATATCGCAACTTTGGCAGAGCAGGCAGGTGTTGTGTTAAAAATGAGCAGTTCGCAGATTAAAGGCATCCCCAGTTCGGAATATCCAACGCCCGCCAAACGTCCCGCCAACTCTTGTTTGGACACCCGTTTGTTACAAAATACTTTCGGGTTGCACTTGCCTGACTGGCAAGATGCTGTGCGTCATGCGTTCACTTTGATTCAATAAGACGAGGGTAAAAAATGAATAAACACCTTAACCTCAACCCTCATCAGCGCAAAGGCATCATTCTTGCGGGTGGCTCGGGTACGCGCCTATATCCAATCACTCAAGCAGTCAGTAAGCAATTACTACCTGTGTATGACAAGCCGATGATCTACTATCCTTTGGCGGTGCTCATGCTGTCTGGCATACAGGAAATTTTGATTATCAGCACACCACAGGACATTGGTCGCTTTGAAGAATTACTCGGTGACGGGGCGCGTTGGGGGCTGAAATTGAGTTATCAAGTGCAACCCTCGCCTGATGGTTTGGCACAGGCTTTTTTGCTGGGTGAGGCATTTTTAGATGGGTATCCCGCCGCTTTGGTGTTGGGTGACAATATTTTCTTTGGCCATGATTTGCAAGTTTTATTACAAGATGCCAATAGCCAAGGGCATGGTGCGACGGTGTTTTCCTACCATGTGCATGACCCAGAGCGTTACGGTGTGGTTGCATTTGATGAGCACAAAAAAGCGGTGAGCATTGAAGAAAAGCCCCTTGAACCAAAATCCAATTTCGCGGTCACAGGACTGTATTTTTACGATGCAGACGTGGTCAAGCACGCTAAAACCATTGAGCCCTCTCCCCGTGGCGAACTCGAAATCACCGATTTAAATAAAATTTATTTAGAAAACGGTACATTGCACGTACAAACCATGGACAGGGGGTTTGCGTGGTTGGACACAGGCACGCATGATTCTTTGCGCGATGCTTCGACCTTCGTGGCAATGATACAAAAACGCCAAGGACAACAAGTCGCCTGTGTTGAAGAAATTGCATACCGCATGGGTTACATTAATCAAGAGGCATTGGTTGCGTTGGCTCAACCGTACCTGAAAAGCGACTACGGTCAGTATTTCTTAAATTAAAGTACGAAGTGCAACAAAAAAATCGGTAAGAGAAGTCAAGGTGAGTACACTTGACCCTCTCTACGCCAATAGAAAGTTGCCATGACACAGTACACCCACCTCAACCAAACAGAGCGTAACATCATAGCGAACATGAGCGCAAGCGGACACAGACTAAAAGCCATCGCCGAAGCGATAGGGCGAAACAAATCGAGCATTTCGCGAGAATTGCAACGCAATCGCAGCAAGCGTGGCTACCGTCCAAAACGCGCTCAAACCCTGTCCGAACTTCGTGCTCTGAATAGCCGAAATGCGAAGCGCATCAGCTCAGATATATTCAACGTTGCCACCCAATACCTAAACGACGAATGGTCACCAGAGCAAATTGCTGCGGCGTTACCGATTAGTCACACCACCATTTATAGTCGCGTCAGAGCAGACAAGAACCAAGGCGGACAACTTTACAAACAACTGCGCTGTGCCAAAAAGCGGCGTAAAGCCTATGGCAAATCCTACTCAACCCGAGGGCAAATACCCAACCGACGCGACATCAGCGAACGACCTGCCAGCGTTGAGACCCGTGAAGAGCTGGGACACTGGGAAGGTGATACAGTCATTGGCGCACATCACAAACAAGCCATCGTCACATTGGTGGAGCGCATGACTGGCTTGACCCTCATCGCCAAGGTTGAACGCAAAACCGCCGAGTTGGTGCGAAAAGCCTGCATAGAATTGCTCACACCATTCAAGGAACATGTCCATACCATCACATTCGATAATGGCAAAGAGTTTGCAGACCATGCCTTGATTGACCAAGCGATTGGATGCACGACTTACTTTGCTAAACCATACTGTTCTTGGCAACGCGGTTCAAATGAGAATACAAACGGTTTGATTCGGCAATACATTCCCAAAAAGGCTTCGATGGCGCACATCGATGCCGATTTCTTGGATACAATCATGCAGAAATTAAACAACCGACCGCGTAAACGGCATGGGTTTATTTCTCCTGCAAGTCTTTTTAACAGCGTTGCACTTCGTGCTTGAATTCACCGTTTATAAAATTATTGAAATTATTCTTTAATTTCGTAATACAAAGCGCAAAGTAATTTTCTTAGACTATGGATACCGAGCTCCTAAACCAAACCCTCGCGCAACTCTCCGATACGCTCGAACGCGCGCAACTGCTGCTCCCGCGCACCACGCAGGACGTTGATTGGAGCGCGCAGGCATATGTCTGGCAAGTGCGCTACGGACGCGGCTTTTTACAGGCGCTGCACCAGCCGCGTTTGCAGGAATTGGACGACCTGCTCTCGATTGACCGGCAAAAACAAGCCGTATTGGACAATACCGAGCAATTCGTGTGCGGCTTGCCCGCAAACCACGTGCTGCTCACCGGCGCGCGCGGTACGGGCAAATCCTCGCTGGTACGTGCTTGCTTGGCACGCTTTGGCGCGCACGGTTTGCGCGTGATCGAAGTGGATCGCCTCGATTTGCACCACCTGCCCGAAATCGTCGATCTCGTGCGCGAACGCGCCGAACGATTCATCGTATTTTGCGACGACCTCACTTTTGACGCGCAAGACTCCGGCTACAAAGCGCTGAAAACCATCCTCGACGGCTCGTTCAACGGCTACGCCGAAAACGTCCTCGTCTACGCCACCTCCAATCGCCGCCACATGGTGCCCGAATACGACACCGACAACGTCGGCTACAGCCACCCGTCCGATCACGAGCTGCATCCCTCCGAGACGGTTGAGGAAAAAATCGCCCTGTCCGAGCGCTTCGGTCTGTGGCTCAGTTTCTACCCGTTTAAGCAAGACGACTATCTCACCATCGTCGATACCGCCGTGCGCCGCCTCGGCTACACACCTGCGAATGACGCCGAGTTTGAAGAGATGCGCACCGCCGCATTACAATTCACACTCGAACGCGGCTCACGCAGTGCGCGCATCGCCCAGCACTTTGCACGGCAATGGGTCGGACAAAAACAACTGCACACACACCGCAACGCAGAGTAGCGCTCTATCCCGCCACCCAACCATCATTCCCACCCGCGCGGAAATGAGCGAACCATAAACAGGCAAAGAAACAGACGCATGAACACACCCGCTAAAATCATCGACGTCGTGGTCGGCGTACTGCGCAACGCCCATGGCGAATACCTATTCGCCCAGCGTCCCGAAGGCAAACCCATGGCAGGCTACTGGGAATTTCCCGGCGGCAAAGTAGAGGTGGGCGAAACCCATTTCCAAGCACTACAACGCGAGCTGATCGAAGAGCTCGGCATCACCATCACCAACGGCACACCGTGGCGTACCATCGAACACGTTTACCCGCACGCCCATGTTCTGCTCCACTTCATCATCGTCACCGCATGGGATGGCGAACCGCATGGCCGCGAAGCGCAAGCGCTGCACTGGCAAAAACTCATCGTCACCGACGATGGCATCGTCCGCACGCCCAGCACCGAGCCAATTTTACCGGCGACCTTACCACTGCTCGCTGATCTGGCACAGCTAGCCTCACACTAAACGAATTGCCCGCCCCCATTCACCAAACCCAAAATGAAATCAAGCTGATCTCATTTTAGTGCCGCCCCGTTCGTGATTTTCTGCTATCGTGCCATCAGCGTGCACGCATGTCCATGCGAAACGCTCTGTCTAAATATTATAAAATCAATCAAGGAGCCACTATGAGTCCGACTCGTCACCGCATTGCTTTAGCCCTGTTTGCCACATTGCCCTTCTACGCGCTCAATGCGCAGGCCTTTGACTCGGCCACACCCGAAATCGCCACGGATGTCGCGGCCAATCAAAGGAGTGTACACGCCGAGAAATTCATGGCCGCCACAGCCAATCCGTATGCCACCCAAGCGGCCTATGATATTCTCAAAGCCGGCGGCAGCGCGGTGGACGCCGCCATTGCCGCGCAAATGGTGTTGGGGTTGACCGAACCTCAGTCGTCGGGGGTGGGCGGCGGTGCATTCTTGTTGACCTTTGATGGCAAACGGGTGCGCAACTACGATGGTCGCGAAACCGCGCCGGCGAAGGTGGACGAAAACCTGTTTCGAACGCCCGCCAAGGCTGATATGGCTTTTTACGATGCTGTGATTGGCGGACGCTCGGTCGGTGTGCCGGGCGCAGTGGCGATGTTGGCCGCCGCCCACCAACGCGAGGGCAAATTGCCGTGGGCGAAATTATTTCAGCCCGCAATTGATTTGGCGACGCGCGGATTCATCATTTCACCACGCATGAGCCAGTCCGTGCAGGCGGATAAATATCTGATGAAAGACCCGACGGCGCGCGCGTATTTTTACCAAGCCGACGGCGTTACCGCCAAACCGGCCGGTACGCTGCTACAAAACCCTGAATACGCGGCAGTGCTCAAGGCCATCGCCCAACACGGTGCGAAAGCGCTGTATACCGGTCCGATTGCTCAGTCCATCGTGGACAAAGTGCACGCGCACCCGAGCAATCCGGGTTATTTGAGCATGCAGGATTTGGCCAAATACCGACCGAAAATCCGCACGGCAGTGTGTGGCAAATACCGCGATTACACGGTCTGCGGGCCGGCTGCGCCCAGTTCCGGCGGGGTTGCGGTGTTGCAAACATTGGGACAGCTCGAACGTTTCAATCTGAGCACCCTCAAACCCACATCGACGCAAGCCATCCATTATTTTTCCGAAAGCGGGCGACTGGCCTTTGCCGATCGCGGCAAATATTTGGCCGATCCTGATTTCGTCTCTGTACCCTCTAAAGGTTTGATTGATCCGAGCTATTTACAACGCCGCGCCGAGCTGATTCGTGCCGATCAGTCCTTGGGTACGGCGGTGGCGGGCAAGCCTGCCGGTGCGCCATTGGCTTTGTTAGAAACGCCGTCGCCTGAGCGCATTTCCACCTCGCACATTTCGATTGTCGATGCACAAGGTCGCGCCGTATCCATGACGACCTCGGTCGAAGACGCCTTTGGTGCACGCCAAATGGTCAACGGCTTTTTGCTCAACAACCAATTGACCGATTTTAATTTCTCACCGATGGACAAAGACGGCACATTGATCGCCAATCGTGTCCAGCCAAACAAACGCCCGCGTTCATCCATGGCGCCGGTATTGGTGTTTGACGAGTCAGGTAAAAGGCTACAAATGGTTGTCGGCTCGCCCGGCGGCTCGCGCATCATCGGTTACGTAGCGCAGACCTTGGTCAATCTGATTGACTGGAAAATGGATCCGCAAACAGCGGTGAATATGCCGCATTACGGCAGCCGCAACGGCCCGAAAACCGAAATTGAAAAAGGTACGGCGCTATCAGAACAAACCGGCGCATTAACGACCCTCGGGCATGAAGTGGTTGAGGCCGAAATGACCAGCGGTCTGGCCGCCATCGTCAAAATCCCGCAGGGCTACGCCGCAGGTGTGGATGCGCGGCGCGAAGGGGTGGCCAAAGGTGATTGAGCGTTTGGCTTAGGCTGTGTTCATGATTGGCGGCATCAATGAGCGAGGATGGCAACATCCTCGCTTTTTAGCGCATTTTGCCCAAGTACCGCGCCCACAACGCCGCACGTCCGTATCCAACTGCGAGTAGAATCGCGCTTTTAAGCTCATCACTCTTTCCTTATGCGCCACCATTCCTCTTCCTTGCCGCCCAATGAGTCCTCGAACAATCCGCGCCGTTCGGACTGGGACACCATTCGTTCACTCTGGCCGTATATTTGGGCGAGTAAATACCGCGTTTTGATCGCGCTGTCGGCGCTGATTTTGGCGAAACTGGCGAATCTGGCGATTCCGACCACACTCAAGCACATTGTCGATGCGATGACGCCGAACCCGACCGTGCAGGCGGTGTTGGTGGTGCCGGTGGCGTTATTACTGGCGTACGGAGCGCTGCGTGTGTCGCAAACGCTGTTCAATGAGTTGCGCGAGATTGTGTTTTTTCAGGTGGTGGAGAATGCGGCGCGTACGGTGTCGTTGAAGGTATTCAATCAATTGCATCATCTGTCGCTGCGTTTTCATCTGTCGCGTCAGACGGGCGGCCTGACGCGTGACATCGAGCGCGGTAATCGCGGTATCCGCACGCTGATTGGCTTTTCGTTCATGACGATTGTGCCGACGCTGATCGAGGTGGTGATGGTGTTGGGCTTTTTGTGGGTGAAGTACGATGCGGTGTTCGTCGCGATCACGGCGGCGGCATTGGCGGGCTACATCGGTTTTACCGTGTGGATTACCGAGTGGCGCACGCAGTATCGCAAGCGTATGAATGAGATGGATTCGAAGGCAAATCAGAAGGCGATTGACTCACTGCTTAATTTTGAAACGGTGAAGTATTTTAACAATGAGTCGTTCGAGGCCAAACGCTACGATGAGGGTTTGAAACAGTTTCGCGTCGCGGCGATTGAGTCGCAAAATTCGCTGTCTTTGCTCAATCTCGGCCAGCAGATGATTATCTCGGTCGCATTGATTGCGATTCTCTGGTATGCCACACGCGACGTGGTGGCAGGGCGCGCGACCGTCGGCGATTTGGTGTTGATCAATACCTTGATGTTGCAGTTGTACGTGCCGCTGAATTTCCTCGGCGTGATGTACCGCGAGATCAAGCAGGCGCTGATTGATGTGGACAAAATGTTCACGCTGCTGGATGCGCCACACGAGATCACCGATGCGCCGAATGCGGCGGCGTTGCAGGTCTCCCACGGTCGCGTGGAGTTTCGCCATGTGGATTTTGCCTACAACGACAACCGGCCGATTTTGCACGACGTGAGTTTCACCATCGAGCCGAACACCACCACGGCGGTTGTGGGTAAAAGCGGCGCGGGTAAATCGACCCTGTCGCGCTTACTGTTTCGATTTTATGACGCGCAGAGCGGCGATATTTTGATTGATGGTCAATCGGTGCGCGCCGTGACGCAGGAAAGCCTGCGCCAAGCCATCGGTATCGTGCCGCAGGACACGGTTCTGTTCAACGACACACTGGGCTACAATATCCGCTATGGCCGCCCCGATGCGAGCGACGAGGAGGTGTTGGCGGCAGCGCAGGCCGCGCATTTGGATGGGTTTTTGGCACGCCTGCCCGAAGGTCTGGACACGCAAGTGGGTGAACGCGGGCTGAAAATCTCCGGCGGGGAAAAACAGCGTGTGGCGATTGCGCGCACTTTGTTGAAAAACACACCGATTTTGGTGTTTGACGAAGCGACCTCCGCGCTCGATACCCACGCGGAAAAAGCCATCCAGTCGGCATTTGATGAAGCCGCACACAACCGCACCACGCTGATCGTCGCGCATCGACTCTCCACCATCGTGCACGCGGAGCAAATCCTCGTGATGGACGACGGACGCATTGTTGAGCGCGGCACGCATGCGGAATTATTAGCGAAAAAGGGCGTTTACAGCGAGATGTGGGCGCAGCAGCAGCGCGAGCCGATGAGCGAATAATAGTTTGCATCCATTCAGAGTCAGCTCACGCATGAGATATCTCTGACCACGACTGCGCTTCGCAACAGAACTCATCCCACAGTTGACCAAATGTGTCACTGCTCAGCCACTCCCATTCTTGCTCACGTGCCGTTTTGATGCTGTCTTGCCAGTGCGCATCTGGCAAAGCAGGATGGCACATCAGTACCGTACCGCGTTCAGGCGCTCGACTCAACCATTCGCGCCAGTAATCGGCCAAGCGCGCTTGATCCGCCTGAAAGTCATACACGCCGCCAAACCAATTATTCTGGCGAATGCCACGCTGCGCGCACATGCGGTTCAACGTGCGTCCACCCAACGCATGAATCAAGCGCGCTTTAAAGTCGCCCTGTATCGCTTGGGTACTGCGTATTGGGATCATGGGAGAGGTGTAGCGCCGGCTCAATTCCTCCAGCAATAATGCTCGCACTACAGGAAATTGATGAACGTGCTGATGCCCATCCACAAAAGCCGGTGCCGCACTCATCGTGGCTTCAAATGCATCGAATTGCTGCACGATGAGCTGCCGCAATTGCGCCCGACCCCATAGACGTAACCAACTACGCGCCATCACTGCCTTGAGCGAACCTTGACAAACCAAGCCTGTCAAATCCAAGTGCAGGCCAATATCCACATTTAGACGCTGTAATTGCACCACCTCGCTGGGCCGAATCGCACCCGCACTCATAAAGCTGGTCGCATGAATGCGTCGCATCTGCGCCAAACGCAAGACCGCTTGATTCACCGCGTCGGACAAACCCAAATCATCTACATTGAGGGTAATTTTTTTCATGAAGCGGTGTTTTGAGGAGAATGAGGGCGGCGAAACGCCCAAAATTTGGCCAAAGCGAAGGTCATCAGCGTGACCAATAAAGTCACGACAAACCAAATGCTGCGGTAATGATCATGCCCAAAGACGGTTAAACCCATGGTAAACAGTGACTGATTAAGCAAAAACCCACCGATCGAGCTCAGCAACCAACGCCACAAACTTGGCAGCCAATGACGTTGCGCCGAGTTTGCTCGAAAAGTCCAACTCAGATGCCCGTAAAAACTCACGCAAAACGCGCACACAAACGCCAGCGGATTTGCCCAAAACGGCGCAATACCGCCCCACTGCACCAACAGCACCAACACCGCGAAATGCGTCAGCGCGGCGCACGCACCGACAATGGCAAAAAACAGCGCTTGCTTTCGAGTCGTCTGGCTCATGTTGACGAATCGCCTTCCCAAATTTGGTCAATCACATACAAAGGACGCTGCTTCACCTCGTCATAAATCCGCCCGATGTATTCACCAATCACGCCCAAACAGATCAATTGCACACCGGCGGAAAACATCAGACCGGCAACCAAGGTCGCCCAACCAGCAACCTCCTTACCGAAAAACAGCGTATCAAATACAATATAAAAACCATACATCAGAGACAAAACCGAGACGACCAAACCCATGCGCGAAATCCAGCGCAAAGGTTTTTGTGAAAACGAAGTAATACCAATTAAGGCCAGCTCAAACAAACTGGCGTAATTAAACTTGCTCTCGCCATCCTGACGCTCATGCGCCTCAAACGGAACATACACGGTTTAAACCCGACCCAAGCGTATAAACCCTTCATGAAGCGTTGACGCTCGGGCAAAGCCAACAACGCATCCACCACTTTTCGACTCATCAAGCGAAAATCACCCGCGTTCGGCTTAATCTCATAGCGATGGGTGTCCTGCATGAAATGATAAAAACCGCGTTTCAAACTGCGTGCCAGCCAGCTCTCATGCGAGCGATTGGCCTGCACACCGACCACCATATCGATTCCTTGCTGATTGAGCGCCAACATCTCTTGCAGCACCGAAATCGGATGTTGTCCATCCGCATCCATCATCGCCACAATGCGCCCCTGCGTATTGGCCAAACCCGCACTCAGCACCGCTTCTTTGCCAAAATTGCGCGACAACTGAACCAAGCGCAAGGTAATGTGCGCCGGACACACGGCCAAATGTGCTTGAAACACCTCGCGCAGATTGTCGCGGCTACCATCGTCCACGATCACAATTTCCTGCTGATCGGGCAACTCCGCCAGTGCGCAATACAATGACGGCAAAAATTGATCCAAAATCGGCGCCTCATTGTAGGCGGGAATGACAATACTCAAATAAATGCTCATGGACTCAACTCATTTTTTCGCAACACACGCATGGCAGGTTGATCAGCGTACTCATTGTCTGAAAACAACCAACAATAATCAAAGGGGCTATTTTGCTTGCAGGATAAACTGCTACGAGGAAGATAGCATCTCCCATACTTTTGGTAAACCCCTTTCGGTAAACCCCTTTCGACAAACCGCTTGGCATCGCCCTAAAGAAACACTTCGCTCCTCCAAGCGATCAGGAAAGCTTATTGTCGCTTCCACAAGCCATACAGCGTCTGCTGGGTTTTGCCCTCGCGCACGCAAGCCCAGCCGAATTGGCTCAAAACCGTCCAATCGAAGCCTTTTTCAACCTCAACGTACAACAGCGTGTCTTCAACGCACAGCGGCGCAATCAGCGGCAAAGTGCGCGCCAGCCAGTCCTGTCCGAACGGTGGATCAAGGAATATCACATCAAAATAGATGTTTTGCTCGGCAAACTGCGCCAATACCTTGAGCGCATCATCGGCCAACGCACGTACTTGCGCGATGCCCGCGTCTTGCTTTTGCCAATGTTGCAGGATATTGCGGATGTTTTCAACGGCGGGCTTGTGGTTATCAATCAATACCACGTCGCGCGCACCACGGCTGACGCATTCGAGGCCAAACGCGCCACTTCCGGCGAACACGTCCAAAACCTGTTGCTCGGCAAACTGCCCGCCCCAAAAATGATTGAGCCAGTTAAACACCGTTTCGCGCACGCGATCACCGGTCGGGCGCAATCCCTCGTGCGTCGGCACGGGCAATAATTGCCGCCGCCACTGGCCTGCAATGACGCGAATCTGTCCTTGGGTCGTTCGATGAGGGGGTGATTTTGGGCGCATGTTGGAATATCTGCGTGAATCTGTGTTAAAAGGCAACGCAGTCAATGATTTATCGGCGATGTGATTGTCGCGCTCGGCTGCTTTGCGTACAATGGGCGCATTATACCGTAGTGAGTTCAGATCAAAATTATGTTTAACTTTTTCCGCCGCAAAAAATCCGCCGAAACCGCCCCGATAGACGAATCATCCGTCATTGAGGTCATCGACAATGCACCGACCGAGGCCGATGCCACCTTGGCTCTGAACGAAGCCGCGATTGCGCCGATTACCGAGCCGCTCGTGGAAGAATCACTGAGCGAGGCAGCCACTGATGCTCCGACCGCAACTCCGACCACAACTCCGGCCAATGCAGCGGCAAACGACGGCAGCGCACCTGAGATCAAAACCAGCCTTGCTGATATTTTCAATCGCGCCTTGGACGATCAATTGGCGCAGATTCCTGCAGACGAGCCGAACGCCGAACACCGCGCAGATGGCGCAGACAACGCATATGCACGCGAAGAAACCTTCATCGCACCACAACCTGAGACACAAGACAAACCCAGCGCAGAGCAATTTTCCCAGCGCGGCTGGCTGGCGCGACTGCGCGCCGGACTGAGCAAAACCGGAACGAATTTGCGCCATGTGTTTGTCGGCGTACGCGTGGACGAAGCCTTGTTTGAATCGCTCGAAGACGCCTTGCTCATGGCCGATGTGGGCGTGAACGCCACTGAAAAAATCCTCTCTGCCGTGCGTGCGCGGGTGAAAAAAGAGCGCATCGAGGATGCGCAAGGCGTGCGCAACGCCTTGCAAAGTGTCTTGATCGAACTGCTGCGTCCATTGGAAAAAGAATTGGACATTGACGCGCATCGCCCACTGGTACTGATGGTCGCGGGCGTGAACGGTGCGGGTAAAACCACCAGCATCGGCAAACTCACACACCACCTGCAAGCAATGAACAAAAAGATCATTCTCGCAGCGGGCGACACCTTCCGCGCAGCGGCGCGTGAGCAGCTCGCCGTCTGGGGTGAGCGCAACAACGTCACCGTGATCGCGCAGGAATCCGGCGATCCGGCGGCGGTCGTATTTGACGCCATCGCCTCGGCGCAGGCCAAACAATTGGACGTGGTGATTGCCGACACAGCCGGACGTCTGCCCACGCAACTGCACCTGATGGACGAATTGAAAAAAGTCAAACGCGTGGCCGACAAAGCCCTGCCCGGCGCACCGCACGAAATCATCCTCGTACTGGACGGCAATATGGGGCAAAACGCATTGGCGCAGGTCAAAGCCTTTGACGAAGCCATCGGACTGACCGGCCTGATCATCACCAAACTCGATGGCACGGCCAAAGGCGGCGTACTCGCCGCACTCGCGGTCGAGCGCAACTTGCCGGTGTACTTCATCGGCGTGGGCGAAGGCGTGCAGGATTTACAAACCTTCGACGCCGAGGAGTTTGCACAGGCGTTGCTGGGAGAATAACGATGCCCCGTTTGATCAAACGGTGGGCCGCTCTGACTTATTGCTTCTTGCTTTGCATCGTAACCCCAGCGCTATATGCACAAGATCAATCAAATGATTGGCAACCCAGCGAAGGATTGGTTGATTATTTTGTGCAGGATCATCAATTAGATCATATACAAGCCTACAAAACAGCATCTGCCACCGAGATAAACTGCTCTGACCTCATGGGGCAAGACGCGAAATTAATGCAAGCAGTCATTCAAGTCAGTCATGATTCGGAGTGGGGCGAGCGCCGCGTATTGGTATTGGAAAAAATGTCAGACTGGTTCTCCACCGAGGCAGGCAAAAATATTCTTTTACGTCAAAAAGCGCTGCTCAATAGCTCAATGAGCGCCCATGCAATTGCTCATGAAAGAGAATTATTGAATATCGAGTTAGAAAAAACGCTTGATTTGTATCCCTCTGAGTTGGATTTTTTGCTGAATACCATTCCCTCTGACAATACAAGGTCTACAATGCGCTTAACGAAGGCGCTCATTGACTTTATTGATCGCCATGAGCATTGCGCCCAAGCGCTGTTAATTCATTATCCTGACAAACCCACCTTATGATTAAAAACGGACAAATTTTAGCCACCGTCGATATGGGCTCCAACAGCTTTCGCCTCGAAATGGCGCGGCTGGAGCATGGTCAACTGGTGCGCATTGATTACTACAAAGAACCGGTGCGCCTCGGTGCGGGCTTGGACGAAAATGGCAATCTAACACCGGCAGCCATTGCTCGCTCGGTTGAATGTTTGGAGCGTTTCGCCGAACGTTTGCGCGGCGTAGCGCCGTATGCGGTGCGCGCGGTGGCAACGCAAAGTTTGCGCAGTGCGAAAAACCCCGAGGATTTTCTCAAACCGGCACAGGCCGCGCTCGGCTACCCGATCGAAATCATCGCGGGGCGTGAGGAAGCACGATTGATTTATCTGGGCGTATCACACGATTTACCGAAGGACGGCGAGCATCGTTTGGTGGTGGACATTGGCGGCGGCTCGACCGAGGTGATTCTGGGCAGCAATTTCACGCCGCATGAGTTAAATTCATTTCGCATCGGCTGCGTATCGCACACGCTCAAATTTTTCCCTGACGGTCGCCCGACCAAACGCTCATTTGAAAAGGCGGTCATTGCGGCATCGGCAACCTTTGAAGAGGGCAAAGCCGCCTTTGGCGCGCAGCACTGGAAATACGCGGTCGGCTCATCCGGCACGATCGAGACCATCGCCGAATTGTGTGTGATGCTGAACAAAGACAGTCCGGGCAAAGAACACACAACCTATCCGATCACGCGCGAACGCATGAATCAACTGGTACAACTGATGCTCAACAAAGAGCCGAGAAAATGGCCGTTCGCCGACACCATGCGCGAGCAACGCGCGCAGGTTTTGGCCGGTGGTCTGGCGGTGTTGATGGGGCTGTTTCACGCGCTGGACGTGCAGGAAATGCGTCCGTGTTACAGCGCGTTGCGCCAAGGCGTGATGATCGATTTACTCGAACAATTGCGTGGCGGCAATACGCGTCTGGACGTGCGCAAGCAAACCATGATGCGCCTGATGAAACGTTACAGCGTGGATATGACACAGGCACAGCGCGTGCATGCATTGGCCATGGCGCTGTACGCGCAAATTGCACCGAATGCAGACGATTTGGCGCGCCAACGCCTCAGTTGGGCGGCGATGACACACGAGATCGGCATGGCGGTGTCGCACGACGGCTACCACCGTCACGGCGCGTATTTGATGGCGAATACCGATTTGGCGGGCTTTTCACGCTTTGCGCAAAGTTATTTGGCGGATTTGATTGGTGCGCAAGTCGGTGGTCTGCGCAAACACAGCGCGATTTTGAGCAGCAACGTTGATTTCCCCGCGCATGTGTTGTGCTTGCGGCTGGCGGTGATTTTGGCGCATGCGCGCGTGGACATTGATTTGCCACAAGCGCCGCTGAAATTCAAAAACCAAAAAATCCAATGGCAGATTGAACGCCCGTGGCGCGAAGCCCATCCGCTGACCAGCTATTTGATCGATGAAGAATGGCGTGCGTGGGATAAAGTTGGGTTTAAAGCCCAAGCATAGTCATTATTACCCACACGCAGCCGCAACATCTCGTGCTTTTTAACAGAGCGCTCTCGTTTTAAAAAAATGCGGAATAAATATGATTTTCAGCGCAAGGATTTCTGTAGGTAAGCATACTTGACAGTATCCTCAATGTTAACGCTTTGATTTTGCTCAAACTTTGTCAGGGTTTCCCTGACAAAGTTTCCAATGTTAAGCACGGAAAAAGTGGGGGTTTACTTTTTCCGTATTTTCTTAAAAACTATGCGCATCCTGCCGATCGCCAATCAGCACCGACTCCAACGCAATAATCATCATGTCGTTGAAACTGGTTTGGCGCTCCGCGGCCGACACCTGCTCCTGCGTGCGGATGTGGTCGGACACGGTACAAATCACCGCAGCCTTGGCGCCGTACTCAGCCGCCAAGCCGTAAATACCCGCCGCTTCCATTTCAATCCCAACAATGCCGTACTGCTCCATCGTGTCAAACAGACTGGTATCGGGGTTGTAGAACAAATCCGCTGAGAAAATATTGCCGATGTGCACCGGCGTGCCGTGCGCTTTGGCCGCCTCGACCATCGCCTGCACCATATAAAAATCGGCAATCGCGGCAAAATCATGCCCTTTAAACCGCGTGCGATTGACTTTGGAGTCGGTGCAGCCGCCCAAGCCAATCACGATGTCACGCACATGGATATCGCGTCGCACCGCGCCGCACGAGCCGACGCGAATGACTTTTTTCACGCCAAAATCGGTGATCAATTCTTTAATATAAATCGAACACGACGGAATGCCCATGCCATGCCCCATGACCGAAATCGGGCGGCCTTTGTACGTGCCGGTGTAGCCGTACATATTGCGGATGTCGCACACTTGGCGCACGTTATCCAAATACGTTTCGGCAATGAATTTTGCACGCAGCGGATCGCCCGGCATGAGCACCACGTCGGCGAAATCGCCCATTTCGGCATTGATGTGTGGGGTGGCCATGTGATTGTTACTCCTTTAATAAATCGGTTCCGTACGCCATCGGCGTGGTACCAAAATAACGCGCCAGCGTCTGCCCAATATCGGCAAAGGTTGTGCGTGCGCCCAAATTGCGCGGCACAATGTTTTTGCCATACAGCAGCACCGGCACATGCTCACGCGTATGATCCGTGCCGCGCCACGTCGGATCGCAGCCATGATCGGCGGTCAACACCACGATGTCGTCCGCGCCGAGCAACGGATACAGCTCAGGCAAACGCGCGTCGATGTACTCCAGCGCCGCCGCGTAGCCTGCGACATTGCGTCGATGGCCGTAGGCGGAGTCCAGATCAACCAAGTTGGCGAATATCATGGTGTTGTCCTTCGCCGTGCGCACCGCCGCCAGCGTTGCGTCCAACAGCTCGGCCAAGCCGGTCGCTTTGACCTTGTGCGTGATGCCGACGTTGGCATAAATATCGGCGATCTTGCCGATGGAAATGACTTCGCCGCTGCGCTCTTCGACCAGTTTTTGCAAAACCGTCGGCGCAGGCGGCTCCACCGCATAATCGTGGCGGTTGCCCGTGCGTTCAAATTCACCCGCGCGTTCGCCGACAAACGGCCGCGCGATCACGCGCCCGATGTTGTAATCGTTCAGCTCCTCGCGCACGATTTCGCACAATTCGTACAAGCGTTCCAAACCAAAATGTCCCTCGTGCGCGGCGATCTGAAATACCGAATCCGCCGAGGTGTAGAAAATCGGTTTGCCCGTGCGGATGTGCTCCTCACCCAGTTCATCCAAAATCACGGTGCCCGAGGAGTGGCAATTACCGAGGTAGCCGGGTAACTGCGCGCGCGCGACGATGCGATCAAGCAGCTCCTGCGGAAACGAGTTGGTTTTGTCGCTGAAATAGCCCCAGTCAAACAGCACCGGCACGCCCGCCATTTCCCAGTGACCGGACGGCGTGTCTTTGCCGGAAGACAATTCAGCTGCATAGCCATACGCGCCGATCAGCTCGGCATTCGGATTCAATCCCGTCGGAAACTGCCCCGTCGCTTCGGCATTCGCCTGTGCCAAGCCGAGTGCGGTCAGATTAGGCAAGTGCAATGCCCCCGTGCGCACCGCATCACCATACAGAGCGCCGTACTGCGCGGCACGCTGGTCGCATTCGCCGCGCGCGCATGCCTGTGCAATGTGGCCGAGCGTGTTCGCGCCCGCATCGCCGAATGCCGCTGCATCCGGCGTCGCACCGATGCCAAATGAGTCCAACATGAGAATAATGGCTCGTTTCATCGTCTTCCTTTTTCAATATTAGGAGTCAAATGTCAAACCCAAATGGGTTACCAACAGGCTATTAACATTCAATCAACCCCCGTCATTCTCGCGCAAGCGGGAATGACGGCTTATTTTTTAAGATCCTATAGCATTTGCATGCTGTTTTAATTCTGTTTTAAGCGCGCAAATTCTATTGTATCAACGAATGATCTGATAAATCTCCGGCGTCGGTGTATACGGCTGTTCATCAATCGTCACCGCAGCCAAAAATGCCTGCGCCGCTTGTTGCCACGCCGCTTCGTCTTTGGCATGAATCACGGTCAGCGGCGTATGCGCATCAACCTTTGCGCCCAAAGGCAATACTTGGTCAAAACCAACACGCAAATCAATCACGTCGGTGGCGACGCGACGACCGCCGCCCAAGCCAATCACGGCAATGCCGACACTGCGCGTGTCCATCGCGCGCAAAGTCCCTGTCTGCGGCGCGAACAGCGGTTTGATGACCGGCGCGGCTTCAAAGTAGTTGGCGTAGTTTTCGACGAAGTCCGCCGGACCGCCTTGTTCCACCACCATACGCGCGAAGTATTCCGCCGCTTTACCGCTGCGCAGGGCGTGTTCGAGCTGCGCGTTCGCATCCGCTTTGTCTTTGGCCAAGCCACCGTTGATGAGCAGCTGTTCGCACAGCGCCATATTCACAGCGTGCAGGCGCGGATTGATTTGCTCGCCGCGCAGATAGCGCACGGCTTCGGCGACTTCGAGTGCATTGCCCGCGCTGGAGGCGAGCACTTGGTTCATATCGGTGAGCAGGGCGGTGGTTTGGCATCCTGCGTGGTTGGCGACATCAACGATGGATTGCGCCAGCGCTACCGAGTCCTCGTAGGTCGGCATGAACGCGCCGTTACCGACTTTCACGTCCATCACCAAGCTGTCCAAGCCTTCGGCGAGTTTTTTCGACAGAATGGACGCCGTAATCAAATCAATCGACTCAACGGTCGCGGTGATGTCGCGCGTGGCGTAAATGCGTTTGTCGCAGGGCGCCAAATCGCCGGTCTGGCCGATGATCGCCGCACCGGCGGTTTTAACGATGTGGCGCAACTTTTCAGGGTCGGGGAAGGTGTCAAAGCCCGGAATCGCAGAGAGTTTGTCCAGTGTGCCGCCGGTATGCCCCAAGCCGCGCCCCGAAATCATCGGCACATACGCGCCGCAAGCCGCGACCATCGGCGCGAGCATCAGCGAGACCACGTCGCCCACGCCGCCGGTGGAGTGTTTGTCCACCACCGGACCGTTCAATTGCAGGTCTTTCCATTCCAGCACGCGCCCCGAGTCGCGCATGGCGAGGGTGAGGGTGGTGCGCTCTTCGATGTTCAGTTTGTTGAAGAAAATCGCCATGCACATCGCAGCGATTTGCCCTTCGCTGACGCTATTATCGGTCACGCCGCTGACGTAGGCGCGAATGTCCTCGGCGTTCAGTATGCCGCCATCGCGTTTTTTCTTGATGATTTCTTGTGTGAGCATGGTGTTCTCCTTATTCTGTGTTCAAAATGATGTTCAATAATTGCTGTGGTTGATCGTGGTATCGGTGTCGTTCAACGTTGCCAATAGATTGTTCAGCAAACCCGATGCGCCAAAGCGGAATATTGCCGGTTTGACCCAGTCTGCGCCCATGATCTCGCGCGCCAAATCGAGGTATACCATCGCGTCCTGTACCGTACGCACGCCGCCTGCGGCTTTAAAGCCCAAATTGCGACGCCCGCTGGCGCGGATGGTTTCGATCATATAGCGCGCGGCTTCCGGTGTGGCGTTGATGTTGACTTTGCCGGTGGATGTTTTCAGAAAATCGCCACCCGCGTCAATCACCAATTCGCTGACCGAGCGAATGACGCGCTCGCTCACCAATTCACCCGACTCGATGATGACTTTGAGCAAGACATCGCGCGCATGGCAGACCTCGGCGCAGGCCGCGACCAAATCACGCCCGACCATCATATCGCCATCCAAATACGCACGGTACGGGAATACCACGTCCACCTCGTGCGCACCCGCCGCCACGGCGGACTCGGTTTCGCGGATCGTCAAATCCACATCGGCACCACCGTGGGGGAAATTGGTCACGGTGGCAATTTTAACCGCGCTGTCCGCACCCAGTGCGTCGTGCGCCACGCCGATAAAGCGCGGATAAACGCACACCGCAGCGGTGTGGCCGAACGGCGTCACTGCGTTCGCACACAGTTGGCGGATTTTCTCATCGGTGTCGTTGTCCTCTAAACTGGTTAAATCCATCAGTGTCAAAGCGCGTTGTGCATACTGTTTGATATCCATGTGTACTCCAGTCCATTTAAAAATGATTCTGCCATCGCCTCCCACCATTTCACTGCTCGGGATAAAAAACGCCGGTTGCTTATTATGATGGTTCTTTGCAATGCCGGCGTCAACTGATTCTCTGTACTCAGCACCTTGTTTTTCAAATACTGATGGCTCAACGAGTCATGGAGAATATTATTTTTATGTCCACATAGTATGTGAATCCAATAACATTTTCAACATATTTTGATATAGAAATCACAATTTGATGGTTTTTCCTAAATATTTCAAAAATCAGCGATATTGTTTGCATTAATTTTGTTATTTTGATAACATTTTTGGCAGGCAAATTGCCTTTTCCCCACACCTCGACAAGCCATGGAACTCACCCGCCGAGAAGAGCGCCTCAAAAAAATCGCTCAACAACTCAAACGCACCGGAAAAATTCATCTGAAAGAGGTCGCCGCGCAGCTCAACGTCTCGGAAATGACCATACGGCGCGACATCCATGCCGAGCCATGCGAGATCGTTTTGCTGGGTGGCTATTTGGTCTCCCAACAGAACAACAGCAGCGTCAGCCACTACTTTGTCTCCGACCAGAAAAACAAGCTGGTGGCTGAAAAACAACGCATCGGCGCACTCGGCGCACGGCTGATCGAGCCGGAAGACACCGTATTTTTCGACTGCGGCACCACCGTACCGTATCTGATCGACGCGATTGATGACAACATCGCATTCACCGCCATTTGCTACTCGCTCAACACCTTTTTAGCCTTGCAGGACAAGCCCAAATGCCGCGTGATTCTGTGTGGCGGCGAATTTAAGGGCGACAACTACATTTTCAGCAGCATCGGCCCGCGCAATGAGCTGGACGACCTACGTCCGAACAAAGCCTTTATTTCCGCTGCGGGCATCAGTTTGGATTTTGGCGTGACCTGCTTTTATCTGGAGGAGCTGCCGATGAAGCAACGTGCGCTGGCCAGCTCGCAGCAGCGTATTTTGATCGCCGATCACAGCAAATTCGGGCAAACGCGTGCCGCTTACATCGGCGCGCTGGACCAATTTGACCTGCTGATTACCGATCGCGCGCCCGAAGCCGTATTTAGCGAATACGCACAGGCCAATGGCATCGAACTGCTCACGCCATAGGCCATTTTCACTGTATTCAACTTAACAAAACTTTACACCTTATCCACGATTGTCCCACGCTTTCGCCATACTCTCACCACGATAATTCTTTAGTATATTAGTCAACTAATCGCACACCAACGCGTTAATTAATAGCGCTGATCGCGTTTTAGCACTCTCGATAAAAGAGTGCTAAAATACCATCAGACAAACCGATGCCAGCCTCTCACGCGGCATCATCGAGTTGATGGGATACATCAACCGCATGGAGAACAGAACAGATATGACCACATACGCAATGAGCCCTTATTCAGCCAAATACAACCAATTGCTCGCAGTGCCGAGCTTGGGTGATTTGGACGCATACACCCGCGCGGTAAACGCGGTGCCTATGCTCACGCCTGAACAAGAGTACGAGTTTGCGATGTCTTACCGCGCAGACCCGAACAACTTACAGGCCGCACACGCATTGGTGGTGTCGCACCTGCGCATGGTGGTGTCGATTTCGCGCAACTACATGGGCTACGGCCTGCCGCAAGGCGACTTGATTCAAGAAGGCTCGATCGGCCTGATGAAAGCGGTGAAACGATTTGACCCGACGCGCGGCGTGCGCTTGGTGTCGTTCGCCATCCACTGGATCAAGGCGGAAATCCACGAATACATCATCAAAAACTGGCGCATGGTGAAAATCGCCACGACCAAGGCACAACGCAAATTGTTTTTCAACTTGCGCAGCATGAAAACCGGCGAACACATGACGCAGGAAGAGGTGCATAACGTCGCCAAAGTCCTGCGCGTCAAACCCGAGGAAGTGATCGAAATGGATCAACGCCTGACCGGTCGCGACATCGCGATTGACGGCGGCATGAACGACGACGAAGATGCCGTGGCGATGGCGCCGATTGCCTACTTGGCCGACGAGACACAGGAGCCGACGCAGGTTTTGACGCGTGCCGAGAGTGACCGCTTACAATCATCCGGTTTGAGCGCCGCGCTGGACGTGTTGGACGAGCGTTCACGCGACATCATCGAAGCGCGCTGGTTGGCCGATGACGAAGGCAAAGGCCAAACCCTGCACGATTTGGCCGACAAATACCACGTCTCTGCCGAACGCATTCGCCAAATCGAAGCGGCGGCGATGAAAAAAATGCGTGCGCATTTGGCGCAATAAAGCGACAAAAATCAACGATAATACGGCGTGGGCGCAAACCCGCGCCGTTTTCGTTTTAAGTCAATCAAAGAGGACACACATGAACAGCCCGTGGAGCAAAACCGCACAAGACACCGTCGAACAATGGGTACAAAACTCGCCGCTGCGCGATTTGAGCCAAAACGCCAAGACCTTTTTGATCGGCGCACTGCAAAAAATGGACGTGGTCACGCGCGAAGAATATGACGTGCAAGTGGCCTTGCTGGCACGCACGCGCGAAAAATTAGAAGCATTGGAACAGCAGGTCGCTGAATTGGAGCGCAGTCTCGCGCAAAAATAAGCCGTGCGTGACGGCCAACCAACTGTCCGTAGCGAGTCAAAGCCTTGTCGCGACAAAAAGCGAAAGACCACTTGAATAAGCCCATCTATTCAAGCACACGGCACGAAAAAAGAGGCTGATCGCCTCTTTTTTCAATGCTCAGCGTCCGCTCAAACCCGAATCTGTTGTTGCGTGGCGCAATGGATCGTGCCACCACCATTGGCCAAGCCATCCGTGGTGATTTGCATCACACGACGATCGGGATAGAGCGCTTGAATCTGTTCAAACGCACGCAAATCCGCCGCCGCATCGCCAAAGCGCGCCATCAGCACGCATTGATTGGCCAGATAAAATCCGACATAGCCTGCGGCAAAGCCGTCCGCATTGAATTTGGATTTGCCTGAACTCCAATTGCGCGCCACCACGGTTTTCTCCACATCCTCAAAATTCGGCGTATCCAAGGCAATGGCGCGAATCGGCCGTCCTTGCGCGTCAGTGGCGGCGGACAAAATGCGTTTGTGTTCCTGCGTGGCATGATAATCGGACGAGTCGGGGTCATTGTCCAAGGTGTAAACGACCTGCGCCGGCCCCACGAAGCGCGCGTAAAAATCAATATGGCCGTCGGTAATTTCCTTGGCGCGCACGCCGGGCAGCCAAATGACTTTTTTAATGCCTAAAATCCGCGCCAATTCGGCTTCCACATCCGCTTTGCTTTTATTCGGATTGCGGTTCGGATTCAAAATACAGCTCTCGGTGCACAGAGCCGTGCCTTGCCCATCCACTTCGATGCCACCGCCTTCCATCACCAGCCAGGTGCTGATTTTGGTCGCACCGGTTTGGCCGATGATGAAATCCGCAACCCGTTGGTCTTCGGTCACGCGTTGATCGCCAATGCCGTTTTCGGCTTTCTCCGGATCTTTACGCCAGCCCGACGCGCCGGTGTCCTCCTGCCCCCAACCGTTGAAATTGAAATTCACCGCGTACAGATTTTTGTCCGCCGGTTGACCCACGGCATGCACGAAAACCGGCGCGGTATCGCGCGTCCACAAATCATTCACCGGCTGAATGAGCAGCTCAATCGCACCCGCCGCCTCTATCGGCGGCAGGGCCTTGCCACCGGTGTAAACCGCGCTTTCCTCATATTGACCGACAGCGCCGCTCACCGGCTCTGCGCGAATCTGCGTCAGAAAATCCAAGGCTTCTTGTTTGTCCTTTTCATTGCTCACCAGCATTTTCACGGGTTCGAAACGCGACAAATTGGCCGCAATACGCATCAAATCTTTACGCGCGATCGAGCGACTCGCGCCGTAATTGCCGCTCGTGCCCCACGCGGCGGCAGTCGCACCATACGCCATCCATGTGGCGCTGTGGGGTTCGCCCTCATCGGGCATGAGGTAGCCGCCGCGGGCACCCGCGGATGCCGTGGAAGACGTCTGTTCTGCGCCGTCAGCGCACGCCACGATGGGCAGAATGGACAGAGCGCCCAGCCCCTGAATGAATTGTCGCCGTGATAAA
The DNA here is from genome assembly GCF_055380425.1 of Puribacter membranae. Taxonomy (NCBI): domain Bacteria; kingdom Pseudomonadati; phylum Pseudomonadota; class Betaproteobacteria; order Burkholderiales; family Burkholderiaceae; genus Puribacter; species Puribacter membranae. Next base: position 1,823,279 of record NZ_AP040167.1, read on the forward strand.
CGCGTGCTTGCCATCATGTCTCCTTGTGATTTATTTGACTCCATGCGGCGCATTATACACACGCTCAAACCGCTTTGTTTGTGGGCTTTATGGTATGATCCGCGCTGTTTTCACCTATTTGGACAGCACCATGACGCAATCACAATTACGCTTTAGCGGCGACATCAAGGACTACCGTCAACCGATGGTGACCTCGCTCGGGATTATCTTGGGTTTTTTGCTGAATTTTTTGGCGACTTGGTCGGCGGAAAATGAAGCCGGAGCCGCGATTCAGACGACATCCGATTGGCTGATTGTGATCACGCTACTGGTTTCACTATTAGGGATGCTGTGGGTGCTTTACCGTGTGTTGAATAACCGTTTGGCCTCGCCCGACACCTCGTCCGAGCAGGTGGCGCGCTATTATCAAACGACATTTAAGCTGTACATCACCAGCGTTAGCTTGGCGTTTTTGGGCGTGATTATTTCGTTATTTTTCTAAATTGCACTGTCGATGTGGATCAATGGCACAAATCGCTGTCAGACTCATCCAGCATGGCGTGCAACAGCGCATCGTCAATGCTTTGCTCATCCGCCCATAAAATCGTCAGCACCAAGGCTTTGAAATGCTCAACGCTGTTCGGCACCACCGGCAACATCATGCAGCGTTCGATGATGCGCTCGCGCTGCTCGGCACTGATGGACGCGCCATGCGCCAAACTGCTGAGAAAATTCAGATTGTCATCACCCAAATGCAGCCGCTCGGCGCTGTGGTAAATGCGGTGGCTGTGCGCGTGTGTGGCGTGAACCACCTCAATGCCCAAGGGCTGGCGCAACAGTTCAACCCATGCAATCGCCGCGCGCACTTCGTTTTCCTCGAAGCCTTCGTACGCCAAACGTCGCGCGAGCGTCGCCGCGTCGGGGCATTGCGTAATGCCTGCGTAGTTTTCGAGTAGGTAAAAGAAGATATCGGCCACGTTAAAATCCTTTGCAACTGGAGGCTGAGAATGAATGTGCGTTGGTCTGACACAAGGGCAACGCGGGCGTATTTTAACCGAAAACCAACTGCGCCGCCGAATAAATCCCGATCAATGGCTCCCTTAACCTTCAATTTTTAAGGATTGCGATTCCCATCCCATAATCCGATGCGTCATTGCGGTTTTACCCCCGCAATCTTCTTGCGAACAGATGGCGTATGCAGTACGATATGACACCTTATGTTAAATGGAATGCCAGATCCATCCTTAACTCAGCCGCGCATACACATGACCGGCTCGCTTTTCAATCTCGCCTTGTAACTCCAACCCCATCAGCTCGGCCAATAGTTCGCCAACGTCCAAACCGGTGCGCGCCGCCAGCGTGTCAATGTCGCACGGATCGTGCCCCAGCGCGTTCAAAATGGTTTGCGCCGCCGCAGAAACGTCGCTTGCGCCTGAGTCCGTATGAGCAACCGAAACCGCCTCATTTTCTGCCGCCGAAATCACTCGCGTGTGCAACGGCACACGCAATTCGTCCAAAATATCCTGCGCGCATTCGACCAATTTCGCACCCTGCTTAATCAAGGCGTGACAGCCTTTGGACAGCGGTGAGTGAATCGAGCCGGGGATGGCGAACACCTCGCGGTTTTGTTCCAGCGCCTGCCGCGCGGTGATCAACGAGCCGGATTGCAGCGCCGCTTCCACCACCAAGACGCCTTGCGACAGGCCGGAAATGATGCGATTGCGTCGTGGAAAATGCGTTGGCTGCGCTTTTGCGCCGAGCGGAAATTCACTCACAATCAAACCGTGCTCGGCAATTTCGTAGGTCAATTTTTGATTGCGCGCGGGGTAAATGATGTCGCAGCCTGTCCCAATCACCGCGATGGTGGAGCCGGCCATACTCGGCGCACGGCGGTAGGCTTGGAGCGCGCCTTGATGCGCGGCAGCGTCAATGCCGAGCGCGAGGCCGGAGATGATGTGGCAGCCGCCTTGCGCCAGCTCTTCGGCGAACCACTCGGTGTTTTTGATGCCCTGCGCGGTGGCGTTGCGACTGCCAACGATGGCCAAGGCGCGCGACGCACCGGAAGTATTGAGTAACTCAATCCGCCCTTTAGCGTACAACAGCGCGGGCGGATCACTGGTGGTTAGCAATGCGGACGGATATTGTGGACAAGCCAAGGTGATGAGGTGGTTGTTCGGCTGTGCGAGCCACGCCAGCGTGCGCTCGATTTGCTGTTGCAACGCCTCGTCCGGCTCGCTCAATAAATTGCGCGTGACACGCTCAGACACCACACGCATCAGCGTGCCGTAGCTTTGCGCGAAGATTTGTTCGGGCAGGCCAAAATGCGTGAGCAGCAAGCGCGCAGTCACATCGCCCACGCCCTCGGTCGCCAATAGCCGCAGCCACGCAGCGATTTCCGCTTCATTGAGTGAGATAGCAACGCGTGGCTCGACGGTCATGGCGCATCCGCTGCGGCTGAAGTGAGTCGTTTTAAATACGCGCCGCGCACAACTTCGCGCTCGGCATTCTGAATCTGTATGATGCTGTAACGCGGCAACACCTGCACGATGCGCACCTGTGCGCGTTGGCGCGTGACCTGCGTATTTTTTTGTGCCGCATCGATCATCTCAACCAACGCCCAGCGCTGCTCCGGCGTCACGCCGTGCTCCGCCCCTTGATCCATGATCGCAATGCTGTTGTGCGCACCAATCAGGCGGGCATTGGACGCGGGTAAAAACCCGAGCAAACGCGCCTGCGTGCTGGGCGCACTCGATGCGCTCAACAGGGTTGGCGCGGATGATTGAGGCGCCGTCAACTGCACACACATCCGCGGCACCACCTGGTCACCGCGATCAACCTCTTCCACAGCCTGCGTAATCCGCAGCGGCGCGATGAATTCACGCGTCGCGCTATTGCTGCCCGACGATTCAACCGACAAACGCGCATCCCAACGTGCCTTGGCGATCAGGCGTACAAAGCGCCCCAGCGTTTTGCCATTCATATCGTTGATCGGCTCGCCCGCGCGCACCAATAAATACGGCTCACGTTGTGCCAAACGGCTCAACTGCGCCGCGTCCGATACCGACGAGTGCCAGCGAATCAGCACGCTGTCGTTTTTCGCGCCCAAAAACCGCTCCGCATCCGCCGGCGTTAGCGGCAAACTGCGTGCGGCGCGGTTGCCTGCCTGAGGTTGATTCAACTCATGTTGCTTGAACTCATGCGGCTCAAACCACCATTGGCCGTAGGCATCACCGCCACCGTGCGCTTGCACGATGCTCGGTTGCAATTGGAACACCTCGGCGCAGGTCATTGACTGCGACAAGTCCGTTGCCGCAGTCTCGGCGTGTGCCGAAAACATACAAGCGCCGAATAAAATGGCTGCGATGCGCTGCCGAGCAGCGGGCTTGGAAAGGGCTGTGGTAAAATGCGTGGATAAATTCATGGTGTGCGGATTGGTCAATGAGTCATCGGGCAAACGCGCATCCGACGGCCCACCTTGGCGCAGCAAACGGAGCGAGCGCAGGGTGGGCGCATTATTCTACAAGAGATGGTAAAGAATTATGGCGGTATTGTCTATTTTAAAGTTCCCTGATCCGCGTTTGCACACCGTTGCCCAACCGGTCAGCACGTTTGACGCAGCATTGCAAACCACAATCGACGATATGTTTGAGACCATGTACAGCGCCAAAGGCGTAGGCTTGGCCGCAACGCAGGTGGACATTCATCGTCGCATCGTCGTCGTGGATACCTCTGAGGAGCGCGATCAGCCGCTGGTCTTCATCAATCCCGAAATCGTCGCACAAAGCGTCGAACAAAAAGAGTGGGAAGAAGGCTGTCTGTCCGTACCCGAAATTTACGAGACCGTCACCCGCCCCGATCGCGTGCGCGTGCGCGCGCAGGATGCAAAAGGCGAATTTTTTGAAATGGAGTGCGACGAACTGCTCGCCGTGTGCATTCAGCACGAAATTGACCATTTGAACGGCAAAGTATTCGTGCAATACCTCTCCAACCTCAAATTAAACCGCATCAAAAACAAAATTAAAAAACAACAGCGCGAAGCGCAACAATAAAGGCTGCCCATGAACGTGATTTTCGCCGGCACCCCCGTTTTCGCCGCCCGCGCCCTATCCACCATCATCGACGCGGGATTTAACGTCCCGCTGGTACTGACCCAACCCGACCGTCCGAGCGGGCGCGGCATGAAACTCACGCCCAGCCCCGTCAAGCAAGTGGCGCTACAACACAACATTCCCGTCGCACAGCCGATTTCCCTGCGCCTGAACGGCAAATACCCCGAGGACGCGCAAGCGGCACGCGCGCAAATCACCGCTGCGCAAGCCGACGTCATGATCGTTGCCGCCTATGGTCTGATTTTGCCGCAAGACGTGCTGGATTTACCCAAACACGGCTGCATCAATATTCACGCCTCGCTGCTACCGCGCTGGCGCGGCGCCGCACCGATTCACCGCGCAATTGAATCAGGCGACACCGAGACCGGCATCACACTGATGCAAATGGACGCGGGGCTGGACACTGGCGATATGCTCGCAATCGAACGCCTGCCCATTACCGAACAACACACCACCGCGACATTGCACGATGAATTGGCCGAAATGGGCGCGCGCATGGTGGTGGACTATTTGCGTCAACTGCGCGACGGCGCTGCGCCGCAAGCCACGCCGCAGCCAACTGACGGCGTCAGCTACGCCGAGAAAATCGATAAGGCGGAAGCAAAAATCGATTGGACACAATCGGCACAGGCTATCGCGCGCAAAGTACGCGCGCTTGATCCCGCGCCCGGCTGCGTGTGTACCTACATGGAACAACCGCTCAAAATTTGGGCGGCACAAACCGACGAAACCCTCAGCAAAGAGCACGCTGCCGGAACCATCATCGGCGTGGACAAGCACGGTGTGCGCGTCGTCTGTGGCGACGGCTCGGTGCTGCGCATCACCCAGATGCAAAAGGCGGGCGGTAAGCGCAGTCCCGCACATCAAGTGGCCGAAAGCCTGAAACTCGCCGTACAGCAGCAATTGAATTAACGACAGATGGTGTCAAAAAAACAAAAAGCGAGCCGAGGCTCGCTTTTTTCTTGCTCATGATCAATTAACCACGTTGTGCGGCAAACGCTCGGCACGCATCGCCGTACAATTGGAAAATCTTGATCCACAACGGGTTTTCATGCGTTTTCCATTCGGGATGCCATTGCATACTGAGTGTGAAGTGCGGCACGTCGGAGCAGTACATGGCCTCGATCAAGCCGTCTGGTGCATGCGCCAGCGGCGTCAAGCCTTTACCTAATTGTTTGATACCCTGACCGTGCAAGGAGTTGACCATAAATTCGGTTTGACCCAGCGCATTGGCAAACCATGTGTCCGGCACCAATTGCACCGGATGGTGCGGTCCGTACATTTCGTCCAGCGGAATGTCGCTGCCTTTTTCACGGTGATCCATTTTGCCTTCGGTCTCGTGTACTTTTTGGTACAGATTACCGCCACGAGAGATATTCAGCTCCTGATGCCCGCGACACACACCCAAAAACGGCAAACCGCGCTCCATCGCCTTCGGAATCAGCGCCGAGTTAAATAAATCGCGCTGTGGGTCTTGCCCAATATCAGGGGTTTCGTGTTCTTCACCATACAAAGAAGGCATGATATTGGTCGATGCGCCTGATAAATACACGCCATCGGCCATATCCAAATACTGATCCAAATCATCCGCGCCGTAGCAGGTTGGAATCAATAGGGGAACGCACTCGGAAAAACGTACGATCGGATCCGAATATTTTTGCCCCAGTACCTGATAATTCAGGCCGGATAGTTCGCGATCACCCATGGTGATCAACACCACCGGTTTGCGTTTGCCATTTGTCTTTGTATGATTGGAAATACTCATGTCTCACCTATTGTCATTTGCGATGGACATACTGTAGCTGAAACGCAAACCGAGTTGACAGCACCACTTGAGCACGACCCAAGCATACACTCCGGCACGCAACAAACACGAAAAACCACTTTATTTTCATGGTATTAACAGGTGGCGATCATTCATTCAGCCATTTTGCGCCCAGGTCAGTTATGTACAAAATGTGGCGTTATGCCAACCAAAATGCAGGTATTTATGGAATACCTGCGCCAAAAACATTCATAAACCATTTATTTTTTAAGGTTTTGGGCTTACAATAAGAACGTTTTAGGCTACCTGCTATATGCCTTGCTGGCTTGGGCAGAAACCGTTGATCTGCATAGCATCGAGCAGAAGCAGCGCGCGCAGGTAAGTAACACCGTGTTTGCTCTGTGGTTAAATAAGCAAGCACCTCAATAGGTAATGGATACATAGGACTTGGATATGACTCAATCTCAAAACCCGCACACCCCAACCAACGAGCAAGACGAACATCTCTCGGAAACCAGTGCAAACGTAATTACCTTAATCGCATTGGCCGTTGTCACCGCAGTTGTTGGTATCCTATATTTCTTGGCGCAGGTAGTCAGCTCGAACGCCATGGCACAAACCCGCGCCGCACAAATGGAAGAACAAATTGTTGAGCGTCTGCGTCCGGTGGCCGGCTTTGAAATGGGCGCAAGCTCCAAAGGCCCGAAAACCGGTGAAGAAGTGTACAACAGCCTGTGTACCGCATGTCACGCCGCAGGTGTAGCTGGCGCGCCGAAAATGGGTGATGCAGGTGCATGGGGCGCACGTATTGCGCAAGGCCAAGCCACATTGTTCAAACACGCCATCGAAGGCTTTACCGGTAAAACCGGTGTGATGCCTGCCAAAGGCGGTAATCCTGCCCTGAGCGATTTGGAAGTGGAACGCGCTGTTGTCTTCATGGCCAACAAGAGCGGTGGCTCTTTGGCCGAACCCGCAGCACCTGCTGCTGACGGTGCCGCTCCGGCAGATGGCAAAGCCGCACCCGCCGCTGGTGCAGCAGCCCCTGCAGCCGATCCTGCGAAAAAATAAAGGCATCGCATCCAACGATGCGCGCCTTCACCCCTTGATCACCTCGTTTTAAGATCAATTCGGGACAAAATTACAACACCTTGCCGAGATTATGCAATCTCGGCATTTTTTTATATCCCCATGGAGATAAATGGGATTGAAAGTCAGCTCAAATCATCATATACTGCAAAAAGGCGTATGCCTCCCCCGTTTTTCCTCCCTAAACGGGGCGATCGTCCAACGACGATATTTTTTACCCCGAGTTTACTCGGGGTTTTTTTATATCTTTTGATTAAAACGCCACCATACCGAGTGCAAAACTCCGCGTGTGTGAATACCAAGATCCCCCATCAAAAACCCGAAGACAATTTGACAACTATCGAATTGTTTTTTAGAATTGCCAGCCATGAGCACCGGATTTGTGCCCGCTCTACAACCCTTTCCGTTCAAACCATCTGGTTGATAGCGGCACTCTTCTCCCGAAACATTCAAGCGCAAAGTACCGATGGAAACAGACATCAAACTACTGGCACGGCAGTTCAAAGCATTATCCAATGAACACCGCTTGGCCTTATTCATCACCATCCTCACGCACGAGCAGGAGCACGGACGCGAGCACGGCTGCCTGATCAGCGACATGGTGTCGGGCTGGAAAATCTGCGCGCCCACCGTATCGCATCATGTGCGCACACTCGAATCGGCACAACTGATCGATGTGGAAAAAAAAGGCAAATACATCTTGGCACGCATCAATCTGGACTCCTATCGCTTGATGCTGCGCCTTGGCCGTGTGCATCCGATTGATGAACACATGGCACAATGGCTGAATCCTGAATCGACACCGATCGCCTCTTCTATTTAAATTCAACCTCAAACCCAACTCAAAGGTGTTTATGAAACACGCCATCCTATCCCGAACTGTGCGTTTATCCAGCATGGCACTGGCCATTGCCGCACTGTCTGCCTGCGCCGTCATGACGAGCAAACACGAGCCGCTGGCACAGGTCAATAACGACGTCCTGAATTTGCCCACCACCTCTGATCAAACCTTGGCGCAGTGGCCGCACGAAGGCTGGTGGCGCGCGTACAACGATGCGACATTGAACCGACTGATTGAGCAAGCACTGGCCGACGGACCCAGTTTACAGGTTCTGGCCAAACGCGCCAAAACCGCGCAGAGCAACGCCGACGCCGTGCGCAAATCGCACTATCCGGCGGGGCAAATCAAGGCCACTTGGACCGGGCAAAAATTCTTTGACGCCAATGTCGACGCCTATCAACAGAATTTGCAAGGATATTTGCAGCAAATGGGCATGAGCGGCGGCATCCCCGACCAAGGCATGGAGCAAACCGACATTTCTGCCGGTCTGTCGTGGGACTTGGATTTATGGGGCAAAAACCGCGCCGCCTACAATGCCGCGCTGGGACAAAGCCGTGCTCAAGCGCTGGAGTACGAAGCGGCACGCCAAGGCGTGATCACGCAAATCGTCGGCTTGCATGCGAATATCTCGGCTCTGCAAAGCCGCCAAGCGATTTTGCGCCAAATGATCGCCCTGCAAACCACGCTCAAACAGCGCTGGCTTGAACGCGAACGCGCAGGTCTGCAACCCGTGCAAAACAGCGTGCAGACCGACATCATGATTGCACAGATGGAGCAGCTCTCCGCCGGTCTGAATGCACAACACGAGGTACTGCGCGCGCAACTGGCCGCACTGGTTGGCCTGACGCCGCAGCAATTACCCCCGATCAGCGCAAGCGGTACATGGGCGACCTTGCGTTTACCCAATCACTTGAGCACCAATATTTTAGGCTCGCGCCCCGACATCGCCGCCGCACGTGAGTACATCACCGCAGCGAGCGAACAGGTGAAATCGGTACGCGCCGAGTTCTACCCCGACCTCAACCTGAGCCTGTTTACCGGTTTGCAAATCATCGGCTTGGACGATATTTTGCGTTTTAGCGGCAAAAACATGGGCGTCCGACCGGCCATCACGCTGCCGCTGTTCAGCAGCGTTCAGCTCAATGCCAAGCTACGCATCCAGCAGGCGCAGTTAGACACCGCCATCGCGCAATACAACAAAACCGTATTTGAGGCCATCTCCGACGCGGCGCAACAACTGGCACAACACCGCCAAACGCAAGCTCAAGTCAGCCAGCAAGCGCGCATTGTCAAAAACCAGCAAAAATTGGCCGACCTGGCGCGTCAGCGTTACCAAGCTGGCATGACACCGCAGATGGAAACGCTCGGCTTACAAGCAGCCGCCTTGAGCGCGCAAGACGCGCTGTACGCCAACTACGCCGCACGGCGTTTGCAAGAAGCGCGACTGGCCAACAGCTTGGGCATTGAATTTTCCGCCATCGTCGACAGCCAGTAATGACGTTTATGGCACCTATTACAGCGATCAAATCAATCACCACCGCATAACCATCCTGACACGAGGAATTTATGAGTAACGCAGAACAACACGACATCAACACCGCGTCGGCATCAACACCCTCAGATGCGCAACAGGTGCAACAAGCGCAACAACAGCAAGACGCGCAAAACCAACGCAAACGCAAAACCGGCCTGACCATCGCCATCGCGCTGTTCCTCATCGCCGGCTTGGCTTGGTTGGCCTACTGGTTCTTCTTTTCGCGCCACCACGAAAGCACCGACAACGCCTACGTTTCCGGCAATATGGTGATGGTGAACGCACAAACCATCGGCACGGTCGAGACCATCTTGGCCGATGAAAACCAAGAGATCAAAGCCGGCCAAGTGCTGATCAAACTCAACCCGACCGACGCGCAAGTCGCCCTGAGCCAAGCGCAAGCGCAGCTCGCGCAAGCCACGCGCCAAATCCAAAACGCATTCAACAGCGCGGGCGTAGCCAATGCGCAATTGAGCCAAGCACGCAGCGCGGTACAAATCGCACAAGATGCGGTCAATCGCCGCGCGAAACTGGTCGGCACGGGCGCAGTGAGCAAAGAGGAATACGATCAAGCGCGCAATGCCTTGATTCAAGCGCAAGCCGCCTACAAAACCGCGACCGAACAAAGCAAAACCGCAACCGCACAAATCGCCGGCACGACCCCGCAAAGCCATCCCGCCATTGAAGCGGCCAAAGCAGCATTTCGCAGTGCCTACATCAACAACAAACGTCTGGCCGTGCTCGCGCCGATTGACGGCGTGGTGGCCAAACGCAGCGTACAAGTCGGCCAGCAAATCGCTCCGGGCGCACCGTTGATGACCATTGTCGCGGCCAATCAAGTGTGGGTGGAAGCCAATTACAAAGAAACACAATTGGCGAATTTGCGCGTCGGTCAGCCGGTCGAGTTGACCTCGGATGTGTACGGCAGCGGCGTGAAATTCAACGGCACGGTGCAAGGCATCGGCATCGGTACGGGCGCGGCATTCTCCGTCCTGCCTGCGCAAAACGCCACCGGCAACTGGATCAAAATCGTTCAGCGCATTCCGGTGCGCGTGACCATCGACCCCGAGCAATTGAAACAGCATCCCTTGCGCGTCGGCATGTCCATGCATGTGAGCATCGACACCCGCGATCGCAGCGGCGCGGTATTGGGCGCGGTGACCGGCACGCAAGCACCGGCGAATCTGCAAACCAATGTCTACAACCAAGATGAGGCCGAAGCCAATCAGATGGCCGATCAGATCATTCAGCAAAACCTGCGTTGAGCAATGGGTGATCAATGATGAGATGACACGCAAGCACCGTGAACGGCGTAAATCCGCTCTGTGACTGCGGCTCACTCATTACAGACTGAAAATTTTAGGATCATTCATGAGTTCAAATCACGCAGAACCGATGAATCAGAACGAAGTGCACGACAAGGCACACAACAAGGCGCACGACAAAGCGCAGACCGATACCACTCCTGCAAGCAGCAGTCACGCCAGTACGGTACTGCCGCCGCTGCACGGTGCGCCCTTGGTATTCTTAACCTTGGCCACGGCCTTGTCCACCTTCATGGAGGTATTGGACACCACGATTGCGAACGTGGCTGTGCCGACGATTTCCGGTTCGATGGGCGTCTCCGCGCGCGAAGGCACGTCGATCATCAGCTCGTACTCGTTGGCCGCAGCGATTGCTGTCCCGCTGACCGGCTGGCTCGCGCGGCGCTTCGGCGAAGTGCGCTTGATGATCGCGTCGGTGCTGTTGTTCACCTTGTTTTCGGTGCTGTGCGGTTTGGCACCGAACTACGACATGCTGGTGTTTTTCCGTCTGATGCAGGGTTTGGTCTCCGGCCCGATGGTGCCGCTCGGCCAATCCATCATGATGAACAGCTATCCGCCGGAAAAACGCGGCGTCGCGATGGCTTTTTGGGCGATGACGGTGGTTATTGCGCCGGTCGTCGGGCCGGTGCTGGGCGGGTATATCACCGAGGAATATTCGTGGCATTGGATTTTCTATATCAACGTGCCCATCGGTTTATTCTGCGCATACAGCATTGCTACTTTGCTCAAAGGGCGCGAGTCGAAAACCACCAAGCAGCCGATTGATATCATCGGTTTGAGCCTGCTGGTGATCGGTGTCGGTAGCCTGCAATTCATGCTGGAACACGCCAACGATCTGGGCTGGTTCGAGTCGAACAAGGTCATCATTCTGACGATTTTTGCTGTGGTCGGCTTGGTGTTGCTGACCATTTGGGAGTGGTATGAGCGAAATGCGGTGGTGGATTTGCACCTGTTGCGCAGCCGTAATTTTGCCATCGGCGTGAGTTTGCAAACGATCGGGTTTACCATTTTCTTTGGTAATATGGTGGTGGTGCCGCTGTGGTTGCAAACGGTCATGGGCTATGATTCGTTCCACTCGGGTCTGGCGGTCGCGCCGGTGGCGGTGTTCTCCGTGTTGTTCTCGCCGGTGATCGGCATGAATATGCACAAGGTGGATTTGCGCTATTTGGTGATTGCGGGCTTTGGCTTGTTTGCCTTCGGTAGCTGGTACTCGAGTCTGCTCACGCCGGATGCGACCATGAATCAAATCATGATCGGGCGGTTCTTGTTCGGCATGGGCATTCCGTTTTTCTTCATTCCGCTGGGCGCACTGATTATGGAGGGGCTGCACGGCGAGGAGTTGACGCACGCGGCGGGGCTGTCGAACTTTTTGCGCACGCTCGGCGGTGCGATTGGCACGGCGGTTTTTGTCACGCTGTGGACGCGGCGCACGATTTTTCACCACGCACGTCTGACCGAAAATGCCGTACCGGGTACACCAGCGTATGATCAGTTGATGAGTCAGCTCGGCCACGCGGGTATGAACAGCACGCAGCGCTACACGCTGCTGGATGGTCTGATCAGCCAACAGGCGGCCACGCAATCGACGCTGGATATTCTGTATCTGACCGGTGTATTATTCTTGGTAATGATTATTTTCGTGTTTTTTGCCAAACCCGTTAAAGGCGCAAGTGCCACCGGCGGACATTAAACCAACATGAAACCAACATTAAGAGAACAAGTTATGACGACGGAAAAACCGGCACACATTGTGCGTTTTGAAAAACTACGTGAACGCGGACGCTGGCTGTATATCGCGACGACCGCCGGCTCGGTTGCCTTGGTGATTGGTGCGATTCAGTGGTTCAATGGTCATTTTTCATGGGAAAGTGTTTCGCTCTACGCGTTCGCGGGGGCAGCGATTGCGCTGGTGGACTGGATGGTTCTGGCCAAACGCTACAACGATTACCACAACACCAAGCTCTGACCCAAATACCAAACACATTCTAAACCCTGAGTAAAGCCGTTATAATAGCGGCTTTACAGTTTTATAGACGAGAACATCATGACACTTCGCTGCGGTATCGTTGGCCTGCCCAACGTGGGAAAATCCACCTTATTCAACGCCTTGACCAAAGCCGGCATTGCCGCTGAAAACTACCCGTTTTGCACGATTGAGCCGAACGTCGGCGTGGTCGAAGTGCCCGACGCGCGCATGAATGCACTCGCCGACATCGTTAAACCACAACGCATGCAATACGCCACGGTTGAGTTCGTCGACATCGCCGGTCTGGTCGCGGGCGCATCCAAAGGCGAAGGGCTGGGTAACCAATTCCTCGCCAACATCCGCGAAACCGACGCCATCGCGCACGTCGTACGCTGTTTTGAAGACGAAAACGTCGTCCACGTCGCCGGTAAAATCGACCCGATTTCCGACATCGAAGTGATCAACACCGAACTGGCGCTGGCCGATTTATCCACCGCCGAAAAAGCCCTGCAACGCCAGCAAAAAACCGCGCGCGCGGGTGACAAAGACGCCGCGAAACTCGTGAGCGTACTCGAAAAAATCATCCCGACACTGAACGAAGCCAAAGCGATTCGCAGCCTGAATCTGGACGAAGAAGAACTCGCGTTGCTCAAGCCGTACTGCTTCATCACCGCCAAACCAACCATGTACGTGGCCAACGTATTGGAGCACGGCTTTGAAAACAACCCGCACTTGGCAGCCGTTCAAGCCTACGCGGAAAAAGAACACGCACCGGTCGTGGCCGTGTGCGCCGCGATCGAAGCCGAAATCGCCGGTCTGGATGACGACGAAAAAGACATCTTCCTCGAAGACATGGGCATGCACGAACCCGGCCTGAACCGCGTGATTCGCGCCGGCTACACCCTGCTCGGTCTGCAAACCTACTTCACCGCAGGCGTGAAAGAAGTGCGCGCGTGGACCATCCACATTGGCGACACCGCACCGCAAGCAGCGGGCGTGATTCACACCGACTTCGAACGCGGCTTCATCCGCGCGCAAACCATCGCCTACGATGACTTTATCCAATACAAAGGCGAAGCGGGCGCGAAAGAAGCGGGTAAAATGCGCGCTGAGGGTAAAGACTATGTGGTCAAAGATGGTGACATATTAAACTTCCTGTTTAATGTATAAACCCTGTTGAAAGCCCATCCATCCGATGGGCTTTTGTTTGCATTACTATTACTTTTTCATGAGGAGCAACCCATGAATGAATGGCTCAGTTTGCTCGGCATCGCCAGCGCACTGGCGGTGGGTGCGGTCAGTCCGGGGCCGAGTTTCGTGGTGGTGGCGCGTACCGCCGTCAGCGCGGGACGCGCACAGGGTGTCGCCACAGCATTCGGCATTGCGCTCGCGGGGGCGATTTTCGCGACGGTTGCTTTACTCGGTTTGCACAGCGTTTTGCTCGCCGTGCCCAAGCTATTCATCGGGTTGAAATTATTCGGCGGCGCGTATTTGCTTTATCTGGGTGCGCGCATCATTCGCGGCGCGACGCAGCCTTTGACCGTGGATGCGTCCAACAGCGCCAACGCTTCACGCAGCCGCTCATTGCTAAACAATGGGCGCAGCGGGTTCATCACGCAAATCGTCAACCCCAAAACCGCCATTGTCTACGCCAGCGTATTCGCGGCGTTTTTACCCGCGCACACGAGCTGGTTGTTCAATCTGGCGACCGTCTGCGTGGTCTTTATGATTGAATTGATTTGGTATGTGGTCGTTTCGCTGTTGCTCTCGACCGCTGCGCCACGCGCGGCATATTTGCACCATAAAAAGTGGTTGGATCGCATCGCGGGCGGCGTCATGGCGGCGCTGGGCGGTAAATTACTGACCTCGGCCTTGCGTTAAAGGGATTGTAGCAATACGTCGGGGTGCGCGCGGCTGTCCGCCGCACACCGCTAAGCAGACGACGCCATCACCGATTGCAAATAAGGGATGCACCGAGCAGCAAAAATCATTATCATGCCAACTCGCTGCTGCTCGCTCATGCGTATAGCATAGCCATTGACGCTCGATGATTCGGGCGTTTTGTTTGTAGCGCACTGAGCATTTAGGCAGCCGTAGGCAGAATAATCCAAAGAAACAAAATAAGGGAAGTAAACGATGACGTATTTGATTTTGGCGGTGTTGTGCAGCGTGGCGGTATCGATTTTTCTGAAAATGGCGCGCCGCCAGCACATCGATATGGGGCAGGCGATTGCCATGAATTATGTGATGGCGACGGCGTTGACTTGGGCATACCTCAAACCCAATGTGGGCGCGCTCAATACTGGCACTTCGGCCATAGCGCTGTTCGTCGCACTCGGGATTTTATTGCCATCGGTGTTTCTCATCATGTCCAAAGCGGTGGATTACGCGGGCATTGTGAAATCGGACGCGGCGCAGCGTTTATCACTGTTCATCCCGATCGTTTGGGCGCTGCTGTTTTTTGGTGAACAGTTAACGCAAGCGCGCGGCTTGGGCATCGTTTTGGCTTTTGCCGCCTTGTTGTGTTTGTTGTACAAGCCTTCGGGCGCAGGCGGGCGTGGCAGCGCACGACAAATCGTTTTGCCACTGCTCGGCGTGTGGCTCGGCTACGGCGTGATTGATATTTTGTTCAAGCAGGTGGCGAAAACCGGCAGCGCCTTCGCGGGTAATTTGCTGGTCGCATTCATCCTCGCCGGTGTGCTGATGTGGCTGTATTTGCTGTTCAAACGCACGCGCTGGTCAGGTAAAAGTTTGCTCGGCGGCCTGTTGCTGGGTGCGCTCAACTTTGGCAATATTTTGTATTACGTGCGCGCGCATCAGGCGTTCAAAAACGATCCGACGCTGGTATTCGCGGGTATGAACATCGGTGTGATTACGCTCGGCACCTTGGTCGGCGCGCTGTTGTTCCGCGAAAAAATCTCGCGCGTGAACGCAGTCGGCATTCTGCTGGCGATTGCCTCGATTGTCAGCCTGTTTTATTTGAACAAATGGCTGCCGCAGTTGGCGTAAAATAGACGGGCAAACATACGGAGCAGACATGAAAGAAAACGAATTAATTGAATGGCTTGACCACATCGGTCACTCGTCCGGTGGCGCGATCACCATCGTGCAAACCATTCGCAACGCCATCATGTCTGCCAGCATCCTCGCCTCGGTCGCGTTGATTGCGCTCATGGGCGCGCTGGCTACCGCGCACAATCGTCCCGATTGGGCGATTTTCGGCACCATTTTTCTGCTGATACTGAGCGCGACCTGCTCGGCCATTTCGATCGGATTTCTGGCGCGCTTGAGCTTTCAAACTCAGTTCAAAGGCGTATCTTTGGACTTGACCGCCCAACGTATCCGTTACGCACTCAGCCTGATTTGGAGCGCGGTGGTGTTGTTTATCTTGGCCTTGCTGGTGGCGGCGTTGGAATTGTGGTTGTGATCAAAGTTACGCCAACTGCTTAATTCGCTGTCGCATATGCCACAACAGCAATAAGCCCGGCAAAGCCATCACCGTGGCGAAAATAAAGAATTTCGACCAGCCCAAATTCTCCGGCTCGGCCAAAACCCCCGCGACCGGCCCCACATAAATACGTCCCAGCGAAGCCAAAGCCGACAACAGCGCGTAGTAAGTCAAACTATGACCGCCACGCGACAAAGCCATCAGCAGCGCCACAAACGCCGCCGTCCCCATTCCGCCGGTGATGTTCTCAAAACACACCACAAACACCAGCAGCAAATCAATCGGCGTATCACCGGTTAACTGATCATTTCCGGTCAAAAACCGTGCGACTTCACCGGTCGGCAAATTAAAATGCCCCCACGCATCTTTACCAAACTCCGCCAACAGCCAAAAGCCCATATTCGACAGCGCCTGAAGCACCCCAAACAACAACAACGAGCGAAACAACCCCAAACGCAACATCAGCACGCCACCCAAAAACACACCGCCGATGGTGGCAAACATCCCCAGCATTTTATTGACCAAACCCACTTCCGTCTGCGTAAATGCCGCGCCTTTTAACAAAAACGCCGTGGACAAAGTCCCCGCAAACGCGTCGCCCAACTTATAAAACACCAGCAAGCCCAAAAACCACCACGCCGCATCACGGCTGAAATACTCGCCCAACGGCTCCAGCAGCAACTCGAATTTCGACCACTTGGCACCAAAATACGCCGCCGGAATCGTCACCGACAAAATCACCAAGGTTTCAATCAGATTGATCCATTTGCCCGCATTGGCCGCACTCATGCCCGCAAACCATGATTGCACGATCGGATTGAGGACGTAGAATATCGCTTGGCCGACGAAAACACCCAGCACCACGCCCAACAGCATATACATAAAGCCATTGACGTCCTTTTGTCCGCTAAAGCGCGTCCAGCGACTCAAAGCATTGACCAAGGTCAAGCTCAGCAACAACGAAGCCACCACCGGAATAAAGCCCCACGTCCCCGACAACTGCGGCACGGCCCAGCGAAAACCACGGTACAGCGCGACAAAGCTCAATACCGCAGCCAAAACCACCATCATAAACAACATAAAATCGCGGCCTTTTTGCGCATCGCTTTGCTCCTGTGGAATCAGCGGCGTGAACAGACTAAACACCGCCATCGCCAACATAATCAAAGCCATATACTGATAGACCTGCGACCAGCCGATGCTGTCCGCCAAAATAAAGGCAATACCACCGGACACAATCATCGCCAAACGATAGCCAAAAACGCCCACACTCGCAGCCAAACCGCGCTCTTCAGACGGAGAAATATCTGTTCGATACGCATCAATCACAATATCTTGCGATGAGGAGAAAAAAGCCACCAATAATGCCAAACCGGCGAACAAATAGGTTTGCTCCGCCGGATTGATTCGGCTCATCAACGCAATGCTGCCCGCCAAAAACAACTGAGTGAGCACCAACCAACCGCGTCTGCGCCCAAAAAACGGCGGCTCAAAACGATTCATCAGCGGCGCCCAGATAAATTTATACGCATACGGTTGTGTCACCAGACTAAACATCCCGATCGCCGCCATGGTCATCCCTGCCGTGGTCAACCATGCCTGCATCGCTTGGCCGGTCAGCGCGAGCGGTAAGCCCGAAGCAAACCCCAAAACCAATAGGCTGGTCAGTCGCCACAGACGAGAATTTAAAAAAGAGGGGCGAACGAGGATGGACGAGTTCATGAAAAAACCTTCGTTAGAATAATCGTTTGATCTGCTGTTTAAAAATCACTCAATGCAAAACCATAATCCATAATGATCGGCGCATGATCGGAAAATTTCTGACCGGTATAAACGCTGGTGGTGTGCATGGCTTGCGCGACGTCGTGACTGGCGAGTTGATAATCAATGCGCCAACCGACGTTGTTTTCATACGCACGGCCACGGTTACTCCACCACGTATATTGCTCCGTTTCCGGGTGCAGCCGTCGATAGGTGTCGCACAAGGTGCATTCATCCAAAAACTGGCTCAGCCACGCGCGCTCTTCGGGCAAAAAGCCGGAGTTTTTCAGATTGCCTTTCCAGTTTTTCAGGTCAAGCTCGTGATGCGCGATATTAACGTCGCTGCAAATGATGATTTCACGTCCTGCCGCACGCAGCGCCTGAATGTGGGGTAAAAACAACGCGAGAAAGCGGTATTTGGCCTCTTGTCGCTCCGGTGCGGACGAGCCGGACGGAAAGTACACCGACATCACCGACAGCTTGCCAAAACGCGCCTCGACGTAGCGGCCTTCACGGTCAAACTCGCCACCGCCGTCAAAGCCGATGATGACCTCGTCGGGCTGATGACGGGAGTAGAGGCCGACGCCGCTGTAGCCTTTTTTCTCAGCGTATTGGAAATAGCCGCGCAGACCGGCAAATTCGGCAAAATGGGCTTCCACCACGTCCGCCTGCGCTTTGAGTTCCTGCACGCAGACAATATCGGCGGATTGTTGCGCCGCCCAATCAAAAAAGCCTTTGGTATTGGCGGAGCGAATGCCATTTAAATTGGCGGAAATGATTCGTGTCATGATATTGTGTTGTTAAATGTGTACACTTACTGTTTGAACCGAGCTTGAATCAGCGTTTGCTCTTCATTTGCTCTGCATTGGATCTTTTGGGGCTTGATTGTAACCGAATTTGTGGCACGCAACGACCTTCGCGCGCCAGTAATCGGCTTGATTCGGCTACAAATCCGGCAAATTGGCTCGTAGCGCAGCCATATGGTCGCCCGATTTGGGTAAAACGATGCCCTATCGATGAACCGATGGAAATGACTCAATGTAATTAGCCTATATAAATCAAACGCTTGCTGCATCATGTTTTTATACCCAAGCCTTCATCTTTCTATATAATAAGCCCTCATCGTGATCGCGAAAACGATTACATATTGTGAAAGGATAGTGAATGAATCTCAAATCCAACTTGCAGGAAAATGTTTCTGTACCGAATACCGATTCTGAATTTTTAAAAGCCGAAATTTTATCGAAGCTCGCCTACGCGGTCGGCAAAGATCCGTTGACTGCGAACAGCAGCGATTGGCTGACCGCCACCATTTTGGTCGTGCGCGACCACATCGTGGATCGCTGGATGGCGACCACCCGCGAAAACTACCGCGCTGAGAAAAAGCGCGTGTACTACCTCTCGCTCGAATTTCTGATTGGTCGCCTGTTGCGCGACGCCATGAATAACTTGGAGCTGACCGACGGCATCAGCAAAGCCCTGTCTGAATTGAACGTGGATATCGATTTCATTCGCGAACTGGAGCCGGATGCGGCTTTGGGCAACGGCGGTTTGGGGCGTTTGGCCGCGTGTTTCATGGAATCCATGGCCAGCATCGGCGTACCGGCGTATGGCTACGGCATTCGTTACGATCACGGCTTATTCCGCCAAGCGATCGAAAACGGCGCGCAAATGGAATACCCTGAAAACTGGTTGAATTTTGGCAATCCGTGGGAGTTCATGCGCCGCGAGGCCAATTACCACATCGGTTTTGGCGGTACGGTTGAGGTCATCACCGAATGGGACGGCGCCACTACCTCGGTGTGGCATCCGGCGGAAGTCGTGCGCGCAGTTGCATATGACACGCCAGTGGTCGGCTGGCGCGGCGAGAGCGTCAATACCTTGCGTTTGTGGCGCGCGCGCGCGACCACGGAAATCAAATTGGATATTTTCAACAGCGGCGACCACGCCGGCGCATTGTCTGAAAGCAACCGCGCACGCAGCATTTCGCGCGTCCTGTATCCGGCGGATGCGAGTGCGGAAGGCCAAGAATTGCGCCTGCGTCAGGAATATTTCTTCACCTCGGCGTCTTTGCAAGACATCATGCGTCGCCACCTGCAGCAGTACAGCACGCTGGACAATCTGGCCGACAAAGTGGCGATTCAGTTGAACGACACACATCCGGCCTTGGTTGTGGCCGAATTGATGCGCTTATTGGTCGATCAGCACAATATGAAGTGGGAAAAAGCGTGGGAAATCACCCAAGCGGTGGTGTCCTACACCAACCACACCTTGCTGCCTGAGGCATTGGAGCGCTGGTCGGTCAATCTGATGGAGCGTATGTTGCCGCGCCACATGCAGATCATTTATGTGATCAACGCGCGTTTGCTGAACCAAGTTAAGAGCCAATTCCCGAACAACGACGCGCTGCTGGCTGCGGTTTCTCTGATTGATGAGCACGGCGGTCGTCATGTGCGCATGGGTAATTTGGCCTTCGTCGGTTCGCACAAGGTCAATGGCGTGTCCGCCCTGCACTCGGATTTGATGACCAAAACCGTATTCCGCGAACTGCATCAGGTGTTCCCTGATCGCATTTGCAACAAAACCAACGGCATCACGCCGCGCCGCTGGCTGATGCAGGCCAATCCTGAATTGACCGGATTGCTGCGCGAGACCATCGGCGACGCCTTTTTGGACGACGCAAGCCGCCTGAAGGATCTGATTCCATACGCGGATGATGCGGCCTTCCGTGCGAAATTCCGTGCGGTTAAACAATCAAACAAAGCGCGTTTGGCGCAATTGATTCAAGACCGCGTCGGCGTTCAAGTCAATCCCGAAGCCATGTTTGACGTGCAAGTCAAACGCATGCACGAGTACAAACGCCAGCATTTAAATATTTTTGAAACAATCGCTTTGTACAATGACATCCGTGCCAACCCGCATAAAAACTGGGTTCCGCGCGTGAAAATCTTTGCAGGCAAGGCCGCGGCGAGCTATTGGCAAGCCAAATCCATCATCCGCCTGATCAACGATGTGGGCAATGTGATCAACAACGATCCGACCGTGGGCGATTTGCTCAAAGTCGTGTTCATCCCGAATTACAACGTCTCCACCGCCGAGATCATTATGCCGGCAGCGGATTTGTCTGAGCAGATTTCCACCGCCGGTTTGGAAGCGTCCGGCACGGGCAATATGAAATTCGCCCTGAACGGCGCCTTGACCATTGGTACGCTGGACGGCGCGAACGTTGAGATTTTGGAACACGTCGGTGCCGACAACATCAAGATTTTCGGCATGACCGCGCAGGAAGTCGAAGATTTACGCGTTCGCGGTTACAACCCGCGCGCCACGATCGAATCGATTCCGGCGCTCAAAGACGTGCTGGATGCGGTCGCCGGCGGTGTGTTCTCGCCGAACGATCAGCACCGTTACAGCGGTCTGGTTGATTCGATGTACAACAGCGACCATTTCCTCGTTGCGCCGGACTTCGTGAGCTATGCGCAGGCGCAGCGCGAGCTGGATACGTTGTGGTTGGATCAAGACCAATGGCAGAAAAAAGCGGTGTTGAATACAGCCAATATGGGCTGGTTCTCATCCGACCGTACCATTACCGAGTACGCACGTGAAATTTGGGGGATTCCGGTCGCCTAAAATCACACCGCAGGCCAATGCAAGAGCGGCGGCCTGCACCAAAATAGAATGACCTTGAATATAGGTTGAACGTATATTGAATATGTGCCCCTCTGCCAACGCAAAGGTTGGCAGAGTCGGCTCAAAGGTGTACACTAACCCTATAGACATTGCATTCAAATGAGTGTCTCCTAAAATACTGGGGGTAGTTATGTCCAAACAGGTTCACAAGCCGCAAACCGAGGTTATTTTGCCATCGGTCACGATGGAGAGCGGCGAACTTGTGCCTAACCGCTCATCCGATGCCAGCAGCGCATACCCCACCTTTTTGGGCGAAATGGATCGCTATTTATTCGCCCAAAGCACTCACTTCAATCTTTACGAAAAAATGGGCGCACATGTGCGCGACGGCGGTACGTATTTCACCGTCTGGGCGCCGAATGCATCTCAGGTATCCGTTGTCGGCGATTTCAATCACTGGGATATCCATGCCAACGTCATGCACCGCCACACCGATAGCGGTTTGTGGGAATTATTCATCGAGGGCATAGGCGAAGGCGTCGTATACAAATTCGCCGTGCACGACGCGCATGGTCATCTGCTGCCGCTCAAAGCCGATCCGTATGGCTTCGCCGCAGAAATGCGTCCGGCCAATGCGTCCAAAGTATTCGACATCCATCATTTCGCGTGGAACGACGCCGATTATCTGGCGCAACGTGACCAAGTCAACCCGTATATTCAGCCGATCAGCATTTATGAAGTGCATTTGGGTTCGTGGCAGCGCGATGAAAACGGTCTGTTCCTCTCCTACGACGAACTGGCCCAACGCCTGATCGCCTACGTCAAAGATTTGGGCTTTACCCATATTGAAATTATGCCCGTGTCCGAGCATCCGCTGGATGCGTCTTGGGGATATCAGCCGGTAGGCATGTACGCGCCGACTGCGCGCTTTGGTTCGCCCGACGGTTTTGCGCGGCTGGTCAACCACGCGCATGAAAACGGCATCGGCGTGATTCTCGACTGGGTTCCGGCACATTTTCCGACCGACGCACACGGCTTGGCTATGTTCGACGGTACAACGCTGTACGAACACTCGGATCGCCGTCGCGGTTTTCATCCCGATTGGAATACGGCGATTTATGACTTTGGTCGCGGCGAAGTGGCGGGATTTCTCATCAACAACGCCTTGTTCTGGCTCGAACACTACCATCTGGACGGTCTGCGCGTAGACGCGGTGGCCTCCATGCTGCACCTGAACTATTCGCGCTCGGAAGGCCAATGGGAGCCGAATCAAGAGGGTGGCAGCGACAACATCGAAGCCATTGCCTTTATCAAAAAACTCAATCAAATCATTCACGAGCGCGTGCCATCGGCGCTGATGATCGCCGAAGAATCCACCTCATTCCCAAAAGTGTCGCAGCACCTGATGCACGGTGGGCTGGGCTTTAATTTCAAATGGGATTTGGGCTTCATGCACGACACGCTGGACTATTTCAGCCTCGATCCGGTATTCCGCAAATACCACCACGACAAGTTGACCTTCAACCAAATGTACGCCTACAGCGAGCATTTTGTTTTGCCGCTGTCGCACGATGAAGTGGTTCATGGCAAAAGCTCCTTGATTCACAAAATGCACGGCGACGACTGGCAAAAGTTCGCCAATTTGCGCGCGTATTACGCCTATATGTGGGGTTATCCGGGTAAAAAACTGTTGTTTATGGGACAGGAGTTCGCCCAACGCGCCGAATGGAACGAAAATCAAAGCTTGGATTGGCATTTGACCCAATACCACGAGCATGCCGGCGTACAACGTTTAATCAGCGATTTGAACCATCTGTACCGCGCTTCACCTGCGTTGTACGAGCGCGAGCACAGTTGGGACGGCTTTGAATGGCGCGTGGTTGACGACCGTGATCAGTCGGTGATTGCGTGGTTACGCCGCGCCCACACGAGCGACCAATTGATGCTGGTGGTGTCGAATCTGACGCCTGTGCCGCATCAAGGCTACGAAATCCGCGTACCGCAAGCGGGCGTTTGGCGCGAAGCCCTCAATACCGACGCAGCAATTTACGGCGGTTCGGGCATGGGTAATTGGGGACAGGCGCTCGCGCAGACGCGCGCATGGCCGCAACTGCATCCGGCTCCGAAACAAGCCGATGCGCCGCTCAGCCTTGCGCCGCACCGACCGGTGCATACGCCGCCGTTGTACATCGAACACGTTTTAAGCTTATGTTTGCCGCCGTTGGCAACCCTGATTTTTGAGTGGCGCGCTTGACTCAATTCCAAACAGTTTGCGCGAAATATTTGATAAAGGAGAACAAAATGACCAGCAAACCATCCAGCCGGAGTTATTACCCGCATTTGGCACAGGAAGCCATGGCTTTCGTACTGGCCGGTGGACGCGGTTCGCGCCTGTTGGAATTAACCGATTCGCGCGCCAAACCCGCCGTCTATTTCGGTGGCAAAACCCGCATCATTGACTTCGCCTTATCCAACGCGCTCAACTCAGGTATTCGCCGCATCGGCGTGGCCACGCAATACAAGGCACATAGCCTGATTCGCCACATGACACAAGGTTGGACCTTCCTGCGCAAAGAGCGTAACGAGGGTTTTGACATCCTACCGGCGAGCCAACGGATTGACGAAGAATCATGGTACCAAGGCACTGCCGACGCGGTGTATCAAAACATCGACATCATCGAGGGCTACGCGCCGAAATACATCGTGATTCTCGCCGGTGACCACATTTACAAAATGAACTACGAAATCATGCTGGAGCAGCATGTCGCCTCCAAAGCCGACGTGACCCTCGGCTGCGTGGAAGTACCGCGCATGGAAGCCACCGGCTTTGGCGTGATGCACGTCGATGAACACGACACCATCATTGATTTTGTAGAAAAGCCCGCCGATCCGCCATGCATTCCGGGTAATCCCGATCAAGCCTTAGCCTCCATGGGGATTTACGTCTTTGAGACCAAATTCCTACTCGATATTCTGCGCCGTGACGCGGCTGATCCGAATTCTGAGCACGACTTTGGCAAAAATATCATTCCGTATTTGGTCAAAAATGGTAAAGCCGTAGCGCATCGCTTCTCCAATTCCTGCGTGACCAACAAAGACGAGCAGACGCACTACTGGCGCGACGTGGGGACGATTGATGCGTATTGGGAAGCCAATATCGACTTGACCGCCACCGTACCGCAATTGAATCTGTACGATCAAAACTGGCCGATCTGGACGTACAACGAAATCACCGCACCGGCCAAGTTCGTCCACGACGAACCGGGACGTCGTGGCGAAGCCATCAACTCCATGGTCTCCGGTAACTGCATTATTTCCGGCGCAACTTTGAATCACTCACTGTTATTCACCGGCGTATTGGTGCGCTCGTACAGCACCGTGACCAACTCGGTCATCCTGCCCGAAGTGATTATCCACCGCAATGCTCACCTGTCCAATGTGGTGGTAGATCGCGGTGTAGTCATCCCCGAAGGCATGGTCATTGGCCAAGACCCGGAACTGGATGCCAAACGCTTCCGCCGCACCAGCAAAGGCATTTGCTTGGTGACGCAAAAAATGATTGATGCACTGTAAAAGCCGTCAATCAGCGCGCATGTAACCGAATGACGGGCAAACCATGCCCGTCCGGTGAGCTCATGCGCGATTTTCACATACTATTCTAAGGGAGTCCTATGGTTCGCAAACAAACCCCGACCGAAACAACCGCTGCAACTGAAACGGCTGATACATCTGAGATCACCAGCGCCACTGTCGCTGACACGACGCCGGCAAGTAAGCCGAAACGCAGCCGCGCTGCCAGCGCAGCCAAAACCGATAAAACTGAGGGTAAAACCACCAGCAAACCGCGTGCCGCGGCATCGAAAAAAGTCGTGCGTAAAAAGTCCGCACCCATTCAAGTTTTAGCCGCCGCCTCCGAAATCTATCCGCTGATCAAAACCGGTGGTCTGGCCGACGTCGTCGGCGCATTGCCTTTGGCGCTGGAATCGCAAGGCGTGCATGTGAAAACGCTGGTTCCGGGATATCCGCGCGTGATGCAGGCGCTGCATGAATTGAGCGGTGACGACGCGCCGAAATTATGGTTGGAAACCCATGGTTTTTTCTGGGGCGACGCCCGTCTGTGGTCGGCGACCGTACACGGCATGGATTTACTGGTGCTGGACGCGCCGCATTTATACGCCCGCGACGGCAATCCGTATTTGGATCACGAAGGCAATGATTGGTGGGACAATCCGACTCGCTTTGCCGCACTCTCATTGATGGCCGCGCAATTGTCATGGGGCGCGTACGAGCACATCGACTATCGTCCCGACGTGTTGCACGTGCATGACTGGCAAACCGCGTTGGCGCCGACTTATTTGCATTATTTGGGCGCAGGCAAACACCGCCCGAAAACCGTGATCACGATCCACAATCTGGCGTTCCAAGGCCAATATTCCGCACACATGTTTGGCTTCCTCGGTCTGCCCGGTCATGCCTTTTCCACCGAGGGTGTGGAATACTACGGCGGCGTGGGTTTCCTCAAAGCGGGGATTTTGTTCAGCGATCAGATCACCACGGTCAGCCCAAGCTATGCGCAGGAAATCACCACCATCGGCGGCGGTATGGGCTTGGACGGTCTGTTGCGCTCACGCGGCTCGGCACTGAGCGGCATTGTCAACGGCATTGACACCGACATTTGGAATCCGGCGAAAGATCCCGCATTGGCGGCGAACTACACCGCCAGCAAACTCAAACAGCGCAAAATCAACAAAGAAGCGGTGGAGAAACATTTCAACATTCCGCACAGTGATGCGCCATTGCTCTGCGTGATCAGTCGCTTGACATGGCAAAAAGGCGTGGATCTGCTGATTCAGAGTTTGGACGCCATCGTCGCCATGGATGTGCGCGTGGTCGTGCTCGGCTCGGGCGATCCAGGCATGGAAGCGGCGCTGTATGCGGCACACCACAAACATCCGACCCACGTCGCGGTGCACACCGGCTACGACGAACAACTCTCGCACCTGATGCAGGGCGGCTGTGACGGCATTCTCGTGCCGAGCCGTTTCGAGCCATGCGGTTTGACTCAACTGTACGGATTGCGTTACGGTTGCGTGCCGATCGTCACGCGCGTGGGCGGGCTGAACGATACCGTCGTTGATGCCAATCACGCTGCCGTGAGCGCGGGCGTCGCCACTGGCATCCAGTGCCACGACGTGAGCGCCGACGGGATCATCCACGCGGTCGCACGATTCAATCAACTGTATGCCCAGCCGAAACTATGGCAAGGCATTCAAAAAGCCGGAATGGCCACCGACGTTGGCTGGACGCAATCGGCTTTGGCCTATAAAAACCTGTTTTAATCATCACTTTGACTTTGGGACAGCATAAGAATGAATATCATCACCCACACCACCGCCCCATTTGACGGACAAAAACCGGGTACCAGCGGTCTGCGCAAAAAAGTAACCGTGTTTCAACAACCGCACTATTTGGCGAACTTCGTCGCCTCGATTTTCGCGGCGGTCAAGCCCGAAGACGGCTTTGCCGGCAAAACGCTGGTGATCGGCGGCGACGGTCGCTTTTACAACGACACCGCGATTCAACTGGTCATCAAAATGGCGGTGGCGCAAGGCTTCGCGCGCATCCTCATCGGTCAAAACGGCATCCTGTCCACGCCCGCCGTATCGCACATCATTCGCAAATACGGCGCATTTGGCGGCGTGATTCTCTCGGCCAGTCACAACGCGGGCGGGCCGGATGGCGACTTCGGCATTAAATTCAATATGAGCAACGGCGGCCCTGCGCCGGAAAAAATCACCGACGCGATTTACGCCTATTCGCAAACCGTCAGCAGCTACACTGCGGCCGATTGCGCCGATGTGGATTTGAGCCAACTTGGCACGACGATGATCGGCAACGTCAGCGTCGAGATCATCAACTCCGTGACCGACTACGTTGAGCTGATGCAAGAGTTGTTCGATTTCGATGCGATTCGCGCGCTGTTCGCCAGCGGCTTCACCCTAAAATTTGACGCCATGCACGCCGTCACCGGTCCGTATGCACACGCGATTTTCGAGGACCTCCTCGGCGCAGCCAAAGGCTCGGTATTCAACGGCACGCCGTCCACCGATTTCGGCGGCCATCACCCCGACCCGAATCTGGTGCATGCCAAAGAACTGTACGATTTGATGATGAGCGCCGACGCGCCTGACTTCGGCGCCGCCTCCGATGGCGATGGCGACCGCAACCTCATCATCGGTCGCGGCATTGCCGTCACACCGTCGGACGCATTGGCGATCCTCGCGGCCAACGCCCATCTCGCACCGGCCTACGCAGGCGGCATCAGCGGCGTGGCGCGCTCCATGCCAACCAGCGCAGCGGTCGATCGCGTCGCGCAAAAACTGGGCGTGGAATGCTTTGAAACCCCAACCGGCTGGAAATTCTTTGGCAATCTGTTGGACGCAGGCCGCATCACACTGTGTGGCGAAGAATCGGCAGGCGCCGGCTCCAACCACGTTCGCGAAAAAGACGGCCTGTGGGCGGTGTTGTTGTGGCTGAATATTTTGGCCAAAACCCGCATATCGGTCAAAGAGCTGCTCGAAAATCACTGGGCGCAGTACGGTCAAAACTACTACACGCGCCATGATTTCGAGGAAATCGAAACCGACAAGGCCAATCCGGTGATGGCGCACATCAAGGCGCAATTACCCACGCTCGCGGGCAAACAATTCGGCTCCCTGACCGTGCAATCCGCCGATGATTTTAGCTACCACGATCCGATTGACGGTTCGGTCTCGCACAATCAAGGGCTGCGTGTGTTGTTCACTGACGGCTCGCGTATCGTCTACCGCCTATCTGGCACGGGCACGGTCGGTGCGACCATTCGCATGTACATTGAGCAATACCAAGCCGATCCGAGCAAGCATGGCGGCGATACTCAAACCGCATTAGCGGAGCTAATCCAAATCGCGTATCAAATCTCGGACATTGCCGCCTTGACCGGTCGAACCGCACCCAATGTGATTACCTAATCCTATTGCATCGACCCAAAAGCAGAAAGGCGACCATTGGTCGCCTTTTTATTTGCTTACATGTGTCACACACCACACCTTTGCGAATCAATCATTATCCGGCACAAAAATCGGATAAATCGGCGTCCAGTTGTGTTTGGCCAAACCGGCTTCGATCTGCTCTTTGCTGTGTGTGGCTACGCCGGTTTCAAACGCGGCTTCGGCTACGGCGCGTGCCACCACGGTGGTGACGTGCTCCAGATCGGAAATCGGCGGGAACACCGCGCCCTGTGCAATGCGCGCAATCGTCACCTGTGTGGACAGAGCAATCGCTGCGGCGGTCATCATCTCCTGATTGATTTTGCGCGCGCCCGAGGCGATCACACCCCAGCCAATGCCAGGGAATACGAAAGTGTTGTTGCCTTGGCCAATTTCATAGACCTTGCCTTTCCACTCCACCGGCGCAAACGGACTGCCGGTTGCCACTGTTGCCGCACCGTCACTCCAACACAGCGCGTCATGTGGTAAAACCTCGGTCAGATCGGTCGGGTTCGACAGGGCGAATACGATCGGATTGGGCGTATTTTCCATCACCGCTTCGATCACACGTTGATTGAACGAGCCGCCTTGACCGGACAAACCCATCAGCGCGGTGACTTTCGCATTGCGAATCGTGTCCATCATATTCGGATTTTCAGTTGCGTAGCTCCAGCCAACGAGTTTTTCACGATCGTGCGCGAAAGGCAGTTTGTACGGTTCCAGACCTTCGCGGTCGCTCAAAACCAAACCGCGCGAGTCGAGCACATAAATGCGTTCTTTTGCCTGCTCTTCGGTCAAACCGACGTGGATCAGACCGTGCATGATTTGCGACGCCACGCCAATGCCACCCGCGCCGGCGCCGCTGACGAGGAACACTTGATCGGCCAGTTTGCGGCCTTGTTCGGTCGCGGCGAGCAAACCACCCAGCGCCATCGCACCCGTGCCCTGAATGTCGTCATTGAAACTCGGAATCGTATCGCGGTAACGCTCCAGCACGTCAAACGCGGTCGATTTACTGAAATCTTCCCACTGCACCATCGCTTCGGGGAAGCGTTTTTTGAATGCGGTGACGAAAGCATCGATCATCTCGTAATATTTCGCGCCGCGGGTGCGCGGTTGGCGCACGCCGAGATAAAACGGGTCTTCGAGCAATTTTTTATTGTTCGTACCAAAGTCAAACAGCACCGGCAAGGTCTCAATCGGGCGAATGCCTGCGGCCAAGGAGTACAAAGTCAATTTACCGATACAAATTGCAATCCCGCCAAAACCCTGATCACCAATACCCAAAATCCCCTCGGCATCAGTCACCACCGCCAGCTTGGTCGTGCCCGAATAGGTGGACAAAATATCGTCCAAATCACGGTAATTCGACTCAGTTACCACCAAACCACGCGGCTCGCGGTAGATGTGGCTGAACTCCTGAATCGCTTCGCCCACAGTCGGGGTATACACGATCGGCAGCATCTCTTCCAAATGATGCTTGACCAAAGAGTAGTACAAAATTCGGTTGTAGTCCTGCAATTCGCGCAGGTACACATATTTTTCAAGGTTGGTTTTGCACGAAGAAAATTGCTCGTACTGGCGCTCAACTTGCTCCTCCAGCGTCTCGATACGCGGCGGCAAACGGCCTTCAATATGGAACGCGCGGCGCTCCTCGGCAGTAAAGGCAGTGCCTTTATTGAGGAAAGGATCTTTGAGTAAATGACGACCTAAGGCTTTGACACGAATGACTTCTGGCATGAGTAACTCCATAACATAAAAACCATGTCATTGTAAACCTTCCGAAAAAGCTCATGTTTGCTTTTTTGGTTCGCTCATTTCCTCATACGCCAACAAACAGCTCATCCATCGGAATCGCTCATCGAATGGATGATAAAAGCGGTTTCAGCCATTCCATCGCCAATGCCAACGCCAGTGCACCACCCAAAAACAGCATCATGGCGAACAACACGGCCAGAACCACCTTGAGCACACCCCAAGCGCTTTTGTCGTCAAAGAACTGCACTACGGCAAATACCAAATACGCATTGCGCGCGATCAAGGCCGGCCATATTGACGTATCAATACCCGTGGCAAAATGAAACAACGCAAACCCAGAGGAAATCAAAAACCCCTGCGCCAGCAAATACACAAACAGCGTAGCAAATTCCCATACGTTGTAACCACTGTTACGGAAAAACACAAAACGCAAGACCGCAGCAAGCAACATGGCCTGAATGATTTGGGTCGCAACGGGATTATCGAGCGCCCACTGGCAAAGCATATTGCCATCACATTGCACCATTTCATTGGCCAAATCGGTCGTCCATTTGGCTACCGCCGCCGTCAGCACCAAATACGGCAATGGTCGGGTAAGCACCTCGCGGTCAGTCTGAATAAAGGTACGAATCCGCTGCCCCGGCGCGATAAACAGCCCCAACAAGGTCTGGCGAAAAATCTTGGTCAGCCAATACTCCACTTTATTTTCCTCCAAAATCGAGGAATCAATGCGTTTAATTGCCAATTTCTTACCACACAGCGGGCAATACGGATGACCTTCCAAATGTTCGCAGGCCACTGGTTTTTTAAGCGCAGAGTGCCAGATTTGACTCATTTGTTTGCGCATCACTCGTCTCCTGTTGGTTTTTATAAGTAGGTTCGTAGAAAATCCAATAATAGCCGTTGCAACTGCGGATCGGTATAAAACTTCGCCTCGGCGTGATCGGCGGCAATCAGACGCAATTGGCTCGGTACACCGGCTTTTTGCAACGCCGCATGCATCGCCTGCGACTGTACAACGGCCACCACGCAATCCTGCCGCCCGTGCAGCAGCAACATCGGCGGATCACCCGCATCGACATAATGAATCGGGCTGGCCAATAATGCGCGCTGTTGCTGCTCAGGCGTATCGAGATTGCCGCCGCCGAGCAGACCGTATTCAGCCTCGTTCGGCTTATTCGGGTCGTACACCCACGGATTTTTGCAGCCCTGATCAATGCGTTCACCCGCCAAACGGCGCACATCGGCTATGCCGTAGTAGCTCACCGCGGCTTTGACTCGACTGCTGAATGCGGCATTGCCCAAATCGCCTTCCAAGCTCGGCTGGTCAGCGCTGACCGCGAGCAGTTGCGCCAAATGCGCACCCGCCGATTCGCCCGCCACCGCGATGCGCTCGGGGTTAATGCCCAGTTCGTTGGCATGGGCGCGCAAATAGCGCACGGCGGCTTTCACATCGTGAATCGGTGCGGGGAATACGCCTTCCGGCACGAGGCGGTAGTTCAGCGACGCGACGGCATAGCCATTGCGCAGCAGCAGGTGTAGGAATTGTTCCAGCTGCATATGCGTGCCGCCACGCACCCATGCCTTGTCCCCGATCATCCATGCGCCACCGTGGATGAACACGACCAATGGCCGACGATCTTGCTCGCTTGCATTCATCGTCGCATCCGGCAGATACACATCCAGCATCTGCGCCGGATTGGGCGTTCCGGCGTAGGCCAAATCGGCATATGCGGGGGCGACGGATGCAAGCGCCGTTGATGCGGCGGTAGTCGATTCTGACGCAGGCATAACGCGCTCCAAAGCGCTGTGCGCCGGTTTGCACGCGGACAGCACCGCGCAAAGCAGTAGGACAAAGGGGATTTGAAATTTCATGAAACAGTGGAGAGTGGACGAATATAAACGGTTCAATATACACATTCCCGCGCGCGGCTTCAAGCCGCATATTGAGCCACACTACTCTGCATACCAGCCGAGCATACCCACGCGGGGCTGATTTGGTGCGTCGGAGGTGTTATCATGCCGCTGGTGGGCGTTTGACAGTGCTTTGACTGCACGCATAACCACGCGCCACGCACCCGCATTATTTGAAGGATGTTCATGTCAGGCTCGTTTTGGCACGCCTTGGTGTTTGCCTTATCCGTCACATTGCCCAGCATTTTGCTGTTGGCGTTGGGTTATTTTTTGCGCCGCAGCGGGCAGGTGGATGCGCGTTTTTGCGATCAGGCGTCGAAAATCGTGTTTCGCTACTCCTTGCCCGCCCTGCTGTTCTTCAGCATTTATGGCAACAAGGTGGATTTTGGCTCGCAAATTCCGCTGATCGCTGCCGGCGCCGTCGCCAGTTTAATTCTGTTTTTCGGTGCGGAACTGATCGCCGCACGCACGCTCATGGCCGCCACCGACAAAGGCGTGTTTGTGCAGGGCGTGTACCGCGCGAATACGATGATTGCCGGACTGGCGTTCATTGCCAATGCGTATGGTGCCGAAGGCGTCGCCGTCGGCGCGGTTTATGGCGGCGCCATGACCTTGCTCTACAATGTATTGGCGGTGATTACATTGAACCAAAATGTGTCCGGTTCGCGCCGCGTGCAAGCGGGTTATTTTGCCAAGCAACTGTTGACCAATCCGCTGATCGTCGCCATTTTGCTCGCGCTGGCGGCCAAAGCCGTCGCGCTGCCGGTCTCGCCGCTGTTGGTACAAACCGGCGGTTATTTGTCGGCGGTGGCACTGCCTTTGGCCTTGATCTGCGCGGGCGCCACGTTGAATGTGCAATCGCTGTTCAGCGTGTCCAGTATCGCGCTCTGGGCCAGCATTGGCCGTCTGATCGCCGCGCCACTCATCGCCGTGTTGGTCGGACTGGCCTTTGGCTTGCAGGGTTTGAATATGGGCGTGCTGTTCATGATGATGGCCACACCGGTCGCCGCTGCGAGCTATGTCATGGCCAAAGCGATGGGCGCGAATGAAGTCGCCGCCGCCAATATCATCGGCATCACCACCGTGGGCGCCATGCCGGTCGCGGCAGGCGGTATTGCGCTGTTGCGCGCAGTGGGTTGGCTGTAATGTCCAAACTGCGCACCATCGCCATTCTCGGCCCCGAAAGCTCGGGCAAAAGCACGCTGTGCGCGCAATTGGCAACGCATCTGAATAGCGTTTGGGTGCGCGAATATGCGCGTGAATATGTCCCCGCGCGCGCTGGCGCATACGATGAGGCCGATCTGCTCGCGATTTTGAACGGACAAAACAGCCTGATTCACGCGGGTATCCTCGCCGCACAGCAGAGTGGCGCGTCGTACTTGATCGCTGATACCGAAGCCACCGTGCTGGCGGTCTGGGCGCAGGCGGCATTGGGCTATGTGCCGCCGGAAATCGAACACGCTTGCGCAACGCAAAGCTTCACCGATTATCTGCTGCTCGCGCCTGATTTGCCGTGGCAGGCCGACCCACTGCGCAGCGCGCCCGAACTGGCGCAGCGTCAGGCGATTTTTGTGCAATACGAAACTTGGCTGGCGCGCTACCGGCGCCCGTACACGGTGGTCAGCGGCCACGGCACAGCGCGTTTGCACAACGCGTTGCGTGCGTTGTCTCTATCGATTGTGCATGATTCAGCGCAGTGAAACACGATTGTGGAAATTTTGCGCCACCCTAAGGGCTTTTTGAAAAAAATTTGCCCATGCACCAAAAAAATGCGTTTTGACAATCACACGCTCATTCATCCACCGCTCGCACCAAACGAGCGCACAAGTTCTGAACCCAACGCATCCGATGCACCAGCGTAAAGCAAAAATACAATAAATTCAATCACTTACAAACACTATTCAACAGGCCGCTTGCTTTACAAGCGGATTTTTTTCACTCACACTTCGGCCATGTT
This sequence comes from Puribacter membranae, assembly GCF_055380425.1. NCBI lineage: Bacteria > Pseudomonadati > Pseudomonadota > Betaproteobacteria > Burkholderiales > Burkholderiaceae > Puribacter > Puribacter membranae. The sequence continues at coordinate 1,857,380 of NZ_AP040167.1, forward strand.
TGCTCAAAATCAGCGACGGCGAGCCAAAAATGAACGCAAAAATGAATGCGAAGGTCTCGGCTCCAATGGTCTGCTTTTGGGTATGGCAACAGGTTCATTCATCAAATTGCAAAGCCTTACAGGAGAATGTGTATGAAACGTTATGGAATGCCTTTGGTATTGCTGCTGGCCACGGTGGCGAGCGGTGCTGCTTGGGCGCAAACTTCGACCGAGACGCCGCCCGCGCCGGAGACCATCAAAGCCGTGGTGGATTTCGCCGACACCGCCTTTATTTTGATCGCGTCCGCCTTGGTATTGCTGATGACGCCCGCGCTGGCCTTTTTCTACGGCGGTTTATCGCGCAGCAAAAGCGTGCTAAACACCATGATGATGTCGTTCGCCGCGATGGGCGTAATCACGCTGGTGTGGGTGGCGGTCGGTTACTCGATCGCGTTTGGCGACAATCCGATGGGCGCATGGTTCGGTAGTTTTCACAACGTCATGCTCGCGGGCATGGACAGCAGCAGCACCGCAACCACCTTTGACCCGACGCATTTGATTCCGAAATATGTGTTTGTGATGTTCCAAGCGACCTTCGCCATCATCGCCGCCGCGCTGATCAGCGGTGCGCTGGTCGATCGCATGAAATTCGGCGCATATTTGGCCTTTATCACGTTGTGGAGTATCTTTGTGTACAGCCCGGTGGCGCACTGGGTGTGGGATGCGTCCGGCTGGTTGTTCAATCTGGGTGCGCTGGATTTTGCGGGTGGCACGGTGGTTCACATCAACGCGGGTGTATCGGCGCTGGTGGCGGCAAAATTGCTCGGCCCGCGTTTGCAATCAACCCGCAACAGCGCGATTCCGCACAATATTCCGTTTGTGTTGCTCGGTGCAGGCTTGCTCTGGTTCGGCTGGTTTGGTTTTAACGCGGGCAGCGCCTTGAGCGCGAACGGCTCGGCAGGCTTGGCGATGCTGACCACGCAAGTGGCCACCGCCGCCGCCATGCTGGTCTGGTTGATCTGGGAACGCGCCACCGGCCACGCCATGAGCGCCGTGGGCGCCGCAACCGGCGCGGTGGTGGGTTTGGTCGCCATCACACCGGCCGCCGGATTGGTCAGCCCGGCGTATGCGATTTTGATCGGTGCGATTGGCGCGACGGCGAGCTTCTGGGCGGTACAAAACAAACGTCGGTTTAAAGTGGATGATGTATTGGACGTATTCGCCTGTCACGGCGTGGCGGGCATTGTCGGCGCGATTCTGACCGGCGCGTTTGCCTTCTCCACCGGTCAAGGCAAAGGCACGTTCGAGCAAGTCAAAATCCAATGTATCGGCGTGGGCGCAACCATTGTTTACGCGGCAATCGGCACATTTATCATCCTCAAACTGATTTCACTGGCGGGCGGTCTGCGCCTGACCAAAGACGAGGAAATGGAAGGCATCGACATCGTGTGTCACGAAGAATCGGCGTATACCAACAAATAACCCCTTGCAACTGCCGCACAAAAACGCCCTGTTGAAATAAACAGGGCGTTTTTATATCGAGTCATTAGGGTGCTTCGTAGAAAATATAAGAGGTTGAATAATCGCTGATCTCAAAATACACGCGACGCTCGCCCGGATCCACTTTGCCATTCAGATTCAGGTCAATCACGCCGTAGCCATAGCGATACGAACGCGCGCTGCCGTCGCTCGTGCCCATCGCGGTGGACATTTTGTCAATATTCATAAAGCGTTTGACCAAGGTATTGCCCGCATAGACTTCTAAAATACCGTTCGTCCCCGTCCAGTTTTGGATACTGCGGCCAATTTGGTTTTGCGTCTCCTGCGTACAGGCGCTGGCAAAGAGTAAAGGCGTGGCCAATACCATGACCCATTTAGATAATGTTTGCATTTTTCGCTCCTACGGCGTTTAATTCACAGACTGCACTGATTGGCGGCATTATAGTGCAAAGCCCACGGATTTTTTTGTGAAAGGACGTTTTATGCCACATTTGACTTTGATCGGTTCCTTGACCAGCCCGTATGTGCGCAAAATTCGGATTATGCTGACGGAGAAAAAGCTGCCCTACGACTGGATTTTAGACGATGTATGGGGACAAAATCCGCACGTCGCCGCGCACAATCCGCTTGGCCAAGTACCGTGCCTGCTGATCAACCAAAAAGACGCCGTGATTGACTCACGCGTCATCGCCGAATATCTGGAACTGCTCGCGCCCATGCACCTGCCGAGCGAACCCATGCAGCGCATCGAAGCGCTCAAATGGGCAGCGCTGACCGACGGCTTGATGGATGCGGCGGCCAAATACCGCGTGGAGCAACTGCGTCCCGGAGCCTTGCAATGGCCGGATTGGTTGACGCGGCAACGCGGCAAACTGCATGCCGGACTGAGCGTGATTGAAACGCAGCTCGCCACACATCCGTGGTTGGCCAACGATGCCTACAGCGTCGCCGATATTGGTCTGATGTGCGTGCTTAACTTCATTGATTTTCGTCAACCCGATTACGCATGGCGCACCGATTTTCCACACACGGCGCAATGGGAAGCACACTTGGCGAGCCAAGCGGCATTTGCCGAGAGCTTACCGCGCTGAAACAATATACTTATTAGGCATAAGTAAATACGTGTTGGTTGTTTAACACAGTTGACCGCCCATACAGGGAAAAAGCGCTGAAGAATCCCGACAAAAATAGTACAATATGACTTTCATTTATTTCTGTCGCGAATAAAAAAATGTCAAATATTTATTACGAAAAAGTGACCAGCGTGCACCACTGGAACGACACGCTGTTCAGCTTCACCTGCACCCGCGATCCGGGACTGCGCTTTATCAACGGCCAATTCGTCATGATCGGTCTGGAAGTCGAAGGCCGGCCGCTGATGCGCGCCTACTCGATTGTCAGCCCGAACTACGAAGAACAACTGGAGTTCTACTCAATTAAGGTACAAAACGGCCCGCTGACCTCGCGCCTGCAACACCTCAAGGTTGGTGACGAAGTATTGGTCAGCAAAAAAGCCACCGGCACGCTGGTACAAGACAACCTGCTGCCCGGTAAAAATCTGTATCTATTCTCGACGGGAACGGGCTTGGCGCCCTTCATGTCCATCATCCGCGATCCGGACGTGTACGAACGCTACGAAAAAATCATCCTGATCCACGGCGTGCGTTATGTAAGCGAGCTGGGCTACCACGACTACATCATGAAAGAATTGCCGAACAACGAATACTTCGGCGAAGAGATTCGTGAAAAATTGATTTACTATCCAACTGTCACACGCGAGCCGTTTTACAACCAAGGTCGCCTGACCGACTTGATTATCAGCGGCAAACTGACCGACGACATCGGCATGCCGCGCCTGAACCGCGAAACCGACCGCGTATTGATCTGCGGTTCGCCATCGATGTTGCAAAGCTGCTGCGATATGCTCAACGACATGGGCTTTACCGAATCGCCGCGCATGGGCGAGCCGGGCGACTACGCGATTGAGCGTGCGTTCGTTGAGAAATAATGGTTTGACCGCAAAAAAAGAGCCTGATGCTATCAGACTCAGATTGCTGACAAACCTTCTCAGTACTTAAAATTCGTACAAAATTCAAGAAAAATACCGTCATACCCGCGAAAGCGGGTATCCAGAATGCTAATAAAAGCAACCAGTTAGATTTATGACTGGATTCCCGCTTTCGCGGGAATGACGGAGCTTTAGTTTATAATAAGACTTTGCCAACAGCCTTAGCCTGATGCTATATCAGGCTCTTTTTTTGTCACTTCACATGAATCGTGGATTACGGTTTATCCGCTACCCACTGACGTATCATCCCCTCATCCAGCGCCTGCACCAGCGCACCGAGACGCAGACGGCTCATGACGTACTGCTGCTTGGCTGATTCGAGATTAATGCGCACTTGGGTGTTTTGGTTCTGCGCGTTGAGCACGTCCAGCACGGTGCGATGACCGACTTCTTGTCCGGTTTTGGTCGCGTCTAAACGCGCGGCGCTGGCTTTGAGCGCGGCGCTCAGGGCGCTCACTTGCAATTGTGCGGTTTGTGCGCCGAGCCATGCGGCGTTGATGTTTTGCGCGACGTGTTCCTGCGTGCGTTGTAAATCCATTTGCGCTTTTTTGAGCGCTGCTTGCGCTTCTTGGTACTTCGCGCTGTTGTAGCCGCCGGTGTACAGCGGTACAGTCAGTTGCACGCCGATCATGCTGTTGTTTTGTTGGTTTTTGGCTGCGCCATAGTCTCCATCGCCGCTGAGTTTTTGTCGACCGATTTGTCCAAGCAAATCTACGGATGCGGAAGCGCCGATCGCGTACTCCTGCGCTTTGGCCTGCGCATTGCGCACCGTCAATGCCTGCATCTGTATGTCCATATTGTTCTGCTGCGCTTTGGCTTGCCACACCGCGAGCGGCTCTAATTTGGGCAGGGGTTGGCGCAGTTGCAATGCGTTGGGCAAGGCGGCGGGGATGTGGCCAATGGCGTCTTGCAGCCGTTGTAATTTGATCTGTAAGTCGCTTTGCGCGCCGTAATGCGCCGCTTGGATTTCAGCCAGTTGCGCTTGGGATTCGTACACTTCGGTGATCGGCCGATTGCCAATGTCGAAGCGGTATTGCGCTTCCTCTGCCGAGCTTTGGGTGGATTTGAGCTGCGCACTGAGCAACTGCAATTTTTGCTGCGCCAGTTGTGCGTCAAAATAGCGTTCCGCCGTGCGCACGATAAGCGCTTGTTCCGCACCTTGACGTTGCAAATCGGTTATCTGCGCACCGAGTTTGAGCTGTTGGCTCTGCGCGCGCCGCGCCGGATTGAACAGCGGTTGTTTCGCGCTGACCGCCCATTGCGTCATCGTGCTGTTGCGGATGGATGTGTTGAAATCCGCCGCTTGATGGAGCATCCCCATGCTCGGTGCGGAAAACTGTGCTCCGGCGGTTTTCGTCTCATTGCTGGCTTTACCCGCCGATGCGATGAGCGCCACCTGCGGCCGCCATAGGCTGCTCGCCAGCGCGCGCAAAGCATCGGCGCTGTCCGTCAACGTGCTGGCGGATAGATACTCTTTATCATGCAATTTGGCTGAAGCGATGGCCTCAGACAAGCTCAAATCATCCGCATACGCCACGCCCGACCACACCAAGGTCAGCCCCAACACCAGTCGGCTCAAGCGAATAATCCCTACTGTTCGATTCGGCATATCGAGGTTCCTCACAACTGAATAATCGGGCTTTAGCAACCGCTAGGTACGCCCAGTTTGCGCAAAATCGTTTCCAGCAAACACCACTTCGTGAATGCGCTTTGCAATAAATTGGCACCGACAAAAGCGGTGAACCACAACCAGTTTTGACTCACGAAAATCGGGCTACTGGGCACGCCCAACGCCAAAGACAACAACACAAACAAACCACCGAACATCCGCACCATTTGCCATGAACGCATCTTTTTCTCCTTAAAAATCCATTAAATATCCGCATCCGCCACGACTTCGTATTTTTTGCGATACGCCACGTAATACAGCAGCGGAATCACCACCAGCGTCAAAATCGTCGATACAAAAATCCCGAAAATCAGTGAAATCGCCAAGCCGTTAAAAATCGGGTCGTCCAAAATGAAGAACGCGCCCATCATCGCCGCCAGTCCCGTGAGCATAATCGGCTGCGCCCGCGTGATCGCCGACTCGATGATGGCCTGCGCGAACGGCATACCCTGAGCGGTTTGCAAGCGAATAAAGTCCACCAGCAAAATCGAGTTGCGCACGATGATCCCCGCCAGCGCAATCATGCCGATCATGCTGGTCGCGGTGTACTGCGCACCCAGCAGCGCGTGTCCCGGCATCACACCGATGATGGTCAACGGAATCGGCGCCATGATAATCAGCGGGGTTAAATACGAGCCGAACTGCGCCACCACCAACAGATAAATCAAGATCAAACCGACACCGTACGCCAAACCCATATCACGGAAGGTTTCGTAGGTGATCTGCCACTCGCCGTCCCATTTGATCGAATAGCCGCGATAGGTATCGTCCGGCTGTCGGATGAAATAATCAGTCAATTGACCGCCATCGGGCGTGGTGATTTTGGCGATATCGCCGCGCATACCAAACATGCCGTACAACGGACTGTCGATTTTACCCGCCATATCACCGACCACGAAATTCACCGGTAGCAAATCTTTGTGGTAAATCGGCGCTTCGCGCAGCGTGTCGCTCACTTGGACCAACTCACGAATCGGCACGCTTTGCCCCTGCGCGTTGCGCACGGTCATTTGCAACAGCGCATCCAAATTGCCTTGCTTGTCCGCAGGCAATTGCAGCGTCACCGAATCGGGGTATTTGCTGTGGTTGCGCAAATACGTCGCCGCTTCGCCCGCCAAACCAGCGCGCAGCGTGCCGACGATGCTTTGTTGCGAAATCCCCAGCAGCGCGGCTTTACGGCGATCCACGGTCAGCACGGTGCGCGGCGCACTGGCCGGTGTGCTGTCATCCACATCGACCACGCTTTCGGTTTGGGCAAACACGGCTCGCACTTGTTTCGCCACCTGCGCGCGACCCGCATCATCCGGCCCGTATACCTCAGCCACGATCGGCGCGAGCACCGGCGGCCCGGGCGGTACTTCCACCACCTTCACATTCGCACCGTAACGCGCCCCGATTTTTTGCAATTCAGGCCGCAAGCGGGTGGCGATTTGATGGCTTTTTTCCGAGCGATGGTGTTTATCCTGCAAATTCACGATCAATTCACCGACCTCGCCGCCACTGCGCAGGTAATATTGACGCACCAAACCATTGAAATTGATCGGCGCGGCAGTGCCCGCGTAGGCTTGATAATTGGTCACTTCAGGCACCGTTCCCAGATACGCGCCCAATTCGTGCAACACCGCCGAGGTGTCTTCCAGCGCCGTACCCGCAGGCATATCGACCACGATTTGGAACTCAGATTTGTTGTCAAACGGCAGCATTTTCAATTGCACCAAACCCAACACTGGCAAAATCATCGACAGCGCAATCAAACCGAAAATTCCCAAGCCGAGTTTAAAGCGGTTCTTCGCGCCGTTTTTCACATCCAACAGCGGACGGAAGATTTTTTCAAACCACGGACGCAGCTTGTCCGACAATCCCGCATGATGCGACGGCTCTTTGTGCAGCCACAGACGTGCCATCCACGGCGTCACCACAAAAGCAATCGCCAGCGACAACAGCATGCCCATGCTCGCATTGATCGGAATCGGGCTCATATACGGCCCCATCAAACCACTGACGAACGCCATCGGCAGCAACGCGGCGATCACGGTCAAGGTGGCCAAAATGGTCGGGCCGCCGACCTCATCCACCGCGCGAGGAATGATTTTGTCTAGGATATTCTGGCTTCGGCCGGATGCTACCGCATCCTTAACATTGCTTTCACTCATTTCATGAGTAGCAATGTTAGCCTGCGCCGAAACGTGCATCGCCAAATGTCGATGCACGTTTTCCACCACCACAATCGCATCATCCACCAGAATCCCAATGGAGAAAATCAGTGCGAACAGCGACACGCGATTGAGCGTAAAGCCCCACGCCCACGAGGCAAACAACGTCGCCATCAGGGTCAGAGCAACCGCCGCACCGACAATCGCCGCCTCACGCCGACCGAGCGCAAAGTACACCAGCGCCACCACCGAGAGCGTGGCGAAAATCAGTTTCTGGATCAATTTCACCGCTTTATCGTTCGCGGTCGCGCCGTAGTTGCGCGTCTCAGCGACCGAGACATCCGCCGGAATCACGGTGTTATGTAGTTGCTCAACGCGACTCATGACTTGATTGGCCACATCAATTGCGTTCGCACCCGGCTTTTTCGTGATGCTCATGGTGACGGCGGGGTATTCGCCGAATGCCGCATTCGCCACGTTCGGGTCATACGCCGTTTGCCCGTACCACACATAATGCGACGGTGGCGGCGCACCATCGCGCACATTCGCTACGTCGCGCAAATACACGGGGTTACCGTTGGCAACGCCGACAATCAGCTCGGCGACATCCTGTGCATTGCGCAGATGCGCGCCGGTTTCGACATACACCGTTTGTTGACCGCCCAGCAGATTTCCAATCGGCGCCCCCATATTGGCCGACTGCAAAGCGCCGCGCACCGCGTTCACATCCACGCCGCTACCGGCCATGCGCGCCGCATCCAGCTCGACCATCACCGCGCGCCCGGGGCCGCCGATGGTTTTCACCTCGCGCGTCCCATTCACTCGCTTGAGTTCGGTTTCCAGACTGTTTGCGACCCGCTCCAATTCATGCACATCGGTCTGCGGATTTTTGCTGTACAAGGATAGGGTAACGATCGGTACGTCATCAATGCCTTTGGGCTTGACGATGGGCGGCAGCACGCCGAGTCCTTGCGGCAGCCAGTCGGTATTAGAATTAAGCGTGTCGTACAAGCGCACCAATGCTTCGGTGCGCGGCACACCGACTTTGTATTGCACGGTAATCACCGCCACGCCCGGATTGGACACCGACATGACGTGCTCAATATCGGCAATCTGCCCCAAAACTTGCTCGGCTGGCGTGGCAACCATGCGCTCAACGTCCTTAACCGACGCCCCGGGAAAAGGAATCAATACATTCGCCATGGTGACGTTGATCTGCGGCTCCTCTTCGCGCGGCGTGACCAGCACGGCGAACACGCCCAACAGCAGGGCGATCAAAGCCAGCAGCGGTGTGATTTGCGCACTTTGGAAAAACGCCGCAATCCGCCCCGACACGCCCATTTTTGGGTTCGGCTCAGGGGTTTGTGGGTGCATTTCTGTTTGACTCATGGTGACTTCCTTTTGAATGCACGAATGTTATTGACTCGCAGGCGCACGGGTTTCCGCATCGGATGCCGCAGCAGCGGAATGCGGATCCACAGCGATTTCGTCATCCGGCAGCAGCCCGCTCAACACCTGCACCTGCTCGCCCTGCGTTTGCCCCAAGCGCACTTGGCGCATGAGGAATACGCCTTGCGCCGATTTCACATACACCGCGTTGATTTCGCCACGGCGCAGCACGCTGGTGTTCGGAATCCAAAGCGACGCGGCATTCACTGCATTCGCCGCATCCGTTGATGGCGGCAGATCGACCCACACGCGGGCAAACGCACCCGGCACGAGGTCAATATTGGTTTGCTTGAGCGGCAATCGAATCGTGCCGCTGTGCGTGCGTGCATCCACCGCAGGCAGAATCTCCATCGTCGCCGGAACCAGCCATTGGTTTTCCTCGGTCATACCCGCCAGTTCCACTCGCGCCGTCATGCTTTTGCTCAGACGGGCCAATTGCGTTTGCGGCACTTGTGCGCTCACGCGCATCGCCGACGGGTCAAAAAGCTGCATCAGCGGCACACCCGGCAGCGCCATTTCACCTAATTTCGCGTTCACCTCGGTCACCACGCCGGAAAACGGCGCTTTGATGCTGAAATAGCCCGATTGCGCCGTGGCTGCGGCCAGTTGTACTTTCGCCTGCTCCAGCGCGGCTTTGCTGATGTAATTTTTGCGGTACAGCGCCTCTTGGCGCGCATACTCATTGCGCGCTGCCGCCGCAGCCTGCTCTGCCGCCATGCCGTCGATGCGCAACAGCAGTTGTCCTGCGCTCACGCGATCACCGGCACGCACGCGAATCTCCACCACGTTGCCCGCGACCTGCGCCGCAATCACGCTCTGCCGTACCGACTCGACCACGCCATCAAAACTGGCTTGATTCGTGTGCGCACCCGCAGTGACGTTGAGCGTGGCAATATGGCTCGTTTTGGCCGGCTCAAGCTGGGCCTCGGGTGCTTTTTTCCCCAAAAACCACCATGCGCCGAGCGCCAATATCACAACCCAAGCCACGGCCAAAGCCACCCACCACACTTTGCGATTTTGTTTCATAAGCCACCTCATTCAATCATTCAAATCATTATACACTATTTAATTAATTAGTTAATTAGTTGTTTTGCTATGATAAATAAGATTTGTTCAGACACGTTTTTCAGCAAATTCAGGTAAGATGAGCGCCATGAAAACGACCGCCAAAGAAATGACCCCCGCCACCATCCAAGCCGTCGCACGCTACTTCCATGTGCTGGCCGACCCGACGCGCCTGACGATTTTGAACGAACTGCGCCAATCCGAACGCAACGTCGGTGAATTGGCACAGCTTTGCGGCTACACGGCGGCCAATATTTCGCGACATCTGTCCCTACTGGCGCAGCAAGGCGTGGTCAGCCGAACCAGTCAAGGCAACAGCGTGTACTACCGCATTGCCGACGCGGCGGTGTACGAGCTGTGCGATGTGGTCTGCGGCAACATCGCCACGCATCTGCAAAAACAGCAGGAAGAGCAGCAAAACCTTTTGGCCGAAGTGAGTGGTCACCGCTGAGCCGACACGTTCGCTCACAGAGGAAACAAAAAAGCCCACGGCATGCGTGGGCTTTTTCACATAGTTAAAAATTACTTCTTATCCACCGGACACGTATTAATACCCAGCAATGAGTACAAAGCGCAACGGCTAAACACGCCGGTCAACAGGGGAACAATCCCGATATAACCCCATGCGCCGATGTTGCCAGTTGCCGCCAAAGCAATCAATACGATACCAATGACGATGCGCAATACTTTATCAATACCACCTACATTTGGACTCATAGCCTTCTCCTTTTTTCAAAAAATCATCAAACAAACTCAAGGCCTTACGCGACAATGGGCAGGATCACCGCAGTGTCAAGACCATTCTACCGCCAAAACCACACCATCAGTCAAAAGCGCTTCAACTTTGCGCACTGAATTCGGCAAACGCCGCCAACGCATTGGCCGCGTACATCAATGATGGGCCACCGCCGAGATACACCGCCATATTCAGCGTTTCGTTCAGCTCCTCCTTACTCGCGCCCAAACGCACCAAAGCCTTGACATGAAAACCAATGCAGCCGTCACAGCGTGTCGCCACCGCAATCGCCACGGCGATCAACTCCTTGGTTTTCTCATCCAACACATTGGTTTTGGTCGCAGCGCGTGCCAGTTCGCCAAAGGCTTTCATTACCTCCGGCGACTCTTGCCGAAACGGCGCCAACTGCTGATTAATCTCACTGGTCAGTTCACGATAAGACGGGATAGCCACACTAAGCTCCAAAACGAGTTGATTACGATATTTTTATATTAGCATAAGTTTATTCGATTTGGTTCTAAAAGAAAAAACCCCTTCGCGTCAGCAAAGGGGTTGTGTGTTCAATGGCGTTTTCCAACGCAACATGACCGACTATGGTGATTCGGGCGCCTCCAAAATCGCCAAAGCCTTTTGACAAATCTCAATCCAAAAGCCCTCATGCTGTATCCCCGAGGCCAAAACCAAATTCTGCAAAGCCTGTTTACGCGTCGGCTCAGCGCCCTGCTGACGGCTTAAATCACGCTGCTCAAATTCACGGTACAAGGCCAATTGCTCCTCGTGCAAGCGCAGGCGACGGCGCAGCTCCTGCACCAAACCCGTGGTTGAATCCGCATCCACGGAACCCAACACCGCTTCGGCACGCAGACGCACCATCAGCTCATTGCGCAGCGGCTGTGGATCCATGTTTGTGCCGACCCAGCGACTCAACTCATCCTGTCCCGCAGGCAAAATCTGATACGCGCGTTTGCGGCCACGCCCCGATTCGGCGGGCAATGAAGCGATCCAGCCGAGCGCCTCCATCCGCGCCAATTCGCGGTAGATTTGCTGATGCGTCGCGTGCCAAAAATAGCCGAGCGAGCGGTCAAAGCGCTGCGCCAAATCCGAGCCGGAGGCGGAGCGCCCGACGAGGGCGGTTAAGAGTGCGTGAGGTAAAGACATGGCGAAATTCTAAAGGACAGGATTTTTTTATGCAACCAGTTGCATAAAATAAAAAACCTCGCTATGATTTTGCAACCAGTTGCATAAAAATGCAAAGCACTAAAAATCATACCAATCATTGCAGAAGGAACGACCATGAGCCACTACCCACTACTCAATCGCCCGCTCGATCTGGGCTTCACCACCCTGAAAAACCGCGTCATTATGGGCTCCATGCACGTCGGGCTGGAAGAGGTTGAAAACGGTTTTGAGCGCATGGCCGCATTCTACGCCGAGCGCGCACGCGGCGGCGTCGGCCTGATGGTCACCGGCGGCATTGCGCCGAACGACCGCGCACGCCCCATGGCGGGCGGCGCGATGCTGACCACCGAGGAAGAGGCCGCACATCACCGCATCGTCACCGATGCCGTACACGCAGCGGGTGGCAAAATCGCCATGCAGATTTTGCACTTTGGCCGCTATTCCTACCAGCCGAATCTGGTCGCGCCGAGCGCCATCCAAGCGCCGATCAACCCGTTCGTACCGCACGAATTGACGAGCGAAGAAGTCGAGCAAACCATCACCGATTTCGTCAACTGCGCCGCGCTGGCACAAAAAGCCGGTTACGACGGCGTGGAAATCATGGGCTCGGAAGGCTACCTCATCAACGAATTCATCGCCGCGCGCACCAATCAGCGCACGGACGAGTGGGGCGGCACGTATGAAAACCGCATCCGCTTTCCGATCGAAATCGTGCGTCGCGTGCGTGAGCGCGTCGGTACGAATTTCATCATCATCTACCGTTTATCCATGCTCGATCTGGTTGAGGGTGGCTCTACTTTTGACGAAGTGGTGCAACTGGCCAAAGCCATCGAGCAAGTCGGCGCCACCATCATCAATACCGGCATCGGCTGGCACGAAGCGCGCATCCCGACCATCGCCACTGCCGTTCCGCGCGGCGCGTTTGCCTGGGTGACCAAACGCCTGATGGGTCAAGTAAACATTCCGCTGGTCGCGACCAACCGCATCAATACGCCCGAACTGGCCGAGCAATTGCTCGCCGACGGCACCTGCGACATGATCTCGATGGCGCGTCCGTTCCTCGCCGATTCGCAGTTCATGGTCAAAGCGCGCGAAGGCCGCGCCGACGAAATCAACACCTGCATTGGCTGTAACCAAGCGTGTTTGGATCACACCTTCGCGGGCAAAGTCACGTCCTGCTTGGTCAATCCGCGCGCCTGCCACGAAACGATTTTAGAAATCAAACCGACCGACACGCCGAAAAACATCGCCGTGGTCGGCGCGGGTCCCGCTGGTTTGGCCTTTGCCACCACCGCCGCCGAACGCGGCCACCGCGTCACCTTGATCGAAGCCTCGGACAAAATCGGCGGACAATTCAACATCGCCAAAAAAGTGCCGGGCAAAGACGAATTCAACGAAACCCTGCGCTACTTCGCGCGCCAAATCGAACTGCGCAGCGTGAATTTGCAACTGAACACCCGCGCCACCGTCGAGATGCTCACGCAAGGTCAATACGACGCCATCGTGCTCGCCACGGGCGTGGTTCCGCGCACACCGCCGATTGACGGCATTGACCACCCGAAAGTATTGAGCTATCTGGACGTATTGCGCGACGAGCAGCCCGTCGGCAAACGGGTCGCTATCATTGGCGCCGGCGGTATCGGCTTTGACGTGGGCGAATACATCACGCACCACAGCACCGACGACAATCCGGTGGAAGCGTTCTACACCGAATGGGGCGTGGACACGAGCTACGCGCAGGCGGGTGGTTTGCGCACGCCGCACGTTCCGACGCCACCGCGCCAAGTGCATTTGTTGCAACGCAAAGCCAGCAAGGTCGGCGAAGGACTGGGTAAAACCACCGGCTGGATACACCGTGCCTCGCTCAAAGCGCGTGGCGTCGATATGCAGTCCGCCGTGCAGTACGACCGCATTGACGACGATGGCCTGCACATCACCGTGGCGGGACAAGCGCACACCTTGCCGGTGGACAATGTGATTGTCTGCGCAGGGCAGGAGCCGCTGCGCGAATTGCAAGCAGGCTTGGAAGCCGCCGGTTGCACCGTTTACCTGATCGGCGGCGCGGATGTCGCGGCAGAGCTGGATGCGAAACGCGCGATCAAGCAGGGCACGGAGCTGGCTGCGAACTTCGATCTGGAGAAAAAAGACGACGCGCCTGCCAACAACGCACCCGCGTTGTCCAAACAATCCACCGTCAAAAACTTGCTCGCCAACGATGCCGCCAAAGCCATTTTGGAAAAACACCTGCCGGGCTTTTCCACGCACCCGCAGTTAGCCATGGCCGCCGAAATGCCGCTCGCAACCGTAGCGCAATTCGCACGCGGCTTGATCAGCGACGACGTGCTGAACGCCATTGACACCGAGTTGCAAGCTTTATCGCAAGCCTCGCCACAAGCGTCTCAAGCCGAAACAGCAGCAAAAACCTCGGCGTCCACCTCGGCATCGCAGACAGAAAGCAACGAATATTTCAGCCTCAGCGTGGAAGCAGGCGTCGCACATTTGCAACTGACCCGCGCCGACAAACTGAACACCATGACACCGCAGTTTTTCCCGCTGCTGCGCGACGCGGTACGCCAACTGGACGAGTCCGGCGAAACCCGCGCCTTGGTCATCAGCTCGACCGGCAAACATTTTTGCGCCGGCATGTCACTGGACGTATTCGCCGGTCTGGGCGAAGCATTCAGCACGCAAACGCCACGCGCGCGTTTCGGCTTTCAAAACGCCTTGTCGCAGTTAATGGACTGCTTCAATGTGCTTGAGCAAGCACGCTTCCCCGTCATCTGCGCGGTTCAAGGCGGCTGTATCGGTGGCGGTTTGGACTTGGCCGCTGCCTGCGACATTCGCGTATGCTCGGCAGATGCGTTTTTCTCGATTCAGGAAACGCAAATCGGCATGGTCGCGGATTTGGGCGTATTGCAACGCCTGCCGAAAATGATTCCGCTCGGCGTGGTACGCGAAATGGCCTACACCAGCGAACGCATGCCCGCCGAACGCGCCTTGTCCGTTGGGCTGGTCAACGCCGTTCTGCCCGACCATGACGCGCTGCTCGCGCACGCACTCAAACTGGCGCGCCGCATCGCCACCCAATCGCCCGCCGCCGTCGCCGGCTGCAAAACCGCGATCAACCACGCGCGCGATCACGGCGTGACCGAATCACTGCAACACATGGCCGTGCTGCAAAGTGCGATTTTTGATCCGGCGGAAATGGCCGAAGCCGTCGCCGCGTGGCAAGGCAAACGCGACGGGCAATTTGCACCCTTGACACCGTTGGCCGATCTGTATCACGCCGCCGCAGCGCAATCCGACGCAACGCAAGCCTCGCCAACACCCGCAGCAACGCCGCAAGCAGTGCCACAAGCAACCCAACCGAGCTATTCAATCGAATCCACCGTCCAAGATTTGCTCGACTATGCGCCAGCAAGTGCCTTACTCGAACAGCACCTGCCGGGTTTTTCCACGCACCCGCAGCTTGCAATGGCAAAGTCCATGTCATTGACCACGGTGGCGAAATTTTCCGGCGGGATGATTACCGATGAACTGCTACAAAAAGTGGATGCCGCACTCAAGGCGCTGTAAATGGTTGCTGTAAAAAAGATAGCGTGATCTGCATGAAAGCCAAACAGACGGCAGAAACACTGGCTTTGCTGGGCTTGTGGCCCGTACTGCTGCCACAAGCGCTGTACACACACGCGGTCACGCCTCGCTTACCCGAACCGGACGGTGCGCGCGAGGGGCAATGCGGCGACAGCGCCAAACCGCCGCTGCGCCTGCTGATCGCGGGTGACTCCGCCGCAGCGGGCGTGGGCGTGGCGCATCAAGATCAAGGCTTGTGCGGACGACTGGTGAATGTCTTGGCCGATGACTTTCATCTGACGTGGCAACTGACCGCACAATCCGGTTACACCACGCCGGATTTACTGCGTCGGCTACACGACATCCCCGCACAAACATTCGATGTCGCCGTATTGTCCATGGGCGCGAACGACGTTCTCTCGCGCCGACGGTGTACCACGTGGATCGCGCAACAAACCGAGCTGATCGAATTGCTGCGCAGCCGTTTTGGCGTGCAGCACATTGTATTTTCCGCTGTGCCGCCGCTGCATGCGTTTCCGGCTTTGCCGCAACCCTTGCGCTGGTTTTTGGGACTGCGCGCGCAGAATTTCAACGCTGCGTTAGCCAATCTACTGCAAACCCATCCCGAGCATCAATTGTTTCAAATGCAATTTGTTCAAAGGGAAAGCGTGCTCGCATCAGATGGCTTTCACCCGGGCTGGGGCACGTATTTGTATTGGGGCTACGAGGTGGCACAGCGCATCAAGCGCTGGTATTCCAATTCAATCAACTGAACCGGCTTATTCTGCACGTATTGCACGCGCATTACGGCTTGATGGACATAAAAAAATCCCAGTCGTTTGACTGGGATTTTTTGAATTTGGTGCGAGGGAGGGAATCGAATTATCCTCTGAAAACCTTATAAATAGGCAATGTTAATTTTTAAAACTGAAATCTGATACACAATCTGATACACACTTTTAAAAATGGGTAGGCAATTTCACCCAAAACCCGACTTCTACCACCCAAAAAAACAGGTGAACAAAAACACCTTCACCACGTCTAAAGATTATCCAAAAAGCAACAATCTAATTCCAAGGTAAAACATGGGTTCGATTCCCTTTTAGGAGATAGAACCCACCACGGCCACCCAAACCCAGTTTTTTCATCGTCACGCACGCCCAAAACCCACCCAAAAACCGCAACACCTCTAAAACCCGCACCAATTCAGTATTTAGATACACAAACCCAGTAAAGTTCACGGTTGGAATGAAGCGAAACGATAAAAACCCAGTTAATTAGCGGCTTCCAGCGGTATTGTGCCTTTTGATACTTGTTGCCCTTGGCTACTTACATTTTTTTTTCGTGTCAGCGTGTCAAACTCAAAAATCGGGCTGTAACCCGCGCCAATACTGGGATTTTTTGACACGATTTTTTTCGTGTCGTAAAAAATGATTTTCGTGTATCGTGTCAAATTATGGCCGTCGGATAGACAACTGGGGCTTGAATTTCACAGATTTTGGAATTGGTGAAATCTACGAAATAGAACCCCCGATTGCTTATCTAAAACCATCACATCCAACTGCTACACACCCATATCACCCATACAGAAAAACGCACCCATTGGATGCGCTTTTGTCTATGGCGATACTGACCACGCTACTCAATAACCGCCGTCTTGAATAAATAACATCGTTGTGTACGGTCAGAGGCGGGCAAACGACGCGATACAGTGAACTCCTTGCCACCGCTACTACCCTCAATAACGCCACGGTCTAACAACAGCCGCGCCACTGTTTTAGGCTTGAAGCCTTTGCATATTTCCTGTTCAAACACTTCACGCATCACAAACCAATTCAAAAAACAGTTGTCCGAGTTTTCCACCCATTCACCATCTTCTTTCTTGTAGGTCTTGGCTGGCTTTCCTTCGCTGTCCACCAGTCGCTTATAGCCTGCCATGTTTGAGGTTTTCGGGGAATGGTCATCCATCACCCTGTGCCACCATTCAAAACGTGAGTTTTGATGCGATTCAAACCACGCCCGCACCTGTGCCAAGGCCTTGGCTTCCTCCGAGTTGCCCGCACCGCCACGCTCGTTCAACCAATCTTCAAAGCACATAAACGCCGCCACCTCGGCTTCTCCTTGTTTCCAGCCGGTCACACCCGCGCGCGTCGCCAATTCACCCGCCACGGCCACCAATGCAAAGCGCTGCACCACCCGCGCCACCTGACCATGCGCGCCCGCCGGTGTCCAGTCCTTTGCCAATCGCTCAATATCGGCGCGTATGGTGTCCCTGATCGTGTCCAATTGCGGCTGTAACCATTCGATGAAAGCCACGCCCGCCGTGCCATAGTAACGCCGTGTCACTTGTTTCAGGCGGTCACTCATGGCCGCACCCTCTGCACCGCTGTACCGTTCAAATATACTGCCTTGCCCGCCGTCCGCTTCGTTCACATTCGCACGGATATTCACCAGCCGCGTTTCCTGCCCCGCTTTGATCGACTTGCCCACCTCATACAGAATGTCATTCAGGCTCTTTTCCCCGCTGGACAGATACATTAAACGCCATTCCAGCACGGGACGCACGCCCGCACCGGCACGCAAGCCACGACCTTTACCCATCTCATTGCCGAGCATATACACCACTTCGCCAATGGTGCGCGGGTCAGATACTTGGCCGATTTCATCTAATATGTAAGAATTAATCGGGTTGTTTACAGTTTGTTTGATAAAAGTAATTTTGTAGTATCTCGTAGGGGGTTAAGTTATTTAATGATTTGTGAGGTTTAACGGTATTGTAAAAGTTAATGAAGCGATTAAGTTCAATTTGTCGGTGCAACGGGTCTTTAAATTGAATTTTCTCGTGCCACATTTGCATCAAGGTACGAATGACTCGCTCAGCTTTGCCATTGGTTTGAGGTCTGGCGATGCGAGTAAAGCGCTGCCCGATGTTGTGCTGTGCGCAGGCTTGAACAAATGCGTGATGGGGTGTACCTCTATACTCCTTGCCGTTGTCTGAGTAAATGTAGTCTATCTCATAAGGGCATTGAGCCAGCAGATGTTCCATCAGGAACTGCGCAGAACTGAATTGGGTTTTATCGGGCAGGATGGCGGCGTAGAGTTCGCGCGAGTAGTCGTCTATCGCGACGAACAGATATTCGCGAGGTTGCGTGTTGTTTTGCCCTTTGATTAGGGGCAGACGTTTGGTGTCAACATGTACCATTTCGCCGGGATAGGATTTGTTATACCTTTGAGCTTCACGCTTGAGTCGAGCTTGGATACTCAACTCAATTTTAGCCAATCGTTTAAGCCCATATTGGATCGAACGATAGCGAGCATTGGTGCTGTCGCTCGGTGCAAATTGTTGTAAACGCGCTTTTTTCAGCGCTGAATAGATGGTAGGGCGACTTACTCGGTAGTGTTCTGCCAAGTGCGTCACCTTCCATTGTCGACCTTGATATAAGCGCCATATTTCCTCTCGGTCTAACGGGGTTAGGCGGACTCGTTTGTGCATATTCATTTCAGTATTTTCTCCGAAAATACTGTAAACAACGCGTTAATTTTTTACATCAATACCAGCAGGGTATCGCTGTACTGCGCCGCTGTGGATTCAATCGCCGTACTGGTGTTATTCCACGTTCTCATGAATTTATGCGAGCCAAATACCGACGATGCGACGTATAGCATGGTGGATTTACCGATCGAACTATCCCCGACAAAGTGAAAGCCTCCCGATTGAATCCCCGTCGGTTGTAGTAGCACACCGGCAAAGGCACAGGCAATGGCAAACACCACGCGCGAATTGCCCACACAGTGCGCGGCTACGTGTTCCTGCCATTCGGCCAACGTACCCGATTGCGTAAAGGGTGAACGGCCACCCACATCGGACTGAAACAAAATGCGTTCTTCATCCGTTTCCCCTATGGTGCGGTCAGGCAAGACAAACGCCCCATCAAACCAGCCCACGCGCTCGGTACAACGGGCGTAAGTGTCAACAACACAACCGCGTATATAACGAATCAATAAAGGCCGCACTTCATGATTCGGGTTCATATCCAGCCCCATATCGAAAAGCCGTTCACGAACAGAAACAGCGTCACCGGCCAGCATCCTCGATGGCATAGCCCACTTTTTTGCAGTCCCCAAAGGATCGTCAAACTCCAAGACATAGCCCCAGCCATTTTCATCTTCACCGCGCACCTTCGCCGTAACCCGCAATGGCGTACAAATCCACAGAGGTTTTTTGGCCTCACCCTTGTTGTCTAACCCATGATACCAAACCCCCTTATCGTCACAGGTGAAATGCGAACCTCCGACAAAGCGGCCATTACTGCCACGGCCTGCGCTGGCTACGCCGCTTTTTGCTTCGTCCGAGGCATTGGCCTTGGTTTCGCTTTTGGGCGTGCGTGGTGGGCTTTCCTGCGGTTCTGTGGACGTGCCAGACGGTGACACATTGGCCGCCTCTGCATAGGCTTCTACGGGAATAGCGTCATCGGTGTGCGTCGGTTCAGTCTGTGCAGGGGAGGGCGTGGACGATGGCGCGGGGGCAGGTACAAACTCATCCAGACAGGCCATAATCTGCGCCTTGACCGCTTCAAGACCCGCATCACCCAAACGCACGCCCAAATCGTTAAAATCCGATTCATCCGCTTCCAACCCCTCAGGAATGCACACCATCGCACCGACCAGCGCCGCCGCTTTGTGCGCCGCCTCCACGCCGGTATTGTGGCCGGTCTTGGCTTCGGTTTCGGTGTCGTTATCCGCACCGATCAATATCCGCGCCGCTGGGTAGGATTGTCGTAACAATTGCGCTAATCGCCTCCGACAAATCAAAAGCATCATCCACCAGCCGCGATATAAACGTTTTCAATATGGCCGCATCATCTACCGACAAACGCACCTCTGAAAAATCCCCCGTGGACAGCATCGGATAACGACGCGCCAAAATCAATACAGGGTCATCGTTATCTAAACGCTTTGACCGCGCTACAAATGAATCCAAAGACACAGACGAACAACCCCGTAACACAGCACCAAAATCACGCATAATAAATCCTTTCAACTCAAACCCGCACCAACGCGGTGTGAATGTAATTCCATGGGGAAGGCGGAGGATTCACACCATCACCCACGCCCACCCATTGCCAATAGTCCGATTTACGCCGCATCGTTCGCCCCCTTTGCTTCATCACGCAATTTCGGGGCAAGATAGTCCATCGGGTCAGCAATCCACCGGCGAACCTCACCCGCGTCCCACATGGTGCATCGCACGCTGAACCGAATCGGCGGCGGGGCTTTGCCCTCATGCGACAATTTCCGCCACGTCTCACGGCTCACCGGCAAAAACTTGGCGAACTGTTTCCAGCGCAGTTTCCC
This sequence comes from Puribacter membranae, assembly GCF_055380425.1. Classification (NCBI taxonomy): domain Bacteria; kingdom Pseudomonadati; phylum Pseudomonadota; class Betaproteobacteria; order Burkholderiales; family Burkholderiaceae; genus Puribacter; species Puribacter membranae. Next base: position 1,878,106 of record NZ_AP040167.1, read on the forward strand.
CACGGTGGGCAATTCGTTAATATCCACGTTATACGTCTTCATCTAAAAAGCCTTTCAATTGGTTTACGAAAGTAACGCCGTGCGTCACGGGGCGAATGGTGCTTGATTGCCTAAAACCGCTCCACCCGCTATTTTGCACTTAGCCAAACACCTGATTTTGTAAGGGTTGCCGCGCTACGGGCGAATCTTTGCACTGGTGGCAAAAGATTACCCCCCCGCAAAAAATAAACTACGCGCAAACCCTGATTCTGTGGGCTATAATGGGCAATATGTGGGGATTGTGAAAGGGCGTGCGTATGGAAAATGAGGAAGAAAAGGACTGGATTGCGAAGCTCAAAAAATTCAAGCTATCACATCTATTAAATCCATCTTCTATTGTTATCGGTGCATCAATTTTGGCTTGTATGCTGGCACTAAGTGACCCATGGCAGGGCTTTGATCATTTTCTGACATCAGGCTTGATTTACTTTGGTTTGATGTTCGTTGTATTCATTGTTATCAGTCCTTTACTATTCCCGATTGCCTTAGCGATAGGGGCGGCAGAAGGTATATTTGACGCATTCAAATCAAAATCAGATTAATTAAGGCCGACCATTTTTTAACCATGTCCAAACGCAAAAAGCACCGCAAACACGAATACACCCCACCCGAACAAGACAAGCCTTTAGCGGCCGCTCAAATCATTACCGCATCGGCAATGGCCGCCGTATGGTTTGGTGGGGCTTGGTACTACGCCGGTGGCTCGTGGGGGCTGTGGTTTATTCTGGTGATTGTCTTGATGCCCTTCATGTATCTATTCACGCCAATCTTTGCGGCCATCGGCTTAATCATCACCATCATCATAGAATCACTCAGCCGGAAATTGGCCGCATCTCGCAAAGTTCAACACATCAACACCTCACGCCCCTACGACCTCGCAGAGATTCGCCAAAAGGCTCGACAGGCCGCCGGACTGTCCGACGAAGCCTAATACCACGAGGCCAGCCGCAAACTAAACTGATTCAGCGGCCAAACAACCGAGCCGCACACAGGCCACACAAGCCATCAAAACGCCGCGCCATAGGGCGTGCGCACCTTCTACCGAATATCGCCTTACCATCGTCCGATATATCTCAGCCAAACGCACCCAATCACCCGAAAAGCCCTTCAATACAAGCCATAACTAAACCAAATCATAGTTTTTCTATATAACCCGAGGTTATTATTGCGGGTGCGACGACCCGCAGTTTGAAGAATAACGCAGGGACCCCGCCGCCCTATCCATTTGACACGGTTACACGAAAATGACACAAAAATAAATGTGTGTTTCGTGTCAAACACAATCTATATAATTCAAATACTTACGCGCTATTTTTGCCATTGACACGATTACACAAAAATTATTCACTGTTTCGGCTGGTGAAAATACACCCAAACACGTAAACCCTTGACCATCAAGGATTACAGATACAAATCACACGCCCACCGTGAACTTTACTGCGCACCATAAACTAATCCCAGTAAAGACGTGGCTTATCCGGCCATATACCTTTACTGGGATTCATCACCACGCACGCCCATCCGTCGCGCCATGTGCCTCTGTACCACTTCAACCCGCGTGGCTACGGTGCTAACTGACTACTTTTAGTTTTGACCGTTTCACTTTATCAATCGGCTTTTCATCACGACCGCCATCAGGCAATGTATTGATCTGTTCATTCAGCGGTATCTCACGCATAGTACGCTTGCCCGCTCGCACATCATCCAAACAATCAGCCCATACCTGCATCATGGCAATGCGCTCAGGAATATGCAATTTAGCCCCGTAGGCACGTTCTACCTCGCTCTCTTTGATATGGGATAACTGCACCTCTGCCAAGTCACTGGGATAGTTCAGATAGTTCACAAGCCCCTTTTTAGCCAAACCTCTGAACCCGTGAACGTCTTGCTTATCCTTATACCCCATCCGCTTCAAAGCACCTACCAACGACGCTTCATTAATCACGCCCGATTTAGATACATTCGATGGGAAAAGGTGAACACCGCCACCACTGATAGCATGAAGTTCTTTGAGAAGCGCAATCGCTTGGCGGCTCAACGGCACATAGTGAATCGTACTTTTTTTCATGCCGTATATCTTTTGCCCTTGATCGTCATAGACAGCGGCGGGAACTGTCCACAGCTTGTTTTTTAGGTCAAAATCAGCCCACCTTGCCCCTCTTAACTCAGCATTACGGACAAAGGTTAAGGCGATCAGTTGCAAAGCAATACGGTGTAGCACGTTGCCATCATACGCGGCAATATCGCGCAACAGTTGCCCCGCTTCTTCTAATGGCACATGAATATGGTTCTGAACTGGTCGCGCGGGGATAATCAGCGTTAAATCAATCGAGGCCATCGGGTGAGCGCTGATAATCGCCCGCACAATGGCATAATCAAACACCTTGCGCAAATAAGTGGCGACACGGCTGGCCACATCATACGCACCGCGCTTCACCACACCATCAATGACGCTCACCACCACATCAGGCGTAATCTGACTAATCGGCAATGTACCCAGCTTCGATAAAGCGTTTTTTTCTAAAAATCGCCAAACACGCAAAGCCTGCTTGTCCTGTTTCCCCACTCGCCACACATCCCACCATGTGCGTGCCACCGCCTCAAACGTATTACTTTGAGCCTGCACCGTCACCACTTTGCTTTTAGTGCGCTCATGGGCAGGATTGATGCCCTGCTTAACCAATTCGCGCGCTGCCTTGTGTAATTCGCGTGCCTCAGCCAATGAAACAGTCGGATAAGCACCAAACGACGCGCGCGACGCACGCCCGCCAATGCGGAAACGATAGAACCATAACCACGAGCCACCATCTTGCCTCTGCAACGACAAACCGAGACCATCGGGAATATTTTTCTGGATGTTTTCTTTTTCAGCAATAATCGCCGCCTCAACCTCTGCAATGCGTTTCTTTAGCTTACTGTCATTTAGTGGAATAGTTGCCATTTGGAAAGCCCTATATTTACTGGTATTTCCATGAATTTGTGTATCAGATTCATGCCTTTTTCAGTGTTGAGTATAATCTGATACACAATCTGATACACAATTTATTTTGTACCCACGGTTTGCAAGGGTTGCCCATGGTTGACAAAAACAACGTATTTTCAATGGTTTTAGCAGGAAAAAGCGCTGAAAACCGCATAAAACGGACATATAGGCGACAAAAAACCCGCAAAACGTAGCGTTTATGCGGGTTTCTTTGGTGTTCTATGGTATCTATTGCTAACCATTTGGTGCCGAGGGAGGGAATCGAACCCTCACTCCTTTCGGAACCGGATTTTGAGTCCGGCGCGTCTACCAATTCCACCACCTCGGCGTGAGATCGACATTATGCCGAATCTCCTATGCATGCGCAAGTGTTTTTTACAGAACTGTTACTTTTTCATCGCGCCGAACATCACTTTGCCCAGTTCCACGCCCCATTGATCGAAGCTGTTGATGTCCCACACCACGCCTTGCAGGAAGGTTTTGTGTTCGTACAAGGCAATCAACGCGCCCAGAGTGCGCGGCGATAGGGTGTTCAAATGCAGTCGCGAGCTTGGCTGATTGGCCGGAAAACGGCTGTAGGATGGTTTTTTCTCCCATTCGATGCGCAAACTGTCCGGCAGGGCGGCGATGCCATAGGCGAGCGCGTCCGATTGTGCTTGTGCAAACAACAGCAAATCGGCTTCGCGGCTGTCCCCTGCGTAAGCGGACGGCAGGCTTGGTTCAATGCTGATGATGTCGAGCGGTACGCGCACACGCCCTTGGTGCAGCAGTTGGAAGAAGCTGTGCTGCGTGGTCGTCCCCAAACCGCCAAACAATACGGGTGCGGTGGCGTAATCAACCGGTTCACCTTGTTTGTTGATGGATTTGCCGTTGGACTCCATTTCCAGTTGTTGCAAGTAGTCGGGCAGGTAGCGCAGACGCTCGGCATAGCTGATCACGCCGTGAACTTGCGCGCCATGGAAGTTGGTGTACCAGATGCCGAGCATGGCGAGCATGGCGGGCATGTTGTTGACAAACGGCGCGGTGAGGAAGTGTTCGTCCATTTCTTTGGCGCCATCGAGCAGTTGTTGGAACTGCTCCGTGCCTAAAGCAATGGCGATGGACAGGCCAATCGCCGACCAGAGCGAGAAGCGCCCACCGACCCATTCGGGCAGGGTGTAACAGCGTTCGGGCAAAATGCCCCATGCGCCGGCGGCCTGAGTGTTGTTGGAAGTAGCACAAAAATGCGCGTGTTTGACGCCTTGATCGTCAGTCATCGGTACGCCGTAGTGCGCGCACAGCCATGCGTGCGCAGAGGTCGCATTGACCTGCGTTTCCATGGTGGAGAAGCTTTTTGAGGACAGGATGAACAGGGTGGTTTCGGGGTCAACTTGATCCAAGACACGTTGCAGTTCAACCGGGTCAATATTCGCCACGAAATGTACGCGCGGCGTGGTGTTCTCTGCCAACGCATGGCAAATCAAACGCGGACCTAAATCAGAGCCGCCAATGCCGAGATTGACCACATCGGTGATGGCCTTGCCCGAGTGGCCAGTGATTTTGCCGGCACGCACCGCGTCGGCAAAGGCAAAAAAACGTTCGCGTGTCGCGGCAACTTCGCTCGGAATCGCACCATTCGTGCCTTGATACGAGCCGCGCAAAGCGACGTGCAGCACCGCACGATTCTCAGAGGTATTGATCGCTTCACCCTCAAACATGCGCTTTTGCCACGCACGCCATGCCTGCTCATTGAGCAACTGTTCAAACAACATCAGCGTCTCATCGGTGATGTGGTGGCGCGAGTAGTCCAATTCGATTTGGCAGGTGCACATGCGGTAGCGATCGGGGCGCGTGGGATCGGCTTGGCGCAATTGTTCCAAACTGTGTTTTTTCAAATCGCGGTGATGGGAGGTGAGGGTTGCCCAAGCGGCAGTTTGTGTGGGACTCATGAGACATCCTTTGGTTGACGGGTTGTGTGCAGTGCACAATAAAAACCAAAAATCTGTTATTTTTTATCCGCGCGCCGATGATAAAACGTGGGGAGTGAAACACTAAAAACATCGTGCCATCAACCCAATTCCGATAAGTAGCAGACGTGCTTTTTTCGCGTCTATTTTAGCGAAAAAAGCCTGCTCGCGCCCAGCTATCTGCACATGAAAAAAACCTGCGAGAAACAAATCGCAGGCTTTGTTGGCTAAAAACGCAAGAACAGCTTATTCAATGGCGCGTTTGCCATTGTCATGCGGCACTTCGATGCGTTTCTTTTTGTGTTTGGTGACCTGTTTGTCCAGCTTGTCCACCGCAAAATCAATCGCAGTGTAGAGGTCTGTTTGCGAATCCTCCGCATGAAAATCCTGCCCGTCCGAGCGTAAAAGCAATGAGGCTTTTTGAATGTGTTTTTCAACCGAGAAGATGGCTTTGATTTCCACCGCGCGATCAAAATGGTGTTTGACCCGCTCCAGTTTACCAACCAGATGTGCACGGATAGCCGGTGTGACTTCAACGTGATGGCCTGTAAGTTGTACGTTCATACGAACCTCCTTTGAATCAGCGAATCGTCCCGAATTTTCAGCACTCGAAGCGATCGCTTGTTGAAAAACCGTTGGGCGATGATGACAGAAACAACACCTCGCGCTTGCCCACAGGATACCACGATGTGACACGATGTGCCAGCGGTGTAGGCGCGCTTGTCCGCTGCAAAGGACGGGGCATGTTGACAACATGCAGGAAACAGCGACAAAATCAGGCAAAACCCTTCAAACTGTTCAAAAACCAGCCAAAAAACACGGTACAATCAATTCATTGAGCCGAAAAAATAAACCAAAAAAGCGTAAATAATGCTATATTGAGAAAATTTGGTGCATTGCACAAATAAAAATCCACAATATATCCACACAGGAGCAAACTTTATGAACAAACCTTGGCTCAGTCAATACGGCGATATTCCGGCTGAAATCAATATTCATCAATTCACCTCCATCGCCGCTATCTACGAGGACTCGTTTGCCCGCTATCCCGAGCGTCCGCTCGCGATGAGCATGGAAAAAACCCTGAGCTACACCGAGGTCAAAAATTATTCGGAACAAGTCGGCGCATGGCTGCAACAGCGCGGCCTGCAAAAGGGCGACCGCGTGGCGGTGATGATGCCCAACTGTCTGCAATACGTCGTGGCGGTTGCCGCGATTTTGCGCGCCGGTTTCTGTGTGGTGAATGTCAATCCGCTGTACACCACCGACGAATTGGCGCATCAGCTCAAAGACTCCGGCGCTAAAGCGATTTTCATTCTGGACAACTTTGCGGTGACGTTAGAGCACGCCTTGCCGCACCTGCCCGACATGCAACACATCATCGTCAGCAAAATGGGCGATTTTCTCGGTTTCAAAGGGCGCATTGTCGATTTCGTCTTGAAATACGTCAAAAAAATGATTCCGGCATGGAAAATTGACAACGCCATCTCATTCAAACAAGTACTGGCCGAGAGCCAAAATCTCGCCATGACGCCGGTCACCTTGACGCATGACGATTTGGCCTTTTTGCAATATACCGGCGGCACGACAGGCGTGGCCAAAGGTGCGATGCTCACGCACGGCAACCTCGTGGCCAACGTGTTGCAAATCACCGAATGGTGTAAAGCCGCGTTCGACGGCATGAGCGAACAGGAGCAACCGGTCTTTTTACAGGCATTACCGCTGTACCATATTTTCGGCTTCACCGCCGGCGCGATGTACTGTATGCACATCGGTGGCCAAGCGCTACTGATCGCCAATGCGCGCGACATCCACGCCATGATTGGCGATTTGCACAAACACAGCGTGCATGTCTTCCCTGCGGTGAACACCCTGTTCAATGCCTTGCTGCACCACCCTGAATTCAAAAAAATCGATTTCTCCAAACTGCGCGTCGCCTTGGGTGGCGGCATGTCGGTGCAACGCTCGGTGGCCGAAGAATTCTACGCGCAAACCGGAAAACCGATTATCGAAGCCTACGGCCTGTCCGAAACCAGTCCGGGCGCATTGTTCAATCCTGTAACCGCGACGCAATACACCGGCTACACCGGATTGGCCTTGCCATCCACCGACATCGCGATTCTGGACGACGATGGCAACGAAGTGCCACTCGGCCAGACCGGCGAAATCTGTATTCGCGGCCCGCAAGTGATGGCCGGCTACTGGCAACGCCCCGATGAAACGGAGAAAGTCATGACCGCTGACGGCTATTTCCGCTCCGGTGACATCGGCGTGATGAACGAGCAAGGCTATGTCAAACTGGTGGATCGCAAAAAAGACATGATTCTCGTCTCCGGCTTTAACGTCTATCCGAACGAAGTCGAAGACGTCGCCGTGGCTTACCCGAAAGTCCTCGAAGCCGCCGCCGTCGCCATCCCGCACGAGCACTCCGGCGAAGCAGTCAAACTGTTCATCGTCAAAAAAGACGACAGCCTGACCGCAGAAGAGTTGCAAAACTACCTCAAAGAACACCTGACCGGCTACAAACGCCCGAAAGTGATCGAATTCCGCACCGACCTGCCGAAATCCAACGTCGGCAAAATCCTGCGCAAAGAATTGCGCGGACAATAATCCAATAAAAACTCTCCACAGCAGACCAGCCGCCCATGTGTTCGCACATGGGCGGTTTTGGTTTTTAAGGAAGCACTGAACAACCCAAACCAGTCTGCGCTTCCTTAACGGCATGGTACAATGCAGGTTCATGTCCACCAGACAATCGCTGGCGTTGATTGGCAACAATCGCGCGGGAGGAAAGTCCGGACTCCACAGAGCACAATAGCGGCTAACAGCCGTCCGCCGAAAGCCTTCGGGTATAAGGCGAGGAATAGGGCCACAGAGACGAGCGTATTAAGTTACGGTGAAACGCGGTAACCTCTATTGGGAGCAACATCAAATAGGCACGCAGTGACGCGGCTCGCTGAGCGTGCGGGTAGATGGCTAAAGTGGTGCGGTAACGCATCATGTAGAGGAATGATTGTCGTGGGGCGACCCATTACAGAATCCGGCTTATCGGTGGGCTTGAATGATTCAGTCGGGTGTGCAAACGCAGGTTTGCACACCTTTTTCTATCTGCGTCAGTGTCAATGGGGGCATCATGACGCACAAAAACATCTACGATCTCGGCGGCGAGCAATACGGCTTTACCCGCTCGGCGGACCCGTATTTAACTGCCAAAATCTTCGATCTGCTCCACCCCCATTCGAGCGGTATGCACTTGGACATCGGCTGCGGCACAGGCAACTACACGATGGCGCTGGCTACCAAAGGCTTGAACTTCACCGGCATCGATCCCTCCGAGAAAATGCTCGATGTCGCCCGTGCCAAAGCCCCAGATATCCCGTGGCGGGTCGGCAGCGCCGAAAACATCCCAGCCGACAATGACACGTTTGACAACATCATTGCCACCCTGACGCTGCATCACTGGGACAACCTCGATACCGCGTTCGCGGAAATACATCGCGTGCTCAAAACCCAGGGCAAAATCGTCATTTACACCTCATGCCCGAGCCAAATGCAGCACTATTGGCTCAACCACTATTTCCCCGATATGCTGGCGCATTCCATCGCACGCATGCCCTCGCTCACTCAAGTGCGCGCTGCGCTGAACCAAGCGCAATTGACCGTCGTGCATAGCGAACCGTATTGGGTTAGCCGCGACGTACAGGACCGCTTTCTGTACGCGGGCAAGGAGCGTCCCGAGTTGTATTTCAATGAGCAATATCGAAAAGGCATTTCGTCCTTTAACGCATTGGCCAATCAAACGGAAATTAAGGCGGGTTTGCAGGCATTAAAAAACGATCTTGAAACACAGCGTTTTGACGCCATCAAACGCCAATACGACGCATCCGTCGGGGATTACACCTTTTTGGTGGCGCAAAAGCAGCGCTGAATCACACTTCCCCGTTCAATGCCTGCGCAGCGTGCAAGGTGTCTGCCGCACTGCCAACAAAGCAAATTTCGTCGCCTTCACGCAAAATCGGATCGGCCGCCAAATCCAGCCCTTCCAAACCGCGCACAATGTGTTTGACCTGCACCCGCCACGGCTCCAGCGGCAGACTACTGAGCGGTTGATCGAGCCACAGGCTGTCGTCGGATAACCGAGTGACAAAGGTTTCGCCCTCGACGAGGCCTTTTTTGCCTTTGCCGTCCTTTTTCATGATCGCTTCAGGCGTCGCGCTGGTGGTACCAAACGGGTCGGATTCTTCGTCAAAATGTTGGCGCAGCAGATCGTAGCGTCCGCGTCGTTGTTCGGCGATGAAGCTGAGCACTTCGCTCGGCGATTTACCCAGCGTGATCAGGGTCTGCGTGGCCAAAACCAAGCTGCCTTCGAGAATCTCGGGTACAACAGCGACCGCTCCGGCTTGTTGCAATTGTTCCAAATACGCATCATCCAACGTACGCACGATGACCGGCACATCGGGGTTAAGCTCGCGCATGTGGTGCAATACATGCAATGCCGCGCGTGGTTCAATATGGGTGACGACCACGGCGCGCGCACGGCTGGCGCCGGCAGCCGCGAGCGACTCCTTGCGCACGATGTCGCCGTAAACCACATCATGACCTTTGAGCACGCCTTTTTGCACACGTTCAGGATCGCTATCAATACCAATATAGGCGGTGTTTTGCTCGCGTAATAACCGCGCCAGACTGCGCCCACTGCGTCCAAAACCGCCAATAATCACATGGTCGTGCGCATCAATGCTGTGTTTGGCAATATCGGTCAATTGCAGCGATTGCAGCAACCATTCGCTGCGAGTGAAGCGAAACACGATTTTATCGGCATATTGGATGATGAACGGCGTGAGGAACATCGACAGGATAATCGCTGCCAGCACCCATTGCGCGACCTCGGGGTTGAGCAAACCATTATTAATTTCCAGACTCAACAACACCAAACCGAATTCACCCGCCGGCGCCAAAGCCAAACCGGTGCGAATGGCCGTGCCGGTCGTACTACCGAACCAATAAGCCAAAGACGCGACAATGGCAAATTTCGCCAACAAAAACAAAACCAAAACCAGCAAAATCGCCAGCCAATTCGCCAACACCACCGAGACATCCAACTGCATGCCCATGGCAATAAAAAACAAGCCGAGCAAAATATCCTTAAACGGCAGAATATCCTCCTCGACCTGCATTTTGTACTCGGTCTCGGAAATCAGCATACCGGCAATGAACGCCCCCAAAGCCAACGACAGTCCCGCCATTTCAGTCAGCAAGGCAAAACCCAACGTCATCAAAAACAGATTGAGCATGAACAGCTCGCTGGAGCGGCGACGCGCCACGATCGTCAACCATGCATGCATCGGCTTTTGTCCCAAACCGAGCAACAGGGCAAGTACCACCACGGTTTTCAGCAGTCCGACCACCACCTGACCATAGACCGCGCCGCCGGGCTGCGCCAACGCGGGAATCAAAATCAGCAGCGGTACAACCGCCAAATCCTGAAACAGCAGCACACCAAAAATATTGCGTCCATGCGGCGTGTCCAACTCCAGCCGCTCGGTCAGCAACTTCATCACGATCGCCGTAGACGACATGGCGAGCACGCCACCAAGCGCGAACCAGCTCGCGCCGGACATATCCAAATTGGCGGGCAAGACATAATTCATCAACAAGCCCAAGGCCGCACACACCAGCATACTGCCTACAACCTGCGCCGTACCCAGCCCAAGCACCACTTTACGCATGGACTTGAGCTTGGGCAGGGAAAACTCCAAACCGATGGTAAACATCAAAAACACGATACCCAGTTCGGAAAAATGCCGCACAGCTTCACGGTCGGGCAAAAATCTCAGCACATAAGGGTCAATCAACACACCAACCGTCAAATACCCCAAAATCGGCGGTAAATGAAGGAAACGAAACACGACCACTGCCGCCACGACAATGGACAAAAACAAAACGATCAGCGGCAAACCCTGCATGAGAACCCAATAGAAAATGAAAAACCAGCTCAAGCGCAATGCCGCAGAATCAAGCACTTGCATTGTGAGCGTGGGATAAAAACGTTATACTTCAGGAAGCGCGGAATAACCCCTTCCGTCTCCTTTGATAATAACAAAATTAACCCTCTTTTGAGCGAGAATATGCAGCAACACGAAATATTGGACGCCGCCCGCGAAGTATTGCACCTCGAAGCCACCGCGCTGATCGATCAAGCCGCGCATTTGGATGAGTCATTCATCCACGCGATTGAGCTGATCTTGCATTGCAAAGGCCGCGTGGTGGTCTCCGGCATGGGCAAATCCGGCCACATCGCACGCAAAATTGCCGCAACCTTGGCCTCGACCGGAACGCCGGCATTTTTCGTTCACCCGGGCGAAGCGAGCCACGGCGATCTCGGAATGATTACGCCGGATGATGTGGTATTGGCTCTATCGAATTCGGGGAAAAGCGACGAACTACTGGCCATTTTACCCATCGTCAAGCGCTCGGGTACCAAGCTCATCACCATGACCGGCAATATGGATTCGGAAATGGCCAAGCTTGCCGACGCACATTTACATGTGTACATCAAGCGCGAAGCTTGTCCGCTCAACCTCGCACCGACCGCGAGCACCACTGCCGCCTTGGCTCTAGGCGACGCGTTGGCGGTGGTATTGTTGCGCATCCGTGGTTTTAACGAAGAGGACTTTGCCCGCTCGCATCCGGGCGGCACATTGGGTAAGCGATTGCTCACTTATGTGCGCGACGTCATGCGCACCGGCGAGCAGATTCCTTCGGTATCAACCGGCGCGAGTCTGATTGACGCCTTGGCGGAAATTACCCGTAAAAATCTGGGCATGACCGCCATCGTCGATGCGGACAACCATGTTTTAGGGGTGTTGACCGACGGCGATATTCGTCGCCTGCTGGAAAAAGGCGTGGATGTGCGTGGTCTGACTGTGAACGAAGTGATGTCAAAAACGCCGTACACCATCAGCGCAGATGTGCTCGCCGTGTCGGCGGTTGAGTTGCTCCAGCGCCACCACATTAACCAGATTTTGGTGGTCAATGCCGACCATCAACTCACCGGCGCGCTGAACGTGCACGACCTGTTCGCCGCCAAAGTCATGTAAACATGATACGGAAACGGAAGGTAAATGGACTAAACTGTATTTGCCTTCATTAAATTAAATGAATGCCATTTTAATCGGACGCCCTATGACTGATCGCTCCAGTTTTGCCCTGACCAACGATGCACTGTACCGACCCGTCGGCGCGATGCCGAATGACGACGTGATCGCACGGGCGGCGCGTGTACGTTTGCTGATTTTGGACGTGGATGGCGTGCTGACCACCGGCTATTTGGACTACGACGACGCGGGCGAAGCGACCAAGTCATTTTATGTACAGGACGGCTTGGGGCTGCAATTGTTGCGTCAACAGGGCATTGTTCTGGCGATTATCAGCGGGCGTGATTCCAAAGTCACAGCGGCGCGGGCAGCGGATCTGAAAATCCACCACGTGCTGCAAGGCGCTCAAGACAAAGGCGCGGCTCTGGCGCAATTACTCGACACCGTCGGCATCACCGCCGATGAGTGCGCCTACATCGGCGACGACGTGATTGATTTGCCGATTTTGCGCACCGTCGGCTTCGCCGTGAGCGTGCCAAACGGACACTTTCTCGCCCGCACGGCGGCGCATTGGGTCACCGCGCAGAGCGGCGGCGCAGGCGCAGTGCGTGAGCTGTCCGAGTTGATTTTATACGCGCAGGACAAACTGCTGCCCGCGTATGCAGCGTATTTGGCTCTGCCGAGCGCGGACAAGCCGACATTGGAGATTGTCTGATGGCTCCCTCCCGTTACAATGGTTGGCGTTATTGGCGTCGATTCAATCTACCGAACCTCATCTATCTGCTGCTGTTGATCGCAATCATGGCGCTGAGTTACTGGTATGTGCGCAAGGACACCAATCAGCAAAGCGAACCGGTCGCCAAGCCGACCGATCGCATGGATGGTTTTGCCGAGCAGGCGGAATTGACCCAGACCAGTAAAGACGGCTCGCTGTTGTACCACGCGTCCATGACAGGCATAGAACATTTCGGTAACGACGACATCAAAGGCAAAACCGTGTATTTGATTACCACCAGCGACAAACAGCCGCGCGTGACGGTCAAAGCCGACCAAGCCGTCTGGCGCAGTCAAGCGCAGACGGTCGATTTAACCGGGCAAGTCGTGCTCACGCGCGAAGCCGAGCCGAACAACACCGACAGCCGCACGATGATACTCACCACCGATGCCATGACGGTGGATATGGCGCGCGGCTTGGCCAGCAGCAACGAAGCATTCACCATGAAGCAAGGCGACAGCGTGCTCACCGGCAAGCGTTTTCGCTACGATTACCAATTGCGCGATTTGAGTATGGGCGGGCCGGACGGCGGACGCATCAAGGCGCAAATACTGAATAAACCTAAGTGAACGGTAGCGCAGACGACCAGACCACCGCCGCAGACACGCTCATAGAACACAGGACACAGGACACAGCCATGCAACGTTTTTTAAACCTTTTCTCGCGACACCGACCGTCACGCCAGCCGCAACTGCTGCTGTTGACGTTGACCTTATTCTTGAGCGCACCGATCAGCCTGAGTCATGCGCAATCGGCCACATTGAATGATCGCAATCAGCCAATCACCATCGAGGCCGATACCGTGACGTACAGCGATGTGACGCAAACCAGCGTATTCTCCGGTCGCGTGATTTTGACCCAAGGCTCAATGCAAATTCAGGCGAACACGGTTGAAGTCGTGATTGATCCGCAAGGTTATCAATACGCCACGGCTAAAGGCGGCGCGAATGGCTTGGCGCGGTTTCGCCAGCAACGCGACGGCGCGAGCGACTGGATGGAAGGGCAAGCCGAAAACCTGTTGTACGATGGAAAGACCAACGTCATCAGCTTGGCCAAACGCGCACAGGTACGCCGCGTTGATAGCAAAGGACAATTACTCGATCAAATTCGCGGCGAGGAGCTGACTTACAACCAGCTCACCGAAGTGTTTGAGTCGAACGTCAACCGCAAAGGTCGCACCCACGTCATCATCACCCCACGCTCACAAGATGCGCGAGGTGGCCAATGAACGCCGCCACGCCCGTTAATCCATTGACACATCCGCGCTCCGAGCTGGCCGCCGCGCACCTGCAAAAACGCTACGGCAAACGCACGGTGGTCAAGGACGTCTCGTTCTGCGTACGCAGCGGCGAAGTGGTGGGTCTGCTCGGGCCGAACGGTGCGGGCAAAACCACCTGTTTTTACATGGTGGTGGGCTTGGTCGGCGCCGACAAAGGCGATGTCACCATTGACAACATCAGCCTCGTGCGCCAACCGATGCATGTACGCTCACGCCACGGCCTGTCGTATTTGCCGCAAGAAGCCTCGATTTTCCGCAAACTGACGGTCGAGGAAAACATCCGCGCCGTACTGGAACTGCAACGTGACGACAATGGCAAACGCCTGAGCCGCGCAGAAATAAATCGCCAATTGCACCAACTGGTGGCCGATCTGCAAATTGGTCACATTCTGCAAAGCCCCGCGCCTGCATTATCCGGTGGCGAACGCCGCCGTGTGGAAATCGCCCGTACGCTCGCGACCAACCCACGCTTTGTACTGCTTGACGAACCCTTCGCCGGCGTTGACCCGATTGCCGTGATTGACATTCAGCGCATCATCCAGTTTTTGACCGAGCGCGGTATCGGCGTGCTGATCACCGACCACAATGTGCGCGAAACGCTCGGCATTTGTGACCGCGCCTACATCATCAGCGACGGCACGGTACTGGCCGAGGGCGATGCGGATGCCATTGTGAACAATGAAGCCGTGCGCCGCGTGTATCTCGGTGAGCATTTTTCGATGTAAGGTTACGAAAAAAGTTGGTTGTTACTTTTTCCGTATTGGATCGTCACCATTTTCGCCAGCATTTCCCTGACGAAAATGAAACCAAATTAACGTTTGACACAAAAGCACCTGAACCCTCCGTCCTACGCCCGCGAATTTTAAGGAAAAGACGCCCTTTCAGGCTTGTCGCTTTCATCTTTTTAGGAGAACTCTATGGCGAATATTTTACTCACCGGTGGAACCGGATACATCGGCGCGCACACCGCCGTCGTTTTGATCGAATCGGGGCACACGCCGATTTTGCTGGATAATTTTTGCAACTCCAGCCCGAAAGTGGCCGAGCGCATTGAGCAAATCACCGGCGTATTGCCCAAAGTCATCGAGATGGACGTATTAAACACCGCCGCCTTGACGCAAGTGCTGCGCGACGAGCGCATCGAAGCCGTGATTCATTTCGCCGCGCTCAAAGCGGTCGGTGAATCGGTTGCCAAGCCGCTGGCGTATTACCACAACAACGTCACCGGCACGCTCAGCGTGCTGGACGCGATGACGCAAGCGAATGTCAAACACATCGTCCTGAGCTCATCGGCCACCGTGTATGGCGAAAAAGGCGTGCCGCCGATGCGTGAGGACGCGCCGTTGTCCGCGACCAACCCGTATGGCGAAACCAAAGTCATGATGGAGCGCATCATCACCGACGTAGCGCACGCGCAGCCTGATTTGCGCTACGCCATGCTGCGTTATTTCAATCCGGTTGGCGCGCATCCGTCGGGGTTGATCGGCGAGCATCCGCGCGGCATTCCAAACAACCTCATGCCGTACATTCAGCAGGTCGCGGTGGGCTTGCGTGAGCAGCTGTCCGTATTTGGCAACGATTATCCGACCGCCGACGGCACGGGTGAGCGCGACTACATCCACGTCATGGATTTGGCGCGCGGTCACGTGCTGGCGGTGGCGCGCCTGCTTGCGGGCAATGACTCGTTCACCGTCAATCTGGGCACAGGCGAACCGGTGACTGTGTTGCAAATGGTGCAGGCGTTCGAGCAGGCTTCGGGACAAAAAATCCCGTACACCATCGCGCCGCGCCGTCCGGGTGACGTGGCCTCGGTGTACGCCGATCCGAACTTGGCCAAAGAACTGCTGAATTTTGCCACCGAGTACGGCGTGACCGATATGTGTCGCGACGCCTGGGTGTGGCAAAGTCGCAACCCAAACGGCTATGAATCGGCCTAAAATCCACGATTTTTAACAATATAGGCCGCAAACACGCGGCTTATATTGAGTTTTCGCCCTGCATACTGTATTTTAACGGGTTGGAATTAATCGTTTTCACAAACAGCAACGCAGAAAGTCAGGTTCAAAATGTCATTAGTGGTACACAAATACGGCGGCACCTCCATGGGGTCGGTTGAGCGCATTCAAAACGTCGCGCGCCGTGTTGCAACATGGGTTAAAGCAGGTTATCAAGTCGTCGTCGTGCCCTCCGCCATGTCGGGCGAAACCAATCGTTTATTGGCTTTGGCCAAGGAAGTGAATCCAAACGCCGCCGATCTGTGCCCGCGCGAAATGGACATGATCGCCGCCACCGGCGAACAAGTCTCGGTCGGTTTGCTCGCCATCGCCTTGCAAAGCATTGGTATTGACGCGGTCAGCTACACCGGCTGGCAAGTACCGGTACGCACCAACGACGCCTTCATGAAAGCGCGCATCGAGTCGATTGACGGCACGCGCGTGCGCAAAGATCTGGACGCGGGTAAAGTGGTCATCATCACCGGTTTCCAAGGGGTGGATCAGAACAACAACATCACCACGCTCGGTCGTGGCGGCTCCGACACCTCCGCCGTGGCGGTGGCAGCGGCGATCAACGCCGATGAATGCCTGATCTACACCGATGTTGATGGTGTGTACACCACCGACCCGCGCGTGGTTGAAAACGCGCGCCGCATGGACAAAATCACCTTTGAAGAAATGCTCGAAATGGCGAGCTTGGGCTCCAAAGTATTGCAAATTCGTTCGGTCGAGTTCGCTGGCAAATACCGCGTGAAAACCCGCGTGCTGTCCAGTCTGACCGACCCGGAAATCGACGTCAGCGTTGAAGCCAACTCAGGCACATTGATTACCTTTGAGGAAGACAAAAACATGGAAAAAGCAGTTATTTCAGGCATCGCCTTTAGTCGCGACGAAGCCAAAATCACCTTGGATCAAGTACCCGACACCCCGGGCGTGGCATTCGGCATTTTGGGCCCGATCGCCGCCGCAAACATTGATGTGGACATGATCATCCAAAACCAAAGCAAAGACGGCACCACCGACTTTTCATTCACCGTGAATCGCTCTGAGTACAACAAAGCGATGGAGCTGGTGAAAAACACCATTGCACCTGCCGTTGGCGCGGTTGCGGTGATTGGCAACGACAAAGTAGCCAAGGTCTCTGCCGTCGGCATTGGCATGCGCTCGCACGTCGGCGTGGCCAGCAAAATGTTCGATACTCTGTCACAAGCAGGCATCAACATTCAAATGATCTCCACCTCGGAAATCAAAATCTCCGTGATTATCGAAGACAAATTCATGGAATTGGCCGTGCGCGAACTGCACCGCGTATTTGATCTGGAAAACGAAGTCAGCACAGATTCGGTTTAATCCGCGCGATTGATCTTCGCAAACCAGCCATAAAAAACCCGACGCATGCGTCGGGTTTTTTACGATTTGCTGAGGAATTACAGCGTTTTTTGCACCATCGCGCGTGAAAACACCTGATGCACGACCAGCCACAACACCGCCAAAACCGCCGTACCGACAAAAACCCCGCGCGTCTGCCAATGATTGTTCAGCCACGCGCCGAGCATCGAGCCAACAAACAAACCCAGCGCCTGAATCGTGTTGTACACGCCCGAAGCCGCGCCTTTGGTCGCCGGATGCGTGAGTTTGGACAACAGCGACGGCTGCGTCGCCTCCAACACATTAAACCCGGTGAAAAACAGCAGCAACGCACCGGCAATCCAATACATACTCGCACCGGCCTGCGCCATCAAAACGACTTGCGACAGCGCGATCAGCGCAATCGCCCAGCGCATGATTTCAAACATCTTGCCATATTTTTCCGCACGAATAATCAGCGGAATCATCAGCGCCATGCTGATTAAAATCACCACCAGATACAGCCATGTGCTTTGCTGATGCGACACATTCAGCGCCAATAATTGATGCGGAATCACCACCCACATCGCCATCTGCACCGCGTGCAGCACAAACACACCCAGATTGAGCAGCCATTGACGCGAATCACTCAGCACTTGTCGCATCGCTTGGCCACTGGTGATCGGCGCAGCATTTTGTTTCGCCAACGGAATGCTCCAAATCAGGCCAATCGCGACCAGCGCCAACGCAGCGATCAGCAGAAAAATCCCGTTCATACCGATGCGGTCGAACAGCAACGGCCCGAGCACCAAAGAACCGGCAAACGTCAGCGCAATGCTCATGCCGATCATCGCCATCGCGCGCGTGCGCACCGAGTCGCGCGTGGTATCGGCGACCATCGCCACCACCACGCTGGAAATCGCACCGGCGCCTTGCAACGCCCGCGCCGCCGCCAAACCATAAACCGTCTGCGCCGTCGCTGCCCAAATGCTGCCCGCCGCAAAAATCAGCAAGCCGAGGGTAATCACCGGTTTTCGGCCAAACCGATCCGAGGCCAAACCGTAGGGAATGTACAAAAACGCCTGCGTCAGGCCATACGCGCCCATCGCCAAGCCAATCGCCATACCCATTTTTTCGGGTGTACTCACCGCGCCGCCGCCCAAAGGCAAGGTCAACGCATACGGCGCCAGCACCGGCAACACGACAAACAGCCCAAACATACGCAAGGCAAACACCAGCGCCAGCCGCACGCTGATCATGCGTTCCTGCGCGCTCAATTGATTCAAATCAGAAGAAGCCATACAAAGCGATCATTTAATATACAGACAAAGTGCAGACAGGCTGCAAACGCGCATCTTAACAGTTTTACCCACCCTCCCGCCATAATTGATACAAATGCTTACAAAGACACCGCACCCACATTTTCCCCGCTACTCCTGATTTTTCGCCCATCCCATGCATGACAGAAGGGTTGGAAAAAGGTTATAGTAGTGGATTGAATGCAACCGAGATGTGCGCACATAGCTTATGAACGAAATCAAAATCCGTGGGGCGCGAACCCACAATCTGAAAAACATTTCGCTGGATTTACCCCGACAAAAATTGGTGGTCATCACCGGCTTGTCCGGCTCGGGCAAATCGAGTTTGGCGTTTGACACGCTGTACGCGGAAGGGCAGCGCCGCTACGTCGAAAGTCTGTCGGCGTATGCGCGGCAGTTTTTACAATTAATGGAAAAGCCCGACGTCGATTTGATTGAGGGCTTGTCACCTGCAATTTCGATTGAGCAAAAAGCCACCAGCCACAACCCGCGCTCCACCGTCGGTACCGTGACCGAGATTCACGACTATCTGCGTTTGCTGTTCGCGCGCGTGGGCACGCCGTATTGCCCGCACCACCATTTGCCACTGTCGTCGCAAACCGTCTCGCAGATGGTCGATACGGTGTTGGCTTTGCCCGAGGACACACGCTTGATGATTCTCGCGCCGGTGGTGGTCAATCGCAAAGGCACGCACGAGGATTTATTCGCCCACATGCAGGCGCAAGGCTTCGTGCGTTTTCGCGTGCGCTCCGGCGGCGGCACGGCGAACGAGGCCGTCGCGCAGATTTACGACGTGGACAATTTACCCACGCTCAAGAAAAACGACAAACACACCATCGAGGTGGTGGTGGATCGCGTGAAAGTACGCGCCGACCTGAAACAACGCCTCGCCGAGAGCTTTGAAACCGCGCTGCGTTTGGCCGAAGGGCGCGCGCTGACGGTGGATATGGACAGCAACGCCGAGCAACTGTTCAGCGCGAAATTCGCCTGCCCCGAGCCGGATTGCGATTACGCGATTGCCGAATTGGAGCCGCGCCTGTTTTCGTTCAATAATCCGATGGGCGCTTGCCCCGAATGCGACGGCTTGGGTCACGTCACCTTTTTCGATCCCAAACGCGTGGTCGCCTTTCCATCCTTGTCGCTCGCCTCGGGCGCAATCAAGGGCTGGGACAAGCGCAATGCGTATTCATTCAGCATGATGCAGGGTTTGGCGGGATTCTACGACTTTGACATCGACACGCCGTTTGAATCATTGAGCGATACCGCACAGCAAAGAATTCTCTACGGCTCGGGGCGCCAGACCATTCCATTCACCTATTTGTCGGACAAAGGCCGCTCCGTGGTGCGCGAGCACACGTTTGAAGGCGTGATTCCAAATCTGGAACGACGCTACAAAGAAACCGACTCAGCCACCATCCGCGAGGAGTTGGCCAAACTGCAAAACATCCAACCGTGCCCCGCGTGTGACGGCACGCGCCTGCGCGAATCCGCACGCAATGTGCGCGTGGGCGAGGACGATGCGGCGCGTACCTTGCACGAAATCAGCCATTTGGCGCTGCGCGATACGCTGGCGTATTTCCAGTCGCTCGAACTTTCCGGCGCGAAGCGCGAAATCGCCGACCGCATCATCAAGGAAATCACCCTGCGCCTGCAATTTTTGAACAACGTCGGGCTGGATTACCTCTCGCTTGAACGCAGCGCGGACACGCTCTCGGGCGGCGAAGCGCAACGCATTCGCCTCGCCTCGCAGATTGGCTCAGGCTTAACCGGCGTGATGTACGTGCTCGACGAGCCCTCCATCGGTCTGCATCAGCGCGACAACGACCGCCTGATCGGCACGCTCAAACACCTGCGCGATTTGGACAACACCGTGATTGTGGTTGAACACGACGAAGACATGATCCGCGCCTCCGACTACGTGGTGGACATGGGGCCGGGCGCAGGCGAGCACGGCGGCCAAGTGGTGGCGCAAGGCACACCAAGCGAAGTGGAAAACCACCCCGATTCGGCCACCGGCCATTTCCTCTCGGGCAAACGCAAAATCGCCGTACCGGAAAAACGCCGCGCCAAAACCGAAAAAGAATTGGTGATCAAAGGCGCGCGTGGCAACAATCTGAAAAACGTCGAACTGCGTCTGCCCGTCGGCCTGATGACCTGCGTCGCAGGCGTATCCGGCTCGGGCAAATCCACACTGATCAACGAAACGCTGTATCTGGCCGCCGCACGCCAGATCAACCGCGCCTCGGAGGAGCCGTCGCCACACGACGAGATTCACGGCTTGGAACATTTCGACAAAGTGATTAACGTCGATCAGTCGCCGATTGGCCGCACCCCGCGCTCCAATCCCGCGACCTACACCGGCCTGTTCACGCCGGTGCGCGAATTGTTCGCTCAAGTACCCACTGCGAAAGAGCGCGGTTATCAACCGGGCCGTTTTTCGTTCAACGTCAAAGGCGGCCGTTGCGAAGCCTGCGAAGGCGATGGCGTGCTGAAAGTCGAAATGCACTTTTTGCCCGACGTCTACGTCTCGTGCGACGTCTGCCACGGCAAACGCTACAACCGCGAAACACTGGAAGTGCAATACAAAGGCAAAAACATCCACGAAGTGCTCGAAATGACTGTGGAGCAGGCGCATGAATTTTTCAACGCCGTCCCAACCGTGGCGCGCAAACTCAAAACCCTACTCGATGTCGGCCTCGGCTACATCACGCTCGGTCAGTCCGCCACCACGCTCTCCGGTGGCGAGGCCCAGCGCGTCAAACTCGCGTTGGAACTGTCCAAACGCGACACCGGCCGCACGCTATACATCCTCGATGAACCGACAACCGGCTTGCATTTTGCCGATATTGAGTTACTATTGTCAGTCATTAACCAATTATCCGCGCACGGCAACACCATCGTCATCATCGAGCACAATTTAGACGTGATCAAAACCGCTGATTGGATCATCGACATGGGCCCCGAAGGCGGCGCAGGCGGTGGTCAAATCATCGCGCAGGGCACACCGGAGGAAGTCGCAGCGAATCCGAAGAGTGTGACCGGCGTGTATTTAAAACCGTTGTTGGCCAAAGGTTAACACCGACCCAGAGCAGTCGGCAAAACGCGATACGGCATAGGAATAGATATGTGGGTTTCCCATTTTTTACAACTTTTGGCACGAATTTTGGTCGGCGCATACCCGCGCTGGGTCGGCAGTCAGCCGAACCACAACCAGCGGATTTACATCGCCAACCACACCAGTCACATCGACACCGTGGCGATTTGGGCGGCATTGCCCGAGCATTTGCAAAAGCACACGCATACCGTGGCGGCGTGGGACTACTGGGCGAACAATAAATTCAAACGCTGGCTCACCACCAACGGTCTGAATGCGGTCTACATCAAGCGTTCGAAAGAAGATGCCAACGGCGAGGATCCGCTGCAACCGCTGTACGACACGCTGGCGAGTGGCGAATCGCTGATTATTTTTCCCGAAGGCACACGCAATAAAGGCGAAGTGCCGCAGCCGTTCAAGTCGGGCATTTATCATTTGGCCAAACGCTTTCCGCACGTCGAATTCATCCCCGTTTATCTGGAAAACCTCAGTCGCATCATGCCCAAAGGTGAGTTTTGGCCGGTGCCTTTGGCCTGTACCGCACGTTTTGGCAAGCCCTTTTATTTGCAAGAGGGCGAGGACAAGGATGATTTTCTCGAACGCGCCCGTCAGGGTGTGATTTCTGCACGCGCACCGCATGTTGCCAGCAATTAACTCTTTTTAAGCGATTTTTCCATGAATTGGTCTGACTGGTCTGAATACGAACGCTTCATCCTGACTTTGCTGGTTTTAACGCTGTTGGTTGGTTTGGGGCACATCATCACTTATTTTTCGCTCAAGTATGCGGAGAAAAACCATAAAAAGGTGCGACGCGTGTTTCTCATGCGCACGCAACGCTATCTCGGCTCGTTCTGGTGGATGTTTTTGATCGCGATTTTGACCGGCTTGTTCGGCCTGGTCGGCGGCCTGATCGCCAGTATGATGCTGTCCTTTATCGCGCTGCGCGAGTTCATCACGCTCACGCCGGTGAAAATCGGTGACCATCGGGCGATTTCTCTGGCGTTTTTCGTGGTCTTGCCGCTGCAATATATTTTGATTGGCTTTTCGGAGTTTGGGCTGTTCACCGTACTGATCCCCGTTTATGCGTTTTTACTGCTGCCGGTGATTAGCGCGACGCGGCAGGACACCGATCGCTTTTTGACGCGCAACGCATCGGTGCAGTGGGGACTGATGGTCGCGGTTTATTGTATCAGCCACATGGTGGCGATTTTGAACATCGAAACTGTGAGCCATTTTTCCAATGGCCGCCGCGCTTTGTTTCTGCTGTTTTTCCTCGTCTTGGTGCGCTCGGCTGCGCTCGTGCAGCACGTTGCGGATTATTATTTCCGCGACGGCTCCATGCGCATTGCCGAGAAAATCCATGATCGGGTGACGTGGAACGGTATGTGGGTCAGCGCAGGCGTGACCGCGACTCTGGCCGCCTCGTTTTTCTGGTTCACGCCGCTGCGTCCGTGGCAGGCATTGATCGCCGGTGCGCTGATCGCTATGTCGTCAGTGCTCGGGCGCGTGGTCATGCGCGCCATCGCCATCAGCATGGGTGTACGCGATTGGGGTGAGGTCACGGGGCGCAATCAGGGTGTGTTGGATCGACTCGACGGCGTGGTCTACGCCGCGCCGGTGTTTTTCCACTTCGTGCAATTCATCACGATTCGTTAAGATTGACAGCTATTCGCCAGAACCCACATGGTGCGGCACCTCCTGTTCCTCCTGCACGCCCCACCAGTTGGCAATGAAACTGGCCGAGGCAATCAGCAGACCGCCAATCCATGCGCGCGTGCTCATCAATTCGTGAGCAATCAGCGCGCTGGAGACCGCACCGACCACCAGCTCAAACGGGAAAATCACCACTGCCTGATGCGAGGTTAAGTAGCGCAGGCCGAATTGATAGGCTTTGTAACTGAGCATCAGCAATGCGCCCATCAGCACAATCACCGCCAACGCCGAACCGACATACTCCGCGCGCGGCCAATGGGGACCCGTTTCAAACAGCAGCCAAACCGAACCCACCACAATCGCGCCCAAGCCAAATAAAAACGCCTGAAACTCCGGTCGCATTTTCGACACATGGCGGATGTTCACATTCATCACCGCCGAAGCCACGCCCGCACCCAAACCGGCCCATTCGGCGGCGTTGGCCGGCACAGGCAGCCCCAAACGCGGCTCGTACAACATCACCATCGCGCCCAACAAACCCAGCGCAATACCCGTCCAGCCCGCCCAATTGGTGCGCTCGCGAAACACCAGCGTCGCCAGCAAACCCGTCCACACCGGCATCAGGTAAAACAACAGCATCACCCGCATCACCTCGCCGTGCAACATCCCCCAAGTGAAGCCCAAATTACTGAATGCCGCGCACAACATGATGAGCCACAACTGCCGCTTCGGCGTCACGCGCCACTCACTGAGCAAAAATTCACGCGCGAAAAACGCCGCGATCGCCGTTGCCACCAGCGCAATCGAAATGCCCACGCTCATGCCGCTCATGCCCCACGCATACAAATAACGGAATGCCAGCCACGACAAGCCCCAAAAAGAAGCGACGTACAATAAGGCCAAGCGAGCAACGATCAACGTGGAACGGGAAGGAAACAAAAGCGGAGGCATAACAACTTTCACAAAGCAGCGTCAGGAGACGACCATAAGCGGGCATTGTACCATTTCACCCATGAGCACCCATGAACACCCATTCTGCACACAGACCCGCAACAAATCCCCGCCTCGCACCAGATTCAAAATCCAAACACCGCGATTGCCATTATAATAACGGCTGTTTGCAACAACTGAAGCGCTTGGCAAGCGAATGCGTGCTTCAACAAAGCATCGCCATTGCGTTCCGCGAAGCTTTCGCTACGCTCGCTTCATTACTTTTTATATGCGCTGAACACCTGCCTACGCGGGCATGACAGCACCGTTTTTAAATTTTTGTACTGAATTTTAATCGAAGAGAGGGTCAGCCATCTGACTCTCCCACCTCACTTATTCATAGGACACGCCATGAACACATTAGAACAAATCATCGACGCCGCTTGGGAACAACGCACTGAATTTTCTCCAAAAACCGCTCCCGCCGAAGTACGCGAGGCCGTTGCACAAGTCCTGAGCCAACTCGACGCCGGCACACTGCGCGTCGCTGAGAAAAAAGACGGTCAATGGCACGTCAACCAATGGGTGAAAAAAGCCGTGTTGCTCTCATTCCGTTTGGAAGATAATGCCGTGATGCCAGCCGGCGGCTACACCCAGTTTTACGACAAAGTACCGTCCAAGTTCGCCAACTACACCGAGGCCGATTTCGCAGCCGGTGGGTTCCGCGTGGTACCGCCCGCGGTCGCGCGACGTGGTTCATTCATCGGCAAAAATGTGGTTTTGATGCCATCGTACGTCAACATCGGCGCGTATGTCGATGAAGGCACCATGGTCGACACATGGGCGACCGTCGGCTCCTGCGCGCAAATCGGTAAAAACGTCCACCTGTCCGGCGGCGTGGGCATCGGCGGCGTCCTCGAACCGATGCAAGCCAACCCAACCATCATCGGCGACAACTGCTTCATCGGCGCGCGCTCCGAAATCGTCGAAGGCGTGATCGTCGAAGACAACTGCGTCATCAGCATGGGCGTATACATCGGCCAATCGACCAAAATCTACGACCGCGCCACCGGCGAAGTGACCTACGGTCGCGTACCCGAAGGCTCGGTGGTCGTTTCCGGCTCACTGCCATCCGCCGACGGTAAATACAGCCTGTACTGCGCCGTGATTGTGAAAAAGGTGGACGCACAAACCCGCAGCAAAACCAGCATCAATGAATTGTTGCGCGGGGAGTAAAACCCAATATTACTAGGGTCTTTATATCATGAGCGAAATCAAAATCTTCAATTTAACCACTTCAGGAGCATTTGAGCTCAAAGGTGAGGGCTCCGATTTAGAAAAACCTCTGCAAATAAAAATCGAACGTCATCTAGAGTTATTGCTTGGTGTGCGTTTTTTGTCTAGCGAATACTCTACTGGGCCTATTCATGGGGGGCGTATTGACACACTTGGTCTAGACGAAGATAACTGCCCTGTCATTATTGAATATAAGCGTGCAGTAAGTGAAAATGTGATTAATCAAGGCCTATATTACCTTGACTGGCTGATGGATCATCAAGGAGAGTATGAACGTTTAGTGCATAAAACATTAGGGGCTAATATTGCAGATGAAATAGATTGGACGAGCCCTCGTTTAATTTGTATAGCCACAGATTTTACAAAATTTGATGCTCATGCAATAGCTCAAATTGACCGCAACATTGACTTAGTACGTTATAAACTATTTGGGCAGGATCTGTTTTTATTGGAAAATGTAAACAGCCGAACAAGCTCTCGTAAAATCGCCGTATCACCTTATGAACAATCGCTTACAAATCATCCCTCGAAGAAAACTCACGATAAATCATATGCCGAATGGGTAGAGAAATTATCTTCGGAAACTCGCACGTTATTAGCCAGTATTGAAGATTACTTACAAGCTCTAGGCGATGACGTAGTACGTAAAGAATTAAAACTATATGCCGCTTTTAAGAGACTAAAAAACTTCGCTTGCGTAGTCATTAATTTGAATGAAATTTTGCTTTATTTGAACCTAAATCCAAGCGCGATCGAGTTGCCAAACATTGGCGAAGATGTAAGCCAAATTGGTCATTGGGGAACTGGCGATGTATTGTTACGCATTAAATCATACGAAGACTTTGAGCAAGCAAAGCCAATCATTATCAAGGCTTATGAAGGTTAAAACATCTATTAGGATTTCTCGCACACCATGATTAGCATCTACGGCATCCCCAACTGCAACTCCGTGAAAAAAACCCGCGTTTGGCTGGAAGAACACGGCGTTGATTACCAATTCCACGATTTCAAAAAATCGGGGATTGATGCAAAGACTTTGAATCAGTGGCTTAAAACCATTCCGCGCGACGTGTTGGTGAATAAAAAAGGCACGACGTGGCGCGGCCTATCCGCAGAGGAGCAAGCACTCGCAGCCACGGACAAAGGCGCAATCGAACTGATGCTGACCAAAACCAGCGTGATCAAACGCCCCGTCGTCGTCACCGACGGCGATATGTGGGTGGGGCACGATGAAGATCAATTAACCACGCTAAAGTAGCTTTTGTACGAAGCACGCTATTGACCGCAAGTATCTGCCGCTCATCACGCCAATGAATGCTTCGTATGTGCAGGAGGTTTGCTGTTTGAGCGTTTGCTTTATAAACGCGAGTTTCAAACCGACCGCATTGAGCGTTCATTGATGTGCGAGATGGCGGCTAGACCTTTTTGCTTACTTTTTGGGTCATGCCAAAAAGTAAGCGCCACGCGGCGGAGAGCGTCAAAATTTAATTCAATCCAATACCCGCTTTGGGAATAGCAGAAAAACCTAACAATACCATGACCAACACCACTTTCGATCTCACCTGCGACCTCATCCGCCTGCGCTCCGTCACGCCTGACGATGCACGTTGTCAAGAACTGATCAAATCCCGTCTAGCGCCGCTGGGCTTTGAATTCACCAACATCGTGTCCGGCCCCGATGATTTTCGCGTGACCAATTTGTGGGCGCTTCGTCACGGTAGTCGTGGTGCGTCAACAAACGCCAAAACCTTCGTCTTCGCCGGTCACACCGATGTGGTGCCAACGGGGCCGGTGGAAAAATGGGCGAGCGATCCGTTTGAGCCAACCATACGCGACGGCTTGCTGTACGGGCGCGGCGCAGCGGACATGAAGGCTTCGATCGCCGCATTCGTCACCTCGATTGAACAGTTTTTGCAGACGAATCCGAACCCGCAGCACAACATCGCGCTGCTGATTACCAGCGACGAGGAAGGCCCCGCGAACGACGGCACGGTGAAAGTCGTGGAGTGGCTGAAAAACAACGGGCAAATGCTGGACTGGTGCATCGTCGGTGAGCCGACTTCATTGGAAAGCTTCGGCGACATGATGAAAAACGGTCGTCGCGGCACGATGAGCGGGCGCTTGACCATCAAGGGCAAACAAGGCCACATCGCCTATCCGCAGCGCGCGAAAAATCCGATTCACCTGTTCGCACCCGCGTTGACTGAATTGGTCGCGACCGTGTGGGATGAGGGCAACGAATATTTCCCGCCGACCTCATGGCAGGTCTCGAACATCCACGCGGGCACAGGCGCGAGCAACATCATTCCGGGCGAATGCGTGGTGGATTTCAATTTCCGCTTTTCCACCGCCAGCACAGCGGAAGGTTTGCAGCAGCGCGTGCATGCGATTTTGGATCAACATGGCTTGGACTACGCGCTGAATTGGGTGATCGGCGGACATCCCTTCCTCACGCCTGCGGGAGAGTTATCCCATGCGATCAGTCAAGCGGTACACGCCGCTTCGGGCAAAACGCCGGAATTGTCCACCACCGGCGGTACGTCGGACGGACGCTTCATCGCCACGATTTGCCCGCAAGTGATCGAGTTCGGCCCCGTCGGCAAAACCATTCATCAGATCGACGAATGCGTCGCGGTGGCGGATTTGCAGCCGCTCGCGGATGTGTACACAGGGGTTTTAACGGCTTTGGTGAAGTAAAACCTGCCGCCAAAAATCCGCTAAATCAGCACAGTCAAAATCCATTCCACCGAGAAAGTGCCACGCGTGTTGCAAAGCGGCGAGCGGATTGAGCGCGTCCAATTCGGGCGCTTGTTCGCTTTTCGAGAGTTTTTCGCCGTGCACATTGGTCAGCAGCGGCACATGGCTGTATTGCGGCGCGGGGTAGCCGAGGGCGCGTTGCAGCGCGATTTGCCGCGCAGTGGAGCCAAATAAATCCGCGCCACGCACGACGTGGGTCACGCCTTGCGCCGCATCGTCCACCACCACGGCGAGTTGATACGCCCAGTCGTCGGTGTCCTGCGCACCGCGCCGAATCACGAAGTCGCCGCTGGTTTCGGATAAGCGCTCGGTGTTGATTGACCCCGCTTCGTCCGTCCAAGTAATTATTTCATCACCCACATCAAAGCGCCACGAGCGTATGGCGGCATCGTTGACGACGCTGTTGGCCCTACCGTTGCGACAGGTCCGCGGGTAATGCGCCACGCCGAGTTGCGCCTGCTGCTCGGCAATTTGCTTGCGCGTACACGCGCAGGGATACACGCGCCGATGCGCGCGTAGTTGTTCAAATGCCGCACGGTAGGCGTCGAAGCGCTCGGTCTGCCACAGCACCGGCTCATCGAATTGAAAACCCAACGCGCACAAAGTCGCCAACTGATGCGCGCCGATGGCGCGCGTGCAGCGTGACTGATCGACGTCTTCCATGCGCACCCGCCACACACCGCCGTGCCAGTGCGCGTGCAGATAGGAGGCGAGGGCGGCGATGAGCGAGCCTTGATGCAGTTTGCCGGACGGCGAGGGGGCAAAACGACCGATATAAACGCCGTGATGTTGCTGCGCGCTCGCCCACGCCTGCGCCAACCACGTATCGGGGCGAATCAGTTCGGACAGCGGTTGTGCAGTTTCGGCGGCGGGCATTGGGTATAATGGCGGTCTGTTTTGATATTCAGTTCGCCCATTTTAACGTATTCACCGCCACTTATGAACGCTCCCGCCTTTGTCCACCTACGCATGCACAGCGAATTTTCCGTCACCGACGGCATCATTCGCGTGGGCGACGCGGTGAGCAAAGCGCGCGCGGATGATCAAGCGGCGCTGGCGATGACCGATTTGATGAATACGTTCGGGCTGATTAAGTTTTATAAAAAGGCGCGCGACAAGGGCATCAAGCCCATCCTCGGCGCGGACGTGAACATCGTCAATCCGGACGACGAACGCGCGCCGTTTCGCCTGCTGCTGCTGATCCAAAACACGCAGGGCTACAACCGCCTGTGCGATTTGATCACGCGCGCCTATGTGGTGAACAATCAACGCAATTACGCGCAAATTGACGCCGAATGGCTGCTGAACGAGGCCAATGACGGCCTGATCGCGCTGTCGGGCGCGCACGATGGCGAAATCGGTCAGTTGTTGCTCAAGGACAAAACCGCACAGGCGCAAAGCGCCTTGCAACAATGGCGCGCCGCATTCAACAACCGCTTTTACCTCGAAGTGCAGCGTCTGGACACGCCTGAGTCGGAGGCACAAACGCTGCTCGCAGCGCAACTGGCGGCGCAGACGCACACGCCGCTGGTGGCGACGCACGCGATTCAATTTCTCAACGCCGAAGACCACCGCGCGCACGAGGCGCGGGTGTGCGTGGCGCGCGGCGATATTTTGGCCAATCCGCGTCGGAAAAATGCGTTCGAGCCATGCCAATATTTGCTCACGCAGGCCGAAATGCAGGCGCGTTTTGCCGATTTACCGAGCGCATTGGCGAACTCGGTGGCGATTGCGCAGCAGTGTAATTTGAGCTTGGAGTTGGGCATCAACCGCCTGCCGGATTTTCCCACGCCGAATGGCGAATCGCTCGACGAGTATCTGCGCATCGTGTCGCGACGCGGTTTGGAAGCGCGCTTGCGCAAGCTGTACCCCGACGCCGATGTGCGCACCGAGCAAGCGCCGCGTTACCACGAGCGTTTGGAGATTGAACTGAACACCATCGTGCAGATGGGTTTTCCGGGTTATTTTTTGATCGTCGCTGATTTCATTCAGTGGGCGAAGGACAACGATGTGCCGGTCGGCCCCGGGCGCGGCTCGGGCGCAGGCTCGTTGGTGGCGTATGCGCTGCTGATTACCGACCTCGATCCGCTGGCGTATGACCTGCTGTTTGAACGATTCCTCAATCCCGAGCGCGTCTCCATGCCCGACTTTGACATTGACTTTTGCCAGGACGGGCGCGACCGTGTGATTAACTACGTCAAGCAACAGTACGGGGTTAGCTCGGTCTCACAAATTGCGACGTTTGGTACTTTTGGCGCAAAAGCGGTGGTGCGCGACGTCGGGCGGATTTTGGACATGCCGTACAGTTATTGCGACGGGCTGTCGAAACTGATTCCGCATGAGCCGACCAATCCGTGGACGCTCGCGCGCACGCTGGCCGAGGAGCCGACTTTCAAAGAACGCGTGGAGCGTGAGGATGAGGCACAGGCGATTGTCAAACTGTCCGAGCCGCTCGAAGGACTGACGCGCAACATCGGTATGCATGCGGGTGGCGTATTGATCGCGCCGGGTAAAATCACCGATTTTTGTCCGATGTATTGCGCACAGGGCACGACCGACGTGGTCAGCCAGTACGACAAAAAAGACGTGGAGGACATCGGCCTCGTTAAGTTTGACTTTTTGGGGCTGCGAAACTTGACCGTGCTCAAACGCGCGGTGATGTATCTAAAACAATTGCATCCCGATCAGGCGTCGTTCGAGCTGGATCAACTCACGTTGGACGACCCGAATGTATTCGAGGTATTCACGCAGGGCAATACGACCGCGGTGTTCCAATCCGAGGCGCGCGGCGCGAAGGAATTGGAGAAAAAACTCAAGCCCGATTGCTTTGAGGACGTGATTGCCTTGATGGCGCTGAACCGCCCGGGGCCGCTCGGCTCAGGCATGGTGGATGACTTCATCCAGCGCAAAAGCCAGCAAAAAATCAAAGGCAAAGGCGAAGACGCGTGGTATTTCCACCCGAAACTCAAGCCGGTGCTCGAATCCACCTTCGGCGTGATGGTGTACCAAGAGCAGGTGATGCTGGTCGCGCAGATTCTGGCGGGCTACTCGCTCGGCGGCGCGGATTTGTTGCGGCGCGCGATGGGTAAAAAGGATAAAGACGAAATGGCGCGTCAGCGCGCGATTTTCGTCGAGGGCGCGCAAAAAGTAAATGGCGTCGAAGCTGGCTTGGCCACGCACTTATTCGAGCTGATGGAAAAATTCGCCGACTACGGTTTTAACAAATCGCACTCGGCCGCCTACGCACTGATCGCCTACCACACCGCGTGGTTCAAACACTACTACCCCGCCGAATTCATGGCCGCCACCCTGTCGCTGGACATGGACTACACCGACAAGGTGCAAACGCTGTACCAAGACAGCGTGGAGCAAAACGGTCTGACGATTTTGCCACCCGATATCAACAGCTCCAACTACTTTTTCGAACCGTTTTTACGCGAAGGCGAAAACCACGCCAAAACCATCCGCTACGGTCTGGGCGCGGTCAAAGGCACGGGGCAGTCAGCGGTCGAAGCCATCACCAACGAGCGCGCGGCCAATGGCGCCTTCGCCAGTTTCTTCGACTTCTGTATGCGTGTGGACAAAGCCCACGTCAACCGCCGAACCATCGAATCTCTGATCAAGGCCGGTGCGTTTGACCAGCTCCACGCCAACCGCGCCAGCCTGCTGGCCAGCGTTGACGCAGCATTGCAAGCGGCCACACACGCCGCCGACAACGCGCACCAAAACAGCCTGTTTGACGACGAGCAAACCCTTGGCGAGCAGTGGCAAACCGAGTTGGAAAACGTTGAGCCATGGACGCTGCGCGAGCAACTCGCACACGAAAAAGTCGCGCTCGGCTTCTACCTCTCCGGCCATCTGTTTGACGAATACGAGCAAGAAGCGCGACAAATCGCGCCGACCAAGCTCGCCAATCTGCACCCGAGCCACGACCTCGTGACCATCGCCGGCATCATCACCTCGGTGCGCTGGCAAAACACCGAACGCGGCAAGCGCGTGTTCATCACGCTGGACGATAAAACCGACCGACTGGAGCTGCTGATTTTCGCCGAAGAGGCTGAACGCTACGCGCGATTCATCAAAGAAGAGCAACTCGTGTTCATCCAAGCCGCCGTCTCACCCGACAAATACAACGGCGGCGACAATCTGCGCATCAACTGCAAACGCCTCATGGATCTGACCCATGCGCGCGTGGCCAATGCCAACGCCCTGCTGATTGACCTCGATTTGCGCAACGCAACTCCCGCCGGTTTTGACGTCAGCGCATTCAAAAAACTCCTGAGCCAGCACTTCGACCCGGAAGGGCTGAACATCACGCTGCGCACGCGCGTGGATGGCGCCTCAGCGGAAATCAAACTGGGCATGGATTGGCAAATCACCCCGACCAACGAGCTGCTGACACAGTTGAAAAAACTGCGCGGCGTGAAACAGGTGGCGTGGGAATAAGTAAGAGGCGTTTAAGGAAACACTTACTGTTGCAATCATGCCAAATGACCCAGCGATTTTTAGCGCCCACCGCCATCGCGTCATCAAAAATTCACTAAAATATACTTTTCAGCATTGCAATGAGATGGTTATATGGGCTTTAAACTAACGCCAATTGACGTAGTGGATGACATCAACCGCGAAGAATTCGTCGAAAAATATCTGAAACCACGCCGCCCGCTGGTGATTCGCAATATGGCGCGGCGCTGGCCTGCATTTGAAAAATGGTCGCTGGATTATATGAAATCCGTCGTGGGCGACATCACCGTACCGCTGTACGACAGCAGCAAGGCCGACCCCGCCGCGCCGATCAATGCGCCGAGCGCGCAGATGAAGTTCGCCGACTACATTGATTTGATCCAACGCGAGCCGACGGATTTACGCATTTTCCTGTTTGACCCGATCCAGCACGCGCCCAGCCTACTTGACGACTATGTGTCACCGAAGGACTTGATGGGCGGCTTTCTCGACAAACACCCGACGATGTTTTTCGGCGGCATCGGTTCGGAAACCTTCCTGCACTATGACATCGACATGGCGCATATTTTCCACACGCATTTTGGCCGAAAACACATCATTTTGTTTGACTACAAATGGAAAGAGCGCCTGTACCGCATCCCGTATGCAACCTATGCGTTGGAGGACTACGATGTGGAGAACCCCGACACGACGCGCTTTCCGGCGCTGGACGGCGTGGAAGGCATTGAATGCTTTTTGGAGCGCGGCGACACGCTGTTTATGCCCAGCGGCTGGTGGCACTGGATGAAATATCTGGATGGCTCATTTTCGATTTCCCTGCGCGCGTGGGACGAAAGCTGGGCGGTAAAGGCGCACAGCCTGTGGAATCTGCTGATTCAGCGCAAATTCGACGATGTGATGAAAGCGCGTTTCCAACAGCGCTACATGAGCTGGAAAGAGGGCAAAGCCATTGAACGCGCCAACGCCGCAT
Organism: Puribacter membranae; assembly: GCF_055380425.1. NCBI lineage: Bacteria > Pseudomonadati > Pseudomonadota > Betaproteobacteria > Burkholderiales > Burkholderiaceae > Puribacter > Puribacter membranae. Next base: position 1,912,049 of record NZ_AP040167.1, read on the forward strand.
TGGCACAGGGTTTGCCACGTTAAATGTGCTGCACTAATCACCTTTATCACGCACAAACACCGGCGTAATGTGCAACACCATCAGCCGCAGCAAATGATGCGACAGAATAAACATCACATTCATGCCTGCGGCGAGGGTAACGGTCGCCACCGTTTCGATCGCACCCGGAATATACGACACCATCAGCGCGCGAAACTCTAAATGCAGCAGCTACGCCGCACCCGCGGCAAATAACGCCGTCACCACTATGGCAATGAATAACACCATCACACTGCTGCGCCCGTGACGCAGCACGTCCGCCCAGCGCAAATCCGCCAAAATCTAACCGATCAATACACTGATCAGCAATGTCCCGAGTAGCAAGCCATGCGACAGATGCAGCAATTCCAGACCACAGCCACTCAATGCTGCGATGGTACAAAACAAGAGGAAATGATACCTATACACGATATGACGTAAAAATAATGACTTAGAATACATTATGAACAGTAATTAAATCTGTACGAATTACCCAACCGTCCTTAATAAAAGAACCAGCATCACAGACAATACACTTAAACCTATGACTGAGCCGGCAACCAATAATGTTTCAACCATAACAGCTTTGCACTTAGATTTTAACTGCGCTATAACGTTAATTGAGAAAACCGAAAATATCGAGATTGCCATCAATAGCAGCCATTGATACACATTCGATATTCCATCCAATAAAAATGCAGCAATTGGGTTAAATCCAAATACCCGTAGGTGACTCACTACGGTTTCTTTTCCAAATGCAGCATAAAGTTCAGGAATTGGATCAGCACTTACTGAAACCGTTAAACACTTGCTGTTATTGCTAACGCATGGTTCAAAATTAACTTTACCTTCTTCAGAAATATGCCAGCCAGATGGCGCGCCTATTTCATACCAATGACCAAACTTCATGATAAAGGCATTTTTCGGCTCAAGAAACCCAAAGTATTTTCCTTTAATAATCGCGCCATCCCAAATCGTTAAGCAATCATCTTGAGTAAAGCAAACGAAATCCCTGCGATCTACTTGAATAATCCATATGAGCAGTAACAATATGGAAAAAAGAATCTTAAGCGCAAACAATAAAATGAATTGACGTTTCATAGACTTATCATAATGTTGACGAATTAAATATCGTGGTAGTGTAGTATAAATTGAGTGCATAGAGCCTCAAACATTGTCGTGTAGACAGCTTAAACCAACAGATTCCGCGTAAATATTCTAGTTAGCAACAAACCCTATACGGTACAATATACCGATTCCCTTACCAACCGTTTTCGCGTTGGTCGTGTTTATTTTTTCCGTAAATCGCTCGATGTTATTAACGCTCATTGGTGCCTTGATCGTCAGTTTCGCCGTGACCATTTGGTTACTGCGCTATCAGCACGTCCATTCGCATCTGACGCACGATCATCATTTGGGTGGGCCGCAAAAATTCCACGTTCACAGCACGCCGCGCGTCGGTGGAATTCCGGTCTTTTTCGGCCTGATGATCGGTGCGCTGATTTCGGTCAACGTCGCGCCGATCCGCTGGCAGTGGTGGGTGGTGTTCATGATGACGCTGATTCCGGCGTTCATCGCTGGCTTGGCGGAGGATTTGACCAAAAAGGTGGGGCCGCGCGATCGACTGCTGGCGAGTTTTTTCTCCGCGGCGTTGGCGTGGTGGCTGCTGCACGCGCGCATTGATTTTGTCGCTGTGCCGGGCTTGGACATGCTGCTGGCGATTCCGGTCGGTTCGTTGCTGTTCACGATGTTTGCGGTCGGCGGCGTGGCGCACGCGGTGAACATCATCGACGGTTACAATGGTTTGGCGGGCATGGTGGTGCTGATGGTGACGGCGGCGATTGCGTATGTGGCGTTCAAGGTCGCGGATTATCAAGTGCTCGCCGTGGCGTGCGCGCTGTTCGGCGCGACCCTGGGTTTTTGGGTGTGGAATTTTCCGCGCGGTATGATTTTTGCGGGCGACGGCGGGGCGTATTTGTGGGGCTTTGTGCTCGGCGTGCTGTCGGTGTTGCTGATCGAGCGCAATACGGCGGTGTCGCCGTGGTTCCCGCTGGTGTTGATGCTGTATCCGGTGTGGGAAACGCTGTTTTCGATTTATCGCAAAAAATTTGTTCGCGGCCAATCGCCCGGCACACCCGATGGCCTGCATTTTCACATGATGGTGTACAAGCGCCTCGTGCGCTGGATGGTGCGCGCAGATGATGCGCATGTGCGTACGCAACGCAACTCGATGACCGCGCCGTATTTGTGGGGGATGGCTTCGCTGACGGTGATTCCGGCGGTGCTGTTTTGGTCCAACACGCGCGCTTTGATGTGGATTGCGTTGTTTTTTGTGCTGCTGTACATCTGGCTGTATCGGCGCATGGTGACCTTCCGCTCGCCACGTTGGCTGGTAATGCGCCGTGATTCGTGGCGCGAACGCGTGGCCGAGCAATTGGTGCGCCATCAGCGCAAGAAAAATCAATTGCGCACGAAAAAGGATGTGGGCAAACCGATCGACCCACGCATGTTGGGGCGCGACGAGTAAATAGCGATTAGTTCGACATCGCGCCAAAGCGCCCGCGCAGTCCGTCTTTCAAACCGCGCCACAGTGCAGGCACGCCCAAATTTTTCTCTTTGAACATCGCCGCACGCACCATTTCTTTGACCACCAAAACGCCGGTAAATGCATGGTAACTAACGCGCAGCAGCGCCCGCGCCCATGCGCGTGGTTCGCGTTTGAGCAGCGTCTGAATCAGTAAAAAGCGATTGCGGATGTGAAAGTAGCGATACATATCACTCGCGCGGTACAGTGAGCGCACGCCAATATCAATATTATCGTGACCGCGCTGGCGAATCAGGGTGTATGCATCGCAGTAGGCAACCTTGAAAAACTCGGATGCGCGATAGCCAAACTCGGTGTCATCCCACGCGAGAAAGTAGCGCGTATCGGCGTAAGCAATGCGATCAAATACACGGCGGTGAATCAACGCACCCTCAAAGCACGCGACATTGGTGTACCAAATATCGCCGCCATTTTGAAATACGCTGTCGGGATAGGGGCGACTAAAGCCAATCCACGGGATGAAGGTGCTTTGCCAGTAGAACGGCGAGCCATTCGGATTGCTGCGCCGCCCGTGCAGCACGTCGGCGCGGTCGGTGAATTGGAGCAAATCGGCCAATGCGTTTTCCCGCGCCAACACGTCGTCGTCCATCACCCAAATCCAGTCGTAGCCAGCCTCGTGCGCGAGCTGCATACCGTGCGCAAAACCACCTGCGCCACCGGTGTTGTTCGGGCTGTGAACGATGTGCCAGCGCATAGCGGGATGTTGCGCCGCCAGCGCATCCACTGCGGTTTGCGTATCGTCGGTGCTGGCATTGTTCACCACCACGATGCCATCCAATGTGCGCGACTGCGCGAGCAGCGTTTGCAGGCATTCGATCAACCACGCACGGCGGTTATAGGTAACAACAACGGCACAAACCTTCATATTTATTCTTTAATGTTCCATGTAAAAGCCCGCCAAGGCGGCGGGCTTATTGTAAACCATTCAATCAGCCGATTTTCCAATTGAATTTTTCGCGCAGGGTGAAGTAGGTTTTTTCCAAAATCACCACCAGAATCAACACCACCACCAGCACCAACACTTTATCCACCAGCATCATGATGCCTTGATTGTGTTGGAACACGTTCAGCCATTGCAACAGCATCAAAATCGGCGCGTGAAACAGAAACACGCTCAATGAGTATTTGCCCAAAAATTTGAACGGCGCGGTCGAGAAGATTTTTTGCGACAGGCTTTCCGGTTTGGTCAACATAATCACGAACAGACCGCCAAACAACAACATCATGTAATCTTTGGCCGAGTGCGGGCTGTCCGGACGCCAGAGGATGTACAGTATGGCGATCCACACCAGCGGCTCCAGTACCGCCCATTTTTTTGACCAATGGATTTTCGACACTTGGGTGAAGATAAACGCACCGACACAGGCATCCATGAAGAAGCGCAACAAACCCGCGACCACGAAACTGTTGTATTCCTGAACATGCACTTCGAGTGAGCTGTAATCGTGTTGCAACAACACCCAGAAGAAGAAACCGAAAAACGCAGTGATCCATGCGGCTTGCGCTTTGAAACGGCTCAACACAGCGAACAATACCGCGCCACCAAACACCTCAACCGACAATGACCAGCCCGGGTAGTTGTAGTTGATTTCATAATGCTGGATGCTGAAAGCTTGCAGCAAGAAGATGTTTTTAAACAAGTTCAGCGAAAAACCTTCGGTATGATAGTTTTTAATCGCCGCATCGAGCAGGCCATAATTACCGTCAAAACTGCCGCGCATCACCGCCATCACTGCCATCAGCGCAAACACCAAGAATACCGAAAACAGGTAATGCAGCCACAGGCGATCGGCGCGTTTGGTGATGTGATCGACCACCACCGCAGGATCCCACGGCTTGGGTTTGAGCGCGCTCAACGCAATGAAAAAGCCGGAAATCATGAAGAAGATTTCAAGCAAATTATACAAACCGGTCCAACCAAAACGACCCCATGCATTACCGGTTGACCAGTGGTTAAGGACAATCATCAAGGCCATCAGGCCGCGAACGCCATCAACGGCGTCCAGGCGCGCCTTTTTAGCCGGCACGGCGGGTGCTACTGCTGTTTGAGACATATGCAACTCCTATTTTTTTGGAAATAAAGTTCGTTTTGCTTTGAGTGCGATTTGATACAGTCTCGGGCTGTAATAGAGTAAGAACAAGGCCAATGTCTGGCGGCGATCCAGCAGCCGTGCGACTTTGGGCCATTGAGTGAGGGCGATTTTACCAAACATCTGTATGTGCGTGTCCTTAATTCGACGGCACGCGCCAAAGGCGTCGGGAATCTCGTGACGGATGGCATCCGCGCACGCCCACAGATAGGCTTTGCAGGTCAGGCCGAAATATGCTTGGCTCAATGGCGCGCCCATCGGCTCGGCCAATTGCAAGCGATCGCGCAGCATGCCGACGGTGGTGAGAAAATCCATGCTTTTTTTCTCGTTCCACACCTTCATGATCGAGTTTGGATTTTGTCGATAATACACCACTTGATCGGGTTCGTACCACACCAGCTTGGCGCGTGAGAGCAGCGGTGTCGTGGTCGCCACATCTTCCATATACAGGCGCGGCGGGTAGGGCACTTGCAGCAATAACTCACGTTTGGCGATGAAGCGCCACGCGTAAAAAGTCTGCGCGGTGATGTAGCTGGCCAATACTGTTTGATCGACGGTGATTTCGGCCTTCGGCTCGAATTTGAAACCCTGCATGCCCCATGCATGGTCTTTTTCGTACCAATAGCTGCCGAAAAAGATCATGTCCATGTTGAGGTTTTTCACGTCTTTTAACACCTTGATGAAGGCCTTTTTATTGACGTAATCGTCCGCATCCAGCGTAAACACGTATTGCCCACTCGCAATTTGAATGCCATGATTGCGCGCACCGCTCAAGCCCTGATTTTCAGGCAGGGTTTCGATGCGTACCGGCACTTCGCTGTGGCTGGCCCAGCAGCGTTGGTAAATCTCGTGCAGCCGCGCGGTATTGGCCGCGTCCGAGGCGTCGTTGATGATGATGATTTCATACGGCGCATCTTGAATACAGGCGTCTAAAATGCTTTGTACCGCGGTATAAATGTATTTACCGGCATTGAAATATGGAATAACGATGGATAACAGCACACAAACCCCAACAACTGATTAACGACCACCGCGTTTGAGCAATCCCAAACCAAAGTGTAAATTGGCCTCTAAAAACCCGGCTTTGCTGCCGCAGTCAAAGCGTTTACCTGAAAAAGGCATACCCAAAATTGCGTCGGTCTTGAGCAGTTCGCTGATACCATCGGTCAACTGAATCTCACCGCCCGCGCCACGCTGGGTTTTTTCGAGCAGTTGCATGATTTTGCCGCTCAGGATGTAGCGACCGACCACCGTCCAGTTGCTCGGCGCGTCTTCGCGTTTGGGCTTCTCAACGATGCCCTCTAACTCCAGCGGCATGACATGCTCGTCTTTGGGCTTGACCACGCCATATTGATGTACATCATCCCAGCTGACTTGCTCCAGCGCAATCACGCTGTGGCCTGTGCGCTGATAGACCTCATTCATCTGTTGCAAACAACCCTTTTGATAACCATCGATCAAATCATCCGGCAACAAAATCGCAACGTGTTCCTCCGGATGCACCAACGGCGCACCGCAATGTACGGCATGCCCCAAACCCAAGGGTTCGGCTTGGCGGATATAAATGCAATTCACATGCGAAGGAATGATGTTGCGCACGATTTCCAACGCTTCTTTTTTTTGCTTGGCTTCCAACTCGGCTTCCAGCTCAGGATTGCGATCAAAGTAATTGGCGATCGCCTGTTTGGAGCGTCCCGTAATGAAAATCAGGGTGTCGCATCCGGCTTCGACCGCTTCGCGCACCGCATAGTCAATCACCGGACGATCTACCACGGTGAGCATTTCTTTCGGAACGGATTTAGTGGCCGGCAAAAAGCGCGTACCCATACCCGCCACAGGAAAAATGGCCTTACGTAGTGGTTTAGTCGTGCTCATCGTGTCCCTCTCTTTTTATTAAAAAATGGTTTCAACAATCTTGCCGTGCTCCAAGCGAATCGCCCTGTTACACACCCGTTCAATCATACCCATATCATGCGAGGCCAAAACCATCATCGAGCTGCGATTGAGCAAATCATTCATACGCGCCGCTGCTTTTTCACTGAACGCCGCATCACCGACCGAGAGCCATTCGTCCATCAAAATAATGTCCGCATTGGTACTGGTTGAAACCGCAAACCCCAGTCGCATCGACATACCCGATGAATACGTGCGCATCGGCATATACAGATAATCACCCAAATCGGTAAATTCGGCAATATCTTTGATCTTTGTTTCAATTTCCGCCTTGGTCATGCCCATCAAAATACCGCGAATCACGATGTTTTCATAACCACTGGCTTCGCCGTCCATGCCCAAACCAATGTCCAGCAAACTGGCAACTGTTCCGTTGACTTCCAATTCTCCCGAAGTCGGCACATACGCACCGGCCAACACACGCAGCAGCGTGGATTTGCCCGAGCCGTTATGCCCGACCAAACCCAAGCGATCGCCCGGTTTTAAATCCAAATCAATACCATCCAACGCGCGAATCACCACATGCTTTTTCGCATCCTGCGCGATTTTGCCACCGGTGGCCGCCTGAATGATCTGCTTTTTCAGCGAACGGTTGCTGCTGTTATAAATTGGAAACTCAACACACAAATCGCGGGCTTTAATATAAGTACTCATGTTTTCGCCCTCCTTACAACCAGTACGCCACACGTTTTTTAAACGTCGCCTGCGACCACAAAGCCAACAAGGTACACACCACCGCCGACGCGATCATCCAATACCACGACACCATCTGCGGCGCGTGACCGGTCAACGGCCCGCGCACAATCTCCAGCGCATGGAAAAACGGATTGTTGCCCGTCACATACGACTTATCGACCGGCAACAAATGCGGCTGCCAAAAGATCGGCGTCAAGAAATACACAATCTGCATGATATTCTGAATAATCGGCGGAATATCACGAAAACGCGCGCACAGATACGCAATCGGCACCGACAGCATCAACAGCGTGTAGCTCAACAACAAAAAGCCCAGCACAAACTGCCCGATCAAAGGCTTGACCGCACCGCCGAGGTAAATATACACCCCGATCATAATCACAAAGTTATGCGCGAGAAAAATCAAATTACGCGCCCACAGACGCAGCAAATACACCGGCAATGGCAAATTGATCTGGCGAATATAGCCCTCAAACTGCGAAAAGCCCGAGCACGCCTCATTGATCTGCGCCGAAATAAAGCCCCACATAATCGTCCCCGCCGCAAAAAACGGCAAAAACGTCGGAATATCCACCTTAAAAATATGCGTCCACAAATACCCCAGCGCCAAAATCATGATCGCTGTGGACAAGGTGATCCAAAACGGCCCGAGTACCGAACGGCGATAGCGCTGACGAATGTCATACCACGCCAGCAACAGCCATTGATTGGTCGAGCGAAAACTTTTAATAAAATCAGACATACTGCCTCAAAGAAATACCTAAACTTTGAGATTTTACGCCAACCGCAAGCCCAGTCATATAAAAAACGCAGAAAAAAAGCAAAAAAAGCCCGATGCCCGTGCCGACGTCACTCAATTGGCACAAAACACCGCTACAATGACATCATCGCAACCCAAAACCATAGAAAACGATGCAGCACATTCACGACCGTTCGCGTTCCAAGCCCAACCCAAGTCAAAACCAGACCAAGCCCGATTTTTATGTCATCGGCGACGTTCAAGGCTGCGCCGAACCGCTCGCCCGACTGCTCGCACAGATTCCCGCGCACGCCGATGTCTGGTTCTGCGGCGATCTGATCAACCGAGGCCCCGACAACCTCGGCGTACTGCGCCAAGTGCGGGCGCTCGGTAGCCGCGCGCGCGTCATTCTCGGCAACCACGACATCCACCTGCTCGGTGTCGCCGCCGGCGTGCGCACGCAAGGGCGCTCCGACACATTGGACGACATCCTGCTCTCGCCCGACTGCGAGGACTGGCTCAACTGGCTCCGACAATGGCCGCTGGCGCACTACGAACACGGCATTCTCATGGTGCATGCGGGCGTCATGCCACAATGGAGTTTGAGACAGGTTTTGCAGCATTCCCATGAAGCGCGCACCATACTCGCGGGCGACGACTACATCGAACACCTCAAAATCCTGTTTGGCAGCTCACCGAACTACTGGAAAAATACGCTGCGTGGCGCCGAACGCCTGCGCGTCATCATCAACGCCTTCACCCGCATGCGCGTCTGCGCGCCCGACGGCACGATGGATTTTCAATTCAAAGGGGAAATCGGCGACGTACCCGACGGCCTGCTGCCGTGGTTTCGCCTGCCCCAGCGCAAAACCGCCGACCAAGCCATCATCTTCGGCCACTGGTCGGCGCTGGGACTACATTACGAAAACAATACCATCTGTCTGGACACCGGCTGCGTCTGGGGACAAGAACTCACCGCCTACCATTATCCAAGCGGTGAGGTGATTAGCGTTCCGGCGAAAACCAGATAACCTATTTACGTGAGTATTCTCATCCGTTATCATGCCTTAACAAAAAACAATGGCAGCGAAATATGACAAACCAATTAAACTGGATTACAGATTCCGACTTAGAATCGTGCGTGCGTGAAGTGATTATCAAAGGGCTACAAGGCATACAAAAATCTAAAAAAGACATCGCTCGCAATAGCCTTGACCCGTTTTCCGCCCTATTTGACGCCAGCCTGCAAAGCATCACACTAAGTGAGTGGCTAATTTCTGAACAGCGACGACAAGCTCAAAAAACATTGCAAAATGCCTTGGGGCATTTTCATCAATCGATCTTATCTTGTGTTCAAGATTGCTATATTCCAGATGAAAACTTTGTTGATCTGGTCAATGATAATCGACAAATAGTTGCCGAGATCAAGAATAAATACAACACAGTTAAAGGTTCAAACCTTAAGGATGTCTACGACGAGCTGAATCAAGCAATCAATGGTAAAACCTCTAAATATCGAGGATACACAGCCTATTATGTGACCGTTATTGCCTCAAGGCCCGAACGGTTTTCGCATCCGTTCACACCGTCCGATAATGCCAGCGGAACAAAAAAGCCGTTACAGGAACGTATTATCGAAATAGATGGCGTCAGTTTTTATGAATTGCTCACCGGAGTGCCGGATGCGCTGTATCAACTGTATGAAACCTTGCCTAAAATCATTCAAAAAGTTTTGTCTGAACCGCCGAGGAGCGCAGCAAAAAATTCTGCGCTAATTCAAGACCCTCATTTTGCAACGTTTTTTGCGCAGACCTTCGCTCAATAATTTCCATGGTTTCCGAATCTAAATTTCCCTCAAGCATGGCTCGAACGCATCGACCGATGTGAAAAGCCAAGTTGACCGGAACAGCATTACCTATTTGTTTGTATTGAGCATTCACCGAACCAGAAAACTGCCAACTATCGGGAAAACTTTGGATTCGTGCATATTCGCGCACATTCAAAGGGCGTGTTTCCGATGGATGGCAACGCTCCGTTTGCTTTTGCGCAGGATTACAGGTCAACGTCAATGACGGCTCATCCCATGACAGACGACGAGCCATACCCGTTTTACCGCCGCCATGGAAATAGCTTGCGCCCATATACTCCCTTTGAAGCGAGTCTGGCAAATCACGCCAATAACCACCTTCGGGAATTTGTTCCATGATCTTTTTCTTTTTATCCGTATATTTGACACCCTCACTGTCAGGTATTCGATGAAGAGCCGAACGCAAAGGGACAATGTACGATTGTTCTTTCGGAAAAGCGAAATCGGTGACAAAATCTTTATGCAAACCGATAATCACCAAGCGTTCTCGCTTTTGCGCAACATCAAAGTATTGCGCTCTTAACACACGGTAGCAGGTATCATAACCCAGCTCATCCAGTACGCTAAGCATAGTCTGAAGCGTTTTTCCGCCATCATGATTTAATAGCCCACGAACATTCTCTCCCACAACTATTTTGGGGCGCGTCTGCGCAATACAACGCGCAAATTCAAAAAACAATGTGCCGCGGGTATCTTCAAAGCCCAATCGATGTCCCGCGTAACTAAATGCCTGACATGGAAAACCACCCGTCACAACATCTGCTTGATAGCCTTCAAAATCAACTTGACTAATATCTGAATGAATAACCGGCCAATCAGGGCGATTCAAACTCAAAGTCTCGGTTGCCGTTTTATCGATCTCCACCAACAAAGAATGCTCAAAACCCGCATTCTCAAAACCCAAAGCCAAGCCTCCCGCTCCGGCGAAAAGTTCAATTGAGCGAAAGTTTGTATGATTCGGCACACTCAATACTTCAAAGTGCTGTACCTGTTGATTTAATTGCTGGAGATGGACGCGCTTAACTTCCTCTACCGAAAAAACTCGGTAATTATGCTGGTCTCGATGTGACTTAATCAACCCTTTTTTTTCCCAACGCCTGATCGTATCTGAGTGTAAACCTAAGGTTTGTGCGACTTGCGCCACAGAAAGTAGAGTAGATGAGTTAGTTATATTTTCCATTAGTACCCCTTGCATAATGCAAGGGGTACTTTATTGTTTTTGTGAGGAAAAATCAACTACTTTTAAATTATTTTTACTTCGCTAATTCTACCGCCAGCTCCGCACCCAGCACCGCATTGTTTTTCACCAACGCGATATTGGTGTCCAAGCTACGTCCGCCAGTGAGCTGCTTAATGCGTGCGAGCAAAAACGGCGTGACCGCTTTGCCATTGACGCCTTGCGCCTCGGCTTCGCGCAGCGCCTGCTCGGTCATCGCGTCGATTTCGGTTTTGGGCATGGCATCGGCTTGCGGAACCGGATTGGCCACGACCACGCCGCCATTCAAACCGAGCTGCCATTTGGTGCGAATAAAGTCGGCTAATTCAGCCGCGCTGTCGAGTTGAAAATCGGCGTTCAGGCCACTTTCGCGGGTGAAAAAGGCGGGAAATTGTGCTTGCCCGACACTCACCACCGGCACGCCATGCGTTTCCAAATATTCCAGTGTCAATGGCAAATCCAAAATCGATTTCGCGCCCGCACAAACGACCGCCACCGAAGTGTGCGCTAACTCCTGCAAATCCGCCGAAATGTCAAAACTGGTTTGCGCGCCGCGATGTACGCCGCCAATGCCACCGGTGACGAACACGCGAATGTCGGCCAGCTCGGCGCAAATCATGGTGGCGGCGACGGTGGTCGCACCAAGTTTTTTCTGGCTCAGAACATAGGGCAAATCGCGACGACTGACTTTGAGCACGCCCTCGGTATTGCCCAATTGTTCGAGCTGCGGATCCGACAAACCGACGCAGATTTTGCCATCGATGATCGCAATGGTTGCCGGAACTGCGCCACCGTCGCGGATGATTTGTTCGACTTCACGCGCGGTTTGCACATTTTGCGGATAGGGCATACCGTGTGAAATGATGGTGGATTCGAGCGCGACGACGGGTTTGCCTGCGGCGCGCGCAGCGAGGACTTCTTCGGAAAAATGTAACAATGATTTCATGGCGCTTCCTTTGTGGTGAGGTATTTTGATGGGTTGTTATTCAATGCGAACTAATCAATGGCTTCGAGCATCTGCACATTTAAATCGGGCAACACGCTTTGCTCGGCTTGCACGGTGAGGGCGGAGAGGGCGACGCCGCGACGCGCGGCCAAAGCTAAATCATCGGGCGCGTGATACAGCGACCAACACACCGCCGCAGAAAAAGAGTCGCCCGCGCCGGTCACGTCGCGCACGGTGACGACTGGCGCGGGGATGTGGTTCAGAACACCGCCATCGCCATGATGATCATTGTCGCTGTACTCGCTGTACGATGCACCTTGTGCGCCGCGCGTGACAATGATGCGACGCACGCCTTGCGCGTGTACCTCGCGGCAGGCTGCGGTGATGTCCGCTTCGGTATTCAAGACTCGACCAACGCGCGCGTGCAATTCGCCGACGTTCAAAATCAGCAGGCTCAGCCCATTTAAATCCGCCGGCAAATTCGCCATTTTTGGTTCGGACACGGCGACAATGACCAAGGGCGCGGCGCTCGTCTGCGCATCCTGCAGCAATTGCGCCACACTCTCGGCGGGTAAATTCAAATCCGCCACGATCAGACTGGCCGCCGCGCGCTGTGCCGCGCACTGGCGCAGCCATTCGGGCGTCTGCTGCGCGCACACATCCATATGCGCCAACGCGAGCACCATTTCGCCCGAATCGTCCAAAACAGCGGTATAGGTGCCGCTGTTCACACCGGCCACCGCCAAACAGCCGCCGGTATCCACGCCGCAATCACGCAGCGCGGCCAGCAAGTGCGCACCGGCGGGATCTTGGCCAACGACGGTCAGCAGCTGCGTCGGAGCGCCGAGCCGAGCCAAATTCTCCGCCACATTGCGCGCCACACCACCGAAGGTTTCCTGCACGCGCACGGGATTCGACGTACCCATTTGCAACGGCGATGTGGTACGCATTTTGCGGTCAATATTTGCACCGCCAATACAAACAATCGGGCGCTGCGCCTGCGGCAACACATAAGCGCGCCCCAAAATCAGCCCCTCGCGCGTGAGTGCCGAGATGTGTCCGGCCACCGCCGAACGCGAAATGCCGACCTGCTCAGACAGCTCCTGCTGCGACAAATAGGGGTTGCGCTGAATCAGCGCGAGGATGCGTTGCTTGGGCGTGCCGAATTCATCTGTCATCATTTTTGTTTGCCTCATAAACTTTTGTTCATTATATTAAACTTTTGTTTGATCTCTGTCAAGTGTGCAAGCGCTTTGTAGAACACTCATCCGTTTTGCTTAAAAAAATAATCAATCTCTTCTTGAAAAGAAACGCCTTCATCCCCAAATATTTTTCAGCAACAGACCATTGATTGGTTCTGGAATACATTGAAAATAAAGGTAAATCATGAATTTAGATAAATTAACCAGTAGTTTCCAAAGCGCGCTGCAACGCGCGCAGGGTTTGGCCAGTGAAAAAGGCCATTCGTCGATGGATGCAGCGCATGTTTTGTCGGCGATGTTGGATGATTTGGACAGCAGCGTGCCTGCTTTATTACGCTATGGCGGCGTGGATCTGGCGCGCGTGCGCGCCGAGGTGAAAAAGGCGGTGGAGGGCTTGCCCGTGGTGGAATCCTCGGGCATGCCGATGCTGTCCTCGGACTTGGCACAGACCCTCATGCGCGCAGAGCAGCACGCGCAAAAATACGGCGACAGCTATGTCGCGTCCGAGATGTTATTGCTCGCCTTGCTGGACGAGAAGAGCAAACACAGCCTGAAAAAAGTATTGAACGGCATGGGCCTGAATGAAAAGACCCTGTTGGCCGCCATTGAAAGCATTAGAAAGGGGAAAAACGTGGACAACCCAAACGCAGAAAACACCCGTGAAGCATTGAAAAAATACACACTGGATTTGACCGAACGCGCCCGCAGCGGCAAGCTCGATCCGGTGATTGGCCGCGACGACGAGATTCGCCGCACGATCCAGATTTTGCAACGTCGCAGCAAAAACAATCCGGTGCTGATCGGTGAGCCGGGCGTGGGTAAAACCGCGATCGTTGAGGGTTTGGCGCAGCGCATCGTCAACGGCGAGGTGCCCGACAGCCTGAAAGACAAGCGCATTTTGGTGCTGGACATGGCGGCATTGCTGGCCGGTGCGAAGTACCGTGGCGATTTTGAGGAGCGCTTGAAAGCCGTATTGAACGAGGTTGAGCAAGACGCCGGTCAAACCATCATGTTTATCGACGAGATTCACACCATGGTCGGCGCGGGCAAGGCCGAAGGCGCGATTGATGCGGGCAATATGCTCAAACCGGCATTGGCGCGCGGTGATTTGCACTGTATCGGCGCAACCACGTTGAACGAATACCGCGAGTCTTTGGAAAAAGACGCCGCGCTGGAGCGCCGTTTCCAAAAAGTCATGGTGGAAGAACCCAGCGTGGAGTCCACCATCGCGATTTTGCGCGGCTTGCAGGAGAAATACGAAGTGCATCACGGCGTGGAAATCACCGATCCGGCGATTGTCGCGGCGGCCACTTTGTCCAACCGCTACATCACCGATCGCTTTTTGCCGGACAAAGCGATTGACCTGATTGACGAAGCCGCGGCGCGCATCAAAATCGAGATTGACTCCAAACCCGAGTCGCTCGATAAACTCGACCGCCGCCTGATCCAGCTCAAAATTGAACGCGAAGCAGTCAAGCGCGAGACCGACGACGCTTCGAAGCAACGTTTGCAGTTGATCGAAACCGAAATCACCGAGGTGGAAAAAGAGCTGGCTGAGCTGGAGGAAATCTGGCGCAGCGAAAAAGCGCAGGCGCAGGGCAGCGCGCACATCAAAGAACAAATCGACGCCTTGCGCGGCGAAATGATCGAACTGCAACGCCAAGGCAAGCTCGATAAAGTGGCGGAAATCCAATACGGCAAATTGCCGCAATTGGAGCAGCAATTGGCGCAAACGGAATCCGCCGAAGCCGAGCAAAGCGCGACCGATAAACCGCGCCTACTGAAAACCCAAGTCGGCGTGGACGAAATCGCCGAAGTAGTCAGCCGCGCGACCGGCATTCCGGTCTCGAAAATGATGCAAGGTGAGCGCGAAAAATTGCTCGAAATGGCCGCACACCTGCACAAGCGCGTGGTCGGTCAGGACGAAGCGGTGCGCCGCGTCGCCGACGTCATCACCCGTTCGCGTGCCGGTCTGTCCGACCCGAACAAACCGTACGGCTCGTTCCTATTCCTCGGCGCGACCGGTGTGGGCAAAACCGAGCTGTGCAAATCCTTGGCGCAGTTCCTGTTTGATTCGGAAGACCACCTGATCCGCATCGACATGTCCGAGTACATGGAGAAACACTCGGTCGCACGTCTGATCGGCGCGCCGCCGGGCTACGTCGGCTACGAATCGGGCGGTTATCTGACCGAGCAAGTGCGACGCAAACCGTACAGCGTGATTTTGTTCGACGAGGTAGAAAAGGCGCATCCGGACGTGTTCAACGTGTTATTGCAGGTACTGGACGATGGCCGCATGACCGATGGTCAAGGGCGCACGGTCGATTTTCGCAATACCGTGATCGTCATGACATCGAACCTCGGCTCGCACGAAATCGCGCGCTTGGCCGATATGGGCACGCCGGACGACGCGATCAAGGTCGCGGTGATGGAGGAAGTGAAGCAGTATTTCCGCCCTGAATTCATCAACCGCATTGATGAAGTCGTGGTGTTCCACAGCCTCAAAGCCGAGCACATTCAAGGCATCGCGAAGATCCAATTGGAACGTTTGGCTGCGCGTCTGGCCGATCAGGAAATGATTCTGCACGTGACCGACGCGGCGCTGGCCGAGGTGGCGAAAGAGGGCTTCGACCCGACGTATGGCGCTCGCCCGCTCAAACGTGCGATCAGCCAGTTGATCGAAAACCCATTGGCCCGAGCAATTTTGGCAGGGCAGTACGCGCCAAAAGACACGGTGACGGTGGATTACCGCGACGGCAAAATCGTGTTGGCGTAACTCGAAACGCATATCGAGCGCCATCGTTATCTAACCACCATACAAACAGCGGGGCGGCCGAAAGGCCGCCCCTGTTTTTATACTGGGTATGATTTTGTTGGCACAGAACTCGCGCTCTTATTTCTCGTACACCTCTTAGCCCACGATAATCGCCGAGCTATACAAAACCTCTTGCAACAACGCGTCGTGTACAGTCAGATGGAAATTGCCTTGTGCAATGACTACATCGTTCGCCACCTGATGCGCCGCAGCACCCAAGGCCGCCGTTGAGCCAAAAACCGTATGGGCAAACAGCAATCGGTCATGGTCACCGTTGGCTTGATTAAAGTCCATGATGTGCGTGTTGTTCGCAGACGCGCCCAAACGGAACACATCGTCGCCCACACCACCGTAGAGCTGGTCATAGCCTGCCGAGGCATACAGCACGTCGTTACCTTCCGCGCCGTACAGCGCATCGTTGCCCGAGCCGCCTTTGAGCGCATCATTGCCTTCGCCGCCGTGCAGCAGGCTACCGCTGCTGAGCGCTGTCAACACATCGTTGCCGTCTTGGCCAAACACCGCTTTGCCCGAAAGCACATCGTTGCCAGTGGTGCCTTCGGTGGCTTTTCGATAAGCGACATCCTGATCAAACCACGAAATCAGCGAACGATTGTCTTCCAAGCCGCTCGCCGTCACATCATAAGGACGCGTCCAGCTGAGCCACTCGTTTTCAAACGAAATCTGCTCGACACCCTCGGCTTGCTTCAAACCTGTGCCGTTATGCGCGTTAAAAAACAACGTGCCGTCGGACAATCGGTACACATCCCAGTCCGATTGGCTTCCCTCTAAACGCAGATTGTCCTTACCCGCGCCGCCATCAACACGATCCGCACCCGCACCAGTTTTGATCGTATCATTGCCCGCACCGCCGTAGAGATAATCGCCCGCCACGCCGCCTTGCAACAAATCATCGTATTGAGAACCGATGATAAATGCTGTCGTTCCATAGTGGTCTGATGTGACGGTCTGTTTGTCCTGCACCCACGTGATGCCGCGCGACAGAGCGGACAAATTCGCCACAATGGTGGTGCTGTCGCGTTCCATGAATTCATAAAACGGATTATTCGCAATACGCAGCGTCGCATCGCTGAATACGCCGTCAATATGCGCGTACCACGCCACCGGAATATTCGCAATCGAGAAGGGCGTCAGGCTCCACAGCGGCGAGGCGTACATATCGTCAAACAGCACAATATTATCGCGCGTGGAGTCGTACCTATTGTCCGGATTAACCAAGCCCGGATCGCCCGCCGCAATGGCATCCTGCCACGTCGCTTCGTCCCCGACAATGCGGTAGACCACGTCATTTTCATAACCATAATTGAGCACCACGCCCGGCGCATCACAGATCAACGGTGAAGCGCAGCCCACATAGTTGGCATCGGCAAAAAAGCCACCGACCAATGATTCGCGGTATTCCGCCATCAAATTCGCCATGCCGCCACCCAAGCTATAACCGGTGACAATCACATCATCGGCACCCAAGCCATTTTTCAGCACAAAATCACGCACCGCCGTCAGCAAAGGCGCCATATTCGGCGCCAACTCACCTGTGTTCAACTGAAAATAATCCACGATATCCACCGGCGAATTCGTCCCTGTGAACGACACCGCCACGCGGGTCAAATTACCCTGCGCATCGTACTCACCGAGAATTTTCGCCTGCGGCCCACTGAGCGTCTCGCCGGTGATCGGACTGGCAATGATATACTGCCCCCACGAATCCACCGCACTGGCGGGCAAGGATAAATCCGTCGGCGTCAGTTCACGCCAACCATCGGGCAAACCGGCATTGACCACATTCGGATACAAACCGCTGTTAAGAACCGCATCACTGATCGATTGCACCATCGACTCTGTAGGCAAGCCAGCGATTCCCGCGATATTGGCATACGTCGCCAAGCGGTACGCCGTCGTAAAAAGCTCGACCGACTCCTCGGACGAGTATGACTTATAGTCAAACATTCCCATCGTTTTGTCTCCTGTTCAATATACTTTTGTTATATCGCAGCGTGGCTGAAACGAACGTTCGTCCCACTGCGTTTGGCGAGTGTAATTTAAATCCATTCGGATCACAACCGACCAGACGCAAAACGGGCGACCCACTGAGTCGCCCGATCATTTGGCACGCGCTAAAGTAGCCCGCACGTATGTTTCATTCATATCGCGCTTACTGGCGCAGCCCCACTATTTCCGCCAAGCCAACCACGTCCGCACCATCAACGCCGACACCAAAATCAAGCCGATGGCGATGTTCAGCGCATCGGTGAACAACGGCGTGGTCAACACAGCCAGAGCCGCCAGCGGAAAGACCCTGCGCATGTCCCAAACGAAAATCCACCTGCGCAGCCAAACCAGCGCCAGCAGCGGCCGCCGAGGCGAACACAAAATAATGCCCGTAACCCCAGTAAAACGCGGTTTTATAATTATTCAAACGATGCGCCACGCCTTCCTCTTCAAAATAAATCCACCACATACAAAAGATCACCAGCAGCGCCCCCAAACACGCGAGCATAAAGTTCACATCGAGAAAATGCTCAACGATACCGCCTTGCACCGCCTTGGCCGTGGACAAAATAGACTCACCCAATACGATCAAAGTCAGCAAACCATAACGCTCGGCAATGTGGTGCGGATGCCATGGCGTCATCACCGCCTTTTCCGCCCACATCGGCACCAGCAGCTCAAACACCACCAACAGCAAGAAAATCGGCAAAAAGGTTGATGGTGTGCCAAAAAATACCAAGGCAAACCAGCCCAATTGCATGACAAAAATACCCAGCGCATAGCGCGTGGTCGCGGAACGCAGATGCGGATTATGCCGTCCGGCGCGCAACCATTGCAAAACCGACACGATACGGATAACGGTATAACCCAGCACCATCGGCAGCCAATGCCCCTCAAACGCACTCTCAGCGCCGGCGGCAATCATCAATGCACCCGCCATCTGCACAAAAACCGCGATGCGATACGGCACATCATCGTTATCAAAGGCCGAGGCGAACCATGAAAAATTCATCCACGCCCACCAGATGGACACAAACACCATCAGATAGCTGACCACGCCGTGCGCCGCGTGACCATTGGCCAAGGCATGATGCTATTGCCCCGCTGCGGCGGAAATCGCCACGACAAAAACCAAATCGAATAATAATTCCAAGGTAGAAGCCACGCGATGCGACTCGTTCGGCGAACGTGCCAACATTTTGCGCCATGCGGGTGTGCAATCGGCGATGCGTGTGGATTCTGCTGTGTGGGGGTGATGGCTCATGGTGCTATCCCGACAAATGATAGGTTATTGATATTATTATGTTGCGGCGAGTTTAGTCGTCATCCAAGGTGATTTCAATGCCGCCCAGATATTTCGCCAAAAAATTATAAATCAGGGTCAGCAAAAACGATCCGGCAAAGACCAACACTAAATTAATCGCCACCGCCGACCACACGGTCTCGGCGGTCAAACCGGCAAACGCTTGTTTCAAATCAAATCCGCTGGACACGGTGGTGAATAAAAAACCGAACAAAAATACAATCAATGCGGTGACGGTGTACATCACGGTCAGTAAAATGCTGCTGTGCAGCGGGTTGATGCGAACGATGTGACGCGTAGTCATGAATGGCCTCGAAATCAATAAATGGAAAATCGGTGGATGTGGGACGCGACAGAACAACCGGACAAGCGATAGAGCCTGTCGCGTGCGCCATTATACTGTTAGCTCGGCGCAATTGCATCGCTCAAAAGATGCACCCAGAATACATGGTCTCACGCCGCAAACAGGGCAATCACAGCGTGATTCAGCACATCAATCGCCGCGCGAATAGAGCGATACCCGAGTATAATGGCGGCCTACACATTTTTCACCGAATCTAAAATTATGTTAAGCCAAATTCGCACCCGTATTGTTGACAGTTTCACCACCGCACTCAAAACCATAGCGCCAGACACGCAGGTCACGCCGACGCTGGAGCGCCCGAAACAGGCTGCGCACGGCGACGCCGCGTGCAATATCGCCATGCAGTTGGCCAAACCGCTGGGCAAAAACCCACGCCAACTGGCACAGGAGCTGATCGACGCCATGCCGGACAACCCCTACATCGGCGCGCTGGAGATCGCCGGTCCGGGCTTCATCAACATTCGCCTGACCGACGCGGCCAAACAATCGGTGATTCAAACCGTGATCGAAACGGGTGTGCAATTTGGCACGTCCAGCGCGCACGCCGGTGAACGCGTCATGCTCGAATTTGTGTCGGCCAATCCGACCGGCCCGCTGCACGTCGGCCATGCGCGCCAAGCGGCGCTGGGCGACATTCTCGGCTCGGTGTTAAGCCATCAAGGTTACGACGTTCACCGCGAGTTCTACTACAACGACGCAGGGCAACAAATCGCCAATCTGGCCATCTCGGTGCAAGCACGTGCCAAAGGGCTGGGCGTAGACGATCCGAGCTTTCCGGCGGACGGCTATCGCGGCGACTACATCATGGACATCGCGCAGGCGTATTTGGCGGGCGAGACCGTCAACGGCGTGTGCGCCCAAGGCGACGTGGCGGATTTGGACGCGATTCGCGAGTTCGCCGTTGCGTATCTGCGCAACGAGCAGGATTTGGATTTGAATGCCTTCGGTCTGAAATTTGACGAATACTTCCTCGAATCCTCGCTGTACACCAGCGGCGCGGTTGAGCAAACCGTCGCGCGCCTGACCGAGCAAGGCCATACTTATGAAGAGGGCGGCGCACTGTGGCTGCGCACCACCGACTTTGGCGATGACAAAGACCGCGTGATGCGCAAAGCCGAAGGCGGCTACACCTATTTTGTGCCGGACGTGGCGTATCACATCAATAAATGGAGCCGTGGCTTTCACAAAGTCATCAATATCCAAGGCACCGACCACCACGGCACGATCGCGCGCGTACGCGCCGGTCTGCAAGCGTCCAATGTCGGCATCCCACAGGGCTATCCCGACTACATCCTGCACAAAATGGTAATGGTGATGAAGGGCGGTCAAGAGGTAAAACTCTCCAAACGCGCCGGTTCCTACGTCACCCTGCGTGATCTGGTGGGCTGGACGAATAAAGACGCAGTGCGTTTCCTGATGATTTCGCGCAAAGCCGACACCGAATTCGTATTCGACATCGACGTCGCCGTCAGTCAATCGGACGAAAATCCCGTGTACTATGTGCAATACGCGCACGCACGCATTTGCTCGATTTTGGAAAAAGCCGGTATCGAGGTCAATGGCACCGACGCCGCAACCCTCGCGCCACTGACCGCCGCCTCAGAAATGGCGTTGATGCAACAAATGAGTTTGTACCCCGACACCTTGGCCGTGGCAGCGGACGATCTGGCGCCACACCACGTCGTGTATTACCTCAAAGATTTAGCGGCAGCAGTACACAGCTTCTGCGGCGGCAACGAGCGCGTACTCACCGACGATCTGGCTTTGAAAACCGCACGCGTGCATTTACTCAGCGCCGCACGTATTGTTTTACAAAACGGACTAAAATTACTCGGCGTCAGTGCACCAAATCGCATGTAATGCGTTATACCGTCGCTATATCCGCTCTATATCCACTACAGAATTTCACCACACTATTGCCTTAAATTACAGATTAAATAGCTAAACAATTGATTTTGAGCATTTTTTGGAACCACTATGACCGACAACACCCACGCTTCCCGTACCTCTGGCCGCAATGCCGGCTCGGCTCTCAACATCGGCATCGGTATGCTCATCGGCCTGATCGTCGCACTGATCGTCGCCTATTTCGCGATGTCGGGCGGTCCGTTCCGCGATAAAGCCAATACCAACAGCCTTGCGCCAACCACCGGCAGCACCGACCCGAACGCACCGCTGTACGGCAATCAAACTGCGGGCGGCGTAGTCACAACCCCCAGCAACGACCCTGCGGCCAATGAGCAGGGCTCCGGCACCGGCGTATTGATGAGCGGC
This sequence comes from Puribacter membranae, assembly GCF_055380425.1. Classification (NCBI taxonomy): domain Bacteria; kingdom Pseudomonadati; phylum Pseudomonadota; class Betaproteobacteria; order Burkholderiales; family Burkholderiaceae; genus Puribacter; species Puribacter membranae. The sequence continues at coordinate 1,934,144 of NZ_AP040167.1, forward strand.
CAAGCCCCTGCCAATACGGGCTTAAGCCAAAAGCCAGCCACCAATGATGCCGCGATGGCCGACGGCGACGCGGCAAGCAAACCGAAGAAAAGCGACGACCCGATTGGCGACCTGATTAGCAACAAAACCAAACCTGCAAGTGACAACAGCGCCGCTGACGGCAGCAAAGCAGCGCCCAAAGCAGACACAAAAACCGCTCCCAAAGCACCGAGCACGGACACACCCAAGACGGTGAAACCCGTGACCGCACCCGAGGCGGCCAATAAAAAAGGCAACTACACCATTCAGGCGGGCAGCTTTGCGGACGAGCAAAATGCACAAAAATTGAAAAAACAACTGGCAACCCAAGGACAATTGGCGACCGTTACCAAAAAGCAAACCAGCGACGGCACGATTTACCGTGTGCGCGTGGGCAGCTATGCCTCGGCTAAAGACGCACAAGCAGCCAACCAAAAAATCAAAGGCGTGGTGCTGGACATGACACCCTGAACCATGCGAATGGACAGCGTGATTTAAACTGATTTGGCCTACGAAACTGCTTGTAACATACAGGACAGACATGAAAAAAACCATGATTCACTGGCTCGGCGCGTCGCTCATCGGCGCGTTTTTCGTCTGCGCGCCCATCACAGACCTGCACGCACAGTCAGCAGCAACAGCCGACGAATGGCAACCCGGCGCCGACGTGCTGACACTCAGACAAGCGGGCAAAGTAGAGACCAACGCGCCGCTCAACACCGTTGAAGTGGTTGAGTTTTTCAGCTACACCTGCCCGCATTGTGCCCACTTCGCCCCAAAATTGACCGCTTGGCGCGCACAGCAGCCCGACAACGTTCGCCTGATTTATCTGCCGGTCAGTTGGCGTGCGGATATGCTCGCGCCACAACGTTTGTATTTCACCTTGGCTCAACTCAACCGACTGGATTTGCACGAGCAGGTATTCGCCGATTGGAACAACGATCCGAAAAGTCTCGCGACAGACGCGACGGTGTTACGCTGGGCGCAGCGCCAAGGCTTTGACAAAAAAACCTGGCAAAGCACCTACAACAGCGCCGTCATCACGCGCCAAGTCCGTGCGGCGCAGCAGGCATTTCGCCGCTTTGAGCTACGCGGTGTACCGAGCGTGGTGGTCAATGGCCGCTATGCGCTGATTCCGAGCGAACAGTTGTTTGACACCCTCGATCGCCTTGTCGCACACGAGCAGCAGCACACAAATGCACAGCCGTGAAAAACCAGCGATAATGACGCATCCTTTGACGCATTCCTGACTTCGTTCCCTTTATTAATTAAATGGGTAACGTGCGATAGATTCATAATATGTATCAAATTTCTGGATAAAATGCCCGCCTTGTCGGTTGTTTGAAACCCTTCATCTAACCACTGGCACATCCGTTAAACGCGGTATGAAACCGTCCCAACACCCAAACATGACACGAAAGGTTGATATGTCCATTGCTTTGCTCGCCTCCTTGGCTCAATCCACCCGCCGCGCAACACTGATCGGCGCACTCTCTGCCAGCACCTTATTGTTTGCGTGTAGCAAATCCGACATCGTCACGCAACCGAGCAACAGCAGCAGTGGTAGCGCGAACACCACGGCCAGCGCACCCGCACAACCGACCTTCACCGCCGAGAGCTTTTCACCCAAAGGCCTGACCCTCACCGAGGGTAAAGACTACACCAAGCTGCCCAATCCACAACCGCCGAAAGACGGCAAAAAAGAAGTACAAGAATTCTTCTGGTATGGCTGCAGCCACTGCTACAAGCTCGAACCAGCGGTTCAAGCATGGAAAAAAACTTTACCATCCGACGTGCGTTTCGTGCGCTACCACGCGCAGTGGAATGCCGCCATGCAGTCGCACCAACGCATCGCCATGACCCTGCAAGCACTGGGCAAATCGGACGCGCTGGATGACAAAGTTTTTGCCGCGATTCAGGATCAAGGCCGCGCTCTGACGGCTGAGGACAAAATCAGCGAATTTATGGTTGAGAACGGCGTGGACAAAGCCGCCTGGGACAAAGCGTTCAAAAGCTTTGAGGTCAATGCCAATATCGTGACCGCCGATGCGTTATTCAAAAACTATCAGTTGGAAGGCGTGCCCGCACTGATCGTCAATGGCAAGTATGTGGTTAAGGGCGATACGGCGGAGGCCTTAAAAGTCGTGAATAAATTGCTGGAAGAAGGCAAATAATTTCGCGATTCAGCATAACAGCAAACAGGGCGCACATTGCGCCCTGTTTTTTATCAAGCCATCGCCATTAATAATTTTGCCAAAACGCATCGCAACCCACGCAGAAGCACATACACGGGTTAAAATAGCGCATCACACATTTGCAAATAAGGATCATCATGGCATTTACCGTTTTTATCACCGGCGCATCCAGCGGCATCGGCGCAGCACTGGCACAGGAGTACGCCCAAAAAGGGGCAGTGGTTGGCTTGGTCGGGCGTCGCCGCGAGGTTTTGGAGGATGTTCGTGCGCGCATGAATCATCCGGAGAACCATGAAATTTATGCGGCGGACGTAACGGTCGAAACCGAGCTGCACGATGCGGCGCGCGCGTTCATCGCCAAGCACGGCGCGCCCGATGTGGTGATTGCTGCGGCGGGTATTTCGGTCGGCACGTGGACGGAATATTACGAGGATTTGGCGCACATTCGTCGGGTGTTTGAAACCAATGTGTTTGCCATGGCAAGCACGTTTCACCCGTTCATTGCGCCGATGAAGGCGGCGAAAAAAGGCTCGCTCGTCGGCATTGCCAGCGTCGCGGGGATACGCGGACTGCCCGGCTCGGAGGCATACTGCGCCTCAAAGGCGGCAGTGATCAGTTATTGTGAAAGCCTGCGCGGCGAGCTGCGCGACTCGGGCATCTCAGTATTGACCATTTCACCGGGTTATGTGGCGACACCTTTAACCGCGAAAAATCCGTATCAGATGCCGTTTATCCTTCAGCCTGACGAGTTTGCGCGCCGCGCGGTGCGCGTGATTGAGCGCAAATGCTCATACGCGGTGATTCCGTGGCAGATGGGAGTTGTGGCGAAACTGATGCGCGCGTTGCCGAACCCGTTGTTCGATAAATTGTTTGCAGGCAAAAAGCATAAGCCGCGTGCGCATGAGCTCAATCCAAACAGCTCGACAGCCGATGATAGCGCACAGCATCCTTCTTCATAAGCACACAACAGCAGAACACCATGAACACTTTATCCGCTACCGAACTGGCCGAGGCACGGGCTTTATCTGAAAAAGTATTGGACGGTTTTAACCGCCACTACGCACGTTTTCGCGAATGCGCGCGCGCCGCGAAAGTCTCGTTTGAAAAGGGCGACTGGCCGCACATCCAAAAACTGGTGGCCGACCGTATCGAGTACTACGACGAGCGCGTGGCTGAAACCGTGCATACACTGGCAGCCAACGCGCAGGTGCATCCAAACAACAAGGCGTTTTGGCACGAGGTGAAAAATCATTATGTCGAATGCCTGATGAATCACAAGCAGCCGGAATGCGCGGAGACCTTTTTCAACTCGGTCACGACCAAGGTGCTCAAGGCGGAGTATTTCCACAACGAATTCATTTTCAGCCGTCCGATCATTTCAACCGAGTACATTGACTCGGAGTCGGTGACGTACAGCAGTTATTATCCGATTCGCGATGGCTGGCACAAAGCGCTGGTGAAGATGTTCAACGATTATCAGTTGGCGCATCCGTTCACCGATTTGAACCGCGACGTGGCGACGATCATCGATCGCTTGCGTCATTTGGACAAGGTGGTGTTTAAACATCCGCGTCCGAACCTGCAAATTCAAGTGGTCAGTTCATTGTTTTACCGCAACAAGGGTGCGTATATTCTGGGCAAAGTGATCAACAGCTTTTTAGAGTATCCGTTTGTGATTCCGATTTTGCACGACCAAGAGGGCGGCTTGGCAGCGGACACCATCATTCTCGACACGCGCCACATCAATTCGCTGTTCTCATTTAACCGCGCGTATTTCATGATTGATTGTGACGTGCCATCGGCGGTGGTGAATTTCCTGCACTCGATTTTGCCGAGCAAACCCAAATCCGAACTGTACAATATGATCGGCCTGCAAAAGCAGGGCAAAGCGCTGTTTGCGCGCGATTACAAACAACATATGCGCCACTCAACCGACGAATTCATCCTCGCACCGGGGATCAAAGGCTTGGTGATGCTGGTGTTCACACTGCCGTCGTTCCCATATGTGTTCAAAATCATCAAGGACATCATTTCGCCACCGAAAGAGGTGGATAAGGAAATGGTGCAGCAAAAATACCAACTGGTGAAAAAGCACGATCGCGTCGGACGCATGGCCGACTCGCTGGAATTTTCCAACGTGAATTTCCCGCGCAGCCGCATGTCGCAAGAGTTAATCGATGAAATCCTGCGCATGGCACCCAGCGAAATCGAGCTGACCGACAACGAGGTCATCATCAAGCACGTTTACATCGAGCGGCGCATGGTGCCGCTGAATATGTATTTGCAGGACGCAACCGAAGCAGGCGATTTAACGGCGAAGGACAATGCGATTATCGAGTACGGCAACGCACTCAAAGACCTGATCGCCGCGAATATTTTCCCCGGCGATTTGCTGTTTAAAAACTTCGGCGTGACGCGCGGCGGCCGCGTGGTCTTCTACGACTACGACGAAATTGAATATTTGACCGATTGCCGTTTCCGTCCGATTCCGAAACCGCGCTACGACGAGGATGATGTCGCCGGCGAGATTTGGTTCTCGGTGGATCGCTTTGACGTATTTCCTGAAGAGTTCGCGAAATTTTTATTGACCGACCCCGAGGTCAAAGACGTCTTCATGCGGTATCATGCGGATTTACTCGACTGGCGTTATTGGAAAGAGCACCAAGAGCGCATCCGCGCCGGTCACATTGAGGATTTTTACCCGTATCCCCATCATTTACGCTTTGCCGAATCCGGCTACGCGGAGTTTCACCCCGAACACACCGAATAACAGGAGGAATTATGTCACGCACACGCACCACATTGGCCGTATCCATCGGCCTCATGCTCGCCGCCTGCGGCACCATCGGCACAGCCAATGCCGCACCGGACGCATCCAACAACACGACCAGCACCTCTGCGACACTGGGCAACAACTACGCCGAGCGCGCTGATGTACAGAAATTCGTTGAGCAACTCAATGCCAAATACGACTACCCTAAAGCCGATTTGCTCAAAGCCTTCGCTCAAGCTGAACGCATGGACACCGTATTGCGCCAACTCGAGCGCGACAAACCCGACCCGAATTTCAAGAAAAACTGGACCACGTATCGCTCGCGCTACATCGAGCCGATTCGCATTCGCGCCGGTGTGAATTTCTGGAAAAACAACGCCGCGACCCTCAGCCGCGCCACGCGTGAATACGGCGTACCCGAATATATCATCGTCGGCATCATCGGCGCCGAAACCATCTACGGTCGCTATATGGGCGACAACAATATTTTCGACGTACTGACCACGCTCGCGTTTGACTATCCGCGCCGCTCAGCCGAATACAAAGAATTCCTCGAAGAATACATCATCCTCACGCGCGAGAACAAAATGCCGCTGCGCTCGGTCACCGGCTCCTACGCCGGCGCGATTGGCATTCCGCAGTTCATGCCCGACTCATGGCGCGACTACGGCGTCGATTTTGACGGCGACGGCAAAGTCGATCTGCGCAACAGCAATGCCGACGCCATCGGCAGTGTGGCCAATTTCCTCAAAAATAAAGGCGGCTGGCAAAAAGGTTTGGACGTGATTTACGCCGTACAGTTTGACCAAAAACCGAAAATCGCCGACGCGCTCAAATTGCCGATCGAACCGTCCAAAACCATCAGCGAACTCAAACCGTATGGCATCAGCTCACCGGAAAGCATTCCAGCCGACGTCAAACTCTCGCTGATTGACCTGCCAAACGGCGACAATCCGGCGCAATACGTACTCGGCTCGAAAAACTTCTACGCCATCACGCGCTACAACAAGAGCTATATGTACGCCATGTCCGTATACGAGCTGGGCGCGGCGGTGAAGAAATCCTATGATGCGGGTGGCGCAAGCACCAAAGCGCCTACGCCAGCAGCAAAACCCGCGACGAAACCGGCTGCAAAGCCTACAACCTCATCGACCAAACCAGCCAGCACTGCGACTAACACCAAGGCCAGCACTTCGACCAGCAAAACCGCAGTCAAACCTGCCGCTACGGCCACACCGAAAGCAAGCACAAAAACCGCCCCCACCGCAGGCAGCAATGCCGCCAAGGGCGTTGATCCGAAGAAAAAAGTGGTAACGCCCAGCAAATAAACCAACACCATGAGCCAAAATCGCGTCCACATCATCTTCACCGGCGGCACCATCGCCATGCGTACCAACGCACACGGGCAATTGGTGCCCGCCAACAGCGGTGACGAGCTGATCGCCGCCATTCCGGCATTGGCGCACGCTGCCGCGCTGAGCACACACCAGTTGAGCAATGTTGCCTCAGCACACCTCACCACCGAGCATTGGCTGCAATTGCGCCAAGCCATCATCACCGCCTACGCCGATGACACCATCTGCGGCGTGGTGGTGGTACAGGGCACGGACACGCTGGAAGAAACCGCCTTTTTCCTGGATGCCTCATTGAGCAACGAACAATTGCACGACAAACCGATCGTACTCACCGGCGCCATGCGCAGCGCGGACGAAGCCGACGGCGACGGGGCGGACAATTTATTGAACGCGGTACTCGTCGCGCAAGACGCCGCCGCGCGTGGTCGTGGCGCGATGGTTTGTATGTATGGCCGCATCCACACCGCACGTCATGTGCGCAAACTACACACCACACGCACCGATGCATTCGGCTCTTTGGAGCACGCGACTTTAGGTGAAGTTCGCAGCAGCCACACCGACAACGCGCGTACCGTACTCTTTCACAGCTCGGCTGCCCGAGCACTGCCCAGCATTGCACTCAGCGAGCCATCATCCGCTTTTTACAGCCAGCCCATAGAACTGCCGAGGGTTGATATAGTAAGCGCTCACATTGCTTGTGACTCATTGTTTATCGATGTATGCATCCAATCTGGCTCTGCCGCCATTGTCGTGCAAGCGCTCGGCGCAGGCAATGTCAATCCGAGCATCAGCGCGGCGATTGAGCGCGCATTGACGCAGGGCATTGCGGTCATCATCGCTTCACGCTCGCCACTGGGCGAGACCGAACCGGTCTACGGTTACATCGGCGGAGGACAGTCGCTGCTCAAAATGGGCGCGGTCATGAGTCATGATTTACCGGCGCACAAAGCACGGATTTATGCGCAACTGTTGCTCGCACAAGCGGGCGCAACCGCTGCACCATTGACCGTGGTGCAATCCGGTTTTGATTTACTCAAAAGCCCCGTTCACTAATTCACTCAACAATCGCTCATGCCAGACATTGCTCAACAATTACTCTCGCCCGAATTGTTTCTGCTGTTGCCACTGGCTTTTTTGGCGGGACTGATTGATTCAGCGGTTGGCGGCGGCGGATTGATTCAATTACCGGGGATTTTCTCGATCTACCCGAATCAAGCACCCACCATCTTGCACGGCACCAATAAGCTCGCAAGTTTTTCCGGCACCTCGGTGGCCACATGGCGTTACGCGCGACATGTCCGCCTGCGCTGGCAGATGTTGTTCGGCGCAGTAGTCATGGCATTGATCTTTTCCTATCTCGGCGCAAAAACCATTCCGTATTTGCCAAAGGAATATTTGCGCCCCATTATGTTGGTGTTGATGATTTTGATGGTGATCTACACCTTTCACAAAAAAGATATGGGTCATGTGCATGAGCCAAAATTTTCACAAAAGCACGAAATATTCGCCGGTTTGGCCCTAGGGGCTACCATAGGCTTTTATGATGGCTTTTTTGGTCCGGGCACGGGATCGTTGTTGGCTTTTGCGTTTGTCAAATGGTTCGGCTTTGATTTCCTGAGCGCAACCGCACATTCCAAAGTGGTGAACTTATCAACCAATTTTGCCGCGCTTGCATTCTTTGTGCCACATGGTTATTTGCTGTGGGGTATCGGTTTGGCGATGGGCGCAGCGAATATTTTAGGCGCCTTGGTCGGTACGCATGTGGTGACGCGCTACGGTTCACCGCTCATCCGAAAAATATTGATCGTGGTTTTATGTGTGATTATCAGCAAATTTGCCTACGACACGGTTTTACCATTCATCAGTTAAACATTTCCGCCGATTGTTCCACGTGAAACAATCGACAAAAAACCCACTCATTCATCTAAAACCCGATGTTTCACGTGAAACATCAATCGGGTAAAAATCGTTCTGCGTTATAATATCATCTCAAAAACAAATAACGCATTGAACAAAATGATTTTTTCCAAACATTATGATGTCATCGTCATCGGCGGCGGCCACGCAGGCACCGAAGCCGCACTGGCGGCTGCGCGCATCGGCTGTCAAACCTTATTGCTCACCCACAACATAGAAACACTGGGGCAGATGAGCTGCAATCCCTCCATTGGCGGCATTGGAAAAGGGCACTTAGTCAAGGAAATCGATGCGCTCGGCGGCCTGATGGCGCGCGCCACCGATCTGGGCGGCATTCAATTTCGCATCCTAAATTCGAGCAAAGGCCCCGCCGTACGCGCCACGCGCGCGCAAGCGGATCGCCTACTGTACAAACAAGCAGTGCGTACCGCCTTGGAAAATCAGCCCAATTTAGACTTATTCCAGCAAGCCGCCGCTGATTTGGTGGTTAATGGCGATCGCGTCAGCGGCGTCCTGACCGAACTCGGGATTCAGTTCAACGCCACCTGCGTGGTGCTGACCGCTGGCACATTCCTAGGCGGTAAAATCCATGTCGGATTACAAAATACCCAAGGTGGCCGCGCAGGCGATCCCGCTTCGGTCAAACTATCCGAACGTTTGAAAGAGTTAAACTTGGGGCAGGGCAGACTCAAAACCGGCACGCCGCCGCGCATTGACGGTCGCACGATTGACTTTGCGCGTATCACCGAGCAGCCCGGCGACTTAGACCCTGTACCGGTATTCTCCTTCATGGGGCGGGCGGAGCAGCATCCGCGCCAAGTGCCATGCTGGATTACACACACCAATGAGCGCACCCATGAGATCATCCGCGGCGGCTTGAGTCGCTCGCCAATGTATACCGGCGTGATCGAGGGCGTCGGTCCACGCTATTGCCCATCGATTGAGGACAAAATTCACCGCTTTGCCGACAAAAATCAGCACCAGATTTTCTTGGAGCCAGAGGGACTGACTACAAACGAGTTTTACCCGAATGGCATTTCCACCAGTTTACCGTTTGATGTGCAAATTGATTTGGTTCGCTCGATGGTCGGCTTGGAAAATGCCCATATTTTACGCCCTGGCTATGCCATTGAATACGACTACTTCGATCCACGCGGGCTGAAAGCCACGTTTGAGACCAAAGCGATTGACAATCTCTACTTCGCCGGCCAAATCAATGGTACGACCGGCTACGAAGAGGCCGCCGCACAAGGTCTACTCGCGGGTGCAAATGCCGCGCGCCGCGCACAAAACAAAGATGAATGGCGCCCGACGCGGCACGAATCCTACCTCGGCGTACTGGTGGACGACTTGATCACCAAAGGGGTGTCCGAGCCGTACCGTATGTTCACCAGCCGTGCCGAATACCGTCTGAGCCTGCGCGAAGACAACGCCGATGTGCGCCTCACACCGATTGGCCGCGAACTGGGCTTGGTCTGCGATGAGCAATGGGCGTATTTCGAGCGCAAACGCGAAGCGATCGAACGCGAGAAGCAGCGACTCAAATCCACTTGGGTGCATCCGAACAACTTCTCCGCTGAGGCCGCGCAGCAATTACTTGGCAAAGCGATTGAGCGCGAATACAATCTGGCCGATTTGTTGCGCCGCCCGAATGTCACATACGACGCCTTGATGAATGTAGACGACGCACGATTCCAACCCGAGCAAGCATTGCACGACGATGCGATAGAAAACAAACTCATCCGCGAGCAGGTAGAAATTGACATCAAATACGCGGGTTACATCGAGCGGCAAAAAGAGGAAATCAGCAAGCACGCCAACCACGAAACCACGCATATTCCAAAGGGACTGAATTACCAAGAAGTCAAAGGTCTGTCGAATGAAGTGAAACACAAACTGAGCGATCACTCGCCCGAAACCATCGGTCAAGCGGCGCGGATTTCGGGTGTAACGCCGGCGGCGATTTCGCTGCTGCTGGTGCACATCAAACGCCTGAATCAGAGCCAAGCGCTCAAACCAAACACGGAGCAGGGCGATGAGTAAAGCCGGTATCATGCGCTTTGACGCCACCCGCGCACGCGAATTATTGACCGATGGCGTGACCGAAATGACGCTTGCAATAAATCAGGGACAGATTGATGCGCTGCTCGAATACCTGTCATTGATGGCCAAGTGGAACCCCGTCTATAACCTCACTGCGATTCGTAAAACCGACGAAATTGTGAGTGCTCACTTACTGGATTCTTTAGCTATCATCGGTCTACTTGACGCATGGCTGGCCAACAAACCCAAGACAAAAATCCTGGATGTCGGCACGGGCGGCGGTTTGCCCGGTGTGGTTTTGGCCATCATGCGCCCGCAATGGTCCTTGACCCTGATTGATCCGGTGCACAAAAAAACCGCGTTCTTACAACAGGTCAAAGCGCAATTGCAGTTGGACAATCTAACGGTGATTAACGGTAAAGTCGAGGACTTACCAACCGAGGCACAATTTGACCTCATCACCAGTCGCGCATTTTCCAGCCTGATCAATTTTGTTCAATTGTCCGAACACGTTTTGCAGGCGGACGGCTGCTTCGCTGCGATGAAGGGCGTCTTCCCGAGCGAGGAAATGGACGCCTTGCAGCAAGCTTTTGAGCACCAATGGCAGATTGAGCCGCACGAAATTCACGTCCCGCAACTGAATGCACAGCGACATTTGGTTAAAATCAGCAGAACCAACCCCTCGCATCATCCGAAATAACCCAAAGACACGAAAAGGCACAACCATGACGAAAATCTTCTGTGTGGCCAATCAAAAAGGCGGCGTCGGCAAAACCACCACCACGGTCAATCTCGCGGCAGCACTCGCGCAGCTCGGCCAACGCGTTTTGCTGATCGACCTCGATCCGCAAGGCAATGCCACCATGGGCAGCGGCGTGGACAAACACAGCTTACCCTCCACCGTCTACCACGTCTTGCTCGGGTTAAAAGAGATTCAAAAAGCCATCATCCAGCCACCCGAAATCGGCTACGCGCTACTCGCCGCGAATCGTGATTTAGCAGGCGCAGAGGTAGAACTGGTAGACTTTGACCGGCGTGAATACCGCCTGCGCGACGCATTGGCACAAGTTGCCGACCAATACGACTACATCCTCATCGACTGCCCGCCATCGCTCTCCATGCTCACGCTCAACGGCCTATGCAGCGCGCAAGGCGTCCTCATCCCGATGCAATGCGAATATTTCGCACTCGAAGGGCTGTCCGATTTGGTCAACACCATCCGCACCCTACACAGCAACCTCAACCCCGATCTCGAAATCATCTGCCTGCTGCGCGTCATGTTCGACCCGCGCATCACCTTGCAACAGCAAGTCTCGGCACAACTGAAAACCCACTTTGGCGACAAAGTATTCGACACCGTCATTCCGCGCAACGTGCGCCTGGCCGAAGCTCCCAGCTACGGCCTGCCCGGCGTGATTTACGACCGCAGCTCACGCGGCGCGCAAGCCTACCTCGAATTCGCCCAAGAACTGCTCAACAAAAAACTGTAAACGGAACCCATCATGGCAAGCAAACCCAAAAAAGGCGGCCTCGGTCGCGGACTCGACGTCCTCATCGGCGCATCGCACCAAATGAATGTGCAACACGCCGCCGAACACCAACAAGCCGAAGCCAACCCAGCCGGACAACTCACCATGCTATCGCGCAAACAAATCCAGGCTGGCAAATACCAACCGCGCACCCACATGGACGAAACCGCACTCAACGAATTGGCCGAATCCATCAAAGAACAAGGCCTGATGCAACCCATCATCGTGCGCACCATCGCCGAAGGGCGCTACGAAATCATTGCTGGTGAACGACGCTACCGCGCCGCAGGCATCGCCGGACTGGACGAAGTCCCCGTGCTCATCAAAGAAGTGGACGACAAAAACGCACTCTCACTCGCCCTGATCGAAAACATCCAGCGCGAAGACCTCAACCCACTCGAAGAAGCACAAGGCCTGCAACGCCTCATCCGCGAATTCGACTACACCCACGAAACCTGCGCCCAAGCCATTGGTCGCTCGCGCAGCGCCGTATCCAATCTACTGCGCCTGCTCAACCTCGCGCAACCGGTGCAAACCATGCTCCTTGCCGGCGACATCGAAATGGGACACGCCCGCGCCTTACTCTCGCTCGACTCGGCGCAACAAATCATGCTCGCACAAGAAATCGCCAACCGCCGCCTCACCGTGCGCGACGCCGAAAAACGCGTGGCGCAACTGCTCAAAGGCGAGGGCGACAAACCCGCCAAAGTACGCGTCATCTCCGGCGACATCCTACACCTGCAAGAACGCCTGTCCGACGCCCTCGGCGCGCAAGTCGCGATCAAAGTCGGCGCCAAGAATCAAGGCAAAATGGTGATCCAGTTTGGCAACTTGGATGTGCTGGATGGCATCATTGCCAAGATGGTGGGGGAGGCAGAATAAACGCCACGCAAAAATACGATGGGTGGCGTGACCCACCCGAATCGAATAGTGGGGGGCGATTAGCGCAGCATAACCGTCCAAACTTTCGCCCCAAAACAGGCGCACGATTATGCAATGACATTGCTAATTGTAGTTACACAGCCTTACTTCACTGTTGGCTTTTTTACGCCGCGCGCCAAAGACCGAACCAACGAAAGCACCAAACCACCGGTCAACATACCCAAAAGGTAAATCAACAACGCCAACACCGACAGCGGCAAGCTCATGCTTGAGGAGAGAAAAGCCACCGTCACATGCCCAAAGTTTTGTACCACAAAAATCACTACAATCAATGTCAGTACAGCAATCAACGCCAGATAAAGGTTTCTCATTTTCCCCTCCATAAAAAAGCGTACCTACTCACGACATATATCTGCGCCACACAAACACCACGAACCGATAAAGCAGATAGGCGATAATAATTGCCCACGGCAAAATCAAAAAGGCCGTACCCATGAGTACGCCATCCCATAGCTGATGAAGCGTTTGCCCAATCGGCAACCCAAGGATTTTAACCGTACGCTGCATCAGCAGAAGCGTTAGATCAGACAAGCTGGTGACAAATTGCCGCGTCTGCTCACTCATCCATGATTGCAGCCAATACAAAGGCGTTAGGAACACGCCCAAAAAAATAATCACCCACAGCGAGAATTGAGAAATGATGGTTTTCATCGTAAATTTAGCAAGAATAAAGACGAGCGCAGAACTTACGGAATCTCATGAATTTCCGTCTTGTTGATGATCAAACGCAGAAAGTAATAGATAAAAAACGGCAGCGCCAAGCCAAAGGTAACCACCACCAAAACCGTCCAAACCAAAGTTTGTACCAAAACATCACCGATGTTCAGGGTATTTACCAATTTGTACTTTGTCATCATTGCGCTCCATAAAAAGATTGTGGTGGAATTTTTCTCCATCTTAGCACACCGGTATCTACCTTTGGGTGGCATTGAATCGCTTATAATTGAGCCTCTTTTTCTATCGAATCACATCATGGCCAAATCCGAACTGTACTTCGTCACCGATATTGAAACCGACGGCCCGATTCCCGGGCCGCATTCGATGCTGTCATTTGCCTGCGTGGCGATGAATACAGCGGGCGAATCGGTCGGTGAGTTTTCGGTGAATTTGGAGACCTTGCCCGATGCGCAGGCGCATCCAATCACGGCGGCATTTTGGCGCAGTGAGCCGCAGGCTTGGGCGGCGTGTCGTGAGAATCCGGTTGCACCGGAGCAGGCGATGAAGGCGTATGTGGCGTGGGTTTACGATCTGTGCGCGCACCACAGCGCGCCGGTCTTCGTCGGTTATCCGGCAGGTTTTGATTTCACTTTTGTGTTTTGGTATTTGCAGCGCTTCACGGGCGGTTCACCGTTTTCATGGTCGGCGTTGGACATGAAAACCTTTGGCATGGCCTTGAGTGGTTTGCCATTCAAGCAGACGATCAAGCCGAAATTGCCCGCCGAGTGGCTGCCAGAGAACCTGCCACACACGCACATTGCTCTGGACGATGCGCGTGAGCAGGCGCATATTTTTGCGCAGATGTTGCGCGCATGGCAACAATCACACGACAATCAAAACAGTTAATCACAAATACTCTGGACCAAAGCTTTGCGGCAGCAGGGCTTCCAAGGTGGTTTCCAATCGTTGCTCCGAATCACAAATGCTCACGCATTTGGCATTTTTACCAAATTCGCGAATCACTTGACGACACGCGCCGCATGGCGTGGTCGGCTCGCCTGTTGGCGTGTACACGACCACCTGCGTGATTTCGGTGGCGCCTTCGGAAATCGCTTTGAAAATCGCGGTGCGTTCGGCGCAGTTGGTCAGGCCGAACGAAGCGTTTTCAATATTCGCGCCGGCAAATATTCGCCCGTCACTGGTTAAAATCGCCGCACCTACCGCAAAGTGACTGTACGGCGAATAGCTTGTGTTGGCGGCTTGCTTGGCCGTGGCTTCAAGTTTTTCTTGTAATGTGTGATCGCTCATGGCAATTCCTTGTTATCAAAATAATTATGGGATGAAGTTTGATTGTACACGCGCGGCGCGCATAAAAAAACCTCAAACCGAGTTCGGTTTGAGGTTTCATTCAGTGCATGCGTTATTTAATCACTCGGATGCAACAAACGCTCCATCTTCTTGCGCAATTGTCGTTCGCGTACCTCATGTGCCTGCCAATCCTGCCGTATCGCCCGTACCAGCGCGATCGCCATCAGCACCAGCACCAAGCTGAACGGCAGGGCAAACACAATGGTCGCCGTTTGCACCGCCTTCAGACCACCGGCCATCAGCAACACCAAAGCAATGCCCGAGACCAATACACCCCAAATGATCTTGGTACGATTCTTCGGATTCACATCGCCATCGGTGCTCATAGTCGCCAAAACCAAGGTCGCCGAGTCACCCGAAGTGATGAAAAACACCAAAATCAAAATCGTTGCCAAAATCGAAGTCAGCCAAGCCAGCGGCAGCTCACCCAACAAAGCAAATAAAGCCTGTGAGCTATTTTGTCCGGCCACTTCGGCCAAACCCGAACCATTGAAAATCTCACTGTGCAAAGCTGCACCGCCGAACACACTGAACCACGCAAAGCCCAGTAACGTTGGCGCAATCACCACGCCGAGTAAAAATTGGCGAATCGTGCGTCCACGCGAAATGCGCGCGATGAACAAACCGACGAACGGAGACCACGCAATCCACCACGCCCAGTAAAACACCGTCCAGTCGCCCACCCATGCCGAATCACGGAACGGTGTCAGGCGCAAACTCATGCGCACCAATTCACTCAAATACGCACCCAGCGTCGAGGTCAAGGTGTCAATAATCGCCACGGTCGGCCCGAAGACAAATACCAGCAACGCCAAAAAAGCCGCCAGCAGCAAATTGGCCTGCGACAACCACTTCACCCCGCGATGCACGCCCGTGACCGCTGAAATCAAAAACAGCGCCGTGACCACCACAATAATAACCGCCTGCCAAAACACCGACACCGGCAAACCGAATACCGTGTTCAAACCGCTGTTGATCTGCGACGCGCCCATACCGAGTGACGCCGCCACACCAAAGGCCGTCGCCACCACCGCCATCACATTAAACACCGGTGAGAGCTGCTGCGCCCAGCGCCACGGCAAGGTGCTGGTAGCCGAGCTGACCAAGGCCTTGCTGCCGTGACGGAATTGAAAATACGCAATTGACAAGGCCACCACGCCATAAATCGCCCACGGATGCAAACCCCAGTGGAAGAATGAATAACGCATCGCCGCATTTGCCGCCTCCGGCGTACCGTTGGCGATACCCGGCGGCGCACTGCGGTAATGCAGCAGCGGCTCCGCCACGCCCCAATACACCAAACCAATCCCCATACCGGCGGCAAACAACATTGCAAACCATGACAGCAGCGAAAACTCCGGCTCCTCATCCTCCGCGCCCAGCTTCAAATCACCGTAGCGACTCAAGGCCAAAAAAGCCGACAACAGAACCAGGCCAAACACCACCCACAAATACAACCAGCCAAAGTTTTTGGTCGCAATGACCAAAGCCTGATCAAACGTGCTGCCCAATGAAGCCGGAGCAATCAGCCCCCACAGCACAATCAGAGCAATCAATCCCGCTGAAATCAATAATTGCATCAATTATTCTCCTTTTTAACAATGGCGCTCATTTCGATCAACGGACCGAACAAAAAAATGGCTAAGGAAACGCAAGCCGCACACGCCGCAGATTTTCAAAGACAGTCGGCACACACTTTCTCGTATGTATAATCATCGGTTGCCGACAGCAGGGGGCTATGCTAACAAGCGAATGGGGACATTTCGCGGAGGGGATAGAGTGGGCGCAGACACATTTTTGGAGATCAAGCCACACAAATGTGAAGCCAGAAAAAGACACGATCCGTCAGCGCGCAATCGCAAGCACCATGAAAAAACCCCGCATAAGCGGATGTTATGCGGGGTTTTCCAAACAAAGCAATATAAACAACGAGTGATTACTGACCGTATTTTTTCGTCACCACCCATTGTTGAACAATGGAGAAAATATTGCTGACGACCCAGTACAATACCAAGCCTGCAGGGAAGAAAAAGAAGGTAAATGCGAACATAAACGGCATAATCCACATCATTTTTTCCTGCGTCGGGTCAGCCGGTTTCGGATTCAACCACGTTTGCAGCAACATCGTCGCCACCATCAACACCGGCAAGATGTACCACGGATCCGGTACGGACAAATCCTTAATCCAGCCAATCCACGGTGCGCCACGCATTTCGACCGAAGATTGCAATACATAAAATAAGGCAATGAACACCGGCATTTGCACCAAAATCGGTAAACAGCCACCCGCCGGATTGACTTTCTCGGCACGATACAAAGCCATGGTCTCTTGATTCAACTTCATTTTGTCGTCGCCGTATTGCTCTTGCAACATCTTGATTTTCGGCGCTAATTTACGCATTTTCGCCATCGATTTATAGCTCGCCGCCGCCAATGGGAAGAATGCCAATTTCACCAAAATCGTCAAAGCCACAATCGTCCAACCCCAGTTCGGGATAAAGCTATGCAAAAAGCTCAGGAACCAGTGCAGCGGTTTGGCAATGATGGTCAACCAACCGTAATCCACCGACAAATCCAAGCCCTCGGCGATGCCCGCCAATACTTTTTGATCTTGCGGACCGACGTACAGTTGAGAATTAAAGCTGGTTTTCGCACCCGGCGCAATCTCGCCCAAACTGATGCGTTCACCCACACGATACACGCTGTCCAGCGGTGTGCTGCCACTTTGAATCACACCGGTGTAGAAGGTACGCTCGCGCGTTTCCGGTACCACCCACGCGCTGACAAAATAATGTTGCAACATTCCGACCCAGCCGGTTTTGGCTTGCGTGGTGTAGTCTTGCTTACCTTTGGCGATGTCCTCGAAGTGCACTTTCTTGAATTTATTGTCTTCGTTATACACCACCGGACCGGTGTAGGTCACATAGAACTGCGAATCACCGATTTGTGAACCGTCACGCACCAACTCCATATACACATCCGGTTTGATCGCTTGTGCCGAGCCGTTTTCGACTTCGTAATTCACATCCATCAAATAGCTGCCGCGTTTGAGCGTGTAGGTTTTTTTCAAAGTCACGCCATTATTTTGCGCGCTCAGTACCAGCTTGGCCTCGTTTTGACCCTCTTGCAGCACAGCAGATGGCGTATCGGCGGTAAATTGCGTGGTGTGATCCAGCCCCACATCGGTCAGACCACTGCGTCCGGCGTACATCTCATTCGGCGAAATCACATCAGGATTTTGACTTTTCGAGTTGAACAACACCGTGTTCAACGCGTAATTTTTTGAGTTGAAAAACTGTTTGAGCATGGCATACTGCACCACGCCGCCTTGGGTATTGATATTCAACTGCAATACGTCGTTTTCCAACACCAACGGCTGGCCGGATAGGCTCAACGCACCGGTTGGCGTTGCCGTACCGCTGGCACCGGCTGCCGGCGCAGCATTCGCAGGCGCCGTGCCCGTATTGGTCGTCGCATTTTGTGTGGTCTGAACCGCAGTTTTCGGCGCAAGCGATGCTTGATAATTGCTCCACAGCAGAATCAATGAGGATGCGAATATCAACCACAACATCGTGCGCGGGTTAAAATTTTTCATAAACGGTCTCTTCTATAATATTCCGGCCCAAGCCATCTTGAGCCGACAAACTGAACAATCAAAGCGGCAATTATACCAATACTCCGGCGGCTTTCGGCGGGTTTTCATCGACGCAATACCCGATGATTCGCCTCGCTTGACCTTCAATGGCAGCCGCAGTCGCCATGATCCGAATGTTTCGGTGCCTTTTCAGGCACCGGATCCCAACCACCCGCCGAACCGGGATGACAACGGCCAATGCGCCGAATCGCCAACCACGAGCCTTTGAGCACGCCGTGCCGTTCGATCGCAATCAAAGCATAACGCGAACAAGTCGGCTCAAAACGGCAATGATTCGCCATCAATGGACTGATGGCCAATTGATACACCCGCACCAACAACAATAAAATGCGTTTGAACAGATTGGAAAGCGCTTGTATGCTGGTTTGTAAGAGATTCATCGGCTCAATTCTCGCCTTTGACTTGATTGGGTACGATATTAGCGGACGTCTGCGTTGGTCGAGCCATTGAGCGTCGACTCATCTGCACGGCAAAATCCTGCCCCTGTACAAATAAATCCGCCAATTGCGCCGCCCATTGACGCTTTTGGTTTGGACTGAGCGGCACACCGTTGATCGAACGATTCAAACGCACGACCCACAGACCGGCACTCAATTGTCCCGCATTTTGTCGAAAATGCTCACGCGCCAAACGTTTGATCAGATTACGTCGTACCGCGTGCTTGGCAAAACGCTTGGACACCACCAAACCAAGTTGCGGCCAAGCCTGTGTTAAATCGCTATCGGGAGAGTGATTGGATGAAGTTTTTTGCGCGCCCGCACGATGCGCCATAAAATGCAGCACGAAGTCATCGGTGCGCGCACACACGCGCATGCGCAAAGCGGATGCAAATGCATCCGCTTTAGTGATTTTGCGTGTTCGGGGCAAACCGAACGATTTGATGTGCTGGGCAATCATACAAACATTCATACATCCATTGAGCGAATATGAACCATTCATTCACGTCATCTACCGCAGTAAATCATACGACGATGGCTATGCCGTGACGTATCTGCGTAAACGCATGTATTCGATCAGCCGATGTATGACAGTAATGACATGAATCAGCGCAATCAATGATTAAACAGCCAAGCGTTTGCGGCCTTTGGCACGACGCGCGTTCAATACAGCACGACCGCCGGCCGTTTTCATACGGGCGCGGAAACCGTGGGTGCGTTTGCGGCGAACAACTGAAGGTTGGTAAGTACGTTTCATGATTTTTATCCAAACAAAATTTCAAAATTCTTTCAATAACTCAAACACCAACGATTGAGCAAGCCCTGCTCTACTGATTTACCCGCTTTGTTTGCTCATGACGAGCATCCATTGTCCATTGGACAGCAAATAAATGAAAACAGATCGGCTCATTGAGTTTCACAAAACCCGCCAGCGTTTACGAACCTGACATTAAACCTGATTTTTTTAATAAAAGCAAGAACTTAAAGCGGCAACCCCTAACAAAAGCGTTGTTTTTGCGAAAACTGTGGATAACTTTTTAAAAAATTCGCCAAAGCGTGTAAAATAACCCACAGATACTCAAAATTGCCCGCCATTATATTTTCGCGCTCGACACATTTTTACAATCAAGAGCCACACAGCGATTGAGAGATTGAACGCTATGGATTTTTGGGTACGATCACCGCTTTAGAATGTCCGTTTTAGGATTTCGATCCGCACTTTTTCAAGCAATGGCATCCGTCGGATCGATGGCGCATTCGGCGTATTTGCTTATTTTACAGTTTAATTTGGATACTTCGGCTCATGACCTGTCAACTGACGCGTCATTGGCCGACCCTTTATTTTTAGAAATACATTATGTTGCACTTTTGGCAAGCCTGCTCCAACCAACTTCAAAAAGAATTGACCCCTCAACAATTCAAAGCATGGATCGTGCATTTATCGCCCGAATCCTATGATGAAGCCACACACCTGCTGACCATTTCAGCCGCAACCCGCATCAAGGCCGAAAGCTGCGCCCGTCAATTCGGTTCGCGCATTCAGATGCTGGCACAAGAATATTGGGGGCAAGCGGTGCAGTTGCAATTTGTGGTGCGCAGCAAAAACGCCAAAAGCGGCGCTAAATCACCGAAAACAACCGGCTCTAATACTGAAATTGGCGCTGAAAATACGCCAACGACCACAAAAAAATCATCGACTAAGCATCCCGTCACCCATATTGACGCGGATTCGATTGAACCCAACACTGACACCAAAACCCACCAAGTGAGCGTTGAACCTCACGAAACCAGCAGCTCACGCAAAAACAAAGAAAACAATCTGTACAAAAACCACCATTTGGATAAAAACCTCAATTTCGACACGCTGGTAACGGGCAATGCAAACCAAATGGCGCGCATGGTCGGGCTGGAGGTCATCAAGCAGTTGGGGCAGCGTTACAACCCGTTCTTTATCTACGGTGGTGTGGGCGTAGGCAAAACGCACCTGATGCAAGCCATCGGTAACGAGGTGTATCGCCTCGATCCGAGCAAAAAAATTCGCTATCTATTCGCCAACACCTACGTCAGCGAAGTAGTCAAAGCCTATCAAAAAAATCAGTTTGAAGAATTCAAAAACTACTACCACAATTTGGATTTACTGCTGATCGATGACATTCAATTTTTCGGCGAAGGCGATAAAAGCGGCACGCAGGGTGCATTTTTCGAACTGTTTGAAACCATGATTCGCAACCACAAACAAATCATCATCACCAGCGACCGCTACCCGCAAAGTTTGGAAGGCATACAAGAACGGCTGCGTTCGCGTTTCATGTCCGGCATCGATATTGCGATTGAACCGCCCGGATTTGAGATGCGCGTGAGCATTTTGCTCAAAAAAGCCGAATTGGAAGGCGTTGCTTTACCCGAGGAAGTGGCTACCTTCATCGCACAACTATTGCGTGCCAATGTGCGTGAATTGGAGGGCGCTTTACGCAAAGTGATCGCTTACTGCACCTTCACCAATGCACCGATTGATTTACCCAATACCAAGATGGCTTTGAAGGATTTACTCTCGAAAAACCAAGAGCACATATCCATCGAATCCATCCAAAAAATCGTGGCGGATTTTTACAAAATCAAGGTCGCCGATATGTATTCGACCAAACGCCCGAAAAAAATTGCCGAGCCACGTCAAATCGCCATGTATTTGACCAAAGAGTTGACCCAAAAAAGTTTGCCCGAAATCGGTGCGCATTTTGGCGGACGTGACCACACCACGGTTTTACACGCCTGTCGCAAAATTGCCGAGCGCAAGGGTAACGACACCCAATTGCAACATGAATTACACGTATTGGAGCAAATATTAAAAACATAGGCTCCAATCAAATCCCGATTTGACGATGTGAACAAGACTGTGGATAAGTCAAAAAGGGTGTGGATAACTACAGTACAACTGTAAAGGATCCGGTACAAAAAATTAACGGCCAAAATCAGCACACAGATTATCCACAAGGTAAAAACTACGGTAAAATAGCGTATTGTCTGGCATTGAGTCAGTTATCCACTGAAAAAGCTGTACTTATCAGAATCTTTCTTAAATAAAGGATTTATTAATATGGAATTCGTTAAATGTGGCAAAGATACCCTTTTGAATCCTTTGCAAACGGTCAGCGGCATTGTCGAGCGTCGTCATACCTTGCCCGTATTAGCGAATGTATTGATTAAAAAAGAAAATCAGCAGCTCACCTTAACCAGTACCGACATTGAAATCCAAATCAAAACTTCGGTACCGATGGAAAGCGATGATGCGACGGTTCAAACCACGGTCAATGCGAAAAAACTATTGGATATTTTGAAAGCCTTGCCCGATGGCAAAGACGTCAGCTTAAAACTGAACGATTCTAAAATCGCCATCGCCTCAGGTAAAAGCAAATTCAATTTGCAAACCTTACCGGCCAATGATTTTCCAGAAATGACCTTATCCGGTAGCTTTGGTCAAAAAATCAGCATCGCGCAAAAACATTTCAAAGATCTGTTGAACAAAACCAGCTATGCCATGGCGGTACAAGACATTCGTTACTATCTGAACGGTATGTTGATGATTTTTGAAGGACAACAGATTTCTGTGGTCGCGACTGACGGTCATCGTTTGGCCTTTGCCAGCGAAGCGGTTGCCGAGGATTTGGGCGAAAAAACCGATATCATTTTGCCACGCAAAACCGTGATGGAATTGCAGCGTTTGTTACAAGACACCGAAGAAGCAATCGTGATTGAAATTGGTGCGAACCAAATTCGTTTTACTTTTAACGATATCGAATTGACCTCCAAATTGGTTGAAGGCAAATTCCCTGATTACAAAAAAGTGATTCCACAGGATTACACCAATCAAATCAGCATCAACCGTGTCGATTTTCAGCAGGCTTTGCAGCGCGTGGCGATTTTGAGCAATGAAAAAATTCGCGGCGTGCGTTGTTTGATCGAAGCCGATGCCTTGAAAATCAGCTCGGCCAATACCGATCAGGAAAACGCACAAGAAGAATTGGACATCAGCTACGCGGGCGATAGCTTGGACATTGGCTTTAATGTGATGTATTTGCTCGATGTATTGTCCAACCAAAAAACCGAAAACGTTGAGCTTAATTTCGGTGTGGACGCGAGCAAGAGCGTACTGATTACGGTAGCGCAAGACCCGAGTTTCAAATACGTGGTCATGCCGATGCGTATTTAAAGCATATTTGAGATGTAAACTAATTGATTTTAAAGATTTAGTTGGAAATACCCAGCCGATGCGTGGCACAAAATGCCACACGATCGGCGCAAAGAGAGGCTTATGACAGAACATATCACCGCACAAAACAACGAATATGGTGCGGATTCGATCAAGATGCTCAAGGGCTTGGAAGCCGTACGCAAACGTCCCGGTATGTACATCGGTGACACCGCTGATGGAACGGGTTTGCACCACATGGTGTTTGAGGTATTGGATAACGCGATTGACGAGGCGCTTGCGGGTCATTGCGATGACATCGTCATCACCATTCATCCGGATAATTCGGTATCTATTTCGGACAACGGTCGTGGCATCCCGACCGACATTCACAAAGACGATGAATTTCACCGCAGCGCGGCTGAAATCGTTATGACCGAATTGCACGCCGGTGGTAAATTTGACCAAAACAGCTACAAAGTCTCCGGTGGTTTGCATGGAGTTGGTGTGTCCGTGGTCAATGCATTGTCGGATTGGCTCAAATTGACTATTTATCGCAATGGCGAGCAATTCCAGATGGAATTTCGTCACGGCGAACGCGTTGAACCTTTGCAAAAAACGGGTACGACCGATAAAAAAGGCACCACGGTGCATTTCCTCGCCAGCGCGGAAATTTTCGGCGACGTGAATTTCCATTACGAAATTTTGTCCAAACGCATTCGTGAACTGTCATTTTTGAACAATGGCGTGAAAATTCGTTTGATCGATTTACGCACCAACAAAGAGGAAAATTTCGCATTCAGTGGTGGGATTGCGGGTTTTGTGCAGTACATCAACCGCAGCAAAACTGTGCTGCACCCGAAAGTATTTCACGCCATCGGCGAGAAAGACAATGTTACGGTCGAAGTCGCGATGCAGTGGAATGATTCATACAACGAAAGCGTTCTGTGCTTTACCAACAACATTCCCCAGCGCGATGGCGGTACACATCTGACCGGCCTGCGCGCCGCCATGACGCGCATCATGAACAAATATATCGAGGAAAACGATTTTGCCAAAAAAGCCAAAATCGAAACCACAGGTGACGATATGCGCGAAGGTTTGACCTGTGTGCTCTCGGTTAAAGTACCCGAGCCGAAATTCTCCTCGCAGACCAAAGACAAACTGGTTTCGTCCGAAGTGCGCCTGCCGGTGGAAGAAGTTGTCAGCAGCGCATTGCACGACTTTTTGCAAGAAAACCCGAACGAAGCCAAAATCATTTGTAACAAAATTGTTGAAGCCGCGCGGGCGCGCGATGCTGCACGTCGTGCGCGTGAAATGACGCGTCGCAAAGGCGTTTTGGACGGTGTGGGTTTGCCGGGTAAATTGGCTGACTGTCAGGAAAAAGATCCGGCTTTGTCCGAAATCTTCATCGTCGAGGGTGACTCTGCGGGCGGTTCGGCCAAACAAGGGCGCGATCGCAAATACCAAGCGATTTTGCCGCTCAAAGGCAAAATTTTGAACGTGGAAAAAGCCCGCTTTGACAAAATGCTCTCCAGCCAAGAGGTGGTCACGCTGATTACCGCGCTGGGCACGGGCATTGGCAAAGAAGACTACAACGTGGAAAAACTGCGCTACCACCGCATCATCATCATGACCGACGCGGACGTGGATGGCGCACACATTCGTACGCTGTTGTTGACCTTCTTCTATCGACAAATGCCCGAATTGGTCGAACGCGGCCACATCTACATCGCGCAACCGCCGTTGTACAAAATCAAACACGGCAAAGATGAGCGTTACATCAAGGACGACGCGGAACTAAATGCTTATATGCTGCGCATTGCCTTGGACAAAGCCAGCATCACCAGCAACACCGGTCAATTGATTCAGGGTGAAACCTTGGCCGAATTGGCACGCCAATATCAGACCGCTGAAGCGATTGTTCGCCGTCTGTCATCCACGCACGAGCCATTGCTGTTGCGCGCGATCAGCGACGGTTTGCGCATTGATTTGAGTGATGAAACCGCAGCCAATGTGACGGCACAGGCGCTGCGCGAGTATTTCTCGCATCAGGCCGATGTCAAACTGGAGGTGATGGTACAAACGGACGAGCAGCATAAACCACGCTTGATGATTCACCGTCGTCATTTTGGCAATATCAAATTGTCCTACATCACACAGGAATTCACGCACAGCGCGGATTATCTCAGCCTGACCAATAGCGCGCAGGTTTTGAGCCAATACATGGACAGCCACACCGCGGATGCGTTCGTGACGGTTAGTCGTGGTGAGGGTGAAAAAGCCCGTCAAGCGCGCGTGAAGGACTTCCATCAGGCCATGAAATGGTTGCTGGAGGACGCCGAGCGCGGCGTGAGCAAGCAGCGTTATAAAGGTCTGGGCGAGATGAATCCGGAGCAACTGTGGGAAACTACGATGGACGCCTCGGTGCGCCGCTTGTTACAAGTGAGAATCGAAGACGCGATTGATGCCGATGAGATTTTCTCCACGCTGATGGGCGACGATGTGGAACCGCGTCGCGCATTTATCGAAAACAATGCGGTGTATGTGAACAATATCGATATTTGATGGCTGCTATCGCTACTAAAAAAGCCTTTGCGTTCAATTGCAAAGGCTTTTTTATGATGAAATGCTCAGGCGGTTTTACAGCAAAATTATGACAAA
The DNA here is from genome assembly GCF_055380425.1 of Puribacter membranae. Taxonomy (NCBI): domain Bacteria; kingdom Pseudomonadati; phylum Pseudomonadota; class Betaproteobacteria; order Burkholderiales; family Burkholderiaceae; genus Puribacter; species Puribacter membranae. Next base: position 1,959,883 of record NZ_AP040167.1, read on the forward strand.
ATCACGGCAAAATCGATAAGAACAAACCCTGCATCCAGTGCCAAAAAGATTCTGGAACCCACAGCAAGACTGCGGTCATCAACACAAACCGTAAAAATTTACCGACCGTCATCCAAAACAATACCGGTTTCCAATGCAGCTCCAGCCAGCCCGACATCGCGCACAGCGCGTCGCCAATCAGTGGTAGCCAAGAGAACAGCAACACCGGTGCGCCGAGGCGTTGCAACCAACGCAGATGCACCGATGGTTTCTCTTTAGCCAGCAGTTCGCGCGCGCCGTAGCCCATAAAATAGGTCACCATGCCACCCAAGGTATTACCGACGGTCGCCACCAAAATCGCCACCCAAAACAGATTCGGATTGAGTTTGACAAAGCCGAATAATACCGGTTCGGTCGCCATCGGCAACAACGTGGCTGAGGTGAAAGACACCGCAAAAATCGCCGGTAACCCGACCGATGAGACCGAGAAAAATTCCAATAAATGAGTCAACCATTCAGGCATATGGGATTCCTATTAAAAAACCGTGAGGCAATTGGTCAAAACCCGTGTCTATCGAGCGACATTTGAGTGCGCATTATAGGGACAAAACAGGTAAGAAATGCGCATATCGGGCGCTCTCGTGCACTGTAGTGTGCCAAATCATGTACGGATGTGGTATCTTTTAACCTTTGGCAAAGGCAGTCAGGGCATGGTGTTGCCTCGAACTTGGCCGCATTTGCATTCACTACCCCGAATCATCCATCCACCGAACCGCATCATGCCTTATACCAACTATCTGAAAAAAACCCTCGCCGCGCGCGTGTATGAAATCACCTCCGAAACCCCGTTGGATTTTGCGCCGCAAATTTCACGCCGCATTCACAATCAGGTGTATCTGAAACGCGAGGATATGCATGCCGTGTTTTCGTACAAAATTCGCGGCGCGTACAACAAAATGGCGCAACTCACGCCAGCGCAGCTTAAACAGGGCGTGATCACTGCTTCGGCGGGCAATCACGCGCAGGGCGTGGCATACTCTGCGGCCAAGCTCAAATGCAAGGCGGTGATCGTCGTGCCGGAAACCACGCCGGTGATCAAGGTCGATGCGATTAAACGCTTTGGCGGCGAATATGCCGAGGTCGTGTTGCACGGTACTTCCTATACCGATGCGTATGAGCACGCGGTACATTTGGAAAAAGAGCGCAAGCTCACCTTTGTGCATCCGTTTGACGACCCCGATGTGATCGCGGGGCAGGGCACGATCGGCATGGAAATTCTGCGTCAATACGATTCGTCCGAAGGCCCGCTGGATGCGGTGTTCGTTTCCATTGGGGGTGGCGGCGCGATCACCGGCATTGCCTCGTACATCAAAAGCATTCGCCCTGAGGTGAAAATCATCGGTGTGCAGACCTTTGATTCGGACGCGATGAAACGCTCGATTGACGAGGGCAAACGGGTCACGCTCAAAGAAGTCGGAATCTTTGCCGACGGTACGGCGGTCAAACAGGTCGGTAAGGAGACCTTCCGCTTGGCCAAGGATTTGGTCGATGAAATCATTTTGGTCGATACCGACGCGATTTGCGCGGCGATCAAAGATGTGTTTCAGGACACACGCTCGATTCTGGAGCCTTCAGGTGCGCTGGCATTGGCCGGATTGAAAGCCTATGTGGAGCAACACCAATTGAAAAACAAGAATTTGATTGCAGTTGCTTCGGGCGCGAATACCAACTTTGACCGTTTGCGTTTTGTCGCCGATCGGGTGGAAGTCGGTCAGTCACGCGAGGCGCTGTTTGCGGTGACTATTCCCGAAGAGCGCGGCTCGTTTCTGCGTCTGTGCGAGCTGGTTGGGCAGGAGCGCAGCGTGACCGAATTCAACTACCGCATGAACGAGACCAAGGCGGCGCACATCATGGTCGGCATTGCGGTCAATAATGCGCAGGAATCGATCAAAATCGCTGAGAAATTCAGCAAAAAAGGCTTTAACACATTGGATTTGACGCACAACGAGTTGGCCAAACAACACGTGCGCAATATGATTGGCGGCGCCAGCGCCTCGATAACGGATGAGCTGATTTACCGCTTCGAGTTTCCCGAGCGTCCGGGCGTGTTGATGCACTTTTTGAGTGAAGTGTCGCCGCATTGGAATATTTCATTGTTCCAATACCGCAATATGGGCGGCGATTTTGGCCGTATTTTGGTCGGGATTCAGGTGCCGGTCAAAGAGCGCGCGCAATTTAAGAAATTTGTCACCGGCTTAGGGTATCGTCATTGGGACGAAACCGATAATCTGGTGTATCAATTATTTCTTAAAGCATAAACGCCTGAAAACATAAAAATTTTTGATTCAATAATCCATTTGAAATGAATAGACCCGACCCTCAGCCTATGTTAAAAATTCATGTTATTCCCGTGACGCCGTTTGCACAAAACTGCTCCATCATCATGTGTACGCAGACAAATGCGGCTGCGGTGGTTGATCCGGGCGGTGATGTGGACGCCATCATGCAGGCGGTACGTCAGATGAATGCGAACGTCGAGCAGATTTTGCTCACGCACGGTCATTTGGATCACGCTGCCGGTGCGCCGGCTTTGGCGGCGGCACTGCAATCGGCAACAGGACACGTTGTCCCGATCATCGGGCCGCATTCGGCAGATCAGTATTGGCTGGACGACTTGCCCGCGCGGGCGCGTGCCTATGGTTTTGGCGAGGCCAAAGCATTCGCGCCGACGCGTTATTTGCAGGACGGTGATGAAATACAGATCGGCGCGCAGCGTTTGCAGGTATTGCATTGCCCCGGCCATACGCCGGGTCATGTGGTGTTTTTTCATGATGGCATGCGTGTGGCGTGGGTCGGTGATGTGTTGTTCAAAGGCTCGATTGGTCGTACCGATTTTCCGGGTGGCAATCACGGCGACCTGATCGCGGCGATCAACACCAAACTGTTGCCTTTGGGCGACGATGTGCAGTTTATTTCCGGTCATGGGGCGATGTCTACATTGGGTCATGAGCGACTGAATAATCCGTTTTTAATTTAAGCGTCGATGACCGAGTGGCTATTGGCCATTGAACAAGGCAAAACCATGAGTGAAGTCAACCGCACCAATCTGTATCAGGAAACCCACGCACGGCCGTATTTGAGCTTGCCCGTGCCTTGTGCGGTCGGGCACATCCTGTATTGGCGCGGTGATCGGCAATCCTCCGCGCTGCTCGATTTGGCCAAAGCGCTGGCCAATCGCCAAGGCGTGAATCCAAGCAATAAACAAAACACGTTTTTTGAATACACCTGCCAAAACTATCACATCCGTTTTGAGCAGCACACCGAGTTTGATACGCTCACCATCGCGCAATCCATTTCCCCCGAGGCCGAACTATTTGGCGACAACCCGCTGGGCATCATTGAGGATGGCTTGTTGCAGGCATTGGAGCCGAACTTATTGGTCAAAACCCGCATTCATCTGTTGCTCCATCCGGCGGATGGCAGCCGTGCGGACGAACCGACAACGGAGCTTCCGAACAGCCACATTGGTGCGCAATTTAGCGACATCAACGGCTCGGCAGCCATTTACGGCTCATGGATTATGGGGCGCCGCGCCGAAGCCTACTCGGATTTCAAGCTCGACGCGCAGGGCTACTCGCGCTTTTTGGTGGTCAGTCATGCGCTCAATCCGGCGGATGCGGGGCGCGTGGTCACGCGCCTGCTGGAGATGGAAAATTACCGCATCACGGCGCTGATACCGCTGGATGTGACGCGCGCGGTGAGCAAAACCCTGTCTCAGGCCGATGCGCGGCTGGTGCGGATTTTGGATGAAATTGCCGATTCGGATTCGGCGGAAAAGCAACACGATTTGCTCAACGATCTGCTCGCCATCGCGCAGCAGGTCGAGAGTCACCGCAATCAATTGTCCTCGCGTTTTTCCGCCAGCCAAGCCTACTACGAGCTGGTCAAATTCTCTTACGAAAAACTCAATGAGGAAAAACTCGGCGGTCTGCAACGCCTGCAAACCTTCGTTGAGCGGCGTTTGGGGCCGGCGATTCGTACTTTTTCCGCCTTGCGCGCGCGGCTGGAGGATATTTCCCAGCGCGTTGATCGCATTGCCGAATTGCTGCGCACCGAAATCAATGTGCACATGCAGTTGCAAAACAGCGAAATGCTCGCGGGTATGAACCACAGCGCGAAAATGCAATTGAAAATGCAGAAAACGGTGGAAGGCATTTCCATCGTCGCGCTGACCTACTACGCCATCGGCGTGCTGGGCTATCTGCTGGCGATTTTCCTGCATGGCGACGACAAATACACGGTGATGGGGCTGCTCGTTTTGCCGGTAGCTGCGCTGATTTGGTACTTGCAGAAAAAAATCCTGCATCGCATCAATGCCTCAACGCATTTGGATGAGGAATGATATGGTTTCGCCAAAAATGTTTAAGCCGACGCCGGAAACACCGGCCATTGCTCGCTGATGCGACCCTGATCGTACACCGCGAGCGCGCCGAATTGCAGCATCAGCATCTCGCTTTGCGTCGGGCGAAAAAATACATAATCGCCCGCGCGGCAGGCGAAATTCGGCGCGGCGGTCAGCACCTTTTGATTGGTCGATGGGCCGTACAGCTCGCTGCTGCGCACGCCTTCGGGTGAGGCCACCTGCGCACGCCATTCGCCGCCGTGGATGATGACGCTTTGGCGCTGGTTGACATCCCATTTTTGTATCAACCGAGACACCGTTTGCGCGCCATAGGGCAGGGAAAACTCACCGACTTTTAAGATTGGCGCGGCGATGAACAGCGCAGCCTGTAAATCACTTAATAATTCCGTATCGAAATCCGACGGCTTGACCACGGCCGAGCCGATGGCCAATTCGTTCACATCGGGGTTGTCGAGGTGCAGGCGATAGGTCGGCGAACCGGCGGTATTCAGGGTCAATTGCTCGGGCGCAAGGCGGCTGGCCGGATGGCGCAGGGCGAATTCGCGAAATTCGCGGTACAGCGCTTTGGCGTGGGCTTCGGTATGGGCGCGGTTGTGCAGCAGATTCGGCACTTTGACGATGTGCGCATCATAGCCCATCAGGCCGGAAAACTGCGCCAGCGGCTCGTTCGAAATCATGTCCAGCATGGTGTTGAGCGTTTCTGTATGGGTGACGCCGCCGCGATGTAAGCCCACATCGATTTCAATATTCAGCCGTAGCGTTTTGCCCTGCGCACGGGCAAATTGCAAGTAGGCTTGCAGGGTTTCGGGCGTGTCCACCAGCCATTGGATTTGCCGCTCGGGGTTAAATTCGGCTGCGCGCGTTTGGCTCAGACGGGTGAAAAAACTCGGTAGCTCCACAGCGCTGAGCGGTTTGCCGAGCAACAAGTCGGCCTGCGGCATGAACTGCGCGAGCGTGAGCAGCATCGGATAGTTGAACACCATGAGTCGCTGCGTATGCCACGCCTTTGCGGTGTGTTCGAGTAAATGCAGGCAAGGCAAGGATTTGGCGACGATGCGCAGGTGTTTGCGCTCGCCAACCTGCTCGGCAATGGTGCGCAGATTGTGTTCGCTGCGCGCCTTGTCCCAGATCAAGGTCGGACTGCCGACACCCGCGGCGTGCAGCGCCTGCGACAGTTGCGTGAAATAGGCGTCGTGCGTGCCGCGACCAGCGCGCGGTTTGAGCGCATAGCCGATGCCCAAGCCAACACCTGCGGCGAGCGCGCCGCCTAAAAATTGTCGTCGTGACAGCATGAGCGCATTTCCTTTTTAAATTCAATCAAGCCAAATTAAAAATCCGACGGGTGTAGTCGTTGACAAACTTACCACGCGGGTCAAGTTGCGCGCGAATGCGCAGAAAATCCTGCCAGCGCGGGTACAGTTCGGCCAATTCTTTAAAGCCCAAGTCGTTGAGTTTACCCCAATGCGGTCGCCCACCAAAGTGTTTAAAAATCGGGCCGATGGTGCCGATTAAATAATCATGCGGCTCGACGTGGCTGGCGTGTACCGCGATCGAGTGGCAGTCGCGCTGGTAAAACGGCGAGAGCCACGCATCGTCGCCTTTGGTCAGGCGAAATTCGATCGGATAGTAGGTGTCCGGCATTTGATCCATCGTCGCGCACACTCGCTCAAAGCAGGCGAAACCGTGCTCCTTCGGGATGTGGTACTCGGACTCGTTGAATTTGCTCGGACGCGGTTGCGCGAGTACGCGCCACGATTGGTCTTTCGCCTCTTCCAGCACTTCGCCGTCCTTGATCAAAAACCGCGCAAACAGCGGACGCAAAAAGGCGGGTACTTTATCGCGCAATTGTTTCAAATCGTTCAAGCCATCATCGTCCATCGAGGCCAAGCGCGGTTCCATTTCGCCTTCGTACGGCGTGTGCGAAATCAGGATGCAAAAACCGGTGTGCGGCAGGTACAGCAGCTCAAAATGTTCGAGTTGTTCAAACAGCGTCGCGCCGTCGCGCAAAACCGATTGTAATGTTTGTACCCAGACTTTGCGATGCAGCTGGCGCGCCGGACGGTTTTGCAAGGTGACTTCGGTGATTGCACCGAGCGCGCCGAGCGAGACTTGGGCCGCAGACCAGACATCGGCGTTTTCCTGCGCGTTGCAGGTCAAAATCTGGCCGTCGGCGGTCATCAGCTTGATTTGCGTGGCGTAATGGTGCATGGCGCAGGTGTCTTTGCCCGTGCCGTGGGTCGCGGTACTCATTGCACCGGCCAGACTTTGATACAGCACATCGGGCAGATTGATGGTTTCTTGACCGATGACCTCCAAATCACGTGCCAGTTGGGATAATTTTGTACCGCCGAGTACCGTGGCGGTGACTTTTTGTGCATCGTGCGCCATCACGCCCGCCAGCGGGTCAAGCGATACGATGGTTTGTTCGGTGCAGACCAGTGGCATGAAGGAGTGGCCGGAGCCGACGAAGCGCACATTCGGTGCGTTGCGGATGATCTGCGCCAATTCGGCTTCGGAGGTCGGTGTGAGGATGGCTTGCGGGTGGCAGGTTTGGCCTTCTGACCAGTTGTTCCAGGTCAATTGTCCCAGTCCGGCTTGTAGGCGCGCTTGCTCGCCTGCGGTGGTTTGTGGCGCAACGGCGTTGCCACAGCCGCTGAGCGTGGTTGCCACGCCGCCCAAGGCGACGGTACCGACCGCCGCGCTGGCATTTTTCAGAAAAGCGCGGCGGTCGGGGTTGTTTGGGCTGTGCATGCTCACTGGGTTCATGGCGTGTCTCCCATCATGAATCGGGTCAAGGCTTTGAGCTCGGCTTCGCTGCAGTCCATGCATTGGCCTTGGGGCGGCATGGCGTTAAAACCGATTTGTGCATGGCTGAGGACGGTGTCCAAACCGCGCTCGGCGATGCGTTTTTGCCAGTCGGCGCGATCGTGCACCAGCGGTGCTTTGGCGTCGGGGCTGGTGTGGCACATCAGGCAAGAGCGACTGTATTTGGCGGCCAGCTTCACATCCTGCGGTCGTAGGGCTTCACGCACGCGTTGCGCTTGGATTTCTTGTAGCGTCGGTTTGACGACGGCGGGTTTTTCGGGCGAGCAGGCGTTGAGCAGCCAGAGGCTGAGTAGTAACGCCATTGCCTTGCGCAGCCCTGTGCCAAGGTGCATGGTTGTCTCCTGTAAGGATGTATTATTTTCGTGAAGTTTATCATCAGTTAGACGCTGTTGCGCTCTTTTATGCCAATACTCACGCAATTTTTAGGGTGCGTCATCGAGTCACTTGGGCGCGGGCGGGGGTTTTGTGCCAAAATGTGCTTGTATGCGCACGAGCTGCTGATAGAATGGACGCTTCGCACAGATTGGCACACGATTATAAAGAACGGACTCGCGCCACGGTTGCTCCAACAAGGCCTCGCGTGAGATCAAGGCAAAGGACAGATTATGAAATTTGATTTTCCCATCATCATTGTGGATCAGGATTTTCGCGTGGATAATATTTCCGGCTCGGGCATGCGTGCCTTGGCTGAAGCCATCGAAGCGCAGGGCGGTAGCGTGGTGGCGGTGACGCAGGCGCGTGATTTCCTCGGTTTGGCACAGCAATCGGCGCGCGCCTCGGCCTTCATCGTCTCAGTGGATGAGCCGGAGAACGGCGAAATCGAGCTGGATGAGGCGAAAGCGCAAACCATCGAGGATCTGCGTGCGATGGTGCATTCGATTCGTGCGCGCAACCTCGACATCCCGATTTTCCTGTATGGACGCACGCATACTTCGCGCGATTTGCCGACCGACGTGCTGCGTGAGATGCACGGTTTCATGAATATGTTTGAGGACACGAACGAATTCATGGCGCGGCGCGTGCTGCGCGAGGCGAAGTTGTATGTCGATGGGCTGTTTACCCCGTTTTTCAAGGCCTTGGTCAATTACGCGCAAAACTCCTCGTATTCGTGGCACACGCCCGGCCATTCGGGCGGCGTGGCGTATCTGAAAAGCCCCGTGGGGCAGTTGTTTCATCAGTTTTACGGTGAAAATATGCTGCGCTCGGATGTCTGTAACTCGGTGGAGGAGCTTGGCCAACCGCTCACGCACACGGGCCCGCTGTTTGATTCGGAGCAAAACGCCGCGCGTATTTTCAAGGCCGATCATTGCTTTTTCGTGACCAACGGCACGTCCACCTCGAATAAAGTCGTCTGGCACGCCAGCGTGGCGCCGGGTGATATCGTGGTGGTGGATCGCAACTGCCACAAATCGAATTTGCACGCCATCATCATGACCGGTGCAATTCCGGTATTTCTCTCGCCGACGCGCAACTACCACGGTATCATCGGGCCGATTCCGAAGTCCGAATTTTTGATGGAAACCATTCAGCGCAAAATCGACGCGCATCCGCTGATTGAGGACAAAACCCGCAAGCCAAAGATTTTCACGCTTACGCAGTGTACCTATGACGGCATCATGTACAACGCGCACGCGATCAAAGGCATGCTCGATGGCAAAATCGACACCCTGCATTTTGACGAAGCATGGCAGCCGCACGCGTATTTCCACCCGTTTTACAAAAACTACTACGCGATTGACGGTGACTATGGGCGCACGAAAGAATCGCTGGTGTTCTCCACCCAGTCAACGCATAAATTGCTCGCCAGCCTGTCGCAAGCCTCGCAAATTTTGGCGCAAGATGCGACCAACCGACCGCTGGATCGCTACCGCTTTAACGAAGCCTACCTGATGCACGCTTCCACCAGTCCGCAGTACTCAATCATTGCCTCGTGCGACATTGCTGCGGCGATGATGGACGAGCCGGGCGGCACGGCATTGACCGAAGAATCGCTGATCGAAGCGATGGATTTTCGCCATGCCATGCGCAAGGCCGAGGCCGAATACGCTGCGCAGCAAACGTGGTGGTTCAGCGTCTGGGGGCCTGAGCATTTGCCGAAAAAAGGCGCGGGCGATCCGGCAAAATGGCAGGTTAAAGCGGGCGACGATTGGCATGGCTTTGGTGACATTGAACCGAATATGAATATGCTCGACCCGATCAAAACCACGGTGATGATGCCGGGTCTGAACATGGACGGCTCGTTCGACGAAACGGGGATTCCGGCGGCGATCGTGACCAAATATTTGGCCGACTACGGCATCATCATTGACAAAGTGGGCTTGTACTCCTTCTTCGTGATTTTCAATATCGGCATTACCAAAGGCCGCTGGAGCAGTCTGTTGATCGAGTTGCAGCAATTTAAAGACATTTACGATAATAATCGACCGATTTGGCGTCTATTCCCTGAGTTTGGCAAACAATACCCGCAGTACGAGACTATGGGCGTGCGCGATTTGTGCCAAGCGATTCACGAAACCTATCAAAAGCACAATATCGCCAAAACCATCCACGATATGTACCTGAGCAAAATCACACCGGCGATGACGCCGGCGGATGCGTGGGGGCGTGTGGCGCATCGTCAGGTCAAGCGCGTGAATGTACGCGATTTGACCACAGCGCATGTGACCGGTGTCTTGCTTACGCCGTATCCACCGGGCATTCCGCTGTTGATCCCGGGTGAATACTTCACGCAGGAAGTGATCGACTATTTGAACTTCACCCGCGATTTCAACGCGAAATTCCCGGGCTTTGAACAATCCGCACACGGTTTGATCAAGCAGGAAGTGGATGGGAAAATGGAATACTTCATCGATTGCGTGGAAACGGATCTGAACTGATCTGCGGGCGATTCATCGAGTCAACGATGTAGAAATATCGCCCCTCCCAACATATCGTTAATAAACTTTGTTTAGAATGAGCGCGCTTTGCACACAAAGCGCGTTTTTTAATGATTTTTGTGCGGTTTTAGATATTTTAATTGGATGAAAGGACTCATCGTGAACAAATTATTGGCAGAATTTTTCGGCACGTTTTGGTTGGTGTTTGCCGGTTGTGGTAGCGCGGTTTTGGCTGCGGCGTTTCCTGATGCGGGCAACGCATTGGGTATTGGCTTCGTCGGCGTCTCTTTGGCGTTTGGTTTGACCGTGTTGACCATGGCGTATGCCGTTGGTCACATCTCCGGCGGTCATTTTAATCCGGCGGTGACTTTGGGTTTGGTAGCGGGCGGCCGTTTTCAGGCCAAAGACGCCGCAGGCTACATCGCGGCGCAAGTCATCGGCGGGATTGTGGCCGGTGCGGTGTTGTACTTCATCGCTTCGGGCAAAGCCGGTTGGGTTCCGGGCGGTTTTGCGTCCAACGGCTACGGCGATCTGTCGCCGGGTAAATATGGCTTGGCATCTGCTTTTGTGATGGAAGTGGTGATGACCGCGATCTTCTTGTTCGTGATCATGGGCGCAACCCACAAAGACGCGGGTACGGGCTTTGCACCGATCGCCATTGGCCTGTGTTTGACTTTGATTCACTTGGTGTCCATCCCTGTGACCAACACCTCGGTCAATCCGGCGCGTTCATTGGGCGTGGCCTTGTTTGCCGACACGGCGGCGCTGTCGCAAGTGTGGTTGTTCTGGGTAGCGCCGATCATCGGCGGCGTGCTCGGCGCATTGGCCTACAATGTGGTTAAATGCGAGCGTTGCGCCAAAAAATAAGCGCATCTGTAAACAAGGTGGTATCAAAAACCGCTCGGCTCAGTAGGCCGAGCGGTTTTTTTGTGCGCGTATGCGGCTCGTTATGGTTGTGGCGTCGTTGCTTTGAACACTATTTCGGGCAATCAATTTTAATCGTGTTTGCACAAACGTTCAAACAAATTGATCAAATGATTATTTATAACGATAGAGTGTTTCACATTTGCGTCACCTTGCGGGTCTAAGATAGAAGCGATTTTGAACAGGTTTTGGGCATTGCTCATGCATCGCTCATCCATCTCGCACAAAATCACCATTCAATAACAAGGAGAATAAAATGAAACCGAGTTTTTCACGTATCATTAAGCCCATCACTGTAGCAGTACTGATGGCAACCGGAGTGATGAGCATGAATATCGCGCAGGCAAAGCAAACCAATATGTGTCCGACGTTGGACGGCAAAGCACCGATTGTGATCGCGCATCGCGGCGCGCCCGGCTATTTGCCTGACCACACGTTGGAAGGCTACACCAAAGCCATCCAAATGGGTGCGGACTTCATCGAGCCGGATCTGGTGTCCACCAAAGATGGCGTGCTGATCGCGCGCCACGAGCCGAATCTGAAAGACACCACCGACATCGCCACGCGTCCGGAGTTTGCTAAATACAAACGCACGGTCGAAGTGGATGGCAAAGCCGAAGAAGGCTGGTTTGCTGCTGATCTGACACTCGCACAAATCAAAACCCTGCGTGCGAAACAACCGCGCGCTGATCGTAGCCCGCAATACGACGGCCAATTCCAAATTCCAACGTTTGAAGAAATCCTCAAACTGCGCGCCGATTTGTCCAAAAAATACGGCCGTGAAATCGGCGTGTATCCGGAAACCAAACACCCCGCATGGCACCACGATCTCGGCTTGGGCTTTGAAGACAAACTGGTCACGATTTTGAAAAAACACGGTCTGAATCGCGCCAATGCGCCGGTGTACATTCAATCGTTCGAGCTGACCAACCTCAAAGCGCTGAAAAAAATGACCCAAGTGCCGCTGATCTATTTGCTCGACGCAGATGACGTGAACAAAGACGGCAGCATCGCGACGATTCGCCCGTATGATTTCGTCAAACAGGGCGACACGCGCACCTACGCCGATATGCTCAAGCCTGAAAATCTGAAAGAAGTCGCTAAAGTTGCCAATGGCATTGGCCCGTGGAAAGTCTATGTCGCCTCCTACCGCACCGATGCGGATGGCAAGACACACCGTTTACCGGCCACCGATTTGGTCAAACGCGCGCACGACTTGAACCTCAAAGTGCATTTGTACACCTTCCGCAATGAGGCCAAACACCTGACCTCGGACGACAAAGGCGATCCGTACAACGAATACGCCACATTCTTCGCAACCGGTATTGATGGCTTGTTCAGTGACTACACCGATACGGCAGTGGCTGCACGCAATCAGTTTTGCCAAGTACCCGCTAAAAAATAAACCACGGTGATGGTTAAAAAAAACCGCAGGCGTATTTCCTGCGGTTGAGGCTGTTGACAAAGTGGCACATACACCTAAACAAAGCTCCGTCATTCCCGCATGATTTTAGCGGGAATCTAGTCAAAAATCTAACTTGTTGTTTTTTTTGATATTCTGGATACCCGCTTTCGCGGGTATGACGGTATTTTTCTTAGGCTTTGTACTGAATTTAACGCTGAGAAGGTTTGTCAGCAATCTGACCGCAGGCGTATTTCCTGCGGTTTTTTATGCTGCTATCACGCTGTTTCCATACTGCGCATGGCGCGGATATAGGCTTCGCGCTGTTGAATGCGCTTGACATAATCGCGGCACACGGCGCTTTCAGGCCATACCTGCATGCGGTAGCAAAAGCTCAAAAATGCGGCCATATACAAATCCACAGCGGTAAAGCCGTTGCCGACCAAATAATCTTTACCGCTCAATGCCTGCTCCACGGTACGCACCACGCGCTCAAAATCACCGTAACCCAAAGATTTGCTTGCTTCGGTGGGCGGAGACAGTTTCCACACCTTTTCCATGACCGCCGCCTCCATCGGACCAGTCATAAAGCAAAACCAGCGGTAGTATTCGCCACGTTCGGCGCTGCCGACTGCGGGCGCGAGCTGCTTTTCGGGAAATAAATCCGCCAAAAACAGAATGATGGCAGCGGCTTCGGTAATCACTGTATCGCCGTAGCGCAAGGTCGGAATTTTCCCCATCGGATTGATGGCGAGGTATTCGGGGGATTGCAGACTGCCGTCGAAATCCATGAGGACGGTGTCGAACGACGCGCCGCACTCCTCCAGCATCCAGCGCACCGAACGGCCACGGGATTGAGGGTTGGTGTAAAAAGTAAGTTGCTCCATGAGTGTGCTCCTTCAGCGGGGGTAAAAGGTAAGAGCAGTATAGCTGCAGCCACTGACAGATTCTGTCAGTAGTCATGCGTCATCACGCAGGGGCTTAAATGTATGGAGTTGGGATACCCGTTTGCGCATGCCAGCGTGCCAACAGATCGGCGGTGGATTCGGGTGTGCATTCATCACTGATGAGGAGTTTGGTAATGCGATCGGTGCGAAAATGGCGAAAATCACGGCGTATTTCGCACCAAGCGGCGACCACGCGCGTCTGATCAAAATAACCGACCGCAAACGGCCAAATCGTGCGGTCGCTGTGCGTGTCCTGCGCGTCACAATAGCGAATGTCGACTTTGCGCCCGAGGCGAATCGCGTGGCGAATCTGCGCCAAGGTTTCCTGCTCGTGCGTGTCGTATTTGCGGCGCGAACCAACCAACAGCGGCGATTGATTGATGCTCACGCGCAGCTCAGCGGGCAAAACGCGCTCAATTTTGGCAAAGGCTTGTTGGGCAGCGAGCACCAGTTGTGCATCACCGTGTTTCGCCACCCAGCGCACACCGAGCAACAAAGCCTCGGCTTCCTCGGCGGACAAAGTCAGCGGGGGCAATAAAAAATCTTGCCGCAACAAATATCCCACGCCACTTTCGCCCTCGATGCGCGCCCCTTGCGCACGCAGCGCGTCGATGTCGCGATACACCGTGCGCACACTGATGCCCAGCGTCTGAGCTAACTGCGTCGCCGAGACGGCAAACCGATGGCGACGCAGCAACTGCAGTAAGGTGAGTAAACGTTCGGAGCGGCTCATGGCAAACTCGGGTGAGGTTTAGATCATTGCATCATAGCAAAAACGCCATGAACCGCGTTAAATGGATGAATGTTAACGCTCAGCACGCGCATGATCGGACAATGCGTACCAATTCAATCGGCGCGTGGCGAACATCACCACGGAGACCACGGCAAACAAGCCGATGCTACCGAGCAGCAATGAAATATCTTCGGATTGCAGCAGGCCAAACAGCACCGCATACAGTGTTGCCAAGGCGAGAGAAAAGCCGATGCCGCGTTTGACGCTGTGCAAAATATGGCTGACATAAAAGCCGATTTGTCCCACACACGCGGTCGCGGCCAAGGCGTAGGCTTTATTAAAACCAATATGCTCGGAGAGCGACAACAGCAACACGAAAAATACGGTCAAAGCGACACCGACCAAGGCGTATTGCAGCGGATGTACGCGCAAATGGCGCAGCACTTCAAACATAAAAAAGGCCAAAAACGTCAAGCCAATGAACAACATGGAGTATTTCGCCATGCGTTCGTTCAATTGGTAATGATCAACCGTTTGGATCAAATCGGTGTCGATGCGGTACAACTGCTCAATGCTGCCATTTCCGCCATTGGCGGTGCTGTTTTCAATCGAGGGCAGTGTGGTGTTCAGATTATTGGCAAACCAATTGCTTTGCCAGCTTGCGTTAAATCCTTGCGGCATGACATTGCGCGTTTGCGTGACTGTGCTGCCCGCGAATTTCGGGTGTGGCCAATTGCCCGCGAGCGTCACCTGTGTGTTTTCGCCCAAAGGCACATAGCTGATGCGTGAGCTGCCGTTCACATTCAATTGGATGGAAAAATTCAGCGGCGCCGAACCGGCGATGTCCCAATCGGACAGTGGCAAAGCGGCGTGCATTCCGTTGGGCAGGGCGTGCAGCTGTGTACCGGCGCTAAAGGTGTAGCGTTTGCCCGCCCAAGTGAACGGCTCGCTTTTACCCAAACCGCGCGCATCGCTCACACCGACGGCGAGAAACGGCGTACCCAGGGTCACACCTTTTTTGGCGCGCAGGGCTTGCAGCGGCGCGCGCGAGAAATGCCCCGTCAGCGCGGTGGTGCTTTGAAACGTTTGGAAGGTATAGATCGCGCGCTTGAGCGGAGATACCTGCACCTGCCCGTCAATATTTAACTGCTCGGGCAATACGATCAAGCGCTGCTCCGTGCGGGTTTTGCCTTCCACCAATTGATAGGGCACAACCAAAATCGGGGCGGCGATGGTTTGTTCGCCCGAGGTACTTTGGGTCAGCTCCTGTTCAACCTGTGATTGATAAAACTGTCGATCGCGAATTAAATCGCGCACCATGTCCACGGGGATCATAAAACACAGCACCAAAAACAGCAAACTCATGATTTTGATGATTAAGGGGTTGAAACGACGCATGACATACTCCTGAAAAAACCGACACCATGTCGGTGATGCGTTCAGTTTAGTCAGGGTGTGTGAGCGGGCAATGAAGCGAAAGTGAAGTGGCGAAAAATTTTATTTGGGCATGGACTTGGGTAAAGTCAAACGCACGATCACGCCACCTTGCGGGTGGTTGGCGATGTCGATCTTGCCGCCGTGTTTGCGCATGACTTCGCGCACAAAGCTCAGACCCAAACCCGTGCTTTTGTGCGCGTTCGCGTGTGTGTGTGGGCGTGCGAGCGAGTAAAAACGGTCGAATACCTGCGCCAGTGCGTACTCGGGAATGCCAACACCGTGATCACGAATGAGCAATTGATGGCTGCGCAGGCTGGCTTCATCGTACAGCTCAATTTGCCCGCCATCGGCGGAAAAATCAATCGCGTTGTCCAGCACATTGACGAGGGCTTGGGTGAGGAGCAGTTTGTCCGCTTGGATCTGCGGGTGATGGTTCAGTTGCATCTTCAGTTGAATGCCGCGTTGCGCCAGTTTGACCTGCACACCTTGCGCTGCGCTGTGAATCACTTCGTCCAGTGCGATGTTTTCGGTCTCCAAGGTCGGCGCACGCTCAATGCTCGCCAGTTGCAACAGCCGATCCACCAGCAGTTGCAGGCGAGTGGTTTGTTGCTCAATGGTGGCGGTGAAGCGTTCACGCACGTCCTCCGGCGGATGCTCCTGCAACAATTCGGTGGCGCTTTTAATCGCGGTCAGCGGGCTTTTGAGCTCATGCGTGAGGCTGTGTACATAGTGTTCCACATAGGTTTTGCCTTCCAACTGTTGGCGCATTTGCTCGACCGAGGCGGCCAATTGATCCAGCTCGGTGCTGCGAAAACGCGGCACAGCGACGTTGTTCCCTTGAGCGACTTGCTCGGCGTAGTTTTGCAAGCGCTTGATCGAACGGTTCACCCACCACGTCATCAGTGCGCCGATGAACAGCGCGATACCGAGCAATAGACCGCCTGCCCATAGGATGCGTTGCTCGGAACGGGTGATGATGGGCAGCAGGGTGCTGTTGGGTTTGGCCACCGTCAATGAGCCGATGATACGGCCATCGCGCATGATCGGTGCGGCGACGTGCATGACGCTGGTCGTTCCGTCGTTCGGATCGCTGCGGGTTGAGCGCGCGCCGTATTGCCCGCGCAGTGTCAGGTACACATCATTCCAGCGCGAATAATCCGCACCGACATCCACGCCGCTGGAGTCGTACAGCACGACGCCTTGCGCGTCGGTGGCGTATACGCGCAGGGCGACGCTGGATTTTTGAATGCCCGAAATATTGGCTTGGACCTCGTCTGTTTGCATTTGTCGGAAGGCTTGCGCCAATGCGCCGTTTTGTAACGAACCTGAGCGCAGGTCTTGCTCGGCGATTTGTGCCAAAACATGCGTGGTGTCCACCAACGCATCCTCCGTGGTTTGGCGCACGCCGGGTTTGATTTCTTCGACGAAGATATTCAATACGAACCACGCGGCAATGCCCACGAGTAAAAAATAGCCGAGCAAAATACGCAGGCTGATTCTCATGGTGCCTCCTCGGCATGCACACTGATGCTGTAGCCCAATCCGCGGTGGGTGTGGATGGGGTTGAGCGTTTCATTCACGGCGCGCAGTTTTTGGCGCAGGGTCTTGATGTGCGTGTCCACCGTGCGATCCACCGTGTCCAGCGCATCGTGCCAGACCAAATCCATCAGCAGCTGACGCGGGAAAATCCGCAGCGGCTCGGCGAGCAGGGTTTTGAGCAGTAAAAATTCATAGCGGGTGAGGTTGAGGACTTGCCCGCAAAAGATAATCAGTCCGTGCTGTTCACGCACCTCGAATAAAGGTTTGGCCGACTCGACAGCGAGTGAGGACGCATCCAATGGCGCTTGCGTTTTTTGATAACGGCGCAAAACCGTGCGCACGCGGGCGCAAACTTCGCGCGGTGAAAACGGCTTGGCGATGTAGTCGTCCGCACCCATTTCCAGACCGACGATGCGGTCCACCTCCTCGGCGCGCGCGGTTAAAAACAACAGCGGCAGATCATAACGCGCCAACACCTGCCGACAGACCTCAAAACCGTTGATGTCCGGAAGGCCAATATCGAGAATGAGCAAAGCCGGTTGCGTGTGCGCCAACGCATCCAGCATGAGCTGCCCGCGCTCAAACCAGCGCACGGCGTAGCCTTCGGTTTGTAGGGCGTAGATCAAGGTGTCTGCGATGGCGGCTTCGTCCTCGATGAGCCAGATGGTAATGTCGGTTGGCATGGCGATAAAGATAGGATGAATCATAATCGGTGGGTAGCAGTGTATACCATTTAAGGAAGTGTGGAATAACCCCTACCGATATCATACCGCGGCTGTGTGTGCCGGATGTGAAGTGAGTCGGATGTCGCAGGTTTTTATTGATACACAGTCCATATACAGCCCGCAGTCAGGTTGGCGCAGGTGTAGTAAACTGACTGAAATACACAGAACTTTAAGGAAGTACGGAATAACCCCTACCGTCTGCGCTGGTTGATTGGCGTCTCAGAACGCAGACTGGTTTGGGTTATTCCGTACTTCCTTAAGATTGGAGGGAACAATGAAACAAACGGTCATCGTCATCGGAGCGACGGGTTTGGTGGGGCGTGCGTTGGTGGAACAATTGGCGCAAAACGACGGGGTGGAACGCATCGTCACGCTCACGCGGCGGGCGGTTGAATATAACAGCCCAAAGGTGGAGAACCATGTACTGGATTTTGCGCAGTTGGCGCGCCATGCCGAACTATTTCGAGGCGACGTGTTGTTTTCCTGCCTCGGAACGACGCGCCAGCAAGCCGGCTCCATCGCCGCGCAACGCGTGGTGGATGTGGATTATCAATTCGCCGCCGCGCAATTGGCCGCGCAGCAAGGGGTGCGGCATTATATCCTCGTCTCTTCCAGCGGTGCGGATGCGAGCAGCCGCAATGCGTATTTGCAGATGAAGGGCGAGTTGGAGCAGAAAGTGAGCGCCTTGCCATTCGCGCGCATCAGCATTGTCCAGCCGTCGTTATTGTTGGGTGAGCGCACCGAGCGGCGCGTGGGTGAGCAATTGGGCGCGTGGCTGTTGCCGCTGATTTGCCAGCTCCCCGGTTTGCGCCGCTTTCGCCCGATACGCGGTGAGGAGGTGGCGGCGAAGATGATTCGCATCAGTCAGTCACCGTCGAAGCAGGGGGCAAACTCAGATCACCATGCGGGGCAAAACGTGGAGCGCTTTCGTCTGGACGAGTTGTTTGATTGAATACGGTGAAAAATGAGCTGATGAATCGATAAGCCGATTTATTTACCAATACAAAAACTGGAGAAAATCACGCCGAGCAGGTCGTCTGCGGTGAATTCGCCGGTGATGGCGTTGAGCTGCTCTTGCGCCAGACGCAACTCTTCGGCGAACAGGTCGAGTTTTTGATCTTGCGTGAGCGCATGCGCGTAGGCCATTTGCAGGTGTTCATCGGCCGCACGCAGGGCAGTGAGGTGACGTTCGCGGGCGATGAAGCTGTCATCGGTGGTGGTTTCAAAACCGACGATTTCCAGCAGACGAGCGCGCAAGGCGTCCAAGCCAGCGCCGGTTTTTGCGCTGATGGCGAGGCTGTTGCCATCCAAAACCGCAGGCGCGCTGTTTGCCAAATCCATTTTGTTGTGCAGGGTGAGAAACGGCACGTGTGCGCCTACGCGCGCACGCAGTTGGCTCAATAATTCATCATCCAAATGGTCGTCATGGTCGCTATGGTCGGAATGATCCGCGTCAACCCGTGCATCGATCAAATGCAACACCACGTCGGCGCGCTCCACCGCCGCCCAAGTGCGCTCAATACCGATTTTTTCGACCACATCGTGGGTCTCGCGCAGTCCGGCGGTATCGATGATGTTCAGCGGCACGCCGTCAATCTGGATCGCTTGGCTGACGGTATCGCGCGTCGTGCCCGCGATGTCGGTGACGATGGCGACGTCTTGTCCCGCGAGTGCATTGAGCAGCGATGATTTGCCGACATTGGGTTGGCCGACCAAAACGACGTTCACGCCGTTGCGCAGCAGCGCACCTTGCTTGGCTGAGTGCAACACGGCGCCGAGTTGGGTTTGAATGCGATCGAGTTGGCCGAATGCATCGGCTTTTTGCAGAAAATCGATTTCCTCTTCAGGGAAATCGAGCGTCGCTTCGACCAACATGCGCAGGTGAATGACCTGCTGCACCAGTTCGTGAATGCGATTGGAGAATACGCCGGAGAGTGAACGCACCGCGCTTTTGGCGGCGGATTCGGTGGCGGCCTCGATCAAATCGGCGACGCCTTCGGCCTGCGCCAAGTCCATTTTGTCATTGAGAAAGGCACGCTGGGTGAATTCGCCCGCGTGCGCGAGGCGGATATTAGGCACGGCATTCAGACAGCGGCGCAGCAGCAATTGCATCACCACGGGGCCACCGTGTCCTTGTAATTCGAGCACATGTTCGCCGGTGTAGGAGTGCGGCGCGGGGAAATACAGCGCAATACCGTGATCGATGGCTTGTCCATCGGTATCGATAAACGCCCCGTAATGTGCATGACGTGGCGAGAGTGTGCGCTTACATATTTGCTCGATCAGCGCCTGAATCGTCGCCTGCGAACCGGAGGCGCGAATCACGCCGACGCCACCACGACCGGCTGCTGTGGCGATGGCGACGATGGTTTCGGTATGCTCTGTGGACGCGGTAGATGGTGCGGATTGAGCGTACTGGGCGGCGTGCGTGGAGTTTATCATTGGTGATTGCGTGGTGTGTTTGGCGTGTTGGTATTGCTTGTCTACGCCCGAGCGGGCGGCTACAATGCCCCATTTTTGGACATTTTATCATGCTGACGATGAACGACGTGGGCTTGTTTGTGCTGTGCGCATTGACCTCGGCGTTGACGTCGGTGATCGGTGTGGGCGGCGGCATGACTTTGCTCGCGACCTTGCCCAATGTGTTGGCGCCGAATCTGGTGATTCCGATTCACGGCGCGACGCAGTTGATCAGTAATTTGTCGCGCTTGGCGTTGGACTGGCGTTTGGTGGCGTGGCGGCTGATTGTACCATTTTTGCCCGGTGCCTTGATCGGTGCGGGTTTGGGCTATTTCTTGCTGGGCAGTTTTTCGTTTGCGTATTTACCCTTGCTATTGGGCGTATTTATATTGTTGGTGACGTGGACGCGGTTGGTGCAGCGCTCGGGCGTATTGTTTAATAATATGACGGTGCTCGGCCTTTTTCTGACCAGTACGTCGCTGTTCATCGGCTCGATGGGGCTGATTTTGCCGTCGGTGTTGCTGCATCAAGGGCTGAAAAAGGATGAGGTGATTCTGACGCAGTCGGCGATGATGTCGGTGATGCACGCGTTTAAGGTGCTTACTTATATCGCGGCGGGCTTTGCTTTTTGGCGTTATGGCGGGATGATGGCGATGATGCTCAGCGGTTCGGTACTCGGTTCGTTTTTGGGCAAACACTTGCGCGGACGCGTGAATGAGGCGCGCGGCGTGTGGTTGCTCAAATGGACGGTGACGGCACTCGCTGTGCAGTTGATTGTGCGCTGGTTGTGGGAAAATCTGCGCGCTTGAGCGCAATTATTGGGCGTCGTGCTTGCGTTGATGGTGCTAACGCGGGTATGATGAGCCGCCCTGCCAAACCCGCGCGTGTCAATGTGTCTGCGTGGGTTTTCGGCGTCTATATAGAATTATTCAATTTGAGTATGCCATGAGCAAAACCCTGATTATTGCCGAGAAACCTTCAGTCGCCAACGACATCGCGCGTGCGATCGGCGGCTGTGTGAAAAAAGACGACCATCATGAGAACGATCAGTATGTGATCGCCTCAGCGGTCGGTCATTTGCTCGAATTGGTGGTGCCCGAGGAGTACGAAATCAAGCGCGGTAAATGGAGCTTTACGCACCTGCCGCATATTCCGCCGCATTTTGACCTCAAACCGATTGCCAAATCTGAGGCGAAGCTCAAATCATTGGCCAAACTTTTGCGTCGCAAAGACATCGACCACGTCATCAATGCCTGTGACGCGGGGCGTGAGGGCGAGCTGATTTTCCGCTACATCATGCAGTACACCAAGGCGAAGCAACCTTCGCAACGGCTGTGGTTGCAGAGCATGACGCCGCAGGCGATTCGCGATGGCTTGGCCGATCTGCGCACGGATGCGCAGATGCTCAATCTGGCCGATGCGGCGCGTTCGCGTTCCGAGGCCGACTGGCTGGTCGGCATTAACGGCACGCGCGCCATGACTGCGTTTAACTCGCGCGACGGCGGCTTTTTCCTAACGACGGTGGGTCGCGTGCAGACACCGACGCTGACCATCGTGGTTGAGCGCGAAGAGGCGATTCGCAAATTCATCTCGCGCGATTATTGGGAGGTACACGCCGAATTCATCTGTGCGCAGGGCGTGTACAACGGTCGCTGGTTCGACCCGAAATTTGATAAAAATGCCAAAGAAAATCTGAACGACCCCGAGCGCAAAGACAACCGCCTCTGGAGCAAAACCGCGGCCGACACCGTGGTCATGGCCTGCAAAGGGCAAAACGGCACGGTGACCGAAGAATCCAAACCGACCACGCAAATGGCGCCGGCGCTGTTTGACCTCACCAGTTTGCAACGCGAGGCGAACGCGCGTTTTGGCTTCTCCGCGAAAAACACCCTCGGTCTGGCGCAGGCGCTGTACGAAAAGCACAAAGTCCTGACCTACCCGCGTACCGATTCCAAGGCGCTGCCCGAAGACTACATCAACACGGTCAAGCAAACCGTCGCCATGCTCAAGGAGCAGGACAACTACACTCGTTTTGCCCAAAGCATCGAGAAAAATGGCTGGGTCAAACCGAACAAACGCATTTTTGATAACGCCAAAGTGAGCGATCACTTTGCGATTATCCCTACATTACAAGCGCCTAAACATTTGTCCGAACCGGAGCAAAAGCTCTATGATCTGGTGGTCAAACGTTTCATGGCCGTGTTCTATCCCGCCGCCGAATTCATGGTCACCACACGCGTGACCAAGGTCTCGGGACACCACTTCAAAACCGAAGGTCGCGTATTGACCAATCCGGGCTGGCTCGTGATTTACGGGCGCGATCAGCAAAAAGACGACGACATGCTGGTGGCGGTGGCCAAAGACGAAACCGTGCAGACCGAAAAAGTCGAGCCGAAAGCCCTGCAAACCCGACCGCCGGCGCGCTACTCCGAGGCGACCTTGCTCTCGGCGATGGAAGGCGCGGGCAAACTGCTGGATGATTCCGAGCTAAAAGAAGCCATGAGCGGCAAAGGACTGGGCACGCCCGCGACGCGCGCCGCGATCATCGAAGGGCTGCTGACCGAGAAATACCTCGTGCGCGAAGGGCGCGAAATGCACCCGACGGCCAAAGCCTTTCAGCTGCTCACGTTGCTGCGTGGTTTGGGCGTGGAGGAATTGACCTCGCCCGAACTGACGGGTAACTGGGAAAATAAACTCGCGCAAATGGAGCGGGGTGAATTACAGCGCGATACCTTCATGCGCGAAATCGCCAAAATGACGCAAATTATCGTCAAGCGTGCCAAAGAATACGAAGCCGACACCGTGCCGGGCGACTATGCCACGCTGAAAACGCCGTGTCCGAATTGCGGTGGCGTGATCAAAGAAAACTACCGTCGTTTCGCCTGCACGCAGTGTGAATTCTCTATGAGCAAAACGCCGGGTGGACGCACATTTGAGATTGAAGAAGTCGAAGACCTACTCAAAACCCGCGAAACGCCGCTGCTGCAAGGATTCCGCAGCAAAATGGGGCGCCCATTCGCCGCGATTTTACGCATTGTCGAGGATAAAGAATCCGCTGCGAAATACAAAATGGAGTTTGACTTCGGTCAAAGCTCGGATGACGAAGAAGCGCCCGATTTCTCCACCAAAACCCCGCTGGGTAAATGCCCGAAATGCGCTGCGAACGTCTATGAAAACGGCCTGAGCTATATTTGCGAGCGCGCCGTTGGCCCCGAAAAAAACTGCGATTTCCGCTCCGGCCAAGTGATTTTGCAACAAATCATTGAGCCGGAACAGATGCGCAAATTGTTGGGCGAGGGCAAAACCGACCTGCTCACCGGATTCAAATCCGCGCGCACGGGGCGCTTGTTCAAAGCCTATTTGGTGCTGGACAAAGCCAAAGGCAAAGTCGGCTTTGAGTTTGAAGCCAAAGCGCCGAAAGCAGGAAAAACGGTGAAGGGTGCGGCAGAAGGCGAAGCAGGCGAGGCGAAAGCCGAGAAAGCACCGGCTAAAAAAGCCACTGCCAAGGCAAAAACCACCAAGGCGGCCAAGAGCACCAAAACAGCGGCCAAAGCGGTGACAAAAACGACCGCTAAAACCACGCGCGCGAAAAAAGCCGAGGCGAGCGATGAGATGCCGCCTGATGACAATCCGCCACTGTCGGCGTATGACGACGAGCCACCGTTTTAAACCGAGGAGTGCGGCAGCGTCCGTCTGAGCAAGGAGTTCGATATGAACACACGTTGTTGGATGAAACCCACCCTATTGATGTTGGGCTTGGTATTGAGCGGTGCAGCGTTGGCCAAAACGCAGGTGTTCAAATGGGAAAGCGAATTGTGTCGCGCGAGCGCCAGCTACGACGATCGAAAAGTCACGGCGGCGCAGTTGGACGCCACGCTCAAGCTCAATGCCGATCACTTGATCAGCATTTACGATGAGAAAAACACACAGGCGCAGGACGATGCCGAGCATCGCCGCAATCAAGCGATCTTGCAAGACCCGCGCAACTTCATTGCGCACCCCGTGATTGAAACGGTGCGCCAGCGCATGATCGCGCGCGACCAATTTTTCTACGATTTGCAGCGCATTAAACGCGATGCGGCACACAAAAATGACTACGCAATATTGAATCAATTCGCCCCGTCGCAACGCCCGCAGTGCCAAAATATCGTGCAAATCCTGCAAAGTCCGCCATCGGCGGAAAAAACCGCCAAAGCCCTGCAACTGCTCAAAGCCAGTTGTCGTGACAACGCCGATCCGAGTGATTGCGTGGCGCGCTCACAACGCGCTTGGGCGCAATCCGAGGCGAAGATGACGCGGGAGTTGTTGCATTATCATTGGCACAATTGCGTCAATCGCCAACAACCCGATCTGAGCGAGAAAGAACAAAAAGCGGCGGACAAAGCTTTTGTACAAAGCGTTGGCAAAATCCGCTACTATGATTGCGACGAACCGTAAATCCTATTCACAAGGAGAGCGCCATGCTGTATTTATCCGTGCCCGAACTCATTGCCGAAGCGGCTAAACTTGTCCCCGCCATCAAAGACGCGGGCGTCACCGCGACGTCGGAGCGCCTGACGCAATTGCAAGACCAAAAAATCGTGGTCAAATACGGTGGCAACGCCATGACCGACGAAACGCTGCAACAGCAATTTGCGCAGGACGTGGCGCTGCTCACCGCGATGGGCGTACCGGTGGTGGTGGTGCATGGCGGAGGTCCGCAAATTGACGCGATGCTCCAGCGCGTCGGCATCGAAGGGCAGTTTGTGCAAGGAATGCGCGTGACCGACGCCGACACCATGAGTATCGTTGATGGCGTGCTGTGCGGCAATGTGCAGGGGCAAATCGTGAATCTGATCAATCAAGCGGGCAAAAGCTACGGCGTGCGCGCCATTGGCCTGAGCGGCAAAGATGGCCGCATGATTCGTGTGAAAAAAATGTTGCTGCCTGATCTGAACGATCCGGCGGTGCAGCACGACATCGGGCTGGTGGGCGAGGTCATCGGCGTGGACAGCGCACCGATTGACGCTTTGCTGTCGGCTGAATTTTTACCCGTGGTCTCGCCGATTGCCGCCGACGATCACGGCGTGACACATAATGTAAACGCCGATGTGGCGGCGGGCGAAATCGCGGTGGCGGTGCGCGCGCACAAATTGATGTTGTTGACCAACATCAAAGGCGTATTGGACAAACAAGGCGAATTGATCGCGCACATCGACAGCGCGAGCGCCGATGTGCTCAAAGCCGATGGCACGCTGTATGGTGGCATGCTGCCGAAAATCGACTCGGCGCTGGATGCGGCGCAGCGCGGCGTGGGCGCGGTACATATCGTGGATGGCCGCGTGCCGCACGTGTTGCTGCAATGTCTGTTGACCGACGCGGCGGTGGGTACGGCAATTAGCGTATAAATCATGCAGAGGATAGGATGAATTGGGATAATAAAGTCGCGGGTTGCGAGCTGTGCGAGCAGGTCGGCGGCGAACTGATTTGGCAAAACGAGCAATTGCGCGTCATACTGGTGGACGATCCGCTGTTCGTCGGATTCACGCGCGTGATTTGGCAGGAACACGCGGCGGAGATGACCGATTTGACGCCCGAGCAGCGCAGCCAATTGATGCGCGTGGTGTGCTTGGTCGAGCAGGTGCAGCGCGATGTGCTCAAACCGACTAAGGTTAATCTCGCCAGTTTGGGCAATATGGTCGCGCATGTGCACTGGCACGTCATTCCGCGCTACGCCGATGATGCGTGCTTCCCGAATCCCGTGTGGGCGCTCACGCCCGAACAAGCGAAAAAAGCCAAACGCAACGGCGTGACCGATGCGCTGCTGGCAGACTATCTGCGCGCGCTGAAAATCGCGCTGTGGTCGCATTGATTCAACAAACCCAATCAACGGATCAACCAAACAACCAACAATCCAACAAAAACGGAACCAACAATGTCTCAATTATTCGATGTCGTGATTATCGGTAGCGGTTTGGCGGGCATGAGCTGCGCGCTTTCACTCGGAGAACAATACAAAATCGCCTTGATCTCCAAAGGCGGCTTGGTCAGCGGCTCATCCGATTTGGCGCAGGGCGGGATTGCCGCCGTGATGGACTCGGACGACAATTTTGAAAACCACATCCGCGACACCTTCGTCGCCGGTGCCGAGTTGGGCGAGTTTGAAGCCATCCGCCACATCATTACCAACGCGCCAAGCTCCATAGAATGGCTGATGACGCAGGGCGTCAAATTCACGATGGAGGATGACGATGCGAGCAAACTGCACCTCACGCGCGAGGGCGGCCACAGCCACCGTCGTGTGGTGCATGCGGATGACCTCACGGGGCACGCGATTCAGGTCGCACTCGCCGAACGCGTACGCGAGCACAGCAATATTCAAGTGTTTGAAAATGTCATTGCCGTAGACCTCATCACCGACAAACACAAACGTCAAATTCAGCAAAAAAGCAAAGACGCGCGCTGCTACGGCGTTTATATCCAACACCGTGAAACACACCAAATCAGCTCGATACAAGCGCGTTTCACCGTGCTGGCCACGGGCGGCGCGGGCAAAGTCTACAAAGTGACCACCAATCCTGACAGCAACTCCGGCGATGGCATTGCGATGGCATGGCGCGCCGGTTGCCGCGTGGTCAATATGGAATTCATGCAGTTTCACCCCACCTGTTTGTACCACCCGCACGCCAAATCATTCCTGATTTCCGAAGCGCTGCGTGGCGAAGGCGGCATTTTGCGCCTGCCGAGCAAAGACGGACAGCCCGGCTACCGCTTCATGTTCGACCACGACGAGCGTGGTGAGCTGGCGCCGCGTGACATCGTCGCGCGTGCGATTGACTTTGAGATGAAGAAAAACGGTATTGAATGCGTTTACCTCGACATGACGCATCTGCCCGAAGAATTTTTGCACGAACACTTTCCGAACATCAACGCCAAATGTCTGGAGCTGGGTATCGACATGGCGCGCCAACCGATTCCCGTCGCACCCGGTGCGCACTACACCTGCGGCGGCGTCGCGACCGACCTCGCAGGGCGAACCGATATTCAAAACCTCTATGCCATCGGCGAAGTCACCTACACCGGCCTGCATGGCGCCAATCGACTCGCCTCCAACTCACTGCTCGAATGCGTGGTCATGGGTAAATCCGTGGCGGAGAACATCGACGAAGTGGCGGCGAAAAACTTCGCCTACAAAGCGCCTGATTTACTCGAATGGGACGCCTCGCGCGTCATCCCCGCCGACGAAGCCGTCATGATCACCCACTCGTGGGACGCGCTGCGCCAAGCCATGTGGAACTACGTCGGCATCGTGCGCAGCAACAAGCGCCTCGAGCAAGCCGAAAAACGCGTGCGCCTGCTCAAACAAGAGGTCAACGACTACTATACCCAATACCAAATCACCCCTGATTTGGTTGAGCTGCGCAACCTCATTACCTGCGCCGAACTCATCATCAACAGCGCGAGCTTCCGACACGAGTCGCGCGGTTTGCACTACAGCCTTGACTACAAACGCGAGTTACCTAAAGCGCTGCCGACGATTTTGACACCGAAGAATTGAGAAATGAAATTCAAAAAGGAATTGAGGCATGGAATATTTTCAAACGGATGATGCACAGATTTACGCAGATATTGCTTATCGATTGGGAAGAATCGTTGAGCAATATGAGTGTTTTTATCTTCAATTAGCCCCAGAAGAGAGGTTTAATAGCACATTGTATCTTTCTATATTGCAGATTTTGCTTACGATCTGCGAAGAGCACCTTAATCAACTGAAAACCAATAGTCGCCATGAAGATTTTGCAAAATCATTGAATGATCTTGCTTTGACAAATTGGGGTGTTGATGAGAAATGTTGGATCAAAAATACGTTTAAAGAGGAAAAAAATCTTGAGAATTTTATAACGAGGCTACGTAATTCTGTAAGCCATCCAACAAAAACCACTTTAGACAGTGATACGCCATCAACAGGATATACCGCCGTTAAAGATTCAGCTGGTAATATAAAAAGTTTGGGTCTTAGGAAGCAGAATGCTACAAAGGTTGATCACGAAGTAACTTAAGAATGACTTTATATAAATCAGTCTTACGGTGATTAAACCTAAATTCAGTTTCCTTCAAGTGTAGTAAAAAAGTGTTTTTCGGAACGCCGTTAAACTGCATCAAACGACGTTTGGCATAACTCCAGAATGATTCTATCCCATTTACATGATTAGAACCATTCACAAACTCATCTGCACCGTGATTGACCCGAAAGTGTTTATCAAAGCCGATGTCCACCAAGCCATCATAACCACGCCAGCCATCGGTGTGAATGATACTATTAATATCTGCTTTTCCGCGGATAATGGCTTGCAGACTGGCTTTTGAAGCATTCGGCACAATCTCAGTGTAGATGTTTCCATCGCGTTTGAGTAAGCCAAACACGATGGTTTTACCTGAAGCTCCTCGTCCGCGTTTACCACGTACTCGATGCGGACCAAAGTAAGATTCGTCGGCTTCTAATTCGCCTTTAAGCGGTGAGGCTTGCTGGCAAACAATCGCCAAGCGACGACGAATCTTGAGGTATATGCTGTTGATTGAACGGACGGATATACCGCTTAATGCGGCACATTCGGTTGCTGTTAAATCTAGAGCAAAATACCTTAAAATCTGACGAAACTTTGCTTCGCTAATTTTTGAATGGTTGAAGTACTTGTTTTTCATTTGGTCTCAAGAGCTTAGCGCTTATTTTAATGCGTTTGCTTCCTAAGACCCAAAGTTTTTGTTTTATTAATTCCCCAGATGTTAAAAACAATCAAAGAAAATATTATAAAAAAGATTCTTTCGAGAACTTGGTGAAATACAGGTATAGCTTTTGCCAAGATGGGATTGAATTCAAAGAGGATAGTGGAGATAAAGGGTATCTTTACTTAAATGGTAAACCGTATATAAGACTCTCGATAATAAAACTGGATGTTCATCAACTGAAACAATTTGTGAAGGCCTTGGCAAATTACATGGCGCAGCCGATACAGAAAAATTGGAGTGGTTTTGAAATTGTAAATCTTCTAGCGAAGTAGGGCGGGCAAATTTTAATTTGCCCGCCCTACGCATGAGGCTGTGCAATTACGCCGGCCCAATATTCGGCTGAAAATCAGTTTGCTGTTTGCTTGGTTCAGACTGCTGCGCTTTGGCTTTTTCGGCGGCGGCGAAATCGAGCATGCGCGTAATCGGTAGTTTGGCGCGTTCGGCAATCGCGGGGTCGATGGTGATTTCGTTGTAGCCGGTGCCGAGTTTTTCGAGTACTTCAACCACACCGCGCAGATCGTTCATCGCCATCCACGGGCAGTGCGCGCAGCTCTTACACGTTGCGGATTCGCCTGCGGTGGGTGCTTCGATAAAGGTTTTGTCAGGGTGCTGTTGGCGTAGTTTGTGCAGCATGCCGCTGTCGGTGGCGACGATGAAGGTTTGCGTGTCGGGAAACTGGCTCGGGCCGTTCAGAATCGCCGAGGTGGAGCCGACGATGTCGGCCAGTTGCACGACCGGATCAGGTGATTCGGGGTGTACCAGCACTTTGGCGTCGGGGTGTTTGGCCATGAGGTTTTCGAGTTCAATGGCTTTGAATTCGTTGTGTACGATGCAGGAGCCTTGCCACAGCAGCATGTCGGCGCCGGTTTGTTTTTGGATGTAGGTGCCGAGGTGACGATCGGGTGCCCAGATGATTTTTTTGCCTTGTTCTTTCAGATGCGCGACGATTTTGAGTGCGATGGATGAGGTGACCATCCAGTCGGCGCGCGCTTTGACTTCGGCTGAGGTGTTGGCGTACACGACGACGGTTCGGTCGGGGTGTGCGTCGCAAAATGCGGAAAATTCGTCAATCGGGCAACCGAGATCGAGCGAGCATTCGGCACGCAGATCGGGCACGAGGACGGTTTTTTCGGGTGAGAGGATTTTGGCGGATTCGCCCATGAAGCGTACGCCCGCCACCACCAAGGTTTGCGCCGGATGGTCGCGGCCAAAACGCGCCATTTCGAGCGAGTCGGAGACGATGCCGCCGGTGGCTTCGGCTAAATCTTGCAGGTCGGGATGCACGTAGTAGTGGGCGACCAGCAGGGCTTTTTTCTCGATGAGTAATTCTTTGATGCGTGCGATCAGTGCTTCGCGTTCGTCGGCGGACGGTTCGCTCGGCACTTGTGCCCACGCAACGGCGGTGTTGCATACTTTGTTTGATTGTGCGAGGTCGTAATCGACTTCAAACATTTTTTGTTCGTTGATGCTCATAGTCTACTCGTTTTTAAATAGTTGGGTTTTATTGATTCTTTGTCAGGGTTCCCCTAACAAAGAATGTATCTTTAAGACCGAAAAAAGTAAAAACCTACTTTTTTCGGAGACTTTTAAACCGCATTCACGCGCATGGAGTAGTCGGTCGCGCGGATGTGTTTGGTCAGGCTGCCGCTGGAGATGCGATCCACGCCGAGTTCGGCGTAGCTGCGGATGTTGTCCAGCGAGACGTTGCCCGATACTTCGAGCACGGCTTGACCGTTGAATTGGTCGCGGTTGATGCGCACGGCTTCGGCGATTTGTTCGTGCGTCATGTTGTCGAGCAGCACCATTTTTGCACCGGCTTGCAGGGCTTCAGTGAGCTGATCGAGGCGCTCGACTTCAATTTGGATGAACGGCGCTTCCGGACGCGCGGCGACATCGGGCGCGGCCACGATGGCGTAGGCGTCTTTGAGTGCAGCAGTGACGCCACCTGCGGTGGCGATGTGGTTTTCTTTGATCAAAATGCCGTCGTATAAACCGACGCGGTGGTTCGCGCCGCCGCCGACGCGCACGGCGTATTTTTGCGCCAGACGCAGACCTGGTATGGTTTTGCGCGAGTCAACGACGTGGGTTTTCGTGCCTGCGATGGCTTGCACATAGGTGTTGACGGTGGTGGCGGTGCCGGAGAGCAGTTGTAAAAAGTTCAGTGCGGTGCGTTCGGCGGTCACGAGCGAGCGAGCGGCGCCGTGCATTTCGACCAGTACTTGGTTTGGCTCGATGCGGTCGCCTTCTTTGACGTGCCAGGTAATCGTAACGTTCGGATCGACTTGCTTGAATGCTTCGTCGAACCACGGTTGGCCGCAGAGTATTGCGGACTCGCGCGCGATCACATGGCCGCGCGCCTGCTGCGTCGGCTCGATCATCAGGGCGGTCAAATCGCCAGTGCCGATGTCTTCGGCGAGGGCGGCACGGACGTCTTCGGCAACTTCTGCGGGCGGGATAAATGGCTTGTTCATGAGGTGTCCTTTTTGGAAGGTCGTTTGGGTGTTAGTCTAACTGAAAATCGAGGCTTTGGGGCTTTCGCACATCGGGTGCTTACAGCCCACCGGCAAAGCCGCATTGTCGCCATGCTTCGTAAACAATGATGGCTGCGCTGTTGGATAGATTCAGGCTGCGGTTGCCTGGCATCATCGGCAGGCGGATGCGCTGCTGGCTGGGGAATGTTTCACGCACCGCGTCGGGCAGACCGCGCGTTTCCGAGCCGAATACGAACCAATCACCGGCGGCAAATTGGGTGTCGGTCAACACATGCGAGCCTTTGGTGGTCAGGGCAAACAGCCGCGTCGCATCCGGCTGTGCGCGGTGCAGAAAATCCTCCCACGACTCGTAGACATTCAGATGCGCGAACTCGTGGTAATCCAGCCCCGCGCGCACCATGCGTCTGTCATCGAGCGGAAAGCCGAGCGGTTTGATCAGGTGCAATTGACAACCGGTATTGGCGGCCAGACGAATGATATTGCCCGTATTGGGCGGAATTTCGGGGTGAACGAGGACGATGTGAAACATGATGTGTGTGCAAAAACGGTAAAGCGCTATTTTAAAGCTTTGGCGACTTCGGCGTGCGGGCAATCAACACATTATCCACCTGCCGCGCGCCGGATTGTTTCAATGTATGCGCGATTTCATGCAGCGTCGCCCCCGTGGTGATGATGTCGTCGATCACTGCGATGTGTTGGTCGCGTGGCGAAAAATCCGCCGCGAGCGCAAAGGCGTTTTTCACCTGCTTGCGCCGCTGATCGGGTTTGACATGAATTTGCAGTTGATCGTGATGCACGCGCATCAGCGCATCGGGCCTGAAAACCGGCGTATTGCTCGGCCAAATCGCGCGCAGGTCGATGTGCTGCATGATTAAACGTAAAGGGTTGAAGCCGCGCTGCTGCACGCGCGTGGGCAATGCGGGCACGAGGACGATCGTATCGGGACGCTGCGTTTGCGCATACGCGCTCAACGCATGGCGCAGACCATCGGCCAGCAGTGGCGCGAGGTGCAGGGCGTGGTGAAATTTAAATTGCAGCAAGGCATGCTGCATCTGTCCGACATAATCGGCAAACACCGTACTGCGATCAAACGCAGGCGGATCGGTCAGGCAATTGCCGCACAGCGGCTCAGCGGTGTGCAGCAGATGTGCGCATTGGGTGCAGCGCGGATGCGGTTCCTCCTCCAGGCTGGTATGTGTCAGCGTTTCGGCGCAGCCCGCGCACAAGCGCGGCGACGCAGGCATTTCCCCCGACGTTTGCCCGCATAAAACGCAGCCGCCCACCCTTTTGGCCAAATGGTCATACAGGCGGTTTTTACGTTGATTCAGCGATTCGACAAAATGGGTGAACATACGGTTTGGGGCGCTGGGTGGCTCATGTTAAAATGGGAAACTTTAATGCCATGTTACGGCGTATCCGTGCATGATTCAACCTGTTTCAAAGCGTTTTAACGCACATATCCAATGACCACAGCTCGTATTCCTGACAATCTGGTGCACTATGCTGCTCGCGATTTACTGCGCCGCGCCGAGGTGATTCAATCTCCGCTGACACGCGTGCGTGAAATCAGCCCCGCGCCGCTGCCCTCAGACGATCTGCGCGCCGCGTATCCCAACGCGACGGTGGAGCAGTGGTGTGTGGGTGATGTCGCGCCGATTACTGAACACAAATCCTTGTGGAAAAAGCTCAATCCGTTTGCCTCCAACACAACGCCGCTGCGCATCGCACCAGCACAATGGGATACACAACTGACGCAAGCCCAACCCGCACAACGGCTGCTCGCGCCGTTCGTGCTGGACACCATCGCCGCAGGCGATACGCTCGCGGCATTGGCACAGCTGCCGAGCTGGTTTGCACCGGACGGCGTGCTGCTGTTCGCCACGCTGGGGGCGGGTTCTCTACCCGAGCTGGTCAATCGCAATGCCGACTGGCTCGCGCAGGTGCAGCATCTGCCGACCATCATGGCGATGGGGCGACGCTTGCAGGATTTGCGTTTTGGCTTGCCCGTGCTTGATGTTGAAACCGTGCGTTTGGGCTATGACGACGCAGAAACCTTGTGGCAAGACGTGCTGCACTTTTGCCCCAGTCTACCAACGCTGTCCGATGCCGAACGTAGCCATTGGCGCGTGCAGACGCAAACCGCTTTTGATGAGGGCGTGCGTCAGCTCTCGATCGAAATTATTTACGGACAGGTGTGGCAGCCGACAGTCACAGCAAAAGAGCTCGCGGATGACGGCGTGCGCACCGTGTCGCTCGAATCGCTCACCGCCAGTTTAAACAAACGCCCTGAAGGAACTGAATGATGTTATCCCGTTTACTCAAAAAAACCGCATCGGCCGCGCTGCTGATTGCCGTACTGAGCGCTTGCCAGCCAACGCCGCAGTACCTCAATACCAACGTCACCGCCAGCAATCTGCACACCACCATCCCGCTGACCACGCAAAACGGCGAGCCGCTCCAAGTCAACGCGCCGCAAAAAGGCAAAATCAGCGCCGTGTTTTTCGGCTACACCCAGTGCCCCGATATTTGCCCGACCACGCTGGGCAAAATGAAAATCGTGATGGACCAACTCGGTGCGGACGCGGACAAAGTGCGCGTCGTATTCATCACCGTTGACCCCGAGCGCGACACACCGGAAGTGCTCAAAGCCTATATGGCCGCGTTCAACCCGACCTTCATCGGCGCCTACGCCGACCCGATCGAGCGCACGCGCGAGATGGCCAAACAATTCCAAGTGGTGTATGAAAAAGAAGGCAGCGGCCCGAACTACATCGTGAACCACACGGCGAATCTGTACCTGCTCGATGAGAACGGCAAAACCATCGTGTCCGCGCCGTATGAGGCCAAACCCGAAGCCATCGTGCACGACATCAAGCAGATGTTAGCGGCGCAAAGTAAATAAAAATAAGGGCGCATCATGCGCCCTATCAGTGTTATCCGTCATTCGATTACGCCGACGCCTTGCGTTTTTGACACATCAATAAATGCGCGCCGAGCGCGCCACGCGCATCCGACAGCCAAACATCACCATCCTGCACCGTGCATTGCAGCGTCATATTGCGCTGGCACAGGGTTTTGAGAGCTGACGTATCGGGCAGTTGATAGACCGACACTTTATCCAGCGGCATCATCGCCGATTCGTTGTCGCGCCACCATTTATCCGCCAATGCGCCGTACAAATACACCGCGACTGCATCGGCACGCCCGCAGGCTTTGCGTATGCGGCGCTCGTCCGGCAAACCAACCTCAATCCACTGGCGAATTTCACCTGAATAATCGAGATGCCACAAGTCCGGCTCCTCGTCGGTGGAAATGCCCTTGCCAAAAATCAAGCGCTCGTGCGCATTCAGGATAAACGCCAGCAGGCGCACCATCATGCGCTCCTCGGTCTCGGACGGGTGCTGCGCGAGCGTCAAAGCGTGGTCGGCGTAATACGACCGATCCATGTCGGCAATCGACAGCTCGGCTTTGTAAATGGTGGATTTGAGTGCCATTGTATGGGTTGTATCAGTGTAAGCGTCGTTTGCGTTTCGGTGGTTTCGGGGATTTGGTCACGCCACGTTTAGATTTCGGCGTAGAGGCAAGTCTGTCCGCTGTTCGTCGCTCAAAAAAGTATTCGTGAATGGAAAGTACAGCCTCAAAAATTTGTTCCATTTCATTTTCACCCTCTTCTATGGAGTCATAGCAATCATCGGGTGCGGTTTCGGCATGGAGCATGAGGCGGGCGAAATCTTCGCTGAGGGTGTTTATAACTTCGTCATCTTGCCAATCTGACCATAATTGCATTCCGTGTAGATAACCATGCACCCATAAAACGGAAACAGGCCGTAAATCATCGCCAATCTCAAGGATAAGAGGTATTAATTCCGATTTCATCAGGTTTTTCGCTACGCGGTTGTACAAAGTCATAACGGCTTGAATAAAGGAATTGAGTTCATCGATATTTTTCCATTCAGGGCTACATTGAGGTTCACCCCAAATGTGCGGCAGCCACTCGGAGGGTGGGATCAAATTCGGGGCGCTGATGATGGCGGTGAAATAGCCATCCAAAGCGGAGATTTCGATTATCGGCGAGAAATCCATCTCGCCCTTATCAAGCTTTTGCTCTAATAGGCTGAGTTCTCGCTGGTGAATGGGATGGTATTCTAAGAGCGCTGCTTCAACAATATCGATGGCGTCTTCTATTTTCATGATAATAATGTCTCCAGTATTTCAAAATACGTCGGGAAGGTTTTGCCCACGCATTTCGGATTATTGATGGTCACGCCGACGGGCGACAGCGCGAGTAAGGAAAAACACATCGCCATGCGGTGATCGTCGTAGGTATCAATCGCCGCATGACGCCATTCGTTCGCTGCGGGCGGCGTGATTTCGATGAAATCCGCGCCTTCGATGACATGCGCGCCGACTTTGCGCAGTTCGGTCGCCATCGCGCTCAAGCGGTCGGTTTCCTTCACGCGCCACGAAGCAATATTGGTCAATCGGGTGGTGCCGTGCGCGAACAGCGCAGCAGTCGCCAGGGTCATCGCCGCATCGGGAATGTGGTTGCAGTCCAGTTCGATGCCGCGCAATTGCGTTTCGTTGCCCGTGCCATCGTCCTGATGCACGCCGCGTACCTCAATCCAGTTCGCACCCATCATCGCATTCGCGCCCATCAGTTGCAGTGCATCGGCGAATTTCACGTCGCCTTGGATGCTGGATAAACCGACGCCGTGGATTTTGATCGGACCGCCGCCGAGCGCGCCGAGCGCGATGAAATACGAGGCGGAGGACGCGTCCCCTTCGACAAAAATTTCCTTCGGCGACACATAGTGCGAACCCGATGGAATTGTGAACGACGACCAGCCGTCGCGCGTCACCTGCACGCCGAAACGCGCCATCAGGTTCAGCGTGATTTCGATGTAGGGTTTGGAAATCAATTCGCCGATGACGTGAATGGTGACGTTGCGATTCAGTAGCGGTGCGGCCATCAATACGGCGGTGAGAAATTGACTCGACACATTGCCCTTGATTGACAGTGACAGATTACCGTCGGGGATGCGTGCGGGCGTGAGCGTGAACGGCGGATAGCCCGTATTGCCGGTGTACGCGACCTGCACGCCGATTTGCGCCAGCGCGTCGAGCAGATCGCCAATCGGGCGCTCATGCATGCGTGGCACACCGTGCAACTGATATGTACCGTTTTGCAAAGCCAATACCGCCGTCAGTGGACGTATCGCCGTACCCGCGTTGCCCATGAATAAATCCGCGGATTTATTGGGAAAGTCGCCGCCTGTGCCCACCACATCATAATCATGCTCTGCCACCTGCGTGACCGACACACCGAGTGTATTCAGTGCGTTTAGCATCACGCGCGTATCGTCCGAGTCGAGCACGTCGCGCACGCGCGTGGTTGCGCCTTTTTCAGCCAATGCGGCGAGCAGCAGCACACGGTTGGAAATGCTTTTCGAGCCGGGCAGGGTGACTTCGCCACGGGCGTGGTGGGTGGGGTTGAGGGTGAGTTGTTCCATAGTCTATTAAGTTACGATTCGGTTGGGACAGTATTTTACGCAGGGTGATTGAGCGTCATACTGAGTTTAATCAAGGTTGCCAATTTCCTTGATCCTTTAAGGCAGGTATGGCAAAGATAATGTCTATGTCGCGTGTGGGCGTAAAGTTGGTTTTATACGCTTCAAACCGAGTGTCTGAAACTTTCTTTAATGAGCGATCCCAGCACAAAGACATCAATGTGTCTTTGGGTTTCTCAATCGTGAGGTGAAAACGCTCAATCGGCTTTGCCCAGTTTGCGCCGGTGGTCAGGATGTAGCCCAAGGCTTCATAAGAAGGATAAATACGCTGGCTACGCGTCATTTTTTGCCAAAACGTCTCGTCAAAGCAATAGGTTTTCTGCATGTCTCGCGCGTATTCCTCATCACTGCGCGAGATTCCAGCCAGGCTGCCACCGATCAACGGCACGTATTCGTGGCGTACGCGAATGCTTTGCTTGGCCGGAAAGGTTTGCTGCCAACTGTATATGATTTGCGAATCCCAAACAGGCTGATCTATTGGAAGCGATGAAATGATGCGCGCTTTGGCCAATTGGGCAAGGCAGGGTTGGATGACATGATCTTCGTTTCCATTGCGCAGCAAACTGGCCGGATCGGCAATCTGCGCATCGTTCAAATGGCATTCGGTGCGTAGGGCTTCGGTAATATCGATGCTGGCCTTGGATGTATCGCGCCACAGCGCGCGAACGTGCTGCGTTGGCTTGACTGATTGACCGTTCACCCAGATTTTGAATGATTGGTGCAAAGCCTTAACATTGGCAAAATCCCCATCAACGTCCGTTGCGGCAGCAGGCAGCGGGAACAGCACCGTTTCTGTTATGTCCGATGCCGCATCATTGTGAAACTCATAGTCAACTCGGATTTTATCGACGCTGATAAACAAATCCTCAGACACCATGCGAATCTCGTCGCTTTTCAAGTACTGCACGCCGCCGGTAGAAACCCAGCCGACCGAATCATTGGCGTGAGCGCTGTGCATCGCGCCCAGCAAACCCAGTAACGCCAGAGAAAAACCATACGCAGGGTGTTTCATCATGCAGCTCCTAAGCTATTGATAGAAAAATATTTCATAGAGTAGCCTCAGTTTAAGGCAATATCGGCAAGCTCAAAACAGTGATATCTTTTCCACTGACATCCACCTTTACGCATTAATCGCAAATTAAAGGTTTTTATTGCCTCCATGACTCCAGTTAGTTGAATGAACTCATAAAATTCATTGAGCTCAATAATGATGCGTTTTTGATCTTTTCCGCCAGAGGCATGGATCGTATCATCCATATAAAAAGAGGAGAACTTAGATTGAAGTACATCATAATTTTGATGTTGCTCCAAAATAGATTTACTCAGCCAAATAGATAAATAAATAAGCTTTACAGGATTTAAAGTGTTATTTAAATCAAATTCAGGTGTGTCTTCAAATAACACCATGGTTTCCTGCCAAGAAATATTAAATCGAGCGAATGGTTTTCCGGGGGATGGCAAACAGGATACACTCCAAAACGAGTACTCTGTACTTTTTGGAAATGGAATCGTACGAGTTATATAAAAGTGAATGATTTTGGCAATATTATCAAAAAATTCGTGCTGTTTAAGCTGAAACATCTTTTTTGAATATTTAGTACGCAACTCAGGAAAGTCAAAACGTTTAACATTTGTTTCACTTAAAGATGAATCAGTATTAGATAGCCATTTCATTTGTAGTTCAGGTGCAATAACCAGATCTAAATCGGTGTCTCTAGTTACAATGCTGACAATATTAATGTTTCTTAATTTTTTACCCAAATCTTCCAGTGCATAAACTGTACTTTTTTCCTCTTCCGACAGCTTTGATTTTGCAACTTCTTTGAAGCTTATAAACTCAATATCTGAGAAACTCTTTATATGTTGAGCATAGCGCTTTACAACGTCAGTAGCTAAGCCGACATAGTATTCATGATTTGTAAAATGTAGTATGTAAATACCACATCGGTTTGTTTGTGAAAATTCGCCAGAAATACTCTTCAGTTCTTTGCAAAAAAAGAACTTTTTAAAACCTATGTTCACAAACTCAGATTGCATTATTGCTCTTTCCCCCAAGCCAAACGCTTCTCACTGGCGCGGGTGAATTCGCTTAATATCTCGTCGCCATCCGACGCGGCGATTTTATCGCGCAATTGTTGCACGTGCGCTAAATACACATCCAGATCGTGCAAAATCGCCTCGCGGTTGTTCAGACACACATCGCGCCACATTTCGGGGCTGGCGGCGGCGATACGGGTGAAATCGCGAAAGCCCGCGCCTGCCATGGCGAATTTATCATCCGACAAATTTGAATCGGCGACATGGTTCATCAGTGCGTAGGCGAGCACGTGCGGCACATGCGAGACCGCGGCAAAAATCGCATCGTGCGCCTGTAAATCCATTTGATACACCAGCCCGCCGGTCGCTTGCCACATGGCGACCACGGTGGTGATTTGCTCTGGCGTGTTGTGCGCGGGTTGAGGCAATGGACAGACCATGATTTTTTTGTTCACGTACAAATCGGCCAATGCCGCTTGCGGGCCGTTCACCTCACGTCCGGCGATCGGGTGTGCGAGGACGAATTGATGGATGCGCTCGCCCAAAACCGCGCGCGCGTCGTCATACACCGACTGCTTGGTACTGCCCGCATCGGTGATGATGGTGTGTGGTGCGAGGTGCGGCAGCAGATCGCGCAACACCGCTTGTGTTTGCCCCACCGGCATGGCCAGCACAATCACGTCGGCAGAGGCGACGGCTGCGGCGTATTCGGGCGTGTTCGGCTGCACAAAGCGGTCAATCAAACCCAATTCAACCGCATGCTGCATCACCTCAACGCGGCGGCCGATGCCTGTGACGTTTTGCACCACGCCCGCGTTTTTCAACGCCAGCGTGAGTGAGCCGCCGATCAGGCCAGCGCCCACGAGTAAGAGATTTTTAATCTGCGGTGGTGGCAGAGTGGCGTATAACTTCATAATAAAAACCGTGGTGATTGTCTATTTTGACTGTTTGAGCGCGGGGGATAATCGCGCCATGGACAGTCCATCGGCATATTGCCCCGCACGAAACGCAAAGGCGCGGTGCGTGCCTTCAATTTCAAAGCCATACTTTTGATACAAAGCGATGGCGTGTTGATTATCGCTAAATACGTTTAATTCAATTCGGGCGAGGTTGAGCCAATTATCGGCCAAATCCAGCAACGCGTGCATCAATGCTTTGCCAACGCCTTTACTGTGGTACTGGTCATGAACGGCGATGCCCAGCGTTGCGGCATGGCGACGGCGCGGTGACGTGGACTTGGACCACAAAACAGCATGACCGACCACCACGTTATCTAATAGCGCGACCAAGTTGCAAAGGTCATTTGCCGTGTCGGTGAGTCTTTTTTCCCATGACTCCAGCGAAGGGTACGGTATTCCCATCGTGCCGTGAATCACCTGAGGTTGGCTGTACAATTGATACAGCGCTTCGTAATCCCCAGGTTCTGCATGGCGAATGTGTATCGACATCGGTTTTCTCCATCCCTGTTTCACTTATACGGTTACCGGATACGAGCCCAAACATTTATAAAATGCCGCTTGCGCTTCGATTTCGGCCAGTGCCTTGGCAACATTGTCCTGCTCGGTATGACCGATAAAATCAATGTAGAAGTAATATTCCCAGCCTTTTTGTTTCGCGGGGCGTGACTCAAAACGCACCATCGATACGCCATGGCGCGCCAGCGGTTCGATCAATTCGAATACCGATCCGGCCTTATTCGGCGCAGCGAGAATCAACGAGGTTTTGTCCGCAGGGCTTGGGCTGCAGACTTGTTTGCCGAGCACGACGAAGCGCGTGCGGTTGTTTGCATCGTCCTGAATGCCGACCGCGACTTTTTGCAGTTCGTACATCATCGCCGCGGAATCGCCCGCGATACAGGCGATGGCGTCGGATTCCTGCGCCATGCGCGCGCCTTGCGCGTTCGACAACACCGGTTTTTGCTCAATATTCGGATAATGCTGTTTCAGCCAGCCGTAGCACTGCGCCAATGCCTGCGGATGCGCGACGATGGTGGTGACCTGTGTCATATCGCCCGTGCGGTGCATCAATGAGTGACGAATCGCGAGCGATACCTCGGCGCAAATGCGCAGGGGCGAATTGAGCAGCAAATCCATGGTGCGGTTGATCGCGCCTTCGATCGAGTTTTCAATCGGCACCACGCCAAACGTCGCGCCATCGGCCTCAACCGCGTGAAAAATATCGTCGATGCTCACGCAGTCCACTCCGACGATGGCGTGGCCGAATTGTTTGAACATCGCCTGTTCGGTATACGTGCCCGCAGGGCCGAGGTAGGCGACCTTGACCGGCTCCTCCATCGCGCGGCACACGCTCATCACTTCGCGCCAGAGGGTTTGTAGTTGGGGCGTGGGCAATGGCCCCGGATTGCGCTGGGCGATTTTTTCCAATACGGCGGATTCTCGCTCTGGGCGATACACCGGTTGGTCGTATTTTTGCTTGACCTCGCCGACCTGCTGCGCGAGTTTGGCGCGCTCGTTCAGTAGGGTCAATAATTGCGCATCCACCGCGTCAATTTGCGTGCGGATGGGGGCGAGGTCGGCATCGACTTGCGCTTGGAGTTCAGGGGTGAGTTCGGTTTTGTTCATACTATTTCATTTAAAACAAGTCATTCTTCTAAATTACAAAAATTAAAGATAAATCATTTTAATACCTGTGCGTTAGCATATTTGTTTTCTTCTTTTTCAATGAATTCATCAATCCATTGACTGTAGTTCATCTTCTTTTTAATACGGTTGGTTTTGAGTAGTGGACCAATAACTTCTCGATAAAACTCTTTATTTTTCATAGATTGTAAGCCGTAAGCAAAATTACCACACTTCATTCTGAAGTGTTCAAACCCATCCATGTCGGTTAGATCAATCGGTTCTTCTACTAAGTTTTCAATCCCACTCAAAATATATGTATCAAGTTCTTCATGGTACTGAATATCTTCAACGAGTAACTCCGACCATAAGTAGTATCTGTTATGTTTGCAGTTCGTTGGCTTACCACCCAAAATAATGGCAACAGTTGAACCGAGCATGTTGATGGCAAGTCGTTTTTTGCTATAAATTCCGTAGTTAACATTCAATGTCGTTAGTTCTTCCTCATCTGTTTCACCAGGGAAATACCCCATTTTTTCAAGACTATGATACTGAATAAAGTGCTCATATCTTAGGTTGTCTCTTTTGGGAAAGCGGGGATTAACCCCCATAAGCTGTACATTGTATGCAGGTTGTAATGTTTCAATGTAGTAACGCTCTCTTTCAATTAGACGCTCTTCTGAACATAACTCAATAATTTCAAATAAAAAGTTGCCAAAAATTCCGGCTTTACTAACTTGCTCTCTTAGTTTGTATTTCGCAAATGACATCCTAATAACAGATTCATTTGAATTGTCATTGATTGATAGTGTGTGTGATTTCCAGCGAGAAAAAATATCTCGTGATTGACCAATATAAAATTTTCCATTGCTTAGATTAGTTATTTTGTAGATACCGGTTTGCCGCATATTCCATTCCTTACCAACCTAAACTTCCATTTTCTATTTTAATTAGTTAAAGACAGAAAAATTATTTTTGTCGATTCTCAAACTCACCCATAAATTTAACCAACGCCTGCACCGCCTCCATACTCACCGCGTTGTAAATACTCGCGCGCATGCCACCAACCATTTTGTGGCCTTTGAGCGCGGCCAGTCCAGCCGCTTGTGATTCGGCGAGGAATGCTGCGTTCAGCGATTCGTCACGTAGGAAAAACGGTACGTTCATGCAGGAGCGGTACTTGGGTTGAACGTCGTTGCGATAGAGTTTGGAGTTGTCGATGAATTCGTACAGCAGTTTGGCTTTGGCGTCGTTGATCTCGGCCATGGCTGCCACGCCGCCTTGTTGCTCCAGCCATTCAAACACCAAACCCGCAATATAAATAGACAGCGTCGGCGGAGTGTTGAACATGGAGTCGTTGTCGGCGACATTGCGCCAGTTGAACGCCGATGGACACAGCGGATGCTGACGATCAAGCAGATCATCACGCACAATCACAAAGGTGACGCCCGCAGGGCCGATGTTTTTCTGCGCGCCGCCGTAGATCACGCCGTAGCGCGTCACGTCGAGCGGGCGCGAGAGGATGTTGGACGACATATCGGCGACGAGGAAGGCGCCGCGTGCGGCCAAATCATCGGCGACCGATTGCGGGGCGAACCATTCCACGCCGTGGATGGTTTCGTTCGGGCAAAAATTGACGTAATTCGGTTTATCGGACAATTGCCATGTGTCCGGCTCGGGGAAGTAGAGGAATTTGCCGCTGCCGTCGTCGGAGTTGGCAATAATGTTGCATGCGCCGCCACCGGCGCGCGCGTAGCGGTCGGCTTCTTTTTGGGTTTTGAGCGACCATGCGCCGGAAATCACGCTGTCGATGGTTTGGTTCGCGCCTTGCGCTGCGTCGCCAAGCAGGTTCAGCGGGATGATGGCGTTTTCGCCGATCGCACCGCCTTGCAGGAACAGAATTTGGTAGTTGTCGGGGATGTTGAGCAGGCGGCGAAAGGCGTCGCGCGTGCGCAGAAAGACTTCGGTGTAGACCGCGCCGCGATGGCTCATTTCCATGATGGAGACGCCGGTTCCGTTGAAATTGAGCAGTTCGGACTGCATTT
This sequence comes from Puribacter membranae, assembly GCF_055380425.1. Lineage (NCBI taxonomy): Bacteria > Pseudomonadati > Pseudomonadota > Betaproteobacteria > Burkholderiales > Burkholderiaceae > Puribacter > Puribacter membranae. Next base: position 2,003,640 of record NZ_AP040167.1, read on the forward strand.
TTTCTAAGACGGGCGTGGGCAATGCGGCGGGGCCCGCCGCGAAATTGTGGATGCGATGGTTCATAATTAAATGTCAGTCAAATCAAGGGAGTGGCTCTATTATCGCTGAAAATGCGGCGCGGACATAGGCTTTTTGTGGTTTCATGCCGAGAGTACGCGGTTGTGCGGCGTGGGTTCATGAAAAAGGGGCGCATGATTGCGCCCCTGTAGATTGTTTCGGATGAGTGATCCGTTTCCGTTTATCGGCGTTACTCTGCCGTATCTGCGTCGTTTGCCGTTGGCGTGGCTTCATCTGCCGCGTCCACATCGGTTTCGTCTTCTTCATCCACCGACATCATGACTTTTTGCACGCCGCTGAGTACGTCGCCGTCATCCAGACCGATCAGCGTGACGCCTTGCGTCGCGCGACCCACCACGCGAACCTCGGCGATTCGGGTGCGTACCAGCGTGCCGCCTTGGGTAATCAGCATGATTTGATCGTCTTCCTCGACCAACTGCGCGGCGACGACTTTGCCGTTGCGCTCGGAGGTTTGGATGGCGATCATGCCTTTGGTGCCGCGCCCATGGCGGGTGTATTCGGTGATCGGGGTGCGTTTGCCAAAGCCGTTTTCGGTGGCGGTCAGGACAAACTGTTCTTCGTTTTCAGCGACCAGCAGCGAGATGATGCTTTGGCCTTCGTCGAGGTTCATGCCGCGCACACCGCGCGCGCCGCGACCCATTGGGCGCACGTCGTTTTCGTCAAAGCGCACGGCTTTGCCCGCGTCGGAGAACAGCATGACGTCGTGTTGACCATCGGTGATCGCTGCGCCGATCAGGTAGTCGCCTTCGTCCAGCGTGACGGCGATGATGCCGGCTTTACGCGGATTGGAGAAATCGGACAGCGGGGTTTTCTTGACCGTGCCCATGCTGGTGGCCATGAAGACGTATTGATCTTCGGGGAATCCTTCACGCGCATTGATCGGCAGCATGACGGTGATTTTTTCGCCTTCTTCGAGTGGCAGCATGCGAATGATCGGCGTGCCGCGCGAGGTGCGTGAGCCAGCCGGTACTTCGTACACGCGCGTCCAGTAGACGCGGCCACGATTGGAGAAGCTCAAAATGGTGTCGTGCGTGTTGGCGACGAACAGGTTTTCGATCCAGTCTTCTTCGCCTTTGGTCGAAGCGGCTTGCTTGCCGCGTCCGCCACGACGCTGCGTACGGTATTCGGACAGGGCTTGCGCCTTGATGTAGCCGGTGTTGGACAGGGTAACCACCATGTCTTGCGGCGTGATCAGGTCTTCAATATCAATGTCGGACGCGTCCATCTCGATGGTCGAGCGGCGCGCGTCGCCGAATTCGGCTTCGATTGCGGTCAATTCGGTTTCGATGATCGCGGTCACGCGCTCAGGACGGCTGAGAATGTCGATCAAGTCGGCAATGTGCGTCATGATGTCTTTGTATTCCTGCACGATTTTGTCTTGTTCCAGACCGGTCAGGCGCTGCAGGCGCATTTGCAGGATTTCTTGTGCTTGAATCTCAGACAGACGGTACAGGCCGTTTTCTTGCAGGCCAACGTCCGCCAGCAGACCGTCCGGACGGTACAACTCGCGTCCGCCGTCGGTGCGCGAGAGCATTTCGCGCACCAGCGACGAATCCCAAGTTTTCGCCATCAAGTCGGCTTTCGCTTGCGGTGGCGTCGGTGCGGCTTTGATGATTTCGATGAACTCATCAATATTCGCCAATGCGACCGCCAGCCCCTCTAATATATGAGCACGATCGCGCGCTTTGCGCAGCTCAAACACGGTGCGGCGAGTCACGACTTCGCGGCGGTGTTCGAGGAAGTACAAAATCATTTCACGCAGATTGAGCAGTTTCGGCTGGCCATTGACCAGCGCGACCATGTTCATGCCGAAGGTGTCTTGCAGTTGCGTGTGTTTGTACAGATTGTTCAGAACGACTTCGGCGACTTCGCCGCGTTTGAGTTCGATCACCACGCGCATACCGGATTTATCCGATTCGTCGCGGATGTCGGAAATGCCTTCGAGCCGCTTGTCGTTCACCATCTCGGCGATGGTTTCGAGCAGCTTGCGTTTGTTGACCTGATACGGCAGCTCGTCCACGATGATCGCCTGACGGTTGCCTTTTTCCATGTCCTCAAAATGCGTACGCGCGCGCATCACCACGCGCCCGCGACCAGTGCGGTAACCCTGACGTACGCCGCCAATGCCGTAAATAATACCGGCGGTCGGGAAATCCGGCGCAGGGACGATCTCGATCAACTCGTCCACGGTGGCTTCGGGATTTTTCAGCAGATGCAGACAGCCTTTAACGATTTCACTCAGGTTGTGCGGCGGGATGTTGGTCGCCATACCGACTGCGATACCGGTTGAACCATTAATTAATAGATTCGGAATGCGCGTTGGCAAAACCAAGGGTTCGCGTTCATTGCCATCGTAGTTCGGGCCGAAATCGACGGTTTCCTTGTCGATATCCTCTAATAGTTGGTGGCCGATTTTCGCCATGCGAATCTCGGTGTAACGCATCGCTGCCGCCGCGTCACCGTCGACGGAGCCGAAGTTACCTTGGCCATCCACCAGCGGGTAACGCAGCGAAAAATCCTGCGCCATACGCACCACGGTGTTGTACACCGCCATGTCGCCGTGCGGGTGATATTTACCGATCACGTCACCGACAATACGGGCGGATTTCTTATACGCGCGATTCCAATCATTATTCAATTCGTGCATCGCATACAGCACGCGGCGATGTACCGGTTTCAAACCGTCACGTACGTCTGGCAGCGCACGACCCACAATTACGCTCATGGCATAATCAAGGTATGAACGACGCATCTCGTCTTCAAGTGGAATCGGCAAGGTTTCTTTGGCAAACGATGACATAAGGCATCCTTATTGTTTTATCGGACACAGAGGCTGTCCCAATCAGTCAAGTTTCAATCCGCTATTCTAACATGTCGCCAGAGTCAAAAACAGAGCGATTCGTGTTTGTTTCTATGGCAATGACATGGTGTCGGCAACTAATGGCAGTCTGATTGACAAATTGCTTTGGCACATAAAGTGCGATTGAAAACCAAGGCGCGGCTTTATAAAGCCTGTGTTGCATAATTGAAACAAAAATCGCATAATGAACGCAAATCGTGAAACTTAATTGATTTTTGTCTGCACTAAGGCGTGTAAGTTGTGGCACAATGAATTCGTGCGGTGTTGATGATGCATTGATTGTGTAAGCAAGTGTGTTGCACAGTGCACAATCAATAGCTATAATATGGCACTGTTTAATAAAGGGTTTAACACTTCATTAAACTCGTGGTGAACGTTCTCGCAGGCTGACTGCGCACTTTCCAAAAAGAGGAGAAACATGAAAAACTTCGTAAAAGTTGCTTCTTTGGTCGCAACATTGGCCTTGGCGGCATGTCAAACTAACCCAAGCACTACTTTTGCTCCAAAAGCAGATCCAGTAAACAGCCGTAACGTACAAAATTCTGACGGCCAAATTTGGTTGAGCGGCGATTACGGCGCGACCAACGGCACAGACAAATTGTGCTGGCAAACTGGCTACTACCCAGATGGCAACCCAATCCCAGGTTGCGATGCAATGCCTGAGAAAAATGTAACCATCGACAAATCTCGTTTGAACTTTGACGCGCAAACATTGTTCGGTTTCGACCAAGCAACTCTGCGTCCAGAAGGTCAAGCTATGTTGTCTCGCTTGGCATCAGCTTTGAACTCAGTTGCATACAAAGATGCAATCGTTGTGGGTCACACTGACTCATGGGGTTCTGACGCATACAATGACCGTTTGTCATTGCGTCGTGCCGAAGCGGTTAAAGCATACTTGGTTGGTCAAGGCGTTCCTGCTGGCAAGATCGTTACCAAAGGTATGGGCGAGCGCGAATTGATCGTTGATCCAAAAACTTGTAAAGGCACTAAAGCTGCTCGTCAAGCATGTGAGCAACCTAACCGCCGCGTGACTGTGGATATCGAAGGTGTTGTTGTACCTGCGAACCAAGTAAACAAATGGCGTGATACTTTGAACGCTGTTGGCGTAAACGTTAAGAAATAATTTTTCTTGATGGACAAAAAGCCTCGCTGATGCGAGGCTTTTTTATTGCTCGCGCTCAGTTGTTTATCCAGTCAAGTGGGAATAAAGCACAGAACAGGTGGCGACGAATGAGGCTTTGGCATAAAATGCTAAAGATTACTTGGAACGAAGGCGCAGGTCGTGCAGGATGGGTGACGAATGACTTCGTAAGTAAAATTGACATCTGATATAAGAGATATTCTATGAATACACATAATGTGAACGCCGCCGAAATTGAAAAATTTTCTCAACATGCATCCGAATGGTGGAATGAGCAAGGGCCATTGAAAACCCTGCATCAAATCAACCCGACACGGGTGCAGTGGATTGCGCAGCACGCCCAACTGGCAGGCGCCAAAACCCTGGATATTGGTTGTGGTGGTGGGATTTTGAGCGAGGCGCTCGCACGAGAAGGTGCGCTGGTTACCGCTTTGGATATGGCGGAGGACTCGATTGATATTGCGCGCGAGCACGCGAAAATCAGTCAACTTGAAATTGATTATCAAGCGGTTACGGCGGAGGCTTGGGCAGAAGCACATCCGGAATCCTACGATGTCATTACCTGTATGGAGTTGTTGGAGCATGTGCCTGATCCGGCTTCGGTAATTCACGCGAGCGCACAACTCTTGGCGCCCGGTGGTATGGTTTTTTACTCCACCATCAACCGCAATCCCAAAGCGTGGGCGTTAACTATCGCCGCCGCCGAATACCTGCTCAAATGGATTCCCAAGGGCACACATCAATATGACACCTTCATCAAGCCAAGTGAATTATCGGCGATGGCGCGTCAGTCGGGTTTGGAGGTGGTTGGATTGGCAGGGGTGGGTTATCAGCCTTGGAAATCCAAACAATATCCGTTTGTGCCAACCAACGATACCAGCGTGAATTACATGATGGTCTGCCGCAAGCCAAAATAAGAAGAGAATTTGCCCCGTATAAGCAAGCCCCGCCTTTCCATGTGTGCAGCGCTTGTTGTTGGGTTTGGCTGCTTTAGCTTGTCGGGTAGACGTGTATTCAAACGTTGGCAGAGTTAATTGCTTGGGCTAAATCCATTCAATTAATGTGGATAAAGCAGGTTTTCTTAAATCCAATCAAAGGCTTACTGAGATGTTGTGTATACACAACAGCGCGTGGTAAAGTTGCGACAAAATAACAATAAAATACGATAAAGATGGACAAAAAAGCGCATGATAGGACAATGAATGCGTCGGAATTGCAAAAAATTCGCATTTCGTAAGTGCTCTTGTAAAGAGTGGTTAAGGTTAAAGAAAAACTTTAACTTTTAAGTTTAACTTTTGAGGGGATAAACAAATGAAAAAGACTTTAGTCGCTTTGGCCGTTTTGGGTTCATTTGCAAGCGTGGCTTCTGCCGCTACCAGCGTAACTTTGTACGGTCGTTTGGACGTGGGCTATGACAGCTTCCACCATGACGGCTTGAAATTACAACAAGATGCAATCGCTAACCAATCTCGTTTCGGCGTTAAAGGTGAAGAAGATTTGGGTAACGGTTTGGCCGCTACATTCAAATTGGAAGGTCGTTTTAGCGCGGATACAGGTGCATACACCAAAGACATGTTTGATCGTGAATCAACTGTTGGTTTGAAAGGCGCGTTTGGTCATGTTCGTTTCGGTCGCGCTTTGGCTGCAATGGATAATGGTATCGGTGGTTTCACTGTTGGTGAGCGTGTAGCGTCTTTTGATAATTACTCTTCAGCAGCTCGTCACAGCAACTCTATGTTCTATGACTACTCAAATAGCGGTTTCTCAGTAGGTGGTAACGTATCAACTAAAGGTGGCGCGTTGGATGTTGCCGAAGGTGCTGATGCTTCTAAAGTAGGTTACGGTTTGTATGCTAAATATGATGCCAATAATCTGGGCTTGGGCGCGGCATACCAACGTGACGGCAATGGCGGTAAAGAGTGGGGTGTAGGCGCTTCTTACACGTTCGCTCCTGTGACTTTGGGTGCTTCATATGCTGATCACAAAAATGCGGCAAGCACAAAAACTCGTATCGTTAATGCCTATGTTTCTGGCGATGTAACTGCGAACGATACTGTTTACTTCCAATACAACCGCAATCAAGAAAAAACTGCGTCTAACGTCAAAACCACTCAAAATGCTTATGGCTTGGGCTATATGCATGCTTTGAGCAAACGCACCAGCGTTTATGCTGAAACTGCACGTACCAAACGCGTGGCTCCAGGTGCTACAGAAGCATCAAACGGCTGGGACTACAGCGTTGCTATGCGCCACAAATTCTAATCTAAAGCTTCTTTAGTTAGATAAAAAGGCTCGCGTTTTGCGAGCCTTTTCCGTTTTGTTCTTTATGCGAATGCTCGGAAAACACACGATAAATGTGGTTGATATGCAACAAACTGTTAGAAAACTGGCTGAAAAAGGCATGTAAAGGTAGACAAAAAAGTGCGTCAATAAGACAATGGAATCGTCGGAATGGGAACGAAGTCGCATTTCGCAAGTGCTTCGAAAGGAGCCGTTGGGATTGATAAGAAATCTCAATTTTTAAGTTTGACTTTTAAGAGGATAAACAAATGAAAAAGACTTTAGTTGCATTGGCTGTATTGGGTTCATTCGCGGGTGTGGCTTCTGCTGCGACCAGCGTTACTTTGTACGGTACTGTAGATGCGGGTTATGAAGGTTGGAGCTATGGTAAAGATTTCTCATCTTTTAACAATACCTTTGTTCAAGGTGGTACTTCTGAAGCCAACAGTAAAATCGGCGTAAAAGGCCAAGAAGATTTGGGTAACGGTTTGGCTGCAACTTTCCAATTGGAAGGTGACGTTAATGCTGACGTTGGTAGCGCAGACTTGTTCAATCGCGAATCAACTGTTGGTTTGAAAGGCGCATTCGGTGAAGTGAAGTTTGGTAAATCCAAATCACAAATGGAATTGGCCTTGGGCGGTGTGGTTCCAGGTCGCCGCGTTGCTGACGTAGACTTGTATTCTGTTGCTGCAAAACGTCATAGCAATGGCTTGTTCTACTCTTACGACAATGCTGGTTTTTCTTTTGGTGCTGACGTTACCACCAAAGGTGGCGCATTGGGTAATGGCTATACAGATACAACTACAAATACATACGTAGCGACTGAAGGCGAAAAAGGCCAAAAAGTGGGCTGGGGCGTTCGTGCCGGTTATGCGGGTAACGTCGGTGGCAACGTGACTTTGTTGGCACGAGCTGCTTATCAACGCGATGGGGTTGTGTTATCTAATGATAAACAACAGTACGAAGCCGGTGGCTTGCTGGCTGCTGTAATCCCTTACTCTAACAATGCTCTGACGGTGGGTGTTGCTTACTCTCAAGGTCGCGGCTGGGCAGAAGACTTGGTTACTGCTAAAGCCAATAGCGCCGCTAAAACCTTGGCTGGTCGTGATTCGGATACGGGTCGAGTTTATGCAGACAAAGCTCGCACTTGGTCTGGTGTGATTGCCAGCACGTTTGGTCCGAATGACTCTGCATATCTGAAATACCAACAACGCAAAGGTAAACTGGATGACGGTTCTGTTGCTTACAATGGTAATGTATGGGCAGTTGGTTATGAACACGCTTTGAGCAAGCGTACTTCTGTGTATGCTGATGTTGCCTATGCTACTATCAAACAACCAACCGTTTCTGACAAGGGTACGGCAACAGGTTACAGCGTAGGCTTGTCTCACTCTTTCTAATCTAAGTTTTTGTATAAAACAGACGTTTAGAGAAAAGCGACCTTCGGGTCGCTTTTTTTGTTTTTGCGCGGTTATGCAGCAGTGAATTATTTTTATGATGGCTCTTTTCACTAAATAACAACAAAGTGAAAGAATTTAGTGTGAAATATGTGCTTTTTTGCAACAAATGTAAAAATAGTGTGGACAGAAAAAAGAACACCCGTAATAATTGAGTCATCGAAAAAAGCATGATAATGGACAAATTGGAGACAATATCAGCGTTTCGTGTTTCGCGAATCATACCCAGCGCGGTGCTGGCGTGATAATTAGTAAATATTAATGGAGAGACAAATGAAAAAATCATTGGTGGCTTTGGCCATTTTGGGTTCTTTTGCCGGCGCGGCATCAGCGGCTTCCAGCGTAACTTTGTACGGTCAAGTCGAAGCTGAATACTACGATTTGTTCGGTAAAGGTGAATTTGCAAATGGTGCCACAGCGGATGTAACGGGTTTGACCGCTACTCAAGCGGCAGTTAAGAAAAGTACTTTGGCTACAGCACAAGGGTTGTTGAGCAGCTCTTTGTCACAGAAACCTCGCCGTTCAGACTACATCGGCGTTAAAGGCGAAGAAGATTTGGGTAATGGTGTATCGGCTATTTTCAAATTGGAAGGCAATATTGGTGTTGATGTTGGTTCTGCTGATTTGTTTAATCGTGAAACCACCGTTGGTCTAAAAGGTGCGTTTGGTGAAGTTAAAGTCGGTCGTGCCAAATCTCAAGTTGAATTGACGATGGGTGGTTTGACGGGTGTTCATGGCGTGACTGATGTTGACCTGTACGCTGTTTCTAATGCGCGTCACAGCAATGGTTTGTTCTATGAATACAAGAACTCAGGCTTTACGTTCGGCGCTGACGTGACCACTAAAGGTGGCGCGTTAGGTGATACCAGCGAAGGTACAGATGGCTCCAAAGTGGGCTATGGTGCGCGTTTGGGTTACTATGGTCATGGTTTATTGGCGCGTGTTGCATACCAAAACGATGGCCCTGTTGCTGCCAGCTCTACTGTAGCAGGCAATGCTTTGGCTTTGGGTAAAAAACAGCACGAATGGGCGGGTGTTTTGGCTTATAACTTCTACGAAGGTCAAAAAATTCCTTTGGCAATCGGCGTGTCTTATGCGCAAGGTAAAGGTATGGCCAAAGGTTTCTTCTCTGCTACTGGCTTGAGCACTGCTGATACCGTATACGCTAAAAAAGCAACCACTATTGGCGCGATTGTGCGTACATGGTTTACGCCAAACGATACGGCGTATGTTTTGTTCCAAAAACGTAAATCAACTGCTGAATCGGGTGCCTTGCTAAACAATGCTTGGGCGCTGGGTTTGGGTTATGAGCATAAATTGAGCAAACGTACAGCAGTATCTATTGATACCGTATATTTGAAAGCTAAAAACGTTGGCGTAGCAAGTCCTTACGGTTTTGTTGGTTTCCCGGTTAATGCAAAAGCCTATGGTTACAGCGTGGGCTTGTCTCACAGCTTCTAATCGGTTGACATAGCTTTATGTCACAGTCAAGCGACCTTCGGGTCGCTTTTCTTTTGGCATGATTCAGTTTGAGCATGTTGTTGTGGTTGGTTTTTTTTTTCGGTCTCGGGGCTTTCTGCTTGTTTGGGTTTGTGCGCGGATCGATAGGAAATGCGTGCCTGCGTTGTTTGTTGTAGACAAAAAAGCTACAATCTTGCATTGTTGTTTGGTCGGGTACGTTTTTTTAGGATATTTATGGATTTGGACATAACGGTGCATTCGGCGTTGTTGGGTACGGCGCCGCAGGCGTGTCCTGAGGATATGGCGCAGGTGGCGCAGGCGGGTTTTGCGTCGGTGATGGTGAATCGCCCGGATTTTGAGGGCGGTGCGGATCAGCCAACGGCGCAGGCGGTTGAGGCGGCGGCGCGTGCGCAGGGTTTGCATTTTTATCATTTGCCGTTTTCGGGCGCGGATTTGTCGCCAAGCTTGGCGTTGCAATTCGCGCAGATGTTGGGTGATGCACCGAAGCCGATTTTGTTGTATTGCCGCACAGGGACGCGCTCGACGATGATTGTTCGTATGGCGTTGGAATTGGGGTTTTTGAACCCGGATGATTTGAGTTTCGTGGCGCGCGTTTGATGGGTGTTGGCCGCATGGTGAGTCAAATGGTGCGCGGGTGGCGCATGAGTGGTGTGGTTGCTTGGCTTTTTAACCGTTGATTGAAAATTACGTATGTTCGCTTATTTAATCGCACTTGTGCGTTTGTTGGGTTTTGCTTTGTGGTTGTCGAGCGGTTTGTTTTTGACGGCTTTGGTGTTTCCTTTGATTGGCTGGCCGAGAAAGCGGCGCATCATTCGTCTGTGGTCGCGCTTTTTGTTGCGTACATTGGGCGTGCGTTTGGTAGTGACAACACAGCCGTCTGAGCCGAATTTGCGCGGTGTGATGGTGTCGAATCATTCGTCGTGGGTGGATATTTTTGCGGCCAATTCGGTGCAGGCGGTGCGCTTTATTTCTAAATCAGAGGTGCGCGATTGGCCGGTCTTGGGGCCGTTGGTGACGTTTGCGGGTACTTTGTACGTGGAGCGCGGTAATCGCAGTCGGATTAATCAGACGAATGAGGAGATCCGCGCGGCGGTTGAAGGCGGTGATTTGGTCGGTTTTTATCCGGAGGGGACGACGACTGACGGTACGCATTTGTTGCCGTTTAAAACGAATTTGTTTCAACCGGCGGTGGCGTATGGTATGACGGTGTATCCGGTGGCGGTGATGTATCGTGTGGATGGGGCGCCGACGCAGTTGGCCAGCTATGCGGGCGATACGACGTTTGGACAAAGTTTTATGCAGTTGCTTTTGGCACGTGGGGTTGAGGCGCAGATTGCGTATGGTGCGCCGATTGATGCACGTCAGTTTGCGAATCGTGCGGATTTGGCTTTGGCAGCGCAGGCGTCGATTGCGCAGATGACGGGTTTGTCGGTTGCGACACCGTCTGAGTTGCAGGCAGCGCTTTTGTCTGGGCAGAAGGTTTAAGGGCGTAGCGTAGATTGGTTTGGCTGGCGCTCAGACTGCCCGATGTTTTAAGTGTAAAATGGCTGATATGCTTGGTTTTACGACTTTCGCTGAGTTGAATGGTGTAGTTTTTTGCGGTTGGATTCTTGTGATTTTTGGCAGATTTTTCTGTATATAGTGAAATCGCAGTAATTTTTTTGTAAATTTATTTAAAAAATGTTCGCTGGGCTATTGACAAGACTATGTGGATTGTTGAAAATAGTACGAGCGTTCGATTTTTGTTGGGAATGATGATGACAAAAGAGCGGGCTCATGTACGCAAAGGGGATTTGACCCGAGCGGCAATTTTGGATGTGGCTTTGGACGTGGCGTCGAGAGATGGTCTAGAGGGTGTGACCATCGGTATCTTGGCCGATCGTTTGGATATGAGTAAGAGTGGTGTATTTTCGCATTTCGGTTCGCGCGATGAGCTGCTGATTGAGGTGCTGAAGGAATACGAAACGCGCTTTCTCGCGGATATTCTCAAGCCTGCATTGGCTTTGCCTCGGGGGTTGGAGCGCTTGCGTGCTATTTTGCACAATTGGTTCAATAAATTGGGGCAGGAAACAGAGCACGGTTGTTTGTACATTTCCGGCGCTGTGGAATACGATGACCGGCCGGGTGTGGTTCGGGACGAATTGGTGGGTTTGATGACGGCTTGGGAAGAGCAACTGCGTCGAGCGATTCGTTACTGTATCGATTCGGGCGAGTTTCGTGAGGACACGCCGATTGATTTGATGATTTTTGAGTTGTACGGTTTGACCTTGGGTTTTCACCAAAGCGTCCGTTTGATGAAGCGCACAAACGGTATGGATATGGTCAAGCAGGTGTTAGAGCGCATTTTGAAGCAGTATCTACGCACAACATGATGGTACGCCTCCCATGGTGTGCGGATTTGAGTTCAGTCCCTTCTTTTATCAGGAGATATCATGGGAAGCTATGTACCACCACTACGTGACATTCAGTTTGTCATGCACGAGTTGCTCAACACAGAAGCAACATTACAACAATTGCCTGCACATGCCGAATTGGACGTTGACACCATCAACGCGATTGTCGAGGAAGCCGGTAAATTCTCGTCACAAGTTATTTTCCCGTTGAACCACACGGGCGACCAAGAGGGTTGCACGCTGAATGGCTCGGTTGTGACCACGCCAAAAGGCTACAAAGAAGCGTATAAGCAATACATCGACGCGGGCTGGCCTGCGCTCTCATGCGATCCTGAATACGGCGGTCAAGGTTTGCCGATCTCCGTGAACAATGCGCTGTACGAAACATTGAACTCCGCCAACTTGGCGTGGACCATGTACCCGGGCTTGAGTCACGGCGCGTACGAATGTTTGCACGCACACGGCTCGGATGAATTGAAAGCCGCGTACTTGCCAAAATTGGTGTCGGGCGAATGGACCGGCACGATGTGTTTGACCGAACCGCACTGCGGTACCGACCTCGGTATTTTGCGCACCAAAGCGGTTCCGAACGCCGACGGCTCCTACGCCATCACCGGCACCAAAATCTTCATCTCCAGCGGTGAACACGACATGGCGGACAACATCATCCATCTCGTGTTGGCTCGCTTGCCGGAAGCGCCAAAAGGCACCAAAGGCATTTCCCTGTTCATCGTACCGAAATTCCTGCCAAACGCAGACGGCTCGCTCGGCGCGCGCAATCCAGTGTCTTGCGGCGCATTGGAACACAAAATGGGCATTCACTCGAACGCCACTGCAGTGATCAACCTCGACGGCGCGACCGGCTGGTTGGTGGGCGAACCGAACAAAGGTTTGCAAGCCATGTTCGTGATGATGAACGCAGCGCGTCTGGGTGTGGGTATGCAAGGCCTCGGCTTGACCGAAATCTCCTACCAAAATGCCCGCACTTACGCCAAAGAGCGTTTGCAAATGCGTGCGTTGACCGGTGCGAAAAACCCTGAAAAAGAAGCCGATCCGATCATCGTGCATCCGGACGTGCGTCGCATGTTGTTGACCCAGCGTGCGTATGCTGAAGGCGCGCGTGCGTTCACCTACTGGATCGCTTTGGAAATCGACAAAGAGTTGTCGCATCCGGACGAAGCAGTGCGTCAGGCGGCTGCGGACAACGTTGCGCTGTTGACCCCGATCATCAAAGCATTTTTGACCGACAACGCGTTTGAATGTACCAACCACGGCGTGCAAATATTCGGCGGCCACGGCTTCATCGCCGAAAACGGCATGGAACAATACGTACGCGACGCACGCATCACCCAGCTGTACGAAGGCACCAACGGCGTACAAGCGCTGGACTTGCTCGGTCGTAAAGTATTGGGCGACATGGGCGCGAAATTGCGTGCCTTCGGCGCCATCGTGCAAAAATTCGTCGAAGACAACGGCGTTGATCCGAAAATGCAAGAATTCATCAACCCATTGGCCGACATTGGCGACAAAGTACAAAAACTGACCATGGAAATCGGTATGAAAGCCATGCAGAACCAAGACGAAGTTGGCGCGGCTTCTGTGCCGTACCAACGCGTGGTTGGCCACATGGTGTTCTCGTATTTCTGGGCACGCATGGCGAAAATCGCCTTGGAAAAGCAAGAGCAAGACGATTTCTACAAAGCGAAATTGGCAACAGCGCGTTTCTACTTTGCCAAGCTCCTGCCAGAAACCGCCGGTTACATCCGCCAAGCACGTGCGGGCGTGGCCTGCTTGCAAGAAATGCAAGACGACTGGTTCTAATCAAACCATCGCTTCCGCCTGAGTGGATTCGTGTGCGTCGGTTGATGAATAAATAGTTTATTCGTCAACCGAACGTACGTTAGAATAGTTAATGTGCATCGTGTGATAACCAACTCACGTTCACACTCATGCTGAGGCGGTCATTGATTGACTGGTTTTATAGGTTTTAAATAGGGCAACAGCCCAAAACATCCACACAAGGAGACTGAAAAATGAAAGTACTGAACAAAATCGCATTGGGTTTGGTTGGTTTGGCCGTATCAGGTATTGCCATGGCCGATCCGACTGGCGTATGGCGCACCATCGACGACCAAACCGGTCAAGCCAAATCATTGGTGAAAATCACCAATGAAGGCGGCAAATACGTCGGTCGTATCCAACAAGTATTCGGCGGCAACGTATGTGACAAGTGCGAAGGCAGCTACAAGGGTAAAAACTTATCAGGCGTGACCGTATTGTGGGGCGTCAGCTCCGAAGGTGGTAACAAATACGGCGGCGGTACCATCATGGATCCAAAAAATGACAAGCGTTACAAAGTGTCATTGACCGACAATGGCAATTCTATGACCGTGCGCGGCTACGTGGGTATCAGCGCATTGGGTCGCAACCAAACTTGGCAACGTGTACAATAATTTGACACATTTCTAAGTCATTATGAGGGTGGTAACGGTACAGCATGCCGTTACCTCTTTTCACACCACGGTCGTGTTTTTTTAAACAAAAATCGCACGCCCGTTCGATAAAAAAAAGGGTAGAACGTGAGTAACTTAATCATCCGTAAAGTCGCCGTTCTCGGCGCGGGCGTGATGGGTGCGCAAATTGCCGCGCACTTGGTCAATGCCAAAGTTCCAGTGATCTTGTTTGACTTGCCAGCCAAAGAAGGCGCTAAAAACGGCATCGTTGAAAAGGCATTGGCGAATCTGAAAAAACTCAGCCCGGCACCGTTTGGCAACGCAGCGGACGCAGCATACGTCGAAGCGGCCAACTACGAAACCGATTTGAACAAAATCAGCGAATGTGATTTGGTGATCGAAGCGATCGCTGAGCGCATGGACTGGAAACACGATTTATATGCGAAAGTGGCACCGCACCTCGCGCCGCACGCCATTTTTGCCTCCAACACCTCCGGCCTGTCGATCAACGAATTGGCCAAAGGTTTTGACGACGAACTGAAAAAACGCTTCTGCGGCGTGCATTTCTTCAATCCACCGCGCTACATGCACTTGGTCGAATTGATTCCGACCGCGCACACCGAAGCCGCGACGATGGACAACCTCGAATCCTTTGCCACCACCACCTTGGGTAAAGGTGTGGTTCGTGCGAAAGACACCCCGAACTTCATCGCCAACCGCGTGGGCGTATTCTCGATCTTGGCCGTGATGGCCGAGGCGCAAAAATACGGTTTGGGCTTTGACCTCGTGGACGATTTGACCGGTTCGAAACTGGGTCGTGCGAAATCAGCGACCTTCCGTACCGCCGACGTGGTCGGTTTGGACACCATGGCGCACGTCATCAAAACCATGGAAGACAACCTCAAAGACGATCCGTTTGCGGCCAACTACCCTGTGCCGCCGGTGTTGAAAGTCTTGGTTGAAAAAGGTGCTTTGGGTCAAAAATCCGGCGCAGGTTTCTACCGCAAAGAAGGTAAAGAAATCAAAGTTTTGGATGCAGCCAAAGGCGAATACGTGGCCGGTGGCACGAAAGCCGACGAATTGGTCGCGCGCATTCTGAAAAAACCAGCGGCAGAGCGCTTCAAACTGTTGCGCGAAACCGATCATCCGCAAGCGCAATTCCTGTGGTCGATCTTCCGTGACGTATTCCACTACATCGCCGTGCATTTGGAAAGCATTGCTGACAACGCACGCGACGTCGATTTCGCCGTTCGTTGGGGCTTTGGCTGGAACGAAGGTCCGTTCGAAACGTGGCAAGCCGCCGGTTGGAAAGAAATCGCTGGCTGGATCGCCGAAGACATCGCTGCGGGCAAAACCTTGTCCAGCGCACCATTGCCAGCTTGGGTGAACGAGATTGACGCCGTACACACACCGGCCGGCTCGTACTCACCTGCGAAAAAAGCCTTCGTGCCGCGCAGCAACTTGGCGGTTTACCAACGTCAAGCGTTCCCAGCGTTCTTGTTGGGCGAAAACGCGGCGGATCCGAAAACAGCAGGCAACACCGTATTTGAAAACGACGCCATCCGTTTGTGGGATCAGGGCGACGACGTACTGATCGCCTCGTTCAAAACCAAAATGAACACCATCGGTCCAGAGGTTTTGGACGGCTTGGTACAAGCGATTGAATTGGCTGAGCAAAAATACGCGGGCTTGGTGATCTGGCAAACCGGTTCATTGACCGGCGGCCCGTTCTCTGCGGGCGCGGATTTGCAAGCGGCCATGCCATTGTTCATGAAAGGCGGCGCGAAAGCGGTTGAGCCGTTCGTGAAGAAATTCCAAGACACCGCGATGCGCGTGAAATACGCACAAGTGCCTGTGGTCGCCGCAGTGGCGGGCTTGGCTCTGGGCGGCGGTTGCGAGACCTTGATGCACTGCGCACACCGCGTGGCGCACCTCGAATCGTACATCGGCTTGGTTGAATTGGGCGTGGGCTTGGTGCCTGCGGGTGGCGGCTTGAAAGAAGCGGCTCTGCGCGCATCGAATGCAGCGGCGACCTACGGCTACAGCAACCTGACCGAATTCGTCAAACCGTGGTTCCAAAACGTGGCGATGGCCAACGTGGCGAAATCCGCACGCGACGCGCAAAGCATCGGTTATCTGTTGCCAACCGACACCATCGTGTTCAACATCCACGAATTGCTGTTTGTGGCGAAATCGCAAGCGCGCGCATTGGCGAACGCAGGCTATCGCCCACCATTGGCGGCAGCTAACATCACGGCGGCAGGTCCTTCGGTGAAAGCGACTTTGCAATCGATGATCGTGAACATGCGCGACGGCGGCTACATTTCGGCGTACGACGGCGAATTGGCCACCCGCGTGGCGAGCATTCTGTCGGCAGGCGGTGTGGAAGCGGGCACTTTGGTGGACGAAGCATGGTTGCTCAAACTCGAGCGCGACAATTTCATCGAAGCGCTGGGCAAACCGAAAACCCAAGAACGCATCATGGGTATGCTCTCAACCGGTAAGCCTGTTCGTAACTAATGTGCAAGGAATGCACAAGGAATGAACCCGTCGTGTGGGCAAAAGCGATTTTGCCCACGCCAATCGCTGAATAATCAAGCGGTGTGTACAAAACACCGTTTAGGAGTAAAAAATGACTCAATTGCAAGAAGCATACATTGTCGCCGCGACGCGCACCCCAGTGGGTAAAGCACCGCGTGGCGTATTTAAAAACACCCGTCCGGACGATTTGTTGGTACACGCGATTCAAGGCGCTTTGGCGCAAGTGCCAACCCTTGATCCGAAACTGATCGAAGACGCCATCGTCGGCTGTGCGATTCCGCAAGGGCCGCAAGGTTTGAACATGGCGCGTATGAGCGTGCTGTTTGCCGGTTTGCCACAATCAGTCGGCGGCGTGACCGTGAACCGCTACTGCGCATCCGGTATCACGGCCGTGGCCATGGCTGCGGATCGCATTCGCACCGGTCAAGCCGACGTGATGATCGCTGCGGGCGCGGAATCCATGAGCATGGTTCCGATGAACGCGATTTTGACCGACATGAATCCGGCGATTTTTGAAAAAGACGAAAACCTCGGTATCGCCTACGGTATGGGTTTGACGGCTGAGAAAGTTGCGGAACAATGGAACGTCTCTCGCGAAGACCAAGACGCATTCTCGGTGGAATCACACCGCCGTGCCTTGGCCGCGCAAGCCGCAGGCTATTTCGACGCAGAAATCACGCCGGTCACCGTGCGCGACACCTATGTCGATTTGGCGACACAAGAGTTGAAAACCAAAGAATTCGTGGTGAGCAAAGACGAAGGTCCGCGCGAAGGCACGACGATGGAAGGTTTGGCGAAACTCAAACCCGTATTCGCGGCCAAAGGCAGCGTGACTGCGGGCAGCAGCTCACAGATGTCGGACGGCGCGGCGGCATTGATCTTGGTCTCCGAGCGTTTCTTGAAAGAGCACAACCTGACGCCAATCGGTCGTTTCGTATCGTTCGCCGTGCGCGGTGTTGATCCGAAAATCATGGGTATCGGTCCGAAAGAAGCCATTCCTGCGGCATTGAAAGTCGCTGGTTTGACGCTGAACGACATGGACTGGATCGAGTTGAACGAAGCATTCGCAGCGCAAGCATTGGCCGTGATGCGTGATCTGAACTTGGATCCGGCGAAAGTCAATCCGTGGGGCGGTGCGATTGCTCTGGGTCACCCATTGGGTGCGACTGGTGCGATTCGCTCGGCCACCGTGTTGAATGGCTTGAAACAATCCGGCGGTAAATACGGTATGGTGACCATGTGTATCGGTACGGGCATGGGCGCGGCCGGTATTTTGGAACGTCTGTAGTTGTAATGAAGCACAAAGTAAAACCTTACTTTGTGCTGGTTTAGACAGCCTCCTCATTGATGCGGCTTGGCGTAAATAACGCTGTCGCATCATCTTGATGCCCCTCTTGTCACATAGAGGGGTTTTTTATCGTGAATGCTCGCGAGATGTCGGTGTTCATGCCGAAAGGATTGTCATGTTATTTGCACATTGGATGTTGTTGGTCGCGACGCTGTTGCCCTTGGTGGCGACTAGCGTGGCCAAACTCAAGGGCGGACGCTATAACAACCACGCGCCGCGCGAGTTTTTAGCGCAACTGCCGGAGCGCTCGATGGCCAAACGCATGGCGTGGGCGCAGGAAAACAGTTGGGAAGCGTTGATGATGTTCGCACCGGCGGTCTTATTAGCCACTGTGCGCGGCGTACCGGCGAGTAGTTTGAATCTGCTCGCAGGCGTATTCATCCTCGCGCGCATTGCTTATCTATGGTGCTATGCCAAAGACTGGGCGACGGCGCGTTCGTTGGTGTGGCTTGTCGGCGTATTGGCGGTGGTCGGCCTCTATCTTGCTTCGGCATGGGTGTGAGTGGGAATGCGCCATGAGTGAAGCCATTGAAATCCTACGGTCGGTAAAAAACCATGCGCTGGCGTTGACCACCTACGCGCCTCAGGCTACGCCACGCGGCGTGGTGTTGATCGCGCCGGCGATGGGTGTGCCGCAGCGCTACTATGGTTCATTTGCCGCGTGGCTGGCGCAACAAGGCTTTGTTGCGGTGACGTTCGACTACTCGGGCATGGGTGAGTCGCTCAAGGCCAGTCAGGTACCGCTCAAGCAGATTGATGTGACTATTTACGATTGGGGCGCTGAGGCCGCATTGATCGTGGATACGTTCAAGCAACGTTATCCCGAGTTACCGCTGTATTGGGTCGGGCACAGTTTGGGCGGTCAACTCATCAGCATGGTTGACCACGCCGCCTTGCGCAAAGCCATCACTGTCGGTACGGGCAGCGGCTATTGGAAGGAAAATTCGCCCGAATTGCGGCGACGCGTCCCGTTGTTTTGGTATGTGTTTGTGCCGTTGCTCACGCCATTGTTCGGCTATTTTCCCGGCAAACGGTTGAACATGGTCGGCGATTTGCCCAAAGGCGTGATCATGCAATGGCGGCGCTGGTGTCTGCATCCCGACTACATTGCCAGTGCGGGTGAGGCCATACGCGCCCAGTATGCCGCCGTGCGCACGCCGATAACCTCGTTCTCCTTCACCGATGACGACTACATGTCCGCGCGCAACACCGAGCATATTCACAGCCTGTACACCCATGCGCCGAAAAAGATGCAGCGCATCGCGCCTGCCGAGATTGGCGTGCGCGAGATTCGGCATTTCGGCTTTTTCAAAGCGCGTTTTCAAGACACGCTTTGGCAAAAACTCTTGAATGAATTAAACTAAACGCCGTGACGCATTCAAATCCACGCCACGCACATGAAAGGATCAGCATGAGCATCATCAGCCACATTGACGGACACGTTGCCGCGCTACAAATCAACCGCCCTGAAACCAAAAACGCCCTGACGCTGGAAATGTATCGCCATATGGCCGATGCGCTCAACGCCCACGCGGCAGATGACGCAGTGCGCGTCGTGGTGATTCACGGTCAACCGGAGATGTTCTGCGCGGGCAACGATCTGCACGATTTTCTCAACAGCCCGCCGGATTTGGCCAACAGCCCTGTGGTGGATTTTTTATACGCCTTGCGTGATTTCCCTAAACCGCTGATCATGGCCGTCAATGGCGTCGCGGTCGGTATCGGCGTGACCATGTTGCTTCACGCCGATTTCGTCGTGGTCGGTGACAGCGCGCGCCTGCAACTGCCGTTTATCAACCTCGCGCTGTGTCCCGAAGGCAGCTCCAGCTTGACCTTGGTGCAAAACGCCGGTTACCTCAAAGCCGCCGAAAAACTCATGTTCGGCGAATTTTTCACCGCCGAAGAAGCCGTGCAAATCGGCGTGGCGACACACATCATGCCAGCCAAAGAAGTTGACTCCTACGCCTTCCACCGTGCGAAACAACTCGCTGAGAAAAGCCCGCAAGCCCTGCGCGAAACCAAGCGCTTGCTCAAAGCTCACAATGCCGACTTGCTGCGTCAGGTGATGGACGAGGAAATCGTTGCCTTTTCACGGCTGATGGGCGGTGCGCACGCGCGCGAAGCGATGACAGCGTTTTTTGAAAAGCGCAAACCCATTTTTGAATAAAATGGGTTTGCGCTTTCGGTGAAGGCTAACGTGTTGCGAAGCACACGTTAAGCGCAGCGGCCGAAACCAAAATATGCAGATTCCCCATTTTTGAATAAAAAGGGCTTGCGCTTTTGGTGAAGGCTAAGGTGTTGCGTCAGCACACGTTAAGCGCAGCGGCCGAAACCAAAATATGCAGATTCCCCATTTTTGAATAAAAAGGGTTTGGCTTTCGGTGAAGGCTAAGGTGTTGCGTCAGCACACGTTAAGCGCAGCGCCCAAAGCCAAAATAGTCCGGTGTTTGAAATCAACGGTTTGCAAGCCAACCCGCCTTGTGGTACATTGTCACCCACTGAGAACAGTTCAGTAGTTCACCACGCGCCGATTTGGATTCTGCTTGCGGGCGCGGTTGGGGGAGTAAAATCTTCCAACCAAAACGGCTAAACGAAACACAACCCAAGTGGCGTTTGGCAGTTTTCACTGAATTGACCAAACCGACTTGGGGTTTTTTATGAGCAAAACGATGAGTGATGCACACACCAGCCAGATCAATACGAACGACGGTGTTTTGAAGCCAACACCGCAAACCATGCACTTTGGCGAGCCATTGCGCTTGCAAAGCGGCGCGTCTCTGCGCGATTACACGTTGATGTACGAAACCTACGGCACGCTGAACGCGGCACGCGATAACGCGGTGCTGATTTGCCACGCGCTCAATGCCTCGCACCACGTCGCGGGTGTGTATGACAATGGCGACGCGGGGTGGTGGGACAATATGGTGGGGCCGGGCAAGCCGGTGGATACCAATCGGTTTTTCGTGGTCGGGGTGAATAACCTCGGTTCGTGCTTTGGCTCCACCGGCCCGATGCACACCAATCCCGATACCGGTAAACCGTATGGCGCGGATTTTCCCGTGGTGACGGTCGAGGACTGGGTTGATGCGCAAAAACGGCTGATGCACGGGCTGGGCATTGCACAGTGGGCGGCGGTGATGGGCGGCTCGCTCGGCGGCATGCAGGCGATGGCGTGGAGCGTGCGCTATCCCGAGTGTTTGCGCCACTGCGTGGTGATCGCGTCAAGCACACGCTTGTCGGCGCAGAATATTGCGTTTAACGATGTGGCGCGGCAGGCGATTTTGACCGACCCGGATTTTCACGGCGGGCATTTTTACGAACACGGCGTCGTCCCGCGTAACGGCTTGCGCGTCGCGCGCATGATCGGCCACATCACCTATTTGTCCGACGACGATATGGCGGAGAAATTCGGCCGTGAATTGCGCCCGCTGGAGCACGCCGCTGATCAGGTGCGTGATTCGTATCGCTTTGACTACGGCGTGGATTTTGAAATCGAATCGTATTTGCATTATCAGGGCGATAAATTTGCCAATTATTTCGATGCCAATACGTATTTATTGATTACCAAGGCTTTGGATTACTTCGATTTGGCGAAAACCAACGGTGCGAAAAATGCCGAGGGTGACTTGAGCTCGGTCTTGCGCACGGCGCAGGCGGATTTTCTCGTGGTTTCGTTTACTACCGACTGGCGCTTTTCGCCCGAGCACAGCCACGATCTGGTGCAGGCGCTGGTGAAAAACCGTCGGCAGGTGACGTATGCCGAAATCGATGCGCCGCACGGACATGATGCATTTTTGATGACCGACGAGCGCTATCACAACGTGGTGCGCGCGTATTTTAAGAATGTGCATACCCTTGCGCACGTCAATGGGGAGGGCGCTTAAGATGGGACAGACCATGCAGCAAACAGTGACGCAAACCACGATACCGGCGGTGGAGCCGTTCAATCCGGCGACGGTGCTCGCGGGCGCGCAACGCCCGGATTTTGAAGTCATCAGCCGCTGGGTTCCCGCAGGCGTGCATGTACTCGATTTGGGCTGCGGCGACGGCACGCTGCTGAGTAAATTGATACGCGAGCGCGGCGTGACCGGCTACGGCATTGAGAAAAACGACACCAATATCGCGACCTGCGTGGCCAAAGGACTGCACGTGTTGCAGCAGGATTTGGAGGCGGGCTTGTCGTGGTTTGGCGACGACAGTTTCGACGTGGTGATTTTGTCGCTGACCTTGCAAGCCGTGCACGAAACCGAAAACATCATGCGCGAAATCGTGCGCGTGGGTAAAAAAGCCATCGTTTCCGTGCCGAATTTTGGCTACTGGGAACACCGCCTGTCGGTCTTTCGCGGGCAGATGCCGGTCTCGAAAACCCTGCCGTATGAGTGGTACAACACGCCGAACGTGCGCGTACTCACGCTCAAAGACTTTGAAAAGCTTGCGCATGACCTCGATTGTCGCGTGACGCGCCGCATGGTGCTGCACGATCAGCAAGAAGTGCGCTTTTTGCCCAACCTGCGCGGTAGTTTGGCGATTTTTGAGATGGAATGAGGGCACAATGCGCGCGGCTCGCTGGCTGATCGGACTAAGCGTTTGGGCTTGCGCGAGTTGGGCGCAGGCGCAAGCGTCCTTTTGCAGTACACAAACACCGCAAACCAAGGCTGAATACGCCGCGCAATTGGCCTGCCAAGAGCATCAACTCTGGCGCGAACCGTTCATCAATGCGCAAGGGCAATTGCTCAAATTCGGCCCGATGGAAGCCGAGCGCGATGCGCTGAGCGACGGCACACCTGCGTGGCGGCGTGTGCTGCACTACTGGCAAAACAGCGTCGGGCTGACGGATTTGTTTCGCGGGCAACAGCCGCCCGATTACCCCGAGGTTACACTCAACGAAGCCATCACCCGCGCGCAGATTGTCGATACGCCGTGGTCGGGCGCGTTCGTCAGCTACCTGATGCGCACGGCAGGATTCAGCGAATCCGAATTTCACTTGGCCGACGGGCATATTCGCTACATCAAAGCAGCCTATGCCGCGCAACCCAATGGCGCATTTCATCTGCGCAATCCCTTAAACACACCGTTGCAGGTTGGTGACTTGCTCTGCTATGTGCGCGAAGGGCGCCGCGTATTCGGCCCGGCGGGGTTTGAACAATGGCTGGCCGAGCACGCCACGGATGCGCAATCGCTCAAAATGCATTGCGATGTGCTGGTCGGTGTGCGCAAAAACCGCGCCTATGCCGTTGGCGGCAATGTGGTGCAAGCCGTCACCATGCGCGAAATCAAACTCAATGCGCACGGCGCACTATCCGCGACGCACAGTTTACCGGCGCGTGCCGGCTCGTGGTTGGCCGATACGTTGGGTGAGAACGATGCGCCGTTGTGCGCTTTGAATGCCTTACATCAATGTGACATGAATCGGCAGGACTGGGTGACGCTGCTGCGCTACCGCCCGTAAAATCACGGAGTGATCGGCAGATACTCGATGCGCCATTCGCCGGCACGGATACGCTCGTGGTACTGCATCGGTAGTTCAAACACATCCTTGCCATTATGGGTGCGGCGCAGATAGCTCATCACCACGTCACCACGCGCGTCATAAATACGAACGTGATATTCCGTCGCTGGCGCTGACAGCGTCACCGTAATTTGTTTGGCATTGAATCCGCCCAATGCACTGCCGCCGCTCATGGCGGGGCGCGGCGAATCAATCGGCGTGGCAAACGGTAAATCATGCACCGTATCGTGAACGAGGCAGTAGGGTGCGATTTTCGGCCAAATTACTTCTGCCAAAAAAACCTGGTCCGCGTGCGTCGGATGCAGCTCTACTCGGGTTTTGAGGTGCGCTTCAATCCATTCGGACATTCCCGCCAAAAACGGCGCATGCGCGCCCCACATACCCGCCAGCATCAAATCCAAATGCGAATACCAGTCGCGAAACACATGAAAGGGTTGCGGTGACTCCAGCCAAAGCTGTACCCATTGTGCTTCGCGTGAGCTGATGAGCGAGTCGGCATCGCGAAATTGCACCTTTTCGACGTGCGGCTCGCTTACCGCGTGAAAGCGCCAAAACGTACCCGGCCAGTGAGCAATCCCGAGTTGATGCACATCCAGCACACGAACCCGATAGCGGCGTAAGCGCTCCAACACATGCTCGGGCACGCTGGCATCGTGATACACCCACATTTGCCAACCGGGGTATACCTCGGGCATGGCTTGCGCGTTCAGTATCGCGGTTTCACAATAAATCGGATTGTCGCCAAACAGTGAAAACGATAACACGCGCTGATGAATTGCCGCTTGTGCGCATACCCACGCGGACTCCTGCACCAGCGATTCGCTGCCGAGACGGGCGCTGTCGGCATAACGCTGCTCATGACACGCCTGAATGGCCGCGTTTTTCAGCGTCATTGCGCGTTGAAAATCCTCTAAGATGTTTTTAGCCATGATCTCGGATAAATTCTGTGAATGCCTGCGGAATCGGCGCGCTCAAAGTCAGTATTTCGCCCGTTTGCGGATGGACGAATTTCAGACTGTGGGCGTGCAGGAACATCCGCGTGCCGGTGTTTTTGCCCAACTGTTTGTTCAATTCAAAATCACCGTATTTGTCATCGCCGACAATCGGGTGCTCGATCGACGCACTGTGTACGCGGATTTGGTGCGTGCGGCCGGTGAAAATTTTCACGCGCACGACGGTAAAATCCCCCGCAATTTGCTCAACATTAAACTGCGTGTGCGCGCTTTGGCCTTCGCCTTCGTGCGCGACGACCACGCGGCGTTCACCGTTGGCAGCGACGTATTTGTGCAGCGGCGCTTTGACGTGCGTGACTTTGTCGGTTAATTGGCCTTTTAAAATCGCGTAATAACGCTTATCCATCCGACCATTTCGGATTTGCTCGTGCAGATGCACCAGCGCGCTGCGTTTTTTTGCCAACACCAGCAAGCCGGAGGTTTCCTTGTCCAAACGATGCACGAGTTCGAGGAATTTGAGCTGCGGATAGGCCGCGCGCAGTTGCTCAATCACGCCAAACGACACGCCCGAGCCGCCATGTACCGCCAGCCCAGCGGGTTTATCCACGATCAGCAGCGCGTCATCCTCAAAAATGATGGGCAGTTTGTTTGCGCGGTGCGCGGGTACGACGGCAGGGGTGGATTCGCTCACGCGCACGGGCGGAATGCGCACCACATCGCCGGTTTGCAGTTTGTAATCCACATCAATCCGTCCTTTGTTCACGCGCACTTCGCCTTTGCGTACCACGCGATAGACCCAGGATTTGGGCACGCCTTTGCACACGCGCAGCAGAAAGTTGTCAATCCGCTGCCCGGCTTCGTGTTCGGCCACGGTGTGCAGACGCACGCTGACGGCGGGATTTTGAGTGGCGCGAGGCGGCGCATGGCGTGGTAAATCGGTGGGTTTGCTCATAATGGGGTTAAAAAGACGAAATAAGTCGTTTAAATTCCTTGCGTAAGTGGTTCATTTTGCTATAATTTGCCTGCGCTAATCGCGCCGACAGAGCTTTTATCCAAAAGCGTAACGCCAGTGGGCGCTGAATGGTGCGACGGCACATAGGACTGATGCTGTGGTTCTTACGCAGTTTTTTCAGTCGCGCTGAACGCTATTGTAACGGGTTTAACCGATTTTTCCTTGATGTTTGATGCGATTCGGGTCTACGAAACAGTTTGTTTTGTATGATTTTCACGCATTGACGTAAAAAACGGATGTCTAAAGCAGTGGTCTGCCACGTACTTATCGGGTATGCGGGGGCGGCTGTGGACGCAAACACAGATAAGTGTGTTTCAACGGAAGAAAGATTTGATAATTCAAGCCGGCGGCACTGCGGTTGCATATGGTAATCAGGCCTGATAATGAATGCTTGATGGAAGCTGAATTGAATGCTTAGGGGCTTTTGAATAACAACAAAATGTTCTGCCCGAAGCGAATCAGCCATCGGTAGTGCTCGACTTGAACATAAGGTGAAACCGGCCATTTGATCGGCTCAAAAGATCGATCGCGTGGTTGGATGATTGTATTGACGGTATTTATTCGGTAAGCAAGTGCTGACAAATAATCGGTTGGGTACGACGCAGGAGCGTTGGCAATGACTGGTTTTTGTACAGCGACTGCGTCATTTGCTCGGCTCATTGCTTGGGCATTCATCATCTTCAAGCAATTGAATGAT
This sequence comes from Puribacter membranae, assembly GCF_055380425.1. Classification (NCBI taxonomy): domain Bacteria; kingdom Pseudomonadati; phylum Pseudomonadota; class Betaproteobacteria; order Burkholderiales; family Burkholderiaceae; genus Puribacter; species Puribacter membranae. Next base: position 2,029,845 of record NZ_AP040167.1, read on the forward strand.
GTCTTTCTCTCTCCGTGTGTACGCGCTGTGTCGCGTTCAAGGCATGACGAACGCCCCGTCGGGTGGGCGGATGACGGTGCTTGTGCATTTTTTGCGCATGCCGCACGGAGTTTGAAACAATGAAACGTATGTTATTTAATGCCACGCACGCAGAAGAGTTGCGCGTGGCGATTGTAGATGGGCAAAAGCTCATTGATATTGATATTGAGTCCTCAGGGCGCGAACAGCGCAAAGGCAATATTTACAAAGGCGTGGTGACGCGCGTCGAACCGTCTTTGGAGGCGTGTTTTGTCAATTATGGTGAGGAGCGTCACGGCTTTTTACCGTTTAAAGAAATCGAACGCAGCTTGTTCAAAGAGGGTGTTGAAGCACGCTCGGCGCGCATTCAGGACGTGATTTTTGAAGGTCAAGAGCTGATCGTTCAGGTGGAAAAAGAGGAGCGTGGTAACAAAGGCGCGGCTTTGACCACCTTTATCTCGCTGGCCGGTCGTTATTTGGTATTGATGCCAAACAACCCGCGTGGTGGTGGCGTATCGCGCCGCATCGAGGGCGAAGATCGCCAAGAGTTGCGCGAGGCCATGAGCCAATTGGATATTCCACAAGGCATGAGCATTATCGCGCGCACGGCGGGCATTGGTCGCTCGGCTGAGGAATTGCAATGGGACATGAATTACTTGTTGCAATTGTGGCAGGCCATTGACGGCGCAGCACAGCCCGATACCAACGCACAGGGCGCGCGCACCAATCCGGCGCCATTCCTGATTTACCTCGAATCCTCATTGGTGATTCGCGCGATTCGTGACTATTTCCAACCGGATATCGGCGAAATCCTGATTGATACGCAAGATATTTTTGAACAAGCGCAATCGTTCATGAGCGTGGTCATGCCGCACAACGCGCACCGCGTGAAACGCTACACCGACGACATTCCGCTGTATTCGCGCTTCCAAATCGAGCACCAAATCGAAACCGCCTATGCGCGTACCGTACCGCTGCCATCCGGCGGCGCCATCGTGATTGACCACACCGAAGCCTTGGTTTCCGTGGACGTCAACAGCGCGCGTGCGACGCGCGGCTCCGACATCGAAGACACCGCGTTCAAAACCAATCTGGAAGCCGCCGAAGAGGTCGCGCGCCAATTGCGTCTGCGCGACTTGGGTGGCTTGGTCGTGATTGACTTCATCGACATGGAGTCATCCAAAAATCAAAAAGAAGTCGAAACCCGCCTGAAAGAAGCGCTGCGCTACGATCGTGCGCGCGTGCAAATGGGCAAAATTTCGCGCTTCGGCCTGATGGAATTGTCGCGTCAACGCCTGCGTCCATCGCTGTCCGAAGGCTCGCACATCACCTGCCCGCGCTGTAACGGCACCGGCGTGATTCGCGACATCGAATCCTCCGCCTTACACGTGCTGCGCATTGTGCAAGAAGAGGCGATGAAAGACCACACCGCTGCGATCAACGTCCAAGTACCGATTGACGTTGCGACCTTCCTGTTGAACGAAAAACGCGCGGAAATTCATTTGCTCGAACACCGCACGAAAACCAACATCATCCTGATTCCGAATAAATACCTCGAAACGCCGCATTACAAACTCGACCGCATGCGTCACGATGACGAGCGTCTCGAATTGGTACAAGCCAGCTACGCGCAGGTAGAAAAACCGGAAGAAGACGAAACCTACGCCAAACGCGAGCAGCAAACCGCCGAGCGCCAAGAAGCCGTGGTCAAAGGCATCACGCCGAGCGCACCCGCACCGGCGCCGGTAGAAGAAACCCGCGTGAAAGCAGTGGAAGTGGTGCCGACTCTAAGTCTGTGGGGACGAATTAAACGCCTGTTCGGCATTGCGCCGGAAGTCGCGCCAGAGCCAGAACCGACCCAAAACCGTCGCCGCAATACCCGTGGCAACGCGTCGGGCAATCGCAACCAGAATGACAATCGCCGTTCGGGTGATCGCAACCGCAACAATCGCAATAACCGCGACAGTCGCGATGAGTCACGCGGCGCTAAAAACGACGACAAAACCGATAAAACGGTGAAAACCGACGGTGACAAAACCGCCAAGAACGAAACGCGCGGCGAACGTACGCCACGCAACGAGCGCAATGACCGTAGAACACCGCGCAATGAACGCACCGAGCGCGTGAACAAAGCAGCGGATGATGCGGTGGCGAAAAAAGCCGAAGACACCCGTGTTGACCGTACCGATCGTAGCGATCGTGTAGAAGATGGCGATAAAGCCGGCAATGAATCACGTAATGAATCACGCAACAATCGCCGCCGTCGCGACCGCAATCGCAACCGCAACACCGAGGCGGGTGAACAAGTTGCAGTCGGTTCTGTCGTATCGGTGAGCGAAGTGACTGAAGTGGCGCAGCAAACCGCCGTGGTCGCTACGCCAACCGCACAAGCCATCGCATCAACAGCGCTGGTAGCCAGTGAAACACGGACTGCTGTGGAGCACGCCGACGTCAGCGTTCAAAGCGAAGCAAGTGATGTTACCCATGCAGCGCAAGCCGATCAAACGAATGGTCAACGTGAACCACGTGAGCGCCGTTTGCGCACCGGACGTGATCGCCGTGACCGCCGTGATCGTCGCGAACCGAAGGGCAATGAGGCGCAAACCAACGGACAAGAGGCGCACAATGGCAGTGCAGCGGCATTACCGGTCATGTCTGCAGCAGCGGGTACGATTTCTGAGCTAATGCGTGAGGATGCGGGTGCAACGCAAACCCACGCAGACTACGATCAGACGCCGCTGGTGATTCAAGTGGCCGCACCGGTTGCACCAGCAGCACCAATTGTGCCAGTGGTATCTGAGGTGGCAGTGCCAAGTCAGACACCGACGCAAATCGTTGCACAAGCCGTGGAAGTAATGGCCGAATCAGCGACCAGCAATGTGACGGAAATGCCTGTGGTGAGCCATGCGAGCGCAGAAACGGTTGAGGTTGTCGAAACATCCGAGACCCCAATGATCGAATCGGTGGAGACAGAAGTGGCTGCGGTGTCTGTGGTTGAAGAAGTCGCTCCGGCAGTAACCGAAACGATTCAGGCTGCGACGCAAGAGTCAGCAGCGGTTTCAGAATTAACGCCGGTCGAAACACCAGTGGAATCGGTGGATTTGGACGCCTTGCTCAGTCAAGCGGGCTTGCAAATGGTACAAACCGATGCGTCGGCGGTACAGTATGTGGCCGAACCGGTTGCGCCGGTGCGTCAGCACCCGCCACGTGAGCGTAAACCACGCGTGGTGGTGGAGGAAGAGCCGTTGCAATTGGTGGAAACGCAAAACTCATAAAGCGAGCGTTTTCAGTTATTTAGCCAATGAATCGAACAAAATGCGCAGAGAAATCTGCGCATTTTGTTATGGCTCCTTGATGGTATAAGCGGTTATATCTTGCGTCACAAAAAATTCATGTCAAACACAGACAAAGCGAAAACCATTGCGGTACAATGACCTTCCTGTTACTTTTTATAAGGAGAATAACATGAGCATTTTCGGTACCATTATGTCCAAACTGGGTTTTGGTAAAAAAGAAGAAGCACCAGCAGTTCAAGAAGTTGCCGCCGCAGAAGTGGCTGCGCCGGTTGTGGATGCAGCACCTGTGTCTGTTGCGATCAGTGAAGTAGATGTTGTCGGTAAATTGAATGCCTTGGCTGCAAACAATTCGGAAAAACTGAACTGGCAAACGTCAATTGTTGACCTGATGAAATTATTGGGTATGGACAGCAGCTTGGCGCACCGCAAAGAATTGGCCACTGAATTGGGCTGCCCTGCCAATTTGATGGATGATTCTGCGAGCATGAACATGTGGTTGCACAAAACTGTTTTGCAACAGTTGGCAGCCAACGGTGGCAATATCCCTGCGAGCTTGTTGGGCTAATCGTCACTTGACCGTACACGCTGCTGTTTAGACAGTGTCGCGCTAAAAAACCAACCCTCCGAAATGGAGGGTTGGTTTTTTTGTATCTGAGTTCTTGTGTCCCGTGTGTGTGGTGGCGCGTGAATCAGACTTGAGCCGCTCGTGGCTTGCTTGTTTCGGTGTTCAATGGCAGCAGAATTTGGGTGTGCATGCCTTGGTTGGGTTGGCTGGTGAGGTGGATTTGTCCGCCGGCGGCAAAAATTCGGTTTTTCATGCCGGTGATGCCGTGCGATTGCGGTTGGGTTTGGGTTAAATCCGTACCAATGCCGTCATCGAGCATATCGAGATTTTCAAGTGGTGCTCATCCACGGTAATGTCGAGCGTGAATTGGCGTGCCTGTGCATATTTACTCGCGTTGTTCAACGTTTCTTGTACGACGCGATAAACCACGAGTTGCAGGCCTTTGGCCAGCTCCGGCGGTTGCTCGGGCAGATTGAGGTTCAATTGCCATTGATTGCGCTGTGCGCTCTCTTGTGCCATGTTTTCCAGCGACATCCACAGGCCAAAGTTTTCGAGCATCGAGGGGTGCAAATCTTCGACCACTTGACGTTTGAATAAAATCGCGCGATCCAAGTAGGCTTGTGTGCGTTGTAATTTTTGCGCCACTTCGGGCTGGTCCGGCCTGCATTTTTTTGATGCTCCAGCCTAAATCCATGCGTATGGCGGTCAGAATCGAACCCAATTCGTCGTGTAAATCGCGTGCCAATTGCGCCCGACTGTCTTCGATTTTTGTTTGCGCGTCCAGTACCAGCGTTTGCATTTGTCGCAGGTTTTGCGCAAGTTGTATTTGGTAGTTTTCGTTCTCTTGTGTCAAGGCCTGTTTGGCATTGTCTTTTTCCCGAGCCGCTTTAATCAAGTCGTTCAGCGTGACCAATATCACTGCGGATAACACCAATATTGTTAATAAAATTGACCAGCGCGCCCATTTGATTTTCTCACTGCGCTGTGCGATCAGTCTGTTAAGTCGCTGCTCAATCAGGCTATATAGGCTTTGTACATTGGTGCGAATGTTGTTTTGCAATAGCTGACCTTGATTCATGTGCACCAAATCCAGCGCTTGGGCGCTGCGGCCGTTTTCGATGAGTTTGATGGTGATGTCCATTTCATTGATTTTGGCGCCGATGTCGTTATTGATTTGATGAAACAGCGCTTGTTCTTGCGGGTCGATATTGGCGGTATTGATGCGGGTCGAGAGCTGTTGAAGTTGGTTCAAAGCGGTGAATTTGCTGTCTGCGTAGAGTGGTAAATAGGCTTCATCCATGCTCAGTAAGTAGCCACGCTGCGCCGATTCGGTACGCTCGATTTGGGTTCTGATTTGGCTGACGCGGCTCATTTTGACATAGTCGGCCAGCGCTTTTTGATTTGAGTCGGTGATGTCGTTGAGCCATGAGTCGGTTATGAACATGGTGGCGATAATCATCAGCGTGGTCAGCAGCAGTGTGAACAGGACACGATTGCCTACTTGCTTTTTCAAATGTTGATATTTTTGAACGATGGCTAGATTCATGTTGTCGGTCTATTCCTACACGGTTTTCAGTCTGCGTCGCATAGTTAAAAATTTTGCGGGTGTTTAATATGGGAACCGTAGTAAGCAACAAGCTAAGGACAACTTGATCTCATATGCGGTGGTAGGGATTGAAACGTTCAACGAATCAACGGAATCAATTTAATTTTAAGGAGAATAGCATGCTGCATTATACAGTGGTATTTTTTATCATCGCGATCATCGCAGGTATTTTCGGTTTTGGTGGCATTGCTGCAGGCGCAGCCGGGATTGCGAAAATCTTGTTTGTGATTTTCTTGGTTTTGGCTTTGATCTCGCTGGTGCGCGGTCGGAAGTTATAAAGCGAAAAAACCAAGCTGTAGGCAATGGACTGCCTACACCAAACCATCATTATTCAATAACCCATTAAAGAGGATACGACATGTTTAATCAATCGAAAAAAGAAGAGCTGAAAGATAAAGTGATCGACGGTGTTGAGGCGGCAAAAGACAAAACCACTGATTTGGTCGATGATGCCAAGGATTTTGCCAATGATGCTGCGGATCAAGCAAAAAAAGCGGTCAATATTTCGGCGGATGAAGTCAAAGCCATGATTGCGCAATTGCAAAACCTGATCAGCGATAAGACAGATGATCTGGCTGACCACGATGCAAAAGATTTGAAAAAGGCGTTGAAAAAACACTATCGTCAACTCAAAAATGCGTCGCAGGAAACGGCGGGTAGCGCTTGGAAACAAGGGCACGCAGCATGCAGCAAAATGGTTGAGGAAAAACCGGTGACATCGATGTTGGCCGTGGCTGGTTTGGCTGCATTGTTTGGCTTCGTTTTGGCGAAGAAGTCCGATTACTAACCCGCTTGAGTGCGCCTGTTGATGCACAATGCGATCGACAGGCGTAGTCTTTTGTGAACGAGCCGAGGTCATTGACTATGTGGAAGACCGTTTTGAAATGGGCTGTGGCGTATACCATGGCAACTCAGGTCAAGCGCCTGATGGGGCAAAAAGTTGTGCCGCAGGTTGGCCATTATTTGTCCAATACCGGTGCGCATTTATCGCAGAACTTGGCACGTGACGGACGGCGCATCATCGGCTCCATCGTGGCAGTGGCTGTGGTGGCATTGGGCGTGGTGCTGGCGTCGATGGTCGGCATGATCGGTTTCATCCTCTGGGCGATGCATCAACCCCAGCGCGAATGGCTGTTTTTAGCGGCTTTTTTGTTGCCGATGGTCATCGCTGCGGGTGCTTTTGTGTATGTCAAAAGGCAGTGGAAAAACCGCACGCTGCTGGGCGATACCCGTTTACAATTACAGCAGCAGTGGCAGCTGTTCACCAGCAATTTTCAGTAAACATGATGAGGGTGCTGATGCCGATGAGGTTCAATGATTCACGCACTCGGGTTCAATATGAAAAAACAGATTTTGCTGGTGGATGATCATACGATTTTGCGACAAGCCATGCGCGGCTTGATCGAGGCCGAGTCGGATTTATGCGTCGGTGCCGAAGCAGGCTCGGGGCAAGAGGCGCTCAAATGGGTGCGACAAAAGCAGTTTGATGCGGTGGTATTGGACATATCGATGCCGGATAAAAACGGCATTGATACCGTGCGCGATCTGAAGCACATCGCGCCGGATTTGGCTGTGTTGATTTTGAGCGGCTATGCTGCCGATCAATATGCGCTCGGTTTGATTCGCTTGGGCTGCAAAGGCTATTTGTCCAAAGACGCCGATCCCGAGGAAATGGTTCGCGCGATTCGGCAGATCAGTCAGGGCAAACATTACTTTACGCCCGAAGTGGCCGAGCTGATGTCGCAGCAGTTGATCAAGCCGAATGAAAAGCCTTTGCATGAGGAGCTGTCGGAGCGCGAGTTTCAGGTGTTCATCAAATTGGCCTCAGGGCGCAGTGCGACCGAAATCGCCGATGAGTTGTTCATCAGTGTAAAAACCGTCAGTACCTACCGCAGTCGGATTTTGGAAAAAATGGGGTTCAAAACCAATGCGGATATGACCTACTACGCTATTAAAAACGGCTTGGTTGAGTGATGAAAAGCCAATTGCATGCGCTTGTAGGACAAACACCGATAGCGGCTGCGCCTCACTCATGTTAGTCTGTCTGCAAAAGAGTGAGTAGGCACGGCGGGGTGTGGCTGTGCACTGTGAGGTGGGAATATGACATGCGTTTGTTATTGATCGAAGATTCTGAGTTGTTACAAGAGCGGGTTTTGGAGTCGCTGGCTGAGCTGGCGCCGAATGTGCTGCCGCATACCGCGCAGACTCAAGACGACGCGATCCAATTGCTCAGACAGCATCAATATGATTTGGTCATTGCCGATATTGAGCTGGCTCAGGGTAATGGCTTGGATGTGATTCGTTACGCACGCACGCATTTACCCCCGAATCATTCGCCCGTGTTCGTGGTGTTGAGCAATCACACCTATTTTCATTACCGAAAAATCGCGCAGCAACTGGGCGTACAGCATTTTTTTGACAAATCCTTGCAATTTGATCAGGCCATTCAAGTCGTTGGACACATGGCGCAGCGGGTTGACAGCCAAATGAAATGAGTTGAATGACCCGATTGCGGTTGTATGGATTGATTCTTCATAAAATCATTGAATCATTGCAGTACCGTTGAAACGGTATTTAATCCCAGCGCACGCAGTACGCTTGATTAAATGGCGAGGCGGTCAACATCAAAAAATAAACTTCTCATCATAAAAAGAGCGACCTTCATGGATCATTCAAACACAGCAGCCGTCGTATCCGCACCGATACCTGACGAAACACCGAACAAAGAGCGAGGCATCCTGTTTTGGAGCCTGATTTTGTTCAACTTTGCGGTGGTCGTGGTTTTGCTCAAGTGGGCCGAATTGTTTTTTATTCCGCTGACCGTTGGGATTTTGCTGTCCTACACCTTGGGGCCGGTGGTTGATTTTTTCGTCGCGTGGCGCATGCCGCGGTGGCTCGCGGCCAATATTGCTGTGCTGGCGTTTGTCGCGCTCAACAGCGCGATTGGCTATGCGGTCTGGTGGCAGGCGATTAATTTAGCCGAATCGCTGCCGCAAACGGTTGAGCGCATTGGTACGGAACTACGAAACACCCAAAACGACGAAACCAGCGCCTTGAGCAAGCTCAATAAAGCAGCAGATGCTGTGAATCAAGTCATCGCCGATGATTTAAACAAAGCCTCGGAGCGCGCTGCTAACCCAAGCAGCGCTGTCGTTGCCGTACCGAGCAACGCGGGACAAGCCGCATCAGTGCCGGCAGCGCCTGCGAAAGCGCCAGCCGCCGCGACAGCAGCCCAAGCGACTGTACAGCCGGTCGCGCCACAGGTCAAGGAGGGGAGCTCCGGCGTATTCAGCGGTATTCTGCTCAACCGTTTGCTAAACACTTTCAGCGATTTAGGTACGGTTGCCTCGGTGTTGTTGCTCGCCTACTTTTTATTGGCAGCGGGCGACCAATTTCGACGTAAAACGGTCAGCATCATCGGTGATACCCTCAAGCAAAAACGCATCACCGTAGAAGTGCTCAATGAAATTCATCGCTCTGTACAAAAATACTTAGGCTCCATGTTTCTGACCAACCTGATTCTCGGGCTGATGACCTACGTGGTGTTGTTTTTGTTCGGTTTTGAAAATGCCCGCGTGTGGGGGCTGCTGGCCGGTATTCTGCACATCATTCCGTATTTGGGTACGCTTTTGACGGCGGCAGGTGTGTTCGTCACCGGATTGCAGCAATGGTCTGATTTATCCATGGCCGGCATGGCCGCAGGAACGGTATTTTTGGTGGCTTCGGTGGTTGGTACGTTTGCGCAAACTTGGATATTGGGCAAAATTGTCAATATCAACCATACCGCTCAATTTGTCGCGCTGCTGTTTTTTGGCTGGCTCTGGGGTGCGGTTGGGTTGCTGATCCATGCCATTGCTGGTGGTGATCAAGGTGATTGCCTCACGCATAGACGGTCTCGACGCAGTGGCGCATTTTTTAAAGGATTGAGTCAACGCGCAATAGGCTCGTTTGGCTTGAGCCGATGGGTGGAAACAGGCGATAATCCAACTTTTGCAACGAGTGTGTCATGTACCCAGAAGCCTTCCCCATTCACTACATCGAGCCGGTGTTTCGGCCGCCGAGCGAGGCGCGCTCGTTGATTCTACCCGTGACCAATGGTTGCTCGTGGAATCAATGTACGTTTTGCGAGATGTACACCGCGCCGCAGAAAAAATTTCGCCCACGCACGCAGGACGAAATCGAGAGCGACTTGCGCAATGTCGCTGCGCGTGGGGTACCGGTGCGCCGCATCTTTATGGCCGATGGCGATGCAATGGCGTTGTCCACGCGTCGGCTGATGGCCGTATTGAACGCCATTCACACGCATCTGCCGGATGTGCAGCGCGTCTCCGCCTACTGCCTGCCGCGCAATGTGCGTCATAAATCCGTTGAAGAGTTGAAAGAGTTGCGCAATGCGGGTCTGCGCATGGTGTACGTTGGCTGCGAGTCCGGTGACGACGAAGTGCTGCACCGTGTGAACAAAGGTGAAAGCTACGACTCCTCGCGTGACGCGCTGAATAAACTCGGAGCGGCGGAGATCACCCGATCCGTCATGATTTTGAACGGCTTGGGCGGTACCGAATTGAGCACGCAGCACGCGATCCACTCCGCGCAATTGATGAACGACACACAACCCGAATTTCTCTCTACGCTGGTGGTGTCATTCCCGATGGGCATGGCGCGATTCAAAGCCCATTTCCCGAATTACGAGCTGCCTGACACCACCGGTCTGATGCAAGAACTCGGACTGATGATTGCTCAACTCAATCTCAACGACACCGTTTTTCGTAGCGATCATGCGTCCAACTATCTGGTGCTCAAAGGTACGCTTGGACGGGATAAAGAACGCCTGCTGGCGCAAATTCACCAAGCCGTCGCACACCCCGAGCGCGCAAATTTACGCGCAGAATGGATGCGTGGTTTATGAGCAACGATTAGCAATGACCTGCAACGAGGCATAACAAAACGCCACTCAAATGAGTGGCGTTCGGTTCGATGGTGGAGGCGGCGGCAATCGAACCGATTGAATTTAATCAATTATTTCAAATGGTTACATTTGGCTTTATTTACGGTTATACATTTTCTTATACATTTTTTTGACTTCGCCCCTGCTTTATCCTTTCAATCCATGCTCTTTTATAGACGGGAAAAACGATTATTTCGAGTGTCAACAAAAGACAACAAAAATGCTTTCATAGGATTGTTTTCAAAGTAGCGGCTTCCCGAATTTCTTTACGGCTCTATGCGTGCGTTGTCGGTGGAAATCATCAAAACTTGCAAACAAAAGGGCGCGGTTTTACCCACGCCCCTATGCTCTCCAATGCCTCTATTTCAACCTATCCAGCATTTCCTTGTGCTCCCTCACCAGTGCATTGATCTCTTTAACCAAAGCCTTCACACGCGCCCCGTGCCCACCTTTGTACGCATTGCGTGCCGATATGGCTTTACCCTCTGGGGTTTTTGCGCCCGTGCTGTGCCGCCACGGTTGCCATTGCCTGATCTTCTCTGATTGCGCCTTGCGTCGCTCTGGTGTCCAGCCTTTGGCCTGTGGTTTCATTGTCTATCTCCAAAAGTTCGTTTGATTCAATCGGTATTTCCTGCGCGGGCGTGCGTGTGTGCGCGTACTGGGTAGAAAACTCCCCATTGTTGACCTGCTGGTGTCCATTACTGATATTTGCCTGTTTGGTAATCACGACTTGGCGCGGGTATTTGAGTTCTACCAAGGCCTGTATGGTTGAACGGCTTTGCGCTTGTGCCTTCATCGCCATGTTAAAAAACGCTTGATAGTGTTTTAACTGAGTTTGTTCAGCCGCCCTCAGTGCCATCTCTGCAAACATTCCTTGCAACATGAGGGCTTGACCTGTGAGCATGGCTTCTATGTCGCTCAAATCGCCACGGTTGACCTTGGCTATATCGGCCATGATTGCCTGCATGGTTTCCTTGAGGTCGGGTGCTTGGCCATTCCCTTTGTTGATTCGATTGTAGGTGTTGACCACCACCGCACCCAACACGGCTGGGTCTTTGATGCGCTCTGCTTTGGTTATATCAGGCGGTTTAATCGCCGCCTCTGTTTTTCGTTTACTTGCCATTGAGTGCCTTTCAATATGATTTTTTTCGGTTAGCGTTTCAGCTCTGGTAGGACGACGGTCTATGGGTTGAACGTGCTTGCATCGCTCATACCCCCCCGATAGGGTGATTCATGCCTCTGCGGTGATATTGCATGGGATTGTTTTTGAAATAGACTGTTTTTTATCCAAAAATTAGGGCGTGTTTGTGACGCACGCCCTTTGTTCATGCCGTTTTATCCGTTTATTTGTCGGAGTTACGGCGCAGTCATTAAATCAATGATGGTGTCGGTCAGTTTGCCATCGGTGTTACGCTGTAACAGTTCATGCGCCGCCGCATATTTCAGTTGCGCATTGCCCCGCATATTGCGACACAAACCCACCAGTTCAGAATCTGCAAACTGATTGATGTGTTGCTTGATCGCTTCTAATTGCACCTGCTCTATTGTCAAAGTTTTCATCGTCGTGATACTCCTAAAATCGGTAAAAATGAGTGTGTAAAAATAAAAGTGCTATACAGTACATAGCGTTTGTGTTTTTTTGGCTCAAAACGCTATATAGCACTTGTGGTTTTCTACGGTGGTTTTTCAATCCGTTGTGCGCTTCCTTTGCCCTTACTGGTCATAATCTGCACGAATGACTTTTCAGGTTTTTTCAGGTTGTTGATGGACACGCCCAAAACATCGGCGAAGGGTTGCGGGTCGCGTTTGATGCAGTCAAAGAACAATCCCCAAAGTTTTGAATGGGTCGCGGGGTCTTGGCACTGGTCGAGTTCGTGGCGCACGGCCTGAGCCAATTTTGCCCGCGCATTGCTACTCAATCGCCGCTCCATGCGTAAACCGTGCCGATTGCCCACCTGCTGCATAAAATCGCTGCGCAGTCGGTATATGTTCGCCACATCGCCCATAATCCGCCTGCCTTGTAATTTGCCCTCCAGCATCGGCAAAATCAGCGCGTGGGCGTGCGGGGCGGCCTCGTCGAGGTGAACATCAAAACTCAACAATTCGCCCTGTATCGCCCCATTAAGCCAAAGCAAACAATCGGCAAAGTAAGAACGGCTGTCGCGCTCATGCCATGACGTGTGCAAACTGAATATCACTTCAATGGCAATCACGGCGTTTTTACGGGGTTTAATGTCGTTTTCAGCTAAAACCACGTTCACACGTCTATAAATCGTCTGCGCGTCGTTTTGAGGCGTTAGGGCGTAGTTCAAAGGCGTGCGGCTCGGGTCAATGTGGCCTCGCTCGGGTAATTCACGCTTGTTATGACGCAGGGCGGGCAATAACCCGCCTCTGGCCATACTCACACTGCCCATGCGAAAAAATCCGCTATCGGCTGGCATAGGCTATACCTTGGGCTGGCGAATCAGCACATAGACACCGACGCGGTGCAGTTTGCCACAGTCGGTAGGGTGATCTTCCCAAAGGGTATCAATCTGCCAATTGCGGTAGCGCAGTTCCTTAATCCGTCCCGAAGGGTGCAGTACATCCAGTTTACTGCGCAGTTCCAAGGTGGTTGCACGCCCGTGTGCCGCTAAATAATCGGCTATGCGTTGCCTTTGGGCGTGGGCGTTGTTAGAATGGTTTGAAGTTTCGATATTTACGCCCTGCATGGTCAGGGCTTTCTTTTTGTCGCTCATGTTTACCCCCAGTTCGCCACGCGGTCGTTTTCCAAAGACTGAACCAGCGTTTTAATCTCTGCTTCATTTTTGCCCGCTATGCGTGCCGCCATGATCGCATTAACTTCGCTCTCCAGCCATCCGCTCATGCGTTCTCCAAGTTTAATCGGGCGCGGGAATAGCCCTTCGCTGATGTGGTAGTAAACAGTTGAATTGGGTAAGCCCGTTTGCGCCTTGATCTGCTTGATGCGCAGAATTTTGGGCGTGTCTTGGTTGCGTAGCATCATATTGCGCTCCATCGTTTGTGTTAGCCTGTATTGAACAGGGATGAGCGTATTTAATCGGGTATCTCGAAAACAAAAAACCACCGTGCTGTGCAGGGTGGTCATTGTGCTGTGCAGAGTGCGCACTCTGCTATGCAGGGTGTGTATTTTTTAGTTCCTTTTTCCATTCGGTACACCATTGCTCAATCTTTCTCGGATTGTCAAAATAGGGTAATCCGCTCTTTTTATCTGTGTGTGTATCACGCATAACTGAGGCGAATTTGGCGGCACTTCTATATTTGGCGTTACGTTCTTTTTCTGGCATTGCTTGCCATTCGAGATATTCTTCTTTGATCTCTTTTTTGGCTTGTTGTTTGGGGTCTTTGGAGCGTTTTACTATAGCGCCCGTTTTAGCATTATATTTTTTTAATATAGTGTTATCTATTTTCGCCATTGTTTCTCCATGGTACATAAAGGATTGGCACAAAAAATTTAGTGATTTATTATTTTCCTCTAATAGCGAAAATCGCAATACCAGCATAGAACACAATGAACATAATACGGCGGATTTTCTAATTTCTGGGTATTTATATAGATTTAACCACGCCCTTCCTTTATATATGCGTTCGCCCGCCACAAAGACTATTTTCGAGTGGAAATCATCAAAGCTACGATTTTCTACTTCTTTAATTCGAATTGCAAAAGTTGAAAACCATTCCGTTGATCGTAGCCAAGGTTCAACTATGTCATCATTATGCTCATAAATTTCCTCAAACGATTTACACATTAAGTCCTCGTAGAAATCGTTTAATAATTCGTGCAAAGAAAAAAAGACCTCTATCAGTCCATTTTTGTCGGTGCTGTCTTTAAATTGTTTTCGGCAAAAATCCTCGTATGTGCCACCTAATACAAATAATGCGCGATTCGCCACTGGATCATTAAAGCCTTTAATCCCCGCTTTTTTGTTTATTTCAATGAAAGTAATTCCATAAAGGCACTCTAACAGTTCTATTTTTTGTTCGGTATTTAACACTTGCGCTGTCCTCACGCCGTCCAAAGGCTTACCCAATGCCAACGGGTGGACTTCCCGCTTTTCCCGCCGTCGCGGTAGGCATTGAGGTAATCTATTTCAATCTATTTTAGATAACTGTTTGCTCAGGTTCAATGTGTATTTAGAACTCGATCAAACTGGAGTTTTGTCGCTGTTTACCTGAGTAAAAAGGTAAACATTTTTAAAACAGGTAATTTTTTTTACGCATGGGGTGAACGGCGGTCTATGGCTGGCGCACGCCCAAACTTTGACCCCGCCCTATGCCATGCGCGGCATTTTGATGACCTTGCCGCCTTCTTTGAGTTCGTCGAGGTAGTCGCTCCATACCTGCATCATGCGTTTGCGGTCGTCGAGGTATTTGGTGCGGTTGTATGACGTTCCCAGCGTGTCAGGCACGCGGTGGGCTAACTGGTGTTCAATGATTTCAGGCTGAACCCGTAAACGCTCTGCCAATATGGTGCGTGCCATCGCGCGTGCGCCATGTCCTGTGTACTCGGTTTGGGTGTTCCATCCGAGGCGGCGCAGGGCTTTGTTCACCGTGCCGTCACTCATGGGCGCGTTTTTGTTGATCGCAAACACATAGTCGCAATGCCCTGTTAGGGCGTGTAAATCGTTCAGTAGGGCGATTGCTTGCGTGGATAAGGGAACAATATGCGGTGTCTTGGTTTTGCTCACGGTGAACCGCCATTCGCCCGCCTCAAGGTCAAAATCTGCCCAGCGTGCGGTGCGTAGTTCGCTCGGGCGCACAAACCACATGACCGATAGTTTCAAAGCGCATTGCACGGGATAGGAGCCTGTGAAGTCGTCGAATGACTGCAATAGCCGCCGCACGTCTTTGGGTTCGGTCAGGCTGGCCATTTGCCCGCGTATGGGTTGCGGGATTGCGCCGCGTAGGTCGTAGGTCACATCGCGCAGGCATTTGCCCGTTTGCACGCCGTAGCGGAATATCTGCCCACAGTTGCCCATAGCGCGGTGCGCTGTTTCGAGTACGCCCCGATCTTTGATGCGACGAATCACGGTTAATACCTCGGGTGCGGTGATCTCGGCAATGTCTTTTTTGCCAATCCACGGGAAAACGTCTTTTTCCAGCCGTCGCATGATGCGCTCACCGTGTGAGGCTGTCCATGTGTCCTTGTACTCATTGAACCACTCACGCGCCACCAGTTCAAACGCATTGGGGTGAAAACCGTCGGGCGTGGCTTTATCGGCCTTGCGCTGTTCGCTCGGGTTAATGCCTTGTTTGATTAAATCCTTGAGGCGGTCGCGTTCAGTGCGGGCTTCTTTGAGGCTTACGTCTGGGTACACGCCCAAAGAGAGTAATTTCCATTGACCTTCAAACTGATAGCGAAAGCGCCACCGCTTTGATCCGTTTGGCTCAACGTACAGGAATAAACCGCCGCCGTCTTTCATGGTTTCGGTTTTGGTGGATGGTTTGGCGTTTTTGATCGCCGAATCGGTCAGTAGTTGGCGCATGGCTTGCCTCTGAAAAAATGTATAACTGTTTTGTTTGAAAATGCAGTTATACAGTATGTTATACATTTTCTGTATAACTGTCACTGTTTTCATTGGATGGCTTTAGACAAAGAAAAACCCCGTAAACGTTGAATTTACGGGGTTTGTTGGGTGTTATCGGTTGTCTCTGATAACTGTTTTGGTGGAGGCGGCGGGAATCGAACCCGCGTCCGCAAGCCCTCTACAGAGCGTTCTACATGTTTAGTTTAGCGGTTTAAATTTAATGCTGTTTGCACCCGTTAAACACGCACGCACAGCACGAGTCACCTTGGATTTAAACGTGGCTTAAGTAACCCAAACCACGTCGGTTCTTTGTGAGTGACGTTGATTATCCCAACCAAAGACAATCGGGGTCAACGGCTAGCCTTAAGCGGCTAAAGCGAAACGCTTGTTGTTTGCGTTTAAAGTTTTCTGTAGGATTTACGAGGTATACAGTCCTCGACATGCCCGCATCTGCTTTGCAACCCACGTCGAAAGCCAGGTCGCCCCCGGTTCGTGTGCGCGCCGTGTCGGTCAAATGATTACAATGACACGATGCGTTGTTTCAAGTCAGGCTTATATTTTAGCATAGTACGGTAAGATACGTTTTTATCATTGTTCATTGTTGTTGGATTGTTTGAAAGTGGTGTTGTGGAAAAATTGCTGATTGTCGGCTTGGGGGATGTGGCGCAGAGGGCGTTGCCAGAATTGTTGTCTCGCTATGAGGTAACGGTGCTGTCGCGTTCGGCTTACTCGGGAGATTGGGCGGCGTCGTTGAGGCATGTGGCGGCGAACTTGGATGAGTGGGCCTTGTCTGCGCAGCAGCAATCGGCTTTGGCGCAGTCTTTTGATGCGGTGCTGTATACCGTGCCACCGTTGCTGCGAGCCGATTCGGGCGCTGTTGATGTGCGTTTGCGTGCGTTGCTAAATTTTTGGCAGCAGCAGGGCGTCGCGCCGAAACGGGTGGTGTATGTGAGCACGACCGGCGTATACGGGGATTGTGGCGGTGATTGGTTGGATGAGACGCGCGCGGTCAATCCGCAGTCGGCTCGTGCGCAAGGACGCGTGGCGGCAGAGCATGCATGGCGTGATTTTTCGTATGCGACGGGTGCGCAGGTGACGGTGCTGCGTGCGCCAGGGATTTATGCGCTGGAGCGTTTGCCGTATGCCTCGGTATTGGCCGATTCGCCGGTGTTGTTGCCGCAGGAGGATAGTTTCAGTAATCACATTCATGCGAATGATTTGGCGCAGGCGTGTGTGTTTTTTCTTGATCAAATTGAGCAAAATGAAGTGTGTTTGCCGTTTGAAGTGTTTAATGTGTGTGATGACGAACCGCTGTTGATGGGCGAATGGATGGCGGCGCTGGCGCAGGTGTTGCAGCGTGTGCCGCCGGAACAAATTTCGCGGGCGCAGATGCAGACTCAGGTCTCGCCCATGCGCTGGAGCTTTATGCGCGAGTCTCGGCGTCTGCGCAATGCGAAGCTCAAATCTACGGGCTTTGTACTGCACCACCCGTCGGCGTTGGCGTTCTTGCACACACAGGTCGAGGCGATTCGGGCATTTGCGGCGCAAGCGGGAGATCATCATGAGGCATAGCCGCTCCCTGCGCTGGCTGGTGGTTATGGTTGTGGTTTTGGCGGTGCATGCGGCTATTTTTGCCGGTCTGATGCAGTGGCGCTCGGCTTCGTCCGTGCCTCAGACTAATGGCATTGAGGTGCAAGCCGAAACCTCATCGGCAGCGGTCGAACAGGGTGGCGAAGGCGCTAAAAACCCTGCTGCTGAGTCGGTTAATACGACCTCATCAGCCAAACCAACGCCTGCTGCGTCATCCCAAACGATGGCGAAAAATACGGATATTCACACCTCGCAGCAGGCAAACGCTCTCACAAATACCGCGTCCTCGGGCGTTCAGCCGCATTCACCTGCGGAAAATAACGGTGAACGGCAGGTTGGTGCGACCGCATCGGGCGAGAAGGTTGGCGCAAATATTAATGGAAATAGGGATGCGCCCAGCGGGCGTGTATCGGGTGGTTTATCCGCTGGTGGGGCGGGTGGTGGTTCGGCAACAGGTTCAGGCGCCGTGGATTGTGCAGCAACGGTGAAACCGCCGAATGCATCAGCGGCCGGATTGGATGTTTCGGTTTGGGTGGAGCGTTCGGCAGGCGGTGTGCGCTTTGTCGGCTTGGTCAATCAAGCGGGCGAAGGCAGTCGCTATCTGCGCGAAATTCGTGCTGCAGTGGCGGGCGTGCGATTTGTGGCGCATGATGCGCAATGCGTCGGAAAAAAAGTGAAGCTCAAAGTGCGCATTTCCTCATGAGCGCATCGGATATGGTTCAGTCAACGCAATAAAAAGCCACTGGTTGGATCCAGTGGCTTTTTTACGACAGATTGCAAGGAATGCGTCGCGGCTTATTTTTTCAGGCTGTCACGGATTTCGCGCAACAAAACCACGTCTTCGCTTGGTTCTGCAGGGGCTTCCTCTTTTTCCGCCACTACTTTGTTGGCCAATTTAACGATGATGAATACGCCCAATGCCAACAACAAGAAATTGATCAACACGGTAATGAAGTTGCCGTAGGCAAACACATTCACGCCCGCTTTGGTCAAGGCGTCGTATGTACGAGGCACACCGGCAGGAATGTCGCCAAAAACCACGAACAAATTGCTGAAGTCCACTTTGCCAAAAACGGCACCGACCAACGGCATGATCAAATCTTTCACCGCCGAATCAACGATTTTGCCAAATGCTGCGCCGATGATCACGCCGACCGCCAGGCTCAATACAGGCCCCTTCATCACAAACTCTTTAAACTCTTTCCACATAATACTTCCTCTCAAAAAATGACTTATAAATATAGCGACATCTGTCACCTTATTGTGGTTCACAGAATAGGTTCACAGAATAACCACGGGCGCGATTATATCTTTTTTCTCCATAATGTTGTGCGCAGGCCTCGGAAATTCACAATTTTCAGCAAGTTTCGTCATAAATGGGCTTTGAGTGTCGGCGAGTTTACGATACAATAATAGGGTTATTTGTGTAAAAATCATGGGCATGCAGTGTTCTTACGCTCAAAATTTAAACACAGCAATTCGAGTTTAGTGGTTTTATTTTAGTTAATCTTACGATATGGGGGTCGTTTATGAGCGATCAAAATCCAAAAGACCTACAGGACAAAGAACGTCGCAACCTTTTGGTAGCAACGGGCGGTGTAGGTGCTTTAGGGGCATGCGCTTTTGTTACGCCTATGGTGGCTAGTTTTGCGCCATCGGTTCGTGCGAAAGCCAGCGGGGGGCCGGTTGAAGTCGAAATCGGCGATTTGAAGCCGGGCGAGCAAAAAGTCGCCGAATGGCGCGGTAAGCCGGTATGGATATTGCGCCGCACCGAGGAGATGACCGCCAAGCTTCACGCCCATGACGGCGAATTGGCCGACCCTAATTCTGAAAAACCTTACAGCATGCCCTTGCCGGACTACTGCAACAACGAATTTCGTTGCCGCCCCGAGCATAAAGACGTCATGGTGATGGTTGGCGTCTGTACCCACTTGGGTTGCTCGCCAGACAGCAAGTTTAAAGAAGGCGGCGGTGGTTCTTTGCCGGAAGCTTGGCCGGGCGGGTATTTGTGCCCATGCCACGGCTCCACCTTCGATTTGGCCGGTCGCGTGTTTAAAAACAAACCGGCGCCGAACAATTTGGATGTACCGCGTTACATGTTTGTTTCTGATACCAAAATCATCATTGGTAAAGACGAGAAAGGCGAAGCATAATCATGGCAGATCACAATCAAACCACTGAAACGGGCGGCTTGATCGGTTGGATCGATCAGCGCTTCCCTTTGACCAAAATGTACAAGGAGCATATGTCTGAGTACTATGCGCCGAAGAACTTCAACTTCTGGTACATTTTTGGCGTTTTATCCATGGTCGTTCTGGCCATCCAAATCCTCACGGGTATTTTCTTGGTGATGAACTACAAACCCGATGCCTCGTTAAACTCGGCGGGTGTTCCGGTCGCGTTTGCCAGCGTTGAGTACATCATGCGCGAAGTCTCCGGTGGTAAATACTTGCGCTTTATGCACTCCACAGGCGCCTCGGCCTTCTTTATTGTGGTTTATTTGCATATGTTCCGTGGCTTGCTCTACGGTTCCTATCGTAAACCGCGCGAATTGGTGTGGATTTTCGGCTGTGCCATTTTCTTGGCCTTGATGGCTGAAGCCTTCATGGGCTATTTGTTGCCATGGGGACAAATGTCGTTCTGGGGCGCGCAAGTGATTGTGAACTTGTTCTCAGCGATTCCACTGATTGGCCCGGATCTGTCTTTGTTCATCCGTGGTGATTTCGTGGTCGGTGATGCCACCTTGAACCGCTTCTTCTCTTTGCACGTGATTGCCGTGCCATTGGTGTTGATCGGCTTGGTTGTGGCGCACGTGATTGCCCTGCACGAAGTTGGCTCGAATAATCCGGACGGCATTGAAATCAAAAAACTGAAAGACGCAAACGGCAAGCCGCTGGATGGTATCCCATTCCATCCGTACTATTCCGTACATGATTTCTTCGGTATTGCGGTGTTCTTTATCCTATTTTGTGCGGTGATGTTCTTCTGGCCGACATTTGGTGGTTACTTCCTTGAGTACAACAACTATCTGCCAGCCAACCCGTTGCAAACGCCGGCACATATTGCACCTGTATGGTATTTCACACCGTTCTACTCCATGTTGCGTGCGGTGACCAACCAAATGAAATACGTCTTCATCGCATTGATTTTGTTGGCCGGTTTGATGGCGTACCTGCGCGGTAATTTCTCGGCAAAAACCAAATTGGGCTTGTTGATCGGCTCCGTCTTGTTATCCGTTTTCATGTACTTCACCGAAGCGGCTTTCTGGGGCGTTGTGGTGATGGGTGGCGCGATTGTGATCTTGTTCTTCCTGCCTTGGCTGGATCGCTCGCCTGTGAAATCCATGCGTTATCGCCCAAGCTGGCATATGGGGTTGTTGATTTGCTTTGTGATTAACTTCATCATTCTGGGCTACTTGGGGATTCAAGCGCCAAGCACGATTGGTGAAAAAGTGGCGCAGTTGGGTACTTTGCTGTACTTCGGCTTCTTCTTGCTGATGCCTTGGTGGACGTCCGTAGGTGAGTTCAAACAGCCGCCGGAACGCGTCAATTTCAAACCCCACTGAGTCGATAGAGGATAGAAAATGAGATCACTTATTGTTAAATTAGTCTATTTATTGACTGCGTGTATGGCTGCGGCAACGCTGTACCTGATGTTTTTTGGGGCGGGGCATTCAACCACACCTGCCTTGAAAGATGCGAAGGTTAACTTGTCGGATAAAGCATCGTTGCAACGTGGTGCGGCGGCATATCGTGATTATTGCTTCTCATGTCACGGCCTGTCTGCGGTGCGTTACAACCAGTTAACCAAGATTGGTCTGTCTGAGGACAACATCAAGCAATATATGTTGACCACCACGACCAAGCCGGGCGACATGATGACCATTGGTATGACTGCTGCGGATGCGAAAAAATGGTTTGGCGTGACCCCGCCGGATTTGTCTTTGATTACCAGTGCCAAAGGTGAGGATTATGTTTTCTCCTACCTCAATGGTTTTTATAAAGACGAAACCCGTGTGACCGGCTGGAATAATCTGTACTTCCCGAATGTGGGTATGCCGCATGCGTTGTGGGAAGAGCAAGGTATTCGTGTTCCAACCTATGAAGACAAACCGGATCCGGCGGATCATACCAAAATGATTCCGACGATCACCGGTTTTGTCAAAGCCACTGCGGGCAAGAAGGATGAAGCGGAATATGAACAAATGACTCGCGATATCACCAATTTCTTGTACTGGGCAGCAGAGCCGGATCGTTCATCGCGTCATATGATCGGTTACTTTATGATGGCCTTGTTATTCGTTCTTGCATTCTTGGCGCGTAAACTTAGTAAGAATTACTGGAAAGACATCAAGTAATCAGTAATATTTACCAAAAAGGCAAGCATCGCTTGCCTTTTTTGTTTGGATTCGTCACACTAACACCTGCTTGAAACTTAGCTATGAACAATAGCGAGAGTTATTCAGAATTAAAAAAACCTAACGCTTCATTGATAATCGCTTAATAAAGGAAGAACGCCATGATGGTTCTCTATTCGGGTACAACCTGCCCGTTTTCACAACGTTGTCGCTTTGTCCTGTTTGAAAAAGGCATGGATTTTGAAATCCGTGATGTGGATTTGTTCCAAAAGCCGGAAGACATCATGATGATGAATCCCTACGGCCAACTGCCGATTTTGGTCGATCGTGATTTGATTTTGTACGAGTCTAATATCATCAATGAGTACATTGACGAGCGTTTCCCGCATCCGCAACTCATGCCGGCTGATCCGGTGATGCGCGCGCGCGTGCGTTTGATGCTGCTCACGTTTGAGCGCGAATTGTTCGTGCATGTGCAGACCTTGGAAACGCCAAGCAAAAGCGCCGAACACGATCATGCGCGCAAACAGATTGCCGATCAATTGACGCAGCTCGCGCCGGTATTTGCCAACAGCAAATACATGCTCGGGGATGAATTCACCATGCCTGACATCGCCATTGCGCCGCTGTTGTGGCGTTTGGAACACTACGGCATTCATTTGCCGAAAGCGGCTGCGCCGTTGTCCAAATACGCCGAGCGTTTGTTCTCGCGTCCTAAGTACATTGAAGCATTGACGCCATCTGAAAAAGTGATGCGTCGTTAATTACATCGTCTGCTTATGAATCCGAATCTGTCACAAACCCCGTATTTCATCCGCGCACTGTGGGAATGGTGCTCGGATGCGGGGCTGAGCCCGCAAATCGTGGTACATGTGGATGCGTCCACGCAAGTGCCGCACGGCTTCGTGGTCGATGGCCGCATCGTCTTGGACATCAGTGCTGAGGCGACCAATCAATTGGAGCTGGGCGACGAATGGATCACCTTTCAGGCGCGGTTCGGCACTAAAGTCGAAAACATCGCCATTCCGGTGGGTAACGTGATGGCGATTTTTGCCGAAGAAACCAACCAAGGCATGGCGTTTGATCTCGATTTGCACTCGGAATCCGCGCCTGGCGAGGAATCAGAGGCGGCTGAAAATGCGGAGTCGGAGGTTCTGTCGGTAGAGGATACAGCGTCAGAGATACCGTCGACTGCGTCGGATAAGCCAAAAGGCAGTCCGCTTAAAATTGTCAAATAAGCCAAGCATGGCAAACTTAGATAAAGCCGCACTGAAGCTTCTATAAAGCCATTTTTACTTCGAGTTTATGGCATCCCATTCGCCGTTTTAACCAATGGTTGTTAATTGAAACCTATGGATATCCGCTTGCGCGGGTATGACGGGATTTTTCTTAGGTTTTGTACCAATGTGAGCGCCAGCAAGTTTGTTTGCAATCTGAGCCGCCTTTATGGCGGCTTTATGCTTGAGGAAGCACGACGTTGATATGCGGCAAACGCGCCACGGGTTTCGATACACTCCTACTCTTCTTTTTCTTATTGCAGCGTAAGGGTCAAGGTTTGCCCTCGCGGATGCGCCAGACGCATGCGCATCATCACAGGACGCCAGTTATGTGCACCGTCATACCACACCGACCAATAGTTCATTTCACCTAAGTGAGCGCGTACTTGTGCTTGTACGCAGGGTTGGCAATGAATGGTCGCGTCGGGTGCGCTGACGGGCGATGCGCTCACCGCCACGTCGCGGACGGCACGCTCGCTTGCCAATGGCAGTATCCACTGTGTGGCACCTCGAATCGGACTGCGATTCAGCGCGCCTTGCACATAGACGATGAGGCTGACCCGATCCAAAAAGTAGTCGTGCGTGCGCGTACTGCTGTTGGCCTTTTTGCCCCAGTGCCAGGTTTGGCCGCCGTCGTGCAGACCCAACCCCAAAGCCAAGCGCACAGGTGACTCGCCGGTTTTCAGATACAGACCACCGCCGATTTCCAGCGGATTTGGGCCGTGTTCGGTCATCAAAAAAGTGTTCATCCAGCCAAAATTGCCCGTACCTGCCTGAGCGGTACCGTTCGATAAGCGAACCGAATAACGCTGTGCGCCCAAGTGCGTGCTGAGCAAACGCGCAGGCAACAGCTCAATGGTGTTTGAGCCGTCGCTCAACTGCACGCGGTAGCTCAGGTTTTGTGCGGCAATGGGGACGCTCAGCAGAGGGTTGTTGATTTGCGTAGGGTTGCTGACGGCGCTGTTGGAAGCAACGGCGCTGGTTTGCTCGGTACTGTTGGTGCTGCTGGTACTTTTGCTTATCTTGGGGTTGAGCGGCTCGGAGGGAGCGGAAGCCGTGCTCGACGCTGGAGGGGGCGTGGTCGTCTTTTCTCGCGGACGGACAACTTGCGCACCCGAGTTGTCGCTTGGGAGTGTGTGCTGGGCTGTGCTGCGTGGCGCAGTGCTGTTGGGTGCGATTTGTTTAGGTGCGGCTTCTTGCTCGGATGACGTTGCTTGACCGGCCGGATTGTCGGGCGAGATGGTTGGCGTCACCTCATTCGCAACGGACGCACTCTGCACCGCCGTCACGGTGGCTATCGGCTCGTTGGCTGTGTTGCGCTCACTGTGCTGGCGTGTTTGTACGGCATACCATGCGATCAGCAGGAAAATGCCTTGAATCGTCGCACTCAGCAGGAGCACGCGCCACCAGCGCCGCCAAGATGTATGGTGGGCATTGGTTTGCGGCTTGGAAGCGGCTGGGTCGCTGTGCATGAGCTGTGTTGATATTAATTTGATTTCCGGCTAAGTAACACGACTGTATATTTTTCGATAACAATTTCCATTTTGAGCGGTAAGTATTTTTTTTCAGGGAAAAACCATACTTGAATGGATTTAATACTACCGCTATTAATGGAAATTTTAACCGGAATTGCTTCACCGGCGGTCTCAAAAGTAGAAACACGTTCCGTGTCACCCACGCTGACGTGAGCTAAAGCGATTTCCTCGCGTTTACCGATAGGCAGATTGAAGTCGCTTTGCCCAGCTTTGAGTTGCCCTTGCTGAAATCCGGCCTGTAAATAAGCCATGGCTGACACGTAGTCGTACAAAGCATCATGCGTTAGATCGCGCTCAAAGTTATTGCCTTTGTTGGTGAATGTGGCTTTGTTGTTGGCGTAATCCACCACAAAGGAGGATTGTTTGTCCCATTTTGAGCCGATAGGCATGTCAATGATGTTTGAAAATCGTTCGCTGGCTACGGTGTCTTTTCGTACAACACCCTCCGAGTGAGAAATAAAGCTAATACTGGCTCTGGGGGCTACATTCAATTTAACATTTAAATCGGCCATATAGCGGTTGTCTTTACGAGTGAAAATGAGTTGACCGCCTCCGCTACCTTTGGAATCGTTTCCACCGGATGCGTCTACGTTGTAATCAATCTGAAATCCGCCCGATGGTGCCACGGCCACGGGTGCGCCGGCGGTGAGTTTTTTGCTGTTTCCGCCTATACCGTTGCCATTGGTTGTGGTAGGTGTGTTTCCTTTGCCGTCGGTTTGGCCTTTGGCTACTTGCGCGCCATCAGCGGCATTGGGGGTGGTCGGGTCGGCTTTTGGGGTGCCGCTCGGTGCGGATGCGGGCTTGTTGTCGGCCACATGGGGGGTGGTCGGGCTGCTGGCGGGTGCGTGCGCGTTTGGTGCGGGCGTCGGCGGCGTATCGGGTTTCTCCACCGTTTTTTCTGCCGGTGGTGGCGGCAAAATCGTGGCGTCGATGGACTCGGGCGGTGCGACTTCCGGTGTATTGATTGGCAAGCTCGGCGCCGACCAGAGCAGGGCGATGATGGTGCCGTGGATGGTCAAGCTGAGTGCAGTGCTCCACCACGAGCGTGGCCGCTCATTGTCGGTATCGGTGCGGGTGCGGTTCAATAGGTGTGTGCGCATAGGGAATAATGTTGTCAATCCGAATCTATCGTTGATGGAGGATTATAGAACGCTTGGGTGTGGACTGCACGGATCACGGTTTTCGGGTGAGTGTGGCAAGGGCGCATGCACGCATCAAGCGGGATTAAAAGTACCGAAGCGGTGAGATGGTTGACGGGTCGCTTGAGAAAACATCATAAAGCGCTGTTATCAAGCGGTGGGCGTGGTTTCGCCCGCGCAACAGAGGGTGTGGCTTATTGAAGGATTAAGCGGTGTAAGTTTTGCTTATTGAGTTGGAAAAGTTCTTGTGCCAACCGCGCTCAGCCGATCATGACTTACAAAATCTGATCGGCTGAAAACCGGCATATATCAGCTGCGTTTATTTACCTTCGGGACGCAAAATGGCGGTTACGCGCTGTTGGTTGGACAGGTATTTTTTGGCCACTGCTTGAATCGCTTTCGGATCAATAGCGCTGACCCGCTGCGGGTAGTTGGTGATGCTGGACAGCGGTTGACCGTCCTTGAGCGCTTGCTCAATGCTGCCGACCCAAAACTCGTTGGTATTGGTGATTTTTTCATAGCTGGCGCGCTCGGCTTGTTGGAATTTGAGCAAGTCTTGCGGGCGAATGCCTTTTTGAATCAATTGGTTGACCTCGTCTTGCGTGCTGGCAATGAGTTTGTCGATGTTATCCGGCGCGCACGAGAAGCCGATGGTCAGGGCGTATTGCTCGTACGGCTGTTTGTTCATCGCTGCGTAGACGTAGGGGCTGTACACGCCACCTTCTTCCTCGCGCAGACGTTCGACCAAGCGGATGTTGAGCGCGTGTGCGATGGCGCTCAAGGCCAAGGCGTCGTCTTGGCTGTACGGTGCTGCGCCGCCAAACATCAGACGCACTTGCGCGAGGGCTTCCGTGCCTTTGGTCAGCTCAATCGTGCGCTTACTAAAGTCAAGTCGCTCGCCGGTGTCGCGTGCGGCGTTGGTTTGCGTCAAATTGCTCGGTAAACTGCCCAAATAGCGCTCGGAAAGCTGCTTGATTTGGCTCGGTTGTGCTTTGCCGACGAAGGTGAATTGCATACCGTTGGCATTGCTGAACGCATTTTGATAGGCGCGGTAAATGGTGTCGTAGTGGGTATTTTTCCAGTCGGCTTCGGTCGGAATCAGGCCGGTGAAGCGCGAGCTGCCGCGCTTGAGCGAGGATTGAATGGTGTTTTCAAACAAGGCGTCGCGGTTTTCCTTCAGGTTTGCGGTGGAGGCGGCCAAGCGGCTCAGGTAGGCGTTGAACGCCTCGGGGTTTTTGTTCACGCCGGTCAGCAGGCTGTGAATCATTTGGAACGCCGCTTCGCTGTCTTTGACATTGAATTTGCCGGACACGCCTTGCGCGGTTTCATCCGCAGCCAATTGCATGGACAGGTCTTTGCCCGCCATGATGTGATTGACTTGGGTTTTGCTCAAACCGTTCATGCCCGCTTCGGTCAGGCCGTTAAAGCCCCATTGCGTTTGTTTCCACTCTTGATCGGACAGGCGTGAGAAACCGCCCGCGGAAAAGCCGCTGAAAATAATCGGGCCGTCGTTGTTGGGCACCGGCTTGAAGTTGACTTTCACGCCGTTGGATAAGATCCAGGTGATCAGATTGAGATTGTTGTCGGTTGCGGTGTCAATCACTTTGCCAGCGGTAGGGGCTTTGGTCAGCAGACTGTCGCGCGATTGCACTTCGGTATACGCGGTGGTCTGCGGTGTGCGTGCCAGAATCGCGCGCATTTCCTGCGGTGTGATGGTGGTTTGCGCGCTGTTGCTGTTGATCAGCGCAATGCGGTTCTCCGCTTGGATGAATTCGCGTGCGACTTGGTTGACTTCGGCCACGGTAACGAGCGGTAGGTATTTGCGTTGCGCCGCGCGCTCCCATGCGATTTCGGGCAAGGGTTCGTCCTCGACGATGCCGCGAATGTATTCGGTGGCTTTTTGATAGTTGTTTGAGCTGTTGTTCAAGTAGGTCAAATGTTCACGCACGGCGCGATCCAATTCGCTTTGCGTGAAACCGTGTTGCACCACGCGCAAGGCTTCTTCGTGCAGGGCTTGCAGGGTTTTCGCCTCTTGTCCGGGCGCCGCCACGGCGTACCAGTGCAGTGCCTGTTTGCTGCGTACCAAGCCAGTCACGTAGTCCACGTCCACGCCGGCCTGTAAATAGGGTGGCGAAGCCGGTGATGATGAGGATCGAGTTGAGCCGTCCAGTTGCGCTTGCAGGCGCTGATTGAGCATATTGGTCATCAGGCTGGTGCGCAGGGTTTCGACATAGCCGCCGGTGGTGTTGAGCGGAATGAAATTCTTTTTGTTTTTGTGCGCGAGCATGACGGTGTTCTGCGTCAGCGTGGCGTCCTTAAATACGCCCACCAGCGGTTCGACGTTGTTGGGCAATTTGTTGTTCGGGCGCGTCACGGCTTCTTTTGGATTGACGTGTTTGGCAAAACGCTGCTCAATCATTTGCTCGACTTGTCCGGGCTGAATGTCGCCCACGACCACGATTGCCATGGAGTCGGGGCGATACCAGCGTTTGTAAAAATTGCGCAGCAGTTCGGGTGTAGCTCCCTGAATCACCGAGGTTTGCCCCATCGGAATGCGCTCGGCGTAGCGCGAGCCTTTGGCGGCGATTTTCAGATTGTGTTCCTGTTGATGCGCCACTGCGCTTTGCGCGCTGGCGCGCCATTCTTCCATAATCACCGAGCGCTCTTGCTCAACTTCGGCGGGATCAAAGGTGGCGTTAAAGGCCAATTCCTCCATGATGTCCAAGCCGGTCGCCAGATTGTTCGGATTGTTCAGCGGAATCGGCAGGATGTAGATGGTTTCGTCAAAGCCGGTATAGGCGTTGAGGTCTGCGCCGAATTGCACGCCCATTTTTTCCAAGGCATCAACCATTTGATTGCCCGGATAGCGCGTGGTGCCGTTGAACACCATGTGTTCCAAAAAGTGTGCCACGCCGCGCTCGTTTTCGTTCTCGTTGATCGAACCGGCGCGTATCGCCAAACGCAACTCGACCACGCCCGCAGGCTGGGTGTGGCGCAGGATGTAGTATTCCAAACCGTTTTTCAGCTTACCGCGTCGCAAGGCCGGATCGGTCGGGATGACCTGCGCCATTTCGGCGGCAGAGACGCCTTGCGTGGTGGCGCTGCTCGGATTGAGCGCGGTTTCTTTGGCCTGTGCGGGCGCGAACGGATTCATCAGGCTTAAAACGCCGGCGCACGCCAAGGTCATGGATAAAGCCGACCATGAACGCGATAAACGATGGGCGGCGCACTGCGCTTTGGCTACGGATTGAGTCATTGGAGTCACATTAAGCCTCATCAAATCAAATAAAAACACCACAATTTACACCATCTGTACGCTTATGGGGGCGTACAGCGACGAATTTCATGAGCCATGGTAAAAAACGGCTATAATGCCTGCTCACCTTTTCAGCATGTCGGATCTGTGCGGCAATCAAGGCACAAAGTTTCAATGTAACAAAGAAATAAGGCTAAATCATGGCAAAAATTGCGATCTATCCCGGTACGTTTGACCCGCTCACCCGAGGTCACGAGGACTTAATCCGCCGTGGTTCCAAAATTTTCGATCAGCTCATTGTCGGCGTGGCCGATTCGCGCAACAAAAAACCGTTTTTTACGTTGGAAGAACGCATCGAAATGGCCAGTGAAGTGCTGAGTCATTACCCGAATGTCAAGGTGCTCGGCTTTTCCGGCTTGCTCAAGGATTTTGTTCGCGAAAATCAGGGCAATGTGATTTTGCGCGGCCTGCGCGCCGTGTCGGACTTTGAATACGAGTTCCAAATGGCCGGCATGAACCGCTATCTGCTGCCTGACGTGGAAACCATGTTCATGACGCCGTCCGATCAATACCAATTCATCTCGGGTACGATCGTGCGCGAAATTGCGCATTTGGGCGGCGATATCAGCAAATTTGTATTTCCAAGCGTGGAAGCGGCAGTCAAGCATAAATTTGCGCAGAATCAATAACTTAAAGTATAATCAGCAGGTTTTTACTGATTACAGAACGAAAGAGAATCATGGCGTTAAAAATTACCGAAGATTGCATTAACTGCGATGTCTGCGAACCCGAATGCCCCAATGATGCGATCAGCATGGGGCCGGAAATTTATGTGATTAACCAAGACTGGTGCACCGAATGCGTGGGGCACTACGATGAGCCGCAGTGTCAGATCGTCTGCCCGGTGGACTGCATCCCACATGACCCGGACAAGCAAGAGACGCCTGCGCAGTTGCAAGCCAAATACGAATCACTCAAACAGTCCGGTCACTACAAGTAATGTGACCGCGGGGCGGCATCTGAGCCAAGTTCTGAGCCAAAACCAGCCCATTCACGATGCCAGCCAAATCAATGCAGAAGACTCACGCCGGTGGGTCTTTGTTCATTATAAGATGCGCATGATTCAATTGATTGAAACCCGTTTCGGTGTTGTTTGAGCCAAAATCACATTTTTTAACAACAATAATAGAAAACATATCGCCATGAAACACCTCCACCCGCTGACCGTATCCGACGGATTACCCGAGCCTTTGGGCGTGAGCATCAGCGATGGTCACATCAATATTGCCGTGCTTGCGCCGGCGGCCAGTGATCTGTATTGGTGCGTGTTTGATCGGTTGCATGTGGAATTGGCGCGGGTGCACTTGCCTCGCCAAACCGAGGGCATTTGGCACGGCGCAGTGGCGCTCGATGCGCTGTGCGCCTTGCCCAATATGGATGGCCACCACCTTTACTACGGCCTGCGCGCGGATGGCGAATACGCGCCCGAGCGCGGTTTGTGGTTTGACCCGAGCAAATTACTGTTGGATCCGTATGCCAAACGCATCGGTGCGCCGTTCCAATACCACCCCGATTTGGCTGCGCCGCGCTCGGCGCAGATTGACACCGCGCCGCTGGTGCCCAAAGCAATGATTGCTTTAGATACTGCTGCATCGTGCAATCATGGTTTTGCTTCGGTTGGTGCCATCAGCACTGCGGCGACTGTGTCAACGACCACTTATCCTGCCGACACGCCGCCGAAATTCATTTATGAGGTCTCGGTCAAAGCCTTGACGCAACTGCATCCCGATGTGCCTGAATCACTGCGCGGTACCATCGCTGCGTTGCGTGAGCCGTGCGTTGTGGCGCATTTCAAACGCATCGGCGTGGATGCGGTCGAGCTGATGCCGATCGCCGCGTGGATGGATGAGCGACATTTGCCGCCGTTGGGATTGCGCAATGCGTGGGGCTACAATCCGGTCGGTATGATGGCGTTGGATCCGCGCCTGTGTCCGGGGGGTGAGGATGAGTTGCGTGAGACCGTGCGCGTGCTGTATGAGAACGGCATTCGGGTGATTTTGGATGTGGTGTTCAATCACACCGCCGAGAGCGATGAGCATGGGCCGACGGTGTCTTTGCGCGGGTTGGACGAGCGTTATTACTATCGCCGTTATTGGGACGAGGCGCAGGGAAAAGAGCGCCTGAGCAACGATGCGGGCTGTGGCAATACGCTGGATGCGACGCAAGTAGGCGTGCAGCGGCTGTGTTTGGACAGTTTGCGTTATTGGGTGACGCAGTTTGGCGTGGCGGGCTTTCGTTTTGACTTGGCGCCGGTTTTGGGGCGCTCCGCCAGCGGTTTTCACCCGCAAGCCGAACTGCTCAAGGCGATTGAGAACGATCCCGTGCTCTCGCAGGTGTGGCTGATCGCTGAGCCGTGGGATATCGGCGTGGGCGGTTATCAATTGGGGCGCTTTGACACGCAGTGGCTGGAATGGAATGACCGCTACCGCGATGCGGTGCGGCGATTCTGGCGCGGTGATCGGCATGTGTTGGGCGAATTCGCCACGCGCATGAGCGGCTCCAGTGATCTGTTTGCGCACAATAGCCCGAGTACCCGCAGTGTGAATTTTATTGCCGCACATGACGGTATGACCTTGCGCGACATCACGGCGTTTGAACGCAAACACAATCATGCCAACGGTGAAAATAACCGCGACGGCCACAATGAAAATTACAGTTGGAATCACGGCGTGGAAGGCGAAGCGGACGAGACGATTGAACAGTTGCGCCGCACCGACGTAGCGGCGATGCTGGCGACGCTGCTGCTCTCGCGTGGCACACCGATGTTGATGGCCGGCGATGAGTTTGGCCGCACGCAGCAGGGCAATAACAATGCGTATTCGCAGGATAATGCGCTGACGTGGTTGGATTGGTCGCGTGCCGATCAGGGCTTGATTCGTTTTGTGGGCGATCTGGCGCGGCTGCGCACGCGGATTCCCGCCTTGCATCAATTGAGTTGGCTGACCGGCAAAAACGTGGCGCACCCCGATTGGTCGGATGCGCGTTGGTGGACGGAATCCGCCGAGCCGATGCAGGAGATTCATTGGCACGATATGCAACGTCAGCACATCGGTGTGAAACTGTATGCGCCGGTGGCAGCGGATAGCTGTCTGACGGGGCGGGTTTTGTTGTGGTTTAATGCGCAAATGCTGCCGCTGAATTTACGCTTGCCGCCGACATCGGCGGGCTGCCATTGGCAGAAATGTGTTGATTCGAGTACATTGCAGGTGTTGCTCAGTCGAGATGATCTCGGTGCAATGCAGGGGATGACCATAGATACTTCGGTGACGGTTCCGCCGCGCAGCGTGCTGGTGTGGGTCGAGTGTCGGAGTGATGCATAGGTCTGCATGGCGCTTTCTAAAAAAGGATGAACGATAGATGAATGGATCGGGGACATACAATTTGGCAAGGCCGCAACGCTGGGGCTTTTGGATGACCTGCGTGTGGTTTGGCGTGTATTTATTGGCGACGCAAGGCTTTTTGACGGTGGCCACGCTCATGGGTTATGCGCATTGGCAAGGCTTGCCGATGAATATCAATGGTGCGCGCGAGATGATGGGCAGCACCGAAGCCTTGATCCAAGTGGCGTTGGTGGTGAATCTGTTGAGTTTGCCGCTGATTATTCTGATGGTGAAAAGCAAACGCGGCAGTGTCTGGCGCGATTACATGGCGTGGCGCCCTGTGGGGGTGGCGCGCGTGGTGCTGTGGGTGATTATTTGTTTGCTGTCGGTGTTTGCGATGGGTATTTTGCACCAAATCTTGGGCTGGCGCGACTCGGGCTTCATGA
Source organism: Puribacter membranae (assembly GCF_055380425.1). Classification (NCBI taxonomy): domain Bacteria; kingdom Pseudomonadati; phylum Pseudomonadota; class Betaproteobacteria; order Burkholderiales; family Burkholderiaceae; genus Puribacter; species Puribacter membranae. The sequence continues at coordinate 2,062,801 of NZ_AP040167.1, forward strand.
ATGAATTGCCGCAGATGCAGTCGCGCTTTTGGATGGTCCTCAGCGTTGTGGTGGCGGCACCGATTTTCGAGGAAATGGTGTTTCGCGGTTTTGTTTATGGCGGTTTTGAGCGCAGCTTGGGCGCGTTTCCGGCGGTATTGCTCAGCAGCTTATTATTCACCGCGCTGCATGTGCAGTACAACTGGTACGAATTGGCGCAGATTTTTGTGCTCGGCATGGTGCTGGGCTGGGCGCGGATGCGCACGCAATCGCTGTTGACGCCGATCGTGATGCATGCAGTCAATAATGCCCTGGCTACGGCGATGGTGTTTCTGGCGCAACAATCCATGTAAGCGGCTGTGCGCCTTTACATCAACCATTACATCGATAATTACATCGCCAAAAGCCCAAGCAAACACAAAGCCGGTGCGTGACGCATCGGCATCGCCTCCAAATCCGGTGCCTGCTGACACTGCGCCATCAGCGCCAAAGCGTCGCCGCCACAGAAAAATAAATGCGGCGTATCGTTCGCGTCGCTCATGCGTGACAAACAATAACGTTGAATGAATTGCGCGATCGTGCCGACGGCGGCCAACATCGCACCGCTGGCCAAAGCGTCGCGCGTCTGTTGCGGCGCATGGTGTAGCGTGACTTCACCGCCGTCCAACGGCAATTGCGCGGTGTAGTGATGCAGTGCGGTGCGCGTGAGTTTCAGTCCCGCGCCGATGATGCCGCCGAGGTGTTGTCCGCCTGCCAAAACCCCGTCCACCGTGAGCGCCGTGCCTGCGCTGATGACCAAATGAGGGTGTGTCGCACCGATGCTTTGTGCGCCCAAGATTTGCGCGTAGCGGTCGCTGCCCATTTGCATTTCGTCGTAGCCGAGTTGCAGCAGCGGGTGTGTGGCTCGCGTGCGAATACGCCGAACGGCAGCATTCGGCCACAGTTGTGCGCACAGCGCGCTGATGTGCTCATACAAAGTGGCGCTGGCCACGTGGCTGATGCGGATTTCGAGGGGTTCGCCGTAGTGTTGCGCCTCGTGTAACCATTGTTGGTGCAATTGCGTGCGCAGCTCGTCGAGCGACTGTATCCCGTCATGAGCAATCGCCGCTGTGACCGTATCGGGCGCGAGCGGGTGGTGCGTGGCGTGGTAGAACCAGTATTTGATGCGGCTGTTGCCAACGTCGATCAGGAGTAAGGTGGGCGCGGTCATGTCGGGTTCCGTCATTCGGTAATGGGGTGGTAGGCGCGAATCTGGCCGCTGTTCAGCGTTACGATGGGGGCGGCGGCAGGGTCAATGATGGCCGGTTGAATGCGGTATTCGCCCCATGCGTTGATGCCCAGTGCGGTGCCGTACTCGTTTGGAGCGGCTTCATCCACGGTGCCGTGTTCTGCCCACTGCACGGTATGCTGTTGCCACAAATCGTATTGATTCCAGCGCTGCGCCAACGATGTGTCCGGCAGGGCGTGCGCGGTTTCGATGGCGCAGAGGATGGCGTCCACCAATTGCATCAGTAGGGTTTCGCGCGCGCCGAGGGTGTGGGCGTGCCACGTCGGATCGATTTGTGCCAAGCCGATGGGGGCAAACGCCGACGGCGCCAAATCGGTGTTCATCGAGGGGTCGTCCAAACGAGGCGCAATGTTCAGGCCGACGCCAATCACCACCCAGCGCATTGTGCTGCGGCTTTCGGGGCTGCTGTGGTTATTGGGGTTGGCTTGCACCAAAATACCTGCGAGCTTGCCTTTGTGGCTGGCGGTTTGGCCAATCAAATCATTCGGCCATTTGAGCTGAACCGGCCAACCGTTTTGGGTACAGGTTTGCGCCAAGGCCAAACCAACGCGGATGGACAGCGCGGGAATGGCGTCCAAGGGCAAACTCAGGCCGAGCGAGAAAATCAAATCGCCTGCTTGACTGCGCCAAACGCGCTCGAATTGGCCGCGTCCGTGGGTTTGGCGCTCGGCCACCAGTAGGGTATGATGTTGGCTGGGGCTTCGGTATAATTGCGCATTGGTTGAGTCGCATTCGGCCACGTATTTGATGGCGAGCGCACTGCGCGCCGCGCTGTGGTGGCTCCACCAGTGTTTGAGTCGTGCGAGTTCGAGCGGTGCGTAGGGCATGATGGGCTTGAGAATGCGATGAAAACGTCCCGATTATAAAACAACCGCGCACGCCGCGGTTTGAATCGGCGGCAAGGATGAATATTTTGATGGAGAGGGCGATGTCGGACAGTCAACAAAAGCCGAAGCAGGGCTATTACAAACACCACGTTTTTTTCTGTACCAATGAGCGCGCGGCCAACGACGAGCGCGGCGATTGCGCGCGTCACGGAGCTGCGGATGCGCTCGATTACATCAAGGGGCGGGCGCACAGCATGGGGCTTTTAGGCAAAGGCAAAGTGCGCATCAACAAAGCGGGCTGCTTGGATCGCTGCGCGCAAGGGCCGGTGTGCGTGGTTTACCCCGACAATGTTTGGTATCAATATGTCGATCGCAGTGATTTGGACGAAATTTTGACCGAACATTTGCAGAATGATCGCGTGGTGACGCGCTTGTTGGTGGACGCTGAATAATATGGCGGTGTTGAATAACAAGGCAGAGCGCCTGCTGATCGAGGGCAACGTCGGCGCGATTGAGGTACAGCTTGATATGCCGACTTTGAGCGAGGCGCAGCCCAACGCGCGCGGCTTGGCGATTGTCGCGCATCCGCATCCTTTGTTTGGCGGTACGATGGACAACAAAGTCGCGCAGACGCTGGCGAAAACCTTCAGCGGCTTGGGCTACATGACCGTGCGTTTTAATTTCCGCGGCGTGGGACAAAGCGCGGGTAAGCACGATGCGGGCAATGGCGAAACCGACGATACACTGACGGTGATTGAGTGGGCGCGGCGTCAGTATGAACAGCACGGCGCATTGGTGTTGGCGGGGTTTTCGTTTGGCACGCTGGTACAGTCGCGCGTGGCGCAGCGTCTGAATGAGCTGGGTCAGCGTGTCGAGCGCATGGTGTTTGTCGGCACGGCGGCGGGCAAGTGGCCGGTCGAGGCCGTGCAGCAGGACACCATCGTCATTCATGGTGAGCTGGATGATACGATCACGCTGGATGAGGTGCTGCGCTGGGCGGAGCCGCAAGAGTTGCCGGTGACCGTAGTCGCAGGCGCGGATCATTTTTTCCATCGCCGCTTGCACATCATTCGTGGCATCATTGAGCGGCAGTGGGTGTATCATGAAGCCGATAATGAGTAACCAACTCACATCCGATTTTTAACTCAAACAGCAGAGGTATCGAGTGTCCGAAGCCGCATCCATTCATGCTATTCCCAATGATTCATCGTCCAGTGAGCGCGAGACGAGCGTCTCGGTGTCCTTGTGGTTCGATATGCAGCCGAACGCCGACGCGGGTACGGTTGTACCGCATTGGGCGCGCACCTTGGCGCAGGCGCATGTGGATCACGAAATGTTGGTTCTGGCGCATCCCGACACCGCCTACGCACGCTCCGGTTTGGTAGGCGAGATCATCCAAGGTTCGGCTTGGCCGGATGATGCGTGGCAGACGGCATTGGCGCAGGGCATTGACCGTGCACGTACACACGGGGCGCAGCAGTTGGTGGTTCTCTTGCCTTACCGCTCCAGTCCGGTGCTGTGGACACAATGGGCGCTGATGACGTTCGCGCAGATGGGCGCGCGTTTGGACAATACCACGGGACTGCTGCAAGGCATGGACGATTGGGAGCGCACCTTGCATCGAGCCGACGCACTGCGTTGGTTGATCATTGATCGGGTCATTACTTATGGTGTGGCGCGTGCGCCGGCGGATTATTTGCCGCAAATGCGCGCGTTTAACCCGATGGCGCGCTGGGTGCACGACAGTTTGGTCAATAAAGATGTGCTGTTACAAGGACTTAATGCTTACCACAAAGCGGCACCATTGGCACAAATTGCACTCAAAAAGGACGATTTAGGTGCATGGAATGCCAATAAAGTGGTATATTTCTCCTCTTATAGTGCAGTTGATCGCGCAAAAATCACGTCGTTGATCCGTCGGTGGCGGCAACAATACAGCCATCAAATCGTCCGTCTGTGGGCGGCGATTCGGGTAAAAGATGTCGCGGAGCCATTGGCAGTCAGTGGCATTCATCATTTGTGGTCGATGGAGTTTGTTCCTCAATATGCCGCAGACGAGATGTCCGAAAGTGGTGTTTGGCTATTGGGGCAAGGCATCGATGTGGCGACTTTACGTGCGGAACTGGAGCAATGCAGTGCATGACCGAGAGTCATGCAATACGTAGGAGATAGCAATATGGTGGCAAAAAAAGGCGGGCTGACAGAAGCACAATTGCTCAAGATGCCGGCAAAAGATTACATGAATGAAGCGCAATTGGCTTTTTTCAAAGAAAAACTATTGGAAATGCAGGCGGAAATTCTCAGCAATGCGGATGAAACCACCGAGCATTTGCGCGACAACGAAGTCGTGCCAGATCCTGCGGATCGCGCGACCATTGAGGAAGAGCACGCGCTGGAGTTACGTACGCGTGACCGTGAGCGCAAATTGCTGAAGAAAGTGGCGCAAGCATTGGAGCGCGTAGAGTCCGGCGAATACGGCTGGTGCGAAGAAACCGGCGAAGCGATTGGCGTAGGGCGTTTGTTGGCTCGCCCGACCGCGACTTTGTCGCTGGAGGCGCAACAACGCCGCGAAAAAATCCAAAAAATGTACGGCGATTGATGCGTTGACGCATGAATGTCGAATGAAAACAGGGCGCTCGAATGAGTGCCCTTGTTTTTTGCCAAAGCGCCCCGAATTAATCAAATATTCAGGCAAGCGACTTTTCTGAGCTTGTCATCAACAGAGGCCAATATGGAACAATACCACGGAACCACCATCGTCTCGGTACGCCGAGGCAATCAGGTCGCCATCGGCGGCGACGGGCAAGTCACCCTCGGCAACACCATCGTCAAAGGCTCGGCGCGTAAAGTACGCAAACTGTACAACGGCAAAGTGCTGGCCGGTTTTGCTGGCGCGACGGCGGACGCATTCACGCTATTTGAACGTTTTGAAGCCAAACTCGAAAAACACAATGGGCACCTCACGCGCGCCGCGATTGATCTGACCAAAGATTGGCGTACCGACCGCGTGTTGCGCCGTTTGGAAGCCATGCTCGCGGTTGCCGATCATACCGCCTCGCTCATCATCACCGGCAATGGCGACGTGCTGGAGCCGGAACACGGCCTGATCGCGATTGGCTCAGGCGGCGCGTTTGCGCAGTCGGCAGCGCTCGCGCTGTTGCACAACACCGAGCTCGCACCCGAAGTGATTGTCAAAAAATCACTCGAAATTGTCGGTGATATCTGTATTTACACCAATCAAAATCACACCATCGAAACCTTATAAAAGAGAACGGACATGAATCATCCCGCTGCATTCAATATGACTCCGCAGGAAATCGTCTCGGAGCTGGACAAACACATTGTGGGGCAAAAAGACGCGAAAAAAGCCGTCGCCTTGGCGATGCGTAATCGTTGGCGCCGTAGTCAACTGCCCGAGACCATGCGCGTCGAAGTCACCCCCAAAAATATTCTGATGATGGGGCCGACCGGTGTGGGGAAAACCGAAATCGCGCGTCGTCTGGCGCGTCTGGCCGGTGCGCCGTTTATCAAAGTCGAAGCGACCAAATTCACCGAAGTCGGCTACGTTGGCAAAGATGTCGAATCCATCATCAAGGATTTGACCGAAGTGGCTGTGAAAAATGCGCGCTCCAATGCCGCCAAATTGATGAAAACCCGTGCGCAGGACGCGGCGGAAGACCGCATTCTCGATTGCCTGCTGCCGCCCGCGCGCGAAGTGACTACAGGCGAATACTCACGCGCCGATCAAGACAGCGTGGCGCGACAAAAATTCCGCAAAAAACTGCGCGAAGGTGACTTGGACGAAACCGAAATCGAAATTGATGTCGCGCAAGGCGGCGCACAATTTGACGTCATGAGCCCGCCGGGCATGGAAGAAATGGCCGATCAAATTCGCACCATGTTCGTCAACATCGGTAAAGGCCAGACCAGTAAAAAGAAAATGAAAGTCAAAGAAGCCATGCGTCTGTTGGTCGATGAAGAAGCCGATAAAATGGTCAATGAAGAAGACGTTCGCCGCGAAGCGCTCGAAGCGGTGGAGCAAACCGGCATCGTGTTTATTGATGAAATTGACAAAATTTGCAGCCGCGAGAGTGGGCATTCGGGCGAGGTGTCGCGCCAAGGCGTGCAGCGCGATTTGCTGCCGCTGGTCGAGGGCACCACCGTTTCCACCAAATACGGTTTGGTTAAAACCGACCATATTTTGTTCGTTGCATCGGGTGCGTTTTCACTGTCTAAACCAAGCGACTTGATTCCGGAGTTGCAAGGGCGCTTTCCGATTCGTGTTGAATTGGGGTCATTGTCCGTGGATGATTTCAGTGCGATTTTGACCAGCACTGACGCATGTTTGACGCGCCAATACGCGGCCTTGATGGCGGTGGAAGATGTCAAACTCGAATTCACGCCAGAAGGCGTACAGCGTTTGGCGGAAATGGCCTGTCAGGTCAATGAACGCTCGGAAAACATTGGCGCGCGCCGTTTGCACACCGTGATGGAAAAGTTGCTCGAAGAAATTTCCTACAAAGCGCATGAATACAACGGCAAAACCGTGAGCATTGATGCGGCGTTTGTTGAGGCGCGTTTGGGTGACTTAATTCAGGACGAAAACCTCGCGCAATACATTTTGTAACGCATAGTGTTGTTCGCAAAAACCGCAGTCCACCGATTGCGGTCTTTTTTAGTTTTGCCAATGCAAATAGGCAATCACCGCCAACACAATTGTGTTGAAGACCAATAAAATAAACACCGCCGCACTACCGACGTCCTTCGCACTGCCGAGTAAAGCATGATGATCGGTGCTGGCGTGATCAGCCAGATACTCCAAACCCGTGTTGAGCAGCTCTGTGACCAGCAGCAAGGCGTTGCTTAAACCAAACAGCAGCCACAGCCACAGCGGCGGTTGCAACCATAAGCAAAGCGCTTGCACGATCAGCACCAGCAAAACATCATCGCGAAATGCCGCCTCGGTGCGCCAAGCGCTGCGCAAACCTTTAACGGTGTAAGAAAAGGCCAGTAAAATTCGTTGAGGTGAAAGCATGATTCCGAGCAAAAAATAGAACAAAAAAGTCTCACAAAAGAGACGAAGAATTCGAATTATAGGTGAAAAATTCAAAAAATACGCAGATAAACGCGCAAAGCGGCGCAAAAGCAGTTGACAAACAAAATGATAATGTCGATAATTGCATTCTCTTACAGGAGAGGTGGCCGAGTGGTTAATGGCAGCAGACTGTAAATCTGCCCTCTATGAGTACGCTGGTTCGAATCCAGCCCTCTCCACCAAAGAAAACCGTGGGTAATAGCATCCCGAACAACAATGTATGATGCTTATGCGTGCGTAGTGCGGGAGTAGTTTAATGGTAGAACCTTAGCCTTCCAAGCTAATGACGCGAGTTCGATTCTCGTCTCCCGCTCCAGCAAAGGTTTTCCTCATATCGCCCATGTGGCTCAGTGGTAGAGCACTCCCTTGGTAAGGGAGAGGTCGCGGGTCCGATTCCCGCCATGGGCACCAGATTATCCAATATTTACTATCCATTACTTCCTAAAAAAGGGGTCTATTATGGCAAAAGGCAAGTTTGAACGTACCAAACCGCACGTGAACGTAGGTACGATTGGTCACGTGGATCACGGTAAAACGACATTGACCGCGGCAATCACGACGGTATTGACCAAAAAATTCGGTGGTGAAGCCAAAGGCTACGCGGATATTGACGCGGCACCAGAAGAAAAAGCACGTGGTATTACCATCAACACTGCGCACGTCGAGTACGAAACCGCAGGTCGCCACTACGCCCACGTAGACTGCCCGGGTCACGCCGACTATGTGAAAAACATGATTACCGGTGCGGCGCAAATGGACGGCGCGATTCTGGTGTGCTCGGCCGCTGACGGCCCAATGCCACAAACCCGCGAACACATCCTGTTGGCGCGCCAAGTAGGTGTACCGTACATCATCGTCTACCTGAACAAATGCGACATGGTTGACGACGAAGAATTGTTGGAATTGGTCGAAATGGAAGTTCGCGAACTGCTGTCCAAATACGACTTCCCAGGCGACGACTTGCCTATCGTCAAAGGTTCTGCCAAATTGGCATTGGAAGGTGACCAATCAGACATCGGCGAGCCATCCATCTTGGCTTTGGGCGAAGCATTAGACAGCTACATCCCAACTCCGGAACGCGCGGTTGACGGCACATTCCTGATGCCAATCGAAGACGTATTCTCTATTTCTGGTCGTGGTACCGTCGTAACCGGTCGTATCGAACGTGGTATCGTTAAAGTCGGCGAAGAGATCGAAATCGTTGGTATCAAACCAACCCAAAAAACCACCTGTACCGGTGTAGAAATGTTCCGCAAATTGCTGGATCAAGGTCAGGCCGGTGACAACGTGGGTGTACTGTTGCGTGGTACCAAGCGTGAAGACGTAGAGCGCGGTCAAGTATTGGCCAAACCAGGTTCCATCAACCCACACACCAAATTCGACGCGGAAGTATACGTATTGTCCAAAGAAGAAGGTGGTCGTCACACCCCATTCTTTAACAACTACCGTCCGCAATTCTACTTCCGTACTACTGACGTGACCGGTGCCGTGACTTTGCCAGCAGACAAAGAAATGGTGATGCCGGGTGACAACGTATCTATGTCCGTAGAATTGATCGCGCCAATCGCGATGGAAGAAGGCTTGCGTTTCGCGATTCGCGAAGGCGGCCGTACCGTCGGCGCGGGTGTTGTGGCTAAGATCACTGCGTAATATTTAATTACCCCGAAGGGTAATGCTGGACGGGATTCTATTTTTGTGATAGAATCCCGCTTCTTTCTCTATTGAAAAGAGAAAATCAGTCGATTCAATAAGTTTTGGTTGTAGGGGCGTAGCTCAATTGGTAGAGTGACGGTCTCCAAAACCGTAGGTTGGGGGTTCGAGACCCTCCGCCCCTGCCACAGTCAAAACAGCTATTCAAATTTTATAAGCGAAGAGGCAATGTCTCAAACTCATGTTGTCGATGCCAATCCTTCTAAGTGGGGTGTTTGGGCGCCGATCGTTGTTTTAGTCGCCGCGTTTGTGGCGTATTTATTTCTCCCGCTGCAACCTGCGTACTTGAAATCGCTTTTGTTGTTGGCGGGTTTTGTCTTGGCTGCGGTGGTGTTTTTTGTGTCGCCCAGCGGCAAAGCATTTGTGGCGTTTGCCAAAGAGAGTTATCGCGAAACCCGTAAAGTGGTTTGGCCGACTCGAAAAGAAGTTTTGCAAATGGCGGGTGTGGTGTTCCTGTTTGTGTTTGTGATGGCCTTGTTTATTCTGGGTGTTGACAAACTGATCGAATGGGTGCTGTACGATCTGATTTTGCGTTGGAATAGATAATGGAAAAACGTTGGTACTTCATTCAGGCTCATTCGAGCATGGAAAAGAATGTAGAGCGCTCATTGAATGAGCGCATTGCGCGTTCTGGCATGGACGATATGTTTGGTCGTGTTTTGGTGCCGACAGAGGAAGTGGTCGAGATGCGCAATGGCAAGCGTGTGGTTGCCGAGCGTCGCTTGTATCCGGGTTATGTGTTGATTGAGATGGCCATGACGGACGAGACTTGGCATTTGGTAAAAAGCACGCCGAAAGTATCTGGCTTTGTGGGTGGTGTGGGCAATAAACCGCGTCCGTTGCCGCCGCACGATGTGGAAAAAGTATTGAGCCTGATGAGTGGCGAGCGTCCACGTCCGAAAATCGAATTTGAGGTGGGCGAAGAGTTGCGCGTCACCGAAGGGCCGTTTGCCGATTTCAATGCGTTCGTTGAGGAAGTTAACTACGAGCGAAACAAACTGCGCGTAGCGGTCACGATTTTTGGCCGCTCAACGCCGGTGGAATTGGGGTTTGATCAGGTTGAAAAAATCGTCTGATTTAGAGACAAAATCAAAATTTAAGGTTAAGCGACTTTACCTGCATTTGCGATCAGTGAATGAATAAATAAGTTGCAAGAGGAGCCAAAGTAGCGTGAAGTGATTCACCGAAATGGCGTTACCACTCAAGGAAGTGAAAAATGGCAAAGAAGATTGTCGGCTTTATTAAGCTGCAAATTCCTGCGGGTAAAGCAAACCCGTCTCCTCCAGTCGGTCCTGCGTTGGGTCAACGCGGTCTGAATATCATGGAGTTCTGTAAAGCGTTTAACGCGGCAACCCAAGGTGTAGAGCCGGGTCTGCCAGTACCTGTGGTGATCACAGCGTATGCGGATAAAAGCTTCACCTTCGTAATGAAAACCACTCCGGCAACGACCTTGCTCAAACGCGCGGCTAAGTTGCAAAAAGGTTCGGCTCGCCCGCACTCGGATAAAGTGGCGACCATTACCCGCGAACAAGCGGAAGAAATCGCAAAAACCAAACAACCAGACTTGACTGCGGCCGATTTGGACGCAGCGGTGCGTACCATTGCCGGTAGCGCACGCAGCATGGGTATCATCGTGGAGGGCGTGTAAAATGGCTAAATTGAGTAAACGCGCCAAGTTGTTGGCTGAAAAAGTTGATCGCAACAAGCTGTATGCTGCTGATGAAGCATTTGCTTTGGTGAAAGAATGTGCCAATGCCAAATTCACCGAGTCGATTGACGTTGCGGTGCAGTTGGGCGTAGACCCTAAGAAATCCGATCAAACCGTTCGTGGTTCGGTGGTATTGCCTGCCGGTACCGGCAAATCGGTTCGCGTTGCGGTGTTTGCGCAAGGCGAAAAAGCCGAAATCGCTAAAGCGGCCGGTGCGGAAATCGTCGGTATGGAAGATTTGGCGGAACAAGTTAAAGCCGGTAATATGGACTTTGATATTGTGATCGCTACGCCGGATGCGATGCGCGTGGTGGGTGCTTTGGGTCAAATCTTGGGTCCGCGTGGTTTGATGCCAAACCCGAAAGTCGGTACCGTGACTCCGGACGTTGAAACTGCGGTGAAAAACGCGAAAGCCGGTCAAGTGCAGTTCCGTGTGGACAAAGCCGGTATCATTCACGCGACTTTGGGTCGTGCGACCTTTGAAGTGGACGCATTGAAAACCAACTTGCAAGCATTGATCGCTGAGTTGACCAAACTCAAACCTGCGTCAAGCAAAGGCGTTTACATCCGTAAAGTGGCCTTGTCTTCGACTATGGGTGTGGGTGTGCGTGTGGACAGCACAACGATTGCTTAATCGCTGAATCGTTAAAAAACATGAGCTCGTCGCTCACAGGTTGGGTCGGCGAGCGATAAAGTGCTTTGGGTCGCTGTGGTGTATTTTTTTATCACAGCGAGCTTTCAAAGACCGTTGGTGCGAGGTGGTTTAGTTCAAATCATCATTGCTTAATCTCTTGAGAGGCATGTGTTTAACATGCAGTTCAAATAGCCAGCGCAGAATAGCGACCCCGAAAATGAATTGCCGTTGTTTGTTGGGGTGTACCGACAAATAACACAGTCGTTGAGGAAGTCGTTGGGTGTTGTGATTGATGCGCGATGCGCATGAACCATGACTTTTCCTTAAAATGATGTAGGAGCTAACAAGTGGCATTGAATCTTGAAGATAAAAAAGCCGTCGTTGCCGAAGTAGCGCAATTGATTGAAAACGCGCAAACTATGGCCGTGGCTGAGTATCGTGGGATTAGCGTTGGCGCTCTGACAACATTGCGTAAACAAGCCCGTGAGCAAGGCGTGCAAATCCGTGTGTTGAAAAACACATTGGCGCGTCGTGCGGTGGCGGGTACTTCGTTTGAAGTATTGGCTGACGAAATGGTCGGTCCATTGCTTTACAGCATCTCTGAAGATGCGGTAGCTGCGGCAAAAGTTTTGAACGACTTTGCCAAAACCAATGACAAATTGGTTTTGAAAGCAGGTGCTTACAACGGTTCTAAGCTGGATACTGTGGGCATCAAAGCCTTAGCAAGCATCCCAAGCCGCGAAGAATTGTTGTCGAAGTTGGCATACGTGATGAAGGCCCCTGTTTCTGGTTTGGCGCGCGCTTTGGGTGCGGTTGCCGAGCAAAAACAGTCAGAAGCGGCATAATCTCATTTTTAACTGATGTTGGGCTGCTGAGTTTTTTAAATTTGATTCAGCACATAGCCCGAAAATATTTGGAGCAATACAAATGGCAATTACTAAAGACGATATCCTAGAAGCAGTAGCGGCGATGTCTGTAATGGATTTGAACGACTTGGTTAAAGCGTTCGAAGAAAAATTCGGTGTATCAGCAGCTGCGGTAGCGGTTGCGGCAGGCCCTGCAGCAGGTGGTGCAGCGGCAGCTGAAGAGAAAACTGAATTTGACGTGATCTTGGCTGAAGCCGGCGCGAACAAAGTATCTGTGATTAAAGCGGTTCGTGAAATCACTGGCTTGGGCTTGAAAGAAGCCAAAGACATGGTTGACGGCGCACCTAAAGCAGTTAAAGAAGGCGTGTCTAAAGCTGAAGCTGAAGAAGCTAAGAAAAAATTGGAAGAAGCGGGCGCGAAAGCCGAACTCAAATAATTGGGTGCTTTTTCGAGTGGGGGCTGACGTTTTCGGACGTCGGCCTTTTCCCGTCTTATCGTCGCCGCTATTGTGTGCTTCGTGTGGCGATCAAAGGGAAGCCGTTGGAAGTGAGTGTAAAGTGTTTGGCAGAAGCCAAAACCGAGTTGATTCGTTGATTTAAATCAGTTGATTTAAATGCGATGAGTGAATTTCGTTTTGTTTTCTTTTTAAAGACGAGAAAATAAATTTGGTCGGGTATTGTTCGAGTCCGACAGTTTGGGTGCTTTCGGCGCGCGGTGTTTTTGATGGTCGCGTGTTGTGGCTCAAGTCGACAGTGAAGTGCTGCGCTTGCCACATGAATGGGTTCAGACTGTGCTGGGATGATATTGTCCGCCAGCGACCGGTAGTGGCCGGTCACCAAATTCAACGGGTCTTTAATTTTCTTTGTTTATTCCGATAAACCCTCTGTCTTGGAGTGCTTCATGGCCAAAGCTCAGTCTTACTCATTTACTGAGAAAAAACGCATTCGTAAAAGTTTCGCCAAGCGCGAAGTCGTTCAGCAAGTGCCTTATCTGCTGGAAACCCAGCTACATTCGTATTATGAATTTTTACAAGCCGACGTGGATCCGATGCAACGCCGTAATATCGGCCTGCAAGCGGCATTCACCTCGATTTTCCCGATCGTGTCGCACAATGAAATGGCGCGTTTGGAGTTCGTGAGTTATCACCTCGCGCCGCCGGTGTTTGACGTGAAAGAGTGTCAACAACGTGGTTTGACTTTCTGCTCGGCCTTGCGCGCGAAAGTGCGCTTGGTGTTGATGGACAAAGAAGCGTCCAAGCCGACCGTGAAGGAAGTGAAAGAGCAGGAAGTGTACATGGGCGAATTGCCGCTGATGACCAACACCGGCTCATTCGTGATCAATGGTACCGAACGCGTGATCGTGTCGCAGTTGCACCGCTCACCGGGCGTGTTCTTCGAGCATGACAAAGGCAAAACCCACAGCTCGGGCAAATTGCTGTTCTCAGCGCGCATCATTCCTTACCGCGGTTCATGGTTGGATTTCGAGTTTGATCCGAAAGACGTGTTGTATTTCCGCGTCGACCGTCGCCGTAAAATGCCTGTGACCATTTTGCTCAAATCCATAGGCATGACTCCGGAACAAATTTTGGCTACGTTCTTTGAATTCACCGATGTGACTTTGGTGAAAGAGGGCGGCTACATTCCGGTCAATACCGAGCGTTTGCGCGGTGAAGTGGCGCGTTTTGACATCGTGGACAAAGACGGCAAAGTCTTGGTCGCGCGTGACAAGCGTATCACCGGTAAACACATTCGTGACATCGAAAAAGCGGGTTTGCAGGAAATCCATGTGCCGGAAGATTACTTGCTTGGCTTGGTCTTGGCGAAAAACGTGATCGATGCGGACACGGGCGAAGTGATTGCCAAAGCCAACGATGAGTTGACCGAAGAATCTTTGCGCAAATTGCGCGATGCAGGCATCAAACGCGTGGAAGTGCTGTACACCAACGAATTGGATCACGGCGCGTACATTTCCAACGCCTTGCGTTTGGACGAAACGGCCGATCAAAATGCCGCGCGCATTGCGATTTACCGCATGATGCGCCCGGGCGAACCGCCGACCGATGAAGCCGTAGAAGCCTTGTTCAACCGCTTGTTCTACTCCGAAGACGCGTATGATTTGTCGCGCGTGGGTCGTATGAAGTTCAACCGCCGCTTGGGTCGCGACAGCGATGAAGGCGCGATGGTATTGGACAACGACGACATCCTCGACGTGGTGAAAACGCTGGTTGATCTGCGCAACGGTATTGGCGAAGTGGATGATATTGATCACTTGGGTAATCGTCGCGTGCGTTGCGTCGGCGAATTGACCGAAAACCAATTCCGCTCAGGCTTGGCGCGTGTAGAGCGTGCGGTCAAAGAGCGCTTGGCGCAAGCGGAATCTGAAGGTCTGTTGCCACATGATTTGATCAACTCCAAACCGATTTCATCGGCGATCAAAGAGTTCTTTGGTTCCAGCCAATTGTCGCAGTTTATGGATCAAACCAACCCATTGTCGGAAATCACCCACAAGCGCCGTGTATCAGCACTCGGTCCGGGCGGTTTGACGCGTGAGCGTGCCGGCTTTGAGGTGCGTGACGTACACCCGACGCACTACGGTCGCGTATGTCCGATTGAAACGCCAGAGGGTCCAAACATTGGTTTGATTAACTCCATGGCGATTTACGCGCGTTTGAACGAATACGGCTTCCTCGAAACGCCGTACCGCCGCGTTGAAAACATGAAAGTGACCGACAAAATCGATTATTTGTCTGCAATTGAAGAGGGTAAATACGTCATCGCGCAGGCGAATGCGGAAGTGGACGACAAAGGCACTTTGATCGGTGAGCTGGTTTCTGCGCGTGAAGCGGGCGAATCCATGCTCGTATCGCCGGAGCGCGTGCAGTACATGGACGTGGCGCCATCGCAGATCGTTTCCGTGGCGGCATCCTTGATTCCGTTCCTCGAGCACGATGATGCGAACCGTGCATTGATGGGTTCAAACATGCAACGTCAGGCCGTTCCGTGTCTGCGCGCTGAAAAAGCGGTTGTCGGTACGGGGATTGAGCGCACCGTGGCGGTTGACTCGGGTACAGCGGTACAAGCGCTGCGTGGCGGCGTGGTTGATCACATCGAAGCGAACCGCATTGTGATTCGCGTGAACGACGACGAAACAGTGGCCGGTGAAGTCGGTGTGGACATCTACAACCTGATCAAATACACCCGCTCGAACCAAAACACCAACATCAACCAACGTCCGATCGTCAAAAAAGGCGACGTCGTGGCGCGCGGCGACGTGATCGCTGACGGTGCATCGACCGACTTGGGCGAATTGGCGCTGGGTCAAAACATGATGGTCGCGTTCATGCCGTGGAATGGTTACAACTTCGAGGACTCGATTTTGATCTCCGAAAAAGTTGTGGCCGATGACCGCTACACCTCGATTCACATCGAAGAATTGAGCGTGGTCGCACGCGACACCAAGCTGGGCGCGGAAGAAATCACCCGCGATATTTCCAACTTGGCCGAATCGCAACTGACCCGTTTGGACGACTCAGGCATCATCCACATCGGTGCGGAAGTGAAATCCGGCGACGTATTGGTTGGTAAAGTCACGCCAAAAGGTGAAACCCAACTCACGCCGGAAGAAAAACTCCTGCGCGCGATTTTCGGTGAAAAAGCCTCTGACGTGAAAGACACCTCATTGCGCGTACCGGGCGGTATGGTTGGTACCGTGATCGATGTACAAGTATTCACACGCGAAGGCACGACCCGTGATGCTCGTGCACAATCGATCATTGACGATGAATTGAATCGCTATCGCCACGATCTCGAAGATCAAATGCGTATTGTGGCGCGTGACGCGTTTTCCCGTTTGGAAAAAACCTTGATCGGCAAAGTCGCCAACGGCGGCCCGAACAAGCTGGCTAAAGGCGCGAAAATCAGCAAAGAGTATTTGGACGAATTCGCAGACCACTACAAATGGTTCGACATTCGCGTAGCCGATGACGCCGTTGCCGCCGATATGGAAGCGGTGCGTGAAGCCTTGGATCAAAAACGAGCGCAGTTCAACAACGCGTTTGAAGAAAAGCGCAAAAAATTGACGCAAGGCGATGATCTGCCAGCCGGCGTGATCAAGATGGTCAAGGTGTATCTGGCGGTTAAACGCCGTCTGCAACCCGGTGACAAAATGGCCGGTCGCCACGGTAACAAAGGTGTCGTGTCATTGATCGTACCGGTAGAGGACATGCCGCACATGGCCGATGGCACGCCGGTGGACATCGTATTGAACCCGTTGGGCGTACCATCGCGTATGAACGTTGGTCAGATTCTCGAGGTACATTTGGGTTGGGCGGCCAAAGGGCTGGGCTGGCGCATTGACGAGATGATGAAACAGCAGGCGAAAGTCGAAGAGCTGCGTAAATTCATCGAACAAATTTACAACGCCTCTGGTCAGAAGGAAGACATCAAAGGTCTGTCCGATGCCGAATTGCTCGAATTGGCACAAAATCTGCGCAACGGTGTACCGTTTGCCACGCCGGTATTTGACGGCGCGGCGGAACAAGAAATTCACCGCATGCTCGATTTGGCCTTCCCTGATGCCGACGAGAAAACCCAAAAACTGGGCTTTAACGACAGCAAAACGCAAATGCAGCTGTACGATGGCCGCACCGGCGATCCGTTTGAACGCAAAGTGACCGTGGGCTACATGCACATCCTGAAACTGCACCACTTGGTGGACGACAAGATGCACGCGCGTTCAACCGGTCCATACAGCTTGGTGACGCAGCAGCCTCTGGGCGGTAAAGCGCAGTTTGGTGGTCAGCGTTTCGGTGAGATGGAGGTCTGGGCGCTGGAGGCGTACGGCGCGTCGTACATCCTGCAAGAGATGTTGACCGTCAAGTCCGACGATATCAATGGCCGTACGAAGATGTACGACAACATCGTCAAAGGCGAGCACGAGATCGATGCCAGCATGCCGGAATCCTTCAACGTATTGGTCAAAGAAATCCGTTCACTGGGCGTGGACATGGATTTGGACACTAACTAATTTAGGAGCTTGAACTATGAATAATCCAATGCTCAATTTGTTTAAGCAAATTCAAGCGAACGAAAATTTCGACGTGATTAAGGTCGGTTTGGCCTCGCCGGATAAAATTCGTTCGTGGTCGCACGGTGAAGTGAAAAAACCGGAAACCATTAACTACCGCACGTTCAAACCTGAACGTGACGGCCTGTTCTGCGCGAAAATTTTCGGCCCTGTGAAGGACTACGAATGCTTGTGCGGTAAATACAAACGTTTGAAACACCGCGGCGTCACCTGTGAGCGTTGCGGCGTGGAAGTCACTTTGACCAAAGTGCGTCGTGAACGCATGGGTCACATTGATTTGGCCTCACCCGTGTCGCACATCTGGTTCCTCAAATCCTTGCCATCCCGCTTGGGTATGGTGTTGGACATGACTTTGCGCGACATCGAACGCGTGCTGTATTTCGAAGCATTCGTGGTGATTGATCCGGGCATGACCCCGCTCAAACGCTGCCAAATCATGACCGAGGACGATTACTACGCCAAAGTTGAAGAATACGGTGACGAATTCCGCGCGCTGATGGGCGCGGAAGGCATCCGCGAGTTATTGCAAAAACTCGACGTGCCGTCTGAAGTTGAAAAATTGCGTGAAGAGCTGAAAAACACCTCGTCCGAAGCCAAAATCAAAAAATTGGCTAAACGTCTGAAAGTGTTGGAAGCTTTCACCCGCTCGGGCATCAAGCCGGAATGGATGATTTTGGAAGTTTTGCCGGTATTGCCACCGGATTTGCGCCCATTGGTACCATTGGACGGCGGTCGTTTCGCGACCTCCGACCTGAACGATTTGTACCGCCGCGTGATCAACCGCAACAACCGTTTGAAACGCCTGCTCGAATTGCGTGCGCCGGAAATTATCACGCGCAACGAAAAACGGATGCTGCAAGAAGCGGTCGATTCGCTGCTCGATAACGGTCGTCGTGGCAAAGCCATGGCCGGCGCGAACAAACGCGCGCTCAAATCTTTGGCCGACATGATCAAAGGTAAAGGCGGTCGTTTCCGTCAAAACCTGTTGGGTAAACGTGTGGATTACTCCGGTCGTTCGGTGATTGTGGTCGGTCCGCAGCTCAAATTGCACCAATGCGGTTTGCCAAAACTGATGGCTTTGGAATTGTTCAAGCCGTTCATTTACAACAAACTCGAAGCACAAGGTTTGGCCAACACGATCAAATCGGCCAAACGCATGGTGGAAATGCAAGAGCCGGTGGTTTGGGATATTTTGGAAGAAGTCATCCGCGAACATCCGGTATTGCTCAACCGTGCGCCGACCTTGCACCGTTTGGGGATTCAAGCGTTCGAGCCGGTATTGATCGAAGGTAAAGCAATTCAGTTGCACCCGCTGGTCTGTGCGGCGTTCAACGCCGACTTTGACGGTGACCAAATGGCGGTACACGTACCGTTGAGCTTGGAAGCGCAAACCGAAGCACGCACTCTGATGTTGGCCTCGAACAACGTCTTGTTCCCGGCATCGGGCGAGCCGTCTGTCGTACCTTCTCAGGATATTGTCTTGGGCCTGTACTACGCGACCCGCGCAAAAACCAATGCCAAAGGCGAAGGCATGTTCTTTGCCGATGTGGGCGAGGTGCACCGTGCGTACGCGGCGGGCGAAGTGGGCTTGACCACGCGCATCACCGTGCGTATTGCCGAATATGACAAAGTAGACGGGCCGGACGGCGATGAGTTTGTGAAACGCATGAAGCGTTACGAAACCACCGTGGGTCGTGCATTCCTGTCGGAAATTTTGCCGCAAGGTTTGTCGTTCGAAGTGATGAACAAAACCTTGAAGAAAAAAGAAATTTCCAAGCTGATTACCACCGTGTTCCGCCGTTGCGGTTTGCGTGAAACCGTGTTGTTCGTGGATCGTTTGAAAGCCAACGGTTTTGGCTTGGCAACGCGTGCGGGCATTTCGATTGCGATTGACGACATGCTGGTTCCGGAAGTCAAGGAAAGCTTGATTGACGCCGCGTCCAAAGAGGTCAAGGAGATTGAACAGCAATACTCATCCGGTTTGGTGACGGCAGGCGAGCGCTACAATAAAGTAATTGACATTTGGGGTCGCACTTCGGATCAAGTGGGCAAAGCGATGATGGATCAGCTCTCGACGGATCCGGTGCAAGATCGTCATGGCAATGACACGCGCGAAGAATCCTTCAATGCGATTTACATGATGGCGGACTCAGGCGCGCGTGGTAGTGCGACGCAGATTCGTCAGCTGGCCGGTATGCGCGGCTTGATGGCGAAACCAGACGGCTCGATTATTGAAACGCCGATTACCGCGAACTTCCGCGAAGGTTTGAATGTATTACAGTACTTTAACTCGACCCACGGTGCGCGTAAAGGTTTGGCTGATACCGCGTTGAAAACCGCGAACTCCGGTTACCTGACGCGTCGTTTGGTTGACGTGACGCAGGACTTGGTGGTGGTTGAAGACGATTGCGGCACATCCAACGGCGTGGCGATGAAGGCATTGGTTGAGGGAGGTGAAGTGATCGAAGCCTTGCGCGATCGTATTTTCGGCCGTGTGGCGGCTGCGGATGTCGTGAATCCTGAAACGCAAGAAACTGTGTTGGAAGCCGGCACCTTGCTTGAAGAAGACCAAGTGGACTTGATCGACAAGCTGGGCATTGACGAAGTGAAAGTACGTACGCCATTGACCTGCGACACCCGTTACGGTCTGTGCGCGAAATGTTACGGTCGTGACTTGGGTCGCGGTGGCCTGATCAACAAAGGCGAAGCGGTCGGTGTGATCGCGGCGCAATCGATCGGTGAGCCGGGTACTCAGTTGACCATGCGTACCTTCCACATTGGTGGTGCGGCGCAGCGTGCAAACGTTCAATCCAGCGTGGAAGCCAAATCCAACGGTATTGTCGGTTTCACCAGCACCATGCGCTATGTGACCAACAACGCCGGTGAGCAAATCGTGATTTCCCGCTCAGGCGAATTGGTCATCAGCGACGAACATGGCCGTGAACGCGAACGTCATAAATTGCCATACGGCGCGAATTTGTTGGTCAAAGACGGCGCGACCATTAAAGCCGGCACTTTGCTGGCCAACTGGGATCCGTTGACACGTCCGATCATCACCGAATACGCCGGTCAGATCAAGTTTGAAAACGTTGAAGAAGGCGTGACCGTGGCGAAGCAAATCGACGAAGTGACCGGTTTGTCTACTCTGGTGGCGATTGACCCGAAACGTCGCGGTGCATCCGGCGCGAAAGCCTTGCGTCCGCAAGTGAAATTGCTCAACGAAGCAGGCGAAGAAGTGGTGATTCCAGGCACGGAACACTCGGTAACCATCGGCTTCCCCGTGGGTGCACTGATTACCGTGCGTGACGGTCAAGACGTGGGTCGCGGCGAAGTATTGGCGCGTATTCCGATGGAATCGCAAAAAACCCGTGATATTACCGGTGGTCTGCCGCGCGTGGCCGAGTTGTTCGAGGCGCGTTCACCAAAAGATGCCGGTATGTTGGCCGAAGTCACCGGTACGGTGTCGTTTGGTAAAGAAACCCGTGGTAAACAACGTCTGGTCATCACCGACTTGGATGGCGGTCAACACGAGTTCCTGATCGGTAAAGACAAGCATTTGACCGTACACGAAGGTCAAGTCGTGAATAAAGGCGAGGTGATCATCGAGGGTCCATCGGATCCGCAAGACATCTTACGCTTGCTCGGTACCGAAGCCTTGGCGACCTACATTGTGGACGAGGTGCAGGACGTGTATCGTTTGCAAGGTGTGAAGATCAACGACAAGCACATCGAAGTGATCGTGCGTCAGATGTTGCGTCGTGTGCAAATCACCGATCCGGGCGATACCAAGTTCATCCCGGGTGAGCAGGTTGAGCGCTCCGAAATGCTGATCGAAAACGAGCGTATGGTTGCGGAAGACAAATTGCCGGCCAAATACGACAACGTATTGCTCGGTATCACCAAAGCATCACTCTCGACCGACTCCTTCATCTCGGCAGCGTCGTTCCAGGAAACCACCCGCGTCTTGACCGAAGCGGCGATCATGGGCAAACGCGACGAATTGCGTGGTCTGAAAGAAAACGTGATCGTCGGCCGTTTGATTCCGGCCGGTACCGGCTTGGCCTTCCACCGTGCACGCGCGAACAAACGCGTGTACGAACAGAACCGCGCGGAAGAAGAATTGTTCCGCGTGGAGCCTGAAGTGGAAGTGATGGATTTCACCTTGGACAGCGCTGAGGAAAAACCACAAGAGTAAGTACCAACTTAAGCGTTCATGCGCAAAAACCCTCTGCATTTTATGATGCAGGGGGTTTTTTTATGGCGCAAAATCGCTATAATGTGCGTCTCCCATTTCACCTGACCGTTTTGGAAAAACAATAATGAATCCAACAGCACCTACGCACGATATGAACGCCGAATCAACGAGCGTTGAACCGACCGCAGCCGATAACTCAACAGAGGCAGAAAGCAGTACACCAAACAGTGCATCCAGCAACGAATCCGGCAAAAAATACACCGGACCCAAGAGCAAACGCGGCGAGCGCCGCATCCAAATTTTGCAGACCTTGGCGCATATTTTGGAGCAACCCAACGCTGAGAAAGTCACCACCGCCGGCTTGGCCAAGCGTTTGGATATTTCCGAAGCCGCGTTGTACCGTCATTTCGCCAGCAAGGCGCAGATGTTTGAAGGCCTGATTGAATTCATCGAAACCAGCTTGCTCGGTTTGCTCAAGCAAATCGCTCTGAGCGATGTTTCAGCGGTGGTCAAGCTGCAAAAATCCATTCAAATCATGCTGGTGTTTGCACAAAAAAACTCGGGCATGGCGCGGGTGCTGATCGGCGATGTGCTGCAAAACGAGCACGAACGCCTGCAACAGCGTGTGACCCAATTGATCGAACGCCTGCAAGCTTCGCTCAAACAACTGCTGCGCAATATCGCGATGGAAACCGGCTGGGTGCCGCCGGTGGACGTGGGCGTGTACAGCGAATTTTGGATGAGCTGGATTGTCGGGCGCTGGCACAGCTACGTGCGCAGCGGCTTTAAAAATGCACCGGCGCAGGGTTTGGAACAAACTTGGGCGGCAGTGGGTATGAATGCGTTGCCGCAAACGCATTAAAAAGG
Organism: Puribacter membranae; assembly: GCF_055380425.1. Lineage (NCBI taxonomy): Bacteria > Pseudomonadati > Pseudomonadota > Betaproteobacteria > Burkholderiales > Burkholderiaceae > Puribacter > Puribacter membranae. The sequence goes on from NZ_AP040167.1 coordinate 2,085,055, forward strand.
ACGCAGATGAATACGTCAACGATGATTCCGGTGATCGCCATCGACGGACCGACCGCATCAGGCAAAGGCGCCGTGGCGCAGGCCGTGGCGCACGAGCTGGGCTTTCACTATTTGGACAGTGGTGCCTTGTACCGTTTGGTCGCCTTGCAGGCCTTGCGCGCGGGTTGGACGGCGGAAACCGAGCTGGATGTCGCGCACGAGCAACAGTTGGCCGAATGGGCGAGTGCCTTGGATGCGCGCTTTTTGGACGAAACCATTGTGTTGGAGGGCGAGGATGTGAGCCAAGCCATTCGGCAGGAAGCGACCGGCAATATGGCCTCGAAAATCGCGACGGTCGGGGTTTTGCGCCAAGCGCTGTTGCAACGCCAACGCGACTTTGCGCAAGCGCCCGGCTTGGTCGCGGATGGGCGCGATATGGCCAGCGTGGTCTTCCCCGATGCTTTGGCAAAAATCTTTTTGACCGCCGATGCACACATTCGTGCCGAGCGTCGTTATAAACAATTGATTGACAAGGGTTTTTCTGCTAATATGACAAACCTTGTGGCTGATTTGCAGGCGCGTGATGCGCGAGATATGGCGCGAGCCTTCGCGCCGCTCAAACCGGTCGCCGATGCCTATGTACTCGATACCTCGCACATGAGCTTGATGCAGGCGATTCAGACGGTGATTGCGCAGTATGAATCGGCGTTGAACAAGGCTTAATCGAATGTGCTCCGACGTGAATTTTTGCGGCGGAGTCTTGTGGTGGAATGCTGGAATGCGTCGGCATTCTTTGTGTAAACTCCAGTGTTTTTGGGTTGTAGTCGGACATGTCGTCGGACGCTCAGGGACTCTGCGTAACTTTAAAGTGAATTGATCAATGACATCAGTTGCCAATATGGAAAGCTTTGCAGCTTTATTTGAAGAATCATTAGCGCGTCAAGAAATGCGCTCAGGTGAGGTAATCACCGCTGAAATCGTGCGTGTTGACCACAACTTCGTGGTAGTAAACGCCGGTTTGAAATCGGAAGCCTTTATTCCGGTAGAAGAATTTTTGAACGATCAAGGCGTACTCGAAGCCGAAGTGGGCGATTTCGTGAGTGTGGCCATTGATTCGTTGGAAAACGGTTTTGGTGACACCGTGTTGTCACGCGACCGTGCCAAGCGTTTGTCTGCTTGGTTGGATTTGGAAAAAGCCCTGGAAACCGGCGAATTGGTGACCGGTACCGTTACAGGCAAAGTCAAAGGTGGTTTGACCGTTATGGCGAACAGCATTCGTGCGTTCTTGCCAGGCTCTTTGTTGGACTTGCGTCCGATCAAAGACATGAGCCCATTTGAGGGTAAGACCATGGAATTCAAAGTCATCAAATTGGATCGCAAACGCAATAACGTGGTCTTGAGCCGCCGCGCGGTACTCGAAGTGACCATGGGCGAAGAGCGCGCTAAATTGGCCGAAACTTTGAAAGAAGGCGAAGTGGTCAAAGGTATCGTTAAAAACATCACCGACTACGGTGCGTTCGTTGATTTGGGCGGCATTGACGGCCTGTTGCACATCACCGATTTGGCATGGCGTCGTGTGCGTCACCCATCCGAAGTCTTGACCGTGGGTCAAGAAGTCGAAGCGAAAATCTTGAAATTCGATCAAGAAAAACACCGCGTTTCACTGGGCATCAAACAACTGGGCGACGATCCTTGGTCTGGTTTGAGCAGCCGTTATCCGCAAAATACCCGTTTGTTCGGTAAAGTCACCAACATCACCGACTACGGCGCGTTCGTTGAAATCGAACAAGGCATCGAAGGCTTGGTACACGTATCCGAAATGGACTGGACCAACAAAAACGTTGATCCGAAGAAACTCGTGACCTTGGGCGACGAAGTCGAAGTCATGATCCTCGAAATCGACGAATCCAAACGTCGCATCTCTTTGGGCATGAAACAATGCAAAGCCAATCCGTGGGACGAATTTGAAGCCAACTTCAAAAAAGGCGACAAAGTTAAAGGCGCGATCCGCTCCATCACTGACTTCGGCGTGTTTGTTGGTTTAGAAGGCGGTATCGACGGTTTGGTACACATGTCTGACTTGTCTTGGCAAGAAGCGCCTGAAGCGGCTTTGCGCAACTACAAAAAAGGTCAGGAAGTGGAAGCCGTTATCCTGTCCATCGACGTGGACAAAGAGCGCATCTCCTTGGGCATCAAACAGCTCGAAGGCGATCCATTCATGAACTACGTTGGCCTGCACGACAAAGGCTCTTTGGTTAAAGGCACCGTCAAATCGGTGGAAGCCAAAGGCGTGGTGATTACATTGGCTGATGACGTAGAAGGCTACTTGCGTGCCTCTGAAATCTCCAACGATCGCGTTGAAGATGCCGGTACACACTTCAAAGACGGTGACGCCGTTGAAGCCGTGATCGTATCAGTGGATCGCAAAAACCGCTCTATCCAATTGTCCATCAAGGCAAAAGACCAAGCCGAAACCCAAGCCGCAATGAAACACATGGCTGAGGAATCGGGTGCGGCCGCATCCGGCACCACCAACTTGGGCGCATTGCTCAAAGCCAAATTGGAACAGCAATAATGAGTACACGGCCTCACCCGCCAGCGCGGGAGAGGCTGTTGGATTGATCGGAAACCGAGGGCGGAGACGGCATCACGCCGCCCAAGGAACAACGATTGAATTTTGTACGCAATATTTGCGATGAATTGCACTCATTAAAGCTTAGCACCATGACCAAATCCGAATTAATCAATAATCTTGCCGCGCGCTTTCCGCAGTTGGTGGCGCGTGACGCAGAAATGGCGACCAGCGCAATTCTCACCGCAATTGCCCATACCTTGACGGTAGGACAGCGGGTTGAGATTCGCGGTTTTGGCAGCTTCACGGTGAACGAGCGCCCCGAGCGCATGGGACGCAATCCAAAAACCGGTGACCAAGTGACTGTGCCGTCCAAAAAAGTACCGCACTTCAAGGCGGGCAAAGACATGCGTGAGCGTGTGGATCAGTCAACTCAGCAATAAGGCCGTGATTGAGGAAGAAATGGCGAAAACGATATGCGGTTAAATATCATATTTTGGCGCAAACTATCGTGAGTCAGTGCCTTTCAGTCTCAATGAAATACGAAAAAGCGAACCTTCGGGTTCGTTTTTTTATGTGCGTTCATGAGGCTGGTTTTGGGGTGTTTTTTGGCAAGAGGTGATTTAAATCGCTTACAATGCTAAACTGTAAGAATTAATCGGGTTGTTTACAGTTTGTTTGATAAAAGTAATTTTGTAGTATCTCGTAGGGGGTTAAGTTATTTAATGATTTGTGAGGTTTAACGGTATTGTAAAAGTTAATGAAGCGATTAAGTTCAATTTGTCGGTGCAACGGGTCTTTAAATTGAATTTTCTCGTGCCACATTTGCATCAAGGTACGAATGACTCGCTCAGCTTTGCCATTGGTTTGAGGTCTGGCGATGCGAGTAAAGCGCTGCCCGATGTTGTGCTGTGCGCAGGCTTGAACAAATGCGTGATGGGGTGTACCTCTATACTCCTTGCCGTTGTCTGAGTAAATGTAGTCTATCTCATAAGGGCATTGAGCCAGCAGATGTTCCATCAGGAACTGCGCAGAACTGAATTGGGTTTTATCGGGCAGGATGGCGGCGTAGAGTTCGCGCGAGTAGTCGTCTATCGCGACGAACAGATATTCGCGAGGTTGCGTGTTGTTTTGCCCTTTGATTAGGGGCAGACGTTTGGTGTCAACATGTACCATTTCGCCGGGATAGGATTTGTTATACCTTTGAGCTTCACGCTTGAGTCGAGCTTGGATACTCAACTCAATTTTAGCCAATCGTTTAAGCCCATATTGGATCGAACGATAGCGAGCATTGGTGCTGTCGCTCGGTGCAAATTGTTGTAAACGCGCTTTTTTCAGCGCTGAATAGATGGTAGGGCGACTTACTCGGTAGTGTTCTGCCAAGTGCGTCACCTTCCATTGTCGACCTTGATATAAGCGCCATATTTCCTCTCGGTCTAACGGGGTTAGGCGGACTCGTTTGTGCATATTCATTTCAGTATTTTCTCCGAAAATACTGTAAACAACGCGTTAATTTTTTACAGCTAAACATATGAACGTAGTACTATGGGGATGGGCGCGTTGCTCGATGAGGATTTTAAATCATATATATTGTGTGTGCACAGTTGTGCTTGGAGAAGGTAATGAAAGTAATTGCGTGGATTCTACGAATTTTGGTGCTGCTGGTTTTGGTGTGGCTGGCGTTGCTGAATAATCAGACGACGACTTTTTCGGTGATGCAGGGCTTGCAGGTGGATTTGCCGTTGATTGTGTTGCTGTTTGCGTTTTTCGTGATGGGTTTGCTGCTGGGGATTTTGGTGTTGTTGCCGAAGTATTTTTCCATGAAATGGGAGGCGCGGCGCTTGCGCAAGGAAACAGAGCAAAACCGTGGTGTGATTGCCGATCAGCAAGCGTTGTTGTCCAAATATGCGCCGAATCAGGCATCATCGGTACCGGCGGCGCAGGTGGTGAATTCGGAGTTGCCGCCCTTTAATATGTAAGGCAATCGGTCATTCGATGTAGGCGAATGGCATGAAGAATGACGTGAGTCCGTGAGCGGCTGCTTGCGTTGTTTATCGAAATGCGTCTGTGGGAGTGCGTCTTGATGTGCGTCACACGGTAGCTAGATCAGGCGAACGGGCGCTCAAATAAGGTTAATCGTAAAAATATGGATTTTGAAATTGAATGGTTGCTGGTGTTGCCGCTGTTTTTTGCGTTGGGTTGGTTGGCGGCGCAATGGGACAGTAAAAAGCGCCTGCAAGAGAGTAAAAAACTGCCGAAATCGTATTTCAAAGGCCTGAATCATTTGCTCGATCAGGAACCGGACAAGGCGATTGATGCATTGATTGACGTGGCGCGCGTGGATACGGGTACGGTGGATTTGTACTTTGCCTTGGGTCATTTGTTTGGTCAGCGTGGTGAGGTGGAGCGCAGCATCCGCGTGTATCAGAGCTTGATTGATCGCCCCGATTTGTCGCCCGCGCCGCGTCAGAGTGCGACGTATAAATTGGGCATGGCGTTTTTGAGCGGCGGTTTGTTTGATCGCGCGGAGCAGTGTTTTCAGAGTTTAATCGGCACGGAGCGTGAGCACGAGGCGCGCGTGCAGTTGCTGCACATTTATCAGTCGCAGCAGGAGTGGCATCAGGCGATTGATATGGCGCAGGCAATCAATGAAACGGCGCAAACCGCAGGCCAGCAAACCACGGCATTGACGCATTTTCATTGTGAACTGGCCTTGGCTGCGCTGCGTGCGAAGGACTGGCTGCAGGCGCAGCGCGAAATCGACGCGGCTTTGAGTCAAAGTCCGAAATCGGTACGCGCGTTGTTGCTCAAAGGTCAGTGGTACGCCGAGCAGAATCGGCACGATGAGGCGCTGCACATTTGGCAAACTTTGGCGAGCGAGCAGCCCGAATCGGTGCCATTGTTGGTCAACGATATGATGAAATCCTATGTGGCGGCGAATCGCGCGCAGGAGGGGCTGAATGTTTTGCATCAAAAGGTGTTGGACAGCGGTTCAATTGATGTGTTGGATGCGTGGTTAAAGGCGCAGGATCAATATGGCGTTGCCGAGCAGACTTTGCCACAGTTGCATGAATTGTTTATGCGGCATCCGTCGCTCAATGCACTCAATAAACTGTTGGACGCGCGTATTCGTGCGGACAACGGTGGTATGAACCATGCAGAAAACGCCGGAGCAGCGCAAGCAGGTGGTGAAAATGCGGTTTCGGAAGAAAGTCTGACCCGTGGCTTGATACAAAAATACGTCAAGCAATTATCGCGTTATCGCTGCACGCAGTGCGGTTTTGAAGCGGCGCATTATTATTGGCAATGTCCGGCCTGCACCCGCTGGGAAAGTTATCCGCCCAAGCGTTTGGAAGAGTTGCAAAACATCAAACGCAGCCGTAATGATGTCAACAGCTACTACTAATCGATTCATCAACGCTCAGCGCGCAATCAATTCACTTGCGGAACGGCTCATTATGTCTGAAAGCTTTAAATCATCCTCCAAGCCCTTTAAGCCCCCCGTTTGGCTCAAGCCCGACGGTTCGGTCTTGGCCTGCGTCGAAAAGATCAAGGTGCTCAACGAAAACCTCGCCGAGTTGCGCGATCTGGCGCAGGATGCGTTGGACGACGCGGTGCTGATGGGCGGTACGCAAGCGCAAATCAAACAAACCTTACTGGAAATCATCGAGGGGCTGGACAGCCAGTATCCCGAGCAAACATCATGAGTGACCCACAAGTTCAACCTTCCGCCTCCGAATTCAATCAACGCGAACTGCACATGTCGGTGCTGATGACGCCCGATATGGCTAATTTCTCGGGCAATGTGCATGGCGGCGACATTCTCAAACTGCTCGATCAGGTGGCCTATGCCTGCGCCAGCCGCTACGCCGGCTGCTATGTGGTGACTTTATCGGTCGATCAGGTGCTGTTCAAAGAGCCGATTCGCGTGGGCGAATTGGTCACATTTTTGGCCTCGGTCAACTATGTGGGCAAAACCTCGATGGAGGTCGGCATTAAAGTGGTCGCCGAAGACATCCAAAATCGCAGCGTGCGTCATACCAATAGCTGCTATTTCACCATGGTCGCGTTTCAAGACGGCAAACCGCGCGTCGTACCGCCTTTGGCAATCGAAAATGAGACGCAGCGCCAACGATTTGAAGAAGCGGTGCTGCGCAAGGCGATGCGTGAGCAGTTGAAATAAGCGCTGAATCTCATAGCGAAACAGATGTGAAAAAATAGAAAACGCGGCATTTTGCCGCGTTTTCTATCGCTTGCGTATACAGAAATGCGTTCAAGACGCCATCACGCTTATTTTGCGCCGGCCAAAATCCAATCGACCATGATGGTGACTTCTTCGTCGCTGATTCGGCCCTTGTTCGGCGGCATCATCACAGGTCCCCAAACACCGGCACCCCCATCAATGATTTTTTTCGCCAGATAAGCTTTGGCTTCCGGTTGTCCGGCATATTTTTTCGCCACGTCTTGGTACGACGGGCCGACCATTTTGGCATCCACTTTATGGCACGCCGCGCAGCCTTTGCTGGTCATCAGTGCGAGTGGGTTGGCTTTGGTGGTGGTTGGCGCGGCGGCAGGGGCTTCGGCGGTTGGAGCGGGCGCTGGCGCAGCGGCTGGTGCTGCTGGAGCTGGCGTAGGCGCAGCCGTCGGTGCCGGAGCAGGCTTGTCAGCGCAGGCTGTCAGTGCGGATAGGCCGACGATGGCCAAACTCATGGCGAGCAAACGGAATGATGTGGACATGAAATCTCCTCGTGAAGGATAAACAGAGTGGGTTCGTCGGTTGATTGCCCAAATGACTGAGCAAGTACCGAAAAACAAGGCGCTGAGGCTGGAAAAATTATATCATTCTTTACAGAAATATCGTGTGAATATGACTATGTCCGTGTTCAGGCGCATGGGCTGTGAATAGCGATCTTTTTCGGCTGGAGCGGGTTTAGGTGAAAGTTGAGAAATAGGGTAAAATGTGACTCCATTGAATGACTCGTAGACGAGTAGCCTGCTTGGTTGTCGCGTGCGCGGATAAACGTTGCCGTTGCGGCCAAGCGTTAGGACATTGTTTTTATGAACGCACCCTTTGATTTGAGCTCTGCCCTGCAGAATCCTGTGGTACAGCCGCAGGCCCCGCGCTTGCGCGAAATTCCGTATAACTACACTTCGTTTTCCGACCGCGAAATCATCATTCGTCTGCTCGGCGACGAGGCGTGGCAATGGTTGTCCGAGCTACGTGCCGAGCGGCGCACGGGGCGTTCGGCGCGCATGCTGTACGAAATCTTGGGCGATATCTGGGTGGTCAACCGCAATCCCTATTTGCAGGATGATTTGCTGGACAATCCGCGCCGACGCAAGGCGCTGATCGAGGCGCTGAATCACCGTCTGCACGAGATTGAAAAACGCCGCGTGGCCGATTTGTCGGTCAATACTGATTTGGAAAGCAATCAGCGCGCCGAAAAGGTGCAGGCTTTGATGGTCAAAGCCAAGGTTGCGGTGTCGCATTTTGCCCAACAATTTGACGAAATGGGCAAACTGCGTGCGCAGGTGCGCAGCAAATTTGGCAAATATACCGCCAAAGGCAATATCAAATTCGATGGTCTGTCGCGCGTATCGCACGTGACCGACGCGACCGACTGGCGCGTCGAGTATCCGTTTGTCGTGCTCACGCCCGACACCGAGGCGGAGATGGCGGGCTTGGTCAAAGCCGCGATTGATTTGGATATGACCATCATTCCGCGTGGCGGTGGCACGGGCTACACCGGCGGCGCAGTGCCGTTGGACGCGCGTTCTGTGGTGATCAATACCGAAAAATTGATTCAAATTCAGCCGGTCGAAAAATGGCGCGGCAGCATGATGACGCACGAGGTCGATACGATTCTGACCGGTGCGGGCGCGGTGACGCGTCGCGTGGCTGAGGCAGCCGAGCGTGCGGGCTTGGTGTTTGCGGTGGACCCGACCAGCGCGGATGCGTCCTGCATCGGCGGCAATGTGGCGATGAACGCGGGCGGTAAAAAGGCGGTGCTTTGGGGTACGGCGCTGGATAATCTGGCGAGCTGGACGATGGTCGATCCGAAAGGCAATTGGCTGGAGGTCACGCGTCTGGATCACAATATGGGCAAAATCCATGATGCCGAGTTTGCCACATTTGAATTGGTGCGTTTTACGCCCGATCGCAAAACCGAATTGAGCCGCGAGACCTTGAAAATTCCCGGGCATACCTTCCGCAAGGTCGGCTTGGGCAAAGATGTCACCGATAAATTCCTCGCCGGTCTGCCGGGCGTGCAAAAAGAGGGTACGGACGGGCTGATTACCTCGGCGCGTTGGGTGCTGCACCGCATGCCGAAACACACGCGCACCGTGTGTCTGGAGTTTTTCGGGCAGGCGCGCGAGTCGATTCCGAGCATTGTTGAGATCAAAGAATATTTGGATCAAACGGCGAAAACCACGGGTGCAACGTTGGCCGGTTTGGAGCATTTGGACGAGCGCTATCTGCGCGCGGTCGGCTACGAAACCAAAAGCCGCCGCGCCGAGCTGCCGAAAATGGCCTTATTCGGTGACATTGTGGGCGATGACGAAGACGCCGTGGCACAGGCCGCGTCCGAAGTCGTGCGCTTGGCCAGCCGCCGAACGGGCGAGGGTTTTGTCGCGGTCAGTCCTGAAGCGCGCAAAAAATTCTGGCTCGATCGCGCACGCACGGCGGCGATTTCGCGCCACACCAATGCGTTTAAAGTCAACGAAGACGTGGTGATTCCGCTGCCGCGCATGGGCGAGTACACTGATGCGATTGAGCGCATCAATATTGAATTGTCGGCAAAAAACAAGTTCAAACTTCTGGACGCGCTGGATCAATACCTTGCGGGTGATTTGCCCGTCGTGAAAAATGACGATGGCAGCGCGAACGATCAAAGCAAACTCGAAGTCATCGGCGATCGCGCACTGGATGCGCGTGCGATGATTGCCAACGTGCGTGCGCGTTGGCACTACTGGATGGCGCAGATCGATACGCCGCTGGCGCAGATCATCGATACCGTGGATGGCATGGTGGATGCGAACACGCGCGAGGTGCTGCATCAGCGTTTGCAAGAGCGACCGGACGTGCGCATGTTTGACGTGCTGCAGGACCGCACGATACGTCTGTCGTACAAACGCGAGGTACGCCCAGAATTGCGCGGGATTTTCACCGGTTTGTCGTTCACCAAAATTTTGGACGACGTGACCGAGATTCACCAAAAAGTGCTGCGTTCGCGCGTATTCGTCGCGCTGCACATGCACGCCGGCGATGGCAACGTCCACACCAATATTCCGGTCAACTCGGACGACTACGAGATGCTGCACGAGGCGAACGAAGCGGTCGCACGCATCATGGCGATTGCGCGTTCACTCGATGGCGTGATTTCGGGCGAACACGGCATCGGCATCACCAAACTCGAATTTTTAAGCGAAGCGGAAATGGCGCCGTTTCGTGCGTACAAACAACAGGTTGACCCGAACGGTCACTTCAATCGCGGCAAACTGATGGCAGGCGCGGATTTGCGCAATGCGTATACACCGTCGTTTGGCCTGATGGGGGTGGAGTCACTCATTATGCAGCAGTCCGACATCGGAGCGATTGCCGATAGCGTGAAGGACTGCTTGCGCTGCGGCAAATGCAAACCGGTGTGTACCACGCATGTGCCGGTGGCGAATTTGCTGTATTCGCCACGCAATAAAATCCTCGCCACATCCTTGCTGATTGAAGCGTTTTTGTACGAAGAGCAAACGCGGCGCGGTATTTCGATCGCGCATTGGGGCGAATTTGAAGACGTCGCCGATCACTGCACCGTCTGCCACCGCTGCGAAAAGCCGTGTCCGGTGAATATTGATTTTGGCGACGTGACCATTGCCATGCGCAATTTACTGCGCAAAATGAACAAAAAAACGCCGAATTTGGGCACGAAATTGGCGATGACCTACCTGAATATGCGCGACCCGTCGAGCATCCGCTTGTACAAAAAAGCGGTGATCGAGTGGGGCAATAAAGCGCAAAACTGGGCGCACAATATCGCTAAAACTACGCTGGTCACGCGTGCGCAAACCACGCAACCGCAAGCAACTGTAGGGCGTGCGACGGTGCGCGAGCAGGTGATTCACTTCATCAATAAACCGATGCCGGGCAATTTGCCGAAGAAAACCGCACGCGCTTTACTCGATATTGAGGACGCCAAATACGTGCCGATCATTCGCGACCCGCAGACCACCACCAGCGACACCGAGGCCGTGTTCTACTTCCCGGGGTGCGGCTCCGAGCGGCTGTTCTCGCAGGTCGGTTTGGCGACGCAGGCCATGCTGTATCACACCGGCGTGCAGACCGTACTGCCGCCGGGCTACTTGTGCTGCGGCTATCCGCAGGCGGCGACCGGTAACGATGATAAAGCCGATCAGATCACCACGGACAACCGTGTGCTGTTCCACCGCGTCGCCACTACGCTGAACTATCTGGACATCAAAACCGTGATTGTTTCGTGCGGGACGTGTATGGATCAATTGGAAAAATATCAGTTTGACAAAATTTTCCCGAATGCGCGCCTGCTTGACATCCACGAATATCTGCTGGAAAAAGGCGTGAAGCTCGATGGTGTGGGTGGCGTGCGCTATATGTACCACGATCCGTGCCACAGCCCGATGAAAACCTATAATCCGCTCAAGGTGGTGAACGAGTTGATGGACACCCATGTGCCGTTGGCCGATCGCTGCTGCGGTGAGTCGGGTACGTTCGCCATCAGTCGCCCTGATATTGCGACACAAGTGCGCTTTCGTAAAGAGCAGGAGCTGCGCGCCGATGCCGATGCGCTGCGCGCGGACGGTTTCACCGGCGAGGTGAAGGTATTGACCTCCTGTCCGGCGTGTATGCAGGGCTTGAGCCGCTATCGCAACGATATTGACGCCGATCCCGACTACATCGTGGTGGAAATGGCCAAGCGGATTTTGGGCGAGAATTGGATGGCGGATTACGTGAAAACCGTTAATAACGGCGGTATTGAGCGGGTGCTGGTGTAACGAGTGAATGGTCATGGGACGCCAACGGATCAAGGCCGGCGGCGTCCTGTTTAAGCCGTACGAGAACCACTCTCGTATTCGTGCGCTGATTCAGCAACGTTTTAATGTCGGCTCGCGCCATGTTTTCTACGGATTTACGGGCTGAACGGACGATTGCGCCTACACGGTTTGTGCGTTTTTTCAGCATACAATCATCTATCGCTCGGCTCGGCGCTGTACTTTGGTTGGCCGACTGTTTTGACTTTCGTGAATACTTGCTATGCCCGCTTTTTCCTTACAGAAAAAATCCTTCTTGGCCTTTTTCTCCATCGCCGTGCTGTTGGTGTTGTTGACCACGGGCGTGATGCACCATCAGGTGCGTCAGGGCTTTGACGAATACGTAACGAGCGCGAAAATTCAACGGCTGGGTAAGGTGGAATCGGTGCTGGTGCACATGCATCAGCAGGATGGCGGTTTGGATGTGTTGCGTAAATCGGGCGCATGGGCCGATTTGTTGGCCTCCGTTGAAGCGGTGCGCCGCGATCAGTTTGATGCCGATACGCCGCCGGTCGCTCAGAATCGTTGGGGTTCCAGCCCGATTCAGCCGGCACCCGCTGCGCCGGTGCGCAGCCCCGAGACCGTGGCGCGCGAGGACAAAGCGATTGCTTCATCGGTCAGCATTATGTTGCAGGCGCGGCAAGAGCAGCCCACTCCGCAATCGCCTGAGCCGATTCCGCCGTATGCGCGCGGTGTGGCGCTGCTGGATGCGAACGGCTTGTTTTTGGCGGGTGAAACGGTGGATGCGCAGTACGCGATGTTTGAGCCGATTCGCAATGCACAACGACAAATCATTGCTTATTGGCTGGTCAGTCGCAACGGCTTGGCCTACGATGCTTTGGGGCGTACTTTTGTGGATGAGCAGTTTAAGGGCTTTTTGCTGATGGTTGCGGTCGCTGCGGCGTTTTCGGCCTTCATCGCTTGGTTATTGTCCCTGCACTTTCGCCGACCGATTGCCGAATTGCAAACCGGTTTTCGTGCGGTGGCCGCAGGGCGTTTGAATACCCGTTTGGACACCAGCGACGGTAATGAAATGGGGGATATTGCGACGCATTTTAATCGCATGACCGCGCAGTTGGAGGCACAGGAAACCGCTCGTCGGCAGTGGGTCGCCGATACCTCGCATGAGCTGCGCACGCCATTGACGGTATTGCGTATGCGTACCGAGGCGATGCGTGACGGCATCGTGCCGAATACGGATGAGGAATGGCAACGCAGCATCAAAACCATTGAGGATTTGGCGCTGTTGATCGATGACTTGCAACAAATGGCCAAAGCGACGGCGGGACAGTGGGATTTGAGTCTGCAAGCGATTGACCTGAATCGTTGGCTGGCCGAGGTTGCGGAGGATCATAAACCGGCGTTCGAGCAAGCGGGATTGAGCTTGAGCTACACGCCATTGCCCCAATCGGTGTATATTCAGGGTGATGAGCAACGCTTGCAGCAGGTGGTGCGCAATATTTTGGTCAACAGCATGCGCTATACCGATGCGCCCGGGCAGACGCAAATTCGGCTGTCGCTGGTCGAGGGCTGGGCGCGCATTGTGCTCAAGGACAGCTCGCCCGGTGTACCGGAAGCGTCGCTCCCGCACCTGTTTGAGCGCTTTTATCGGGTCGATGGCTCGCGCAATCGCGCCACCGGCGGCTCGGGGCTGGGTTTGGCCATTAGTCAGGGCATCGTGAGCGCGCATGGCGGTACCATGAGTGCGCAGCATTCGGATTTGGGTGGCTTACAGATCGTTATCCAATTACCGCTACCGGTCGAAACACCGGCGGCGGAAAGTCGGGTGAAAAAATTTAAACGCGGTTTGAATCTTGGAAAACAATAATTTTGCCCCATATTATGGGGTATGGACGATAACTTCAGCAAAGGAGTGACGATGGACAATAGTTTTGAACGCAAAAGCCAGATTTTATTGGTCGAAGACGAAGTCATGATTGCGCAGGTGCAACAGGCGTATTTGCAAAACGCAGGCTTCTTGGTGCACTGGCACGACAAGGGCGACGCGGTGATTGAGGCTGTGAAGATTCAAAAGCCCGATTTGGTGATTTTGGACGTCATGATTCCGGACAAAAAAGGGCGCGACGGCATGGCCTTGTGCCGCGAGATTCGCGAGTTTTCCGACGTGCCGGTGATGATGATTACCGCGAAAGTCGAAGAGGTGGATCGTCTGCTCGGATTTGAAAACGGCGCGGATGACTATTTGTGCAAACCGTTCAGCCCGAAAGAAATGGTGGCGCGTGCCAAAGCGCTGTTGCGCCGTCGCGTGAGCGGTAATACTGGACAAAATGCCTTCGTGTTTGACCCTGCGGCGCAGGTGATTCGCTATGGCGAGCAAAAGCTGGATTTGACGCCGACCGAGTTGCGTTTGTTCAATACCTTGCTGGCGCAGCCGGAGCGCGTATTCTCGCGCGACCAATTGATTGCGCAGGCGTATCACGACAATTTGGACGTGTTTGACCGCGCGATTGACAGCCACATCAAAAATCTGCGCAAAAAAATCGCGGCGGTATTGCCGGACGTGGACGTGGTGCAGTCGGTGTATGGCATGGGTTACCGCTATTCACCGCCGGAAGAGTCGTTGTAATCGGACGACGGGCATTTGTCGCTGGCAAATGCCTTCAGAATTCATGGAACGCCAAAACCCGACGATTGTCGGGTTTTTGGTTTGAGGGATGTTAACAGGCTTATTGCTGCTGTTGATGCATCGGTCTTAAACCCTCGCGTGGCGGTTTGCCAAAATTCGCCATCAATTTATCTCCGCGCATTTCGCAGGTTGCGGGTATGGTTGTGCTGGCGTTGCGCGGGCTGGTGATGTTTACGGTATCACCGGCTTTTTTACCCTCGCAGGCTTGTTCCATCGCGCGCATGCGTTCCAACTTTTGATTGGGCATGGCTTGCAATTGGCCCGTGCGTGGTGATTGGGTGCAGGTTGCATCGAGGCTCTCACCGCGTGGCGTGGTCAATTTCACAGCGGTGCCTTCGGTTTTATTCACACAGGCGGCCACGGCAGCTTGGCGCATGGCGTCGCGGTTGCCATCGCCATAACCACGGCGGCCGGATTGATTGTCCATGCTGCCACACGCGGCTAAAATCGTGCCGGAGGCGATCAGCGATGAAATGAGTAGGGTGCGTTTCATACGGTTCTCCTAAGGTTGCAAATCGTGCGTTTTGTGCATGTCGCGTATATCGCACATATCGTGCTGAAAAGAGGCACATCGGGATGATGGTGCATTTGCGTGTACAATCATAGGCCGAAAACGTAGCGCAAATGTGAGGCGCGTGTAAATTTTTGTAAAGTTGGGGCTTCGCCTGCTTTACCGATACCAGTTTGAAAGTATTTATGTTAACCGTTCATTATCAAATTTCTGTCAATCCCCATTCGGCGCACGAGCAGGTGCATTTGTCCGCCGAGCAATTGTGGTCGGGCTTGCTGCTGCGCATCGTGGAGCCAGAGCGCTTCACCATTGGTTTGGATCGTGCCGAGGTGGCGCAAATTAGCGATGTGCGGTATCAGCGCACCTTATTTTTTGGCGAGCATGCGATTCGCGACGAGGTGGTGCTAACGCCGCAGCACAGCGTGCGTTTCACGACCGAGGCAACAGACACGGTGCCGTCGGGGCAGTTGTATTATGAAATTCAGAACGACCCGATGCAGGGATTGATGTTGCATTGCGAGTACGCCACGAATTTCCCCGAACCCAATACGGACGAGGATCGATCCTTGCTGGAAGCGGTAAAAAATGCCTATCGCATGATTGATGAGGATATGGTGCGCCTCATCCGCGAATATGCGCTGATGGTGCGGCATTAAAACTGCATTAAAACCGCATTAAAAAGGGCGCTACTCAGAGCGCCCTTTGTTTTAGATCACAGGGTGATTATCCGCACGCCCCTACATGGCCGCAGCTGGTGCAAAATTCGCAGCCGTCTTTCTTAATCACCGTGTGGCTGCCGCATTCTGGGCAGGGTTTGCCTGCGATCGGCGCCAAGGTTTCGGGCTTTTCCTCGATGAACAAATCGCCTTGCTCCGGCATCATCACGCCCATATTCTCCACCGGGAAGCCTTCGTCGGTCAAAATGCCGAGCATGGCGTAACGATGAATCACCAGTCGTGCGAGGTAGGCCATGGTTGATGGCCAGCTTTGTGATTTTTCTTGATTCGGCACGCGCGCGAAAAAGTCGCCTTGCGGTTCGGCGTAATTGAGCAGTTTGCGTAGTTTCATGCCGATCCACGCGGGGTCAATCACGCGCATGTCGTGCGAGAGCATTTTGCTCAGACCGTCCAATTCGCGCGGATACGTGCCCGCGAGCCACATCGAGTATGGGCGGCGCGCGCCGTTGGGCAATACGAGTTCTTTGATGAACAGCACAAAGTCGTCACCGGTCTGCGGATTGTTGATGTCCACCGACCAGCTGATCGTGCCGTCGGGGCCGGATTTCGGTTCTTTGCGCGCAAACATCGCGTCCAATACCGGCGTTGGCTCGCCGGCGTTCTCCGCCGTGATTTCGCCAATATCACCGATGCGGTGACGCACGACTTTGGCCAAAATCGCACCCGCGCTGGTCGCGGTCACGGTGCTGTCGCCCAATTCAACCGCGTATTGCTGCTCGCCCGGCGTTTTCGCCAACGAGTCGAGTTTCATATTCAGCCATGCGGTGTCTTGGCAACGCATGTCCATCGACAGGGTTTTGGCCAATGCGCCCAAACCGCGCGGGTGATTGCCATTGACCCAGCATTCAAACGGCTGGGCGTCGTTGTCCAGATGGCCGACGAATACGGCAAAGTCGCCCGCCGCGTGCTCCACCATGTATGTCCATGATGGATTGCCGCCTTTGGTTTTCGGACGGCTCGGGTATTTCAGGCTGGCGAGTGCCGGTGTCGGCGCGGTTTTCAGACTGATGCGGCGCTCGGTGTCGTTTTCCGAGGTGCCGGATAAATCCTGCGGCGTTTCTTTGGACGGCTCTACCGACAGAACCGCGCCGAGTATCGAGTTCGGACGATAGGTGGTGATGCCTTTCAGCCCCGCTTTCCACGCGGACAGATAGAGGTTTTCAAAATCGGCAAACGGGTAATCGGCCGGTACATTGACGGTTTTGGAAATCGCCGTGTCGATGTATGGCCCGACGGCGGTACACATCAGCATGTGATCGTTCGCGCTCATCTCCAGCGCGGAGACGAAATATTCGGGCAATTGGCTCACGTCGTGGCCGAGCGTGCGGTACAGGCGGTAGGCGTGGTCTTCGACCAAATACTCTTTGTGCGTGCCGTCGGCCATGCGTTTTTTGCGCGTGTAAAACCAGCTAAACGGCGGCTCGATGCCGTTCGACGCATTGTCGGCGAAGGCCAGTGAAATCGTGCCGGTCGGCGCGATGGAGAGCAGGTGTGAATTGCGAATGCCGTGTTTGCGGATGCGTGCCTTGAGCGCCTCCGGCAGGCGGCTGGCGCAGTGCGGTTCGGCCAAATATTTGTCCGCGTCAAACAGCGGGAACGGTCCTTTTTCGATGGCCAGTTCGACCGAAGCCTCATATGCCGCATCACGCATGGCGCGCGAAATCTGCGCCGCCATCGCACGACCTTCGTCCGAATTGTATTTGAGCTTCATCATGATCAGGGCGTCGCCCAAACCGGTGAAACCCAGCCCGACGCGGCGCTTGGCTTGCGCCTCTTTGTATTGTTCGTCCAATGGCCAAACGGTTAAATCCAATACGTTGTCCAACATGCGAATCGACAACGCGGTCACGCGCGCGAAGGATTCAAAGTCAAAGGATGGATGCGTACCGAACGGGTCGCGCACGAAGGCGCACAGATTGATTGAGCCGAGGTCGCAGCAGCCGTAATCGGGTAACGGCTGCTCGCCGCATGGGTTGGTGGACTCGATGGTTTCGCAGTAGGATAGATTGTTGTCGCGGTTGATTTTGCTCATGAACAGCACGCCCGGCTCGGCGTGATCGTAAGTGGATTCCATGATTTGCTGCCACAAATCGCGCGCTTTCACCTTGCGATACACCCACAGTCCGTCGGGCCGCTGATAATAGCCTTTGAACACGCTCGCATCCGGCTCCTTCGCATGTACCAATTCCCAATCGGCATCGGCCTCCACCGCCTGCATGAAGGCGTCGGATACGCCGACGGAAATATTGAAGTTGCGCAGATCGCCCTGATCCTTGGCGTGAATGAACTCTTCAACATCCGGATGATCGCAGTCCAAAACGCCCATTTGCGCACCGCGACGCGAGCCGGCCGACTCGACTGTTTCGCATGAGCGGTCAAACACGCGCATATACGACACCGGCCCCGAGGCCAAGCTGTGCGTGCCTTTCACGCGTGCGCCTTTCGGACGGATTTTGGAAAAGTTGTAGCCAACACCGCCGCCGCGTCGCATGGTTTCCGCCGCTTGCAACAGCGCCGAATAAATCCCCGGTTTGCCGTCCGAATCTACTTCCGACACCGAATCGCCGACCGGCTGTACAAAACAGTTGATCAACGTGGCTTGAATATCCGTTCCCGCCGCCGAATTGATGCGTCCGCCGGGGATGAAGCCGCCTTCGAGCGCGCGGTAAAAATCCTCAGCCAGTTGCTCGCGCAATTCAGGCTTTTCACACTCGGCCAGCGCGCGCGCCACACGCTGTCGCACCTGCTCCAACGTCGTCTCGTCGCCTTTGGCATATTTCTCGATCAGCACCTCGCGGCTGATGTCTTGTTCGGCGGGTCGGGTCAGATGGGCGATGTTGTCGAAATGCACGAGAAGCTCCTTGCTGTTGGGTCGATGTCAGAGGCGCTGAGGGCGAATGCCGCGCGTGGGTTCTGAGCATCGGTATGATGCGGTCAATACCGCTATCATACCGAAAATTACCGTTGCCCGTTGGGCTGAACGGTTTTGATTTGATTTTTATTTTTAATTTAAAATCAAATGGTTATATTGGTTTTCGGCCGCTTGGGCGGTCAAAAAATTGGGGCGTTATAGTCAATTTCTATGGCGCAAGCTGTGGACGGAATGCGTTTGAATTCGGTTAAAGGTCTGAAATATCAGGCTAATTTTTAGCAGACTGAATGCAGGAGGAAATGATAAAAAAAGCGCACGAGGCTATTCGTGCGCTTTTGAGCTTGAGCGGAGGCATTAACCCTTGAGCTTGGCGAGTAAAATCTCATTCACCTGCGCCGGATTGGCTTTGCCTTTGGAGGCGCGCATCACTTGGCCGACGAGGAAGCCGAAGCTTTTCTCTTTGCCCGCGCGGTATTCTTCGACCACGCCTGCGTTGGCGGCCATGACCTCAGCCACGATGGCTTCAATCGCGCCGCTGTCGGATACTTGTTTCAGGCCGCGCGCATCAATGATGGCGTCAATCTGCGCGTCGCCTTGATCCGCTTGCTCGCCCGCCCACACGGCGGCGAAAACCTCTTTGGCGAGCTTGTTCGACAGGGTGTTGTCTTGGATTTTCGCCAGCAGCTGCGCCAAACGTGTGGCTGAAACAGGCGAATTACTCAATTCCAAGCCATCTTTGTTCAGCGTTGCGGCCAGATCGCTCATCATCCAGTTTGCCACCAGTTTGGCGTCCGGTTGGGTCATGGCGGCGACAGCGGTTTCAAAGTAGGCGGCGTGCGCTTTGCTCATGGAGACTTGCTCGGCATCGTACTGCGACAGGCCGTATTGCTCGGCAAAACGCGCTTGCAGTGCCGCGGGTAATTCCGGCATGGTGGCTTTGACCTGCGCTTTCCATTCGTCGGAAATCACCAGTGGCAACAGGTCGGGGTCAGGGAAATAGCGGTAGTCGTGCGCGTCTTCTTTGGTGCGCATGACGCGGGTTTGGCCGCTCGCGGGGTCAAACAATACGGTCGCTTGTTGCACTGCGCCGCCGTCCTCGATGATGCGGATTTGTTCGTTGATCTCGTAGTTGATCGCGTCTTCGAGGAATTTGAATGAGTTCAGGTTTTTGATCTCGCGGCGCGTGCCCAGCTCGGTTTGGCCGACGCGACGCACGGAGACGTTGGCATCGCAGCGGAATGAGCCTTCTTGCATATTGCCGTCGCACACGCCGAGCCAGACCACGAGTTTGTGCAGTTCTTTGGCGTAGGCCACGGCTTCGGCTGCGCTGTACATCACCGGCTCGGTGACGATTTCGAGCAGCGGTGTACCGGCGCGGTTCAAATCTATGCCGGATTCGTCCTCGAACAGCTCGTGCACGGATTTACCGGCGTCTTCTTCGAGGTGGGCGCGGGTGAGTTGAACGGTTTTGCGATAGGCTTTTTCTTTTTCGCCGACGTTGAACGACAGCGTGCCGCCGATGACCACGGGCAGTTCAAATTGTGAAATTTGGTAGCCTTTGGGCAAGTCGGGGTAGAAGTAGTTTTTGCGCGCGAATACGCTCATGGGTGCGACTTCTGCGCCGATGGCCAAACCAAAGGTGATGGCTTTTTCGACCGCGCCTTTATTCAATACCGGCAATACACCCGGCAAGGCCAGATCGACCGCGCACGATTGGGTGTTTGGCTCGGCGCCATAAGCGGTCGGCGCGCCGGAGAAAATTTTCGATGCGGTGGATAATTGTGCGTGGGTTTCTAACCCGATGACGACTTCCCAGCTCATAATGAATCCTTGTGAATACTTGGTTTAGCGTGTGGTGTTTTGGGCGCAACTGCCGGTGCGCTCGTTCAGCAAAATCGGCAAAATCCGGTCGTTTTGCGCGCATACGGATTTGCAATTGAGCACGGAGACGCTGACGTACTGGCCGTTTTCCCACATATAAATATGACAGCGGCGGTCTTTTTTCGATTGCAAATCTACCTGCGGACGGGTTTTGACTTGTGTGAAGTCGGCCAGATTGAATTGGCAACGACCCTGACGCGGATTCGCTGTCCATTCGAGCTGCTCGACCACGTTGCTGTTCACCTTCAGCTTGATAAAATCGTAGTAATTGTCCTCTTCGCGCTGCTCGCACGCGCCCTGAAAATTTACGTCGGAGGAGCGCGATGGCGCGAGGGTGCTACACGCATTCAGTACCAAGACCGCGCCAATCAGTGCGAGGCCGCTCCAAAGTGTGCGCGAGCGGATCATTGTGCCACCTCTGGTTTGCGTTGGTGCCAATCTGTGACCGACTGGAAGGCGTGTGCGACTTGCAACAGACGCGCTTCGTCAAAATAATTGCCAATGATTTGCAGTCCGATCGGACGCTCGTCCGATGAGAACCCACACGGCACGCTCATACCCGGCAAGCCTGCCAAATTCAGCGAGAGCGTGTAAATATCGGCCAAATACATTTGCACCGGATCGTCCGATTTTTCACCCAAACGCCACGCCGGTGTTGGTGCAACCGGCCCCATGATGACGTCGCACTGCGCCAAGGCGTTTTGATAATCCTGCGCAATCATGCGGCGTAGACGTTGCGCCTGCAAATAATAGGCGTCGTAATAGCCGTGTGACAAAACGTAGGTACCGACCAAAATGCGACGTTTGACTTCCCAGCCAAAGCCCTCGGAGCGCGATTTGCGGTACATATCTTCCAGATCGCTGTACTGCGCGGCGCGGTGACCGTAGCGCACGCCGTCAAAACGCGACAAATTGCTGGATGCTTCCGCCGGTGCGATGACGTAATAGGTCGGGATGGACAATTCGGTGTGCGGTAAATGCACGTCCACGACCGTCGCACCGAGCTGCTCCAGTTGCGCAATCGCGGCCAAGGTCGCTGCTTTGACCTCAGCGTCCAAACCCGCGCCGTAAAATTCGCCCGGCACGCCGATGCGCAGACCCTTGAGCGGCTGCGATTCACTCGCCTCAGACGAGAACGCTTGATCGAGCAGACGGGTGAAATCCTCGCGCTCGCGTTGCAAACTGGTTGAGTCGCGTTCATCAAAGCCGTGCATGGCGTTGAGTAAGGTCGCGCAGTCGTGCGCCGTGCGCGCCATCGGGCCGGCTTGATCGAGGGATGAGGCGTAGGCAATCATGCCGTAGCGTGAGACGCGGCCATAGGTCGGCTTGATGCCCGTGATGCCGCAGAAAGAGGCGGGCTGGCGAATCGAGCCACCGGTGTCCGTGCCCGTCGCCGCGACCACTAAACCTGCCGCGACCGCGCAAGCCGAGCCGCCCGAGGAGCCGCCGGGTACGAGTTCGGTGTTCCACGGATTTTTCACCGCGCCGTAGTAGGAGTTTTCGTTGGACGAGCCCATGGCAAATTCGTCCATATTCAGTTTGCCCAAAGTGACCGCGCCCGCGTCTTTCAGTCGCGCCACGACGGTTGCGTCAAACGGGCTCATGTACTGCGCGAGCATTTTCGAGCCGGCGGTGGTGGCAAAATCACGGGTGACGAAGACGTCTTTGTGCGCGATCGGAATGCCGGTGAGTGCGTTTGTCTGACCGGCGGCAATGGCTGCGTCTGCGGCGCGCGCTTGCGTCAGCGTGGCCTCAGCGTCGCGGCGGATAAAGGCGTTCAGATCCGCGTGCGCCTCGGCGCGGTTCAGAAAGTGTTGCGCCAGTTCAACCGCAGAGAGCTGTTTGCTGTCCAGTTGTGTGCGCAATTCGCGGATGGATAAAGTGTGTAACATAAAAATCCTGATCGTTAACAGTGGGTACGATGGTGACGATTAGTAGTGATAGTGGCGATAGTGGCGAAGTAAGGCTTTATTCAATGACCTTGGGTACCAAAAATAACCCTTGGTCGGCCTGCGGTGCATTCGCCATATTCGCCTCGCGGTTGTTCGGCTCGCTCACCGCATCGGTGCGCAAACGCTGGCTCATCTCCTGAATCATCGCAATCGGATGCATCAGTGGCGCAATGCCTGCGGTGTCCACTTGGCTCATTTGGTCAATCAGGCCGAAAATCGTGTTCATCTGCGTGAGCGTCTGTTCGGCTTCGTCGGCGCTCAGGTTCAGTTGCGACAGGCGCGCGATTTTGTGTACATCATTGATTAATAAAGACATATTGATTCCATTGACAAGATATGTAGTCAAAAAATGACATTGTACATTGAAGCGGTTGTTGTGGGGGCTATTGGCAACGCGCTTTCATCAAAATCCTCATGTCGATACGAAATATTATTTGCCTGGTTTTTATGCAATTTATGACTTTTGTTCAAAACGGGGCAAAAGGCATAAAAAGGCATATATTGAGAGGTTTAGTGGTTGCTTAAATCACACGCCGCATAGTGGATTGTGAAAATAATATGGTTATTTATCAATGTGTTAACTGTTCTTGTGTATAATGTGTTCTACTTAAATCCTATTTGACTTAAATGGTCATAAAGTGTAACAAATAGACCTTCTGTCGTACTTGTTTGCGCTTATAAATATAGTCAGCAGATATGACTGTCCGGAGAATTCATGAATAAAATATATAAGCTCGTTTTCAATCGCCGAATAGGTGCTTTTGTTGCTGTGAGCGAAGCGGCCAAAAGCGTTGCCAAAGGTGCGGTGGTTGTTGGCACTGTGTCCTTGGGGGTGTTGTTACTTCCGGACGGTGCGCTCGTACGGAGGGCTGATGGTCAAATAGTATCGCCAGAGGCTCCCTGTACGGCGGGTAGTGGCGGTAGCATGTACGGTGGTACGGCTCCATGTGTGAACTATGTCAACAATACACGCGTTATTGTGAATAGCGTTAGTACCTCCACTTCGACCGCAGTATCGAGCCTATCTACGGGCGTGAGTAGTCTCTCAACCAGTGTAAGTAGTCTGTCCACGGGTGTCAGTAGTATGTCAACGGCGGTGTCAAGCATGTCGACTGCAGTGAGCAGTATGTCAACGGGCGTGAGCAGCCTGAGTACCTCGACATCAACCGCAGTATCCAGCCTATCGACGGGTGTTAGCAGTCTATCAACGAGTGTAAGTAGTTTGAGTGCGTCAACTTCAACAGCGGTTTCAAGCTTATCCACTCGTGTCAGTAGCCTCTCAACCGGTGTGAGCAGCCTAAGTGCCTCAACATCAACCGCAGTATCGAGCCTGTCGACGGGCGTAAGCAGTCTCTCGACGGGTGTCAGCAGCCTGAGCACCTCCACCTCGACCACAGCCTCCAGTCTATCGACTGGCGTAAGCAGTCTCTCGACGGGTGTCAGCAGCCTGAGTACCTCGACATCAACCGCAGTATCGAGTCTGTCAACGGGTGTGAGCAGCCTGAGTACCTCGACATCAACCGCAGTATCCAGCCTGTCAACGGGCGTAAGCAGCCTGAGCACCTCCACCTCGACCACAGCCTCCAGTCTGTCAACGGGTGTGAGCAGTCTCTCGACGGGTGTAAGCAGTTTGTCCACCGGCGTAAGTAGTCTCTCAACCGATGTCAGCAGCCTGAGCACCTCCACCTCGACCACGGCCTCCAGCCTGTCGACTGGTGTCAGCAGTCTCTCAACCGATGTCAGCAGCCTGAGCACCTCCACCTCGACCACAGCCTCCAGCCTGTCGACGGGCGTAAGCAGTCTCTCGACTGGTGTCAGCAGCCTGAGTACCTCGACATCAACCGCAGTATCGAGCCTGTCGACGGGCGTAAGCAGTCTCTCGACTGGTGTCAGCAGCCTGAGTACCTCGACATCAACCGCAGTATCGAGCCTGTCGACTGGTGTCAGCAGTCTCTCGACGGGTGTCAGCAGTCTCTCGACGGGTGTCAGCAGTTTGTCCACCGGCGTAAGCAGTCTCTCAACCGATGTCAGCAGTCTGAGTACCTCGACTTCAACCGCAGTATCCAGCCTGTCAACGGGTGTGAGCAGTTTGTCCACTGGCGTAAGTAGCCTCTCGACGGGCGTGAGCAGCCTGAGTACCTCGACATCAACCGCAGTATCCAGCCTGTCAACGGGCGTAAGCAGCCTGAGCACCTCCACCTCGACCACGGCCTCCAGCCTGTCAACGGGTGTCAGCAGCCTGAGCACCTCCACCTCGACCACGGCCTCCAGCCTGTCAACGGGTGTCAGCAGCCTGAGCACCTCCACCTCGACCACAGCCTCCAGTCTGTCAACGGGTGTGAGCAGCCTGAGTACCTCGACTTCAACCGCAGTATCGAGCCTGTCGACAGGTGTCAGCAGTCTGAGCACCTCCACCTCGACCACAGCCTCCAGTCTGTCAACGGGTGTGAGCAGCCTGAGTACCTCGACTTCAACCGCAGTATCGAGCCTGTCGACAGGTGTCAGCAGTCTGAGCACCTCCACCTCGACCACAGCCTCCAGTCTGTCAACGGGTGTGAGCAGTCTCTCGACGGGTGTAAGCAGTTTGTCCACCGGCGTAAGTAGTCTCTCAACCGATGTCAGCAGCCTGAGCACCTCCACCTCGACCACAGCCTCCAGCCTGTCAACGGGTGTGAGCAGCCTGAGTACCTCGACTTCAACCGCAGTATCGAGCCTGTCGACAGGTGTCAGCAGTCTGAGCACCTCCACCTCGACCACAGCCTCCAGTCTGTCAACGGGTGTGAGCAGTCTCTCGACGGGTGTAAGCAGTTTGTCCACCGGCGTAAGTAGTCTCTCAACCGATGTCAGCAGCCTGAGCACCTCCACCTCGACCACAGCCTCCAGTCTGTCAACGGGTGTGAGCAGCCTGAGTACCTCGACTTCAACAGCGGTATCAAGCCTCTCGACGGGTGTAAGCAGTTTGTCCACTGGCGTAAGCAGTCTCTCAACCGATGTCAGCAGCCTGAGCACCTCCACCTCGACCACAGCCTCCAGTCTGTCAACGGGTGTGAGCAGCCTGAGTACCTCGACTTCAACAGCGGTATCAAGCCTTTCGACGGGTGTAAGCAGTTTGTCCACCGGCGTAAGCAGTCTCTCAACCGATGTCAGCAGCCTGAGCACCTCCACCTCGACCACAGCCTCCAGTCTGTCAACGGGTGTGAGCAGCCTGAGTACCTCGACATCAACCGCAGTATCGAGCCTGTCGACTGGTGTCAGCAGTCTCTCGACGGGTGTAAGCAGTTTGTCCACCGGCGTAAGCAGTCTCTCAACCGATGTCAGCAGCCTGAGCACCTCCACCTCGACTACGGCCTCCAGCCTGTCAACGGGCGTGAGCAGTCTCTCGACGGGTGTAAGCAGTTTGTCCACCGGCGTAAGCAGTCTCTCAACCGATGTCAGCAGCCTGAGCACCTCCACCTCGACCACAGCCTCCAGTCTGTCAACGGGCGTGAGCAGCCTGAGTACCTCGACATCAACCGCAGTATCCAGCCTGTCGACGGGTGTAAGCAGTTTGTCCACCGGCGTAAGCAGTCTCTCAACCGATGTCAGCAGCCTGAGCACCTCCACCTCGACCACAGCCTCCAGTCTGTCAACGGGTGTGAGCAGCCTGAGTACCTCGACATCAACCGCAGTATCCAGCCTGTCGACTGGCGTAAGCAGTCTCTCAACCGATGTCAGCAGCCTGAGCACCTCCACCTCGACCACAGCCTCCAGTCTGTCAACGGGTGTGAGCAGCCTGAGTACCTCGACTTCAACAGCGGTATCAAGCCTTTCGACGGGTGTAAGCAGTTTGTCCACCGGCGTAAGCAGTCTCTCAACCGATGTCAGCAGCCTGAGCACCTCCACCTCGACCACAGCCTCCAGTCTGTCAACGGGTGTGAGCAGCCTGAGTACCTCGACATCAACCGCAGTATCGAGCCTGTCGACTGGTGTCAGCAGTCTCTCGACGGGTGTAAGCAGTTTGTCCACCGGCGTAAGCAGTCTCTCAACCGATGTCAGCAGCCTGAGCACCTCCACCTCGACCACAGCCTCCAGTCTGTCAACGGGCGTGAGCAGCCTGAGTACCTCGACATCAACCGCAGTATCCAGCCTGTCGACTGGCGTAAGCAGTCTCTCAACCGATGTCAGCAGCCTGAGCACCTCCACCTCGACTACGGCCTCCAGTCTGTCAACGGGCGTGAGCAGCCTGAGTACCTCGACATCAACCGCAGTATCCAGCCTGTCGACGGGTGTAAGCAGTTTGTCCACCGGCGTAAGCAGTCTCTCAACCGATGTCAGCAGCCTGAGCACCTCCACCTCGACCACAGCCTCCAGTCTGTCAACGGGTGTGAGCAGCCTGAGTACCTCGACATCAACCGCAGTATCCAGCCTGTCGACTGGCGTAAGCAGTCTCTCAACCGATGTCAGCAGCCTGAGCACCTCCACCTCGACCACAGCCTCCAGTCTGTCAACGGGCGTGAGCAGCCTAAGTACCTCGACATCAACCGCAGTATCGAGCCTGTCGACTGGTGTCAGCAGTCTGTCAACTGGTGTGAGCAGCCTGTCAACAGGGGTTTCGAGTTTATCCACCACGGTTAGCAGTCTTTCAACTGATGTCAGCAGTTTGTCGCCATTGGTTGAGGCGTCTAAAGTGGCTTCTACGCGAAACGCGTCATTAGGAGCGACGGTTGAGGGCGGTGCTTTAGCCGACGGTTCAATGCAAACAACCGGTGGTGGCGGCAATAACTCTGTATTGGCAGGCTCGGTAAATGCAGCAGATTGTATCGTGGCCAATGGTTTGGATACCACGGCAACCGGCTTGTGCGCGCGTGCAGGCACGACGGATGCACCGGTCGTGGGTGCCAGTGCGTATGGTTCCAATTCATCGGCTTTGACCAATAATGCGACAGCAATTGGTTTCCGGGCATTGGCTTCGGGCAGCGGCGCGACGGCGGTGGGTATGAATGCTCAGGCGGCAGGTACATCAGCCGTTGCAATTGGGCAGAATGCACAGGCCAATGGCACGAATTCAGTTGCTTTGGGCAGTGGTTCTGTTGCGAATGAAGCCAATACCGTTTCGGTAGGCTCGTCTGGCTCAGAGCGTCGCATAACTAATGTCGCTGCGGGCGTTAATCCAACCGATGCGGTTAATGTGTCTCAGCTGTATCAAATGAATCAAAATGTTTATCAACAGCTTAATGATGTATCGCGTATTGCCTATACCGGGATTGCGATGAGCATGGCGATGTCTTCCAACTATATGCCATCATTGGATCCGGGTGAGAAAGCGCTGGGTTTTGGCGTCGGCACTTATCAAGGTTACAGCGCGTTTGCCATGAACTATCGTCAACTCAGTGAAAATGGTCATATCTCATGGGGCTGGGGTGTGAGCAGTAATGGTAAAGAGTGGGGCGGTAATGTCGGGGTTGGTTTTAAATGGCGTTGAGGCATCACCGAGGATTGTGGCAGCGATCTTGCGCCGCTTTAGCTTTGCTGGGCTTGATTTCTGGGCAAATACTGAGTGCGCAGACGAAAGCCCAAACCCCTGCCTCTGACAATATATTGGCTGAGGCGGCCAAGGCCATCGGTGTGAAGAAATGTCAGAATGCCTTGTCCCGTCTGGGTGCGGTAACCGCATATGGCAGTCAGAAGCAAGAGGTATTGATGGATTGGAATCGGCAAAATCCCGATACCAATCCGGTTTTTTCCCTGTTGGGGGCAGACTACCCGAATGGCGCCATTGCCGTATCGGTGGTTGCGGTGCCAGATGCCTCCGGCTCCGGCTGTTCGGTTTCGGCAGAGCGCATCTCTGTGGCGCCATTTACCTGCGAGAGTATTGCCAAAACGGAGCTGGCGAATTATCCCGTGACCACACTTTTGCCGAGGTTTAAAGTCTATACCGATCCGACGGATTCCAGCTCAACCGTGAGCTTGCTGGATTCTCCACCGGGGTGCTTGATGATACGGCGGTACGTGAAATTTCATTG
Source organism: Puribacter membranae (assembly GCF_055380425.1). Lineage (NCBI taxonomy): Bacteria > Pseudomonadati > Pseudomonadota > Betaproteobacteria > Burkholderiales > Burkholderiaceae > Puribacter > Puribacter membranae. Next base: position 2,113,268 of record NZ_AP040167.1, read on the forward strand.
GCTACCGCCGAAATCTTAATGACTGCTGAACAAGTCTTCCAAAAGCTGATCGTATTCTGCGATCAGTTGAGGATTATCCAAGGTGTATTGCTGACGTATCCGTTCGCGTTGCTGATCTAAATACGCTGGGTGCTGTGCATCGTGTTCGTGAAGTGCGCGTATGAGTTGCTGGCTGCCGATGGCAATATCATTTCGTGGATAGTAGTAACCCAACTCAGGGCATAGATCGGCGTTGTGAATCATCGGATAACCCAACCAGCAGACATCAAAATAGAAGTAATTTAAAGGGTTGTCCCATTGGTGTGAAATCACGATATCGGTGTGCTCGGATAAGAAGGCCGCGGTCTCGTGACGTCCGACGAAAGAGGCTTTGCGCGCACGGACAATGTCCAATTGTTTCATGATCAGCTCAAAATCAGGGCGCTCGGTGGCCCATTGCTGGGCGTTGCACACATGCAAAAAGCCAATGTCATCCGGGTGTTGGCGATAAACCTGCTCTGCGATCATGATGGGATAAATGCAGGTTTTCACCGTATTGATATTAGGCTCCATGATGCTCAGTCGAGCCGGTGCCGAACGTGGCCGATAGATGCCACGGTTCGGAAGTGTATCGGCTTTTTGTTCCAAAAAAATGGGGTTCCATACAAAAGGAACGACCTTTGCCGGGCAGCGTCTGAGCGTTTGCAAGTAACCCAGACTGTTGTTGGCAATCTGTGGGATAACCCACAGTTGGTCATACTGCTGATTGATAAAAAGGCCATTCGGCCAAAGCGTGCGATTGGCAATCAACCCTTCAATCAAATGCGTATATTCAAAACCACAGCAGTAACTCACCAATCGGGTGCCACGCTGCTTGAGATAATCGGTGTCATGCTCATTGATTTGTCCGCCGAGCTCAATCAAGACATCTAAACGATCTTTGACTTCACTCAATGCTCGGGTTGGGAATAACGAGCAATCCCAAGCCAAAGCTGATGTAATCGGCACGTCGGTGGTATTGACGATCCATACCTCATGTTCACGAGGTGAGGCGGATAAGAGTTGTGCCAAAAACAACGCATTTTGTTTGATGCCATTGACCCACAAACTCTCATCAACAGAGCGCAGGCCGATGGTGATACCGATGCTCAGAGAGCGCATAAACAACCTTTTTATTGGGATGAGGTGAACAAACGCATGATCGCCTGATCATACCAAGCGATATTGTCCGGATTCAGCGGGTCAACGGTGTGCAGATACTGTTGCGCCGAACGACGGTAGTCGTCCAATCTCAGATCATGCACGCTCAAAGCTTGGAGAATGGCCAATCCTGCCTCCTCACAGTCAAAATCCGAATAATAGTACCCACACGAGCCAACGAACGGGGAGTTGTGAATCAGTGGGTAGCCGCCCCACAGCAATTCATAGTACAGATAATTTTGTGCATTTTCCCATTGGTGCGACACCACGGCGTTGGCCACACGGGTCATGACTTCAAAGGTTGCCGCGCGATGACCATATTCAATCAAACCATGCCGTTGTAGGCTTAACGCGTCACAAAAGCCTTGCATTTCTTTATTGTTACGCAAATGTGCGGTATTGAACGCATATACCTTCTCAATCGCATTGGGATTTCTGCGGTGAGCGACTTCGCACGCCATCAATGGTACAAAACTGGTTTTGACCATGCTGACGTTTGGTTCGAATATCGCCATATTCCATGAATGTTTGCCGGGCTGATAGGCAAATTTTACCTCGTGCGCATTGCGTGCCATGGTGCGCTCCAAAACCATCGGGCTCCACAGATGGGGCATGATGGCAACCGGAATGCCGGTCGCAGCCGCGTAGTAAGGCATCGCGGTGCGCTCATATTCGGCCAAGGTCCAAATCTCATCATACGGTGAACCGGACATCAGATGGGCATGAGGTTTGTTGAAGATCATACGCTCAATGTCAATCACATAGTCATTGCCCACATGCGCTGCAATCACCTTTCCACCGCGTTCTTGAAAAGCAGTGACCCACAGTGGATCGAATTGGGCGCTCATTTCAATGGCAACGTCCAATCGGTTTTGTGCTTGCTCCATCGATAAAAACGGAAAATCAAATCCTTCCAGCAATTGCTGTCTTTGTTGTTCTGTTCCGCCGCCGCCATGTACGAGAAATACCTCGCCGACATGCGGCGCTTGTTGCAGCAGCATCACCAAAAACAGACAGTTTTGAAAGATGCCGTTTTCCCATAAAGATTGAGCGCCGTTGCGGATGTGCAACGTGACGCCGACCGACAACTTGGTTTTGGCTTTTTTAGACCGAGTACTCATTGGATGCCTCCTCCTGACATGCAATTTGAGCGTGTCGTGACATCAATCAATCGCTTGGCATACGCAGACACATTGGTCGGATTCAGCGGATTGACCGAGGCAAATAATTGCTCGCTCTTGCGGCGATAGTCGGTTAATTGTTCATCATGCTTTTGCCATGCCTCAATCAGTCGATCCGCCAATAACTCCGCATCAAAATCAGGGTAATAGTAGCCAGCGTCGGCAATCCAAGGTGAATTATGTATCAGCGGAAAATCACCCCACAGCACATCCATGTACAAGTAGTTTTGCGGATTGTTCCACTGGTGGGAAACCACCGTGTCGGCAAATTCGGCCATGAATCCAACCACGTCGTGGCGACCTTCAAATGTCGCTTTGTGGTCTTGGGTGAGCCGCAAGCTGTTTGCCAAGTACAATAAGGTCGGGTGTTCCTTCATGTGTAGGGTGTTGAGATTAAACAGATGCTCAATGCAGTCGGGTTGTCTGCGATATGCCGCGTCAGTTCCAAGCATTGGAATAACGCCGCTTTTGACCACGGAAATATTGGGTTCAAATACAGCAACGCGCAGAGGTTTATGCGGTGCAGTGGGCTGCTTGGATGTTTTGCGCTTAGACCATGAATACTGAAATCCTGCTTGTTCAACCTGTTCTACGCGCTTTTCTACAAAATTCGGCGCCCATAAATAGGGGGCTTCACGCACAGGACATTGGTACAAGGTACGCAACTGGGGTGCGAAGGGCAGGTGCTGCGCCGCCATCCAAATTTCATCGCATCTGCCCGGTTGGGCAAAAAAGCCGGATTGCTCAAAGATAATCGGTTCAATCAAACCCACATAAGGATTGCCTGCCACAAACCAAATCACCTTTTTGCCTTTGGCGCGTTGCAATTGCAGGAAACCGGGGTCCAATGCGCCGCCAAATTCAATGATGACGTCCAATTGGCTGTCAATGTCGGCAGGGCGAATCACGCGTAAGTCCAATAGGTTCGAATCAAACTGATCGGCATTTACTTCCCCGTCGCCGCAGTTGATTAAACAGACCTCGTTGCACAGGCCGGTAGCCTTGAGGGACTGAGCCAAGAAAAAAATATTTTGATTGAGCCCGTTGCTCCAAATATTGAAATTCGAGTTGATCAAAATGGATATGCCGACCTTCATCATGTTTCAGATCCGATGGGATGGTGTGTAATGGGGGCAATTATGACATATTTGTACAAAGCAAAGCCGCAAATGACAGGCTTTGAACGTGCGAACAGCGTTTATTGGGATAAGAAAGATTCGAGTTGAATCAGCATCACGCCGTCGTCATCGTCCGGTAGCGGGTGAATGCGGTGTGCGATGCGGTGTTCGGCCAGATAATCATAAAAGTTGCGCATTTTGTGGCGGAATTTGAGCACGTCGTCGATCACGATCAGTCCGCCCGCAGCGGCCAACGGACGGGCGCGCAGGTATAAGTCGAGCGTCAGTGCCTTTTGCGCGTCGATAAAGATGAAATCGAAGCCTTCGGGTATGCGAGCGTGAATGTGCGGCAACAGTTCCAGCGCATTGCCAAAATATGCCTCAATCGGTGCGCCGAGCGTGGCGAAATGGTGCTGTGCTTCGTCAAAAGCGGGGCGCGATAGATCCATCGTGACGATCTGTGCCTGCCATGCGCGTGCGATTTGCCACATGCGCAGCGTCGAGTAGCCGTTGGCGCAGCCCAGCTCCAAAATCCGTTTGGGCTGGTGTTGGCGCAGCAATTCGTGCAAAAAAACGACGTTTTGCGGGCTGATGTTCGGCGTGTGGCGCAGACGGCCGAGCCGATACAGTGCGCTCAAATACTGCTCAAGCGCGTCGTCGCTGATCGGTAGTTCGGGTTGGGGCAAGTGTTGCGCGACCTGTTCCAGACTGAAGTAACGGCGCTCAGTGCTCAATTCGGTTGGTTCAGGGTGCGACGAGCTCATGGATTACACGGATTGCCAACGCTTCAGCGTGTCGCTGTGAATACCGTGCTGGTCGAGCACGCGCGCGACGGTTTGCTCGATGATCTCGTCCATGCTGCTCGGCTGATGGTAAAACGCGGGAACCGGCGGAAAGATGGTGCCGCCGGCGTTGGCGACCGCGAGCATATTGTTCAGATGGATGGTAGACAGCGGCGTTTCGCGCACCATCAGCGTCAGACGGCGGCGCTCTTTCAATATAACGTCCGCCGCACGGCTGATGAGATTGTCCGAGTAGCCGTGTGCAATCGCCGACAGGGTTTTCATCGAGCAGGGCGCGACAATCATGCCGTCACACAGAAATGAGCCGCTGGCGATGGATGCGCCAATATTGTTGACCGCATGTGTGGTATGCGCCAGCGCGCGAATTGCGTCTTTGCTCATGTCCAATTCGTGTGCGATGGTCAGCCAACCGGCTTCGGATACGATCAGGTGGGTTTCGATCTGCGGCAGGCGTTGCAGGGTTTGCAACAAACGCACACCGTAAATCGCGCCGGTCGCGCCAGTGATGGCGACGATCAGGCGCTGCGGATGCGTCGGCTGTGTTGGCTGTGCGGACAACGGATTCATGCGGACGGACGGCGTGGATTAGGCTTTGGTTTCGTCAACGAGCTTTTGCAACTCGCCCGACTCAAACATTTCAGACATGATGTCCGAGCCGCCGATGAATTCACCGTTGATGTACAGCTGTGGAATCGTTGGCCATTGTGAAAACTCTTTGATGCCTTGGCGGATGCTGTCGTCTTCCAAAACGTTCACGGTTGCGACATTGCTCGCGCCGCAGGCTTTGAGCAATTGAATCGCTTTGCCGGAAAAGCCGCATTGCGGGAACTGCGCCGTGCCTTTCATGAACAAAACGATAGGATAGTCGGTAACGGTTTTTTGAATGAAGTCGTGTACGGTGCTCATGAGGCGTCCTTGTGTTGGTGAATGCACGAAAGTGCACGGTGTGGGTCATGTGCGCGGTTGCGCGAATCTTGGGCCGTATTATAGCGTTAAAGCGTGTGCCGTGTCGTCCTCCAAAAGGCAGAGAAGGTGCTTGGGTGACGACTGGCGGGCGTGGGTTGGGCGAATGCGGATGACGGCTTGTGAATATTGCTGTTTTGGGTGCTTGTCGTGTTGTTGGTGGTGGGCGGATGCTGCGGATGTATTTGATTTATCAAACAATATTTAATATGTCCCTAATTAAATAAAACAATATTTATTGTAATGTTTATAAATTACACTGACCCTATTTAATAAGCGTTGCCAGCCTGAGCAAACGCGGTTATAGTTGTTGTTCAATTTATACCATGCCATTCGTTGGCGTTTTTTCGCCAACGGATTGAGCAGACTTTGACCAACCACCGTGCGACGCGATACGTCGGCATACGGAGAATATGATGACCGAACAAACCATGATTTTTCAGCCCAAAGCGGAGGCGCTTAGTCAGGCGATGAGCCAATCGAATCTGAGCGAATTCGCCCAGCAGACCGCTTTGCGTGAACAAGCACACCAAGATGGCCTGTACCGCAAAGAGTCTGAACACGACGCCTGCGGTGTGGGTTTCGTTGCGCATATCAAAGGGGAGCGCAGCCACAACATCGTATCGCAAGGTTTACAGATTTTGATTAACCTGGACCATCGTGGCGCGGTCGGTGCCGATCCGCTGATGGGCGATGGTGCGGGTATTTTGTTGCAAATTCCCGACACTTTGTACCGCGAAGAGATGGCCAAACAAGGCGTGATCCTGCCTCCGGCGGGCGAATACGGCGTGGGCATGATTTTCTTGCCCAAAGAAAACGCCTCGCGCTTGGCCTGTGAGCAGGAATTGGAGCGCACCGTGCGCGCCGAGGGTCAGGTCGTGCTGGGTTGGCGCGATGTGCCGGTGAACAAGGATATGCCGATGTCGCCGGTGGTGCGCGAAACCGAGCCGGTGATTCGCCAGATTTTCATTGGCCGTGGTCAAGATATCATGGTCACCGACGCGCTGGAGCGCAAACTGTATGTGATCCGCAAAACCGCGTCGCACCGCATTCAAAAATTAAACCTGAAATACGGTAAAGAATACTTCGTGCCGTCCATGAGCGCGCGCACCGTGGTGTACAAAGGCTTATTGCTGTGCGACCAAGTGGGCGAATATTTTGCCGATCTGCGCGACGAGCGCACCGTGTCGGCGATTGCGCTGGTGCACCAACGTTTCTCGACCAATACCTTCCCTGCGTGGGAATTGGCGCACCCGTATCGCTTCATCGCGCACAACGGCGAGATTAACACGGTCAAAGGAAATGTAAACTGGATTCGTGCGCGTCAAAAAGCGATCACGTCTGCTGTATTGGGTGACGATCTGCACAAACTCTGGCCGCTGATTTATCCGGGACAGTCGGACACCGCCTCGTTTGACAACTGTTTGGAATTGTTGGTGATGGCCGGTTATCCGTTGTCACACGCGATGATGATGATGGTGCCGGAAGCGTGGGAGCAGCACGATTTGATGGATCCGACGCGCCGCGCATTTTACGAATACCATGCCGCGCTGATGGAGCCGTGGGACGGTCCGGCCGCTTTGTGCTTCACCGATGGCCGTCAAATCGGCGCGACGCTGGATCGCAACGGTTTGCGTCCGGCGCGCTACTGTGTGACCGACGGTGATTTGGTGGTGCTGGCCTCCGAATCCGGCGTTTTGCCGATCGCCGACTCGGACATCAAACAAAAATGGCGCTTGCAGCCAGGCAAAATGTTGCTGATTGACACCGAGCAAGGCCGCATCATCTCCGACGACGAAATCAAGAGCAATCTGGCGAACGCGCGTCCGTACAAAGAGTGGAGCAAACGTCTGTCGGTCAAACTCGAGGACGTCGCCGTGCCGAGCGAGGAGCGCCCGACGCCGAAATCCGAATTGCTCGACCGCCAGCAGGCCTTTGGTTATTCGCAAGAAGACATCAAAGTGATTTTGCAAGCCATGGGGCAAAACGGCGAAGAAGCCACCGGCTCAATGGGTAATGACGCGGCACTGGCCGTGTTGTCCAACAAAAACAAATCGTTTTACAACTATTTCCGTCAGCTGTTCGCGCAGGTGACCAATCCGCCGATTGACCCGATCCGTGAGCAAATGGTGATGTCGCTGGTCAGCTTCATCGGTCCGAAACCGAATCTGCTGGACATTAACAACACCAATCCACCGATGCGAATCGAAGTGGCGCAACCGGTTTTGACCTTTGAAGACATGGCGAAAATCCGCCACATCGAAAAATACACCGACGGCAAATTCAAATCCTTCCTGCTGGACATCAAATATCCGGCGGAATGGGGCGCTGCGGGCGTAGAGGCGCAGTTGGCTTCGTTGTGCGCCTTGGCGGTGGATGCGGTGAAATCGGGACACAATATTCTCGTGTTGTCCGACCGTGGTGTGGATGCCGAACACTTAGCGATTCCGGCCTTGCTCGCGACCTCGGCGATTCACCAGCACCTGGTGGAGCAAGGTTTGCGCACTTCGACCGGCTTGGTGGTAGAAACGGCCAGCGCGCGCGAAGTGCATCATTTTGCCCTGCTCGGCGGCTTTGGCGCGGAAGCGGTACATCCGTATCTGGCGTTCGCGACCTTGACCGATATGGTGCAAAAAGGTTTGATTAAAAACAAAAAACCGGCCGAAGCGATTGAATATTTCATCAAAGCGGTGGGCAAAGGCTTGCAAAAAGTCATGTCGAAAATGGGTATTTCCACCTATATGTCTTATACCGGCTCGCAAATTTTCGAGGCAGTCGGCTTGAAGCAAGAACTGGTGGATAAATACTTCAAAGGCACACCGACCAATGTCGGCGGTTTGGGTCTGTTCGAAGTGGCGCAAGAAGCCGTTTCCATGCATGCCAAAGCCTTTGGCGACAAGCAAGATTTGCAGGAAAAATTGGCAACCGGCGGCGAATACGCATGGCGTAACCGCAGCGAAGAGCATATGTGGACGCCGGATGCGATTGCGAAATTGCAACAATCCACCCGCCGCAACAACTACCAAACCTATAAAGAATACGCGCAGATCATCAACGATCAATCCAAACGCCACATGACTTTGCGCGGTTTGTTTGAATTTAAAGTTGATCCGAGCAAAGCGATTGCATTGGACGAAGTGGAACCGGCGACCGAGATCGTCAAACGCTTTGCCACCGGCGCGATGAGCTTGGGTTCGATTTCAACCGAAGCGCATTCAACCTTGGCTGTGGCAATGAACCGCATCGGCGGCAAATCAAACACCGGGGAAGGCGGCGAAGACCCACGCCGCTACCGTGAAGAAATGCGCACCGGCTCATCTGGCATTCAAGACGGCCAAACCATTGCCGATATCATCGGTAAAGACCGCGTATTGGTCGACATCCCGATGAAAGCGGGCGACTCGCTGCGCTCGAAAATCAAACAGGTCGCGTCGGGTCGTTTTGGTGTGACCGCCGAATACCTCGCCAGCGCCGATCAGATTCAGATCAAAATGGCGCAGGGTGCGAAACCGGGCGAAGGCGGCCAATTGCCGGGCGGTAAAGTCTCCGAATACATCGGTGCTTTGCGTCACTCCACGCCAGGTGTCGGCCTGATTTCGCCGCCGCCGCACCACGATATTTACTCGATTGAGGACTTGGCGCAGTTGATTCACGACTTGAAAAACGTCAATCCGGCGTCGTCCATTTCCGTCAAATTGGTGTCGGAAAATGGCGTCGGCACCGTCGCTGCGGGTGTGGCCAAAGCCAAAGCCGACCACATCGTGATCGCTGGTCACGACGGCGGTACGGGTGCGTCGCCTTTGTCGTCGATCAAACACGCGGGCGGTCCGTGGGAGTTGGGCTTGTCCGAAACCCAGCAAACTCTGGTGTTGAACCGCTTGCGTTCACGCGTGCGCGTTCAGGTCGATGGTCAGGTGAAAACCGGTCGCGACGTGGTCATCGGTGCGCTGCTCGGTGCGGAAGAGTTCGGTTTTGCGACCGCGCCATTGGTGGTGGAGGGTTGCATCATGATGCGTAAATGTCACCTGAACACCTGTCCGGTGGGCGTGGCAACGCAAGATCCCGTGCTGCGCAAACGCTTTACTGGTCAGCCGGAGCACGTGGTGAATTATTTCTTCTTCGTGGCCGAAGAAGTGCGCGAATTGATGGCGCAATTGGGCATGCGCACGTTTGAAGAGTTGGTCGGCCGCAGTGATTTGATCGACATGCGCGCGGGCATCACGCATTGGAAAGCCAAAGGCTTGGATTTCTCACGCATTTTGCACCAAGTGCCAAACATCGGCGACGACACCAGCTATCAAACGGCGGTTCAAGACCACGGTCTGGACAAGGCGCTGGATCAAAAGTTGATCGAAAAGTCCGCCGATGCGCTGAACGAAGGCAAAGCCGTGTCGTTCATGCAGCCGGTGCGTAACCTGAATCGCTCCATCGGCGCCATGCTCTCGGGCGAAGTGGCCAAGCGCTACGGTCATGATGGTTTGCCGGACAACACCATTCACATTCAAATGAGTGGTACGGCGGGGCAAAGCTTCGGTGCCTTCCTCGCGCGCGGCGTGACCTTTGATCTGGTCGGCGAAGGCAACGATTATGTGGGCAAAGGCATGTCCGGCGGTCGCATCATCGTGCGTCCATCGAATGGTTTCCGTGGTAAATCGTCGGACAACATCATTGTGGGCAACACCGTGATGTACGGCGCGATTGCCGGTGAGTCCTACTTCTCCGGTGTGGCGGGCGAGCGTTTTGCCGTGCGTAACTCCGGCGCGAGTGCGGTGGTGGAAGGCACGGGCGATCACGGCTGCGAATACATGACCGGTGGCACGGTGGTGGTGCTCGGTCAAACGGGTCGCAACTTCGCGGCCGGTATGAGCGGCGGCGTGGCCTATGTGTTTGACCCGAAACGCCAGTTCAAAAACCGTTGCAATACCAGCATGGTGCAATTGAACACCGTCTTGCCGGAAGCGGAGCAAAAAACCCAAGACCCTGTGTTCCACAGTATCTCGGTACACGCCGCACCGGCGAGCGACGAGGCGAATTTGCGCACCTTGGTCGAAGCGCATTTCAAATACACCGGCTCGGAAGTGGCGCGTGAAATTTTGGACAACTGGGAAACCGCGTTGATGCAATTTGTCAAAGTCATGCCGATTGACTACCGCAAAGTGCTGGAGCAGCGTGCGCAGAATGCGGCCTGATGTGCTGAGACTGAAAAAACAGATTAAGGAAAAATCATGGGAAAAATTACTGGATTTTTAGAACAAGAGCGCATCAGCCCAAGCTACGATGCGCCGGAGAGCCGAGTTCAGCACTACAAAGAATTCGTGCATATTTTGAAGGATGAAGATGCGGGTAAACAAGGCTCGCGCTGCATGGACTGCGGCATTCCGTTTTGTCACAACGGCTGTCCGGTCAACAACATCATTCCCGATTTTAACGACTTGGTGTACAAGCAGGATTGGGAAAACGCGATCAAAGTATTGTCATTGACCAACAACTTTCCTGAGTTCACCGGACGCATTTGCCCCGCGCCATGCGAGGCCGCCTGTACACTGAACATCAATGGCGACGCGGTCGGCATCAAATCCATCGAACAAGCGATCATCGAAAAAGCCTACGCCAACGACTGGGTGCAACCGCGCATCCCAGCGGTGAAAACCGGCAAAAAAGTTGCGGTGGTTGGCTCGGGGCCTGCGGGTTTGGCCGCGGCGCAGCAGTTGGCGCGTGCGGGTCACGATGTGACCTTGTTTGAGAAAAACTCGCGCATCGGTGGTTTGCTGCGCTACGGTATTCCGGATTTCAAACTCGAAAAACACGTCATCGACCGTCGCATGGCGCAGATGGCGGCCGAAGGCGTGACGTTTAAAACCAATACCACCGTTGGCAGCAAAGAATTCGTTAAAGGCGTGGCCAATACGGCGCAGGAATTCATTTCACCAGAGGAGTTGAAAGAACAATTCGACGCCGTGGTGCTCTCCATTGGCTCGGAAACGCCGCGTGATTTACCGGTGCCGGGGCGCGAACTCAAAGGTGTGTACTTCGCACTCGAATGGCTGATCGCGCAAAACCATGAAGTCGCGGGTGATGCGAAAAATCCGATCAACGCCAAAGGCAAACACGTTGTCGTCATCGGCGGTGGCGATACCGGCGCGGACTGCGTGGGTACGGCCAATCGCCACGGCGCAGCCAGCGTGACACAGATCGAAGTGATGCCCAAACCGGCGGAAGTCGAGGACAAAACCGCGACCAGCGTATGGCCGTATTGGCCCATCAAGCTGCGCACCTCTACCAGTCACGATGAAGGCTGTATCCGCGACTGGGCCATTGGCACGCAATCGTTTGAAGGCGCTAACGGTCAAGTGGAGAAACTGAACGCTGTGCGTGTGGAGTTCAAGGATGGCAAAATGGCCGAAGTGGCCGGTAGCGAATTTGAAATCAAAGCCGATCTGGTGCTGCTCGCGATGGGTTTCGTGCATCCGATGCAATCGGTATTGGATGCATTCGGCGTTGACAAAGACGCGCGTAACAACGCCGCTGCCCCAACCGACGGCGAGAAGGCCTACGCGACCAATGTCGATGGCGTATTCGTCGCCGGTGATGTGCGTCGCGGTCAGTCGCTCGTGGTGTGGGCGATTCGCGAAGGCCGTCAGGCCGCGCGTGAAGTCGATATGTACTTGATGGGCGCGAGTAATTTGGCGCGCTAAGAGGTCTTAGACAGAATAACGCAGTTTTTTCACCACATTGCGGTGAAAACCCCTTGCAAATACGGGCGCAGTAAGCTTTCTGTAAAAGAAAGCGCGTAGTCTGTGAGGTGTAGAGCGAAAAGTGCTCTGAACTGTTGCTTTGTGTGATTTGGGTCGCCTTCGGGCGGCCTCTTTTTTTGCCCGAAATAATGTGTTGAGTCATTGCGGGCTTGCCCCGCAATCTTCTGGCGAGGGGAGGCCGTATCCAGTACGGCATGCTCCGCTATGTTGAAGGGAATGCGTATAAATAATTTGATCCGGCGTCAACCTATCGGCACGAACTGAGTTATACTGCTCCGCGTAGTGGAAAGTGGTGACAACAAAGGCTTTGCGTTCATGAAGTCATGCTCGCCACCGAGTTTTTATGTGAATATCATTAAGTAAGGAGTCGCGAAATGCGTTCATTATTATCAGCAGTGATTGTTGCCGCCACGATGTTGTTGTCCGGCTGTGGGTATAACACCATGCAGGCGCAGGACGAGGCCATCAAAGCCAAGTGGTCGGAAGTTGTTAATCAGTACCAACGCCGTGCGGAATTGATTCCAAACATCGTGAAAACCGCCGAAGCGGAAGCGAACTTTGAAAAAGGCGTGTTGACTGAAGTCACCCAAGCGCGCGCATCGGTTGCGGGTATGAAAGTGACGCCGGAATTGATTAACGATCCGGTGGCGTTTAAAAAATTCATCGACGCGCAAAACCAATTGCAAGGCGCTTTGTCACGCCTGTTGGTTGTGTCGGAAAACTACCCGAACATCAAAGCCAACCAAGCGTTCCAAGAAGTGCGCGCCCAATTGGAAGGTACTGAAAACCGCATCGCCGTCGCACGTAAAAACTACATCGACAGCGTGCAGCAGTACAACACCACCTTGCGTACGTTCCCGAACAATATGACTGCAAAGGTGTTCGGTTACACGCCAAAAGCCAACTATACCGTGGCGAATGAAGCGGAAATCAGCACGGCGCCAAAAGTGGAATTCAATGTGGGCGGTTCTTCCGGTGCAGCCCCTGCACCGAAACAATAATCAGCTCTCATATTCGCTCAGAGCGCATCCGTCTGACCCACGGGTCAAAACCGATGCGCTCATGAGTCGATAGGAGCGCTGGATTTTCATGCATATCCCTGCGATACGGCACACGATGATGTTGAGCACCCATCCCTTTCGTACTTTGAAACACTGGCTCTTGAGCCTGTTCACCTTGCTTGCGCTGGCGAGCTTGTTTTCAGGTTTTGCGCATGCGCAACAAGGCTTGCAGCCGGTTCCGCCTTTGACCAAGCTGGTGGTCGATCAGGCGAATATCCTCTCACCGACCGAGGAAGAAGCGCTGTGGCAAAAACTGCTCGCGTTTGAAAAGGCCAAAGGCAGTCAAATCGCGGTCATCACCGTGCCCACCACTGCGCCTGAAGATATTTTCAGCTATTCGCAACGTGCCGCCGAGACCTACAAACTCGGTCGAAAAGGCGTGGGTGACGGTGTTTTGATCGTGGTGGCTGCGAATGATCGCAAGGTTTGGATTTACGTCATGCGTCATCTCGAAGGTGCGATTCCCGATGTCCTTGCCAAACGGGTGACCAATGAATACATCACGCCGGCGTTCAAGCAGGGTCAATACGCTGCTGGTTTGGAGGCTGCTACGACTCAGCTGATGAAGCTGATTGAGGGTGAGCAATTGCCTGCGCCCGGGGTTAATGCTGCCAATCAGCAGGTAGAACAAGTAGGGCTGTTGGATATACTGATTCTCATTGGTGCTTTGGCGATCATCGGTTCAGGCATTGCCGGTGCGACCAGCCGTTGGCTCGTTGCGCCACCAGCGGGTGGCGTGGCTGGTTTGATCGCTTATAGCATGACCAGCGTGCTCGGTTTGGGCTTGATGGCGGGGATTGCGGTGTTTATCTTCATCCTGATTTTTGGCGGTCGTTCGTATCAAATGGCGACTCAGCGCTCATCAAATAATCATCGCAACAACGATATTTTCTGGGGCGGTGGCTTTGGTGGTGGTTGGGGTGGCGGCTCCGGCGGCTGGGGCGGTGGCTCCGGTGGTGGTTTTGGCGGCGGCTGGGGTGGTTCTGGCGGCGGCGGTGATGCCGGTGGTGGCGGTGCAGGAGGGAGTTGGTAATGAAGGCATTTACACCGCTGGATCTATCATTGTGGGAGCAAATCAAACGCGTGTTGCGCCATTGGCTGACCTTCTCGTGGCAGGTCAAATCCATGCTCAGCGAAGAGGAGCGCGAGGCGATTGCGCAACGCATTGAAGAGTCTGAAAAACAACACACGGCGGAAATCGCCGTGGCCATTGAATCGCGTTTGCCTTGGTCATACCTGATGCGTCGCGCACGGGCGCGTGAGCGCGCTTGGGGTGTGTTTGGCAAAATGCAGGTCTGGGACACGCCGCAGAACAATGGTGTACTGATTTATTTGCTGTACGCCGACAAGCGCATTGAAATCGTCGCGGATCGTGCGCTGGCTCAGGTCATCGAACAGGCGCAATGGGATGCATGGGTGCACACCTTGTACGAACACGCGCACAATAAAACGTGGGGCGATGGTTTGCTGCATGTGATTGGTGAAATGGACGTTCTGTTGCGCGAGCACTTCCCGCAAACCGATGCGTATAGTGACGATAATCGCGCGAGCAACCGACCTGCGATTTTATAAAAGTGCACAAATGTGTTTGTTTTTGTCCAGAATGAGCAGAAAAACTTGCAAAGCAAAAACAGAACACATATAATCTCACTTCTCGGAGCGTAGCGCAGCCTGGTAGCGCATCTGGTTTGGGACCAGAGGGTCGCGAGTTCGAATCCCGCCGCTCCGACCATATTGACATTGCCTGCAGAAATCTGCCCGTAGCTCAGTTGGATAGAGCAACAGCCTTCTAAGCTGTGGGTCACAGGTTCGATTCCTGTCGGGCAGGCCAAATTTATTTGGTCAACCGTTCGATGGTGGCTGTAGCTCAGTTGGTAGAGTCCAGGATTGTGATTCCTGTTGTCGTGGGTTCGAGCCCCATCAGCCACCCCAAAAATAAAAAACGCCTTGCTTATTGCAGGGCGTTTTTTTATGGTTGTTGCTCCGCTAAAGCATAAATTTTGCTTAATTTTTAAGCAAATTGTTTCGGGTGCACCGCTGGGGTTTGCTACAATAGTGACTGTGGAAAAATTGTGGTGCACGATTTTTGATCAACAGTTTTTTGGATGAAAAGGGAGCGGTTTTTGCAGCCGCTCGTGACGCGTTGGATATGAAAATCGGCCCTTATGAATTACCCAATAATGTGTTTGTCGCACCGATGGCGGGCGTGACGGATCGTCCGTTTCGTCAGTTGTGTAAGCGCATGGGCGCTGGCTATGCGGTCTCTGAAATGGCCGCCTCCAATCCGCAGCTGTGGCATACGGATAAAAGCACGCGACGCTTGAATCACGCGGGTGAGTCGGCGCCAATTGCGGTGCAGATCGCGGGTGCGGATCCGCAGATGTTGGCGCATGCGGCGGCGTTTAATGTCGATAAAGGCGCACAAATCATCGACATCAATATGGGCTGTCCGGCGAAAAAGGTGTGCAGTACGGCGGCGGGTTCTGCGCTGTTGCGCGATGAGCCGTTGGTACAGAAAATCTTGGAGTCGGTTGTGCGTTCGGTCGATGTGCCGGTGACCTTGAAGTTTCGAACCGGTTGGAGCCGTGAGCAAAAAAATGCCTTGACCATTGCTAAAATGGCGCAGGATTGCGGCATTCAAATGCTCACTTTACACGGGCGTACGCGCGCCGACGGTTATAAAGGCGAGGCCGAATACGACACCATTCGCGCGGTCAAGCAGGCGGTGCAAATTCCGGTGGTGGCCAATGGTGATGTGATCAGTCCACAGAAAGCGAAGTTTGTGCTGGAGGCAACGGGTGCGGATGCGGTGATGGTTGGGCGTGCAGCGCAGGGACGGCCATGGATTTTTCGTGAAATTGTGGCGTATCTGCGCGATGGTCGGCTGATCAATCCGCCGACAGTGGCGGAGGCGAAGTCGGTGCTGCTGGCGCATTTGCAACACCATTATGATTTTTATGGCGAGTTCATGGGTGTGCGCACCGCGCGCAAACACATTGGCTGGTATGTGACGCCGTTGCGGGGTGGGGAAGCGTTTCGCCAGCGCATGAATGCATTGGATGAGACGACGATGCAATTGCAGGCAGTGGCGGATTTTTTTGACGAATTGGCCGAGCGGTACGAGTATTTACCGTACGACGCGAGCGGTGATTCAGTATAAGTAAAAAACAGAGTGAACGATGAAAGCAGTCAATATGTTGGCAGAAAAAAAAGAATTGATATCAAATGTGGCGCATGGCGCGGTGGCGCTGGATGTGACGGCGCAATCTCTAAAAACCGAAGGAACAGAAGGCGGCATGGTGGACATCGCTGCGTGCCTGAGTCACCATTTCGAGGTGTATTTTCAGGATCTGGACGGCGCGACGCCGAGCCATCTGCATCAAATGATGCTGTCGGCGTGCGAAAAACCACTGCTCGAATGGGTGATGGCGAAAACCCGCAACAATCAAAGTTTAGCCAGCGAATGGCTGGGCGTGAATCGCGCCACGCTGCGCAAAAAATTACAGCAATACGATTTGCTCTGAAAGCAAACTAAAGCCGGATCAGGCTAACGCAATCACACGAACGATTTTTATCTTTTTAAATTAACGAGGAAATCATGATCAAAACAGCATTGTTGTCCGTCTCGGACAAAACCGGCGTGCTTGAGCTCGCGCAGGCTCTGCACGCGCACGGCGTGAAACTGCTCTCGACTGGCGGCACGGCCAAACTGCTCGCCGACGCGGGTCTGCCGGTAGTAGAAGTCGCCACGCACACCGGATTTCCGGAGATGCTCGACGGCCGCGTCAAAACCCTGCATCCGAAAATCCACGGCGGCTTGCTCGCGCGTCGTGATTTACCCGAGCACATGGCGGCATTGACCGAGCACGGTATTGACACCATCGACATGCTGGTTGTGAACCTCTACCCGTTTGAAGCCACCGTTGCCAAAGCCAACTGCACGCTGGAGGACGCGATTGAAAACATCGACATCGGCGGTCCGGCGATGGTACGCAGCGCAGCGAAAAACTGGCGCGACGTGGTCGTATTGACCGACGCGAATCAATACGCCGAAGTACTGAACGAACTCAAAACCAACAACGCTGTTTCCGACGCGACCAAGTTCAAATGCTCCGTCGCTGCGTTCAACCGCATTGCCCAGTACGATGCAGCGATCAGCAATTACCTTTCCAGCATCGACCCGCAAACCCGTGATGTCGCTGCACGTGCGGAGTATCCGGAGCAACACAACGCCAATATGGTCAAAGTACAAGACCTGCGCTACGGTGAAAACAGCCACCAAACCGCCGCACTCTACCGCGACCTCTACCCCGCGCCTGGCTCGCTCGTCACCGCCCAACAACTGCAAGGCAAAGAACTCTCGTACAACAACATCGCCGACGCCGATGCCGCGTGGGAATGCGTCAAATCATTTGACGTACCCGCCTGCGTCATCATCAAACACGCCAACCCATGCGGTGTAGCGGTTGGTGCGAACAGCTTGGAAGCCTACAGCAAAGCCTTCCAAACCGACCCGACCTCCGCGTTCGGCGGCATTATTGCGTTTAACACCGTGTGCGATGGCAAAACTGCCGAAGCCGTATCCAAACAGTTCGTTGAAGTATTGATTGCACCCGAGTACACGCCTGAAGCCTTGGCCATTTTTGAAGCCAAGAAAAACGTGCGCGTACTGCACATCGACCTGTCGCAAGTCAAAAAAGCCGGCTCGATGTGGGAGCAAGGGCGTAATGCGCAAGACGTCAAACGCATTGGTTCCGGCCTGCTGGTGCAAACGGCCGACAACCACTTCCTCAAACGCGAAGACCTCAAGGTCGTCACCCAACTCGCCCCGACCGAACAACAAATCAATGACCTGCTGTTCGCATGGCAAGTGGCGCAGTACGTTAAATCCAACGCGATTGTCTACTGTGGCAATGGTATGACCCTCGGTGTGGGCGCAGGACAAATGAGCCGTTTGGACTCCGCCAAAATCGCTTCGATCAAAGCCGAAGCCGCAGGGCTGTCACTCAAAGGCTCAGCCGTTGCGTCCGATGCCTTCTTCCCATTTCGCGACGGTTTGGATGTGGTGATTGACTACGGCGCAACCTGTGTCATCCAGCCGGGCGGCTCGATGCGGGATGATGAAGTCATCGCCGCGGCGGATGAGCGTGGCATTGCGATGGTGTTTACCGGCGTGCGGCATTTCCGTCATTAAATAGATGGGTGGACAAGTTTTCACCCTTAAAAAATTTAGTTATATTATTTTTTTACTTTATTCCCCTCTGATAATTTTATGGCTCAATCTATAGAACCCAATATCGCCGACTTAGTGAATGGCTGGTTAAAGTCCTACAAACTAGACTACAAGTTAGAGCAAGAGTCTTTAAATAGTGAAATTGATAAAGCGCTCTCCGACTATTTCACTAAGAACGGTGGGGTAGGAGCCAATCGTCCCGATGCAAAGTTACTGTTGCAGGATAAAAGTCTAAATTTTTATCCCGTACTCATTGAGTACAAGGGGTATAAAGACAAACTGGTTAAACTCGATGCTGATGGTAAGGTCGAGAACCGAACAGCAAAAAACGAGCCGAACTTTAAAAACATTAACTCATTTGCTGTTAATGGAGCAGTGCATTATGCGAATGCAATACTGCATCACACCAGCTATACCGACATCATTGCTATTGGGGTAACTGGCCATAAAGATGAAGCGGGAAAAATTCACCATCAAATTGGGGTGTACTATGTATCCAAATCTAATTTTGGTGTTGGGCAAAAAGTAGGTGAGTTCTCGGACCTATCCTTTTTAGCAGATAAAAACTTTGACGCTTTTATTGAGCGTGTCAATCAGTTGAGTCTGTCGCAAGAGGAGCTTGATAAGATCAAGCATCAGCGAGAGAAAGAAATAGACTCTAGTCTGACTAAGTTAAATAATGATATTTATCAGAATGAAAAAGGCTTGGGCGAAAACGATCGAGTATATCTTGTCGCGGCATCTATCATTGCAACATTAGGTATTCCAGGCAAAGTGTCTCCACTTGAAAAGAATGATTTGAAATCGTCTACAGAAAAGGGTAATACGGACGGTGAGATAGTCGTACGAAAAATCGAAGCTTTTTTAGGTGAAAAAGACCTGCCCAAAGAAAAGAAAGACCTAATTGTCAGAACGCTCACCAATACCTTAACTACCGACAATATTAATAAAGTACACAACGGCGAGTCTCAACTCAAGAGAGTGTTTGTGAAGATTGTCGATGATTTGGGTATTTATTATAAAATTGGTCTGACAACGGACTTCACGGGCAAGCTTTTCAATGAAATGTACTCGTGGCTCGGGTTTACGCAGGATAAGCTCAATGATGTTGTGCTGACGCCTTCGTATGTGGCCACTCTTTTGGTCAAACTTGCGCGCGTTAACAAAGACTCATATGTATGGGACTTTGCTACGGGTTCGGCGGGTCTGCTGGTGGCGGCAATGAACGAAATGCTCAATGATGCGAAAAACACCGTCAACTCGCCACAAGAGTTGGCTCAAAAAGAACTCAAAATTAAAGCCGAACAATTGCTGGGTTTAGAATTACTTTCCAGCGTCTATATGCTGGCGATCTTAAATATGATTTTGATGGGTGATGGCAGCTCAAACATCCTGAATAAAGACTCACTGACTGATTTTGATGGTTACTATGGCTTTGGGGAGACTCAAAACAAATTTCCAGCGGATGCATTCGTACTGAATCCGCCTTACTCAGCCAAAGGTAACGGCATGAGTTTTGTCGAAAAAGCCCTTGGAATGATGAATAAGGGATATGCGGCCATTATTATCCAAAACTCAGCAGGTACGGGCAAAGCAGTTGAATACAATCGCCGTATCTTGCAGAAGCACACATTGTTAGCCAGTATCAAAATGCCAATTGATTTATTTATTGGTAAATCCAGTGTACAAACCCAGATTTACGTCTTTAAGGTCAATGAAAAGCACGAAAAAGACGAAATGGTGAAATTTATTGACTTCTCTAATGATGGCTATACACGAACCAATCGTAAAAAGGCGAGTAATAACCTCAAAGACACAGATCGTGCACGTGAACGCTACGAAGAGCTGGTTAACCTTGTGCGTTTTGGTAAAAGCAAGCTGAATATTTTTACAGCCAAAGAATATTACGAAGCCACCATTGATCCGTCCAATGGCGCGGATTGGAATCAAACAGCCCCTATTAATACCAAGCCGACATTGCAGGATTTTAAAAAAACAGTAAGTGATTACCTCGCCTGGGAAGTATCCAATCTATTAAAACAGCAAAGCAATGGAGATAATGGGCTGGGAAAGTAGATGCCCTGCTCAATGATAAGTTAAAGGCGGTTGAGTGGGGTGAGTATAAACTGGGTGAGTTGTTTGAAATAAAAGGAAATCCGCAACTAAATAAGGATAGTTTTACGTTTAGTGAAAATGGTAAATACCCATATTTCACAAGAACTGTATTTAATAATGGTATTGCAGGTTATGTTGATTATCTAAATGAAGAAAATAAAATTGCAGGTAATTGTTTGGCTGTTGGTATGATAGGAATGCAGTTTTTTTATATGGAAAATGACTTTTATGCTGGTCAATTTACCAAAAGGGCGATACCGAAATCATTTTTACTAACACAGCGAATTGCCCATTATTTCATTACTCTGTTGAATAAAAACCAGCTTGTTTATCAAAATGTCCTAGTTAGGGATTTTGAACAAGTGTTTAATAATACAAAAATTCAGCTTCCTATTAAACATGGTGAAATAGATTTCACCATTATGGAGGAGTTTATAGCAGAGCTAGAAGCTCAGCGTATAGCAGAGCTAGAAGCTTATTTGTCTGCTGCTGGTCTTAAGAACTTTGAGCTGACTTTGGAAGAAGAGCAAGTATTGAGCAATTTTGCAATGATGGAGTTTGAGTCATTCAAAGTAGTAGATGTGTTTCAGGTTAAAAATTCGGGCAACATCTTATCGAGAGATATTGTGGAAAACAGTGGTCAAACGCCGTATTTGTGCGCAAGCAGTGAAAACAATGCGGTTAGTTCGTATATTTCATTTAATGAAGCTCTGATTGATAAAGGTAATTGTGTGTTTATTGGTGGAAAAACTTTTGTTGTCAGTTATCAGGAAAAAGACTTTTATTCCAATGATAGTCATAATCTTATTTTGTATTTGAGAAACGAAAACCAAAGGAACAAACTCAATCATTTGTTTTTGGCGACTTGTGTCGATAAAGGACTGGGGCATAAATATTCTTGGGGAAACAGTATTAGTAATAAAAAGATTCAGACAGATGTTTTCATGCTCCCGACTCAAAATCATGAGCCGAATTTTGCTTTCATGCAGACCTTTATTTCTGCCGTACAAAAATTGGTGATTAAAGATGTAGTGCATTACGCGGATAAAAAAATAGCGGCTACTAATCAAGTGGTTCGGTAATACCCCCTAAAAGGGCGGCATCTAAAAGTAGAATCAACACAAGTCCTGCGTTTAGTGCAGGACGCGTGAGTTTGTTAAAGCCATCATACGCGTTTGCGCTGGAGTGAATCCACCGAGCGACATATGAGGACGGTTGTTATTGTAACACCACAGCCACTGTGTCGCCTCGATTTGAGCGTGTTCGAGTGACTCAAATAATGTCTGATTGAGCAATTCATAGCGCATGGTTCGGTTAAAGCGTTCAATGTAGGCGTTCTGCTGTGGGTTTCCAGGTTGGATGTAGAGCAGTTTAATGTCGTGCTTTTGCGCCCATTGTTGGTAGTGGTGGCTGATGAATTCAGGGCCGTTGTCCGAGCGTATCGCTTGAGGTTTACCACGCCATTCAATGAGTTGGTCGAGATAGCGCGTCAGCGTGGTTGCGGGGATTGAGAAGTTGATTTCTGCCAACAACCCTTCTCGGTTGTGGTCGTCAATGACGTTGCATGAGCGGATGCTGCGCCCATCCTCGAGGTTGTCGTGGGTGAAGTCGATTGACCACGTCACATCCATTGCGTCGGGCACTTCGAGTGGTTGCGGTGTTTCTCGGTCAAGGCGTTTGTTGGGAATCAGGCGCAAGTTGAGCCCGAGTTTGCAGTAAATGCGGTAGATGCGTTTGTGGTTGTATTTCCAGCCCAAGACGTTGCGGATGTGCAGGTAGCATAATCGAAAGCCCCATGTGTTTTGTCCTTTGGTGGTGGTCAACTCGATCAGTTTAGCGGCTATCATGGCGTTGGCTTGCGCGCGCGTTGGGATGTGGCGAAAGCGTTTTTCTGAGATACTCATGAGTTCGCAGGACGCACGGATGCTGATGTTTTTATCGTTGTGCAGTTGTTGCGCCATCTCTTTACGAGATGACGCGCTTACTTTTTTGCAAGGCACTCCTTGAGGATGTCGGTGTGCAGCTGGGATTCGGCATAGAGTTTTTTCAGGCGCGTGTTCTCGGCTTCTAAGGCTTTGAGGCGGCTCATGAGGTTTGCGTCCATGCCTGCGTATTTGCTGCGCCATTTGTAGAAGGTGGCACTGCTGATGCCATGCTCACGACACAGTGCGGGTACGGGTACGCCTGACTCGGCTTGTTTTAGAATGCTGGCGATTTGGCTGTCGCTGAATTTGGATACTTTCATGTAAAACTCCTTTGGGTTAGTTTAAAGGGTTCTACTTTTAGGTGCTGGCTTTTTTAGGGGGTATTACCGTTCAACGGCATTAGCTAGGTTAGGAATGAATGATCCAATACGTTTGATATTGCGTTTTTGTATCTCTTTTTTCTCCGCCGCCCTTTGTGACGCACATCGGGCGGCGTTTGTTTTATACTGCGGCTGTTAATCAATCTGAGGTGTTTATGTTTGCGACTTTGAAGCGTTTGCCGTCGGCGTGGTTGTTGTTGGTGCAGTTGGTGATGTTGATTTCTGCGCCGATTTTGAGCAGTAATACAGGCACGCACGCTTTTTCGTGGGTTTTGAGTGCATTGGCTTTGCTGTTGGTGGGCGTGGTGATTCGCAACAGTCCTATTTTCAATAGCATTGGGTTTGTCTTGGTCGGTGCGGCTTTGGTGCTCTCGGCTCTGGTGGCGCTGGGGCATACCGAGTGGACGTTGTGGGCCAATATTGTTGAAGGTTTGGCGTATTTTTATGCAGCCTTTGGGATGATTTGGTATATGTTGGATGACCATGTGGTGACGCGCGATGAGCTATTTGCCGCAGCAGCGGTGTTTACTTTGTTGGTGTGGGGGTTTGCGTTTTTGTATTCGGCGTGTCAGTTGGTGTATCCGAATAGTTTTACGGCGGCGGTGAATAGTGAGCAACCACGCACGTGGCTGGAACTGTTGTTTTTGAGCTTTACCAGTATGAGCAGCACGGGTTTGGGTGATGTAATTCCGATTTCACCGCCAGCGCGTGTGATTGCCTCGATTCAGATGTTTTCGGGGGTGATGTATGTGGCGTTGATTGTGTCGCGTTTGGTCGGTCTGGTGGGTATGAAGAGATGACGAAGCAGGCGCAAACCATCCGTTTGCTGGGCATTGACCCGGGGCTGCGCTTTACGGGCTTCGGGGTGATTGATGTGTGCGGTCATGAGATGGTGTATGTGGCGAGCGGGGTGATTAAGGTGGCGGGTGAGGCGCTGCCGGAGCGTTTGCGCTCCTTGATCGACGGCGTGCATCAGGTGATTGATGCGTATCATCCGCATGAGTCGGTGTTGGAGAAGGTGTTTGTGAATATCAATCCGCAGTCGACGCTGCTGCTTGGGCAGGCGCGTGGCGCGGCGATGAGTGCGCTGGTGATGAAGGATTTGTCGGTGCATGAGTACACGGCTTTGCAGTTGAAAAAGGCGGTGGTGGGGCATGGCAAGGCGAAAAAGGAGCAGGTGCAGGAGATGGTGGCGCGTTTGCTCGGTTTGCCGGCGAAACCGCAGGCGGATGCGGCGGATGCATTGGCGGCGGCTATTTGTCATGCGCAGAATCGGGCGCAGTTGTTGTTGCTGGCTGAAAATGAGGCTTTGTCGGGTTTGGGTAAGCATGGTTTGGGTAAAAAGGGTGTTCGTATCAAGAATGGTCGGCTGGTGTCGTTATGAATGCGAGTGAGTCTGAGGCGGGGAAGAGTGTGGGTTTGACGGTGCAGCAGTGGATTTTGGATACGAATATTTGGTTGGATTGGTTTGTGTTTGCGCAGGCGGATGATGCGCCGGTGGTGCAATTGAAACGATTGATTGAACAAGGGCTTGATTCGCAGCAGCGCATTGTGATGACGCAGGCGATGTGGGATGAATGGGTGGATGTGTTGGCGCGGCCGCAATTTGCGATTGAGCCTGAGCGACAGGCGCAGATTTTGGCGCAGACGCGTGCGCTGGTGACGTTGCTGGCGGATGTACCGCCGCCGTTTGAGCGGATTCGCTGCACGGATCGGGATGATCAGGTGTTTATTGATGCGGCTTTGGTGCACCGCGTGGATTGGCTGATTTCGAAGGATCGGCATTTATTGCGTCTGCGCAATCGGGCGCGTCAGTGGGGTGTGCGCGTGGTATCGCCGCAGGATTGGCTAAAATCGGTCACCGCAGGCGCCGCCGCGCCGCGTGCGTCTCGTTCGGCGGCCTGAGTGATGGTGGAATGTTATGGCGATGGATGAGTGCCTAAGGCTAATGGGGCGAATGGGGTTGCGCCAGTGGATGCGGTGGCTGATGCTGTTGTTGATGCTCGGTTTGACGGGTTGCGCAAATCAGTTTCCCGCAGGCATGACGCCGAAACCGTTGGCATACGGTGAGAGTTTGCCGCTTCAGCCGTCTGCGCCTTTGGTTCGATTGGTTTACGATGCGCAAAAAAAACATGAGCAATCGTCAGTGTCGCTGGCAAAACCCTCTAAAATAGCACTGAATAGGACGAATTCATCGCTTGAGCCAACCCCGATTTCTGAACAGACACACAATATGGATGCACACACACTCACGCTGCAACAGCCCTCGCCGGAGGATTCGGCGGTGTATCCGTTGTCGAATGGTGTGGAGGCGTTTGCTGCGCGCAGTGCGCTGATCAAGAACGCGCAATACAGCTTGGATTTGCAGTATTACAATATGGAGCGTGGTTTGAGCACGCGGCTGTTGTTGCGCGAGATCGTTTCGGCGGCGGAGCGTGGCGTGCGCGTGCGGGTGCTGCTGGATGATCGTGAACAGTTGGGGCGCGACAAGGATATGTTGATGTTGAACGCGCATCCGAACATCGAGGTGCGGGTGTTCAATCCGATCAAAAAATTTCGCGCGAATCTGCTCACCCGCTGGACGGTATTTTTGTCCAATCTGAGTACCTTGCGTCGGCGCATGCACATCAAAATGTGGCTGGCCGATGGCGTGCTCGGCATCACCGGCGGGCGCAATTTGAGCGATCGATATTTCAATGCGGGCGAAGAGGATAATTTCTCGGATATGGATGTGCTGCTCGCAGGGCACGTGGTGGCCGATATGCAAAAGGGTTTTGATGCGTATTGGAACTCGAAACAGGTCATGGGCGTGGATGATTTCGATGCGAAATACCTCGAACTGCGGCGTGAACAAATCGCCAAAATGTTGTTGAGTACGAATCGTTTGACCCGCAAAGAGCGGGTGCAGCGCCACCCGTATTTGCAGGTGCTCAAGCAAACCGAGGACAGCATGTTGGACGAAGTGGTGAACCGCATGGTGTGGGGCAAAGTTCGCTTTCTGATGGATCCGCCCGATAAAATTACCCGACCACCCGAGCCGCCGATGATTCATTTGCCGAATAAAGATGAAATTCGGCGCGACACGCAAGTGTTTGACGCCTTGATTCAGGCCATGGATCGTGCGCAAAACGAGGTGCTGGTGGTGAGCCCTTACTTTTTGCCCGGTGACGAATTGACCGATTTTTTGATCCAATTGCAGCAGCGCGGCGTGGCGGTGACGGTGTTGACCAATTCGCTGCAATCAAACGATGTGCCAGTGATTCATGGGCATTACGATTATTACCGTGATCGATTGTTGGCGGCGGGTGTTGGTCTGTATGAATTGCGCGGCTATCCCGACGTTGCGCCGGAGCCGGAGTGGCGTCATCCGATTTTCTCGATTCGCGGTTCGCGCACGGCTTTGCATTCCAAGGTGGTGGTGATTGACGGCAAGGAGAGCTTTGTCGGCTCGATGAACCTGGATCACTGCTCGGTCACGGGCAATACCGAGGTCGGGGTTTTGGTTGAGCAGCCGCAGTTGGCTGAAAAATTGCGTCAATTGATTATCACTCAGTTGAACCCGAGGTTCAGTTTCCAGATGCGACAGGACGCGCAAGGCAAGACGTATTGGTATTTGGGTGCGGATCCGGCGACCGATGAGGCCGCAGGCACTGCCGAGCCGAGCGGGACAAAAATAAACCGTGAGCCGGGTAGTTTTTGGCGTCATCTGCAAAAATACGTCGGTTCAATGCTGCCTGAGCACTATATGTAAACGTTGAAATTGGGGACAGGTTGGTCGGTGGGTTTCGGATTGGATGAGTAGAGTATCGGTTTGTGCTGTGTGTGTGGTGTGTGCGGATTGAATGGTGCCGCGCAGGCGATAACCACACATAAGTCAATGTTTTTAAGCAGAAATTATCACAAAATTACCACGAATTTGCGGGTTTTCCTGTATCATTACGCGCTTGCACACTTTGGCGTAGATCGGTGTTTTCTGTGGTTGGGGCAAAGCTCCGTAAAAGTCACACAAAAAGCTGGTTTAATGACGCCGCGCAAAATCCGCCGATTCGATTCTCCAAACAAACCGCCGCTGCGGTCAACAGAAGTTTTACACAAGGCATTGGAATCAATGCGCGAGCAATCGGTGCGGTCAACAGAATTTGAGTGGTCAACGCCTCATTTTAAGGAGGATGTTGACCCGTCACGATTAAAAATGATTGGGTGAACAAAGGGATAACATGTTTAATTTTATACGCAAATATTTTTCAAATGACTTGGCGATTGACTTGGGTACGGCCAATACGCTGATTTATGCCAACGGCAAAGGCATTGTGCTGGATCAGCCATCGGTGGTGGCGATTCAACACGACACCAAAACCGGTCGCCCGATGGTCAAAGCCGTCGGCTCGGAAGCGAAACTGATGCTCGGTAAAGTGCCGGGCAATATCGACGCGATTCGCCCGATGAAAGACGGTGTGATTGCCAATTTCAGCATCACTGAAAAAATGCTCGAATACTTCATCCGCCAAGTACACGAATCCAATTTGTTCAAGCCCAGCCCGCGCATCGTGATTTGCGTGCCGTGCGGCTCGACCCAAGTGGAGCGTCGCGCGATTCGTGAATCCGCCGAAAATGCCGGCGCATCCGAAGCGCACTTGATCGAGGAGCCGATGGCGGCGGCACTGGGCGCGGGTTTGCCGGTATTTGAAGCGCGCGGCTCGATGGTCGTTGATATTGGTGGCGGTACGACCGAAGTCGGTGTGATTTCATTGGGCGGCATGGTGTATAAAAACAGCACGCGCGTCGGTGGCGATAAATTCGACGAATCCATTGTCAACTACATCCGTCGCAACTACGGCATGTTGATCGGTGAGCCGACCGCAGAATTGATCAAAAAAGAAATCGGTATGGCTTTCCCAGGCGCGCAAGTGGCCGAGATGGAAGTCAAAGGCCGCAATTTGGCCGAAGGCGTGCCGCGCAGTTTCACGGTCAACTCCAATGAAATTTTGGAAGCCATTTCCGAGCCGCTCAACGCGATTGTCTCCACGGTGAAAATCGCGCTGGAGCAAACTCCGCCGGAATTGAGTGCGGATATTGCCGAAGCCGGTATCGTATTGACCGGTGGCGGTGCATTGCTCAAAGATTTGGATCGCTTGTTGCAAGAAGAAACCGGCCTGCCGGTATACGTGGCTGATGACCCGCTGTTGTGCGTGGTGCGCGGCTCGGGTATGTCTTTGGAGCACTTGAACCGCTTTAGCTCGCTGTTCGTATACGAATAATCTTTGACGCAGGATCAGGAGCGTCATGGACTCCAGCTACAATTTATTTCGTCGCACGACTCCCGACTGGATGCGCGTGCTCATCGCCAGTGCCATTGCGATTGCCATGCTCGTACTTAACGGGCCACCGATCGTGCGAGATGCGCTGGCGTGGGCGTTCGTGACGCCGGTTCAGCGTGTCGTGCATACTGCGCGGGTTTGGGTCGCCGACTATCTGGTACACGGCTATCAGGTACAAAGTTTGGCTTTGCAAAACCGCGACCTCGTGGCGCAAAACGAGGGCTACGCCATGCGTTTGCACACCTTGGCCAGCGTTGAGGGCGACAATCAAGCCTTGCGCGCGCAGCTCGGGCTCAAGTCCAGCGCTCCCTATCCGCTTATTTCCGCAGAGGCGCTGTATCAAGTGGTTGATCCGTATATGCGCAAATTGGTGCTCAATATGGGTAGCCAAAACGGCGTGCAACTGGGGCAGCCGGTGATGACGCATGAGGGACTGCTCGGACAAATTACCGATGTGCAAATCAACACCGCCGAGGTTACGCTGATCACTGACACCAAAGTGAATGTTCCGGTGATGGTGCAACGCAATCCGTCGGTACGCGGTTTTATCAGCGGCGATAAAAGCGAAGGCTTTCTGGAGCTGCGGATTTTTAACCAAGAGTCCGCTGATTTGCAAAAAGACGATCTGTTGGTCACCTCGGGTTTGGATGGCTTGTATCCGGCCAATATTCCGGTGGCGAAAGTAGCGAATATCGCGCAGGCCGGCCCCGATGGCCGTTCGGAGTTGACCGTTGTGCCGCTGGTGCATGCGCTCAGCGTGCGTTATGTCGGCGTGATTCAGGTACCGAATTTGGCGGAAATGAAAGCCCGAAGCGACGCGCAAATCGAATTGGCACGCGAAAATCCGGTTCCATCCACCTTGGGCGCACGCACGCGTGAGCAGTTTAAAAAGTAACGGGGTAAGTCATGCGCTTTGAACAATGGTTGGCTTTGGTTCGCACGCGGGTCGTCATTTTGACGATGGCGGTGGCGTGGGCCTTGTCGTTCCTAACCTTTAGGCAAGCCATTTGGCTTGACTGTATGGCATTGATCTTGCTGTTTTGGAAGGTTTATCAGCCCGGTCGTATTTCTCTGTTGGTCGCGTTTGTGGTCGGCGTTCTGGTCGATGTACAGCAGTCTTCGCGCATGGGTGAGCACGCGCTGATGTATGTTTGGCTCGTCTATACCATGGGTTTGCTGGCGCCGCGCTTGCAATTTGCCTCCGTGTTCATCCATGCCTTGTATGCCACGGGCATGGTGTTTGCCGTTGAATTTCTGCGCGCGTTGTTTTACATCGTGATTTTGGGCACACATCCGCAGTTGTCCACCATGGTTTGGTTGCTTTTGGCCATCCCGATGTGGTTGCTTTTGGCCATCGTTTTGACCCGTGGCGCCAAGTCACGCAAGGTCGGCGAATGGATGATGCAGTGACGGGGCGATTGACAGTATGAAATTGTCCACACGCGCCAGTCTCGCTCAAGGTCAAGTATTTCGCCAACGCATTTTGGTGGCGTATATTTTGGTTTTGTTGTGCTTTGGTTTGCTGGTTGCGCGTTTTGTCTATTTGCAGGTATTCAAGCACGACGAATTGAGCCAATTGGCACAATCCAATCGCACCGCCCAAGTGCCGATTGAACCGGCACGCGGCTGGATCATGGATCGCCACGAATTTGTTTTGGCGCGCGACAATCCGGGCTTTGCGTTGGAAATCGTACCCAAAGAGCAAGAAGATTTAGAACAAACCATCGCCAAAATTCAGCAAATCGTGCCGGTCTCCGAGGCGGATATCAAGCGCTTTAATCGTCTGCGCGCCGAGAGCGACCCGTATGACAGCATTCCGATTCGCGCCAAATTGAGCGAAGAGGAAGTCGCGCGTTTTTCCGTACAGCAATTTCAATTCAAAGGAGTTTCGGTTGCCAAACGCAGCTTCCGCGAGTATCCGAACGGCGATCTGGCCGTACATGTGATCGGCTACGTGGGTCGCGTCAATCAGCGCGATAAAGAACGCATCAAGAAAAATGGTCTGGAGCAAGATTACCTTGGCACCACGCACATCGGCAAGCTCGGAATTGAACAAAGCTACGAGTCGTTGCTGCACGGTAAAAATGGTTACGAGCGGTTGGAGGTCATGGCTTCGGGGCGTCAAGTCGGCGTTTTGGGCGCGAAAGATCCGGTTCAGGGCAATAATTTGCAGTTGACCATTGATGCGTATTTGCAAGACCAAGTGGAAAAAGCCTTTGCCGGACGGCGCGGCTCCTTGGTCGCGATTGAGCCGAGTACGGGGCAAGTCTTAGCCTTCGTCAGCGCGCCGACGTATGACCCCAATCTATTTGTTGAAGGCATTTCGCAAGAAAAATGGGACGAGCTTAACGGCTCGATTCAAAAACCCTTGTTCAACCGCGCCCTGCGCGGCGCGTATCCGCCCGGCTCCACCTACAAACCGTTTATGGCACTGGCTGCGTTGCACTCAGGTGCGCGTGATCGCAATGCCATTATTCAAGATGGCGGGATTTACACCCTCGGCACGCATCGCTATCGTGACAGTACCGGCGGGCGCGGACATGGCGCGGTCAATATGTTCACCTCGATCGCGGTCTCATCCGACGTGTATTACTACAGTTTGGCGCACCAAATGGGCGTGGATTTGATGCATCAGGAAATCTCACGCTTTGGTTTTGGTGAGAAAACCGGCATCGATCTGGTGGGCGAAGAACCCGGGATTTTGCCGTCGAAAGAGTGGTTTTTCAAACGCACCGGCCGCGAGTGGTCGGAGGGGCAAACCATCAGCTTGGGCATCGGGCAGGGTGAAAATACTTTTACGATTTTGCAACTGGCCAATGCCACCGCGACGATTGCCAATAACGGCGTGCGCATGAAACCGTATTTGCTCAAGGCGAAAATCGACCCGTTGACTGGCCAGCGTACCGAGACGCAGCCGCAAGTGGCCGCTGACTTACAGATTCCGGCGGCGGACATTGATTTGATCAAACGCGCCATGGTGCAGGTGAATATTTCCGGTACGGGGCGTGGGATTTTCAACGGTCTGCCGGGCGGTTTGCCTGCGGGAAAAACCGGTACGGCACAGGTGTTTACGGTGAGTCAAACCTCTACTTACGCGCAAAGTATGCGCGGGGAGTTTATGCGCGATCACTCGCTCTACATCGCTTTTTATCCGGCGGATAAACCGCAAATCGCCATCGCTGCGATTGTTGAGAACGCCGGTTTTGGTGCAACTGCCGCCGCGCCATTGGTGCGACGCACGCTGGATGCCTTTGTCGCCTCACAAAATGGTCAGCGCATGCAACTGCGTGGCCGTAACCCAACATCGGCGCAGACCGGCTCTGCCAACGCCAGCACAGGTAATGCTGCTCATCAGGGACAAGGACAATAATCATGGTGCGTTTGCATAATTCCCGCCGATTTTTGCGCAAATTATTCTCGCCTCTGGATCCCGTGATGGTTGCGATTCTGATTTTGATCAGCATGATCAGCTTGGTCACCATGTACAGCGCATCTACCGATCGTCCCGATCGCTTTGCGCAACACATCCGTAACTTGGTGTTGTGCTGGGGTGTGATTGTCGCATTGGCCTATACGCCGCCGAAAGTATTCATGCGCGCCGCTGTTCCGGTGTATGTCAGCGGTGTGGTTTTATTGGTGGCGGTGGCGCTGTTTGGCGAAGTGCGTTTGGGTGCGCGCCGTTGGATTTTTGGTTTTCAGCCGTCAGAGTTACTCAAAATCGGCGTACCGATGATGATTGCCTTTTATTTTCACAATCTGGGTAATGTTCAGGGTAGACAGCTATGGAAGGCGTTTGGCGTAGCAACGATGCTGTTTGTCATACCTTTTTTGTTGATTGCCCGACAGCCGGACTTGGGTACGGGACTTTTGGTCGCGGCGGCGGGAACGTATGTGGTGTACTATGCTGGGCTGAGTTGGCGGGTGATTGGCGCTTTGATTGGCGTGGCTGTTGTATCTTTACCACTGGTGTATAACTTTTTATTGCACGATTATCAGCGTAGAAGGGTTGATGTTTTGCTCAATCCGATGGAGGATCCGCGCGGTACGGGATTTCATATCCTTCAGGCGCGAACCGCCATCGGCTCTGGCGGTTGGCTCGGTAAGGGATGGATGGATGGCACGCAGGCGCAGTTACAATTCATCCCCGAAAAGTCCACCGATTTTCTGCTCGCGGTCTATGCCGAAGAATTCGGCCTGATCGGTGTTTTACTGCTTCTTGTGCTATACTTAGCGCTTATATCGCGTGCTTTATCGATTGCTCATCAAGGGCAAACGCGATTTGATCGTCTGCTGGCAGGCTCCTTGGCCATGATTATATTCACCTATGTGTTTGTGAATATGGGTATGGTCGGTGGGATTTTGCCGGTGGTAGGTGTGCCACTGCCATTTATGAGTTATGGCGGCACTGCGCTTATTACCTTGGGCGTGGCCTGTGGCATGTTAATGAGTATTCGCCATCATCGAATCAGATAGGCGAGCTCAGTGGGTAAAGACCGCTCCGATACTAATAACTAACTTTGGTCAGAAGCCCGTCTAAATGGAGTAAGACGGAATGATTCGTTTTTTTCAAATTCGCAAGCAAATGCTTGCTACCGGCTTAGGCTTGGTGATGGGGTTATCCTTCATGAGCACGTCGGTTGTAGCAAAAGAGACCACTTCTAAAAAAGTGACTCAGGTTAAAAAAGCAGTACCCGCCACCAATAACGTGGCCAAAAATTCAACGTCGCGCCAAGTGATTAAAACCAGTTACTCACCGAATAACGCGGCAACGAAAATGGCTCAATCGGGAGTGGCGTCGTACTACGGTCCGGGTTTCCACGGCCGACGCACGGCAAATGGTGAGACATTCAATATGCATGCCATGACCGCCGCGCATCGTACCTTGCCGTTTGGGACGCAGGTGAAGGTCACCAATTTGGCCAATGGTAAAAGCACCATTGTCCGAGTGAATGATCGCGGACCTTATGCACATGGTCGTATTATTGATTTATCAGTAGCGGCTGCGAAACAAATCGGTTCAACCAGCTCGGGTACCGCCCGAGTGACTTTGGAAGTATTGAACTAAGGTCAGTTGTTTGAATCTAAAAACGCCATTGGAATCCCAATGGCGTTTTTTTATGCGAATGAGTTTGTGTGTGGGGTTATGACTGATTTTTCAGCGCCAGCGCGTGTGCATACACCTCATTTTTCGCCGCTTGCGTGAGCGTCACCGTGAGCGCGACCGCTTGCTTGAGTGGCAATTCTTTGAGCAAAACCGCCAATGTATTGTGCCACGCCGGATGCGTTTCTGCGCTCTGCGTGGCCGCTTCGTGCAGCACCAGCACATACTCGCCGCGGGGCTCAGACGCGGTTTTTAGCCACGCATCGGCTTCGCTCAAAGCGATTGTTTCGAAGCTTTCGTACAGTTTGGTCAGTTCCCGTGCGATGGTGAGTGTGCGCATCGGGAAGGCTTGCGCCAATGCCGCGACGGTGTCATGCAAGCGGTGTGGCGCTTCGTAGAACACCAAGGATTCGTGGCGCTGTTGCCATTGACTCAGTGTGTGCGCCCGCGCCGCCGATTTGGCCGGTAAAAAGCCGACGAAGCTAAAGCCGTGCTCCACGCCGGTGGCCGACAGTGCCGTCACCACGGCGCTGGCGCCCGGAATCGGCACCACGCGCAAGCCCGCAGCACGTGCGTGTGCCACCACACGCGCACCCGGGTCGGAAATCGCTGGTGTGCCCGCATCGGTGATCAAGGCGATGCGCTCGCCACGCTGCAGGCGCTCGATGATTTGCTGCGCGGCGGCATTTTCGTTGTGCTCATGCGCGGCGATCAACGGCTTTTGAATGCCGTATTGGTTCAGCAAGGTTTTGCTGTGGCGCGTGTCCTCACAGGCGATCGCATCCACTTTGGACAATACCGCCAGCGCGCGGATGCTGATGTCCGCCTGATTGCCAATCGGGGTGGCGACCAGATACAATGCGTGGGTCGGGAACTGTTGTTGCGCGGCGGATTGCCACAGCGCACTTAAAATTTCAGAAGACATAATGAGTAGGGATGAAAACAGATGCGTTACTCTAACATGAAAACCCGAGTCAACCGAAGCCTCCCGTCCATCCACGCCACGAACGCATGAAAAAAGCCATTACCCAACTGCTGAAAATCGTTCAAAAGTCATCGGCCGATCAGTCGCCAACCGCTGCTGAATCGGTCGCCAACGGTACGCAACGTCACTACGCGGCGCGTTCGCCGACGCAATTGATGGGTGAGCGCGGGGAGCTGATTGCGCGTCTATATTTGGAGCAGGCCGGTTTGCGCTATGTGGATGGCAACGTTGCTTCGCCGTTCGGTGAAATTGATCTCATCATGCGGGATGGTGCGGTTTGGGTGTTTGTCGAGGTAAAAATGCGTCGCTCCGAGGCATTCGGAGGCGCAATTGCGGCGATCACGCCGCATAAATTGGCGCGCCTGCGCAAAGCGATTGCGCTGTATATTCAAACGCATCCCGAGTGCGCACGGGCGGATTGCCGCATTGACGCCGTGCTGGTACAAGTGGCCGGTACTGCGCGTCATATCGAGTGGCTGCGCAACATCGATTCGGGTTGAGGTGGGCATTGGCGGATGCTGTTATAATCACGCCCAGACGCCATCAATTTGAGTGAATTTTTTGTTTAGGAATGCCAATGAAACACCACGCCAAATTACGGCTTGCAGCCGCGTTGACCGCCGTATCCATTGCCGCTGTCGGCTTGAGCGCTTGCGGCGGTAGCCAAGGCCAAAGTCCGTATGCTCAGGTGAAAACCGCAACCCTCGATCAAAAACCGGTGGATTTCGGCGCGATGCAACAAGCGGGCAAAGTCGTCATCGTCAATTTCTGGGCAACGACCTGCACCACCTGTAAAAAAGAAATGCCGAAAATGGTGGAAATGTACCAACAATACCACCCGAAAGGCGTGGAATACGTGGCCGTTGCGATGCAGTACGACAATCCAGAGATTGTGAAAAACTACACCGCCGAAAAACAATTACCTTTCCTAAATGTGTGGGACAGCGATGGCAAAATCGCCACAGCCTTCGGCGAGATCATTGGCACACCGACCACCTACATCATTGATAAAAACGGCAAGAGCAAAAAATACATCGGTGAGCCGGATTGGAAACAGTTCTACGCTGATTTAGACAAAGCCTTGGCCAGCTAACTGGTGCAGTTCGGTGCAATAAGAAACGGCAATGATGACAGATCATTGCCGTTTGTTTTGGTGTTTGGTGCGCGTTAGCGTGTTATTCGCTGGAACTAAATACCGCATCCATCCAGCGCGCCATCGCTACATCGCGTTGTGACAGGCCGCCCACATCGTGCGTGGTCAAGGTCACTTCCACGCGGTTCCAGACGTTGAACCATTCGGGATGATGGTTGTGCGCTTCGGCGTACAGTGCAACGCGACTCATGAAACCGAAAGCGGCATTAAAATCTGCAAAGACAAAGGTACGCGAAATCGCAGAACGCTTTTCATCGTACGTCCATGCGCCGATGCTCGGTAGCGCATCGTTGATTTCATTATGGCTCAGTGCGGTGGTGGATGGCTTCATGTGCGGCTCACAATTTGGTCGCCGACCTGAATCTGATCGGCAGAAAAACTCGGTAAAGCTTTGAGCTCATCGTAAATCAGGGTGAAATCGGCGCGGGTTTGGTCAAATAGCTGGGCAAAATCACGAATCACAAAATACGTTTTTTGCACATCGTCAATTTTATACTCGGTACGCAAAATTCGGCGCAAATCAAAACCGACGCGATGCGGTGCATCGGAATCCAGACTATACAGACTTTCGGCCTTGCTCGAAACAATGCCTGCGCCATAAATTCGCAAACCGTCTGCGGTTTGGATCAGGCCAAACTCCACCGTATACCAATACAGCCGCGCCAGCATCGGCAATACCTGCAAACGTTCGGCCTTCAGGCCACCTTCGCCGTATGCCTGCATATAATCCGCGAAGACCGGATTGATGAGCAGCGGCACATGACCGAACACATCGTGAAAGCAGTCCGGCTCCTGCAAGTAATCCATTTGCTCAGGACGACGCATCCACCAAGTACAGGGGAAACGGCGGTTGGCCAGATGATCGAAAAACACCTCGTCGGGGACCAAGCCATTCACCGCGACGATTTGCCAGCCGGTGTGTGCGCGCAAAATATCGTTCAGCTCATTAAAATCCGGTACGCGTTCGTGACTCATGCGCAGTTGTTGCAAGCCGCGTAAATACTCATCGCATGCACGACCGTTGAGCAATTGCGCTTGCCGCGCGTACAGCGTGCGCCAAGTTTGGTGATCCTGCTCGGTGTATAAATGCAGTGGCTGCTGAACGGTGTAATCCGCCGCCTGCGGCAGATCATCGGGGTGACTGGCGGTGTAGTGATCGGTTTTGCGATCGGGTGTGTTCGGTGCCATGCGTTTCTCCTCTGCGTGGCGAAGCGGTTGATCGTTACGATTGGGCTTGAACCGCCTCCGGCGTCGCGCGTGCAAAGGCGTCCAAAGCCAAACAGCGTTGTTCAATGGCCAGCATCGTTGGATAGGCGCTCAAATCGCAGTTAAAGCGTCGCGCGTTGTACACCTGCGGTACCAGCGCCAAATCCGCCAAAGTGACGGTATCGCCGAAGCAATATTGTCCGTGGGTGCTTTGAATCTGTTGCTCAAATGCCTCAAATCCGCTTTGAATCCAATGTTGATACCATGCGTCTTTGCCTGCCTGATCGGCGGCAAATTGCGCTTCCAAGCGGCGCAAGACGCGCAAATTATTCAGCGGGTGAATGTCACAGGCAATGCTCAGCGCCAACGCACGCACGCGGGCGCGACCGATGGCATCGTTGGGCAATAGCGCAGGCTGCGGGTAAGTCTCTTCCAAATATTCGCAAATGGCCAAAGATTGGGTTAAGAGTTGCTCGCCATCGAGCAGCGCCGGAACCAAACCCTGCGGGTTTTTGCTCAGATATTCAGGCGCGCGCTGGGCGTTGTCCAATAAGGACACAGGCACGCTGTCGTAGGCTAAACCTTTGAGGTTGAGCGCAATGCGCACGCGATAGCTGGCGGAAGAGCGAAAATAATCGTATAACACGCGCATGAATATTGCTCCGTTAACAGTGCTTACAGGGAATCAGCGGGCAATACGCGCCCGACGACTTCGCCAAAACCGATGCGCGGGTAGCCATCGCGCGCGCAGAACGCCGTCATTTTGACCGCATCGCCGTCTTGTAAAAACGTGCGTTGTTCGCCATTGCTCAGCGTGATCGGCTCTTTGCCGTTGGTAGTAATTTCAATTAACGCACCCGCTTGAGCCAAGCTCGGGCCGGACAACGTGCCGGTGCCGAGCAGATCGCCTGCGTTCAAATTACAGCCGTTGACCGTGTGATGCGCCACCATGTGCATGAAGCTCCAGTACGCATCGCGGTAATTGCCACGGGTCAAGTGATGCCATTGTGCCTGTGCTTGCATGGCGGCGGTTTGCACATGCACGTCCAGCGTGATGTCAATGCTGCCGTGTGCGCGAACGGTAGGTGAGTCCAAATACGGCAGTGGCTGAGGGTGGTCGCTCGGGCGATCCCATGCGCCCAAAAATGGCGCGAGGGCTTCGAGCGTCACAATCCACGGCGATACGCTGGTGGCAAAGTTTTTCGCCAAAAACGGGCCGAGCGGTTGGTATTCCCATGCTTGGATATCGCGCGCGGACCAATCGTTGAGCAAGCACAGGCCGAAAACGTGCGACGGTGTGTCGTCGAGCGCGATGGTCGCGCCCAAATCATTGCCCACACCGATGTATACGCCCAATTCCAATTCGTAATCCATGCGCTGGCTGGGCGATAGGCGCGGCGCCGGATCATTCGGCGCTTTCACCTGTGATACCGGCCGTTTAAAATCCGTACCCGAAATCACCACCGACGAGGCGCGGCCATGATAGCCGATCGGAATCCATTGATAGTTCGGCATCAAGGGTTGGTCGGGGCGGAACAGTTTGCCCACATTGGTGGCGTGGTAGATCGAGGTGTAAAAATCGGTGTAGTCGCCAATCTGCGCGGGTACGCTGTACACCACATCGGTTTGTGCGATCAGACATTGCGCCCACGCGCTTTGGATGTGTGCTTCGGCGGTGCTGCGCAAGCCACGCGAGAGCGCCAGACGCAAGGCCGACCATGCGTCTCGTCCCATTGCCATGAATTCGTTCAATGTGGGTGCGCTGGCGGCGCAGAGCGCTTGCAAAGCCAAGTCGCTGAATAATTCCGACTGCAATGCGGGGGTGGTTTGTACCAACTGCGCCAAGTCCAACACTTGGTCGCCAATGGCCACGCCGCCGCGAAAGGCCTCATCGCTGTCGCGTCGTTTAAAAACCGCGAACGGTAAATTTTGAATCGGAAAGTCGCTCGTGGCCTCATTGGCGCTGGCGAGCCAGCTGCGCAAATCGGGGTGATGGGTTTCGTTCAGTGTCATCATGGGCTGATTCCGTTCTCTTACATCGATTTAAAATTCGAGGTCAAACCTTGCCACACGTTCATGTAGTCGGGCTGAAAATGGGGTGCGTTCAATGCCGCTGGCGTCGGGTGCATAACCCAGCAGCTCTCGAGCATAAACGCCATGGTATTGCCTTGGTATTCGGGTTTTAGCTCGCTGGTAGACGCTTTGGCAAAGGTCGCGGCGTCAGGGCCGTGCGGCGACATGCAATTGTGCAGGCTCGCGCCGCCGGGAACAAAGCCGTCTGCTTTCGCATCATACACGCCTTCGATCAATCCCATGAATTCGCTCATGATGTTGCGATGGAACCACGGCGGGCGGAAGGTTTTTTCTGCCACCATCCAGCGCGGTGGAAAAATCACGAAATCACAGTTCGCCGTGCCCGCCACGGCGGACGGCGAGGTCAACACCGTGAAAATGGACGGATCGCAGTGGTCGAAACTGACGCTATTGACGGTATTGAAGTGCGCCAGATTGTAGCGATACGGTGCATAATTGCCGTGCCAAGCAACGACGTCCAGCGGTGAATGATCCATCGGTGCAGACCAAAACGCCCCATCGAATTTGGCGACCAATTCAAAGTCGCCTTCGCGCACTTCAAATGCTGCCACGGGGCTTTCAAAATCGCGCGGATTGGCCAAGCCATTGGCGCCGATCGGCCCCAAACCGGGTAACTCAAACGGTGCGCCGTGGTTTTCGCACAGATAGCCGCGTGATTCGGCGGTATCGCCTGTGGTGCGCACTTGAAATTTAACCCCGCGCGGAATGACCGCGATGTACAACGGCGGTACTTCGAGCACACCCATTTCCGTGTGCAAACGCAGCGTGCCTTGCTGCGGAATGAAGAGCATTTCCGCATCGGCGTTGTAGAAAAAACGCTCGCTCATATCGCGGTTGAAGGCGTATTGGTCAATCGTGATGCCCGCTTGTTGGCGAATCGCGCCATTGCCACAGACGGTGAACAGCCCTTCGAGGAAATCGCGCTCGCCATGCACGGTGGGCAAAGCACCCCAGCGCATCGGCGTGGGGTTGGTCGGCGCGGTAGAGGTCGGGTTGGCTGCGGCGACATCCAAATTCAGCGGGCGAAACGCGCCTTGCGCCACCGATGGGCGTGTGCGGTACAGCCATGAGCGCAGATTGTGCGAGCGCGGTGCGGTGAAGGCGCTACCGGTCAACTGCTCGGCGTAGAGGTCGTATGCGCAGCGCTGGGGCGAGTTTTGCCCGATGGGTAGGGTGTTTGGGCGAGCTTCGGTTGAAAAATGGTTGCGAAAACCGCTGAGGTAATGCAGTTGCAGACTCATGAGTGTCTCCGAAAATTCAGTGAACAGGGCTGGTGTGATTTGGGTTTTGCTTTTTATGAGTGTCCCATGCACCACACCCTGCGGTGTGACGCATGTCGGATTTTAGGCATTGAGTACGCCGCGATTGATTTGGTCTTGCTCAATCGAATCAAACAGCGCTTGGAAATTGCCTTCGCCAAAGCCGTCATTGCCTTTGCGTTGGATGATTTCAAAGAAGATCGGACCGATCACCGTTTGCGTGAAAATTTGCAACAATTTGTCCTCTTTGCCCACTTTGTCCATCGGTTCACCGTCGATCAAAATACGCAGGGCGCGCAGACGCTCAAGGTCTTCGCCGTGTCCGGGCAAGCGTTTGTCGATGTTGTCATAGTAGGTGTCGGGCGTAGGCATAAAATCCATACCATTCGCGCGCAATTCGCTCACGGTGCGGTAGATGTCGTTCGAGCCGAGCGCAATGTGCTGAATCCCTTCGCCGTTGTGTTCGCGCAGATATTCCGCGATTTGGCTTTTGTCATCCGCCGATTCATTGATCGGGATGCGAATTTTGCCGCACGGACTGGTCATGGCGCGTGAAAACAGGCCGGTGTGTTTGCCCGCGATGTCAAAGTAGCGGATTTCACGGAAATTGAATAATTTTTCGTAAAAGCCTGCCCATTTGTCCATGTCGCCGCGCTCAACGTTGTGCGTCAAATGATCGATATAGGTCAAACCTGTGCCGACAGGGTGCTGATCCACACCTGGAATGGGTACAAAGTCAATGTCGTAGATGCTGATGCCTTGGCCGTTTTCATCCAAATAGCGATCCACCAAATATACCAAAGAGCCGCCAATGCCTTCAATCGCCGGAATCTGCAATTCCATTGGGCCTGTGCCTGAGGCCACAGGCTTGGCGCCCATCGCCACGAGTTTGGCAAACGCATCGGCTGCGTTTTTGACGCGAAACGCCATCGCATTGGCGCTGGCGCCATGTTGATCGGTAAAGGCTTTGGGTTGGCCGCGGGATTCAGCGTTCAAAATAAAATTGATCTGTCCTTGACGGTACAACGTCACGTTTTTACTGCGGTGACGTGCAATGGCGGTAAAACCGAGCGATTCAAACAACGCGCCCAGTTTTTCCGGCTCGTCGGAGGCGTATTCAACGAATTCAAAACCATCTGTACCGATGGGGTTGTCCCAAGTATGCATGTGTGTCTCCAAAAATAGGTTTAATAAAATGGTTTTAATCAACCTTTGTGCGTGAATTGTACTGATAACATCGTGCAATTTTTGCGCATATATCGCTCAATAAAAATCATTTGTGCGATAAAATATACATAAAATTGAAAAATAGGAGATATTCATGCATTCCGTCGCTTTGGATGAATTTGATGTGCGTTTGCTGCATGCTTTGCAACAGGACAGCCGCCTGACCCACAGTGAGTTGGCCGATCGCGTATTTTTATCGGCATCACAGTGCCAGCGCCGCATCAAACGGCTGGAGGAATTGGGCGTGATTGCGCAATACGCGGTGCGTTTATCGCGCACGCATACCGGCTTTGGTGTGCTGGCGATCATTCATGTATCGATCGAAAAGCATGGCAAATTCCCTGCGCAGGAGTTCCAGCAATGGGCGCAAAACGCGCCACAGGTGCTGGAATGTTACGCAACCATGGGGGATTTTGATTATTTCTTAAAAGTGGTGGCCAGCGACTTGACCGCGCTCAATGAATTTATGATGCAACAATTGCTCAACTCTTCCATCATCCGGCAGATTCGATCGAATATTTTGTTGCAGGAGGTCAAGCTCACGCACGCTTTGCCGGTGCAGAAAAGTTTGGGGTGAGTGGGGCTGCTTGTAAAAAACAAACCCAGCCAACGGCTGGGTTTTGTGCATGTGACTGTTTAATGGACTTAGGAAAACGCGGAAAAAGTAGGGTTTTACTTTTTCCGTATTTCCTTAGCTAATCAATGGCACACCGGTTTTGCTTTGCGCGTATTCGAGGCTGACCTCAGGAGCAAGCTCGACGACGGTGATGCCGCGTTCGGTCACATCAAACACGCCTAAATCGGTGATGATGCGATCAACCACACGCACACCGGTCAGTGGCAGGGTGCATTCGGGCAGAATTTTGAATTCTTCACCGGAGCCGTCTTTTTTCTTGGCGGTGTGCTCCATCAGAATAATCACGCGTTTGACGCCAGCGACCAGATCCATTGCGCCGCCCATGCCCTTGACCCGCGCCCCGGGAATCATCCAGTTGGCCAAATCGCCGTTCGCCGAGACTTGCATCGCGCCCAAAATCGATAGGTCAACGTGACCGCCGCGAATCATGCCGAACGAATCCGCAGACGAAAAAATCGATGAGCCCGGGAGTGTGGTGATGGTTTGTTTGCCGGCGTTGATGAGGTCGGCATCGATTTGCTCTTCTGTGGGAAACGGGCCAATACCGAGCAATCCGTTTTCGGACTGGAGCCACACCTCTTTGTCGCTACCGACATAATTCGCCACCAATGTGGGCAGGCCGATGCCAAGGTTGACGTAAAAGCCGTCTTGCAACTCTTGCGCGGCGCGTTCGGCCATTTGATCTTTGTTCCAAGCCATGCGATTTCCCCTTATGATTCTGTACGTAATGTGCGCTGCTCGATCCGCTTTTCGGGATGCGCGTTGAGTACGATGCGGTCAATGAATATCCCCGGCGTGTGAACTTGGTCGGGATCAAACGTACCATTTTCAACGATTTCTTCGACTTCTACCACGGTGATTTTGCCTGCGGTTGCCGCCATTGGATTGAAATTGCGGGCGGTGCGGCGGTAAATCAGATTGCCCGATTTGTCGGCTTTCCATGCCTTAATTAACGCCACATCCGCAGTGAGCGCGCGTTCCATCAGGTAGGTTTCACCGTCAAAATCACGGGTTTCTTTGCCTTCGGCGACCAGCGTGCCGACACCGGTTTTGGTGAAAAAAGCGGGGATGCCCGCGCCGCCTGCACGCAGTTTCTCGGCCAGCGTGCCTTGTGGCACGAACTCCAATTCCAATTCACCGGCGAGGTACTGGCGTTCGAATTCTTTGTTTTCCCCGACATAAGAGGAAATCATTTTCTTGATCTGGCGCGATTCGAGCAACAGTCCCAGCCCAAAACCATCCACGCCCGCGTTGTTGGAAATGCAGGTCAACTGTTGCACGCCGGTATCGCGCAAAGCCGCGATCAGCGCCTCAGGAATCCCGCACAGACCAAAGCCGCCGACGGCGAGGGTCTGGCCGTCGCGCACGATGTCCGCGAGGGCGGCACTGGCGCTGGGGTAGATTTTGTTCATGCTGTCTCCTTGGTTATTTGCTTGTCGTGCATACGAATCGGCGGCGATTGTAGTCAGCAGCGCCGAATCGGTCAAGCGTTATGCTGCTGATATGGTGATAGTTTGATTGGATTCGGTTTGGGTTCTAAGTCAAGTAATCCGAATCATTTTGTTGTGACAGCAGTTGCGCGATGCTTTTTTTTCCGCGTCCGACGAGGCTTCTGCGGCGGAAATAGTACAGCAGCCCTACCGTGGTCAATACCATTACGCCGAGCATCAGCCAAAAGCCGTTTTTATTGTGCAGTCCGGGCATGATGTCAAAATTCATGCCATAAATCCCGGCCAATAGGGTCAGCGGTGCAAAAACTGCGGTGACGATCGCCAAAAAACGCATGGTTTCGTTGGTTTGGTTGGACGAGGCGGAGA
This sequence comes from Puribacter membranae, assembly GCF_055380425.1. Taxonomy (NCBI): domain Bacteria; kingdom Pseudomonadati; phylum Pseudomonadota; class Betaproteobacteria; order Burkholderiales; family Burkholderiaceae; genus Puribacter; species Puribacter membranae. Next base: position 2,156,778 of record NZ_AP040167.1, read on the forward strand.
AGTGCAGATCAATCGCCGATTGTAATGAGGCTTGCAGGCGCACGGTGTGGCGCTGCACGCGTTCGGCGTGCTCAAGTAAATCTTTGATGCGCACCAGCATGATGTCACGTCGTTGCCCCTGCGGTTGAATCAGTGGGCGCACGCTTTCGTTCGCATTCTCATCATCCACCTGATCCTCGATGAAGTTGTCGCGCAGCTCTTGCAGTGCGTCGATTTGCTCTTCGCACAGATTTTCCAATTGTTGCAGAGCGACGCTTTCGTTGAGCAATTGCGCCCATTGTGAGAAACGGTGGTTGCCTTGCAACAGTTCGGTTTGCCAGCTTTGGATCTGCTCGGTCAGCGGGGCGCGCATGTCGAGGTATTGGTCAATCAGCGCGTTCAGTAGTTTCAAACACAGGTCGAGCGGCGAAGTGGGTACTCGCTTGGCTTTGGGTATGCTTTCTTTGCTCATGCCTTCGGTGTGGCTTTGCATGAAGGCGTTGAGCCGCTGATGCATCTGCGCAAACACGGGGCTGTGCTCGGTGCGTATGGTGACAATCGCGTGGTCGGTGAGAATGAAGCTGACCGGTGAGGTGTTGATTTTATCGGGCGAAAAGATGTTCTTTTGCTCGGTGTCTTGATGGGCGGTTTGACGCAGTTGTTCCGGCAAAACCAGCTTGCGAAAAATCAGAAAGTCGTAGTCATCCGTTAAATCGAACGAGGACGGATGCTGTAAATTCAAGACGTCGGAGACGTGGTAGTCGTCAATCGGGATGCCGGTGAGTGATTGAACGGCGGCCTGCCAATGCTCCTCATCCAGCGCCACTTCGGAATGGTGGTAGTCCAACCAAACAAAGCCACCGGCTGCGAGCCATTGCTCAGAACGGGTCGTGCTGATTGTGTGTGCGCCATTGGCTTGCGTGTGAAAATAGTAGGCATTCATGTTGGGTCGGGTCGCTGTTTGGCCGCCGTTTGTTCAGCTTGTAGGAGAAGAGGGCGGCGGACAAGGGATGGAATGAAAATGGGCAAAAGGTCTAAAAAGTATACCGTCATAACCGCAAAAAGCGAAGCGCCGTTTCGGTATGGCGGGCATTCAGACTTGTTCATCTCGGGCTAAAAACCCGACTCCCGCTGGCGCGGGAGTCGGGGAAGCTTGATGTCCTATTCCCGCTGATCCGAACACTGTGGGATTGGCGGGAATAAGGTGCGCTGTCGGCATTTTACCGTTTTTTGATGAGTTGTTTACCGTTCATCAATCTTTTTGAAAATTCGGGTGGATGAGATTTTCAAAGCAGAACAGTTCATCCCAGCGCTCTTGCGTGATCAGTTTTTGTTCCTGCACCACGATTTGGTGGATGGATTTGTTTTGCTGATAACCCTCGCGTGCGATTTCCGAGCATTTTTTGTAGCCCAAAATCGGGTTGAGCAAGGTCACGATGCCCAAGCTGGACAAGACCATGTCGCGCGTGCGGTTTGTGTTTGCGGTGATGCCGAGTACACATTTTTCGCGCAGAGCGATCATCGCATTGCCCATCGCTTTGATTGAGCTGAACAGTGCGTAGCCCAGTACCGGCTCCATCACGTTCAGTTGTAATTGACCCGCGGAGGCGGCGAGCGTGACGGTCACGTCGTTACCAATGACGTAGAAAGCCGCTTGGTTCACCACTTCTGGGATCACCGGATTGACCTTGCCCGGCATGATGGACGAGCCCGGTTGCAACTGCGGTAAGTTGATTTCGTTCAGACCAGTGCGTGGACCGCTGGCGAGCAGACGCAAATCGTTACAAATTTTGGATAATTTGACAGCGGTGCGTTTGATGGTCGCGGACAATTGTACATATGCGCCGGTATCCGAGGTCGCTTCGACCAAGTCAGGCGAGAGGTGCAAATCAATGCCAGTCAGCTCAGACAAATGACGCACGACCAATTGCGGATAGCCGGTCGGTGCGTTGACCGATGTGCCGATCGCGGTTGCGCCCATGTTTACTTCGGTGAGCAGGCGCGTAGAGGCGTCAATGCGGTCGATTTCTTCGAGTAGGTTGTTACCAAAGCCTTTAAATTCAGCGCCCATGCTCATGGGCACGGCGTCTTGCAAATGGGTGCGCCCCATTTTCAGCACGTCAGAGAATTCATCGCCTTTGCTGTGGAAGGCATCCACGAGGTTCAGCACGATTTGGCGGTAGTCTTTCATGCGGTGAATCAGTGCCACGCGGAATGCAGTTGGATAGGCGTCGTTGGTGGACTGAGAGCAGTTGATGTGGTCGTTCGGGCTGATGATGTGGTACGCGCCTTTCGGATGCCCCATGATTTCGAGCGCGACGTTCGCCAACACTTCGTTCACATTCATATTGGTCGATGTGCCCGCGCCACCCTGAATCATGTCTGTCGGGAATTGATCGATGTATTGTCCTTCGATCAAGCGGTCACACGCCTTTAAAATCGCCGGATAAATATCGCTCGGCAAAACGCCCAATTCGTGGTTCGCCATTGCCGCGGCTTTTTTCACATAGCCAAAAGCGGCGATGAGGTACGGCTCGTTCGAGACCGGTACGCCGGTGATGTGGAAGTTTTCAATACCGCGCAAGGTTTGCACGCCGTAATACTGCGTGTCGTCCAACTCGCGTTCGCCTAAAAAATCTGTTTCTTTCCGTGTGACCATGATTAACTCCTTTATATTATAAAAATATCAACGGAGCAGTTCAGCGGCCTCCAGCGCAAAATACGTCAAAATGCCATCTGCACCGGCGCGTTTGAACGCCACCAATGATTCCAACATACAACTATCCAAATCCAACCAGCCGTTTTGTGCCGCAGCGCACAGCATTGCGTACTCGCCGCTGACCTGATAAGCCAAGGTTGGCGCTTGAAACGTCTCCTTCACCGCGCGAATCACATCCAAATACGGCATGCCCGGCTTCACCATCACCATGTCGGCGCCCTCGGCCAAATCCATGCCGACTTCGTGCAAGGCCTCGTTCACATTCGCCGGGTCCATTTGATAGGTCTTTTTATCCGCCTTGCCCAAATTGCCGGCCGAGCCAACCGCGTCGCGGAACGGCCCATAGAAATGCGACGCATACTTTGCCGCATACGACATGATTTTGGTCAATTGAAAATCGTGCGCTTCCAATGCTCGGCGAATCTCGCCAATGCGCCCATCCATCATGTCTGATGGCGCGATCACATCCGCACCCGCCTGCGCATTGCACAAAGACTGCTGTACCAGTACTTCGGTGGTCGCATCGTTCAGCACATAACCCTGTTCATCAATCAAGCCATCCTGACCGTGCGAGGTATACGGATCCAGCGCGCCATCGGTGATGATGCCCAGCTCGGGAAAACGTGTTTTCAACTCGCGCACCACGCGCGGGATCAGCCCATCGGGATTGAACGCTTCGCGTCCATCCAAGGTCTTTTTGTGCGCTTCAATCACCGGAAACAGCGCCAGCGCTGGAATGCCCAAAGTCGCCGCACGCTCCGCCACGGGCAGCAACTCATCCAAAGATAAGCGAAACTGATTCGGCATACTCGGAATCGGCGCGCGCAGTTTTTCCCCTTCCGTCACAAACACCGGATAAATCAAATCATGCGCGCTGAGCGTGTTTTCACGCATCAAATGACGCGAAAAAGCATCGCGGCGCATACGGCGCAGACGGGTTTGAGGAAACGAACGATTGGGAAAATTAAATGAACTCATGGGCAAATAACAGTAAAAATAAGGGTGATTACAGAAAAACCGTAGCAGAAATCACCATCTAAATTGTACTCCCTATTTTGGTGCAATGGCAAAAAAAGCGTTGGGAGGAGTCCACGTTCAGCAAGATTGAATCAAGTGAGACAAAACAATGAATGGCGACGCACGTATTGTATAATTTTGCCCGCAAAAAACCCATGAAATTCATGTGACGAGTCAAAAAATGAGCAACCCATGCCAGAACTGCGGCGCGTGCTGCGCCTATTTTCGCGTGTCATTCTATTGGGGGCAAACCACCGCGCATCCGAACGGAACCGTTCCCGAAGCCTTGACCGAACCGCTCAACCACCACTACGTTGCCATGCGTGGCACGAACCAAGCCAATCGCCGCTGCATAGCGCTCAGAGGAGAGATCGGACAGACGGTTGGCTGCACGATTTATGAACAACGCGCCACAACCTGTCGCGAGTTTGAGGCGGGTGACGAGCGCTGCAATCAGGCGCGCAGACATTGGGGTTTGGAAGCCTTATGAACCTGGGCGGATGCGTTGTGTTTGCAAGGTGTCGGGGGTAGAATCACCCCACCACTTAAATGATAAGAGTTCAAATGAATCATCCTCAGTCTATTTCAGGTTGTTGTCACTGCGGTGCTGTTTCATGGACGCATCAAGGCATCCCCGAGTCCGCCACTGCGTGTAATTGCACAGTCTGTCGCCGTTACGGCGTGCTTTGGGCGTATGGTTACGAAGGTGAAAACATCGTCGTGTCGGGGCCGAGCAAAGCGTATGTGTGCGGTGATCAAACTATCGGATTTCATTTTTGCCCCGATTGTGGCGGTGTTTCATTTTGGCGATCCATAGAAGCAGGGCAGGATGGGCGACGACGCATTGCCGTTAATTTACGGCAAACCGAGCCGGAGTGGGTCGCGCACATACCGATCGACCATTTTGACGGGTTGGATTCGTTTGAGGATTTGCCGCGCGATGGGCGCTGTGTCGCGGATTATTGGTTTTAATCGAGGGTGTTTGGGATGGTCTTTTTACAAAGCCCTTTTTAGGAGCGGGTATGCGCATTTATTTGCGTCAAATTCTATGGGTTTTCAGCGTGCTGATGGCTCTGACGCACACGTCGATGGCTTTTGCCGATGAAGCGGGGAGGTTTAAAAAGGCGCAACAGCCGGATATTTCCGGCGTTTATCACAGCCAATCCCATTCGCCGGAAGGCTCGCCCAAACTGGTTGTTTTTAACGACGGTTTTTATGCCATTCCATACTTTGGTGGGATTCAAATCGGTACTTGGCAGATCGACAATGCCACGGTCAGGTTTCAGCCCGATTATGTCAAGGAGCGATTCGCGGTGTATGGTCGGTATGATCCGAAGCTGCGCGGCTCGACGCGGGTCTTTTTCTCGGGGTTTGAGCAAGCCGAAACCTACATCGGCTTGGTTACTGCAGGGCAGAGTAAGCCAAGCTTGTCCCGCGTGTTTAATGCGGATGCCAATTGCACGTCGTGGCCTTTTGTCTCTATGTTTCCCAACACATCCGCACAAACGATGATTGTACAGACGCACTCCAATTGGGATCACGAAGACCAAACGCCGCATACATTTGAATTTGCCATCGATCAAAATCTCAACGACTTTATCGTGCAGCACTATCCTGTTGATCGCGAGAACCAGCCTTTCGAGGCGAAAATACAGGGCGGAACGTTGTTGTTTGATCGGGGTGGTTTTTTATCGCAGGCTGATAAAGAGGCGCTCGATAAACTATCCGATGAGGATCAGCAGTTTTTACGCGCCTTAAAAGCGCGGGTTGGTATAGGCTTACCGAATAAGTTATGGTTCAATTCCAAGTATGCTGAATTTGTCGATGACAAAGAGCCGATGCTTTACGGTGAAGCGGAGCGTATTGATTTGACTCAGTACGATCATGACACAGAAATGAATGCCTACGTTTTAAAATCAGCGGCACGCGCGTCTTTACCGAGCTCGTCGAGTGATGATTTTCGCGACGCAGGGACGATTTATGAGTACACACGAATCACGCAAGAGCGCCCAGTTGACTCCGTGTACAAGCTACAGCAGGAGAGGTCGCTGTTTCATTTTGAATGCGATTGATGGTGGTTTGAGGCTTGTGTTTTCTGAATGCTTTTTTCCGAGGTTTTATGCGTCATTTACTGTTTTTAACCACTTTTTCTTTACTGACTCACACGTCGATGGCTTTTGCCGATGAAGCGGCGGAATTTCAAAAGGCGCAAAATGCCGCGCATACATGGCTGCTTGGTGTGGATCAGGGTGATTATCCGAAGTCTTGGCTAGAGGCGGCGCAGCCGTTTAAAAAAGCCGTGACATCCGCACAATGGCAAACCGCCCTGACCGAAGCACGCGCGCCACTGGGCGCCGTCATTTCACGTCAGCCCGTGTTGGTGCAATACAAACCCCCTGTGCCCAATGCGCCGACGGATGAATATGTGATGATTCAATACCAAACCCGCTTTGCCAATCGCGTGACTGCGATTGAAACGGTGACGCCAATACGTGAGACGGATGGTCTTTGGCGGGTCAGTGGGTATTTTGTTCAACCATCTGAATAATATTGTTGAATGGGCGGCGATGATTGGGGCGCTTTACTGCGCCCCGTTTGCTTTAACCCAAGGTTTTGCACCAGCGGCTGAGCCAATGACTCGGGCAGTCGGTGGTTTGCCACTGCGCCAAAGCAGCGCGCTCGTCCGCTGTGTTCGGGCAGGCGAATACCGTGGCGCCGGAGCCGCTCATGCACACATAGGCCTGTGGTGCGACGGCCTGTAGAGTTTTGTAGACCGCTTCGATTTCGGGTGCGATGATGAATGCAGCCGACTGCATGTCGTTGGAAAACGGTGCGTGTGCGTCCAGTCGCTGCAATTGCCGTTCTAAATCGTGAATCCCTGTTTCCAGCGGCGCATGGTCGCGCACCAGCAGCGGGTGCTGGTACACCAAGCGCGTATCGGCATGAACATTGGGTTTGACCAACAGCAATTCGCGTGGCGCTAACGCCATCGGGGTCAGTTCTTCGCCCACGCCGCGCGCGAATGCAGCCGAATGCGGGCTGATGAAAAACGGTACGTCTGCGCCCAGTGTCAGACAGATGCCTTGTAAGGTGGCATTGTCCAAATGGGCCTGCCACAAATCATTGAGCGCGATCAAGGTGGTCGCAGCATCGCTGCTGCCGCCGCCCAAACCCGCGCCCATCGGGATATTTTTTTTCAGCTCAATGTCGGCACCCAGTTGCGCCACGCGTTCGGCCTGCTCGCTGTTTGGCGCGCGCTGCTGCAAATGGGCTTTCAATGCCAATGCGGCGCGGTAAATCAAGTTATCGCTCACACTGATACTGGCGCTGTCCGACAGGTAAATTCGCCCGTCACGATTCGGTGTGATGTGAATTTCGTCGCACCAGTCGATGCGCTGAAAAACGGTTTCCAAACTGTGGTAGCCGTCCGCACGACGTCCGGTGATGTGCAGGAACCAGTTGATTTTCGCGGGGCTTTGGTAGGTGTGGCGCATAGGAAAAGGGCTGGTTAATTACGGCTTTTTGATGGGTTTTTTCACAGCGGGCTGAGCCGGTGTAATGGTTTTTTCTTGTGCGCCGGGTGGCAGGAGTTTGTCCAAATCAACCTCTTCCTCGATTGGTGCGCTGTCGGTGTCTTTGATGTCCGAGCGGTTGTCGATGCCCAAGGTCAGGGTCATCGGCTCGGGCTGGTTGCGCGATACCTCGATGCGTTTGGCCAGATTGGGGTTGGCAAAGGTGTCGGTCACGACGACATGCCAGCCGTTTTCATCGCGCACTTTGACCAAAGGACGATTCGGCGTGCCGATCCAGTCGCGCAAATTGGCAATCGGCATATCCATGCCAAACAGGCGGTAAAACAGTTCATCTGCGGAGTCCTCGGTTACCACGCTGCCGTCGGAGCCTTTGTAGGTCGCCTGCGTCGGGGTCAAATGCACCAGCGCAATCGCATTGCCAAACGGTGTGGACAGGGTGATGTCGGTCGCGCTGGGGTATTCGTCCCAGCGGATTTTGCCCGAGGAGCCTTTTTCCGGTGAGCGCGGCATGTCAACGGCCATGCGGCCTTCCATATTGAAATAGGGTTTTTCAGTGCGCTCAACGGGTTTGAGCGTGCTGCACGCGGTCAATGTGGTCAATGCGATCACACTCAGCCCGACGCACAGGCGGCGTAGGTAGCGTAGATGATGTGAAAGGATGTGTCGGTTTGAGGTCATAGGATTCATGATGTGTTGGTGGGCTATGGTGCGGTGGCATCCACACCCAGACGTCGCGTGGTTTCATTGAATTGTTTGATCAGCATGGTGTCGTTTGCGTCGATTTCGGTTTTGAGTTGAGTAAACAGGGTTCGCGCTTCGTCACGCTCGCCCGACCCGTTGGACACCCAAAGAATTTCTGCCAGATGCAGTCGCACATCCGGGCTGGGCTGCGCGGCTACGGCGGCACGGCTTAATTGAACCGCTTGCGTGAGTTTGCCTTGGCGATACGCCAGCCATGCGGCAGAGTCAATGATGTGTGGCGCGGTCGGTGATATTTTCAACGCGCGTTTGATCAATTTTTCCGCCTCGTTCAGACGAATATTGTGGTCAGCCAAGTAGTAACCGAGGTTGTTCATCGCTTCGGCATCGTTTGGCGTGAGCGCGTACAGCTGCTCAAAGGCATGCAATTGATCGTCGGTATAGCCCAGTTTTCCGGCCAAATCGCCCAACAGAGTCAGGCCGACTTCGTGCTTGGGATGCTTTTTGAGAAAGGCTTGGGTGTCTTGGTAGGCCGATTGCAGTTGACCGGCTTCGCTTTTCTTCAAAATATTGGCCAAGGCCATTTGTTCGATCAACGAGTCGCCCAGCGTGGCGCTCGGCGCGAGGCTTTTGAGCAACTGCGCGGCGATCAATGCCGACGCGGGGTCGTCTGCCAATGCCGCCACCACATACGCACGCTCGGCGTAGCGCGGATCACGGGTTTTTTGTGCGAGGCGCAGATAGCCTTGGTAGGCCGTTCTCAGCTCGCCACGCGTGAGCGCCATATCGCTGAGAATTTGATAGGCGGTGATTTCGTAGGTGAGCTTTTGTTTGGGTAAAACGTATTCGGTTTTGCTCTCTTGCGACTCGATTTTGTCCGGCAAAACGTCACGGGTTTGCGCCAGTGCGTGCGTCGAAAAAGCGCTCGCCGCCAAACCGAGCATACCCGCTGCAATGGCTGATACAATACGGCGCATGGCAAAGGGTGAGCGGCTGACGGTGGAATGCGAAGTGTGTTTCATTGGGCTGCGATCTGTGTCGAAAATAAAAGGCATTGTAACCAATTTTATGCTGCAAGTTCTGTTTCTAACCCGATCATCGTATCGTTCAATGGTGTATTAAATATGCCCGAATTACCCGAAGTGGAAGTCACCCGCATGGGCGTGGCGCCACACATCGAAGGACAAACCGTCTCGCGCATGGTGGTGCGCCAAAGCGCGCTGCGCTGGCCGATCGACGCGCAGCTGCCCAAGTGGCTGAAAAACGCCCGCATCGAGCGCACCGAGCGGCGCAGTAAATATCTGGCGATCCACATCAGCTGCGCGGACGGACGCTGTGGCACGCTGCTGATTCACCTCGGCATGTCCGGCAGTCTGCGCATCGTGGCGAAAAACACTCCGCCACAGAAACACGATCACGTCGATTGGGAGCTTGGGGAGCAGATTCTGCGCTTTCACGACCCGCGTCGTTTCGGCTCGGTGTTGTGGCACGACGCAGCCGATGGCGACTGGCGTACGCATCCACGTTTGCAGAGTTTGGGCATGGAACCGTTTGATCCGGCCTTTGATGGCGAACACATCTATCGCGCCACCCGCAGCCTCACTCAGGACATTAAAGTCGCGCTGATGAGCGGTAAATGGGTGGTCGGCGTGGGCAATATTTACGCCAGCGAAGTACTGTTTTTGTGCGGCATCCATCCACAAACCCCCGCCAATCAACTCACCCGCACGCAGTGCGACGCACTCGCCGAGCACATTCCGCTGCTATTGGCGCGAGCCATCGCGCAGGGCGGCAGCACGCTCAAAGACTTTGTGAATAGCGACGGAACCAGCGGCTATTTTCAAATGGATTTCAAAATCTATGACCGCTTCGATCAGCCCTGCGTGCGCTGCAAGACACCGGTTGAGCGCATCGTACAGGCGCAGCGCGCCACCTACTTTTGCCCGAAATGCCAAAAACCCAAACGCGGACGCAAATCATGAGTAAAAACGACTCATTGGCGCAGCGACTGGTCGCGTGGCAGTTGCAACACGGAAGGCACGACCTGCCGTGGCAAAACACGCACGATGCCTACCGCATTTGGCTGTCCGAAATCATGCTGCAGCAAACCCAAGTCGTCACCGTGATTGACTACTACGCGCGGTTTTTGGACAAATTCCCAACCGTGCAGGATTTAGCGCGCGCCTCGCAGGACGAAGTGCTCGCGCTGTGGGCGGGATTGGGCTACTACAGCCGCGCGCGCAACTTGCACGCCTGCGCGCAGCGTGTGGTGGACGAGTTCGGTGGCGAGTTTCCGCGCACCCCCGAGCAGTTGCAAACCCTACCCGGCATTGGCGTATCGACCGCAGCGGCGATTGCCGTATTCGCCTATGCCTACCCCGCGCCGATACTCGATGGTAACGTCAAACGAATTTTGAGCCGCGTGTATGGCATACGCGCCGCGCCCAGTGCGGCGACGGATAAAATCCTGTGGGCAAACGCGCATGAAACCCTGTTCACACCACAAGATGCCCAACGCCTCAAAATCCCGTTTGAACGCGGAATACGCGCCTACACGCAAGGCGTGATGGACTTGGGTGCGACCCTCTGTACACGCACCCTGCCGAATTGCCAAGCCTGCCCGTGGTCAACGCAGTGCGTCGCCCTCGCAGAAAACGCCACCGAGCAAATCCCCGCACCCAAAGTCGCCACGGCGGTTAAAGAACTGCATTTTGACTGGTACATCTACCGCTGTGGACAAGGCGTGTGGCTGGAGCAACAACCCGAACGCGGCATTTGGGCCAAACTCTGGACCTTCCCCACGCAAGCGCGATTGGAACACGCCGCCGCACAAAAACTCACCCCACTCAAACACCGCCTGACCCATCGACAGCTACACATCCAGCCGTATTTGATCGAGCTGAACGACACGCAAGCGCAACACATCAGCAACACCGCATCGGGACGTTGGCTGGATTTGAACGAACCAAAATTCAGCCTCGCGCTGCCCAAGCCAGCGGAGCAATTGTTGCGAAGGTTGAGTGAGCGGGATTTATTGGAAAACGGGTAAAAAGAGACTACAATGGAGCGAAATAGGGTTTGATGTTTTATGTGATTGATTAGGTCGCATAACATCCATGTGTGAAAAATTTTATTTGATAAACAATAGGTTGGAGGAGGTTAAAGAATGTTATTGATCAATATGAAAGAATCTTATGCGTCGGTGTTGACGTATAAGTATAGTTAGCCACCAAGAAGGTGCCATGAAAACATTTGCCGCATATGTAATTATCGCGTGTCTTTCGAGTACGGCATTAGCTGGTTCAATTACAGAAAATACGTCTTGGAACAAAGAGTTCTCTGCCGAAGCCGTCAATGGTGTCTTCGTGCTTTGTAAAAGTAGCAGTAAATCCTGCGCTACCAATGACTTAGCTCGTGCATCAAAGGAATATCTTCCAGCATCAACATTTAAGATCCCCAACGCAATTATCGGCCTAGAAACTGGTGTCATAAAGAATGAGCATCAGGTTTTCAAATGGGACGGAAAGCCAAGAGCCATGAAGCAATGGGAAAGAGACTTGACCTTAAGAGGGGCAATACAAGTTTCAGCTGTTCCCGTATTTCAACAAATCGCCAGAGAAGTTGGCGAAGTAAGAATGCAGAAATACCTTAAAAAATTTTCCTATGGCAACCAGAATATCAGTGGTGGCATTGACAAATTCTGGTTGGAAGGCCAGCTTAGAATTTCCGCAGTTAATCAAGTGGAGTTTCTAGAGTCTCTATATTTAAATAAATTGTCAGCATCTAAAGAAAACCAGCTAATAGTAAAAGAGGCTTTGGTAACGGAGGCGGCACCTGAATATCTAGTGCATTCAAAAACTGGTTTTTCTGGTGTGGGAACTGAGTCAAATCCTGGTGTCGCATGGTGGGTTGGGTGGGTTGAGAAGGAGACAGAGGTTTACTTTTTCGCCTTTAACATGGATATAGACAACGAAAGTAAGTTGCCGCTAAGAAAATCCATTCCCACCAAAATCATGGAAAGTGAGGGCATCATTGGTGGCTAACAAGTCGCTCAAGGTCGCTCCCTGCGGTCGCTGGACAGTCCCAGTCGGCGCATGCTTCGCATTTTATGCGCCGCCTGTGCCTGCCCCTTAGCTCCAACGTTAGCCGTCACTCAGAAATCACTATGAAGCATTCCTTTCTCATCTTTGTAGTCGCCACCTTATGTTGGCAATCCGCAATGGCACTCCCATCAGAAAAGTCCATTGCCAATTACCCGTTCGTAGCCTCATCTGAGCGCTCTGCTCAAATTCGTAATGGCTATCTTCAGGTTATTCCCGGCATGTCCTCTAAAGAGGTCGCAGCCATTCTTGGAGAGCCAGATGAAGTTCGTCCCCTCTATGAACCAATCATAAAGCAGCGAAAAGTTATCGGTTACACCCAGTGGTATGTTCTAAAGCGTCGTGTTGCCTCAGGAGGCGTCAATGAAATGCAAGAATCATTAGTCCGAGTTAGCTTTGGCCTCAATCATCGCGTTACCAAAGTAGATGCGTGGGGCCTATGAGGGCGCGCCGGCTGACAGACCGCTTAACTCCAACGTTAGGCAACAATATGAGCATGACGACACTAGCAATTAGGGTGGGCAAATTTTAATTTGCCCACCTTCTTGTTTGTATCGGCTGTTTTTGGTGTGTAAATCGAAAATGATTTGCACACCCTACAAGCTGCTGCTGAATCAATGGGCGAAACGCTAATAATTAAACAGCGTATTTATCGCGCAACGCATCCCACGCACTGACCGGCACGCGCACCCACGCGTGTACCACATCGGCAAATTCGGCATGAATCAATTCACCGCCGAGCTGCGCTAAATCCCGCTTGAATCCGTCGATTTGTTTGTAGTTGAGTGTGAGTTGGTATTCGGCTTGCTCGATGAATTCGCCGATTGAGGCGTTATCCAGTGCCATTTTCGCCGTACCCGCGTAGGCGCGCACCAGTCCGCCCGTGCCCAGATTGATACCACCGTAGTAGCGAATCACGCCAACGCAGATATTGATGAGTTCGCGTCCTTCGAGATGCGGGATGATGGGTTTGCCTGCGGTGCCGGAAGGTTCGCCGTCGTCGGAAAAGCGTAGGATGATGCCGTCGGGCGTTTGGATGCGATAGGCATAGGCGAGGTGGCTGGCGTTGGGGTAGTCGCTAGCGAGTTGGCGTAGCATGGCCGCGACGGACTGTTCACTGTCGGCGTAGGTGGCGCGGGCGATGAAGCGTGATTTTTGGATGGTTTGTTCGGCGAAACCACTGCTGAGGATTTGCTGCATAGATGTTGATTAAACCGGATTGTCTTCGTCGATGAAGCGGTATTCCAGCCCAAACTGCGCCGATAGGTGTTTGCCCAGCGCTTGTATGCCGTAACGTTCGGTGGCGTGGTGGCCGCAGGCGAGGTAGTTGATGCCCAGTTCGCGCGCTTCGTGGTAGGTACGCTCGGAGATTTCGCCGGAGATGTAGGTGTTTGCGCCGAGAAGTGCGGCCTCGTGGATGTAGTCTTGCGCACCGCCGGTGCACCATGCGACACGTCCGAGGTGGGCGTGTGTGTCGCCAATCAATAGTGGTTTGCGTCCGAGTGCGGTCTCGGTCATTTGGCAAAAATGCGCCAGCGTTGGGTTGTCATCGTGCGTGCCGTACCAGACCAGCGGTTCGGTCGGTGATTGCCCACTGACGCTCAAGCCGAGCTTGTGCGCGAGTTGGGCGTTATTACCCAGTGTTGGGTGCGCGTCCAGCGGCAAATGGTAGGCGATGAGGTTGATGTTGGCTTCGATCAGGCGACGCACGCGTTGGTATTTCATGCCGACGATGCTGGCATCTTCGCCGCGCCAAAAATAACCGTGGTGTACAAGCAACGCATCGGCGCCCCAATCGGCGGCGGCATCGATCACGGCCTGACTTGCTGTGACAGCGCAGGCAATTTTCGTTATACTGTCCCTGCCTTGGACTTGCAGTCCATTCGGGGCATAATCTTTGAACTGTGAGGGATTCAGCAACAGTTCGATTTCACTGAGTAATTGGGTACGGTTCATGTTCAAAAAAGTTTGGTTAGGGTTAACACAAATCGTGACGGTATTGGTCTTGCTGGCGTTCATCGTCATCACGCTCAAACCGCAGTGGTTGCCGAACTTGTCTACGTTGGGGCGGGACAGTGTCTCGGTCAAGCGAGCGGATCCGAATGCGAATCTGACCTTCAAGCAAGCGCCAGCCAATCTGGCCGGCCTATCCTACCATGAAGCGGTGGCCAAAGCCATTCCTTCCGTCGTGCGCATCTACACCACCAATAGCGCGACCGCGGGCATTGAAAAGGGCAGCGGCTCGGGCGTGATTATCGACAAGCAAGGTTACATCGTCACCAACCAGCACGTGATTTCCGGCGCGTCGCAGATTCAAGTGGTGCTGGATGACAACCGCGATGCAGCGGCAAAGCTGGTCGGCGTTGATCCGGACAATGATTTGGCCGTGTTAAAAATCGATTTGCCTGATCTCACATCCATCACCATGGGGCGCGAAGATGAGTTGCGCGTAGGCGACGTGGTTTTGGCCATTGGCAATCCGTTCGACGTCGGGCAAAGCGTCTCCATGGGTATCGTCTCGGCGCTGCACCGCACGAAAATGGGTGTGAATACCTTTGAAAACTTCATTCAGACCGACGCGGCGATCAACGAGGGTAACTCGGGCGGCGCGTTGATCGACTCCAATGGCAATCTGGTTGGCATTAATAATTTCATCGTCAATTCCGGTACGGGCAACAACACCGGTAATGCAGGTGTTGGCTTCGCGATTCCGGTCTCAACCCTGCAACAAGTGGCCGAAGAACTCATCAAAACCGGTAAAGTCTCGCGCGGCTACATCGGTGCAAGCAGTCAAAACATCACTCCGCAAATGGCCAAAGCATTCAATCTGCCCAACGCCAACGGTGTGATCATCGCCAGTGTCGCGACCAACGGGCCGGCGGCGCAAGCGGGCGTGCAAGTGGGTGATATTTTGACCAAGATCAATGATACGGAAATCATTGATGTCAACAGCATGGTCAATGTCGTGGCGCAGCTCAAACCGGGTGAAGCGGTGAAATTGGGCATTCAGCGCAACGGCCAAGGTCTGGAATTGAAAACCACGGCCGGAGAGCGACCCGCGGTGGCAACGGCGCCGTGAGATTGAAGTGAATCTATATAGAAACAAAAAGCCGACTGATTTATCAGTCGGCTCAGATTTCTGACAAACCCTCTGTCTCGCAATTTGTCGCAAAATCTAAGAAAAATGCCGTCATTCCCGCGAAAGCGGGTATCCAGAATTCAATAAAAACAACAAGTTAGATTTGTGACTAGATTCCCGCTTTCGCGGGAATGACGGAGCTTTAGTTTATAATAGGGCTTTGTCAACAGCCTCAGCCGACTGATAAATCAGTCGGCTTTTTGTTGCTTTTTAGGTAAGGTTTGCTGTGCGTTGCTGTTGTTGATATCGCTGGTATTCGCGTTGCCCAACAAGGCATTGATGTATTGAACATCATCGTCACCCAATTGCCCGATCGCGGCTTTTAAATTCACATTGCCCAAAATCGTGTTGTACTGCGCTTGCGCGAGGTTGTATTGCGCTTGTGCATAGGCGTTTTGTGCGTTCAATACGTCGATGTTGATGCGCATACCGAGTTGGTAGCCGAGGATGTTTGAGTCGGCGGACTTTCGCGCCGCGCCGCGCGCGCTTTCCAGCGCATTGATGGTGGCCAAACCGCTCACCGCTTGGTTATACGCTGCGCGCGTGCTTTGTGCAACGTTTTGCTGCGTGGCGCGCAGGGTTTGGAAGCTGATGTTTTCCTGCGCTTGCGCTTCGCGCACTTGGCCGCCGATCAGACCGCCATCAAAAATCGGCATGGATAGTTCGAGACCAACGGTGGTCACGGCGGATTGCTCGTCCGGCTCGCGTTGCAAGTTGGTGTTGCCCCAAGTGCGTTTGGCCACGACGTTGATTTGCGGCAGGCGCTTTTGTCCGATGCGCGTGGTGTCCAAGGTATTGAATCGGTAGTTGAGCTGGGCAATTTGTACGTTGTAATTGCTTTGTTTGGCATGTTCTACCCATGAATCGGCGCTGCCCGGTACGGGCATTTTGAGCTTGAGTGGCGCGCGGATGTTGGATAACGGCTCGTTAATCGCACGTCCGGTCAGTAGTTCGAGCGCGGATTTGGCGTTGTCCCACGCGGTGTGCGCGTTGATCAGCGAGGCTTGCGCATTGTGCCAGACGGTTTCAGCTTCCTGCGTGTCGATCACGGTGGTGTTGCCGATCTCGAAGTTTTTCTTGGCCATTTCCAACTGCCGCTCAGCGGCTTTGGCCACATTGTCGGCGACGCGTGCATTGTGTTCGGCCAGCCATGCGCTGAAGTAGGCTTGTACCACGCGGGTGATCAGCTCTTGTTTGGCTTGCGCGATTTTCAGATCAACGATGGCGCTTTGCACGTCCACTTGTTTGAGCGCGGTCAGTTTGTCGAGTGCGAATATCGGCTGGTTCAGACCGACGGTCAGGCTGGCCGGATGCGTGCGGCTATTCACGGCTTTGGTTTCACCCCAAAATTGTTTGCGGGTGTTGTACACGCCGCCCGAGAGGGTGACGGTCGGCAGTACGGCGGCGCGCACTTGGGCTTTTTGGGCGTTCAATACGTCATTCTGCGCCGCACTGGCGAGATACGTCGGGTCGTTTTTCTGTGCGTCCTGATACGCCTGCCATAGGTCGTAGGCGTGTGCGGGCTGGGCGAGCCAGACACTGCTGAAGGCGCACAGCAGCGCCGCGAACCGCAATGAGGTGCGGGTGCGGCGCGTTGATCGAGGGGTCGAACGTGAATGACGCATGCGGGCTTTCATCAGAATGTGAACTGAGAGACTTTGCCCGCTATTGGGGTTGCGCTTTTTTTGCGCTCTTCGTCGGAAAGCGGCGACAGGATGGTTTCAAACAGGGGTTTTTGTGCCCATGATTGCTCATCGGTGCGCGTGACCAGTACGGCGCTCATCGTTGGCGCCGAAGCTTCGCCGATCACAGCGAGCATTTGTCCGCCGACCGCGATTTTATTGAGCAATGCTGGGGTCAGGCGCGCGATGCTGCCTGCCAATACGAGTACGTCGAATTTGTCGGAGCTGGCTTTCAGGCCGTTGCCCAACTCATAATTGACGTTGTGTACATTCGCTTGGTTCAGGTTGTTTTGCGCAAAACGCAGGATTTTTTCGTTGATTTCATAGGCGGTCACGGTGCGCGCGAATTTAGCCAGCAAAGCGGCCAAGTAGCCGTCGCCCAAGCCGACGAGCGCGACGTTTTCCGTGCCTTGCAAGTCCAATTCCTGCACCATGCGTGCGAGCAGGCGCGGTGGCATCAGCTTGGTACCGGTGTTATCGCCATCATTGAGCACCAACGGTAATTCAATGTCCATGTAGGCGAATGGACGCAGTTCGGTCGGCAAGAAATCTTCGCGTGGCAAGCTGCGCAATAAGCGTAATAATTCGCGATTGTGCACGTCCCACGGACGGATTTGCTGGTGCACCATATTGTATAAAGCGGTTCGTTTCATCGTATGCTCCTCTCTAAGACGCATCAATCAACTCAATTTCATCGGGATGAGAAGTCGCCCTGTCCAAATCATATCCGTCATGCGCCATTATGGGTTGCATGACGATTCGCCCACCAGTGTCGCACTTTGCTTGCACCATCGTCAAGGAAGGTGTACACCACCGGCACGACCACCAGTGTTAATAAGGTTGATGTGATCGTACCACCGATCACTGCCTGACCCATCGGCGCGCGCTGTTCGGCGCCTTCGCCCAGCGCCAATGCCAGCGGTAACATGCCGAAAATCATTGCCAAAGTCGTCATCAGAATCGGGCGTAAACGGATATGTGCTGCTTCCAAAATCGCTTCGGTGCGGGTGGCGCCGTGCGCACGCGCTTGGTTAATGAAGTCGATCAACAAAATCGCGTTTTTCGTGACCAAACCCATGAGCAAAATAAAGCCGACGATGGAGAAAATATTTAACGTTGAGTTAAACATCAGCAAGGCCAAAAACACACCGATCAAGGACAAAGGCAGGGTGCTCATGATCGCTATCGGCTGAATGAAACTGTTAAATTGCGACGCCAACACCATGTAAATGAAAATCACCGCCAGGCCCAATGCGGCGGCGGCATGCCCGGCGGACTCCGCCGAGTCCTGTGCATCGCCAGCGACCGAGTAACCATAGCCCGGCTCCCATTTGATGGTTTGCAATACCTGTTCAATGTCGCTCGATACATCGCCGACGCTGCGGTTCATCGGATTGCCGTCGATGCGGATTTGCCGCACCAGATTCTCGCGCACGATTTCGGTGGCCGTTTCGCCATAGCGAATATCGGCCACGTCACCCACGCGAATTTGAATCGGTTCGCCCGTACTGGTGTTGATGCCTGTGGTGATTTTCATATTCACCACATCCTCCGGACGGGTACGCTGATCGGCGGGCAGACGCAGTTCAATGTCGTAGTCGCGGTCATTCGGCGCGCGCCAGCTGCCGGCTTTATAGCCCGTAATCATACCGGCCAAAATCGAAGACACTGCGCTGCTGTTCACACCCAGATCGGCAGCCTTTTGATGATCCATCACGATATCCAACGCGGGTTTTTTCTCTGCAACCGAGGATTCCAAATCCATCAGTCCGGGAACGGATTTGAGCGCGGTCAAAACCTCGGTGCTGTAGGCCTCAAGGCGTTTCAAATCCGGCCCTTGGATGTTGTAAATCAAGCGTTTGTTCGAGCCTGCGGGGCCGCCTTCTTGTCCCGTGACTTTGGACAGGCGAATACCGGCGATTTTGGATAATTCTTCGCGCATCGGGCCTTGCAAGGCGTTGACTTTACGCGAGCGCTCCGAGACGGGCTTGAGTTTGACATACAGGCTGACCACATTGTTGTCATTCGTGCCGCCGCCGATGCGCGCGAAGCTGTAATCCACCTCGGGGAATTTCTCTTTGAGCACGGCTTGCACCTGACGGGTTTTTTCCGTGCTTTGATCCAGCGATGTGCCGACTGGCGTTTTGAATTTCACATTCATTTCCGAATAGTCGCCTTGTGGCACGAACTCGGAGCCGATGATCGGTACGATCATCAGGCTGATGACAAAGGTCGCGGCGGCAATCAGCAGCGTCATGATGCGGTGTTTGAGCGCCAACTTGAGCATTTTTTGATAAGTGTCACTAAAGGCCTCCACTTGTCGTTCAAACCAAACCAATACGCGCGCGCCGGTACGCTGCTCCAGCGGTCGCTCCGAATCGGGATCGTGCCATTTGGACGAGAGCATCGGATCAAGTGTGAAGGATACGAACATCGACAGCAGCACGGCGATTGCCACGGTGATGCCGAATTGGTGGAAAAACTGGCCGATGGTGCCATTCATGTAACCGATCGGGACAAATACCGCGACGATACTGAGTGTCGTGGCCAGTACCGCCAGGCCGATTTCCTGCGTGCCCTCAAGCGCCGCGTTGTAATGGTCTTTTCCCATCTGCATGTGGCGCACGATGTTTTCGCGCACGACGATGGCATCGTCAATCAGCAGCCCGACCGAGAGCGAGAGCGCCATCAAGGTCAGGTTGTTGATGCTGTAACCGAGCACATACATGAAACCAAACGTGCCGATGATCGAAACCGGCAGCGTGATCGCGGTGATGACCGTGCTGCGCCATGAGTGCAGGAATAAGAATACGATCAAAATCGCCAAAAACGCGCCTTCGAAAATCGTATTGCGCACCTCGTTCACGCTGGAACGAATGCTGACGGTTTGGTCTTGGCGGGTGGAAATCTTGATGTCTGCGGGCAGGCTTTTTTGCAATTGTGCCATTTGCGTGCGCACGTTGTCCGCGACTTCCAAGGTATTCGTGCCGCTGGATTTGATGATGGTGATCGAGAGTGTCGGCTGTCCGTCGGTCATGGCGGCGCTTTTCTTCTCGGCAATGCCGTCTTCCACCTGCGCTACTTGCTCCAAATACACCGGCTGACCGCCGCGAGTGCCGATGATCAGGCGGCGAAAATCCTGCTCGTCTTTTAAGCGGCCTTTGACTTGGACGGTGAGTTCTTTTTCCTGATTTTTGACGACGCCTGCGGGAAGCTCTTGGTTCGCATTTTTAATCGCGGTGGCGATTTCGTTGATGCCGATGCCCAAGGCATTCATTTTGTTCGGATCCAGCACGATGTTCATTTGCGGATTTACGCCGCCCAAAACATTGATTTCACCCACACCGCGCGCGGTTTGCAAGCGCGGTTTAATCACGTTTTCGGCAATATCGGTCAATTCGCGCAGCGAGCGATTGTCACTGCCCGAGACCACGAGCGATAAAATCGGTTGGCTGTTCGGGTCGTTTTGCGTCACGATCGGGTCGTCGGCATTGCTCGGCAGCTCGCGCCGCACGCGGTCAATTTTCGCCCGCACGTCTTGCAGCGCGTTGTCCATATTGGTGTTCATCTCGAACTGCGCGATGACTATGGAGATGCCTTGATACGAGCGTGAGGTCAGGGTTTTGATGCCGCCGACCGTATTGATCGCCTCCTCAATTGGCCGCGAGATATCATTCTCCACCGAAGCGGGCGACGCGCCCGAGTAAGTGGTTTGCACCACGATGACCGGAATTTCCACATCGGGAAATTGGTCAACCGCCATTTTTTTGTACCCCATAATGCCCAGTACCACGAGGCCGAACACGACCATCACGGCGAAAACGGGGTTTTTAATACTGACGCGAGTGAACCACATGGCTGATCTGTCGCCTTATTTTTGATTGGGTTTATTGCTCAACCACGCTTTGATTTTGCCCCAAAAGGTTTTGGGCGCTTCGGTCTGTGCAGCGTTGTTTGAGGCGGCCGTGTTGGTCGTGCTGTCGCTCGCTTGGCCGGAATTCTCGACCAATTCTACTTTTTGTTCGGGTTTGATGTCGCCCAGATCCAAACGCACCACCGATTCGCCTTGTTGCAAACCGGAGGTGATTTCGGTCGGCGCATCGGCGGCTTCACTGGCGCGCTCGCCCAGCGTGACTTCGCGTTGCTCGATGCGGTCGTTGTTCAGGACATAGACATAGCGCCGCTCGTTTTTGGTGTGAATGGCGCTGGCAGGCACGCTCAGGACATTCGGTTTGCTGGAGAGCAAAATATCGCCTTGCGCATACATGCCTGCGCGCAGGGCGCCGGTGTTGTTCACGCGTACATAGACGGTGAAACTGCGCGAGCCGGCTTGAGCCGCCGGATTGATGCGTTCGACCGTGCCGGTGAAGGCGTCAATCACGCCGGGCGTGCGCAATTGCACGGTTTGGCCGATGGCGATTTGCCCGACTTGCTCGGCGGAGATCGGCGCGGAGACTTCAAAACTGTCCTCATTTACGATGGAAAACAACACCGAGCCGGTGCCGACGGTTTCGCCCGGATTGATTTTGCGGGCGGCAATCACGCCACTGATGGGCGCATTGATACGGGTTTCGGCTAAGTTGCGTTGTGCGATGACGAGGGTTTGCTGCGCATTGGTCAAGGTGCTGCGTGCGTTTTGCAGGGCGACTTCGAGTCGCTGCAAGGCCATTTTGGCGATAAAGCCGGAACGGTATAGCTCTTCGTTATTTTGGTAGTCTTTTTGTGCCAAATTTAGGCTTTGTTCGGCGGAGGCTACATTGGCGCGGGCTTGGTCGTATTGCGCCTGATAGGTGGTGGCGACCAGTTCGGCCAGAGTTTGCCCTTTGCTGACGGCTTGGCCTTCGCGCACCGCGACGCTTTGCACTTCACCACTGGCGCGTGCGCTGACCAAGGTTTGTTCCAAAGGATTGAGCGAGCCGGAAATCGGTAGGGTTTTGTCCAAAGACACTGCTTGCAATTGGGTGATTTCAGAACGTTTGATTTGAACCACGGTGGTTTCAGCGGTTTTGCTGCGACTGGTTTTGGTCAAGGCTTGGTAAACGCGAACACCGATGAACAGCGTCAATGCGAGGACAATCAAAACGACCAGTTGTTTGCGTCGACTTAATGCAAAAAAACGGGCAAAAAAATTGAGGTTGGATGCCATAAAAATCAGCCGAAAAATGGGTTTAGCGGTGTTGGGTCATCATTTTGTGATGAAACGGTCGCATTATGATCGGTTGAGCAAAACGCAATGTCCGCCGAATACCGCATTCTAAAGGATTTTCATGGACAAAATACGCCTTCCGAGCCGAGTTTACAAAACTTTACACGCATGTTTTTACCCAAAATCATGCGTGGCTCACCAGGCGGAAATCGCGCATGCGAAATCCCATCACAAACAAGGCCGCGAAATAACACACTGCGCTGGCGACAATGATTGCGGTCAACCAAGCGGCGCGTTTGAGCAAAGCAGTGCCGCCGGAAATGGACAGCCAATCGATTTGACGGCTGGCGAAATACGCGACCACACCCATGGCCAACACCGCCAAGATGACCTTGGCAATGAATTGCAACCACGGTTTCCACGTGCCCAGCACACCGCGCCGCCCGAGTAAAAATACCAAAATCGCTGCATTTAAGCACGCGCCCAAACCAATCGACAGCGACAAACCCGCATGTTGCAAATAAGGTACAAACAAAAGGTTCATGAGCTGGGTGGAGACCAGAACCCCGATCCCGATCAGCACAGGCGTTACGATATCCTGTTTCGCGTAATACGCACTGGCCAAAATTTTCACTGAAATCAGTCCGACCAAGCCGAATGAATACATCGACAAGGCTTGTGCGGTTTTTTGGACGTCCACGGCGGTGAAACGGCCATGCTGAAACAGCGTACTGGTCAAAGGAATCGACAAAACGCCCAAACCAACCGCCGCAGGCAAAGCCAATAATAAGGTCAAACGCAAACCCCAGTTCAGCAAGCGTTCATACTCCGCATGGTCATTCGCGCTGTGCGCACGGGTCAAACTCGGTAGCAAAATCGTGCCCAACGCCACGCCGAGCATGCCCGTTGGAAACTCCATCAAGCGGTCGGCGTAGGAAATCCACGATACCGCGCCGTTGCCTAAACTCGCCGCCCAGTTGGTATTGATGATCAGGCTGATTTGCGCCACCGACACCGCCAGCGTTGCGGGCAACATCAGCTTCAAAATTCGGCGCACGTTCGGATCGCGCGCGGCTTCGACGATATTGAACGAAATTTTCGGCAGCATCCCGATGCGCTTGAGCGCGGGAATTTGCCACGCCAATTGCAAAATACCACCGGCAATCACACCCGCAGTCAGCGCGTAAATGGGTGGATTGAAATGCGGCGCGAGGAAAATCGACGCGCTGATCATCGCGATATTGAGCAGTACGGGCGTGAACGCCGGCGTGGAAAAGTTTTTCCATGTATTCAAAATCCCAGAGGAGAGCGCGATCAGCGACATGAAAATGATGTACGGGAACATGATCTGCGTCATGATGCGCGTGTACTCGTAGCGCTCCGAGCCGACCTCCATCGTGCCGGCCATGACCCACATCACGCCCGATACGCCCACAATGCCCAAAATGGTGATCAGCGTCACCACCCAAAACAGCAAAGTCGCGGTGCGATCCACCAATACCTTGGTCTGCGCCTCGCCGTGCGTCGCTTTGCTTTGGCCGAGTACAGGAATGAACGCCTGTGAAAACGCACCCTCAGCGAATAAACGGCGCAATAAATTCGGAATCCGAAACGCCACGAAAAACGCATCCGTGGTCGCGCCCGCACCGAAAATCGAGGCCACCAGCATTTCACGAACCAAGCCGGTGATGCGGGACAACAAGGTAAAACCACTGACCGAGGCCAAAACCCGTAAAAAATTCATGTTATTGGACAAAAGAAATGATTGATGAACTGATGGTCATAATGGATCGCCCCATGGTGGATCGTTTTATGGGTGGATTGTTATGCAGGGTGGTCATCCCGGGTTTCACACAAGCTGATGTGCAAATACGACGCATAAACCCAGTTTGCGCGCAGCGACGCAACACAAACGGCCCGAAACATCAGCAAAATGACGAAAAGCATTGAGCCATCAGTAAAAAAGTGATATATTGTACAGCTATTTTCTTAAATGACCTGTGTTTTTTGTAACAAACGCTGTGTGTCTCACGGCGATTTGAGGTGAAAAACCGATGGTACGACAGTATACGGGTCGCGTGTAAAAATCGCTTTGCGCAAAGTGATTTTTATGACTCAGGAACGCATTAAGAACAGATGAGGCCGCTCGGCAACGGGCAGTACATCGCAATAGAAAATCGATTTTCAATTTGAATTTAAAGGATTAGTCATGGCAAACTCAGCACAAGCGCGCAAACGCGCTCGTCAGGCGGTCAAGCAAAACGCACACAACGCATCATTGCGTTCAGAATACCGCACAGCGGTAAAAAATGTTCGTAAAGCAGTTTTAGCAGGCGACAAAGCGGCGGCTCAAGCAGCTTTCGTTAAAGCAATGCCTGTGATCGACTCGATCGCGGACAAAAAAGTGGTTCACAAGAATAAAGCGGCACGTCATAAGAGCCGTTTGTCTGCCAGCATCAAAGCAATGGCAGCGGCTTAATCAGCCTCTTTCCTGCGAAGGACAAAAAGCGAAACCGACGGGTTTCGCTTTTTTTTGCGCGTTTTCCTGCAAAACAGTCTTTACAAATCTTTACCTGCGCGTAAAACAGCATTTACACCCCTTGGATAAAGTATCACCGTCAAATATGTTCATCGGCAATTAAACGCTTTGCCAACGTATTTGTAAGCGAACACAACCCATTCTAAGGAGTCATTTATGCAAAACCCAAACACCAAGCAATCGGCCATTGACGAAGTCACCGACGCGGTTAAAAATGAAACGGTCGATGAAGTTGTAACCGAAACGGCCAACGAAGCGCAAAAAGCGGCACAAAACGTCGCTGAAGAAGCGGGCAAAACCGCAGAAAAAGCGACAGCCCCAATTATGGAGAAAGCAACGGATCAAGCGACGGAAAAAACCGCAGATGCAGCGACAACAACCGAGCGTGACAACCGCTCGGATGAACGCAAAGATCGCGACGGATATCATGGCGGTCGCGGCAATCGCAATGACTGTGGGGACGGATGCCACCCGCGTCGTTGCCGCTGGGGTAAATGGCTGGCGATGGCCGGTCTGATGCTGGCCTCGGGCATTATCGGCGGTATGATTGGTGGCAAAATTGGTGGTCATGGTCATCACGATCGCTTTGATCGTTTTGAGCGCATGCCGCATGGTGGCATGATGCAGCGTGACGGTATGCGCGGTGGCGGTATGCAGGGCGGCGGCCCGATGGGGCAAGGGATGGGTATGGGGCAAGGTCAGGGAGTTCAAGGCCAAGGCATGATGCAAGCTGATCCAGCGGTTCAGCCGAACCCACCTGCGCCAGCGGCTCAAAATCCTCAAGCCACTCCGCCTGCCGCACCGACACAAAATCGTTGATACTGATCTTAGAGGCTGATCGTCGGGCGGCGCGGATGCGGTATAACACTGTAATCGCACGCCCGACGTGTTGTATGATGTGATGTGTGACCTAAATATACGAATACGCAACGCATAAACAACAGATACGCAACGGATAAAAGCATGAAACAGCATTTGTTACTGATCGAGGATGATGAACGTCTGGGCGCGCTGGTGTCCGAATACTTGACCGACGCGGGCTTTGACATTACCCATGTGCTGAATGCGGGCGATGGTTTGGCCTTGGTACAGGCGCAGACGAGCTCAGAAAAGCCGATTGACGGTATCGTACTGGATTTGATGTTGCCCGATATGGATGGCTTGACCGTGTGTCAAAAGGTGCGTGCGCAGTCGAATGTACCGATTTTGATGCTCACCGCGCGTGGTGACGCGATGGATCGCATTGTCGGTTTGGAAATGGGGGCGGATGATTATTTGCCCAAACCGTTTGAGCCGCGCGAATTGCTGGCGCGACTGCGCGCGATTTTGCGCCGTGGTGCGGGGCAAATGGTAGCGGATGCGGATTCCGATGTGTTGCAATTTGGTAGTTTGACCATCGATCGTGGTGCGCGCGAGGTACGCATCCAGACGCACAGTGGCGAACGGGTGTGCGACATCACCAGTTATCAATACGATTTGCTGTTGGTTTTGGCCGAGCGTGCAGGGCGCGTGCTGTCGCGTGACTTTCTGATTGAGCATTTGAAAAATCAAGCGCTCGAAGCATTCGATCGCTCGATTGACGTACACATCTCACGTGTACGTGCCGAGATTGAGGACGATCCGAAGCAGCCCAAACGCATTGTGACCGTGCGCGGCGCGGGCTATGTCTTTGCCAAGCACCAAGATTAACGGGGACGGATATGGTAAAGCGGCAAAAACTGTATGTCAAAATCTATCTGGCGGTGCTGGCGAGCATCGCCATTTTTGCGGTGGCTACCGCGCTGCTGTGGCACACGCTGGATGATCGCGAGGAGCGCACTGGCGGTCGCTTTGATGCCATGATGCAATTGGTGCAAAACGCCATTCCGGACGCGTCGTTGTCACCCGAGCAGCAACAAATGGCTTTGGAAAAGCTCAATCGCAATTTGCGGCTCAATATCGTTTTGATCGATCCGTCGGGGGCGGTCTTGGCGCAAGTCGGCGATCCAATGTATGTGCAGAGTGGGCGTGGGCATAAAGGCGTTCCGCCGACGATGGAGCTGCGATTGGCCGATGGTCGCGTGGCCTATGTTCGTCCGCCGCGTATTTTGGGGGGCGGGCGTCCGCCCAAACGCGACGGCGATTGGCCGATGGGCGTCGCGTTTATTTCCGGTTTGGGGTTGTTGCTCGGCGCGGTCGCGTTGACCGCGCTGCCGCTGACGCGTCGCTTGACGCGGCGCTTGGAGGTGCTCAATACGGGCGTTGCGCGTTGGGGGCAGGGCGATTTGTCGGTGCGCGTACCGGTGCAGGGTAAGGATGAGGTGGCGAAATTGGCGAGCAGTTTCAACAGCGCAGCCGAAAAAATCGAGGAGCTGGTGCAGACCAACAAGCTGCTGTTGGCCAACGCCTCGCACGAATTACGCACGCCGCTCACACGCATTCGCATGAATGTGGAAATGCTCAAAATCCAAGACGACGCGCGGCAAACGCAGCGCAAAGCCGAGATTGAGCGTGATATCAATGAACTGGATGAAATGATCGAAGGGATTTTGCTTTCCAGCCGTTTGGACGCCTACGCGCAAAACACGCAGGAAATGCCGCTCGAATCGGTGGATGTGTTGGCTTTGGTGGCGGAGGAGAGCGCGCATTATGCCGGCGTACAGGTGGCGGGCGAATCCGTGACGATCAACGCCAACCCGAAACTACTGCAACGTCTGGTGCGCAATGTGGTGGAAAACGCTTTGAAATATGGCGCGGCGCCGATTGATGTATCGGTCGTCAAAACCCTACCCAAAATCGCCACTTCAATGGCGCAAGGCGTGGATATTCATTTCAAAGACCATGGCGCTGGCGTGAGTTTGGATGATCCGAACCAATTGTTCGAGCCGTTTGTGCGCGCACATCCGTCACAAAAGGGTGCGGGTTTGGGGCTGGCGCTGGTGAAAAAAATCGCCGAGCGTCACGGCGGTGGTGTGGAAATCGTATCGAAAAAAGGCGAAGGCTTGCATTTGGTGGTGCATTTGTAAATCGTGAGATGAGCTTGGTGTGCCAATATAAAATGCCGCTAAAAAATGAGCGGCATTTTATTATGTCGACTTAATCGAGCCTGATCGAATCAAATATCAGTGCGACATTTTCATCGGCATGGCCTCACCCAAAGCTTTGACCGGCGCTTGCAGATCGAGGAACTCGGATTTGCCCGCCTTGTTTTTGATCTCCAATTTCAGCGTCACGGTGTCGCCTTCTTTGAGCGGTGCTTTCAGGCTCATGAACATGATGTGCAGGCTGCCCGGCTTTAATTCAACTTTGGTGTTGGCGGGCAATGGAATGCTCGGTACCTGCGCCATCACCATTTTTTCGCCTTCCATTTTCATGGTGTGCAACTCAACTTTTTCCGAAACCGATGAGGTCGCGCCGATCAGCGTCGCGTCTTGATCCGAAGTCAGGTTGACGAATGCGCCGCCCATGTTTTGCCCCGCGACCGTTGCGCGCGCCCATGCGCCTTGTACCTCAATTTTCAGATCGCCCACGGCACGAACTTCGCTCGGCATGTCGCTCATGGCCGGTGGGGTGGCATTTTGGGCTTGGCCTTGCGTCTGTGATGGCATGTGGCTGTCGTGGGTCTTTTTGCCGCAGGCGTTTAAGCCCAGCACGGCGATGGTGCTGATCAAACTGAGCGTCAGGAGTGATTTTTTCATGGTGTTTTCTTTCTTATAATGCGGATCATCGATTAGTGGTGCATGACCGAGTGTGCCAAAGATTTCACTGGCGCTTGGATGGTCAGGGTTTCGACATAGCCGGAGGATAATTGAATTTTCAAGGTGATGGGCACGGTCTGTCCTTCGGCGAGCGGTTGTTTTAACCCCATGAACATGAGGTGCAGGCTGCCCGGTTTCAATTGAACTTGGGTGTTGGCGGGTAATGGGATGCTGGATACCTGCGCCATCAGCATTTTTTCGCCCTCCATTTTCATGGTGTGCAATTCCATTTTTTCCGCAACCGGCGACGTCGCGCCGATTAATTGCGCGTCGCGATCCGAGGTCAGTGTGACGAAGGCGCCGCCCATGTTTTGCCCCGGAACGGTGGCACGCGCCCATGCGCCGTCAGCGGTGGTTTTGGCCAGTACGCTGGCGCTCAGTGTCAGGCCGATACACAGGCCGATGATGTTTTTCAGTGGTAAATGCTTCATGATGTCCTCAATAAACGTTTTTAAATGTCAGAACACGCACCTGCGATGGCAGGTGATTGACAGGGTGGTTTAACAATTGGGGAACATCAAACGGGCGGCGCACGCGGGCTGGCCCAACGCCATTGCGGCGTGGCGATGTCAACGACGCTCGGTTCAAGCGCAGCATGGTGCTGCGTTGGCACGAAAGACAAGGCAGATGCGTGCGCTGGTGGCGCAATATTGGGCAGGTGAATCAGGCAACTGAGGCATTGCTGACTGGCTTTGAGCTTTAAATCAGTGAAGTCGTGGCCTGTCTGAGTATCCGCCTCATTCATCCAGACCGTCATCATGCCCTGCGCGGTGCACAGGGTCACCGCCCGCGCCTGCTGCATACTCATCAAGCCATGCGCCGGCGTGCTGAGCATGGTCAGCGCGGCCAGCACGCTCAGATAAAAACCGAGCGTCTTACGGAGTACAATGGCTGGGCGATAAAACAGGCGCAATGGCCAGGCAGGACGCATAAGATAAGTAAATAAATGAACTGTCATAACCATAGCAGAATTCAGCGGCTGAATAAAGCGCAGATGCAGAAATTACACAATCCGATCATTATTCTACGAAAAAAACCGTGCTACAATCAAATCGCGATAATGAGCGCAAGTCGTCGCGATGCGGATAAAACATGAAGTATTTTTGACAGATTATTTTCTAAGGAGATCAACATGGCCGGTCGTTTTGAATTAAAGCAAGCCAAGGACAGTCAATATATGTTCAACCTCAAAGCAGGCAATGGACAAATTATTTTGACCAGTGAGTTGTATAAAACCAAGGTGGCCGCAGAAAACGGCATCGAATCGGTGCGTAAAAATGCGCCGGATGACGGACGCTACGAGCGCACGGAAAATAAAAACGGCGAACCGTATTTCAAACTCAAAGCCGCCAATGGCCAAGAGATCGGACGCAGTGAGTATTACAGCAGCAAAGCGGCGATGGAAAACGGCATCGAGTCGGTGAAGAAAAATGCACCGGATGCGGAAGTGGTTGAAAAGCAAGCTTAAGCCATCACTCAACCATCATTGGCTCGGTACGAAAAAAGCACATCGATTGATGTGCTTTTTTGCTGTGCATGCAGTCCATATTCAAATTAAACCGTCTGCGTTCCCACGTTGAAATAACGCGACTCGGGGTGTGCGAAATAAAATCCGCTGACCGAGGAGGCCGGCCACATCGCGAGGCTTTCGGTCAGATACATACCGATCGCGTTCGCATTCAACACGCGGAATAAATCGGTTTTGACCTCATGCGCCGGACACGCCGGATAGCCGGGTGCTGGGCGGATGCCACGGTATTCTTCTTTGATCAATTGCAGGTTGGACAATTGTTCATCGGGCGCATAACCCCAATCCTGCTGACGGATTTTTTCGTGCAAATATTCGGCAAAGGCCTCGACCAGACGATCGGCCAGCGCCTTGAACATAATGCTGTTGTAATCATCATGCGCCGCTTCAAATGCAGCGATGCGCGCCTCCATATCCAGACCGGCGGTGACGGCGAACATGCCGACGTAGTCCTTTTTACCCGAGTCACTGCCCGCGACAAAATCTGCCAGCGACAGATTCGGGCGTTTCACGCCGTCAATCACTTGTTTTTCGTTGCGCTGACGTCCCGGATTCCAGCGCAGCAATTCCTGCGTTTTTGCCTCGTCCGCGTACAGCACGATTTCGTCATCATTCACCGTTTGCGCGGGATACAGGCCGTAGACGCCTTTGGCGGTGAGCCATTTTTCCGCGACGATTTGTTGCAACATGGCTTGCGCATCGGCAAACACCTGACGCGCCTGCTGACCGACCACTTCGTCATCAAAAATCTTCGGATACGAGCCGATCAAATCCCACACTTGGAAAAACGGTGACCAGTCGATGTACGGCACCAGCGTGGCCAAATCCATATCCTCGATGATTTGCCGTCCCAATTGCTTCGGCGCAGGCGGCGTGTAGCTCGCCCAGTCAAGGGCGAGTTTATTGGCGCGCGCGTCGGCCTCGCTGATCAGTGTTTGTCCTTTTTTATTAGCGTGTCGCGCACGAATGCGCTCGTACTCGGCGTTGTGTTCGGCAAGGAAGGTTTCTGGGTTGGACAGCAGTTGTTGCAGCACGGTGACGGTGCGCGATGCATCGGGAACCCACACCACCGGGCCGCTGTAATTCGGTGCGATTTTCACCGCCGTGTGCACGCGCGAGGTGGTCGCGCCACCGATGAACAGTGGCGTTTGGCGCTCTTTGAAATACGGATCGCGCTCCATTTCGGCGGCGACGTAGGCCATTTCTTCGAGCGACGGCGTGATCAAACCGGACAGGCCGATCAGGTCGGCATCGACTTCTTTGGCTTTGGCGAGGATTTGCGCGCATGGGATCATCACACCCATGTTTTCCACGTCAAAATTATTACATTGCAGCACCACGGTGACGATGTTTTTACCGATGTCGTGGACGTCGCCTTTGACCGTGGCGATCACGACTTTGGCCTGCGAGCGCGAGGCAGTCGCGTCGCCGCGCGCGATGGCGGCGGCTTTTTCGGCTTCGATGAATGGAATCAAATGCGCTACGGCCTGCTTCATCACGCGGGCGGATTTGACCACCTGCGGCAGGAACATTTTGCCCTCGCCGAACAAATCACCCACCACATTCATGCCGTCCATCAGCGGGCCTTCGATGACTTGGATCGGCTTATCCGCGGCGAGGCGGCATTCTTCGGTGTCTTCGTCGATAAACTGCGTGATGCCGTGTACCAATGAGTGCGTCAGGCGCTGGCGCACAGGCAGCTCGCGCCATGCCAGATTGACCTCGGTTTTTTTGCCGTCGCCTTTGAATTGCTCGGCGATTTCGAGCAGGCGCTCGGTCGCATCCGCACGGCGATTGAGTACCACGTCCTCGACGCGTTCTTTGAGCTCGGGGTCAAGGTCGGCGTATACGCCCAGTTGCCCCGCGTTGACAATCCCCATGTCCATGCCCGCCGCAATCGCGTGGTACAGGAACACGGTGTGAATCGCTTCGCGCACCGGCTCGTTGCCACGGAAGGAGAAGGAGACGTTGGACACGCCGCCGCTGACCATGGCGAAGGGCAGGTTTTCTTTGATCCAGCGCGTCGCGTTGATGAAATCCACCGCGTAGTTGTCGTGTTCGGGGATGCCCGTGGCAATCGCGAAAATATTGGGGTCAAAAATGATGTCGCTGGCAGAAAAGCCAATCTGCTGCGTGAGGATGTCGTAGGAGCGTTTGCAAATTTCGATTTTGCGCTCGAAGGTGTCGGCCTGACCTTGCTCGTCAAACGCCATGACAATCGCCGCCGCGCCATAGCGCATGATTTTGCGCGCGTGTTCGATGAATTGCGCTTCGCCTTCCTTGAGTGAAACCGAGTTCACCACGGGCTTGCCCTGCACGCATTGCAGACCGGCTTCGATCACCTCCCATTTGGATGAATCGAGCATGATCGGTACGCGGGAGATGTCTGGCTCGGATGCGATCAGGTTCAAAAAGCGCACCATCGCGGCTTTTGAGTCCAGCATCGCCTCGTCCATATTGATGTCGATGATTTGCGCGCCGTTCTCAACCTGCTGACGCGCGACGGACAGCGCTTCGTCGAATTGATTGTTCAAAATCATGCGCGCAAAAGCACGCGAGCCGGTGACGTTGGTGCGTTCGCCGACGTTGACAAACAGTGACTGGTCGTCGATGACAAAGGGTTCGAGGCCGGAGAGGCGGAGGTTGCGTTTGAGGGTGGTCATTACTGTGCTGATTCGATTCTAAGGATGGTTCTGTTATAAGGTTTTGTGTCTAAGCGTTTTTGTGCAGGCTTTGCCTATCGAAATACGACTTTGTTTAAAGAGCCTTTAATTTTACCCGCTTTGCTTTATTTGAGTAGTTGGACAAAATTCGCCCGCAGTTTGCTCAACTTGTTGGGGATCATCATTTGGCAATAGCCATTATCGGGGTTGCGCTCAAAATATTCTTGGTGGTATTCCTCGGCGCGGGTGTATTGCGCGGGGTTGAATGCTTCGATCTGCGTGGTGACGGGCTGCTCGATGGCTTGCTCAACCCAGTTTTTCATCGATTGTGCGGTGAGGTTCTGCGCCGCGTGGTGGGTGAAAATGGCGCTGCGGTATTGTGTGCCGATGTCGTTGCCTTGGCGGTTGAGCGTGGTTGGGTCGTGCAGGACGAAGAATATTTGCAGCAGGGTTTCGTAGCTGATGATCTGCGGGTCAAATAGGATGTGGATGACTTCGGCCAATCCGGTGTTGCCGGTGCATACTGCTTCGTAGTTGGCGTTCGCATAGTCGGAGCCGGCGTAGCCGCATTCGACATCGAGTACGCCTTTTAGCTCGGCAAAGGCGGGTTCGAGACACCAGAAGCAGCCGCCGGCCAGCGTGGCCAGTTCGAGTCCTTCGGGTGCGGTTTTTGCGATCGGTTGGGTACGCGACATGATGTGGTTTTTCTGTTGAAATTTTTTGTCCGCATAGACAAAAAGATGGGGTTTTTAAATTCCTCGTATTTTACGTGAATTATAGGTATTTGTATTGTTTTACTCTGGAGGGGGCGGTGTTTTCATGAGGATTTTTGGTTTTTGACAAAATGGTAAAAAGTATGTGCATTCGGATAGGGGAATGTGGTGCGTTTGCGCGTGGCGCAAATTGGACAAAGCGCGCGATTAGGTTTAATATTTCAGTGTTTACTGAAAATTCAATGTTTATTTGTTCTCACCATAAGGAGTCGTCGTAATGAGCTTTACTTTCAATCCTCCCTCATACATCCAAAATCAAAAACTGCTCGACTGGGTCAAAAGCATCGCTGAATTGACGCAACCGGACGCGATTCACTGGTGTGACGGTTCGCAAGAAGAATTCGATACCTTGTGCGAACAGTTGGTTCAAGCCGGCACATTCAAACGCCTGAATCCTGAAAAACGCCCGAATTCCTACTTGGCATGGAGCGACCCATCGGACGTGGCACGTGTGGAAGACCGTACTTATATTTGCTCCAAAAATAAAATCGACGCTGGCCCGACCAATAACTGGATGGAGCCGGAAGAAATGCGTGCGACGCTGAAACCACTGTTCAGCGGTTGTATGCGTGGTCGCACCATGTATGTGATCCCATTCTCAATGGGCCCTTTGGGTTCCGACATCGCGCACATCGGCGTGGAAGTGTCTGACAGCGCGTATGTGGCAGTGAACATGAAACACATGACCCGCATGGGCAAAGCCGTTTACGACGTATTGGGCAAGGACGGCGAATTCGTACCATGCGTACACACCGTGGGCGCGCCTTTGCAAGCGGGCGAAAAAGACAAAACCACTTGGCCGTGCAATCCAGAGGTCAAATACATCGTTCACTACCCTGAAACTCGCGAAATCTGGTCGTATGGTTCAGGCTACGGTGGTAACGCATTGTTGGGTAAAAAATGTTTCGCACTGCGTATCGCATCGAACATGGGTCGTGACCAAGGCTGGTTGGCAGAACACATGCTGATCCTTGGCGTAACCGATCCAAATGGCGTGAAAAAACACGTGGCCGCTGCGTTCCCATCGGCTTGCGGTAAAACCAACTTTGCGATGTTGCAACCACCTGAGTCCGCATACGCCGGCTGGAAAGTAACTACCGTGGGTGACGACATCGCTTGGCTCAAACCGGGCAAAGACGGTCGTCTGTACGCGATCAACCCTGAGTTCGGCTACTTCGGTGTTGCGCCGGGCACGAATAACAAATCCAACAAAAACTGTATGGACTCATTGTTCAAAGACGTGATTTTCACCAACGTTGCATTGACCGATGACGGCGACGTGTGGTGGGAAGGTATGGATGGCGAAGCGCCAGCCCATGCAATCGACTGGAAAGGCAATGATTGGACGCCTGAAATCGGTAAAACCGGCGTGAAAGCCGCACATCCGAACTCACGTTTCACCGTGCCTGCGGCGAATAATCCGGCCTTGGATCCAGAGTACGACAATCCGGCTGGCGTGGCGATTGACGCATTCCTGTTCGGTGGTCGTCGCTCGAATACCATTCCGTTGGTGACCGAAGCGCGCAACTGGAAAGAAGGCGTGTACATGGCCGCGACCATGGGTTCTGAAACCACTGCGGCGGCGTTCGGTGCGCAAGGCGTGGTGCGTCGTGACCCATTCGCGATGTTGCCATTCTGCGGCTACAATATGTCCGACTACTTCGGTCACTGGCTGAATATGGGTGAAAAACTTAAAGCACAGGGCGCGAAATTGCCGAAAATTTACTACGTGAACTGGTTCCGTAAAAATGCGGAAGGCAAATTCTCATGGCCGGGCTTTGGTGACAACATGCGCGTGTTGCAATGGATTTTGGAACGTGTCGAAGGCAAAACCGCGCACGAAACCGAACACTTCTTCGGTATTTCGCCAGCGTACGAAGACCTGAACTGGACTGGCCTGAACTTTACCAAAGAGCAATACGCAGACGTAATGACTATGGGCAAAGCAGAATGGCAAGCCGAAATGAAGCTGCACGAAGAAGAGTTCACCAAACTCAAAGATCGTATGCCGGCTGAACTCGAAGCCTACCGTCAAAAATTGGGACAAGCGGTTGAAGCACTGTAATCCCACGGTAAATCAAATCATTGTTTGATGAAAAATCCCCGATGTGAGTCGGGGATTTTTTATTAATCAATTTTAATTAAGAGCGATGGTTATGGGTATAACCAAAATCCAGCGTTTCAATCGGATTCGGGCGATCCAAGCTATCGAGTTCCACCTTCCAAATTTCACCATTCGCCGCCGTGATCGACGGATACTGCGGTAGCGTGTGCTCGATATTCGCACGCAGCAGACGCATGGCGACTGAATGCGTGACCACCAAAATCTCACCCTGCACGCCCAATAAATCAGTCAAAAATGCTCGCGTGCGTGCCGCCATCATCTCGTATGACTCGCCGCCTCCCGCCGGAGTCCAGTGCCAGCGTGCTGAGCGGTCGGATTGGTAGCTCGGGTCAGCTTCGGCCTCGGCATACGTCATGCCGGAGAATCGCCCCATATTCTGCTCCATGATGCGCGGGTCGAATTCAATTTCTTTTTTCAGAAGATCAGCAAAAGGCTGCGCTGTTTGTCGTGTGCGTAGCAGTGGCGAGCAAATGATGCGCTCAGGTCGATATTGTGCACAAAAGCGCTCGGCGATATGCCGCGCATCAGCAAGTCCTTGTTCGGTGAGCGGATAGTCCTTTTGTCCGGCCAATATTTGGAGCGCATTGGCTTCGCTTTGTGCGTGACGAACGATGTATAAAGTCGGCATATGGTATAGGTGTATTGTAAAAATTAAGAATGGTTTTGGATACCGATGTAAATGCTCAGTTGTCCCGCGCCCAAGTACGCTTCAAAGTCGGTTTGATATGCGCGGCAAATTTCGGGGTGTTGTTCAAAGTACGTCCAAATCGTTTGCCACGTCTGGATGATGTGCTCTACCGCATCACTTTGGGAAGTGAAAATCAAATAGGTTCCACCTACAATTGCAATGGTTTCGACACCTTCATCCTCCACTGTCAGTGCAGCACTGGCCACACTCACGCCAGCGGTCAGGCTGTAGTCGCCATTCGCATCAGAGGCGTAGCGGTGATAGACGCCGTAGATCGGTGAATTAGGGGTTTGGTTGAGGATGTCGTTGGCAACGCCATCGGCGAAAAATACGCTCCAGAGCAGCGGGATTTTTGCGGTTTTTGCATCCATCTCCGCCGCATTATTGGTGCGGGCTGTGATCCCTGCGACGAGAAAAGGCTCGAGTAAAACGCGTTCGGGGTGATTCATCGCATCTCCCTGATGGATTGAATTTATGCGGTTGTGCGCGGTGCAAAATCTTTGACCGCTTGAGCAATCGCAGCGATGTGCTCGGGCGTGGTACCGCAGCAGCCGCCCACCAGATTGACCAGTCCGTCGTGCGCGAAGCCCTGCAAAATATGCGAGGTGATCTCGGGCGTTTCGTCAAAGCCGGTGTCGGACATGGGGTTCGGCAGCCCCGCATTCGGGTAGCACGACACGCCGCAGTCGCACAGTTTGGACAATTCGGCGATGTAGGGGCGCATCAATTCGCCGCCGAGCGCGCAGTTCAGGCCAAAGGTCAGTGGCTTCGCATGGCGCAAACTGTACCAGAAGGCTTCCACCGTTTGTCCCGACAAAATGCGTCCCGATGCGTCGGTCACAGTGCCGGAAATCAATACGGGCAAACGTTCGCCGGTGTCCTCGAATAGCTGTTCAATCGCAAACAGCGCCGCTTTCGCATTCAGCGTATCAAAAATCGTCTCGACGAGGAACACATCCGCGCCACCATCGAGCAAACCTTTGCCCTGCTCGTAGTAGGCCGCGCGCAGTTGTTCGTAGTCAATATTGCGCGCGCCCGGATCGTTCACGTCCGGCGAAATGCTGGCGGTGCGCGGCGTCGGACCGAATGCGCCGGCGACAAAGCGCGGTTTGTCCGGTGTGCTGTATTGGTCGCAGGCTGCGCGTGCGATTTGTGCGGCGACGACGTTCATTTCATACGCCAATTCGGCCATATCGTAGTCTTCTTGCGCCACGCTGGTCGCGCCAAAGGTATTGGTCTCGATCAGATCCGCGCCGGCGGCGAGGTATTGCTCGTGGATTTCGCGAATCACTTCGGGGCGAGTGAGCAGCAGCAATTCATTGTTGCCCTTTACATCCACATGATGCTCGGTAAAACGCGTGCCGCGATAGTCCGCTTCGGTCAGTTTGTAGCGTTGAATCATCGTGCCCATCGCGCCGTCCAGAATGACGATGCGTTGTTTCAAAATCTCGGGTAATTGTTGCGCGCGGGTGTAAGCTTGAGTCATGATGATCCAAAAATTGATAGATAGAGGCTGTATTGTAGCAAACTCGTCAAGTGCATCGATAACGTTTCGATAGCGTTGATTGAGCGAGGTGTGCGGGTTAGTCTTTGTTTGTCGGCATGTCGGGTGGAATCACGCGATATTGGCAAAACATACGTTCTGCGCATTGACATTCTTCATTGACTGTACATCCGCTCGCCTCGGCAAAAAAGGCAGCTATCAGCTGACATAGGTTCGGCTCTCCACGCACGGCGGTGGCTGCCAGACAGGTGCGGTTGGTGATGAGGTAGCTGCCATCCGCTTCGCGCTGCAATTGCGTGGTTGCACCGAGTTCGTTGGCCGCCTGCATGGCGATTTGGATTTTGGTTTGATAATCGTCACTGCTCAGATCAAGCGATGCTTGCGCCATGCGTCGTCCGGCGTTCTCCAGCAGTGATTGGAATGCGTCCGCGTTTAAATCGTTTAGCAATTGTGCCAGCAGTGCGCTCAAGATTGGTTGATACGCTTGTGAGCCCAAATCTTCCGTGCCGATCGCGGCTTCGTACACCACCGATGGTTTGCCGACGCGACCGCTTTGCTCAATGCGCCCTTGAATCAGTCCTTCGGCCAATAGCTGTTTGATCGGTAAGTTGACCGCTGTTCGGGTTAAGTTCAGTCGCTCGCACAATTGCGCGATGGAGAGGGCTTCTTGACGCAATGCGAGCAATATCTGGGTTTTCGTATTCATAATGTGGGTTGAGCTGGAGAAGGGAGGATTATAGGAAAATTACCGCTGAAGCGCAATTACAACAATATCAACAATTAAAACAACAAATATTGACATAATTGGTTTACACCGATACACTGTCATCATCTTTCATCATGTTTGAATGATTAACGGAAAGGGAGTCATCATGGATGCATCTAATACGAGAACACACTACGCCCCGCAGGGGTTTTCTGATCGGTTTGCTTTGGGTTTTACCAAATTTTTACGCTTCTTTGCCGATACTTTTTTTGCCAAACGCTACGGTCACCGCGCGATTATTTTAGAAACCGTGGCAGCGATACCCGGTATGGTCGGTGGGACGTTGCAGCACCTCAAGGCGTTGCGACGGATTCAGTCCGATCAAGGTTGGATTCATCGTTTGCTGGATGAGGCGGAAAACGAGCGTATGCATTTGATGACGTTCATCGAAATTGCGCAGCCTTCGCGCTTTGAGCGCTGGGTGATCTTGATCGCGCAAGGGGTGTTTTACAACCTGTTTTTCCTCATTTACCTGATCTCGCCTCGTACGGCGCATCGCATGGTCGGCTACTTTGAAGAGGAAGCGGTGCTCAGCTACACCTTGTATCTGGCTGAAATCGACAAAGGCGCGGTGGAAAATGTGCCTGCGCCACGAATTGCCATTGATTACTGGCACTTGCCTGAGGATGCGCGTTTGCGCGATGTGGTGCTGGCCGTGCGCAGAGACGAGGAAGAGCATCGTGACGTGAATCATGATTTTGCCAATCAATTACAGACGCAATAAAAATGTCATAAGTATTTGACTGTTTTAAATTAACTAAGTTTTATAGGGGCATACCATGCTGGTGCCGAACAACTCACTGATCACCGCCACGCCAGAAGAAGGGCGCGAATTGGCCATCAAAATGGCGCGATTGATCATTAAAACCACGCAGCCGGACGAGCAGGTGCGGGTGCAATTGCGCGATGTGTATGCCAACGACGCCATGATGTTGATCCAGATCGGGCATGTGGTTGCGGTCGAGTTCGCCACCATCGCCGCCGCGAATCAGTATTGGCGAGGGTGATTCAAGTCGATTCAAATGAATGATTAAAGCGCGATGTCGGGCTGATGTTGGCTCAACGACCACTGCGCTTGCTCGGCCAAAATCGGGTTGTCATGCGTGGCGAACGGCTGCAACGCCGCAACGATGGCGGCGGAGGCTGCGCCATGCGGCACGTTCGGCACATTACCCAGCGCGAGCAAAATATTGCGCTGCCACTGCGCGTGACCGATGCGGCGAATCGCCGAGCCAGCGGTTTTATCGTTAAACGTCGCCTCATCCCACGCGAGTAATTCGAGCAACGACACCTCATCCAGCGAATGCCGCACCGCGAAATCATCCAGCGTTGTGCCCTGTGCAAAACGATTCCACGGGCAGACGAGTTGGCAATCGTCGCAACCGTAAATCCGATTGCCAATCGCACGACGCAACGCGTGCGGAATGCTGCCCGCGTACTCGATGGTCAGGTACGAAATACAGCGGCGCGCATCCAATTGATACGGCGCGATGATCGCCTGCGTCGGGCAAATGTCGATGCAGGCACGGCATGAGCCGCAGTGGTTTTGTTCAGCGGGCGTGGTTGGCAAATCCAGATTGACGAACAACTCGCCGAGAAAAAACATCGAGCCGAACTGTCGATTGATCAGCAAAGTGTGTTTGCCGCGCCAGCCGAGCCGTGTTTGCGCCGCGATCGCCACCTCGGGTACGGGCGCAGAATCCGAAAAAGCGCGGTAAATCAACGGCTGCGGCGCGATTTTCGCCGCCAGTGCATCGGCCAATTTTTGCAGGCGCGCGCGCACCACCTTGTGATAATCGCGCCCATGCGCGTAGCGCGAAATGTAGGCCTGTGTGGGCGTATCCAGCCTACGCCACGACACGGTTTGCCAATCCTCCGCCAACGGCGCAGGCAAATAGGGCATGATCACCGTAATCACCGACACCGTCTCCGGCACCAGCGCGGACGGCTCAAAACGCAGTTCGCCATGCCGCGCCATATAGCCCATCTCGCCGTGGAAGCCTGCTGAAATCCACTGCAGATAGTGCTTGCGCGCCTCGGATAGCTCCGGCTGACTGATAACCAAATCAGCAAAGCCGAGTTCGCGCGCGGTGGTGTGGAGCCAGTTGAGGAGCATGGTGGAGTGGAAAGGGTGGAAAGAGTTGAAATTATAACGGCCTTGGCTCATCATGGCAGGCAGATTGCAGAGAACAATGTCATATCCCCTCTAACATTCACTGTGAGTACCAAATGAATGACCTATACATCAGCACCGACCGATCCGAGCTGGACATCCCGCTCATTCACCAGTTTTTATCTGTCCAATCCACTTGGGCAAAAGGCATTTCGCTCGCGCTGGTTGAGCAGTCCATCGCACATTCACTGTGTTTTGGCGGATTTTTGGATGGCAAACAAGTGGCGTTTGCCCGCGTGATTTCCGACTACACCACGTTTGCCAACTTGGTTGATGTGTTCGTCTTGCCCGAACATCGCGCTAAAGGTTACAGCAAAGCAATGATGGACGCGATCATGGTGCATCCTCATTTGCAAGGGCTGCGACGCTTTACACTCGCCACCGGCGATGCGCACGGTCTGTACGCACAGTATGGGTTCACCGCGCCGCTGTATCCCGCAACGCTGATGGAGCGGTATATGCCCAATCTGTATGCTGCGCCATAATTAACCCGAACAAACCCAATACTATGGATTTTTCAACTGAAATTGCGATAGAATCAGGTAAAGCATTAGGGTGATTGATTTCATTCTGATTTAGGCCGTATAACACACCAAACTTAAATATAAGTTAAATGGAATCAATTGGTTATCATTTTCTTGGTTCGTTATGCGTTTATTTATTTTTCATGTTATGTGTCATGCTGACGCATAAGTATAGTTAGACTTTTGGGCGGCGCGAATCTTGCTGCCCAAAGGCTTGCATTTACGGAGCAAAAAATGAGCACTCACCGCGTGTATAAGTCCCATGAATTCATGCAGCCAGCCGAGAAAGAACCAATACGGTCTGTTGTTGTTGAATCTTCGCATTCAGTTATCGTGGCTTGGCATGTGGAGCCCGGCCAAACTATTGCGCCACATATTCACCCCGACGGACAAGATACATGGACCATCCTTTCAGGGGAAGGTCAATATCAAATTGACGAGCAAGGCAACACCGTTGCAATTGTTCCGGGGGATATCGTAGTTGCAAACAAAGGGCAGGTGCACGGTGTTCTTTGCACCAGCGTTGGCCCACTTCGGTTCATTTCAGTGGTTGCGCCTTTGGATGCTGGTTATGAACCGCTATCAGCAAAAACATAGGGGATATCAAGTGCAACAAGCTGCCTCCGCTCCCCAGCCTAACTGTTTGGTCAAGCTGACGCCAACAGGCTCCGCCTGTTGGTACCCTCCGCTTCGCTCCGGCGCAGCTTACCGCGGGCGTTAGGCCAATATGTCGCAACTCGTCGGTCTCGCAAATAACACAAAGTGGAGGGAACTCCAGCGGTATATGTCTGAGCTAGGCTCACTTGCGCCCTACTGGCGAACACAAGCAACAAATGGCTTCGTCTACCCGACCTCCGGCTGGGACGGCGACTGGATATACCACTTCCGCTTAGGCGAATACAAGAACATCGAGTGGTGCGAACTCACGCCCAGAGAAGGGGTCGAGTGCATAGATTGCGCACAGATTGTGGAAGCATGCAAACGCATTGGGCTCGAACATCAGGCCTTGGGCAACGTCATTCGTGTTATTGGCTACCGGCGCATCTAGCGCGTAGCCTCGATGTCGTAGGTCGCCATGAGCGCAGCGAATCGCGACGCATGAAAGATAAAACCGAGTAGGTTTTGAGGGAGAGCAAGACGAGTTCCAATATCTTTAATCCATGTGATTGCCTGTGTTGGGATTCGCTATGTTCACCGGTAATTTGCTATTTTTACAACTTATCTTTCAACTGATACAAAAAATCCAGTGCCTGCCGTGGGGTGAGCTGATCGGGGTTGAGTTCGGTCAACTCGGTCAGTACGGGGTGCGGCATATATTCCGGCTCGGCGGGCGCGTCGAAAAACACATCGGCCTCGGCGGTCGAGCCTAAGTTGAATAAATCCATTTGCGGTGAGTTGGCTTGCGCGTGCTGGGTTTCCAGTTCGTGCAGGACTTTGCGCGCGGCGTTGACCACGCTGCGTGGCACGCCTGCGAGCTGGGCGACTTGCAGGCCGTAGCTTTTGCTGGCGGCGCCCGCTTGGACTTGGTGCAGAAACACGATGGATTCGCGCTCTTCGATGGCGGATAGATGGACGTTTTTGACCTGCGGCATTTGGCTGGCCAAATCGGTCAATTCGAAATAATGCGTGGCAAATAGGGTCAGGCTTTGCTGCTGGCGGATGAGCGATTGCGCAATGGCGAGCGCCAAGGCAAGGCCGTCAAACGTGGAGGTGCCGCGACCGATTTCGTCCATCAAAACCAAACTGTTCGGTGTGGCGTGCTGCAAAATCTGTGCGGCTTCGGTCATCTCGACCATAAACGTTGATCGTCCGCCTGCCAAATCGTCCGAGGCGCCGATGCGCGTGAAAATCCGATCCATCGGGCCGAGCGTGGCTGCCTGCGCGGGGACGAAGCTGCCGACGTAGGCGAGCAGGGCGATCAGCGCGACTTGACGCATGAAGGTGGATTTACCGCCCATATTCGGGCCGGTGATGATCCACAGTCGTTCGTCGTGCGAGAGATGACAGTCGTTGGCGATGAACGGATTGACCTGTTGCTCGACCACAGGGTGGCGGCCTTGCTGAATGTGGATGCATGGCGTGGCGACGAAGCGCGGCGCTTGCCAATTCAGGCTGCGTGCGCGTTCGGCCAGTGTGCCGAGTACGTCAATCTGTGCGACGGCGGCGGCGATGCGTTGCAGGGTTTGAATGTGGTTTTGCAATTGCTCAAGCAGTTGCTCGTACAGGTATTTTTCGCGCGCCAGCGCCCGCTCTTTGGCGGACAGCGCTTTGTCCTCAAAAGCTTTGAGTTCGGGCGTGATGTAGCGTTCGGCGCCTTTGAGCGTTTGGCGGCGTTGGTATTCGGCGGGTAGCTCGCCCAGTTGCGCCGCTTGCGCGTGGGTCAGCTCGATGTAGTAGCCGTGTACGCGGTTGTATTCGACTTTGAGGCCGGATACGCCGGTGCGCGTGCGTTCGCGCGCTTCGAGCTCGAGCAAAAATTGCCCGCTGTTGCTCTGAATCGCGCGTAATTCGTCCAATTCGGCGTCAAAACCGCTGGCGAATACGCCGCCTTCGCGCACAAAGGTCGCGGGTTCGTCCAAAATGGCCTCATGCAACAGCGCAATCAATGCTTCGGGTATATTCAACGCTTCGCGCAGAATTTGAATCAAACTGTCGTTAACGGTCGCTAAAATCTGCGAAATGGCGCTTAATTGACTCAAGCTGTCGCGTAACGCAGCCAGCTCTTTCGGGCGAACGGT
Organism: Puribacter membranae; assembly: GCF_055380425.1. Classification (NCBI taxonomy): domain Bacteria; kingdom Pseudomonadati; phylum Pseudomonadota; class Betaproteobacteria; order Burkholderiales; family Burkholderiaceae; genus Puribacter; species Puribacter membranae. Next base: position 2,200,550 of record NZ_AP040167.1, read on the forward strand.
CAGCAGCGCAATGCGCGATGCGATGCGCTCAATATCGTTCACCGCCGATAAATACGGTCGCAGCGCGCTGAAGGTCTGCGTGTGCAGCAATGCGGCGATTGCATTTTGTCGCGTCAGCACGCTCGCCTGATCACGCAGTGGGTGGTGCAGCCAGCGTTTGAGCAGGCGCGAACCCATGCTACTGGCGCAGTGATCAAGCAGGGCGAACAGCGTTGGCGCATCCATGCCCGCGTGTCCGCGCAGATTTTCGGTGATTTCAAGGTTGCGCCGCGTGGCCGCATCGAGCGTAAGGTACTGCTCACTGCGCACGACATTCAGTGTTTTGACGTGGCGCAGGGCTTGGCCTTGCGTGTGCTGCGCGTAGTGCAACAGTCCGCCGAGCGCGGCCAGCGCGCTGTGTAAATGTTCGGCATCCAGATTGGCCAAATGCGGCGCGGATAATTGTTTGAGCAAGGCCGCCGTGCCGTAGGCTACGTCGCAGTATTTGTTTGGAATCGGGCTGAATACGGGTTTGAACGTGCTGTCCGTCGCCTGTATCTGTGTTTGCAACAGTGGTAAAAATTTGTCCGAGGCGATGATTTCCGACGGGCGGATTTGCTCGATCCATGTACTCAAATCACGGCGGCTGATTTCGCTGGCGGACAATTCGCCGTTCGCCATATTCAGCCACGCCAGCCCCAGCGTACCTTGGCTGCCATGATGGTCATGGCTTTTGCTGTTGGCGGGTTGGATACACAGCAGATACGCGTCGGACTTCTCGGCCAGCAGCGCCGCGTCGGTCACGGTGCCGGGCGTGAGGATGCGCGTGACTTTGCGCTCAACCGGGCCTTTGCTCGTGGCGGGATCGCCGATTTGTTCGCAAATCGCGACCGATTCGCCCAGTTGCAACAGTTTGGCCAAATACTGCTCGGCGGCGTGGTAGGGCACGCCCGCCATTTTGATCGGCTCGCCATTGGCCGAGCCGCGCGCAGTCAGTGTGATGCCGAGCAGACGCGCCGCTTTGACCGCATCGTCGAAGAATAATTCGTAAAAATCGCCCATGCGGTAAAACAGCAAAGTCTGCGGGAACTCGGCCTTGATCGCCAGATACTGCGCCATCATCGGCGTGACTTTGGGCGCAGGTTTTGATGTGTGGTTCTCCGGCTGGTTCATGCGCTCGCACCCTGTTTCCTTCCCTGTTTTTATTGTGTGCCGCTGTTTTGAGCGGGCTTAGAGTGCGGTATTGATCGCCGGATCGATTTCGCGCAACAAGGCGGGTAATAATTTCGGCGTCGCCGCGACGATGTCGCCGTTCATGTAGTCGCCTTCACCACGCAAGTCGGTGATCAGGCCGCCTGCTTCTTTAATCAGCAATGCCCCGGCTGCCAAGTCCCATTCTTTCAGACCCGCACCAATGAAGCCGTCCAGATAGCCCGCTGCGACGTAGGCCAAATCCAACGCCGCCGAGCCGGTGTGGCGAAAACCCGCGCTCTCAAAGCGCAGTTTGGTTTGCAACGCGAGCAACTCAGGGCGTGCGCGCAATACGCGCGACGGCATCGCGCTGGCCATCAAGGCTTCGGGAATGCGCACGCGCGAGGACACGCGAATGCGGCGGTTGTTCAAAAACGCGCCGGAGCCGCGCGAGGCGGTGAAAATGTCGTTGGTGGCGGGGTTGTAGATCACGGCGTGTTCGAGTTTACCCTCCAACTCCAGCGCGATACAGATGCAGTAATGCGGCAGACCGTGGATGAAGTTGGTCGTGCCGTCGATTGGATCCACAATCCAGCGTGCCGTGGCTTTTTCCGGGCCAAAAAAACCGCTTTCTTCGCCGACAAATGCGTGCTTCGGATAGGCTTCGAGCAGGCGTTCGCGCAGGATTTGCTCCACGTCTTGGTCGATTTCCGTCACCAAGTCTTGCAGACCTTTTTGGCTGACTTTGATCTGATCCAAATTCAGCGCGGCGCGGTTGATCACCAGTCCGGCGGTGCGTGCGGCGTCTACCGCGGTTTTGAGCATCGGTTGCATTGTTTTTCCAATCTGTATTATTTTCAAGGAGCAAGCCATGCAGGGCGCAAAATCCGTGTTTGCATCCCTGTCGTTCATTTAACCGCTATGCGTGAGCGGTTAAAGATGGCAACGGCGCTATTTTACTGTATATTTGAGGTTTCTTGAAGTTTAGCGTTCGTTCTATGAATTTAAGCAGTGATTTCCCCCAAAAAATACAACAGCGCGTCCATGCATTGGCGAATATTCGCATTGTTTTGGTGCGCACCTCGCATCCGGGCAACGTTGGTCAAGTCGCGCGCGCGATGGCAAATATGGGTTTGCGTGAGTTAGTGATTACTTCGCCGCGATTCCCCGATATGTGCGAACAGCCCGAGGCGATTGCCTTGGCCAGTGGTGCGACCGATGTGTTGGCGCAGGCGCAGATTGTGCCGGACTTGGCGACCGCTTTGCAGGGGGTGAACTGCGCGTATGCGTTCTCGGCGCGACCGCGCGACCTATCCCCGCCGTTGCGTACGGCGGGCGAGGCAGCGGCTGAGGTGATGGCGTCGTTGGACGCGGCTTTTGCGCAAGGTGAGGCGGCACCGAAAATCGCCTTTGTGTTTGGCGCGGAACGCAGCGGTCTGGTCAACGATGAGGTGATGATGTGCCAGCGGCTGTGTCAGATTGAGGCCAATCCGGCATACAACTCGCTCAATTTGGCGCAGGCGGTGCAGGTGATGAGCTATAGCCTGCGGCAGGCGGCGTTACACGAACAGAATGCCGGCGCTGAGTGGTGTGGGGTACAGGGTGGGGCGTATGTGCTCAGTACGCCAAAAATGAGTGCCGAAGTGCCAGCACAGCAGCAGCCTGCGGATGTGGATAAGGTAGAAGGGATGTTGGCGCACTGGGAGCAGATGTTGGTGGCGCTCGAATTGCTCAATCCGCAGATTCCGTCGGAAACCTTGACGCGTCTGCGCGCGATGTTTGCCCGCACGCAGTTGACGAATAATGAGGTCAATTTTCTGCGTGGCATTGCGCGTGCGGTTTTGGCGCGTGCCGATGCTTCGGTATCTGATTCATAGACGTCTGACAATAGCAGTAAATTCAGTTATGATGTTTTATCTATTTGTTTTGTTGTAACCAAGAGGCTGATTATGTTCACACATTTGAAAGAAGACATCCAAACCATCCGTCACAAAGACCCTGCGGCGCGCTCGAATTGGGAGGTGTTGACGTGTTACCCGGGTTTGCATGCGCTGGCGATTCACCGTGTGGCGCATAGCCTGTGGATCAATGGTTTTCGTTGGCTGGCGCGGTTTTTATCGCATATATCGCGCTGGTTGACCGGAATTGAGATTCATCCGGGTGCGAAAATGGGACGGCGCGTGTTCATTGATCACGGCATGGGCATCGTGATTGGTGAAACGGCAGAAGTCGGTGACGATTGCACGATTTATCAAGGCGTGACGCTCGGCGGCACATCGCTTGAGCGCGGCGCGAAACGCCACCCGACGTTGGAAAATGGCGTAATCGTGGGTGGCGGAGCGAAGGTCTTGGGCAGTTTCACGGTCGGCGCGGGCGCGAAAATCGGCTCGAATGCGGTGGTGATTAAACCTGTCCCCGCTGGCGCAACGGCCGTCGGTAATCCGGCGCATATCGTTGGTTCGAAACCTGAGAAAAAATTACCGGAGTTTGCCGCTTATGGCGTGAATGCCAATGACGAAGATCCCGTTGCGCAGACGCTTAAATCCGTTTTGGTGCGTTTGGAACAGTCTGAACAGGCGCAAAAAGCCTTGGCAGAGCGCCTGCAGGCGGCGGGCATCGACTGTACCGATATTGCCGCGCAAGCAACCGCAGCGCAGACGCGTACTGACGAAAACAAGACCGATTTGTCCTAATTTCCACAGCAATGCCTGCATATTCTATCCAGATTTAGCGCGTATGCTTGACCCATGTTGAGACCACCGCAATGCGTTCAGCGATGAACGAATCCCGTCGGTTTCATTGTTTACTGCTGTGGGGAGGTCACTCCCCTTTCTGCCCCTCGCCCTCGTGGCGTGGGGTTTTTTTATGCGCGCAGCACTGCTCAAATTGGATGCGTGCTGCGTGCATGATACAATGCCGCCATGAATTCAGACGTTTTTCAATCCGAACAGCAGCCTCCTTCTCAGCCCTACCATCCGCACCAACCTTATCCGTGGGCGCGGCGTGTGTACGCGGCGTTGTTGTATGTGCTGATTCCGCTGCTGCCAATTTATCTGTTGCTGCGCTCACGCAAACAGCCCGAATACCGCGATCACTGGGCGGAGCGTTTTGCTTGCTATGGTGCGGCACGCATTGCTCCGAAAGGGCGGCGGATTTGGCTGCATGCTGTTTCCTTGGGCGAAACCCGTGCGACAAAGCCTTTGGTGGATGCTTTGTTCGAGCAGCACCATGATGTGCACATCATCCTCACGTGCCACACACCAACCGGACGCGCAGCGGGGCAGGAGTTGTTTCAGCAATATTTATCCGATGGTCGCATGACTCAGGTGTATGTGCCATATGACCTCAATCCGCTGCTGAACCGTTTTTTTACCACCTTCGCCCCGACTGATGTGTGGGTGATGGAGACCGAAGTTTGGCCGAATATGATTGCCCAATGCGTGCGACGAAACATCCCAATCAGCTTGATCAATGGCCGCCTGTCGGATAAAACCCTGCGGCAGACGCAAAAATGGCCCCAACTCATGGGCAATGCGTATGCGGGCTTCACGCGCGTGTGTGCGCAGACCGAAGCCGATGCGCAACGCTATCGGCAGATCGGCGTGGTTAACGAGCAACTGCATGTCACTGGCAATCTCAAATTCGATATGACCATCCCATCCGAGCAAGTGGCGAAAGGCGAGCGCATCAAAGCCCTGCTGGCCGATAAACGTATCGTCATGCTCGCTTCCAGTCGCGAAGGCGAAGAGGCGCTGTGGCTGGAAGCCATTCGCCGCTATGAACAAACGCATCCGCAACAGGCGGCGACGATCCAATGGTGGGTCGTGCCACGCCACCCGCAGCGATTCAATGAAGTGGCACAATTGCTACAAAACAGCGGTAAAAGCGTGCTGCGTACAAGCGAATGGTCGGCGCAACTTTCGGACGAATCGCTCAAACAGGCCGATATCGTGCTCGGCGACACCATGGGCGAAATGTTCACCTACTACGCCATCGCCGATGTGGTACTGATGGGCGGAACGTGGCTGCCCTACGGCGGACAAAATTTCCTCGAACCGATGGCGCTGGGCAAACCCGTGATCGTAGGCGAGAGCATCTATAATTTTGAGCAAATCGGTTTGGATGCGCTGGAAAAAGGGGTATTATGGCAAGCACCCAATATACCAGCAGGATTGGCATTGATGGACGAGAAGATAGTATCCATTGCTAAAGAGAGTGGTGATCTGCGCATCCAAAAAATTAGTTGCTTTGTACAAAGCGAATGCGGTGCGGTTGAGTATTTAAACCGCGTGCTTTTATAAACCTTCATGTGTGTAGGACTTATTTTATGAGTGCGGGATTAAATTCGGATGTAACCGTTATTATAGTGACTTATAACAGTGCACATTGTATCGCGCGCTTGGGTGAGGGTTTGAAACAGCATGAAGCGATTATTTTTGTCGATAATGCCAGTTCTGATGATACGGTGGCGCAGATAAAGCAGTGCTTACCGCAAGCTATGATTATTGAGCAAGAGACAAATAAGGGTTTTGGTGCTGCGAATAATATAGGTTTAGATAGGGTTCAAACTCCTTATGCTTTATTGTTGAACCCTGATTGTGAGATCAATGCAAAGCAGATTGCTCAATTAAGAATGTGTGCGCAGAAATATACAGATGCAGCGATGGTTGTGCCGCAATTATTAGATAGTAAGGGACGAAAGTCGGTTAATTATAGTTGGGTCAAACATTTATGGAAATCCAAAGGTGATGCGGCTGAAGGCGAGTGTTGTGTTGGTTTTGCGACTGGCGCAGCGATGTTTTTATTGATGGAAAATACTCGATTCTTGGGTTATTTTGACGAGATTTTTTTTCTCTATTACGAAGATGATGATCTGTGTAATAAGTATTTTTATGCCAAAAAGAGCATTATCCTTGCACCCCAAGTACACATTCAACATAGTTCTCGCGGATCTGTAAAAACCCAAAATGTTGTGAAGCAGGAGTTTTGGCGCGGTTATCACCATGCGCAGTCGAAGGTGATTGTCGCTCGTAAATATCAAGGGGAGCAGGTTGCACGAAGTGTTCGATATAAAACCTTGGTTTCAGGTATGGTGATGTGTGTGGTGCGTATTTTATCGTTGAATTTTAGATTGGCGGGGCGTATGGCTGGACGAGTGATGGGTATGTTGAATATATCTCCAATGGCCGGAGAGGGATAAATGAATGCGTCGAAGTTACAAAGTGATTTATTGGTTCTGGTTATCAATTTGGATCGATCACCCGAGCGTTTGGCGAGAATGACCGAACGATTGAGTCAACTGCCGTTGACATGGGAGCGCCTACCTGCGATTGATGGTGCATTGATTCCGGTAATTCGTGCAGAGGAGGTTGATGAGGAAAAGTACAAACGGCAGCATGGAAAACCATTGGCACGTGCTGAAATTGGTTGTTATTTGTCGCATGTTCAGGCTATGCGACAATTTTTACGAACAGATAAAAAATATTTATTGCTCTTTGAGGATGACGCAAGTCCTGAGCCTGATTTTATGCGGGTGATTGAGCAGTTGCTAGAAGTTCCTGAACAGTGGGACGTGGTTAAGTTGTCTGGTTTTCATAATCCCTATGTAATTCATTCAAATCACTTGATCAACGGGTATGTGTATGGGGTTCCGACTACTCGACATTGTAATACGGCCGCAGTGTTATATAACCGTAAAGCCGCACAGCAGTTCATCGAATGTATGCTGCCCATGAGCTTGCCGTTTGATCATGCGTTGGAGCAGCCTTGGCTGTACGATGTGAAGCTTCGGGTGGTTAAGCCGAGTCCTGTACAAGCGGGAGATGGAGCTGAATCGACGATTGTAGGAACAAAGACACAAAAATTTAAGTGGTATCGGAGGTTGGGTACTTATGGCTTTCGTATTAAAAATGAATTACAACGTCTCGTCTGGAGTGTTTGGCAATAATCCGGATAATTATGGATAAAAAGGTATTTGTGCAATGATTGAAAAATTAACATTTGGGTTGTTTTCCAAAGAAGATTCGCATAATTTTATGCGATTGATGGAGTATGTGCGCCCTTATAAGTCGCGCATTATCTTCGCACTCATTGCCATTGTGGGTGTTGCCGCGACAGAAAGTTATTTGGCTGCTTTTATCGCGCCATTGGTGAATTTCGGTTTTGCGCCGCCACGGTCTGTACCATTGAATGAAGGTGTACAAGGAGTATTAAATACGGTATTACATCTTAAAGATAGGCTCAATTATATGATTTGGGGGACAGCCAATAAAATTTGGGCTGTTCCCTTATTTTTTATATTGTTGGTGGTGATTAGAGGTACTTGTCGTTATATCAGTTCCTATTTATTGTCATGGGTTGGGGCGGTGGCTTTGAGTCGCTTAAGAAGTGATATGTTTAATAAAATGTTATTTCTACCCTCAAAATATCAGCAGGAAGTTCCTTCGGCCATTATTTCCAGTCGGTTTTTGCTGCAAGCAGATATGGTTATGAACAGTGCCAGCAATGTATTTATCACACTGACGCGAGATACCATGATTGTTATTGGTTTGGTGTTTGTGTTGTTGTATTTAAATTGGCAACTAAGCTTGGTGGTTTTACTGATTTTCCCCGTATTGTCGTGGCTGTCTCGGTATTATCGAGATCGGTTGAAAAAAATACAGGCAGGTGCTCAGGCTGGTGTGGCTGATATGACCAATGTAATCAATGAGGTTCATCAAGGGCATCGTGTAGTAAAGCTGTTTGGCGGCTATGCCAATGCATTAGAACGATTTACTTTTGTTAACAACCGTATTGTTCGTTTTACCAAAAAAATGAACCAAGCATCGTCTGCGCGCTCACCATTCAGTGAGCTCATTGCTTCATTGGCATTGGCGATCGTAATTTTCATTGCTTTGTGGCAAAGCCAGGCGGGGCAAACGACCATTGGTGAATTTATGGCTTTTATCGTGGCCATGCTGCAAATGGTTAGTCCGATTAAAAATTTGTCCAATATCAGTATTCCGATGCAAGCCATGTTTATCGCCTCCGACTCGGTATGCGAATTTTTGGATACACCGAATGAGGACGATCAAGGCACTATCGAAATCGATTCAGTAAAAGGCGCCCTGAAGTTTGATCGTGTGACGGTGCAATATCAAGGTCAAGCCAAAAAAGCATTGGATCAATTCAGTCTCGATATTCGTCCAGGTGAAAAAATTGCGTTGGTGGGGCGTTCGGGTAGTGGGAAAACAACAGCAGTCAACTTACTTCCGCGCTTCGTTTCCCCTACTTCTGGGTACATATTGATCGATGGGATTAATATCCAAGAAGTTAAATTGGACAACTTGCGACGACAGTTTGCATTGGTGTCGCAGGATGTTTTCTTATTTGATGATACCTTGTATCAAAATGTGATTTATAGTCGGCCAAACGCAACGGATGCAGATGTCGAAAATGCCCTAAAAGCTGCTAATTTATGGGAGTTTGTGATGCAAGCTCCGGAAGGTTGGCATCAACGCATTGGTGCGAATGGTAATCAACTATCAGGTGGACAACGTCAGCGCGTATCGATTGCTCGCGCCATTTTGAAAGATGCGCCGATTTTATTGCTGGATGAAGCCACTAGCGCGCTGGACAATGAGTCAGAACGTTTGGTGCAGCAAGCTTTAGAGCGTCTCATGCATGGTAGAACCAGCATTATCGTTGCGCATCGACTGACGACGATTGAACAGGCGGATCGGATTGTCGTGATGGATGAAGGTCATATCATTGAACAAGGAACGCACCAGCAATTGATGCAAGCGGAAGGTTATTACGCCAAACTGAGAACCATGCCGCAATTGAATGCTTAATCAGTGCACACAGGATATTCATGAAAAAAATATTGGTGATTGGTGCGGGGCTTTCTGGAGCAGTGATTGCGCGAGAGCTGGCCGAAGCGGGGCTATTTGTCGAGGTGGTCGATGCGCGCACGCATGTGGCGGGCAATTGCCATACCGAGCGCGATGCGTCAACCGGCGTGATGGTGCATGTATACGGTCCGCATATTTTTCATACGGATAATGAGCGCGTGTGGGAATATGTGCAGCGCTTTGATCGCTTTATGCCGTATGTGAATCGCGTGAAAACGGTGGCTAAAGGCAAGGTGTATTCTTTGCCGGTGAACTTGCACACCATCAATCAATTTTTCGATGTGGCTTTGCGCCCCGATGAGGCGCGCGCGCTGATTCAGGAAAAAGCGGACAACAGCATTGAGGAGCCAAAATCCTTTGAAGAGCAGGCTTTGAAATTCGTGGGTAAAGAGTTATACGAAGCATTTTTCAAAGGATATACGCTGAAACAATGGGGTACGGATCCGAAAAATTTACCCGCCAGTATTTTGCAACGACTGCCTTTGCGTTTTAACTACGATGATAACTATTTCAATCACCGTTTCCAGGGGATGCCGGAGCATGGTTACACCCACATTGTGCAGGCGATGCTGGATCATCCGAATATTTCTGTGACGTTGGGTCAAAAGTTGTCGCGTGACGAGGTATGCGCACGCACGGATGTGGCGCATGTGTTCTACAGTGGCCCGATTGATGCGTGGTTTGATTTTGCTAAGGGGCGTTTGGGCTATCGCACGCTGGATTTTGAACGCCATGAGGCCGAAGGTGATTATCAAGGTGGCGCGGTGGTGAACTATGGCGATCAGGATGTGCCGTTTACGCGTATTTCCGAGCACAAGCATTTTGCACCGTGGGAATCACATGAGCGCACGGTGTATTTCAAAGAGTTCTCGCGCTCCTGCGGTGAGCAGGATATTCCGTACTATCCGATTCGATTGGTGGAGGAAAAAGCCATGCTGAATGAGTACGTCGAGTTGGCTAAAGCTGAACCGAATATGACATTTGTGGGGCGTTTGGGTACCTACCGCTACCTTGATATGGATGTGAGTATAGTAGAAGCGTTGAGTGTTGCGCATCACTTTATCTGCACGGGTGACTTTAAGTGCTAAGTGCAAATTGATTGAATAGAGACGTGGGAAACAAATCCATACCATTTGTAAGGCCTTGCTCTCATTCCGCACTTTAATTTTAAGAGTATATTAAAGAGAGATTCAAATGAAGTTTACAGTTTTATCCATGGTGAAAAATGAAGCAGATATTATTGAATCGTTTGTACGTCATAATCTCCAATTTGCAGATGAGCTATTTGTTTTGGATAATGGTAGCGATGACAATACTTTTTTAATTCTACAAAAATTGCAAGAAGAAGGGTTGCCTCTTCATTTATCACAAGACTCAACTCTTGGTTATCAGCAGCAACAACTTTCTGCTCGTTTATTGACAAGTGCACAAATGCAATCTGATGCAGATGTTTTTATGCTGCTTGATGCAGATGAGTTCATTTGTATTCATCCGGATGCTGCCGTCTATGGACAAATGGAAAAATATAGGGAGTTTTTCCATACTCATTTAAAACAGCTCAAACAACAAGGTGTTGTAGCTCTTCGATGGTTGAATTTCTTACCAATCGATAAAGGCCAATCGTGTGATTACATTAATCATTTCCAAGAGTTTTCAGAGTGTACTCAACCCCCGCTGATCCACCAAAAAGCCATTTACTCAAGGGATATATTGAAAAATGCACACACGGTTGCAGGTAATCATTTTTTAATCAAGAAGCAAACTGGGGAGATGATTGAGCAAACTTTTTTGCAACATATTGCCATCGCTCATTTTCCTATTCGCTCAAAGGAGCAGGCAATTGCTAAAATATTGACTGGTGCGATTGCGCTAAGTAGTAGATCATTAGGAGATGGAGAGTCTTTTCATGTTTTTCAAATGCGGCGGGAAATCGTGTCAAAAAATTACCAGATTAGCATGGAGAAATGCAGAGAAATTGCCAAATCTTATGGTGTTCCTTCTTTTTATACTGGAGGAGTGAGTTTACGCAAAGGACAATTAAATCCTAATACTATCGAGCATAAATATCTGCATTTAAATAATGCCAATTTGGTACGCAGTTTGGATAGAGTAGCGATGCTGTTTGCTCAAAACAGCCAAGTGTTACGAGTGCAATTTGAAACAATACAGCAGGAATTATCGTCCACGCAGCAGGAATTATCGTCCATGCAGCAGGAATTGTGGTCTGTACGGCAGCACATCGAAAAGTTACAGGGAAGCCACCATAAATATAAAAAATTATGGATATTGCGTCTGTTTAAACCGTTGATTAAGACAGAGCAAGCGATTAGCTCAGCAAATCGTTATCGAAAAGGATTTCAAAGGCTAGTTAAAGAACAAGGAAGTGTCGGTAAGGCCTATCAGGCTTGTCGACGCCTGTTTAAAGAGACATCCAGTTTTAAAGTTGTTAAGCGGTTTTTAATTGAAAGCAAGCATAGAGAATTAACATTATCTGAGCGCGGTGATATAGAGAATCCGAAAAATGGTGTTGTTATATTGGCGACGCGACATACATCTTACATCGCACAACTGATCTCGTACAGTCTAAAGAAAATCAACATTGACACCGAAATCATTTTTGATAAGCCGGTTTCTGGGTATGCGAATAAGTGGCATTTTGTAGTTTGTCCTCAAATGTTTGAATCTTTGCCTTCCGCTTATTTTGCTTTTCAAATGGAGCAAAGTGTCTCAAGTCGATGGTTTACACAAGAATACTTTGATCGTTTGAGGAAAGCGGCGTTTGTTTTTGATTATTCATTGACAAATATTGCTTTTTTACAAGACCATGGTATGCCATTCAAAAAGCTATATTATTTACCTGTTGATGTGTTGCCAACGCTAGAAAATACTGAAATCATGGGTTGTGGTGATTTTGAGTATGATGTGGCATTTTATGGGGATGTCAAGAGTGAGAGTCGTCAAATATTTTTAAGCAAACTGCGTGAAAAATTCTCGGTGTTAGTGATTTCGGAGGTGTTTGGCGAAGATCTGTATACTCAGCTCAAAAAAGCAAAAGTGATTGTTAATGTGCATTATTATGAAAACGCCTTGTTAGAAATAACAAGGATCTATGAGTGTTTATCCTTAAATAAAGCTATTGTATCTGAGGTTGGTAGCGATCAATTTGAGCATGGTGACATAGAACACGTAGTGGATTTTGTCGGGATTGATGATGTTGATGCCATGGTCGCGAAGGTTGAGCGTTTGCTTAATGATCAATCATACTTCCAATCGAGAGTTGATGCGATACGACAGCTAAAAGACAGACCCAACAAGTTTGAGTTTTATTTTAACCGTTTCTTACTGTCTCAGGACTTACTGGATTTTGATGAGTTCTACAAGTTATGTTCTGATTATATTAAGCCGCAGAATGACTTCTGGTGTTTGAGCCTTGCTGAAACAACCGATAGAAGAAAGGACTTTGATAAGGATAATGTGCATGATATTTGGGTTTTTCCAGGTTTGCGGCACAATATTGGCTGGGTTGGCTGTGGCTTGAGTTATAAATTGATGATGCGAATGGCAAAAGATTTAGATCTGCCTCAAGTAACGATATGTGAAGATGATGTCTTGCTTGATGAGCGCTTCGAGCGTAGATATTCGCATGTAAAACAAGCTTTGACGAAAGCAGATGAACCTTGGGATGTTTTTTCAGGTTTAATTGCTGATTTGTCTAAAGAAACAGAGATTTTTAACTCGGCAATCCAATCAGATAATGAGGCATTTTATGCGATCAATCGTTTGGTTAGTATGGTGTTTAATATTTATAATAAAACATCGTATCAAAAAATCATTGACTGGGATGACAAAATTCATATGCCAAGCAACACCATAGACCGCTATATTGAGCAGCATGACGGCATTAAGGGGTTGATTGTGAGTCCTTTTTTGGTTGGGCATAAAGAGGATGCGACGTCAACATTGTGGGGATTTCAAAATACTCAATACAAAGATATGATTGAAAAAAGCCAGGCCTTGTTGAATGAAATGATTCGTGACCTTTCTCAAGAAGTATCGAACTAAGAACTTATTAAAAGGATTTTATGAGCTCAAGAAAACATAAGCCCTATAATGTAAGTTTAATTTTAATTGCATACAATCAAGAGCAATTTGTGAGGCAAGCATGCGAGTCGGTCTTGCATCAGCATGGAGGCTCGATTGAAATTATATTGTCAGATGATTGTTCTATCGATGGTACTTACAAGGTGATGCAGGATGTGGTGAGCAGTTATCGCGGGCATCATCGGGTCATTTTGCGTAGGAATGAGCATAACTTGGGGTTGGTTGGGCATATTAATAAGGTTATTGGACTCTGCTCTGGAGAGTTTATTGTTTATGCAGCAGGAGATGATATTAGCGCTCCGGAGCGTGTCGTGCGCACGATGGATTTGTTTGCGAATGGTGATGGTAAGGTTTTAATCGTACATTCAAGTGTGATCGAAATCAACAGTTATGGTAAAGAGATGGGCTATGTTGATCCACCAATAGTCAAAAAAAATTTAGCGGGTAATGCTTTGTTAAGTAAATACTCAATTATTATCGGCGCAACATGTGCTTGGCATCGCTCTTTATGGGACACATTTGGTTTTTTGCGTTATCCTGCGCTGTATGAAGATTTAGTAATGGCGTCTCGTGCACAAATGATGGGCGGAGCGTCTGCCTTCGCTTTCAGTGCTGAACCGTTGGTTCTGTATCGAATTGGATCTGGAATATCGCAGGGCGGTAGGAATAAGCCGACCAATCCGATTGAGCGGCAAGCTTTTGAGTTAAAACGTTTGAGAACTCATGATGATGTTTGTAGTCAGCGATTGGATGATGCAAAGAAACTTGGTCTAGTAAAAGAAATTGAAGTTGTCCAAAAAAGCCAGTTGAAGAATAAAACACTTAGACAGGTGTATGAAAAAAAAGAGAGTTGGTTTACGATAGTTCAATTCTCCATTCGGAATGGAACCCTAATTACATTGCTGCAAGCAACTATTAAGCGATTCCGATTGTTTTAGCGTGGCTTTATAAACAATAAATTGGTTATTTAATTGATAAGAAGTTGAGGATTTAAATGATTTTAGTGACTGGCGGAGCTGGTTTTATCGGTGGTAATTTTGTGTTGGATTGGTTGGGCGGCTCTGATGAGGGTGTGGTGAATGTAGATAAATTAACCTATGCAGGGAATTTACAGACTTTGGCGTCGCTCAAGGACAATCCAAACCATGTGTTTGTGCAGGCGGATATCGGCGACACCACGGTGATTTCGGAGCTGTTGGCAAAATACCAGCCACGTGCGGTGGTGAATTTTGCGGCGGAGTCGCATGTGGATCGTTCGATTCATGGGCCGTCGGATTTCATTCAAACCAATGTGGTGGGGACGTTTAATTTGCTTGAATCTGTACGTGCCTATTGGAATAACTTGTCGGAGCCACAAAAATCCGCGTTCCGTTTTTTGCATGTGTCGACCGATGAGGTGTATGGCACGTTGGCGGCGGATGATCCGCCGTTTGCCGAAACCAATCGTTATGAGCCGAACAGCCCGTACTCGGCGAGTAAAGCAGCCTCCGATCACCTCGTGCGCGCGTGGCATCACACTTATGGTTTGCCGGTGTTGACTACGAATTGCAGCAACAATTATGGCCCGTACCATTTCCCTGAAAAATTGATTCCGTTGGTCATTTTGAACGCACGCGCGGGTAAATCTTTGCCAATTTACGGCGATGGTCAGCAGATTCGCGATTGGCTGTATGTCAAAGATCATTGCAGCGCGATTCGCCGCGTGTTGGAGGCGGGGCAATTGGGCGAAACTTATAACGTCGGCGGTTGGAATGAAAAAGCCAATTTGGATGTGGTTCATACCATTTGTGCCTTGCTTGATGAGTTGTCGCCGCGCGCGGATGGCCAATCGTATGCCGAGCAAATTACCTTTGTGACCGATCGTCCGGGGCATGATCGTCGCTACGCGATTGATGCGCGTAAATTGGAGCGCGAATTGGGCTGGAAGCCGGCAGAGACCTTTGAAACCGGCATTCGCAAAACTGTTCAATGGTATTTGGATAACAACGAATGGACTAATAATGTCACCAGCGGCGCGTATCGCGAGTGGACGGATAAACAATACGGTCACGATCACAGTGGGGCGCAATCATGAGCGCACCTCGTTTACCCAAAATATTAATTACCGGTACGGATGGGCAAGTCGGCTTTGAGTTAACGCGCACGCTCGCACCCTTGGGGGTAATCAAAGCGCTGGTGCGTGCCGATTTGGATTTAGGTGATGCAGACGCGCTACGCGCTTTGTTGGATGCAGAGTGCCCCGACATCATTGTCAATCCGGCCGCCTATACCGCCGTGGACAAGGCGGAGTCTGATGTCGATGCAGCCTATGCGGTGAACGAGCATGCCCCTGCTGTGATGGCGCAATGGGCGGCAGCGCATGGCGCGTTCATGGTGCATTACTCCACCGACTATGTGTTTGAAGGTTCGGGCGAAACGCCGTACGTCGAAGATGATGCCGTTGCGCCGCAATCGGTTTATGGTGCGAGTAAGGAAAAAGGTGAACAAGCGGTACGTTCTGCCTTGCCGGAGCATTTTATATTTCGCACCAGCTGGGTGTTTGGTGCGTATGGTGCGAACTTCCTTAAAACCATGCTGCGTCTGATGCAAGAGCGTGAGACGTTGAACGTGGTGGCCGATCAAATTGGCGCACCGACCTCGGCGGCGCTGCTGGCTGACGTGACGTCACATGTGGTGCGTGATACTTGGCAAAAACGCCAGCTCAATGACTCGGTTGATTACGGCACTTATCATTTGGTCGCTGGTGGAGAGACGTCGTGGCATGGTTATGCTCAATATATCGGACGGCTCGCGCAAGTAGCGGGCTTGTCGTTGAAGGTTGCACCTGAGGCGATTGGTGCGATTCCGAGCAGCGCGTATCCGACGCCGACCAAGCGTCCGCTGAATTCGCGTTTGAATACCGAAAAACTACAGAATACTTTTGGCCTTCGTTTGCCCGATTGGCAAGAGGGTGTTCGTCGCGTTTTTCAATTAATCACTCAGGATTTATAACATGGCTCATACCGAAAAGCTGAATCCACATCAGCGCAAAGGGATCATTTTGGCGGGCGGTTCGGGGACGCGTTTGTACCCGATCACCATGGCGGTCAGTAAACAACTGCTGCCGGTGTACGATAAACCGATGATTTATTATCCGTTGTCGGTGTTGATGCTGGCGGGGATTCAAGAGATTCTCATCATTAGCACACCGCATGATATTGGTCGGTTTGAAGAATTGCTCGGCGATGGTTCGCAATGGGGCTTGTCTTTCTCCTATGAGGTTCAGCCGTCGCCCGATGGCTTGGCGCAGGCATTTTTGCTGGGCGAAGCATTTCTCGATGGGCATCCGGCAGCGCTGGTTTTGGGTGATAACATCTTTTTCGGACATGATCTGTATCAATTGTTGCGAGATGCCAATCATCAGGAGGATGGCGCGACCGTGTTTTCCTATCACGTCCAAGACCCCGAACGCTATGGCGTGGTGGCGTTTGATGAAGATAAAAAAGCCGTCAGCATCGAAGAAAAACCAACTCAACCCCAATCCAATTTTGCAGTGACGGGCTTGTATTTTTATGATGCCGATGTGGTCCAGCATGCCAAAACCATTCAGCCATCGGTGCGTGGCGAGTTGGAAATCACTGATTTGAATAGAATTTATTTGGAAAATGGTACATTACGTGTTCAAACGATGGATCGTGGCTATGCGTGGCTGGATACAGGTACACATGATTCCTTGCGTGATGCGGGCACTTTTGTGGCGATGATTCAAAAGCGCCAAGGGCAACAAATCGCCTGTGTTGAAGAAATCGCCTATCGCATGGGCTATATTGATCGGGATGTGTTGGTGCGTTTGGCACAACCGTTCCTCAAGAGCGATTACGGCCAATATCTCATCAAAATTTCCAAGGAGCATGTATGAAAATCGTCGATACCGCGATTACTGACGTCAAAATCATCGAACCTGCGGTGTTTGGTGATGAGCGAGGCTTCTTTTTTGAAAGCTTCAATCAAGCCAAATTCAATCAAGCTGCGGGTTATGACGTAGCGTTTGTTCAGGACAATCACTCACGTTCGGCCAAAGGTGTTTTACGCGGTCTGCACTATCAACTGCCGCCGCATCCGCAGGGCAAATTGGTGCGTTGTGTGGTGGGCGAAGTCTTTGACGTGGCGGTGGATATCCGCAAAAGCTCGCCAACCTTCGGGCAGTGGGTGGGCGTGTATTTGTCGGCTGAAAATAAGCGACAACTTTGGATTCCGCCCGGATTTGCGCATGGGTTTTTAACGTTGTCCGAGTATGCGGAGTTTTTGTATAAAACCACGGACTATTGGGCGAAAGACTGCGAACAAGCCATCATCTGGAATGATCCGAGCATTGCCATTGACTGGCCGGCGTTTGATGGCCAGCCATTGTTGTCTGAAAAAGATCGACTGGCACCGAAATTGTCGGAGCAGCAGTATTTGTTTGATTGAGTTGGGGATTCAAAAATGGGCAGGTTTTTCTGCCCATTTTTGATTGCTTACTTATTTCCAATAATCCTTAATCCACGCGGCAGGCCGGGCAAACCGATACCATTTGCCGGTTTTACCGATAATCGCTTCATCGGGGTTGGGTCTGCCGTGGAAGATCAATACGCGGGTATTATTGGGCAATTGAGGCGGGACGAATAAAGATTTGGGAAAATAGTGCATACAGTGGCGTTTGAAGCTGCGCACCCAGCCTTCCGGCCAAAATCCCAACGCGCCTTTTTTGCTCAAATAGTCACACAAAAACGCCTGCTCGTGGCGGAAATCCTGCTTGATTTGCTCAAAGTTGTGTGTGAAATAGTCCAATACATCCGGATGAGCGCCGATTTTGAAGCGATATACTGAGGAGTTGCCCAAGCCGTGACGGGGTTTCCACTCGCGAATGATCAATACGTCTCCCTTTTGCGTGAAAAATTCATCCAAACTGCCGGTGACGATGATGTCAATGTCGAGAAACAGGGTGTCGCCGTGCAGGTCGTATAAAGTCGGCGCAAATGTTAACAATTTTTTCCAGCCGCGCTCAGGCCCGTTCAATTCAATTGGCATGGGCGGAATGGGGAAGGTTTCAATGCCTGCGTTCAGCCCTTCGGTGCTGTCGGTCAGACAGACAAAACGATGCGGCAGGGTCAAATGGCGCTGGACCATATTGTGTAGGGTGTTGACGTATTCGGGGCCGTACTTAGTGCCCCATTTCATGCAGATGACATTAACCATGTGTTGTTTCGCGAGGTGGATCGTTGGGCTATTGTGTCCGAATTTGTCGGTAATTGCAAACGCGCACACGGCTTTTTGAGGGCTTCGCTACGACGTTAATCGAATGACGGTCTTCGGACGGCTTGTTGTAATTTCGATAAAACCGGTTGAATTGCGTCTTTTCGAAGATTAAGCCATTGATTTTATTGGCTTGTTGGCGTATGATGGCAAGTTCGTTGAAATAGGCGAGGTGTATTAGTTTGTCAATTTCGATTGAAATACGTGTTTAATCAGTAACTTGGCTGCGATGTATGGTGAACGGTTGGGTGAAAAGTGTGTTGCGTTGTGTTTGGCAGCGTATACGCCGTGATTAAATGAGTGAAATGTTTATTATTGGATTAAAAACAATGCCAACTATTAACCAGTTAGTGCGCAAACCGCGTACTCAAGTGCGTGAAGTGAGCAAAAGTCCTGCTTTGGAAAATTGCCCGCAAAAACGCGGTGTGTGTACCCGTGTGTATACCACAACTCCTAAGAAACCTAACTCTGCGATGCGTAAAGTTGCCAAAGTGCGTTTGACCAACGGCTTTGAGGTGATTTCATACATCGGTGGTGAAGGCCATAACTTGCAAGAGCATAGCGTTGTGTTGATTCGCGGTGGTCGTGTGAAAGACTTGCCGGGTGTTCGTTACCACATCGTACGCGGTTCTTTGGACTTGCAAGGTGTTAAAGATCGTAAGCAATCACGCTCTAAATACGGCGCGAAACGTCCTAAAAAAGCGTAATCTGCGATTGAATTAAGTTTGAAATTTTTGTTTAACAACTACGGTGGGTTTGTAATGTTCAAACTACCGAGTAAGTGACGGCTCGAAGTTGAAGTTTTGATTATGGGTTGTCAAGGTCGTTGTGACCAACTGAAGAAAGGAAGATGAGATGCCTCGTCGTCGTGAAGTCCCTAAACGTGACATTTTGCCAGATCCAAAGTTTGGCAGCGTAGAACTGGCCAAGTTCATGAACGTGATCATGTTATCGGGTAAAAAATCTGTAGCAGAAGGCATTGCTTATGGTGCCTTGGATCAAATTGCCAACAAAACCGGCAAGGATCCGTTGGAAGTGTTTATGACTGCGTTGAACAACGCAAAACCATTGGTTGAAGTGAAAAGCCGCCGTGTCGGTGGTGCGAACTATCAAGTGCCGGTTGAAGTGCGTCCGTCACGCCGTATGGCCTTGTCTATGCGTTGGTTGCGTGAGGCAGCCAAAAAACGCGGTGAAAAAACCATGGCGTTGCGTTTGGCAGGCGAATTGTTGGATGCCTCCGAAGGTCGTGGCGGTGCGATGAAAAAGCGTGATGAAGTGCACCGTATGGCTGAAGCGAATAAAGCGTTCTCGCATTTCCGCTTCTAATTTTTTGCTGTGTTTAAGGAGCGCATGGCTTTGTTATCGCTCCTTGCTGTACTGATTGTACAGCGTGCGTCGCGATGCCGCGGCCTGCGCCCTTAAACGTGCAAAAATTACAATAAAGAATTTAGATTGCTGTTTGAGTTTTATACTGAAAAGGCAGTCGCTGATTAATAACAAACGAAGAGAGTAAACCATTTTTTACTTTTTTCAAAAAGGATAATTATGGCTCGCAAGACCCCTATTGAGCGCTATCGTAATATTGGTATTTCTGCACACATTGATGCGGGTAAAACCACCACGACTGAGCGCGTATTGTTTTACACGGGCGTGAATCACAAGATCGGTGAGGTTCACGACGGCGCGGCAACTATGGACTGGATGGAACAAGAGCAAGAGCGTGGTATTACCATTACCTCTGCGGCGACCACCACGTTTTGGAAAGGTATGGCAGGTAACTACCCAGAGCACCGCATCAACATCATTGACACCCCGGGTCACGTGGACTTTACCATTGAGGTGGAGCGTTCTATGCGTGTATTGGACGGCGCGTGCATGGTGTACTGTGCGGTCGGTGGTGTTCAGCCGCAATCCGAAACCGTTTGGCGTCAGGCCAATAAATACGCGGTGCCCCGTTTGGCATTCGTCAATAAAATGGACCGTACCGGCGCGAACTTCTTCAAAGTGTACGACGGTATGAAAACCCGCTTGCGCGGCAATCCAGTACCGATTCAAATTCCAATCGGCGCGGAAGAAAATTTCCAAGGTGTGGTGGATTTGGTCAAAATGAAAGCCATTTTCTGGGATGAGGCGTCTCAAGGGACGAAATTTGAGTACCGCGATATTCCGGCTGATTTGGAAGCAACTGCGCAAGAATGGCGTGAAAAAATGGTTGAGTCTGCAGCGGAAGCGTCAGAAGACTTGATGAACAAATACCTCGAAGAAGGCGATTTGTCCGAAGAAGACATCAAAGTTGGTTTGCGCACCCGCACATTGGCGTGCGAAATTCAGCCGATGATGTGTGGCACTGCGTTCAAAAACAAAGGCGTACAAGCTATGCTGGACGCGGTTTTGGACTACATGCCATCGCCGGTGGACGTGAAAGCGATCGAGGGTGAAGACGACCGTGGTAACCACGTGACCCGTAAAGCCAGCGACAACGAAAAATTCTCCGCTTTGGCGTTCAAATTGATGACCGACCCATTCGTAGGCCAATTGACCTTCGTGCGCGTGTACTCAGGTATTTTGAAATCTGGCGAAACCGTGTTGAACTCGGTGAAAGACAAAAAAGAACGCGTGGGTCGTATCGTACAGATGCATGCGAACAGTCGCGAACCGATCGAGGAAGTATTGGCGGGTGACATTGCCGCGTGTATCGGCCTGAAAGAAGTCACGACGGGTGAAACCCTGTGTGCGTTGGACGCGCCCATCATCTTGGAACGCATGGTCTTCCCTGAGCCGGTGATTTCGCAAGCGGTTGAGCCGAAAACTAAAGCTGACCAAGAAAAAATGGGTTTGGCCTTGAACCGTTTGGCAGCAGAAGATCCGTCTTTCCGTGTATCAACCGACGAAGAATCCGGTCAAACGATCATCGGCGGTATGGGCGAATTGCACTTGGAAATTATCGTTGACCGTATGAAGCGTGAATTCAACGTAGAAGCCAATGTGGGTAAACCACAAGTGGCCTATCGTGAAACCATCCGCAACGTGGTCGAAAATGCCGAAGCGAAATTTGTCAAGCAGTCGGGCGGTCGTGGTCAATACGGTCACGCGGTATTGAAACTCGAACCGCAAGAGCCGGGTGCAGGCTTCCAATTCGTAGACGAAATCAAAGGTGGTGTGATTCCTCGTGAGTTCATCCCTGCGGTTGCCAAAGGTGTGGAAGAAACATTGAAAGCCGGTGTGGTTGCAGGCTATCCTGTGGTTGACGTGAAAGTAACGGTTCACTTCGGTTCATACCATGACGTTGACTCGAACGAAAATGCGTTCCGCATGGCCGGCTCGATGGCGTTTAAAGAAGGTATGAAAAAAGCCAACCCAGTATTGCTCGAACCTATGATGGCGGTCGAAGTTGAAACCCCTGAAGAATACACCGGTACCGTAATGGGTGATTTGTCTTCACGTCGTGGTATCGTTCAAGGTATGGACGATATGATTGGCGGCGGCAAAATCATCAAAGCGGAAGTGCCGTTGTCTGAAATGTTCGGTTACTCAACTGACCTGCGTTCAGCAACACAAGGTCGCGCAACCTACTCAATGGAATTCAAACATTACTCAGAAGCACCGCGTAATGTCGCTGAAGCCGTAATGAGCGCGCGCGCTAAATAATAGATAAAATGCTCGGGTGCGGAATGAATCTAAGCCCGACAAAAACAACTCAATTCTTTGATATTAAAGGAAACTAAAATGGCAAAAGGCAAGTTTGAACGTACCAAACCGCACGTGAACGTAGGTACGATTGGTCACGTGGATCACGGTAAAACGACATTGACCGCGGCGATCACGACGGTATTGACCAAAAAATTCGGTGGTGAAGCCAAAGGCTACGCGGATATTGACGCGGCACCAGAAGAAAAAGCACGTGGTATTACCATCAACACTGCGCACGTCGAGTACGAAACCGCAGGTCGCCACTACGCCCACGTAGACTGCCCGGGTCACGCCGACTATGTGAAAAACATGATTACCGGTGCGGCGCAAATGGACGGCGCGATTCTGGTGTGCTCGGCCGCTGACGGCCCAATGCCACAAACCCGCGAACACATCCTGTTGGCGCGCCAAGTAGGTGTACCGTACATCATCGTCTACCTGAACAAATGCGACATGGTTGACGACGAAGAATTGTTGGAATTGGTCGAAATGGAAGTTCGCGAACTGCTGTCCAAATACGACTTCCCAGGCGACGACTTGCCTATCGTCAAAGGTTCTGCCAAATTGGCATTGGAAGGTGACCAATCAGACATCGGCGAGCCATCCATCTTGGCTTTGGGCGAAGCATTAGACAGCTACATCCCAACTCCGGAACGCGCGGTTGACGGCACATTCCTGATGCCAATCGAAGACGTATTCTCTATTTCTGGTCGTGGTACCGTCGTAACCGGTCGTATCGAACGTGGTATCGTTAAAGTCGGCGAAGAGATCGAAATCGTTGGTATCAAACCAACCCAAAAAACCACCTGTACCGGTGTAGAAATGTTCCGCAAATTGCTGGATCAAGGTCAGGCCGGTGACAACGTGGGTGTACTGTTGCGTGGTACCAAGCGTGAAGACGTAGAGCGCGGTCAAGTATTGGCCAAACCAGGTTCCATCAACCCACACACCAAATTCGACGCGGAAGTATACGTATTGTCCAAAGAAGAAGGTGGTCGTCACACCCCATTCTTTAACAACTACCGTCCGCAATTCTACTTCCGTACTACTGACGTGACCGGTGCCGTGACTTTGCCAGCAGACAAAGAAATGGTGATGCCGGGTGACAACGTATCTATGTCCGTAGAATTGATCGCGCCAATCGCGATGGAAGAAGGCTTGCGTTTCGCGATTCGCGAAGGCGGCCGTACCGTCGGCGCCGGTGTCGTAGCTAAGATCACGGCGTAATGTGTTGTAGCAGCATGGGATGGTGCGCCATCTCATGCAAGTTATTGTTCTTTATTTAATCGGTGAGCAATCACCTCGTTCTTTGGAAAGCAAAAAATGGCTAAGCAAAAAATTCGTATTCGTTTGAAAGCATTCGACTATCGTTTGATTGATCAATCAGCAGCTGAAATCGTGGAAACAGCAAAGCGCACGGGCGCGATCGTAAAAGGTCCGGTTCCTTTGCCAACACGTATCCAACGCTTTGATATTTTGCGCTCACCGCACGTGAATAAAACCTCGCGTGATCAGTTCGAAATTCGTACGCATCAACGTTTGATGGACATCGTTGATCCGACCGAAAAAACAGTGGATGCTTTGATGAAGCTGGACTTGCCTGCAGGCGTGGATGTTGAAATCAAGGTTTAATTCATTAAACCGACTGATTCAGACGAATCACGTATGAGTTGTAAAAAACGCACCTTTGGGTGCGTTTTTTATTGGGCATTGCGCTGGATTTTGGGCGGTTTTGTTTTTGTACGAATAGAGATTCACGCGCTCAATGTTTGTTTCAAGCAGGGGGCTGGGCGTGGCGCTGGTCGGCGGTATCGGCTGCTCGTTCGGATTAAATATGAAGGATTAGCGTTTACTCTCGCGCTCTGGTCGAGGTGCGCTGGCTGCGGTTGAAGAAGCGCTGTCATGGGGCGTCGCAGCTATTGGCGTGGTATCAACCGCTTTGAGGTCGCGGATCTCGGTCTGAGCATTGGCTTTTGCGTTTGGGCACGCGCGTCCTGTGGCCTCAACGGCGAGTTGATTTTCCGGGTTTTGACACAGCAAAGCAATCGCGACATCGTTCATGCCCATGGCGCGAAATTCCCGCGCATCGAGGCGACGAACGCAGTTTTTATCCGTCCAAGTACTGCCGCCGTTGAATCCGAACCCTGAGAAGGAGGCACCCATGCTGGTGGAACCCATGCAGGTGTCGGTCATGGTGGTGACCAACGGTGGGGCATACAGCGCGGGTGCGCTTTTCATGGTGTAGCTGCCTTTGTATTCCACGGTTTCTTGGTGGGCGCTGTTGGCGGGGCCGCTCGGAAAATTGATGATATTGGTGTTGGTGCCATTGGCATTACCGGTCGCCGTTGAGTTGGCGTTGGAATCCGAGTTGGCGGTGGTCGTGCTGGATTGTGCGTGCGTCCATGGTGCGGAGATTAACAGGCTGCTCAGTACGATGATTTTTAAAACGGTTTTCATTTGATGCTCCTAAAAAAGGGGATACTGGGCTGTTAGGCCGTTCTCCCCTGTCGAACTCGTGTTAAGCACACGATCTTTTAAGTGAATCCTCGCGGATTATGGGAATACCCACAGCAGCGTGTTCATATGGCCGGTCGCGCCTGCACCTGTGGTTGAGCCGGAGGTGCCGACTGCTCCTGCTGCGCCAAAGCCCAAGCCACCTGAGACGCCAGTGTTTTGAGATGTTGAAGCAGTTGTCGACTGTGTGACGATGCTGGAGGGTGTCACGACGGCGCCAGAGACCGCGTTGCCTGCGCTGGTGTTGGTGGTGGTTGCGCCGTGAATGCCTGTGCCGATGGTGAAGGCGCCGGCGATGCCGCTGGAGGTAGAGGCTGAGCTGGAACCAGCGCTACCTGTACCTGCGGTGATGGAGCCTGCATGAGCAACTGCTGTGCACAGGATGGCGGCGGTGATGAGAGCGATTTTGGTGCGTAACATAGTGAATCTCCTATGAGGCAAATGAAAGGGAGGTCGCTTGTCTATGGTTGCCTCTTCAATGGATAAGCGTTTTGCTCGGCAGGGTTTTGGTGACGGTGCTGAGCCAACACGGGGTGATTTTTTGGATGCTGAATCAGTCGTGTTGTTGAGTTCAGATTACGCGTGTAAGCCTGTGTTTTCAAGGATTTCGGAGGAGTACAACACTTGGTGTAATGGGCTCTAACTGGGCTGGGTGATGCGTGCCGCATGGTGTGCGGCGTCGTTTTGACTGATGCTTGGCGGCACTGCGTGTTTGGTTGGTAATGCAAGCATAAAAAGGTTGTGTCGGGGGAGTGTGGCGGTCATGTGTTGCGTTTGAGATGATTTGTCGAGGGTAGTTGGTTGGGCGGGGTGGTTGATGCGGTTTGGAGGTGATTTTTCCTTTACTTTCAAGGGCTTTTGTTTCATATTGGGTATATCAGGTAGGTTTTTTTGACCCATCGTTTTTGGAGGTGTATGAACGGTTCTTTCCGCTTGGCTCATTTGGCATTGTGGTTGTGCGCGATGATTTGGGGTGTGGGGTTCTGGCCTCAAAAATTGGCGATGGTGTATATGGGGCCTTTGTTGTTCAATGCCTTGCGCAGCGCTTTGCCGGCGCTTGTTTTGGCGCTGTTGCTGGGGTTTCAGCGCGAGGCTGGGCAGGGAAAGCGCTGGCGATTGAGTTCGGGTGAATGGCGTGCGGGGGTGATTCTGGGGTTCTGGCTTTGGTTGGCCTTGGGTGCGCAGCAAATCGGCTTGGTGGAGGCTTGGGTGTATCGAGCCAGTTTTATCACGGGTTTGTATATTGTTTTTGTGCCATTTGTTGCTTTTTTGCTGTTTTCGACGCCGATTGCTTCTTGGCAGTTGAGTATGGCGGGTTTGGGGTGTTTGGGCTTGTTTTTGTTGACCACCAGTACGCATGCGTTTGAGATTGGTCGCAGTGATTGGTGGATTTTGCTCGGTTCGTTGCTGTGGGCGGTGCATGTGGGGGCGATGGGGCGTAGTCAAGAGCGGGGGCGGGTTTTGCCTTTGGCTTTTGTTCAGATGGCGACGTGTGCGGTTTTGAGTGGTGTGAGTTCGTGGCTGTTGCGCGAGCCGTGGCGTTGGGCGGCGTTGATTGAGGTGCGCTGGTATTTGCTTTATGCGGGACTGCTCTCTGGGGTGGTGGCGTATACCTTGCAAATTTATGGACAGCGTTGGGTGAGTCCGCCGGTGGCTGCGATTATTTTGAGTCTTGAGGCGTTGTTCGGCGCGGCGGTTGGGTGGTTTGTTTTGAATGAGCCGTTTAGTCTGCGTAATCTGATGGGGGCTGGGTTAATTATGCTGGCCATCATTTTGGTGCAGGTGACGGCGTATGTGCAGCTGCGAGTGGCTAAACGCGCGAAATCGTCGAAAGAGGTGGTGTCATGAGCAGTGTGGCGTTTGAGGGTTTGCAATATGCGCACCGATTGGTTGCTGATCGAGTTCGCTTTTCTTCGGGCTTGCATCTGAATTTTTCGTTGATCAGTATCATCACCGCGGGGTTTATTTTTGGTATTTATGATGGTTATCTTTCCACGCCGTTGTTGTTGGGTTGGTCAATTGGTTTGATCGTGGTGGTTTTGCTGGAAATGGGTTTGTATACCGCTTATCTGTTTTATGAGGATTCTGTGTCTGTAACGACATGGGAGCGTATGGTTTTATTGCTTAATTTGTTGAGTTGTTTGGGCATTGGTTGCGGTATTTGGCTGGTGGCTTGGGGTGGTAGCGATTTGTTTCTGCCCATTAATATTTTGATTTTGGTGTACGCGGTGTTGTTGTATGGCATGCATTTGTTCAATGTGCGGATTTTTGTGGTGTGTTTGTTGGGATTGTTGCTGCCGGCTATTTTGTTTTATGCCTTGAACTCTGGCGCGGAGGGCATTTTTTATATGATGGCGTTTATCTTGGTGGGCTTGATGCTCAGCTCGTGCGCGGTCATTAGTTCGCAGTACTTTCGCTCGTCCGCGCTGAATCATTATCGGGTGGAGGAGTTGTCTAAAAAAATTGCGGCGGAAAAGGAAATCAGTGAAATTGCGCTGGCCTTGGCTGAGGCGGCGAATCGCGATCGAGCGATGTTTTTTGCGGCGGCCAATCATGATTTGCGTCAGCCGCTGCATGCGATTGGTTTGTTGTTAGAGACTTTGCGGCTGGAGCGTAAATTGCCAAGCTCGGCAAAAAGTGTGGTTGAGCAGATGATGGGCAGCGTGAATACGCTGGCGCAAATGTTTAATCACTTTTTGGACATCAATCGCATGGAGACCGGTGGTTTGAGCGTGAGTTTGCAAACGTTTCCGCTGCAGTCGGTGTTCAATGATTTGATGCGCGAATATGGTCTGCAAGCCGCAGAGAAGGGGTTGCAGCTGCGGATGTCTATGACCGATGTGCAGGTGCATACGGATCGCCTGCTGTTGGCGCGGATTTTGGGGAATTTGATTGGTAATGCCATCACTTATACGGATCAAGGGGTGGTGTGGCTGGGTTATCGCAAAGCGCTTCAGTCGATTGAGGTGCGTGACTCTGGGCGAGGGATTGCGGTAGAACATCAGGATGATATTTTTAAGGATTTCTTTCAGGTTCAGCAGGCGACACAGGTGGGGCGACAAGGATACGGGTTGGGGCTGCCGATTGTGCGTCGCTTGGCGAATATATTGCATTTGAGTATTGGGGTGAGCTCTGCGCTGGGGCGAGGTAGTGTGTTTCGCCTTTCGATGCCGGCTGTTGTGGGTGGGGTTGCGGCGGAGCGATTGCCACTTGATCCCCAATCGCATCAGGAGGATATGTTGAACGACGTCCTTCGAGGGAAGCGAATCTTATTGATTGATGGGGACAATGAGTTGTTGCAGCGCATGGCCTATACGCTGAGCGCATGGGGTGTCGAGGTTCGAGCTGCGCTCAATAGTCATGGTGCATTGAGCGCGGTCTCCAGCTTGTTCGCGCCGGAATGGGGTGCGCCCAATGTTTGGCGGCCGGATTTGATCATTACGGATTATCAAGTGGGGCGGCAAATTTGGGTGGAGCTGGTGCTTAATATGCGCAGTCAGCATGGGCGAAGTGTCAGTTCGATGAATATGCTGGAGGCTTGGTATTGTCCGGTGATTTTCTTGGCGGAGGATCCGGCGGTTGTGCCAAGTATTTATATTCGCAAAGGCAGTGTGATTGTGCAAAAACCGGTGAAAGAGCAGGATTTGCGGGAAGCGGCGGTAAAATTGCTGTGCGCCCCTGAGGTTAAAGTGGTGCCTGACACTTTTGTCGTAAAAACAAAGCCGTAGCCTCAGCGCGATTTTTCACGCTCATTTGCTTAAAGAGCAAATTGACATGGGTTTTCACGGTCAAATCGCTGATGCCCAGTTGGCGCGCAATCATTTTGTTTGATAAGCCCTGAGCCAGTAAAATCAATTGTAGTAGCCACGACTTGACCTGACAGACAGTTATTAGGCTGTCGCTAAAACTGACTCGGTTGTCTGAAATGTCCGATTCAGTTGTTTCTCGATAGCGATATGTTTGCTATCTAAAAAAGTTTGCATGGGTGTTTTACCAAAGCAATGCTTCCCTGAGTGGGTTCGTTGCTCGTTGTAATCCAGCACCCATGCGTCCAAGTCGACTTGTAACTCTTCCAAACTGTTGTATATTTTACGCCGAAATGCGGTGGCGTAGAATTCGTTTTGTATGGTTTTGTGGAAACGTTCACAAATGCCATTGGTTTGCGGATGCTTGACCTTGGTACGCGTGTGCTCAATGTCCTCTAAGTCCAAATATAACTGATACTCATGCGTTTCTCGGTTGCCACAGTATTCACTGCCTCGGTCTGTAAGGATGCGTAACAGCGGTATGTCGTGCGCCTCATAGAACGGTATCACACGGTCATTAAGCAAATCAGCCGAAGTAATGGCGTGTTTTTGTTGATACAGTTTGACAATCGCCAGCTTGCAGTAAGTGTCGATGTAGGTTTGTTGATAAATCCGCCCCACGCCTTTAATCGTGCCGACGTAATAGGTGTCTTGCGAACCCAAATAGCCTGGATGTTCGGTTTCGATTTCACCATGCGCTTGTTTCTCTTCGCGAGCACGTTCGAGTGCAAACAGTTGGTCTTCTGTGAGTATGATGCCGTCTTGTGCGATTTTGGCTGATAATGCTTTGAGTCGCTTCTGGAAGGTTTCTAAGTCATGGCGTAACCAAATGGAACGAACG
The DNA here is from genome assembly GCF_055380425.1 of Puribacter membranae. Taxonomy (NCBI): domain Bacteria; kingdom Pseudomonadati; phylum Pseudomonadota; class Betaproteobacteria; order Burkholderiales; family Burkholderiaceae; genus Puribacter; species Puribacter membranae. The sequence goes on from NZ_AP040167.1 coordinate 2,229,838, forward strand.
CCACCACCTGAAACAAATACGCCAACTTTGCGTAATTCATTGCTCACTCGGTGCTGTCCATACGCGGGTTTGTCTATGGCGAAGTTGACCACCGCTTCTTCTATTGACGGGTCGATACGGTTCTTGAGTATCGGTTTACGGCGACTGATTTCTTGTAACGCCGCCTCACCTCCGCGCTCATACAAATCTCTAAACCGATAGTAACTGTCTCGACTAAATCCCATCGTCTTGCAGGCTTTTGAGACACTGCCCAAAGTTTGGGCTAAATTGAGCAAACCTAATTTATTTTTGATAATCTTGTGACTTGATTGAGTGTTCATTTCTGACTCCTTTGTTTCCTATATGATAAACAAAACGTCAGATTAAGTCTTAACTAATACAAATCAATACATCTTGCAGTCGGCTGGACAGGCCCCATGGATTCGCGTGGGTGCAGTTTGGGTTGCTTACGCAAGCTTGGGTATGGTCGGGTGCGTCGTCGTTGGATAAGATCAATGCAGGGACGTATTTACCGCCCGTTAAAACCAATTTTAGCGCTTGTAACAGCACAGCGGCTTGGTCGGTTTTGGGTACGAAGCCTCGGATGCTTGCTTGTCTGAACAAAGCATGTACGGTTTCCGGAGAAGTATCGGCAGACACCACGACTACGGGCAACTGCGGATATTTGACGGATAGATCTACAAATCCCGCCAAGCTCGAACCGGGCATATGATAATCCACAATCGCCAGATCCATCGGCGGCCCCGTCTCAAGCGCTGCTGCTAATTGCGGCCAATCCGAGACCAAGTGGCTGGTCAAGTGAGGATGCAGGTGAGCAACCAGCTTTTGCATGGCTTGCAAGATTAACTCATGGTCGTCGGCAATCAACACATTAAATGCGGCTGTACTCTTCATGCGCTGCCTCCTGATGTCGTTATATGGATACATTCATTTTACGCCGCGTCAGTGATTTCGTACACCTGATTGGTTGTGGGGCAAGCACTGTTTTGGAGTGCATCAAATGGAGGGTGGGGTGGCACCGCCGGTCAGGCATGAGAGATTGAGTGTGTGCGAAGCGCGAGTCGGATTTAAGATTGGTTACAGCGCAGCAAACGTCTCTAAAATGCACAAAAGTATTAAAAATTAAGCATTTACTTAATTTTTAGTCTTGCGTATTGAATTAAACTGTACTATCATACAACGCTAACCTTTTTGCTTTGATTAGAGAAGGTTTTTAGAGGCGTTGTTAATCACAATAACGCAAAATGGTAATCTACCTCGGCCAATCGTAGTCGAGAATGGAGTTTAAAAATGATTCACAATGGACTGGGTCTATTGGGACGCAAGGTCGGTATGACCCGCATTTTTACAGAGGATGGCGAGTCTATTCCTGTAACTGTGCTGGATGTATCGAACAATCGCGTTACCCAAATCAAGACGCCTGAAGCAGATGGTTACGCTGCTGTTCAGGTGACCTACGGTACCCGCCGTGCGTCTCGTGTGGCAAAGGCTCAAGCTGGGCATTTGGCTAAAGCGGGCGTGGAAGCAGGTTCTTTCACAAAAGAGTTTCGTATGGATGCTGAGGCATTGTCTCAGTTGTCTGCCGGCTCAAATGTATCGGTTGAAATCTTCGAAGTTGGCCAAAAAGTGGATGTCTCTGGCGTTACCATCGGTAAAGGCTACGCAGGCACGATCAAACGCTACAACTTCTCGTCAGGTCGCGCATCGCACGGTAACTCGCGTTCACATAACGTGCCGGGCTCTATCGGTATGGCGCAAGATCCGGGTCGTGTATTCCCGGGTAAGCGCATGACGGGTCACATGGGTGACGTTAACCGTACAGTACAAAATTTAGAAATCGCTCGTGTGGATGCAGAGCGCGGTTTGTTGTTGGTTAAGGGTGCGGTTCCCGGCTCTAAAAACGGCAACATCATCGTGCGCACGGCGGTGAAAGCGAAAGGGGCGAAATAATGGATATCAAGCTCCTGGGTCAAGCAGGAACCGTTGCGGTTTCTGATGAAATCTTCGGTCGCGAATACAATGAAGCATTGATTCACCAAATCGTCGTGGCGTATCAAGCCAACGCGCGTTCGGGTAATCGTGCTCAGAAAAGCCGCGAAACCGTTAAGCACTCAACCAAAAAACCTTGGCGTCAAAAAGGTACTGGTCGTGCGCGTGCGGGTATGACATCTTCGCCGATCTGGCGTGGAGGTGGACGTGCATTCCCGAATTCACCGGAAGAGAATTTCTCTCAAAAAGTGAATCGTAAAATGCACCGTGCCGCATTGTGCAGCATCTACTCACAATTGGTGCGCGATGACCGTTTGGTAGTGGTAGAGGACTTCGTAGTTGAAGCGCCAAAAACCAAATTGGTTGCTGATAAATTGAAAGCCATGGGTGTGGAATCAGTCATGATCATCACTGACGACTATTCTGAAAACCTGTTCTTGGCATCTCGCAATTTGCCGCACGTATATGTGTGCGAAGCCAAATATGCGGATCCACTGTCATTGTTGTTCTACAAAAAAGTAGTGGTGACTAAGGGTGCTGTGGCGCAAATCGAGGAGATCTTGTCATGAATCAAGAACGTTTAATGCAAGTACTCTTGGCGCCGATCGTTTCAGAAAAAAGCACCATGATCGCGGAAAAAAATGAGCAAGTTGCTTTCCGTGTAATGCCATGTGCGACCAAGCCTGAAATCAAAGCGGCGGTTGAATTGTTGTTTAAAGTTGAAGTGGACGCGGTTCGTGTGATCAATCGCAAAGGCAAATCAAAACGCACGCGCTACGGCATGGGTCGTCGCAACAATGTGCGTATTGCTTACGTTGGTCTGAAAAAAGGTCAAGAAATTCACTTTGACGAGGAGGTGAAGTAATATGGCACTCGTAAAAGTAAAACCAACGACTCCGGGTCGTCGCGGTCTGATCAAGGTTGTTAACCGCGATCTGCACAAAGGTGCGCCGTACGCACCGTTGTTGGAAGCGCAAAAGCAAAACGCCGGTCGTAACAATAATGGTCACATCACCACCCGTCATCGTGGCGGTGGTCATAAGCACCACTATCGTGTAATTGACTTCAAGCGCAATGACAAAGACGGTATTTTGGCCAAAGTAGAGCGTTTGGAATATGATCCGAACCGTTCAGCCAACATCGCCTTGTTGTTGTACGCAGATGGCGAGCGTCGTTACATCATCGCTCCGCGTGGTGTTAAAGCCGGTCACGAATTGGTTAGCGGTTCTGAAGCGCCAATCAAACCGGGTAATACCTTGCCTATTCGCAATATTCCAGTGGGTTCAACCATTCACTGTATCGAAATGAAGCCGGGCAAAGGCGCGCAATTGGCTCGCTCAGCAGGTACTTCGGTTCAATTGTTGGCGCGTGAAGGCGTTTACGCACAGTTGCGTTTGCGCTCAGGCGAAATTCGCAAGGTACACGTGGATTGCCGCGCAACCATCGGTGAAGTGGGTAACGAAGAGCACGGTCTGCGTCAAATCGGTAAAGCCGGTGCGACTCGCTGGCGTGGTGTTCGTCCGACCGTTCGTGGTGTCGTGATGAATCCGGTGGATCACCCGCATGGTGGTGGTGAAGGTCGTACATCAGGTGGTCGTCATCCAGTATCGCCTTGGGGTCAGCCGACTAAGGGTTATCGTACACGCAGTACCAAGCGTACAGATAACATGATTGTTAAACGTCGTTACAAATAAGGAGTAATAAATGGCTCGTTCAGTTAAAAAAGGTCCATTTTGCGACGCTCACTTATTGAAAAAAGTGGAAGCGGCGGTTGCAAATCGTGATAAGAAACCAATTAAAACTTGGTCTCGTCGTTCGACTGTTTTGCCTGATTTCATCGGCTTAACAATCGCTGTACACAATGGTCGCCAACACGTACCCGTCTATATTTCTGAAAATATGGTGGGTCACAAGTTGGGTGAATTTGCGTTGACCCGTACGTTTAAAGGTCACGTCGCTGACAAAAAAGCGAAGAAATAAGGAAGCGTCATGGAAACTACAGCTATTTTACGTGGCGTGCGCTTGTCTGCTCAAAAAGGCCGCTTGGTGGCCGATTTGATTCGCGGTAAACAAGTTGAGCAAGCTTTGAATACGCTCACATTTACACAAAAGAAAGCGGCTGTCATTATCAAGAAAGTATTGGAATCAGCAATTGCCAATGCCGAGCACAACGATGGTGCGGATATTGATGAGTTGCGTGTGACTCGTATCTTTGTTGACAAAGGTACATCACTCAAGCGTATGTCTGCCCGTGCCAAAGGCCGCGGCAATCGTATCGAAAAACAAACCTGTCACATCACAGTGACCGTTGGTCAATAAGGAGCAAGGAATGGGACAAAAGATTAACCCTACAGGCTTCCGTCTACCGGTTACCCGTGATTGGGACTCGCGTTGGTATGCGAGCAACAAAGACTTCGCGCAAACATTGAACGAAGACTTGAAAGTTCGCGAATACCTCAAGAAAAAACTGAAAAACGCATCGGTTGCGCGTATCTTGATCGAGCGCCCAGCCAAAACTGCGCGTATCACGATTTTCTCTGCGCGTCCAGGTGTGGTTATTGGTAAAAAAGGCGAAGACATCGAAGTGTTGCGCAAAGAACTGCAAGCATTGATGAATGTGCCGGTACACGTGAACATCGAAGAAGTGCGCAAGCCTGAAATCGATGCGCAATTGATTGGTGACTCGATCGCTCAACAATTGGAAAAACGCGTGATGTTCCGTCGCGCAATGCGTCGTTCAATGCAAAATGCCATGCGCTTGGGCGTTCAAGGTATCAAAATCATGAGCTCAGGCCGTTTGAATGGTATCGAGATTGCTCGTTCAGAATGGTATCGTGAAGGCCGCGTGCCTCTGCATACCCTGCGTGCAAACATCGACTACGCAACCAGCACCGCGTTGACCGCTTATGGCATCATCGGTATCAAAGTTTGGGTCTACAAAGGCGATACGCTCAGCCGTAAAGCTTTGCCGGGCACAGGCTATGAGCACGATGGTAAAGATGATAAAAAACCAGCACGCCGTGAAGGTCGCCCAGGTGGTGATCGTCGCCGTGATGGTGATGCTCCAGCGCGTCGCCGTACCGCACGCAAAACTGAAGCTAAAACTGAAAGTGCAGGAGAATAATTATGTTGCAACCCGCACGTAGAAAATATCGTAAAGAGCAAAAAGGCCGTAACACCGGCGTGGCGACACGCGGTGCAGAGGTATCGTTTGGTGATTTCGGCTTGAAAGCCGTTGGTCGTGGTCGCATCACTGCGCGTCAGATCGAATCTGCGCGTCGTGCGATGACCCGTCACATCAAACGTGGTGGCCGTATTTGGATTCGTATTTACCCTGACAAGCCGATTTCCAACAAGCCTGCAGAGGTTCGTATGGGTAACGGTAAGGGTAATCCCGAATACTATGTTGCTGAAATTCAACCCGGCAAAATGTTATACGAAATGGACGGCGTACCAGAGGAATTGGCGCGTGAAGCATTTCGTTTGGCACAAGCCAAACTGCCGATCAAGTGCGTGTTTGTGACGCGTACCATTGGTGGTTAAGGAGTGAACATGAGTGCTAAAGAATTGATGACCAAAGACGCCGCGGCGTTACAAGAAGAGTTAAATGCATTGTTGAAAACGCAATTCAATTTGCGTATGCAAAAAGCCATGCAGCAACTCAATGACGTAAATCAGCTGCGCAAAGTGCGTCGTGACATCGCTCGTGTACGCACAGTGATGCACCAAAAGCAACAAAAGGCAGGTGAATAATGAGTGAAACTAAATTAACCCGTACCTTGGTGGGTCGCGTTTCGTCTAATAAAATGGACAAAACCGTTACCGTTTTGGTTGAGCATCGTTTGAAACATCCGCTGTATGGTAAATTCATCGTTAAATCGAAAAAATACCATGCGCATGACGAAGCCAATCAATACAACGAAGGCGATCTGGTCGAAATCGAAGAAACCCGTCCATTGTCAAAAACCAAATCTTGGCAAGTGACGAAGCTCCTCGAAGCGGCTCGCGTTATTTAATCGATATTGATCGAATCTGTGGCAAACAATCTCAACTTTGGGATTGTTTGCTCAGTTTTTTGGTTGGTGGTGTATTAAATAAGCACAATAGCAGTAAAAATAGGCGAAAATTCTCAAGATTTGCTCTGATTGTGAGTGATTACTCAGAAAAGACTTGAGAGAATTCAGAAGATCGAATATAATCTTCGTCTCGTTTGAGAAAATCGAAGTTTGATGGACTCAGATTCAAAATCTCGCAAGAGATTCAACTCCAGTGCTACTTCCGAAGCAAGCAGCAAGTTTGTGGCGGGATGTAGAGAGACCAAAACTGACCGTTACAGCTGATGGCTTGGCGATTAAGTTGGGAAAGATATCATGATTCAGATGCAAAGTAGGTTGGATGTGGCCGACAACACCGGCGCACGTTCCGTAATGTGTATCAAAGTGTTGGGCGGCTCAAAGCGCCGCTATGCTGGCGTTGGTGACATCATCAAGGTTAGTATTAAAGAAGCCGCTCCTCGTGGTCGTGTGAAAAAAGGCGAAGTGTATAACGCTGTGGTGGTTCGTACCGCCAGTGGTGTTCGTCGCGCCGATGGTTCACGCATTAAATTTGACGACAACGCGGCTGTATTGTTGAACAACAAGTTAGAGCCGATTGGCACACGTATTTTTGGACCGGTTACGCGTGAGTTGCGTGGCGAGAAGTTCATGAAGATCGTGTCTTTGGCGCCAGAAGTGCTGTAAGGGGGCGACATGGAAAAAATTCGTAAAGGCGATGTTGTTGTGGTTTTGACAGGCAAAGACAAAGGCAAAACCGGCGTGGTAACGCGTCGCGTGGATGCTGATTATGTAACTGTTGAAGGCGTCAATGTGGCTAAGAAGCATCAACGTCCAAACCCAATGGCAGGTGTCGAGGGTGGCGTTGTGAGCAAAACCATGCCGATTCACGTGTCTAACGTGGCATTGTTTAATGCTAAAACCCAAAAAGCGGATCGCGTTGGGATTAAAGAAGTGGATGGCAAAAAAATCCGCGTATTTAAATCCAACGGCGAAGTCGTAGCGTAAGGGGAAACACATGGCTCGTTTGCAAAATATTTATAAAGAGAAAATCGTTCCACAATTGATGGGTCAATTTGGCTACAAATCAATTATGGAAGTGCCGCGCATCACTAAAATCACCTTGAATATGGGTGTGGGTGAGGCTGTTGCTGATAAAAAAGTGATGGAACACGCGGTTTCTGATTTGACGAAGATCGCAGGTCAAAAACCTGTGGTGACTGTGGCGCGTAAAGCGATTGCAGGGTTCAAGATTCGTGAGGATTATCCAATCGGTTGTATGGTGACCTTGCGTGGTGAAAAAATGTATGAGTTCTTGGATCGCTTGGTAACCGTTGCATTCCCTCGCGTACGTGACTTCCGTGGTGTGAATGGTCGTTCGTTTGATGGTCGTGGTAACTACAACATCGGCGTAAAAGAACAAATTATTTTCCCCGAAATTGAGTACGACAAAATCGACGCGTTGCGTGGTTTGAACATCAGTGTGACCACGACTGCGAAAACCGATGAGGAAGCCAAAGCGTTGTTAGCGGCTTTCAAATTCCCATTCCGTAATTGAGGATAGATCAATGGCTAAATTATCCCTGATCAATCGTGAGAAAAAGCGCGAAGCTTTGGTGGCAAAATTTGCTGGTAAGCGCGCTGAATTGGTGAAGATCATTCAAGATCAATCCAAATCCGAAGACGAACGCTACGAAGCGCGTTTGAAGTTACAACAATTGCCGCGCAATGCAAACCCAACCCGTTTGCGCAACCGCTGCCAATTGACCGGTCGCCCTCGTGGTACATTCCGTCAATTCGGTTTGGGTCGTACAAAATTGCGTGATGCGGCCATGTCTGGTGAAATCCCAGGCTTGGTTAAAGCAAGCTGGTAATTGGCAAAGGAGAAACGAAAATGAGTATGAGTGATCCAATCGCCGATATGTTGACGCGTATTCGCAATGCGCAAATGGTGGAGAAAGCCACTGTTTCCATGCCCTCTTCTAAATTGAAAGTGGCTATTGCGAATGTGCTGAAAGAAGAAGGCTATATTGAAGAGTTTAAAGTGGGTGGCGAAGCTGCCAAACCTGTTTTGGATATCGTGTTGAAATACCATGCTGGTCGTCCAGTGATTGAGCGTATTGAGCGCGTGTCTAAACCTGGTTTGCGTATTTATCGTCACTGCACAGGCATTCCGCGCGTCATGGACGGCTTGGGTGTTGCAATCGTATCGACGTCAAAAGGCGTGATTACTGATCGCAAAGCGCGCTCGCTGGGTGTTGGCGGCGAAGTGTTGTGTGTTGTTGCGTAACGGATAAGGAGAAAAGATATGTCTCGAGTAGGTAAGAATCCAGTTGCGTTAAACGGCGCTGAAGTTAGCATGGCAAATGGTGTTGTGACCGTTAAAGGTGCTTTGGGTGTTTTGGAAGCCGCATTTAGCGACAAGGTAGCGATCGAAAACAAAGATGGTCAACTGATCATTGAGCGTAAAGACGAAAGCCGTGAATCCAATGCGTTGCAAGGCACGACCCGTGCGTTGTTGGCCAATATGGTTCAAGGCGTTACCAAAGGTTTTGAAAAGAAACTGAACTTGATCGGCGTCGGCTACCGTGCGAAAGCGGAAGGCAACATCCTCAAGTTGGAATTGGGTTTTTCGCATGACGTGAACTACGCTTTGCCAGACGGCATCAAAGCGGAAACACCAAGCCAAACTGAAATCATCATCAAAGGCATTGACAAGCAAAAAGTCGGTCAAGTTGCGGCAGAAGTGCGCGGCTACCGTCCGCCAGAGCCATACAAAGGCAAAGGTGTTCGCTATGCAGGCGAAGTGGTGATTATGAAAGAAACCAAGAAAAAATAATCGTTAAGGTTTGCATCTTAGCAAGGTTAATTCCGAGGGGGATGCAAACATGGATTATCGTTCTTAAAAGGAATTATGATGCAAGACAAAAAGCAAGCGCGTTTGCGCCGAGCACGCAAAACCCGTGCCAAAATTGCTGAGTTGAAAGTCAACCGTTTGGTCGTCAATCGTACCAATTTGCATATTTACGCCAGCGTGATTTCTGCCGAAGGCAATAAAGTGTTGGCTACAGCATCTTCTGCTGAAGCTGCTTTGCGTACGCAAATCGGCGGCAACGGTGGTAATGTGGCAGCAGCCAAAGCAGTAGGCGCGGCCATCGCAGAAAAAGCAAAAGCCGCTGGTGTGACTCAAGTCGCTTTTGATCGCTCGGGTTTCCAATTTCATGGTCGTGTGAAAGCTTTGGCTGAAGCGGCTCGTGAAGCTGGTTTGCAGTTTTAAGCCGAATTGATACCACGACAAACAAGGAATATTTATGTCTAAAGTTCAATCTAAAGACCAAAGCCAGGCAGATGACGGTTTACGCGAAAAGATGATCGCAGTGAATCGCGTCACCAAGGTGGTAAAAGGTGGTCGTATTATGGGTTTTGCCGCGTTGACCGTAGTAGGTGATGGCGATGGCCGTATCGGCATGGGCAAAGGTAAAGCACGTGAAGTGCCTGTGGCTGTTCAAAAAGCCATGGAGCAAGCGCGTCGCTCAATGTTCAAAGTGCCTTTGAAAGACGGTACGTTGCAACACTCGGTGACTGGTAAGCACGGCGCAGCCAGCGTATTGATGTCGCCAGCCAAAGACGGTACTGGTGTTAACGCAGGTGGTCCAATGCGTGCGGTATTCGACGTTATGGGTGTGCACAACGTAGTTGCCAAGTCTTTGGGTTCTTCTAACCCATACAACTTGGTTCGTGCAACCTTGGACGGTTTGCGCAAACAATCAACTCCAGCTGATATCGCCGCAAAACGTGGCAAGTCAGTTGAAGACATCACAGGCTAAGGAGCAGATCATGGCAGAATCTACTGTTAAAGTCACCTTGGTAAAAAGCGTGATTGGCACAAAACAATCCCACCGCGATACCGTGTTGGGTTTGGGTTTGAAAAAAATTGGTCAGGTTCGTGAGTTGGAGGATACTCCTGCTGTTCGCGGCATGATTAACAAAGTGGCTTACTTAGTCCGCATCGTTGACTAATTGAGCACGGAGGAAATACTATGTTTTTAAATACCATTGCCCCTGCTGACGGCGCAACACACGCAAAGCGCCGTGTTGGTCGCGGTATCGGTTCAGGTTTGGGTAAAACAGCGGGTCGTGGCCACAAAGGTCAAAAATCGCGCGCAGGTGGTTTTCACCGCGTCGGTTTTGAAGGCGGTCAAATGCCGATGCATCGTCGTATGCCTAAGCGTGGCTTTACTTCATTGACTCGTCGTTTTGTTGGCGAAGTGAATTTGAATGATTTGAACAAATTGCCAGTGGATGAAATCGACTTGTTGGCTTTGAAACAAGCCGGTTTGTTGGGCGAATTGACTTCCAGCGCAAAAGTAGTTGCGACGGGCGAAATTACTCGTAAAGTGACTTTGAAAGGTCTCTTGACGACTAAAGGCGCGCGTGCGGCGATCGAAGCGGCTGGCGGCTCTGTTGCAGACGAGTAATTGAGAGGTATTTGTGGCTACAGCCAAATTATCCAATCAAGTAAAATCGCAAGCGGCTAAAGCGCAAACTTCGCCGGAATTAAAACAGCGTTTGATGTTTTTGATTCTCGCTTTGCTGGTGTATCGCGTGTTGGCGCATGTGCCGGTTCCAGGTGTAAACGCGGCGGCGCTGGCGCAGTCTTTGCAAAACAGTGCCGGTAGTGGTTTGTTCGCGATGATGAACCTGTTCTCGGGTGGGGCGATGTCTCGCGCGTCGATCATTGCCTTGGGGATTACGCCGTACATTTCTGCTTCGATTGTGATGCAGTTGGCCGGCGTGGTGGTTCCGTCTTTGCATGCGTTGCAGAAGGAAGGTGGCGCGGGACGTCGCAAAATGACGCAATACACCCGTTATCTGACTTTGGCTTTGGCGATTGTGCAATCCTATTTCATTGCCTCGCAAATTCAGGGCATGCAAGGGATGGGCGACACGATCGTGCCGAATCCGGGTTGGGGGTTTGTCGGTGTAGCGATGGTTAGCTTGGTGACTGGTACGATGTTCCTAATGTGGTTGGGTGAGCAGATCACCGAACGCGGTTTGGGTAACGGGATCTCGATCATCATTTTTGCGGGTATTGTCGCGAGCTTGCCAACGGGTGTGTACAGTTTGTTCTCAGGTATGGGTTCTGGTCAAATATCGCCACTGCTGGGCTTGGGTATTATTCTTGCGGCAATTGGCGTGGTGTTCTTTGTCGTGTTTGTGGAGCGTGGTCAACGTAAGATTCCGATCAACTACGCAAAACGCCAAGTGGGCAATCGCATGATGGGTGGTCAAAGTTCGTTCTTGCCGCTGAAAGTGAATATGTCCGGCGTGATTCCTGCGATTTTTGGTTCATCAATCTTGCTGCTGCCTGCGACCATTATGAACTTCTTTAGCTCCAGCAATTTGTTGTGGGTGAAAGATTTGACCGCACAGTTGGTTCCGGGACGTCCGTTGTATATGACCTTGTATGCGGCATCCATCATTTTCTTCGCGTTTTTCTACACGGCTTTGGTCTTTAATAGTCGAGAAACTGCGGATAATTTGAAAAAGCAAGGCGCTGTGGTGCCAGGGATTCGTCCAGGCGAACAAACCACGCGTTATATGGACAAAATTCTGACGCGTTTGACCCTGACCGGTGCGTTGTACTTGACTTTGGTGTGTTTGCTGCCTGAGTTTTTCATGATGGCTTTGGGTAGCTCGTCCGGCATGATTTTCGGTGGTACGTCCATCTTGATTATCGTGGTCGTTGCGATGGACTTTATGGCGCAAGTACAAGCATTTATGATGAGTCAGCAGTACGAATCTTTGATGCGCAAAGCGAATTTCAAAGGTTTGAAATAAAGGCGAATCATGGCTAAAGATGATGTAATTCAAATGCAAGGCGAGGTGGTGGAAAATTTACCAAATGCCACCTTCCGAGTAAAGTTAGAAAACGGCCACATGGTCTTGGGGCACATTTCCGGTAAAATGCGAATGCACTATATTCGCATTCTGCCAGGAGACAAAGTGACGGTTGAATTAACGCCGTATGATTTGTCAAAAGCCCGTATCGTATTCCGTTCAAAGTAACGGATAGAAAATTTAGTTGAGGAGTGTTTTAATGAAAGTTCTCGCATCTGTGAAGCGCATTTGCCGCAATTGCAAGATTATTCGTCGCAATGGCGTTGTGCGCGTGATTTGCTCAAGTGACCCACGTCATAAGCAACGTCAAGGTTAATTAAGTAAAAGGAAATATAAATGGCTCGTATTGCTGGTGTTAATATCCCGCCGCACAAACATACCTGTATTGGTTTGACTGCGATTTATGGTATCGGTCGTCCTCGCGCACTGAAAATTTGTGAGGCAACTGGCGTTCCTGCGACAAAAAAAGTCAAAGACTTGGACGATGCTGATTTGGAAAAACTGCGTGACGCGGTTGGTTCCTTCACCATCGAAGGTGACTTGCGTCGTGAAGTGACCATGTCAATCAAACGCTTGATGGACTTGGGCTGCTACCGTGGTTTACGTCATCGTAAAGGCTTGCCTGTGCGCGGCCAACGTACCAAAACCAACGCGCGTACTCGTAAGGGTCCACGTAAAGCAGGTATTGCATTGAAAAAATAATGCATTGAAAAAATAATTGTAAGGAATTATTGATATGGCAAAAGCTGCAAATAGCGCCGCGGCACGCGCGCGCAAGAAAGTGAAAAAGAACGTTGCCGACGGCATTTTGCACGTCCACGCGTCTTTTAACAACACCATCATCACCATCACCGATCGCCAAGGCAATGCTTTGTCATGGGCGACTGCTGGTGGCGCTGGTTTTAAAGGTTCACGTAAATCGACTCCTTTCGCGGCTCAGGTTGCGGCAGAAGCGGCTGGTAAAGTGGCTCAAGAGTACGGTATCAAAAATCTGGAAGTGCGCATCAAAGGCCCAGGTCCAGGTCGTGAATCATCAGTTCGCGCGATGAATGCGTTGGGCATCAAAGTGACATCGATTCAAGATGTGACTCCGGTACCACACAATGGCTGCCGCCCGCCGAAACGCCGTCGTATCTAATTGATTTCATTTGACATTTGCGTAATCGCCGTGTAAAATCTGCGATTACGCTTTTGTTTTGCTTGCGTGTGCAATTATTTCAATCGCGCATGTCGGTAAAATATCTCGCCAAAAGATGTGGTTTGACAATTGTTTGTCGGTATGAATCCGATACTCAATCAGCTCAGATACGCGTTCATTGGCTTCATTGAAGTTCATTTTTTAAGACCACTGTTTTATCAGGTTTTCTGATGAAACGTGCGCATGACCGTGAATGGTTGTGCGTATTAACTTAAGGGAAATATCGTGGCACGTTATATCGGTCCAAAGGCCAAGTTGGCCCGCCGTGAAGGCACAGATTTATTCTTGAAAAGTGCACGTCGCACTTTAGACTCAAAATGCAAAATTGAAACCAAACCGGGTCAGCACGGCGCCAAATCAGGTGCACGTACGTCGGACTATGGTCTCCAGTTGCGTGAAAAGCAAAAACTCAAACGTATGTACGGCGTGTTGGAACGCCAATTCCGCCGCTATTTCGCGGAAGCAGAACGTCTGCGTGGCAACACCGGTGAATTGTTGGTGCGTTTGTTGGAACAACGCTTGGACAACGTGGTTTATCGCATGGGCTTCGGCTCAACTCGCGCGGAAGCACGTCAATTGGTGAGCCACAAAGCCATCACTGTGAATGGTCAAGTTGCGAATATTCCTTCTATCCAAGTGCGTCCGGGCGACGTCATTGGTGTGACTGAAAAGGCGAAAAAGCAAGTGCGTATCGCTGAAGCATTGCAATTGGCTGAGCAAGTGGGTATGCCTTCTTGGGTTTCAGTAGACACTAAGAAAATGGAAGGCGTATTCAAAGCAACGCCGGATCGTTCTGATGTGGCACATGATGTGAACGAACACTTGATCGTTGAGTTGTACTCACGTTAATCAATGCTGTACCTCTGCATGCTGATCACATGCAGAGTTGTTCATATCGCCACCAGCCGCGGGTGTTCAGGACGACACTTGCGGTTTTGTTGAAAGGAATTCCATGTCTAACAATGCATTTTTAAAGCCACGCAACATTCAAGTTGAAGCAACGGGTGAGTACAGCGCAAAAGTCGTGTTAGAGCCTTTTGAACGTGGATATGGTCACACTCTGGGCAATGCGTTGCGCCGAGTGTTGCTCTCGTCTATGACGGGATATGCCGCGACAGAAGTGCAAATTGCGGGTGCCTTGCACGAGTATTCAACTTTGGATGGCGTTCAAGAAGATGTGGTTGATATCTTATTGAATGTTAAAGGCATCGTATTCAAACTGCATGATCGTGACGAAATTACCCTGACTTTGAAAAAATCAGGTGAAGGCGTTGTGACTGCGGCTGATATCCAAGGTTCGCACGAAGTCGAAATCATCAATCCGGATCATGTGATCGCTCACTTGGCCGGCGGTGATTTGGATATGCAAATTAAGATTGAAAAAGGCCGTGGTTACGTTTCGGGTAACGTGCGTGCGTTTGCTGATGACCACAGCAAAAAAATCGGTCACATTTTGTTGGACGCATCATTCTCTCCAATTCGTAAAGTGAGTTACAGCGTGGAATCTGCACGTGTGGAGCAACGCACCGACTTGGATAAAGTGGTGATGCACATCGAAACCAACGGCGTGATTACGCCTGAGGAAGCGGTGCGCCAATCGGCAGCCATCTTGATCGAACAATTGTCTGTGTTTGCCGCTTTGCAAAACACCGTTGATCCAACGGCCTTGGCTGCGTCAAATAATGCGGTACCGCAATTTGATCCGATCTTGTTGCGTCCAGTAGATGAGTTGGAATTGACCGTGCGTTCAGCGAACTGCTTGAAAGCCGAAGCGATTCAATACATTGGCGACTTGGTGCGTCGTACCGAGCAAGATTTGCTCAAAACGCCGAACTTGGGTCGTAAATCCTTGTCCGAAATCAAAGAAGTTTTGGCTGCTCGCGGCTTGACTTTGGGTATGAAATTGGACAATTGGCCACCGGCTAATTTGGAAATGTAAGCAATATTCGGCAAAAGTAGAATTCTACTTTTGCCGTTTTTCAGTTTAAGATTTTGTTGGGCAACCCCTGACAAATTTTTGAAAAAAGCAACAAAGGGAAAATCTCCCTGGTTGTTATTTAATTAACCACATCAACGAACCCGCCCCATTGGCAAGCATTAGTACACTGGGGATAGAAGAGTTACGTTTTAGATTTTGTTTAAAGGAAATTATCATGCGTCATCGTTCAGGTTTGCGTAAATTAAACCGTACTTCCAGCCACCGTTTGGCTATGTTCCGTAATATGTCTGTGTCTTTGATTCAGCACGAAGTGATTAAAACCACTTTGCCTAAATCAAAAGAATTGCGTCGCGTGGTTGAGCCATTGATCACCTTGGCGAAAAACCCAACCGTTGCGAATCGTCGTTTGGCGTTTGCTCGTTTGCGTGACGCTGATGCAGTGAAAAAATTGTTTGATGAAATCGCGCCACGTTATGCAACACGTGCCGGCGGCTACACCCGCATTTTGAAATGTGGCTTCCGCGTGGGTGACAATGCACCTATGGCATTCATTGAATTGGTTGATCGTCCGGAAGCGGAATAAACCTCAGATGATTTCGATGGCATCCATATTTCCATCGAAACTCTCGGTTAAAATGGCGAACCCTTAGTGGTTCGCTTTTTTATTGGATGAAAAACTGAGCGTGTGTTGCGCCAAGCGACGGCGTTTTTGAAAGTAAGTTTATGACGGTTTTGAGATTGATTGGGTTTAAATGGCTGCTGCTGATACTGTTTATGGTGTCCGGCAAGGTATTGGCGGCGGAGTATCTGCCGCCTGAGCAGGCATTTCCTTTTCAAGCGACGATCGTCAATCAGAGCGGTGCGAAGGCGACGATACAAGTCGAGTTCAAAATCGCACCGGGTTACTACATGTACCGCGATGAGTTTGCCTTCACAGTGGTCAGCCCCGACGGACGCGTAACGCAAAATGGCGGCGTAAAAATGCCGCCCGCGCAAGTGAAGTTCGATGAAAATTTCGGTAAAGACGTGGCGTATTATCACAACACACTGCGCTTGAACGTGCCGATCCAATCGACGGGCGAGGGTGAAGCGGCGTTCAAAATCGTGGTGGCCTCGCGTGGCTGCGCCGATCAGGGATTGTGCTATCCGCCACGCAAAAATCAGATGGTTTTGCGCATCACGCCGATGACCGGTTCCGGCGTGGGTGCAGCGCTGCCAAATGCGACGGCTGCCCATACAGCCCCAGCGTCTGCCGAGACGACACACCAGCAGTCAACGGCTGGTGCAAACAGCGCATCTTCTGCTGGCTCATCGACGCAGGGTGCTGCGCACCCATCCGAGCAGCTCAGTCCCGTGGTTGAAATCAAGCCAAGCAACAGCACCGCAGGACTGAATGATGTGACGGCGGATACAGGAGTTCGTATAGAGCCAAGTGTTTCCACCACGGCGGTATCCAAAACCTTGGACAACAGCAGTTTTGCCGGCAATTTGTTTGCGCAGAATCATATTGTTTGGGCGCTGCTGGTGGTGTTTGGCTTGGGTCTACTGCTCTCGCTCACGCCGTGCATGTTTCCGATGTTCCCGATTTTGACGGTGTTGCTCGCAGGGCAACAGCGCGAGCAGTCGCGTTGGCGCGGCTTTGCTTTGGCGCTGGCTTATGTCAGCGGTATGGCGGCGGTGTATGCGCTGATCGGCGTGATCGCGGCGCGCACCGGTTTGGCTTTGCAAAGTTATTTGCAAAATCCGTGGGTGCTGCTCGGTTTTGCGGCGTTGTTGGTGTTGCTCGCGTTGTCTATGTTCGACGTGTTTCAAATCCAAATGTCGGCGCGCTGGCAGTCGTGGTTGCAGGCCAAAACCCAAGGCAAAAATGGATACTGGGGCGCGTACATCATGGGCGCAGCTTCAGCCTTGATCGCATCGCCGTGTGTGACTGCGCCGCTGGTGGGCTTGATCAGCTACATCGCGCAAACGGGGCAGGTAGCGCTTGGTGGGTTGGCGTTGTTGGTTTTGGCCTATGGCATGGGTGTGCCGTTGCTGTTGCTGGGCGCAGGCTTGGGACAATGGTTGCCGAAGTCGGGCGCGTGGATGACGCGCGTGAAAAACCTCATCGGCGTGATGATGCTGGGCGTCGCGGTGTGGGTGGCGCAGCCGGTTTGGGGTAAATATTGGAATGCGCTCACCACTCAGGGCGCGACGCAAACCAGTGCGTTTGAGCGCGTGTACAGTCTGTCGGAGATTCAGGCGCGCGTGGCGAACAGTGACAAGCCGGTGCTGATTGATCTGTATGCCGACTGGTGTCGCTCGTGCATTGAGATGGAGCACAAAACCTTCAGCGATCCGCAGATCGCGCGCAGTATGCAAGATTTTCAACTGTTGCGCGTGGACATGACGCAAAACACCGCGCAGGATACAGAGATTCTCAAGCATTTTGGCCTGTACGGACCGCCGGGCATCATCGTGTTGGAAGCCAAAACGGGTCGTGAAAAAGGGCGCGTGGTTGGCTTTGAATCGCCGACGCAATTTGGCCAAAGTTTGCAACAAATGAAATAAACTGAATCCATGCTATAGCCGCCAATGGCTTTGTGCTTTGCATCTGTATTGAGTTGTGCATGGCGGTACGGAGTAGCGCGCCAACACAAACGGGCGGAACCTTATTCATATGATGATTTTTTAATATTTTTATTAAATACCTCTGTTAAAATTTAAAAATCAGAAAAATATTCGAAAAATTACTTCCCTCTGCTATAATTGACGCATCGCAACACAATGTCGTGCCCAAAAAGTACCGGCATGCGTGAGCCGAACTGGCAAATCCCCTATTTTGGTTGTTACTGCTGATCTTGGCATCGGCCTTTTATGCTTGTATTTTGGTCTTATATAAGACATAATACATAACAAACATTCACTCTCAGGAGCCATCATGACCGTACGCATCAATCGTGGCAGTCTTGCCATTGACAAAATCCTCTTTGACTTCATCGAATCCGCTTTGCCGGGCGTTGGCTTAGACAGCGAGACCTATTGGAAAAATTTCGAGCAAGTGGTACTCGATTTGACTCCGAAAAACAAAGCATTGCTGGCCAAACGCGATGAGTTGCAAGCGAAAATTGATGCGTGGCACAAAGCGAATAAAGGCGCGGATTTCGCCGCCTATAAAGCCTTTTTGATCGAAATTGGCTACATCGTGCCGGATTGCCCGGATTTTCAAGTCACCACCGAAAACGTCGATGCAGAGATCGCCACCATCGCCGGTCCGCAGCTCGTGGTTCCGGTACGGAACGCGCGCTATGCGTTGAACGCGGCCAATGCGCGCTGGGGCAGCCTGTACGATGCCTTGTACGGCACGGACGTGATTTCCTCCGAAGATGGCGCACAAGCGGGCATGGGTTACAACCCGATTCGTGGTGACAAAGTGATTGCCTACGGTCGCGAATTTTTGGACACGCACTTCCCGTTGGCGCAAGGCTCGCATGTGAATGCGCAAAGCTACGCGATTGAAAACGGTGCGGTGGTGGTGACCATTGATGGCGCGAAAGTCGGCCTGAAAAATCCGGCGCAAGGCGTGGGTTTCTTGGGTGATGCTGCCAATCCGACCTCGGTATTGTTGAAAAACAACGACCTGCACGTCGAAATCCAAATTGATCGCAACAGCACCATCGGCAAAGATGACGCGGCCGGTGTGAAAGACATCGTGCTCGAATCGGCTGTGACCGCGATTCAAGACTGCGAAGACTCCGTAGCGGCAGTTGATGCAGAAGAAAAAGTAGAATGCTACCAAAACTGGATGGGTTTGATGAACGGCACGCTGGTTGAGTCGTTTGAAAAAGGCGGCAAAACCCTGACCCGCAAACTGAATGCAGACCGCACCTACAACGCCATCGGTGGCGGTACATTGACCTTGCACGGTCGCGCATTGCTGTTGATCCGTAACGTCGGTCACCTGATGACCAATCCGGCCATCTTGGTCAATGGCGAAGAAATTTTCGAAGGCATCATGGACGCGCTCGTGACCGGTATGCTGTTCAAATACGATGGCAAAGGCGCCTTGCGCAACTCACGCACCGGCAGCATGTACATCGTGAAACCGAAAATGCACGGTCCTGAAGAAGTGGCATTTGCGGTTGAACTGTTTAGCCGCACTGAGCAAGCGGTTGACCTGCCCGCGCGCAGCATGAAAGTCGGCATCATGGACGAAGAGCGCCGTACCACCGTGAATTTGAAACAATGTATCAACGAAGCCAAAGACCGCGTGATCTTCATCAACACCGGCTTCATGGATCGCACCGGCGACGAAATTCACACCAGCATGCACGCGGGCGCGATGGTGCGTAAAGAACTCATGCGTGCAGAGCCGTGGCTCGGCGCGTATGAAAATGCCAACGTGGACATTGGCCTCAAATGCGGCCTGCAAGGCAAAGCACAAATCGGTAAAGGCATGTGGCCGGAACCAGACTCTATGCACGCCATGATGGAGAAAAAAATCAGCCATCCGAATGCCGGCGCGAACTGCGCGTGGGTACCGTCACCGACGGGCGCGACTTTGCACGCCATGCACTACCACATGGTCAACGTGAAATCACGTCAAGACGAACTCAAATCGCGTCCGATGACCAATGTCGATGACATCCTCACCATCCCGTTGTCCACGCACACCGACTGGACGGACGAAGAGAAACAACGCGAATTGAACAACAACGCACAAGGCATTTTGGGCTACGTTGTACGCTGGGTTGACCTCGGCGTGGGTTGCTCGAAAGTACCGGACATTCACGACACCGCGTTGATGGAAGACCGCGCCACATTGCGCATCAGCTCGCAGCACATGGCGAACTGGTTGATGCACGGCGTGGTGACTGAAGCGCAAGTGATGGAAACCTTCAAACGCATGGCCGTGATCGTAGACGGACAAAACGCACACGATCCGCTGTACACGCCGATGGCGCCAAGCTACGACGGCATCGCGTTCAAAGCCGCCTGCGACTTGGTATTCAAAGGCGCGGAGCAACCATCGGGCTACACCGAGCCGCTGTTGCACAAAGCGCGTTTACAGTTGAAAGGCTATAAAGGCGACTGATCGGCGATTGATGATTCAAGCGCTAAAAACAAAGGCCATCGAGGTTTACTCGATGGCTTTTTTATGAGAAAACTTTCGCGGCGCTCAGCGCTTTTCGCCGCGTATTCTATGGACATCCTGAATGAATTTGCCCATAATGTTACGGTTTTGGGTCATTCGCTGACTGTAATAAAGAATTCATGATTAAGGAAATCGTATGTCAAACACCATCTTACAAAACCTGCCCAAAGGGCAAAAAGTCGGTATCGCATTCTCAGGCGGCTTGGATACCAGCGCTGCTTTGCTGTGGATGCGTCAAAAAGGCGCCGTACCGTATGCCTACACCGCCAATTTGGGTCAGCCGGATGAAGATGACTACGATGCGATTCCGCGCAAAGCGATGGAATACGGCGCCGAGCAAGCGCGTCTGATCGATTGTCGCAAGCAACTCGCCGCCGAAGGCATCGCCGCGATCCAGTGCAACGCCTTTCACATCTCCACCGGTGGTGTAACCTATTTCAACACCACGCCGCTTGGCCGTGCCGTGACCGGCACCATGCTCGTAGCCGCGATGAAAGAAGACGACGTCAACATCTGGGGCGACGGCTCGACCTTCAAAGGCAACGACATCGAGCGATTCTACCGCTACGGCCTGTTGACCAACCCGAATTTGCGTATTTACAAGCCGTGGTTGGATAACCAATTCATCGAAGAGCTGGGCGGTCGCGCCGAAATGTCCGCGTTCATGAACGCCAACGGCTTTGACTACAAAATGTCCGCGGAAAAAGCCTATTCGACCGACTCGAATATGCTCGGTGCGACGCACGAAGCCAAAGATCTAGAGTTTCTCAACAGCGGCATTCGCATCGTCAAACCGATTATGGGTGTGGCGTTCTGGCAAGACGGCGTGGACGTCAAAGCCGAAGAAGTCACCGTGCGCTTTGAAGAAGGCATGCCCGTCGCACTCAATGGCAAAACCTACGACGATCCGGTCGCGCTGATCGAAGAGGCCAACCGCATCGGCGGTCGTCACGGTCTCGGCATGTCCGACCAAATCGAAAACCGCATCATCGAAGCCAAATCACGCGGTATTTACGAAGCCCCGGGTATGGCGCTGCTGCACATCGCCTACGAGCGTCTGGTCACCGGCATTCACAACGAAGACACCATCGAACAATACCGCATCAACGGTCTGCGCTTGGGTCGTCTGCTGTATCAAGGCCGCTGGTTTGATCCACAATCACTCATGCTGCGCGAAACCGCACAACGCTGGGTCGCACGCGCCATCACCGGCGAAGTCACGCTCGAATTACGCCGTGGCAACGACTACTCGATCATCAACACCGAATCACCGAACCTGACCTACCATCCGGAACGTCTGTCGATGGAAAAAGTTGAGAACGCACCATTTGATCCGGTCGATCGCATTGGTCAGCTCACCATGCGTAACCTCGATATCGTCGATACGCGCAATAAGTTGGGCATTTATACGCAGACTGGACTGTTGATTGGTGGCAAAGATACTGTGCTGCCGCAGTTGGGGAAATCTGAATAAAGCTTAAGAGGCGATCCGTGAGGATTGCCTTTTTTATTGATGCAGTCAAAAGGATGTGGTCGTGAGGTTTGCAAAAACAATCAAATTATTTCTAATGGATGGCAATCCGAATAGTCGTATTTCATGCGAGCTGTCGAATTGGTCCGGCAAGGCTTATAAAATTCCGCGTATCGAGATTAAAAACTGTTCGGATCGATCAGATTTAATGGGAACGGGCGTTTATCTGCTTTTTGGTAAAAATGAATTAGAAAGGGATCAGGTTTATATCGGAGAAGCCGAGTGTATTCTCAAGCGTCTTAATCAACAATTAGGACAAAAAGAGTTTTGGAGTGAAGCAATTGTATTTATCAGTAAGGATGATAATTTAAACAAGGCGCATATCAAATATTTAGAGAATCGATTACATGAAATTGCGGTTTCTGTTAATCGATATAAAGTTGAAAACTCTGTCATACCAACTCAGTCTTCAATTTCTGAGTCGGATAAAGCGGGGATGGAAGAGTTTATAGAGTACATCAGATTGCTGGTTAACACTTTGGGGCATAAGGTTTTTGATGAGAAGCGGGAAAAACAGTCAAAGAAAAAGCAAGATACTTTTTTAATCTGTATTAGTTAAGACTTAATCTGACGTTTTGTTTATCATATAGGAAACAAAGGAGTCAGAAATGAACACTCAATCAAGTCACAAGATTATCAAAAATAAATTAGGTTTGCTCAATTTAGCCCAAACTTTGGGCAGTGTCTCAAAAGCCTGCAAGACGATGGGATTTAGTCGAGACAGTTACTATCGGTTTAGAGATTTGTATGAGCGCGGAGGTGAGGCGGCGTTACAAGAAATCAGTCGCCGTAAACCGATACTCAAGAACCGTATCGACCCGTCAATAGAAGAAGCGGTGGTCAACTTCGCCATAGACAAACCCGCGTATGGACAGCACCGAGTGAGCAATGAATTACGCAAAGTTGGCGTATTTGTTTCAGGTGGTGGCGTTCGTTCCATTTGGTTACGCCATGACTTAGAAACCTTCCAGAAGCGACTCAAAGCATTATCAGCCAAAATCGCACAAGACGGCATCATACTCACAGAAGACCAACTGTTTGCACTCGAACGTGCTCGCGAAGAGAAACAAGCGCATGGTGAAATCGAAACCGAACATCCAGGCTATTTGGGTTCGCAAGACACCTATTACGTCGGCACGATTAAAGGCGTGGGGCGGATTTATCAACAAACCTACATCGACACTTACTGCAAGCTGGCGATTGTCAAACTGTATCAACAAAAACACGCCATTACTTCGGCTGATTTGCTTAATGACCGTGTGATACCGTTCTATGAGGCGCACGACATACCGCTGTTACGCATCCTTACAGACCGAGGCAGTGAATACTGTGGCAACCGAGAAACGCATGAGTATCAGTTATATTTGGACTTAGAGGACATTGAGCACACGCGTACCAAGGTCAAGCATCCGCAAACCAATGGCATTTGTGAACGTTTCCACAAAACCATACAAAACGAATTCTACGCCACCGCATTTCGGCGTAAAATATACAACAGTTTGGAAGAGTTACAAGTCGACTTGGACGCATGGGTGCTGGATTACAACGAGCAACGAACCCACTCAGGGAAGCATTGCTTTGGTAAAACACCCATGCAAACTTTTTTAGATAGCAAACATATCGCTATCGAGAAACAACTGAATCGGACATTTCAGACAACCGAGTCAGTTTTAGCGACAGCCTAATAACTGTCTGTCAGGTCAAGTCGTGGCTACTACATTTAATCCATGCTGCACGTGGTGCTGAAGCACGAGGAGAGCCAGCGTCAGAAGGGTTTGTTGTTTTCAAAGGTTCTAAAGCAACCTCGTCCGTGGTCAGTTCTATTAGCCCAAACATTGTTTCATTAAGGCGAAAATTGATGGGTGAAGGAGTATTACTTGATCGAAGTGAGTTTTTAGAATTTGCTGACGATTGTGTTTTTAGTAGCCCTTCCACTGCAGCCGCAGTAGTTATGGGGCGAAATGCTAATGGGCTGATTGAGTGGAAAAATCAATTAGGTAAAACGCTTAAGGACTATGAAGTAGAGTAAATTAACCTGTTTCTGTATATAGCTTAAAAACAAAGGCTCTAAATTGAGAGCCTTTGTTTTTAATGAGCTTAATGCCACGTCGCAATAAAATAAAACCATCCGATAGCAATAATCAACCACAAAATAAATAAAATGGTTTTCACGATGCTACGCTTTTTCGGCGTAGCGTCGTTGTTTGGATTCGGTACATTGGGTGGCGTGGTGTTCATGGTGTCTCCTGTTGTTGGTTTTCTACGATTTTAGAACGGCATTCCGCCGCCGCCTTTGCCGCCCATCATGTTTTTCAGGCCGCGCATGCCGCCCATCATTTTCATCATTTTGCCCATGCCGCCGCCGTGGAATTTTTTCATCACGTCGCGCATTTGTTCGTATTGTTTGAGGACTTTGTTGACTTCTTGCACCGGCAGACCGGCACCTTGAGCGATGCGGCGTTTGCGGCTGGCTTTGATGAGGTCGGGCTTGGCGCGTTCCATCGGGGTCATGCTGTTGATGATGCCTTCGGTGCGGCGCAGTTGTTTTTCGGCGGCATCGGTGTCGATGTTGCCTTTGCCTTGGGTTAACTGTGCGGGCAGTTTGTCGATGAGCGAGGATACGCCGCCCATGCTGCGCATTTGGCCGAGTTGTTCTTTGAAATCGTTAAGATCAAAGGCTTTGCCGGATTTGATTTTCTTGGCGAATTTTTCCGCCTTTTCCATATCAACGTTTTTGTGCGCTTCTTCGACCAGTGAGACGATGTCGCCCATGCCGAGGATGCGTTGCGCCATGCGGTCGGGGTGGAAGGGTTCGAGGCCGTGGAGTTTTTCGGACACGCCGACGAATTTGATGGGCTTGCCGGTGACGTGACGCACGGAGAGCGCCGCGCCGCCGCGCGAGTCGCCGTCGAGTTTGGTCAGTACGACGCCGGTGAGCGGCAGGGCGTCGTTGAAGGCTTTGGCGGTGTTGACCGCATCTTGACCGGCCATCGCGTCGATCACGAATAGGGTTTCAATCGGTTTGAGCTGCGTGTGCAGCGCGGAGATTTCGTTCATCATGGCTTCGTCAATACCGAGGCGACCTGCGGTATCGACGAGCAGGACGTCGATGAAGTGCTTTTTGGCGTAGTCAACGGCGGCAAATGCGATGTCGACCGGTTTTTGATCCGGTGATGAGGGGAAAAACTCGGCGCCGGCTTGTGCGGTGACGTTTTGCAGCTGTAAAATTGCTGCCGGACGGTAGACGTCACAGGATACGGTGAGGACTTTTTTCTTCTGCGCAACGAG
Organism: Puribacter membranae; assembly: GCF_055380425.1. Classification (NCBI taxonomy): domain Bacteria; kingdom Pseudomonadati; phylum Pseudomonadota; class Betaproteobacteria; order Burkholderiales; family Burkholderiaceae; genus Puribacter; species Puribacter membranae. The sequence continues at coordinate 2,254,870 of NZ_AP040167.1, forward strand.
GTATTTGGCCAGTTTGCCGACGGTGGTGGTTTTGCCCGCACCTTGCAGGCCGGCCATGAGTACGACCGCTGGTGGCTGAATGGCGAGGTTGAGTTCAACGGCTTTGGCGTTGTATTCGCCGCCAATCAGCGCGACCATTTCGTTATGCACGATGCCGACGAGGGCTTGACCGGGGGTCAGGCTGCTGATGACTTCTTCGCCGAGTGCTTTTTCTTTGATTTTAGCGATGAATTCGCGCACGACGGGTAGGGCGACGTCGGCCTCGAGCAGCGCCATGCGCACTTCGCGTAGCATTTCGGCGGTGTTTTCTTCGGTCAGACGCGCTTGGCCGCGCATGGTTTTGAGAATTTGACTAAAACGTGAGCTGAGGTTGTCGAGCATGATGTTCTACCTGTATGGGTTGCGGGCTGAGAATGCGCGCTCAATGCGGCGCGCGTGGTGATTGTGCCAACATAAACTGTTACAATACAAAGTACCTATTTCTATATCGGCTCGCAGTGGCAGTTTTCAATGGCCTTGCGTGCGGGTATGTTCGCTGTCGGCGGTTGTTTGTCGGTCGGCAGAGCCCCTTGAGGATGCCATGAGTCTTTTGCACAACACTTTTTTCTCGAAACAGTCGCTATTGTACCCAATGTCGCTGCGTCAGTCTGCGTTTCTCGCGCGGGCGTGGATCAGTGTCGTTGCGCTTGTGTTGTTATGTAGTACTCCGCTCAGTGCGTTGGCACAAACCGTGCATGGGCAGGGTATGTTGTTTGATATTCATTTGGTCGCTGCCACTTTGACGACGGGGGTGTTTCTCGTGGCGTTGTTGCTGGCGGTGGTGGTTTATGTGCAAGCCAAGCATTTGCACAGCGCGTCGGATTTGATTCATGAGGAAAAGGACAGTTGGATGAGGCGGCTGCCGCCGATGTTGGCTATGGAGCGACTGCTGGTGCGCGTGTTGGTATTGGGTTTTGTATTGCTCAGCGGATTGATTTTGACCGGTATGTTTTTTGGCGAGTCGGTGTGGGGCGCACCATTGAAGTGGAATCACAAGACACTGTTCACGCTGCTGGCGTGGGTGGTGATCGCGGTGCTGCTGCTCGGGCGTAAAGCGTGGGGTTGGCGTGGGTTGATGCTGGTGCGCTCGACAATAATTGGCTTTGTCCTCTTGTTTTTGGCGTATGCGGGCACACATTTTGTTATGGATGTAGTGTTGCATCGCACTTATTGAGATAACCATATGAAACTTATCATTACGCTGCTCGTTTTGAGCTTAATTGCCTTCGCCTTGTATCAAAAATGGCGCAGCATCTCGCCGCAGACCAAACAAATGTGGGCGATGCTGTTCGGCGCGGCTAAAGTTATGAAGCAAGCCAAAAAACAAATGAACGAGCAGGCAAAAGCTGGCGCTACGCAAGCGCAGCGCGCTGGGGGCAATAGTGGTAACGGCGCAACACCGTTCGAGTTCCCCTATGCGCGCAACACCTCGACGGCCTCATCGGGTGCGGTGTATGCTATGCGCGCTTGCGAGAAATGCGGTTTGCATGTCCCTGAAAACGAGGGGGTCGTGGTCAGCGGTCAATTCTACTGTTGTAAAGAACACGCACAATGAGCGTGCGCAGCGAACTCATCATTGACTCAAACGGCTGGTGCGCACAAGCAAAACCGCAGCCGTCGCCAAATTACGACGTCCGCCCAGAAGGTGCCGATGTTACCTTAATCGTCGTGCACAATATCAGCCTGCCGCCCAATGAATTTGGTGGCGAATGGATCACCGATCTGTTTCTCAATCGGCTCAACCCCGAGGCGCATCCCTATTTCGCGACGATACACACCTTTGAAGTATCTGCGCATTTCCTGATTCGCCGTGACGGGCAACTCATACAATACGTCTCCACGCAAGATCGCGCATGGCACGCCGGTGCATCCAATTGGCGTGGGCAAACGCGCTGCAATGATTTTTCTGTGGGCATAGAGTTGGAAGGTTGTGACAGTAAACCCTATACGGCAGCGCAATACGAACAATTAGCGGCGTTGACTCAAGCTTTGCGAGAGCGCTATCCGCGTATCAACAGTGTTGCAGGTCACCACGAAATCGCTCCCGCGCGCAAAACCGACCCCGGGGCGTGCTTTGAATGGGCGCGTTTCGAGTATCAAGCCAAGATCCCCGCTGAGGCGCGGAAAAGTGCTTCGTAAAAACAACACACTTTGTACGCGTGTTTATCTCGTTGATTACAAACAGGAAACCAAAGTTTATGGCTGCGAGTGAAAAATAAAGCAGAAAACACTGTTGACAAAGCGATTCGAAACCATCATAATTTCACTTCTTCGCCGGATGGGTTTGGCGGGGGAGGTTGGGAAGGGTTGGTTGAGTCAAGATTTGTTTTTAAAAAATATTAAAAATAAATTAAAAAAGACTTGACGGAATAGAAAAACTTCTTCATAATCTCGCTTCTCTGATGTTGCGACGGACGAGAAAAAACGAAGCGGCGCCAAGGTGCTGCTGGATAAAAAAGATCTTTAACAAATAACAGCCGATAAGTGTGGGCATATGTAGCGAGTCTGATTGAAGAATTGGACTTAAAAAACAAATGCTCATACTTGACGAAACAAAGCGAATTTAGAAATAAATTCAAATGTCAGTCAATACTTGAGTGCTACTGTAAAAGGTAGCGAATGCGAAAGCAATGAATTAAACTGAAGAGTTTGATCATGGCTCAGATTGAACGCTGGCGGCATGCTTTACACATGCAAGTCGAACGGCAGCGAGAGAGAAGCTTGCTTCTCTTGTCGGCGAGTGGCGAACGGGTGAGTAATACATCGGAACGTACCCTGTAGTGGGGGATAACTACTCGAAAGAGTGGCTAATACCGCATACAACCTGAGGGTAAAAGTGGGGGACCGCAAGGCCTCACGCTATAGGAGCGGCCGATGGAAGATTAGCTAGTTGGTAGGGTAAAGGCCTACCAAGGCGACGATCTTTAGCGGGTCTGAGAGGACGATCCGCCACACTGGGACTGAGACACGGCCCAGACTCCTACGGGAGGCAGCAGTGGGGAATTTTGGACAATGGGCGAAAGCCTGATCCAGCAATGCCGCGTGAGTGAAGAAGGCCTTCGGGTTGTAAAGCTCTTTTGTTTGGGAAGAAATCCTAAAGGCTAATATCCTTTGGGGATGACGGTACCAAAAGAATAAGCACCGGCTAACTACGTGCCAGCAGCCGCGGTAATACGTAGGGTGCAAGCGTTAATCGGAATTACTGGGCGTAAAGCGTGCGCAGGCGGTTTTGTAAGACAGGTGTGAAATCCCCGAGCTCAACTTGGGAACTGCACTTGTGACTGCAAGACTAGAGTGTGTCAGAGGGAGGTAGAATTCCACGTGTAGCAGTGAAATGCGTAGAGATGTGGAGGAATACCGGTGGCGAAGGCGGCCTCCTGGGATAACACTGACGCTCATGTACGAAAGCGTGGGGAGCAAACAGGATTAGATACCCTGGTAGTCCACGCCCTAAACGATGTCAACTGGTTGTTGGGTCTTCATTGACTTAGTAACGAAGCTAACGCGTGAAGTTGACCGCCTGGGGAGTACGGTCGCAAGATTAAAACTCAAATGAATTGACGGGGACCCGCACAAGCGGTGGATGATGTGGATTAATTCGATGCAACGCGAAAAACCTTACCTACCCTTGACATGTAGCGAACTTTCCAGAGATGGATTGGTGCCTTCGGGAACGCTAACACAGGTGCTGCATGGCTGTCGTCAGCTCGTGTCGTGAGATGTTGGGTTAAGTCCCGCAACGAGCGCAACCCTTGTCATTAGTTGCCATCATTAAGTTGGGCACTCTAATGAGACTGCCGGTGACAAACCGGAGGAAGGTGGGGATGACGTCAAGTCCTCATGGCCCTTATGGGTAGGGCTTCACACGTCATACAATGGTCGGTACAGAGGGTTGCCAAGCCGCGAGGTGGAGCCAATCCCAGAAAACCGATCGTAGTCCGGATTGCACTCTGCAACTCGAGTGCATGAAGTCGGAATCGCTAGTAATCGCGGATCAGAATGTCGCGGTGAATACGTTCCCGGGTCTTGTACACACCGCCCGTCAAACCATGGGAGTGGGTCTCACCAGAAGTAGTTAGCCTAACCGCAAGGAGGGCGATTACCACGGTGGGATTCATGACTGGGGTTAAGTCGTAACAAGGTAGCCGTATCGGAAGGTGCGGCTGGATCACCTCCTTTCTAGAGAACGTACTTATCTACGGATAACGTACCAACAATAGAAGCTGCATGTGCTCACGCTTATCGGAATGTTTACAGAAGTAACCCTCACGGGGGATTAGCTCAGCTGGGAGAGCACCTGCTTTGCAAGCAGGGGGTCGTCGGTTCGATCCCGTCATCCTCCACCACTGAATGCAAAAGGCGAATGCTTTGAGCAAAGAATGGGTCTTTAGCTCAGTTGGTTAGAGCACTGTGTTGATAACGCAGGGGTCGATGGTTCGAGTCCATCAAGACCCACCATCAAAGTGGGTCAAACTCAACAAGTGAGATATTAAAACTACACAATGAATTGTGTAATTTTAATCTTTTACGAAAGATTGCGTCAGCAATGACGTCGGCTGTTTCTTTAACAATTAGAAACCTGAGATTATTATTTATTAAAGAGCTTCAGCAATAAAGCAGACTTAATAAATGATATGAAGCAAATTTAACAGTGAGAATTGTTATCGAGAGTTTATATAATGTGTCGATAGAATAATCACGGGTTAGATTGCATCAAAAAGTAGTTCTCAAGAAAAGTAACTTATCTTGAGTGCGGATTTCGGCGAAGCCAAAATCCAAACGAAAGAACAAGTAGTATTTAAGAATACGACTAAACTTGAAATTACGGCAAACAAACCGAGTACTGTTCTCATGTAAAAACAGTACTCACATTAGTAAATTGTCTTATAACCGGAGTCAATAGTGTTATAAGGTCAAGTGACTAAGTGCATGTGGTGGATGCCTTGGCGATTACAGGCGATGAAAGACGTGAAAGCCTGCGAAAAGCTGCGGGGAGGTGGCAAATGACCTTTGATCCGCAGATATCTGAATGGGGAAACCCGGCCCGCAAGGGTCACTGCTGACTGAATACATAGGTCAGTGGAGCGAACCTGGAGAACTGAAACATCTAAGTACCCAGAGGAAAAGAAATCAACCGAGATTCCCAAAGTAGTGGCGAGCGAAATGGGAACAGCCGTGATGTGATAATAATTGCGTTAGTAGAATGGAATGGAAAGTCCAGCTATAGAGGGTGATAGCCCCGTATACGAAAACCCAATTATGGTACTAAGCATCAGACAAGTAGGGCGGGACACGTGAAATCCTGTCTGAAGATGGGGGGACCATCCTCCAAGGCTAAATACTCGTAATCGACCGATAGTGAACCAGTACCGTGAGGGAAAGGCGAAAAGAACCCCGGGAGGGGAGTGAAATAGATCCTGAAACCGCATGCATACAAACAGTAGGAGCAGGCTTGTCCTGTGACTGCGTACCTTTTGTATAATGGGTCAGCGACTTACGTTGTGTTGCGAGCTTAACCGAATAGGGGAGGCGTAGCGAAAGCGAGTCTGATAAGGGCGATAGTAGCACGGCGTAGACCCGAAACCAAGTGATCTATCCATGGCCAGGATGAAGGTTGGGTAACACCAACTGGAGGTCCGAACCCACTAACGTTGAAAAGTTAGGGGATGAGCTGTGGATAGGGGTGAAAGGCTAAACAAACTTGGAGATAGCTGGTTCTCTCCGAAAACTATTTAGGTAGTGCCTCAAGTATTGCCTGCGGGGGTAGAGCACTGTTTTGGCTAGGGGGTCATCGCGACTTACCAAACCAAGGCAAACTCCGAATACCGCAGAGTATGAGCTTGGGAGACAGACATCGGGTGCTAACGTCCGGTGTCAAGAGGGAAACAACCCAGACCGCCAGCTAAGGTCCCCAATATAGACTAAGTGGGAAACGAAGTGGGAAGGCTAAGACAGTCAGGAGGTTGGCTTAGAAGCAGCCACCCTTTAAAGAAAGCGTAATAGCTCACTGATCGAGTCGTCCTGCGCGGAAGATGTAACGGGGCTAAGTCTATAACCGAAGCTGCGGATACGTGCTTGCACGTATGGTAGGAGAGCGTTCTGTAAGCCTGTGAAGGTGCGTTGTAAAGCGTGCTGGAGGTATCAGAAGTGCGAATGCTGACATGAGTAGCGATAAAGGGGGTGAAAAGCCCCCTCGCCGTAAGCCCAAGGTTTCCTACGCAACGTTCATCGGCGTAGGGTTAGTCGGCCCCTAAGGCGAGGCTGAGAAGCGTAGCTGATGGGAAACAGGTTAATATTCCTGTACCGTTGTTAAGTGCGATGTGGGGACGGATGGTTGCAGGTGATCCAGTTATTGGATTCTGGTTTCTGCGATGTAGGCGACTGTTAGGCAAATCCGGCAGTCACACACCGAGGTCGTGGATCGAGTGCTCTAGGGCGCGAAGTCACTGAATGTCATCCCAAGAAAAGCCACTAAGCTCCAGCTTAACAAGACCGTACCGCAAACCGACACAGGTGGGCGAGATGAGTATTCTAAGGCGCTTGAGAGAACTGCGGAGAAGGAACTCGGCAAATTGATACCGTAACTTCGGGAGAAGGTATGCCCTTGTAGCGTGAAGAGAACATCGGAGCGTGAAAGGGTCTCAGAGAATCGGTGGCTGCGACTGTTTAATAAAAACACAGCACTCTGCAAACACGAAAGTGGACGTATAGGGTGTGACGCCTGCCCGGTGCTGGAAGATTAAATGATGGGGTGCAAGCTCTTGATTGAAGTCCCAGTAAACGGCGGCCGTAACTATAACGGTCCTAAGGTAGCGAAATTCCTTGTCGGGTAAGTTCCGACCTGCACGAATGGCGTAACGATGGCCACACTGTCTCCTCCGCAGACTCAGCGAAGTTGAAATGTTTGTGATGATGCAATCTCCCCGCGGCTAGACGGAAAGACCCCATGAACCTTTACTGTAGCTTTGCATGGTATGTTGAATCGTTTTGTGTAGGATAGGTGGGAGACTTTGAAGCCGGTACGCCAGTATCGGTGGAGTCGTCCTTGAAATACCACCCTGAATTATTTGACGTTCTAACCACGGCCCATGAATCTGGGTCTGGGACAGTGCATGGTAGGCAGTTTGACTGGGGCGGTCTCCTCCCAAAGTGTAACGGAGGAGTTCGAAGGTACGCTTAACACGGTCGGACATCGTGTGTAAAGTGCAATGGCAAAAGCGTGCTTAACTGCGAGAGCGACAACTCGAGCAGGTGCGAAAGCAGGACATAGTGATCCGGTGGTTCTGAATGGAAGGGCCATCGCTCAACGGATAAAAGGTACTCTGGGGATAACAGGCTGATACCGCCCAAGAGTTCATATCGACGGCGGTGTTTGGCACCTCGATGTCGGCTCATCTCATCCTGGGGCTGTAGTCGGTCCCAAGGGTATGGCTGTTCGCCATTTAAAGAGGTACGCGAGCTGGGTTTAAAACGTCGTGAGACAGTTTGGTCCCTATCTGCCGTGGGCGCTGGAAATTTGACGGGGGCTGCTCCTAGTACGAGAGGACCGGAGTGGACGTACCGCTGGTGTACCTGTTGTTTCGCCAGAAGCATCGCAGGGTAGCTAAGTACGGAAGAGATAAACGCTGAAAGCATCTAAGCGTGAAACTTGCCTGAAGATTAGATTTCCCGGGAACTTGATTCCCTTGAAGGGTCGTTCGAGACCAGGACGTTGATAGGTTGGGTGTGGAAGCACAGCAATGTGTTAAGCTAACCAATACTAATTGCCCGTAAGGCTTGACCTTATAACTGTATTGATTCAGTTGGTCAATTAACTAATATGTTTGTTAGTGCAATCTAATATGATTTGCGACGCTGACGAGTGTAAAGCTCTTCAGCCTCAGGTTTCTAATTCTGTTTGTTGGCTTTGCCGGCAAACGTACAAGCTTTGCTTGATGACCATAGCAAGTTGGTCCCACTCCTTCCCATCCCGAACAGGACAGTGAAACGACTTAGCGCCGATGATAGTGCAGATTACCTGTGTGAAAGTAGGACATCATCAAGCTTTAATACCAAAACCCCGTCTCCATGAGACGGGGTTTTTTATTATGGGTTTGGCGTTGTCTTGTCCGGTATCGGACTCATTGTTTGATGCGCCAAAGTGTTGCTTGGGTGAAACGCTCAAGACAGGCTGATATGCAAGTTGCTTTGAGTGCGCTTTGATTCGGGTTATACTCGCGAGCACCATGGGCAATGGTGCTGTGGTGTATATCAACCGATTCGATTAAAGGATGTGAGAGATGCGACGTTTGGGTTATGGTTTGGTGGTGTTGGGTTTGTTCGCTGCGCAAGGTGCTTGGGCCAAGGGCACGGATTTGAATGGTGACGGGGTGTTCAGCAAGGATGAGCTGTTGCAGGCGCGCCAGAAGCAATTGGATAAGAAGTTCACGAAAACCGATGCGAATCAGGATGGCCAGATCAGTATGGATGAGCTGCAGGGTAAGCGCGGTGGTATTGCGAAGAAGGCAGACGCGAATAAGGATGGGGTGATCACGCAGGCGGAAGCTCGCGCGCACATGAATCAGAGCTTGGACAAGTATATGCAGAAGAAGGATGTCAATGCCGATGGGGTGCTCGATCAGAATGAGCGTAAACGTAAGCCGAAATCAGCAACACAATCAAACAGTAAGTCCCAAAAGAAGCTCAATAGCACCAACACCAATTGAGCGAGCACGATCAATAAGTACCACCCCTTCTACTTAAACCACGCCCACACAGCGTGGTTTTTTTGTGAACAGGGTGGGAAATGGACCAAAATTTTACACTTCTTCTTGATTTTTCTATAAAATACTATGAACAAATGTTCTTTTATTTATAACGAATGTTCAGGTTTTTGAGTAATGATAGGCTAGATGGAACGGAGTTGCACTGCTTGGTAAAGGTGATTGCGTTGAAGTGTGCTAAATTGACTTAAATTGTGTTTTGTGACGGTTTGACTGAATAATGAATTTAAGGAGTTAGAGAATGAATAGCAATGAGCAATTTGTTTTGGCCTTGGATCAAGGCACTACCAGCAGCCGTGCGATTGTGTTTGACCATTCGGGCAATATCCGTGCGGTCGCGCAAAAGGAATTTACCCAAATTTTTCCGAATTCGGGTTGGGTGGAACACGATGCGAATGAAATTTGGAGTACGCAAAGCGGTGTGATGTTGGAGGCGCTGAGCATTGCGGATATCCGCGCGAGCGATATCGCGGCGATTGGCATCACGAATCAGCGCGAAACGGTGGTGGTGTGGGATCGTAAAACCGGCCAACCGATTCACAATGCGATTGTGTGGCAGGATCGTCGTACGGCGCCGCTGTGCGATCAACTGCGTGAGCAGGGCTTGGCCGACACATTCCAGCAGAAAACCGGTTTGGTGTTGGATGCGTACTTCAGCGGTACCAAAGTGAAATGGATTTTGGACCATATTGTAGGTGCGCGCCAGCGTGCAGAAGCGGGTGAATTGGCCTTCGGCACGATTGATTCGTGGCTGGTGTATAAATTATCCGGCGGCGCGTTGCACATCACCGACGTGAGTAATGCGAGCCGCACGCTGCTGTTCAATATTCATACGGGGCAATGGGACGATGAGCTGCTGGGCATTTTGGATGTGCCGCGCAGTATGCTGCCCGAAGTGCGCGCCAGCAGCGAGGTGTATGGCGAAACGATGGAGGGTTTGCTCGGTAGCCGCGTGAAAATCGCGGGCATTGCCGGTGATCAGCAGGCTGCAACGTTTGGTCAGGCGTGTCATCAACGTGGCATGGCGAAAAATACGTATGGCACGGGCTGCTTCATGTTGCTCAATACGGGCACGGAGGCCGTTCCAAGCAATAATAAATTGCTGACCACAGTGGCGTGGAAAGTGGGCGATCGTATGGAATACGCGCTCGAAGGCAGTGTGTTCATCGGTGGTGCGGTGGTGCAATGGCTGCGTGATGGCTTGGGCATCATCCGCCATAGCGCGGAGGTCGAAACCTTGGCGGCAACGGTGAAAAGCAGCGAAGGCGTATTCCTCGTGCCGGCGTTTGTCGGTCTGGGCGCGCCGTATTGGGACAGCTACGCACGCGGCACGATGGTCGGCATCACACGCGGCACGACTGCGGCGCACATTGCGCGCGCGGCCATGGACAGCATTGCGTTCCAAAGCGCGCAGTTGCTCGAATGTATGCAGCAGGATTCGCACACGCCGTTGCATGAGCTGCGTGTGGACGGCGGAGCGAGTAATAACAATGCGATGATGCAATTCCAAGCGGATATCCTCGGTGTGCCGGTCGTTCGTCCGCGCGTGACTGAAACCACGGCTCTGGGCGCGGCGTATTTGGCCGGATTGGCCGTGGGTTTTTGGCAAGATCAGGCGGAAATCGCCAGCCAGTGGCAAGTGGATCGCCGCTTCGAGCCGAGCATGAGTGCGGACGAGCGGCAGGCGTTGATGGCGACGTGGAAACGTGCCGTGCAGCGCAGTATGGATTGGGAACAGCCGTTATAAGGGCAATGCCGCCGTAGCGAATACTGCGGCGGTGGAAATTTTGTTAATCAATAAAAAAGGAAAGCAATATGAAACGCGCACAAATCATTCAATCGATTAGAGAAACCCCGTCATGGGACATGATTGTGATTGGCGGTGGCGCATCGGGATTGGGCACTGCGTTGGAGGCCGCCAGCCGTGGTTACCGCACCTTGCTGGTTGAAGCGCACGATTACGCCAAAGGCACCAGCAGCCGCAGTACCAAACTGGTGCACGGCGGCGTGCGCTATTTGGCACAGGGCAATGTCCACTTGGTGCGCGAAGCGTTGCACGAGCGCGGTCTATTGAAAAAAAATGCGCCGCATTTGGTGCATGATATGGGTTTTGTGATTGCGGCATACCAATGGTGGGCGGCGCCGTTCTACGGCATCGGCTTGAAAATGTACGACATGCTGGCGGGTAAATTAAACTTGAAATCCAGCCGCTACGTGAGCAAAGACGAGGCCTTGCGCCATGCGCCGACCTTGAAGCAAGAAGGCTTGAAAGGCGGTATTTTGTACTACGACGGACAGTTTGATGACAGCCGATTGGCGATCACCTTGCTGCGCACCTTTGAGCAACACGGCGGCGTAGCCGTGAACTATGCACCGGTAGTTGGCTTGCTCAAAGACGGCGCTAAAATCGCCGGTGTCACGTTGCGCGATAGCGAAACCGGCGAAACCATCGAGGCGCGCGCCTCTGTCGTGGTCAATGCGACCGGCGTGTTTGTCGATGACATTCGCCGTATGGAAAATCCGCAGGCCAAAGCCATGCTCTCGCCGAGCCAAGGCGTCCACGTCATTGTCGATAAAAAATTCCTGCCGGGTGATGCTGCGATCATGATTCCGAAAACCGAAGACGGTCGTGTGCTGTTCGCCGTGCCGTGGCATGAACATGTGGTGATCGGCACGACCGACACCGCAGTGCCGAACGTTGATCTGGAGCCGCGCGCCTTGGGAGAAGAGATTGACTTCATTCTGCGCACCGCTGCGCAATACCTCAATCCGGCGCCGAAACGCCAAGATGTACAAAGCATTTTTGCCGGATTGCGTCCGCTCGTGAAAGCGGCCGAAGGTGGTGAAACCAAAGCCCTGTCACGCGATCACGTCATTCGCATCAGCGAAGGCGGCTTGATCACCCTGACCGGCGGCAAATGGACGACCTACCGCCGCATGGGTGCGGACACCGTGAATCAGGCCGAAGGTCTGGTTAAATGGTCGGGTAAACCGAGCATTACCGAAGGCTTGAAACTGCACGGCTGGACTATGGATAATTTAGAAGAACACTGGAAAGTCTATGGCACGGATGCGCCGCTGATTCAAAAGCTCGATGGCGCGACGCAGATTCTCAATCCAGAATTGCCGTACACCGAGGCTGAAGTTCGCTGGGCGGTGCGCATGGAACAAGCGCGCACGGTCGAAGACGTATTGGCGCGCCGCCTGCGTGCGCTGCTGCTCAATGCCCGCGCCAGTGCGCACATGGCGCCGCGTGTGGCCGCCATCATTGCTGAAGAACTGGGCTACGATGAGTCATGGCAACAGGCGCAGGTGCGTGAATACAGCGAATTGGTTAGCGGCTATATCTTGCAATGATTATTTTGGCCATAAAAAAAGCCCTTGTATTGCCAAGGGCTTTTTGCTTTTGATCTGATCATTCGTCTATTTATCCGACCAAACGGCAAGCTCATTTCCCGCTGGATCTTTGAAATGAAAGCGCCGACCACCCGGAAATGACAAAATCTCACGGGTGATGATACCGCCTAAATCCTTAATAATCGCATACGAGTTTTCCAGATTGTCGGAATAAATTACCGCGAGCGGAGCGCGAATGCTCGTGGCATCAAAACCGCAGGCAATGCCGCTGGAATCGGTGTCTATATAACTGGCTCCCCATTCGTTGAATTTCCACCCAAAAGCATCTGAATAAAAATTCTTGATTTGGGTAATGCTGTTCGAATCTTTACCGGAGAACTCGACATAATCAATGCTGTTATGTTTGTGATCAGACATGAGACACTCCTTTATCAAGATACATTAATCATCAGCGTATAACAACGCATGTGCCGTGATCTCATCCAGCACCAACGTATTCATCAACCGCCCTTCCAGTGCGCCGCGCAGTGCGGATACTTTACCCAAACCGCTGACCACACAGATCGCCGATTTTACCTTGCGCGTGATCGCCAAACTCGGACCGCTGGCGCGTTTATTGAACGGAATATCGGCAAAGCTGCCATCGGCACGGTAAAACACCGTGGCGATATCGCCGATTGCACCGGCGTCGCCCAATTCCTGTAAATCGGGTTCGTCCAAATACGCGGCGACATACACATGGCTCGGAATTTTTGCCGTGACGCTACCGACCGAGTAAATCAGCACATCTGCTTTCTCTTGGATGTCCAAAATATGTCGGATGGTGCGCTCACGCCACATCGCCTTTTTCGTGCGTGGGTCGTCGAAAAAAGTGGGCACAGGAAACAGGTGTGCTTGCGCGCCATAATTCTGTGCAAAACGTGCAATGGTATCGGTCACAAAGCCACTGACCAGATCGAGCGAGTTGGCGCTGCCGTTGAGCTGTACGAACGTTAAGTCGGGGATATTTTTCGGCGTCAATGCCCGCGATACCGCATCCAGCGTGGTTCCCCACGCCAAGCCGACCACTTGTCGCGGGCGCAGATTCGCATTTAATAAATTGGCCGTCGCCACCGCTACGCGCTCCAGCCAGATATCCTCATTGCTACCCATCGGAACGCTGACCACATGCGGCGTGATGAAGGGATAACGTTGTTTGAGCTGAGCCTCCAGACTTTTCGGATGCGCTTGTGGATCATGAATGTGAATTTCCACCAGACCGGTTTGCTTAGCAAAGGTCAAAAGACGACTGACTTTCGGGCGCGACAAACTCAACTCGCGCGCCACTTCGTCGGAAGTCAAACCTTGATGATAATACAAGCGCGCCACTTGGACGGCGAGGGTGTTTTGCTCTTCCAAATGAGCAGCGGAGGACGATTTACGACGTGACATAAAGGGGTTGTGGGCAGGATTAAAATGATGAGCCATTATGCCATATTGTCTGAGAAGACAAAGGATTTCATACGCGTTCGTTGTGCCGGTGCGGGAATATTGATGAATTGGGGTACTTACTAAATAGATCAATAAAAAACGAGCGTATTTACTTTGTGAGCATAAAAAATGGCTTATCGCAAGGATAAGCCATTTTTAGATTTTTTGGTAGGTCGTACAAGATTCGAACTTGTGACCAACGGATTAAAAGTCCGCTGCTCTACCAGCTGAGCTAACGACCCAAAAGAGAATGAAATTATATGGACATTGCCGGATTCTGTCAATGCTATTTGTGTGAATTTCTAAGGTTTTTTTGCTGAGGTGTTGGATGTTGTCAAATAAATTTACGTGAAAACGCTGAATTTTAGGTTTTTTGATTTAACACGTGTTCGGCGAAGCAAGTACAATTCAGTCTGTTGGTTGGCTATGGCATCGTTGATTTTTGGGGAGTCTAATTCCAAAAATGGATGTGCTGACAGTATTGAATGGATTGGGATATGAATAATTTTTCGGGCGATGATTTGTCGTTGTTGCGTACGCCGCCGCATTCGATTGAGGCGGAGCAGTCGGTATTGGGTGGCTTGATGCTGGACAATATGGCGTGGGACAAAATCAGCGATGTGGTGCATGAGGATGATTTTTATCGCTATGATCACCGGCTGATATTTAAAACGATCATGGGTTTGATTGAGAAAACGCATCCGGCGGATGTGTTGACGGTATTTGAGTCTTTGCAAAATCAGGGGCGGCTGGATGATGTCGGCGGTATGGCGTATTTGAACGCATTGGCGACTGGCGTATCGTCGGCGGTGAATATTCGCCGCTATGCGGAGATCATTCGTGATCGCAGTTTGTTGCGCAAATTGATTTCGGCGTCGGACAATATTGCCGAGTCGGCGCTCAGTCCGCAGGGACGCGACACGAATGAGATCATTGATTCGGCGGAGAAGGCGATTTTGCAGGTGTCGCAGGATGGTCAACGCGGTAACAATGAGTTTATCGAATTACCGGTGGTGCTCAAAGATGTGTTGGAAATGATCAATGAGCTGCACGAGCGCGAGCATATGGATGATGTGACCGGCGTGGCGACGGGCTTTGCGACGCTGGATAAAATGACGTCGGGGCTGCAAAAGGGTGATTTGGTAATTATTGCAGGCCGTCCATCGATGGGTAAAACTTCGTTTGCGATGAATATTGCCGAGCACATTGCGATTGAGGAGGGTTTGCCGGTCGCGGTGTTTTCGATGGAGATGGGCGCGGAGCAGTTGGGTTTGCGTGTGCTGGGCTCGGTCGGCCGGATCAATCAAAATCATTTGCGCACGGGTAAGTTGACCGATCAGGATTGGGAACATTTGACCGTGGCGATTGAAAAAACCCGCGACACGCAGTTGTTCATCGATGAAACGCCGGGCTTGAGCGCGCTGGAATTGCGTTCGCGCGCGCGTCGTTTGCACCGCACTTGCGGCGGGTTGGGCATGATTATGGTGGATTATATTCAGTTGATGAGCTCGCCCAATAATACGGAAAATCGTCAGGCGCAGATTTCGGAAATTTCACGCGGTTTGAAATCTTTGGCGCGTGAATTGGATTGCCCGGTAGTTGCTCTGTCGCAGCTCAGTCGTGCGGTGGAGAACCGGCCGGATAAACGTCCGATGATGTCGGATATTCGTGAGTCGGGTGCGATTGAGCAGGATGCGGACATCATTATGTTTGTGTACCGTGAGGAATATTATTTGCAAAAAGATGGCGAAAGTGTCAATCAGCAAAAATTGGACGAGGCGCGCGGCAAAGCGGACATCATCATTGGCAAACACCGTAATGGTCCGACCGGCGTGGTGAAATTGGCCTTCCACGGCGAGTTCACGCGCTTTGATAATCTGGCGTATGCCGATGATTATGCGGACTATTGATCCGTGGCTGTGGTGATGTGATGAATATGACGTATGTGGTTCCGTTAATCCTCAATCTGATTTTATTCGCCTCGGCGTATTATGTCGGGCGACGTTTGATTAACCCGAGTTGGTCGGGCGCAGTGCGTTTTGCGCTGTGGTGCGCGGTGTTTGTCATGGCCTTTAGCTTGCCGGTGTCGTTCGTGTTTCGCCGATTTTGGCTCCCGCTCGGGCATGTAGGTGTGATTCAGGTGCTGCAATACGCGATGGGTTTGTACTCGATTGTGTTGTTTATGACGCTGGCGCGGGATATTTTTTTATTTCTGAGCGGTATGGTGGAGCGCTCAATGGCGCGTCGGCAAAAACGCGCGACACAATTTCAAAGCTATGCGTCGTATGAGTTGCAGAACAAGCGCCGTGATTTTTTACGTGAATCAAGCCGATGGGGTGCATTGGTGCTGACCACCGGCGTGTTTGGTCGAGCGGCGGTGGATGCGAATGATATGCAGCCGACTGTGGTGAATGTCTCGGTGCCGATTCGCAATTTACCCCCCGCGTTGGAAGGCGTGCGCATCGTACAAATTTCGGACGTGCATATCGGGCAGATTCGCCACGAGCGGCGCTTGGTCGATGCGGTGGTGGCGACGGTAAATCAATTAAACGCCGACATCATTGCTCTGACGGGGGATTTGACCGATGGCTCGGTGGCGCAGTTGCGTGATCAGGTGGCACCGCTGGCGCAGATGCGGGCGAATCATGGCCGGTTTTTTGTGACCGGCAATCATGAGTATTACACCGAAAAGGCGGAAAATTGGTTGGCGGAGTGGGCGCGTTTGGGCTTTACCACTTTGCAAAATCAACATGCTGTATTGAATATCAACGGCGCACCGTTGGTAGTCGCCGGTGTGCATGATTTGCGTGCCAGTCAGCGCCATGCTACGCATGTGTGCAGTCCGCAATTGGCTTTGCAGGGCGCGCCCAGTGCGCCAACTATTTTGCTGGCGCATCATCCCGATACCGCTCAATTGACCGAAGGCTTGCCGATTGATTTGCAATTGTCCGGCCACACGCACGCAGGGCAATATTTCCCTGGGACGTGGATTGTGCGCTGGGTGCATGATTTTGCTCAGGGCTTGAGTGCGAATGGGCGGGGTTGGGTGTATGTGAACTCGGGTACGGGCTATTGGGGGCCGGCGCTGCGCTCAACCGATATTGTGAGTGAGGTGACGCTATTGACGCTCACGCGTGCATGAGCGGTCGCTCTGCTTCATGGTTGTTTTCACACAAGCCCGCGCAGATGCGGGCTTTTTGTATTGAGGCCACGCGGGTTTGGCGGCGCATCAAATCTCAGCGGGATCCACTTCGATCAGCCAAGTCAGGCGGGATTTTTGTGCGATCAGTTGCGCTTGCCAGAGTGGTAGAAATGCCTGCAATCGCGCACGCGAGGTGCATTCGACCAGTACTTGGGCGCGTTCGCTGTGCTTGACGCGCATCATGTGCATCGGCACGGCGGCGTTGACCACGATGCTGGCGAATTCGGGCTGTTCGCTGATGAGGGACAGTGCCAACTCGCGCGCGGCCTGTGCGAAGGCGTGTGCTTGCTCGTACGCATCCGCGCCCACCTGCAACAAGGCATGCGCGCCAAACGGCGGTAAATGCAATTGCCGACGCACATCCAGTTCCTCGGCGGCAAATTCGCTGAAGCGATGCGCGAGTAAATGCTGCCAAATCGAATGCTCAACGAAGCGGCTTTGAATCAGCACCTCGCCCGCGTATTGTCCGCGTCCGGCACGGCCAATGACCTGTTGCAACTGTGCGAAGAGCTTTTCGGGCGCGCGGTAATCCTGCGCAAACAGCCCGCTGTCTGCGTCCAATACGCCGACGACGGTCAAATTCGGCCAGTCGTGGCCTTTGGCCAAAATCTGCGTGCCAATCACGATGTCCACTTCACCGGCGGCGATTTGTTGCAATTGCCGCTCCAGTGCGCCTTTGAGACGGGTTGAATCGGCATCCAGACGCATCACGCGCGCGTTGGGCCAACGCAGTTGGATGGTTTCCTCCAAACGTTGCGTGCCTTGGCCAATCGGTACAATTTCGCTGTTGTCGCAGCTTGGGCATTGTTTCGGTACGGCGTGGTGCGCGCCGCAGTGGTGGCAATGCAGTTGACGCGAGCTTTTGTGGTACACCATGTGCGCCGAACACGCGGTGCAGTCGGCGATCCAACCGCAGTGCGTGCAATACACCACCGGCGCATAGCCGCGACGGTTTTGGAACAGCAAGCTCATCTGCCCGCGTGCCAACGCCGCATCCACCGCCTGAATCATCGGCTGGCTCAGGCCATCGTGCGCGTGGCGCTGTTGCGTGTTGATCAAATGCACTTTGGGCAATTGCGCACCGGCGCTGGCGCGTTGATGCAAAACATGCAGGCCATAACGCCCCGATTGCGCGCTTTGCCAGGTTTCAAAAGACGGTGTGGCCGAACCCAAAATAATCGGTATGCCCAATTGATGTGCGCGGTAAATCGCCACGTCGCGCGCCGAATAGCGAATGCCGTCCTGCTGACGATAGGACGGATCGTGCTCCTCATCAACCACGATGGCGCGCAGATTCGGAATCATTGCGAGTATCGATAGGCGCGTGCCCAAAATCACCCGTGCGTGGCCATAGGCGGCACGCCACCATGCGAGTAGGCGCTCGCCATCGTTCAAACCGCTGTGCAAAGACACCACCGCTTGCTCGCCAAAACGCTCGGTCAGTCGCTGCGCGAATTGCGGGGTCAGATTGATTTCGGGAACCAAGATCAACACCTGCGCGCACTCGTCATGCTGCAAAATCTGCGCCAAATAATGCAAATACACCTCGGTTTTGCCGCTGCCGGTGATGCCGAACAGCAATTGCGGTGCGGGCGGCTCGTTCGTGCTCTGCGTTGTGCTTAAAAGCGCATCCAGCACGGACTGCTGCTCCGAATTGAGTTGTAATGGTGCGTGAAATTCGACGGGCGCAGGCAAATCTGCATCCAGTGCGGCGCGTTTGCGCCACTGCTGCCAGGTGCGTTTGCCCTGTTGCAACTGCCAAACGCCTTCGTCATCCTGCACAAAATTCGCGGGCACGCGCAGCTTTTTCGGCAATGCGGGCAAACTCACTTCGCCCAAGCCGCGCTGATAGTAGCGCGCCATGAAATGCATTAATTGCAACCAGGCCGCATCCGCGCGCGGAACGCTCGGTACCGCGCCAATGACCGATTTGAGCTTGTCTGCGGGTACATCTGTCGTATCGGCGGTGTCAAACACCCAACCGACCACGGTGTTGGCTTCACCGCGCTTGTTCGGGCGGCCAAACGGCACAATCACCGCGCGCCCGAGCCATGCGTCGCGGTTGTGCTCATCCAAGCATTCACCGTCCGGTAAAGCGATCGAACGGGGCGCGTAGTCAAACAGCCCGTCCGCCGAAACGGCTACGGGCACATCACACGCCACACGCAAAACCCAAGTTGTCATTTATCGCGATAAACTCAAAAAATTATTAACATTAGACAGCATTTCTTTGATTTTATTAGAGAATTTTAATTGCCCACAAAATCTGTGGATAACTCTGTGGGTAAACCGTGTAAAACCGAGCCAAACCCTGTCAAAATCAGGCTTTCCAACAGACTGAGCAATTTTTACACATTTATGAAAAATCATAAAAAACAATGACTTACGTGAAAATATAAGCTCAATAAATCTCAAAATCAAGCAATGCCGCGTCTGTTCTGAGGCTTAACAATTTTGTGCGTAAGTCAAGCCAAAACAACAGAAAAAACTCAAAAAAAAGACAAAAAATCCCGACGAACTATGTTAGTACCATGACGCCAATATCAGTTGTGCCATGATTGCACCGATTCAGGCATGAAAACGGTGGATAAATTCAGTGAACATTGCCAATAATCACTTGGTTCGGCTCAAAATTTACTGTGAACAAACCCTGCGTCGCATCCGCTTAGCACACTTGGATGGCGCTCACATATTGATAAATTTTGGCGTAGACGAAGCGTCTGAAACAATATCCGGGTCAATCGAATGGTTTAAAAATATTGAATAAAAACAGTATATTAGATCTTAATTTGCATCGCCCGCAAAGCGCCGTACTGTGCGACGGGTTATCCACCCATGTAAGCCGTTACTTTTTGGGTAACTCCTCGACGAACCTCCAAAACGCCTGTCATATCAAGTGTCTACATCCGTGATTCGGCTGTGGATAACTTTGTGTACAACTCGGCTCAAAGCGGCATCCATCTGTTTCACCCTTATTCAATATAGATAGCCGCTTTGATTGCTTTGCTCAGTCTTTTTTGGCTTCGCGCTGACTGCGGCTATAACGATGCACCTCATCGACCAAGACAGTCACTGCGTCTGGGTTGACGAATTGCGAAATGCCGTGTCCCAGATTGAATACATGGCCGACATCCGCGCCGTATTCGTCCAATATTTGGCGTACCGTTTGGCGAATCACCGCTTCGCTGCCGAACAAGATCGACGGGTCAATGTTGCCTTGCAAAGCCACGCGGTCACCCACGCGTGCCTTGGCTTGTGCCAAATTGGTCGTCCAATCCAGGCCGAGCGCATTCGCACCGATGTCGCACATGGCTTCGAGCCATTGGCCGCCGCCCTTGGTGAATACGATCACGGGGATTTTCGCGCCGTCCTCTTTGCCGTCCACTGCGAGGTTCAATTGCGCCACGACCTGACGCATATACGCCAGTGAAAACTCTTGATAACAGCGGTGCGAGAGTGAGCCGCCCCATGTGTCAAACAGCATGACCGCCTGCGCGCCGGCGGCGATTTGTGCGTTCAAATACGACGCAGTGGCGTGCGCATTCACCGACAAAATGTGGTGCAACAGGTCTGGGCGCGAATACATCATGGTTTTGATCGTGCGAAAATCGCTAGAGCTGCCGCCCTCCACCATATAGCAGGCGATGGTATACGGACTGCCGGCAAAACCGATCAGCGGTACGCGGCCATTGAGCGATTTGCGAATTTGCGTCACTGCGTCAAAGACATATTGCAATTTCGCCATGTCAGGTACTTCGAGGCGCTGTACGGCGACTTCATCTTGCAATGGACGGTCGAATTTCGGCCCCTCATTTTCCACGAAGCGCAAACCCAGCCCCATCGCGTCCGGTACGGTCAAAATGTCGGAGAACAAAATCGCCGCGTCCAAGTTGTAGCGGTCAATGGGTTGAAGCGTGACCTCGGTGGCCAGCTCAGGATTCTGCGCCAGTTGCATGAAGCTGCCGGCCTGCGCGCGCGTGGCGCGGTATTCCGGCAAATAGCGTCCCGCTTGACGCATCAGCCAAATCGGCGTGTATTCGGTGGGCTCGCGGCGCAATGCGCGCAAAAACGTATCGTTTTGAAGGGGAGCAAATGTGGTCATGAGGCC
This sequence comes from Puribacter membranae, assembly GCF_055380425.1. Taxonomy (NCBI): domain Bacteria; kingdom Pseudomonadati; phylum Pseudomonadota; class Betaproteobacteria; order Burkholderiales; family Burkholderiaceae; genus Puribacter; species Puribacter membranae. The sequence continues at coordinate 2,275,808 of NZ_AP040167.1, forward strand.
AACTTTCTCAAAATAGGATGTCAAACTTGCGCGCATGGATACAACACCCATGGCAATCAGGTAAAGGTACTTAAATTAAAGTACGAAGTGCAACAAAAAAATCGGTAAGAGAAGTCAAGGTGAGTACACTTGACCCTCTCTACGCCAATAGAAAGTTGCCATGACACAGTACACCCACCTCAACCAAACAGAGCGTAACATCATAGCGAACATGAGCGCAAGCGGACACAGACTAAAAGCCATCGCCGAAGCGATAGGGCGAAACAAATCGAGCATTTCGCGAGAATTGCAACGCAATCGCAGCAAGCGTGGCTACCGTCCAAAACGCGCTCAAACCCTGTCCGAACTTCGTGCTCTGAATAGCCGAAATGCGAAGCGCATCAGCTCAGATATATTCAACGTTGCCACCCAATACCTAAACGACGAATGGTCACCAGAGCAAATTGCTGCGGCGTTACCGATTAGTCACACCACCATTTATAGTCGCGTCAGAGCAGACAAGAACCAAGGCGGACAACTTTACAAACAACTGCGCTGTGCCAAAAAGCGGCGTAAAGCCTATGGCAAATCCTACTCAACCCGAGGGCAAATACCCAACCGACGCGACATCAGCGAACGACCTGCCAGCGTTGAGACCCGTGAAGAGCTGGGACACTGGGAAGGTGATACAGTCATTGGCGCACATCACAAACAAGCCATCGTCACATTGGTGGAGCGCATGACTGGCTTGACCCTCATCGCCAAGGTTGAACGCAAAACCGCCGAGTTGGTGCGAAAAGCCTGCATAGAATTGCTCACACCATTCAAGGAACATGTCCATACCATCACATTCGATAATGGCAAAGAGTTTGCAGACCATGCCTTGATTGACCAAGCGATTGGATGCACGACTTACTTTGCTAAACCATACTGTTCTTGGCAACGCGGTTCAAATGAGAATACAAACGGTTTGATTCGGCAATACATTCCCAAAAAGGCTTCGATGGCGCACATCGATGCCGATTTCTTGGATACAATCATGCAGAAATTAAACAACCGACCGCGTAAACGGCATGGGTTTATTTCTCCTGCAAGTCTTTTTAACAGCGTTGCACTTCGTGCTTGAATTCACCGTAACATTGTACCAATGTATCGACATGAAATTCAAAATCTATGGGCTGGACGTACGGCGATCTCGTTTAACGCATGGTTGGGCTTGGCATGGCGCACGCAAGTGCCCTAATTTTGAGTACAATGCGAGGTGAAAAAACCAAAGGGCAACAATTGATTTTCATGAAAGGATGCACAAATGAGCGAACAAACTTATGTGGTCAGCGGGATGACCTGCCAGCACTGCGTGACGCGCGTACAAACCACTTTATCCGCCGTAGCGGGCGTTGACAGTGTTCGGGTTCAACTCATGCCGCCGCGCGCCGTGGTCAGCGGCTCGGCGCAATTGCCTGAGCTTCAAAATGCCTTGGCAGGGACAAATTTTAAAATTGAGGCCATGAATTAAGAGGGCGCTCAATAACGTCGAAAAGAAAGGGTGCTTGTATGAGCACCCTTTTGTTTGGATTGGCGATACGAATTATTTCTTCGCTGTCCAGCCGTCTTTCAAGCTGACAATGCGATTGAATACCAACGCGCCGGGTTGACTGTCTTTTTGGTCGGTGACGAAGTAGCCATGACGCTCGAATTGGAAATGCGTTTCGGGCGCGGTGTTGGCCAGACCGCTTTCCACGAAGCCTTGGCTGGTGTGTTTGGAGTCGGGGTTGAGCGCGGCGAGGAAATCTTTGCCGCCCGCATCGGGGTGCGGATCGTTGAACAGGCGATCGTACACGCGGATTTCGCACGGGATGGACGATGCGTCGGACAGCCAGTGGATGTTGCCTTTGACTTTGTAGTTGTTCGAGCCTTCGGTGCCGCTTTTTGAGTCGGGGAAGTAGTTGGCGTGTACCGCAATCACTTCGCCCGCGTCGTTGGTATCAAAGCCCGTGCATTCGATCACGAAACCGTGACGCAGACGCACTTTGTTGCCGACGAACAGGCGGAAAAAGCCTTTGATCGGTTCGACCATGAAGTCGTCTTGCTCAATCCACAGCTCGCGTGCGAACAGGAACTCGCGTTGTCCCATTTCAGGGTGGTGCGGATGTACGGGCGCGTGGCACAACTCGGTTTGGCCTTCGGCGTAGTTGTCGATGATGAGTTTGAGTGGTTTTAACACAGCCACGGCGCGCGGCGCTTTGGCATCCAGGTCGTCGCGCACGGCTTGCTCCAATACGCCCATTTCAATCCATGAGTCGGCTTTGGATACGCCGATGCGCTCGGCAAACAGGCGCAGGCTTTCGGGTGTGAAGCCACGACGACGCACGCCGACCAACGTCATCATGCGCGGGTCGTCCCAGCCGTCAACGTGGTGGTTTTCAACCAGTTGCAGCAGTTTGCGTTTGCTGGTGATGGCGTAGGTCAGGTTCATTCGGGCAAATTCGGTTTGCTCGGGCAGCGGTTGTTCAAACACGCCGACCTCGACCAGACGCTCCAGCACCCAGTTGTACAGCGGACGGTTGTTTTCAAATTCGAGCGTGCACAGTGAGTGGGTGATTTTTTCCAGCGCATCGGAAATGCAGTGGGTGAAGTCGTACATCGGATAGATGCACCATGTGTCGCCGGTGCGGTGGTGGTGCGCGTAGCGAATGCGGTAAATCACCGGATCGCGCATGACGATGAAGGAGGCGGCCATGTCGATTTTCGCACGCAGCACATGCGCGCCTTCGGGGAATTCGCCCGCGCGCATGCGGCGGAAAATATCGAGGCTCTCGCTTGCCGGACGGTCGCGGTAGGGCGAGTTTTGGCCGGCTTCGTGCAGTTGGCCGCGTTGCGCGCGGATGGTGTCGGCGTCCTGCGAGTCAATGTAGGCGTGACCGGCTTCGATCAGTTTTTCGGCGAATTGATAGAGTTGTTCAAAGTAGTCCGAGGCGTAGTACAGATGTTCTTCACCATATTCGTCGGTCCAGTCAAAGCCGAGCCAGTGCACCATGTCTTTGATCGAATTCACGTATTCGATGGATTCTTTTTCGGGGTTGGTGTCGTCAAAACGCAGGTGGCAGCGCCCGCCGTAGCTTTGCGCCAGACCGAAATTCAGACAAATGCTTTTTGCGTGACCGATGTGCAGATAGCCGTTCGGCTCGGGCGGAAAGCGGGTGATGACGATTGGCAGGGGACGACCGTTGGCATCCGTGCGATTCGCATATTTGCCTGCGGCGGTTTCCGTGTCGATTTTTTGGCGAATGAAGTTGGATGTGACTTCGGTTTCAATCGGATTCATGGCTTTGTTTGCTACGGTGGACATAATGACTTTCTGCTTCGGTGTTATGCGCTGATCGATGGGATGAGCGCGAATGAGATTAGTGTAGGGTGGCTTGTGCGGGTGTCTGCGCTACGCTTTCAGGCTGTTCGGCCTGCATGGGTACTTCATTGAGCGTGCGGATGTGCTGTTTGATCTGCGCGATTTCGTAGCTACTCAGCACCTGATCCAAATACGGCTGCGCTTGTTCGGTGCAGGCGTTGAGGATTTTCGCTTTGACCGGCAGCAGTTGCGCCTGCTGCATGGAAAATTCGTCCAAGCCCATTGCTAACAACAGACGTGTGAGCTTGGCATTGCCCGCCATTTCGCCGCAGATCGAGACTGGTTTGCTGGCCGTTTGTGCGGCGCGAATGGTGAAAATAATCAGTTGCAACACCGCCGGATGCAGTTCTTCGTACAGGTGCGCGACATCCGCGTCACCGCGATCCACGGCGAGGGTGTACTGTGTCAGATCGTTCGTACCGATGGAGACGAAATCGAGCATCGGCAGCAGCGCGTGCAAAATCAAGGCTGCTGATGGAATCTCGATCATGACGCCGATCGGTAGCTGCTCGTCAAACGGGATATCCGCCTCGCGCAGTTGCTGGCGTGCTTTTTCGATCAGGTGCAAGGTTTGTTGCAGTTGCTCCACGCCGCTGACCATCGGAATCAAGAGTTTGATCGAGCCGTAATGCGACGCGCGCAAAATCGCACGGATTTGCGTGAGAAACATTTTCGGGTTGGCCAGACAGTAGCGCACGGCGCGCAGACCGAGCGCCGGATTCATCGGTGTTTCGTAATCGTCGGTGGACAGGGCTTTGTCCGCGCCGATGTCCAGCGTGCGGATGGTGAGCGGTTTGCCCTCCATCGCCACCGCCGCGTTTTTGTAAAACTCGAATTGCTCGGTTTCGTCGGGCAAGTCTTTGCGGTTCATGAACAGGTATTCGGTGCGGAATAATCCCACGCCGTCTGCGCCGACGGCCTTCAGACGCGGGATGTCGGACGGTGATTCGATATTGGCCAGCAGCTTGATGGCTTTGCCATCGAGGGTTACGGCTTCGCGTCCGATCAATTGCGCCAGCAGTTGCTCCTGCGCGATCTGCGCCTGCTGTACCTGTCGGTAGTGTGAGAGAATCAGTTCGTCGGGGTTGACCAGTACCACGCCATTCACGCCATCGACAATCACCCATTCGTTTTGGCGGATGATGGCGCGCGCCTGTCCGGTGGAGACGACGGCGGGTAAACCCAAGCCACGCGCGACAATCGCGGTGTGGCTGTTCGGCCCGCCGGTGTCGGTGATGAAGCCGCCCAGCGAGCGGTCTTTGAATTGCAGCATATCCGCCGGCGCGATGTCGTGCGCGACCAAAATCATTTCGGCGTCAAATGCCTGCGGAATCTCGCACACCAGACGGTTGCGTTCGCGCAGCGCGCGCATGATGCGCGTGCCGACTTGCATCACGTCCTGCTTGCGTTCGCGCAGGTATTCGTCTTCAAACGCGTCAAACTGTGCCATCAGCTCATGCACCTGTTCGGACAGCGCCCACTCGGCGTTGTAGCGTTTTTGTGTGATTAACGCTTGTGTCGCTTGGACGATCAATTCGTCTTGCGCAATCATGCTGTGTACGCTGAGCATCGCGCTCATTTCGACCGGTGCGTCGTCGTCCAGTTGATTGTGTAGGTCGGTAAATTCGTCCTGCACGGTTTTGATCGCGGCTAAAAAGCGTTGCAACTCGTCATCCACTTGATCGGCTGCAATCAGGAAGTGTTGCGCCTCCAAGCTGACGTGCGAGAGCAGATGCGCTCGTCCAATCGCAACTTTTTCGCTGACGCCGATGCCGTGGATGCTGAAGGTCACTGTTGGCTTTCTGAGGTTGATGGGTGTTAACCGGCGCTTATTCGTCTTCGCCGAACTTGTTGGCGATGATGGCCAACACGGCGTCCAGCGCTTCTTGCTCGTCTTCGCCGTCGGCCTCAATCGTCACGGTGGAGCCGATACCGGCGGCGAGCATCATCACGCCCATGATCGATTTGGCATTGACGCGGCGACCGTTGCGCGTGATCCAAACCTCGCTTTTGAACGGTGTGACGGTTTGGGTCAACACGCCCGACGCGCGCGCGTGCAGGCCGAGTTTATTGATAATGGTGGTTTCTGCTTGGACCATGGGTGGTTCCTTATTCAAATAGACTCAAATCAGTTAATGCTTCAGCGCACGAATGACCGCGTTGCGCTGTTGGGTTTTATGGTTTTGCCGGATCGTTTGCCTGCTCATGGCTGCGTTCATAGGCAAACAAGCCGCGCTGACCGCCTTCAATTGCTTTTTGAGCCAATTCGGTCAGCGGCAGATGGCGGTAATTGAGCGCGCGCAACAAGGTCGGCAAACTCACGCCGTAGACCAGCTCGGTGTGCGGCTGCTGTTCGATCAGGCGCACCGCGCAGTTCGCCGGTGTTGCCCCGCACACATCGGTCACCACCAGCACGCCGTCGCCGTCGTTCAATTGATCAACTGCCTGCATGGCGCGCTGTGCCACCGCGTGCACATCCTCATCCGCCACCACGTCCAGCGCGATCACCGCTTCCGGTTCGTGCTTGTGCACGTGCGCCAAGGTCTCTAAAAACGCCTGTCCGAGCGGTGCGTGGGTGATGATTAATATCCCGATCATATCGATAAATCCATTGCGATGATGGCTGTGCCAACCGACTGTTAAGCAAATGGATGGCGTGCCTATGTCTCGCCATCAACAAACACTGCATTTTAGCCTGAATCCGCGCGCGCGTGAACCTTTGCGGATGATATTAGGTTTAGATATAGATAATATGCGGCATCTGTATGAAAAGTTCAAGTGCGGCGCGTGTTGGCAGCCCATATATGTGGCTGATAGGTGCTTGATGAGCCTAATGTCGGTTTGATTCGGACTTTGTTTGTCAGCCTCGGCGCGGATGTGGAATAATTCGGCTCTTATGATGACTCAAATTCCACGGCTTTTATGAATAACTCCTCTTCCAATATGGGCGATTGGTCGGATAACCCGAACATCCGCAGTGCGCAAAGCGATATCCACAGCGATTTGCCGCGTGTGCTGGCGCGTCATCAGGGCACGGCGTTTCAAAAGCCGTATACCGAGTATAACCGTGCGGCATTTGCGCAGTTCATGCAGGCGTGGGCGGAGCGTCAATTTGCGCCGTTGATTGTGGACGCTGGTTGTGGCGTAGGTGAGTCCACACTGCACATTGCGCGCGCGCATCCGCAGGCCTTTGTGGTGGGCGTGGATCAGTCTGAGGATCGTTTGACGACGCATAAAAGTTGGTGGCGCGATCAAATGCCGGATAATTTCATCTGGATACGCGCCGATTTGGTTGATTTTTGGCGACTGTTGCACGATGAGCTGGCGCGGCGTGGCGAGCGGCTGTACAAACATTTCATTCTTTATCCCAATCCGTGGCCGAAAATCGGCCATTTGCAACGACGTTGGCACGGCCATGCGGTGTTTCCCACGATGGTCGCGCTGGGCGGTACGTTGGAATGTCGCAGCAATTGGCCGGTGTATGTGCGTGAGTTTGCATTTGCTGTGCGCCATGTGACGGGTGTTGAGCCGGAAAGCATCGGGCAGTTACCGATTATCGAGCCAATCACGCCGTTTGAGCGCAAGTATCATGCGCGTGGCGAGCCGCTGTTTGTGTGTCGGTTTGAGCTACCGTCAAGGTTGCCCTTGTGTTGCCCTTGAATCAGTCGTCCGTCAGCCTCGTCCGTAGTCTTTAATCAGGCATCGAATCCCGCCCCCGTCTTTAGGATTATTTGCGAAATGGGCATATTCGGCCTACAATGGCGCTGTTTCTTTTTTTACAAAATCAACTGAATAGTGATTATCTGATTATCCATTGGGGGTGTGAGTCATGGCTCATTCAAACGCATACGACGTGATTATCATTGGCGCAGGGCCTGCTGGGTTAAGCTTGGCGCGCTCATTGGCGGGTACGACGCTCAAAGTGGCGATCATCGATCCCGCGAGCGAGCAAACATTGAAAAATCCACCGCCCGATGGCCGTGAAATCGCGTTGACGCATTACTCCAAGGAATTGTTGCAGGAAATGGGGGCGTGGGATGCGGTGCCGGAAGGCGAGATTTTCTTCCTGCGCTCGGCCAAGGTAGTGGATGGTACGTCGCCATTTGAACTGCATTTTGAAACGCCGGATAAAGCGCGCGGCAAACCGGCCGACACGCTGGGCTATTTGATTTCCAATCACCACATCCGCCAATCCGTTTATTCACAGGTTGAGCATCAAGCGAATTTGACTTGGTTCACCGAGCAAAAGGTACAAACCGTCGGTGCGACGCCTGAGCAAGCGCACGTCGTTTTGACCTCCGGTGAAAAATTGACTGCCGCGCTGGTCGTGGCGGCGGATTCGCGTTTCTCCACCACGCGCCAGCAGATGGGCATTCCGGTCGATATGCACGATTTTGGCCGCACCGTGATTGCGCTGCGTTTTGAACACACGGCGAGCAATGAAAACACCGCGTTTGAATGCTTCCACTACGGTCGTACTTTGGCGATTTTGCCCTTGACCGAGAACCTGTCCAGCGCGGTGATTACGATTGACACGCAATTGGCGCATCAGGTTTTGGATTTGGACGATGAGGCGCTGGCGCAAGACATTGCCGAGCGCGTCAACCACAGCTTGGGCGACGTGAAAGTGGTGAGTCCACGCCATCGCTATCCGCTGGTTGGTACGCATGCACGCCGTTTTTACAGCACCCGCTTTGCGCTGATCGGTGACGCGGCAGTCGGTATGCATCCCGTAACCGCACACGGGTTTAACCTCGGCCTGTCAAGCCAAGCCATTTTGAGTGATTTGATCAAATCGGCGCACCGTCAACGGCGCGACATCGGCACACCTACGCTGCTGCAACAATACGATCGCAAACATCAGCTCAAAACCCGCCCGATTTACCACGGCACGAATTTTGTGGTGAAACTGTTCACCAACGAAACGCCACCGGCGAAATTGCTGCGCACGGCGGTTTTGCGCGTCTCGGATGTGCTCATGCCGGTGAAAAAACTCATCAGCCATCAGTTGACGGGTTGATGAACAGCGGTTTGAATAGATTGAATTGGCGTCAATCGGTGAAATCAACACGGATTGGCGCATTTTTATTGGGCGCTTGGGGCGCTTGCAGCATTTGGGGTATTTCGAGTGCTCACGCACAGGCGGCGCCGATGTGCGAGCCGACGCAAGTCGAGCAGATTCGCCACAATACCGACACCACGGATTTGAATTTGAAGTGTTCACTCACTTTATCTGCCGACGCCATCATCGCGCGGCGCGTGGTCATAGCGGGCGAAGAGGCTTCGGGGCTCGTGCTGGACTGCGCGGGCGGCATGATCGTTGCGCCTGAGGCGGAGCCATATTCATTACTCATTCAATCGCGTCGCAACAGCGATGGCTCGTGGTCGGCGCCGCGACACGTGCAGGTGAAAAATTGTACGGTCGTCGGTGGTACACGCATCGTCGGTATGGGCATCAATGGTCAAGCCGAAGCCGTGCGTCAGTCATCATTGACTGCGGGGCATACCGAGCGCGCACAGACTGCGGCTCCAGTCGATACGCAGTTTGACAATGTGGTTTTCCAAGGGCGCGGTACCATCCCGTTGTACATCGCGCCGGGCGTGACGTACACGGCGGTGCGACATTCAAAAGTCACCGGACGTTCGTCATCCACGGCGGTATATTTGGATGCGGAGTCGGCGCATACCGAGTTGAGCGATACGGTGATTGACACCCAGACGCGGCGCGAACTGCTGGCAGTGGATGGCTCGGCGCACAATTTGATTGCGCGGAATCGCTTCGTTTCGCCAGTCAAGGGCGGAATTTATCTGTACCGCAATTGCGGCGAGGGCGGCACGGTGCGGCATCAAGCGCCGCAGTTCAATCGGATCGAGGGCAATACCTTTGATTATCGCGCTGCTTGGGGTTGGCGACCGGCGGTATGGGTCGGCTCGCGCGCGGGTTGGGCGGGATGGCGTTCGTATTGCGCTGCTGACAGCGGTTATTCTTTGGGTAGCAGCGCGGATGATGGCGATTTTGCCGATCGCAATGTGGTTCAGAATAATATTTGGCTCAATCGTTCAATCTGGTGGTCAACGCTGGACTGGGGCGCGGAGAATGTGTGGTCGGGCAATCGGCGTGAATGAGTTTGGGTTTTTGGTTCGAATCAATAAAAAGCGGCCTGCGATTGTGCAGGCCGCTTTTGCTATGGATTGAAACGTTAGGCTTTTTTGACAAACTGTGATTTCAAACCCATTTGTCCAACGCCGTCGATTTTGCAATCAATATCGTGATCGCCGTCCACCAAGCGGATGTTTTTCACCTTCGTGCCGACTTTGACGACCAAGGACGAGCCTTTGACTTTCAGGTCTTTGATGACGGTGACGGTATCGCCGTCTTGTAAAACCTGTCCATTGGCGTCTTTGACCACGCGCGGCGCATCGTCATCGCCAGCGGTATCGGCAGTGAGTGGCCACTCATGCGTGCAATCCGGACAAATGTACTGTTCACCGTCGGAGTAGGTGTTTTCCATGCCGCAAACGGGGCAGGCTGGGATGGTATTCGGCATTGTGTTCCTTTGCTTTATGGACTTATTAAATCGATGCGCCCGCGGTCTGAGCTGCCAATGCCAGCGGATTCGGCGTCGGCTCGCCGACTTTGCGCAGAATATTGCGATCGGTGTGGTGGAATGGTTCGGTTTGTCCTTGAATCAGCATTACCGTGTCTTCGTCATAGCCCCATGTGCCGTCGTCGTTGATAAATACTTTAATGCGGAACTCGATGGTTTTGAACGCGTGTTCCAAGAATGGGTTCGAGTTGATGCCATAGTACGGATCGCCTTGGCGCGCGACCAGCTCGAATTCCTTGGCATCTGGTGCGACCGTGCCGCCGGCCATCAGAGCTTGCCCACGCGGAATGGTCAAAGTGTGAATCACCGTTTGCGTGGCTGGCTCCCACAGCCAATAACCCACTTGATCGTGGTAGGTTTTGACCTGATCGGGCTTGGTGATGTGGACATGGTAGCGCAAACCATAGAATAATTGCGGGCCGTTGGTTTGCGGGTCGATCGGTTGCAGCTCAATGCGTTCAACGTACGCCTGCTTTTTCGGGCCTTCCGCTTTTGGCTTGACGTCCAGACCGCGTTCGCCTTCCCAAATGCCCGCCATCGCGGTCAAAGGTCCCAGATTTTTCAGGGTGTCCACATCCACGGGATAGGGTTCGGTATAAATATCTTTTGGAAAATCGCTCATGAAGTTCTCCTTGGTGGTAATGGTGTTATTTTCGCACGAAACGCGCCTTTGCACAAAAATAAACTGTGTGGAAAAAGTGTTGCTTGCCTCTTGTATTTGGGTAAAACGTCCCCATCATTGCGCTATCATGAATTCAACGCGGCGCTTTGCATGAGCGCCGAATCCAAGGCAAAGACGCAATTATGGCAAAAAAAGATTATTACGAAACCCTTGATGTGGCGCGCAACGCCACGGACGACGAAATTAAAAAAGCATATCGCAAGCTCGCGATGAAATATCATCCGGATCGCAATCAGGACAATCCATCGGCGGAAGAAAAATTCAAAGAGGTGAAAGAAGCCTATGAAATGCTCTCTGACCCCGATAAACGTGCGGCGTATGATCAATACGGCCACGCAGGCGTTGACCCGAATATGGGCGCGGGCGGATTCGGCGGTGGTTTTGGCGGCGGCAGCCCGTTTGGCGATTTCGGCGATATCTTCGGCGATATCTTCGGTGGAATGGGGGGGCGTCAACGCGGGCCGCAGGTTTATCGAGGTTCCGATTTACGTTACACCATGGAAATCAGCTTGGAAGACGCCGCCAATGGCAAAGTGACGCAAATTCGCGTACCGAGTTGGGAAGAGTGTGATGTGTGCCACGGCTCCGGCGCGGAACCGGGAACCAGCGCGGAAACCTGTCCAACCTGTAAAGGACAAGGCCAAGTGCGCATGTCGCAAGGCTTTTTCTCTGTGCAGCAGACCTGTCCAACCTGTCATGGCACGGGCAAACACATCCCATCGCCGTGTAAAAAATGCCAAGGACAAGGCAAAGTCAAAACTCAAAAGACCCTCGAAGTCAATATTCCGGCGGGGATTGAAGACGGCATGCGCATTCGCAACGCCGGCAAAGGCGAGCCGGGCGTGAACGGCGGGCCGGCGGGTGATTTGTTCGTCGAAATTCACATCAAGCGCCATCCGGTGTTTGAACGCGACGGTACAGACTTGCACTGCACCATTCCGCTGGCCTTTACCCAAGCGGCTCTGGGCGGTGAAATTGAAGTCCCAACCCTGCACGGCAAAGCCAGCATGAGTATTCCCGAAGGCACGCAAACCGGCCAAGTGTTCCGTCTGCGTGGTAAAGGTATGCCGCATGTGCGCTCCGCCTCAACGGTCGGCGATCTCTACGTCCACGTAGAACTCGAAGTGCCGGTCAAATTGACTTCGGAGCAAAAAGAACTGGTTCAGCGGCTCGATGAAAGCCTAAAAGCCGGAGGCGAGAAGCACAATCCAAAAGCGAAAAGCTGGTTTGACAAGGTAAAAGGTTTTTTTAATTAATCGGTTTGCGACCATAGAACGCCTGTTTTTTGGTCGCAGTCCGGTATTTTTCGATAAAAACTGCCGTTGTGTTGGGTATGCTGTGAGAGGTAGTTTAAATATTGATGTACGTAGATCGGATCGGGTTTGAATGTTTCTGCGATCTGCCAGAATTCGTCTAAAGATGTGTAAATGACACTTTAAAACTGAGCCACTTACCGCGCAGTATGTTTAAAAAACGCGGAGTAAAAGTGAGCCACTGTTAAGCGCGTTAGACTTTGCTTTTAGAAGAGCAAAGGAAGCGCAATAAGGATGTTTACAGTGGACACATACGCACAAGTCAGACGAGCTGTGCTGATAGAAGGTCGCAGTCGCCGCTCGGTGGCTCAAGAATTAGGATTATCACGCAACACGGTCGCCAAGATGGTCAAACACCATCTGCCACCTGGTTATCGCCGCAAAGCGGCCCCCGTTTCCCCCAAGCTGGATGCATTTACGGGCATCATTGACCAGATACTCGAAGACGACAAATTGGTCATCAAGAAGCAGCGCCACACCGCCAAACGAATCTTGGAACGATTGCGAGACGAGCACGGTTTTACGGGTGGCTATACGATTGTGCGCAGCTATGTCATGAAACAACAGTTACGGATGCGAGAGGTGTTTATGCCTTTGCATCATCCAGCGGGTCAAGCGCAAGCAGACTTTGGCGAGACCGACATCATCTATCGCGGCTGCAAGACGCGCGTGCATTACTTTTGCCTGTCATTACCGCATTCTGATGCATTCTATGTGAAGGTTTACCCAGCCGAGACCACAGAGGCATGGCTCGATGGCCATGTCAGCGCATTTGCTTGGTTGGGCGGCATTCCGCAATCGATTCTGTACGACAACAGCAAGATGTTGGTGTCGAGTATCAACAAACAAACCAAAGAGCGCACGCTCACCGATGCGTTCAAACGTCTACACTGTCATTATCTGTTTGATACGCGCTTCGGACGACCTGCGCGTGGCAATGACAAGGGAAAGGTGGAAGGCATTGTGGGCTATAGTCGCCGTAACTTTCTAGTGCCGATGCCACGTGTGCAATCCCTTGATGAGCTCAATGTGCGTTTACAAGAGGCATGCGAGCGGCGGCTAAAGGCTGTATTGCGTGGACATTCGGGGACGATTGGCGCACGGTTGCAGGCAGACAAAGCACATTTCTTGCCGTTGAGCGACGTGCCGTTCGATGCGTGTGAATCGGTATCCACCAAAGTCAGTTCGCTGTCATTGGTGCGCTATCGCTGCAACGACTATTCGGTTCCGACCGAATATGCCTATCAAACCGTGCAGGTGCGTGGTTATGTGGACAGAGTCGTGATTGGTCACGCAGCCAAGGTGATTGCCGTGCATGAGCGCAATTATGGCAAAGCGCAGTTTGTCTATAACCCTTTGCATTATCTGGCTTTACTCGAAACCAAGCCGAATGCACTCAATCAAGCTGCACCGTTACACGGTTGGGCTTTGCCAGAGGACTTCGAGCGACTGCGCAGGTTGATGGAAGCTCGTTTGGGCAATGGGGGACGGCGTGAGTACATTCAGGTATTGCGATTGCTTGAAGACTTTGGTGAGGAAGAAGTCGCCGTTGCGGTTGAGGAATCTTTGCGTTTGTCCACCATCAGTTATGATGCGGTCAAACATTTGGTATTGGCCAAGCATGAGCGTCGTCAGCCACGTTTGAATCTATCGGCTTATCCACACGTACCACAAGCATCGGTGGGCACGACTGATACCCGTGCTTACATGAGCCTGTTGACACAGGAGGTGCGCCATGTCGCTTAATCAATTGTCAACGATGGAAACCTCTGTGCCGCCAGCCGTATTACTCAACCACCATTTGAAGCAACTGCGTTTGCCCACCTTTGTACGCGAACACGAGAAGGTGGCACTTGAATGCGCTCAAGGCGATGTGGACTATCAGCGTTACTTACTGCGCCTGTGCGAACTCGAACACATCGACCGCGAGCGGCGCAACATCGAGAGGCGAATTCGCCAAGCCAAGTTTCCGCAAGTCAAAGGGCTGGACACGTTTGACTTTAAGGCGATTCCGAGCTTGAACAAATCATTGGTGCTTGAATTGGCACGTTGCGAGTGGATTGAACAGCGTGAGTCGGTGATTGCTTTGGGCAATGCGGGGACGGGTAAAACCCATACCGCTCTGGCATTGGGATTGGCGGCTTGCCAGAAGAATCATTCGGTCTTCTTCAGTACCGCTGCCGCGTTGGTGCATGAGCTGATGGAGGCGCGGGATGAGCGGCGTTTACGGGCTTTGCAAAAACAATTGGCGCGAGTGCAATTGCTGATTGTTGATGAGTTGGGTTATGTGCCGTTTACCGCTGTGGGTGCTGAGTTGTTGTTCGAGGTTTTTAGCCGACGCTATGAGCAAGGGGCAACATTGGTCACCAGTAACTTGCCGTTTGATGAATGGACTTCGGTGTTTGGTTCCGAGCGTTTGACTGGCGCTTTGCTCGACAGACTCACACATCATGCTCATATCCTTGAAATGAATGGTGATAGCTACCGACTTGAGGCGCGTAAACGACGCAAAAATGATAAGGAGGCTAATTTGGACGGTTGATTGAGTTTATGATATCGGGATTTACGATACAATCCTCTACGAGGACTTCGGTCTATTTTTTTAATGCTCAGTGGCTCTACTTTACTCCGTCATCTGGCTCAATTTTACTGTGCGATTTACACGTTTATTTTATATCATTTATCTAGTTAATTGTCAATTTTTTTAACAGTCTTTGTTGTGTAACCCTCCCCAAAAACAATCACATTGATAACTAGAGTTTTCCGGTAAGATTTAAACAAACGGAGAATGAAGATGAAGAAATCACGGTTTACAGAAACGCAGATTGTTAAGATCCTGAAAGAAGTCGAATCAGGTCGACTAGTCAAAGAAGTTTGTCGGGAGTACGGTATATCTGAGGCCACCTACTACAACTGGAAAAGCAAGTACGGCGGTATGCAAGCCTCGGACATCAAACGCTTAAAAGAACTGGAAGACGAGAACCGCCGGCTCAAACAGATGTATGCCGAGCTGTGTTTGGACAACCGCATCCTGAAAGACATTGTCGAAAAAAAGCTCTAACGGCAGGTATTCGGCGTGAACTGGTGGACTATGCTCGCAGTGAGCATGACAGCAGTGTGCGCCGTGCCTGTCGGTTAATGGGTATCAGTCACTCCAGTTATCGTTATCAGCCCATTGCGGGTAAAGACGAAGTGGTGATTGCGGGGATACAAGCTGCGGTTGAGCGTTATCCCGCCTACGGCTTTGGCAAGCTTTTGCATATTCTGCGCCGGCAAGGTCATACATGGAATCACAAACGGGTACATCGGCTCTATTGCCAACTGAATCTAAACCTGCGTCGTCGTGGCAAGAAACGTCTGCCCAGCCGCAATCCAGAAGCGTTGTCCGTTCCCAGCATCATTAACCAAAGTTGGTCGATGGACTTTATGAGCGATTCGCTGCAATGTGGCCGAAGGTTTCGTACATTCAACGTGGTGGATGACTTTAACCGCGAAGCTTTAGCCATTGAGATTGACCTCAATCTACCCGCACCACGGGTGATTCGGGTATTGGAGCGTATCATTGCATGGCGTGGCTATCCGAAGCAGATTCGTATGGACAATGGGCCCGAGTTCATTTCCACCGCATTGGCGGATTGGGCTGAGACACATGGCATCCATTTGGAATTCATCCAACCCGGCAAACCCACCCAGAATTCGTTTGTTGAGCGGTTTAATCGCACCTATCGGGATGAAATTCTGAACATGTATGTGTTCAAGAGCTTGAGTCAGGTACGCGAACTCACCGATGATTGGATACGCGAGTACAACGAAGAACGTCCTCATGAATCCCTTGGAAATTTGACGCCTTGGGAGTATTTGGATACAGTTAACAAACCACAAAACTCTAATTTACAGTGTGACTGAAAGTGGGAGGGTTACACAACGACTATTCGGTTCCGACCGAATATGCCTATCAAACCGTGCAGGTGCGTGGTTATGTGGACAGAGTCGTGATTGGTCACGCAGCCAAGGTGATTGCCGTGCATGAGCGCAATTATGGCAAAGCGCAGTTTGTCTATAACCCTTTGCATTATCTGGCTTTACTCGAAACCAAGCCGAATGCACTCAATCAAGCTGCACCGTTACACGGTTGGGCTTTGCCAGAGGACTTCGAGCGACTGCGCAGGTTGATGGAAGCTCGTTTGGGCAATGGGGGACGGCGTGAGTACATTCAGGTATTGCGATTGCTTGAAGACTTTGGTGAGGAAGAAGTCGCCGTTGCGGTTGAGGAATCTTTGCGTTTGTCCACCATCAGTTATGATGCGGTCAAACATTTGGTATTGGCCAAGCATGAGCGTCGTCAGCCACGTTTGAATCTATCGGCTTATCCACACGTACCACAAGCATCGGTGGGCACGACTGATACCCGTGCTTACATGAGCCTGTTGACACAGGAGGTGCGCCATGTCGCTTAATCAATTGTCAACGATGGAAACCTCTGTGCCGCCAGCCGTATTACTCAACCACCATTTGAAGCAACTGCGTTTGCCCACCTTTGTACGCGAACACGAGAAGGTGGCACTTGAATGCGCTCAAGGCGATGTGGACTATCAGCGTTACTTACTGCGCCTGTGCGAACTCGAACACATCGACCGCGAGCGGCGCAACATCGAGAGGCGAATTCGCCAAGCCAAGTTTCCGCAAGTCAAAGGGCTGGACACGTTTGACTTTAAGGCGATTCCGAGCTTGAACAAATCATTGGTGCTTGAATTGGCACGTTGCGAGTGGATTGAACAGCGTGAGTCGGTGATTGCTTTGGGCAATGCGGGGACGGGTAAAACCCATACCGCTCTGGCATTGGGATTGGCGGCTTGCCAGAAGAATCATTCGGTCTTCTTCAGTACCGCTGCCGCGTTGGTGCATGAGCTGATGGAGGCGCGGGATGAGCGGCGTTTACGGGCTTTGCAAAAACAATTGGCGCGAGTGCAATTGCTGATTGTTGATGAGTTGGGTTATGTGCCGTTTACCGCTGTGGGTGCTGAGTTGTTGTTCGAGGTTTTTAGCCGACGCTATGAGCAAGGGGCAACATTGGTCACCAGTAACTTGCCGTTTGATGAATGGACTTCGGTGTTTGGTTCCGAGCGTTTGACTGGCGCTTTGCTCGACAGACTCACACATCATGCTCATATCCTTGAAATGAATGGTGATAGCTACCGACTTGAGGCGCGTAAACGACGCAAAAATGATAAGGAGGCTAATTTGGACGGTTGATTGAGTTTATGATATCGGGATTTACGATACAATCCTCTACGAGGACTTCGGTCTATTTTTTTTAATGCTCAGTTGTAAAAAATTAACGCGTTGTTTACAGTATTTTCGGAGAAAATACTGAAATGAATATGCACAAACGAGTCCGCCTAACCCCGTTAGACCGAGAGGAAATATGGCGCTTATATCAAGGTCGACAATGGAAGGTGACGCACTTGGCAGAACACTACCGAGTAAGTCGCCCTACCATCTATTCAGCGCTGAAAAAAGCGCGTTTACAACAATTTGCACCGAGCGACAGCACCAATGCTCGCTATCGTTCGATCCAATATGGGCTTAAACGATTGGCTAAAATTGAGTTGAGTATCCAAGCTCGACTCAAGCGTGAAGCTCAAAGGTATAACAAATCCTATCCCGGCGAAATGGTACATGTTGACACCAAACGTCTGCCCCTAATCAAAGGGCAAAACAACACGCAACCTCGCGAATATCTGTTCGTCGCGATAGACGACTACTCGCGCGAACTCTACGCCGCCATCCTGCCCGATAAAACCCAATTCAGTTCTGCGCAGTTCCTGATGGAACATCTGCTGGCTCAATGCCCTTATGAGATAGACTACATTTACTCAGACAACGGCAAGGAGTATAGAGGTACACCCCATCACGCATTTGTTCAAGCCTGCGCACAGCACAACATCGGGCAGCGCTTTACTCGCATCGCCAGACCTCAAACCAATGGCAAAGCTGAGCGAGTCATTCGTACCTTGATGCAAATGTGGCACGAGAAAATTCAATTTAAAGACCCGTTGCACCGACAAATTGAACTTAATCGCTTCATTAACTTTTACAATACCGTTAAACCTCACAAATCATTAAATAACTTAACCCCCTACGAGATACTACAAAATTACTTTTATCAAACAAACTGTAAACAACCCGATTAATTCTTACAGCTCAGTGGCTCTACTTTACTCCGTCATCTGGCTCAATTTTACTGTGCGATTTACAGTGGCAAGCGGGTGGTGGTGTATGGGCGGCCATTTTATGCGGGTTGGGGGCTGACTCAGGATCGTGGCGCGGCGTTTGAGGCGGATCGGCGTAAACGGATATTGAGTTTGGATGAGTTGGTCGCCGGTGCGTTGTTGCATTATCCGATTTATTACGATTGGGAGCTGAAGGGCTATACGACCTGCGAGGCGACGCTCAATACGCTATTGAAAGAGCGTGAGCGTTTGTCCGAATCGGGTGGGCTTGGGCGTTTGCGTGTCGGCTTTGTGCGTCGTCAGTGGCGCAAAGCCATGATTCTGGCGAAAGCGTTTTGGTCCGAGCGCTGAGCGATATCGAGTATCAATGCGCGCGTTTAAACGCGCGCTTCTTTCACGGAACTTGTCGTTCCGATAGCGCAATCCAGTGCGCCACATCCTGGTTGAACTCGTCGGCCTGGAGTAACTCTTCCAATTCAATATGCATGCGATAGGCCCAGCGTTGCGCCGGATCGGCAGGGTTGTTGATGCGTTCGGCATTGGCATTCGCTCGGCGCAGCTGCGCGGAGGTTGCCAGCCAATCTTGCAGCGGGAAAATGGTCAGCATTGCCGGTGATTGCAGGTTTTGGCGCACGATTTGCTCGGCCAACGCAGGCGTCAATTCGCTCGGCGCCGCGCCCGTTCGTTGCAGTTGCTGGTCATAATATTGCTGCGTCAGGCTTGGGTTTTCCGTCCACCATTGCCGCAGGGTACTGCTGTCGTGGCTGGAGGTGGTGGTGACGTTCATATAGCCGATGTTTTTCGGATCGTAAAATGGAATGTGTTCTTTGGGCGAGCGTTGGATTTTCAGCGCAACGATACCCAATTCGTCCAATACCTGCGGTACGCAATCGGGTACCAAGCCCAAATCCTCGGCGCAAATCAGCATGTCCGTGGCGCTTTGCAGCGCAGGTAGTTTTTCCATGCCACTGGCGCGCCAAAGCGCCTCTTGCCGCACGAAGAAATAATCAACATACAGCGCGAACAGCTGATCTCGTTGCGCTTGCGTGCGCGATAAAAAGGCCTGCGTCTTGTCAATGTTAAAGCGCGGGTGATACACGACGCCCGCATCCGTTTGCTCGCGTATAAACAATACTTCGGTATGCAGTGACAGCAGCTTGGACTGTAATTCGGTATTGCCCGTACTGTTGGGCTGCGTTTTGAAGTGGTCAACGATTTTGCGCTGCGTATTGAATTCGGCTTTGAATGCATACCGTGCGTCCACATCTGCAGCCGCGTTGGTTTCGATCTGCAAATACTGTGCAATCACCGCGTCCGTATCGGCACCAAACAAGCTTTCGAGCCACTGCTGACGGATATACGGCGCGCAGTCACGTTGCGGATCAAATTCTATGCCGCGTTCGGCCAGCTCAGTCGTGGTTACGCCCAAGGCCGGATAAAAATAGCCCAATAAACCTTGCGTCGCCTCGCTCGAAATACGCCAAATGCGGAAAAAGCCTAAGACGTGATCGATGCGCATGGCATCAAAATATTGCGACAGCGCGGCCATGCGCTTACGCCACCAGCCGTAGTCATCGGCGCGCATGCGTGCCCATTCGTACGTTGGTAGCTCCCAATTCTGCCCCAAATCCGAAAACATATCCGGCGGCGCACCTGCTTGAAAATCCATGCCGAACCACTGCGGCTCGACCCATGTATCGACGCTGTGACGGCGCACGCCAATCGGCAGATCGCCTTTGAGCGACACGCCAAGCTGATGTAAATAATTCACCGCTGAGACCAGTTGTAAATGCAAATGATATTGCACGAAACAGTGCAGCATCACCTCGTCAAACTGTGGGTGAGCGGGGTTAAACAAGGCATCGCAGCGTGCGGATGAGTAGTGCGCATCCGCGCCCCAATGCGTGAAATCCACCGTGCCATACTGATCGCGCAGCGTGCAAAACACCGCATACGGCTTGAGCCAAAACGCGCGTTCGTCAATGAACTGTGCGAATGCCGCATCGCTCATCATCTGCGCTTGATGGCGTGTAAAAATCGAGCGCAGCAAGCGCCACTTCACCCAAATCATGCGTTCAAAATCGATGGTTTCGCAGGCATTGAGTGCTGCTTGCTCCGCGACAAATTCTGTTTGCTCCTGTGTCGTCAGCGTATACGGCAAATCGCGTATCGACACGTATTGCGGGTGCAGCGCATAGACCGAAATGGCCGAATACGGAAATTGATCGTCCCAAGAGTAGTTCACCGAGCTGTCATTGATCGGCAGCACTTGAATCAGCGACAGGCCGACGCTTTTCGCCCAATCCCCCAGTAATTTCAAATCCGCAAACTCGCCGCTGCCCAAAGCATTGCGGCTGCGCAGTGAAAATATCGGAATCGCTACACCGGCGGCGCGCCACAATTGTTCGGGTAAAAAACGATAACCCAAATCACGCACGATGGTCAGTGCATCGTCTGAATGACTGATGACAATGGAGCGATTTTCCCCTGTTTCAAAGGACACAAATCGCCCCGTGAGCGAATCAAAAATACCATATTTATACGCCAACGTACCGTTGAATGCGCTCAAATCCAGCGCCGTTTGCCACACGCCCGCTGCGACCTGTTGCAAAGGAATGAAACACTCCGTGTCCCAATGGCCCAAAGCCTCATGAGCACCCAGCAAACATACTTGCTGATGCCGCTCGTACAGCGGCACTCTGATTTCGAACAGATGTGTTGCGCTGGATAAGCTCGATGGCGCAAGCGCGGCTACATCCGAGCGGGTGTTCTCCAGCACTTTATTGACCAAAAAATGCTCAGGAAAGTTCGGCATATCCCATGCGTCAATCAAATGCAGCGTCGTCTGATGTGCTACGGGCAAAGACGTCAGCGTTCGCGAATGAAACTCCTCGCGCAAGGTTTGCTCCGAATCATCGCGGATACTGAAGTGGTATTCGAGATTGTGTATCGGCGTGTCTAACTCAATGCGCCAACTCTGCGTATCCACAAACCGCATGGGTATCACGCGTGTCACGCCATTTTGAGAGAGATGAAGGCAGATGTGTTCGCCAAACTGGGTGGCGTAGCGGAGTGTGAAAGTGAGGGTCATTATGCGCGGCTTGTTCAGAAAGAATGAGCGCATTATAGCAAAAGCAAAAAGGCCTATGAACATGGTTCATAGGCCTGAAATTTCTGGCTCCCCGACCTGGACTCGAACCAGGGACCTGCGGATTAACAGTCCGTCGCTCTACCGACTGAGCTATCAGGGAACAGGATTGAAATTATGCTATATATTATATGTGTTGTCAATAGTTTTTGTGCCAAAAAGTGGATGGCGTGCGGTTTATTGTCCACTCAGCGGCAGTCGCGGGCGCACGGTGAATTCGTCGTGCGTTTGCAATAATTCGGGATTTTTACGAATCGCGAGACAGCCCGCGAGCGCAATCATGGCGCCGTTATCGGTGCATAGGTGCAGTTCGGGGTAGTGTACGGTGAAACGGTGTTTATCCGCCATTTGGTTCAGTGTGGCGCGCAGTTGTGCGTTTGCGCCGACACCGCCCGCGACCACCAGTCGCTTGAAGTCGGTTTGTTGGAGCGCTTGCAGTGCTTTTTTGCTCAATACGTCCACGGCGGCCTCGACGAAGGCGCGTGCGATGTCAGCTTTGTCTTGTTCGGTTAGCTGTCCGTCGGGATTGGCTTTTTGCAGGTATTTCGCTTGGGTGAGCACGGCGGTTTTTAGTCCGGCGAAGCTGAAATCGAGATTGCCGGAATGCAGCATCGGGCGCCCGAATTTGAAGCGCCCCGCGACGCCTTGCTCCGCCAATTTGGACACGGCAGGCCCACCCGGATAGCTCAAGCCCAATACTTTCGCGGTTTTGTCGAATGCTTCACCGGCGGCGTCATCGAGTGTCTCACCGAGTAGTTCGTATTGACCCACGTCATCCACGCGCATCAATTGCGTGTGCCCGCCGGATACGAGCAGCGCGATGAAGGGAAACTCGGGCGGATTGTCCGAGAGCAGTGGCGAGAGCAGATGACCTTCCAGGTGGTGCACGCCGACGACGGGTTTGTTCAGCACAAAGCCGATGGCGTGTGCATACGCCGTGCCGACCAGCAGCGCGCCTGCCAATCCGGGGCCGGTGGTGCAGGCAATCGCGTCCACATCGTCCAGCGTACATCCGGCATCGTGCAGCACTTTTTCGGTCAATGGCACGACGCGACGAATATGGTCGCGCGAGGCCAATTCAGGTACCACGCCGCCGTAGGCAACGTGCATGTCGATTTGTGAATGCAGGGCGTGCGCGAGCAGGCCGCGCTGGTCGTCGTACAGCGCCACGCCGGTTTCGTCGCAGGAGGATTCGATGCCCAGTATCAACATGATGGTATTTCCGTAAAAGCACTATTTTAGCGGAAATCCATGGCGCATAGCGCGACAGATCATGTGGCATCCGCGCAACTGTACTGGAAAATTACTATCGCGCTGTATCTGTGCAGGGCAAAATGAGTTGTTTATAGTGATCATAGTAATGATGGGAGTGGTGATGGAAACACTGAATGGAGCGGGCGTGCGCGCCTTGGGGTTTGTTGGTTTGGGCGTGATGGGTGCGCCGATGGCGGGACATTTGCTCAAAAGCGGCTTGCGCGTGTTGGCCTACAACCGCACTGCGGCGAAGGCACAGGCGTGGCGGGCGCGTTTTCCGAACGGCGAAACCTGCGATCGTTTGAGCGAATTGGCGCAGAGCGTTGATGTACTCGCGCTGTGCGTGGGCAATGACAACGACGTGCGTGAAACGGTACACGCGGTGCTGCCGCATTTGAAAAGCGGCGCGGTGATTGTCGATCACACCACCACCTCGTCGGCGTTGGCGCAGGAAATGGCGGCATTGTGCGCTGAACGGGGCGTGCAGTTTCTCGATTGCCCCGTTTCGGGTGGGCAGGCAGGCGCGGAAAATGGCAAGCTGACCATCATGGCGGGCGGCGATTTGGCTGCGTTTGAGCGCGTTCAGCCGATTTTGGCGCTGTATTCGCAGCATCAGCAGCACTTCGGCGCGTCCGGCGCAGGTCAGGGCGCAAAAATGGTCAATCAGATTTTGGTCGTGAGCGTGTTGCAGGGCTTGGCCGAGGGCATCACGCTGGGTAAGGCGCTCAATCTGGACATCCCTGCGCTGGTTGATACGCTCAAGCGCGGCGCGGCCGGATCGTGGCAGCTCGAAAATCGCGGCGTGACCATGAGTGAAGGCAAGTTTGATTTTGGCTTTGCGATTGATTGGGCGATCAAAGATTTGGGCATCGTCACCGACTGCGCGCGCTCGTTAGCGCTCGATTTGCCACTGACGCAGGCCACGCTGGCGCGCTATCGTCAGATTTCCGCTGACGGCCACGGACGCGAGGACACCTCCGCGCTGATTCGCCAATTTGATCAAAAAACGAATTGAAACAATGGTTTGATAAAACCCGCAGTAGTCGATAAAATACCGCTTTTACTATGAATCGAGCGCGACGCGTTCACACCACGAAGGAACCTCTATGTTTACCCGAGCCAACCACACCATTGCCAACATTGACCCTGAGCTCGCCGTCGCGATGGCGCAGGAAGTCCAACGCCAGCAAGACCACATCGAATTGATCGCGTCCGAAAACTACACCAGCCCGGCGGTGATGGAAGCGCAAGGTTCACAGTTGACCAACAAATACGCCGAAGGCTATCCGGGCAAACGCTACTACGGCGGCTGCGAATACGTCGATATCGTTGAACAACTCGCGATTGACCGTGTGAAACAACTGTTTGGCGCGGAAGCGGCCAACGTGCAGCCGAACTCCGGCTCGCAAGCGAACCAAGGCGTATTTTTCGCCATGCTCCAGCCGGGCGACACCATCATGGGTATGAGCTTGGCCGAAGGCGGTCACTTGACCCACGGCATGAAACTGAACATGAGCGGCAAATGGTTTAACGTCGTTTCCTACGGTCTGGACGCGAACGAAGACATCGACTACGACAAAATGGAAGCCCTCGCGCGCGAAACCAAACCCAAACTCATCATCGCCGGTGCGTCCGCTTTTGCATTGCGCATTGACTTTGAACGCTTTGCGAAAATCGCCAAAGAAGTGGGCGCCTACTTCATGGTAGACATGGCGCACTACGCCGGTTTGATCGCTGCGGGCGTGTATCCAAACCCAGTGCCGCACGCCGATTTCGTCACCACGACGACGCACAAATCACTGCGCGGTCCGCGCGGTGGCGTGATCTTGATGAAAGCCGAGTTTGAAAAACAAATCAACTCCGCGATTTTCCCCGGCCTGCAAGGTGGTCCATTGATGCACGTCATCGCGGGTAAAGCCGTGGCGTTCAAAGAAGCGCTGTCGCCGGAGTTCAAAGCCTACCAAGAACAAGTCGTGAAAAACGCCAAAGTTATGGCCGAAACCCTGATCAAGCGTGGCTTGCGCATCGTTTCGGGTCGCACCGAATCGCACGTCATGCTGGTCGATCTGCAGCCAAAAGGATTGACCGGTAAAGAAGCCGAACGCATCCTTGGCGAAGCGCACATGACCTGTAATAAAAACGCCATTCCGAACGATCCGCAAACGCCGTTCGTCACCAGCGGTATTCGCGTTGGCACGCCTGCGTTGACCACGCGCGGCTTTAAAGAAGCGGAAACCGAGCAAATCGCCAACCTGATCGCCGATGTGCTCGACAATCCGACCGATGCAGCGACGATTGAGCGTGTGAAAGCAGATGTCAAGAAATTGGTGGATGCGTTTCCGGTGTATGGTTGATTTGTGATCAATTTAAAGGGCGGCTGCAAGGCCGTCTTTTTTATTGTTTGAATAGTTTTTGAGGGGAATATGCTTTATGAGCAATCAATATCAAACATTGATAACAATTTTGGATCGCCTATGTTCTGAGGCTCCATCAAATTATAAACGCTATCATGTCTTACTTAATAACACAGAAAAAATGAATCAAGCCCGTTCAAGAGCATTAATTCATTTATATCTTAAAGTAAATTTTGGAATTTTGGATTTTAAAAATAGAGAAGATTTAATAACTGATGATCCTCATGACGGAGGAGTTGACGCATATTTTATAGATAAGGAAAGAAAGAAAATTTATCTTATCCAGTCAAAGTTTCGAACTAACTCTAAAAATTATGAGGAAAAAGAAATTAGTCTAGATGAAATTTTGCAGATGGAAGGGTAATACCCCCTAAAAAAGCCAGCACCTAAAAGTAGAACCCTTTAAACTAACCCAAAGGAGTTTTACATGAAAGTATCCAAATTCAGCGACAGCCAAATCGCCAGCATTCTAAAACAAGCCGAGTCAGGCGTACCCGTACCCGCACTGTGTCGTGAGCATGGCATCAGCAGTGCCACCTTCTACAAATGGCGCAGCAAATACGCAGGCATGGACGCAAACCTCATGAGCCGCCTCAAAGCCTTAGAAGCCGAGAACACGCGCCTGAAAAAACTCTATGCCGAATCCCAGCTGCACACCGACATCCTCAAGGAGTGCCTTGCAAAAAAGTAAGCGCGTCATCTCGTAAAGAGATGGCGCAACAACTGCACAACGATAAAAACATCAGCATCCGTGCGTCCTGCGAACTCATGAGTATCTCAGAAAAACGCTTTCGCCACATCCCAACGCGCGCGCAAGCCAACGCCATGATAGCCGCTAAACTGATCGAGTTGACCACCACCAAAGGACAAAACACATGGGGCTTTCGATTATGCTACCTGCACATCCGCAACGTCTTGGGCTGGAAATACAACCACAAACGCATCTACCGCATTTACTGCAAACTCGGGCTCAACTTGCGCCTGATTCCCAACAAACGCCTTGACCGAGAAACACCGCAACCACTCGAAGTGCCCGACGCAATGGATGTGACGTGGTCAATCGACTTCACCCACGACAACCTCGAGGATGGGCGCAGCATCCGCTCATGCAACGTCATTGACGACCACAACCGAGAAGGGTTGTTGGCAGAAATCAACTTCTCAATCCCCGCAACCACGCTGACGCGCTATCTCGACCAACTCATTGAATGGCGTGGTAAACCTCAAGCGATACGCTCGGACAACGGCCCAGAATTCATCAGCCACCACTACCAGCAATGGGCGCAAAAGCACGGCATTAAACTGCTCTACATCCAACCTGGAAACCCACAGCAGAACGCCTACATTGAACGCTTTAACCGAACCATGCGCTATGAATTGCTCAATCAGACATTATTTGAGTCACTCGAACACGCTCAAATCGAGGCGACACAGTGGCTGTGGTGTTACAATAACAACCGTCCTCATATGTCGCTCGGTGGATTCACTCCAGCGCAAACGCGTATGATGGCTTTAGCAAACTCACGCGTCCTGCACTAAACGCAGGACTTGTGCTGATTCTACTTTTAGATACCGCCTTTTTAGGGGGGATTACCGAAGTTGACAGAATTACAGAAGGAAAAACTAATGGCGAGGATGGCTATGAATATAACCAGAAAATAAAGAAATTACAGTGTTGTATAGCTGAAATGGATGATGTGGGACGTTATACCTATGAAATTGTCATATTGGCAAATTTAAAAGATACAACACCAAATAAGTTGAGAAAGTTAACGGGAGGATTTAACGCCTCTGTATTAGACTTTAAAAAAGTTTATTCGGAGCTGTTGTTCCCTGTTGTTACAGGAACATTCTATGATCAGTCAGAACTTTCAATATCCTTGAACTTGTCAAATAAATCGGCCTCTAGTGCCAGAATCAATTATTCGGTTGATACAGAATATGAGGGGTGTGATATCACTGTTGTTTTTGTTCCTACCGAAGAAATAGGAAAAATACTTTATAAGTATAAGAACTCAATACTTAAATATAACCCTAGATGTTATCTTGAGTTGCGAACAAATAGTGTGAATGCGGAAATTTATGGCACTATAGTTAACAAACAGACAAATGAATTTGCATTATTTAATAATGGTATAACTATGTTGTCAGATCAAACCTCTTTTAATGAGAAGGTTGGTCAAGTTGATAGAGCGCAAATTTTTATTATTAATCCGCAGATTATCAATGGTGGTCAGACTGCTTTTACTTTAAGCAGGATATATGAAGAAACTTTGCTAAAAAAAGTTCCAAATGATGTTTTCAATCAGAAGGAAGTGCTATTGAAAATCATCACCTTTAGAGGAGACTCCAAAACTAATTCTAAGAAGAAAGTTCAATTGATTGAGTCTATTTCAAAAGCAACAAATCAACAAAGCCAAGTTTCAGAAGCAGATCGGCGATCAAATGATGCGGTTCAGATAAATATCCAAAATATATTATTTGAGAAATTTGGTATGTATTATGAAAGAAAAAAAGGTGAGTTTTCTGATGGGATCAAGGAGAAATATATTACAAGAAAACAAATAATTAGTAGGGATTTGCTGCTGCGTTTAGCAATGTCATGTAATGGAAGATCCTCACAAGCTCGTAGAAGTAGTGATAGGGTTATCTTTGAAGAACAGCATTTTGCTAACGTTTTAAAAGATTTAGAGGCGAGTGTTGATATGTACTATTACGCATATTTATGCTACCAGTATTTGATTAACTTAGAAAAAGAACATGACAAGGAGCAGAGTGAAAAAAATTTTGGATTTGGCTTAAGATATGGGAAATATGCTGTTGTTTCTGCTGTTATTTATAGTAGATATAAAAATATAAAATCCTTAGAAGATCATGAGAATGATGTTTCAGAGGTTTTAGCAAGCTGGATTGATTTTGAGTCTAAAGTCGTCAAAAATTCACGTAATAATGCTTATTTTCAGGTGATTAATGACTCTGGTATTGAGTCAAGATACTATAATTTCGATGGCTACTATAAAGGTCGAACTCTAAACTCGGATCTCAAAGATTTTTTTAGTCAAAGTTCGAGTATGGAGTAACTCGGTTTTATATATGAATGTTGAATATTTTTATAAGGCCATTAATCTGGCGCACAGAGCCATCGGTCTGTGTTCGCCCAATCCGCGCGTCGGTTGTGTGCTGGTCAAGGACGAGCAAATCATCGGGCAGGGGCATACTCAGACGGTCGGGCAGGCACACGCGGAGGTGATGGCGATACGCGACGCGCAGCAGCGCGAGCTGGATACCGCCGGTGCGACGGCGTATGTGACTTTGGAGCCGTGCAGTCATTACGGGCGCACGCCGCCGTGCGCGCATGCCTTGATTTTGGCGCGCGTGGCGAAGGTTGTGGTGGCGTGTCTGGATCCGAATCCGCAGGTGGCGGGGCAGGGTGTGGAAAAATTGCGCGCCGCAGGCGTCGAGGTGGAGGTATTGCCGCCCGAGCATGAACTGGCACGAGCGGCGTATGATTTGAACATCGGTTTTATGACGCGTATGACGCAGAATCGTCCATTCACGCGGCTGAAGTGGGCGCAGAGTGCGGATGGTAAAACGGCGCTACCGACGGGGCGCAGTCAGTGGATTACGGGCGAAGCGGCGCGGCAGGACGGGCATCTATGGCGCGCGCGCGCGGATGTGGTCGTAACCGGTGTGGGTACGGTGTTACACGACGATCCGCAGTTGAATGTGCGCGGCGTGGCGCTGGTGAATCAGCCGATCAAATGTGTGGTGGATGCGTGGGCGCAAACGCCGGTGAGCGCCAAATTATTCAATGACGGTCCGGTGTGGTTGGCCTGTGCTGAGGTGGCGGAGGATCACCCACAGGCGGGTGCGTTGATGATGCGCTTGGCACTGCTGGAGCAGGAGCATGCGAATCTGACGGTGTTGCGCGTGCCGACGGTTTCAACGGCGGCGGGCGATGTATGCCATGAACGCGTGGATTTGCGTGCGCTGTGGGCGTATTTTGCCGAGCAGTCGTTCAATGAGATTCATGTGGAGGCGGGCGCGACGCTGAATGCGGCGTTGCTGGAGGCTGGTTTGGTCGATGAACTGCTGATGTACTTCGCGCCGCGTGTGGTGGGCGCGGGTTTACCTGCCGCGAATTTTGCGCCGTCGGTGCAGTTGGATGATTTGCAACAGGCGGCGCAATGGCGTTGGCTGGATGTGCTGACTTTGGATGATGACGTGCGGCTGCGTTTGCGCAAAAATTAAGGTTTTGTGCTGCGGCGTATGGTTTGCGTTGAAATCAACGGGGGCGTGATGAATCACGCCCCTGTGTTTTTGATGCGCCCACCGTCAATGAGCACTGCCGACGATCATTACCACGGCGCGCGTTGGTCCGTGGTGCATGCGCCGGAGCCGAATAGTCTTCCGTTGACGGGTTTGAGGCGCAGATTGCCGTTGCGGTCAATGGTGACGTCAATCTTGCCATCGCCTTCGTAGTAGTAGCCCCATGATTGGTCTTGGTAACGAATGATCA
Organism: Puribacter membranae; assembly: GCF_055380425.1. NCBI lineage: Bacteria > Pseudomonadati > Pseudomonadota > Betaproteobacteria > Burkholderiales > Burkholderiaceae > Puribacter > Puribacter membranae. The sequence goes on from NZ_AP040167.1 coordinate 2,305,364, forward strand.
CGCCCCAAGTCGGCGCGAAGCAGCCAAAGGCTTTGCGATCACCAATGTCGGTGAAGCGAATGTCGCCGCGATCAGGCACGGTGATGGAGAAGGAGCCGTGGTGATTCTTTGCGGTTTTTCCCGGTTGGACGGGAATGTTGTAGGTGATGGTTTGATCGTATTGGTTGTTCAGGTTACGGATGGTGTAGTTTGCTTGCGCGGGCGCGGACAGGGCGAGCAGACCGACCAAAGATAATGCGCTGATGATTTTTAAATGTGTTTTTTGAGTGTGCATGATTGCCTTTTTGTGAACGATGAAAAACGGTGTCTATTGATCCAATGAGTGGCGGCAATAAAGGTTGACTCCATATTGTCCAAACGCTTATTTGAATGGGTTGTTTATTGTGCCGGATCGCGGTATTGCCAACGCAGTGCGTCAATTGCGCTCAGCAGCTCGGGTGAGAGCGTGACGTTGTAGGCATCAAGGCATTCGTCCAATTGCGCCACTGAAGTCACGCCGATGATGGTGCTGGCGACCAGTGGCTTGTGGTAGCAAAAGGCCAGAGCCAATTGCGTCGGTGTCAAGCCGTGTTCGCGCGCGAGTTGGTTGTAGCGGCGGGCGGCGTCGAGCGCCTCCGGTCGTCCCCAACGTTGATTGCGCATGCTTTGATAGCGCGTCATGCGCGCTTGTTCGGGTGCGTCTGCGCCGGTGAAGCCTGAGGCATCGTATTTTCCCGTCAATAGACCAAACGCCAGCGGCGAGTAGGCCAGTAGCGACACGCCGAGCAGGTGCATGGTTTCGTCCAAGCCGTTTTCATACGAGCGGTTCACCAGTGAATATGGATTTTGCACCGTGGCGACGCGTGGCAAGTTGTGCTGCTCAGCCATGCGGATGAATTCGTGTACGCCGAATGGCGTTTCGTTCGACAGACCGACGGCTTTGACTTTGCCAGCGTTGACCAACTGCGCGAGTGCGCCCAGTTGCTCGTGCATTTGCTCGATGATCGGCGCGTAATTTTGTCCCTGTGTTTCGTAGTAAATTTTGCCGAACATGGCGGTCGGACGCGTTGGCCAATGGATTTGATACAGGTCAATCACGTCGGTGTTCAGGCGTTTGAGGCTGGCGTCGCAGGCGTTGAGGATGTCCTGTGCACTGAGCTGATCGCTGCCGCCACGCACCCACGGCATGCCACGTGACGGACCGGCGACTTTGGTGGCGACGATCCACTGATCGCGCATCCCCGGGTTTTGCGCAAACCAGCGGCCAATGATGGTTTCGGTCAGGGTAAAGGTTTCGGCTTTGACCGGAACGGCGTACATTTCGGCGGTGTCGAGGAAATTCACCCCGCGCTCCAGTGAGCGTGCGAGGATGGCGTGTGCATCGGTTTCGTTGACTTGTTCGCCAAAGGTCATGGTACCCAGACAAATAGGGGTGACGTGCAGGTCGCTGTGGCCGAGTTGGACTGCTTTCATGGGGTGCTCTCTTGGTAAAAATGTTAGAATCGTACGTTCATTCGGTAGCGCGTAGTATAAAACCAGATTGGAGTAAAAATAAGTATGTTTACAGGAATTATCGCCGATGTGGCGCAGATTGTCGCGGTGGCGCCGCTGGGCGCGGACAGCAGCTTTTCGGGCGTGCGTGTGACGGTGCAAACCGAGCATTTGGATTTGTCCGATGTGGCGCTCGGTGACTCGATTGCGATCAATGGCGCGTGCATGACGGTGGTGACGCTGGATCAGGATGCGAAAACCTTTGCTGTGGATGTCTCGCATGAGAGTTTGAGCAAAACCAGCGGGCTGGATCGTGTCGGTCATGTGAATTTGGAAAAAGCCATGCGTCTGTCCGATCGTCTGGGCGGGCATTTGGTCTCGGGGCATGTGGACGATGTGGCGCGTATCGTGTCGCTCACGCCGGTGGGCGAGTCGTTCGAGTTGATTTTCGCCGCGCCGGTTAAATGGCGACGTTTTCTCGCGGATAAAGGCTCTGTCACGCTCAACGGTACAAGCTTGACGGTCAATCGCGTGTGGGCGGATGAAACGAATGTCTTCGGCACGATCAATCTGATTCCACACACCATGGCGCATACGGTGTTTCAGTATTTGAAGGCGGGGGATGCGATCAACTTCGAGGTGGATTTATTAGCGCGTTATGTCGCTCAACTGGTCGATCAAATGCCTAATCAATTGCCGAATAGTGACGGCGCAAATCACGTACAATAACGGCTGTTCAAATCAACTAAATCAATCACATAGAGTATTTTTATGTCATCCAATGAGGCAATAGCACAAGTAGACATCATCGATCCGACCATTCCCACGGTCATCGAGCCGCAGGCCATGGCGAGTACCGAGGAAATCATCGCCGAGCTGAAAGCTGGTCGCATGGTGGTGCTGGTCGATGAAGAAGACCGCGAAAACGAGGGCGATCTGGTGCTGGCGGCGGACTTCGTCACGCCCGCAGCGATTAATTTCATGGTCACGCACGCGCGTGGCTTGGTGTGTCTGTGTCTGACCGAAGAGCGCTGCGATGCGCTCGGTTTGCCGATGATGGTCGGCGTGGGAGAGAACGGCACGCAATACGGCACCAATTTCACGGTGTCGATTGAGGCGCGCGAGGGCGTGACCACCGGTATTTCCGCCTCCGACCGTGCACGCACGATTGCGGTGGCGGCGGGCGAGCAGTTTGGCGCGAGCGATATCGTGCAGCCCGGACATATTTTCCCGCTGCGCGCGCGCAACGGTGGCGTGCTGGTGCGCGCGGGTCATACCGAGGCGGGTTGTGATTTGACACGCTTGGCCGGATTGACCTCGGCGGCGGTGATTTGCGAAATCATGAAGCCCGATGGCGAAATGGCGCGTTTGCCGGAGTTAAAAGAATTTGCGCGTGAGCATAATTTGAAAATCGGTACGATTGCCGATTTGATCGAATACCGCAGCGCGCGCGAAAAATTGGTTGAGCGCGTGGGTCAATACACCATGCAGACGGCAGTGGGCGAATTTACCGCCGTACTGTACGAGGAGCCGACTGCGGGACAGACGCATCTGGCGCTGGTGCATGGTGACATCGAAGGCACCGACGTCGTGCCGGTGCGCGTGCATGAGCCGTTTTCCGTGCTGGATTTGCTTGATACGCAGAACACCACGCATTCGCTGTCGCTGAACAGCGCCTTGGCACACATTCATGAGCAGGGCGCGGGCGTGGCGGTGCTGCTCAATTGCCAAGAAGCCCCGAGCCGCCTGATCACGCAGTTTCAACGGCTGGCGCATCCTGAAAGCGCCGCACCGAAAGTACCGAGCGAACTGCGTTTATATGGCATCGGTGCACAAATTTTGAAGGACGTGGGCGTAAAACGCATGAATTTGCTCGGAAGTCCGCGTAAAATGCCGTCTATGGGCGGTTTTGATCTGGAAGTGGTTGGCTTTACCGCCATTGAATAATTAAGGAGAAGTGAAATGGTTGAAGAGTTTAAACCCGAAATCAACGGCGAAGGCTTGCGCATCGGTATCGTCAAAGCGCGTTTTAATGAAAACGTCGGCGAAGGCCTGTTCAACGCCTGCGTGGCCGAATTGATGGCCAAAGGCGTGGCCGAAGAAGACATTCTGTACATCACCGTACCGGGCGCACTGGAAGTGCCATTGGCTTTGCAAATGCTCGCGCAATCCGAAGAGTTTGACGCGCTGATCGCATTGGGTGCGGTGATTCGTGGTGAAACCTACCACTTTGATTTGGTGGCGAACGAATCCGGCGCAGGCATCACCAAGGTTGGCTTGGATCACAATATGCCGATCGCCAACGCGATTTTGACCACCGAAAACGACGAGCAAGCTGAAGTGCGTATGGCGGAAAAAGGTGCGGAAGCAGCGCGCGTGGCGATTGAAATGGCGTGTTTGTACGAGGCATTGGACGATTTTCTGAGCTTTGTCGAGACCGAAGACGCGAAAGAGGAAGATTAAATGAAAAGTGCGCGTAGACGTTCACGCGAATTGGCGGTACAGGCGCTGTATCAATGGCTGATGACCGGCGGCGACGCCGGTGCAGCCGAAGCCTACATCCGCGAAACGCCGGACTTTCACAAAGCCGACGAAGCCTATTTTAAAACCCTGTACAAAGGCGCGACGGCGCAGGCTGAGGATTTGCGCGGTGCGATTGCGCCGTACATCGACCGACCGCTGGCCGAACTCAGTCCCGTCGAACACGGCATTTTGCTGGTGGCGGCGTATGAGTTGCAAACGCAGATGGATGTACCGTACAAAGTCGTGATCAACGAAGCGGTCGAAATTGCCAAAAGCTTCGGCGGTACCGATGGTTTTAAATACGTCAACGGTGTGTTGGACAAACTGGCGGCACAAACTCGTGCGTTGGAAGTCAACGCGGCGGGATGAGTGAATAACCGATGAGTCAGTTGGACGAATTTGCATTGATTGGCGCGTATTTCAAACGCGCCAATTCGCTTTTAGACACCTCTGCGCAGGTGGATTTGGGCATTGGCGACGACGCGGCGCTGTTTCGCGTGCGCGAGGGGCATCAATGCGTGGTCTCCAGTGATATGCTTATCGAAGGACGGCATTTTTTCGCCGATGTCGCACCCAGTGCGCTCGGGCACAAGGCTTTGGCGGTGAATTTGTCCGATTTGGCCGCGATGGGCGCAGATCCGATTGGCTTTACGCTGTCAATTGGCCTGCCGAGCGTGGACGAGGCGTGGTTGGCGGGATTCACCGAGGGCTTGTTCGCTTTGTCCGAGCGGTTTCAGTGTCCGCTCATCGGCGGCGATACCACACGCAGTCCGGTTTTGGTCATCAATGTGACGGTGTTTGGTCAAGTGCCGACGGGTCAGGCGATCACACGCAGCGGCGCACGCGTGGGGGACGGCATTTACGTCACCGGCGAGTTAGGTGCGCCGGCGTATGCGCTGGATGTGTTGCACGAGCAGGCTTCGGCAACTGACTTGGTTGATTTGGCATTGGCGCAGGCGCGTTTGGAGCGGCCGACACCGCGTGTGGCGTTTGGACAAGGCTTGCGCGGCGTGGCGAGCAGCATGCTGGATCTGAGCGATGGGCTGGCCGGTGATTTGCGACATATTTTGACGGCTTCCGGCGTAGCGGCGCGGCTGGATGTGGACGCTTTACCGCTGCATTCGGCGTTGCGCGGTGTGCCGAAAGTGCAGGCGTGGCGCTATGCGCTCAGCGGCGGTGACGAGTATGAACTGTGTTTTACCGCGCCAAAAGATGTGCCTGCGGTGCAATCTGCGTTACAATCTTTAGCCCAAACGCAGGGACTGCGCGTGACTTGCATCGGTAAAGTGCTTGCTTCGCAGGCGCAAACCGAGCCGATGGTGTGGCAATCGCAGGATGTGGCGGCGTTGACAGAATTTTTGAGTGGTGCGCCCGTCTCGGGCTTTCGCCATTTTTGATGGGTAGTAAAGGATTAGTGATGCAACAAACACGTTTTCAATGGATGTTGATTCATCCGGCGCATATGATCGCTCAAGGCATGGGGTCGGGCTTGCTGCATCCGGCCTCGGGTACTTGGGGTACTTTGGTCAGTTGGGTGTTTTTTGTATTTTTAAATCAAACGTTTATCCAGTGGTCGTGGATGTGGTGGTTGATTTTGGCGGTTTCATTCCCGATTGGCGTTTGGGCTTGCGGTGTGACCGGCAAGCAAATGGGCGTGCAGGATGATTCGTCGATTGTGTTCGATGAAATTTGGGCGTTTTGGCTGGTGCTGGCGATGCTTTCGCCAATGCATTTTAGTTTTTTGGAGCAGTCGATTGCGTTTGGTCTGTTTCGCCTGTTTGATATTTGGAAGCCGTATCCGATTCGCCAAGTGGATGCGCTGGTTAAAGGCGGCTTCGGCGTGATGATTGATGATGTATTGGCGGCCTTGTATACCTTGCTGGTGTTTGCGGTCGGCGTGCAACTGTATCAGTGGTTCATTCGATAAATAGGGTGTACGATGAATGCGTCCGTGACCACTTTGGTGCTGCTGTTGGCGGAACGTCTGCGTGCGTTGAACTGGCGCATGGCGACGGCGGAGTCGTGTACGGGCGGCGGCATTGGTTACTACTTGACTGAGTTGGCGGGCGCATCCGATTGGTTCGCCGGTGGGATTTTGGCGTATAGCAATGCGGTCAAGCAGGATGCGCTGGGCGTGTCGGCAGAAACCCTGTTGACGCAGGGCGCGGTCAGTGAAACCACGGTGGCGCAGATGGCCGATGGTGTGTTTCGTTTGATGCGCACCGATTGTGTCGTTGCGGTCAGTGGCATCGCGGGACCGAGCGGCGGCACAGCGGATAAACCGGTGGGTACGGTGTGCTTTGCGTGGGCGTGGCGCGATGAAATCGGCAACACGCATGTGCGCACGCACAGCGCGCAATTCGTCGGCAATCGCAGCGAGGTGCGGATGCAAACGGTGTTGCGTGCGCTCGAAGGGCTGATTGAGTTGTGTGCGCAGGTGCAAAAAAGGCGGCCTGTGCCTGATGATTTGATGGCTCTGCGCGCCACGCATTGGGTGTGAGCGATGAGTCAACCGAGTTGTCGCATGGGTTGTGCGGCGTGCTGCATCGCGCCGTCGATTTCCTCCGCCATACCCGATATGCCGTACGGTAAACCGGCGGGCGTGTCGTGCGTTCAATTGGATGAACGCGGGCTGTGCCGAATTTTTGGTGATCCGCGCCGCCCGAAAGTGTGTGGTAGCTTGCAGCCGAGTGCCGCCATGTGTGGCGAGTTCAACGATGTGGCGGCGACACGCGAGCACGCATTGCGCTATTTGAGCGAATTGGAACAACTGACACGAATTTGATGGAACAAGACATGAAACATATGAATCGTATGATCGCTTGGTTGGCGCAGGCGCGTCGTTGGTGGGCTTTGTTGCTACTCTCTCTGGGCGTGTTGGCGACGGTTTCGGCTTGCGGCTTTTTGTCCTCGCCGAAAACCATTTACGTCAATCAGAGTATTTTGCAGTCCGCGACCAACAAAAAATGGGATGTTATTTCCAAAACCATGCGCGAGAACGGGCTGAATGCGGAGCAACCGCAAATCATTTTGATGCCGGACAAACAACGCATCGGTGCAAAATTTATCGCCACGGTGGACACGGGGCTGGGCATGAACATCAGCGGTGATATGCAGATGTCGGGTGTGCCGGAGTACAGTCGAGAACTGCAAGCGATTGTTTTAAAAGACTTTACGGTGGACTCGTTCAATGCCAAACACGTTCCGGCGATACTGGACAATGTGGTACGTGGCATGGTGCAGCGCACCGTGGGCAAGAAATTCGGCTTGAATCTGCCGATCTACACCCTCACGCCTGAGCAATTGTCCTTTGCGGGCAAAGAGTGGGTGCCTGAAAAAATGGTGATTGAGCAGGAGCGCCTGTCGATCACGCTGCAACCGCATGACAAACCCTAATATTCGATTCGTCAAGAACGCATTGGTCGCTCATTGACCAATCTACCTCCTTCATCCAGCGGCAACTGAGCTTGCCGCATTTTTGTGCAGTGATTGTATGCCAACACCTATTTTAATGGCCTTGTATCTCGCCGCCGCTTGGGGCGGCTCGTTTTTATTCATGCGCGCGAGTGCGCCGGTATTTGGTGCTGTGCCGCTGATTTTTATCCGCGTGGTGTTGGCAGGGCTGATTTTATTGCCGCTGATGTGGGCGCAGGGCGGGATGCGCATTTGGCGGGAAAATTGGTTGCGCATTGCGATCGTAGGCAGCCTAATCACGGCGATTCCCTTTTGTATGCTGTCGTGGGCGACACTCAGTCTGTCGGCGGGTGTGACTTCGGTGTTGAATGCGACCACGCCGCTGATGGCCGCACTGTGGGCGATTGCCCTGATCGGTGAGAAAATGACGTTGCGGCGGGCGCTGGGTTTGGCGCTGGGCTTGGTCGGCGTGTTGATTTTGACGCTGGGGCAGGGCAAGGGTTTTCATGTGCAGGACGCGGTATTGCCGGTGTTGGCGTCGTTGTTCGCGACTGCGTGCTACGGTTGGTCCACGCACATGTCGCGCATTTGGCTGGCGCATGTGCCGCCGCTGGTGATGAGCTGTGCCGGTTTGCTCAGCGGCGCGGTGATTCTCACGCCGCTGGCGTGGTGGTTGTGGCCGAGTCATGCGATTGGGCCTTCGGCGTGGGGGATGGCTTTGGGCTTGGCCGTTTTTAGCACGGCGATTGCGTATTTGGTGTTTTACCGTTTGATTGCGCTATGGGGCGCGACCAAAACCACCTCGGTGACGTATTTGGTTCCGGTGTTCGGTATGCTGTGGGGCTGGTTATTTTTGCGCGAGCCGATTACCCTGACCATGATTTTGGGCGGCTTGGTGATTATCTCGGGGGTGATGGTGCTCAACAGCGGCAAGCGGATTCAGCCAGTCGCACGCTAATGCGCTCCATAAGTGACTTGTGCCTTTGATGGGGGCGTGGTAGAATCCACGCCGTCATTCGGGAGTAGCCTCTCTTTTTCTACGATTTTTCTAAAAAGATACCCATGTCAACATACTTGCGAACACATCGCATGGCATGGGTGATTCTCTGACTCGAATTGGGCAAGACTTATGACCATGTAATCGCTTTTGATCGGAGGCGATTGCGTGGTCATTTATTTTTTGTCCGATCGGAGTTTTCTCATGGAACAGCAAGCTTTTATTGTATCGACCAGCGTGGTGGCTTTGGCCGAAATGGGGGACAAAACGCAGTTGTTGTCGCTGATTTTGGCCGCCCGTTACCGTAAACCCATGCCGATTGTGCTCGGTATTTTGGTGGCGACTTTGCTCAATCATGCGATCGCCGGTGCTTTGGGCGCATGGTTGTCCAGCTTGATGCGCCCCGAGGTGCTGAACTGGGTGATGGCGGCGGCGTTCATCGCAATGGGGTTGTGGATTTTGGTGCCGGACAAATTGGATGAGGATGATGTTGCCGTGCCAAAACAGCAAATGGGTGTGTTTTTTGCCACAGTGGTCGCATTTTTTTTGGCGGAGATGGGCGACAAAACGCAATTTGCAACCATCGCCTTGGCGGCACAATACTCGGACGTACTGTCCGTGGTTTTGGGCACGACCTTGGGTATGATGATGGCCAATGCGCCCGCCGTGTACCTCGGTAATCGCTTTGCACAACGCCTGCCTACGAAAATTATCCACATGATCGCGGCAATTATTTTCATCGCCATCGGGGTGTTGACCGCGGTCAAAGCGTGGCTGTAAATCTGCGCCAATCGCCTTAAATAGCATCGAAACTCGACCCTCAAAAACGAACGTTCATGCGGTTTATTTTTATAAATCAATGACTTATATGTGTTATATTCTTTTCTGTCAAAAATGACAGAAGGAGGATTGAAGATGAGTCAAACGCGAGTGGGTGCGATGTTACCTGCGCAACCTGTGGCAGAGGATGCACCGTTACCGTCGCGCAAGGTGTTGCGTTCTTGGTTGTTGGATTTGGCCGAGAAAACCACGGCACTACCGATTGTTTTGTTGGTGGTGGATTACATTATTTACGGCGTATTGATTGCAGCGGCGATTGCCGCACCGCATTGGTCACTGCGTCTGTTGGCGGGGTTGGTCGCCGGTTTTTGGATTGGCCGCCTGTTCGTGATCGGCCACGATGCTTGCCATCAAGCCTATACACCCGATAAAAAGCTCAATAAATGGCTGGGGCGCATTGCCTTTTTGCCATCATTAAGCCCGTACAGCCTGTGGGACGTGGGGCACAACGTGATGCACCACGGTTATACCAACCTCAAAGGCGTGGATTTCGTTTGGATGCCGTCTTCGGTGGCAGAATATCAGCAAATGAGCGCGGGACGTCGTTTTATGGAACGAGTTTACCGCAGCGGTTGGGGCCCATCGTTGTACTACATGATCGAAATCTGGTGGAACAAGATGTTCTGGCCGAGCAAGAAGGTACAACCATCCCGACGTCCGGCCTTTTTCTGGGACAATGTGTTGGTCAGCGTGTACGCCGTGATTTGGCTTGCGGTGGTGGTGTTGGGCGCATTGGCGGCGAATGTCAGCGTCTGGTCGGCGATTATCACCGCATTTATTGTGCCGTTTGTGTTCTGGAATGGCATGATTGGCGTGGTGGTCTATATGCACCACACGCATGAACGCATCAAATGGTATGACGACAAGGCCGCTTGGCTCGCCTCCCAGCCTTTTGTCACCACGACGGTGCATTTGACCTTCAAATACGGCTTTGGCGGCGCGGTGCACCACATCATGGAGCACACGGCGCATCATTTGGATGCAACCATTCCGCTGTATAAATTGAAAGAAACGCAACAGCGCCTGGAAGATTTACTGCCCAACCGCATTGTGGTTCAGCCGTTCTCGTTCGCTTGGTACTGGCGCACCGCGCGCAACACCAAGCTGTATGACTATGAAAATCAACGCTGGTTGACCTTTGATGGCAAGCCCGCCTTCAATTCATAATCTGAGAGGATGCAAAAAACCCGCTGATGTCCCAGCGGGTTTTTTATTGCGGGTGGTTTATCGGAAAAACTTAAAGCAGAGCGGATAATCCCATAATTCGCCATCACGCGCTTTGAGCGCAGCGATGATTGGGAAGATCACAGCCAAGATGCCCAATACCCAGAGCAAGAAAAAGCCGATTAGCAACAAACACAGCGGCAAGGCAATCGCGCCCCAGATGATGTAGGACACAATCGCATTGGCGACTACTTTGCCATGAGCATCGATGCCGGGCAGTTCGGTTTTTTTCCATTGCCAGATGATTATGGGTACGATAAAGCCCAAAAGCGGTACGACGAAGCCGAGCAAGGTGGATAAATGCAACAACACCGCCCACTGGCGTGTTTCTTCGGTTTTACCCGCTTGTGCAATCGGGTTGGATTCAAGCATGTCCATAAGCACTCCTTGTTAAGTGTGAATACCATGTGGATACGCAAGTCAAACCACGATTCACATGAACTTACCCACTACATGGAGATCGGTGGGCTGATTTCAAGTCCTATGTCAATATCCATAACACACGAGCGTGAATCTGCCTTTGAGCTTATTTCGCATCCTTGCGCGTCAACTCGCCGCGACCGATCAAGGGCGCGGGGTTGCGCGCGCGGTGGTGGTTGTGGCGGAATTGGCGCGGTTGGAACAACAACAGCGATAACTCCTCCAGCGCCTCCTTATACACCGCGCGTTTGAACTCAATCACCTCATCCAGTGGGATCCAATAATCATTCCAACGCCAAGCATCAAATTCAGGATGAGTACTTGCCCGTAGATTCACATGATGGTCGCGCCCGACCAAGCGCAGCAAAAACCAAATCTGCTTTTGACCTCGGTAATGGTTGCGAAAATCCCGTCGTACCCAGCGGTTCGGGACATCGTAGCGCAGCCAATTGCGTGTGCGACCAATAATCTGTACGTGCTCGGGCAGCAGCCCGATTTCCTCATATAACTCACGCAACATGGCTTGCTCGGGATTTTCACCGTGGGCAATGCCGCCTTGCGGAAACTGCCACGCATGCTCACGAACGCGTTTCCCCCAGAATACCTGATTGCGCGAATTGACCAAAATGATGCCGACATTTGGGCGATAACCTTCTTTGTCGAGCATAATTTCCTCAATAAATGATTTACAATACGACAATTATAGCGTGATTCGCTGGCCGATGAGAAAACTTTGCGGCGAGGTAAAAAGCGAACGAACGTAATAATTTCCAAAATTATCTTTGTATTCAACAAACTATTATAGAACCACCGCCCATTTTCCAAAGAAAATCATGAAAGCCAGTCAATTTTTCATCTCCACGCTCAAAGAAGCGCCCGCCGAAGCGGAAATCATCAGCCATCAACTCATGATCCGTTCCGGCATGATCAAACGTGTCGGTAGCGGCATTTACACCCTGATGCCGATGGGGCTGCGCAGCGTGCGCAAAGTCGAGCAAATCGTACGCGAGGAAATGAATCGCGCGGGCGCGATTGAACTGCTCATGCCTGCGGTGCAACCGGCCGAGCTGTGGCAAGAATCCGGTCGCTGGGAGCAATACGGCCCCGAACTGCTGCGTTTCAAAGACCGCCACGAGCGCGATTTCGTGGTCGGCCCAACGCACGAAGAGGTCATCACCGATGTCGCGCGACGTGAAATCAAGTCGTACAAGCAAATGCCGATCAACTGGTATCAAATTCAGGCGAAATTTCGCGACGAAATTCGTCCGCGCTTTGGCGTGATGCGCGGGCGCGAATTCATAATGAAGGACGCGTACTCCTTCGATAAAGACGCGGACAGCTTGAAGCACAGCTATGACAAAATGTTCAACGCCTACATGGCGATTTTCAATCGTTTGGGTTTGAATTTCCGTGCGGTGGCGGCGGACAACGGCTCGATTGGCGGCTCCGGCTCGCACGAATTCCACGTGATCGCCGAGACCGGCGAAGACGACATTGTTTACAACCCGAATTCCGACTACGCGGCGAACATCGAAGCCGCCGAAGCAGTTTGCCTGCTGGCCGAGCGTGCAGCGGCGACGCAAACACTGGTCAAAACCGCCACGCCGAATCAGGCCAAATGCGAGGACGTGGCGAAATTCCTCAATGTGCCGCTGAGTACCACCATCAAATCATTGGTGTTGGCGCAGGATGTTGAGGATGACGCGGGGCAGATCCAAACCACCGTGATTTTGGTGCTGTTGCGTGGCGATCATGAGTTAAACGAAATCAAGGCGGCCAAAGTTTTGGGCGAAACCCGCTTTGCTTCTGAAGACGAAATCAGGGCGCATTTTTCCACCAAGCCGGGCTACATTGGGCCGGTCGCGCCGACTTTACCGGTGCGCGTGGTGGTGGATAAAACTGTGGCGAATATGGCCGACTTTATTTGCGGCGCGAACGACGAAGGTTACCACCACGTTGGCGTGAACTGGGGGCGCGATTTGCCGGAGCCGGATGTGGTGGCGGATTTGCGCAATGTGGTGGCGGGTGACCCTGCGCCGGATGGCAATGGCACCTTGGCCATTTGCCGCGGCATTGAGGTCGGTCATGTATTCCAACTCGGCACGAAGTATTCCGAAGCCATGAACGCGACCTTCCTCGATGAAAACGGCAAACCGCAGCCATTCGTCATGGGCTGCTATGGCATTGGCGTGACGCGCATTCTCGGCGCGGCGATTGAGCAAAACTACGACGCCAAAGGCATCATTTGGTCGGAGGCGATTGCGCCGTTCACCGTGGTGATTTGTCCCGTGGGCGCGGACAAGAGCGAAGCGGTGGCGCAAACCGCGCAGGAGGTATACCAAGCCTTGCTCAACGCGGGTGTGGACGTGATTTTGGACGATCGTGGCGAGCGCCCGGGCGCGATGTTTGCCGACTGGGAATTGATCGGTGTACCGCACCGCATCACCATTGGCGATCGCGGCTTGAAAGAAGGCGTGGTGGAATACCAAGCGCGCCGCCATTCTGCGTCGGGTGAGCCGGCGGCCAAAATCGAGGTGGGGCATATCGTTGCGCACGTCATGTCACAATTGGCACCCTTGGCATCATTAAAATCATAAAAGGCTGATCGTGGCGCAGGTAAGTCGCAGCAGTCGCACAATAGGATGCGGTTTGCGACGCTGGGGCGTTGCGCTGGTGCTGTTGTTCGCCATGCACAGCGCCTGCGCCGGTGCGCAACGCGAAGAAGCATTGGCCGACAGCGTGCGAACCTTGTTGCGTCAATCCATTTCGGCGGGCGTGCCGAGTCAGAGACCTTTTGGCAATTCGGCAGAATATCAGGCATTTAGGGCGTGGCACACGCGGGTTCAGCCGCGTCTGAGTCGGTTTGTCGCGCAGCCGCACGTGCAATCACAATTGCTGTCCATCGTTGACTACGAAGCGCGCCGCGCTGGTTTAGACCCCGATTGGGTTTTGGCGGTGATTGAGGTTGAGAGCCGCTTCAATCCGCGCGCCATCAGCTCGGCCAATGCACGCGGCCTGATGCAGGTCATGCCGTTTTGGACAAAAACGATTGGCGATGGACAAGTGCGTGCGCTGCACGATGCGCGTATCAATATTCGCTATGGCTGCGTGATTTTGCGGCACTACCTTGATCAGGAACAGGGCGATTTGGTGCGGGCGTTGGCGCGCTACAACGGCAGTTTGGGGCAATTGAACTATCCCGCGAAGGTTTTGAATGCGCTGGCGCAATGGCGTGGCGGCGCTCAGTAAGGCGTTTGATTTTTTATTTTTTAGTTATAGGTAGGTATGGAAACCAGTTTTGCCGCTGCGGCGGTTTTGTTGTTTTTGGTCGTTGACCCATTGGGCAATATTCCGCTGTTCAGCGGTATTTTAAATCGTTATTCGATTCGCAAGCGTCGCCGCATCATCGTACGCGAAACCATTATTTCGTTTGCTGTTTTGTTGGTGTTCATGCTCATGGGCAAACGCTTTTTGCAGATCATGCATTTGACCGAATGGGCTTTGCAAATCGGTGGTGCAGTGGTGTTGTTTTTGATCGCGATTCGCATGATTTTCCCGCATCCCGAGGGCATTATGGGCGTGGCCTCCAGCGATCAGGAGCCGTTCATCGTGCCGTTGTCAATCCCCGGTATGGCGGGGCCGTCGTCGATGGCGACGGTGATGCTGCTCGCAGCGCAGGCGCCGAATCATCTGGGGCAAATGGTTGGTGCGCTGTCGGTGGTGATGGCGACGACAGGCGTGATTTTGTATTTTGCCGATGTGGTGCAACGGCGTTTGGGTGATCGCTTTACGGTTGCGATGGAGCGTTTGATGGGGATGATTTTGGTCGCGGTGTCGGTACAGATGTTGCTCACGGGGGTGAATGCGTATTGGCAGAGTTTGCGTTAAATTGCATACTCTGAATCCATCATAAAAAACGCCACCGCTTTAATCTGCGGTGGCGTTTTTTGCGATGCGTTATGCACAGAAGCATCAGCGTTTCAGGTGCAGGAACTGCATGTGCCGCTCGTATTGATTCAGGATGTCGGCGATGATTTGCTCTTTGGTGTAGCCGAGCAAATCGTACTCCTGACTGCCTTCGCTCAGATACACTTCAGCGCGGTAGTATTTGTCCTGCTCATGCAGCGAGGCGATGTTGGTTGATTGCTCCAGAGCAAATACCGGCTTGATCGCCTCCACCAAGTACACTTGGTAGACGAAATCCACTTCCTCGCCGTGCAGCACTTCAAAGCTCAGGTGATCGCCCTGACTGTCGTCCTCATCGTTGCGCACGACCTTGGTTTCGATGCCTTGCTTGTTCAACTCTTGCGCTACGCCGAGCATGGCTGGATGCACTTTGTACTGCATGAATTTTTTCGCTTCGTTCAAGCTGGGGAAATTCACAATGCGTGCCAGACGTTCGCGCCAGAGCAGGCCGTTGCCAATCAGTGCCGGCATATCCACACCGGATGCTTTGCGTTTATGTCCCTCCTGACGCAGGCTCGACCACATGGACAGCATATAAATCAGCAAAATGAACGAAAACGGCAAGCCCGCGATGACTGAGACTGATTGCAACGATGCAAAACCACCGGCGAACAATAAGCCCAGCGTGATCAAGCCGGTTGCCGCCGCCCAAAACAGACGCAACCAAATCGGCGCGTCAGTCTCTGATGACAGGCCTTTCGAGCTTAAGTTGGCCAGAACCAGCGCCCCTGAGTCCGCGGAGGTCACGAAGAAAATCAAGCCGATGACCACCGCGGCCAATGACCAGACCGAGGCATACGGATAATGCTCAAACAGGCGGAACATGCCCATCGCCGGATCCTCCAGAGCCACTTGTCCCAAATCGACCGCGCCGTGGCTGACTAAATCAATCGCGCTGTTGCCAAAAATCGAGAACCACGCGAAGATAAAGCCCAGAGGAATGAACATCACGCCGAAGACAAATTCGCGCAAGGTGCGACCACGCGAGATGCGCGCGATAAACAGCCCGACAAATGGCGCCCAAGCAACCCACCAAGCCCAGAAAAAGATCGTCCAAGAGGCCTTCCACTCCGCGCCGACCGCGCCCTCGTAGGCGTAAACGTCAAAGGTTTTACCGATAATGTTTTGGAAATAATCCCCGACGTTTTGTGAAAACGCATTGAGCAAAAACGCAGTGGGCCCGAACACCAGCAGCGCAATCAACAGCAACGTTGCTGCGCCCATATTGATTTCCGACAAACGTCGCACGCCGCGCTCCACGCCGGTCATGGCGGACAGACCGGCGACCACGATGACGCCGATAATGATCAATGACTGCGCCAATTTGCTCGACTCGATGCCAAACACATGCGTCAGTCCTGCGTTCACCTGCAAAATCCCAATCCCCAAACTGGTGGCAATCCCCAGCAGCGTACAAACCACGCCGAAAGTATCGACGCTGTGGCCGAGCCAGCCCTCGGTGCGCTCCTTGCCAAATACCGGCAGCAACGCGCTGCGCAGCGCCAAAGGCAGACGGTGGCGATAGGCGAAATACGCCAGAGTCATGCCGATCAGCGCGTAAATGCCCCAACCGTGCAGGCCCCAATGCAAAAATGTCTGGGCAATCGCGGCACGCGCGGCCTCGGGCGTGGCTCCTTCGCCCATGCTCGGTGCGAGGTAATGCGCCAACGGCTCGGACACCCCGAAAAACAGCAGGTCAATGCCGATACCGGCGGAGAACAACATCGCCGCCCATGTGATGAACGGAAAATCCGGCTTATCGTGGTCTTGTCCCAATTTGATATTGCTGTAACGAGACAAACCGACATACAGTGCAAACAGACTGTAAGCCGCGACGACCAACATATAGTACCAACCGAAATAGTCGGAAATCCAAGTCATGGCGCGACCCAGCACGTTTTCGCTGGCGCTTGGAAAGGCGATCGTCAGTGCAATCAGGACGATGGAAATCAGGGATGAGGCGGTAAAAACCGTTTTATTCACGGTCAAACTGCTGCTGCCGCCGTTGTCAGGTGTCTGTGGACTGTGCATGCAAGCTCCTTGTTATTATTGCTTATGCTGCGCTGTTCGCGCGCTGCGGGGTAGTACGCGGCGCACGACCGTCGGCTTGAAAATAGCGGACGTCGGCACGTGGCAAAGGCGTTTTTCCACGAATGCGATCGGCGATTTTTTCCGCCAGCATGATGGTGGTGGCGTTCAAATTGCCGGTGATGATGTTCGGCATGATCGACGCATCGACCACGCGCAGGCCGCTCAGACCGTGTACGCGGCCTTGGCCATCCACCACGGCGTCGTTGCCTTCGCCCATCGCGCAGGTGCAGGATGGATGGTAGGCGGTTTCGGCGTGCTGACGCACGTATTCGTCCAACTGCGCGTCGGTGCGAATGTCATCGGTCGGGGTGATGATGCGCCCGCGATAGGCGTCCAGCGCCGGTTGGTTCATGATCTCGCGGGTGATGCGGATGGCGGCGCGAAACTCTTGCCAATCCTGTTCATGTGACATGTAGTTGAACAAAATGCTGGGGTGTTGCTTCGGGTCGCGCGATTTGAGTTTGATCCGTCCTCGGCTGGGTGAGCGCATCGAGCCGACGTGCGCTTGGAAACTGTGTGACTTGCTGGCATTGCGCCCGTCGTAACGCACGGCGATGGGCAGAAAATGGTACTGGATGTTTGGCCATTCAAAACGCTCGTCGCTGCGGATGAAGCCGCCTGCTTCAAAGTGATTGGTCGCGCCCAAGCCGGTTCCGGCGAACAGCCACTGCGCGCCGATGGCCGGTTTATTCCACCATTGTGTCGCCGGCGCGATGGACACGGGCTGCGTGCATTCGTATTGCATGTACAGCTCCAAATGGTCTTGCAGATTATTGCCCACGCCCGGTAAATCCAAAATCTCGCTGATACCCGCGTCGCGCAGCCATGCGCCCGGTCCTACGCCGCTGCGTTGCAAAATCTGCGGTGAGGCGATGGCTCCCGCGCTGAGGATGACCTCGCGTGTGGCGTAGGCGCTGCGCATTTGCCCTTGGTGTTCAAAACGCACGCCGCAGGCGCGCAAGCCGTCAAATAGGATGACGTCGGTCAGTGCGCGGGTGTGGATGGTCAGGTTCGGGCGGCCTTTGGCCATGTCCAGATAACCGCGCGCGGTTGAAGCGCGGCGACCCTTGCGTGTGACGAAACGGTCCATCGGGCCGAAGCCTTCTTGCTGAAAGCCGTTCAAATCCTCGGTGCGTGGATAACCGGCTTGTTCACCGGCGCGTATCATGGCCTCAAACAGTGGGTTGGCGTTTGGCTTGGCGGTGGTGACTTCGATCGGTCCGTCGCCGCCGTGGTAGTCGTTCGCGCCCGCGTCGCGCGCTTCGGATTGTTTGAAATAGGGCAGGCAGTCGGCATACGTCCAATCGGCCAAACCGTCGATTTTCGCCCAGTGATCGAAATCCAGCGCATTGCCACGGATGTAGCACATGCCGTTAATCAGCGACGAGCCGCCCAAACCTTTGCCGCGCCCGCAGTCCATCACGCGGTTGTTCATATACGGCTCCGGGTCGGTTTTGTAGCTCCAGTTGTAGGTGGTGCCTTGCAAAGGCATGGCCAGCGCGGCGGGCATTTGCGTGCGAAAATCCAGTCGGTAGTCGGGCAAGCCCGCTTCCAGCAGCAGCACGCGCGTGTGGGCGTCCTCGGTCAAGCGCGCGGCCAATACATTGCCCGCACTGCCGGCGCCAATGATGATGTAGTCGTATTCCTGAGTGATTTTTGAGTTCATTGTTTTCCTCATGGGTTCGTAAATGCAGGTCACTCGGCGTTAAAACACCGATACGAATTCGCCTAACTCGACTTGAACGGCTTTGGTCTGGGTGTAGTGCAACAGCGTTTGCATGCCATTTTCGCGGCCAATGCCGGATTGTTTGTAGCCGCCGACCGGCATCGGCGCGGGCGATTCGCCCCAAGTATTGATCCAGCAGATACCGGCCTGAAGCTGACCAATGATGCGGTGTGCGGATTTCAAATCGGGTGTGACGACGCCGCGGCGAGACCATACTCAGTCGCGTTGGCGCGTGCGATTACCTCGTTTTCGGAGTCAAAACTCAAAATACTCATCACCGGCCCGAAAATTTCTTCGCGCACAATGCGCATCTCGTCGCGGCAGTCGGTGAATACGGTCGGCGCGACGTAGGCGCCGTTCTGCCATGCGGGTTCTACGGTATCGCCGCCGCACAGCAGGCGCGCGCCGTCTTGCACGCCGCTGCGGATGTAGTTCAATACCTTATCGCGGTGGGCAAAGCCGATCACGGGGCCGAAATTGGTGGCCGCATCGAGCGGATCGCCCATGCGAATGCGCGCGACGCGGGTGACGATGGCGTGCTCGAATGCCGCTTGGAGGGTGTGGTGCACAAACACCCGTGTGCCGTTGGTACACACTTGGCCGCTGCTGTAAAAATTCGCCATCATCGCAATGTCCGCCGCCAGCTCGATGTCCGCGTCGGCACAGACGATGAGCGCCGATTTGCCGCCCAGCTCCATGGTTACGTCTTTCAGGCTCGATTGTGCCGCCTGCGCCATGACGTGTTTGCCGGTTGGCACGCTGCCGGTGAACGAGACTTTGGCAATGTCGGGGTGCGTGCACAGTTGCTGCCCAACACGCGCGTCGCCCAAAACCACGTTGAATACGCCGTCGGGCAAGCCCGCTTCGGTGAAAATTCCCGCCAGTTTCAAGGCCGTGAGCGGCGTTAATTCGCTTGGTTTGAACACCACGGCGTTGCCCGCCGCCAGCGCCGGTGCGGCTTTCCACATGGCGATTTGCATCGGGTAGTTCCATGCGCCGATTGCGGCGATTACGCCGAGCGGCTCTTGGCGGGTGTAGACGAAGCTGCTCTCGCGCAGCGGAATTTGCCGCCCCTCAATCGCCACGGCCAAACCGGCGTAATACTCGATTACGTCCGCGCCGGTGTGAATATCCACGCTGGCGGTTTCGCTGATGGGTTTGCCGGTGTCGAGGGTTTCCAAATGTGCCAATTCATCGTTGCGCGCGCGCAGCAAGTCCACCGCCTTGAGCAGCACTCGGCTGCGCTCCACGGCGGTTTTGGCCGCCCACTGTTTTTGTCCGGCTTGCGCGTAACGCACGGCGGCGTTGACTTCGTCGGCATCGGAGGTTTGAATCTGCGCGATCGGCTCGCCGGTCGCCGGATTGATGCTGTGCTCGGTTTCTGCATCAGCACGGATTGGTACATAACGACCATTGAGGTAGGCGGTGGTTAGCTGCATTTTCGTCCTTTCTTATTAATTTAATTCTTTTTTAATACGTTTTTATTAAAAATCAGAATACTTGATTGTTATTTTTAAAATAATAGTTATTTTTACTTTAAAGTAGTATCGTGTCATTTTTATGGAATTTATTTATTAAGGTATGTTTCTTTTGGTTGTGGTTTTTTGGACAAATGATGGTGTGAATCGGGTTGCTATTTGAGCGCTCACGTGACGCTTTAATCAATCGGTCATAAACGGCTTGTAGCATGGTGGCATCCGCACAAACAGGGGTGAAATCATGCAGATGAACGAGTTTGAACCGCCGATGTCCGAAATCAATGAGATCAACGAGGTTAACGAGGTCAATGAAATCAAGCGTCACCGCACCTTGTGGTTGTCCGACATTCATTTGGGCACGAAGGACTGTCAGGCGCATGCTTTGTTGGATTTTCTCGCGCACAACGAAGCCGAGTGCATTTATCTGGTCGGAGACATCATTGATGGCTGGCAGCTCAAAAAGCGCTGGTACTGGCCGCAGGCGCACAACGATGTGATTCAAAAATTGTTGCGCAAGGCGCGCAAAGGTACGCGCATTGTCTTCATCCCCGGCAACCACGACATGTTTGTGCGCGATTTTCTCAAACACACGCCCAATCTGGCCGTCGGCGGAATTGAGGTGGCGGACGAGGTGATTCACACCACGGCGGACGGGCGACGCATTTGGATACTGCACGGCGATTTGTTCGACGGCGTGGTGCAAAACATGCAGTGGCTGGCCAAGCTCGGCGACGAGCTGTATATGTTCGCGCTCAAAGCCAATCGCTGGCTCAATCTGTGGCGCGCGAAAATGGGGCTGGAGTACTGGTCGCTGTCGCAGTTTCTCAAAGACAAGGTGAAAAACGCAGTCAGCTATATTGACGATTTTGAAAACGCGGTCGCCACCGAAGCGGCGCGCCGCGATTGCCAAGCGGTGCTGTGCGGCCACATCCACAAAGCGAAAATTCGAGACATCAAGGGCGTGACTTATCTGAACAGCGGCGATTGGGTGGAAAGTCTGACGGCTATTTCCGAGGATGCCAGCGGTCATTTGGCCATCGAATATTGGTGCTGCGCGCCGAAAGTTGTCAAAAAAGTGAAAAAGCCGCAAAAACAGAAAAAGCAGAAAATCAAACAGCCGGTCGATGGCTTGGTTTTGCCTGAGCTGATGACGGCATTTGATCCATTGGTGCTGGAGCAGGTGGCGAAAGAGCCGATCACTGCACTGGTTGACACAGATCAAAAACTGGCTGAAACCATTCGCTCATAAAAGATAAGGAACCGCTGAAAAAGTAGGGTTTTACTTTTTTCGTATTTCAATAAGGATAAGATCGTCATGAAAATACTAATCGTCACCGACGCATGGTTGCCGCAGGTCAATGGCGTGGTACGCACCATACAGGCGACCAACCGCGAGCTGGAAAAAATGGGACATGAGGTGGTGATGATCACGCCGCAATTGTTTCGTACCGTAGCGTGCCCGACCTATCCCGAAATTCGGCTGTCGCTGTTTGCGTTCAAACGCGTGGCGCAGATCATTCAGGCCGAGCAAGCCGACGCAATGCATATTGCCACCGAAGGGCCGCTCGGATTGGCTGCGCGTGCGTATGCGATCAAGCATGAAATACCGTTCACCACCGCCTACCACACGCGCTTTCCCGAATACGTGCGGGCGCGATTCGGCGTGCCGTTGAGCTGGACTTATCGGTTTTTGCGCTGGTTTCATGCGCCCGCGCAGGCCATGCTCGCGCCGACCGACGTTGTGGCGCGTGATTTGGCGCAATACGGCTGTCGCAATGTGCAGATGTGGGCACGTGGCGTGGACACCGAGCATTTTTATCCGCGTACCGAGCGCGTACTCCATACGACCGAGCCGATTTTTCTGTATGTCGGGCGCGTGGCGGTGGAGAAAAACATCGAGGCTTTTCTCAAGCTGGATTTGCCCGGCAGCAAATGGGTGGTTGGCGAAGGCCCTGCGCTGGCCAAACTCAAACAGCAGTTTCCCGAGGTTCATTATTTGGGTGTGCTGGATGCCGAACGATTGGCGCAGGTATATTCATCCGCAAATGTGTTTGTCTTTCCGAGTTTGACCGATACCTTTGGTCTGGTGCTGCTGGAGGCGCTCGCCTGCGGCACGCCGGTCGCGGCGTATCCGGTCACAGGGCCGATTGATGTGATCGGTGACAGTGCTGCGGGTGCGTTGGACGAGGATTTGCGCATGGCTTGTTTGCGCGCATTGCATATCGAGCCGGTGGTGGCGCGGGCGCACGCGGAGCGTTTTTCGTGGCGCGTCTGTACCGAGGAATTTGTGCGCCATCACCTGCTGCCGCATCAAACCGAATCGGTCAAGGTCCATGCCAAAGTCGGCGTGGTTTGATGGGTGGGTGTAGTGGTTAAAAAAGATAAGGGCGCATGATGGCGCCCTTTTTTCAATTACATTCGGGTTATTTCGGGATTATTTTGGCTCAATCACCTGACCGTCTTCTTTGACAAACGGTGCTTTTAAACCCTGCGGCAAAATATCCAATACCACTTCAGACGACGGACGGCACAGCTTCGTCCCCAACTCAGTCACGACCACCGGACGATTCATCAAAATCGGGTGGGCGATGATTTGGTCAATCAGTTCGTCATCCGTCCATTTCGGATTGCCTAAGTCCAACTCCGCGTACGGCGTGCCTTTTTCGCGCAGCAGTTCGCGCACAGAGATGCCCATATCGGCGAGCAGTTGCACGAGTTGTTCGCGCGTCGGCGGGTTGTTCAGGTATTCGATGATGGTCGGCTCGATGCCGGTGGCGCGGATCAGTGCGAGGACGTTGCGCGACGTGCCGCATTTGGGATTGTGGTAGATGGTGACGTTGTGCATAAGCCTTCCTTTAAGGTTCGTTTCAGTGGCGAGGTCTTCGGGTATTGATTATATAGGAAACATGCAATAAGCCAAACCAGACGGTAGCGCTTGTTCTGTATTGCCTATAAAAAAGTGCAACCGAAGTTGCACCAAAGGAGATTGTTTTTTTAATACATCGCGTCGTCAAGCCGACGCGCTATTGATCGGTTCAGCTACCGATGACTCCGCCATCATCTTTGGTGATGACGATGGTCGCCGAGCGTGGGCGTTTGCCAGCGCCGTAGCCCGCATTGGCCGGCCAGTGGCTGGTGTATTGCTCGGGCGCGCCGATGTTGGCGAGCGGGGTGTTTTCACCCGGGTGCTGGATGTTGACAAAAATTGCTTTGCCATCCGGTGTTTCGCACAGTCCGGTGATTTCGCAATCTTTCGGCCCGACCAAGAAGCGTTTGAGTTCCGTGCTGGAAGGCGCTTTGCCAACCGGCGTGGTGACAGGTACGGCTTGGCCTTCGGCATTGATGTAGTTCAACTGAATGGTTGGGCCGTCGCCGACGCGCCCCGGAATGGCGGCAAGCATCATACAGTTGGTTTGGTCTGTGTAGGCTGAGTCGTCGGTTTGAATCCAGCAAATGCCGGTGGATGGGCTGAATGCGATGCCGTCTGGGCTGGAGAAATCTTGGTCGTCGGTCAGTCGCGAGAGGTTGATGGTGCTGGCGTCGGCCAGTGCTTCTGCACCAAACAGGTAGATGTCCCATGCAAAGTTGGTTTTGCCGCGCGTCAGATTGTCGCGCAGGCGCAGGATGTGGCCGTTGGGATTGCCGTCTTGCGCCTTGCCGTTTTTCATGTCGGTGTAAACGCGTGGGTTGGCCGCATCCGGTGCGACTTCACCTTTTTTGGGGTTCACACTGCGTTTGCTGTTGTTGGTCAGGGTGAAATACACTTCGCCGGTGACGGGGTGCGAGCCGTTCCACTCAGGGCGATCCATTTTGGTTGCGCCGACGGCATCGGCGGCTAAGCGCGCATTGATGCAAATATCGCCCAAATCTTTGAAGGTGTAGCCTTTGTAATTTTTAATCGCGGGGTTGTTCATTGATAATTCCAACCATTGGCCTGTGCCGTCGGCATTGAATTTGGCGGCGTATAGTGTGCCTCGATCAAGGTATTTGTCGCCCACCGCCAATGGGTTGGCGCTGTTGGCATCTGCCGGATCCCAGAGTTCTGCGCTGACGAATTTGTAGATGTATTCGTTGCGCGCATCATCGCCCATGTAGATGTGCAGCGGTTGGCGTGGTTTGAGTAGATTGAATGAGGCCGACTCGTGCGCAAAACGACCGAGTGCGGTGCGCTTTTTCGCGCGTTTGGTGGCGCTGTACGGGTCGATTTCGACCATGTAACCGAAGGTGTTCATTTCGTTGCGGTAGTCGTCCGAACCGTCTTTGGAGGTGCCGATTTGGCTGTTATTCCAGCGAGCGAAGCGGTCTTGCGTGCCGGAGCTTTCCCAGCCGTGGCGCGAGGCTTCGCCTTGTTTGCGACCGTAGCGGTTGAGTGCGACTACGCTTTGATCGTTGCGCGCGGCGTCATCGTTGGCACTGCGGAAAAAATAGCCCGCCCAGTTTTCTTCACCCGTGAGCAGGGTATTCCACGGGGTTTTGCCTGTGCCGCAGTTGTTTAATGTGCCGCGAGCGCGTTTCCCCGAGACGTCAAATTTGGTTTTCATCAGGGCGTTGCCTGCGGCAGGGCCGGATAATGCGATCGGTGTGTTTGGCGTGAGGCGAGCGTTGAACGGTGAGTTTTGCTCGTAGCGCCATTGGCCGTTGGCTTGGCGCACTTCGACAAAGGAGACGCCGTGCAGCGCGATTTCTTTGTCGGACTCTTGCTCTGGGCGCGGTAGGGTATTCACACCGCCGTCACTGTGTATAAAGTGCGAGGAGAGTTTTTCGTTGGTGGTGGCTTCGTGGTTCATGCCGAGCAGGCCGCGCGTCGTCGCGGTGCGCGAAGGACGCCCTGCGTCGTCTAAACCGAACCATTCCATACCGTCGTGGTGGTCGCCTGCTCGGTGTTCAAATTGGGTGTCGGAGCCATCGTTGCGGTAAGCCGGTACGTCGGCTTTGAGTGGGTCGCCCAATGCGTAGATGATGCTGGCGGTGTAGCCGGCCGGAACGCTGACGGTATCCAAGGTGTTTTTGTCAACGGCTTTGAAATTGAGCTGTTTGGCAGCTTGCGTTGGATTGTCGTTTTTTGCGTGTACTTGCGGGCTGTAGCCAAACATCATCGCGCCTGCCGTGACGGTGCCCAGTGCCGCGCCGGTTTTGAGCACGTCACGGCGGCTCACGCGCTCGCGCAGAATCTGTTCAAAAGAGCGGTTGTCGCTGTCGTTGGAGTTCTCGTCGTTAAAGGCTTGATCGTCAAAACGCATGTGGGGATTTTGGCTCATGGGGTGTCCTTTGTTCAAAACAGTTAATCGTGAATGTTTCAAAGTCACTACACATTGATGGCGTATATAGTGCTTTGTGGTAGCCAAACTGTAGCGAATCTGTATGACAAATGTGTGAATGCAAACAGGGTTGGGTTGCTCCGCGCTTCCTTATGATAGGATTTCGGCTGAGTTTGAGATAATGGTGTCTTGCCGCTGGGTTAGGAATTGGGCAGGATGGGTTTTAACAGGGACTGATCGCATGACAAAGATGACTCATACAACAGATACAATAGATACAACAACTACAACAGATACAACTCAAGTAATCCACAGGGATAATCCTTTGCTGGATTTGAGCGATTTGCCACATTGGGCAGAGATGAGGCCCGAGTATGTCGCCGAGGCGGTACAAGCCGCGCTGTCCGAGGCAAAAAGTGCCGTACAAACGGTGGAACAATTATCGCCCGAGCAGATCACTTGGGATAACTTTGTGGAGTTTCTCAACGACAAAGCCGAGCAGCTCTCGCGTATTTGGGGCGCGGTCACGCACCTGCATCATGTGGTGGACAGTGAGCAATGGCGTGCTGAATACAACCGATTCTTGCCCGAGATCACCGAGTTTTGGACGCAGTTGGGGCAGAACGAAACCATCATGGCGCATTATCAGACACTGGCGCAGGCATCGAATTTCGCTGCGCTCACGCCGACGCGCCAACACATTGTGACCCATGCCTTGCGTGATTTTGCCTTGTCCGGTGCGCTGCTCAAAGGCGAGGCGCGCGCCGAATACGCGCAGTTGGCCAGCGAAGCGGCGCAGTTGCAGGCCAAATTCTCCGAAAACTTGCTCGATGCGACCAATGCTTACGCTTACTACGCGCGCTTGGACGAATTGAGCGGCGTGCCCGAGGATGTATTGAGCGCGATGCGCGAAGCCGCGCAGGCCGATGGCAAAGACGGTTATAAAATTTCGCTGCATTTCCCCAGCTACTTCCCGATTATGCAATACGCCGATGACCGCGCTTTGCGCGCACAGGTGTACCGTGCGAACGTGACGCGCGCGTCGGATTTGGGTGATGCGGCGCTGGACAATACCGCGATCATGCAGCGGCTGTTGGCGATTCGCCAACGCATTGCGGCACTGCTCGATTACCCGAATTACGCCGAAGTCTCGCTCGCGCCGAAAATGGCGGAGTCGGTGACGCAGGTGAATGAGTTTCTGCTCGATTTGGCAGACAAGGCGCGACCGTTCGCTGAGCGCGATATACAGGAGTTGAAAACTTTTGCCGCGCAGGAGTTGGGCTTGAACGATTTGCAGGCGTGGGACATGGCGTATGCGAGTGAAAAACTGCGTGAGCAGCGCTATGCCTTTTCTGAGCAAGAGGTGAAAAATTATTTCCCGCTGAAAAAATCCTTGAGTGGTTTGTTCAAAGTGGTGGAATCGCTGTTCGGCGTGCGCTTGCAGCGTAACGAGGGCGTGCAAACCTGGCACAAGGACGTGCAGTTTTTTGACGTGTTGAACCCAAGCGGTGCGGTCATCGGTGGTGTGTACCTCGATCCGTATGCGCGCGCGGGTAAAAATTCGGGCGCGTGGATGGACGAAGTGCGCGTGCATCGCCTATACAAGGGCGAAATACAAACACCGGTGGCGCACATGGTGTGTAATTTCAGCGCGCCGTTGCAGGGCGAGGCTGACAGCTATTTGTACCACGATGATTTGATTACCCTGTTTCACGAGAGCGGTCACGCACTGCATCATTTGCTCACGCAGGTGGGCGATATGGATGCGTCGGGCATTCGCGGCGTGGAGTGGGATGCGGTCGAGTTGCCCAGTCAGTTTATGGAAAATTTCTGTTGGGACTACGATGTGCTCGCCGACATGAGCGCACATGCGCAAAGCGGTGCGACTTTGCCGCGCGCGTTGTTTGATAAAATGTTGGCGGCTAAAAACTTCCAATCGGGCATGCAGATGCTGCGCCAGATCGAGTTTTCGCTGTACGACATGCGTCTACACGCGGAGTATGTGGACGCGCAGCCGAATATGATTTTCAGCGTGATGAACGAGGTGCGCGATCGCGTGGCGGTGATGCCGGTGCCGGAATTCAATCGCTTTGCGCACAGCTTCAGCCATATTTTCGCGGGTGGTTATTCGGCGGGTTATTTCAGCTACAAATGGGCGGAAGTGCTTTCGGCGGACGTGTTCGCGATGTTTGAGGAGGCTGTGGCGCAGGGTGCGCCGCTGCTCAATCAGGATCTGGGACAACGCTACTGGCGCGAGGTGCTCGCTGTCGGCGGCTCACGTCCGGCGATGACGTCGTTCAAGGCGCTGCGTGGGCGCGAACCGCAAGTCGATGCGCTGCTGCGCCACAGTGGCTTGGCGGCGTGACCGTATGTGCTGAATGATGATTCGTATGCGTTGAGTGAAAAAAGCCAAAGCCTTGTAATTACAAGGCTTTTTTCGTGAAGCTGCTGCTCATTAAGGGCGAACAGGCGTGGATGGTATTGCGTGTTGAGGCGCTTTACGCGGCGTGGGTGTCGCGTTGCGCTTTTTGGCTTTCTTCGGTGCCTTGGGCTTTTGTTGTGCCTTCTTTGTTTGCGCATATTGTGGCGCAGGAGCGGCAGCGGTTGCCGCTGGCGTGTTGGGCGTCGGCTGCGGAGCGGCCATGCTGGAGAAACTGGCCAAACCGAATGTGGCGGTGACCATCAGTGCAATTATTTTTTTCATTAAGATTCCTTTCATGTGTGTGAAAACAAGAGGAGCTGTTTTCATGAGGGTATTTTAGGGGGGCTGTGTTGCTGGATTGTGGGTACACGCGTAAAGTTTTGTAAAGGTAATGGTTGCGTTGGCTGCGGACGGATTTTTCGAGCTGAATCACCGCCAAGCGCTGTCAACGTTTGCCTCGTGTGTTTGTTATCTTTACACGGTCGATAGTTCATCGACATCGTTCATTTTTTATAGGATAAATATGATGAAAACGAAAAAACGGGTTATTCCACCTTCGCGCCCGCGCAATCCGCTGGTTGCTGCGGCGCATGCGCGTCATGCGGGCAGTCATCGTCCGAGCAACAAGGCACTGCGTGCGCAAAACAAACGTCAGGCACAACGCGACATTCAAGCAGATTTGGCGCAGCTGCGTCGTGGCGCGCGTGCCGATGCGGGCGAATATGTGTGGGCTTTTTGCCTATAAAATCCACACCTATTCGCCTGCTGTCATGGATATGCACGGGCGCTGTTAATATTCGCGTGCAGGTACGCGTTTTTTTCACGCCCGAGGTCAAAAAAGTGGCATAATTTCACCGTTGTAATCAGTTTCATTTAGCCCTCCACATACCACTGAGACGACTGAGCAGGCCCATCATGTACACTCCGCACCCCGTTAGCAATCTGGCTTTAAGCTTT
Source organism: Puribacter membranae (assembly GCF_055380425.1). NCBI lineage: Bacteria > Pseudomonadati > Pseudomonadota > Betaproteobacteria > Burkholderiales > Burkholderiaceae > Puribacter > Puribacter membranae. The sequence continues at coordinate 2,334,150 of NZ_AP040167.1, forward strand.
GAACAACTCGAACAATTGCGTGACCAACTGGTTGGCGAAATTGCCCAGGGCTTGGCGCAGCCCAATCAGCAGATTAAAGCGCTACCGGCGTTTGTGTGTTTGCCCAAAACCGAATTGAACGGCGACGTCATGGTGCTGGATGCGGGCGGCACCAATGTGCGCGCGGCGAAAGTCGGGTTTAACGGCAAAGAAGTACAGTTCACCAAAAAGAAATACCGCGACGAATTTTTGATGAGCGAAGCGCAGGTGGTTGGCGCGATTGATGCCGATACCTTTTTTCAACGTCAGGCCGACCTGATTCACAAAGTATCCGATGAGCCGGAATTCGATCTCGGCTATTGTTTTTCTTATCCGTCAACCAATACACCCGACAATGATGCGCGACTGGTGACGTGGACCAAAGGCATCAATGTCGAGGGCGTGATCGGCGAGTCCCTGCGCAGCAAAATTTGCCAAGCGATTGCGAATAACGGCCAAACCGCGCATAAAGTGCCAGTGCTGAACGATACCGTGACCACACTGGTGGCGGGTGCTTGGTTGGCTGACTGTGACCAATACATCGGTTTGATTGCCGGCACGGGGCTGAACGCTGCGGCCTACTATCGCGTGGATCAGATCGGCAAACTCAGCGCCGAGGAAAAACAAGGCTGGCGCGACGATGAGGTGATGGCGGTTAATTTGGAAGTGGGCAATTTCCATCCGGCCTTTTTAACTGAATACGATGACGCGCTGAATGAACGTCGCGTGGATGACAATCCGGGCAAGCAGCGCGTTGAAAAGGCCGCTTCCGGTCGCTACATCGCACCGATTTTCGGGCAAATCGTCGGGCGCGATCTGTGCATGAGTTTGAAAGACGGTTTTGCTTTTGATCCCGACGACATTGCCACGCATGCGGGTCAGGTCACGCTGTTGCGCCATTACCCCGATGCCTATATCGCACAAACTGCGCAGGCAATCATTGACCGCAGTGCGGATTTCACGGCAGTGATTTTGGCCGCCATCATCATGGGACAAAATGCGCACCTGCTGTCCGGTGACGCGGCGGACTTACAACCGGTCACGACGGGAATTTTGGTCGAAGGCACGCTGTTTTGGAAAACCGAGGGTTATAAAGAGCGCGTGGCACGCCAACTGGATCGCCTCACGCCGGATCATTTGAGCGCGAAATTCTTGTTCAACGATCGTGACGTTTCGACCAATTTCATCGGCGTGGGCTACGCCACATTGGCGATGAAATAAATATATGGGCGCCGTCGGATTGTTTGGCCTGCGCCATTTTATCTGACGCGTAAAAACCACCGCGATGGACGCATCCAGTGGTTTTTGTACATTTTTCCCCCACATTCAGATTATAATAGCGGCTTATTTTTAAAAGACTTTTTGTCTTTTCGCTTCATATCCTTTTCATCGATTGGTTCAAACACATCATGAGCGCCTTTTGGTCCAGCTTATTAGCCAGCGTGTTGCTGGCCTCCATCCCACTGATTATGGCCGGTATGGGCGAGTTACTCGCCGAAAAGTCTGGCGTTTTGAATTTGGGGGTTGAGGGCATGATGCTGCTCGGCGCGGTCTCGGCCTTTGCGGTGGCGCTCAGTACGGGTAATGCGTGGGCGGGGATGCTCGCGGGTGTGGTTACTGGTGCATTGGCGGCCTTGGTATTCGCGTTTTTGGTATTGCGTTTGTTGACCAATCAGACAGCGACTGGTTTGGCGCTGACCATTTTGGGTACGGGCTTGTCGGCGCTGATGGGCGTGAAATACGTCGGTCTGTCGGTACCGGGCTTTGCGCCGTTGGGTATTCCCGGCCTGTCGCAATTGCCGTTGGTCGGTGAGCTGTTCAATCAAAGCCTGCCTGCGTATTTGGGACTGTTTTTATGCATCGTGTTTGGTGTATTGCTGTTCAAATCCAAAATCGGCCTGATGGTGCGTGCGGTCGGCGAATCGCCCAGCGTCGCGCACTCGATTGGCTACGATGTGCTGAAAATTCGCTACGCGATGACGATTTTGGGGGGCGCGATGGCGGGCTTTGCCGGCGCGTTTGTGGCGCTGGTGCAGTTCAAGGCGTGGCAAGAGGGCATTACCGGCGGCATGGGTTGGATCGCCGTGGCTTTGGTGGTGTTTGCCACATGGCATCCGGCGCGTTTGATTTTCGGCGCCTTATTGTTTGGTTTGATGCGCTCGCTCGGCTTTGCGGTGCAGGCGGCGAATCAGCCGATTCAGGATTGGTTGGCGCATCAATCGGGTTTTGTGAAGGCATTGGCCGCATTCATGACCAATGTGCAGGTGCTCAATGCCTTGCCGTATGTCGCGACGGTGATCGTGCTGTGCTGGATTTCGCGTGATTGGCGCAAGATTCGCATGAATGCGCCGATGTCGCTGTCGCAACCGTTTTTACCGTAGTTTTATTTGTTTGATTTCATTTCTATCACCGGAGTAATCTCATGGCATTTTCGTATTCATTTGGCCGCACAGCAGGTTTTGCGGCATCTTTAATCACAGCGCTGACCTTGATGGCCTGCGGTGGCGGCAAAGACGCCGCTAAACCGGCGGATCAAGCACCTGCGGCAGCTGCACCAACGGCAGCCAAGGAAATCAAGGCGGGCTTTATCTACGTCGGCCCTGTGGGTGACGGCGGCTGGACATTCGCGCATGATAACGGCCGCAAAGCGATGGTCGAAGCCTTGGCCAAAGACGGTGTGACCGTGACCACGCAACAGGTTGAAAGCGTGAAAGAAGGCGCGGATGCAGAACGCGTGATTCGCGATTTGGTGGCCAAAGGCAACAACGTGATTTTCACCACCTCATTCGGCTTTATGGATCCGACGCTGAAAGTGGCGCAAACCAGCCCGAAAACTATGTTCTACCATGCCACCGGCTACAAAAATGCGCCGAATATGGGTACTTACGAAGCGCGCACCTACGAGTCAGCCTATTTGGCTGGCGTGATGGCGGGCAAGATGACCAAATCCAACACGCTCGGCTTTGTTGCTTCGGTCAAAATTCCTGAAGTGATTCGCAACATCAATGCCTACACCTTGGGCGCGCGCAGCGTGAACCCGGCGGTGAAAACCAAAGTCGTGTTCACCGGCTCATGGTTTGACATGAATAAAGAACGTCAAGCGGCTGAAAGCTTGATCGGTCAAGGTGCAGACGTATTGCTGCAAAACACCGACTCTCCAGCGGTATTGAAAACTGCTGAAGAAAAAGGCGTATACGCATTCGGTTGGGACTCCAATATGAAAGCCTACGGCCCGAAAGCACACTTGGCCTCTGCCGTGATCAACTGGGGTGACTTCTACACTCAAGCGGTACGCGACGCATTGGCGGGCAAAGTGCATGTGGACAACCAATGGAAAGGCGTTGCCGACAAATGGGTGGACTTGGTTGACGTGAATCCGGCTGTTCCTGCGGACGTGAAAGCCTTGGTGGAAAGTAAAAAAGCCGAGCTGGTCAAAGGCGGTAAAGTATTCGTAGGCCCGCTGAAAGATCAAAGCGGCGCGGAAAAAGTAGCTAAAGATCAAGCGATGGACGACAAGGCCTTGGGCGGTATGTCTTGGTTGGTCGAAGGTGTTGAGGGTAGTCTGTAACGACTTCTGAATCATCCCTGATACGAAAAATGCCGATGGGTTCAAACCATCGGCATTTTTATGGACTTGGCATCAGAAACTTTGGGCTGATGCGCAGCAGATCAATGGTGGTGACCGTCACCAGGGTGGGCGTGCCCGTGTGCCAATTCGCTTTCGGTCGCCTCGCGCACGCTGTCGATTTTCACCGCGAAGTGCAGGGTTTCACCCGCCAATGGATGATTGGCATCCACCACGACGTTGTCATCGTTGACTTCTTTGACCACCACAGACATTGGGCCTTGTGGTGATTCGCCGTGCAGTTGCATACCGACGGCCAGATCAGGAATTTGCGCGAAGGCTTCGCGTGGCACGGTTTGTACCGCTTCTTCGACACGCAGGCCGTAGGCGTCTTCGGGCGCGATGGTGACGTTCAATTCGTCACCGGCCGATTTGCCGACCAAAGCGTTTTCCAAACCCGGAATGATTTGGTGATGACCGTGTAAATAGGCCAATGGTTCGCGGCCTTCTGAGCTGTCGAGTACATTGCCTGCATCGTTGGTCAAGGTATAGTGAATGTTTACAACTGAGTTATCCGTAATTTGCATGATGTCCTCGATCATTATAGGGGTTGAAAGAACGCTCATTATAAGTGAAATAGTCAGACGCCATCGGCTTTGTTGTTACGCTTGGGCAACGCTTTAGGCTGCTTTTTGAATAAACTCATGGACATGGCGAAAAATATCAGCGCAATGCCCACATTTTGTAACAACGACGGATGAAAACCGGTGATCACGACGTCCAATAGAATCGCCACGGCAGGATCTAAAAAAATCAGCAGCGCCGTGATGTGGGTCGGTAGCTGTTTGATACTGTTAAAGAACAGGTAAAACACCACGCCGGTGTGAATGAGGCCGGTGGCGGCAATGAACGCCCAGTTGCTCCAGCTCAGATGCGCGAAGGCGTTGAGACGGACGAAGGGCAACAAGACGATGACGCCGACCAAGGTTTGTATCCACGTGGTGGCGTAGGTGCTGGTGTGCCGGATATTTTTGCCGCTGATCATCAACAGCGCGTAAAACACCGCCGATAACACGGCGATTAAAAAATGGCGCGACAAAATCGGGCTTAAATCCGTGGACAGCGTCATGCCAGGGTTAACAGGGTTCCGATAAAGCACAATGCAATCGCGACAACCGCGGCTGTGGTGAGGGTTTCTTTAAACACCAGTTCCAGTGCTGGTAGGCCGGTTTGTTGTGAAAAAAGCCAACCGAGCCGAAAATAATCATGGCGCTGGCCACCATTTGCACTATGGCTGTGACGGGTAGGCCGGACGATTTGGCCTTAGATGCGGTGGGCGGCTGGTTTGGCATATGGCTTTATCATGGACGGTTAAGGAAACACGGAACAACCAAAACAGACGGTAGGTCTGTTCCGTGTTTCTTTATGGTTTTATGTTCGAGCGCGGAGAGGGTAACCCGACCATCGATACCTTGTGGAAATTGGCCGGTGCGCTGGGTGTGAGCTGTGCCGAGCTGATCTCCGGCGTGAATGTTTCGCCTGCTTCAGGCGCGGGGGCGAATGAGATTGTGGCGGAATTGATCGACACGCAATTGGGTGCGAAGCGCGTCGAAACCTATATCATGCAATTTCAGCCGCACACGCAGCGCCACGCCGATGCGCATACTGCAGGTGTTCAGGTGTAGTAGCCACGACTTGACCTGACAGACAGTTATTAGGCTGTCGCTAAAACTGACTCGGTTGTCTGAAATGTCCGATTCAGTTGTTTCTCGATAGCGATATGTTTGCTATCTAAAAAAGTTTGCATGGGTGTTTTACCAAAGCAATGCTTCCCTGAGTGGGTTCGTTGCTCGTTGTAATCCAGCACCCATGCGTCCAAGTCGACTTGTAACTCTTCCAAACTGTTGTATATTTTACGCCGAAATGCGGTGGCGTAGAATTCGTTTTGTATGGTTTTGTGGAAACGTTCACAAATGCCATTGGTTTGCGGATGCTTGACCTTGGTACGCGTGTGCTCAATGTCCTCTAAGTCCAAATATAACTGATACTCATGCGTTTCTCGGTTGCCACAGTATTCACTGCCTCGGTCTGTAAGGATGCGTAACAGCGGTATGTCGTGCGCCTCATAGAACGGTATCACACGGTCATTAAGCAAATCAGCCGAAGTAATGGCGTGTTTTTGTTGATACAGTTTGACAATCGCCAGCTTGCAGTAAGTGTCGATGTAGGTTTGTTGATAAATCCGCCCCACGCCTTTAATCGTGCCGACGTAATAGGTGTCTTGCGAACCCAAATAGCCTGGATGTTCGGTTTCGATTTCACCATGCGCTTGTTTCTCTTCGCGAGCACGTTCGAGTGCAAACAGTTGGTCTTCTGTGAGTATGATGCCGTCTTGTGCGATTTTGGCTGATAATGCTTTGAGTCGCTTCTGGAAGGTTTCTAAGTCATGGCGTAACCAAATGGAACGAACGCCACCACCTGAAACAAATACGCCAACTTTGCGTAATTCATTGCTCACTCGGTGCTGTCCATACGCGGGTTTGTCTATGGCGAAGTTGACCACCGCTTCTTCTATTGACGGGTCGATACGGTTCTTGAGTATCGGTTTACGGCGACTGATTTCTTGTAACGCCGCCTCACCTCCGCGCTCATACAAATCTCTAAACCGATAGTAACTGTCTCGACTAAATCCCATCGTCTTGCAGGCTTTTGAGACACTGCCCAAAGTTTGGGCTAAATTGAGCAAACCTAATTTATTTTTGATAATCTTGTGACTTGATTGAGTGTTCATTTCTGACTCCTTTGTTTCCTATATGATAAACAAAACGTCAGATTAAGTCTTAACTAATACAGTTCAGGAGCATATCGTGGTGCTCAGCGGTGCCTTGCGCGTGGGTCGTGCGGATCATGTGGCGCTGATCGAAGTGGGGCAGTCGCATACATTTGCCGCAGACACGGCGCATGTGTATGAAGCATCCGAAGCGGGCGCGCGCATTTTGGTGTGCGTGATGTATCCGAGTGTGAGCGAATGAAGCCCTCGGAATACGTAGAAAAATAAAGGCATTCTAACTGGAATGCCTTTGACAAAATCTTATTATAAACTAAAGCTCCGTCATTCCCGCGAAAGCGGGAATCCAGCCATAAATCTAACTTTTTGTTTTTATTGATATTCTGGATACCCGCTTTCGCGGGTATGACGATATTTTTCTTTGGTTTTGTACTGAATTTAACTACTGAGAAAGTTTGTCAGCAATCTGAGGCATTTCAACTGGAATGCCTTTGTTTTTTCAAGCTGTTAACCTCAGCGCTCACGAGCCTTTGATGACTTTTTCCGCGGTTTGTGCGGCCGCGTGATTCGGATGGTTTTTAATCAGTTGTTGCAGCGTGGCGATACCGGCGGCTTTTTGTCCGCTGGCGATTTGCGCGCTGCCGATGGTCAGCATGGCGTGTGGAATGCGTTCATCCTGCGGGTATTGCTGCATGAAGGTTTGCAGCCGCGTGATGGCGTTGCGGTAGGATTGGGCGCCGTATTGCGCGACGCCGTACCAGTATTGCACATCGGCATTATTGGCTTGATCGGGGTGGGATTTGAGGTGCTGCGCCCACGCACGGTTGGCTTTGGCATAGTCGCCGTTCTGAGTCAGGCTGACGGCGGTATCGAAGCTTTGTTGGATCAGTTGTTCGGTCGGGATCGGTTCGAGCGCGCGCAGACGTTCGTCCAGCGCTTTGTAGCCGTTGGCTTGGTCGGCTTTGAGCTCGCTCACTTGTCGATTGAGTTGTTCAATTTGGCCATTGGCGCGCGCGAGCGCGTCCGATAGCTCGGTGATGCGGTTTTGTTGGGAGAGCACGGTTTGTTGCAGTGCTTCTTGTTTGTTGCGCAGATCGATCACGGATTTGCTGTCGCCAAACAGCGCTGCTTGTGCCGGCTGCGTCAGTTGTGCCAGCAGTAGCCCGATGCCCAGCGATAGGCTGGCAAGACGGATTGGCATACGTGTCATGGTGCTCTCCCAATAATGCTGCTTGAATGATTAGTAAACGAAATCAACGCGGCGATTTTCTGCCCACGCAGCTTCGTTGCTGCCCTGCGCTTTGGGTTTTTCTTTGCCCAAGCTCACCGCTTCGATTTGCGAGGTGTTTACGCCCAATGCACTCATGGCGTTTTTCACTGCTTCGGAGCGGCGTTGACCCAGCGCGAGGTTATATTCCGCCGTACCACGCTCGTCGGTGTTGCCTTGCAGCAGGACGTGTTGATTGCGGTTTTTGTTGAGGAATTCGCTGTGCGCGCGCACGACCGGCTGACCATCGGTACGCACGGTGTAGCGGTCTAAGTCAAAGTAGACGCTGCGTGCTTGTGGTGCGGGTACGCCGTCGGCACCGATGCCGTTGGTCACGTCCACGGTTTTGACGGCGTTGTTGTCGGTGGCGGTTTTATTGCTGGCACAGGCGCTCAATAGGGCGATGGCGGCGATGGCAGCGGTGTAGCGTAGGGTTTTGTTCATGATGTCCTCCGTTGTAAAAAATATTTGGGCAGTATGGAATAACCTTTACCGTCTGGTTCGGGTTGTTCCGTGCTTCCTCTATTTCATGAATGGACCCCAAGCCGGAAAGCGCGTTTGGCTGTTGGGCAAGGGGAGTTCTTGTTGCATCCGTCCGTCGATGGAGCTGGCGGATAGGACGTTGCGGCCATTTTTAAGCGTGCTGTACAGCACCACTTGGCCATTGGCGGCGAAACTGGGTGATTCGTCGCGCAAGGTGTTGGAAATGCTTTGTACGTCACTGTAGCGCAAATCCATGATGTGGGTTTGATAACCGCCCGGTACGCGGCTGATGAAGGCCATTTTCGTGCCGTCCGGTGAAATGCGCGGGCTGGTGTTGTAATTGCTTTGGAAGGTCACGCGCTGCGCCGCACCGGCGTTTTCTCCGCTCGCACTCATTTTGTAAATTTGCGGCTCGCCGCCACGGTCGCTGGTGAAATAAATCTGCGCGCCGTCAGGAGCGTAGGTTGGCTCGGTGTCGATGATGTTGCCCGTGCTTTGCGTCAGACGCGTTTCGCTGCCGCCGTTGGCACTGACTTGGTAAATCTGGGTGTTGCCGTCGCGCGAGAGGGCAAGCGCGAGGTACTGGCCGTCGGGCGACCACGCCGGTGCGCTGTTATTGCCTTTGTAATTGGCGATCATGGTGCGCTGACCGGTCGGCAAGTGGTGCACGAATACGACAGGCTTGCGGTTTTCAAACGAGACGTAGGCCACGCGCGTGCCGTCGGGCGACCATGAGGGTGAAATGATCGGCTGGTTGCTGTTCAACGCGACTGTGGCGTTTTGTCCGTCCGAGTCGGAGATCAATAGCTGGTATTTGCCAGCGGCTTGGTTGACGTAGGACAGGCGGGTGTTGAATGCGCCGCGTTTGCCGGTGAGTTTTTCGTAGATGAAATCGGCCATGCGGTGACCGGCGTTGCGCAAGCCGCTCGCGGGTACGTTCAGTGCGTAGTCGCCGAGGTTTTGCTTATTGCGTAGGTCAAACAGGCGCAGATGCACGCTGTACGTGCCGCCGTTGTTGATGACATTGCCGACCACGAGCGCTTGCGCGCCGCGTGCACGCCAGTCGTTCAGATTGGCGCCGCTTTCCAGCCCCAAATGCGCGCCATCGACGGAGAAATTGACCAATGCGCCGCTGCGCGACAAATTGGCACGAATCACGTCGGTGATGTTGACCGGCGCGGATTCTTCGCCGATGAAATGCGCGGTGGCGACCGGCAAGCCGTTGCTGTCGGTGAAATTCAAGTCGCCTGATAACTGCGCTTGGGCAACATTGCTCAGCAAAACACCACAGAGCAAGCCGATGGCCATCAGGCCGCGCTCAAGCAGGCGACGTATGGGGGTGACTGTGAAAAATAAGGCGTTCATCAATGGTCTCCTGAATGATTAAATCCGTACATTAAAATTCATGCCGCCGCTGAGTGCCGGTGGCGGAATCGCGCCGTTTTCGCGTGGTAGTACCAGTCCTGAAATCACGCGTTTGAGCGTTTCGGCCTTATCGGGTGGCATGCCGCTGACGCTTATGCTGCTGATGCTGCCATTGGGTGCGACGCGGAAACTCACTCTGCCCGTGGTGCCTGATAAACCTTGATTGCGACCACGTGCTTCAATCATAGATTCTACTTTGGCTTTATACTCCTCATAATTAGCATTACCACGACCTGCGGCGGAGCCGCTGCCCGTGCCGGAGCCTGCGCCGGTGGCTGAGCCTTGGCGGATTTGCGCCAATACATCACTGCGTGCCGCAGTGTTGGGTTTTTGCGCGGCATTGTTGGGCGTGGTTTGTGGTTTGTTGGCAGCTGCGTTATTCGGTACCGTCGGTTTTTGTGGCTGAGGTTTTGAGTTCGGCGCGGCAATGTCCGGCTGCACCTGTGCGGGTGGCGGCGTCACGTTCGGCTGTGTGATACTCGGCTGCGTCGGTGCTTGCGTTACGCTCTGTTCTGGCATTGGCGTCGGTGCGACATTTTCGACGGGGGTGGCATCAACGGCGGTATTTTGTGCGGCATTGGCCGAACTGTTGGCACCGCCCAAGCTGCCTGCATCCCACAGCTCCACTTCGGTTGGCTGCGGTGCCGCCCATTTCGCACCCCACCACAGCACGCCGAGCACCAATGCGTGCAGCAGCACCGTTGCCAGCATCGAAGGCTTGTGCAAGGTGTTGGTGGGAGTGGCTGTGCGGCTCAAATACATGGGCAATTTGCTCGTTAGGTTCAGTGTGGCTCAATCACGCGGTCACGTTTATTGAGCGCCTTGGGTTTGTTTTAACAGCAGGCCGACGCGCTCAATCTGGGCGGATTTAAGCGCATCCATCACGCGCATCACCTCGCCGTAGGACACCGCTTTGTCCGCAGCCAGCACGACCGGCTGCGGTTTTTGGCGCAGCGTCTGTTGTAACTGAGCGATCAATTGTGTGGTGTCGGTGAATTGCTGCGCGCCTTTGGCGTCGCTCAGGTGCAACACGCCCTGCGCGTTCATTTCCACAATCAACGGCGGCTCCTGCGCGGCAGTGGCTTTGGCGACCGAGGGGAGGTTCAACACCTTGGTTTGAATCATCGGCGCGACCACCATGAAAATCACCAGCAGCACCAGCATCACGTCGATGTAGGGCACGACGTTCATCTGTGCGTTGGTTCTGCGGGCTCGGCGGCGCGTGGATAAAGGAGAAACTCGGCTCATGATGGCTCCTGTGCCCGATTAGGATTGCGCCTGCAAAGTGTTGGAAAAATCATCAATAAAGCTCTCGTAGCGCAAGGTCAATCGATCCACCTGCGCAGTGAAGCGGTTGTACGCCAGTACCGCCGGAATCGCGGCAAACAGCCCCAATGCGGTGGCGATCAATGCCTCGGCAATGCCCGGCGCGACCGATGCGAGCGTGCTTTGCTCGGCCACTGATAGCCCCATGAACGCGGTCATGATGCCCCAAACCGTACCCAGCAGACCGATGTACGGCGAGACCGAGCCGACCGAGGCGAGGAACGGCAGTTGCGTTTCCAAACCGTCTATTTCGCGTTGAAACGTGGCCTTCATCGAGCGCTGCGCGAACTCCAAGCGCGCATTCGGGTGTTGTCTCGACGCCTGCTCGAACCCCTGCATGCCCGCGATAAAAATACGCTCCAGACTGCCTGCTTGCGCGCGGTTATTCAGTGAGCCTTGAAACAAATGACCGATGTTTTGCGCAGATAAAAATTCACGCTCAAAGCCATCGGATTGGGCTTGCGCACGACGCAATGCCGCCGATTTGCTAAAAATCGCATACCACGACAGCACAGACAAGACCACCAAAATCGCCATGATGATCTGTACCACCACGCTGGCGTTCACAATCAAGTGCAAAGCATTCAGAGTTGAATCCATAACATCCATTCTAAAAAATAAAATATTGATCGCATGCTCATGACAGGGCACGAATCATAACAAGCGCCCACGACACCGATGCGTTGACAAAAGCAGAAATCGGCAAAAATTTCAGCCGATTATAAAGCAGTAGCATGCAGAAAAAGTGACGGCAGCGACAATGACGCACCAAAGGACGACATCCGCTCTCCCGATTTTCTCAACGATTGAATAAAAAAAGCCCGCAAAGGCAGCGCCGATGCGGGCAAAACGACTATGAACGAAGAGGCCATCATGCGCACGAGGACACGCATTTGGGTTGAAGTTCAAGTCATGCAGGTCTTAACTCACAGATGTTTAAGGCAAAAACCGTTGCCAAACCTTCTCATGTGCGAAAAACGCAAAGGCCTGTACGGTCGGTTCGAGTAAACTCAAAGCAATGGCGGTGGTCCAACTGCCGGTCACCGCATACGCCACCGCCAGCGCCACACTGATGTGCATCACATAATAGGTTGCGGTTTTCGCCAGCGTGCGCGAGTTACGACTATAAAATAATTGGATTGCGGTCATGCTGTCCTCCTTTGCCATCATCCGTGCTCAAATGCAGGGCGAAGCTCAAATCGAATGATTGGTTTTCACATGCTTTAAATTTTTACGGTGTTAAAGGCTGGAAAAATCTCAATCATTCGCGTGTTGAAATCATTATAAAACAAAATTTATTAAATGAGAATAATTATCATTAATATTTGTAAAAATAATACAGCGAGTCTGATTTTTAAGCTGCGCGCGCATAACGTGCCAAATATCGCTGTATCGAAAGGCTTTGTTCGCTCTGCTGGATTGAATGGTTCTGGACGCGTTGTTCCCACTGCTGCGTGAGCCACGCCAATACCTGCACCGCGGGCTCGATCATGCTCACCGCCAGCGCAACACCCCAACTGTCGGTGATGGCAAAGCCGATGGCGGCGGCCATCGAGATGTGCAGGCTGTAATAAATGATGGTTTGACGCCAAGTGTTTGTTGGGCGGGCTGCTGGATGGGTGAATGGATTGTGTTTCATCACAAACCTCCTTTGATTGTGTTGCTTGTGTCTGTTGTGTCTGAGTTGCGGATTGTTTGGAGGTAGTTTAGATGAAATGAATGATAGTTAAAAATGATATATTTTCATGATTAGCATAGAAAATAACTATTAATAAAAACCCCTGCCGTGTGGCAGGGGTGTTGAGTGTCATGCGTGATGACGGTTTTATGCTTGCGGTAACGCATTCAACTGCACTTGCAGCTTATCCAAAGTACCGCTGAATTCAGCCACGCGTTTTTTCTCTTGTTCAATCACCGCGGGCGGTGCTTTGGCAACGAAGTTTTCGTTGTTCAGCTTGCCATTGGCTTTGTTGATTTCGCCTTGCAGACGCGCGATTTCTTTGCCCAGACGTTCGCGTTCGGCTTTCACGTCGATTTCGACTTTGAGCATCAGCGAAATATCACCGACCACTTGTACCGGTGCGCCGACCGCATCCGGCAGCGCCGCGCCGATAGTGACTTCGGAGAGTTTCGCCAGTGTTTTGAGATATGGGGCGAATGCACGCAGTTTGGCTTGCTGCTCGGCGCTGGCGGCGATGAACAACGGGGCTTTTTGCGCCGGTGACAGATTCATTTCGCCGCGCAGATTACGCGTCGCGTCGATGAGCTTTTGCAATTCACCCATCCATGCGTCGGCCTCTGGGCGAATTTTGCTTGGCTCGGCTTGCGGATAGGCGGCGAGCATGATGGAATCGGTGCGCTTTTTGTTCGCCAGTGGTGCGACGGTTTGCCAGAGTTCTTCGGTGATGAATGGCATGATCGGGTGCATCAGGCGCAAGGTCGCTTCCAACACGCGCAGCAGCGTGCGGCGGGTGGCGCGTTGCTGTGCCGGTGTGCCGGTTTGCAGGGCGACTTTGGCCAGCTCAACGTACCAGTCACAGTAGCTGTTCCAAACGAATTGGTACAGATGCTGTGCGATCAAATCGAGGCGGTACTCGGGGAAGAGTTTGTTGATTTCGGCTTCGACGCGTTGCAATTCGTTGATGATCCAGCGATCCACTGGCGAGTAGTCGAGGTAGCCGCTGCTGAGGTTTTCAAAGTTGGCCTCATTGACGAATTCGCTGATCTCGGCATTGACCGCTTGATTTTCAGTCGGCTCGATGTCGATGTGTGGTGCGTTTGCACGGCGTGGCGGTTCGGTCACGCCGCAGTCTTGGCCTTCGCAGTTCATGAGTACGAATCGGGTCGCGTTCCACAACTTGTTGCAGAAATTGCGGTAGCCTTCGCAGCGCTTGGAGTCAAAATTAATGCTGCGCCCTTGCGTCGCGAGCGAGGCGAAGGTGAAGCGCAAGGCGTCGGTGCCGTAGGCCGGAATGCCATTCGGGAATTCTTTTTCGGTGGCTTTGCGTACTTGCGGCGCAGTTTCTGGGCGGCGCAGACCGGTGGTGCGCTTGTCCAGCAGCGGCGCCAGCTCAATGCCGTCGATCAGGTCAACTGGATCCAGCACGTTGCCCTCGGATTTGGACATTTTTTTGCCTTCCGCGTCGCGGATCAGACCGTGCACATAAACGGATTTGAACGGGACTTTGCCGGTGAAGTATTTGGTCATCATGACCATGCGCGCGACCCAGAAGAAAATGATGTCGTAGCCGGTCACGAGTACGGAGGAGGGCAGGAAATGGCTCAGGTCTGGCGTTTCTTCCGGCCAGCCGAGCGAGGAGAATGGCACGAGCGCAGAGGAGAACCATGTGTCGAGCACGTCGTCTTCGCGACGCAGTGCGCCGGTGTAACCCGCGGCTTTGGCCTGTGCTTGCGCATCGGCTTCGGTGCGTGCGACGAAGACTTCGCCTTGCTCGCCGTACCACGCCGGAATTTGATGGCCCCACCACAGTTGGCGCGAGATGCACCAATCTTGGATGTTTTCCAGCCAGTGGTTGTAGGTGCTGTTCCAGTTCTCAGGAATTAGTCGGATTTCGCCGCTGTTGACCGCGGACAGAGCTGGCTCGACGATGGCGGCTTTGCCTTTTTGCGTCAAGTCCATGAACCATTGGTCGGTCAGCATCGGTTCGATCACCACGCCGGTGCGGTCGGATTTGGGTTGCATCAATTTGTGTGGCGCGGTTTTAACGAGTAATCCCTGCTGTTTCAAATCCTCAATAATTTGTTTGCGCGCGGCGAAACGATCCATGCCGCGATACGCTTCGGGCGCGTTCGCATTGATGGTCGCGTCCAGATTCATGATGGACAGCAGTTCCAAATCATGACGTTGGCCGACGGCGTAGTCGTTGAAATCATGCGCCGGTGTGATTTTCAGCGCGCCCGTGCCGAACTCAGGATCGGCGTATTCGTCGGCGATGATCGGGATGTTGCGATCGCACAGCGGCAGAACGACTTGTTTGCCGATGAGTTTTTGATAACGCACATCGTCGGGATGCACACAGATCGCCATATCGCCGAGCAGGGTTTCAGGGCGCGTGGTGGCGATGGTGATGCCGGTCCAGGTTTCGGTGTTGCCGTCTTTGTCGGTGATGGTTTGCGCGCCGTCAACGAAGGGGTAATTGATGTGCCACATGTGGCCGTCCACTTCGACGGTTTCGACTTCAAGGTCGGACACCGCTGTGCCGAGCACGGGATCCCAGTTGACCAAGCGTTTGCCACGGTAGATCAGACCGTCTTCGTACAGACGCACGAAGACTTCGGTCACCGCCTTGGACATTTTTTCGTCCATGGTGAAATATTCGCGTGACCAGTCAATGGAGGAGCCCATGCGGCGGATTTGTTGGCTGATGATGTTGCCCGATTGCTCTTTCCATTCCCACACTTTTTGGGTGAACGCTTCGCGACCGAGGTCGTGGCGATTCACGCCTTGCGCGGCGAGTTGGCGTTCGACCACGATTTGCGTCGCGATCCCCGCGTGATCGGTGCCCGGAATCCACGCAGCGTCTTTGCCGCTCATGCGCGCGTGGCGCATGCATGCATCCATCACGGTTTGGTTGAAGGCGTGGCCCATGTGCAGCGTGCCGGTGACGTTCGGCGGCGGCAGGAAGATGCTGTAGGCCTCTTTGTCGGCATGAACGCTGGCTTTGCCGTAGCCGCGCTGTTCCCACAGCGGGCGCCAGTGCGATTCGATCGGGGCGGGTTCAAATAATTTGGCCAATGCGTCGAGTTTCGGTGTGTTTGAGGTGTTGCTCATAATCGATAGGTGCTGAAGTAGTGTTTTTCAATAAAAAACCACGGATACCGCCGTGGATAAGTGCCGATATTATAAGGGTTTTGCGCTCAAAAGGGTTTGAAATCAGTGACCTGTCGTCGAGGAATATATCGTTGACGATGAATCTCCGTTGGCGGGCAAACAAAAAACAGCGGACGCAGCCACACATTACGCAAAAAATGGCATGATGTGTGGGTATGGGTATCATTGATATATGTGAGAGGAGTTGATATGAAGCGTTTGAGTAAGTGGTCTGTGGGCGTGTTTAGCAGTTTATGGCTGGCGACGGCGGCGTTTGCACAAACGGCGCCGCAAGCGAAACCGTCGGTAGAATCAGGTTGCGCACCGGTTGCCGTTCAATGTGGTATGGATCAAAAACCTTCCGCGCAAAAGCCAGTGAAGAAAACTAAACCGGCGAAAAAAGCGCCTCGTGCGCAATCGCAACGTCCGAATACAGCGAAACCGGCATCGGGCGTGTCGGTAAAACCAGCGGTGCCTACTGCACCTTGATGATCTGCGCATAGAGCTTGGGTTCAGGCCGAAACAACGCAACGCCGCCATTGATTATGGCGGCGTTGTTTAGGGTGACGTTTCGTTTGGAGCTTACTTAGATTTGGCTGGCGTTGCGGGTTTGGCAAAACGCGGATTGGAGTTGCCCCAGACGGTGTACAGATCCGCCAGCAGCGCGCCGTTGATGTCCTCGACTTCGCTTTGCGTGATTTGTGCGTCGCCCTGACTGCCGTACAGCACGACTTCATCACCCGCGGTGATGTCCGGATAATCGGTCACGTCGATCATGGTGGTATTCATTGATACTTTGCCCACCACCGGTACGCGATGGCCGCGAATCAAGACGTGTCCTTTGTTGGTAAACACGCGGCGATAACCGTCAGAGTAACCCATCGGCAGATTGGCCAAACGTGAGTCACGCGTCAAGGTAAGGGTGCGGTCATAACCGACGGTGTTGCCTTTCGGGTACGCGTTCACGCTGGCAACACGGGTTTTGAATGCCATGATTTTTTTGTATTCGGTATGATCGGGGATGGTGTCGCCGTACAGCAAGCCGCCCGGACGCACCATGTCCATACGCGCTTCCGGTACGGCTAAAGTGGCGAAGGAGTTGGCTGTGTGCAGGGTTAATTGGCTGCGGTTCAATTTCGCGGCCTGGATCAGCCAAGCGGTTTCGGATTTGAACGCTGCCAAGCCTTTTTCAACATCTGCTTTTTCCTCAACCGGAAAGTGCGTCATGATGCCGGTGATTTTTAAATGCGGCAGTTTGGCAATGGCCAATGCCGCTTGTTTGCCCGCATCGGTGCTTAAATCCAAACCATTGCGGCTCATGCCTGCGGAATTGAGCGCCAAATGATAGTTCAGGGTTTTTCCATGTTTTTGCGCCAGTTGGCTGATGGCGCTGGCTTGATCAGGGTTGCCGATCAACTCGGTCATATTGTATTTCATGGCGTCGCGGATTTCGTCCAAAGTCGCCGTGCGCACGCGAATGATCTGTCCTTTGTAGCCGGAGGCGCGCACGACGCGCGCTTCTGAGTTACTGGCGATGGCGACGCAGGGTACTTTCATCTTGATGACGCTGGGCATGAGCAAGGCAATGCCATTGCCGTAGGCATCGGCTTTCATCACAGCGCAGATTTTTGATTGCCCCTGCAATTGGCTTTGTAAGGTGGCGATGTTTTGCTCAAAAGCTTGGGTGTCAATTTCTAACCAAGCGTTGATTTTTTGCTGGTGCAGTGCGCTGCTGGGTGTCGGGTGGGCATCTAAAACCGGCGCTGAAAATGTCGGCGTGGCGAATGCCGCCGCAATACAAAGAGCCATCCATTTGACCGAGTGCTTCATAGTATTCTCCCAGAAAAGATGATTAAGCCCAACCGATTGGTTGGGGCAAATAAGCGTAGCGGATTTTTGCAGTATCCGTCATATTATTTTGGCGTTGCCTCTAAATGGTGGTAGGCGGTGGCAGCAATTGGTCTAATCGGACGACAATTAGAGGCGAACTCGACGTGAATTCGATGCTAATCCTGACTGTGTTCGAGAAAAGTATTTAACTGTGCGAGGGTGCGGCATATAATCATCCTATTTGAGTATTCCCCATTTTGAGTATTCCCCCATTTGAATCCCAATCGCCGTTTTTGTCAGCGCAGAGAGTGAGTCGTTATCGCTATGAAAGTTACCACCAAGTTTAATCCGAAAATTTACGAAATCATGAGCGGTTATAACACTGAGCGACTGGTCAAAGATTTGGGCGCAGGTATGACCGTGGCGATCGTGGCTTTGCCGTTGGCGATGGCGTTTGCGATTGCGTCGGGGCTGAAACCCGAAACCGGTATTTTTACGGCGATCATTGCGGGTTTTTTGATTTCGCTGTTCAGCGGTTCGCGCGTGCAGATTGGCGGACCGGCGGGTGCGTTCATCGTGATTGTGTATGGGATTGTCGAGCGCTATGGTGTGGGCGGACTGCTGTTGGCCACGTTTATGTCGGGCATCATGCTGTGGGTGATGGGTTTTTTTCGCATGGGGATTTTGATTAAATTCATTCCGGTGACAGTGATTATCGGTTTTACCAATGGGATTGCGGTGCTGATCGGGATTTCGCAGATCAAGGATTTTTTGGGCTTGCAGATTGAGGGTAAAACGCCGGCGGAGTTTTTTGCGCTGTTGCATACTTTGTGGAATGCTTTGCCAACGTGGAATCCGCAAGCGCTGTTTTTGGCGTTGTTGTCTTTGGCGATCATTATTCTGTGGCAGAAAAGTACTCAGCCAAACGGCGGACAAAGCGGCGGACAAAATACGCAGGGCGTGTCGGCCATGTTTCATCGCATTCGCAGCACCACGCCCGGTTCGATCGTTGCGTTGTTGGTGGCGACGATTTTGGCGCAGTTGTTTCATCTGGATGTGGAAACGATCGGCTCGCGCTTCGGTGGTATTCCGCAGGGTTTGCCATCCTTCACTATCCCGCTGCCTTATGCGGCGGATGGTGGCTGGAGTTTGCCGGTGATTTGGGAGGCGATGAAGGGGCTGGTGGCGCCGGCGGCGACGTTGGCGGTGTTGGGTGCGATTGAGTCATTGCTTGAGGCGGCGCGCGATAATCGGCGGGAATTTTGAGTGATAAATCGTTCGTCCGCTTGTTTTGGTATTTGAAAGATATTATCACATAGTGCAAGTAAACCCACCGACCAAGTCGGTGGGTTTTGTTTTGCGCTATTTTTTGCGCTGACATCGGGCGTTGAATTCGTCCATCTGCTCTTCGCTCGGTGTGTAGTTGAGTATGAGCAGTTCGGTGACTGATTTTTTTGCATGCGCGCTGACGGTGTACTTGGTTGGCACTTCAAGGATGGTGAACTGACTGTACAGCTCGCGAATTTCAGGTGTGTCGTTGATGGACATGATGAACTTGCCCTTGACGCTGACCAGAAGGTCACGCAGTCGTGTAAAGTCCTCGCGGCTGAATAGTCCTTTACCGTAGTAACCTTCACAGCCAAAATACGGCGGGTCGATGTAGAACAGCGTGTCCGGTTTGTCAAAGCGCGTGATTACCTGCTCATACGGCCGATTCTCGACGTAGACTTGGTGCAAGCGAATATGAGCATCGGATAGCTCTTCGCCTACACGCACCAGATTAAAACGACTTGGTCGTGATTGTGCAATGCCGAACGTCGGATTGACGATGCGTGCGCCGTAGCCGGTCTTGGCGATGTAGTAGAACCGCACTGCACGCTGGATGTCGGTGAGTGTACTGACCTCTTGCATCATGAATCGGTCAAACTCGTCGCGAGCAACCAGCAGCCACTTTAGATAGCGGATGAACTCTTCGAGATGGTTTTGCACCACTCTATATAGCGTGACCAAATCCGAATTTATGTCGTTTATAATCTCCACTTTGCTCGGCTGTTTGCGAAACAGTAGCCAAGCCGCGCCTGCGAACACTTCGCAGTAGCAGTGATGTTCTGGCATGAGCGGGATGATTTTGTCGGTCAGTTGGCTTTTGCCACCGATCCAAGCGAGGAATGATTTGGGTTTATTTTGATTCAACATTTTGCAAGTCCATTTCAATATACAAAACAATTATGCTAAACTTGCGCCGCTACGTAGCTGGCGGAGCCTTAGCCGAACTTGCAGGTCAACTCTGCGGTTTGGGGCTGGGCGTGGTGTTAGCGCACCACGTCCAGTTGCCCGTTCAATATTTATAATGTAGCAGCGAGCGAGAACAACTCATCAATCTGATCATCGCTCATTTTGAGCATCGCTTTTAAACCAGACTGCTCAACCCATGCACGATGCACTTCTGACGCATATTCCCAATCAATTTTTAAGCCGCGAGGCGTTTCTGGACTCGCTAAAATAGCTTCGACATCATCCAGCAAACCGATCTCTAATAACGCGCGCCGCGCTTGTCGAATCGTTACCACATTTGGCACGGCAGCTTTCTTTGCCGCCAGATCCAATTCCGCCTGTTTGACTGGGTCAAGAACCCAGTCGCTGATTTTGGCATCCCAAGCGTGCGCAACGCTCGGCGCTGGTTTGTCGGTATAGCCCTCGGGGACTGTCCAATCATCGCGACCCAACACCAACGACTGACGCGGGTCGGCGGTGTTAAACACCTGTTTGCCGGTCAGATCGTCGCGCATTGCCCAGCCGTCGGCTTTGGCATCCCAGTAGGTGATTTTGCCCGTCTCTAACGACGGGACTTTGAGCGTCATGTCGTCCGTCAGTTTGTCGCCAAACAGCGGTGGCGTGCATTGCTCCACTCGGCTCTTGGAGTAAACAGCTACGACTGCGTAGTTGTCGATCAGTGTCCATTTTTGTGCGTCTGCCGACCATAGCCAGTCTTTACCAAAAGGCGCGAGGTGCGGCACGAGCACCGGCGTTTGATTCGCGCGCACGTCGTAGACGGCGGTTTTATCACTTGACCCTGCCGTGACAATTGGTGCGACATTGATGTTTTGATATTGACCGCGCGCGTCAAATTCGGCAACGGTGATAAAGCGGGGATGATTCGGATAGTGGTTCATTTGTGTTTTCCTTATGTTAATTACTTAGTTGCTTTAACAATTAAACGCCAGTTGGCTGTTGTGACCGCCCCTGCCGCCCCGTTAGTTTTATTCGTGATGAGCTGCGGCCCGTTTTCACCGATTCGCACATAAATATAATTGCTATTCACCGTGACTCCGGTTCCCTCATTTACACCATTCCCGTCTGACTCACCCGCAATCCGCACCAAGTCGCCAACGGCAAAGCCTTTTTCTGCAACAGCGCAACGCAAATAAAGACTGATATGGGTTGGGGCAACACCCAAATTATGAGCAATCACCATTTCAGCACCGTTGACCATAATCAACTCCGGCGACACATAGCGATGCGATATACCCCAAGCATCCCAGATAACCGCATCATTCGCATCGCGAAACGTTAAATTGCCATCGTTTTGTATGGCCAAACTTTGGCCGGACTCATTCCAAAGCCGAGTTGTATTGGTATTGGCGTTGTACTCTGCGCGCAATTTGCCCTTGACAAAGTCCTGACGCACGCCGTCCGCCGGAAAACGGATCGCCGTATCGCGGTCAATATCGCTGACAATGCCACCGCCTGCACCGCCCTGCACATACAGCGGTGCGGTCATTGCCGTGCTGCCGTCGCGCGCGGCGAATTTATCGTGTAGCCAGCCGTATTGCGCGGTTTGCATTGCGCCGTCGCGGTTGACGCGCAGACCGATTTTTTTCGACACGTTCGACCAAAAGTTAATATCCCAATCATTGTCTGAGTACACATGCCACTGCTGCGCCTCGTTGCTACGGTTGCAAATAATCGCGGTTTGCTTTGCAATCACTTCACGGCCATAGATACTCGCTTGCGATTCAATATTGCCGGTGGCCGTGTATGAGCCGTTGCCGCGCATGATGTGTTTCGCAGTGCTGGTACTGTCGTAGACCACCATATTGCCATCTGTTTGGCTCGCAATATTGTTGCCACCGAACCACGTTTTAACAGTGCCGTCGGGCAATGCCTCGATCGCCACACGCGAATTGCTGCGCAAACGCACGTGGCCGTCGGCAGGAAAGTCCATGCCGCTGTCATTGTCTGCGGCACTGTTAAAACCACCGCCGGACTCTAAAGTACCGGCACAAAAACTGAGCTTGCCGGTCATGACGTCGCCCGCTTTGTTGACTTTTGCGGCTAGTAGATTATTGGATTCGGCTTTGGTGTAACGATCTGCTAGCGCGCCGTCCAAGCCTGCGATTTGAGCGGAGGCGTGGCTGTGATTATCTGCCGCTGCGCCGAGCGTCGTACGCGCCGTGGACGCATCCGCGTCGTCCAGTAATGTACGGATAAATGCCGTGAGCGGTGTCAAAGCAAACTGGTCTGCGCCGGTAGCATAGATCAGTTGATTGGGCGAGGTGTTTAAACCGGCCAGCGCGGTTAGCGTCGCGTCTTTCGCTTGAACAGCGTTACTGAAATTAGCATTACGAAAATAACGCGCGTCTAATGCTTGGAGCAGTTGCGATACTTGATTCGAATTTAATGTGATGCCTTCTGCTGCACACAATCCGGCGATTAGACCGCGCAGCCATTGTGTTCGATTGGCCAATTGTTTAATGGGCAATACTTCAGTGCTGTCCGCTCCACCGTCTAATACGTCGCCGTCTTGCCAAGCATATACAGTGTCCGACCACGCCGCTGATTCGACAATATCCGTTGCACTCATTGATGACTCCTATAAATAGTACGTTCCACGGCTGTACTGACGATCACGTCGGGCAAAGCCGTTGCGAATCAGTTTGGCACGTGGGTCGATGGTTAAACTATGCAAATGACTGCGCGCCGGTGACCATTTTTCTGCCAGTCTAAAGGCTGCTTTGGATTGCTCCACCGTTAAGCGAATGGGAACAATCACGCGGTAAGCACTCCATTGGAATCGGTCGTTGCCACGGGTGTGGAATCGATCTCCGCGCTTTCGTCCTGTACCTCGTCGCCAACCTGCTCGCCCTTGTTCTATGGTCACATCGCCTAACCCAAGCAATTTAAAAACTGTTTTTAATGCCCAAGCTGTACCACGCTTACGGTTCATATTCATGGCAACTTTGAGTAAATCGCGTTTCTGCTGTTCTGTCTTTGCCAAATCCCATTCAATATCGCCAAATAAACCGTACTGCTCGGCGATAAAGGGCAGAACCGAAGCAGGAACATGCTCAACGTCAGCGGTCACCATCGCACTCAAATCTAAATCTTGAACGCGCGCTTGCTGGCTTTCAATAGCACGCATAGAGAGATCACGACGCATCACGGGCACAAGTAAACTTGGCACAAAGTCAGTGCTTTCAGCCATGCGCCACCTCATTCACTTTATTAACGACACGAATCGTTACGCCAGTGCATTGTGCAAATTGCAGGTCACTGACGTAGATGTCTGCTGCAGGCGTGATTAAATTCGATTTATACACACCCGCGACTTGTATTTTGGCAATGATTTGCTCACGAACTACATCATTTCCCAATGAGACGCCCAGCGCGGCGGCGTACTGACTGGCCGATTTTTCAGCCAAAGTGCGCATAGTCTCGGCATCTATTCCCTCATATAACACCAGTTCGGCTTCGATTGAATAGCTCACGGGTGTTGCATCAATGATCTGCACGGTGTCATTCAGCGGAAATCTGTCTTCACCGGTCAAAACATGATTCAATAACTCATTTTTGAGCGTCGCAGGAATAGGGGCAGGCACAACGGCATCTAATTCGCCTGCGTTGTAAAGCGGACAAATAAGCACGAGTCCCTGACCAAAGCCGGTTTCATTAATACGTGGTGCAGTGATTTTGACATCCAATATCCGACTGTTGGCACTCATCACAAAGTATTTATAAGCTGCTCGTGAGCCTGCGACGCTGAACTGAGCATGCGCTAAAAAAATACGCTCACGGTATCGATCATCAGACTCCTCAGCAGCACCGCCCGCGCTGACATCGATGTTTCGGACGTCACTGATATTCAAACCATCAACTGCTTGCAACAAAGTTTTAATCTGGCCAATCGCAAAGCCATTGCCCGCTTCCCCCGCTACAGTGCAGACAGCATCGACAACAATCAATGTTTGTTGCTTCGTAATGGATACATCAGACTGTGTCACGAACAGCACATTGCCCGCTGAGAAACCTGTACCTGCGGGCAAGGTGGTAGCCGCTTGATGTGCTGGATCAAGCGTTATTTGTATGCGCGTAGCGGCGTGGGTTTCAGCCAAGCGGTAACAATCTAAGGGTTCACCCAAATAATCCAGTATGGGTTTTCGGGAAAAGCGCACCAGCGACAATTTACCGGCATCTTGAATGGCTTCGCGCACCAATGATTCACGGTATGCCCCATTATTTATCATGAGTCGCTCGACTTGGGCAGGATAGAGTGTTTTGCCACTCAAATCCTCGTAACCAGCGATCCACTCTTGCGTGACTTTGGTCGGGTTACGCTCGATAAAACTGGGTTCGCCCAAACTGGCGGCATTCACATAATCACTCATGCTGCCACCCTCCGACTTTCAAGTGATAAATTAGTCACATAGGAATCCAGTGCCACATCATCGGCAAAACGCCAGACCACGGACACGGTCAGGTGCGCAATATCGGCCAGCTCCACGAGCACGCGCTCGACTACGATGCGCGGCTCCCACTGGCGTAATGCGTCGGTGATGTCGCGCACGAGGCGCGGGCGGGCAATGTTGATCGGGGCGTCGATGTGCTGATTCGCATCACAGCCGAATGTTGGGCGATGCGGGTCTGAGCCTTTCGGCGTAAAGATAATGAGGTGGATGCACTGATTGATGTCGTCCGCATCCGTGGCCAACAAACCCGACAAATTGTCGTTTAATCCCAAACGCTCGGCGTGCGCCGTCACCGCCATCGTGCTGATGGCCGGTGAGAAAAATTGCGAGGATGTGGGGATGAATGTAGACATGGGTGCATTGTGCGCACCCATAGGTTTTTTAGACAGTAAAGGGCTTTACTTATTGCACTGGGGTAAATCGGACTTCTTGACCTTCAAAATAACGATCTTGCTGGCCGTATTGATCAAACAAAAAACCGTTGCATTGATAAATCAAGCGACCGCAAAAGTTGAATCCGATGTCTTTGTAAAAGTCCTCATCGTTGGGTTTGATTGAGTTCAGTGCTTCAAAAAATTGACGGTCATTCATGCGGGTAGCGGGTAATACGTGAATTTGGTCGCTGATTTCGGCGGCTTTTTTGACACACTCAAATTCGTCTGCGCTGTGGGCGATGGCGTTGTTATCTGGGTCAAAAGCGACGTAATAGGTCTTGTTATATGCTTTGCTCATTTCGCCACCCCCAGCACGCTGTTTAATTTCTCTTGTGCGAATGGCGTGTTCCATTCACATGGCTCTTTTCCTTGAGCTTTTTCAGCGTCCCAGCGAGCGAGAATTTCTTTGTTTGTCCAGCCTTTGGCTTTCAAATAGCGGTAGTCATTCAGTGTATATTGTGGGTGTTTTTTGATGGTCATTTTGCGCTCCGTTTAGGCTACCAACAATTTACTGATGTGAAAAATACCGATTTCGCGGTAAACGTCATCGTTGCGGATTTCCATCAGCGTAACGGTTGTGCCGTTGCTGTCAAATACTTGACCGATGTGACCGTAAATGGTTTTGACGACTTGGCCGTTTTCGATGTTCATTTTCTGGTTCCTTTCGTGTTTTTTGTTAGAACCAGTGTCGCTCTGGTGGCCGTACAAGTCCAGTTGTATCTGCTCTGTTTACGCAAGTTTTTAACGGTGTCGCTGACGTGCGACAGATCGTCCGTTAGCAGGGAGATTGCGGCTCAAGGCCGCAATGACACATGATGTTTAACTGTTTTCGTCGATGCTGCCCGAAGCATTGACATTGCCGTTGACGCGCACATTGCCGTCGATGGTTGCGGTTGCACCACCGCCCCCGCCTGAGCCGGACATGCCGCCTTGATACGTTAATTTTTTCTGCACGGTCATGTTGCCGGTGCAGGTGGTGTCACCATCCAGCTTGATATTTTCTGCTTTGATGATGGCTTGGCCGGAGCCATCAAATTCCAACTGGCTGCCATCGTCAAATGCCATCAAGTAGGTGGCATTGTTGCTGGTCGGCGGTGTGTCGGCTTCGGAGTATCGTGCGCCGAGTATCGTGCCTTCTTCTAAATTCGCGTCCATCAGGCAATTAACCTGAGTGCCGACAGCCAGCGCATAGGCTTCGCGTTTGCCCAGCGTGAAGGCATAGTTAATGGCCAGCCACTGGCTGGTCATATCGTCCAGATCGGGAAATTTGACTTTTGAGTAGCCGATTTTGGATTCGGTCACGATGCCGACGAGAAAGGCACAGCCGATGATGTTTTCATTTTGCATTTTGCAACCTTGTTTCACATGCGGATGCCATCCGCCCCTACATTAAACGGGTTTATTCACGCACCCGTTTGAGTTCGATGGCCGTGGTGTAGCCACTGCCACGGCTGATGCTGTGGCGGGATTTGTTGATCGTATATTTGCCGTCGTATTTGCCGAATCCGCTCAACACCACAGCAATACCGGCGAGCAGAACCGGCGAACCGATGAGCGACAACTCCGCCGAGGTTTGGTCTTCGTTGTGACGCGACTCGGCGGCCTCTGCCTTGAGTTTGGCTTGCTGCGGATTCTCAGCACGCACGTGTACTTTGTGTTCATCCTGACTTGCGCGGTTGGATTTGCCTGTTTTGGCTTTGGCTGTGTGTTTGTGGTTTTTTTTAGTCTTTGGGTCGTGATAAGAGACCGTCGCTGATTTAACAATGTTGTTGGTTTTATCGCGGAAGCGGTAGCTCTCCACGTCCTCGCGCGTAATCACCACCACGCTTTTGGCCTCTTTGAGTTTATCGCGTTTGTAAAAACTCATCACTTTGCCGCGCATACTGAAGGCGTAACCATACTCGGCCGCAACACGCTTTAGAAACGCCAGATCGGTCTCGTAGGCCTGAGTGACGCGCGTGAGCTTGATGTCCTCGATTTCGCCTTTCAGCGTGAGTTTGTGCTTTTTTGCAATGATTTCGGCAATGCCTTTGAGCGTGGTGCTGTCGTATGCTTTGGCTTGCTTGGTGCGCTTGGCACTGGAGACACCTGCGCCCAGTGCCTTGATGACCACTTCATCGCCCGACCCACGCGAACCGCTGAATTCGACCTCATCCACTTCGAAATCGCCGCAGGGCATCAGAACGGCGTTCAGATAGCCGATGGATGCTGTGATTTTGTCACCGTGGTCGGGATACCAAGCATCCGACCATTTTCGCTCCGAGTCCTCCAGCGTGATGTCCAGCGAATCCGACTCGCCCTCCAGCGCGTCGCAATATTCGATCTGTTTCAGGTACGGTGCAATCTCGGCCGAGATGTTTTTGCCCTGATACACCACGACGCTGACTGGCTCAGGAACCGGCACAGTGGCCGCCTGCGCGGGCGCAAAACCGAGCAAGCTGGTGAGTGATGGGATGGATAGATCAACGTTAAACATCGCGTTTCCACGGCGGCAGATCGGCCTGCGCGATGTGCGCAGTCGTTTCGGATTCGGGCAAAACGGGAATCAGCAGTGTCAGTCCGGACGGCAAAGTGTCGGTGATGTCCACGTCCGGATTCGCTTCAATAATGCGGCCATAGGCGGTGGCATCACCGTAGTATTGCCAAGCAATGCTGTCCCAGCGTTCACCCTCGCGGGTGATGTGTTCAATGGCTGTAATGGTGGTCATAGCATCCCCCGATTGATCGCGCGCGGCGTTTTGCGCACCGCAGGCTTGGATTTGGCGCGGGCTTTGGGCGTGTGTTTACCGGCTTTGGCGGGTTTTTTGCCCGATTTTTCGGCGGCTTTAGCGGGCTGGGTTGCGGGTTGCTCGGCCAGTGTCGGCGGTGCGACGAATTCACGCAGTTTCAGCGTCGCCTCGACCCAGATGGCAGAGCCGTCGCGCGTGGTGGCCTTCTTGGTTATTGCCCCCTCAACGGGGACAAATGTGCCACGATAATCGCCATTGGCATACACCAGTGCCATGCCTTTTTTCTCTTTGACCGCTTGGCGTAATTTCAGCATTTCGGACTCAACGTCACAGTAACCGGCGTGCAACACGATCTGCCAATTAATCTCGTCCAGTTTGTCACCGACGGTCTGCAAACGCGGCTTGCCACCGATGAGTCCATGCTCGGCGTATTCGCCCCCGAAGCTCTCGTCCTCGCCATCAAAGTAGGTGATGAGGTCAAACGAAATTTCACCGAGCAGGACGTACTGAAAGCCAACGTTAAAGCCGAGATTCCGAGCAAGTTCGCCGATCAATGACGTCACCGTCCCGCTGAGTTGACGGGTGACGGTCAGGCCGATTTTGTTCAGCATGTCACCGCTGTTAAAAGTAGGCAAAAAACTCATCAGAATGCCTTTCTCAATTTGTCTTCCACGATGCGGTTGATCATGCTCTCCAGCTCGCGCAGAGACCACTGCATGCCTTTTTGTACCTGCTGCTCTATATTCTGGCCAGACGCACCTTGGATGGTGATTTGTGGGCTGAATTGAATATGGATGCCGCCGTTTTTAGCCGATACCGAACCGGTATTGCCCGTGCCGAAAATGCCGGACTTGGCTTTGTCAATCACGGCACGGATGGCCTGAGACGGAGCGGTCGGAACGCGTAAATTCGGCATAAATGCGCCACCGAGATTGTGAGCCAATTGCCCGATTTTACCGACCACTGTTTGTGCTTGGCCGTCTATACCGATGCCCAGACCCTCCATCATCCAGCCGCCAAAACCCTTGAATACTTTGGATGGTGAGGCAATGCCCAGAACTGCCTTGAATTTATTTTTAATGGATTCGCCAAGTGAAGCGATTTTAGCCAGAACGCTGTCGGTCATGCTACCAATACCGTTAATCGCGCCCTGAATTATCATCTTGCCAAAGCCGGTAAAATCGCTCGGCAATTTAACGCCGAACCAGCTCAGGACGGCAGCGAATGCCTTATAAAACAGGCCAATGGGTTGCCAATTGATGATGGTTGCACCGATTTTCGCCAACGCGCGGATGGGGTGGTTTTTGATTTCGTCCCATGCATGCGCGGCAAATTGTCGAAGTTGTCCGACTTTGGCCAGCGTGACGTTTTTGATTTTGTCCCAATTGCGAACGACAAATGTGTATGCCAAACCCAAAGCCGCACCCACCGCCATACCAATCGGCCCGAATGCGGCGCCGATCATTGCGCCGGATAGCGCGCCTTGGCCGTATGAGCGGGCTTTGGTCAAAAATCCTTGGTTCTTTTCACCAGCATTCAGGTCTCGTTTGGTCAAGTCATACAGCCCGTACGCACCGGCGGCCACCCCCAGCCCTTTACCCAGTTTTGTACCGGCAAATTTTTTAATTGCGCCACCTGCTTTGCCGATACTTCCAACTAATTTATCCGCACCGGCGGCGCCCATGCCGAAATAGCGCAGCAACGCTGAAATTTTGGAAATTTCACCCGCATGAACCAGCTTGATTAAACTCCAGCCGATCTTGATTTTTTCGATATTGAGCAACCCGCTACCCAATAAAGACAGACCGTAGCGAGCAGCCAGCATACCAATCCTAAACGTACCCAAACCTGCGACAATCGTCAACAGGCCTTTGGTAAAACTCGGATGGGCTGACAAAAACTGGGTAATGCCCGCAACGATGGGGGTTATTGTCCCAGCCAAAGAAGTGAAAAATGGCAGTACTGCATTGCCCACAACAATGCCCAAATCTTTAAAGGCAATCATCATCGCCTTGCCTTTTTCGCTCGCACCCTCCATTCGACGATCAAAGTCGGTTTTAATCACATCACGACCTTGCTCATTTTTTCCCGTGGTGACCTTGCTTTGAATCTCTTTTAATTTCTCCTGATTTTGCAATTCTGCCAGCAGATACATAACGGCTTGCTGGTCTTGGAATAAATCACCCATACCAGCTCTTTGACCGAGCGATTCGATCATTGATTTGCGTTTTTCCATCAATTGCGCACGTTCCGCTGGGTCTTTGATGCCGGCCAACTCTGCCGATAATTTTTTTAATTGTTCCGCCGCTTGAGGCGCACTTTTCTGCATGTGCGCCATGACTGCACCCACACCAGATGAAATCGGGTCAAGCCCCTTGCGCGCATCCTCTTGCATTTTTCCGATTAAATCGACGCCCGCCTTTTTCTTAAAATCCGCGACCGTATCCGAACTGGTGAGTTTGGCCAGAAAGTTCTTGAAGTTGTTCGCCGCTTCATCGTTGTTGCCGGCCGTCGTCCGCGAAATTTGTAAACGGCTCGCCAAACTGACCACCGCATCATTGCCGGTCACGCCGAGCGACTTCATCATGCCGCCCAGAGAGGGGAACCACTTGGCCATGTCGCGTGTTTCAAAGCTCCCCATTTTGCCTGCAGACGTGGCTTGATTAAAGGCCAAACGCATATTCTGCTCGGCCAGCTGCTTGCCTTTTTCCCCGCCGCCATAGGCATCGGCATTGATGCCCAAATCACTGAAAGCCTGATTCATTCGAGCCGCGTCGGTCATGTTGGTACGGGTGGCGGTGGCGAATTCAGACAGCAATCCCGCCTGTGACTGAGCCTCCATCAGCGTGGCTCCATTGGCAACCAAAACGCCAACACCCTCAGCCACCACATCTGCTTGCTGGTTGTAACGCTTGGCCACTTCGCGGATGGCAGAACCCAGCTCAACCTCCGCCTCTCGCGTGGCGTTGGCCGTGATCGCGATATCCTTGACTCTATCCTCGAATCCAGCCGCTATTTTGCCACTGGCTAAAAAAGGCAAGCCAAAACCGGCCGTCCCCATCATTTGTGAGCGCAATTGTGAGCGATGGTCACGGTTATCTTTTTCCAAATCCGCGATCTCGCCCAAACGGATTTTTTTTGTGCTGATGTCCGTTAATGAGGTTTTGAGTTGCTTGTAGCGTTGGATGAGCGCGGCGGCACTGCCATCGGCTCGTTTAAAACTTTGTTGTATTTCAGACAGTAGGTTTTTCTGCTTTTTATTGATTTCTTCTGAAACAGTGCCTATACTTTGAATTAAGCGTTTCGTATCGGTGAATGTGCCAAAAAAGCCACCCGCAACGGTCGCGCCAATCACTATTGATAAAGTTGCGTTTTGAGCCATCAGGCAAATCCCATGAAAACAGTAATCAGTACTTCAGACCATAAATTAGATGCCAGTGACGCGTATGTGTCGCTGAATTTGCTCGTCTACGGTGCACTGGCTATCGTTGCGGTTGTTATTGGTTATCAATTCAGCGGTATCGCGGGCGGCTTGGTCATGCTGCTGCTGTACCTCATCACGTTGCCGCTGTGGATTGGCTTGCTCACACCGCTGGTGGTTTTAGTGTCTGCGGTGACTGATATTTTTCAAAGCAAGTAGCGATTAACGGTTCTGTGCCATCGCTTCTTGTTCCGCGTCATTCTGCCGTTTACCCTCATTCACCCAATCCACAAAATCGGTTACATCCAGCCCGTCAATCTCACTCGGCTGGAATCGAAACATCCGTGCCAGAAACCCCGACATCAGCATCAAGTGCGGTATTAGGCTCAACCATGTCGCGAAATCGGCTCTGCAATTTGCCGTAATCCGCCGCATCCATTTCGTCCAAATCCTCAGGCACACAGCCGGTCAATGCTGATAACAAGCCAACCTCTTGCTCGGCAGGAGTTGAGCCGTAGCGTGAGGCGTTGCGCAAGTCTTTGACCTTCGGACGGCGCACGGATAATTCAGTGACCGGCTTGCCTGCGATGGAAAACGGGTAATCGAGTTTGATGGTTTCGTTGCTCATTTTTTGCTTTCAAAAGTATTCAGTGGAGGGGCGCGAGGCTCGCGCCCTTGGGTTATGAGTGATTAACCGCCGATGTTGTTGCGGTAAACATCGAGTTGATCCACGCCGCCCACTTTGTAAATATTGGCCAGCACGTCCAGCTCGATGATTTCTTGACCATCGACCATCTGTTTGAAGTGGTAGCAGGTGAAACTGGACGGGAATTCAGCGTTGTCGTTTTGCTTGTACGTGCCGAGCGCATTTTTCTTAAACATCACGTTGAGCTGTGTCACCAGAGCCTTTTGCTGATAACGGCCTTCCTGCGCGTTGTACTCTTCGATGTCCGAGCGAATCATCAGCGTGACCATCTTGAACGGATTGGACACCTGCAACATCACGTCATCGTGATAGCTGTTCCATTTGATTTCGCCTTCCATTTTGTCAAAGCCGGACGGCAATTCGATTTTGCCAACCATGCCGAGGGCTTTGTGTTCGGTCATCAGCGTGCTGATGTCGGGCAATTTGACCTCGTCGGCGCGGCCGAGCAAACAATTGCCGTTGACGTAGACGTTGGCATTGGTCACTCGTTTCAGTTTGATTTGAGACATTATTGACTCCTATTTGCTGTGGGGACGGGCGTGGTCATTGCCACGCCCGATCGGTTACTTTGATTACGCGGCTTGCTTGTACAAATCGGCCAGATAGTTGGTGTTGAGGTTGACGATGTAGGTCACGCGCTCGGTCGCGGTCGGCGGCATGAAGTCGTAGCACAAAGTCAAGTGGCCGTTAGCCAGCTCCTCTTTGGTATTCAAAGTGCGGTCGAACCAGATGCGGCCATTAATGATCGCGCCCATGCCGATGAGTTTGCGAATGAACCCGCTACCGGTTTCGATGATGGAATCAATCGTCGCAGAATCCAGAGGTCGATCAATGAACTGCAAGGTCGCGTACTCCATCGACTCTTCGATAACGTCGGCGGTTCGGCGCACACAGATGAAGGTCGTCGGATCGCTCGATGCTGGGAATGCGGCCGAGCGGTTGCCCCATGTGCGCATGCCTGTGCCGAAGCTGTTGTAAATGGTCATGATGCCCGCCGCGTTGAGCAGATTTGCCTCAGAATTCGCGTCGTTAATCATTGCGTCGATTGGGCGCTCCATGCCAGTCATGCCGAGAATCTCTTGGTTTGAACCTGACCACCAGAAGCCTTTTTCGTGATCCCGACGAGCCTGCGCAAAAGCGGCAATCACCGAGTATGGATACAGGGTTTCTGCATTGGCCACGGTGTCGTACACCTTGAGCTGCGGATAGCACAGAGCGACACGGTCGGACGATGTATTGAAGTTAATCGTACCCAGCGCACCGCGTCCGGTGATAGCCTGCTGTGGTGTGATTCCAGCCGGTGCATCAATGTAAGCGATGGCTTTGATCGACGTAGCGGTGGCAATCAAATCGGTGGCCACGGCGTTGGTCGCAGAAAATACCGGCGCAATAAGCAATTTCGGGAAGAAGCCGAACAAAGCAAACGAGTCACGGAATGCCTTCATACCCGTGCGTTTGCCTGCCGCTGTGATCGTACCAATGATGTCGGCCGGTGTGACTTTGGTCGGGTCAGCATAGGTGTAGGATACTTTGAGCGTGGTGGTGGCGCTCGCAGTGGACGTAGGAATTGCCGAGCTGGTCGCTACGCGTGCGCCCACGCCGGTGCTGGTGTTCAGTGTGTATTCGGTTGCGGTAATGGCTGTACCCGTACTGGATTTGACCGACACTCCCGTGACCGCTGGATTGGCCAGCTTGAACGAGCCATCAATCTGAACCGTCACAACTTCATCTGTGACCGTCGTTTTATGCACAGACGGGTCGAGTACATTAATGACGATACAAACAGTCGCTTTTTGTTTGAAGCCATAGTTCAAAGCGTCGAGAATCGTGGTACCGGCTTTGTCCACACCAAATTGCGCCTGATCTTTCTCAGATGTGACAAGAATCGGCTCGCCGACTTTACCTTCGAGTGCTGTACCAATGATACCGACCACTGCGGTCGGAACAAAATTGACGGGGACTGAGCCTTTTTGCTTCTCAATGGTCTCCGCGCCGTGTAAATAACCTGCCATGATGAACTCCTAATTTTTTAAAAAACCTGCTGTGGGGAGGGTTTGCTTATTTGCTTTTGGGTTTGGTCGTGACTGCCGGAGTCTCGCCTGTGCCTGCCGGAGTCTCGCCTGTGCCTGCCGGAGGCTCGTTCACAACTGTGGCGGTAGGTGGGGCATCGCCGATTGGGATCAAATAGTCCATTTCGATCATGACCACGACGTGTTCATCGTCGTCTGGCAATTCGACCTCTGTATTGCGCCAAAGCATGACGTCACGGGTGGTTGCATCGTCATTTTTAACGGTGATGGCCGAGTTCGGCCCAGTGTATGTGTAGCGTTGATTTGGCATGATTGCTCCTATGGGGTGGTGGTTTTCGGTGGTTCAAAAACAAAATCGGTATGCTTGAGCGGTGGCGCGTTTTGACAATGCACATCTGTCCACGGCCCTATGACTGGGTTGACCGCGATGCGTGGGAAGAACGGCACGCTGGCGCGAATGCTGTATGTCCACACACCTTCGTTGTAGCCTTGAAACCCATCGGTGATGACGCGCATGACATCGGCGGCATATTCCGAACGCCAGCCGTGAATTGCACCGATGATGACGTTGAGCAAGTCGTACATACCCACACCGAGCACACCCTCTGCGACGGCATTCGGCTCGCGCAATGTACGGGCGAGGATGCTCACTTCGTATTCGGCGACGTCATTGCCACTGGTGCTTTGGGCGTATTTCGTGCCTTTGTAGATGACAAGCACTGTGCCGAGCGGGTGGCTTGCACTGAAGTTCGCCGGATTGTCCGGCCACGCCTGCACATCGACTGCGGGATATTGCTGACCCTCAACCGTGAGTGCGGCAGTGATTCGTGCGAGTAGATCGGACTCGTAATTGTGGATGCGGTTCATCGCTTATCCCTCCCGAAAAGGCTCGGCGGCTGGCCAAACATCGGCATGCCTGCACTCGCGTTATCGGACGGTGCGACGTCATCGCGTAACTGGCGGTAGTTCAGCAATACGCGGCCTTCGACCATTTGATTGAGCAGTTTGATGGCGTCCTCGTAGCGTTGACGAGCATCTTTGATGTCATCGGCAGGACGCAAGGTTTGCAGTCGGTAGACGGCGATGTCGCACGCCAATCGGATGAGCGCTGGGTGGTATTCAACCACCACGCTATCGTTGGTGCTTTGCGTGGCCACCAGCGGCAGTACGTAGCGCTGGCCGAGGTAGGTGTCAATCTCGGCAGTCGCGTCGATGAGTGCATTTTCTGCAACCGATACATTGACTGTCTGCGCATTGGCATCGGTCATGAGTCGCAATGCACGCTCTGAGTAGCGCGTCTGCAAGTGTTCGATCGTGGCGTATGAGGTTGGTGTGTTCATGGGCACATTTTGCGTACCCAGCTTGATTTTAGACAGTAAAGCGCTTTACTTATTGAGCTTTAAAATCAGCATATTCGCCAGTAAATTTTGGATAAAAAAACCGCCGAATCAAGGTCAATGAATCGGCGGTAAAGGAGTGATCAAATCACTCTGAAAGGAACGATTGATTATGCGGGAATATCTACATCGCGCACGATGAGCATCGGCTCATTGCGCAACTCGTCAATCTGCTCTTGAGTCAAATCGGACAACTTAACCGAGCGCGGCTCTGCTGCCCATTCGTGACCGGCACGGTAGAATACCGCGTCACGGGCGATGACTTCCAAGCCTTTTACGCTTTTTGCTTTTGTTGGAGCATCAGTAGGATTCTGCGGCGTTGTTGCGCCTGTTGCGTCAGATGCTGGTGGAGTTTTTTGCGGTGCATTTTTGGCTTCAGCCATGATAGGCTCCTATTCAAAGATTATTCATAATACGGTGGGCATCACGCCCACCGGTTCATTCAGATATTACGGCAACCACGTGGTGACGATGGTTTTCATCACGCCGCGCATGGTGTTGGTATTCGTACCCAGCACCGCCGCGTCGGTCACGTCACGCGCCGCTTTTTCGAGGCTCGGCCCGACGACCAACAGATTTGGCACAATGCCCAATGGCTCGCCATTTTCGCCTTTGTACGCCATCATTGCGGCGCGTGCGGCCATGACATTATCCATTGTCAATGCGGCTTTGCTGGCGTAGGCGGTCTGCCACAGGCCATAGCCGACGTTACAGCGACCATCCACGCCAAACACAAACTCATTACGCATAAACACATGGTCGGAGCTGTTCGGGTCAACCAAACTGGTGAAGCGAAAATCTTGGCGATTTTGGTAGATGACGGGTTTGAGTACTTTGGTCGTATCCAACAAAAACCACGTTGTACCCGAGCCGGATTGATAGTTGGATACTAAGTCTGTACCGCCATCTGGACGGCCAACAGGATGATTCGCATCGAAGAAGTATTGACCGTCCAAACCACGTGTACTCATGCCATTGGTCAGCATCGGAAACACCAATTTGTTTGGAAAGGTGCGTGCATTTTGACCCAGCTGTTTGAATGGAATATTAAAACCACCCAGCTTACGGTCAGCTATTTTTGCAGCAGGAACCGCCTGAGTACCTTCGAACGAACGGTTTTTAATCGTGTAGCTCGCTTCTGAAAGGTTTTGCAAGAACCGATCACCAATCCATTCACGAATAACGGACTGGTTTTTCATATAGCCGTATTCTTCGGATTCAGAATCGGAAGAAGTCACCGTTGCAATCATCTTCCAGTCATCTTCCATACCGGAGCCGGTCATCATAAAACCTTCGTCAAATACCGCTTTGAGACCGGTGTATGCGGCGGTGTATTGTTGTTGCGTAATCAGCATTTTTTGCTCCTTGTTGTTGTTTCCTCAAATGCTGTGCGGGTTTCCCGCGCAGCATTTCTATTAACCAAAAAAGTAGGGGTGTACTTTTTTGGATCAAACACTCATATCGACCCAAACCACGGTCACCGTACCAACCACCTCAACCTGCACCACCACACCCGCTTTGGCCGGATTCGAGGCCGGTGCGGTTTTGGTCACGGTCTGATCATCGAGCGCCCAGCAGTCTTTGCCGACATCGGTCACGGTCACATCGGTGGTCGCAAAGCCAAAACACGAACGGCGCACTACGACAATTTGCGCACCGGCCGTACCTGCGCTGTTGTCCACATTCATCATCGCCACTCCCATCGCGCGGCTGGTGGTTGCGTTGGCCGCCGGACGCGCAAAACCGGACGCATCCATCGCCACCATACCACCGGCAAAAATTTTCACACCGGCTGCCACTGGGTAGCCGATTTCCTTGATTTCACGCTCTTTTGTTGAGCGCGGTGCAGTTAAAGCTGCCATGTTGTTCTCCTATGAACGTTGATATTTACACGCGTGCGGCGGCGTAGGCTTCTGGAGTCAAGCCGAGTGATTTGCACACAGCCAGCTCATCTTCGGACAGTTGCACCGCATCCGCAGCACCGCCAGCCGGTGGTTGGCCTTGTGTCTGGTTCGATTTCAGCGCCGCCACCAGCGGTTTTGCGTCGGTCAAAAACGCCTTCAACGCAACCAGCGGCTGCTCGCGCCAGTATTTTTCATTCGGCGGCAAAATGCGACCATCGGCCAGTGCTGCGGTCATCAGCGCACCA
This sequence comes from Puribacter membranae, assembly GCF_055380425.1. Taxonomy (NCBI): domain Bacteria; kingdom Pseudomonadati; phylum Pseudomonadota; class Betaproteobacteria; order Burkholderiales; family Burkholderiaceae; genus Puribacter; species Puribacter membranae. Next base: position 2,371,295 of record NZ_AP040167.1, read on the forward strand.
TGCTCGTCCTTCTCGGCCTGCGCTGTCAATGCGGCAAGCTGGTCAGAGACTGCTTTGTGTTCGGTCAGCGGGATGTGCTGTGCGGGGTCAAATTGATTCGCTTTCAGCGCGTCGTTTTCAGCTTTCAGCGCGACGATTTGCGCGTCCTGCTCGCCAACTTTCGAGGTCAACGCGACCACTGCTTCAACGGCAGATGATTCTGCCGCATCGGGTTTCAGCTTCAGCGCGGCCATTAACTGGGTCATGCTCATGGATTGCTCCTTTTTGGGTTGTGGAAGGGATGATTCAAGGGAAAGATTAAAATGCGCCGATAATGCGGCCATGCCCACTTCTCGGAGTACACCAAGCCCGGGGTCATTGGTCAGCGCAATGTGTAGCAACTGCTTTGGCGTGCCGGTGCGCGGGTCGTAGGTAAAGACCGGAGACAGATAGCGGTACTCCTCGTCGGCGATGTACTGCTTGGCTTTGGCCGTCCATTTCGGCACGCCAATCAGCCCAACATTCGGGTCAAATGCCAAGGCCGCAGGCGATATCCAACCAGCCGCTGGGGCAGGCAAACCATTTTTTTCAGACAGCAAAGTTTGATGCTCATAGTCAATCACGATGTCGGTATTGCCCTTACGCGCCAACGCTTCAGCGATTAGCGCCTGTGCACCCTGCGCGGTCAGATTCCATGATTTGAGCTTGCCACCCGTTTCTTTCGCAGGCCGACCATCACCCGACGCAAATTCGCCCACAGGCAAAATATGCAAAGGCATGGGCGTGCCACTGGCCGCCGTCTCAAAATCCGAGGCGAGCAGATCAAATGTCAGGTATGCGAGAGAGAGGTGCGAAGTAGTCATGGGCGCATTGTGCGCACCCAGACATTTTTTAAACAGTAAAGGGCTTTACTTATTGTGCTTCAATTAAAACATCTGCGAAAAATCCATAAATATGAATTTTTATTCTGACTGAGCAAAAAAATACCCCTGCGAACGATTCGCAGGGGGTTGTGTGCGTTTTTTTGTGCGAGTTGATGGGTTTGCTTAGGGCTTGCTTAAAAACCGCTAAAAACCATTGTTATTTGATAAGTGCTAATTCTCAAATAGTCATGTTTCCAATATATCAGCAGGATAGCAATAAACAAGAAAACATCAATCCAAAGAATCGGACTTTTCTTAATCGTATCCACAGTAGTCATATATTGTTTTTCAACAATAGTAAGCATAGCTTTTGCATCTCTATCTTCTTTCGCATCTTTCCTTAACTGAGTAATTCTTGGTGGGAATTTTCCTGTTTGGTAATGACCTACGAAACAAACAATAAACGATAGTATTGAAAATACTGCTGGCAGCGGCGTACTAATAGCAGCAACAATGAATGCAAATAAAATGACACTAAAAACAGTGTTCAAATACTTATACCATTCTCCCAACTCTCCCTCTATTTCCCGAAGCTCATTAAGAAAAGCAGCTCTTTCTCTTTCCTTTTTTCGTTTGTTACGTTTACTTTCCTCTGTTGAAAATTTAGTAGAAGTCGTTGGTATGTTCTTGTCATCTAATTTCCCAAAGTCATGTACCACCTCTTCATCCAACATTTCCTCTTCCTCACTCACCATCTTTCCTTTCGTCAATCCATCACAATTATGTCATCTGACAAGGTTTTTGCCAGTGTGAGCGGCCTCAAACGGCAGTTGCAATACTCGTAATTGCCTTTGATGTGCTGGTCTATCACATGTTTTAAGTTCTCACCATCCACCCGCCACGCTTTTCCTGAGAGAGCCAAACATTCAGGGGGGTGTACGAGGTGTTTCAGCTACCACCCACAAGGCATAAGGATGGCTCCATTTTGCTTCCAACATGGATTTCCAACGTTGCATAAAAAACTTTTTATGTTCGGCAATCATTTATTCCTCGCACGCCCATTTAGCCAGCGCATAGCCGGCCGTATTGGGAACAGCCGACTCCCACGCATCGTCCTCATCGCTATCCTCGTAAATCACACGCCCGCGCTGGTTGTGTTGGCTGTATGCCGTGCCTTGCATATATCGACGCTGAATAGGCATATTACAGTTGTATTCATAATAGGTGACGAGCGAGTTGTATTTCAGATTACCTGCAGATTGCGTTTTTTTATAGTTGGTCAAAATCCAAGCCTGAACAATTTTTGAATCGTCCGTGTTCATGGTCATCGTTTCATCATCAATATAAAAGCGATCACCTAATGTATTGGTGTAAACCAACGACCACTCGGCGTGCGCCACACCTGTAAATAATGCCAAGCTCATTACTGCCATTTTAAATGTTTTCATTTTGTTTCCTCTTTAATAACCAATTCAAGCAACCTCAAATGCTCTGCCATTTCAAGCAAAATTTTTTGCGAACCTTCACTCAAAGCTTTGTAAATATAAGACATTCGTTCATTGTCGTCCATCTCATCTTTTTGCATTTGTTTTTCAATAGCTTCAAATTCTGCCGAGCGAATACCCATAAAAACAAAATCAGCGTCAATACCTAAGTCAGGCCGCTTGGCGATCAAAGCCAAAACCTCCTTGTCAGGAAACGCATCTCTTTTTTTGCGTTCGGCAAAAGCAGTGGTGGACATACCGAGCAACTCGGCAACCTCTTTATCTTTGCTGACACGTAGCTCATATTTGAGTCGTTTCAGCGCGTCTGAAAAAAAATTCATATTCACCTTGACATATTAAATTTATATGAATTAAAATTCATATAAATGGATTAACACAGGAGCCTGAAAAATGACCCCAACGCAAGTAAAAACCCGATTCGCGCAAAACGGAGAAACCTTTAAAGACTGGGCAACCAAGCACGGTTACAAGGTTCAACACGTTTATTTAGTACTCAATGGACAGTGCAAAGCCAAGCGCGGAAAAGGACACGAAATTGCAGTGAAGCTTGGTTTGAAATAAACGGAAATCCATATTTATGAATTTTATCACCTGAAACATTATTGCACAAATTGAAAGTTCATTATGCTTAACCAGCCAGAATTTCAAGCCCCAAATCTACGACTCAAGCAGCATTTAAATCTAATCACAGACAAAGACGTTGCTTCTTTTCTTGGGTTGTCAGCTCGTGCTTGGTGCGCCAGAAAGAGGAGAAACAGATTTCCGGTTGAAGAACTGATGGTTTTTGCAAGCCGACACCCTGAGTACAAAATTGATATTAATTACATCCTATACGGCACTTCGAGTTTGGCGAAGGGTCTCGATATCAAAGATGTCGAGTTAGCCAGAGATTTGGAAAAACGGTTGAACTTGAGCCTTGAAAATAGCCAGTTCATTGCTTTAGTCCATTTCATGTCTGAGGTGAGCAAATGAGCAAATACATATCCCTACCTCAACAACGTGTCCTACGCACCCTCGATGTGCTGTTCGGCCACGAAGTGCAGGGGCTGTCACTGACGCAAATCTCAAAGCTGGTCGGCACGACGCTCCCGAACTCCACCCGCGACCTCGCCAACCTACGCGAGGCTGGCTATGCCGAGCAGATTGAAGGCACGGGCAACTGGCGCATCACCCCACGCATCGGCCAGCGTGCTTTAGCCATCCTGCACACACTCGATAGAGAAACACGGCGACTGGACGAAATCAAGAACCGCTTTACCCGCACAAACTAAACCAATAAATGAAAGGAAAAAAATGGCACGAACCCCGCACCCCGACGCAACGATTATCGACGCGGATGTCAATCCGACGGCCTTTGCACAAGCATCTCAGACGCTCAACGAGCTGGCGGTATATGACGCAGAACAAGCCGAAAAAGTACAGAGCCTTGCAACTCAATTGCAATATGAGGGGACGCTAACCGTTGGCACACTGGAAGATGAAATTCGCTTCTACGTCCGCCGCACGGTGGAGGAATGCTTAGAGGTGGGCAAACGTTTGATCCTGCTCAAAGAGTTAACGCCGCACGGCGAATTTTCAGGGCGTATCGATTCTTTGGGTCTGAATCTGCGCACGGCTCAAAGGTTCATGATGGCGGCATCGCAAGCCGCCAAAAGCGACAAATTGTCGCTTTTGAGTACGCGGGTTAAAAACGTCAGTGCGTTTTTCGAGCTGGTGATGTGGGACGACGCTGAATTAGAGAGCCTCGACGACATCGATGACATCGACTGCATGAGTGCAACCGAGTTGCGCAAAGCCTTACGCGACAAAAAAGCCGAAGCCGAAGCGACCGATAAAGTTTTGGCCAGCAAAGCCAGAGAAATCACACGATTGCAAAAAGAAGTCGCCAAGGCCACGCCCGCGCAAACAGACTGGCCAGCCCAGCACGAACTCTATATCGCCCAGGCGCAAAAGGCGGGGCGCGCGATCAAAGCCGAACTCGGCGCGCTTGATCTCATCCGCGAGCAAGCGATGAACCTCGAAGCAGAAGACGGCGAAAACGAGACCGCGCTCAATCAAGCCCGCGAAACCCTCGCCAGCGAGCTGGTACACATCCACAACTCATGCGCCGAAATGCTGAGAGCCATCGGCTACACGTTTGACAACACACTGGGCAACTTCACAGAGGCACGGATTGATTTGTTTGCTCTGCCGAGTGGCCAACACACTGCCGAATAACCCTGTCGGACGACATTATGAAACCCCGCCAAACATTATCAGCCGAACTCATCGCCCAGCTACTGAGCCTCAAAGCCCAGCTTGAAACCTGCGCCCACGGCGAGTCATCGGCTCTGGTAGCGGGCTATGCCCAGACCCACGGCTATGCCACGCAAACGGTCTGGCGTTGGTTACGCAACCATGCCGGTTACACAAGCGGTCGTAAAAAGCGTGCGGATGCGGGGCAGACCCGCCTCGCACCGGAGGCACTGCAGTTCATCGCCGCGAGCAAATCGGTGTCGGTGAGGCTGACCGGCAAATCAACCAAACCCACGGCGGTAGCGATGAATGTCGCGGATGCGAATGGTTTTGATGTCAACGTATCCGCCAGCCGGATCAATACGCTGCTGCGTCAGAACCGCATGGATGCCAAGGCACAGGCGAAAGCCCGCAACCACGGCGAACTGCGCAGTCTGTACCCGAATCATGTGCATCAAATTGACCCGTCACTGTGTCTGGTGTTCTATATCTGCGGCAAACAGCGCATCATGACATCGGAGCAGTTCAACAAAAATAAACCCACGTCGATGGACAAGGTCAAGCTGAAAGTCTGGCGTTATGTGCGCTACGACCATGCCAGCGGCACGCTGGATGTGCGCTACTTTGAGGCCGCCGGTGAGAATCAGACCGTACTGTTTGAATTTTTGATGTACACATGGGGCAAACAGCCGCACCGTCAAAGTTATGGCATCCCCGCAATATTGCTCTGGGATAAAGGCTCGGCAAATACCAGCGCGGCGGTGTGTCGTCTGCTCGACGCCCTCGGTGTCAATCATCAGACCCACGCGACGCACCATGCGTGGGTGAAAGGCGGCGTGGAGAATGGTAACAACATCGTTGAGACGCATTTCGAGTCCCGCTTGCGCGATGAACCGGTGGATAACATTGACCAGCTTAACGCCGCCGCACAAAACTGGGTGCGTGATTACAACGCGAACGCGATCAAATTTGTGGACTGCCGCGTGCGTCGGATGGATGGCAAAGCCTATGTGCGCGATGATTTGTGGCAACACATCCAAGCCGGTCAACTGATTACGCTGCCGGAGCGCAAGGTGTGCGCGTGGTTCATGCACGGTCGCGTGGAAACCCGCACGGTGACCAACTGCCGCATCAGTTTCGCTCATCCGCAGTGCGACGGTTCGCAAAACTATGACCTCAAGCAATGGGCTGAGTTTCTGGCCAATGGCGAAAAGGTCAAAGTCACGCCGTTACTGCTCGGCACGTCTTGTGATGTTGTCGGTGCGATCCGCATCGAGATTGAGCGTCTGGCCGATGATCCGCTGATCGTGGAGGTCTCGCCGACGATTGATTTTGACGCGTTCGGACGGCCAGCCAGCGCACCCGTCATTGGCGCAGAGTACCGCTCTGCACCGGACACCGCCGCGACCATCGCCGCCAAGCAGATTGCTCAGACCGCTTACGGCGTGGCCACGCTGGACGAAGCCGAGGCGAAAAAACGCGAGAACGCGCGCCCATTTGCACACCTCAATGGTGGCAAGGGCGCAGTCGCGCACTCGCACCTTGGCAAAGAAGATTTACCGATTCGCATGCCACGCCCTGCGCAAACACTGGATACACCGGCCATCGCCGCCGCGCAAACTGCGCAAGTGGATACGGTGCGCCTCACGCACACACAAGCCGCGATCCAGCTCAAACAAATGCTCGGACGCAACCTCACAACGGATGAGTACACATGGATGCGCCACCGCTACGCCGACGGAATCTATGAAACCGAACTGTCCACGATTGCCAGTCATTATCGCGGTGAAGTGGCTGAGAAGGCCACCGGTACGCATACCGGAACGAAATTTAAGGTGGTGAAATGAACAAACTCAAAAAACTGCTCCAAGTCCTCGGCATCGCGCAAGCTGAAATGGCACGCGCCGTCGGCATCAGCGCAGGCACATTCGCGGACATCCTGAACCACGGAAAATTGCCGAATAACTGGAACGTTTTGCGCAATCGCATCGAACTCGAATTAAAACAAGCAGGCGCAAAACCTGCGGTCATCAAACGGGCATTGACACCGTCCGTACAAAAAAACGCCCAAGGTGACGGCAATCACCAAGGGCGCGGGGTTCATCAAAACCCTTTGAAACATCCTAACAACACGAAAGGACACGAAATGTTACTACAAAAACAGGCACTCACGCCAGCGGCGCGTCAGCACTTTGCGATACCGCGCGACCCGTTCACCGATGACGTACAGGCCGCCGATGACGTATTCCTCACGCCCGACGCGCGCTATGTGCGCGAATCAATGTGGGCGTGCGCCAAGCACGGCGGTATGCTCGCCGTCGTCGGCGAGTCCGGCGCTGGCAAGTCAACTCTGCGCCGCGATTTCATCGACCGAGTGAACCGCGAACAAGCCTCCATCATCGTGATTGAGCCGTATGTGCTGGCGATGGAAGAGAACGACATGAAAGGCAAAACGCTCAAATCCGCGCAGATCGCCGAGGCCATCATTGCCAGCATCAATCCGCTGGAGAAGCCGAAACGCTCATCCGAAGCGCGATTCCGCCAACTGCACAGTCTGCTCAAAGAATCGAACCGCAGTGGCAACCGTCATGTGCTGGTGATCGAAGAAGCACACTGCCTGCCCACCGCCACGCTCAAGCATCTAAAGCGATTTTTTGAACTCGAAGATGGTTTCAAAAAACTGCTGTCCATCATTTTGATTGGCCAGCAAGAGTTGAAGATGAAATTGTCGGACAAAAACACGGAGGTGCGTGAGGTCGTGCAGCGTTGCGAAGTCGCAGAATTACAGCCGCTGGACAACTACTTGCAAGAATACTTGGCTTTCAAATTCAAGCGTGTCGGCATCGACGTGGCCGCGATTTTTGAGTCCGGCGCAGTCGATGCACTGCGTGCCAAGCTGACATTTAACACCCAAGCACCGCGTGCGCAAGGACGCGCCTACGCCGCACAAACCACCAGCTTGCTTTACCCGCTGGCCGTGGCCAACGTGGTCACTGCCGCGCTGAACATGGCCGTCGGCATCGGTGCGCCGGTGGTGTCCGCCGACATCGTGAAGGAGGTGTGAGATGGCAAAAATTATCATCACAATCGAAGACACCAGTGATACAGGGTTTCTGGTCACAGACGAGGGAGACACCATTGCTAATCCAACGCAAGAATCAACATTAGCCCAGATTTTTGCATGGTTTGTAGTCAAAGTGATTCAACGTCAAGTATTCGAAACCGGTGGCAAATTAGTAAGTCTGGAGGATTGAAATGGCACAACTAAGTAACTTAATACATTGCAAAGTGCGCGTCATCACTGAATTGTGCAAAGTCTACGAATACGAGCAGGATAGCCTCAGCACCATGCACGCGCTGGAAGACGCAATAGAACGCTTCGGTGATGAACGCTGCCGCATTCATGTCAAGGCTGACGGTGTCAGTCTGTTTCGCCACCCGCGAGTGCAGGTGTCATGATGCAAATCCGCTGTCCGTCCTGCGGTGCTGAAATGTCGCTCGAAGCCGTGATTGACAACGACGCGGCGGCACAAGCACTCACGCTCGCATTGTCGATCACACCGCTCGGCAAACTGATCGTGCGCTACCTTGCGCTGTTTCGTCCGTCAAAGTCCAAGCTGTCATGGCCACGCGTGGTGACCCTGCTGGGCGAACTGATGCCGATGATTGAGAGCCAACGCATCGAGCGCAATGGCACGCTGTACGAAGCCCCGCATGACGTCTGGTGCGCGGCGATTGAACAGATGCTCGCTACGCGCGACGCAGGCCGACTGCAGACACCGTTGAAAAGCCACGGCTATCTGCTGGAAGTCATCATCAGCACCGCCGCACGCCAGCCTGTAGGGGCGCATGATTCCGCCCAATTGGTAGCCGGTACAGGGTTGGTCAACGGGTCATCGACCCACGCGCATAAACCCCAGTCCGGCACGGCTGCGGCGATCACCGCACTGGAGCAACGCAAGCGAGGCGAAAGATGAATGCACCGGCATGGCTCGAAAACAGTGTAATCGAAGGACTGCAACGCCTGCTCATCCTGCGCCTGCGCAATGCACCTGCGAACGATACTGTAGACGCACTGCTGAATGTATGGCTGGAAGTCATGATGTCGGCACAGGCTTGGGATGAGCGCCGAGATGTGCCGCGCCTACGCACCGCATTCATGAGCGTGGCCAGCACAACGGACACATGGCCGTCACCGGCGCAAATCATCAAAGCCATGCCAAAGCCTGAGCCACAGCCGTATTTGCCGCCACCGCTGCCCAAAGTTGATCCTGCGCATGTGGCCAAATGCCAAGCCAAAATTGCCGAGTTTCAACGGCAGATTTTTAAAAAAGTGAGATGAACAATGACCCCAAAAATCAAAGCTGAAATTATCGAGTTTGCCGCCGGTCAGCTACTCGAAAAAATCGAGCAATTGGAGCAACTGATGCCACCGTGCATGCTCAAAGAATATCGCCCCAGCGTCGGCCAGCCGTATCAAGCCTGCCCAGACTTTGCAGCTGTCCGACAAGCGGTGCGCAATATGACCCAGAACCATCAAACCCACCAACCCAATCAACCATAGGAGTACTCAATGGCAACCAAAAAATTGAAAACCAAAGCACTGGTCACGCAAGCCCCGCAATCGCGCGATCAAGTGGTTGAACACATCCGCACCATTGGTGATTTGACCCGCCAACGCACACGACTGGCAGCGACCATGAACGACGGCATTGCCGCATTGCAAGAGCAGTACGCGCAAGAAGCCGACCCGATCAACGAGCGCATTGAGGCATTGCAAGCAGGCGTACACGTCTGGTGCGAGGCCAATCGTGCCGCGATCACCGACAACGGCAAAGTCAAATACGCCGACTTTGTGACCGGCACGGTGAAATGGCGTGCGGGAAGAGAAAGCGTTGGTCTGCGCAAAGTCGAAGCCATCATCGAAGCGCTTAAACGCCACGGTCTGCACCGTTTTGTTCGCGTCAAGGAAGAGGTCAACAAAGACGCCATCCTTGCTGACAAAAAGGCTGTTTCGGGCATCGCAGGCATCACGATCAATGGCGGCGATGAAGAGTTTGTGATTGAGCCGCATGATCAGGAATTGCAATCATGAACTTTGGAGTTTGGCAAATCATATTTTTGTTTTGGATAGCGTTGGGCTTACTTGTAGGCGCCAATGCGCATGGCAAGCCAAGGACGGGAGATCACAGCTTTTGGATCACGTTCACCTCCTACGCAATAATTTTTACCATTGTCTATATGGGTGGATTTTTTAAATAAACCAAAGGAGCAATCATGCGCAATAAAACTCAAGCACGCCACTACCGTTTAACCCAAAGCGCGAGCTACACCAAACGCGGCACAGGCCGTCGTCATCTGCAGGGTAAGACGCGCCCAAAGGATTAATTGCACGCCCAGTCCAGTACATACGCGGACGTGCGATCAGAACAATGACTTTTGATGAAATTTATATCAATGGCATTGCATACCCGCTACGCGGGACATTTCAACTGCCTGAATTGGCATAACCATAGGAGCAACACATGAACAAGCAAGACCTTATTAACTACGTATCCGCCGACACCGGCTTGTCAAAAGTCGATGCAAAGAAAGCGGTCGAATCGGTATTTGATAACATCAAAACCGCTTTGAGCAAGGCCGATACTGCTCAATTCATCGGCTTTGGTACATTCAAAGTCGAACACCGAGAAGCTCGCGAAGGCCGCAACCCACAGACCGGTGAGCCGATGCAAATCTCTGCTAAAAACGTTGTGAAATTCAAAGCGGGTAAAGAGCTGGCCGACGCGGTGTAGTCGCTGACTCCAGCCGCTTGACCGTAAGCAGGCGGCTGGGGTGAGCAGATTACACTCAGGCGGCCTTTCTCCCATCGCGAAGCGCCAAGCGACGACATAAGTACGTTCGATATCCGGTAGACGATCCGCCGAATAACACATCAACACCGGAGCGGCAAACGTACGGGCGCAATTGATAAAGGACAATGAAATGGAACACGAAAAAATCATCGACAAGATTAAAAAATGTCTGGCGCTGTCAAACTCGGACAATCCGCACGAAGCCGCCGCCGCACTGCGCCAAGCGCAGAAGCTCATGGAGATGCACAATTTGACTGAACTGGATATCAGCCTTTCGGACGTGCAAGAGTGTTCGGCCAAAGCGCCCAGCGTGGACATGGTGCGCTGGGAAGCCGCACTCGCGGACTTGGTAGCCAGAGCGTTTGGTTGCACGGTGTTCAGCTCGCAAAGCGCACGCTGGCTCAATATGCGCACGCGGCGAATCCATCACTACGTGTTTATCGGCGTTGAACCAGCGGCGCAGATCGCACAGTATGCGTTTGAAGTTTTGTCCGAGCAATGCGCCAAAGCGCGCCGCCGCTATATCAGCGCACAGCGAAAAAACTGCAAAGCCAGTACAAAAACCGCGCGAGGCGATGCCTTCGCCGAAGGCTATGTCCTCGGTTTGCAAAATTTGGTTCGGCGATTTGCGAATCCAGAGGGTAGTCAAAAGCTAATCGAACACTACCTCAGCCAAAAACATCCGAATCTCGGAACAAAGGATGCCAAAGATCGGGTGACGGGTAAAAATATCACCCACAATGACCGATTTAACGGCCGCATGGAGGCACGAAACGCGCAACTGCATCAGGGTGTCGGCGGCAAAAAACCACAAGGACTACTGTCATGAGCAACCGCACGCACGCGCAAATCCGCACGTCTGAACTGGCGCAGATTCACATTGCAAAAAAGCAACTCGGTTTGTCTGAGGATGACTACCGCGCTGCCGTCCAGTTGGCAAGCGGTGGCACGACGGACTCAGCGGGTGAACTAACGTCAAAACAACGCGCAACATTGATCGCGCATTTCAAACGCTCAGGATTCAAAGTGCGCCACGCGCGCAAAGACAGCACGGGTAAGCGACGCACGCCGAGTCGTCCAGTCGCTGACCGCTCAGAACAAGTCAAAATGATGCGCGCGCTGTGGCTGCGTCTGCACGAATCGGGCGCAATTGAAAATGCGGACGAACAGGGGCTGGTGACGTTTGCGACCAAGCACACAGGCATCAAAGCACTGGAGTGGCTGAGTGTGGAGCAAGGGCAGAAGTTGATTGAGATGTTGAAAAATTGGCTGGCTCGTGTACGCATCAAACCGTTTCGCGCGGATTGGGCTGAGTTGCACCGACTCGGTGCGGTTGGTTCAAAATCAGACAGTTTCATTCGCCACGCGCTTCTCAAAATGTTAAAAGTAGACGTCGTGGAATGCGAACTATTGCAACATCAGCAGTGTTTGGATAAAGTCCGAGCATGGACTTTAGACGTGATAAACAAACAGCAGTGAGTGAGGCCAAAATGAATGCACACGTTAAATTTCCCGATGGATACCCTGAGTTGCTTGAGCAAATGGGGCATGTGGTCGCGCGCAGACTGGCGAGCCACGGCGTACCTGCCAATGAATTGCAAGAGTTGACAATGGCTATCATGGAAGAGATTCGCTTTGAGGTCGGTGGACACGGTCAATACATCCCGAAAGGTCATTTGTTTGAGCTTTCATTGCGCGACGAGGAAATTTACAATCAGTTCAAAGGCAATAATTACTATGAACTGGCGCGCAAATACGGACTGACTGAAATGCAAATCCGTACCATCACAAAACGAGGACGTCTGCGGGATTTGGAGCGCCGTCAGGGTTCGTTAATCTGATACCGCGTGATTAAGTAAAGCGCTTTACTTTCGATTTTAATGACACCGCCGGACAATGGCGGTGTCTTTTTTTATCGGAGCGCATTGTGAAAACCAGTTCAGCGGGCTTGGCCATCATTAAAAAATGGGAATCATTCCGGAGTAAGCCGTATCTGTGCCCTGCCCGTGTTCCGACTATTGGCTATGGTTCGACACTGTACCCCGATGGCCGTGCAGTCAGACTGAGCGATCCCGCGATTACCGAGACACAGGCGGTTGAAATTCTGGCGGCGACATTGGTCAAATACGAGGATGCAGTACGACGCTACACCGCTAACGCCAGAAAACCGCTCAATCAAAACCAATTCGACGCTTTGGTCTCGTTTACGTACAACGTCGGCATCGGCAATTTGCAAACGTCGTCTTTGTTGCGTTTGGTCAATGCCGGTAACTTCGCCGGTGCGAGCCGCGAATTCGGCAAGTGGATTTTTTCCAAGGGCAAAAAACTACAAGGCTTGGCGAATCGCCGCGCCGATGAAGCCCGTCTTTTCATGAGCTGAGGTCGTCATGCAAAACGTATTTCGCGAGCTGGTTCAGTCCGGCGGCTCTGGCAAAGCATCACACACCAAGTTTTGGGCAAATGTCGCCTACGCCGCCGCGACCGTGTGTTTTGTGCGTTTTGAGTGGTTTGCCACCGACCCACACATTGAACTGTGGCTGGTCTATCTCGGCACGGTCGCAGGTGTGGCCAGCGTAAGCAAGCTGCTGTCTCTGCGCTACAACGCCAATTACACGGGTATGCAGGATTCAGACAACGGAGGTCAAGCATGATTCCTGAAATCGCTACGGCTGCCGCAGGCATCAAACTACGCGCTGGCGTAATTGTGGTCACGGCGTTGGCCACCATCGCCGTACTGCTCGGCGTTGGCTATCTTGGCTGGCACTTTGGCTCATCTTCCGTGCAAGCCGACTGGGATGCGGAAAAATCCGCACAAAAAGCCGCTGTGCGCGATTTGGAAACCAAGCAAGCCGATGTGTCTACCCAGTCCGAACAAGCGCACACCGCCGCGAATAACCGCATCGAAACGGTATTCAAAGACCGCTACGTTTACATCACCCAAAAAACCACGGAGGCTAAAAATGCGCCTGAAAAAAATTCTGCTTGTGTTATTCCCGCTCATTTTGTGCGCGTGTGGGACAGCGCAAATCGTGCCGAGCCGATTCCCGAAGCCTCCGGCCAGTCTGATGATTCCGCCAGTGGAATTACGCTCGATGACATTGCAGCCCAGCATGACCGAGAAGCCGAGCAATTCCACATCAACGCACAGCGACTGATTGACCTCCAGAATTGGGTAAATGAGCAGGATCGTGTGAGCGCAGAGGTGACGCGATGAGCCAATTCACGACACCCGCAAAACTCGAAATGCTCGATCATTATAAGTGGCGATTAGTTGAGCCGTTTACCTATTACACCGAGGAAATATGCACCTATCTACCTATGGTGGCCGACATAGATGACTCAATGTACCTATGCCATATTATCAACGTACCTAAAGGATACGTCACCGACCTAACCACTGTTCCACGCTTGCTCTGGTCTGTATTTCCGCCGCATGGCCGTTATGCAAAGGCCGCCATCGTCCATGATTATTTGTACGCTAATGCCATCGGAACAAAACGCTGGGCAGATACAGTATTCAAAGAAGCAATGGGTATTCTGGGCGTACCGCGTTGGCGGCGCACGGTGATGTACTGGGCAGTTCGTTTATTTGGCAAAGGAAAATACAAATGAACGGAGATATTGCAGACCGCGCCGAGCAGCAGATCGAGGATTTTCGAGATGATGCCATCAATGAGATTCGCAATGCGCAGGCAGAGCAAGCAACGCGCGATTCGGCGTACTTTTGCGAGGATTGTGACCAGTTGATTCCCGAAGCGCGACGCGCCGTAATTAAAGGGGTGACGCGTTGCATCAAGTGTCAAACGATTTTTGAAAGACAGCACAAATGACGATACAGGTAGATTTTTGGCACTTAGTAGGAATGTTGCTCAGTTTTATCGGGGTTCTTGCCAGCTTTGGAAAAATTTTATTAGGTCAGATTGACCATCGTATTGATGCGCAAAGTGACCGTTTTTTGCAACTCGAAAAAGACTTTATTGAACATAAAACCAAAATGCCACTGGAGTACCAACGGCGAGAAGATGCGATTCGCTTTGAAACGGTGCTCAATGCCAAGCTGGACAATATTTTCAATCGTGTGGATCAAATCAGGGATAAACAACCATGACACCAGACATCGCCAAAGCCCGCCGCGAGAACCTGCGCTGGGTGATTTTACAAGCACTCAACTCTGCCCGTCCCATCGGCGCGTCAGAGTTAGTGATTTACTCGGCGGTGCAACCCGTCGTGCCGGACGTGACGCAATTGGAGCTGCGCCGCGAACTGGACTATCTGGCTGAGCGCAATTTGATTGAGCTGACCGAGCAGGACAGCCCTGCGTGGTTCGCCAAACTCGCACGCTACGGCGTCGATGTGGTTGAGTACACAGTGACGTGTGAGGCTGGTATTGCCCGTCCTAAAAAATATTGGTGACCATTATGCCTCCACGCTCAAAAGTGGCGGCATTGCCGCCTGAAGTCAAAGAATGGTTAGACAAGGCGCTGGTCGAAAATAATTTCGGCGGCTATGAGTTGCTGGCCGAAGAACTCAAAGGCAAGGGCTACGAAATCAGCAAGACCGGTTTGCATCGCTACGGCCAACAGTTTGAAGACCGTCTGAATGCGTTAAAAATCGCCACGGAGCAAGCCCGCGCCGTCGTGCAGGCCAGCCCAGACGATGACGACGCAATGAATCAGGCTCTGATTCGTGTGACGCAAGAGAAGCTGTTTAACGTGATGATGGATTTGCACATTGATCCGAAAGAAATTGATATTGCCAAGCTGACGCGCTCCATCGCCGACCTTTCACGCTCATCCACAGCGGCCAAAGACTATGCGGCGAAAGTGCGCGAAAAAGCGCGTGCGGTGGCTGCTGAGGTGTCCGAGTCGGTGAAGTCCGCCGGTTTGACAGACGATACGGTCGAAGCGATCAAAAAGAAAATTCTGGGGATTGCATCATGAGTTACTGGGAAATTACTTTGATCTGGCTGGCGATGATTGCGCTGTTTTGCGTACTGCTGGTACCGGCTATTGCGATTGTTGGTGTGTGTTTTATCACGGCAAAAGTGGAATACTGGCGCGGTCGAAATAAGCCCGCTGAATTTGAGGGTTGGATGGTCTGATAGGAGTCTATTATGCAAAAAAACGAATTTTCACAACTGCCACCCGACACGCAAACGCGTGTCGTTGATGCGCTTTTAGAGCAAGCTGCAAATCCGGAAAACGGGGATGACCGTGGCTATTTTGTCAATGCGGCCAACGCACTTGATGCCATCAAGAATTCTGGTACCGAGCAGTAAAAATGACATCTGCCGTCTTACTCCCCTATCAACAGGCGTGGGTCGCCGATACTTCACAAGTCAAAGTTTGTGAAAAATCTCGGCGCGTAGGTTTGAGTTGGGGCGAGGCGGGCAATTCTGCGCTGGAAGCCGCGCGTGCTGTAGGCGGTCAGGACACTTGGTACATCGGTTACAACAAGGATATGGCCGAGGAATTCATCCTCGACTCAGCGTTCTGGGCAAAAAATTATCAACTGGTCGCGGATGAAATTGAAGAAGAAGTCATTAAAGATGAGCGGGGCGATATTTTGACATTCAAAATGCGCTTCGCATCGGGCAACCGCATCACCGCTCTTTCATCCAGTCCCAGCAATCTTCGCGGTAAACAAGGTCGCGTCATCATCGACGAGGCGGCATTCCATCCGAACTTGAAAGAGTTGCTCAAAGCGGCGTTCGCATTGCTCATCTGGGGCGGCTCGGTCTCAATCATCAGTACGCACAACGGCGTGGACAATCCATTTAACGAGCTGATCGAGGACATCCGCGCCGGTAAAAAGCCGTATTCATTGCACCGGATTGATTTCAAAGAAGCCATCGCGCAAGGCCTATACAAGCGCATTTGCCAAGTAACCGGCAAAATCTGGACAGCCGATGGTGAAGCGGCATGGGAAGATGAAATCCGATCGATTTATCGTCCGAATGATGCCGAAGAGTTGGATGTCATCCCATCACAATCGGGCGGTCAGTACATTTCGCGTGCCGTCATCGAGTCGCGTATGAGCGCGAATACGCCGATTTTGCGCTATGAATGTACGCATGAATTTGCCGAGAAACCGGACTATGTGCGAGAGTCCGATACTCAGGACTGGATTGATTTTCATCTCAAGCCGGTGCTGGAAAAATTCCCAGCGCATTATCGCCTCGCTCGCAGCAGCACGGGCATGGACTTTGGGCGCAGCGGTGACTTGTCCGTGTTCACGCCGCTTTTAGAGTTGCAAGCATTACAGCGCGTCGTTCCATTCATGCTGGAAATGCGCAATGTACCGTTCAAACAGCAAGAGCAAATCGCATTTTGGATCATTGACCGATTACCACGCTTCAATCATGGTGCATTTGATGCACGTGGCAATGGTCAGTATTTGGCCGAGGTTGCGATGCAACGCTATGGCAGCAACAGCATCAGTCAAGTGATGCTCAGTAATAAATGGTATTTGGAAAATATGCCACGCCTCAAAGCGGCTCTGGAAGACGACAATTTGTCGCAACTGCCGCTTGATCAAGACGTGCTCGATGACCTGCGCACCATCGAAGTCATCGGCGGCATTCCGAAGCTGCCCGACAATGCTCGAAAAAAGAAAGATGGCAAGCAGCGACACGGCGATGCGGCGATTTCTGTCGCGCTGGCATGGTTCTCAGCGTCGCAAGACGGTGGCGTGATTGAGTACATGCCTGTGCCAAAAAATGGCATTCCTGAACACAACAACCCGATGCGACCGAATGAATATGCTGATTTGCAAACATTCAGCATCGAAAAACAATGGCGGTAAATTATGGCTATCCTCGACCAACACGGCAACCCGATTCAAACTAAAACACTGGACGAACCGCAAACGGCGCGACTGCTGCATTTACAAAAATCCACCATCGGCCACCCGACCCGTGGCATCACGCCCGCGAAGTTGAACCAGATTTTAGAAGATGCGGAAAAAGGCAATCTGGTTGCGCAGCACGAGCTGTTTGAGGACATGGAGGAGCGTGATGCACACATGTTCAGCGAGATGTCCAAACGCAAACGCAGTGTGATTAAACTGAACTGGGATGTAGCCCCACCGAGAAATGCCTCGCGCGAAGAAAAGATGAATACAGAGTATGTCAAAGAGCTATTACTGGACATGACGGATTTTGAAGATACGCAGTTTGATGCGCTGGATGGCATTGGCCACGGCTTCTCACCGATTGAGTATACATGGCAACGCATCGGCTCGGACTGGACAATCGGCAAGTTTGAGCATCGGCCGCAGTCGTGGTTCAAAATGGATGAGGCACGCACAGGCTTATTACTGCGTGGTGACAGTGGCAGTGATGGCATCCCGCTTCAACCATTCAGCTGGATGATTCACACCCACCGTGCCAAGAGTGGTTATTTAGCACGCAGTGGCTTGTACCGCGTGTTGGTCGGCCCGTATCTGTATAAGTTTTTCAGTGCCGGTGATTTGGCCGAGTTGCTCGACATCTACGGCATCCCGTTGCGCATTGGCAAGTACCCGAATACAGCGACCAATGCCGAAAAAATGACGCTGTGGCAAGCGGTCGCGGGCATTGGTCACAATGCCGCTGCAGTCATTCCTCAGTCTATGCAGATCGAATTTCAACAGGCCGTCGCAGGCTCGGAAAAGCCGTTCGAATATATGATCGGCTGGTGCGAGCGGTCGCAATCCAAGGCAATTCTGGGCAGTACGCTCACGAGCGACGCCGGTGCTACGGGTCTGGGTTCTGGGTTGGCCGAGATTCATAATGAAGTACGCTTGGACATCCGCGATTCAGACTGCAAGCAGCTCGCTGGAACGATTACTCGCGATCTGATTTACCCACTGCTGGCCATTAACAAAGGTGTGCAAGATGTGCGTCGCTGTCCTCATTTTGTGTTTGACACGCAGGAAGCCGAAGACTTGCAAATGTATGCAGACAGCCTGCCAAAATTGGCCGCTATCAACATGCAGATTCCGGCGAGCTGGGCGCACGACAAACTGCGCATCCCGCAAGCGCAGGAGAATGAGCCGGTGTTGCAGATACCATCGGCCACATCCGCCGAACCCGCTAAAAACGACACAAATTCGCCTTCGCCACTGCGCGCGGCACTCAAAGCAGAAGCCAACGGCGCGGATGAGTTCGCGGATCAGCAGGCGGTGGATGATGCGCTGGACGGCATTGCCGAGGATATTCGCTTGTTGGCCACACAGTGGTTGGAGCCTGCTGTGGTTGCGCTCAAACAGACTGATTCGGCGGAGCAGGCGTTTAACGTTTTGACTGCCGCACATCCCAAAATCCGCACGGAGGTGCTGGCGGAGGCGTTGGCTCGCGCGATGTTTGTCTGTGACTTGATGGGCGCGGACAGTGCCGCGAAGGATTTGCTGTGAGTGTCGGTGCGGCCGAACTGATCGCTGCTTTTCGCATGCCGCCGGAATTGGCGGTAGCGTATTTGCGCGCCAAAGGTCTCAAAGTATCTGGCAACTGGCGTGAGGTTTGGCAAAAAGCCCACGCAAAGGCATTCACCGTGGCGCAATCGGCGGGTTATGACGTGCTGGGCGACATTCGGGACGCGCTCGAAACGGCGATGAACGAAGGTCAGAGTTATCAGCAGTTCATTGCAGGTTTAGAGCCGACACTGCGCAAAAAAGGCTGGTGGGGACTCAAAACCGACTTTTCAACAGGTGAAATTGAGTTACACAAAGGTATGGATCGCCCCGTGGAGCTTGGGACACCGCGTCGTTTGCAATTGATTTACGAACAAAACATTCAAACGGCGTTCATGGCCGGTCGTTATCGAACAATGAAGGATGCCGTGATCACGCATCCGTATTGGGAGTATGTGGCTGTCATGGACAACCGCACGCGGCCGGAGCACGCGCGGCTCAATGGCATGCTGTTTCGTCACGACGACCCGATCTGGTCAGTCATCTATCCGCCGAATGGCTTCCGTTGTCGCTGTCGTGTGCGTCCGGCTTCTGGTGCTACTGTTGAGCGGCGCGGTCTGATAGTTCATTCAAGCGATGGTTATATTAGCGAGTATCAATATCAGCGACGCGATGGCACGGTGATTCCGGTCAAGCAAGTGCAGTTGCCACACATGGACAAACCATTCAGGCCGGATGTGGGTTTTGACTACAATCCGGCCGAGGAGTATTACCGTGGCGCTGCTTGAGGTTAAAATTGATACACGGCAAGTCGATGCGGTGATTGCACAAGCAATGGCTCGCTTACAAAATCCGCGTCCGCTCATGGCCAGCATTTCAGCCGAGTTATTATCATTGACCGACGAGTCGTTTTCTAAACAAGGTCAGGTCGGTGGGCAAAGCTGGACGTCACTGGCGGCGGCTACTATTGCAAAGCGCTCGAAGGATGGTACTTGGCCGGGGAAAATGCTGGTCATTTCACCGGCGGGTTTGGCCGCTTCGATTCAGTCGTTTTATTCAGACTCCGAGGCGGGTATTTCATCATCCAAACCATACGCCGCCATTCAACAATTCGGTGGTCAAGCAGGACGCGGTCGTAAAGTGACAATTCCCGCTCGCCCGTATATGCCGATCACTGCGGACAAAGAATTAACACCGGTGGCAAAAGATTCTATAATGCGCATCGCGGAACAGTATTTTTCGTTCTAATTTTCGGGCGGTTTTTTGTTTCACATATTGCAATGTTATTTCAATCCCATCCCGATACTTCCCGCTTAATCCTAAAACTTCCCGCATTTATCTCACTCTATTAACGGGTATTTATCACACTCTCGTTCAATTGCTGTGCGCGCGCGTGGCAGACAATATGATTAAAGATAAACACGACTCGAATCAGGAGTTGCTCGCACAAGGTTTTGCGAATATGGTGGTGCCGTTTTTCGGGGGAATGCCGGCGACGGGTACGATCGCGCGTACGGTAACGAATATTAAAAATGGCGCGACCAGTCCGGTGTCGGGCATCATTCATGCGTTGGTGTTATTGATCGTGGTGTTGGTCGCTGCGCCTTTGGCACAGTACATTCCTTTGGCGGCGTTATCGGCTATTTTGATGTTCGTTGCCTACAATATGGGCGAGTGGCATGAGTTTGCGCGTCTGAGAAGTTACCGCATCACGTATCGGTTTATTTTGTTGGCGGTGTTTATTTTGACGGTGGTTGTGGATTTGACTGCGGCGGTACAATTTGGGATATTGGCTGCATGTTTTACTTTGATTTATCGCGTGTCGTATTTATCCACTGAGGAGCAGATTGATCTGTCTGGGTGGGGTGAGCAGGCCGAAGGCGTGAAGGCGCGTCGCTTGGTGGGTACTCTATTTTTTGGTGCAGTGAAGTTGATTGATCAATTGCAATTGGATATTCCGAAACGTGCACTGGTGCTGGATTTTTCAAGCATGATTTATGTCGATTCGTCGGGAGTGGAGTCGCTCAACGAGCTGCTGGAGATGTATCAGGAGAAAAACGTGCCGATTTATATTTACGGTTTGCGCGAACAGCCACAGGAAATGCTTTCGCGTACCGGTTGGCTCAAGGATTTGGGACAAGCGTATGTGTGCGCGAATTTGGATGAGGCGAGAGAGAAAATCGCTGCACAGGGCGCGTAGTAGTCTTAGTGCGTTGAATCAGTTCGCTCAGAAAAACAAAAAGGCAGTTGCGTATGGATGATGCAACTGCTTTTTTAGGGCGTTCAATTGGGCACTCTGTGAGTGCCGAATTATTTTTTGACTGCGGCCAACATCTCTTCTAAGCTGGCTTTGTCAGGGGCGCCAGGAATACGCTTGCCGTTTTCAAAAATAATGGTCGGTGTGCCGGTCACACCCAGTTGCTGCGCCAAGGCTTTATTTTTATCCAGAACCGAGGTGTCGCAATCACCCGAGCTGTCGGGTAGTTGCTTGCGCAGCATCCAGTTATCCCATGCAGCGCCTTGATCTTTGGCACAGAGCAATTGTTTGGAGATTGCGGTGGAATTCGGTCCGAGAATGTCAACGACGAAAGTATGAATCGTTACGTTATCGACCTTTTCCAAAGTGTGACGAAAGGCCTTACAGTAACCGCAGTTTGGATCCTCGAAGACTGCGATCTGGCGAGAGCCGTCGCCTTTCACTTGCTTGAAACTCTGCGCGAATGGCAAGGCTTTGAAATCCACTACTGACAGCTCATCGATGCGCGCTTGAGTCATGTCCGACATGTCCGCATTGTTGATCATGTGACCGATCAAGGTGAACTCAGTCTTGGCATTGGTGTACACGATTTCGTTATTGGCCAACACCACTTCGAACAAATCGCTGTAGGGTAACTGGCGAACCGATTTGACCTCTAATTTTTCGATTTTCAGTTCGAGATCGGCTTTGATTTTTTTCTCTTGCTCGGAGCTCGGAGCTGAGGTCGTGTTTGCTTTTTGTGTATCTCCATTTTTTGCCGAAACATTGCAACCGGCAAGCAGACCCACAGCCAAAATGACACCGGTCATCACATAATTTTTCCACGTCGACGCATTCATAAATAACCTTTAAATTAATATTCAATCGCGCGAATCGCGATAGCGGCAATCCACTCAACAGCATTACTGTGCATTATAAATGCAGAGTTATTATGAGTTTGAATTTATGGTGCGACCATCTGTGAAATTGAGCATACCGAGCGATTAACCGTTCGCAGACATGGCATAATTTGTGAAAAATAGGTATGATTGCGACCTTGACTTACACTGCCGCACGCAAAAAATAAATATAAAACAGCGGTACTGTTTGCGCCCGTAGCTCAGTGGATAGAGTGTTGGCCTCCGAAGCCAAAGGTCGCGCGTTCGATTCGCGCCGGGCGCGCCATAAAAAAATTTGTGGTTTTTTTGGTAAAGCACTTGAAAACGCATAAAAAATGTGATTAAAAATATACTCTTGCTACATCAAAAGCGTTATTATTGCAACTGAATTAAGAATAATTTATGACGTATGGTTTTAATCGTCGTTTTAACGCAAATCAGCGATGATTGGATCGATTCTTAATTAATGTATCTTTTTTTAACGGAGCAACAATTCATTCAAATAAAGGAGTGGTAGATGGCCGAAGCTAAAAAAACTGCAACCAAAGCGCCTGCGAAAAAAACAACTGCAAAGCCAGCGGTAAAGCCTGCAGCCAAAGAGGCGGCTAAAGCGCCGGTGAAGGCACCTGCAAAAGCAGCAGCGAAACCCGCAGCCAAAGCGGCAGTAAAAGCGCCTGCAAAAGCGGCAGCAAAACCTGCAGCTAAAACAGCGGTGAAAGCACCTGCGAAAGCAGCAGCCAAACCAAAAGCAGCTGCGAAACCTGCAGCCAAAGCAGCAGTAAAAGCGCCTGCAAAAGCGGCAGCAAAACCAGCGGCCAAAGCTCCAGCGAAAGCAGCAGCTAAGCCAAAAGCAGCTGCGAAGCCCGCAGCCAAAGCGGCTAAAGCGCCGGTGAAAGCACCTGCAAAAGCGGCAGCAAAGCCAGCGGCCAAAGCTCCAGCGAAAGCAGCAGCTAAGCCAAAAGCAGCAGCGAAACCCGCAGCCAAAGCGGCTAAAGCACCGGTGAAGGCACCTGCAAAAGCGGCAGCAAAGCCAGCGGCCAAAGCTCCAGCCAAAGCAGCGGCTAAGCCAAAAGCAGCTGCGAAGCCCGCAGCTAAAGCAGCCAAGCCGGCTGCAAAAGCACCTGCGAAACCAGCTGCAAAGAAAGCCGCAACAGCAGCAAAAAAGTAATAAGCACAGCAGGAAAAGAGGCTGAGTCTGAGAAGTCGAAGACCGCCTCTGCAGTTGAACCGGAGGTGAAGCCACCGCCGGCAAAACCAGCAGAAGTATGGCCGTTTCCTGTGTACCGTCGTCCTTGATGTGTTGAATCATTAAGGCGCGGTAAAAATAGAACCCCGTCCATGACGGGGTTTTTTATTCTTTGTCAGGATTAAAAGCGATGGATTGCCTTCATATAAAAAACAACGATGTGTGGTTAAGCGTGCATGTTCAACCGGGTGCAAAGCACACGCAATGGGCAGGTCTATATGGCGATGCGGTGAAAATCAGATTGTCCGCACCACCCGTTGACGGCAAGGCCAATGAAGCGTTATGCCTATTTTTAGCGCGCGCTTTTGCTTGCGCGCCACGAGAGGTAAGCGTGATTCGTGGGCAAACCTCGCGACAAAAAATCATATGTTTTCACGGGCAGGCAAATGACTTCTCTACGATGCAATTGACATTGCAGGCATTTTTGACAGAAAAATAAAGCGTTTATGTATAGAGCTGCTTTATGCGGGCTGCTGCGCCGTATCAATAATTTCAACGCTGTGGGTGATTTGCGCCACTTGTCCCAGCATGATGCTCGCCGAGCAATATTTGTCATGCGATAACTTCACAGCGCGTTCGACTGCCGATTCGGACAAACCTTGTCCGCTGACGACGAAATGGAAATGAATGTCTGTGAATACTTTCGGGTCGGTTTCGGCACGGGTGGCGCGTAATTGAACTTGGCAGTCGGAGACTTTTTGACGTGCTTTTTGTAAAATCAGCACCACATCAAATGCGGAGCAGCCGCCAGTACCCATCAACAACATCTCCATTGGGCGTGGACCCAGATTGCGTCCGCCTGCTTCGGGTGCGCCGTCCATGACCACTGCGTGGCCGCTGCCTGACTCGCCGATAAATGACATACCGGCGTTGGCGCCGACCCAGCGTACTGTGCATTCCATATTGACTGATCCTGTTCGTTTAAATAATGGTTTGATTTGTCTTAAGCAACCTATTTCATGATTTAGGCATTATAACGGATGCGGAAAAAACATTTGAATGTGAGAAAAGCCATAAATTTCTGTTTAAACAGAAAGCAATGTTGCATCTGTGCAACTGTTTCTATAAATTTTTAAAAAGATTTTTTGGTTAAAGTTTTTATAAAATTGATGTATTTATAATAATTTCACAAAAATACCTATCTCATAGAAAAAAATTCTGTATTTAAGGATTTGCTACAAAAAATCACATTTTCCGCGCCTTGTCTGGCATTGAAAATCCCGTATAATGGCAACCGTTGACTGTTATGCAGTCTCAAGTTGTCTCCTCCACCCTTCTTTGGTGGATTTATAACCCAAGCTTTATGGCTTGGGTTTTTTTTCGCCCAGCGTGATTAAGCTGAATGCTTTTGTGTGTCGTAATTGCCATAAAAAGCAGCGGAAAATCAGATGTTTACGCCAATAGTTGCGCTGATTTATTGACTTTTATTCTTGAATCATCGATAATTTAAAGCTCAGCCCATAAAAGAGCGCATCGGGAGAGGTTGCGGGCATAAGCAATGATAGCGAGCTGTATGGTTGTTTAATTTAATTTATTGGAAATAGTAATGAAGACTTTTTCAGCAAAACAACACGAAGTCGTACGTGACTGGTATGTCATCGACGCGACGGATAAAGTGTTGGGTCGTGTGGCCAGTGAAGTCGCACGTCGTTTGCGTGGCAAGCATAAACCAGAGTTTACGCCGCACGTTGACACGGGTGATTTTATCGTAATCGTTAATGCCGACAAATTGCGCATTACCGGTGCGAAATTCGAAGACAAAAAATACTACCGTCACTCTGGCTATCCGGGCGGTATTTACGAAACCAATTTCCGCAAAATGCAAGAGCGCTTCCCAGGTCGTGCTTTGGAAAAAGCGGTTAAAGGTATGTTGCCTAAAGGTCCTTTGGGTTACGCCATGATCAAGAAAATGAAAGTGTATGCCGGTTCTGAGCATCCACATTCTGCTCAACAACCTAAAGTGTTGGACATTTAAGGATAGGATATCAATATGAACGGCAATTACAACTACGGCACAGGTCGTCGCAAAAGCGCGGTGGCACGTGTGTTTTTGAAAGCGGGTTCCGGCAATATCGTGGTCAATGGTAAGCCTGCGAACGAATACTTCGGTCGTGAAACCTCATTGATGGTGGTGCGTCAGCCATTGGTTTTGACTGAATTCACTGAAAAATTTGACATTTTGGTCAATGTTTCAGGTGGTGGCGAATCAGGTCAAGCGGGCGCGGTGCGTCACGGTATCACCCGTGCGTTGATCGACTATGATGCGAACCTGAAATCAGGCTTGTCTCAAGCGGGCTTGGTGACTCGTGATGCGCGTGAAGTGGAACGTAAAAAAGTGGGCTTCCGCAAAGCACGTCGTCGCAAACAGTTCTCAAAACGTTAATCGAATTTATTCGATTACTCGTTGGAACAACGAAAAAAGACCGCTTTGTGCGGTCTTTTTTGTTATTCTCTCATTTTGTTTGGTGGTTTGGTAGCGCTTGGGGATGTGGGGCGTGCTTGTATTAATGGATGGAAAAATCATGCAGAAAATTAAAGTCGGTATCGTGGGTGGAACGGGGTATACGGGGGTGGAGTTGCTCAGGATTTTAAGCCAACACCCCAATGTGCAGTTGATGGCCATTACTTCGCGCTCGGAGGCAGGTTTGCCGGTGGCACAGATGTTCCCAAGTTTGCGCGGTGTGGTTGATTTGTGTTTTAGCGATCCGAATAGTGGCTTGCTCGAAACCTGTGATGTGGTGTTTTTTGCCACACCGCATGGTGTTGCTATGGCGCAGGCGCCTGAGTTGTTGGCGGCCGGAGTGCGCGTGATTGATTTGGGCGCGGATTTTCGCATCAAGGATGCGCAGGTGTTCGAGCAGTGGTACAAAATTCCGCATACCTGCGAGGATGTATTAAAAGAAGCCGTTTATGGCTTGACGGAATTGAATCGTGATGCGGTCAAGAGGGCGCGTGTCGTGGCCAATCCGGGCTGCTACCCAACCACGATGCAGTTGGGCTTGTATCCTTTGTTAAAAGAGCGCTTGATCGCGCTGGATCCGATTGTCGCCGATTGCAAATCGGGTGTGTCCGGCGCGGGGCGAAAGGCGGAGGTGGGTACTTTATTTTCGGAAGCTTCAGATTCGATGAAGGCTTATGGTGTTGCTGGGCATCGTCATACACCAGAGACGGTGGCGCAATTGAGTCAATTTGCGACTGCGTCCGTGAATTTGATTTTTACACCCCATCTCATACCGATGATTCGCGGAATGCATTCGACTTTGTATGCGCGGCTCAATGAGGTGGGCAATGCTTGGAGTAATGAGCGCATTCAATCGCTATTTGAGCAAACTTATGCGCAAGAGCCTTTTGTTGATGTGATGCCGTGGGGTTCTCATCCTGAAACGCGCTCCGTTCGTGGCTCGAATATGTTGCGCATGGCGTTACAGCGACACGGTGATTTGCTCATCATTTTGGTGGTGCAAGATAATTTGGTCAAAGGCGCATCCGGTCAAGCGGTTCAAAACATGAATGTGATGTTTGGCTTGCCTGAGACTGAGGGCTTGGGCATGGTGGCGTTGTTGCCATAAATCATGGTTGGCGGTAGCTATTTTGGTTAATGATGCGCTGTTGACAGTTCAGGTATAATGAAGCAAATGAATGATTTGAAAGGAATGAAAATGAATGCAATCGTGGAAAATGTGAGTTTGGCGCCGTTTGTATTTAGTGACAGCGCTGTTGGCAAAGTGAAATCCTTAATCGAAGAAGAAGGCAATCCTGATCTGAAGTTGCGCGTGTTTGTGCAAGGGGGCGGTTGCTCAGGTTTTCAATATGGATTCACTTTTGACGAGATCGTGAATGAAGATGACACTAAAATTGAAAAAGATGGCGTAACACTGTTAGTCGATTCAATGAGCTATCAGTATCTGGTGGGCGCTGAAATTGACTATAAAGAAGATATTGAGGGTGCGCAGTTTGTCATTCGTAACCCAAATGCAACAACCACCTGTGGTTGCGGTTCGTCTTTTTCAGTATAAAAAGAAACATCTAAAATATCTTTATTGAGCCTAAAACCCTGTGTAAATTAAGGCCTTTTGGTGCAGCCATCCGGTTTTCGGGTGGCTTTTTGCTTTTTGCCCATCCCTTTTTTGTTACAAAATAAGGCTAAAAACCATTTTAAAAAACTGGGTTTTTGGCTGAAATAAGGTTACAATGTGGAAACGAGGCGCTTTGGGCGGCATAGGAATTTGTGTTTTTTGCGGATTTTTGTGCGTCGGAGTGGGTTCAACAGTATTTTTTTATCAATGGAGCATGCTATGTCATCAGCACAAGCCGCAACCTATGATTACCGTGTCACGCGCTGGTTCGCGATCATGGCGGTAGTCTATGGTATTGTAGGGATGTTGGTCGGGGTTATTGTGGCCGCGCAGTTGGCCTTCCCTGAACTCAACTTTGGGGTACCTTGGTTATCATTTGGGCGTTTGCGTCCGTTACATACTAATGCGGTGATTTTCGCATTTGGTGGTTCTGCGTTGTTTGCGACGTCGTTCTATTCTGTCCAACGAACTTGTCATACGCGTCTATTTGGTGGTCGCTTGGCTGATTTCGTTTTCTGGACTTTTAACTTGGTGATTGTTGGCGCGGTGATTACCTACCCTTTGGGTATCAACACCTCTAAAGAGTATGCCGAGTTGGAATGGCCTTTGGATATTTTGCTGACCGTTTCTTGGGTCGCTTATGCGGTGGTGTTCTTTGGTACGATTGCTACGCGTAAAGTCAAACATATCTATGTATCCAACTGGTTCTTTGGTTCATATATTATCGCTGTAGCTTTACTGCATTTGGTTAATAGCGCTGCTATTCCTGCGGGCATGTGGAAATCATATTCTGCCTATGCGGGCGCACAAGACGCTATGATCCAATGGTGGTATGGTCACAATGCGGTAGGTTTTTTCTTGACTGCGGCGTTCTTGGGTATGATGTACTATTTCGTACCAAAACAAGCACAACGTCCGGTTTACTCTTATCGTTTGTCAGTCGTTCACTTCTGGGGTTTAATCTTCACTTACATGTGGGCAGGTCCTCACCATCTACACTACACGGCTTTGCCTGACTGGACGCAATCTTTGGGTATGGTTTTCTCATTGATTCTGTTGGCGCCAAGCTGGGGTGGCATGATCAACGGTATTATGACTTTGTCTGGCGCATGGGAAAAATTGCGCGATGATCCAATCTTGAAGTTCTTGATCGTATCTTTGTCTTTCTACGGTATGTCTACCTTCGAAGGTCCAATGATGGCGATCAAAGAAGTGAATGCATTGTCTCACTACACTGACTGGACTGTAGGTCACGTACACAGTGGTGCTTTGGGTTGGGTTGGTTTCGTGTCCATGGGCTCTTTGTACTACCTCATCCCGCGTTTGTTCAATCGTACCTCTATGTATAGCACTCGTTTGATCAATACACACTTCTGGATTGCAACGATTGGCGTAGTTTTGTACATCGCTTCTATGTGGATTTCTGGTGTAATGCAAGGCATGATGTGGCGTGCGGTTAACCCAGACGGTACTTTGATGTATACGCATATTCAGTCAATCGCCGCTTCTTGGCCTCTGTACGTGATCCGTTTGTTGGGTGGTATCTTGTACCTCAGTGGTATGGTTATCATGGCCTATAACGTATTTAGAACAATTGCCGTAGGTCGCGCCGTTAACAATGCGCCGATCCCTGTACCTGTTGATGTACATCACTAATTGATCTACGGTTTGGAGAAAATACCATGAGTTTTATTTCACAAGAAAAGATGGAGAGTAAAGTCGGTTGGTTGATCGTATTTACTTTCTTGGCATTGGTTTTCGGGGGGCTGGTGGAAATATTGCCATTGTTCTTCCAAAAATCGACAACGCAACCGATTGAGGGTGTTAAACCTTACACTGCGTTGCAATTGGCTGGTCGTGATGTGTACCAACGTGAGGGCTGCTACAACTGTCACTCACAAATGATTCGCCCATTCCGTGCAGAAACCTTGCGTTATGGTCACTATTCTGTTGCTGGAGAGTCTGTATACGATCATCCATTCCAATGGGGTTCTAAACGTACAGGTCCAGACTTGGCTCGTGAAGGTGGTCGTAATACCGATGACTGGCACGTTAAGCATTTGATTGATCCACGCTCAGTCGTACCTCAATCAAATATGCCAGCATATCCTTGGTTGGCAACCAATAAAGTAGATCACACCACTATTTCTGATCATATGCGTGCGTTGAGCCGTGTGGGCGTGCCTTACACTGCAGAACAAATTGCCGCTGCGCCTAAAGAAGTACAAGGCAAAACAGAAATGGAAGCTGTGATTGCATACTTACAAAGCTTAGGCTTGGCATTGGCTAACAAATAAGGTGTTGGTTACAAATGGATAAAATTACATTTGCTCGTGTTGCTGTTACTGTAATTTGTTTTCTGTGTTTCTTGGCGTTGACTTACTGGGCATTCAGTCGCAGGAATTCCCATATGATGGAAGAGTTAGGCCGTTCCGTCATAGAGCAAGAAGACCATTTAGAAACAGAAGATGATCATAATAACCGCATGTCAACGATGGATGTGAAGCGTTCATAAAAAAGAGCAGTAAATCCATGTGTTATTCAACATGAGAGTAGTACCTTAAAAGGAAATAATCATGAATCAATTTGACCAATCACTATGGTCCCAACTCAAAGTCGGTGTTACCGGAGCTGGTGATGTAACATTGAAAAATGTCGGTGAGAGCGATTTCACCAGTCCGTTTTGGTCTTGGTTTATTGTCGCCATTACGGTTTTTGGGTTTATCTTTTGTATTATTATTCTGATTACCCAACTCAAAGCGCGTACCAATAAACCGGGTGAAGAGCATGTTCAACCGCATGTTTGGGATGAAACGCTACAAGAGTATAACAATCCATTGCCGCGCTGGTGGGTGTGGATGTTTGTCATCACTATGGTTTTCGGTGCGGCTTATCTGTGGTTGTACCCAGGTCTGGGTGGCTATAAAGGTAATATGGGTTTAGTTGACCCTGCTTACAAGGGCGGCTGGACTGAGCAGAAACAGTACGAAATCGAAAAAGCCAAAATTGAAGCAACGGCTAAGCCTTTGTATGACAAATTCTCAACGATGAACTTTGCAGACTTGTCTAAAGACAAAGAAGCGATTAAAGTTGGTGAGCGTTTGTTCTTGAATAACTGTGCGCAATGTCACGGCTCGGACGCACGCGGTGGTAATGGCTATCCGAACTTGACAGACAGTGATTGGTTGTATGGTGGCTTCCCTGAAGCGATTACCCAATCCATTACCACGGGTCGTCATGGCATCATGACCCCACAAGCAGACGCTTTGGGTGGTGCAGAAGGCGTGAATGATGTGGCCAACTATGTATTGTCTTTATCAAACAGCCCGCACGATGCCGTTGCCGCAGCTCGTGGTAAAGATAAATTTGCCCTGTGTGCGGCGTGTCATACCGCTTCAGGCAAAGGCTCTTTGTCAGATGAAACAGGTGCTTTGTATCATACTGGCGCGCCGAACTTGACCGATAAAATCTGGTTGTACGGTGGCGATATGAAAACCATCACTGAAACCATCAGCAAAGGTCGTGATAAAAACGTGATGCCTTCGTGGGATTGTTTGTTGGGTCAAGGTCGTATTCACGTATTGGCTGCCTATGTATGGCAATTGAATCGTGACGACAATGACAAAGTGAAAAATCCGGACGCGCCGCCAGCATACTTGGCACAAGCCGTTGCGACGGATAAAGCAGCCTTGGATCAAGCGCGTGCTGATGCGAAAGCCAAAGGCGAAAGCGAATGTTTGGCTGTATCTGCAGTAAAAAACGTTAATAAATAACATTGTTTCAAGGGTTGTACCTTCGTTGTGGAGGTACAACAGCGATGCGAAACAGCGATATCAGAAGCGCGCAGGTATAGACTGTGCGCTTCTTTTTAGGGTATTATTTCAGTATTGAATGAAATAATTGTAATTGGAATAAGAAAATTACAAAAAATTATTAAGAACTGTCTGATGAAGAGGAAACAATGAATCGACCGGTATTTTACGCAAAGGTTGAAGAGGGCGATAGCTCTGCTCAACATGGCTCTTCGCAACGCAAAGCCGATCAGCCAACATCGCCCAACAGCAATAAGGATGGACAAGGTCTATTTGCCGCGCATAAGAAAATTTTCATGCGTGAGGTATCGGGTAAATTCAACAATCTGCGTTGGTTATTTGTGTGGCTGACTCAGTTGTTGTATTTTGTAATTCCGTGGCTGAAATGGAATGACCGTCCTGCCGTCTGGTTTGATTTGGAAAAGCGTTTCTTCTATATCTTCGGTTGGACATTCTCACCGACAGACGTGATTTACATGACCATCGTGTTGATTATCTGCGCATTGGCCTTGTTCCTGTTCACGGCAGTGGCTGGGCGTTTGTGGTGCGGCTACACCTGCCCGCAGACGGTCTACACGGAAATTTTCATGTGGATTGAGCGCAAAATTGAAGGTAATCGCGCCGCGCAATTACGCTTACACAAAGCCCCGTGGAGTGTCAGCAAAGTCGTTAAAAAAGTGATCAAGCATGGCTTGTGGATTGCGTTTTCATTGGCAGCGAGTTTTACGCTGGTGGCGTACTTTACCGGCGCACAAGGCTCTACCAATGGCATGCAGTTGATTCGGGAAATTTTGAATCATGAAACCAGCGGCGCGCAAATTTTCTGGATTGGTTTTTATGGCTTCATGATGTACTTGTTTGCCGGTCATATGCGCGAACAGGTATGTAAATATATGTGTCCATACGCGCGTTTCCAAGGCGTGATGTTCGACCCGGATACCCTGATCGTGACGTATGATGAGGCGCGTGGTGAATCGCGCGGCCCGCGTAAGAAAAATGTTGATCCCAAAACCATAGGCAAAGGCGATTGTATCGATTGCGGTGTCTGTGTAGACGTTTGTCCGACGGGGATTGATATTCGCAATGGCTTGCAATACGAGTGTATTGGCTGCGGTGCGTGTATTGACGGTTGTAACGAAATCATGGACAAAATGGGCTATGAGCGCGGTTTGATTCGCTATGACACGGAAAATGGTGTGAAAAACAAATACACCACGAATCAGTTGCTCAAACGCGCCGTGCGTCCTCGCGTTTTGTTGTACAGCGCTATTTTGCTGGTTCTGATTGGCGGCTTATTCTATAGCATCACGCAGCGTACCGTGATTCGCATGGTGGTGGAGCGCGATGCACGCACGATTGCCCGCACGAATGAAGATGGCATGATTGAAAACGTGTTTAAACTGCAATTGTCCAATACCGGTGAAGTGCCGCATAAGGTACAATTGAGCGTATCCGGTGTGAGCGGTTTAAAATTGGCGGGCAAGCCGGAAGTTGAGTTGGATCCGGCGTCCACCGATGTTAAAGTGATTCGCGTGCAGCTCGATCCTGAAAAGGCTAAATTGGCCGGTGTGACGGATTTAGGCGTACCGATCACCATCCGCGCCGTGTCCGCTGAGACGGGTGATGAGATTGAGCGCGAATCAATCTATTATGGTTTGAAAAAATAAGTTTTAGGGTTAAATGATGCAGACAGGAAATACAGTGACACCGTGGTATAAACAGTTTTGGCCGTGGGTTTTGATCGGCCTGCCGACTTCGGTGGTGATTGCCTCGGTGGTCACGTATTTCCTTGCGATCAACGGCATGGACAGCGTGATTTCCAAAGATTATTACAAGGAAGGTCTGGCGGTGAACGCGGATTTGGAGCGCGATAAAAAAGCCGCCGATTTGGGCTTGTCCGCCGATATCACGATTGACGGACAAAACGTCACCATGAAATTGAGCGCCAAGGATCCTGAGACGATCCATAGCTTGGCGGGTCAGCCGATTTTGTTGGAAATAGAAAATCTGAGTTTTCAGGATAAAGATTTGAGTGCGTCTTTGGTGCCAAAAGGCGATGGTATTTGGCAAGGTAAAATTCCTGCCAATATGTCTCAAGCCACTTGGCTCGCGCGGCTCATTGGTCCGGATTGGCGCATTTCACACCGTCTGGAAAACACCACGCCAACGCATATCGTACTCAAGCCCTAATCGGCGTGCTGCATGTTGGATTATAAAAAGGCTGTTCATGTTCAATGACAGCCTTTTTGTATGGGGCATCACAAATACTCGTTCAACACCTGCCCGAGCATTTTGCCGCAGGTCACCAAATCGCTGGCGTCCACATAGGCAAAACCAACGACCAGACCGCGCACCTCGGTCGCGCCAATGTAGTAGCGCGAGAGCGGACGCACCGACAGCCCTTGCGTATGACAGCGATTGGCGATTTGGACATCGTCCGTGTGTGCAGGCAGTTTGACCACCAGGTGCAAGCCCGCGTCGTCAATCATTTGCTCCACCGGTCCGTTCAGGGTTTTGTTGAGGACGGCCAATAAAATGGTGCGTCGTTGCGCGTACGCCTGACGCAGGCGGCGAATATGCGTGGTGAAATGTCCTTGTTCGATGAACTCGGCCAAGCTGGCCTGCAAATGCAATTGTCCTGGGCGATATAAATCGTACAAGGCGGTTTGAAATGAGGGAATCAACGCTTTGGGCAAGACCAAATACGACAGCTTGATACCGGGGAACATCACTTTGGAAAAAGTGCCCATGTACAACACGCGGCTGATGCCCGACTCATGCGCCAGTCCTTGCAAAGAGGCGATCGGCCGGCCAGAGTAGCGAAATTCGCTGTCATAGTCATCCTCCAATAGCCATGCGCCGGACTGCTGCGCATAGTCGATCAACTGACGGCGACGCGGCAAGGACATCACCGCGCCGGTTGGATACTGGTGCGACGGCGTGATGTAGATGAATTTGGGCGGTGCGCTGCTCAAATCGGCTGCGCTCGGATTCATGCCCTCGCTGTCCACGGCAATCGCACGAATATTCAAGTCATTGGCGTAGAATGAACTCCACGCACCCCAATAGCACGGATTTTCCACCCATGCCACGTCGTTTTGATCGGCCAGCATACGACTGATCAGATCCAGCGACTGTTGTGTGCCTGAAGTGATCAACACCTGCTCCGGCTCCAGTACCACGCCGCGCGAAATGCGCAGATAGTCGGCAACCGCCTTTTTCAGCGGCGCATAGCCGCCGCGACTGTCGTAGTCGTATAGAGCGACATCTTCGCGTCGCCACACTTGATTTTGCACGCGCTGCCAAGTTTTGATCGGAAAGTTGAGCAAATCCATTTTGCCGGACAAAGCCAGCGGCTGCACCTCGTAAGCGTTGTAACCCTGCTCGCGCGTCAGGCGCGAACCGCGTTGCGACAGGGTGATAAGCGCATCCTGCTCAGAGTTTGCGTTGGGTTCGCTGCTGTTGCTCGCTTCGCTCATATAGCCTTCGGACAAACCGTCGGGCAATACATCGGTGACGTAGGTACCGCTGCCGGTCTGGCTGCTGACGTAGCCTTCGGCCTGAAGCTGATCGTAGGCGGCGACAATCATATTGCGCGAGGCGGAAAGCTCGCGCGCTAAATCACGGGAGCTGGGCAGCTTGCTGCCCGCAGGCAGGCGGCGATTGACGATGGCGCTGCGGATGGCTTCGTACACCCGTTTGTATCCGGGCAGGCGCGGGTGAAAATCTTGTCGTTCGAGCTCGTTTTGCAATAGCTCGGCTAATGGTGTGCGGCGCATAGTGGTCTCCTGTGCAGGATTGCCCATGATTGAATAGAATGCGTGGACAAATGGCCTGCTTGATCTTTATATTTTATGGATAAATTCTAACCAAATTGGTTGCGCTTGTGTGCAAATTTTGCTGTACTTGGGTGACAATTGTATTTTTCCGGTGCGTTGCAAAAAGAGGTGGTCTGCATCAAAATGAGGGATAATGAGCATATTGAATGGTTAAGGGCTTGATCATTGGCTCGGAACTTGGGTGATAAGTGGCGCTATTGAGTGTTCAAGCGCTACTCTATACTGGCCTACCGTCGCTGTTCATCATGACCGATGTGACGCCCAATGGTCGGTGGTTCTTGAATGATTTTTGACTGATTTTTGATATAAGGATCGTATTTTATGAGCGGTTTTTCGCTTGCTTCGCAGTCATCATCCGAGTCGTTGTCCAAAGCAATTCCGACGGGGCATCGACGTTCGGCGATTGTGTTGATTCCGGCGTGCAGCAATCAGGTGGGTGTTCATGCGGCGCATACGGTGCAGCGCAAATATGCCGATGCGGTGTTTTATGGCGGGCAGTGCACCACCTTGTTTATCCCGGCGATGGGCAAGGAGTTGGACATTGATGTGCTGCTCGATACCGCCGACGGGGTGTTTCTGTCCGGCTCGCCGTCTAATGTGAATGCAGAGTTGTATGGCGAAACCATCAGCCAGCCGCATTTGCCGCAGGACGTGTTTCGTGACGAGGTGACGATTCCGTTGATTCGACAGGCTTTGACACGCGGGATTCCGATTTTTGGTGTGTGTCGCGGTTTTCAGGAAATAAATGTGGCCTTTGGCGGCTCATTGCATCAGGCGGTACACGATGTGGCCGGACTGAACGATCACCGCGAGGACAAGACCGCGCCGCTGGAGGTGCAATACGCCGTGGCGCATCCGGTGCGTTTGGAAGCCGACAGTGCGATTGCTGCGATCACGGGCAAAACCGAATTGATGGTCAATTCGGTGCATGGTCAGGGCATCAAACGTTTGGGTAATGGTTTGGTGGCTGAGGCGTTTGCGCCGGATGGCTTGGTGGAGGCGTTTCGGATTGCCGCTCATCCGAGTTTCGGTTTGGCGGTGCAATGGCATCCCGAATGGAATATGCTGGATAATCCGGATTCGCTGGCCTTGTTCGGCGCTTTTGGGGATGCATGCCGCGCCTACCGTGAGCAAAAGGATTATCGACGGGCGCGTTTGCGTTCAGAATTGGACTCGTTGGGCGATGAGTGAGCCTATGCCGAGTGTAACTGTGTACAGGCGAACATGATTTTTGACTCGGTTCACGCACCATTGACATAGAAAGAGTATAAAAACGATATTGAAACAGCATTACTATTAACAGAACAATTATTTAAAGGAGTACCTATGACTTTCCAAAAATTCACCACGTTTCACGAAATGGAGCGTTGGCTTGATGAAAACCGCGTGACGGAAATTGAATGCTTGGTTCCCGACTTGACCGGTGTGGCGCGCGGAAAAATTTTGCCGCGCAATAAATTTTCCGAGGAAAAAGGCATGCGCCTGCCTGAAGCAATTTTCGGTGCAACCGTGACCGGTGAATATCCAGAATCCGATGTGTTCAATTCCATCATTGCACCGACGGACAACGATATGGAATTGCGCCCCGACCCGACCACCGTGCGCTTGGTGCCGTGGGCGCAGGATGCGACCGCGCAGGTATTGCACGACTGCTTTAACCACGACGGTTCATTGGTGCAGTTCGCGCCGCGCTCGGTGCTGCGCCGCGTGGAAAACCTGTATGCCAAAGAGGGCTGGTCGCCGGTAGTTGCACCGGAATTGGAGTTCTATTTGGTGAGTAAAAACACCGATCCGAATCAATTGTTGATTCCGCCGGTCGGACGCAATGGCCGCCGCGAAGCCGGTCGCCAGCCGTACAGCATTGACGCGGTGAACGAATTTGACCCGCTGTTTGAGGACATTTACGACTACACCGAGGCGATGGATTTGGACGTAGACACGCTGATTCACGAGGTGGGTGCGGGTCAGATGGAAATTAACTTCTTGCATGGCAAACCCTTGGATTTGGCGGACAAAGTGTTCTTCTTCAAGCGCACTCTGCGCGAAGCGGCGATTCGCCACGATATGTTTGCCACGTTCATGGCCAAACCGATGCAGGGCGAACCCGGCTCGGCCATGCACATCCACCAGTCGGTGATCGATTTGGACACCGGCAATAATATTTTCAGCCGCGCCGATGGCAGCATGTCGGATCAGTTTTTACACTACATCGGCGGTTTGCAAAAATACATGCCGCTGGCGATGGCGCTGGTGGCGCCGTATGTGAACTCGTACCGTCGCATCACGCGCAACGCTTCTGCGCCGATCAATGTGCAATGGGGGCGCGACAACCGCACGGTAGGTTTCCGCGTACCGTTTTCATCGCCTGCGGCGCGGCGGGTCGAAAACCGCATTGCCGGTTCGGATGCGAATCCTTATGTGGCTTTGGCCGTCACCTTGGCGTGCGGCTATTTGGGCATTAAAAACCAAATCGAGCCAACGGCGGAAACCGTCGGCGCGATCAATGGTTTGGATTTTGAATTGCCACGCAGTTTAGGCGAAGCCCTGCACGCGCTGGACGAATGCCCTGAGCTGCACGAAGTATTGGGCGAAGACTTTGTGAATCTGTACATTTCGGTGAAAGACGCCGAGTACGAAGAATTCATGAAAGTGATCAGCCCGTGGGAGCGTGAAAATCTGTTGTTGACCGTTTAAACATCATACGGAAAAAGTAACAACCGACTTTTTCCGTGGTCTGAAATCAACATGTTTGTCGGTTCAGCGTGACAGATATGACATAAAGCCATAAAAAAGGAGCCAATATGACCGTCGTCAATACCCAAGAATTGCAAGCGAAAGATTCCGCACACTTCATCCACCCGTTCACCGACACCAAATCGCTGGCGGCGCGCGGCGCGCGCATCATCACGCACGGAGAAGGCGTGTACGTATACGACTCGAACAACGAAAAAATCCTCGATGCGATGAGTGGCCTGTGGTGCGTCAATATGGGCTATGGCCAGCAGTCGATTATTGATGCGGCGACCGAACAACTCAAAGTGCTGCCGTTCTACAACAGCTTTTTCAATACCACCACGCCGCCATCGGTTGAGTTGGCGAGCCTATTGGCGCAGGTCGCACCTGAAGGCTTTAGCCACGTGTTTTACAGCAGCTCCGGTTCCGAGTCGAATGACACCAATCTGCGCATGGTTCGTCGCTACTGGGACATCAAAGGGCAAAAACAGCGCAAAACCGTCATCAGTCGTAAAAATGCCTACCACGGCTCGACCGTCGCCGGCGCGTCGCTCGGCGGTATGACCGGCATGCACGAACAAGGCGATTTGCCGATCCCGGGCATCGTCCACATTGAACAGCCTTACTACCGTGAAAACGGCATGAAACTGGGCGTATCCGAAGACGAATTCGGCATCATCGCCGCCGGCTGGCTCGAAGAAAAAATCCTCGAAGTTGGGTCGGACAAAGTGGCCGCCTTCATCGGCGAACCGGTGCAAGGTGCGGGTGGCGTCATCATTCCACCGAAAACTTACTGGCCGGAAATCCAACGCATTTGTGATAAATACGGTGTGCTGATTATTTCCGACGAAGTGATTTGCGGCTTCGGTCGCCTCGGCACATGGTTCGGCTGCGAAACCATGGGATTCAAACCCGATTTGATTACCTTTGCCAAAGGCGTGACCTCAGGCTACATCCCGCTCGGTGGCGTATTGGTCGGTGATCGCGTCGCCAAAGTGCTGATCGAAGAAGGTGGCGAATTCAACCACGGTTACACCTACTCCGGTCATCCGGTCGCATGTGCGGTGGCGATGGCGAACATCAAACTGATGCAGGAACACGATATCGTCAACCAAGTCAAAAACGATACTGCGCCGTATTTGAAAGAAAAATTTGAATCATTGAACGATCACCCGCTGGTCGCTGATGCGCGTACTCTGGGCTTGGTCGGTGGCTTTGAACTGCTCAAAAACAAAGAAACCGGCGAACGTTTTGACGAAAGTATTGCCGTCGGCATGATTTGCCGTGGTCATTGCTTTGGCAACGGCTTGGTGATGCGCGCCGTGGGCGATCGCATGATTATTGCGCCGCCATTGGTCATTAGCCATGCGGAAATTGATGAGTTGGTCGATTTGGCGCGCAAAGCATTGGATGCGACTTTGGCCGACTTGAAAGAGAGAGATCTGTACTAATATTTCCGCACTTCCTTGAGTTGATGCGGTAAAAATGGTATAAATAACCTCCTTTTATACCCAATTGGTGCAAAATACACCATTCTTGAATCGATATGACGAACGATGGTGCATCATGAATACGAGATGATGGTTATCATGGTGCATCGCTTCATCATCTATTTTGTTGATTGACCTGCCTTTAAAATAGGAGTCCTTTATGAGTATGAATACATTAAACCGCTTTGGCATGACTGTGCTGGCATCATTCACCATTGCCGCATTGTCAGCCTGTGGTGGCGGTAGCAAAGAGGCCGCAAAACCGGCAGATAAACCGGCGGACGCACCAGCAGCAGCCGCACCAGCGGCCAAATTGACGGGTCAAGTGAACGTGTTTAACTGGGTAGAATACATTCCGGAAAAATACACGGCCAATTTCACAGAAGAAGTCGGCCCGAAAGTGAACTACGATACATTTGAAACCGACGAGGCATTGAATGCCAAATTGATCGCTGGTAATTCAGGCTACGACGTGGTGATTCCGGGCGCGGCGTATGCCGAAGTACAAATCAAGCAAGGTAAGTTCATGAAGTTGGATAAATCCAAACTGCCGAACTACAAAAACCTGGATCCGGCTTTGATGGCGCAAATCGCCAAAATGGATCCGAATAACGACTATTTGGTGCCTTGGGCATGGGGTTTCACCGGCGTTGGGATTAACGAAGCCAAAGTGAAGAAAGCTTTGGGCGATATGCCGATGCCTGAAAACCCATTTGACTTGGTGTTTAAGCCTGAATACACCAGCAAATTGAAATCCTGCGGTATTTACATGATTGACTCGCCGTCTGAAATTTTGCCTGCGGCGCTGCAATACTTGGGTAAAGACGCGTCCAGCAACAATCCGGCGGATTATCAAGTGGCTTTGGATATGCTGAAAAAAGTGCGTGGCGACATTCGTAAATTTGGTGACTCCAGCGTGGTCAATGAAATCGCTGATGGCAATTTGTGTGCCTTCTTGGCGTGGTCGGGCGACGTGAATATGGCGGCTGAGCGCTCTGGCAATCCGGATATTAAAGTCTTGCTCGGTCACGGCGGCATTGTGTTCTTCGACACCATGGCGATCACTGCGGATGCGAAAAATGTGGATCAAGCTTATGCATGGATTAACTACTCATTGGATCCGAAAAACTCCGCTGGTATTACCAATGAGTTAGGCTATGCGATTCCGAACAAAGCCGCACTGGATCAAGGTTTGGTTGATAAGAAATTTGCTGATAATAAAACCATTTTCTTGAGTGCAGAAAATCTGGCCACTATGGCGCCGCGTCGTTTGCCATCCGATCAGGCGGCATTGCGCGCGATGAATGATGCGTTCCGTCAATTCAAAACCGGTAAATAATTCAATGCGATGATGAATCGAAAAACCCTTGTCTGTTTGAGACAAGGGTTTTTTGAGAAAATACGGCACGCACAGTGCCAAAACCAGCACCAAAGCAGTATTCGGTTTATAAAAAAGTACTTCTATCAATTCGTACAGGTATGTAATATAGGTGGTGTTTGGATTGATAGAAGTACCTACAATGAGAAGGAGCAGACAATGACTCAATCAGGTAATAAAGGCCAGCCTTTTTTAAGCATACAAAACATCGTCAAGAAATTTGGCGACCACGCCGCCGTGAACAATGTCTCGATTGACATTGAAAAAGGTGAAATTTTTGCCTTGTTGGGTAGCTCCGGCTGTGGCAAATCCACCTTGCTGCGTATGTTGGCAGGCTTTGAAACCCCAACCTCGGGCAAAATTTTGCTCGCAGGTGACGATATTTCCAAAATTCCACCGTATGATCGTCCGATCAATATGATGTTCCAATCGTACGCCTTGTTCCCGCATTTGAATGTCTGGGACAACATTGCGTTCGGCTTGCGTCGCGAGGGCGTGGCGAAGGGTGAAATCGCACAGCGCGTGGATGATGTACTCAAACTGACGCAACTGACCAAGTTTGCCAAACGCAAACCGCACCAATTGTCCGGT
The DNA here is from genome assembly GCF_055380425.1 of Puribacter membranae. NCBI lineage: Bacteria > Pseudomonadati > Pseudomonadota > Betaproteobacteria > Burkholderiales > Burkholderiaceae > Puribacter > Puribacter membranae. The sequence goes on from NZ_AP040167.1 coordinate 2,412,423, forward strand.
GGTCAGCAGCAGCGTGTCGCCTTGGCGCGCAGCCTGGTCAAGCAGCCTCAACTGTTGCTGCTGGACGAGCCATTGGGCGCGTTGGACAAAAAGCTGCGTGAAGCGACGCAAATCGAGTTGGTCAATATTATTGAAAAAGTCGGCGTGACCTGCGTGATGGTAACGCACGATCAAGAGGAAGCGATGACCATGGCTTCGCGCATTGCGGTGATGTCTGAAGGCTCATTGCTGCAAGTCGGAACACCAACCGAGGTGTATGAAACGCCACGCACTGAATTTGTGGCCGACTTTATCGGTAACGTGAACTTGTTCAAAAATGGTCAGATCGTGGTGGATGACGATCAACACGTGGAAATTCAGACCGATGAAGCCTTGCATGTGATGGATTACCCAATTCCGGGTGAAAAGGGTACGGTTTTGTCGGTGGCGATTCGTCCGGAAAAAATGGATTTGTCGCGTACACCGCCGGCACATCGCGGCAATCAGTGCTATGGCGAGGTGGTCGAGGTGGTTTATTTCGGCTCCGACACCCTGTATCACGTACGCTTGGAAGGCAGTAAGCGCGTGATCAAAGTGCAATATGAAAACACGGAACGCTACGCCGGTGACAAATTCACTTGGGGCGATAAAGTGTATGTTTCTTGGCCGGCGGGCGCGATTGTGCCAGTCATGCCGTCCTATTAATTTGAGGAGCATGCGATGAGAAACAGTTTATTGCGCTCAAAATGGGGGCGTTGGTTGGTGATTGGTGGCCCGTACACATGGCTGCTGTTGATGCTGATGATTCCGTTTTTGTACCTGCTCAATGTGAGTGTGTCGGAAATGGTGCAAGGCGGTGGTTATTTGCCGATTTACCGGGATGGCGGCTGGCATTTTAAAAATAACTATGCGCCGATTTTAACCGACCTGATTCAGGGTGGCCCTTATCGTTCAGCCTATTTGTCTTCGGTGTTTTATGCCGGTTTGACGGCGATTTTGTGTTTGCTGATCGGTTATCCGTTCGCCTATTTTATGGCGCGTGCTCCGCAGGACAAACAGCCGACGATGTTGTTGTTCGTGATGTTGCCGTTCTGGGTATCCATGTTGATCCGTATTTACGCGATCAAGGTGTTGTTCGGTGATTCCGGCGTGATTGTGACCACACTCAATGGCGCTTTGCATGGCCTGGGTTTGATCAGTGAAGATTTGAAAATGATGAATAACTCGTTTTCATTGCTGTTCGGTATGGTTTATGTGTACATCCCGTTCATGATTTTGCCGTTGTACTCAACCCTGTCAAAAATTGATTCACGTTATTGGGAAGCGGCGGCGGATTTGGGTTCGACTCCGCTCAAAACGTTCTTCTTGGTCACCGTGCCTTTGTCTAAAGCGGGGATTATCGCCGGTCTGTTGCTGGTGTTCATCCCGTGTGTGGGCGAATACGTGATTCCGCAGTTGCTTGGCGGTGCGGATACGTTGATGATCGGTCGTGTGTTGGCGGGTGAATACTTCCAGAACAATGATTGGCCGCTGGCGTCTGCCTTGGCTATCTCGATTATCGTTTTGGTGGTGGTGCCGATGATGATTCTGAATAAATATCAGGAAGAAGCAGGAGAGGTCAAATGAAAGATTATAAATGGTTCTCTCGTATGTGGATGGCGATGGTTTATCTGTTTTTGTACTTGCCCATTGTCGTTCTGGTTATCTTCTCATTCAACAAGGGGCGGCCAACGCGCTGGAATGGTTTTACTTTAGACAATTATGCTGATTTATTTAAAAATCAGCAGGTGATTGATGGTCTGCTCGCTTCCTTGCGGGTGGCCACCATCACTGCCTTGTTGTCGGTGGTGCTGGGCACGTTGATAGCGTTTGTGTTGGTTCGCTATCGCAAATTCAACGGTAAAACCTTGTTCTCAGGCATGGCGAATACACCGCTGGTGATGCCGGAGGTGGTACTCGGTTTGTCCTTGCTGATTGTGTTCAAAGATTTGTTCCATGTACAAGGCGGTGCGTACTGGACGATTATCTTGGGTCACAGTTTGCTGGGCGCGGCGTATGCCACGGTGGTCATCAAGGCGCGTCTGTCCGAGCTGTCGTTGACGTATGAAGAGGCTGCTCTGGATTTGGGCGCCAAACCCTTGCAAGTGTTTTTCCTTGTGACTTTGCCGATGATCGCGCAATCCTTGGTTTCGGCATGGTTGTTGGTGTTCACCATTTCATTCGATGATGTGGTGATCTCCGAGTTCCTGAAAGGGCCGGGCGTACAAACCTTGCCAAACGTGATCATGAACTACTCGCGCCAAGGTACGCGACCGGTGGTGGTGGCTTTGGGTGCAATGATTGTGTTCGTCGTATCCGTCGTCCTGATTAGTGGCAGCATCTGGATGCAAAAACGTGAAAAACGCCGTCAGGCGGAGATCGCGGCGGCATTCCGTGATGCGACCTAATATCTTTGCTTGATAGAAAAACAGCGCAGAATATCTGCGCTGTTTTTATTTTGATGGCACTCATTAGCTCAAATCAATGAAAATTCAGTAAAGAATTTTGTTTTAGAGGCATTGTTAGATTTTAGTTTTGTAGTTTTCAAAATTGATCAAATAAATTCATATTTTATTTCATATTACTTATAATTGTTGCTTCATTCATAATGAAATAAAAAGGTTGGGCACTATGTTAAAAAATTTATTGGCAAAACTGGCCAAAGGCAGTTTGGTTCAGCAGATTCTAATTGGCTTGGTTTTGGGTGTTGCTTTGGCGGTGATTGCGCCATCGGCGGCCAAAGCGACTGAAATTTTAGGCGCGTTTTTTGTCGGTGGCTTGAAAGCTGTTGCGCCGATCTTGGTTCTGGTTTTGGTGACCAATGCGATTGCGCAGCATAAGAGTGGTACTCAGGTGTATATCAAGCCGGTTTTGGTGTTGTATGTGCTGGGTACTTTTGCGGCGGCGTTGGTCGCGGTATTGGCGAGTTTCTTGTTCCCAACCAATTTGACCTTGGTCACGGGTGATGTGACGCAAACGCCGCCATCGGGCATCATCGAGGTGCTGAAAACCTTGGTGTTGAATGTGGCGGATAATCCGGTCAAAGCTTTGTTTAACGCGAATTACATCGGTATTTTGACTTGGGCGATTTTGTTGGGCATTACCTTGCGTCATGCCAGCGATAATGCCAAACTCTTGCTCAATGAGGGCGCAGAGTCGATTTCAAAAATTGTACGCTGGGTGATTCGTCTGGCGCCGATTGGTGTGTTTGGCTTGGTGGCGTCCACCATTGCCACGACAGGCTTGGGCGAGCTGCTCAAATATGCGCAATTGCTGATGGTGTTGGTTGGTTCCATGCTGTTTGTTGCTCTGGTGCTCAATCCTTTGATCGTGTGGTGGAAAATCCGCCGCAATCCGTATCCCTTGGTATGGCAATGTTTGACCGAAAGCGGCATCACTGCATTTTTTACCCGCAGTTCGGCGGCGAATATTCCAGTGAATATGGCGTTGTGTAAAAAGATGGGCTTGCATGAGGATACGTACTCCGTATCGATCCCGTTGGGGGCGACTATCAATATGGCAGGTGCTGCCGTGACCATCTCGGTGTTGACGCTGGCGGCGGTGCATACTTTGGGCATTCCAGTGGATATTCCGACGGCGTTGTTGCTCAGTGTTTTGGCGGCGATTGGCGCGTGTGGCGCCTCGGGCGTTCCGGGCGGCTCGTTGCTCTTGATTCCGATGGCGTGTAGTTTATTTGGTATCAGCAATGATATTTCCACGCAGGTCGTGGCGGTTGGTTTCATCATCGGTGTGGTACAGGACTCGTGCGAAACGGCGTTGAATTCATCCACTGATGTACTGTTTACGGCGGCGGCAGATATTGCTGAACGCAGGAAAGCGGCTTAAGGTATTGAGCCTTTATATCTCTTTGAACGGCACAGAGTTTTCTGTGCCGTTTTTTGTATGGATTGCCGATAAAGATTTTATGAAAGTATTGCAAGCAATTGGATTGACTTCGTTTTGATATCAGGCTTATACTGCCCCTATGTTTATACTGGTTGATAGTATTTTTTGAGATTTAGACTTCGATTCCATGAATAAGGAGAAAATGATGAAATCACGTGCGGCTGTGGCTTTTGAAGCAGGCAAACCCCTGCAAATCGTTGAGATCGATGTGGAACCGCCGCGTAAGGGCGAGGTATTGGTAAAAATCACGCATACCGGCGTGTGTCACACCGATGCGTTTACCCTCTCGGGCGATGATCCCGAGGGGATTTTCCCTGCGGTGCTCGGTCATGAGGGCGCGGGTGTGGTGGTTGAAGTGGGTGAAGGCGTGACCACGCTCAAGCCGGGTGATCATGTGATTCCGCTGTACACCGCGGAATGCCGCGAGTGTAAATTCTGCTTATCAGGCAAAACCAATTTGTGCCAAAAAGTGCGTGCGACGCAAGGCAAAGGCTTGATGCCCGATGGCACGACGCGTTTTTCCTACAATGGCCAACCGATTTATCACTACATGGGTTGCTCCACCTTCAGCGAATACACCGTGGTGAATGAAATTTCATTGGCAAAAATCAACCCAGAGGCGAATCACGAGCAGGTGTGTTTGCTCGGTTGCGGCGTCACCACCGGTATCGGCGCGGTACACAATACGGCAAAGGTCAAGGAGGGCGACACCGTTGCGGTCTTTGGTCTGGGCGGTATTGGGTTGGCGGTGGTTCAAGGTGCGCGTCAGGCCAAAGCTGGTCGTATCATCGGCGTGGACACCAATCCGAGTAAATTTGAATTGGCGCGCAGCATGGGCGCGACCGACTGTGTGAATCCGAAAGACTACGACAAACCGATTCAAGACGTATTGGTGGACATGACCGATGGCGGCGTGGACTTTTCATTTGAATGTATTGGCAATGTCAACGTGATGCGTTCCGCTTTGGAATGCTGCCACAAAGGCTGGGGCGAGAGCGTCATCATCGGTGTGGCCGGAGCGGGGCAGGAAATCTCTACTCGCCCGTTCCAATTGGTCACCGGTCGCGTGTGGCGCGGCTCGGCATTTGGCGGGGTCAAAGGTCGCACGCAATTGCCGGGTATGGTTGAGGACGCCATGCAGGGCAAAATCGATTTGGCACCGTTTGTGACCCATACCATGCCGTTGGAGCGCATCAACGAAGCATTTGACTTGATGCACGAAGGCAAATCGATTCGTACGGTGATTCATTACTGAATGTGATTTTGAACACTGTGGCGGCGGCACGCGGCTGATCCGCGTATACATCTGCCCAAATACCTTGGCGGCGTATCGTGTCTATCAGGTGTATCAGGGCATAAAGGAGACGATGATGAGCAGCTTTTCACTTCACCCATCGGTGGATCATGGTATCGCCAAAGGTGCGGAAGGTTTTAACGGTGGTACTTTGCAGTGCCTGTGCGCGAGCGACCCAGTGCAGGTTCAGGTGGGCGCGCAAGTCGCGTTTAACCACGCTTGCGGTTGCAGCAAATGTTGGAAACCCGCCGGTGCTTTGTTCTCCGTGGTCGGCGTGGTGCCGCGTGACAAAGTTCAGGTCACGGCGCATCCTGAAAAACTGAAAGTCGTTGACGAGTCCGCACCGATTCAGCGTCATGCCTGCACCGGCTGTGGTACGCATCTGTTCGGCCGTATTGAAAACCACAATCACCCGTTTTATGGTTTGGATTTCATCCACACCGAACTGTCGCCACAAACCGGCTGGGATGGTCCGGGATTTGCCGCATTTGTTTCCTCCATCATCGAGACCGGCACGCCGTCGGCACAGATGGCGGCGATTCGCCAAGCATTGACCGACAAAGGTTTGCCCACGTATGATTGCCTCAGTCCTGCGTTGATGGATTTGATTGCGACACACACGGCCAAGGCCAAAGGCACATACCGAGAGAGCTAATATCCAATAACTTACAATCGGATGGGTGCCATCCGATTGTTTTTTTACCTTATGAGGAAATATCGTCATGGAACGAATTGAACAGCACGCCGGTTTCGGCGGTAGTCAACAAGTCTGGAAACACCGCAGCGAGGTGCTTGATTGCGACATGAATGTGGGCGTGTACCTGCCGCCGGCGGCATTGGCCGGTGAAAAATGCCCGGTGCTGTACTGGCTTTCGGGCTTGACCTGTACCGAACAAAATTTCATCACCAAAGCGGGTGCGCAACAATACGCCGCCCAGCACCAGATCATCATCGTAGCGCCAGATACCAGCCCGCGCGGTGAGGGCGTGGCCAATGACGATGCCTACGATTTGGGACAAGGTGCGGGCTTTTACCTCAATGCGACACAAGCGCCGTGGTCAGCGCATTTTCGTATGGAAGACTATGTGGTCACAGAACTGCCGAGCCTGATTGAACAGCACTTCCCCGTCACAGACGCGCGTGGTATTTTCGGTCACAGCATGGGCGGGCATGGCGCATTGACCTTGGCTTTGCGTCATCCGAAAACGTACCGCAGCGTGTCGGCGTTCTCGCCGATTGTGGCACCGAGCCAAGTGCCTTGGGGTGAAAAAGCGTTTACCGCCTATTTGGGCGAAGATCGCCTGGCGTGGGAAGCGCATGACACGGTGGCGCTGATCGCTCATGCGTCCGAGCGTTTACCGCTGTTGGTCGATCAAGGTCAAGCCGATGAATTTTTGGCCAAACAACTCAAACCGGAATTGCTCCAAGCCGCGTGTGAGGCCGCCGGACACCCGCTGACTTTGCGCCTGCACCCGGGATATGATCACAGCTACTATTTCATCGCCAGTTTTATCGGCGAACACATAGCGCACCATGCGCGAGCATTGCATGGCGGATGATGGGTTTACCACCAAAAGAAACAGCGCAGATCAAGTCTGCGCTGTTTTTCATTGAGCGTGCCGTTTACAGCACAACACCTGCCCAGATAAACCCGAGTGCAACCGAGAGCGAAATTGCGATTACGCCCGGTAATAGGAACGGGTGGTTGAACACGAATTTACCGATGCGGGTTGAGCCGGTATCGTCCATTTCCACCGCTGCGAGCAGCGTTGGATAGGTCGGCAAAACGAACAGCGCAGACACAGCGGCAAACGAGGCCACTGCCGCAATCGGTGATACGCCCAAGGCCAACGCAGCCGGATACAGCGCTTTGGCGGTAGCCGCTTGCGAATACAGCAAAGTCGCAGCGATGAACAAGACCACGGCGAGCATCCACGGATAGTTATTGAGCAAACCGGATGAAGCGGCTTTGATGCCCTCAATGTGCGCACCAACGAAGGTGTTACCCAACCAAGCCACACCCATGACACAAATCGCGGCGGACATACCGGATTTGAAGGTCGCTGCGTTGGTGATTTTTGAGGTGTCGATTTTGCAGAGCATCACGATCAATGCGGCGGTACCGAGCATGAAAGAGATGATGGCGTTATCACGACTCAAAATCGGGTCTTTAATAATGCCAATATTGTTACTGATCAAGGTCGCGTAGGTCATTACGGCGATGATCGCAGCCAAGAAAATCAGCACAGAGCGTTTGGCATGTGGTTTGATTTCCAGTTGCAGTTCGCCGCGTTTGTGGATCAAGCCTTTGGCCAAGCGGTCTTGGTATACCTCGTCTTTATCCAAATCTTTGCCCATGAAATTACAGAAAAACGCGGTAATCATGCAGGCGATAAAGGTGGTCGGAATCCAAATCGCCAGCAATTGCAGATAACCGATGCCGAATTTTTTCTCCAATTCACCGGCCAAAAATACCACGGCGGCAGAAATGGGCGATGCGGTGATCGCAATTTGCGAAGCCACGGTTGCAATCGACAGCGGGCGTGATGGGCGGATGCCTTGTTCTTTGGCGACTTCGGCAATGACCGGCAGCGTAGAGAATGCGGTGTGCCCCGTACCGGCGAACAGTGTCATCCAGTACGTCACGGCAGGCGCAAGGTAGGTAATGTGTTTCGGATGGCTGCGCAGGATTTTTTCCGCCAGTTTCACCAGATAATCCATCCCACCGGCCACCTGCATGGCGGCAATCGCCATAATGACCGACATGATGATCGAAATCACGTCAAACGGGATCGGACCGGGTTTTAAACCCATCAAGGCCAATACGACGACACCCAGACCACCGGCAAAGCCGATGCCGATGCCGCCCAGCCTCGTACCCAAATAAATGAAGAATAAAACAATAAGAAGATGTACCCAGATCATGATCACTGTCCTTTTTTGGCTCTGTATGAATCAATATTATTAAAATCATCATTGAGCGAAACGATGAAACTCGTGGACTCAATGGGTCGAGGTCTTTTGATTCAGTTGAAAGACAAAGGGTGTCTGTGTACGCAGTCGAGTCAGAAAAGTGCCGAACAAACACCCTTTAACGACTCAATATAACTGTATGCCTGTTTCCATTTTGGTGCAACGAAAATGTGGATTTTTCACCACGATTTGTGCAAACACTGGGGTAAACACCTGTTAAGTGTATGGTTACTCAGAAGATTGTTTGGGTATTGGTGTGGTTTGAATCACACACCGCGCATACCGTCACAACGGGTTTGGATTTTTTGGGTGTTTAGGCTTGCGTTTGGATAAACGCCTGTTTCAATGCATCATAAGGCAAATAACGGCCAATGATGACCAGCAGTGATTGGCGCGTACCTCTAAACTCTGCGCCATAATCAAAGCCGACCACTTTGTGCACGCCTTGTACAATCAAGGTACGCGGCTCGCCCGCTATTGCCAAAACCCCTTTGTAGCGCAGCATGTCATTGCCGTGGGTTTCCACCAGATGTTCCATCAGCGCACCGATTTTTTTGAGGTCCAACTCACCCGCCGTAAACGCATAGGACTGAATGTCGTCATTCCATGACTGCTCTGACTGGCTCAGGGTAGAAGAGGTAAAAGGGGTGAAGTTGAACCAGTTTGCGCTTGAGTCGGCGGCTTGAGGTGCAAGCGGGCGGTTGGCTGTGGCTTGATACACGCCTTGGCTTAATTGTAATGCGTCATCCAGTTCAAAAGCACCGATGTTCAGCCACGATTCTTTGGGCAGTGCGCCGTGTGTGGCCTCGATCATGGTTGCTTTGCTGTTAATGCGGTGAATTCGTGACAGCACGTGGGTTTTTTCTGATGCGTCGATCAAGTCGGTTTTGCTCAGAATAATTCGGTCGGCAAAGCCAATTTGTGCCGAGGCGACTCGATGCTCGTCCAATTGTCGGGTAATGTGGTGCGCGTCAACCAAAGTAATCACCGCATCCAGCATCAGGCGTTCGCGCAGAACCTCGTCCACAAAAAAAGTTTGGATGATCGGCCCCGGATCGGCCAAGCCGGTGGTCTCTAAAATCAGCCGGTCAATGTGCAGCGCTCCGCCATCGATTTTCGCCAAAATATCTTGTAAGGCCGCGCTTAATTCGCCGCGAATGCTGCAACAGACGCAACCGTTGCTCAATTCGATGACTTCCACATTGGCCTGCGGGTGAATCAAGGCGCCGTCAATATTGACCGAGCCGAACTCATTTTCGATGATGGCGATGCGTTCGTCTTGATCTTGGCGCAGCAAATGATTGATCAGCGTGGTTTTGCCCGAACCCAAAAAACCCGTCAAGATGGTGACGGGTAAGGGCGATTTCGGTGAATTAACAGCAGCGTGCATTGCCCTTGCCTCCGTAACGTGCTTCCACCCGATCGTTGTAAAACGCTTCGTAGGTCATAGGGGTTTGCTCGGGGTGGTTGAGCCGCATGTGTTGAACATAGGTGTCGTAGTCGGGAATGCCAACCATCAGGCGCGCGGCTTGCCCCAAATATTTACCGGCTTTGCCAAGGGTTTCAAACATGTCCTGTCCTTTGTGGGATAGTCTGGGCGGGATGGTTTATGTCCATCCCGCCGCAGTTAAGTACTTACTTTAAAGCCTGATTCAGTGCATCAATGCGCTGCGCCTCTGATGATTTCATCGGCGTTCGCAGGCAATGGCGCATACGGAATTTCCTGCGCGGTCGGACGATCGGATTGAAGCGCTTTGCGGCATGCTTGTACGGTAAACAGCACCATCGCCAGTACCACGACCATGAATCCGGCCATCAAGAAACCGTCCAATTGATTGTTGAAAATCACTTGTTCGACCTGTTGTGCGGATTTGAATACCGCATTCGGTTTGAATTCACCGCCCGCAAGCAAGGCTTTGAGCTGATTGGCTTTGGCAAAAAAGCCCACAGCCGGATCGCTGCTGAATACCTTGAGCCAGCCCGCATACATGGTACACACCACCAGCCATGTGGTTGGCAGAATCGTTACCCAAGCGTACTGTTGGCGCTTCATCTTGAACAGAACCACGGTACAGAGCATCAGGGCAATCGCCGCCAACATCTGATTGGTAATACCGAACAATGGCCAGAGCATATTGATGCCGCCCAGCGGATCGTTCACGCCCATGTACAGGAAGTAACCCCACGAGGAGACCACAATACCGGTTGCCAACAAGTTCGCAGGCAAAGAGTGGGTTTGTTTCAAGCTTGGGTTAATCAAACCGAGCAAGTCTTGCAACATAAACCGTGCCGCACGCGTACCCGCATCCACCGCAGTCAAAATGAACAGGGCTTCAAACAAAATCGCAAAGTGGTACCAGAACGACATCGAACCCAAGCCACCCAGCGCTTGGTGAATGATGTGTGCCATGCCCACCGCGAGGGTTGGAGCGCCACCTGCACGCGAGATGATGCTTTTCTCACCCACATCGGCAGCGATTTGATTGAGTACTTCAGGCGTGATCACAAAGCCCCATTGGCTCACCGTTTGCGAAGCCGCCAGCGCGACATCCTGCAAGCCGTTTGGATTGAGCGCACCCATCGGGCTGTTCATCGCAAAATACACACCCGGGTCAATGATCGAGGCAGAAATCAAAGCCATGATTGCCACGAATGATTCCATCAGCATACCACCATAGCCGATCATGCGCGCTTCAGTCTCTTTGGCCAACATTTTCGGCGTAGTGCCCGAAGAAATCAACGCATGGAAACCCGATACCGCACCACAGGCAATGGTAATAAAGAGGAATGGGAACAGGCTACCCGCCCAAACCGGACCTTTGCCGTTGAACGCGAATTTCGTTACCGCAGGCATTTGCATTTCCGGCATCAGCACCACAATCCCCAAGGCCAAGCCGACAATCGCACCGATTTTCAAGAAAGTGGACAGATAGTCACGCGGTGCGAGCAGCAACCAAACCGGCAAAACGGCGGCGACAAAGCCATAAATCACCAACGCCCAAGTCAAGGCATTACCGCTTAAGTCAAACCACGGCGCCCAAGTGGCACTTTCTGCTACGCGACCACCGATGATGATTGCAAAAATCAAACCCGCAACGCCCATGATGGACGCTTCGAGAATTTTCCCCGGGCGAATATAGCGCAGGTAAATCCCCATGAAAAACGCCAGCGGAATGGTAAAGGCCACGGTGAACGTACCCCAAGGGCTGTGCGTCAAAGCTTTGACCACAATCATTGCCAACACCGCCAAAATGATGATCATAATCATAAAGCAGGCAATCAGCGCGATCACACCCGGTACTGTCCCCATTTCAGACTTGATCAACTCGCCCAGCGAACGACCATCGCGGCGCGTGGACACAAACAGCACCATATAGTCCTGCACCGCACCGGCCAGCACCACGCCGACCAAAATCCAAATCATGCTCGGCAAATAACCCATTTGCGCGGCCAACACCGGACCGACCAAAGGGCCGGCGCCGGCAATCGCGGCGAAATGGTGACCAAACAGCACGACTTTATTGGTCGGCACATAGTCCAGACCATCGTTGTGCCGAAACGCAGGAGTCATGCGCGTGCCGTCCACTTGCAAGACTCTATCGGCAATATACAAACTATAAAAACGATAGGCAATCAAATACACACAGACTGCCGCGGTCAGCACCCACATCGCATTGATGGTCTCGCCGCGATTGAGCGCCGTGTAGGCAAAGGCCACGGTGCCAATGATGGCGACCAAGCCCCAGATGAGTTTATGAGTGATGCTTGAGTGATTGGATGACATGTATTCCTCCGTGAATAATGGTCAACTTATTTTCAGGATGGTTTATAAAAATGGTAGAAAACAAGTAGGGATAAGTTTAGCCCTTTTTGTTGGTAGATGCATACTTTTTCCGAGAAAAAAGTAAAAATAATGCATGGGTGGCATGGCAGGGTTCGCGGTATGATGCTTGTATCCCGAAGGGGAAGTGGCCTGATTTGCCATCAGTTTTACAATCAATTCAGGAGCCATTTTCGGGGCGAATGCGCGTCCACTTCAATCACCGCTTAACGCACGTCAGATCGGGATTTATAATGAGCGCATCAAATCAATGAAGCCGTGCTTCCCGCCATGTATTTGGAAGCACAAGCGAACAAGTAAAGGAGATGAAATGAGTGTGACGAATTGGAAAGAGCGCGCTGCGCAATTAAAACTGAATGGTCAGGCGTTCATCAATGGTCGACGCGTGGATGCCGTTTCCGGAGCGACGTTTGACTGTATCAGTCCGTGCAACGGGCAAAAGCTAACCGACGTTGCGCGCTGTGACAAAGCCGACGTGGACATCGCGGTTAAAGCCGCGCGCGAAGCGTTTGAGGACGGTCGCTGGTCGCACCTGTCGCCGCGCAAGCGCAAAGAAATCCTGATTCGTTTTGCCGATCTGATCGTCGAATGCAAAAACGAATTGGCGCTGACCGAGACGCTGGATATGGGCAAACCGATCAGTAATGCGCTGGCCGTGGACGTGGCGAGTGCGCAAAATACCGTCCGCTGGTTTGGCGAAGCGATTGACAAGGTATACGACGAAGTCGCACCGACGCCGCGCGACTCGCTCGCCTTGATTACGCGCGAGCCGGTCGGCGTGGTTGCAGCGATCGTGCCGTGGAATTATCCGCTGCTCATGACTGCGTGGAAAATTGCACCAGCCCTGGCCGTGGGTAACTCTGTGGTGCTCAAACCTTCTGAAAAATCACCGCTGACCGGTTTGCGCTTGGCCGAGTTGGCCTTGGAGGCAGGCATTCCGGCGGGCGTGTTTAACGTCGTTACCGGCTTTGGTCACGAAGCGGGCGCGGCCTTGGCCGAGCATATGGACGTGGATTGCGTCGCATTTACCGGCTCCACCGCCGTGGGCAAACGCATCATGGCGGCCGCTGCCAACAGCAATCTGAAGCGAGCGTGGATGGAATTGGGCGGCAAATCGCCGAACATCGTATTTGCCGATTGCCCTGATATGGATGCGGCGGCAGCGGCAGCAGCAGGCAATGTATTTTATAACCAAGGCGAGAGCTGCAATGCGCCGACCCGTCTGTATGTGCAAGCGAGCATCAAAGACGAATTCATGAAAAAAGTTGCGGCGCACGTGGCCGGATTTAAGCCGGGCGATCCGTTGGATCCTGAGACGACCATGGGTGCGATTGTCGATGATATTCAGTTGAACAGTGTCATGAAATACATTGAATCGGGCAAAACCGAAGGCGCGGAACTACTCGCCGGTGGCAATCGCTGCCGTGAGGAGTCCGGTGGCTATTTCATCGAGCCGACGATTTTCGTGACCGACAAAAATCACACCATCGCGCGCGAAGAAATTTTTGGCCCGGTGTTATCCGCCATGAGTTTTGAGACCGAAGAGGAAGTTATTGCGCTGGCGAATGATTCGATCTACGGTTTGCAAGCAGGCTTGTGGACTGCCGACATTTCACGCGCACATCGCGTCGCGCGTGCGCTCAAGGCGGGCACGGTGCACGTGAATCAGTACAACGATGACGACATCACCGTACCGTTTGGCGGCTACAAACAATCGGGCAATGGCCGCGATAAATCTCTGCACAGCATGGATAAATATTGCGAATTGAAAACTACTTGGATCAAGATTGATTATTGATTCAAATTACTTTTAATGGTTCCTTGATTTAGTCCCTTGAAGTCATAAAAATCCGCACGTTTGCACATGCGGCAGGGACTTTTTAACCTTTTTATAGAGGACACGTATGACACACACCGCATTGGAAAAAACCTATTACGCCGCCACGGCCAACCCTTCGCCGGAGCGTCCGGCATTGCAAGGCGACGTACACGCAGACGTCTGCGTGATTGGCGCGGGTTATACCGGTTTGTCCACCGCGTTGTTTTTGGCCGAGGCGGGCATGCAGGTGGTGGTTTTGGAAGCCGTTAAGGTGGGCTTCGGCGCATCGGGTCGTAACGGCGGCCAGTTGGTCAATAGCTACAGCCGCGACATTGACACCGTGGCCAAACAGGTCGATGCGAAGGCTGCGAAACTGATCGGCGACATGGCGTTCGAAGGCAATCGCATCATTCGCGAACGCATTGAGCGTTACAACATCCAATGTGATTTGAAAAACGGCGGCGTGTTCGCCGCGTTTAACGCCAAACAAATGCACCACCTCGAATCGCAGCAAAAACTCTGGGCGAGCTATGGCTACGATAAAGTCGAAATGCTCGATAAAGAACAATTGCGTGCCATCGTCAATACCGACAGCTACATCGGCGGCTCGATTGACCACGGCGGCGGTCACATGCACTCGCTCAACCTCGCGCTGGGCGAAGCGGCGGCGATCGAGTCACATGGTGGCAAAATTTATGAGCATTCAGCAGTGGTTAAAATTGAGCGTACAGCCGGACAAGGTGGATCACCGATTGTGCACACCACACAAGGCCGTGTTTTGGCGAAAAAAGTCGTGGTCGCGGGCAATGCCTATCTGGGCAATCTTGTACCCGAATTGGCGGCGAAAGCCATGCCATGCGGCTCGCAAGTGGTGACCACTGAGGTACTGTCCGACGAGATGGTGCAGGATTTGATTCCGCACGGCCAATGCGTGGAAGACTGCAATTACCTGCTCGACTACTATCGCATCACTGGTGACAATCGCCTGTTGTACGGCGGCGGCGTGGTCTACGGCGCGCGCGATCCGGACAATGTCGAAGCGATCATTCGCCCGAAAATGCTCAAAACCTTCCCACAGCTCAAAGATGTGAAAATTGACTTCGCGTGGACGGGTAACTTCCTGCTGACGCTCTCGCGCCTGCCGCAGGTCGGGATTTTGAACGACAACATTTACTATTCGCAAGGCTGCTCCGGCCACGGCATCACCTACACCCATTTGGCGGGCAAAGTGCTGTCCGAGGCGTTGCTCGGTCGCCCTGAGCGCATGCGGGCGTTTGCCCAACTGCCGCATTACCCGTTCCCGGGTGGGCGTACGTTCAGCGTGCCATTTTCGGCCATTGGCGCGGCTTGGTACAGTTTGCGCGATCGTTTGGGCGTGTGAATGTGATATTGCGGGCGTTGATCAAGTGAAACGGTGAGCCATGCTCGCCGTTTTTTTGCAGTGCAATATCGAAAAATAGGAACGACCGTTAGAAAAATGTTAAGGTGGCGAACCTTATACCTACAAACAAAGATACATCAAGGAGACATAATGATACGCAATACGGCAGTCCGCTTTTCCCAATCCCTGAAACCGATCAGCATCGCCACGATGTTCGCCTGTGCTGCCATGAGCGCGCAGGCGGCGGACGGTGTGGTGATTATTGGCGACAGTCTGTCCGATGGTGGCTACTACGCCGCGATTGGCGGACAGCGTTTCACCACCAATCCGGGCAAGACGGCGGCGGAATACATTGCCGAGGATTTGGGCTTTACCACGACACCGTCCAATCAAGGCGGCAGCAACTATGCGCAAGGGGGCGCGAAGGTCAATTCAGATTCATTGTCCACTCCGCCGGGCTTCGCACAGCGTCCGATTTCCACGCAGGTGACCGAATTTTTAAGCGCAAACGCGGGTCAAGCGAGCAATAAAATCATTTTGATTCAAGGCGGTGCGAATGATGCGTTTCAAAATTTAGCCATGTATTCCGGCGGCTACATCACGCAAGCACAATTGGCCGGTTTGACCCAACAATCCGTGGTGGATTTTGTCACGCAGATAGCGAAGTTGTCGTACCTATCGGGCAGCGAGCAGATCATTGTGCAAAATATGCCCAATCTCGGTGTGGCTCCGGCTTTTCAAAGCTTGGGTGCAACGGCAGCGGCAGGCGCAAGCCAATTGGCACAAGGGTTTAACGCAGGCGTGAGTCAAGGCTTGGCACAAACCGGCTTGAGCGTGGTTTTGCTCGACAACTACAGCCTGATTTCCGAAGTGGTCGCCAACCCAACGGCTTATGTGTAAGAATTAATCGGGTTGTTTACAGTTTGTTTGATAAAAGTAATTTTGTAGTATCTCGTAGGGGGTTAAGTTATTTAATGATTTGTGAGGTTTAACGGTATTGTAAAAGTTAATGAAGCGATTAAGTTCAATTTGTCGGTGCAACGGGTCTTTAAATTGAATTTTCTCGTGCCACATTTGCATCAAGGTACGAATGACTCGCTCAGCTTTGCCATTGGTTTGAGGTCTGGCGATGCGAGTAAAGCGCTGCCCGATGTTGTGCTGTGCGCAGGCTTGAACAAATGCGTGATGGGGTGTACCTCTATACTCCTTGCCGTTGTCTGAGTAAATGTAGTCTATCTCATAAGGGCATTGAGCCAGCAGATGTTCCATCAGGAACTGCGCAGAACTGAATTGGGTTTTATCGGGCAGGATGGCGGCGTAGAGTTCGCGCGAGTAGTCGTCTATCGCGACGAACAGATATTCGCGAGGTTGCGTGTTGTTTTGCCCTTTGATTAGGGGCAGACGTTTGGTGTCAACATGTACCATTTCGCCGGGATAGGATTTGTTATACCTTTGAGCTTCACGCTTGAGTCGAGCTTGGATACTCAACTCAATTTTAGCCAATCGTTTAAGCCCATATTGGATCGAACGATAGCGAGCATTGGTGCTGTCGCTCGGTGCAAATTGTTGTAAACGCGCTTTTTTCAGCGCTGAATAGATGGTAGGGCGACTTACTCGGTAGTGTTCTGCCAAGTGCGTCACCTTCCATTGTCGACCTTGATATAAGCGCCATATTTCCTCTCGGTCTAACGGGGTTAGGCGGACTCGTTTGTGCATATTCATTTCAGTATTTTCTCCGAAAATACTGTAAACAACGCGTTAATTTTTTACAGCTTATGGCTTTACCAATGCAACCGGCGTGGCCTGTACGGTCAGCTCGTCCTTGTTCTGTAGCGCCAATACATTGGTTAGCCCCGACGCCGCCAACACCTATGTGTTCGCCGATGGCGTGCATCCAACCACTGCGGCGCAAAAACTCAGCGCGCAGTATGCTTTATCCGTACTCAAAGCGCCCGCGCAAGTGGGTGTGGTCGGTGCGGCCGCGATGACCGCAGGACAACGCTACGCGCAGCGATTGATGACCTACGCGCCGAATGTCGGTGATCAGGCATGGCATGCCTTCGCCGATGCTGGCTACAGCAAAACCGATTTTGGCAAGGCCGATAGCAAAAATAAATATTTGCTGGTGGGCGCGGATCGCCGCATCAGCGCGGGCAATGCACATGCCGGATTGACCTTGGGCTACGATCGCGCGTCGGGTGATTTGGGCGCAGCGGCGGGCGAATTCAATCTGAAAGAAACCAGTGTGGGCGCATATGTGGGCAAAAAAGCCGATCAGGGCGCCATCATGGGCTATGTGCGCTATGGCCGATTGAGTGCAGACATTGATCGCAACATTGCGCTTGGCGCGGCCAATCGCACGGAGTCTGGCTCCAGCAAGGGTGCGCATTACACCATCGGCGTACAAGGCAATTTGGTCTTGGGCACATTCGCCAATGGCAAAGTGAAGCATGGTCCGGTGGGCGGATTCGCGTATGAAAAAATGCGTTTGGATGGCTATGATGAGGCAGGCAATACCAGCACCTCGATGAGTTTCGGCGCGCAAAAACGCGAAGGCATGGTCGCCAGCTTGGGCTACCAGTTGCGTGGCGAATTTGGCAAGGTGAAACCCTATGCGAGTCTGAGCTACGAAGTAGATGGTACCGATGCGGACAACATCAAAGCACGCCTGAAATCCGCGCCGACCAGCTTTAGTACAGAGGCGCCCAAATCGGATAACGGTGTGCGTTTAAAACTGGGAGCGCAGATTGATTTGGCCAAAAATGTGAACTTGGTCGTGGGAGCCGAGCGCACGTTTGGCAAAGATTCGGGGCAGCAAACAGTGTTTAATCTCGGAGTGGATGCGCGTTTTTAATCCGTGAAGTGTTCAAAAAACCCTCGTCGTATTGACGAGGGTTTTTTATGTTTGCGTCATCTGGATACCTTGAGGTGCTGTATTTTCAACGTCCCGTAGGCAAACCACGCGTAGCCGAGCAAGTGACACAACGCAATCAGGCCAAATACCGCGCGATACGCGTTTGGCTCCATCCAGCCCGCCGATTTCAAGCCATCAATCAGCAGCCCCATACCCCATTGCCAGAAAAACGCACCGGCAAACAGCAGCAGGTTAAACGCCGTCATCGCGCGCCCCGCTTGATGCGGAGGTACGGTCAGGCCCAACGCGGGCTGAGCCAGTGAAATCACCGTGGCCAAACCGCAAAACAGCGCAATCGCCCACCAACCGGCGCTTGAACCGAGCAGAGCAATGCCGAACAACACCACAAAACTGGCGGGTAAACCCCACAAAATCAAATGGTCGGCGGAAATCCGCCGCCGCGTCAGTATCGGATTAACCACGCCCCACAGCCAAAAAACGACGAGCGTGGTTAGATTGATCCAAAACAGCCCTGTCGCCGCCTGAGACGGCGTATCGCCCGCGACCCGTGTCATCCATGGCCCCGCCCACAGCGTTTGGATGGCGAGAACGCCGCCGTAGTTCACAAACGCCAAGGGCGCGAGCCGCCAAAAATACGCATGATGCCAGATGAAGCGATAATCCTCGGCGAATGAGCTTTTCGGTGTATTCGCCGTTTGATGATGCCAAACCGGCACACGTCGCCACACGCCGATCAGCGCTACGGCAAATAGTACCGCCAAAAGCACAAATACCTTGCGCCAGCCAATCAGCGGCAAAGCCCATTGCACCGGCACGGTTGCGAACAACAGGCCGAAGGAGCCTGCCATCAGCATCCACGCATTGCTGCGCAGTTGTGTCTGCGGCTCAAACCACGTGCGATAGCCGGTCAGCGGCGCCATCAGGCACGCACTCACGCCGATGCCACCCAAAAAGCGTGCAAACAGCAAACTCCAAAAACCCTGTGCAAAAGCAAATGCCAGACAACTCGCCGCCGCCAGCGCCAACAGCACCATCAGCACATCACGCGGCCCGATGCGATCCAGCCAGCGTCCGAGCGGCAACTGCATGCCCGCAAAACCAAAAAAATACACGCCCGCGAGCAGTCCCAATTGTCCCGCGCTCAGTGACAATTCCTGCGTCAATACCGGCGCGAGCGTGCCGGTGACGCCGCGCATCATGGTGGAGAGAAAATAGCCAAAGGCCAAAATGGCGAAAATCACAATCGCACGGCTTTGCGGCATTTTAGTTGCTGAATGGGCTGTTGAGCTGGTCGCTGAATGACCCGCTGAAACGGAGGACGAAGTATTCATAAATTTACCAAAGTGCCCGATGACGCTCCACCACGCCGATACCGGTGAGCGTGTGCTCACTGCCATCGTCATCGCGCCAAACGCCGCGAAATGCGCCAAATGGCTGGGTGAAGTCGCTGGCTAAAAGCCCGAGGTTAATGCGCTCGCTCCGCGCACCTTCGGGCGTGAACTGCATGCGCAGACGATCGTCTGCGGTGCGAATTTGCCACGTCTGCGCCGTATCCGTTGGCAGATCATCAAAAATGGCTTGTGGCAGGGCGATTACGTGGGTTTGAGCGCCATCCTTTGAGCCTTCTCTTGTGCCCTCGGCAGCACCAATCCACACCGCGTTTTCCAAACCATTCATGGTCTGCGCGACCAGATTGCCCGACAGCGTGCGCCCGTCGTCGAGTTGGCCGATCCAGCTCGCCCATTGCCACAGCGTCGCGCGCGGCGGATAACCGAGCGTGAAATCAAATACGCCGCGCACATCGGTCAGCTCGTGTGTCTCATTGTGCATACGCAGACGCAAATTCGCCACAGCGCCGGTTAATTTGTGCGTGTAGTGAAACGGGCGCGATGGCTGCCCGCGATGTGATGCGCTCGGCGCATTGTTCAGCGCGCTGATGCTGGTGCGATTATCGTGTAGTTCAAACGACACATCCCAATCAGGGTGTGTGAACTGAAAATGCCAGCCGGATTGATCGGTCAACGGCTGAATGCGCCATGATTTATCCCCCTGCTTGAGCGCCCAAACGCCGTTCGGTGACGGCTGAAAATCCGCAGCGAACGCCAGCGGACGTAGGCTGTTGTATTCCATCATGCGGCGACTTTGTCGGTCAAACACATAGACAAAAGCGCTGCCGAGTAAGCCCGCATCCGCAATCGCGCAACCGACAATCCAGCGCTCGCTAAATACCGCGCCGTAGAGCCAGCCCTTGCGTTGCAGGCGACGCGGTGAGCGCAGGCCGCAATTCGCATCCCAATGCGCGGTGGACAGATCGCCAATCGGCGCGTCAAAACGACCGGCGGGTATGGCATGTGTGATACTATTTTTCGTGGTGGTGAGCGACGCAGGCGCAGCAGAAAAACCGTGATAGTGAATGGGCATGATGGCGATGGTTTAAATTTCGTAATCAAC
Source organism: Puribacter membranae (assembly GCF_055380425.1). Lineage (NCBI taxonomy): Bacteria > Pseudomonadati > Pseudomonadota > Betaproteobacteria > Burkholderiales > Burkholderiaceae > Puribacter > Puribacter membranae. Next base: position 2,432,981 of record NZ_AP040167.1, read on the forward strand.
CAAATGCCGTGCGCTCACCACCTCCTTGATGAACGCCACGACCGCCTGATGTGCCGGGTGTGCCTGATACGCCGCCAAGGCCGCGCGGTCGGTGAATTCGGAGTATAGCACCACATCCGCGCTCGCCTCGGTGGCGGAAAAATCAATACCGACTTCGATCGCCAGCACGCCATCGATTTGTCCGCGCAGGGCTTCGAGTTTGGATTTCATCAGTTGCGCGTTGGTCATTTTGTCATTGCCTTCGGCGTGGTCCTTGAGTCGCCACATGACGATGTGTTTGATCATTTTTTATCCTTGCTTGAGTTATGTGTGAGGGGTGACTATAGGATAATTGCTGGGAAAAGTAAATCGCCGATGGTCGCTATAGCTGTGATGAATGCGATCCAGTACAATATCACGCCATGAGTATCCATTCAAAAAATGCCCCATTACCGCTGCGCGACGGTGTGAAGCCGAGCTATCTGTGCCTGCCCCATGATGTGCGCTACATCGGTCAGCCGCTGTTACGCTTTTTGTGTGAACGCTTTTCCTTTGTCGATGAAGTGGGCTGGCGCGCGCGGCTGAACAGCGGGTTTGTGGTCGCGGCGGATGGTGCGGTATTGTCCGAAAGCGCATCATACCGCGCGGGTGAGACGATTTACTACTATCGTGAAGTCAGCCGTGAGGATGAGCCGCGCATACCGTTTGACGAAGTGATTTTGCATGTGGATGAGCACCTCATCGTGGTGGATAAACCGCATTTTCTACCCGTGATTCCGAGCGGACGCTTTTTGCGCGAAACGCTGCTCACGCGTCTGCGTCTGCGCCCCGAATTACAACATTTAAACGTCGCCGACATCACGCCGATTCATCGCCTTGACAAAGATACTGCGGGCGTGATGCTGCTCTCGCACAACCGCACGACACGCGGCGCATACCAAAGCCTGTTTCAATCGCGCGCTGTAACCAAAGTCTACGAAGCCATCGCGCCAACGCGCACCGATTTAAACTACCCGCTGCGCGTCGCCTCGCGGATGGTGCGTGGCGAGGATTTTTTCCTGACACAGGAAGTTGATGGCGAACCGAATGCCTTCACCACCATTGAGCTGATCGAAAATCGCGGTGCATACAGCCGATACCGCCTGCATCCCGAAACCGGTAAAAAACACCAACTGCGCGTGCATATGATGCGCCTCGGTATGCCGCTGCTCAACGATGGTCTGTATCCTGTGCCTACACCGATGGATGTGGTGGACTATGACAAACCACTGAAACTACTCGCGCGGTCGATTGAGTTTGTTGATCCGATCACCTTTGAAAAGCGAGGTTTTGAAAGCCAGTTGGAATTATGATGCGCAATCAGTGGTGCGTCTTTTTTGATGGAGTGTATTATTTATTGAATGATACGCGTGGGTAACAAGTTACCCACCCTACTTGGCTTGCACCAAATGGATGCGACGGCGCATGGAATGGAGCGAAATGCGCATCAAAAGCCTGAAAACAGACAATCCGCAACTGGGATTCTTTGCCTAAACCATGAAAAACCCCGCTTTCGGGCGGGGTGTTATTTTCATAACTAGATAATGGATTTTGCTTTCTGTATGTTGCGTTGGCTTTTCCTTTGTGCTTGATCTAATCGTTCCAATATAACGTAAAATGGCTTATTTACCTCCAGATGGGTGGTCATTTTAATGTGCTCATTACCTACTATCCATTCTGTAAAATAAAGACGTAGATTCTCATCAAAATATAAAGGTCTGGTTGGTTGTCCGTATTTTTCGCGCAATGCCGATTCAATGGTACTTCGAGATGAAAAATCAAAGGAAATTTGAACGACTTCAACTGTATCATCGTCAAAAATGACAGAAGGATATATCTCTTTACCATCAATTTCAGGTTGAGGGCCAGATAGTTCGCATTTTGTTCCTAGGCATCTAAAAAACGTAACATGCTCAACCTCATCAGGATTCATCCCTAAGCGTATATTAAATAAAGATAACCGACTGTTTGGCTTGTAAGATCCACAGTTCTCAAACCTCAAATTGTATTGTGATCTATGGTGAACCCCTGATATATGCAACGTACCGCTATCCAAGCGTATATTTATTTTCGACTTTCCCCCCATGTTTCGACCTTCATCCCAATACTCTTCATTACCATACAATGTAAAACTTCCGTCATTGTTATTGATAATTTTAGTTAATTTAGCCATTCCTGTTTCTGAGTCTGGGTTGAAATAATTTGGCTCGAATATAGCGCTAGTGGTGTCAGTTGAATCACAATTAACCTTCCATTCACCAAGATATTCAGAAGGTATTGAAGCGGCGAAGGTAATACTTGAATACATGAGTGCTAATATTGCAATAGTTTTTTTCATAATTTCACTTTAATTTTTTGGTCAAGCGTTTAGACACCAATATCCCCATTGCTCTGTATATATTCTCAGAGTATTCGCCTGAGTTTTCGTCGTAGATTCCTGTGCGTTTGTATGCTGCGATTAGCCTGTCGCTGATGTTTTGATTCAAAAAGAAAGGATTTTGATCGCCAGTAAGTCGAAATCCCAAGTTGTCATCGAGCCATTTTCCACCCAAGTCAAGGTAGGTGCAAAAATACAATGAGTCTGACTCGGCATAGCATTTACTTATTGTGCCAATAACAGAAGTAATTCCACCTTGTTTATATGTTTTGTAAATAACGGATGAGGCAGTAGAGAGTTCTGCGGCTATATCCCTTCCATCACGACCGTAGGCGTTGCTTACGCCAAGAGTTGCACAAATGAAAAACAAAACAATTTTTTTCACAATATCCCTTTGAAAATAATTGATTAAAATCACTTGCATTGTATGTGTATTCATGTATAAACATCAACGAGAATTTGAACGCCGCTGGTTTACGAGAGAATCCTGCCTGATGGCGGTAGAGGTCAGCCAAGTAGGGTGGGTAACTTGTTACCCACGCGTATTAAGCCCCTTTCATGCAATCACTCTCCATAACTACCCGCATTGTTAAATTGTTCACCACCCCAATCAATGGGGTAATCTCCCGATTGAACATATCTATGGAATGTTGAATATGGCCAATCTTGGACTCGCGAAACCAAACGATGCTTCACAGGATTGTAATGGCAATAATCCATGTGGGTTTGGTAATCGGTTTCGCCGCGTATTTGGTGTTCCCAATAGCGGCGTTGCCATAGGGTGGATTCGCCATGTTTGGCTTTGGATTCGGCCATCCATGCCGGTTGATGTAGCCAATTACGACATTGTTGTGTGACATACCGTTTGATGAGGCGCCACCTCAATGAGAAATTGGCATCGTGTTCGGGTAATGTCCAAATGGTATGTAGATGATCGGGCAATAATACCCATGCGTTAATTTCAAAAGGGTATTGTCTTCTGGTTTTTTCAATGGCAGTTCTTAATGCCAATCGCACAGGTTCTTCACACAGAAATGCTTGTCGTCGATAGGTGACAACAGTAAAAAAATAGGTGGCATTGGGTGTGTTTGCACGGCGATAGTGTGACATGGTTTGATTGTAGATTGAATTCGTTTGGGTGGCCAGTCAATTTGTCTCGTAACTACTCGCACGGTCGATTGAGTTTGTGGATCCATTGACCGGTGAGCAACGTTGTTTTGCAAGTCGGTTGGAATTATGATGCGCAATTAGTGGTGCGTCTTTTTTGATGGAGTGTATTATTTATTGAATGAGACGCGTGGGTAACAAGTTACCCACCCTACGGATTGGGGCTTTCCAACTGAGTTCTTACCCTTTTCGGCAAGCCGTTATAAATCAAATCATACGAATCGGTGATCCATTTTTTAACCAGTTCTTCGTCCAACGCGTCGTCTAAACGCACCGTATTCCAATGCCGTTTGTTCATGTGGTAGCCCGCAGTGACGAACTCGGGATAGGTGTCGCGTAGGGATAGGGCTTGGTTGGGTTCGCATTTGAGATTCAGGCACATGGGTTCTTCGGTCCATGCGAGCAGGGCGAAGATTTTACCTACCAGCCGATAGGTGAGCACTTCGGGGCCAAACGGTGCGTCTTCGGTCGCGGCGGGAAAGCTCATTAGGTAGCTGCGCCAATCATCCAGCGTCATTTTGGTTTCTCGCTGCTGTCGAGATGAACGCTGTCGTCGTCGTGCAGGATTTCGTCGCCGTATCGTTCGACGTCTTCAAATTGACCTCGATCCACCGCCCACCAAATGAAGTAGATGATGGCAAACACGAGCAGGAGACTGAGCGGGATGAGCAGAAATAGGATGTCCATAGGCGCCTAAGGATTTTTGGAAATGGGGGAAATTTTGGGTAGCTGCGGTCGGTAGCGCAAAATGCGCAGTGAGTTGCCCACCACGATCATGGATGAGGCGAGCATACCGAGGGTGGCGATGATCGGCGTGACCATGCCCAATGCGGCCAATGGGATGGCTATGACGTTGTACAGCACTGACCAGAGCAGGTTTTCTTTGATGAGCGTTTGCGTGCGGCGTGCGATCATGTGTGCGGCGTAGACGTCGTTCAGATCGCTGGATTGCACCACCATGTCGGCTTGGATTTGCGCGAGTGAGGCGCCTTGTCCCATGGCGATGGCGACGTCAGCTTGTTGCAATACGGGTGCGTCGTTCAGGCCGTCGCCGGTCATGGCAATGCGGTAGCCTTGCTTTTGTCGTGCGGTGACCCAGTTGAGTTTGTCTTGCGGTTGGGCGTTGGCAATGACGTTTTGCTCGGGCAGCCCGACACTGTGGGCGAACCCTTGCACCACGTCGGTTTTATCACCGCTGATCAGGGTGATGTCGGCGGTTTTGTGCAGCTCGCGGATCAGTTCGGCTGCGCCCGCACGGGTGCGATCGGACAGGGCGAACCATGCCAATGCGTGCCATTGGCCATCCGCGCTTTGCTCGCTGAGGACGGCGATGCTGTTGCCTTGTTCGATGGTGGGCGTTGAGTTGGCGTTGAGGTCGTGTTTGGGTGTGTCATTTTCAAGGGCGAACGAGGGTTTGCCAATGCGGTAGTGGGTTTGATGGAGGCTGCCCTGCACGCCTTGGCCGACGATCAGTTCCATCGCGGTGACGTCGTTCATGCGCTCGGGTGCGTTGCGCTCTTGTAGCGCTTTGCGCAACGCCAGCGCGATCGGGTGACGCGATGCGGCTTCCAGCGTGGCGGCGATTTGCAACACCTGCGTTTCGCCCAATTGTCGGGCGTGTGCGGCCTCAGTCAGGTGGATTTGGTTGAGCGTTTGTACATCTTCGGTCAGTGTGCCGGTTTTATCAAAGACGTATTGATTGACTTTAGCCAATTTTTCGATGGCTTCAGGCTGAATGACGAGTACGTGGCGCTCGGCCAGCGCGCTTTGCGCGGCGGTCATCACGGTGGGCACCGCCAGTGCCAAAGCGCATGGGCAGGTAATGATCAATACCGCCACGACGATTTCAACCACACGATCGGGGTCGTGCAAGCCCCAGTACACTGCGGTCAACGCACTGACGATCAGCAGACCGTAGAGGAACACGCGCGCGGCTTTCTCAGCCAATAGTGCCAAGGCGGGTTTGTGCAAGGCGGCTTTGTGCGCCAGTCGTTCAATCGCGGCCAGCTCGCTCGATTCGCCCGACTGACGGATGCGGGCGTAGATGCCTTGCTCAATATTCATCGAGCCGGCGAGTAGGGTGTCGCCGACGCGTTTGGTGATCGGCACACTCTCGCCGGTGAGTAGGGCTTGCGAGCACGCGGTTTGGCCTTCGATCAGCTCGGCGTCGTGCGGTACCACTTCACCCGAGGCGATGAAAATCACGTCGCCGGTTTTGAGTTCGTCCGCTGGAATGAGGCTGGTGTTTTTCTGTGCGGGATAGTCTTGCACACGTTCGGCAAACAGCCGTTGATGTTGCAACACGTTGTTCAAATACAAGCCCGCTTTGCTCAAAGCGCGGTTTTGCACATAGCGCACAGAGAGCAGCAGGCCGACGAACATGGTCACGGAGTCAAAGTATAAATGCCCTTCGCCAGTGAACACCGCGATCGTGCTGCTGATGAACGCGACCCATATGGCAATCGTGACCGGCGTATCCATGCCAATTTTGCGCAGTCGCCACTCAGCCCATGCACCGCGAAAAATCGGAATCGCGCAGTAAAACATCGCGGGCAAGGTTAACAATAAATTGGCCCAGCGCATCAAGGTATCGGTGTTCATGTCCATATCCGCGTTATCGAAATAGTACGGATACATGAACATCATGCTTTGCATCATCAAGAATACGGCAACCAGCATGCGGAATAATTCTTTGCGCTGGTTTTTTTTCTCCGCCTCGCCCATGTCGTTGGCCGATTCGGCGTAGGCATGGTAGCCGAGTTTTTCGATGCGCTCAATGACCTGTTCGACGCTGGTGCGCGCAGGGTCAATTTGCAAAAACGCACGGCGCAAGGTGTAGTTCGCAGTCGGATTGACTACACCCTCGGCGCCTTGTAAATCGCGTTCGATCAAATCGGTACAGGCGACGCAGGCGATGCCGCCCAGACGCAGTTGGACGTCGGTGAGTTTGCTCAAAGCGCCGGTTTTTTGTGCACTTGAGTGCGTCTCTGAGGTGGGGGTAGGTGATGACATGGCAAATCCAAAGACACAAGGCTCACTCATTAAGCCTCATTGGGTTATGAATATCTCTATTTTAAGGGAAAAGCGCCGGTGAGGCGGCAATGATTGCCGCCACCTCTTGGTTTGTGTCAAATAACGTTCAATTGAGCCATCATGCCCAGTGACTCATGTTCCAAAATATGGCAGTGAAACATGCGTATCCCTTTGTGGTGTTGCACGGTTTTAATCCGAATTTGCTCATTAGGACGCAAATTCACCGTGTCTTTGAAGGATTTATAGACGGCAGTTTCGGTTTTTCCATTGAGGGTGCGATCCAGTAGGATGAATTGTGTGCCGTGTAAGTGGAATGGGTGATCCATATGGGAGTTATTAGTAATTGTCCATTCTTCTACCGCACCCACTTGGCTGGTCAGATCCATGCGTTTCATGTCAAAAACTTGATCGTTCACCAAAAACATACCATTCATCATCTTCTGCGCATGGTTCATCGACGCACCCCCTGAACCATGCATAGTTCCATGATTCATACCCTGCATATTACCCCCCATTGAGGACATCATGGCACTCATGGGTTTTTCGCTGAAGCTGACTCGCTTGCGTGCTACCGGAGCGCCTAAGTCAGGTATGCTGCGCAGTTGTGTTGGAAGTGCGATTTCATTCGCTTGGATCGATATGTTTGCCAAAATCGAAGTTTCGGCTTGATAAGCCACCATCATTTTTTGACGGTCATATGGCAGGTTATTCAATGGATAGGTGCCGCTTTTTTGAGCGCGAACGATGATTTCATAGCGTTCGGCGGGTGCGATCAACAGCGATGAGACCGCTGGCGCGGGTTTTTCTAATAAGCCACCATCTGTACCCACCACAATCAGCTCGCAGTTAGGAATGGCGAGATTCAGATAACGTGCACTGCACGCATTCCAAATACGGATACGTTCGTTGCCCTTGATACTCATCTGCGGCTGTCTTTGACCATTGATGAGAACAAACTGTCCTTCACGACCATTCATCCAGTCCATCATGTTGTTCTCGGGTATTTGGGCGTTGTTGTCCAAGCGTAAATCTGAAAAAAACCAGTGTTGCTCAGGCAACTGAGCCAGTGGATCATTTTTTGCACGCACAATGAAAGATCCAGCCAAACCCCGAAAGGCCTGTTCTGCTGCCAATTCATGCGCGTGAGTATGATACCAATACGTACCCGCTGAACCAATCGGTAGGGTAAATTGATAGGTGTGGGTTTGCCCCGGCAGTACGGGATCGTGCGGATTGCCGTCTTGTTCAGGGGTTACGGGCAAACCATGCCAATGGATGGTGGTCGGTTGAGATAACTGATTTTTAAAATGAATTTGTATGGTATCGCCCTCATATACCGCAATCTGTGGTCCGGGTATTTGATCGTTATAAGTCCAAAATCGAGTTGGCTTTCCTGCAACCAGTTCGATCGAAGTTTCCTTCGCCGTTAAATAAGCTTTAAAGGTGTTGGCCTCGGTGGATTCATTTTTCAATAAGGGCAATGCGGCTAAAGGCAAACCAGCAGGGAGTGCGGTAACCGGCAATAAATCCGTGTTTGCTGTCATTGGGGTCATAGCTCCCATATTATGACCCGCGCCATGTGTGGTTGATGGTTCGGGTGATCCGAATACTTTATTGCAAGCAGATAATACGGCGAGCGTGCTGGCCGATAAGCCCCACGCCAAAAAAGTGCGTCGATTCATTCAAAACTCCTGATAATGGATATGAACCACTGGAGCTGTGTACACAAATACACGATACGCCAATGGACCTAATAAGAAGAGAATTTAAACGCGCTTGGGTGGCGGGGGTGTTGGCGCTAAATGCCATGAGGGAATCGCAACATCCACGGAGGGAGGAAAGCGTACAGGGAAAAAGAGTTGGCTTGCCAGCTCAAATTTAGGCGGGATAACGCCTACGCAATGCAGCGCACAGACTGCTTGACAGAGAGCTTTGGACGGTGAGTAAGCGGATGAATTATCGTCGCAATGGGTGTGGTCTACCTGTGCTGCAGGGTGCGCAACATGGCTCGCATGTACCACCGCTGTATACGAATGTTGATCCTTGATTACGGTCTGCGGTTGAATATTCGCCCATGCCATCACCACAACGATCAGCAGACAGAGCGTTATCCAGAGTTGGCGAAGAGAAAGGATGGGCATATTCATAGGCAGATTGTATCAGAGGCGAATGAATGAATTGTGTAGTGATAGGGTTGGTTCAGTGATGTTATGGTTTTTCGGTATGATGGATCAGGTAGTTTGATAGGCCGACAAACTGCGCCACCGACAGCTCCTCGGCACGAGCCGTCGGCGCGATGCCGCAGGCTTCGAGTTGGGATTGCGTGACCATCTCGCTCAATGTGTTGCGTAGCATTTTGCGCCGTTGGCTGAAGGCTTGCGCCACCAGTTTGGATAAATGCGCTTCGTCGCGAGCCAATAATTGCTCGGGTTTGCGCGGGTACATGCGGACGACGGCGGAGGTGACTTTGGGTGCGGGGATAAAGGCATGAGGTGGTACGTCAAACAAATGTTCCATCTCGTAGCGGTATTGCAGCATGACCGAGAGGCGACCATAGGCTTTGTCCGATGGTTGCGCGACCATGCGTTCGATCACTTCTTTTTGCAGCATGAATACTTGCACGTCAATGTGTGGCGCGAACTGCGCGAGGTGAAACAGCAGCGGGCTGGAGATGTTGTACGGCAAATTGCCCACGACTTTACGTTGTGTCTTGCCCGTGGCATCAATGCTGAGAAAATCAAACTCCAACGCATCGGCACTGTGGATGGTCAGACGCTCGGGCGCAAAACGCTTTTGCAAACGTGCGACCAAATCTCGATCCAGTTCCACCACGTGCATGTGATCTACGCGTTCGAGTAGCGGCTCAGTCAGCGCGGCCAAGCCGGGGCCGATTTCGGTCAGGCAGTCGTTATTGCTCGGGTCGATGGCGCGCACGATGTTGGCGATGACGTTTTGGTCTTGCAAAAAATTTTGGCCGAAGCGTTTGCGGGCGATGTGTGTGCTCATGAGTGGTGTGTATTTTCTATTTCTACATGGGTTTGCGGGTGGTACACGGCGCGTACTGCGGTTTCGGCGCAATGAATCGCGGCGCTCATGCTGCCCGCATCCACTGCGCCGCTCTGTGCGCGATCCAGTGCGGTGCCGTGATCGACCGAGGTGCGGATGAAGGGCAAACCGAGCGTGATGTTCACGCCGTGGCCGAAGGTGGCGTATTTCAGTACCGGCAGACCTTGATCGTGGTACATCGCCAAAACCGCATCGGCATTTTGCAAATAATGCGGTTGGAACAGGGTATCGGCAGGGTATGGGCCTTGCACATTCAAACCACGCGACTGCGCGGCCAAAATCGCCGGCGTGATCACGTCGATTTCTTCACGCCCCATGTGGCCGCCTTCGCCCGCGTGCGGGTTCAGGCCGGTCACCAAAATACGCGGTTGCGCGATGCCAAATTTGTTTTGTAAATCCTGCGCCAGAATGTCGATGGTGCGGCTCAAGCCGTCCATTGTGATGTGTGCAGACACCTGCGCCAGTGGCAGATGTGTGGTTGCCAGCGCAACGCGCAGCGGATTTTCGATGTCAGCGCGACCATCGGCGAGCATCATCACGACGCGCTCGGTTTGGCTGTGTTCGGCCAAATACTCGGTGTGGCCGGTGAAGGCAATACCGGCCTCGTTGATGATGCCTTTGTGTACCGGCGCGGTGACCATAGCGCTGAAGACGTTGTTTTTCAAGCCGTGCAGTGCGATGTCCAAGGTATTGAGCACATAGGTGGCGTTGGCAACGTTCAGCTTGCCCAAATTCACCGGCGAAAACAGCGGGCAATGCCACACCACCAGCGTTTGCTGGCGCTCATCGGAGATCATGTCATCCAAACGCTGGATTTCGGTCGAGGGTATCAGATGCACGCCCAGATTGAAGCGCCGCGCAATCTCGCGTAGGTGAAACAGATCGCCGATGAGTACGACCGTCGGCTCGGCGGACAGTTCGCTGGCATGGCTGATTTGCCATTGTTTGAGTGCCAACAGGCTGATCAGCGAGCCGATGCCGGCTGGCTCGCCGGTGGTTACTGCGATGGGAGGCGGATTGAAGAGGTTCATTGGACTATTTTAACATTGCCACTGCGGGTTGTCTGTAATCCTTGTGATGAGGCATAAAAAACCGCACAGATGCACTGTGCGGTTGTACGGTTTGCTCGCTATTCGCTCAAAGGGTTGAGCAATGCGGCCAAATTAGTTTTTGATTTCAACCAATGAGGCTTTGCTGTCGTCCAACTCTTTGTAGAACGCGGCCATGGCGTCTTTTTGACGTTGTGCCAGCAAAGCGTCTTTCGCCCATGCTTTTTTATCTTCGGCGCTCGGCGCGATGGTGGTGCGTTGCGCGACTTTGAAGATGTGATAGCCGTTGGCGGTTTTCACCGGTTCGCTGATTTTGTTGGCCTCAATGCTGTTGACCACTTTCAAAACGGCCGGATCAGCGCTTTGGTCTTTGAGGAAGATATACGGTACAGCACCGCCGTTTTGCGCGGTTTGTTTGTTGTCCGATACTTCGCGTGCCACGGCAGCGAAATCTTCGCCTTTATCCAAGCGGGCTTTGACGGCCTTGGCTTTTTTCAACGCGGCTGCGTTGGTGCCTTCAATATAGATGTGCTGAGTCACAGCGACATCTTGCGGTGACATTGGGCCGTCGGCAATCGCACTCACGCGGGCGACTTCGTTGTCAATTTCTTTAGCTGTCGGTTGTTTGACCTTGCTCAACACTTGTTTGTCGATCATTTCGGTGATGGACAACTCATTGCGCACATCGCGTATGAGCGTGTCCCATGCGTCGGAACCGCCAACTTTGTTCACGTGCTGTTGGAATTGATCCATGCTCATGCCGTTGCCTTGAGCCATTGCGTTCAATGCTTCGTCAACTTTGGCTTGGCTCGCGGTAATGCGCGCGTTTTTTGCTTTGTTCAGCAACAGGCGCTCGTTGATCAATTCGTCACGCGAATATTCGGCCAACTGTGCTTCGGTCGCTTTTTGACCGGCACGTTTGGCCACTTCGGCGTTGATCTTGATGCGTTCATTCAGTTCGGATTGTGAAATAGGCTCACCGGCTACCACAGCCACGACTTTACCTGTGCCGACTTGGGCAAAGGATACGGCCGGAGCGATAGAGCCTGTCAGCAAGGCGGTAAGTAATGCGAATTTAATGCGTTTGTTCATAATCATCCTTTTTCAAGTCAATGGGTAAAACCAAGTGGCGTTAGTCGAATGTCTCGTCCAATACTCATTATAAGACAGTTGGCTTATAGATAACGGGCTTATTCCATCTCGGTTGACACGCGCAGTATTCATGCAATGTATGGGTTTTTTATGGATGTGAAAGATCTACTATTTACTCAAATGCGCCGCACTGCGCCAGTGAAACAGCACATACGCGGTGCAACCGAGCACGATGCCCCAAAAGGCGCTGCCCATTTGAAACAGGGTCACGCCCGAGGCGCAGGTCATGAAGGTAATCAATGCCGCTTCGCGATCAATCATGCGGTGTTCGCTGCTAAAGGCGTTGCCGATATTGCTCAAAATCGCGCCCATCAAGGCTAAACCGGCCAGTACGGTGATCAGCGCCTTGGGCAAACCGAGGAAAAACACCACCAATACGCCCGCAAAGACCGCGATGATGAGATTCATCACGCCATACCACAGTCCCGCGACGTAGCGTTTGTTCGGCTCGGGATGGCAGGCGTGTTCGGTGCAAATCGCTGCCGTGATTGCCGCCAGATTGATCCCAAAGTTACCAAACGGCGCGGTGATGGTTGAGAGAAAAGCCGTCAGACCGACCAGAGGCTTCGCCGGTGCTTGATTGGCGTCATAGCCTGAGGCGCGCAGCACCGCAATGCCGGTGATTTGCTGGCCGGTCAGGGTGATTAAACTGAGCGGCAGACCGATGTTCAGCAACGCATTCCAGGTAAAATGCGGCGTCGTCCACACCACGCTGGACACATGCAAAGGCACCTGAGGCACGGACGCGTGTTGCCAGCCAAACACATACAGACAGCCTGCCAGCAGCACAAACAGTGTGGCGTAGCGCGGCAAAAAGCGTTTGAACAGCACATAAGTCAATAGCATCACCAGCACCAAGCCCGCTTCCGAACCGAGCATGGCAAAACTATTCACGCCAAAGCGGAACAAAATTCCCGCCAACAGCGCGGCGGCGATGCTTTTCGGCAATTTATTCATCACCGTATCAAACATCCCCGAATACGCGATCAGGAAAATAATCCCGTTGGCGATGATAAAGCCGGCAATCGCCTCCGCATACGTGACCGTCGGCAGTGCCGTCAATAAAAACGCCGCGCCGGGCGTACTCCACGCCGTGATGATCGGCGTGCGCGTGAGGTAGGACAGTGCGATGCTGGCGATGCCCACCATCAGTGCGATCACGCACAGCATCGAGGTAATTTGCTCGGCCGACGCATGGCCGGCCTGTGCTGCACCAATGACGATGGCCAGCGGTCCGCCATAGCCCGCCAAATTGGCAATCAAAGGCGCGACGAAGGTCGATAGGGCGCTGTCTTGGCGGATTTCGCGCAGCGTGGGCGGATGGTATTTGCGAAACATATAATCAATACGGTTAAATTAAAAAGCGCGCAATTCGCCGTGCGCAAACGGCATGACACGCCCGCCGACTTGAATGGTGCCTTCCTCGGATACATTCAAATACAAATGGTTTGGACGTTCAATTGCTTCGGCTTGCGTGATTTTCCATGAAACGGGTGCGAAGCCCGCTTCATGCGCCCACGCACCCAGATTCGCGCAGGCCGAGCCGGTGCCGGGATCTTCGCTGAAGGTTTGGCCGTTCAAACTGAAAAAATAGCGTGAAGTTACCGCGCCATTATTCTCGTGCCACAGATAGGCGTTGATGTGTGAGGCCTGCACGCCGTCGTCAAACAAGGCACGGGCGTTGACTGGTTTCGCACGCATCACCGCTTCGCGCGAAGTCAGCGGTACGATCAACTGCCATGTGCCGGTGTTCATCCATTGATAACCATGCGCGACGTCGCCCAAGTCCAAACCCAATGCCTGTGCCAAATGCGCGCGGGAGAATGAGCACGGCGCGGACTCATAACCCGACAGGGCAAAACGATGCACGCCGTTTTCATGTGTGATGGTGGCGGTTTTTGCCGGCGTGGTCAACGTAAACGTGTCGGACAGGTTCAAATGACTGTGCAGCCATTGCGCCGCGCCGATGGTCGGATGACCGGCAAACGGCATTTCGTGCTCAGGTGTGAAAATCCGCAGATGCGCCGCGTGGTTCGGCGCTGTTGGCGGCGTGATGAACACGGTTTCGGATAGGTTGAATTGGCGCGCGATGCGCTGCATGGTCGCAGTGTCGAGCGATTGGCCGTTAAGCAATGGCACTATCGCCAATGGATTGCCGCCCCAAGCGGATTCGGCAAAAACGTTGCTGATGTAAAAAGGCAGGTTCATGGCATTATGCTCACGATGCGGTTAATCTTTGACCAAAAAATACAATCCGATGAGCGTTGTGACGATGCCAATGACTTTGTCGAGCGAGAGCGATTCGCGGAAAACAAATATCGCCACCGGAATCAGCATGAGTGCCGCCGCGCCGTTGACCGCCACACCAGACCACTGTAGCGAACCGCCGCTGCGATAGGCGAGCAAAAAGCCGATTTCAATCAGCAGTACGCCCAATGCGACCAGCCAAATTTGCCACACACTTAGTAATTGCACGACCGATAATGTTTCAGCGTCTTTAAAAAACGGCAGCAGCGCTGCGCAAGAAGCAAAGGCGATGGCGTAAATCACCATCAGCAACATCATCGGATTGGCATTTTGTGGCAAGGCTTTTTGACCGATGTGGTAGGAAAAATTACCGAGCGCGGCAATAAATAGGAACCATAAAGTGGATTTCATAAATGCCTTTTGAGATTGTTTGATAGAGAGGGGTTGCGTTACATCCATTGCCGAACATCGGTCAAAAACTGCTCGACTTGATCCATCGGTGTCGCCCACGAAGTCACCAGACGAATGGCGGACGTATCGTTGTTCAACGTTTCCCAAACGTAAAAGCCATAATGCTGCTGCAATTGCGCGATCAAAGCATTCGGCAGGATCGGGAAAATTTGATTGGTCGGCGAATCGGTCTGAAACACAAAGCCCAGCTCGCTCAGCCCGTGGCGCAAACGCTGCGCGCAGGCATTCGCATGGCGCGCCAGCTCAAAATACAAACCGTTTTCAAACAAGGCGACGAATTGGCTGGCGATCACGCGTCCTTTGGCGAGCAAGGCACCGCGCTGTTTGAGCGCGTAGCGAAAGTCGCTTTGCAGCGCGGGATTAACGAGGACAATCGCCTCGCCAAGCAGTGCGCCGTTTTTCGTGCCGCCGATGTAGAACGCATCAGCGATGTTGGCTAAATCGGCGAGCGTCACATCGCTGTCGTCGCTTGCCAAAGCCATGCCCAAACGCGCGCCGTCAATGTACAGATACAGATTGTGCGCGTCACACAGCGCGCGCAGCGTTTGCAATTCGGCCTTGCTATATACCGTGCCGAATTCGGTTGATTGCGAGATGAACAGCATGCGCGGTTTGACCGAATGCTCGTTCGGGTGTGTTGTGAGCGCGCGTGCGATCGCTTCGGGCGTGAGTTTGCCATTGGCGTGCGGGACATGAATGATCTTGTGCCCCGTCGCCTCAATCGCGCCGGTTTCATGGGTGGCAATATGCCCCGATTCGACCGCAATCACCGCCTCGTGTGGGCGCAGCATCGAACCAATCACGGTCAAATTCGCTTGCGTGCCGCCGCTGCAAAAGTGAATTTCCGCCGCAGGTGCGTGAATCTGCGCTTGAATCAAATCACGTGCGCGGGCGCTGATTTCGTCCAGACCGTAGCCGATTTGCTGTTGTTCCGATTTATGTGCGACAGCCTGTAAACAGGCCGGATGCGCGGTTTCTGAGTAATCGTTGAAAAATTGGTGCTTCAATAGCATAAAAACCTCAAATCTAAAGTCAAACCGATGATGGCTTATCCAGACAATTTACCATGAGTTGCTTTGGTTTGAATTGGAACTTTTTTACCCATATACGCCGTCCATACCACTGCGGCGGCAAAGACCACGGTTAGCCATTCAAAGCGTTCGCCCAATAAAGGCACGGAGAACATAATCGTCAAAAAGGGTTGGATGATTTGTACTTGGCTGACGCGTACTGCGCCGCCGATGTGCAGCGCGTGATACCAGATCATCATGCCCGCCCACATGGACAGCACGGCGACGTAGGCAAAGCCCAGCCATGCGCTCAGCGGGATGGCGTGTTTCGGTAGTGTGAGGAATGAGGCGGGCGCGGTGAGCGGCAGAAACAGTACCAACATCCAGCACAACACCTGCGCGGCGGGCAGCTCACGGCTGAGTTTTGCGCCGTAGGCATAGCCATAACCGCACAGCAGCACCGCGATAAAAATCAATACGTCGGCGTAGTGCAATGTCAGCGCGCCGTCATGTTGATACGCGCGCCACAGCGCAAATATCATTACCAAGATCGCGCCCAATAAGGCCCAGAACCAAAACCGCAGCGGTGCGTGTTGGCGAAACAGCAAGGCCGCGATGGCCGCAGTGGCCAGCGGCAGCAGGCCGTTGAACACCGCGGCGTGCGAGGAAGGCACGTACAGTAAACCAATGCTTTGCAAAATCGGAAAGCCCAGCGCATTGCCCAAACCGATGTAGAGCAAATAGCGCCATTGCCGTCCTTTGGGCCATACCGCGCGGGTGTGGTACAAATAAGCGATTGCCAGCACGCCCGCCACCGCCGCGCGGCCAAAGGCGATGAACCACGGTGACAAATAGGGCGTGGCGGCACTGCCGATCGCCAGCTTGCTCATCGGTAAGGTCAAGGCGAACAGCGTGACGGCCAGTAGTCCGAGCAGGAGAGCATGTTGGGCGCGTTGGGGGTCGTTGGAATGGTCATGCATGGTTTTGATGTCTATCTTCACAATGTTGACACAATACGCATATTTTGCGGTACAGTAACGGTACACTTTGATAAACAATTTATAAACTGTACCGATATGGAACACAATACAATTTCCGGCCAGTTGTCCGAATCCGCTTCAGACCCCACCAACGAATCTGCTTCCGAGCGCGCCAGCACAAATGCCTCCGTGAGCGGTGTACACAGCATGACGCCGAATGCGCTTGATCCGCGTTATAACAAAGTCGATGCCGTCGTCGCGTGGTTGACCGAGCGCATCGATATGCGTTTTTACGCGCCCGGCGCGCGCGTGCCGTCGGTGCGGCAGTTGGCCGATAAACTCGCGGTATCGCGTTTCACCGTGGTCAATGCGTACGAAAAAATGGTCGCCTCGGGTGCACTGATTTCGCGCGCCGGTTCGGGCTTTTATGTGGCGCAGGCGATTCATGTGACGAAGTCCGAGCCGGACTCGGCGCAGAAAAATCTACTCGCCTTTCAGGAAACCAGCGTGGTGGATGCGAAATGGCTGTTGCGCCATTTGTTCTCTGACTTGCCGGATGAACGCACGCCGGGCAGCGGGCTGTTGTCGCGCTCGTGGCTGGAAAACGAGCGCATGGGCGTGGCGGTGCGTGCAGTGACACGCAGCACCGATACACATATTTACGACTATGGTCATGTCAATGGCTACGCGCCGCTGCGCGAGCAAATCGTGGTGCAGTTGCATCCGCTCGGTATACATGCGCAGCCCGATCAGGTCATCACGACCAATGGCGTGTCGATGGCGATTGATCTGGTGGCACGCTATTTTCTCAATCCGGGTGACGCGGTGCTGGTGGATGATCCGTGTTGGTTTTGGCTGTACGGCTGCTTGCAGGCGCAGGGTTTGCGCGTGATCCCCGTGCCGCGCGAACCGGACGGGCCGAATATCGAGGTGCTGACGCAGATCATGCAGACCGAGCGCCCCAAACTGTATGTGACCAACAGCGTACTGCACAATCCGACTTCCTACGGCATCACGCCCGCGCGTGCCTATCAGGTGTTGCGCCTGCTGGAGGAATACGACGCTTATATGCTGGAGGACGATATTTATGGCGATTTGCACAGCGGTTTGAGTAAAGGCGCGCCCGCCTTGCGCTACGCCGCGCTCGATCAGCTCAAGCGGGTGTTTTATGTGGCGAGTTTTTCAAAAACCTTAGGTGCAGATTTACGCGTCGGTCTGCTCTGCTGTCCGCAGGAGCATGTGCAGGGCATCATCATGCGCAAAATGCTCTCGGCGATGGTTTGCTCGGAGATGAACGAGCGCATCGTGCATCGTCTGCTGGTGGATGGGCAACAACGCCGCCATTTGGAAAAATTGCGTCAGCGCTTGGCTGCGGCGCATGAGCAAATGCGGGTGCAATTGCCGAAAATCGGTCTAAACTACCCCGAACATGCGCAGGAAGGCATTTTTCTGTGGGTGGACACCGGCGTGGATACGAATGCGCTGGCGTTGGCCGCGAAAAATGACGGTTGGCTGGTCGCACCGGGCAGCTTGTTCTCGCCCAAATTGGGCGCATCCACCATGATGCGGCTCAATGTCACACGCACCAGCGAAGCGTTTTTGAATTGGCTTGGGGCGTATTTGCAGGCGCATCGTTAATGGATCATCCATAATAATCACAATCACACAAAGCATAGGAGACGACATGGCTGTTTCAGTATTTGACTTATTTAAAATCGGCATCGGGCCGTCCAGCTCACACACCGTCGGGCCGATGCGCGCGGCGAAAATGTTCGTTGAGCTGCTGGAAAAACAAGGCTTGTTGGGTAAAACCACGCGTCTGTGCGCGCAGATGTATGGTTCGCTCGGCTTGACCGGTGTGGGACACGGCACCGACAAAGGCGTCTTGCTCGGACTGATGGGCTACACGCCCGAGGACGTTCCGATGGACGTAATTCAGGACAGGCTGGACGAAGTGGCCTTGGATCAACGCTTGCGCCTGCTGGATAAACACGAAGTCGCGTTCCAATTCAAACGCGACCTCATTATGCACCGCCGTCAGGCGCTCGCCGAACATCCGAACGGCATGAAATTCACCGCCTATGACGCCAATGATGAGCTATTGATTGAAAAAAAATACCTCTCGGTCGGCGGTGGTTTTGTCGCCAGCGTGGACATGGATCCCACGCCAGTGTTGGGTGCGTTTAAAGAAGTGCGTTACCCGTTCCATTCGGGCAAAGAACTGCTCGAACAATGCCAAACGCATCAGATCACCATCGCTCAACTCATGTATGCCAATGAGCAAACCTGGCGCAGCGAGGCCGAGATCAACGCGCAACTGGACCGTATTTGGCAAGTCATGCAGGATTGCGTGCGGCGCGGTTGTGGTATCGACAACCCCGATGCATTTGGCTACCTCGCAGGCGGATTGAATGTCAAACGACGCGCGGGCGAAATGCACCAACAACTGACCAAAAACGCCGAGCGCGGGCTGTCCGACCCGCTTACCGTGATGGACTGGGTCAACCTCTACGCCGTCGCGGTCAACGAAGAAAACGCTGCGGGCGGGCGCGTCGTCACTGCGCCGACCAACGGTGCGGCGGGTATTGTTCCCGCTGTGTTGCACTACTACGACCGATTCGTCCCGAATGCCAATCTGCAAGGCGTGCGAGACTTTCTACTCACCGCCGGTGCAATTGGCATTCTCTACAAACTCAATGCCTCCATTTCCGGCGCCGAAGTCGGCTGTCAGGGCGAAGTCGGCGTCGCCTGCTCGATGGCTGCGGGGGGCTTGGTCGCAGCGCTCGGCGGGACGTGCGAGCAGATCGAAAACGCCGCCGAAATCGGCATGGAACACAACCTCGGTCTCACCTGCGACCCGATTGGCGGCCTCGTGCAAATCCCCTGCATCGAACGCAACGCCATGGGCGCGGTCAAAGCGGTCAATGCCGCCCGCATGGCACTGCGCGGCGATGGCACGCACCACGTTTCGCTCGATATGGTTATCAAAACCATGCGCGACACTGGTGCGGATATGAAAAACAAATACAAAGAAACCTCCAAAGGCGGGCTGGCGGTCAATATGATTGAGTGTTGATATCAATTAAGTGAGGCTATAGTTGCATTCATTGCGAAGTGGGGTGGGCAAATGCGTGGTATTTGCGCTACCCTACGAACTCCCGATCCCAAAATCCATAACCCCTTCGCCAATTCGCCCGAATCCTATATAATGCGTGGGTTTATAACCCATTCCCCGTATTTTTAGGATCATCATGCAAGTCGCACAAATTCGCTCCGAATTCCTCAATTTTTATGCCGAACGCGGCCACACCATCGTGCCGTCATCTTCGCTGGTTCCAGCCAACGATCCAACGTTGATGTTCACGAACTCCGGTATGGTTCAGTTTAAGGACGTATTCCTCGGTATCGACAAACGCCCGTACAACCGCGCGACCTCGGTACAGGCGTGTTTGCGTGCGGGTGGCAAGCACAATGATTTGGAAAACGTGGGCTACACCGCGCGTCATCACACCTTTTTTGAAATGTTGGGTAATTGGTCGTTCGGTGATTATTTCAAAAAAGAGAGCATTGAATGGGGCTGGGAGCTGTTGACCAAAGTCTATGGCCTTGCGCCGGAGCGCCTGCTGGCGACGGTGTACATCGACGATGATGAAGCCTACGACATCTGGACGCAGGTCATCGGTCTGCCGCCGGAGCGCGTGATTCGCATTGGCGATAACAAAGGTGGCAAATACAAATCGGACAATTTCTGGATGATGGCCGACACCGGTCCATGTGGTCCGTGCAGTGAGATTTTCTACGATCACGGTCCGCACATCGCAGGCGGCCCTCCGGGTTCGCCGGACGAGGATGGCGACCGCTTCATCGAAATTTGGAACCACGTATTCATGCAGTTTGATATGAAAGAGGATGGCTCGGTGGTGAAACTGCCTGCGCCGTGCGTGGATACCGGCATGGGTTTGGAGCGTCTGGCTGCGATTTTGCAGGGCGTGCATTCGAACTATGAGATTGACCTGTTTGCCAATTTGATCAACGCCGCTTCGCGCGAAACCGGCTGCACCGATACGCACAACCCATCGTTGCGCGTGATTGCCGACCACATCCGTGCGTGCTCGTTCCTCATCAGCGACGGCGTGATTCCGAGCAACGAAGGCCGTGGCTATGTCCTGCGCCGCATCATTCGCCGCGCGATTCGTCATGGTTACAAACTCGGCGTGCGCGCACCGTTTTTCCACAAGCTGGTCGCACCGTTGGTCAAGGAAATGGGCGAGGCCTACCCGAATTTGGCCGCCAAAGAGAGCGCGATCACGCAGGCTTTGCAGTTGGAAGAAGAGCGATTCTTCGAGACCATTGCCAATGGTATGGACATTCTCGACACCGAGTTGGCGGCTTTGCCTGCGGGCGGTACGCTGTCGGGTGAAATTGCGTTCAAACTGCATGACACCTTTGGTTTCCCGCTCGATTTGACGGGTGATGTTTGCCGCGAACGCGGTTACAACGTGGACAGCGCGGGCTTTGACGCCGCGATGAATGCGCAAAAAGAAACCGCACGCGCCGCCGGTAAATTCAAAATGGACAAAGCCATCCAATACGACGGTGCCAAAACCGAATTTCAAGGCTACGAACACCTGCACATCGGTGATACGCGCGTGCTGGCGCTGTATCACGAGGGCGCACCGGTGAACCAACTGACCTCGGGGCAAGAAGGCATCGTGATTCTCGATCAAACACCGTTCTACGCCGAGAGCGGCGGGCAAGTCGGTGATGCGGGCATACTCAGCAACTCCAGCGCGAAACTCATCGTACACGACACCACCAAAGTTCTGCCCGATGTGTTCGGCCACCATGTTCGCGTTGAAAACAGTCAGGTCAAAGTCGGCGATCTGCTCAATGCGCAGGTCGATGGCGCGCGTCGAGCCGCCACCGTGCGCAACCACTCCGCCACCCACCTCATGCATTCGGCTTTGCGTCGCGTGCTCGGCGAGCACGTTCAGCAAAAAGGCTCATTGGTCGATGCAGACAAAACCCGTTTTGACTTCACGCATAACGCCGCCGTAACTGCGGACGAAATCGCCCAGATCGAACAATGGGTTAACCAACAAATCCTCGGTAACAGCACCACCGGCGCGCAGCTCATGGCCATTGACGACGCTAAAAACAGCGGCGCGATGATGCTGTTTGGCGAAAAATACGGCGACGAAGTACGCGTACTCACCATCGGCGAGTCCAAAGAACTCTGTGGCGGTACACACGTACACGCCACCGGCGACATTGGGCTGTTTAAAATCGTGTCTGAGGGCGGCGTTGCCGCAGGCGTGCGCCGCATCGAAGCCATCACCGGCATGAACGCGCTCGCCTACACACAAAACCTCGCCAACCAAGTTGCCCAAGCCGCCAGCGCGCTCAAAGCCGCACCCAGTGAATTGGTCGAACGCATCCAAGGCGCGCAAGAGCAAATCAAAGCCCTCGAAAAAGAACTCAACGCCGCCAAAGGCAAACTCGCAGCCTCACAAGGCGGCGACCTCGCAGCGCAAGCGATTGACGTCAATGGCGTCAAGTTACTCACCGCCACGCTCGACGGCGCCGACATTGACATGCTGCGCAACACCATGGACAGCCTGAAAGACAAACTCGGCACCGCCGTCATCGTCCTTGCCAGCGTCGTGGCCGCCGATAAAGTCACCCTGCTCGCCGGCGTGACCAAAGATCTCACCGGCAAAATCAAAGCCGGTGACGTCGTCAACCATGTCGCCCAACAAATCGGCGGCAAAGGCGGTGGTCGCCCAGACCTCGCGCAGGCTGGTGGTACGGATGTGGCTGGGTTGGCTGGGGCGTTAGATTCTGTCAGCGTATTTTTACAGCATAAGTGATTTAAAGGGGGGAAACATGCTTGAAAATTTTGAACCTCTAATTAAGCTATCGGACTCAGAAGATAAAGCTTTTAGTACATTTATCCGTCAAAAAAGGAGGGAATTAATTCTCCCGCCGAAAGAAACAGCTATACGCGCAACCAAAAATAATCAAGGTTTGGTAGAAGGTTTATTAAAAGCGGGTAAGTTATCGGAAGCTATTAAAACATTACGCCAGTTGTCTTACGATGAGTTTTTGAAAGAGGAAGCGAAATTCAATGGTGTAGTGTTGGCAGAAATAGGTAAAAAATTTGATGCTCCCAAAAGAATTTTAGAAAGTGTCAGTGACTCTTTATATGAATTAAGCTGCGTTTCAAAAGAGGAGTTTCAGGAGAAGACTCGATTATTCTTCGGTGAATATGCGGGTGCTATTAGCCCCTATATTTATTCTCTATGTTTAAGTAATACACAATCACGTCGATCGAGAGCAGGAAAAACATTTGAGGGAATTATCTATTTTTTGTATGAATACTTTGATTTTCCCTATGAATCTCAATCTTCTATTGGTAAAAAGGCATTTTCAAGTTTGCGTTTAGGAAAGGTTGTTGATTCTATTCTTCCTAGTAGACAGGCCTTCACAGATCGTCGTACAAAAACGATAGTTGGTTCAATGAAAACCACTTTGAGAGAACGCTGGCAAGAAGTTGTTGAGGAAATTTCCCGCTCTAATTTGCCAAATATCCATTTGTTGACGGTTGATGATGATATTTCAGACAATAAAGCAGAACAAATGTCTCAACATAATATTGTTTTGGTCGTTCTTAGCGAAGTTAAAAATCAAGAAAAGTTGAGAGATAAACACAGTATTATTGATTTTGAAACCTATTTTCAAGAAGAAATTCCTGCAATTATGAAGCATTGGAAAAAGGAGTAATTTCCATGTTGAAAATCATTGATTTATTTGCTGGTATCGGTGGTATACGCATGGGCTTTGAGCAAGCTTTCGGTGCGGTTGAATGCGTTTTTTCATCAGAAATTGATAAATTTGCTGTGCAAACATATGCCACAAACTATGGGGAAGAGCGTATTTATGGTGATATAACTCAAGTAAATGAAAACAGTATTCCCGATCATGATGTTTTACTTGCTGGTTTTCCTTGCCAACCATTTTCTCAGGCAGGATTGAAAAAAGGTTTTTCTGATACTCGTGGAACACTTTTTTTTGATATTGAACGCATTCTTCTTACAAAAAAACCAAAAGCTTTTCTATTAGAAAATGTGAAACAACTTAAAGGTCACGATCAGGGTAGAACTCTAAAAATTATATTAGAACATTTAACTAATGCAGGGTACGAACTTCATGTTCAAGTATTGAGTGCGAAAGATTTTGGGATTCCTCAGAACCGAGAGCGGATTTATATAGTTGGTTTTTTGGAGCATGGTTTGGGTTTCTCTTTCCCAAGTGGTAATGGTAAGTCTGTAAAAGTAGGTGATATTTTAGAAAAGGATGTGGATGAAAAATATACGATTTCTGATCGGTTATGGCAAGGTCACCAACGACGTAAGGTTGAGAATAAATTAAATGGAAAAGGTTTTGGGTATGGTTTATTTAGTGCGTTTTCACCATACACAAATACTATTTCAGCGCGCTACTACAAAGACGGTAGTGAAATCTTGATTGAGCAAGAAGGTAAAAATCCAAGAAAAATCACTCCTAGAGAGGCGGCGAGATTACAGGGGTTTCCTGAGTCTTTCAAAATTCCTGTTTCAGATGCTCAAGCATACCGGCAATTTGGTAATAGTGTTTGTGTTTCCGTTATTCGTGAAATTGCAATAAAAATGAAAGAAGCGCTTAATGGCGAAGTAATCGAACAAAGATATTTGGAGGTAGGCTAAAAATGAAATGGACCGACGTATTAGAAATCGCGATTCAATTGACAGACACGCATCCAGAGGTGGATCCAAAAACCGTGCGGTTTACGGATTTGCACAATTGGGTGGTGGCCTTGCCTGAGTTTGATGACGATACCAGTCGTGGCGGGGAGAAGGTGCTGGAGGCGATTCAGCAGGCTTGGATGGATGAGGTGGATTGATCTGGCTTGGTGTTGAACAGTAGCGGCGCACTGCTTCGGGAGTGCGTTGTGTTTTATGAGGGCTGATGATGTTTGGGTAATACCCCCTAAAAGGGCGGCATCTAAAAGTAGAATCAACACAAGTCCTGCGTTTAGTGCAGGACGCGTGAGTTTGTTAAAGCCATCATACGCGTTTGCGCTGGAGTGAATCCACCGAGCGACATATGAGGACGGTTGTTATTGTAACACCACAGCCACTGTGTCGCCTCGATTTGAGCGTGTTCGAGTGACTCAAATAATGTCTGATTGAGCAATTCATAGCGCATGGTTCGGTTAAAGCGTTCAATGTAGGCGTTCTGCTGTGGGTTTCCAGGTTGGATGTAGAGCAGTTTAATGTCGTGCTTTTGCGCCCATTGTTGGTAGTGGTGGCTGATGAATTCAGGGCCGTTGTCCGAGCGTATCGCTTGAGGTTTACCACGCCATTCAATGAGTTGGTCGAGAGGTAATACCCCCTAAAAGGGCGGCATCTAAAAGTAGAATCAACACAAGTCCTGCGTTTAGTGCAGGACGCGTGAGTTTGTTAAAGCCATCATACGCGTTTGCGCTGGAGTGAATCCACCGAGCGACATATGAGGACGGTTGTTATTGTAACACCACAGCCACTGTGTCGCCTCGATTTGAGCGTGTTCGAGTGACTCAAATAATGTCTGATTGAGCAATTCATAGCGCATGGTTCGGTTAAAGCGTTCAATGTAGGCGTTCTGCTGTGGGTTTCCAGGTTGGATGTAGAGCAGTTTAATGTCGTGCTTTTGCGCCCATTGTTGGTAGTGGTGGCTGATGAATTCAGGGCCGTTGTCCGAGCGTATCGCTTGAGGTTTACCACGCCATTCAATGAGTTGGTCGAGATAGCGCGTCAGCGTGGTTGCGGGGATTGAGAAGTTGATTTCTGCCAACAACCCTTCTCGGTTGTGGTCGTCAATGACGTTGCATGAGCGGATGCTGCGCCCATCCTCGAGGTTGTCGTGGGTGAAGTCGATTGACCACGTCACATCCATTGCGTCGGGCACTTCGAGTGGTTGCGGTGTTTCTCGGTCAAGGCGTTTGTTGGGAATCAGGCGCAAGTTGAGCCCGAGTTTGCAGTAAATGCGGTAGATGCGTTTGTGGTTGTATTTCCAGCCCAAGACGTTGCGGATGTGCAGGTAGCATAATCGAAAGCCCCATGTGTTTTGTCCTTTGGTGGTGGTCAACTCGATCAGTTTAGCGGCTATCATGGCGTTGGCTTGCGCGCGCGTTGGGATGTGGCGAAAGCGTTTTTCTGAGATACTCATGAGTTCGCAGGACGCACGGATGCTGATGTTTTTATCGTTGTGCAGTTGTTGCGCCATCTCTTTACGAGATGACGCGCTTACTTTTTTGCAAGGCACTCCTTGAGGATGTCGGTGTGCAGCTGGGATTCGGCATAGAGTTTTTTCAGGCGCGTGTTCTCGGCTTCTAAGGCTTTGAGGCGGCTCATGAGGTTTGCGTCCATGCCTGCGTATTTGCTGCGCCATTTGTAGAAGGTGGCACTGCTGATGCCATGCTCACGACACAGTGCGGGTACGGGTACGCCTGACTCGGCTTGTTTTAGAATGCTGGCGATTTGGCTGTCGCTGAATTTGGATACTTTCATGTAAAACTCCTTTGGGTTAGTTTAAAGGGTTCTACTTTTAGGTGCTGGCTTTTTTAGGGGGTATTACCGAGATAGCGCGTCAGCGTGGTTGCGGGGATTGAGAAGTTGATTTCTGCCAACAACCCTTCTCGGTTGTGGTCGTCAATGACGTTGCATGAGCGGATGCTGCGCCCATCCTCGAGGTTGTCGTGGGTGAAGTCGATTGACCACGTCACATCCATTGCGTCGGGCACTTCGAGTGGTTGCGGTGTTTCTCGGTCAAGGCGTTTGTTGGGAATCAGGCGCAAGTTGAGCCCGAGTTTGCAGTAAATGCGGTAGATGCGTTTGTGGTTGTATTTCCAGCCCAAGACGTTGCGGATGTGCAGGTAGCATAATCGAAAGCCCCATGTGTTTTGTCCTTTGGTGGTGGTCAACTCGATCAGTTTAGCGGCTATCATGGCGTTGGCTTGCGCGCGCGTTGGGATGTGGCGAAAGCGTTTTTCTGAGATACTCATGAGTTCGCAGGACGCACGGATGCTGATGTTTTTATCGTTGTGCAGTTGTTGCGCCATCTCTTTACGAGATGACGCGCTTACTTTTTTGCAAGGCACTCCTTGAGGATGTCGGTGTGCAGCTGGGATTCGGCATAGAGTTTTTTCAGGCGCGTGTTCTCGGCTTCTAAGGCTTTGAGGCGGCTCATGAGGTTTGCGTCCATGCCTGCGTATTTGCTGCGCCATTTGTAGAAGGTGGCACTGCTGATGCCATGCTCACGACACAGTGCGGGTACGGGTACGCCTGACTCGGCTTGTTTTAGAATGCTGGCGATTTGGCTGTCGCTGAATTTGGATACTTTCATGTAAAACTCCTTTGGGTTAGTTTAAAGGGTTCTACTTTTAGGTGCTGGCTTTTTTAGGGGGTATTACCTTTGGAATTGAGCATTATGCGTCGTTTGTCTCGGCGATTGTGTTGTTTCAGTTGATTCCGGGCGCGGGGACGCTGGCGATTTTGGATGCGACGGCGCGGCGCGGTATGGGCGCGGGTACATCGGCGGTCATCGGTACCTTGGTCGGTGACGCGGTGTGGATGATTGGTGCGGCGCTGGGTTTGGCGGCGGTGATGCAGGCGAATCCGACGGTGTTCACGGCTTTGCAGTGGTTTGGTGTGGCGTATCTGCTGTGGATGGCATGGGGTTTGTTGCGCTCGGGGCGCAGCGTGGCGTCTGCGGATACGGCATTGGTGAGGTCGTTGTGGCAGTATGCGCGTCGTGCGGCACTGGTGAGTTTGACCAATCCGAAGGTGATGTTGTTTTTTGTGGCGTTTTTCCCGTTGTTTTTAACGCCGTCGGCCAGTCCGTGGACGTTGGTGGTGATGATGCTGCATGTGACGGTGATTAGCCTGTTGTATCAGTTGGGCTTGGTGCTGTTGGGCAACTGGGTGGCGCTGCGTTTGAGGGGTATTGCATCGGCGCAGGTGTGGGCGAAGCGTTTGGCGGGTGTGGCATTGATCGGTTTTGCGGCGAAATTGGCGGCGAATAACCGATAGGGTTGATGATTTTGATGTGTGGTGTGGTATGCCGAATTGGTTGAATCAAGAGATTATTTATACGTATAGTGTGCCGTTGTTTGTGTTGGTGATTGTGCTGGAGTTGGCGTACTCGAATCTGCGCGGTTTGCGTTTGTATGCGCTCAAGGACAGCTTGACCAGTGCGACGTTTGCCTTGTCGAACCTCGGTTTGGATATGCTGTTTAAAGGGGTATCGTTCGCAGTGCTGGGCTGGTGTTTTGTGCATCGTGCGGTGGATTGGTCGGCACAAGGTGTGTGGTATTGGTTATTGCTGGTGATTTTGCAGGATTTGGCGTATTGGACGCAGCATACGGTGGATCACAGTTCGCGCCTGTTTTGGGCGATGCACAGCACGCACCATAATTCCAATGAGTATAACTTGACCACGGGTTTTCGCTCGTCGGTGTTGCAGCCTTTATACCGCTATGTGTATTTCATGCCGTTGGCATGGCTGGGTTTTCACCCGCTGCACATTATGTTTGTCTATGCGGTGACGCAGATTTACGGTAATCTGGTACACACGCAGGCGATCGGTCAATTGGGTTGGATCGAGAAGATTTTGGTCACGCCATCGCATCACCGCGTGCATCATGCGAGCAATACGCCGTATTTGGACAAAAATATGGGGATGCTGTTCATCACGTGGGATAAGCTGTTTGGCACGTTTGAAGTGGAAGGGCGCGATCCCGAACCGATTCGCTATGGCACGGTGTCTGCGCCTCAGAGCCGTTCTCCGTGGGCGCTGTTTACCTATGAGCTGAAGAATATTTGGCACGATGTGCGCCTGCCTAATTTAACGATGTGGCAGCGGCTGTGTTATGTGTTCGCACCGCCTGGTTGGAGTCACGATGGCCGCACGCAGACGGCGAAACAGATGCAGCGGGAGTGGAATGCGGCGCATCCGAATGCCGTCGTCAGGAAGTGATAAAAATAAAAAAGGCAGTTTTCACTGCCTTTTTTGATGTGCCGTGTTATGGCAACATGCGTTTGATCATATTGTTGCGTTTGACAAAGTGGTGATACAACGCGGCGAGGGTATGTAGACCGATGGCGTAGTAACCGATAGTGCCGATGATTTCATGAATTTCTTTGATGGTTTTGGAAAACTCTTTGTCTGGTGCGACCAAAGCCGGTAAATTCAGCCCAAAGAATGGGATTGGTTTGCCTTCGGCGCTCAACAGTATCCAGCCCAAAATCGGCATCACGATCATGAAAATGTATAAAAACGCATGCATGCTGTGCGCCATGATTTTATCCACCATTGACGGTGCCGGAACCACTTCGGGAGCAGGCGTTTTGAAAATGCTCCAAATACGTGGGAAGATTAAAATCAACACCAGCAGTCCGAGCCAGTAGTGAATGTCTTTGAAAATATCACGCATGGGCTCGCCTTTGGGAAATAGAACGCGTAGCTCGATAAATGCGTACGTCCCTATCATCAAGAGAACCACAAGCCAGTGCATCATAATGCTGGATTTACTGTATTTTTCAGTTGCTGCATATATTGTTTTTTTCATAAAAAACTCCTTTTTGATAGAGGTTTCATTATAACAGACCAGCGAGATAAATACGAATTACCCTGTGAAAAGTGTGGTTTATTTACTTAAATTGCGCGAGTTTGTTCAACGGCTTTTTCCGTGCTTTGGGTTTGGCGGCCAGATGCGTGCGTGATGCTGTTGGTGCTGCATCTTGGAATCGCTTGCTCGGGTGATGTGCTGTGCGTGCGTTTGGTTTGCCCATGTTTTGCGTCGCTTGCGTCATATTCGCTGGTTGGCGTGGCGGGATGAGGTGGGCTTTGGAGTAGCCGATCAGGTCGCTGCGTCCCATGGCGTGCAGGGCGTCGCGGATCATCGGCCAGTTGTTCGGGTCGTGGTAGCGCAGGAATGCTTTGTGCAGGCGACGGCGTTTTTCTTCTTTGACGATGTCGACTTTTTCACCGGAGCGTGAGATTTTTTCCAGCGGGTTGCGCTGTGTGTGCCACATGGTGGTGGCCATGGCCATCGGTGTGGGCAGGAAGGTCTGCACTTGGTCGAGGCGGAAGTTGTTTTTCTTGAGCCACAGCGCGAGGTTCATCATGTCTTCGTCGCTGGTGCCGGGATGGGCGGCGATGAAGTAGGGGATGAGGTATTGTTCTTTGCCCGCTTCTTTGGAGGCTTGCTCGAACATTTGTTTGAATCGGTTGTAGGCGCGCAATTCGGGCTTCATCATTTTGGACAATGGCCCGGATTCGGTGTGCTCCGGTGCGATTTTGAGGTAGCCGCCGACGTGGTGTTTGACCAGTTCGCGCACGTATTCGGGCGACTCGACCGCGAGGTCGTAGCGCAAGCCCGATTGGATATTGATTTTCTTCACGCCTTTGATTGCGCGCGCTTTGCGGTACAGTTCAATCAGGCTGTCGTGGTTGGTGTTCAGGTTTTTGCAAATGTCGGGGTAGACGCAGGAGAGTTTGCGACAGCTCGCTTCGGTCACTTCGTCTTTGCAGCCGAGGCGGTACATATTGGCGGTCGGGCCGCCGAGGTCGGAAATCTGGCCGGTGAAACCATCGGTTTTGTCGCGGATTTCTTCGATCTCGTGCAGGATAGATTCGTGCGAGCGGCTTTGGATGATGCGGCCTTCGTGCTCGGTGATGGAGCAGAAGGTGCAGCCGCCGAAACAGCCACGCATGATGTTGACCGAGTATTTGATCATTTCCCACGCGGGGATTTTCGCGTCGCCGTACGACGGGTGCGGATTGCGCGCGTAGGGCAGTCCGTACACAAAGTCCATTTCCTCGGTGGTGAGCGGGATGGGTTGAACGTTGAGCCAGACGTCTCGTTCGCCATGCTGCTGCACCAGTGCGCGGGCGTTGCCCGGGTTGGATTCGAGGTGCAACACGCGTGAGGCGTGCGCGTAGAGCACGGGATCGTGCGCCACGGCTTCGTATGCGGGAATGCGGATCACGCTGTGCAGGCGCTCGTGGTCGCGTTTGGCCATGCGCTCCAACCGCAGCTCGGCTTTGCTCAGCAGCTTGATCGGTTGCTCTTTTGGCGTGTCGTTTTTCGCGCAGTTTTCGCCCTCAGTAGTGGGCTGCGTGGTGTCCAAATACGGGTCGGTGGTGGTGAATTGTGCATCCGAATTTTTCGGCGTATCCACGGTGGATGAGTCGATTTCGGCCCATTCCTCGGAAGGTTTCCAGCCGAGCGGAGCAATAAATGCGGTGCCGCGCACGTCACGGATTTCGCTCAATTTTTCACCGCGTGCGACGCGGTGCGCGATTTCAACGAGGGCGCGTTCGGCATTGCCAAACAATAGAATATCGGCTTTGGAGCTAATCAGTACCGACGGACGCACTTTGTTCGACCAGTAGTCAAAATGCGCGATGCGGCGCAGGCTGGCCTCGATGCTGCCGATCATCACGCCAACGCCCGGATAGGCTTCGCGGCAACGCTGCGCATACACGCTCACGGCGCGGTCGGGGCGTTTGTTCGGCTCGGCATTCGGCGTGTATGCGTCGTCCGAGCGCGGTTTGCGATCCGAGGTGTAGCGGTTGACCATCGAGTCCATATTGCCAGCGGTGACGCCGAAAAACAGATTCGGTGCGCCGAGTTTTTGAAAATCGTGTTTGCTGTGCCAGTCTGGCTGGCTGATGATGCCGACGCGAAAGCCTTGCGCTTCCAGCAGGCGCCCGACCAGCGCCATACCGAAACTCGGATGGTCGATGTAGGCATCGCCCGTGATCAGAATGATGTCGCACGAGTCCCAGCCAAGTGCGTCCATTTCCGCGCGCGTGGTCGGTAAAAATGGCGCGACGCCAAACCGCTTCGCCCAATACGGGCGATATTTATGAATGGGTTTGGCAATGGAGGGCATGGTGGACTTTCTTTAAAAAATTCAAGGGCTTGGCATTATAAAGGAATTTGCCTTGAGCCGTGCATTCGCAAAAATTGGTATTACTTTAACGCGGTTTGCTCAAGGCGCGCCGTTCATGTACTTTTAAGCGGCTCAAACAGATTAACCCCACCACGAAAAAGGCAGCCAATGCGAGCGAGGAGGCATGTGTCGTACCGGTTTTGTTGATGAGATAGCCATGCACGCCCGTGCCGACGATGATGGCGATTTTTTCCAGTATGTCGTAAAAGCTGAAAAACGTCGCAGAGTCGTGCGAGGTCGGCAGCAGTTTGCTGTAGGTTGAGCGCGACATCGACTGCAAACCGCCCATGACCAATCCGACCAGTCCGGCGATGCCGAAAAAGCGATTTTGCCCGTCGGACTCTTGGGCGGAGAGTGTGTAAATCAGCAGGCATACGATGATCCAGATGCTGACGCCGCTCATCAGTACCCAAATATTGCCAATGCGTTTGCTCAGCCACGAAAATAGCGTTGCGCCGATGATGGCAACTACCTGGAGCAGCATGATCGTGATGATCATTTTCGATTGCGACAGGTTTAATTCGGTACCGATGAAGGTGGCGATCAGAAAAATCGTTTGCATGCCGACGCTGTAAAAGAAAAACGAGGTCAGGAACCACTTGATTTGCTTGCTTTTCACCAAATCGCGCACGGTATGTTGCAGCTCCTCAAAGCTGTCGGTAAATAGGTCAAAATAGGATTGCCGCGCCAATGCACGCTCTCTCTGCTCATGGCGAGTGATGGCACGATTTTTCGGCAAACGCGCAAAGCTGTACTGCGCAAAACCCAGCCACCAACAACCAGTGAGGAAAAAGCACAGCCGCGTGTAAAAGCCGCGGTTGGATTCATCGGCGACGACCTGAATCAAGACCAAAGAAATAATCAGGATCAATAATGAGCCGACATAGCCAAGCGAAAAGCCGCGTGCGGAGAGCATATCCTGTTGGGCGGGGCTGGCGATTTCAGGCAGATAGGCGTTGTAAAACACCAGCGAGCCGTAAAAACCAATGCTTGCGGTGATATTGAACAGCAGCGCCCAGAGCACTTGATCGGCGCTTTTGAAGAAAAACAAGCCCATGCACGAGAGCGCGCCTAAGGTGCAGAAAAATTTGAGGAAGGAGAGTTTGTTGCCGCGACTGCCCGCGATGGACGAGAGCACGGGTGAGAGCAGTACCAAGATCAAAAAAGACAGGCTGAGTGAATAGCTATAAGCTGCATTGGCGCTGATTTCGTAGCCGAATAGGTTCAATACCTGCGGCGCGTCGCTCATCACACTTTGAAAATACAGCGGAAACAGCGCGGTATTGATCACCAGCGCGTAGGACGAGTTCGCCCAGTCGTAGAACGCCCATGCGCGCATGGTGCGCGGATCGTCCACTTTCGCTGTGGGCGTGGTGCGGGCATTGTTTTTAGTGGCAGCAGGCATGACGACTCGTTTGAAAAAGTTGGTGTGATGGGCGGATGATAAAGGAAAAAGTCGCTGGCGTGTGCGTTGCGTTTCGGTGTTGAGCAGCAAAAAGCCGAAAGGAGCGCATGTGCGCTCCTTTCAGGTTTGCTTGTGTGATTGATTTAGTAATTATTTAACCAAACGATCTTCTTCTGCGATACGGGCTTTGTGTTTGCCTTCTTCAACCATCGTGACCAACATCAGGACACAGGCCAAGATACCGCCGACGATCATGACGTAGAAACCGCCGTCCCAACCGTAGTGTTCAGCCGCCCAGCCAACCACCGCGCTGGCGGAAACCGTACCACCGAGGTAACCGAACAAACCGGTGAAACCTGCGGACGTACCGGCCGCTTTTTTCGGTGCCAATTCCAAGGCGTGCAGACCAATCAACATCACCGGACCATAAATCAGGAAACCAATTGTGGTCATCATGATGAAGTCAAACAGTTTGTATGGGTTATCGTACCAAGGCAGGGTCGCGTAGTGTGCCAATTCTGCTTCCGGCGTGGCCGGGTTCATCCAGAATGCGATCACCGCGATGGTGGTCAAAACCATGAACACGAAGCCGGTCAGACCGCGTTTGCCTTTGAACACTTTGTCCGACATCCAGCCGCACAGCAGTGTGCCCGGGATAGCGGCCAATTCGTATACCGAATACGCCCACGCAGTTGATTTGATGTCAAAGTGTTTCACTTCACCCAAATACACTGGCGACCATTTCAAAATACCGTAGCGAATCAGGTAGACGAATACGTTGGCAATGGCGATGTACCACAGCAGACGGTTATTAAACACGTATTTGAAGAAAATATCTTTGGCGCTGATATTGTTCTCATAGGTTTTTTCGTCGTAATCCTCTGGATAGTCGTTTTTGTATTTTTCAATCGGCGGCAAACCACAAGACTGCGGTGTGTCCTTGAGTGCGAAATACAACGGTACAGACAAAACCATCGCCAAAATACCCGGGTAGTACAAGGCCTGTTGCCACACATGTTTGGCGGTGACTTTGGCAATGTCGGGATGATTCGTAGCAAAGATCACCGTAGCGAGCACCACCAACAGACCGGGCATTGTGCCGCCCAAATTATGAGCGGTATTCCATACGGAAACGATACCGCCGCGTTCTTTTTTCGACCACCAGTGCACCATAGTGCGACCTGCCGGTGGCCAACCCATACCTTGGAACCAACCGTTCAGGAAAATCATGATAAACATGATCGCGATGCTGGAGGTTGCCCACGGCATCAAGCCCATCAAGGTCATACACAGACCGGATAACAGCAGACCCAGCGGCATGAATTTTTTCGGATTGGAGCGATCCGACCACGCAGCCATCAGAAATTTGGACAAACCATAGGCTAAACCAGCACCGGTACCGATGATACCGAGCTGCGCCTTGTTATACATACCCGCTTCAATCAAGCCTTTTTGTGCGAGGTCAAAGTTACTGCGCACCAAGTAATACGCGGCGTAACCGAAGAAAATCCCCATGAATACTTGCCAGCGAAGCCGCTTATATGTGGGATCGATTTGATCGGGAGGAAGCTCCGGCTTGTACGGAGCGGGTTTTAAGAAATTAAACATATGTTCACCTTTTTATTGCTTTGTTAGCTATCGTTTTATGGAGGCTTGTCACATGCACTCATGCACTGACTGAGTGCAATGACAGGGTAACACAAATTTCATATTTGAACAAAATAATTTTACTATTGAACATAATTTCATCATAAAAGTAACAATCGTGACATTCATCCGCTTGGTTTTGCCTTTGGCTCGGGCATGGATGCATCAATCGGATTGGCTCATATCCTATGAAAAAGGCCGCAAAAACGCCAACTGCGGATAAACTCAGTTATGATGTGGGTGTATCCATTTTTGTAGTCTGTCATGCGAGGACGCCATGTTTAAAATGAATAAAAACAAACGCTTACCCGAGCAAATTTTTACCGTGGTGATGTGGTGTATCGCCGTGCTGTTCGCCGCATTTTTGACCGGATTGGGTGGCAAAATAATTGGTGATTTGCCCAAGGTGGGCAATGAGCCGGAGTTGGCGCAGTATGAGCCGGTCGAGTTAAAAAATATCCAGACGCAGCGAGAAGCGGTTGAGCAAAAAAATAAACAGGTACGGCGTGAGTTGGAGCAAGCGTATTTGACGCTGGAAACCGAACAAAAGCGCTACGACGAAGAAAAAAATAAATTCGACAACTGGATTCAGACGCGCACCGCGACTGGAAACACCGCGCAAGATGCACAAGTCCTTGAGCGTACGCGCGCTTTGGATCAATTGCAAGCGCGGGTCAGCGCGGCACAAAAGTCGGTCGAGCAACTCAATCAGGCCGTTTTGGACAACGAGCGCACGGTAGACACGACGCGCGAACAAGAATTGCGCGATCAGGCGTATAAAAACTATGAAAGCGCACGCAATGCCTATGATTTAAAAGTCTTCTTGTGGCGTTTATTGATTGCCTTGCCTGCGTTGGCGCTCGGCGCATGGCTGTTCGCCAAAAAGCGTCAAAGCCGCTACTGGCCGTTTGTTTGGGGCTTTATCTTCTTCGCGCTGATCGTGTTTTTCATCGAGTTGGTGCCGTACTTACCCAGCTACGGCGGCTATGTGCGCTACATCGTCGGTATTGTGTTGACGATGGTCGGCGGCTACTACGGCATTATGAACATGCAAAAATACCTGCGGCGTAAACAGGAAGAAGAGCTGAAAATGAGCCAAAGCTCGCAGGAAGAACGGCGCAAAGAATTCAACTACGAACAAGCGCTCGGTCATCTGGCCAAAAACGTCTGTCCGAGCTGCGAACGTCCGCTCAATACCGGCGCATCGGGCGTGCCGGCGGACTACTGCGTGCATTGTGGCTTGTGTGTTTTCAAAGCCTGCGCACGCTGCGGCACGCGATGCAGCACCTTTTTTAAATTCTGCTCCAGTTGCGGTAATACCTTGGACGAGCATCAGAGCGAGCCAAAATGAGTGAGCCAACCCAGCGCATAAGGACAGGTGCATAAGCATGCACACCATCAACACAGCGCCACAATTCTCGCCACAATGGCGCGTGTTGTGTGTACAATAACGCTCATTAAGGTCGATCATGACCCGCGCCACCGCAGTGCACAACCGTGCGAGGACTGCGGTGATTTTTTTACACTCAAAATAACTCGGATGCGCGAAAAACGCATTCGAAACCCCTTTGCTGTTGGAGAGGAAGTATGAAAACCCCGATTACCAAAATTGGCGAACAACTCTTGCGTGACGAATTACAACACCTCAAACACGTTGAGCGTCCCG
This sequence comes from Puribacter membranae, assembly GCF_055380425.1. Lineage (NCBI taxonomy): Bacteria > Pseudomonadati > Pseudomonadota > Betaproteobacteria > Burkholderiales > Burkholderiaceae > Puribacter > Puribacter membranae. The sequence continues at coordinate 2,469,310 of NZ_AP040167.1, forward strand.
CCGTCATCACCGCGATTTCCGAGGCGCGCGCGCAAGGCGACTTGTCGGAAAATGCCGAGTATGACGCTGCTAAGGAAAAGCAAGGCTTTGTAGAAGGTCGCATTATTGAACTCGAAGCCAAATTGGCCAATGCACAAGTCATCGATCCCACCACGTTGGATGCCGAAGGTCGTGTCGTGTTTGGCGCAACCGTGGTGCTGGAAGACTTGGAAAACAACCAAGAAGTTCGCTACCAAATCGTTGGTGACGACGAGGCGGACATCAAAGAATCCAAAATCTCCATCAGCTCGCCGATTGCACGCGCGCTGATCGGCAAATACGCGGGTGATGTCGCGCAAGTGCAGGCTCCTTCGGGCGTGCGCGAGTACGAAGTCATCGAAGTGCTGTATATTTAATCGGATCGATCGGTCATGCGCCCAGAGACAATGACTGAAACCGCACAAAAACCGCGTTGGCACGCTTGGCTGGCGCGGTTGTCTTTTTTGGCCTTGATGATCTGGGCGGTCACCACATGGATTACCGGCTATGTCTTTGCGCCGCTGATGTTCGCCAAATGGCCGAAAATTGAAGCGGGGTTGATCACCGGCGAATTGCTCCAAGCGACCTACCTCATCAGCCTCATCTGTGCGCTACTTGTGCTGATCGACTACCGCGTGCGCCATGCACAAAAACTATTGCACAACAAAAATCTGTGGCTGACGCTGATTGCTCTGTTCATCGTCATCATTCAATACGCCGTCATTACCCCTAAAATGCAGGCGCTCAAAGCCAATATGCTCAGCAACGCCGGTGCATTTATGCAGTTGCACGGCGTGTCGCAAGTGCTCTATCTCATTACCAGCTTGGTTTTGGCGGTATTGGTGTGGCGACGATTCAAGTGATGCGGTCGTAGTACCGTTAGTCAAGCGCGATTGGCGATACAATCGCGTCATCGCACGAATGGGTTGAACATTGGAGCATGATTCCAGCGTGCATACGAATCGTTTAACACTCCTTCTTGAAATCATCCAGATGGCAATCAAACCGCCAATTAATGGCTGTTGCGCACCCTTTTGGGGCAAATGCTGGCTGTGTCGTCGGCGTGCTGTTTGCGCTCTGCGTTACAATAGCACTCGCGCATGTTTGTGTCATGAGACAAAAACGGCGCATCTCCATTCCTCTATCGCAATACCATGAAAATAAGCTCGTTCCATCCGAAAATTATCAATACGATTCCCGTCTTCATCAGTGTGCTGATCGCTGCGGTGTTTGTGTGGTATGTTGACGCGCCATCTTTGTCGATGCCGCTGGTGTTGGGGATTATTGCAGGCGGTTTGGTGGATTTGGATCATCGCCTGACAGGGCGGCTGAAAAACATGCTGTTTACCCTGTGCGCCTTTGCCTTTGCCTCCGTCGGCTCGCAAATCATGTTGGGCAAAGGCATGTGGTTTGTGCTGTGGATGACCGCGATCACGTTTGGCTTTACTTGGCTCGGCGCGATTGGTTTGCGTTACCGTACGATTGCATTTGGTACTCTGGCGGTGGCGACGTATACCACATTGACGCATAAGCCGGATGGCATGTGGCTGGTGAATCCCTTGATGATTTTGCTCGGTACGTCGCTGTATGGTGGCGTGACGCTGCTGTTCCACATGATTTTTCCGCATCGGACGGTGCAGCAAACGGTTGGACGTGCCTATGCGGCATTGGGGGCGTATTTTGATGCCAAATCGGCGTTTTTTGACCCGGATGATGCGGATTTGCTCGACAGTCGGCAAGTTGAATTGGCGATGAAAAATGCGCGGGTGATTGCGGCGTTTAATGAGTGTCGCAGTGCGCTGTTTTATCGCATGCGTGGGCAAAACCGCCATCCGCGCACGGTGCGGATGTTGCGTTTTTATTTCACGGCGCAGGATATTCATGAGCGCATCAGTTCGGCGCACTTTGAATATCGTGCATTGGCGGAAAAGCTCAAAAATACCGATTTGATTTTTCGCATCCAGCGGCTATTGGAGCTACAAGCACAGGCGTGCCGTGATATTGCCGAGAGTTTGCGCAGCAATGAGCCGTATGCGTATAGCAGCCGTTTGACCCGCGCCATTGAGGGCAGCAGGCAGTCGCTCAATCACTACGCAGACACGCACGGTGGTATGGATGTGTATGCGCTGCAACGCCTGTTGGATAATTTGAGCAGCATTGATTATCAGCTTGCTCATCTGAATACTCAGGATGCGACGGATTTGGAGACGGATTCGGATGCGAGCCGAATTGCGGCATTGGAGCAAAGCGGTTTGAAGCACGCGTGGCGCACGATGCGCAGCCAAATGACGTTCGAGTCGGTGGTGTTTCGCCACGCGGTGCGTTTGGCCATCGTGGTGTTTGTTGCCTGTATGATGGTCGAGCTGCTGGATTTGAAACTCGGCTATTGGATTTTGCTGACCGCGCTATTTGTGTGCCAGCCCAATTATTCCAGCACCAAAAGCCGCGTCAATCAACGCATCATCGGTACTATTTTGGGGGTGCTGGTCAGCGCGCTGATTCCGTATTTCACGCCATCCATCGAGACCAAATTGTGGATTGTGGTTGCGGCCACGACGCTGTTTTTCTTCTTTCGCAACAATGATTATCGCTTCTCAACATTCTTCATTACCATTCAGGCGATGACCAGTTTTTCACTGGCGGGTTTGGATATGTATGCCGCCATGCCCTTGCGCATTGTGGATACACTCATCGGCTCGGCGATTGCGTGGGTGGCGGTATCGTATCTGTGGCCGGATTGGCGTTATCTCACCTTGGATCACACCGCTCGTCGCGCGATTACCTATAACGGTAACTATCTCCGGGTGATTTTGGATCAATTGCAACACGGTGGCATGGATGATGTGGACTATCGCAGCGTGCGGCGCCAAGCGCATGAGCGCGCGGTGGCGCTGAGCAATACCTTGTCCAATATGAGCAGGGAGCCGGAAAAATACGCCGATCACCTGCCAAATGGATTTAAGCTGCTGCGGCTCAACTATAATTTGATTGGTTATATTTCCGCGTTGGGCGCGTATCGGCAGCATTTACAGCCTCAATCGGAGCACGACAATACTGTCGTTACCGAGCCGTTTTATCGACTGGCTTACCGCGTGGCCGATGCATTGGATGCGATCGCCACGTTGCAGCCGAGTGCGTTTGACGCGATTTACAGTGGTTTGAGTGCCGAGTTGGCCGCCATGCGTCCCGCGAGTGATACCGCCGATCGGCAGCATGTGATTCTGTGGCAACAATTGAGTATGATTGTCCATCAACTGCCTGCTTGCTTTCGTGCGTTGCGCAATGAGCAGGAAGCAGTTGTTTAGACGCATTGCTGTCATTTGAATAGGCATGGCTGCGGAAGCATGACATCCACTGAGCGCTCGTCGATTCGATTGATTGGGTCGTGCGCATATGCTGGTGTTGGGGAGATACGAACAAATAAATGGGGTGGGCACTGAATGTACCCACCCCATTTTTATAACAATCAACAATTTTCTGTGTCTTTGATCCGGTTTCGTATCTGAACGGGATTATTAAGCCTTCGCCGCCGCCAATTGTTTGTTGAGGTTTTTCAGCAAAGCCTGCATGCGTTCCGAGTGCGCGGTCATTTTTTGCTCGATTTGCTTGTATTCGGCTCGGAGTTTTTTGTCCGCCGTTTTGAAACTTTGGCTGACTTGCTCTTTTTTAGCGTTAAATTCCCGCTCTTTGAGCTGCGTCCAAGCGTTGGCTGTTTGTTTGTACAGCTCGTATTCGTGGCTGATTTTGTCTTTCAGGGTTTTGATGTCTTGTTTGAATTCCAAACCATAAACTTCCAAAGACTGTTCGGCACGTTTGAACTTCATTTCCACTTCGGCTTTGACGATGGTAAAGCGCGGGATTCGACGTAAATTGCGGGTCAAACCCACGCGCGAGAGACCGTAAATCAGCCATTTGGTCGGGTCATATTGCCACCATTTGACGCCATTGCGGTAGTCGTATTGAAAGATGTGGTGGAAGTTGTGGTAACCCTCGCCCCAAGTAAATAAAGCCAAAATCGGATTGTCGCGCGCGGTGTTGGTATCGGTGTAGGGTTGTTTGCCGCTGACGTGCGCCCATGAGTTGATGAAAAAGGTGAAATGGTGGCTCACGACCAAACGCAATAAACCGGCCAACAATACCACGCCCGCTACGTCGCCAACCAAATAGCCAAGTCCGATGGGAATGCCAAAGTTGATGGCCAACGCGAGTGGCACATAATACTTATGTTGGAACATCACCATTTTGTCTTTGAGCAGATCGGGTGCATTTTTATAATCCAATTGACCGCTTGGATAGTCGCGCAGCATCCAGCCGATGTGTGAGAACCAAAAGCCGCGTTTGGCTGAATACGGGTCTAAATCCAAATCATCGACATGGCGGTGATGGTTGCGGTGTCCGGAGCACCAATTCAGGATCGAGTTTTGCGTGGCCATCGTGCCAAAAATCATCAGAACGAAACGCACCGGCCAACTGGCCTCGTACGCGCGATGCGACCACAGGCGATGATAGCCCGCTGTTATGCTCAAGCCATTGAGCGCCAAAATGACGACAAAAGAAATCCAAGCCGCCATGCTGAAATCATGCGACCACGCGTACCAAGGAATTAAAATCAGCGCAGCCAACGGGGTCAAAGTGAGAACGATCAAAGCGGGCCAATTGATGGGCGCTTTGACGGCGGAGGTATTTGAACTCATAAAATGTCTTTCCTTCGGCCAGAATGAGTGGGTTGGTGTGGTGGCAATGCAGATAACGACGCCACACAGAAACGCGACTTAAACAACGCAGATGTCTCGTATCAGTCCTTTGCTATGATACGCGAATCATTCAGTACACGGTGTCATTTAGCCCTATTTATTTGGCTTTTTGGCGGTTTGGTCACAGTCGTCACAGCAAACTGCCTTCGCTTGCCGGAGGCGTCAAGCCAAAATGCTGATAGGTCATGGCGCTGGCGATGCGTCCGCGCGGGGTGCGTTGCAGATAGCCTTGTTGGATCAAATACGGCTCGATGATGTCTTCGATGGTGTCTTTGGCCTCGCCGATCGAGGCAGCGAGGTTGTCCAGGCCGACGGGACCGCCGTTGAAACGGTACAAAATCGCTTCGAGCAGTTTTTTGTCCATCACGTCGAGTCCCGCCGAGTCCACATCAAGCATTTTCAGGGCGGCATCGGCGACTTTTTGTGTAATCACGCCGTTGCTTTTCACTTGCGCGTAATCGCGCACGCGGCGCAGCAGGCGATTGGCCACGCGCGGCGTGCCGCGTGAGCGACGGGCGATTTCGATGGCGCCTTCGGTTTCAATCTGGCAGCCAAGCAGTCCGGCGGAACGCGTGACGATGTGGGTCAACTCGGGGATGGTGTAGAATTCGAGCCGCCCGACAATGCCGAATCGGTCGCGCAGCGGATTGGTCAGCATCCCCGCCCGGGTGGTCGCGCCGATTAGAGTGAATGGCTTGAGGTCCAGTTTGACCGAGCGTGCAGCGGGGCCTTCGCCAATCATGATGTCGATTTGATAGTCTTCCAGCGCCGGATAGAGGATTTCCTCCACCACGGGTGAGAGGCGATGGATTTCGTCGATGAACAGGACGTCGTTGGTCTCCAAGTTGGTCAATAATGCAGCCAAATCGCCCGCGCGCTCCAGCACGGGGCCGGAGGTTTGTTTGAGATTGACACCCATTTCGCGCGCGATGATGTGTGCGAGCGTGGTTTTACCCAAACCCGGCGGGCCAAACAGCAGGGTGTGGTCGAGCGCTTCTTGGCGTGTGCGTGCCGCGCCGATAAAAATATCAAGCTGTTCACGAATTTTGATTTGCCCAACGTATTCGTCCAAGAGTTTCGGGCGCAGGGCGCGCTCGGATTGCTCCTCGTGCGGGTTCAGCGGCTCGGCTTCGATCAGGCGCTCTTGCGCGGTTTGATTCGGTAAGTGGGCGGAAAAGTCGTCGGTGATGATTTGGCTCATGGTGCGGTTTTGTCCAGATTATGGTGTCCAGATTACTTAGAAAATTGTTGTAGCGCCCAGCGGATGCCGTTGTTGACGTCCAAATCGTTCGGGAAGTGTTTCAGCACGTGGTTGATCTCTTTTTCCGCGTAGCCCAGCGCCATCAGCGCGGCGTAGACGTCCACGCGCGCCGAGGTGTCCACTGCTTTTTCGCTCGGTTTGTGGTCAAACGAGAGGTTGGCAACTTTGTCTTTCAGTTCCAACACCAGTCGTTCGGCGGTTTTTTTGCCAATGCCGGGAATGCTGGTCAGACGCGAGACGTCTTGCTGCGCAATCGCTTGTTGCAAATCGTCCGATGACAGGCCGGAGAGTATGCCCAGCGCGGTGCGCGCGCCGATGCCGGTGATTTTGATGAGTTGGCGAAAACTGGCGCGTTCGGCGGCGGAGGCAAAACCATACAGCACATGCGCGTCCTCGCGGATTGCCAAATGTAGGAATAAGCTGACTTTTTGCCCGAGTTCGGGGAGCGTGTACAATGTGCTCATCGGTACGTCGATTTCGTAGGCTAAACCCGATGGGGTGTCAATGACCACGGTCGGTGGTTTTTTGTCGATCAGGATGCCGGTGATGCGTGCGAACATAGGTGTGCCGTTAAAATAATGATGTAGGATGAAATGGGGATAATAAGGTTGAACGAATTATCGCACATCCTTTTGCGGGTGCGGGTTTGAATTGGGATGGTTTGACAAAATGGGACGTCGTATTTTTGGCTGGCTGGGCGTGTTGTGGGCATTGCCTGTGAGTTTGCTGGCTTTTGTGTTGGTATTGCTGTTACGTCCAAAATGGCTGGGCGGCGGCGTGCGCTGGGCGCGCGTGCGCTACGGCGAGACCACGGCGCTGGCGGTCTGGGGCGGGGCGTTGGACGGACTGTTGCGACGCATGCCTCTGGGGACAGTGGATGGCGTGACGCTCGGGCATGTGGTGCTGTTTCGACAGGCGTGGAAAATGCGGGCGATTGGCGCGCACGAGTTCGCGCATGTGCGTCAGTACATGCTCTGGGGCTTTTTGTTTCCGCTGGCGTATGGGCTGGAAAGCGTGTGGCAATGGCTGCGTGGGCGGCATTATTATTGGGACAATCGTTTTGAGGTAGAGGCGTATCGTTTGGGGCGTGAACGCTTTGATCGTCCCGCGAAAAGGCTTGAATAGCTTTAACAGACCTAACCAAGTATGCAAATATGTGGTTTTTGTGTCGAGGATGGGTGGTTTTTCAGGGCGGTTTGATATAAATACTTGACCAAAAGAGCCAAATTCAGTATTGTCGCAGGTTCATGAGTGTGCGAATTGCTTTATCCAAGGGTTTGGCTACTCATTCTTGTTTGTGGGCGGGCGACACAATCGCTTCGTTCGCAGCCAATCAATTTCAAAGCACCTTGCTTTTGGTTTGATGTGGCAGATTTGTTGGGGTGGCGGAAAGACGACGTGCGGACGTGATATAGGACGAAAGCATGCGATTGATCCGGCAACAAAGCAAATGCTGGCATTAAATTGTGGAGCAAAGGATTTAGGTTTGACCTTGAAGGGACTCTATCATGTCACATGAACTCACAGGTTCAGAAATATTAGTTCGTTGTTTACAAGCAGAAGGTGTGAAACACATCTTTGGTTATCCGGGTGGTTCGGTCTTGTATATCTACGATGCACTGTATCAACAATCGAGTATTGAACACATTTTGGTGCGCCATGAGCAGGCAGCGGTTCATGCTGCGGATGCGTATTCGCGTTCGAGCAATGAAGTCGGCGTGTGCTTGGTGACCAGCGGTCCTGGCTTGACCAATGCGGTTACTGGGATTGCCACGGCGTATTACGATTCGATTCCTTTGGTCGTCATTTCGGGGCAAGTGCCCACGGCCTTGATCGGCGAAGATGCGTTTCAAGAATGCGACGCCGTCGGCGTGACGCGCCCGATTGTCAAACACAATTTTTTGGTCAAAGACGTGCGCCAGCTGGCGACGACGGTGAAAAAGGCGTTTCATATCGCTAAAACCGGTCGTCCGGGGCCGGTTTTGATCGATATTCCAAAAGACATTTCAAACAATAAATGCAAGTTTGACGGCTATCCTGAAACAGTGCATATGCGCTCGTACAATCCGGTGGTCAAAGGTCATTCCGGTCAGATTCGCAAGGCCTTGAATTTGCTGATTCATGCGGAACGTCCGGTGATTTATACCGGCGGCGGTGTGATTTTGGCCAATGCGGCGCCCGAGTTGAATCAATTGGTCGATACCGTCGGTATGCCGTGTGTGAACACACTGATGGGACTGGGCGGCTATCGCGCGTCTTCACCGAACTATATCGGTATGCCCGGCATGCACGGCTGCTACGAAGCGAATATGGCGATGCAGCACGCCGATGTGATTTTGGCGGTGGGTGCGCGCTTTGATGATCGCGTGGTGGGCAACCCGAAACATTTTGGCCAAGTGGCGCGCAAAATCATTCATATTGACGTTGATCCGTCATCCATTTCCAAGCGTGTGCGCGCAGACGTGCCGATTGTCGGCGATGTGAAAGACGTGTTGACCGATATGTTGGCGCAGTTGCGCGAAATGAATTTTCAAGCCAATCCGGCGAAAATTGAAAAATGGTGGGCGCAGATCAATGATTGGCGTGCGGTCAACAGCTTGAATTACGATCGCGGGAGCCAATTAGTCAAACCGCAAAAAGTCATCGAAACTTTGCACCGCTTGACCAATGGTGATGCATTCATTACCTCGGATGTGGGGCAACATCAGATGTTTGCCGCGCAATACTATCCGTTTGACAAACCGCGTCGTTGGATTAATTCGGGTGGTTTGGGTACGATGGGTGTGGGTATTCCGTATGCGATGGGCGTGAAAAAGCTTCATCCTGATGCGGATGTGTGTTGCATCACGGGCGAAGGTTCTGTGCAGATGTGTATCCAAGAGCTGTCCACCTGTAAAGAATATGAGCTACCGATCAAGATTTTTAGCTTGAATAACGGCTACTTGGGTATGGTGCGTCAATGGCAGGAATTGCAGTATGACGAGCGCTACTCGCAAACCTACTTTAAGGGCTTGCCCGATTTTGTGAAGCTCGCGGAAGCCTATGGCCACGTCGGTATGCGTATCGAGCGTGATGCCGATGTCGAAGGAGCGTTGAAAGAAGCCTTGGCGATGAAAGATCGTTTGGTATTCATTGACTTCCAAGTAGATCCTGCGGAAAACGTCTTCCCTATGGTTCAGGCGGGTAAAGGTCTGTCTGAGATGCTTTTGCGTCCAACCCCAGAAGTCTTGCAATCAGCCGCACCGATTTTGAAGCGAGGAGAATAATATGAGACACGTTATTTCTGTATTGCTCGAAAACGAAGCGGGCGCATTGTCCCGCGTGGTCGGATTGTTCGCCTCTCGCGGTTACAATATTGAAAGTCTGATCGTCGCACCAACCGAAGACCCCACCTTGTCGCGCATGACTATCACTTCGTCCGGCTCGGATGAGGTGTTGGAACAAATCACCAAACACCTGAATCGTCTGATTGAGGTGTACAAGGTACAAGATTTGACCGACGGCCCGTTTGTCGAACGTGAATTGCTCATGGTCAAAGTACGCGCGGTCGGTAAAGACCGCGAGGAATTGAAGCGTCTGGCGGACATCTTCCGTGGTCGCATCCTTGACGTAACCGATAAAGCCTTTACAATAGAGGTCACGGGTAATTTGGCGAAAAACGACTCGTTTTTACAAGCGATTGATCGTGGTTTGATCCTCGAAACCGTGCGCACCGGCCCATCGGGTATTGGTCGTGGCGAGCGCGGGTTGCGGGTTTAAGGTAATGGAACGAGGCATTAAGAAATCCAATTGGGGTGCTGACGAAAAATCAGTTACCCAGCTTGTACAAGAACTTAAAACCTTTGATGATCAGGACTTAATTGTCATGGTTTCAGCAGATGGAGGCGCGACGTTTAGGCCGGTCAAATTGTTGGGTAAAGGTTTTGATGGGGATAAAGTGTACTGTACGTTGTTTATTTAAATTAATTGGTTTCAGAAAAATCAAACAATTATTGATTTGTATTTATTTTTACAAAAGGGAACAAAATGAAAGTTTTTTACGATAAAGATTGTGATTTATCATTGGTTAAAGGCAAACAAGTAACTATCATCGGTTACGGCTCACAAGGCCACGCACACGCATTGAACCTGACCGAAAGCGGCGTGAAAGTGACCGTGGGTCTGCGCAAAGGCGGCGCATCTTGGGCAAAAGCGGAAAACGCCGGTCTGCCGGTGAAAGAAGTGGCCGAAGCGGTTAAAGGCGCGGACATCGTCATGATGCTCTTGCCAGATGAGCAAATCGCCAGCGTGTACAACACGGAAGTGGCTCCGAACATCAAGCAAGGCGCGGCATTGGCCTTCGCCCACGGTTTTAACATCATTTACAACCAAGTCGTGCCACGCGCCGATTTGGACGTCATCATGGTTGCGCCAAAAGCACCGGGTCACACCGTGCGCGGTACGTACAGCCAAGGCGGCGGCGTGCCGCACTTGATCGCGGTTGAGCAAGACAAATCCGGCGCAGCGCGTGACATCGCTTTGTCCTACGCCTCTGCCAATGGCGGCGGTCGCGCGGGCATCATCGAAACCACCTTCCGCGAAGAAACCGAAACCGACTTGTTCGGTGAGCAAGCCGTATTGTGCGGTGGCGCGGTTGAGCTGGTGAAAATGGGCTTTGAAACCTTGGTTGAAGCGGGTTATGCACCGGAAATGGCCTATTTCGAATGCTTGCACGAATTGAAACTGATCGTGGATCTGATCTACGAAGGCGGTATTGCCAACATGAACTACTCGATCTCCAACAACGCTGAGTACGGCGAATACGTGACCGGTCCGCAAGTGATCAACGAAGAGTCGCGCAAAGCCATGCGCCAAGCGTTGAAAAACATCCAAACCGGCGAATACGCGAAAAGCTTCATCCTCGAATACAAAGCCGGTGCACCAACCATGGTGTCACGCCGTCATTTGACCGAGCAGCACCAAATCGAGCAAGTCGGTGGCAAACTGCGCGCGATGATGCCGTGGATTGGTAAAAACAAATTGGTTGATCAAAGCAAAAACTAAATCTCGGACTTATTGAGCGTTGGCGCAAAAATACGTCAACGCCAATACAATGAGCGCATTAGAATGGGGGTGCAGTCAGCGGATTGCATCCCTATTTTTATGCAAAAGGATGATTCAAATGAATAAAGCAAAATGGTTGGCAGCGGTCGGTTTGAGCGGCTTGTCATTGACCTGCGCGGTGGCGCAGGCCGAAACCGTGGCGATTAATCAAAACGGCTCTTTGGTAGAAATGTGCGCCAGTGCGGAGAAAATGGTCGCGCATGATGCCGCGATGATGCACGTGGATTTTTCGGTGCAAAATCGTGACAAAGTGCAGGCGGCGGACACCGTGAATCGTACCATGTCGCAAGCCATGCAATTGATTAAACAATATCGCAGCGTGACGGTTGAGAATCAAAGCTACAACACCTCACAAGAGCGCGACAAAGATGGACAGGTGACCAATAAATGGCTGGTGCAACAGTCTTTTTCCCTGACCGGTAAAGATTTGAACGACATGGCTGAGCTGGCCTCGAAATTACAGGCGATGGGCGTCAATGTCGGCAGCATGAGTTCCTATTTGAGTCCCGAAGGTCGCCGTGCGGCTGAGCAAAAGCTCAATGATGAAGCCTTTGCCGATGTTAAAGCACGCATTGCAACCGTGGCCAAAGCCTTTGGACAGCCGGTTGGCGCATGGCGTATCGCACACATGAATATCATGCCGAATAATCCGTGCGGTGGCTATGGCGGACGTATGTATGCCGCAGCGGCAGCGCCCATGATGCGTGAAAAAACAGCGGATGTTGCTGAGCCGGAACTGGTACAGGGGCGCGAGCAAATGCAGGTGAATTTTTACATCGCGGTGCGTGCGAAATAAGCGAGATACGATCCGCGATGTTTGATTGAGCCATACGGATACGGACATCATTCGCCTGCGTTGATGATGTCCGCTATGTCCGCCATGACCGCCTAAAGGGGGATGGTATGACGATCGCTTGGGTAAGAGAATTTCTGCTCTCGAATCTATTGTTCAATTACGCCATTCTATTGCTATGGTTTGGCGTATTTCGCTGGCGGCATGATTGGTTATTGGGAGTGCACCGTCGCTGGTTTCGTTTGAGTCAAGCGCAGTTTGATGCGATTCATTACGCGGCGATGGCGGTGTATAAAATTGGTGTTTTATTGTTTAATCTGGTTCCGTTGTTGGCTCTATGGTTGATTGGTTGATTGATGTACGACTGATATTGATGGTTTCTCAATCACCCCTCATGGCTGGAGGTCATGAGTCGTGGTTATGAAGAATGGGTCACGGAAAGAATCGTAATTGATTCTTCATTAAAAAATATAGAGCGTTGTGTTCAAGAATTAAAAGCAAGTATGGGAAAATGATTTGGCCTGCGGTCACGGCGAGGAGCGCCCCTGCATCCGTTGGAATTGTTTGGCGAGGATTGGTTGACGTGGGAGCCGTTGGAATGAGACATAAAAAGGGTGCTGAACAGCACCCTTGATTCTTTTAATACGGACTCAATTAAGGCTTAATCGCAATTTTGAGTACGCCATCGCGTTGATTGGCAAAAAGCTCATAGGCCTCAACGATGTTGTCCAGTTTATATTCGTGCGTGACCAATGCGCCCAAATCAACCCGACCGGACTCGACCACGCTCAGCAGACGACGCATTCGTTCTTTACCGCCCGGACACAGTGCAGTGTTGATCTTGTGATCACCCAGACCCGAAGCAAATGCACTGATCGGAATGGTTAAATCCTCCGAATACACGCCGAGGCTGGAAAGTGTCCCGCCCGGTTTGAGTACACGCAGCGCTTGCTCGAAGGTTAGTTGCGTGCCCAATGCCTCGATGCTTGCATCCGCACCACGCCCGTTGGTGATTTTCATGACTTCATCAACGACATCAACATTGCGGAAGTTGAGCGTGACGTCGGCCCCCATTTTTTTGGAAATCGCCAGACGCTGATCATTGCCATCCACAGTGATGATGAGGCTGGCGCCCTTGAGTTTCGCGCCTGCGGTGGCGCACAGACCAATCGGTCCTTGGGCAAAAATCACGACGATATCGCCGATTTGAATATTGGCGTTTTCTGCACCCTTAAAGCCAGTGGACATGATGTCCGGGCACATGAGCACTTGTTCGTCGGTCAAACCGTCAGGAATGGGGGCGAGGTTGGCCTGCGCATCCGGCACGAGCACATATTCGGCTTGAGTACCGTCGATGATGTTGCCAAAACGCCAGCCTGCCGTGGCTTTGTAACCGTGGCAGGAGCATTTGCCATCCTCATCCAGCAGATACGAGCCGTCTTGTGACGGATAGCCGTCTTGACAGGCGTAGGAAGTGAAGCTCGGGCAAATCGCACCGGCGATCACACGTTGGCCTTCGTGATAGCCTTTGACATTGCTCCCCAGTTTTTCGATGATACCGACCGGTTCATGACCGATGGTCAAGCCTTCCTTGACTGGATATTCTCCTTTTAAAATATGCACGTCCGTACCGCAAATGGTTGTGGTGGTGATGCGCACCAAGGCATCGTTCGGGCCGACATCAGGGATTTTTTTCTCGACAATTTCAATCCGACCTTTGCCCAAGAATACGGCAGCTTTCATCATATTCGCCATTTTAAGTCTCCTTTCGTTCATTATTGAATACGCCAGGATCACTTCTGGTCAATTCAGTATAGCGATGAAATGAGGAAGTAAATAGCACGTTTTAGACAGATTGCTTATGTAAGCGGTACCAAAAAAAGAGATGGTTCATTAACCATCTCTTTTTTAAAATCAATTACTTAGATTAGATGCTATTTTTGAGGCAACAAACCATAAATCAAAATCACCGCGATCAGTACCGGTGACACTTTGGTCACGACGAAATACAGTTTTGCGAGTAAAGCTTGATTCTTGAGAGTGCCGTTATTGCTGATGGCGCGGATGAAATCGGCTTTGCGCCAGTTCAGGGCGACAAAAATACAGGTCGCCAGACCACACAGCGGCATCATCAATTTACTGGCCAAAAAGTCAAAGGCATCAAAAATGTTTTTATCAAACACGGTCACGTTCGCCAGTGTGCTGTTGGATAACGCGCACAGACCACCCAGTACCAATAAAATAGCCATGACGATGACAATGGCGCGTTTGCGTGTCCAATTTAAGCGCTCGTGCAACACGGCCACAGGGACCTCGACGATTGAGAGCATCGCACCGATAGCCGCCATCGCGGTCAACACGAAAAACACCGCGCCGAGGATTTGACCGAGTGGCATGTGGACGAATACCGCCGGAATGGTTTTGAACAGCAAGCTCGGGCCGCCAGCCGGATTAAAGCCAAAGGCGAACACTGCTGGGAAAATCGCCAAGCCCGCCAGCAATGACACGGTCAAATCCGCCAGCATCACGGTCAAAGCGGTTTTCGGGATATTTTGTTCCGAGCGGAAATAGCTGCCATAAATCATCATCGAGCCGATACCGAGCGAGAGTTTGAAAAATGCCAATCCCAATGCGGTAAAAATCACCGTGGCATTGATTTTGCTCCAATCGGGCAGAAACAAAAACTTCACACCCGCCATCGCGTTGGGTAAACTCAAACTGGTCAGCGCCACGATGATCAACAGAATGAACAGCAAAGGCATCAGTTTTTTGGTCACGGCTTCAATGCCTTTGGTCACACCCATCAGCAAAATCCCGCCGACCACCAGCAGAACCAGCCATTGCATCAGCAACGATCCCGTTGGATTACCCACCATGCCGCCAAACGACTCAGCCAAATAGTTTTTGTCATCGGACAGCAGCGAGCCGGTCAAACCTTTGCCAACATAGGTGAACACCCAGCCGACCACCACCGAATAAAACGACATAATCAGCAGGGCGGCGACCATGCCTGCGAAACCGATCAGCCACCAGTGGCCTTTCGGCGCAATCGTGCGGTAGACATTCACCGGATCGGTGCGTGTGGTGCGCCCGAGGCTGATTTCGGTGATCATCAGCGGCAGGCCGACCAGCAAGGTGGCGAGTAAATAAATCAACAGAAACCCCGCGCCGCCGCTCGCGCCGGTCTGATAGGGGAACATCCAAATATTGCCCAGACCGACTGCCGAGCCTAAAGTCGCGGCCAAAACGCCGAAACCGGAAGAAAAACCGCTGCGTTGAGTCGAATTTTGTGGTGTTTGATTCATGATAAATTGATTAGGAATGTAAAAAACGGACTAAAAAATACGTCCGCACGGTTGGATATAGAAAAAATTTAATCGAAATAATCCTGAACATAAGAAAATTTAACTCAGCATTTTAGCACCGTTGCGGTGTATTTTTGCACTATTCTGCGCATTCGCTGGCATTCCATCAACTGACTCGATGGAGTCGCTTGAGCGTCGCGCACCCCATAACCGCACTTTTTTAGGAGTACAGGGCAAAATCAAGTAAAATGATGGTTGATGGACGTCGTTTTGCCCGCGCATTGCGTATTGGAACAATAGGTTCAAGGCGAAACATCTGCGGCGTCTGGTTTCATTCACGATTTTACGTAAGAGAGTTTTTATGTCAGCATCTAATTATCCGCATCCGATTTTCGCCAAAGAAGGTTGGGTATTCATCGGTATCGCGGTTGTTCTGGCCTTGTTCATTCACTTTTTGGGTGGCTTTGGCTGGGCGTGGCCGTTCTACATCATCGCCGCGTTTGTGATTCAATTTTTCCGCGATCCGGCGCGTGATATCCCGAGCACACCGAATGCCGTGCTGTCTCCTGCAGACGGGCGCGTGATCGTGGTGGACAAGGTGTACGATGTCTACGCCGAACGCGAAGCTTTGAAAATCAGCGTATTCATGAACGTGTTTAACGTTCACTCCAACCGCATGCCGGTCGATGGTACGGTGGTCAAGGCGCAGTATTTCCCCGGCCAGTTTTTCAACGCCGATCTGTCCAAAGCCTCCGAGCAAAACGAGCGCAATGCGCTGGTGCTGCACACCGCAGACGGTCAGGTCGTGACTGCCGTGCAAGTGGCCGGATTGATCGCCCGTCGTATTTTGTGCTATGTCGGCGTCGGACATCAGGCGGCGCGTGGTGAGCGCTACGGCTTTATCCGTTTTGGTTCGCGCGTGGACGTGTACCTGCCGGTGGATGCCATGCCGCGTGTGAGCATCGGTGACAAAGTATCCGCTACCACCACGATTTTGGCCACATTGGCCGATCATTCGGCTGTACCGACACCGGTCACAGCCGCTCCGACCGAGGAACACAATGACTGAGCAACATTCTGATATCAAGGTGATTGACGAATTTGGCCGCGAGGCGGGGCATATCCCCGCTCGTCACCGTGCGATTTACCTGCTGCCGAATGCCTTCACCACGGCGGCTCTGTTCGCAGGCTTTTTCGCCATCGTCAAGGCCATGAACCACGAGTTCAATGTGGCAGCGGTTTCGATTTTCTGCGCCATGGTGCTCGATGGTATGGACGGACGCGTGGCGCGATTGACCAAAACCCAAAGTGCATTTGGCGAGCAGTACGACAGTTTGGCCGATATGGTTTCATTTGGCGTCGCCCCTGCCTTGGTCGTATATGAATGGCAGTTGCACGGGTTGGGAACGGGGCGTTTGGGGCTGATCGTTGCCTTTATTTACACCGTGTGCGCGGCATTGCGCTTGGCGCGGTTCAATATCAACACCGACGTCATCGACAAGCGTTATTTCCAAGGGCTGCCCAGCCCATCGGCGGCGGCACTCACGGCGGGGATGGTTTGGCTGGTTGAGGAAAAAGATCTTTCCATTCCGGCGGAGATCATTCCCTACATTGCCATCGTCGTCACTCTGTTTGCGGGTCTGTCTATGATTACCAATATCCGCTATTCGAGCGGAAAAGCTATGGATTTGCAGCACTCCGTGCCGTTCGTCAAGCTGCTGATGTTCGTTGGTATCATGCTCTGTATCATCGCATGGCCACCGTTTGCATTGTTTGGCTTGTTCGTTGCCTACGCGCTGTCGGGCTATATCATGTGGCTGTGGCGTTGGTCCAAAGGCGAGTCGCTGAAAAAGCAACGCAAAAGCTGATTTCACAACGTACGCCCAAAACGCTTGCGTGCGACGCAGGCGTTTTTTATACCCAAAAATAATGAATTCTGAGAAAAACATGCCATCATTTGAAGACGCACTCGCACTCGCCGCACGCGCGCATAAAGGTCAATACGACCTCGCAGGCGCGCCCTATATCTGCCACCCGATGCGCGTCGCTTTGGCGCAAACCGATGAACGCGCGCGCATCGTCGCCATCCTGCACGACGTGGTCGAAGACACGCCGATCACCTACGATGATTTGGCCCAAGCGGGCTTCGATGCCGACATCATTGCCGCTGTTGAGGCGCTGACCAAACGTCCGGGGGAAAAACGCATGGACGCTGCCGTGCGTGCTAAAGCCAATCCGCTGGCGTTACAAGTCAAGCTCGCTGATGTCGCTGACAATATGAACCTTGCGCGGATTGGTCATCCAACGGTGGAGGATTATGCGCGGTTGAGGGAGTATGAAGGGGTTTTGGCGTATTTGAAACAAGAGTAGTGCGAATCAAGCCCGATCAAGAGAATCGTAAAAAGATGTAGGGGCGGGTTTTTAACCCGCCCCTACTGTCTTTGTGCACCATAAGTATTACGATGAGTTGCTTGTTCCCCGCCGTGCGCGCGCTCGTGCTAGTGCGGCTTCGATGCTGGCGCGTTTGCGTTCGATGTCATCGCTTTCAAACTGCGCAGGTGGATGCTCGGCGGTGAAGTCGGCGTGTTTGTGTTCGAGTTTTTGGTGGCGGCGTTGTTCGCGCTCGGTTTTTTCGCGTTTGAGGCGTTGTTCACGGAATTGGTATTGTTCACGTGCGGCATGCGCTCGCTCACGTGTCCAGTCTGGATTGGCGGCCACTGGCATTTGGATGCAGTCTACGGGGCATGGCGGTACGCACAGCTCGCAGCCGGTGCATCGATCGGCGATGACGGTGTGCATGAGTTTGGCTGCGCCGACGATGGCGTCAACGGGGCAGGCTTGGATGCATTTGGTGCAGCCGATGCATTCGTCTTCGACGATATAGGCAACGCGTAGGGGTTGTTCAATGCCATTGGCTGGGTTGAGTGCAATAACGGGCTGGCGGGTGATTCGGGCTAATTCGGCGATACCGGTTGCGCCGCCAGGTGGGCATTGGTTGATCGGGGCGTGCTCGAATGCGATGGCGTGTGCGTAGGGCGCGCAGCCGTTGTAGCCGCATTGGGTGCATTGGGTTTGCGGCAAGGCGTCGTTGATGCGTTGTTCGAGTGCCTCGGGATTCGAGGCGTGGACTGGGTGATTCATTTAGTTTTTGCTGGCTTTGCTGAACCGGCGGCTGATTTTTTTCACTTGGCGCAGGGTGCGCACGGCTTTGAATACCTGTGCGAGGTGCGATCGGTCGGTGACATCGATGATGATGCGGATGTCGGCGTCGCCGCTATGGGTTTCGAGTGAGACGTCGGCGATATTAGCGCCTGCATCGGCGATGCGGCTGGCGACTTTGGCCAGCAGGCCTTTTTCATTGACGGCGATGACGGATAGCGCAACGGGGAAGTTGATGTCTAAATCGGTCTGCGTATCCCATTCGAGGTCAATCCAGCGCAGGTTGTCGATGTTGCGTTGTGCGCGTGCAATCGGACACTCGCTGGTATGTACGATGAGCCCTTGTTTTTTCTGGAGGTAGCCGATGATGCTGTCACCGCGAATCGGACGGCAGCATTTGGATAGGGTGACGGTATTGGATTCGTCGCCGCGAATGACCAAACGCTCGGTGTCACTTTTAACGAGGGCTTCTTCGGAGGCTTCGAGTATGGCTTTTTGCGATGCGCTGGCGTCGCGCGTTTGGTTGAGAAACAGCCAGCGTTGCGCGGTAATGTTGGCATAGCGGATGCCGAGGCCGATTTCGGACAGGAGTTCTTCTTGCGATTTGCTGCCAACGTCGCCGATGAGCCGTTCCCAGCCGTCTTTGACCTCGTCGGGGTAGGGCAGATTGATGTGCTCGATGGATTGACGCAGCAGTTGTTCGCCCAGCAGCGCGGATTCCGCGAGTCGTTGGGTTTTGAAGTAGTGGCGCAGCTCCATGCGTGCTTTGCTGGTTTTAACCCATTTGAGCCAAATCGGTGCAGGGTGAGCGTCGGCGTCGGTGATGATTTGTACACGGTCGCCGTTATGCAGCTCTTGACTGATCGGGCTGTCGATGCCGTTGATAATGGCGCCGACGGCACGGTTGCCAATATCGGTGTGAATGGCGTAGGCAAAGTCGAGCGCGCTCGCTTGGCGCGGCAGGCTGAGAATTTTGGATTTCGGGGTGAATACGTAAACCGCATCCGGTGATAAATCGACTTTGATGTGTTCGAGAAACTCGATGGAGTCGTTGGTTTTTTGCTGAATGTGTAGCAGCGATTGCAGGGTTAGGTGCGATTGCTTTTGCACATCGGAGAAGCTGACGTCGGTTTCTTTGTACAGCCAGTGGGTGGCAATACCGGACTCGGCGATGCGCTCCATCTCGTGCGTGCGGATTTGGAATTCCATCGGTTTGCCGACGTGGTTCAGGACGACGGTGTGCAGGGACTGGTAGCCGTTTTTCTTCGGAATGGCGATGTAGTCTTTGAACCGCCCCGGTACGGGGTTGAACAGGCCGTGCAAAATGCCGAGACTCAGATAGCAGTCGCTGCGCGTGTTGACCAGTACGCGAAAGCCGTACACATCCATGACTTTGGACAGTGACAGCTTTTTGTTTTTCATCTTATGGTAGGTACTGGCGAGGTTTTTCTCGCGGCCAAAAATGTCGGCCTGAATCTGCGCGCTGGCAAAACTCTCACGAATCTGGTGAATCACTTTGCCAAACAGTTCGCGTTTGACTTGGCGCGAATCTTTCAGTGCTTCGCGCAGTACGCGCGCGCGCCACGGGTGAATTTGCTCAAAGCATAAATTTTCGAGTTGGCGATAAATGTCGTCCAATCCGAGTCGATGCGCGATTGGCGCGTAGATTTCGAGGGTTTCCTGTGCGATGCGTTTGCGCTTATCCGCGCGCATCGTCTCCATGGTCGAGAGGTTGTGCAGTCGATCTGCCAGTTTGATGAGGATAACGCGCACATCGTCGGCCATGGCGAGCAGCATTTTACGAAAGCTTTCGGCCTGCTGCGCCTCTTTGCTGTCAAAATGCAGCTTGTCCAGTTTGGACAGACCATCGACCAAATTGGCCACCGGCGCGCCGAATTGATTGGCCAGCGTGATTTTGTCAATGCCGCTATCTTCCAAAACGTCGTGTAGCAGCGCGGCTTTGATCGATTGCGAATCGAGTTTCCAAGTCGCGCACAGCGTTGCCACGGCAATCGGGTGGGTGATGTAGGGTTCACCAGTCTGACGATATTGCCCCAGATGCGCCGCATCGGCTACGGCGAAGGCCGCGCGAATACGAGCGCATTCTTGCTCCGACAAATAACTGCTCAATTGGCCGAACAAACCGTCCAAGCCGGTCTTGATCAGCTCGGCGTGTTGCTTTTTGTGCTCGCTGGAAACCTCATGCGTGCTGCTGGTCGCATGAAATTCCTGCTCGGTGGTTCGTTCGGGTTGATGTTGTTCGGGCATAAAGCGGGGTATCGTCCTATGGATTGAGTGCGGTTCAGGTCATTTGTGTGATACGGCTAAAAAAAGCCATTGTGACAATGGCTTTTTCTGTTGAGCTGAGCTGAATCAGCTCGGTACTTTGAGCAACATCTCGGTGCCCACTTCACCTGCGGCGATTTCGCGCAGGGCGGTCACGGTCGGTTTGTCGTTGCTGGCGATTTTCGGGCTGTGACCCTGCGCCAATTGACGTGCGCGATAGGTCGCAGACAGCGTCATGTCAAAGCGATTCGGGATGTTTTTCAAGCAATCTTCTACGGTAATACGTGCCATGGTTTTACTCTTTCAATCAAGTTCAAAGATCATCGGTAACCGGTTTAATCTCAATGCACAAGGTGTTTATGCGCAAGGCTTGGCATCACTCGGCGTCATCAAATCTTTAAAAATATCGGGATAACGTGCCTTTTGCGAGGCAAACCGCAATCGTGACGCGCCAACAATCTGCTGCAATTGCGCCAAAGCGGTGGAAAATAGGTGGTTAATGATAACATATTCACACTCACCTGCGTGCGCCATTTCATTTTTGGCCGCCGCCAGTCGTCGGGCGATCACCTCTTCGGTGTCCGTACCGCGTTTGTGCAGGCGCTCGTTCAATGCTTCCATCGACGGCGGTAGGATGAAAATGCCGATCATGTCGGGAAAATGCGTGCGCACCTGCTGCGCGCCCTGCCAGTCAATCTCCAGCAGAACGTCTTTGCCCGAAGTCAGTGCCGAGACAATCCAATCCTTCGAAGTACCGTAATAATTACCATGAACCTCGGCGGATTCGATGAAGCCGCCCGCATCGCGTTTGGCCAAAAAATCGTCCACCGTGGTGAAATGGTAGGCCACACCGTCCACTTCGCCGACGCGCGGCGCGCGCGTGGTGTGCGAGACGGATAACAGGATGTTGTCATCACTTTTGAGCAGCTCGTTGACGAGCGATGATTTGCCTGCGCCGCTCGGAGCGACGACGACAAACAGACTGCCGATGTGGGCGTTGGAAAGAGGGCTGTTCATATCATTCCTACTGTGTTTGGGTTTTTATTCGGATTATTCCAAATTTTGCACTTGCTCGCGCATTTGTTCAATGATGAGTTTGAGTTCGAGCGATGCTTGGGTTTGTGTCAGGCTGGCGGATTTTGAGCCGAGCGTATTGGCCTCGCGGTTGAATTCCTGCATCAAAAAATCGAGCTTTTTGCCGACATTGCCGCCCTCGGATAGGTTTTGGCGCGCATTGCGCAGATGGCCGTCGAGGCGATCCAGCTCTTCGGCGACATCAATCCGAATGGCGGTCAGGCTGACTTCTTGCTTGATGCGTTCGAGCAGCTCTTCGCGCGGAATGGCGCAGGTGGCGATGGCGACGTCGTTTTTGCCCGCGTCCAAGGCTTTGAGCAAACGTTCGGTGAGTTTTTGCTCCTGATGCGCGAGCAGTTCGGGAAGCTGGATGCGCAAATCGGCGACGATGGTTTGAATCGCATCCAGTCGCTCTACAATGGTTTGCTTTAGGTGCGAGCCTTCGTGCGCACGGCTGGCTAAAAACTGTGCCAATGCGGCTTGGGTCAGCTCGCTAATTTGTTCGGCTGTGACTGCGCCCAATACGTCCGCTGCGCCTGCACTGCTCGGTACGACACCCGGCCAATTAAGCAGTGTGTTGACGCTGAGCGGTGCGGCGTTCGGCGCCTGCGCCAGCAGTGCGCTTTGCAGGGCGAGGGCTTGTTGCAGCGCATCGTGGTTGATGAGCTGCGCCGAGCTGCTTTCATCGGAGGGCAAGAGGGTTTGCCAGCTGATTTTGCATTCGAGTTTGCCGCGCTTGACTGCGCGCGTGAGCGTTTCGCGGATTTGTCCTTCGAATGGCGCCAGCTCCTCGGGCAGTTTGATGCTCAAATCGAGAAATCGGCTGTTGACGCTTTTCAATTGCATGGAGAGGCGGCACAGTTGCGACGCAACCTGCGCTTGGCCAAAGCCGGTCATGCTGTAAATTTGAACATTATCGGTGGGCTGGGTAGAATGCGAACTCATACGTAGTGATTTTAACCAAAGAGAGAAAACATAATGATACACCGACACGACAACCGCGCGCCCGACAGTTTGCGCCCTGTAACCATCACTCGGGGCTATACCAAGCACGCGGAAGGCTCGGTTTTGATCGAGTTTGGCGATACCAAGGTGCTGTGCACCGCCAGTGTGCTGGACAAAGTACCGCCGCATAAAAAAGGCAGCGGCGAAGGCTGGGTGACGGCGGAATACGGCATGCTACCGCGCTCGACGCATACGCGCAGTGACCGTGAGGCCGCGCGGGGCAAGCAATCCGGCCGCACGCAGGAGATTCAGCGCCTCATCGGTCGCGCGCTGCGTTCGGTGGTGGATTTGAGCAAATTGGGTGAGCGCACCATTCAAATCGACTGTGACGTGATTCAGGCCGATGGCGGCACGCGCACGGCGAGCATTACTGGCGCATACGTCGCGCTGGCCGATGCGGTGGCGTGGTTACATGCGCAGGGCAAAATCACGCAAAGCCCGATTATTGACTCGGTCGCGGCGATTTCGGTTGGCGTGGTCGGTGGCGTGCCGATGCTCGATTTGGATTACAACGAGGATTCCAATTGCGACACCGACATGAATGTGGTGATGACGGGCAAGGGTGGTTTCGTCGAGATTCAGGGCACCGCCGAGGGCGTGCCGTTTAGCTCCGAGGAGTTGAATGCTTTGTTGGCGTTGGCGCAAAAAGGCATTGCGCAGTTGGGGCAATTGCAGTCGGCGCAGTAATATTAATAACCAACTCAAAAAACAAAACGCCAGAGCAAAGACTCTGGCGTTTGTTTTTGCCGCGTGACTTATTTCAATGCTTTGTGCATGGCTTCTTCGTCCAAGGCTTTTTCCCACTTCGATACGGCGACGGTGGCCACGCCATTGCCAATGAAATTGGTCAAGGCGCGTACTTCGCTCATGAAGCGGTCAATCCCCAAAATCAGCGCCATACCTGCGACAGGAATGTCCGGCACGACCATCAAAGTACCGGCCAAGGTGACAAAGCCCGCGCCGGTCACGCCGGTCGCGCCTTTTGAAGTCAACATCGCTACGGCGAAAATCGTGAGCTGTTGCCACAGAGTCAGATCAATATTCAAAGCCTGTGCGATGAACAATACCGCCAAGGTCATGTAAATATTGGTGCCATCCAGATTAAACGAGTAACCCGTTGGTACAACCAAACCGACCACCGATTTTTTGCAGCCCATTTTTTCCAGTTTGTTCATCAGATGTGGCAGGGCGGATTCAGAGGAGCTTGTGCCCAGCACCAGCAGCAATTCTTCCTTGATGTAGCGCAGAAATTTGAAAATGCTGAAACCGGTCATGCGTGCAATGAGGCCCAACACGATGACGACAAACAAAAATGCGGTGAAATAGAACGTTGCGATCAAACCGAGTAAATTGGTCAGTGAGCCGATACCGAACTTACCAATAGTGAAAGCCATCGCACCGAAGGCACCGATCGGTGCGAGTTTGGTGATGATGCCAACCATGCCGAAAAACACTTCGGACATGCCTTCGATGAAGCTGATCAGTGGGCGGGCGCGCTCTTCGGGCACACGGGTCAACACCACACCGAACAAAATCGCAATCAGCAACACTTGCAAAATATTACCCTCGACAAACGGACTGAAGACGGTTTTGGGAATCAAATCCATGAAAAAATCGACCATGGTATGACTTTGTGAGGTGGCGGCAAACTCATTGACCTTAGCTGTAAAAAATTAACGCGTTGTTTACAGTATTTTCGGAGAAAATACTGTAATGAACATGCACAAACGAACCCGCCTCACGCCATTAGACCGAGAGGAAATATGGCGTTTATACCAAACCCGACAATGGAAAGTGACGCACTTGGCAGAACACTACCGAGTGAGTCGCCCGACCATCTATTCGGCACTCAAAAAAGCCCGCTTGCAACAATTTGCGCCGAGTGACAGCACCAATGCTCGCTATCGTTCGCTCCAATATGGGCTTAAACGATTGGCTAAAGTTGAAGCAAGCATCCAAGCTCGACTCAAGCGAGAAGCTCAACGGTACAACAAATCCTATCCTGGCGAAATGGTGCATGTTGACACCAAACGCCTGCCGCTGATTAAAGGGCAAAACAACACCCAACCTCGCGAATATCTGTTCGTCGCGATAGACGACTACTCACGCGAACTGTACGCCGCCATCATGCCTGATAAAACCCAATTCAGTTCTACGCAATTCCTGACTGAGCACCTACTGGCTCAGTGCCCTTACGAGATAGACTACATCTACTCAGACAATGGCAAAGAGTATAAAGGTACGCCCAATCACGCGTTTGTTCAAACTTGCGCGCAACACAACATCGGTCAACGCTTCACGCGGATTGCTCGACCTCAGACCAATGGAAAGGCAGAGCGCGTCATTCGTACTATTATGCAAATGTGGCACGAGCGCATTCAATTTAAAGACTCTTTGCACCGACACATTGAACTTAATCGCTTTATCAATTTCTACAACACCGTTAAACCCCATAAGTCGTTGAACAACTCAACTCCTTATGAGATACTTCAAATGTACTTTTATCAAACAAACTGTAAACAACCCGACTAATTCTTACACCTTAGCCACGTCTTTGGAAGCAAAGCTGCTGATGCTGGCATTGATGCCCACACCCGGTTTGGCGATGTGGCCGACCAGAAAACCTGCGGCCAACGCGAGGGTTGAAACCACTTCAAAGTAAATCAAGGCTTTCAAACCGACGCGACCCATTTGTCCCAAATCACGCATATTGGCAATGCCCGCGACGATGGTACAAAAGATGATCGGCGTGATCACCATTTTCACCAAATTAATGAATGCTTTGCCCAACGGCTCTAAGCTCACGCCAAACTTAGGATAAAAGTGACCGATCAAAATACCCAAGACAATGGCGATTAACACCTGAACATACAATACTTTGTACCACGGTTGAATGACTTTATCTTCGTCCATGTTGTAATCAGTTTTTAACATGATGACTCCTTTTTGTTTTTATTGAAAACGATTTCACAGTACAGCGGGGGCGAGTATAGAGCAATTGTGGAGGTTTTGTGGCAAAATTCTTCATAAATTTTTTTTACCATGCTTCATTTTTCAATTTATTTTTCTAAAGGCATACTGCATCAACCATGAGTTTAGACACCGTTACCGAAGATTTAGCGCGCCGCGCGCCGCATTTGAAGATTGTTCAAGCCACTGAACCGACGCCGACCGTCGCGACTGCTGCTGCGGTACATGGCGTGGAGCCCGGTCAGATTGCCAAAACCCTTGCTTTTTGGATTGGCGATCGTACACAAAACAAGGCGGTGCTGATCGTCGCCGGTGGCATGGCACGAATCGACAACAAAAAATTCAAAGAATGTTTCGGCTCGAAAGGTAAAATGCTCAATGCTGAGGAAGTGCTTGCGCTGACCTCGCATCCGGTCGGCGGCGTGTGTCCGTTTGGCTTGCCTGCGCCGCTGCCGATTTATTTGGAACAGAGTTTGCGTCGGTTTGATGCGGTAATGCCTGCGGCAGGCTGCACGCACAGTATGGTGCTGCTCGATTTGGCAGAGCTGGAGCGGCTCACCGACGGCGTTTGGGTGGATTTGGCGAAAGACGAACAAGAGGAAGAAGCATGAAAACCATCGGCCTGATCGGCGGCATGAGCTGGGAGTCCACGATTCCGTACTATCGCACGATTAATGAAACGGTAAAACAGCGTTTGGGTGGTCTGCATTCGGCGAAAATCGTGCTGTACAGCGTGGATTTTCACGAGATTGAGCAATTGCAACGCAGCGGCGACTGGCAGCGCGCAGGTGAACTATTGGCGCAAGCGGCGCAGGCCTTGGCGCGCGCGGGTGCGAACTGCATCGTGTTGTGCACCAACACCATGCACAAGGTTGCGCCACAGATCGAGGCGGCAGTGGGGATTCCGTTGCTGCATATTGCTGATGCGACGGGGCAAGCTATTCGCCGTGCGGGATTGAACAAAGTGGCTTTGCTCGGCACACGCTTCACGATGGAGCAGGATTTTTACAAACAGCGCTTGAGTGAGCGGCATGCAATTGACGTGGTTGTACCCAATGAGATGGAGCGCGAGGTGGTGCATCGGGTGATTTACCAAGAGTTATGCTTGGGGCAAATCCAGCTCGAGTCGCGCGCCGCCTATCGCCGCATCATGCAGCGGCTGGTGGAGCAGGAAGCTGCGCAGGCGATCATTTTGGGTTGCACCGAGATTTCATTGCTGGTTGATCAAAGTGATGCGTCTGTACCCTTATTTGATACCACGGCGATTCATGCGCAGGCGGCGGCCGAGTTTGCGCTCAGCTAAGTGGATGAACTAAAAAAAGCGGCGCTGAATGTAGCGCCGCTTTTGCTTGGTGTGGGGATTTACGCTTGATCCAAAGCCTGCGCCAAATCCGCGATGATGTCGTCCACATGCTCAATCCCGACCGACAGGCGCACCATATCGACCGAAACGCCCGCTTTGGCCAGCTCTTCTTCGTTCAATTGGCGGTGCGTGGTGGAGGCCGGATGGCAGGCGAGGCTTTTCGCGTCGCCGATATTGACCAGGCGCGTGACCAATTGCAAGGCGTCAATGAATCGCGCGCCCGCTTCTGCGCCGCCTTCGACCCCGAAGGATAGAATCCCCGAGGCTTTGCCGCCGAGGTATTTTTGCACCAAGCCGTTTTGCGGATGTGTGCTTAATCCGGCGTAGTTGACCCATTTGACTTTCGGGTGGTTTTCTAAATATTGCGCCACGGCCAACGCGTTGTCCGAGTGGCGTTCTATGCGCAGTGGTAAGGTTTCCAAGCCCTGTAAAATCAAAAATGCGTTCATCGGGCTGATGGCCGCGCCAGTGTTGCGCAGCGGTACGACGCGCGCACGGGCGATGAATGCTGCTGCGCCGAGGGCTTCGACGTAGTTCACACCGTGGTAGCTTGGGTCTGGCGTGTTCAGCAGAGGGAAACGCTCGGCATGCTCGCCCCACGGGAATTTGCCACTGTCGATGATCGCGCCGCCGATGCTGGTACCATGGCCGCCGATGTATTTGGTCAAGGAGTGTACGACGATGTCGGCGCCGTGTTCAAACGGGCGCATCAATGCGGGCGTGGCGACGGTGTTATCCACCACCACGGGTACGCCGTGGCGGTGCGCGATGGCGCTGATGGCTTCGAGATCAACGACGTTGCCCAGCGGATTGCCGATGGTTTCGGCGAACACCAGTTTGGTTTTGTCGTCAATCAGCTTTTCCAAAGACGCTGGGTCGCGGTAGTCGAAAAAGCGCACTTCGATGCCTTGTTTGGGCAAGGTATGCGCGAATAAATTGTAGGTACCGCCGTAGAGTGTGGAGACCGATACGATGTTGTCGCCTGCTTGTGCGATGGTTTGAATCGCGTAGGTGATCGCTGCCATGCCGGAGGCGAGTGCGAGTCCGCCGATGCCGCCTTCGAGTTGCGCCACGCGTTCTTCCAGCACCGCTGTGGTGGGATTCATGATGCGGGTATAGATATTGCCCTGAACCTTGAGGTCGAACAAATCCGCGCCATGCTGCGTGTTGTCAAATGCATACGAGGTGGTTTGGTAAATCGGCACGGCGACCGCTTTGGTGGTTGGATCTGGGCTGTAACCGGCGTGAATGGCGAGGGTTTCGAGTTTCATAGGTCTCCTTCGTTGCGTTAAATTAAATTCCAATAAGGAATTATAAATGGGCTAAATTATATTCAAAACAAATTTAATTGAATAATCTTATCAGGGATCAGTGGTTTTGGCTATGGGTTTAAAAAGGATGGAAATAAGTTCGCGCGGTTGGTACGCAGGCATAATAAGTACATGGTTTGGTTTCATTATGTGTATTTTAAAAAAGAGGAGTGACTATGCGAGTGACGACTTCCTACAAAAACTGGGCGATGGCTATGGTGGCGATTTTGGGGGTGGTTTCAACATCAGCGTTGGCTCAATCATCCGAGCGACGCACTCCGCGTAGCGCCGTCGCTATTCCAACGATTTATCAAACCATACCGGTGAAAGCGGCTGTGTGCACCGATGATGTAGTCACTTGCGGTCGCAATATTCTCTATGCGCTGCCTGCGCCCCATACACCGAGCGAGCTGAGTGACGAGCTGGACACAGTGGGACAAGATGAGGTATTTCACTTTAGAAACGGTGTGGTGGTGTATCTGCTGACCATTCATGGTGTGCAAGACGACGCGATTCGCGCGGAACGCTACCGCGTGTCGTTCCGACAAGGTGAGGACGGTTTGCACTTGGTGCAAGTCGGGCGTCAACAGCAATGCGCGCGCGGCCATGTCCGCGGCTGGACGATGCGGTCGTGCCCGTAATGCCAAATTAACGTCAAACGAATGCTCTATTGTCGTTGAGCTAAAGTCGTTGAACTAAAAGTCCCTGCGGTAAACCGTAGGGATTTTTGTATGTGTGTCAGGTGGCGTGGTTTGTCCGTTGATGAGTCCATTTGGGCGTTTTTTGGACTATGAACGGCGTTGCGTGTGTGTTTCCATCCTTGCTTTTAGGAGACCCGTATGACGCCGATTCATTTATCACATTTCTTTGAACAAGCGCTCGCCCAACCGTGGCAGGAAGTCCCGATTGCGCAAGTGGATCATTACCAATGGCGCATGATTTATGCGTTGGGTGAGTATCCGTGGCATCAGCATGATGAGCGCGACGATTGTTTTTGGGTGCTTAAGGGATGCTTGGGTGTGGCATTGCCTGATGGTGTGGTTCAAGTAGGTTCAGGAGAAATATTCGTTGTGCCGCGTGGCGTTCGACACCAGACCCTTTTCAGTTGAGGGGGCGTATGTGTTGTTGTTTGAGCCAATCGCTTGAATGTTAGACCTTGTCCTTTTTTACACCTATTTGGTCTGTAATGCCTCTGATTATGGGGTATAAAGTAACGTATCGTATAGTCTGTTATTGAAGTGCCATCATTGAAGCGCCATCAACATAGGAGCCGTCATGACCGAATCTCAAATGCCCCGCGCGAAACATGCCCTGCTGGTGATTGACGTGCAGGATTCCTTTTATCACACGTCGTTTTGGTCGGATGCGGGCTTTGCGACGTATCAGGCGAACCAATTGGCGCTAATTTTGGCGGCGCGGCGTGCGGCTGTGCCGGTGATTGGCGTACTGCATGCGAATCCGAACAGTGATACGCCCGCTTTTCGTCCTGAATCGGGACGGGTGCGGTTTATGGACTGGCTGCCGCCGATGGATACGGTGTTTCGCAAAACAGTACACAATGCGTTTA
The DNA here is from genome assembly GCF_055380425.1 of Puribacter membranae. Lineage (NCBI taxonomy): Bacteria > Pseudomonadati > Pseudomonadota > Betaproteobacteria > Burkholderiales > Burkholderiaceae > Puribacter > Puribacter membranae. The sequence continues at coordinate 2,499,278 of NZ_AP040167.1, forward strand.
CCGACAGCGGGCTGCTCGCGTATCTGCATGAGCAGGACATCACTAATCTGACCATCAGTGGGATTCGCACCGAGCAGTGTTGCGAGACGACAGCGCGCGTGGCTGCGGATTTGGGCTTTGCGGTCTCTTTGGTGACTGAGGCGACCTTGACTTTTGGTATGACGCATGCCGACGGCACGCGGTTTTCTGCTGAGGAGATTAAAAAACGCACCGAGTTGGTATTGGACGGACGTTTTGCGCAGATCAAAAGCGTGGCGCAGGTGAGCGCGGACTGGTTGGCACAATCGGCAGACGTATCATGAATAGCACGACCCGTGACATCATTCACGTCGGTATGGTGGCTTTTGATGAGATGGAGCTACTCGATTTTGCCGGCCCCTACGAGGTTTTTACCACCGCCTCGCGCGTGTGCGAAAAATTCGGTTCGCCCATGCGTTTTGTGGTGAAAACGGTGGCACAACAGCGGCGGATGCTTCATGCACGCGCGGGTCTGGGTATCATGCCGGACGTGGGATTGGTGGAATCCGAGCGCGCGCAGCCATGCGATGTGCTGATCGTCCCGGGCGGCGTGGTGACGGATGCACTCCGACAAACGGATTTGCTCGACTGGTTACGGACGACGCACGCTCAGACACGTTATACCGCTTCGATTTGCACCGGTGCGTTTTTACTGGCGCAAGCGGGTATTTTGCGGCAGACGGCGACGACGCACTGGGAAGATATCGCCGATCTGCGCGCGGCATATCCACAGTTGACGGTGCGCGAGGATGTGCGTTGGGTGCAGGATGGCGCTGATGCGCGCGTATACAGCTCGGCTGGTATTTCGGCGGGAATTGATTTATCGTTGCATCTGGTGGCGCGACTCATTGGCAGCGAATGGGCGCAGAAAACGGCACGGCAGATGGATTATCGGGGTAGCTGGCAATCGAATAAGGAATCATCATGAGTGTATCGCATGTATTGCAAGCCTTGCTGGTGGTGCTGATCTGGGGTGTGAACTTTGTGGTGATTCGGTGGGGATTGAACGAGGTACCGCCGTTTTTATTGGCCGCCGCGCGTTTTTCGCTGGTGGTTTTTCCGGCGATCTTTTTCATTAAAAAACCCAATGTGCCGTGGCGTTGGTTAATCGCGTATGGCTTATTCAATAGCTTCGGGCAGTTCGCCTTTTTATTCTGGGCGATGAAGGTCGGGATGCCAGCGGGTTTAGCCTCGGTGGTGCATCAGGCGCAGGTGTTTTTCACGCTGATTTTTTCGGTGCTGATTTTGCAGCAGCGCACGCAAGTCACGCAATGGTTGGGGCTAATGATTGCGGTATTGGGTTTGGCTTTGATTGCGTATGGTAAAAACGTCGGCTCGGCGGCGGGAATGCAGATGACTACCGTCGGTTTGTTGCTCAATCTTTTGGGCGCGGCCTCTTGGGCGATGGGCAATGTGGTGGTCAGCGCGATGCGCCGCGCAGGCATTCAACCGGAGCCGTTTGGTTTGGTGATTTGGTCAAGTTTGATCCCGATTCTGCCGTTTTTGCTGATTTCTGGGTTGTTTGAACGCCATGTCTATCCCGATTGGCAGGCCATCAGTTGGCACAGCATTGTGTCTGCCTTGTACTTGGCATGGGCTGCAACATTATTGGGTTATGGTCTGTGGAGTCGTTTGCTCAGTCAATATGAACCGAATCGGGTGGCGCCGTTTACCTTGCTCGTGCCGGTGGTTGGTTTGCTCACGGCGTGGCTGGTGTTGGGCGAGCGACTTAATCAATGGCAGTTATGGGGCAGTGCGTGCTTGTTGATCGGGTTGGCGGTCAATGTTTTGGGGCTGCGCGCATGGCGTGCATGGCTCGCATGGCGTCATCGTTAAGGAAATACGGAAAAAGTAAACGCCTACTTTTTCCGTGCTTAGTATTGGAAATTTTGTCAGGGGAATCCTGACAAAATTTGAACAAAATCAAAATATTAAAATTGTGAATGCTTTCAAGTATGCTTGCCTATAAATGCTTGAGCTGAAAAACATACTTATTCCGCGTTTTCTTAAATAGAGAAGGGATGGCTTGATGAATGTGTATGTGGTTTTGCTGCCCAGCGTATTGCTCACCGATTTGGCCGCACCGTTGGATGCATTGCGCTATGCGCGGCGATTTGGTGCGGAACTGGAGGTGCGCCTGATTTCACCATCGGCTCAGGTCGAGAGTTTGTTTGGCTTGCGTTTATCGGGTATGGAGGCCTTGCCCGAACAGTTACAGACCGGTGATTTAGTGGTACTGCCCGGTGCGATGGATGAGCATTTGGCCTATCGTGGCGCGGCGGGTGTCGCTTTGTCCGATTGGCTCAGAGAACGCTTTGATCCGCAGGTGCATCAGGCGTTGTGCATTTGTTCGGGCGTGTTTTTATTGGCTCAGGCGGGTTTGCTGGAGCAGGTGAAATGCACCACGCATCATGAGCTGACCGATGAGTTGCGGCAGTGGAGCCCGTCCGCTGACGTGCTGGAAAATCGGGTGTTTGTCGATGACGGGGCAATTTTGAGCAGTGCGGGCATCACGGCGGGATTTGATCTGATTTTGTATTGGCTGGCGCAACGCTTTGGGCACGAATTGGCGCTGAAAGTCGCGCGGCACATGAATGTCTATTTTCGCCGCATGCCGCATGATTCGGCATTGTCACCGTGGTTGATCGGTCGCTCGCACATGCAGATGGCGGTGCATCGGGTACAGGATGCGATTGCTGCCGACCCGAGCGCGAACCACGATGTGGCGAGTTTGGCGCAGATTGCGTATGTCAGTCCAAGGCATTTGACGCGGATTTTCAAGCAAACCACGGGTATGACGGTGCATGCGTATCAATTGGCGCTCAAACACGCGTTGTTTGAGCAATGGCGCGCGAGTGGCTTGAGCCAAGAGAAAGCTGCGCTGGCGGCGGGCTTTTCGTCGGCGAACAGTTGGCGGCGCTCGAAACAGGCCGCTCTTGATCCGCCACTGTATGAATGAGCTAAATTGATTTGCTCATCACTTCCATTCGGTTTCCTTTAACCGTAATCGCCTGAAAATTTGGTATGACTGTCAAAAAACCAGAATGCAACCAGATGCTTTGATTCAATCCGATTCAATCGGCAGATGGCTGTCAATTTGCATCCAATCCACTCGGCTGTCATGGTGAATGTGTGCTTCGGGCGTGCGGTCAATTGGTGTGTTGAACAGTGCGCGCGCGATGTGTAATTCGCCTGCTTCGCGTTCGGATTGGAAAAACATCGGGCTACCGCAGTGGCTGCAAAAGCCGCGTTGACTGGCGTATTGCGGGGTGCGAAACCAGCGCAAGGCGTGCTGCGCATCGTTGATCTGTACCTGCGCTTCATCAAACCCCACCCAAGTGACAAAGGCTGCGCCGTGCGCGCGTTGGCAACGCGTGCAGTGACAATGCACCACCCATTTTGAGGGTAATTGAGCGGAAAAACGCACGGCGCCGCACAGGCAGCTTCCGTGTGCGGTGTTTGGCATGGGGATTTCCTTGGTTTACGCCTGAATCAGGCGAACGATGTCGTCGAATACCTGCGCACGGTTGGCCTCGTTCAGGATTTCGTGACGCAGTTGGGGGTATTCAATTTGCGCGGTGGCCAGACCGAGTTTTTGCAGGCGTGGCAGCAGTGCGCGTGGACCTTTGCCCATCTGGGTGACGGGGTCGTCGGCGCCCCAGACCATGAGTATGGCGGTGTTTTTGTCGATTTTCGCCAATTCTTGGGTGCGAAACACGTGGCGCATGAAGTCGAACATCTCGACATAGTAACGTGGCGCGATGGGTTGGCCGCACATTGGGTCGTCGATGTAGTGTGCGATGTTGCCTTCGTCCAAACTGAGCCAGTCAAACTCGGTGCGATTGGGTTTGAATTCGCGGTTGAACTGTTTGAATGTGGTCATGAAGACGGATGGTTTGGTCGGGCGCAGACGCGCTTCCAGTTTCGCCAGACGATAGCCGGTGCTGAGCAGCCACGGTGGATTGGTCGGGATGGCGGAGAGGATGATCTGGCGCAGACCGCTGTGTGTCTGGGCGTAGCGCAGGGCGACGGTTGAGCCCATGCTGTGCCCAAACAGGATGTTTGGCAGATTGTTGTCAAATGAGGCGAATAACTGCTCGATGTCTGTGAATATTTGCGCTGCGCCACCGTCAATCGGATCGCCAAAATCGCCCAGTTGTCCGGCTTTGAGGTGCTGGCCGTGGCCACGCAGATCGAAGGTGATGACGTTACCGCCGTGCTGCGCCAGATGGCGGGCAAAGTCATGGTAGCGCCCGCCGTGCTCCATCATGCCATGTACCAGCACGATATTAAACCGTGCGGTACCGTCAACTGTGGTGGCCGGGAAGCGGTCGTGTGCGATCATATGGGGATGGTTTATTCAGGTTTTGGTACGTCAACCGGAGCCAATTCTTTGGCCGCAGGAGCGCTTGGTGCCGGTGCTTTGTCGGATTTTTTCCAGAATTTCCAGCTCGATTGGCGCGCGGCGTCCAGTTTGCCGGTGGAGTTCGGGAAGTTGGCGTGCAGCACTTTGAGTGTGTCGTCACGCATTTCCGGCATTTTCAAGGCATCGTAAGAGTTGGCAATGATAATCAGTGCCGGTTCTACCGCCGGTGTGCCGTCGAAGTTTTGCAATACGCTTTGTGCACGGTTGATCGCGGCCAAGTACGCATCGCGGTCGTAGTAGTAACGCGCCACGGCTAATTCTTGACGCGCCAAGGTGTCCACCACTTCAATCATGCGTTTGCGCGCGTCCGGTGCATAGCGGCTGCCGGGGAATTTGGTCACCAAGGTTTTGAAGGACTCAAAGGCTTCGGTGGCGGCTTTCGGGTCGCGCGCGCCGCTGACATCTTTGGTAATCAAGGCTTTGAGAAAACCGGTGTTTTGGTTGTAATTGATGATGCCTTTGAGGTAATACATATAGTCCAGCTTCGGATGCGAGCCGTTCAAGGTGATGAAACGATCCGCCGCAGCGAGTGCTTTGGTCTTGTTTTCATCTTTCCAGTACACATACGGCAGCTCCAATTGCGCTTGGGTCGCCTGTGCCGAGAATGGATATTGTGCAATCGTTGCTTCTAAGACTTGCGCGGCACGGGTATAATCACCCGCAATCATTTGGTCGCGCCCCTCTGCATAGAGTCGATCCACGCTCCAGCCGGCGAATTCGTTTTTCTCCTTGGTGGCGCAACCGGTCAACAGGCTAAAGGCGAGTGCAAACAAAGCCAACAGGCGCGTAAATGACCACATCGAATTTTTTTGGATAGTTAAGATCATGACAAAACCTTCTGTAGGTAAACTGGTAGACACGCAGTATAACGAGTTGAACAACGACTTGGGAGACGATTATAGCGCATGGGATGAGGATGTGGCATTAAATCCCGCCATTTCTCTCAATTTGGATCCTATCACCCTCACCGTAGACGATTCGGCCAGCGGCAAGCGTTTGGACGCCGCATTGGCGCTGATGTTGCCCGAGTTTTCCCGCTCGCGCCTGCAAAAATGGCTCAAAGACGGGCAAGTGAGCTGCAATGGCGCGGTGGAATTGTCTCCGCGGCGGATTGTATACACACATGATGTACTGAATGTGCAACCGCAGGCCTCGGATGAGATGAAAGCCTACACCGCGCAGGAAATCCCGCTGGATGTGGTGTATGAGGACGACGATATCTTGGTCATCAATAAACCCGCAGGACTGGTGGTGCATCCGGGTAGCGGCAATTGGGAAGGCACTTTGCTCAACGGTCTGCTGTTCGCTTACCCAAACATCTCACAAGTACCGCGCGCGGGCATCGTGCATCGTTTGGACAAAGAAACCTCCGGCCTGATGGTCGTGGCGAAAACCGTGCAAGCGCAGACCGAACTCGTGCGCCAGTTGCAAGAGCGTACAGTGAAGCGTCGCTATCTCGCCATTGTGCAGGGTGAACTGGATGCATTCGGTACAGTGGACGCGGGCATCGGTCGCAATCCGCAAGATCGGCTGAAAATGGCCGTGCTGGTCGGACAAAGCGGTAAACCCGCGCGCACGCATTACCAAAGCCTCGGTTTTTGGCAATACCTGCAAAAATCCTACTCCATCGTGGTGTGTCAACTCGACACCGGACGCACGCACCAAATCCGCGTACATATGCAGCACATCGGCCATCCGTTGGTCGGCGACCCGTTGTACGGTGAAAAGCGTGGCGCACGCAGCAGTATTCTCAAAGGTGCGGCGGGCGAATTGGACTTTAAACGCCAAGCACTGCACGCCTATCAGCTCGGGCTGATTCACCCGCGCAGCGGCGAATACATGAGCTGGCAATGCCCGCTGGCCGAGGACATGGTGGATTTGCTCGCCGCGATGGGCGTGGCGCATCTGCCACTGCCCGAGCCGGACATGGAGATGGAGGTTTTGAACGATGAATAGTTGGCACACGCGTGTGCGCCATGCGCTGTTACCCGATTGGGCGGCTCCGGCAAACGTTCATGCGCTGATGACCACGCGCGTGAACGCTATTGACGGGAGCATGGGTGCGAGTAGGGGCGTTTATGGTGACGTGCAGGGGCAAAAAGGCTTCAATCTCGCCACGCACGTCGGTGATGCACCCGATGCCGTGGCGCACAATCGTCAACTGCTGCGGCAGATTTTGCCGAGCGAGCCGCTGTGGTTGAATCAAACGCATGGCGTGGCGATTGCACGGCACAGCGATGCGGAGGTTTGTCCCGAAGCGGACGCCGTGCTGTTGACCGAGCGCAATCAGGTCGGCGTGATTATGACCGCCGATTGTTTACCCGTGCTGTTCACCACGCGCGCGGGCACGATGGTCGCGGGCGCGCACGCCGGTTGGCGCAGTTTGGTCAGTGGCATTTTGGAAAAAACCGTCGCGGCGATGGCGCAGGCCGGGGCGGAACGCACAGATATTTTGGTATGGTTAGGCCCAGCAATTGGGCCGATGCAGTTTGAAGTCGGCGCCGAGGTGCGCGAGGCGTTCATCGAAGCGGGACGCGCGCTGGGTATCTCTGCTGAGCAAACCGACGCGTGCTTTGTCGCACGGAGCAACGATGGCAATGCCTCTCAAAAATACCTCGCCGACATCTACGCACTGGCGCGCCAGCGGCTACAATGTGCCGGATTACACGCAACGCAAATCAGCGGCGGCGGACTGTGTACGGTCAGCGACGCACAGCGGTTTTATTCGTATCGTCGCGATGGTACGACGGGGCGTATGGCCAGTTTGATTTGGTGGGAATGAATGGTAGGGGCGCGTGGTCGTCCCGATTGAATAGACTGTGAATGATGGGCGCAATCATGCGCCCCTACGATGTAGGCCGCCGCATAGGCAAAAGGATGGTATGAAACAACGTTGGTTATTGTATCTATTGATGATGTGTCTGGGCGTGGCGCATGCGCAGACGTTCACGCTGTGGCCGTCGGGCGGATTGCAAATTTTGATTTTGAGTTTGGCGTGGGCGGTGGTGGCGACGGCGAAGCCAGAACAGCGTCCCGTGCGGCAGATGTTTGTTTTTGCGTTGGCGTGGATGGTGTCGGGGCTGTACTGGGTGCATTTCAGTATGCATGACATTGGTGGTTTGCCAACGGTGTTGTCGGCGTTGGCCATCGTTGGTTTGTCGTGCTATTTGGCGAGCTATTACGCGCTGGCGGCGTGGTTGTGGCGGCGGTTTTTTACGCAGCGTAACGTGTCGGATTATGGGGTTGCTCTGCCGATGCTGTGGTTGGCGGCGGAGCTGGCGCGTGGTTATGTCTTTGGCGGTTTTCCGTGGCTGATGACGGGTTATGCGCAGGTGGATAATGTCTTGCTCAAGGGCTTTTTCCCTGTGGTGGGTGCGTATGGCGTGAGTGCGCTGGCGGCGCTGTTGTCGGGTGTATTAACGTTGCTGTGGGTGAATGTGCGCGCGAAGCAGGGGCAGTTTTCGATGCGCTCGTGGGCGTTCGCTGGCGTGAGCGCGGCGTCGGTTGCGGTGTTGGGGTTGATTGCGCAGGGGGTGAATTGGGGTAAGCCGGTTCAGTCACCGGTGTCGGTGCGGGTGTTTCAGCCGAATGTGGCGCAGACGATCAAGTTTGACCGCGAGGAAATCGCGCGCACCACGCGCAATACGCTGATGGGCGCGATCAACAGCACCGCGCAGTTGACGGTGTTTCCCGAGACGGTGATGCCGTATCCGTGGAATCAGGCACCGGAGCAGGGTTTAGTGGCGCTGCGTGATGCGCTGAATCAGTCCAAAGCGGCGGGGCAAAACCGTGCGGTTTTGCTCGGCGGTGTGGGCATTGAGGGCGCGCAGTATTTCAACAGCGGCTTGTGGTTGGACGCGAATCAGGATGTGTTCAATCCGGCGCGCTATGACAAAATCCATTTGTTGCCGTTCGGCGAGATGGTTCCGTGGGGCTTTCAGTGGTTTGTCGATGCGATGAATATTCCGCTCGGTGGCTACGGCTATGGTCAGTCGCGCCAGCCGTTTGATTTGATCACGCCCAATGGTGCGGTCAAAGTGGCGACGAATATTTGCTATGAAAATGTGTTCGGCGAGGAGCTGGCGGCGTTTCATGTGGATGGTCAAGCCCCGAATATTTGGGTGAATCAGACCAATCTGGGTTGGTTTGGTGACGCGCGCACCAGTCCGGCGCATGTGCAGTTTTTGGCGATGTCGCAGGCGCGTGCGATGGAGTTGGCGCGGCCGATGATCGTTGTGACCAACACGGGAATTTCCGCTCACATCACGCCGGATGGTGTGGTTGCGGCGGATTTGCCTGCACAAAAAGAAGCAGTGGGCAACTGGTCGGTGCAGCCGTATGAGGGGCAAACGCCGTTCATCGCATGGCGCAATGTGCCGCTGTTTCTGCTGTTGATCGTGTTCGGCGGTTGGTTGTATTGGGATAAACTGCGCCAGCGTCGGCGCGAAGCGAATTTTCGTTTGAAATGATATGAGCAAAGAACTGGCGTCGATCAGCGACGCGCTTCCAAAAAAACGGCCGGTGCGCCAATGGGCGCTCGGTTTGCTCGTTCTGAGCATCCTTGTTTGGCTCAGCACCTTGTATTTGCAACGACTTCACCCTGATTGGGCGTGGCTCGGTTATGTCAAAGCCTTTGCCGAGGCGGCGTGTATCGGCGGCATGGCCGACTGGTTCGCCGTGGTCGCGTTGTTCCGCCATCCGATGGGCGTGCCGTTGCCGCACACCGCGATTTTACCGGCCAAGCAAGCACAGCTCGCGCGCGGCGTGGCGGATTTTATCGGCACACATTTTCTTGAACCGCGGATGATTGCGGAGCAGGCATTAAAGCTCCAAGTAGGTCAACGTGTCGCCGACTATACGCAAAAGAACCTCACCGTCGATGCGATTGCCGAGCGTTTGCCTGCCGCGTTGAGCGCCATTGTCGCCAAACTGCCCGAAACCGCGCCCGAGGCGTGGCTGCATGCAGGGCAAAAATCCCTGAAAGAGTACGCCACGGGCGAACGGCTCGGGCGTGGCGCGGCGAAAATCGTGGGCTGGGCACAATCCGAGCGCGCCGATCAATGGCTGATCAATCGCTTTGCACAAGCGACACTGCAATTTTGCACCGCCGAGGATGCGGTCGAACGCATTCGTCCGTGGCTGCAACAAATGGCCAAACAAGCCGCCGCAGAAAACGCGACGTGGTGGGATAAATTCAAAACCCAAGTGACCGGTCAGGCGATGGATTTGGTCGATGACTGGCTGATCGAAAAAATCCTCAACGCTGGTGCGACGCTGGCACAAAAGGTGCTGGATGAGCCGGATCACCCGATTCATCTGTGGTTTGCGTCGCAATGTCTGAATTGGCAATATCAACTGAACGAAAATCCCAAAGCGCACGACTGGCTACAACGCCACGCGCAAAACGGGCTGGATAACGCCATGTTTACCGAATGGCTCGGGCGCATGTGGACGCGCGTGCATGCGTGGCTCACCGATATGAGCGCCGGACGTACGCCGCAGATCGAGTATCTCGCGCAAATGTTGTACGACGCCATCAGCCACCAACTGGCGCAACCCGAGCGCCAAACCCAGCTGTCTGAAGCCGCCGCGAATATCAGCGCACGTGTACTCGATAGTCAGCAGGACAATATTCGCAACTGGATGACCGCGCAGCTCAATGCATGGAGCAAAGAGCGACTGAATGAGGCGCTCGAAAATGCGATTGGCAACGATCTGCAATACATCCGCATCAACGGCACGCTGATTGGTGGCTTGATCGGCTTGATTTTGTATGTGGTGAGCGGGTGGTTGGGGTGAATAGAAGTTAATTTTTTGGTTGGCTGATTTTTTTGAAAGAGGCTAAATATGTTCAAAAGACTGTTTATCGCTGTAATTTTATTGGGTTCTATGAGCGCAAATGCCGCTAACCCTATCTCAGAATTGGATTTCGGTACCTACGAATTGGTCCGTGTTGATGGTCAGTTGACTGGAATGCAAATGCGGTTGTCAAAAGCTAATGGCACTTGGCTTATGGAGGGAAGAGAGGGTGGTTCGTGGGAAAATATCAGTTGTGATAGGGGGTGTGATTACAGACTATCCACAACAAAAGAGTCAGCGATGTATTTAAACTCGTTTCCAGTCGAAGTACAAACTCAATTTAACATTGCTTGTATTCAAAATGTAGCGAATGCTTTTTGTCGACTCAATCAAAAAACTGAATCATCAAAAGGATTTTACGCTTTGGTCACTTTGGTAGCAGGAAGACCGATCCCTATCTTATTGAAAAAGATAGCTAAACCATAAACGAGTTTACGCTTTGCCATAAAAAACCAGGGGCTTGATTATTGAGGGTGTTTCTCCTTATGCCGCCGCCAAAAAAATTGCACGCCGATGTAGCCGATCACGGCAAATACCGAACCCATGAGTAAAACTCCGAGCGCCAGTGGCGTACTGAATTGTCGTTCAACAATTACCGAAATGAGCGACAATCAGTCGGCACATACGCACGCCAATGAACAATCAGGGGTTCGCGTTCCGGATTTTGAGGCCATGCAAACTGCCAAATGCCTTCTGCTGTAGCCAATGCCGCGATATTTGGTTGATCTAGATATGGTATTTCATCATGTTCGCCGTCACGCCAAACCTGCAGGAGGCCACGCGATTCAATCCGCTGGGCATTCATCCACGGCGAAAAAGCAGCGTTGGGTGCAATCAATATGGATGGCTGACTTTTTGCGTCGGTGGTGATTAATCCCGCGAGCCAATATTGGCCGCCGACAGCATCGAGAGGGCAATGCGACAGGGATTGCCAGGTTTGTTGTGCCTGCAGGGATATAGCGACTTGCGGCCAGTGCATGCGGCCGGGCTTGCCGGTCAAACGTGCACCTGAGGCGGTATACAAGATCATGACGAGGGTAATCAGTATTAAAAACACACACAACCCGGTATAGAGACGTTTGCTCAATACCACCATGTCCGCATCATCGATGAACAGCAATAAAACGATGCCTGAATAATTCCACATCGGTGTGCCCCACATATCACGCAAACCGATACCGAAGAGCAAGCCCAAACTTGTGGTCAGCAAGGCAGGGCCAAATGCCATGACTACCAGCATTTTTTCATCATGGCTCAATGAAATGGGACGACGCAAATAGCGGTATACCCCGCAGATCAGGATCATGATCATTAATATGAGATGATTGACCGCTTGAGTACCGAGAAATTTAAATGCATTTAAACGCCCGCCCGAGCTTTCCGCTTCGCCTGAGCGTCCCATGGCGTAGGTAAATGGCAGCCAGTCATGTGTAGCCAACCAGATAAGGTGTGGAAGAAAAATGAGCGTCATGAGAGTGATGGCTAACCACGGATTGAGCGTCAGCCAGCGTGAGCGCTGTTTTGAGACCAGCGAATACAGCAGCAGGGTGATTAACAGCAAGGTGACCGAATATTTGGTCAACAAGCCCAGTCCCGCACAAATGCCGAAGCCAATCCAAGCGGAGCGGCGATCATCATCCCATGCGTGATAAAAAGTCAAACAAATACCTGCCCAAATCGGTAGCTGGGCAATATTGTGATTAAACTCCAATGTCGGCCAGGTGTAATAAAACACCGCCATCAGTAACAAACTGCCGGTTAAAGCCTTTCGTGGCGAAACAATGTGTCGTCCCAATTGATAGACCATGACCAACGTAGCGATGATGCACAACTGACTGAGCAAATAAGGGCCGATATGTCCCAATATTTGAAAAGATAGAACCAATAGCCATGAGGGCAAGGGGGGGTGTTTGTAGTAACCCAATTGCCATTCCCTTCCCCAGTTGATACCTTCGATCACATCCAGAGGAAAACTCGGCGCCAAGAGTGTGGGTAAAGTACTCCACAAGAAAAAATACAGTGTGAGTAAACTACCGAGAATGAGATTTTGCCGACGCATATGCCGTCCTTTTATGTTGTGTGTATGATCAGAGTCAGCAGGTATTATTTTCTGAGTGATTCAGATCATTAATGGTATGCTGCTAATTGAATGACTGAATACTGATCGCGCGTCATTCACGAACACTATTTATTACCGTATTTCGCCTTATGCCGCCGCCAAAAAAATTGCACGCCGATGTAGCCGATCACGGAAAATACCGAACCCATGAGTAAAACTCCGAGCGCCAGCGGCGTACCGAATGCAGCAGCCCAGCGGCCAAAGTCGTGCCAGAATTGTTCATTGCCAAATTGCGGCATGATCAAATCGGCGTGGTTTTCCGAGCCATGCAGAAGCCAAAAGCCAATTTCATAAGCGAGGATGTACAGCGGCACGAGTGTCAACGGATTGGTATACAGTGTTGAAAACAAGGACACTGGCAAATGCACGCGCAGCAGATACGCGCAGATGAATGCGAACACAAACTGCGTGGGCGTCGGCATCATGCCACAAAATAGCCCGACCGCAACCGCGCGCGCGATGGATTCACGCTCAAACGCCCAAAAATGCTCATCGTCGAACCAACGCGCAAAGGGCTTGAACAGACGCGATTCAAAGATTTTTTCGCGAGTGGGGAGTTTGTGTTTCCAACGATTCATATAAAAAATGGTGTGGCGAACAGCATCGCCAGATCATTGTATGCTTTAGGGAATGGGGTTGGCTTGGTTCAGCAACCAACCACAAAATAGAGCCAGTAGTCGAGCGAGATTAGCTTTTCAGGCTATCCGCCATCAACTGCGCTTGTTCACGTGCCATCGTCGCGTCTTGCGCCTCAACCATCACGCGTACCAGCGGTTCGGTACCCGAGGCGCGAATCAGGATGCGGCCGGTATCGCCCAAAACCTGCTCGGCGTGCGCACGCGCGGCTTGTAGCGGTGCGTGGTTTTCCCAGTCAAAGCCTTTGACAATTTTGACATTGATCATGGTTTGCGGGTACATCTGCACGGGGCTGACCAGTTCGGCGAGCGTTTGACCGCTGCGGCGCGTGGCTGAGAGTACTTGCAGCGCGCTGACCATGCCGTCGCCAGTGCTGTGCTTGTCCAGACAGAGGATATGGCCGGAGCTTTCGCCGCCGTACAGCCAGCCGCGTTCTTTGAGCTGCTCGAGTACGTAGCGGTCGCCGACTTTGGCGCGTGCGAACGGAATGCCGAGTTTTTCAAAGGCTTTTTCCAGTCCGAGATTGCTCATCAGGGTGCCGACCACGCCCGCAACCGGTGTGGTTCGGTGCTGGGTGGCGGCAACGGCGTACAGCAGTTGGTCGCCGTCGTATTCAAGTCCGCGCGCATCAACCATAACCAGTCGGTCGGCGTCGCCATCCAGCGCAATGCCCAGGTCAGCGTGGTGTTCGATCACCGCAGCACGCAACGCGCGGGGCGCGGTCGCACCGACTTCTTCATTGATATTAAAGCCGTTCGGGTGATTGCCCATCGGAATCACATCGGCGCCCAGCTCATGCAATACATGTTCGGCAATGTGGTAGGCCGCGCCGTTGGCGGTATCGACCACGATTTTCAGACCGCGTAGGTCTAAATCAGACGGGAAGGTGGATTTGCAAAATTCAATGTAGCGACCCGGTGCGTCGTCCAGACGTTTGGCGCGTCCCAGATGTTTGGAATCCACGCAGCCCATCGGCTCGTCGAGCAGGGCTTCGATTTCACGCTCTTTGTCATCGGGCAGCTTGTCGCCGCTGGCGGAGAAAAATTTAATACCGTTGTCGTGATACGGGTTATGCGATGCGGAGATCACCACGCCTGCTTGTAAACGCCATGCGCGTGTGAGGTAGGCAATTGCGGGGGTGGGCATGGGTCCGGTGAGCAGCACGTCCACACCGGCCGCGGTGAAGCCTGCCAGCAGCGCTGCCTCCAGCATATAGCCGGAAATGCGGGTATCTTTGCCGATCAATACGCGTGGCTTCACACCTTGGCTGGGTTTGACGGCTTCGTCATGTGCCAATACCAGTCCCGCCGCGTAGCCCAGTCGCATAACGAAATCGGGGGTGATCGGTGCAACACCGACTTGGCCGCGGACGCCGTCGGTACCAAAGTATTTACGTGACATGATGGATCCTATGGTTGTTGTGTTTTTTAGAGCAACGCGGATGGGTATGACAGGGCATGAGTGCCGCGCAGGTATTGCGACATTATTTCACAAGCAATGGGTACCTGTCACGCGCGCCGGGCGTTTGTATTGATTTTTGGCGATCACGCGGATTCGAAAAACTGCCATGTGCGAATGGCATCCACCGTTTGCGCCACATCATGCACACGCACAATGTGCGCGCCGTGTTGTAGCGCCCACAGCGCGGCGGCGACGCTGCCGGACACGCGGTCGGCGGCTGATTCACGTCCGGTGATGGTGCCGATCATGCGTTTGCGCGAAACGCCGACCAGCAGCGGCAAAGTGTGTTTGCCAGTCAATTGGGGTAAATGGCGCATCAGTGTCTGATTGTGCGCCAAGGTTTTGCCAAAGCCAAACCCCGGGTCAAGACACAGGCGCTCACGCGCCACGCCTGCTGTTATCAGGCGCTGAACTTGTTTGCCTAAAAATTGGGCGACTTCGGCGACCACATCCGCGTAGTGAGGGTCGGCCTGCATGTTTTGCGGTGTGCCTTGCATATGCATGATGCACAGTCCTGCATTACTGTCGGCGACCGCATCAATGGCGACGGGACTGTTAAAACCATTGATGTCGTTGATGATGTCCACGCCAAGGCTGAGTACTTCGCGCATGACGTAGGGTTTTTGCGTGTCAATGGACAAGGGTACGCCGCAGTCGATCAGCGCTTCGATCGCAGGTAAAATACGCCGCAATTCGTCGCAGGTACAGACTTTGGGCGCATTGGGGCGGGTTGATTCGCCGCCAATGTCAATGATGTCTGCGCCTTCGGCGATCATCTGATGCGCACGGTCAATCGCCAACTGCGGATCGAGATATTGTCCGCCGTCCGAAAACGAATCCGGCGTCATGTTCAAAACGCCCATGACATAGGGACGAGAGAGTTCCAAAGCATAGCGGCCGCATTGCCAGATGGGTGCTTTCATGGTTGTACTCAAATCGTTGGCTGAAGTGGGCGTATCGTTCTGCATCGTCGTTCTGCGTTGTCGCTCGTGGTTAAAATCGATGGCGCGGATTATAGCGTGCTTTGAAAAACGTCGCCGACGGCGGCTTTTTTGTCTATTTGAGGATTGCGATGATTACTGTCCGCGCATGAATAAGCCGTCCAATTGCTTCATCGACAGTTGCACCCACGTTGGACGGCCATGATTGCATTGATTGGCGCGTTCGGTCGCTTCCATATCGCGCAGCAATTGGTTCATCTCCGGTAATGTCAGTTGACGGTTTGCGCGCACGGCACCGTGACAGGCGAGCGTGCCGAGCAGCTCGTTGCGCCGCTCGGTCAGCACTTGGCTGGCGCCCAATTCAGCAATGTCGGCCAATACCGCACGCGCCAGTTCGATGGCGTCGGCTTGTTTGATCAGCGCGGGGACACTGCGAATGGCGATTTCTTGCGCGCCCAATGGCGACATATTCAGGCCGATTTGGCTCAATACCGCCGCTGTTTCCGGCTCGCCCAAGGTCGCCATTTCCACCGGACTGGCGGAAAAACTCAGCGGAATCAGCAGCTCTTGCTTGGCCAAAGCTTGCTCGTCCAGCGCGCATTTGAGTCGCTCGTACATAATGCGCTCATGCGCCGCGTGCATGTCAACCAGCACGGCGCCGTGGCTGTTTTGCGCCAAAATATACACGCCGTGAATCTGCGCCAAAGCGAAGCCCAGCGGATGGTCGGTTGGCTGCTCATGGTGTGTGTCGGCATTATTGGGTGCTGTTGGTGCTGTTGGTGCTGTTGGTGCGGTTGGTGCGGTTGGTGCGGTTGGTGCGGTTGGCGCGGTTGATATACCGTGCGCCATTGGTGCGTGAATGTCATTCAGTGGTGCGGGATTGAGCGGTTCAGACTGGCGCAGCAACTCCAAATAACTGCGCACGTTTTGCGACAGGGGCAAATTTTGCTGGGTTTGCGGGCGGAAAGGTTGCGCCGGTGCATGCTGGGGTGATGGGCTGGATGGAGCGGTATGTGCGTTGTCATTGGGTGACGCAGGCACTGAGTTGTTGGCGCTGAATGCGTGCAGGGAATCATGCTCGGTGGGTGCGGCAAAATGCGCCGTGCGCTGCGCCGCCGTTTGCGCCAAGGCTTTTTTCAAGCTATGCGAAATGAATTGATGCACCGCACCGCTGTCGCGAAAGCGCACCTCAGTTTTTGCCGGATGCACGTTCACATCCACGCTGTGTGCGGGAATGTCGAGAAACAGCACAAATGCGGGATGACGCTGATGATGCAAAATATCGGCGTAGGCGGCGCGAATCGCGTGATTGACCACCTTGTCGCGCACAAAGCGCTGATTCACATAGGCGTACTGCGTATCGGCGCGGGCGCGGGCCGCATCGGCGGGAAATACCAGTCCGGTGATATTCAGTTCGCCACTGGATTGCGACAGCCAAATGAGGTTTTCGGGCAACTGGTTCGCCAACACATCCTGAATGCGGTTTTGCCAATCGGTCGCCGGATAGTGCGCGTTGACCTTGCCCTGATGATGCAGTTTGAAGGTGCAATGCGGGTTCGCCAGCGCGATGCGGGTAAACACTTCGGCGCAATGCGAGTACTCCGTCGCATCGGTTTTGAGAAATTTGCGCCGTGCGGGTGTATTGAAATACAAATTCGCCACCTCTATCCGCGTACCGATCCCACCCGCTGTCGCCGAAACCTGCCATGCGCCGCTGTGGTTCTCAATGCAACTGGCGTGTGCCGACGCATCGGTGCGCGAGGAAACGCGCATACTCGATACCGAGGCGATCGAGGCCAGCGCCTCACCGCGAAACCCCATGGATTCGACGTGCTCCAACTCGTCCAATGAGCGGATTTTGCTCGTCGCGTGACGCGTCACGGCCAAGGGCAACTGCTCGGCTGATATGCCGCAACCATTGTCCGAGAGTTCGATCAGCGTTTTGCCACCGTCGACCAAGCGCAAAGTGATGTCGGTCGCGCCTGCATCCAGCGCATTTTCCAGCAACTCCTTGACCACTGAGGCAGGCCGCTCGACCACTTCGCCGGCGGCAATTTGGCTGATGAGCTGGTCGGGTAGCTGGATGATGTCGCGTTGTGGGGCGAGGCGGATTTTCATAAGTATTCGTTTGTAAAATGATTGAGCTGGGATTTTAACCCGTGCGGGCATTTCTGTGGGACTTGCCTGTGAAATATGACAGGGAATCAGATGCGTATTGCTTCGCTTCGAATCCTACGTTTTTGCGGTTGAGTCTTGTATAATGTGCCAAAACCCATTTCAGCAATAGGATAGAGACATAATGGTGACACAGGCTTCAACGACGCAAACCGGCACCCCAAGCAGCGCACAATCCAAACATGACCCATTGGCGGCGATTCGCCCCGATATGAATCA